>NZ_KE148312.1:0-7500 GCF_000238055.2 Oribacterium parvum ACB1
AGGGGGAAGAGATCATTCTACCGTGATTCATGGTTGCGAAAAAATATCCACAGAATTACCAACAAACGAACAATTGCAATCCACAATAGAAAATTTACGGAAAAAAATCTCTCCCTGATTCCGCAATGAATCCTGAACTAATTCACAAAATTTTTTTCTTCCGGAAACAGATAAAACAAAGGGAAAATAGAGATTTCACATTTCCACAAACCCTAGTAATACTACTAAAGAAAAAGAAAGAGAAAAAAGAAAGAAGGAGAATCCATGAAATTATACTTTCAAAAAAATGACCTAATTTCGGCTATCCAAGTCGTAGGACGAGCAGTAGCCTCCAAAACAACAATAAGTATTATGGAATGTATCCTGATTGATGCTACAAAGGGACAAATTGTTCTGATTGGTAATAAATCGGAATTTGGAATAGAGAGTATTTGTAAAGGTGAAATCGCAGAACCCGGAAAAGTGGCATTAGAAGCAAAACTGTTTCAGGAAATCATTAAACGTTTACCTCAAAATGAAGGAACAAAGCTCTACATTGAAACGGAAGACAACGGAAATTGTATTATTCGATGTGAAAAATCGGTTTTCAAGATTATGGGAAGAAATGCGGATGAGTTTCCTTCTTTACCGATTGTAGAAAAACAGGAAGCTGTTGTTGTTTCTCAATTTTCTCTAAGAAATATGATTAACCAGACTATTTTCTCTACTGCAAACGGAGAAAATAACAAGAAAATGGCGGGAGAATATTTTGAGATTAAGGATAATCTATTTTCCGTTACTTCTCTAGACGGTCATCGTATTTCTATAAGAAAAACCTGCTTAAAGGATTCCTACTCGGAGCAGAGTGCTATCGTTCCAAAAGAAGTTTTGGCGGATTTGTCAAAAATTATGTCCGGTGGATTGGATGACATGGTGGAGATGTATTTTTCAAAACAGTATCTTCTTTTTCACTATGAAGATACCACAGTCATTACACAGCTTGTCGAAGGAGAGTATTTTCATGTAAAGCAGATGCTTTCTACTGACTATGAAACAAAAATAATTGTAAATAGAAAGCAGCTTTTGGAAGATATCGACAGGGCAAGAATCATGGCAAGGGACAATGATAAGCAACCGCTTATTTTAAAGATTGCCGAAGATAACTTGTCCTTAAAGATTATTTCCGACTTGGGAAGAATGGATGCCGAGATTCCGGTAAAGCAGGAAGGAAAGGATTTGTTAATCGGTTTTAATCCGAATTTCTTGATAGATGCTTTGCAAAATATAGATGAAGAAGAGGTTTCTCTTTATTTTACGATTCCTCGTTCTCCTGTATTTATAAGGGATAAGGAAGAAAGTTATATTTATATGATTTTGCCGGTTAACTTCAATGCGGATCAAGTAGAATGATTATTGAGTCCATAGAGCTACAAAATTACAGAAATTATGAAAGTTTGAAGCTTTCTCTGGGAGAAAAAAACAATATCTTCTACGGGGATAATGCGCAGGGAAAGACCAATTTACTGGAAGCAATCTTCTTTGCGGCCAGCTCCAAGTCCTTTCGCTTTTGCAAGGATAGAGATGTGATTCGATTTTCGGAAGAAGAAGCGCATATCAAGATGATTTTACAAAAAAAATCACATAAGAATCGCATAGATATCCATTTAAAAAAAAATAGTGTAAAAGGGATTGCAATAAACGGCTTTCCGGTAAAAAAGGCTTCAGACCTTTTCGGACTGGCCAATGTGGTTATTTTTTCTCCGGAGGATTTAAGTCTCATTAAGGACGGTCCGAAGGAAAGAAGAAGATTTGTTGACTTGGAACTTTGTCAGTTAAATAAATTCTATTTGCATAATTTAGCAAGATATAATCGTGTTTTAATGCAAAGAAACAGATTACTGAAAGATATTGCCTTTAAACCGCAGCTTGAAGACAGTCTTTCCGTTTGGGATGAGGAACTTGTAAAATATGGGCAGGCCATTATTCGTTTACGAAGAGAATTTATAGAAAGCCTGCAGGATAAGCTGATACGAATTCATAAAAATATCAGCGGAGGAAGGGAAGAACTTCTTCTTTCTTACGAGGAAAATGTAAGAGAAGAAGCATTTTCCGAAGCAATCATAAAAGCAAGGGATACGGAAAAAAAGCAGAGAATTACATTGGTTGGACCGCATAGAGATGACCTTTTGTTTCAAATTAACGGAGAAGACATTCGAAAGTTCGGTTCGCAAGGGCAGAAAAGAACGGCGGCTCTTTCTTTGAAACTTGCAGAGATTGAGCTCGTAAAGGAAAAGATAGAAGATTATCCTATTTTACTTTTAGATGATGTTTTTTCGGAACTCGATAAAAAAAGGCAGAATTTTTTACTGGATGAAATTTCCGATGTGCAAAGTATCATCACATGCACCGGTTTAGAAGATTTAATAGAAAATCGTTTTCCCATAGATAAGCTTTACTATGTGGAAGGCGGAAAGATTGAATGTCCATAGAGGAGGGTTCATGGCAATAGAGAGAGAAGATCAGGATCTGAATGAACAGTTTCACGCATCGAAGGAATACGGTGCGGATCAGATTCAGATACTGGAGGGTTTGGAAGCGGTAAGAAAACGTCCCGGAATGTATATCGGCAGTACCTCTACCCGCGGTTTACACCACTTGGTTTATGAAATAGTGGATAATTCCGTAGATGAGGCTCTGGCCGGTTTTTGCGACAATATTACCGTTACTATCCATAAGGACAATTCTATTACCGTAGAAGACGACGGTAGAGGAATTCCGGTAGACTTGCAGAAAAAAGCGGGAAAATCCGCTCTGGAAGTCGTATTTACCGTGCTTCACGCAGGAGGAAAATTTGGCGGATCAGGCTATAAGGTTTCCGGCGGACTGCATGGAGTGGGAGCAAGTGTCGTAAATGCATTATCAACATACTTGGATGTTACGGTTTGTAAAGACGGAAAAATCTATACTATGTCCTTCTCGAAAGGAAAAGTAACGAAGGAAATCGAGTGTATCGGAACTTGTACGGAAGAAGAGCACGGAACCAAGGTTCATTTCCTACCTGATGCCGAAATCTTTGAAGAAAGTATCTATGATTTTGATACCTTAAAGGTGCGTTTAAGAGAAACAGCTTTCCTCACCAAGAATCTTCGCATCAAGCTTGTGGATGAAAGAGAAGAAGAACTTAGAGAAATGACTTTCCACTATGAAGGAGGAATTAAGGAGTTCGTTACTTATTTAAACAAAGGAAAGGAAGCGCTCTATCCCGATGTTATTTACTGTGAGGGGGAAAAAGAGCAGATTCTTGTTGAAGTAGCGATGCAGCACAATGATTCCTATACGGAAAACATTTATACCTTCGTAAACAACATCAATACTCCTGAGGGCGGAACTCACCTGACCGGTTTTAAAAATGCATTAACAAAAACCTTTAATGATTATGCAAGACAGAATAAGCTTTTAAAGGACAGTGAGCCGAATCTTTCCGGAGAGGATATCCGTGAGGGCTTAACCTGTATCATTTCCGTGAAAATTGAAGATCCGCAGTTCGAAGGACAGACCAAGCAAAAGCTTGGCACTTCCGAAGCACAGGTTGCCGTACAGGGTATTGTTTCGGAACAGTTGACCTATTTTCTGGAGCAAAACCCGGCCGTAGCCAGAGTCATGTGTGAAAAATCTATTATGGCGCAAAGAGCAAGAGCCGCGGCAAGAAAGGCAAGAGATTTAACGAGAAGAAAATCCGCACTGGATGGTGTTGGACTTCCCGGAAAGCTTGCCGATTGCAGTAGTAAGGATGCGGAACGTTGTGAAATCTTTATCGTTGAGGGAGACTCTGCACTGGGGCCTGCAAAGGAAGGAAGAAATCCGGAAACACAAGCGGTACTTCCCCTTCGCGGAAAGGTTCTGAATGTGCAGAAAGCAAGACTCGATCGGATTTATGCCAATGAAGAAATAAAGGGAATGATTACCGCTTTCGGTACAGGAATCAATGAAGACTTTGATTTGTCAAAGCTTCGCTATCATAAAATTATCATTATGACCGATGCCGATGTGGACGGAGCGCATATTTCCACCTTGATGCTGACTTTTATTTATAATTTTATGCCGGATCTCATTAAAGAGGGCCATGTCTATCTTGCACAACCGCCTCTCTTTAATATCACCAAGAACAAAAAGCATTACTATGCCTATTCAGACGAAGAGTATCAAAATATTTTAAAAGAAATCGGAGCGGATGGAGCGGATGTATCCCGATTTAAAGGTTTGGGAGAAATGGATACGGAAGAGCTCGCGGAAACGACGATGGATCCGGAAACGAGAACCCTTCTTCGTGTCAACATGGAAGAAGACGACAAGGCGGAGCTCGATATTACCTTTACTACTTTGATGGGAGATCAGGTAGAACCCAGAAGAGAGTTTATTGAGAAGAATGCCCGCTATGTTAAGAATCTGGATGTATAGGAGGTAGATTTTGGAGCCGAATATTTTCGATAAGGTGCAGGAAGTTGATCTGAAAAAGACGATGGAAAATTCCTACATCGATTATGCCATGAGCGTTATCGTATCCAGAGCGATTCCGGATGTGAGAGACGGTCTTAAGCCGGTACAAAGAAGAGTGCTCTATGCTCTGCAAAGCCTTGGAGTAACACCGGATAAGAAAACCAAGAAATGTGCGACCATCGTAGGAGAGACCATGGGTAAATATCACCCGCATGGAGACTCTTCTATTTATGGATCCTTAGTATATATGGGACAGCCCTGGTCCATGCGCTATGTTTTAATTGATAAGCAGGGTAACTTCGGATCAGAAGATGGAGACAGTCCTGCGGCTATGCGTTATACCGAGGCAAAGATGTCCAAGATGGCAGCGGAAATGCTGTCCGGTATCAATAAGAATACGGTTGACTTTATGCCGAACTTCTCTAATGAATACGATGAGCCGACCGTGCTTCCTGCGCGTTTTCCGAATCTTCTCGTAAACGGAGCAACCGGAATTGCAGTAGGTATGTCCACCAATATTCCTCCTCATAATCTTCGAGAAGTGATTGCCGGTGTAGATAAAATCATTGAGAACCGCATTGCGGGAAGAAAGACGGAAATTGACGAGCTTCTTCCCATTGTTAAGGGACCGGATTTTCCGACAGGAGCCACGATTCTCGGAAAAAGGGATGTGGAAGAGGCATACCGAACCGGAAGAGGAAAGGTAAAGATGCGCGCCGTTTGCGAAATTGAGACCATGGCAAACGGAAAGCACAGAATCATTGTAAAAGAGCTTCCTTACCTTGTTTACCGCTCCCGTGTCATTGAAAAAATCGCAGACCTTGTTAAAGATAAGAAGATCGACGGCATTACCTATATCCATGACGCGGCGGGAAAGAATTCCAATGCCAAAATAAATATCGAGCTTAGAAAGGATGCAAATCCGCAGGTCATCTTAAACCAGCTCTATAAGCATACGCAGCTGCAGGAAACCTTCGGTGTCATCATGCTTTGCATTGTGAACGGAGAACCGAAGATTCTTAATTTACTGCAGATCTTGGAGGAGTTTCTAGGACACCAGGTCAATGTTGTTCGAAGAAGAACAGAGTACGATCTTCAAAAGTGTGAAGACAGAGCACATATATTAGAGGGACTCTTAAAGGCGCTTGATCATATCGATGAAATCGTTGCCATGATTCGTGCCGCAAAAAATGTGGATGAAGCAAAGCAGAATTTGATCAGCCGTTTCGGCTTCTCCGATGTACAGGCGCAGGCGATTGTGGATATGCGTCTCCGAGCTCTTACCGGTTTGGAAAGAGAAAGACTGGAGAATGAGTACAACGATCTTTTGGCAAAGATTGCTTACTATAAAGAGATTTTAGGAAATGAAAACAAGCTACTTTCCGTAATTCAGGAAGAGTTGGATGCCATTGCAGAGAAGTATGGTGATGATCGAAAGACACAGTTCAGTTTTGATAAAGATTTTCAGGCGGAAGACTTTATCTCGGACGACGATGTGGTCATTACATCTACCAGTCTAGGATACATCAAGAGAATGTCTCCGGAGCATTTCCACCAGCAAAATCGAGGCGGAAAAGGCATAAAGGGTATGCAGACGATAGAAAATGACTATATCGAAGACCTCTTTATGACGACAAACCACCATTATGTCATGTTCTTTACAAACCAGGGAAGAATATTCCGTATCAAGGGATACGAGATTCCGGAGGCAAGCAGAACGGCAAGAGGAACAGCGCTGGTAAATCTCCTCTCCTTACAGGAAAATGAGAAGGTTACGGCGACTCTTTGCTTAAGAGATACCAATGAGGAAAAATACCTTATTCTCACAACAAAGAAGGGTGTTATTAAGAAGACGGAACTTTCCCAGTTTGCCAATGTGCGGAAGAACGGCATGATTGCTATTACCTTAAATGAGGGAGACCAGCTGATTGAAGCAAAGCTTCTTTCTGAAGATGAAGAAATCTTCCTGGTTACGAAGAAGGGTATGGCAATCGAATTCAATGAGAAGGATGTCCGTGCAACCGGACGCTCCTCCATGGGTGTACGCGGTATTCGCTTAAATGCAGGTGATGAAGTCATCGGTATGCAGAAGGCTTCTCAGGGAGAACATTTCCTTCTGGTTTCTGAAAAGGGTTACGGAAAACTGACGGACAAGAGCTGCTTTAAGGCACAAGCTCGAGGCGGAAAGGGAATTCGTTGCTATAAGATTACGGAGAAAACCGGAGATATCGTAGGCTTTAAGCTTTGTGATAAGGATAGAGAACTGCTTCTTATTACCACGGAAGGAATTATGATTCGAATCAATCTTGATAAGGTCAGTGTGTTGGGAAGAAATACTTCCGGTGTCAAGCTGATGGATATCGATAAGGATACCGATACTGTTATTGCTTCCGTTGCCAAGGTTAGAGAGACAGAAGATGAGGAAGAATCCGAAGAAGCAACTGCTTTAGAAAATACAGACTTGAGGGAAGAAAAAGAAAATCAAGAAGCGGGAGAAAGTCAGGAAGAAAACTCCTAAAATTTCCTTGACATAAAAATCTGAATTTGATAATCTAGTAAAGCACCTTTCTAGGTGAATCCCTTTTGGCAGGGATAAAAGGAGTAATACTCAAGAGGCCGAAGAGGCGCCCCTGCTAAGGGTGTAGGTCGGGAAACCGGCGCGAGGGTTCAAATCCCTCTTACTCCGTTTTCGGGAAACCGAAAAAAATGCTTGACAAAGAAACTCTCTTTGTTATAATAGCATGGCTGTCCTGAAGAGGATTGCCAACAGTACCTTGAAAATCAAAGATCGAATAATACACAGACCCTGAAGATTCTAAAGAATTTTCAGTAATGTTTCAAACGAAACTTACACGAACGGTTTAATAAACCAAAAGTAAAAAAGGACAAAATGAAGCTAAGCTAAGTTTTGACTGGAGAAAGAACTTTAACTGTCAGTGATGACAGATTTTATGTATTGGACCTCCTTGTTGCTTTGAAGCAACTTCGGAGCCTTGCTTTGCAAGGTACAGCTTGCGCTGTAGT
>NZ_KE148312.1:10000-379060 GCF_000238055.2 Oribacterium parvum ACB1
ACCGAGGTGCGTGCACCTCGGGGTTCGGACTGCATAAAGATCTGTAAGTGAGTGGAAGCCGATGGAAATAGGCGCCATAGAGGGTGAAAGCCCCTTACACGAGGCATAAAGGATTAAGCAGTATCCAGAGTACTGTCAGACACGTGGAACCTGGCAGGAAGACGGGGGGACCACCCCCCAAGGCTAAATACTACTCAGTGACCGATAGCGATTAGTACTGTGAAGGAAAGGTGAAAAGGACCCCGGGAGGGGAGTGAAAGAGAACCTGAAACCCTGTGTTTACAAACTGTGGAACAGCGCAAGCTGAACCGCGTACTTTTTGTAGAACGGTCCGGCGAGTTATAGTTACTGGCAAGGTTAAGGACTTTAGGTCCGGAGCCGAAGCGAGAGCAAGTCTAAATAGGGCGTTAAGTCAGTAAATATAGACCCGAAACCGGGTGACCTATCCATGTCCAGGATGAAGCTAAAGTAAAATTTGGTGGAGGTCCGAACGCACATCCGTTGAAAAGGGTGGCGATGAGGTGTGGATAGCGGAGAAATTCCAATCGAACCCGGAGATAGCTGGTTCTCCTCGAAATAGCTTTAGGGCTAGCCTCGCTGATAAGTCTTTCGCAGGTAGAGCACTGAATTCTTGAGGGGGCGTCAAAGTCTACCAAGAGATATCAAACTCCGAATGGCGGTAAGATATAAGCGGGAGTCAGACTGCGGGATATAAATTCCGTAGTCAAAAGGGAACAGCCCAGATCTACAGCTAAGGTCCCAAAGTACATGTTAAGTGGTAAAGGATGTGGGATTTCATAGACAACTAGGATGTTGGCTTAGAAGCAGCCACACATTCAAAGAGTGCGTAATAGCTCACTAGTCGAGAGGTCCTGCGCCGAAAATTAACGGGGCTAAAACATGACACCGAAGCTTAGGGATGGTGTAAACCATCGGTAGAGGAGCATTGAAAACGAGATGAAGCGGTACCGGAAGGAGCCGTGGATTGTTTTGAAGAGAGAATGCCGGAATGAGTAGCGAGATGGAGGTGAGAATCCTCCAGGCCGAATATCTAAGGTTTCCAGGGTAAAGCTGATCTGCCCTGGGTAAGTCGGGGCCTAAGGCGAGGCGGAGACGCGTAGTCGATGGACAACTGGTGTAGATTCCAGTACCTTACTAAATCAGAAATGTGGGGACACATGGAGAAAGAGAGAGCCGGGAATGAGAAGACCGGTGCAAGGGAGGTAGGAGTGTAGTAGGAAAAACCGCTACATAATCTGAAGACCTGATGCGGATCGAAATAAAGTAGAGAAGCTCTTGGACTCTGTGGCGAGAAAAGCCGCTATAGTGTTTAGTAAGCCCGTACCGCAAACCGACACAGGTAGATGAGGAGAGAATCCTAAGGCCGGCGGGAGAAGCATTGTTAAGGAACTCGGCAAAATGACCCCGTAACTTCGGGAGAAGGGGTGCCCAGGCAACTGGGCCGCAGAGAAAAGGCTCAAGCAACTGTTTAGCAAAAACACAGGTCTATGCGAAACCGTAAGGTAAAGTATATGGGCTGACGCCTGCCCGGTGCTGGAAGGTTAAGAGGAGAGGTTAGCGTAAGCGAAGCTTTGAATTGAAGCCCCAGTAAACGGCGGCCGTAACTATAACGGTCCTAAGGTAGCGAAATTCCTTGTCGGGTAAGTTCCGACCCGCACGAAAGGCGTAATGATTTGAGCGCTGTCTCAACAATGCACCCGGTGAAATTGAAGTGCCAGTGAAGATGCTGGTTACCCGCGCCAGGACGGAAAGACCCCATGGAGCTTTACTCCAGCTTGATACTGGGATTCGGTAATGTATGCACAGGATAGGTGGGAGACTGAGAAGATAGTACTTCGGTATTATCAGAGTCGCTGTTGGGATACCACCCTTATGTTATTGGATTTCTAACCTTAGGCCGTAAACCGGTCAAGGGACAATGTCAGGTGGGGAGTTTGACTGGGGCGGTCGCCTCCGAAAGAGTATCGGAGGCGCTCAAAGGTTCCCTCAGGATGGTTGGAAACCATCCAAAGAGTGTAAAGGCATAAGGGAGCCTGACTGCGAGGTTGACGGACCAAGCAGAGTAGAAATACGGA
The DNA here is from genome assembly GCF_000238055.2 of Oribacterium parvum ACB1. GTDB lineage: Bacteria > Bacillota > Clostridia > Lachnospirales > Lachnospiraceae > Oribacterium > Oribacterium parvum. Next base: position 12,097 of record NZ_KE148312.1, read on the forward strand.
CTTAGTGATCCGGTGGTATGAAAGTGGGATTGCCATCGCTCAACGGATAAAAGCTACCCTGGGGATAACAGGCTGATCTCCCCCAAGAGTTCACATCGACGGGGAGGTTTGGCACCTCGATGTCGGCTCATCGCATCCTGGGGCTGAAGTCGGTCCCAAGGGTTGGGCTGTTCGCCCATTAAAGCGGTACGCGAGCTGGGTTCAGAACGTCGTGAGACAGTTCGGTCCCTATCCGGCGCGGGCGTAGGATATTTGAGAGGATCTGTCCTTAGTACGAGAGGACCGGGATGGACTGACCTCTGCTGAACCTGTTGGGAATCAATCCCATCGCAGGGTAGGCAAGTTGGGAATGGATAAACGCTGAAGGCATCTAAGCGTGAAGCCAACCTCAAGATGAGATATCCCATCGCAAGAGTAAGACCCCTTGAAGAGAACGAGGTAGATAGGACTGAGGTGTAAGTGTAGCAATACATTCAGCTGACAGTTACTAATAGGTCGAGGGCTTATCCAATGCGTCTGATTGATTTGTTTTACTGCTAGAGTTATTTCTTTGATATGTTGTTTTTCTGAGGAAAGGTTTTTGCCGGAGAATTGCACTCCGGGGTTTACTAAGTACTCGGTAAGATATAAACTTCTATTATAAGAAGCAGGTACGAAATGGCCCGGTGGCTCAGTTGGTTAGAGCGCCGCCCTGTCACGGCGGAGGTCGACGGTTCGAATCCGTTCCGGGTCGCTAGCCTAAGGGCTTTTATATATGGATGGATTCCCGAGTGGCCAAAGGGGGCAGACTGTAAATCTGTTGTCACTGACTTCGGTGGTTCGAATCCACCTCCATCCACTAAGACAGAAATGTCTTTATATGGGGTCTTAGCTCAGCTGGGAGAGCATCTGCCTTACAAGCAGAGGGTCACAGGTTCGAGCCCTGTAGGCCCCATTTCCATATCATCGCGGGATGGAGCAGTCTGGTAGCTCGTCGGGCTCATAACCCGAAGGTCGTTGGTTCAAATCCATCTCCCGCAACTCCGGAACCCTAAGGGGTTCCTTTTTTTTGAAATTGAAACTAAAATAGAATAATAAACTAAAACAGGGTAATAAACTAATATAGAACAACGATATACTTGCAATGAAATCCGCTATACTCTATTGTATAGGAGAAATCTTATACGGTGAGAATAGAAGATTGATTCGGAAAAATTTGTTCTACAAGCAAACTGCAGTTTTTCAAGTAGGAGAGGAGAATTATGCGTGTTGGTATTTTAACCAGTGGAGGGGATTGCCAGGCACTCAATGCTACTATGAGAGGTGTTGGTAAATCCTTATTTAACTTATTTGATAACGTTGAGATTTATGGTTTTCTAGATGGATATAGAGGACTGATTTACGACGAGTATCGAAGAATGGAAAAGTCGGATTTCTCCGGTATTCTTACGGAAGGCGGAACTATACTGGGGACCAGCAGAACTCCTTTTAAGCTGATTCATGAGCCGGATGTAAATGGTCTGGATAAGGTGGAAGCAATGAAGCATACCTATAGAAAGCTTCGCTTGGATTGTCTTGTCGTTTTAGGAGGAAATGGCTCTTTAAAGACGGCAAATCTTCTTAGCGAAGAAGGATTGAATATTGTTGCCTGCCCGAAGACCATTGACAATGACCTTTATGGTACAGATATGACTTTCGGATTTTACTCTGCAGTAGAGGTAGCTACCAATGCAATTGATTGCATTCATACAACTGCGGCAAGTCACGGAAGAGTCTTTATTGTAGAGATTATGGGACATAAGGTTGGGCTGCTTACTTTGTATGCAGGGCTTGCCGGCGGTGCAGACATCATATTACTTCCTGAAATTCCGTACAATGTAGATTCTGTTTGTAAGAAGCTTGCAGAGCGTCATGCCGGAGGCTCTCGCTTTTCCATTATTGCAATTGCTGAGGGGGCTATTTCCGAAGAAGATTCCAAGCTGACAAAGAAGGAATTAAAAAAGAAGATTGCAGAGGAAAGAAAGCTGCACCCTTCTGTTGCCTATAAACTGGCAAAGGAGATTGAAGAAAAAACAGGTGCAGAAGTAAGAGTTACCGTGCCGGGTCATACACAAAGAGGTGGACATCCTGTTCCTTATGATAGGGTTTTTGCAACCAGAATCGGTGCAGAGGCGGCGAGACTGATTAAGAAGGAAAAATTCGGCTATATGCTTGCTTTGAAAAATACGGAAATCGTAGCAGTTCCTCTTGCTGACATTGCCGGAAAATTAAAGACCGTGGATCCGGAATCAGGAATTGTTAAGGAAGCAAGATTGCTGGGTATTTCCTTCGGTGATGAAAAATAAGAAAGTAGGACAGCTTATTGGGATATACAGCCTTATATAGAAAATGGAGATCCAAGGATTTTGATGACATAGTCGGACAGGATGCTATCACAAAATCCTTTAAAAATCAGGTAAGTAGCGGAAGGGTAGGTCATGCCTACCTTTTTTGCGGTACAAGGGGAACCGGGAAAACTTCTTTGGCAAAGATTCTTGCCCGAGCAGTAAACTGTGAACATCCTATTAACGGGAATCCTTGCAACGAATGCAAGAATTGTAAGTCCATTTTGTCAAATACCAGTATCAATGTTTATGAGATGGACGCAGCAAGCAATAATGGAGTAGACGACATTCGTTTGATTCGGGAACAGGTGGAGTACCCGCCTGTCGATATGAAATATAAGGTCTATATCATTGATGAAGTTCATATGCTTTCTCCCTCAGCATTTAATGCATTTTTAAAGACCTTGGAAGAACCTCCCGAGTATGTAATTTTTATTCTTGCAACTACGGAGCCAAACGCTTTACCGATTACCATTTTGTCACGTTGCCAGCGCTATGACTTTAAGCGTATATCTGTAGAGACAATAGCAAAAAGACTCGAAATGATTACCAAAGAGGAGAATATTGCCATTTCCGAAGAAGCCTTGGACTATATAGCCCGTATGGGAGACGGATCCATGCGAGATGCCGTTAGTCTTCTGGACCAGTGCGCAAGCTATGATTTTCAACAGGAAATTTCCTATGAAGATGCCTTGAAGGTATTGGGGGCCGTTGATACTGCGGTATTTTCCGAGATGATTTCCGCTTTACGGCAAAAAAATATTCAAGCGGTTATGGAAAATATTGCGACAGTCCTCGAGCAAGGTAAGGAGCTTAGCCAATATGTTTCGGATCTTTTAAGCTATTTTAGGAATATGATGCTTGCGAAGTCCGTTAACAATCTGCAAGGCTTAGTGGATTTATCAGAGGAAAACAAAAACAGACTTTTGAAGGATGCGGAATCCATGCCCATGGAGGAGATTCTTAGAGGAATTCGTCTCCTTTCCGAGCTTTTACAGCAATTTCGCTATGCCAATCAAAAGCGGGTGCTCCTCGAAACCTGCTTAATGAAGCTTGCCTATCCGGAAACGGAAGGAACAGCCGATGCTTTACAGCAGCGTATGCAGGAGCTTGAGGAAGGGCTACGGAAGGGCGTTCGAATTGTGGAGGGCGCGTCTGTCTTGGGAGGGGGAAAGAATGTATCGGAAAACCCTGTAGAGACAGAACAGGAGAAGACGGTAAAACTTCCTCAAGCACAGTTTGAAGATTACCAGGAGTTAAAGAAAAACTGGGCAGTTGTGCCCAGCTATTTTCCGCAGCCCATGCGAGGGGCTCTTGTGAAGTCCCGTATTTATCCCGGGAAGGATAAGAAATCCATGCTGATTATTCCAATGGATGATGTCAGCCGGAATATTTTATCTTCCAATAATTCCTTGGAGGAAGTTCTGAAGGAAAAGTATCGTATAGAATATCATTTTCATATCGGGGCTGCAGAGCAAAGAGAACGGAGTACCCGCTATATTTCCGATGAAGAACTGGAAAAAATCGATATGCCCATAGAAATCACGGATAATTAGCTTTGAATCGTTTTTTATTGCATTTTTGCAGGCAAAATCTATTAAAAGCTTCTGCTGTAAGGTAAAAATAAGAAAAGTAATAGATTTATCTATCGGATTCATGATAAAATAGCAAAGATTTTGATTATGTAAAAAGAGTTTTTTTCCAGGGAGGAATAATGGCTAAGCATGGCGGTTTTGCCGGAGGAATGCCCGGCATGAATATGAACAATCTGATGAAACAATACCAGAAGATGCAGAAGAAGCTGGAGGAGACACAGGAGGAACTGGCCAAGAAGGAATATACCGGACAGGCCGGCGGCGGTGCCGTAAAGATTGTAATCAGTGGAGAAAAAAAAGTCTTAAAGGTGAGCCTTAATAAGGATGCAGTAGATCCGGAGGATGTAGAGACCTTGGAAGAGATGATTGCGCTTGCGGTAAACCAAGCGTTAACTGAGATAGAGAAGGACTCCAGTCAAGAAATGGGCAGATTGACAGGGGGAATGGGCTTAGGATTTTAATGGAATATTTTTCCAAAGATATGGATAAACTGGTGCAGGAGCTTTCCAGACTTCCCGGTATCGGTGCGAAGTCTGCACAGCGCTTGGCTTATCACATCATTAATGAAGAGAAGGAAAGTGCTTATGCTCTTTCCGACAGTATAAAAAGAGCAAGAGACAGCATACGCTACTGCAAATGTTGCTGTACCTTGACGGATGAAGAGCTTTGCCCGGTATGCAGGGATGAAGGAAGAAATCACGGGCAGATTATGGTTGTAGAGAATCCAAGAGATATGGGAGCTTATGAAAGAGTAGGAAGATACAATGGAGTTTACCATGTCCTACATGGCGCAATATCACCGCTTTTGGGTATCGGACCGGATGACATTCGCTTAAAAGAGCTTATGCAACGTCTGCCGGCTGATGTGGAAGAGATAATCATTGCCACGAATTCTTCTTTAGAGGGGGAAACTACCGCGAGCTACATCGTAAAGCTCATTAAACCGCTGGGAATCAAACTAAGCCGTATCGCTTCAGGAGTTCCTGTGGGGGGAGATATAGAAAATATAGATGAAATAACACTCCTTAGAGCATTGGACGGAAGAGTCAGCTTATAAAGGAAAAAGGGGAAATATGGATAAGTACGAGTTTAGCATTAAAGCAGAGCAAATTAAAAAGTTAAGCGGGCAGGGAGACTATAAGACGGCGATGCAGATTGCCGACACCATTGACTGGAATAGAGTCCGCAATGCAAATTTGCTTTCTTCAATTGCGGAAATTTATGAAAAAAACGGAGAGTATGAGGAAGCAAAGGATATTTTATTACTTGCCTTTGAAAGAGCTCCGGTCGGAAAGCGCTTCCTATATAAGCTGTCCGAGTTATCCTTAAGCTCCGGTGCTATTGATGATGCGGTGGAGTTTTACAGGGAGTTTATGGATGTAAGTCCGGAGGATCCTCGCAAATTCCTTTTACAGTATATGATTTTGAAAGCCAAGGGAGCAAGGGCGGAACAGCTTGTCGGTCCTTTGGAACAGTTCACGGAAACGGAACTGGAAGAGCAGTGGCTTTACGAATTGGCAAAGCTTTACGGAGAGGCGGGAAGAGAGGACGATTGTGTTCGTACCTGTGATAAGATGATTTTACTCTTCGGTATGGGAAAATATGTGGATAAGGCAATGGACTTAAAACTCCACTACCGCCCGCTGAAAGAAGAGGAAGCACCTCGTACTATTGTAAAAGAAGAATATAATGAGGAGCCAAAGACAGTGGTTCAGGAGACTTTGGTAAAAGCTGATTCAGAAGAAGGCTACCTTGATGATGACATGGAGGAGGATGCTTCCGAACTTCCGAAGATGCAGCAGATTGCTCCTGAAGAGGAAAATGCGGAGCAGCCCTCATTCGAAGAAGAGCAAGTTTCTGTAGCGGAAGAGAAGCAGGACCTACAGTCAGATGACAGAATTTCTTTGGGAGAAGCGGAACCGGAAAAGGCTAACTTAGAAGAAGCTACAACAAAAGCAAGTTCAGAACCGGCTGTAGAGAGTGCTTCCATAGAAAATGAGCCGACAAAGGGAAGTTTTCCGAACTACCACATGATTGTTGAAGCGAAAACGATAGAGGAAGCTTTTCATATTGCAGTAGAGGAAATCAAGTATTTCCATAAAGAACATAATCTCAATTTTAAAGTGGCAAAGGTCAGTGCAGATAAGCTGAATGAAAAGGGCTTTGCCGTTTTTGCAGATAAATTGCAGGAGAGAGACTTAATCATTGAGCATGCCGGTAAATTGAAATATTCTGTTTTAGATGAAATTGAGGAATATATTCTTCATCCGAAGGATGCTTCTTCCGTTGTTTTAATTGATGAAGTGGATCATTTCGATCGACTTGCAGAGGATAGACCGAAGTTCATCGAGTATTTTGATATCGTATCCGATCATGAAGAGGAAGAGGATGATCTTCTGGAAGAGGTAGATCTGGAAAAGGATTCTTTCCCCGAAGAGGAAAGCGCGGAAAAAGCTCTTTATGACGAAGAGGGTGAGGAAGAATCCGAAGAGGAATATCTCGATGAGCCTGAAGACGCGGAGGAGCCGGAAGAGTATGTTCCGCATAAGCCTTCTATCTTTGAACGCCCTGCAAGACCTTATACCGAGGTCTTAGAAGAGGCAAATAAGGAAAATGAAGAAGAGGAGGAAGAAGAAATTCTTCCGACGGTAAGAGAGGATAGAAAAGCGATAGAGGAGGACGTTCGCCCTGCTGAAAAGGCTACTTCGAAATCCGCTTCTTCCATGGATATAGAAGAATTTGCCGATTACGCAATCAACTATGCGAAGAGCATTGATTGCAGTATTACGGAGAAGGGCATCACCGCCCTCTATGAGCGCATCCAGCTTATGGAGGAAGACGGCATCGTCTTAAATGAAGAAAGTGCCAGAGACTTGATTGAAGATACTGCGGATCAGGCAGAGAAGCCGAGCATAGGCAAGAAGATTGGCTCTCTTTTCCGCCCGAAGTATGACAAGGATGATAAACTCATCTTGAGAGAAGAACATTTTATGGGGTAAGGGATGGGAAGCAGTGAAATAGGAGTAGGAATCATCCTACTCCTTTCCTTTATTATTTTTGCAGTAATAGGGTATAAAAAAGGGGCGGTAAAGAAGATTTTTTCCGTTCTTTCTCTTTTTGCGTCCATTATATTGGCAAAGCTCCTCTATCCCTTTGCAATCAGAGCGGTAGTAGAGAGTGCCTTTTTAAAAGGGATCTTTAGCAAAATATGGTCTGCTATTCTTCCGGTAAAAAACAATATGGTAGCTATTCCGAAGGGAATCAGTGATTTTCTGCCCTCCCAGCCGGAGCCTACGGCACCGCCTCTTTTCGGTGGACTATATGAGACAATGGGAAAATGGCAGGATTATTTTGCACAGCAGATTATCAGCTTTATTAACGGGATTTTGTTTTTTATTATCTTGTACTTTCTTTTTAGGCTGCTTTTTAAGATTGTGCAACAAATCCTCGAATATATCTTTAAACTCCCCGTCTTAAATTTCGGAAACAGGATGCTGGGACTCTGCCTTGGTGGAATAGAGTGGTTGTTCTTCATCTGGGTATTTCTGATTCTCTTCAGTTTACTTCCCGAGTCCTTTCTAAGCTTGTGGATTGTAGAGGGCTTTTCGAAGGAAGGAAGCATTGCCTATTTCATTAAGGAAAATAATCTGATTGCCCTAATCTTTATGGGCTAAGCAACAGAGTTCTAAATCGGAATTCCTTTCCGCTTCATACTGCTTGAAAAAGAATGAGTATTTTACTTCTTTATTCTTGACAGTACCTTCCTCCTTTATTATTCTTAAAAACAGTCAGATTATATAATTTATTAATTTGATTCCAATTCAACTTTCCTCGTTATTGGCTGGACCTTAGTTGTAAAAAAGACGAGTCTTGCAGGAAAGTTCCGGATAGCAATAGAGTAGATTTTTAGGAGTGAGTTCTTAGGAGTGAGAATGGCAGAAGAAATAAGAGAGAGTAGAGAAGAGGAGCTTGAACGCATCAGAAAGATAGAAGCCTCTTCCGAGTACCAAGAGAAGCTACAAATTCTTCGGGAAAAGATGAAACTAAACCTCCGATGGAAGATGTATAAGATTGCCATGGTGATTGGAGCGATTTTACTCTTTGCCATGTTTAAGTTCGTAGGACTTGGTATTGCAGCAGTTTTAGGATTCATTTTCGTCTATCCCGTGTTCAAAAGGAAGCGGGAACTCTTTCGTGAAAAGAAAGAGAACAACGAAGTCCTCTACGTGGAAAGGTTTTTATCTCCCATTGTAAAAGAGATCTTTCCCGCGGGAGAAATGAAGGTCACGCCGGACTTTCTTCTGGACCCTGTCAAGAAGGTTTGTCCCTCTTCCACTAATTATCAGGGAAATACGGAACTTAGCTTTCATGACAGTAGAGAACTCTCCGTAATGAATCTTTACGCTTATCATGTTGTGGAAAGCACGGACAGCAAAGGAAGGACATCGAGAAAAGAGGTAACGGATTTCTACGGACAGGTTTTCCGAATGCATTTTCCGCGACCCTTTTCAGGACATATCCGGATTATTCCTACAGAAAAAACGGCCATTTTGAAGAGAGAGATACAGAATTATCCGGGTAAGCAGAAAAATGAGTTGAAGATTGATACGGAGGACATCAGACATAACGAACATTACAATATTTTCTGTACCGACGAGTTCATGGCGAGGCGCTTTTTAAACCCGACTGTCTTAGAGTGGTTTGACAAAAATATTGCCGAAAGCCGGACGGCAATCTATATAGAAGACAGCAGCATGTATATCTCCCGTTATACGGGCTATCAGCTTTTCCCTGTTCCCAAAACGGTAGAGGCGATAGACAAGCTTTCCATGGTGGAAGAGTATAAGAAGCTTCGGGCGGAGATTGATTTTATCGAAGGCTTTACGGAGATCTTTACATAAAGCGTTGTGTTGGAACGAGCGTATACTTTAGAAATGAAGTAAAGCGCATTTCCATAAAAAGAAGAGAAAAGGAGAAAAAAATGGTTTTAATTCCGATTATTGTTTTGGCAGTGGTTTTCTTTTGGTTTATCGGACAGAGCAATAAGTTAAATCGCTATGTGGTTTCTATCGAGGAATCCAAGAAGACGGTGGACATCACACTGGTAAAGCGTTATGACACGATTTCCGAGATGCTAAAGGTAGCAAAAGCCTACGCCAAGCATGAAGAGAAGGTGTTTACGGAGCTTGTGGGCTTAAGACAGGGTGGCAGTATGAAGGACACCAACCAGGTGATTGCGAATCAAAATGATGTTCTTTCACAGATTCGTGCTGTGGCGGAGAACTATCCTGACCTCCTTTCCTCCGAGCAGTTTTTAGCACTCCAGAAGGAGATTGCTTCGGAAAATGAGGACCTTGCAGCGGCAAAACGCATCGTAAACAGCAATGTTCGCGTAATCAATCAGGAAATAGTGAGCTTCCCCACCTCCCTTGTGGCAGGTTTTAAGGGTATGGCTAAGTTTGATTTTCTGGAGGAAGATCTTCAGGGAAAGAGAGATCTGAAGGATTTAAATTATAATATAGATTAGGGGCGTTCTCTTTAAGGACAAAAATTCAGTTCGCGCCATCATTTTCTGGTGTGCCCACTTGGTAACCGATATAAAGAAAAAAGAAAGGCTATCTTTTCCTATACGACAGATGGGAAAGGTAGCCTTTCTCTTGATGCTTATGCTTTAAGGATACTGTATTCCATTTAGGGTACAATTACTATTCTTTTTCGGAATGCAAGCTATTTTCTATTGTAGGAAAACCGCAATTGGTGCTATAGTTTAGCGGTAAATGAAGAAAGAATGGAGGCAAATGTATGTCTTATGTAAGTGAAGTATATCAGGCACTGGAGAAGAAACATCCTCATGAAGCGGAGTTTTTGGAGGCTGCAAAGAGAATTTTGGAGTCCCTTTCTCCTATCGTGGAGGCCAATGAAGATTTATACCGGAAGAACGCATTACTGGAGCGTTTTGTGGAGCCGGAAAGGATTGTGAGCTTCCGTGTGCCATGGACGGATGATCAGGGAAAAAATCATGTGAATATCGGTTATCGTGTACAGTTTAATTCTGCAATCGGACCGTATAAGGGAGGACTTCGTTTCCATCCGACCGTAAATCAGGCAATCTTAAAGTTCCTCGGTATGGAGCAGATCTTAAAGAACTCTCTTACCGGCCTTCCTATCGGTGGCGGTAAGGGCGGTGCAGACTTTGACCCGAAGGGAAAGTCGGAAGCGGAAGTTATGCGCTTCTGCCAGAGTTTTATGACAGAGCTCTATAAGTATATCGGGGCAAATGAAGACGTGCCTGCCGGAGATATCGGTGTAGGCGGAAGAGAAGTGGCCTTCATGTACGGACAGTACAAGAGAATTACCAATCTCTATGAGGGGGTTCTTACCGGAAAGGGAAGAAGCTTCGGCGGATCTCTTGCTCGTCCGGAGGCAACGGGCTATGGCTTAATCTATATTGTGGATGAGATGCTTAAGGCTGCCGGAAAAGAACTGAAGGGACAGGTGCTTGCGGTTTCCGGTTCCGGGAATGTAGCGCAGTATGCGATTCAAAAAGCGGAGAGCCTCGGAGCAAAGGTAGTGACCTGCTCAGATTCCAGCGGTTATGTTTATGATCCGGAGGGCATTAAGCTCGATGTACTTTTTGATATCAAGCAGGTAAAGAGAGGAAGAATCTCCGAATATGCAGAGCGAGTTCCGGGAGCAAGCTTCCATGCGGGAGAGCGTCCATGGGCTGTGAAGTGTGATGTGGCATTGCCCTGTGCGACACAGAATGAGCTGAACGGAGAGGAAGCGAAGACTTTAATCGAGAATGGCTGCTTCTGCGTTGCGGAAGGCGCAAATATGCCTTCCGATGAGCATGCGGTAGATATTTTCCTGGAGAAGAAGATCCTCTATATGCCCGGCAAGGCTGCGAATGCCGGCGGTGTTGCCGTATCCGCCTTGGAGATGAGCCAGAACTCACAGCGACTTTCCTGGAGCTTTGAGGAAGTGGATGAAAAACTTAAAGGGATTATGCAGAACATTTATAAGAATGTATCCGGAGCCGCAAAGAAATACGGTTATGAAGGAAACTTTGTAGTCGGTGCGAATGTGGCCGGCTTTGAGAAAGTTGCAGAGGCAATGCTTAGCCAGGGTATGGTATAAGTAAGAAGCAGAGTTCTAAACAGCGCTGAGCGCAAGAATAAACCGGATTAAAAAACTGACTGAAAAGCTGAGTAAGCAAGAAAAAGACGAGAAGACTGTGAAAAGAGAAGCTTCGTATAGAAGAACTTTTCTTTTCGCAGTTTTTTTTAGAATATTTTTCAAATAAAATAAAAAATGTTTAACGATGTATAATTTATACAATTCAATTTTGCTCCGAAACAAATAGAGGACTATCCTTTCGTGCATAATAAATAAATGAACTTGATGAAAAGCAAAAATATTTATTAATTATCCGGATAAAATGCTTCATGTTTCTTGTGACTTAGTATACAATAGGAAACATAGTAAGATTCATATAACTTCGGATTGGCTTTCATGCCATTTGGGAGTACTGGAGAGTGGTCTGCTTTTTGCAGAAGGGGTGAAAGATGATAGGCGTACTGAGTGATACACTGGACCCTTTTTACAATTTGGCACTGGAGGAATATTTATTCCGGAAGATAGAGGATAAGGACGTTTTTTTACTCTGGAGAAATCGTCCTTCGGTGGTTGTGGGCTGCTATCAAAACATTTCCCAGGAAGTAAATCTATTGCAGTTAAAGCAGAGGGGGGTTCCGGTCGTACGAAGAATGAGTGGCGGCGGAACGGTTTATCATGACTTGGGCAATATCAATTACAGCTTGATGCGAGATCGGGAAAAGTGTCTGGACTATGGACGTTTTTTATCTGTTATTCTCTCGGCCTTACAAAGCTTGGGCATTCAAGCGGAGCAGGATAAGGTTTCAGACCTCTGTATAAGAAAGAAAAAAATCTCCGGCAGTGCACAGAAGGTAAGCGGAAACCGTGTTTTACATCACGGTACACTTCTGTATGATGCGGAGCTTTCGCTTTTATCGGAGATATGCACTGCGCATAAGAGTAAGGATATCTCCTCCAAGGCCTCTGTTTCCGCGATATCGGAAGTGACCAATATAAAAAAAGAATGGGAAAAAACGATGGAGAAGCCCCCTTCGACAGAAGAGTTCATGGAGCTTCTTTTTCGGCAACTCTTGGGAAGGGATGGAGAACACCTTGTTTTAGGGGAAGAAGAGCATAAAGAAATAGAGGAGCTTGCGGAAGAAAAGTATCGTTCCTGGGAATGGACCTTTGGAAAGTCACCCGCCTTCCACTTCCACAGAGAAACACAATATAAGGACTATCCTTTGATTATAGACTACCATGTGCAAAAGGGGATGATAGAGAACTTTGCCATGAACTCCCCCTTACTGGACGAAAAGAAGGCGAGAGACTTATTTCAGGGCAAACGATACAAGCTTTCTCTTTTTGAGGAAAATGTTGAGAAAGTTCTGGGGCAGCAGTCCACCAGAGAAAAAGAAGCCTTGCTCTCTCTTTTGCTATAGCAAAGGGAGCACATAGAGGAAAGAACGATTTTTTTGACAGAATAGGAGTAGGCAATGAAAAAGGAATTGGTGTTACCGAAGCTTAGGGAAGAGATGCAGGAAGCAGTATTGTGCTCTTGGGTAAAGTCAGTGGGCGATAAGGTAGAAAAAGGGGAGCCGGTTTTTGAAATCGAAACGGATAAGGTAGTGACTCAGGTGGAGTCCCCCTTTAGCGGAACCTTAAAGGAAGTGTATTTCGAAGAAGGGGATGAAGTAAAGATAGAAGAGGTTGTAGGCCTTATCGAGGAAGAATAGTTGTAAGGGAGAAAGCATTGGAAAAAAGCTTGGAAAGAACAGAAGAAAAGAAAGCCTTTTCAGAGAAAAAGCCGGACTGGCTCAAGGTTCGCTTCAATCAGGAAGCTACGGAAGAAGTGGCAAGTCTGATGAAAGATCTGCATCTGAATACGGTTTGTAAGGAAGCGAACTGTCCGAATCTTGCGGAGTGCTATAGAAAGCATACGGCTACCTTTATGATTCTTGGGAACATTTGCACCAGAAACTGTCGTTTTTGTAATGTTTGTACGGGAAGACCGGAGCCGCCCGATGAGGAGGAGCCGAAGAATGTAGCGCTTGCCGCGAAGAAGCTGAATCTAAAGCATGTCGTGCTTACCTGCTCCACAAGAGATGATCTTCCGGACGGGGGAGCGACGCAGTTTGCAAAGACCATTCAGGCAATCCGGGAGCTTTGCCCGGGAACGACCGTGGAAGCGCTGATTTCCGATATGCAGGGAGATACGGAGGCTTTGGATATCGTGTTGGAGGCTGCACCCGATGTATTAAATCACAACGTGGAAACGGTAAAGGAACTGCAGAGAGCGGTTCGTTCCAAGGCAAGTTATGAGCGTTCTCTCTTTGTTCTACAGTATTGCAAGGAGCACGGAAAGAGTATCCGCACGAAAACAGGTTTTATGGTGGGGCTTGGAGAGACGGAAGAGCAGATTGAAGAGTTAATGCGGGATGTCTACGATACCGGCTGTGATATCTTAACGATAGGGCAATATCTGCAACCGACAAAGTTGCACTATCCCCTCGCACGCTATGCCAGCCCGGAGGATTTCCAAAGATATAAGGAGAAGGCATTAAACATCGGTTTTCGCTTTGTTGCCTCGGCTCCGCTTGCCAGAAGCTCGTATAAGGCATGGGAAGTGATGGAGGACGTCCATGATTTATATTGAGCTGGATAGCACAAATGTCTATGAAAATTTCGGCTTGGAGTATTATCTGGCAACAGAGAAGCTCTTTGAGGAAACCGTCTTTCTCTTTTGGAGAACCACACCGACTCTTATGCTCGGAAGGTACCAGAATCTTATGGAAGAGATCAACCTTCCCTATGTCAGGGAAAAAGGGATTCATCTGGTTCGGAGAATGAGCGGAGGCGGAACGATTTACACCGACCTTGGAGGCTGGCAGTTCAGCTTCATCGACCGGGACAGGGGAGAGGAAATTGACTTCAGAGGATATTTGAGCCCGATTTTAAATGCCTTGGAAAAGCTGTCGGTTCATGGAGAGTTTAATGGAAGAAATGACCTCTGTATAGAGGGACGAAAGTTTTCCGGAAATGCACAGTATCGCTTGGGAAAGAGCATCGTTCACCACGGCTCCCTCTTATTCGATACGGATATAGAGCAAATGGTGGCTTCTACCAAGGTGGATGAGTGTAAGATTCGATCCAAAAGTATTCAATCGGTACGGGAGCGGGTTTGCAATATCGCCGAACACCTGCAAGAAAAGATCAGTCCGGAAGTCTTTAAAAGAAAAATGATAGAAGCCATTATGGCGGCGGATCCGAAGAGCAGGGAATACGAGCTGGAGTCTTCCGAGCGGGAACGGGTGTCCGAACTTGCAAGGGAACATTTTGAAAATAAGGAAAAACTGTATGGGAAGAATCCCAAGTTTTCGATAGAAAAAACCGGACGCTTTCCGGGAGGAAAGATGCAATTTTCTTTTGAAGTGAAGGAGGGAAAAATTCAAGAAGCCGCAGTAAGCGGAGACTTTTTCAGTACCTTGGATGAAAAAGAAATTGCAGAAGCCTTTATCGGCTTGTATTTCGACAAGGACTCTCTCTATGAGGGCTTAAAGAGTCGAAATCTGGAAGGAAAAATCTACAGAATTTCCGCGGAAGAAATTGCGGAGTTTTTGGGATAGATACATTTTTTAAGACAAAATAAAGGAGGAATGCTATGGAATTAAGAACAGCGCTGTATGATGCCCATGTGAAAGCAGGGGGAAAGATGGTTCCTTTCGCAGGCTATTGCCTTCCGGTACAGTATGAGCCTACCGGTGTAATTAAGGAACACTTAGCGGTTAGAAATCAGGCGGGACTGTTTGACGTTTCCCACATGGGAGAGATTTTGTGCCAGGGTAAGGATGCCTTAGCCAATCTGGAGAAGCTCTTGACCAACCGCTTTGAAAATATGGTTGACGGACAAGCCCGTTACAGTCTTATGTGTAACGAAAAGGGTGGCGTTGTGGATGACCTCATTGTTTATAAGAGAAAAGACAACGACTACTTTATTGTTGTAAATGCGGCAAATAAGGAGAAGGACTTTGACTGGATGTTAAAGCACCAGTTCGGCGATGTGAAATTCGAAAATGTTTCCGATCAGTATTCTCAGATTGCGTTGCAGGGCCCGAAGGCTATGGACATCTTAAGAAAGCTGACCAAAGAAGAGTACATCCCGACAAAATACTATCATGCAGTATTTGACGCAGTGGTTGGCGGCATGCCCTGCATCGTTTCCAAGACCGGATATACCGGAGAAGACGGAGTGGAGCTTTACTTAAAGAATGAGTATGCAGAGAAGATGTGGGATCTATTACTGGAGAACGGTAAGGAAGAAGGACTCGTTCCCTGCGGACTTGGAGCAAGAGATACGCTTCGCATGGAAGCATCCATGCCGCTTTACGGACATGAGATGAATGATGAGATTACTCCTCTTGAAACAGGACTTAATTTTGCAGTGAAGATGGACAAGCCGGACTTTATCGGTAAGGCTGCCATTGAAGCAAAGGGAGAGCCGAAGATTCAGAGAGTGGGACTGAAGGTTGTCGGAAGAGGAATTATCCGTGAAGAACAGGATGTTCTTTTAAACGGAGAAATAATTGGACATACTACATCCGGAACACAGGCACCATTCTTAAATATGCCGGTAGGTATGGCTTTGCTGGATGCACGCTATACGGAAGTCGGTACAAAGCTGGAAGTAGATGTGCGCGGAAGAAAGGTAGAAGTAGAGATTATTCCGCTTCCCTTCTATAAGAGAGCTAAATAATTGTAAAAGAGTAAAATCATTGCAAAAGAGAAAAGCTTTGTAAGACAAAGAAGAACAAAAGAGAATAAAAGAGAACAAAGATTAGCAAGGGGATTCCCCGTGCTAGAGATAAAGAAAACAAGGAGGATAAAGAAATGGCAGTATTACAGGGATTATTGTACACAAAATCTCATGAGTGGGTGAAGGAAGAAGGCGGAGAGTATTTAGTAGGGATTACTGACTATGCGCAGGCAGAGTTGGGTGATTTGGTTTTCATCAACCTTCCGGAAGTTGGCGATGCAGTGACCATGGGAGAGCCGTTCTCCGATGTAGAGTCCGTTAAGGCGGTTTCCGATGTACTTTCTCCTTTAAGCGGAACCGTTAGTGCTATCAATGAAGAAGTACTCGATGCTCCGGAGAGCATGAATGCAAAGCCGTACGAGGCTTGGCTTATCAAAGTTAAGGATGTAAGCGATAAGGAAGATTTGCTTACAGCGGATGAATATGAGGAGTTCTTAAAGACTGTATAAGAAAGGCGGTGAGGCTATGGGAAAATACATTCCCAATACGAGTACAGAGCAAAAAGAGATGTTAAAAGAAATCGGCTTTGCGTCTTTTGACGAGCTGTTTTCTCATGTACCCAAGGAAGTGAAACTGAGTGCAGAATTAAACATCCCTTCAGGCAAGTCGGAGCTTGAGGTTCGGAAGATTATGACGGGCATGGCTAAGAAAAACCATGTTTTTCCCGTGATTTTCCGCGGTGCAGGTGCCTACAGACACTTTATTCCGGCTATTGTTAAGAGCGTTATTTCCAAGGAGAATTTCTTAACCTCCTATACCCCGTATCAGGCAGAGACCAGTCAGGGTGTATTACAGTCTATCTTTGAGTATCAGACGATGATCTGCGATATCACCGGCATGGATGTTTCCAATGCGTCTATTTATGACGGAGCATCTGCTGCAGCTGAGGCGGTAAATATGTGTCGGGAAAGGAAGAGAAGCAAGGCTCTTGTTTCCGCTTTAATGCATCCGGACTACATTTCCGCTATAAAGACCTACTGCCATGGAAATGGGATGGAAGTGGAAATCATTCCTGAGAAGAACGGTTTGACCGATATAGACTATATCAAGGCTCATGCAGATGAAGGGACGGCAGTAGTATTCATTCAGCATCCGAACTTCCACGGCAATCTGGAGAAGGCGCAGGAAATCGGAGAAATCGCACACGAAAAGGGTGCAAAGTTCGGAATGAGCGTGAACCCCATTTCCTTAGGTCTGGTAAAGACCCCGAGAGAGTACGGTGCGGATGTTGCCGTTGGAGACGGACAAGCCCTTGGTCTTCCTATCTCCTTTGGAGGTCCCTACATCGGCTTTATGGCTTGCACGGATGCCATGAAGAGAAGCCTTCCGGGAAGAATTGTAGGAGCGACAGAGGATCATCAGGGAAGAACCGGTTATGTTCTGACCTTACAGGCGAGAGAACAGCACATTCGTAGAGAAAAGGCTTCCAGTAACGTCTGCTCGAACCAGGCGCTTTGCGCACTGGCTGTAGGTGTATATCTTGCGGCAGTAGGAAAGGAAGGCCTGAAGCAGGCTGCCGAGCTTTGTCTTTCCAAGGCGCATTATATGGCTGCTGAGCTGGAGAAGATTGGCTTTAAGAGAACAGAGGACGGAGAGTTCTTCAACGAATTTGTTACGGAATCGGAGATTCCTTCCGATAAGGTTTTGGCTGCTTTGGAAAAGGAAGATATCCTCGGAGGATATCCACTGGATGAGAAGAGAATCCTTTGGTGTTGCACGGAGGTAAATGACAAAGCCTCTATTGACCGGGCAGTACAGCTTATAAAGGAGGTGTAAGTATGCTGATTTTTGAAAAAAGCAGAGCAGGAAGACAATGTAGCTTATTTCCCCCTTGTGACGTAGAGCTTAAGACTCTTCCTGAAGGAGATAGAAGAAAAACCGAGTTGCATCTTCCGGAGCTTTCCGAAACGGAACTCAGCCGACATTACACCGAGTTATCGAAGAAATCCAGAGGTGTAAACGACGGATTCTATCCTCTGGGATCTTGTACGATGAAGTACAATCCGAAGGTAAATGATGATATGGCAGGGCTGGAAGGCTTTGCGGATATTCACCCCTTACAGCCGGAGAGTACAGTACAGGGGGCTATGGAAGTAATCCAAACTATAGAAAAGCTGCTTTGTGAAATCACCGGAATGGACAGACTTACTGTACAGCCGGCAGCAGGTGCTCACGGAGAATTTACGGGCTTAATGCTGATTAAGGCATATCATGAAAGCCGAAATGACTTTAAGAGAGATAAAATCATCATTCCGGATGCGGCACACGGAACAAACCCTGCAAGTGCGACAATGGCAGGCTATAAGGTAGTAACCATTCCGTCAAACGAGCGCGGTTTAGTGGATATGGAGAAGTTGAAGGCGGTGCTCGGAGATGATGTGGCAGGCTTAATGCTGACAAACCCGAACACAGTCGGACTTTTCGATGACAATATTCTGGAAATCACAAAGCTCATTCATGATTGCGGCGGCTTAAACTACTATGACGGTGCTAACTTGAATGCCGTTATGGGCGTAGTTCGTCCGGGAGATATGGGATTCGATGTTATTCACTTGAATCTCCATAAGACCTTCTCCACTCCACACGGTGGCGGCGGTCCCGGAAGCGGTGTTGTAGGATGTAAGAAGCTTCTAGCCGATTTCCTCCCTTCTGTACTTGTGGAAGGAGAGCAGGACAAGCACTTCGTTAAGCCGGTAAAGAGCATTGGAGATATGAAGGCTTTCTACGGCAACTTCCTGGTTGTAGTAAGAGCTCTGACCTATATTCTTACCTTAGGTAAGGAAGGAATTCCCGAGGCTTGTAAGAATGCGGTTCTCAACGCGAACTATATGCGCTATAAGCTGAAGGATCTGTATACCATGGCGTATGATGAAGTATGTATGCATGAATTTGTTATGAGCCTGCAGGATCTGAAAGATAAAACCGGCGTGTCCGCAATGGATATTGCAAAGAGTCTGTTAGACAACGGCATGCATCCGCCAACAATGTACTTCCCTCTTATCGTTCATGAAGCACTCATGATTGAGCCGACCGAAACCGAGTCGAAGGAAACATTGGATCAGGCGATTGAAGTATTCAGAAAGCTTTACAAGGAAGCTGAAAAGAATCCGGAAGCGCTCCACAATGCACCGGTTACGACACCGGTCGGCAGACTGGATGAGGTAAAGGCTGCAAGAGAGCCGGTACTTCGGTATCAGTGGACATAAGATTGTTTGATTTTTAGTAGAGTACTATTTCTGCTTATGCAGGAATAGTACTCTGCATATTAAGGAGAAATATGGATAAACAGTATGATGTAATCGTAATCGGCGCGGGTCCGGGAGGATATGTGACGGCTTTAAAGTCTGCTAAGCTCGGCTTTAAAACTGCGGTAGTAGAGAAGGACAAGCCGGGTGGAACCTGCTTAAACAGAGGCTGTATTCCGACAAAGGCCATGATTCATGCTACGGAGCTGTTTCGAGAAATGCAATCGGCAGCGGAGTACGGCATTTTTGCGGAGAATGTTCGCTACGATTACGAAAAGATTCTATCCTATAGAGATGATGTGATTAATAAGCTTGTGTCCGGTGTAGGACAGCTCTTTAAGGCAAACGGAGTGGAGCTTTTGGAAGGAACGGGCACCTTGGAAAAGGATGGCTCCGTAACGGTTCACTCTGTGGAGGGAGAAATACACTGCAAGGCAAAGCATACGATTCTTGCGGTTGGCTCCAAGCCGGCTACGGTACCGATTCCGGGACTCGATAGCGAGGGAGTTCTGAACAGTGATGAAATCTTTAAACTCACAGCAGTACCGGAGAGCTTAAGCATCATCGGAGGCGGAGTTATCGGTGTGGAGTTTGCTTCTATCTTTGCAGCTTTGGGGACAAAAGTGACTATCTTAGAGGCATTGCCCAGTATCCTTGCCAACATGGATAAAGATTTTGCACAGAATCTGAAGATGATTCTAAAGAAAAGAGGAGTAGAGGTTCACACCGGTGTACAGGTAAAGGAAATTAAAAAGGAAGCCGACGGAGTTTCCTGTATTTATCTGGATAAGGAACAGGAGGAGAGTGTTAGTTCTCAGTATGTTCTTTGTGCGGTAGGAAGAGTTCCTGCAACAGAGGGACTTTTCGGAGAAGGGGTAAGTCTTAGCATGGAAAGAGGTAGGGTGATTGTAGATGAGCACTTTAAGACCTCTATGGACGGTGTGTATGCAATCGGAGACCTGATTCCGGGAATGCAGCTTGCACATCTTGCTTCCGCACAGGGGATTTGTCTTATGGAAGAGCTTGCAGGAGAAAAGAGAAGCATAGATCTTTCCGTAGTTCCGTCATGTGTCTACACTTCTCCGGAAATTGCTTCCGTCGGCATTACCGAAGCCATAGCAAAGGATAAAGGAATAGAGATTGAAGTTGGAAAGTTCATGATGAGTGCAAACGGAAAGTCCTTGATTTCCAAGGAAGAGCGCGGTTTTGTGAAGATTCTGGCTGACAAGGAAACCCAGAAAGTTTTGGGAGTCCAGATGATGTGTGCTCGTGCAACCGATATGATTGGCGAATTCGGGAATGCGGTAGCAAACGGTTTTACCGTTCCACAGCTTCTGAAGGCTATGAGAGCTCACCCGACTTACAATGAAGCGGTTGGAGAAGCTCTGGAAGATGTATTTTCCGAAGCAGTGCATGCTGCACCGAAGAGAAAATAAGGACAACGAGATACCGCAATCTTTATGAGTGATACTCGTTATGAATGATACTCGTTATGAAGAAAGAGGGATTTCAGTTTATTACAGGCTGAATCCCTTTTTTTCTTACAATTATTGGGAAGTATCTTGCAAGGAGAGAGAATATATCGTAAGATGCAGTGTAACTATGCGATGATAGGACCAAGGATGAGGGAGAGAGAATGCACAAGTTCCTACGGTCTATAGGATTTTCCGCCTTACAAAATGATCGGGAGACGGAATTTTACTTAGACAGGGCAATCCATGAAAAATATCGTACTGCCTTTGTTGCCGCGGAGTCCGGAAGAGTAGTGGAGCAGTATCAGCTTCCGGTCGCACCGTCAATGGGAATCACGGTGGTGGGACATAGGGATCCGGACGGCGTGTTTGTTCGGGACTATTATTTTCCATATATGCATTCTTATGAAGGTGCCCGTACGGAGGAAGCTGGGATTGAGCGACATACAGAGAGAGAAACTTATGCCGGTATCATGGAAGATTTCAGCTCCGGTATTACCCTGATTTTTTATCTTTGTAACTCCTTGGAGGCAAGACAATTAAAGCGGATGAATGTACCGATTAAGCCCAAGCAGGTATTTTTAACCGGCATGGCTGTCGAAGGAAAAATCATTTTACCAATCGAAAAAAGAGTAGAAGACGAAGATGTTTTCCAGCAGAGAAAGAGAGAACAAAAACGCCTGTTTGATGCTGCAAGAGCCGGAGATGAGGACGCAATCGAGACTTTGACGGAGACCGATATGCATATTATGTCGGAAATTAACCGCAGGATTGAGGAAGAAGACCTCTACAGTCTGGTAGAGAGTAGTTTTATGCCCACCGGCGTGGAATGTGACCAGTATGCCATTTTGGGAGAAATCATTTCTTTACGCATTAAGAGCAATGTCTATACGCAAGAAAATGTGCTGGATCTTAAGGTACAATGCAATGACGCCATTTTCCATGTCTGCATGAATGAGAAAGATCTTCTCGGCGTTCCGGCTATCGGAAGACGCTTTAAGGGAACGGTATGGATGCAGGGGGAAATGGAATTTTTGGAAGAAAACAAATAGAGTTGTATAAGAGAATGGGAAGATAATAGACAGAGTTGCCGGAAAAGAATCGGAAGAAAATACATAGAGCGGCATGAAAGAATGGAAAGACCATAGATAGAGCCATCATGAAAGAAAAAGAAGATATCCTTTCACATAGTAAAGATCTACGGCGCATGGCGGAGGAGCGAGGTTACGCGACAACAAGCGCCTTTCTGTCGGAAGAGGAACGGGCAAAGTTCCTGCAAAGTATCAAGGGGGAGCGAGGCGCCTCCTATTTTCTTTTGCCGGAAAATGGGGAAAGACAGCTCTTTGTTTTCTACCCGAGGTTTATGACGGAGGAAGAGTGTAAAAGTTCTCTTTTCGGAGAAAATGCGCCCTTTTCTATCCTGGAAATTCGGGGAAAGCAGGAAAAATTCGCAGAAAAGCTCTCTCATAGAGATATTCTCGGCGCAGTGATGAATCTGGGAATTACCAGAGAGCAGGTTGGGGATATCCTTTTTCAGGAAAGCATCTCCTACCTTTTTCTATTACGGAAAATGAAGGACTATGTTGCGGAAAATCTTACGACTATCCGACACACTACTGTAGAAGTAAGGGAAGTTATGGATACGGAAGGGATAGAGAGAAGAGAGGTTGAAGAGCGGATTTTTGTGCCTTCCGAGCGATTGGATGCCGTTGTTTCCGCCGTTTTCCATCTTTCGAGAGGAAACGCGCAGGAGTACTTCCAAAAGGAACTCGTTTACCGGGACGGGATAACGGTAAAAGGCAGCAGCAGTCTAAAGGGCGGAGAAAAAATCTCCGTCCGGGGACTGGGAAAGTTTCGTTATATCGGGGTGGAGAAGAACACGAAGAAAGGGCGGATTGTGGCGGTGATTTTGAGGTATATATAGACTCTGCTTAAAACGAGTAGAGCTCCGGCTATCCTCTTTCGTAAAGGCGCTCTCGCTTGGGCTCCGACTCAGCGGTACTAAACTCGCACTTCGCGTCGCTCGTGTTCGTTAAGTGCCGGAGTCTCCGCACACTTTACTTAAGAGGATAGCCGGAGCTCTATGTATGTCTGTATTATGCAAAGTGGATGTGATATTCTGCTTGCAAAACTCTATCAATAACGAAAAATCGCCGCTATTACTTTGGGCTATTTCGTCAAGCTATATATTTCGAGCTGTGCCTCCAAGGCAGCCGGAACTTTGGCGGAAATCAGGATGCCTTCTTCTTCGTAGGAGAGGGAGAGGAGCTTCCCTTCGCTGCGGATTCTGCTTTCATAGGCGGAAGCGGTATAGGGAAGAAGGATGTCTACCTGCTTTAGACCTGCCGAGAGGACTTGCGAAATCTTTTCGACAAGCTCTTTTATGCCCAGCTTTTCTTTTACGGAAATGTATAGCTTTTCGCCTCGCAGCTTCGGAAGCTCTTCCAAGGGAAGAACTTTATCGCATTTATTCATCACATAGAGCATGGGAATATGCCCGGCTTCCAGCTTCTTTAGGGTGTCCAGCGTGGCATCCATGTGTTTCTGATAATTTTCGTCACTGTAATCCACGACCTGTAAAATCAAATCCGCTTCCACGGCTTCTTCCAAGGTGGAGTGAAAGGCATCGAGGAGCTTGTCCGGAAGTGAACGGATGAAGCCTACCGTATCGGCAAGCAGGAATTCTTCCCCCTTCTCCTGTACAATTCTTCGAATGGTGGTGTCGAGGGTGGCAAAAAGCATATCTTTTTCCTCTACGCCCTCTGCCTGATTTTCCTTACTGAGGGCAAGGAGTGCATTCATAAGACTGGACTTTCCTGCATTGGTATAGCCGACCAGCGCCACCCTTGGAATGGCGGACCTATCCCTTTTTGCCTTTTTACCTTTCGCACTTCCTCCTGCTTTTTTAATTCTCTACGGAGGATAGCCATTTCCTCCTGAATTTTCCGCTTATCCAGCTCGATCTGCTTTTCTCCCGAACCACGGTTGGAAAGGGAGCCGGAAGCACCACCCTGACGGGATAGATTTTCCCGTAAGCCGACAAGGCGGGGAAGCATATATTGGAGTGTGGCGTACTTTACCTGCATCTTCGCTTCCTTGGTTTTCGCTCTTTCCGAGAAGATTTGTAAAATAAGCTGTGTGCGGTCTAAAACCTCACAGGGAAGTGCTTTTGTTAGATTGTGAAGCTGAGAGGGGGAAAGCGGATTTTGGAAAATAACGAGATTTGCCTCATGGAACAGAATGGCTTCTCGTACCTCTTCCACCTTACCGCTTCCGATAAAGCTTGCGCTGTCTTCTCTCACAAGGCTCTGACTAAGGCTTGTTACGGGACGAATGCTTAAAGCTTCACAAAGTCCGGAAAGCTCCTCCATATCGAGAGAAAAATCCTTATTGTCCGGAAACTGAACACCGACTAAGACGGCCTTTCTTTCTTCGATTTTATATTCTTCCATAAAACTCCTTTATACTTCTTTGGGATAGCCCCAGCCCTTAGCTCTTTTCACAAAGAAAAAGCTTACGAGGAAGGGGAAGGCCAAAAGGAAAAGATAATGCATAAGAATTCTTAGGGCGGTATCTGCAAAAAATTCCTCCGGCATAATGTCAATCATGCGGCTCAGGCTAGGATCAAACTCCCAGTTTCCCTGTGAGAAGAAAATATGATGAAACTCTGTAAACGCGGTATCAAAATGCATTACGGAATAGAGGGAAAGAAGCAGCAGGAGAAAAAGCAGTCCTATAGAAGTAAAGAGAAAGCCCTTTCCCAGAATATAGAAGGCTCTTCCGTGCTCCAAAATCAGAAGGAAAAAGAGAATGGCGAGGCAGGAAAGAATAAACATGGTGCGTAGTGTAAGACTTGTCGTAAACAGCACCCGAACATCCGCCATGTGGGAAGCCTCATCCTCCTGATAGAACTCGGTACTTTCTCCATTTACCGAAACGGGAATCAAGAGATTCTCCCGCTCCCCCCGAAGATAACGCAGAGTTTCCTGCATCACATTTTCCAAATCGGAAAGAGGAATTTCCTCCCCCCTATATTCCTTAAGACTTTCTTCTACTTTGAATTTTTTAAATTCTTTTCTATAATAAGAGGAGTTGTTATAACAAGCTAAGTCAAAAGCACTGACAAAAAGAATAAAGTAAAGCATCAGCGTGAAAAGCACAGCCAAAATAGGATAGCTAAAGCGCAGATATTTTTTCATAAAAACCTTTCCGAAAACTTTTTTTGCATCATAAATACTTCGATATTGTAGCATAAATAGGGCGGAAAGAATATGCTGCTCTACCATCCGATTTTATCCATTTCCCATGCGGTAGAGGGAATGAAAAATAAGAAAGCGGGAAAAAAGCCGGATGCTTAGGGGATAAAACTGAAATAATGGAAAAAGAAAGTGTAAATAGATAAAAGAAAAGGGAGAATTAATGATTAAAATGCGTTTGATTCGGCTCTTAGAGGGGGCCGGAAAGTATATCGTACAGCAGATAGTATGGCAATGGATTTCGCTCCTTGCCGAGGTCGTGATTGTGTACAATATTGCCCATCTCTTAGAGAATGCTTGGCGCGAGAATCTCAGTACGGAGGGAATAGCCCTGACTATGGGGATTGTTCTGCTCGGACTGGGCTTTCGCTTTCTCTGCGACCGCCTGTATACAAAGGCGAGCTTTCATGCCAGTGCGGATGTAAAGAGAATTCTTCGGAATAAGATTTATGAGAAAATGCTCTCTCTCGGGCCGTCTTATCGAGAAAGCGTAAACAGCGCGGAAATCGTGCAAATGGCAGGAGAAGGCGTGGAACAGCTGGAAACCTATTTCGGAAGGTACTTAAGTCAGTTCTTCTACTCCCTTTTGGCTCCGATTACCCTCTTCTTTATCCTCTCGCGTATCAGCGTTCAAACGGCACTGCTCCTCCTACTTGCTGTGCCTCTTATTCCTATTGTCATTATGCTTGTTATGATTGTAGCCAAAAAATTGCTCAGCAACTATTTTGCAATCTATTATGGACTGGGCGACAGCTTTTTGGAAAAGCTGCAGGGCATGACCACCTTAAAGATTTATCAGGCGGATCAGGCTGCAGCGGAGGACATGGACAGGGAAGCGGAGCTTTTCCGGAAAATCACGATGAAGGTGCTTTCCATGCAGTTAAACAGTACTTCGGTGATGGATATTATCGCTTACGGCGGGGCGGCAGTCGGAATCATCTCGGCACTTGGCCAATTTTCCAAAGGGGCAATTTCCCTTTCCGGTGTTTTAATGATTATCCTCCTTGCGGCGGAATTCTTTCTCCCCATGCGACTGCTCGGAAGCTTCTTTCATATCGGCATGAACGGCATGAAGGCAAGTGACCGAATATTTGCTTTTCTGGATCTTCCGGAAGCGGAAGACGGGAAAGCTGTACTGGAAGAAAAAGAAATACGGATTTCTATGGAGAAACTTTGCTTTTCCTATGAGGAGAGTCGGGAAATCCTTCGTGATGTCGAACTGGAGATTCCCGCGCGCTCCTTTGTGTCCCTCGTGGGTCTTTCCGGATCTGGAAAATCCACGATAGCCGGGATTCTTATGGGGAAAAATAAGGGCTATAAAGGCTCCGTAAAGTTAAACGGAAGAGAGCTTACGGAATTTTCGTCTCGGTCTATCCTCGATAAAATGACGATGATCGGGCATGACAGTTGGATCTTTAAGGGGACTGTGCGGGAGAATCTTCTTCTCGGAAAGCCCTCCGCGACAGAGGAGGAAATGAAGGAGGCCTTAAGGAAGGTAAATCTTCTCTCTTTCGTGGAAGCACAGGGTGGACTGGAAATGCCACTCCTCTCGAACGGCAGCAATATTTCCGGAGGGCAGAAGCAGAGACTTTCTCTTGCAAGAGCACTCCTCCACGATTCTCCGGTCTATATCTTTGATGAAGCGACCTCGAATATCGATGCGGAAAGTGAAGAAATGATTATGGAGGTCATTCATGAGCTCGCAAAGAGCAGAACGATACTCCTGATTTCCCATAGACTCGCCAATGTTGTAGGGAGTGATTGTATTTTTATGTTGGAAAACGGTAGAGTGGCGGAAGCCGGAAAGCATGAGGAGCTCCTTAAAAAGGGAGGCAGCTACAGCCGTTTGTTTAAGGAACAAAAGGAGCTGGAATGCTATTCGGATAAAAACAAAGAGAGTTCTGCAGGAAGACATAAAGAAAGTTTTGTAGAAACACAAAGAGATACTGGTATGGAAGAACCGGGGCATATGGAAGACTTGCAGGATAAAACAGGAGAAAGGGAAGATACGGTAGAGGAAGGAGGGGAAAAGCATGAATAAAAGAAGGTCGGACTTGGCGATTATGCGGAAACTTATCGTTCTTATAAAGCCTCTTACGGGAGTGATGCTGACCGGCATTATCTTAGGCGTTTTAGGATTTTTATGTGCAATCTTCCTTACCATTCTCGGGGGATACGGAATCCTAAAGGGGATTTTGGAGCTTCCTGCCCTGCATGGCCTTTCCGGGGCTAGCTTTTCTATGCCGGGGGGCTTCTTCTCTTTTGCTACAGGCTCATGGCAGAAGCTCTTTACCGTGATTCTCCTCTTTGCCGCAGCGCGTGGAATCCTGCACTACGGTGAACAGTATTGCAACCACTACATTGCCTTTCGAATCTTAGCGATTATCCGTCACAAGGTATTTGCCATATTAAGAAAACTCTGCCCGGCAAAGCTGGAGGGAAAGGAAAAGGGGAATCTCATCTCCGTGATTACTTCGGACATCGAACTTTTAGAGGTCTTTTTTGCGCATACCGTTTCCCCGATTGCCATTGCCTTTTTGACTTCGCTGATTATGCTGATTTTTATCGGAAAGCAACATATCCTGGCAGGGGGGATTGCTTTTTTTGCCTACCTTACTGTCGGCGTGCTACTTCCCATTTGGAACGGAAAGCGCAGTGCAGAAGCCGGCATGGCACTGAGAAGCGAGATGGGAGAGTTAAATAACTTTGTTTTGGACAGTCTCTACGGTCTGGATGAAATCCAGCAATACCATGTGGGAGAAAAGCAGGCTATGGAAATGGACGAAAGGTCGAAAAGACTCTCCGCTTTCCAGAGAAACTTAAGCTCCTTTGAGGGTTCACAGCGTGCGGTGACGAATCTTGCAATTCAGCTGTTTTCCTGGGGAATGTTTTTTACCATGCTTTTCCTCTATCAGAGCCATGCCGCAAGCTTTTCCGCTCTGCTCCTTTCCACCCTTGCCATGATGAGCTCCTTTGGACCGGTTGTAGCACTTTCTTCTCTTTCCAATACCTTAAACCAGACCTTGGCCTCCGGAGAGAGGGTACTTTCCCTTTTAGAGGAGGAGCCGGCGGTAGAAGAGATATCGAACGGAGAAAATATTGTATTTAACGGTGCAAACGTCGAAAAACTTACATTTTCTTATCAGGATGAAATCATTCTGAATCAGGTTTCGATGGACATTCCGAAGGGAAAGGTTCTCGGGATTCACGGTGTCAGCGGCTCCGGAAAATCCACTCTTTTAAAGCTGCTTATGCGTTTCTGGGATACGAAACAGGGAGAGATTTTATTTTCCGGAAAAAATGTGAAGGAAATCAATACGGACTGCCTTCGCAAAATGACGAGCTATGTGACACAGGATACCATTCTCTTCCAGGACAGCATCGGGAAAAATATTGCGGTCGCAAAGCTCTCCGCTACGCAGGAAGAGATTGAAAATGCAGCGAAGAAAGCAAGCATTCATGACTTTATCATGAGCCTCCCTAAAGGATATGAAACGAAGGTGGGCGAGCTTGGAGATTCTCTTTCTGATGGAGAAAAGCAACGAATCGGTCTCGCAAGAGTCTTCCTCCACGATGCGGAGCTTCTGCTTCTCGACGAGCCTAGCAGTAATCTCGATGTCTTAAACGAGGGAATTATTTTGCAGTCCTTAGAGAGGGAAAAAGAAGGAAAGACCGTAGTGCTGGTTTCTCACAGACAATCCACCATGTCCCTTGCCGACCGGATTTATGAGATGGAGAAGGGGCGAGTTTCTTAAAGTTAGGAGAATAGTATGGGAAAAGAAACAAAAACCAATGCGTGCAGGATTCTCGACAAGGCGAAGATTTCCTATGAGGAAAGAGAGTACCCCGTCGATGAAAATGACCTCTCCGGCGTGCATGTTGCGGAACTGCTCGGTGTTCCGCCGGAGAGTATGTATAAGACCTTGGTTCTAAAGGGCGATAAGACGGGCTACCTTGTGATTTTAATTCCGGTAGCCGAGGAGCTTGACCTGAAAAAATGCGCGAAGCTTTCCGGAAATAAAAAGGTGGAAATGCTCCCTATGAAGGATTTACTAGGGATTACCGGTTATATCCGGGGAGGCTGCAGTCCGGTCGGAATGAAAAAGCTTTTCCCGACCTTTGTACAGGAAGAAGCAAGGGAGCGGGAGAGCTTCATTATCTCCGCCGGAAGAAGAGGAGCACAGCTTGTCCTCTCTCCGAAAGAATTAGTCAGTTTCCTACAGGGCGAGTTTGCGGATTGTATTCAGAAGTAGAAAGGCTCCGGAAGCGTTTCGATTCGGAGAAGATAAGAGATAGATACACAAAAAATAGGCTTGAAAACAAAGCTTTTACACTGTGCAGGTCCGTTGCAGGGCACGCTCTCGCTAACCTCGCCCAGTAGGGGATACTAAGCGAAAAACAGCATTACATTTGTTTTTCGCAAGTACCCACGGGCTCAGATTACCCTGCAACGGACCTGCACAGCAAATTACTACAGCTTTGTTTTCAAGCCTATTTTTTCTCTTTATGCCTTTAATGCTGCTTCCAGCACTCTCCTTACATTTTCCTTTGCTTCGGCGTACTTTTCTCCGACATGTGCTTCGTAAATTTTTTCTTCTTTTACGAACATCGCCGGAGTTGCCCAGTAATCGTACTGATCGGCAATCTCGGGGTGCAGTCCTTCATCGATTTCCTCAAATTCCACTTTGCCGTATTCCGGGTTCTCCGAAATGAGTTCTTCTCTTGCCTTTCTTGCCTGTGCGCAGTAGGGGCAACCGTTTACATAAAAAAATCTTACTTGAGCCATATTTACCTCCATATTCTTCAAAAACAGGACTTTATCCGGTAAAAGCCGAATATCTCATTTAAAGATAAAGCCTTTTTCTTTACAGCGAGTATCGCTCGCAAAGCGTGCGGTATCTCGAGTACATTCTTTGTTTTACAATACGGGAAGTCGGGGCCTATTGCAACGAAAAAATGCTTTATAGTTCTAAAATTTTTGTAATAACAGATAAGGGAAAGCTCTCCCTTCTCTACATTTTTATTTTCTTTTAGATCGGCGACTATTTACTACCGTTAAACTTGTTTTCGGTCGTTTTTTGTAGCATCCCCTTATGACAATTGAAACTCTTGGAGCAGAGCCTTTCTGTAGTCGGGGCTCTCGGAGGCTTTTTCAATGTCCGCAATTCTTCCTTCTCTTACGAGTAAACCCATCAGCTTAGCCATCTTGCTTTCGCTTTCTTCCTTACCCTTTGCCATTCCCTCTTTCTCCCATTGTTTTTTTAATCGATCGTAATATGTTGTCATGGCGTCACGCTCTCCCTTCTCTATATTTTTGTTTTCTTTTAGATCAGCGACTCTTTTGGCAAGAACCTTGGAATGCATCTTCTTCGGATCTTTGGTGTAGAAATCCTCTATCAGCTTTCCCAATTCATTCTCGCTGTCTTTACTTGTATTTAGGTAAATGATTTCCGCCTGATCCGGAAACTTCTTGCCGGATTCCTGTATTATTCTGGAAATATGATAAATCTGTTTGTTCTCTTTTAAAACGTCCTTTGCACAGATAAATATAACATAGCTTTCGGGCAAATTTTCAAAAGTTTTCCTTTTTTTAAAATATGCATATCAATGAGTCCGGAATGATAGCGAGCACGCTTTGGACTCGCTCCATGCGAATCGTTTTGAACCTCTATATTGTATACTGTGCCTTTTGTATCACTGCAAAGACAATCCAAAATAAGAGAGCGTCCCTGCAGATTTTTTAAATCACTTTGAATACTTTGCGTTTTAACCTTTAAGTCCGGTTTCTGTAAAATGGTTTGTAGAATAAATTCGGTACATTTCTTATCTTTTAAAACGATTCGCATGAAAATATCGTCCATAAGAATCAGCTCGGACAAAAACTTCTGCTCCGGACTAAGATGCTCTTTGGATTTGGAAAACCCCTTAATACTAGGCATAGACTGCCTCCTTTCAGAAGAGAATGGAAATAGAATCAGATTGAAAAAATAGATTACAAAAATAAAAGCAGAGCATAGAAATAACATGAGTACAGAAATAGAATGAATATAGCAATAGATATGGTGTAAAAATAAAACGAAAAAATAGAAATAGATACAACGGAAATAAATAGAAAAAATAGAGGTAGAAAAAGACTTGATTATTCCGGCGCTTAAGAACCAAGCTTGCGTCTTTTTTCAGTATAGCAGGTGGCCGAAAAATTGCCTATACTCCATATTCGGATATGGTTTTAAGGCACGATAAGATTTGTTGTACAACAGATAAATCACCATTCAAAAAAGAATTACTTGAAAGTATTTCCGACATTGAAAATAGCATCAAACTTTCCGATGAGAATATCACAAAGTCTCAAAATGAAATTAATGAATTAAATAGTAAAATCAAGATTTTCTATGAGAATAGAGAAAATTGGAATAAGAAAATGAATTTCATTAATGAGAAAGAAAGACTTTCAAAAATGAAGATTGAAATTCCAGAGAAACCAGAAGAAATTTCTATTACAAGTTATTCCGCTGAGAAAGCAAATGTGATTGCAGAATTAAATAAGATTAAGAAATATAAAGATATGCAAAATAGATATAATGGATTCTGGAAAAACAAAAGAGAATATAATGTTCTTAACTTCATTGTAAAGTCCTTAGACATCAAAGGTCCAGTTGTTTCTGATTTTATTAGAACCCTTGTTGAACCAATTGAGGATGTGTGTAATGAACGGGCAACCGTATTGAAAACGGGGATGAAAGTGAAATTGTTGGTAAAGGATGGACTCACAATGTTATTCCAACTTGGAGAATTAAAACCATTTTTACCCTATACTTCTTTATCTGCTGGGGAAAAGATATTAGCCATTGTTCTTATGACGGATCTCGTTAATCTGTTTTCTGGTTCTGGTTTCTTAATTATTGATGATACGGATCATTTAGATGAGGATAGTTTTGAGGTATTGTTGAAATTTGTTACGGATCAAGATATACAAGAACAGTATGATAACATCATCATTAGTTCCGTGAACCATTCCGACATCGTAAACAAAATAAAAAATTACGATGTAGATCATATTGAGATGTAAAAAGAAAAGAGAGGGAATTCCTCTCTTTTTTTGTGGATTATTTTTAATATGGATTCATGTCAGTACTAAACAAAACAACCCAATAAGACTTTCCGTTCCCATCAACATAATATCCAGAACCGAACGTTAAATAATCACCATGAAGCATTAATTTATTGTGTTGTTCACTTCCTTTCCAAGCAAGAAAAGCATCTTTTGGAGTTTTCGGTCCTTTTGTAATAATTTCGCCATTCACTCCATATTTCCCCATTAAAATTTCGCCATCTGGTCTAGCATGAGACATCCGTATACTTAATTCTTCAGCCCTAATCTGTGCCATTTCGTTTAGATAGTCGTTTTCTTCCAAAGTGTTCAAACCTTGCCTATCTCTGTATTTGTTCACTCTTCTTAAAAGATCTGCCCGATATTCATCTTGCTTTTCATTAAAATCTTCATTGCTTTGATTTTCTTCATAGCTTCTTGTTTCGGCAAGATTATTGTTTTGTGTTTCTGTGAAAGTATTGCTTACGGTGTTAACACTATTATTCGTATTATTCTTAGGAATCAAATCTGAGGGTTTAGTTTGAACAATGTTGCTTACTGTCCAAGCCCCATTTCCATTAACAGTATATCCGTCAGGGGTAATAGTGTTTTCATACATCCAACCATTTTCATCAAAACAGTAACATTCTGCAATGCCATCCTGATTGCCGTCAATCCATTGCCAAGAGGACTTGAAATAATCCCCATTTCCAAAATCAAACCACCATGCATTTTTACTTTCTCCCTTTACCCAGTCTGCCTGTGCAGTACCGGAAAGAAGAAAGACGAAGCTCATGAAGGCACAGAGCAAGCTCGGTAAGAGACAGAGTGAGCCCGGAAAGGCACGGAGTGAGCCCAGTAAGACACGGAGTGAGTTTCCTAAGCTATGGATAAGACTCATCGGCGCACGGAAAAGCCTTGTTTTTTTCCTTATATTCTTTTTCATTCTATTCCTCCCTATTTCCGCATCGAAAAGGGAAGGGTAAGAGAAGAGCCTCCCCATGCCTTTCCTATCGGCGGGAGAGAGAAAAATATAAAGGGGGGAGGGGAATGACCTTTCTACAATATCGTTCGCTACTAAAAGTACGAAAGAAAGGGAGGAGATTTTATTCTGCAAGAGGATTTTTTAGGTATAATAAGAAGAAAGCTTTTTTGATAGAAATAAGTGGAAAAGAAAAAAGGAAAAAGCAAAGAGAGAAGAGCTAAAGCTAGAGAAGAAAAAAAGAGACAGAAAAGAAAAGAGAAAGAAAAAAGAAGAAAGAAAAAAGAAGAAAGAAAAGAAGAGAGAAAAGAAGAGAGAAAAAAGAGAAAGGAGCAAACGATGCAATTCGACTTTACAAGTATTATAGATAGGCAGGGGAAGGACGCGACAGCAATTGACGGAATCGGGAAGCTGCCGGCTGCACCCAAGGCACCGAAAGAGGGTTTTGATGCGATTCCGATGTGGGTTGCGGATATGAACTTTCCTACAGCACCCTGCATTCAGAAAGCCATGGCGGACAGAATCATGCATCCCTGCTTCGGCTATTTTCAGCCGAGTAAAGCGTATTATAAGGGGATTATAGACTGGCAGAAAACGCAGAACGGGGCAGAGAGTTTACTTCCGGAAAACATTTCCTACGAAAATGGAGTTCTCGGGGGTCTTCTTTCCGCGCTAAGTATCTTCTGCTCTAAAGGGGATAAGGTCCTATTGCATTCTCCGACCTATGTCGGATTTACAAGAAGTCTTATCAATAACGGCTATACCATCGTTTCCAGTCCTTTGTATCGTGATGAAGAGGGGATTTGGAGGATAGACTTTGATGATATGGAAAGGAAGCTAAGGGAGGAAAAAATCCATGCTTCTATTTTCTGCTCTCCTCATAATCCCTCGGGGAGAGTGTGGGAAAGTTCCGAGCTTAAGAAAGCTATGGCACTTTATGAAAAGTATGATGTGCAGGTCATTTCCGATGAAATCTGGTCGGATATCATTATGCCGGGCTTTCATCATATCCCGACGCAGTCTGTGAGCGACTATGCTAAAATGCACACTATCGCTTTATATGCGCCGTCCAAGACCTTTAATCTGGCAGGTCTTGTCGGGGCATATCACATTTGCTACAACAAGACCTTGCAGGACAGAATGGAAAAGGAGACTTCCTTAAGCCACTATAATTCCATGAATGTGCTTTCCATGCATGCTCTTATCGGCGCGTATTCCGAGGAAGGGAAGCTGTGGCTTAAGGAACTTCTTTCCGTTCTTTCCGAAAACAGGGACTTTGCCTGTGCTTTTATAGAGGAGAATCTCCCGGGGATTTCCGTAATGAAGTCGCAGGGAACCTATATGCTCTTCCTTGACTGCGGTAAATATTTGGAGAGTCATACGCTTTCCTTAGAGGAGCTGGAGAAGAGATGCTGGGAGGTTGGAGTCGCCGTGCAGGACGGAAAGATGTTCCACGGAATGACGCACCTCCGCATGAATCTCGCACTTCCGAAGAGTAGGGTGGAAGAGGCTTTCAGGAGACTAAAGGAATATGTATTTGTTTAAGGGGAGATTTTCTAAGCCGGTCATCTCTTGCAGGAAGAGCTTCCAATCTGCCTGCTCCTTTAAAAAAACGAAATAAAAGAAAAAAGAATTGACATAGAATCAATATATGATAATATATTCATGTATTGATTCTGTTTGTTGTTTATAAGCCGAGCAGAGGAAGCCTTAGATACCTTGCTCTTAGCGGATATAGCTCGTTAAGAGTGCAGGATTTCATTTTTAACAAGTGCATGTAGAACTTCGGTAGGTAAAATCCAAAAGGAAAGGAGGGATAGGTGGAAACAAAGCTTAAAAAAATAAAGGATACGCTCTATGACCTCTCCGAACTGTTCAAGGTATTTGGAGATTCCACCCGGATTAAGATTTTGTATGACCTCTTTTCGGGCGAGAAAAATGTCACGGAAATCTGCCAAGATCTGGAAATGAACCAATCAGCAGTCTCTCATCAACTAAAGATACTCCGTACGACAAAGCTTGTGCAGGGAAGAAGAGAGGGGAAAAGCATTGTTTATGCTCTTGCGGATGATCATGTCAAAACAATCATCGCTATGGGGATAGAACACATAGAGGAATAAGTTTCGAAACTTTTGTCGAAGAAATAAGGAGGGGATAAAAATGAAAAAGAAATATGATTGTGAAATCGATTGTGCAAACTGCGCTGCAGAGGTACAGGATGCAATCAGTAAGATTAACGGAGTGCAGTCTGCAAAGGTCAATTTTATGATGCAGAAGTTTACTTTGGAAGCAGAAGATGAACGCTTTGACGAAATCTTGAAAGAGGCAATCCGTATCGGAAAAACCATCGAGCCGGATTTTAAGGTAATGGGAGTATAAAAAAAGGACTCTCTGCTTGATAAATAAGAAGCTTTTTTAGCAGATAGAATGAGGAAAAGAGGCCGGACAAAAATCCGGAAAAAAATCAGACATGGAGCCGGATAAAAATGCAGACAAAAAGCCGATGAGATAAAGGGGTTGTTTTGGAGTAGAAAGAATTAAGGGGAGAGAAGATGTCGGAGAAGTTAAAAAAAGAAAGAAATCGAGTTGCGGTATCAGTGGCGTTTTTTTTACTTTTGATACTGGTGGAAAAAGTGAAGCTGATTCCCATTTTCAATGAGCATCCGCTTTTCTTTCTGCCACTCTATCTTATTCCCTATTTTATCAGTGGATATGATGTGGTTCGAGAGTGCTTTCTTGGGATTAAAAACCGCCGCCCTTTTGACGAAGCTCTGCTTATGACCGTTGCCACCGTCGGTGCTTTTTTTGCAGGTGAGTTTGCGGAAGCTGTTGCGGTAATGGTGTTTTACCAGGTCGGAGAACTCTTCCAAAGCTATGCAGTCGGGCGGAGTCGTGCTTCCATTAAAGAGCTGATGGACATTGTTCCGGAGTATGCGAATGTAGAACGGGAAGATGGAAGCATAGAAACGGTTGACCCGGATGAGGTGAAAATCGGAGATATTCTTCTCATTAAAGCGGGAGAAAAGGTACCCGTGGACGGGATTGTGCGGAGTGGAGAAAGTATGGTGAATACGGCAGCCCTTACAGGGGAGTCCGTACCGCGATCCGTTTTTCCGGGAGATACTATTATTTCCGGTTGTATTAACGGAGAAGGTCTTCTTCGTGTAGAGGCCACAAAGTGCTTTGAGGACTCTACCGTATCGAAGATTCTTGAGCTTGTCGAAGAGGCTTCGGAAAAGAAGTCCAAGACGGAGAACTTTATTACCCGATTTGCTCGGATTTATACCCCGATTGTCGTGTTTGCCGCTCTGGCGCTTGCTATTATTCCGAATCTCGGATTGCTGTTTGGTGTGGTAATCGGTGTTTTTCCACCGGTGGTTTGGAAGATGCACCCGCCAATCACTTGGCTTTATCGAGCCTGTACCTTCCTTGTTGTATCTTGTCCCTGCGCCTTGGTTATCTCTGTTCCGCTTTCCTTCTTTGGCGGAATCGGTGCAGCATCCCGGGAGGGAATTCTTGTTAAGGGATCGAACTATTTAGAGCTTGTTTCCAAGCTGTCTATTCTGGTAACGGATAAGACGGGAACACTGACCAAGGGAAACTTTGTGGTAAAAAGCTTATGTCCGGAGGAAGGGATTTCCGAGGATGTGCTTCTGAATACGGCAGCAATCGTGGAGAACGGATCCACGCATCCGATTGCACAATCCATTTTACAGGCATACAAGGAGAGGTGGTTTGGTGATCAGGAGCTGCTTACACCGGAAGAAATTGTAAATCGAAGCGGTAAGGGGCTCATTGCAAGAGTGCAGTCCAGCAGAGTTCTTGTTGGAAATGAAAAGCTTATGGAGGAATTCGGCATTGCCTATCAGACGGGAGAGCAAAACTGTGCTACAGTATGCCATGTTGCGGTAGATTCCTCTTATCTGGGAAAAATTTATATTGCGGATGAAATAAAAGAAAACAGCCATGAAGCCATTATGAAAATGAAGGAGGAAGGCGTTAAGGAAATCGTAATGCTCACAGGAGACAGTCGCCCTGTGGCGGAAGAAGTAGGTGAAATTCTGGGAGTGGATAGGGTTTACAGTGAACTTCTTCCGGCGAATAAGGTAGAAAAGGTAGAGGAACTGCTTAGGGGATTGAAAAAGGATGGAAAACAAAGCAGTTATCTTGCTTTTGTGGGAGACGGCATCAATGATGCGCCGGTACTTTCCCGTTCGGACGTAGGGATTGCCATGGGCGGTATGGGATCGGATGCCGCTATAGAAGCGGCGGATATTGTCATTATGGATGATGATTTGCTTAAGATTCCAAGAGTGATTTCCATAGGAAGAAGAACGGTGAGAATTGCTACACAGAATATAGCTTTTGCTCTTGGTGTAAAAATCCTTGTTTTACTGCTTAGTGCTTTCGGCTTTGCCAATATGTGGGCGGCTGTTTTTGCCGATGTGGGAGTGACCGTGATTTGTATTGTAAATGCAATGCGTTTACTGAAGCGCTCGTAGAAGCGGAGAGAAAAAGCGATGCGCCCTAATCCAAGGAAAAAATAGCAACACGTTTTGTTCTATAAGCCTTCTATAAGCCCAATAATAGAAAAAAACCCGGTTAGTGGAAAGTCCACAAGCCGGGTTTTTCTTTCATTCTTTTATAACATTGATGCATCGCTTAAGCTGATAAATTTCTTCATCTCTTCCGTCATCCACTTGTCCTTGTGATAGAAAAGTTGCCGATACATGGTAAGCTGAAAATCTTTCACTTCCAGCTTGCGCAAAGAGCCCTCTTCAATGGCTTTTTGTACGGCATAGTAAGGAAGGAAGGAAATTGCCTTATTTTCCTTAATCAGTTCAATAATCACTTCCGTATTTCTGGTTTCAAAAAATGGACGAATGGTAAGGTGCTGTGATGCCAACTCCTGTTCAAGTGCAAAACGATAGTTGGAATCCTTCTCTGTTAAGAAGAAGGGCAGATTCAAAAGCTCCGGAAGAAGGTATTCGCTCTTCTCCGGCAAATCGGCATCTTTTGCGGCAACGAAAATAACGGACTCCGGTTCTTCCAGCGTCTTTTCCCAGTTTTGCCCGTAAACTTTCTGATCAATGTAATATGCTAGGTCAATCTGGTTGTGATCCAACATCTCATTCAATTCCTTTGGTGTGCCGGATTTAATCTCTAACGAGATGGAGGGATAATGACGATAGAAATAAGTTATAACCTCAGGTAGCTTAAAGTTTAAAAGAGACTCTAAGGTACCGATGCGCAACTTATGATCACGTACCACCGTGGTGCCTAAAATGGTATGTACATCATCTACCTTCCTTAATATTTCATTGGCATAGAGAAGGAACTTCTTTCCGGGTGGGGTTAACTCCACGTGTCTTCCTACTCGATCAAAAAAGCGAGTATTAAATTCCAGCTCCAATTGACGAATCTGGATGGTGACAGCGGCTTGGGTATAACCCAGAGCTTCTGCTGCCTTGGAGAAGCTTTGCAACTCAACGATTTTTATAAAAGAATGCAGCTGTCTAATTTCCATGATGTCATACCTCCAAGCATTATCTTTAGTATTATATACCCCCATCCCGCCTTTTTGTGGAAACGGATGTATAAAAGTTATTTTCGATTCGTGCAAATTACTTATAAAATTGAAATTTGAATTTATGATGTAGATTATTGCCTATATTTTATCACTAAATCTAAAAAGATAAAAGTGACGCTTTTATAAACTTTTTTCTTTAGAGATATATCCTTTCTCTTTGACAGAAAAAATGCAAGGGAGTATGATAGGGAACGGCAATTTTTAAGATGAACAAGCAGGCGGATTGAATTGTATTTTAAAGAGAAGGGGGAAGACGTGAAAGAGCAAGTAAAGACGATAAAAAAGTTTGGTGAAGAGGCTATTTTTGATGCAAGATCTTTGGGGGGGTGGAGATTCTTTGTTTTAGGATTCCAGCATCTCTTTGCGATGTTCGGTGCTACGGTACTTGTGCCTTTACTTACAGGTCTGCCTATCTCCTCTACATTACTTTTTGCAGGACTTGGAACACTTCTGTTCCACTTGATTTCGAAAAAGAAGGTTCCTGCATTCCTCGGCTCTTCCTTTGCATTCCTTGCGGGCTATATGAGTATTGCACCGAATAAGGAGCCGGAATTACTTCTTTATGCTTGTTTCGGTGTCGCCCTTGCCGGGTTGATGTACCTGATTCTGGCTTTTGCTTTTCAGGCATTCGGGGCAAAAAAAGTTATGCAGTTCTTCCCTCCGGTAGTAACGGGCCCAATTATTATTGCAATCGGTTTAAACCTATCCAAGTCTGCGGTGGAAAACTGTTCCAGCAATTGGGCATTGGCTTTAACCGCCATAGTAGTGGTTATTGTCTGCAATATTTTCGGAAGAGGCATGGTGAAAATCATTCCCATCCTTCTTGGCGTTTTGGTTTCTTATCTGCTAGCGGCAGTTTTGGGATTCATAAATTTTGAGCCTGTGAAAAATGCGGCTTGGTTCGGTTTCCCGGTACAGTACAACAGAACGGTATTTTCTCTCTTTACAAGCGGAAATCTGGATCCGGCCCTATTGCTTAGCAGTTGCTTTACGATTATTCCTATCTCCTTTGCAACCATGATGGAGCATATCGGTGATATTTCCGCTATTTCCTCTACTGTGGGAATAAACTATATGAAGGATCCGGGTCTGCACCGAACTCTTACCGGTGACGGATTGGCAACGACTTTGGCTTCTCTTTTCGGTGCACCGGCAAATACAACTTATGGTGAAAATACCGGTGTATTAAGCCTTACTAAGGTGTACGATCCGAGAGTTATCCGATTGGCTGCGGTTTTTGCCGTATTCTTAAGCTTTTGTCCGAAGTTCTCCGCTGTGATTGAAGTTATGCCCAGCGCCGTTATCGGCGGTATTTCTTTGGTGCTTTACGGAATGATTTCCGCAGTCGGAGTACGAAATGTAGTGGAAACCAAGGTGGATTTTTCGAAGAGTAGAAACATCATTGTAGCGGCAATGATTTTGGTTCTTTCGATAGGAATCAACTATTCCGGTGCAGGGGCATTGATTTTCAACGTCTTTGGAGTACAGATTGCTTTCTCGGGCTTGGCAACCGGTTCTTTGGTGGGAATTATTCTAAATGCAATTCTTCCGGAAAAGGATTACAAGTTTGAGGAAGATGAGCCGAACGAGACCGGTGTGGATTTACAGATTTCACAAGGAAAAAGCTTACTTTGGGAGCTTGCTATGAAGACGAAAGAGGAAGAAGCGGAGAAGTAAACTGCGATATCCGGTTTCATTTTTCCTTTTAGTTTATTTCTTGTTTTCACGGAGGAGAAGTTCTCCCATCTCTCTCCCGGTTTTCCCGCCAAGTTCCAATGCACCGGAAACCGGGGTCTCTTTAGGGATGATTTTCACCCTTGGATCGGAAAGACTGTTTGAATCAGCACGCAAAGCTGTAATAGCATCGTCCGAAATCGCGAGAATGATATAGTTGCAGTAGTAGAACTCTTCCGGCTCTTTCTCGGAGTTCTGTACCGAGATTGTAAAATAGGCATCTTTCATTCCGCTGTTCTTGTTCATCTCAATCGATAAGAGTGCGGTATGCGGAGCAGTCTTCATTTCGTAGATTTCTATGAGCCTTAAAAACTGTGCTAACAGTTCTTTTCCGGAAAAGGTCTTTCCGGAAAGAACAATCGGCTCCGCATTCGTTAAGAGTTGACCGCCGACTTCGTTGCTTTTCTCCAGGAGAATCGTATTTGTTACGCCGAGGTCCACCATAGCAGAAATGGCGGCGAGCCCGGAGGCTCCGCCACCAACAACGATGCAATTATAATATTTATCGTCTGTATATTCTTGCATTTCTTTTTCCTTAACGCTTAGTTATGAGCGTCACCCATCATGAATTCTACAACTTTTTTCATATCTTCCGGCTCATGCACGATTAACTCAAGCTCCTTAATATAGGCCTTATCCAGCATCTGAGACATAATAAGCATCTGAGAAAGCTTGGACTTTAAGTTAATGCGGTCTCCTTCCTCGGAAATCAGTTCTACTTTACCTTTTAAACCGTTTAATAGATTAAATAAGCCCTCAACGTTATTTACATTTTCAATTTTCATGGTATTTATATTCCCTTTCTCCTAAAAATATGGCAATATGAAGTGAATTTTGCCGTCCCAAACTGATCTTGCTTCTTTTAGTGATTTGAATCAGTCGATTTGCTTTCACAATAGTACAAAGAAGAGGAAAATGCAAGGCGACATTTATGAAAAAACGTGAAAAAAGGACAAAAAATGATGGATAAAAAAGAACTCGACAGTCTGGAAAAAAGGCTTAGAGAGAAGAGAGAAATAGAAATGAACAGGGGGGAGTTACAGAACACGGGAAGTGTTTCAGAAAAATTCCCTAAAATTGTGCTTGCCAGTCGCTCTCCAAGGCGGATAGAGTTGATAAAGCTTCTGGGCTTGAACCCTAGCGTTTACGCGAGTGAGGCGGATGAGAACAGCACGGAGAAGGACCCGGCAATCCTTACACAGCGTTTGGCCTTTTTAAAGGCGGAAGAAGTGCAAAAGCATTTTGATGATAGAACGCTGATTATCGGAGCGGATACCGTGGTATTTTCCGGAGAAATACTCGGGAAGCCGAAGACGGAGGAGGAAGCCTATCGTATGCTTTCCGCCCTTTCGGGGAAGGAGCACGTAGTTTATACGGGGGTTTGTCTCCTGTATGGAGAGAAGAAAATGGGTTTTTCTGAAAAGACGGTAGTGTATATTGCGAAGATGTCCGAGCGGGAAATTCGGGAGTATATTGCGTCCGGGGATTCCATGGATAAGGCGGGAGCGTATGGCATACAGGGAGCATTTTCCCGTTTTGTGAAGGGAATAGTAGGAGACTATTACAACGTGATGGGCTTACCCGTTGCAAGACTGTATCAGTCCCTAAAGCTCTTTAGCAAGGAGATATAATCCGGCTAAATCCTTTTATTGAAGCTGAAATAATGAAGCCGGGAATATTGAAGCTGAAAAAATAGTTAATTAAAAAATAGTATATGGATAAATCAAAGAGCTCTTTGTTTTATTGGAAATGGAATAGGAGTATAGATGGACGAGAAAAAGAAAAGAAGTAAATTTTCATCAAAATTGGGCTTTGTGCTTTCTGCGGCAGGCTCTGCTGTGGGACTTGGGAATATCTGGCGCTTCCCTTATCTTGCTGCGCGCTACGGAGGAGGAATTTTCCTTCTGATCTATCTTGTTTTGGTACTGACCTTCGGCTATACCATGATTATTGCGGAGAGCGCCATCGGCAGAATGACAAGGAAGAGTCCGGTCGGTGCCTATGCGCATTTTGGAAAGGACTGGATGTTCCGTTTGGGCGGTTGGATCAATGCGGTCATTCCGATTCTCATTGTACCCTACTATTCCGTAATCGGCGGCTGGGTATTAAAGTACCTCTTTGCCTATGTTCGAGGAGAGGAAACGGCGGTAGCAACAGGAGAATATTTTACCGGCTTTATCGGAAACGGGATGCAGACTGAGTTTTGGTTTATTGTTTTTACGCTCTTAGTTATGCTCATCATCTATATGGGTGTGGAAAATGGAATTGAAAAGGTTTCTACTTTTATGATGCCTGTCCTTGTTGTATTGGCTCTTGTTTTGTCAATCTATGCCATTACAAGACCGGGGGCACTGGCAGGTGTAGCGTATTTCCTGATTCCGAATGTAAAGAATTTCTCTTGGATGACGGTTGTGTCCGCCATGGGACAGATGTTCTACTCTCTTTCTATTGCTATGGGAATACTGGT
Organism: Oribacterium parvum ACB1; assembly: GCF_000238055.2. GTDB lineage: Bacteria > Bacillota > Clostridia > Lachnospirales > Lachnospiraceae > Oribacterium > Oribacterium parvum. Next base: position 54,799 of record NZ_KE148312.1, read on the forward strand.
GACTTTCGGTTCTTACATGAAGTCGGACCATTCCATTGAAGAGTCCACAGGCAATGTCGAGATTTTTGATACAGCTATTGCGATTCTTGCCGGTCTTATGATTATTCCTGCTGTTTTTGCTTTTTCGGGCGGCGATCCGGAGGTCTTAAAGGCAGGTCCCTCCCTTATGTTTATCACTATGCCGAAAATCTTTGTCAGTATGGGATTTGGAAGAATCGTGGGATTCCTCTTCTTCCTTTTGGTTTTCTTTGCGGCGCTTACCTCTGCGATTGCACTTGCGGAAAGTGCTGTATCCACTTTTCAGGATGAATTGAAATGGAATCGCAAGCTATCCACTTTTGTACTTACGCTTATTATGGTGTCTTTAGGAACCTTGAGTGCATTAGGCTATGGTCCGCTTTCCGGAATCAACTTGATTAAGGGTATGCCTTTCTTGGATTTTTTTGACTTCTTAACAAACTCCGTGATGATGCCGATTGCCGCTATGGCAACCTGTCTTTTGGTGGTTCGTGTCATTACGGTTAAGGGTATAGCGGATGAAGTGGAAAAAAATGGTGCACCGTTTAAGAGGAAAGCTATTTTCAACTTCATGATTAAGTATCTTTGTCCCTTCTTTGTAGCTATTATTTTATTTAGCTCCGTGGCAAGTGTACTGGGATGGATTAAGTTCTAAAGCAATCTGAAATAAAGAAATGACTTGTTCTAGAACAATCTGAAATAGGGAAATGACTTGTCCTAAAGCAATCTGAAATAGGGGAATCCTGATATGCAAAGGAAATTCAACCCGCGCAGGGAAGGGGATTGAGAGAAGGAGGATAATATGGATTTGGGATTGAAAGGGAAGGTAGCAGTCGTAACCGGAGGCAGTAAGGGAATCGGATATGCTACGGCAGAGGCCTTTTTAAAAGAGGGAGCTTCAGTTGCTATTTGCTCCAGAAAGAAGGAAGAGCTGGAAGAAGCAAAAGGAGCACTTGAGAAGTTTGGACCGGTTTATGCGGAAGTGGTGGATGTCTCTAAGGGAGAGGAGAATTATCGTTTTGCAGAGCAAGTCTTCCAGCATTTTGGGAGACTGGATATCTGGGTGAACAATGTAGGTACGACAGGATATAAAAAAGGGGAAGAATATGATGAGGAAGAGATTAACCTCATGGTGGATACCTGCTTTAAGTCTGTGGTATATGGTTGTCAAGCTGCATTTCGCTACATGAAAAACACCGGGGGTGCCATCGTGAATGTGAGTTCTTTGGCTGCACGCTGTTCCTCTGCCGGGCGGAGTACTTTGTACGGTCCGTTAAAGTCCGCAATTAACAACCTGACCAATACCTTTGCTGGAGAATACTGTGCTCACAATGTCCGCGTCTGTTGCATTATGCCGGGCTTTACGGCAACACCACTGGCAAAGGCCGCCATTCCGGAAGAGGAGCTAAAGAAAAATGCCATGGGAACCTTGCTTAGACGGATGGCTGAACCGGAAGAAATTGCAAAGCCAATCGTGTTCTTGGCATCCGATGCCGCAAGCTATATGACGGCAACAACGATTGAAGTATCCGGTGGAAGAAGCATGACACTGAATCCAAGCTTTGCCTATGATCGCTTGAAAGAGGACGTGGAATAAGCGAAATACCTTTACATATTATTCTACTTCCCCGGTGATATACATGGTCATTCTGGCCGTGCAAAGGAGCTTCTCTTCCTTGTCTCGAACAGTGACATCCTGCACAACGGTTGTTCTTCCCTTGTGCAGGGTGTTGCACTCAATATAAAGTGTGCCAACCCCTGCCGGACGGACATAGTTGATGTTTCCGGAGAGAGTGACATTGCTCACACCGTAGGCATAGGCGGTCATACCTGAAACCATGTCGCAGAGCGTGTAAAGTGCCCCGCCATGCACTGCCCCGTAGTGGTTCAGCATCTTTTCCGTGACATCGATTTTGAAAAGACTGTGACCCGGCTCGATTTCTAATAGCTCTATCCGGTCAAATCCGGAGAGGTCCTGCATGTGCGCACGAATCCCTTCCATTATTTTCTCATTCATCATTTTAGATATCATTTTCCCGTTTCCTTTGCCCTTCCCTTTTCCCCTTATAAATGCTATATTGTCGGAGGATAATATAGCGTATTTTTATGAGGAAATATAGAGGTAAAACATGATTGCTGCAAGTAATGTAACCTACAGAGTGGGGAAAAAGGCCCTCTTTGAGGATGTAAACATCAAATTCACGGAAGGAAACTGCTACGGGGTAATCGGTGCGAACGGTGCCGGAAAGTCTACCCTCTTAAAGATTCTTTCCGGTGCTCTGGAGCCCACCTCCGGAGAGATTATCCTGACTCCCGGACAGCGCTTGTCCGTTCTCGAGCAGGATCAGTTTAAATATGACAATTTCTCCGTTTTGGACACGGTAATCATGGGCAATAAGCGCCTCTATGAAGTGATGAAGGAAAAGGATGCCCTCTATGCCAAGCCGGATTTTTCCGATGAAGACGGCATTCGTGCGGCGGAGCTGGAAGGCGAGTTTGCGCAGATGGACGGGTGGAATGCGGAAGCGGATGCGGAGACCATGCTAAACGGTTTGGGAATCGAAACGGAGCTGCACCACAAGATGATGAACGAGCTGAAGGGCTCCGAGAAGGTAAAGGTGCTTCTTGCGAAGGCTCTTTTCGGAAATCCGGATATCCTTCTTCTTGACGAGCCGACAAACCACTTGGATCTGGTTTCCATTGAGTGGCTCGAGGATTTCCTCATTAACTTTGAAAATACGGTCATTGTAGTCAGCCATGACCGTTATTTCCTGAATAAGGTTTGCACCAATATTGCGGATATTGACTACGGAAAGATTACCCTCTTTGCCGGAAACTACGACTTCTGGTTTGAGTCTTCTCAGCTGATTGTTCGCCAACAGAAGGAAGCCAACAGAAAGAAAGAGGAGAAGATTAAGGAGTTACAGGAATTTATCCAGCGTTTCTCCGCGAATGCCTCGAAGTCAAAGCAGGCGACTTCCAGAAAGCGTGCGCTCGAGAAGATTGAGCTCGATGACATTAAGCCGTCTTCCAGACAGTACCCCTATATTCAGTTCAAGCCGAACCGGGAAATCGGAAATGATGTATTGGAAGTCAAAAACCTGACAAAGACGATTAACGGCGTAAAGGTTCTCGATAACATCAGCTTTATCTTAAACCGTACCGATAAGGTGGCTCTTGTAGGCCCGAACGAGCTTGCAAAGACGGTACTCATGCAGATTATTGCAGGAGAAATGGAGCCGGATTCCGGAGATTATAAGTGGGGACTGACAACCAGCCAGTCCTATTTTCCAAAGGACAATAGTAAGGAATTCAATTCCGAAGACACCATTGTAGAGTGGCTTACCCAGTATTCCCCGGACAAGGATACCCAGTTTGTCCGCGGTTATCTTGGCAGAATGCTCTTTAAGGGGGATGACGGCGTGAAGAAGGTCAATGTCCTTTCCGGAGGAGAGAAGGTCCGTTGTATGCTCTCGAAAATGATGATTTCGGGTTCCAATGTCATCATTTTGGACGAGCCTACAGACCACTTGGATATGGAGGCGATTTCCGCTTTGAATGACGGCTTAAAGAACTTCCCGGGTGTGATTATCTTTGCCTCCCGTGATCATCAGGTTGTGGAAACCACCGCAAACCGTATCATGGAAATCATTGACGGAAAGCTGATTGACAAGCTTACGACCTATGATGAGTATCTGGCATCCGATGAGGATATCAAGAAGAGATTTACCTATACGGTATCCGAGGATGATGCAGGAGATAACTAAGAGAAGAGCGGCAAAAGAGAATTTAAAAACAGAATGCTTTTCTGTTCTGATGTAAAGGAAATAGAAGAAGAGTGATAAAAGGGGCTGTAAAAAATCAAAATGTATTGCAAAGAATCCCTATATTAATTTGATTTTTTTACAGCCTCTTTTACTATCAAGCGGTATAATAGAGCGATATGAAATTGTAAAGTAAAAAGAAGCCTGAAATCATCAGGCTTCTTTTTAATCTCTGAGAGCGCGAGACGGGAATCGAACCCGCGACCTTCTCCTTGGCAAGGAGACATAGTACCACTCTACCACTCGCGCACAGTGCCCAGAACCGGAATCGAACCAGTGACACGAGGATTTTCAGTCCTCTGCTCTACCGACTGAGCTATCTGGGCAAAAAAGCGGGTGATGGGAATCGAACCCACGTGTTCAGCTTGGAAGGCTGACATTCTACCATTGAACTACACCCGCATTTGTACTTTGTTTAATTTTCAAGGCACGAACGATATATTACTATACCCCCATTGACCTTGTCAACGACTTTTTTGTTTTTCGCAAAAAAATCCCCCCTTCTCTAAGAGCAGGAGAAGGGGGGCAAGGAATGAAAAATGAAAAAAAGAAACATCTGATGCACAAAACTAAAGTGTGAAATGCTTAAGAATCTCTTCCATGTTCTGTACCTGGTCAAAGAGTCTTTCGCTTGTTGCGGATAATTCCTCTGCAGAGGCAGAATTGTTCTGCACAATGGAAGAAATCATTTCTACTCCCTGTTCTATTCCGCTTACAGTTTCAGACTGTCTGTTGGAATATTCTGCAATCTCCGTAATCTTTGTATTCATCTGACGGGAACTCTTTACCAGCTTTTCCAAGGACGATGCTGCTTGATCCGCCATTTTTGTACCATCCTGTATAGAACGAACTGTATTTTCAATCAGTGCTGTCGTATTTTTAGCGGCTTCTGCGGATTTTCCCGCAAGATTACGTACTTCGTCTGCAACTACGGCAAAGCCTCTTCCAAACTCTCCTGCACGGGCAGCTTCTACTGCGGCATTCAGAGCGAGGATATTGGTTTGGAAGGCAATATCATCAATGGTTTGGATGATACTGCTTATCTGCTGAGCGGTTCCGTTGATTTCGTTCATGGAACTGCTCAGAGCATTCATTTGATCACTGCTGTCCTTCAGCATTGCTTCCGTAGCATCCGAAAGCTCGGTTGCCAAGCTTGCATTTTCCGCATTGGTTTTAATCTTATCGGAAACATCGGAAATATTGGCGGAAAGCTCTTCGATGGAACTTGCCTGCTCCGTGGAACTTTTGGCTAGGGTTTCGCTTCCTCTGGAGACTTCCTTCGCAGAGTCGTTGACATACTCGGAGGTCTTTTCCACCTCTGACAAAGTGTCCTTTAATTTGTGATGTATCTGTACTAGGGATTCAAATATGCTTTGATAGTCTCCTACATACATTTCTCTGCAGCTGCTTTTAATGCGGAAGTTTCCGTCTGCCATGGCAAAAAGGAGAGAATGCATATCTCCGATGATTTTCTTTAGACGGTGTGTCATTTCTTTTATGGCGCCGACTGTACTTCCGACTTCGGTGTTGTCTACAGGGAGATTAATATGGGTATCGAAAAGACGGCCTTCCGAAAGGCGCAGCATACTGTCCTTAATGACCACAAGCGGCTTCATCAGTTCTCTTCTTACGAAAAGCATCATGAGGAAAACAAGGATAATAGAAGGAATTAAAAGCGCAATACTGATGGTTGTCACTAAGGTGGAAAAACTCTCTGCCTCCCTCATGATTCGATCGGTTCTTTCCGTAATGCTGTTATAGAAAACGGCATACTGCTTTTGCACTTCCGCTTCGCCCTGCATATAATCAGCATTATAGAGGAGTTCGCTTGCGCTTTTGGAATCTTTTTTTGCTGCATAGTCAAAGGCCTGCGCTTCTAAGTCTGCAAGGTGTGCTGAAGTGATTTCCATGGTATGCATTGCCGTCTCTTCTACCGGATTCAAGCCATACTGATTCATGACTGCTCTTGCCTTTTCACGATTCTTATAGGTATTGATTTCATTATTATATTTATCTAAAAAACGGGTATCCAGGGTTGATGCATAAGATCTGGCGTGCCTTGTTAAATCCACACTGGCAGTAGAGAATTGCCTCGCTGCTAAAACAAGAGCAAATCTTTTTTTGGAGGTATTTTTTTCTTCCCTCATTGTTACGGCGCTGAAAATGGTAGCGATTGCAGTAAGAAGCAACATAATAATGACTCCGATTGAGTAAAATCGAAGCTTTCCGGACTGCGTCCATCGTTTTTTCATGAATTCCCCCTCCTTGGGTAAGATTTCCTCTAAGAGATTCTGTATTGATTTCTAGCTTTATGAATACTGTATCGACATAAAAGAATTAAAACTTAAGTCTTTTATGGATATCCTCTTACAAAGCTTTTCTTGCTAAAGCGAAAAGCGGATATTTGGAGAATCTCTTTTCATTTTTCTGTGATTTTGCTATGATTAGCCTTACTTTAGAATGAGATTTTGTATTTTTGCAAGGCTTATTAAAAATAAGCTGTCATTGCTAAGAGGAAAATATGCTTTATGCATGAAGAACGGAGCAGTTTTCCATAAAAAGTGAGGAAATAAAATGAGTGAAAATGAAAAAAGAAGTGATTATATCTCTTGGGACGAGTATTTTATGGGGATTGCCGAGCTTTCCGCTCGTCGTTCCAAGGACCCGTCCACCCAAGTAGGTGCCTGTATTGTTTCTTCCGACAACAAAATTCTCTCCATGGGCTATAACGGCTTCCCTAAGGGCTGTTCCGATGATATCTTTCCATGGACCAGAATAGAGGTTGATCATGACCCGTATAATGCAAAATATGTTTATGTTACCCATGCGGAGTTAAATGCCATTTTGAACTATAGAGGCGGTTCTTTAGAAGGAGCAAAAATCTATGTCACCCTCTTCCCCTGTAATGAATGTGCAAAGGCTATCATTCAGGCGGGCATTAAAACATTGGTTTTCCGTGAGGATAAATATGCGGATACGCCTTCTGTACGCGCTTCAAAAAGAATGCTCGATGCTGCAGGGGTACGCTATTATCAGTATCAGGCAACAGGCAGAAATATTTCTATTGCTTTATAGGAAAAGTCCTCGATGAGGACTCCGGTCAACAGACCGGCGGTTTCATTATAACGCTAAGATATTTGTTTAGAGAAAGTAGAAAAATGTTTATCCCAAGAGAAAGTAAGAAAAAACGAGAAGCTCGCGTACGGGAAATCATGGCTCGATTGGACGCACATTACGGAGATCATCCCATGATTTTTTTAGAGGCGGAAAATGCCTGGCAGCTGCTTTTTGCCACTATTTTATCGGCACAGTGCACCGATGCCAGAGTCAACATGGTGACGGAAAAGCTCTTTAAGAAATATAAAAGCTTGGAGGATTTCGCTTCCTGTGACTTACAAGAACTGGAAGAGGATATTCATTCCACCGGCTTCTACCATAACAAAGCGAAAAACATCAAGGCCTGTGCTGCAGCCTTAGTGGAAGAGCACGGGGGAGAGGTTCCAAAGGATATTGATACTCTTACCGCCCTTCCCGGTGTAGGACGAAAGACGGGGAATTTGATTTTGGGAAATATTTTTGATATTCCCTCTATTGTCGTAGATACCCATGTAAAGCGCATTTCCAACCGTCTCGGCCTTGCCGATTCTTCCGATCCGACGAAGACGGAATTTCAGCTTATGGAAGTGCTTCCGGAGGAGTTCTGGATTCGCTGGAATACGCATATTATTGCTCTGGGGCGTACCCTTTGCACTTCTCAAAAGCCGAAGTGTGAGCTTTGCTATTTAAATGATCTTTGCCCTTCGGTAAAGGGGGATCCCGAAACATGGAGAGCACCTTCGGAGCGGAAACGCTGATACGGAAACAGCCGTTAAACGGAAGATATAGAATGAACTAAGAATGTGATGTAACGGAAAAGCATAAAGGAGCGGAGTTATGGAAGATTGTGAGGACTGCAGAAATTATTCCTATGATGAGGATGAAGATGAGGCGGGCTGCCTGGCAAGCTTAGATGAGGACGATCTGGCAAGGCTGCAGGACTCCGATTCTCGTGCACACTGCCCTTACTGGTGTAGAAGTGACTCTATAAAGGCAAAACACAGCGGCAATGAATACGATACCGTGAAATACCAAGCGATAGGGCATCTCGCCGCGGAAAGTATTGCGAAAAAGGTACGGGAAAAGCTTGCAAAGCGGAAGAAAGTGGAATAAAGAGGTTAGATAAAGATAATGAATATTGTATTGCATGAACCGGAAATCCCCTTTAACACAGGGGCTATTGGACGCACCTGCGTTGCGACAAATACGAAGCTTCATCTGATTAAGCCCTACGGCTTTATCTTAAATGACAAAAATATCAAAAAGGCCGGTATGGACTACTGGCCCCTGTTGCAGCTGAAGGAGTACCTCTCCTATGAGGATTTTTTGCGGAGTATAGAAGAAGAAAATAAGCATGGGAATTCCGATTCTTTCCACGAAGCTGTCCAAAATAAGCAGGGAAAAGATGAGCTCGGTATATGTTCCGGCCTCAAGTCTCCTTCCAATCCTAAAATCTGGTACGCTACCACGAAAGCGAAAAGAAGCTACACGGAAGTTTCTTTTTCCGAAGAGGACTACATCATGTTCGGAAAAGAATCCGCCGGTATTCCGGAGGAGATTCTGGTGGAAAATGAAGAGCATTGTATTCGCATTCCCATGCTGGAGGAAGCTCGTTCTCTAAACCTCTCGAATTCTGTGGCCATTATTCTCTACGAAGCCTTACGGCAGCAGGATTTTAACAGCCTGAAAAAGGCAGGAGAATTGCACAGACTGCATTGGAAGTAAAAAGCTGAAAAGATTTATAGCCCTTATAAAGACCGTCTTTTTTATGGAAATGGAATTGCGCACGGAGTATACTAAAAACGTGAGCGTATTTTATTTCCAATTTTTTATGAAATTGGAAACCACAGAAAGGATGGAAAGTATGTCTTGTACAACGATTTTAGTAGGGCGAGAGGCAAGCTTCGACGGTTCAACCATGATTGCCAGAAATGAAGACTCCGGCTCCGGCTCTTTCAGCCCTAAGAAGTTTATAGTAGTGGAAGCTAAGGCTCAGGGGGAGGAGTATGTTTCCGTCCTTTCCCATGTGAAGATTCCGCTTCCGAACAATCCTCTTCGTTATACCTGTATGCCCAATGCAGTCTATGAGGACGAAGGAATCTGGGGTGCGGCAGGGGTAAATAGTGAAAATGTATCCATGACGGCAACGGAAACCATTGCCTGCAACGAACGTGTCCTTTCCGGAGATCCTCTTGTAGTGTATAAGAAGGCGGAGAACGGAAGGCCGGAGCAGATTGGCGGAATAGGAGAAGAAGACATGGTCAGCCTCGTTCTTCCCTATATTCATTCTGCAAGAGAAGGCGTGCTTCGGCTTGGAGAGCTATTAGAGCAGTACGGTACATATGAGATGAACGGCATTGCTTTTTCGGATGAGAAGGAAATCTGGTGGCTGGAAACCATTGGAGGACATCATTTTATTGCAAGACGAGTGCCTGACAATGCTTATGTTATGATGCCGAATCAGCTTGGAATTGATTATTTTGATTTTGAAGATGCTTTTGGTGCGCAAGATGAATATATCTGCTCCAAGGATTTAAAGGACTTTATTGCTAGGAACCATCTGGACCTTCGTTTTTCGGATGAAATCGAAAAGACGGAGGGAGACTGGATTAATCCGAGAGAGTGTTTTGGTACACATTCTGACGGGGATCATATTTATAACACCCCGAGAGCTTGGTATATGGCAAGGTATTTCAATAAAAATACGTTCAGCTTTGATGGAGAAAATGCAGAGTTAAAGCCGGAGGATGATGATCTTCCCTGGTGCCTTTGCCCGGAAATCAAGATTACGCCGGAGGATGTAAAGTATATTCTCTCCTCGCATTTCCAAGGAACACCCTATGACTGCTACGGAAAATACGGGGATGAGAAGAATCGCGGAAAATATCGCCCTATTGGAATCAGTCGTAACAATTTCCTGAGTCTTGTTCAGATCCGTCCGGATGTTCCGAAGGAATATGCCGCCATTGAATGGGTATGCTTCGGTTCCAACACCTTCAATGCCTTTGTTCCTTTCTATGCAAATGTGAATAAGACGCCGGAATATTTTGCGAATACTACGAAGACCGTCACTTCGGAAAGCTTTTACTGGGCAAATAGAATCATTGCAGCTCTTGCCGATGCACAATTTAGCGAATGTAAGATGCATATTGAGCGCTATCAGGGAAAGGTTCCGACAAAGGGCTATACCTTGATGAAGAGTTTGGAAGAAAAATTGGAAAAGAAGCTTCCGAAGAATGCCGCTGTCATAAAGCTCTTGGAAGACTGTAATGAAGAGATTGCAAAGATGGTAAAGGAAGAGACGGAAGCCGTACTGGATAAGGTTCTTTATGAAGTGAGCTGTAAGATGAAAAACGGCTTCAGTCGATCCGATGCTTAGGACGTATCGTATTTATCTTATATTCAATATATAGGTCACTCAGGCGTTGCGCATGAATTCTTGCAAATGGGAAATGTACGCTCTGCACGCGATATTTAGTATGAATCAAAAACGAGATACCGCATGCTACAGGAGCGATACTTGATAAGTATAAAAGGGAGGAGCGGTCCGGCTCCTCCCTTTTTCATACGTATTTTATTCATACAGAATCTGCGGTGCTGTTTTTTTGAAGATAAGTATCTATTTCTTTTTCTTTTTGTCTAAGCGTTCAAATGCAAGTCGATATCCTTCGGCGCCATAGTTTAAAGAGCGATTTACTCTGGAAATGGTGGCGGTGGAGGCACCGGTAGTTTTGGCAATATCGATATAGGTTTTTCCTTCTCGAAGCATCTTTGCGACTTCATAGCGTTGTGCCATGGCAAGAAGCTCGTTGATGGTGCAGACATCTTCAAAAAAGCAAAAATATTCCTCTGTTCCCTTTAGCTCCTGTATTCCTTCGAAGAGGTGTCTTACCTCCTTCGTATCCAGCTTTTTATTCATTAGAGCTTTTCCTCCCTTTCAATATCGTTGTTCCATTTATTCCCAATTAATGGGAGTGGGTCTTCGGGTATCGAAAACCTTCTTTACATCAAAGAGGTCGGAAAGCCGGTCGGCCTTACCGATATAAGATTCATACAAGCGATAGCCGTCTATATTTCTTCTTCCCTGGCGGAGGAATTGATCGCCGTACTGCATCCAAACCTGTGTAGAGTCTACATTACAGAAATAATGGAAGCCTGCATTTTCCAGAAGGTCAAACTTTCCGTCTTGCTGTCCGCTTTGGTAGGGATGCCAATCTCCGATGTCTGCTCCGAAGGGATAGAGAAGAATTTCACAGGGATCCGGAAGCAGAGGCTCCACATTTCTCTCCCAACGATCCGTATCCTTTTGGATTGCTTCCAAAGAACGAGTGGAAAAATTGATATGTCCCCAAGAATGTGAAGCGAATTCATATCCGTCACTCTTCAAAGCCTGTGTCAGCTTCTTTACGGTTTCTTTATCCTCTTCGATATTCGGATTTGCCTTGTTCTTCGGATCAAGGGCGGGTGAATTCGGATCAAAGGTTTCGTCCGTACGGTATCCCAGAACGCCGTTATATCCCGTGAATGCAAGAATGGCCTTATGTCCGTGATAAGCGAAGTCGGGATGTTCTTCCACGAATGCATCTAAGATTGGCACTAAGTCATAGTCTCCGACACTTACATTTCCGTCCTTATCGGTATATTGCAGCTTCGGTTTTCCGTTTTCATCCAAAACCATTTTGTCGGCAAAGCCGCTTCCCTGCATATAAATATAATAATTTACATCATCCTCGGACATAATGAAGGGCTTCTTTCCCTCCGGCAGCATAATCTGCTTTTTTACCATTTTCTTCGTGCCGTCTGCCTGCTCCTGCATTTCCGCAATATCATGCATGTGTACCATGACATAGCCACGATCATACATTTCCTGAATGACCTCCTTAAACTCCGGAATCGTGGTCATCACGGAATTGTACTGTCTTCCCTGATGGGTATCTTTTAAGGCGCGGTCTGTATCTACAATCAGGATATGGAAGAAAATGTGGGTGATATTGTTCATATCTACCGGAACAAGTTTGGCTTTCGCTTCTTCATATTCCGCGATTTTGGAGGAAACCTCCGTATCTTCGGTCTCGCTTAAAGCATTGAGTGTTGTGACAGCACCGTCATAATCATATTGCTTGGCTTGCAAGTCTGCGGTCTTCATGGCTTCTTCTTTTTCGGATAGGATAGAGCCTGCACTGCTGTTTTCCTCCCCGCCCGTTTCTCCCTCGGAAGAAAGGGGCTGAATATCCGTTTCCCATGCGGGTGCGCTTTCCTTATTCGGCGTTAATAGATTCCTTTTTTGCAGGTAGGGAATAGCGAAACGGAATCCGACAAAGGCGAGGAGAAGAAGGATTAAGGCCAAAACAAAGAGAAGGATATGAGACTGTCTGTCTCTTCTCCTTTTTTCCATCCTTTTTTCCATTTTTTTTCGATGTTCTTCCATCTTTTTTTGATAATTTATTTCTTCAAAATCATGTTCTGTCATTTTTTTCCCTCTGCTATATTATATTAAAAGCTTGAAACACGAAATTGCTGAGAATAGTCTTTTTGTGTTCTTTTGCATGAAATACTTCCTATTCTCGTTATTTTACGGAAAATTTTCACTGGTTTCAATGGTAGATTCTCTTAAAGTGAAAGAAAACACCCGATTGCTTGCTCCAAAGCGGATACAGGCAGCAATATCGGGTGTAATGAGATACGGATATTATAAATGATTTTGAAATACCTTAAGGAGAATGTATCTTTTCCCCCTATGTAGATTATCGCTTAAACTTATGCAAGAGGGGAGAAACACTTTTATAAAGAAAGAGGCAGAGCAGAACATCCAACATACCTTTGATAAAAGTAAAAGGCAAGTTAAAGATAAGCAGCGCTTTTTCCATGCTTCCCACAGAGGGAAGAATCAGTTGATACATGGAAAGAACGGTCTCTTTCGGCATAAAATTATAATAGAAGGGGTATACCACAAAAAGGTTGGAAGGGTAGGAAATAAGGGCCATGGTCATGGCGCCAAGAAGGGAAGCAAGTACGGCTCCCTTTTTGTTTTTCTTTTTCTGATAAACAAGTCCTGCCACACCAACGAAGCTCGCTCCAAGAATAAAGTTGGACAGCTCTCCTACGGCAAAGGATCCGGAGCTGAAAGAATGAAGAACATTCTTAATAAGCTCTACCAGTATTCCTGCAATCGGTCCAAGACCGAAGGCGGCAAGAAGCGCCGGAAAGTCGGAAAAATCAAACTTGATAAAGGGGGGCATAAGTGGTGCCGGAACCTCTAACCACATCAGAATGTAGGAGATTGCAGAGAGAATTCCAATGATGGCGATGTTTCCTATACGGTCTCTGCCACTTTCTTTTACTGCACTATCCACTGTGATGATTTTTGTTTCTGTACTTCCATTTTTCATTTTTTACCTCGCTTTTCTCGAAGGGAAAGCATTTGCTTTCTCTTACAATAAACAGATTCCTTCTTCTTAGTGTGTAAAGCGAGGATTATAAACGAGTTACACAGGAAGCTCTCCTGCTTTTCAAAAATAAATTAACCTGAGTACGGCTCCGGTCACTTATTTTAAGAAAAAAGCCCTGTACAAATTGTACAGGGCGGAAAAACTCGTTAAACTCGCTCCTCTTTCATCCAGACTATACTGTTGGTGTCGGAATTGCACCGACTCAGCTGCAAACGCAGGTCGCGGACTGTACCGCCAGTGGGGAATCGCACCCCGCCCTGAAGAACTACAGATATAGAATACTCCTTTCTTGAAAAAATGCAAGCGGAGAAAAATTCACTTAAAACATACAATGTGCACAAAGAATGTCTTAAGATTTATAAATAATAAACAAATAATAAAAGAGAAAGAGAAGGACAAAAATCACTATGGATATATAGAGAAAGCCTATATAAAAATCAGAAAGAATTATTTGTTAAACACATAAAATATTTTTAAACATAAAAAGCAAGATTTCAAGCGGGTTTTGAATGCTTTGAGATGGAATGGAATGAGCGGGAAAAAATCAAAAAATTATATAAATTTTGTATTCCTTGCACTTGCTACTAAATATCACTATACTAGGGGAAATAGAAGTTTTAAAGCATACTAAAAAATTGTTAGATATTAAAAAAGTATATAAGAAAATCAGTACATAGAGAAATCAGTGCATAGAAGAACCAATATATAGAAAGATTGTTCAAGAATAGATATCGTGCTTTTACAAGGAAAGAGAAAAGCCGGGGAAGGAGAAGCTATGAGAGAAATGAAGACGATAGATGCGGTTGGCCAAGTCCTTTGTCAGGATATAACGCAGATTATTCCCGGAGTCAAAAAAGGTCCGATTTTTCGTAAGGGGCATAGAATAGAGGAAGCGGATATACCGGTTCTTCTTTCGGTAGGGAAGGACCACATTTACATCTGGGACGAAGATGCAGGTATCTTGCATGAAAATGAAGCTGCCGAAATTCTATACCGAATGGGAAAAGGCGAAAATATGCATCCCGGAGAGATCAAAGAGGGGAAGATTGAGTTCATTTCGGACTGTGACGGCGTATTGAAGGTCGATTCGAAAAAGCTCTTTCAGCTGAATTCCTTTGGGGAAATGATGATGGCAACGAAGAAGAACAATACTCCCGTGAAAAAGGGAGAAGTGCTTGCCGGAACCAGAATCATTCCGCTTTGCATCGAAAAAGAAAAAATGGAGAGGGCAGAGCGTATCACGAAGGACGGCGGTATTCTCCGCGTACTTCCTTATAAGAAAAAGAAGGTGGCCTTCGTGACTACGGGAAATGAGGTTTATCACGGAAGAATCGAGGACGGCTTTACCCCTGTTGTAAAGGAAAAGCTTTCGCCCTTTCCTGTGGAAATCATAGGACAGAGCCTTTGTTCGGATGACGTGGACATGGAAATGGCGGCCATCCAAAAGTTTCTTTCGGAGGGAGCGGATCTCATTCTTTGCACCGGCGGTATGTCGGTAGACCCTGATGACAGAACGCCTCTTGCCATCAGAAAGTCTGCGGAAAGAGTAGTAAGCTACGGTGCACCGGTTCTTCCGGGCTCGATGTTCATGCTGGCCTACGGAAAGAACAATGTACCCATTATGGGACTTCCGGGCAGCGTTATGTTTTGCCCGATTACCGTATTTGATTTGATACTGCCCCGTATCATGGCGGATGACCCCGTGACAAAAGAAGAGATTGACGCTCTCGGAGAGGGCGGATTACTGTAGGAAGCCTTGTTTGGGAAAATTTGATACGCCGCAAGGGAACGGGAAACGGTTTAAAGTAGGAATAAGAAGAAAAAGGCATTGCACAAAAGGAGTATCTATCTATGAGAAAAATATGGCAGCATATCGCGGAACTGGACCCTTCTCGGGAAAATGTTCTGCTCACATCCTTAAATGAAGAGAACCTCGGGAAAAAGGTTCTTTTTATAGACGGGGAAGTATGTGCAGGAGCTGCCGAATTTCGTAGTGAATTTCTTCCTTTTGGTAAAGGAAAAAGGGGCTTGGTTTCCTTAGGAGAAAGACAGTTTTTTTTAGATCCCATGGGCGGTGAAAAAAAGCTCATTGTGCTTGGAGCGGGACATGTTGCCCTTTCCGTAATTCGCTTAGGGAAAATGCTCGGTTTTCAGGTGCTCTGCATCGAAGATAGGCCTTCTTTTGCGAAAGCCGCGGAGAAAGCGGGTGCGGATCAGGTGCAGTGTGAAGACTTCGCAACAGCCCTTTCTACCCTTAAAGGGGATAAGGACAGCTATTTTGTGATCGTTACCCGAGGGCATACGCACGACCTCATTTGCCTTAGAGAGATTCTAAAAAAAACCCATGCCTATATCGGAATGATGGGATCAAGAAGAAGAGTTGCATTTATTAAGAAGCAGCTTTTGGAAGAGGGAGTAAGCGAGGAAAGCCTTGAAGAGTTGCATAGTCCTATCGGTCTTGCCATAGGAGCGGAGACCCCTGTAGAAATCGGCCTCTCTATCCTTTCGGAAATCGTGATGGAAAAGAATAAATATTTCCATCAGGAGAGCTTTACGAAGGAAATGCTGGACGTGATGCTGAGCGGTGAAGACTATGTGCTGGCAACCATTGTGAATAGACGGGGATCCGCGCCGAGAGAAACCGGGACGAAGATGCTGATCGGTTCATTGGGACAGCTGATCGGCACGATTGGTGGGGGATGTGCCGAAGCGGAAGTGATTCAGAAGAGCAGAGAGTTATTTTTGGAAAATGCGAAGCCTGCCTGCCTCTACCATGTAGACCTTAACGACAGTATCGCCGAGGAGGAGGGAATGGTCTGCGGCGGACAGCTGGATGTGCTTTTGGAAAGAGTTTAGCTCCACTTTCAGTCAGGAAGAAATAGAAAAGCAAGAGGAAGAATGAAGGATCAATTTCAAAGACAAATTAATTATATGCGCCTTTCCGTTACGGACCGTTGCAATCTGCGCTGCCGTTACTGCATGCCTAAAGGCATGGAGAATGTGCTTCCCGTGGAGAAGCTCCTGTCCTTTTCGGAACTTCTTTTTCTTGCAGAAGAGGCTTCGAAGCTGGGAATCAGCCGATTTAAGGTGACAGGCGGAGAACCCTTGGTGCGGGACGGGGTCTTAGATTTTATTAAGGAGCTTAAAAAGCTTGATAAGGTGGAACAGGTCACGCTGACCACGAACGGCATTTTACTGAAGGAAGCGCTTCCGGAGCTTCTTTCCGCCGAAATTGACGGGATAAATGTGAGCCTCGACAGCTTAAAGGAGGAAAGATTCGCAGAAATCACCGGGCTTCCCGTGCTTCCCAAGGTTTTGGAAGGGATTCGCAGAGCTTGCGACGCCGGGCTTCATGTTAAGCTGAACACGGTGATGCAAAAGGGCAAAAATGAGGACGAGCTCTTTTCCCTTTTAGCACTTGCAAAGGAGCGTCCTCTTGACATTCGTTTCATAGAAATGATGCCAATCGGCTACGGGAGAAACTTTGAACCCTACTATAATGAAAAAATTTTAGAGAAAATCAGAGAGATTTATCCGGGCATTACGGAGGATATTTCCGTCCACGGAAACGGTCCTGCGAAGTATTACCGAATCCCGGGCTTTCTCGGTTCTGTAGGTTTTATTTCCGCGCTTCACGGGAAGTTTTGCGGAAGCTGTAATCGAATCCGCTTAACGAGCGAAGGAGAGTTAAAGCCCTGCCTTTGCTATGGAAATGGATATGCACTTAGGGGGATATTACGCAATACGGCATTTTCCGAAGAGGAGAAAAGAGCGGAAGTGGAAAAAACACTGCGGAACTGTATTTTAGGAAAGCCGGAAAGCCATGCCTTTGAAAAGCTCTCCGAGGTTACGGAACATAGAGCGATGGGTAAAATCGGTGGATAGCTTTGCGTTAGGGTTTCGATAGACAATAAAGAAGGCAATAACGAAGATAATAAAGAAGGCAAAAAAGAGAGGTAAGGCCGAACAGGGAAAAGGCTTGGAGGATAAATGGGAAAGCTACTGGCGATATGCATAAGCAAAAAAAAAGGAACAGAAAAAAAAGAAGTGAAAGAAGCAGTCCTCATCCCGCAGTTTGGGATAGAGGGAGATGCGCATGCAGGAAATTGGCATAGGCAGGTTAGCCTTCTTTCTCTTGAAAGGATAGAGGACTTTCGGAAAAAAGGGGCGGAAGTCGCGTTCGGTGCATTTGGAGAGAACCTCGTGGTGGAAGGCTTTGACCTTTCCCGATGCCCGGTAGGAAGTGAAATTCATGTCGGAGAAGCGGTTTTAGAGCTGACTCAGCTTGGGAAAGAGTGCCATACCCACTGTGCTATTTACCACAGAATGGGAGATTGCATTATGCCAAGAGAAGGGGTATTTTCCAGGGTGATAAAGGGAGGAACAATCCGGCAGGGAGATCTTGTGGAAGTTTTTCCGCCTGATCCGGAGAGAGCTTATACGGCGGCGGTCATTACCCTTTCGGATAGAGCGTCTTCCGGAGAATATGAGGACCTTTCGGGACCGCTCATTCAGGATTTTTTGGAGAATCAGGGGATAGTAGTAGAGGAGCGATTGCTTCTTCCGGATGGAAGAGAGGCTTTAGAAAAGGCCCTCATTCGTTTAGCGGATCAAAGAGAGATATCTTTGATTTTCACAACCGGAGGCACGGGATTTTCTGAAAGAGACTGCACTCCGGAAGCCACCAAAGCCGTGTGCGATAGAGAAGTACCCGGCATTCCGGAAGCCTTAAGGCAGTATAGCTTAACGATTACCAAAAAAGCGATGCTCAGTCGCCAGACCGCAGGGATACGGAAACATTCTTTAATTATCAATCTTCCCGGAAGCCCGAAGGCTTGCAAGGAGAATCTGGAATTTCTTTTTCCGGAGCTCTTTCACGGCATAGGAATCTTACGGGGGACAGAAAAAGAAAACTAGGAGGAAAAGTATGAAAAAATTTGTAGTAGGAAGCCTTGCCTTAGTGCTTTCCGCTATGCTTATCTCTTGCGGTGGGGCAAAGAAAGAGGAGACAGCAGCAGAGAGCAGTGTAGTAGAGACCGAGAGCAGTAAAGCGGAGACAGAGAGCGCAAAGGAAACGGAAAAGGCCACTGAAGGGGAAAAGACGGAAGTTCAGGTCTTTATTGCGGCTTCTCTTAAAAATGTAATGGAAGAGCTCGGAGCGCAGTATGAGAAGGACAATCCTTCCGTAAAGCTTGTTTTCCAGGCAGATTCTTCCGGAAAGCTCCTGACACAGATTCAGGAAGGCTATGCTTGTGATGTATTCTTTTCGGCAGCACAGAAGCAGATGGATACTTTGCAGGAGGAAGGAAAGCTCGTTGAAGGTACAAGAAAGAATGTAGTAAACAACCAGCTTTGCGTAATCACAAGAAAAGACAGCGGTACGAAGGTTACCGGTCTGGAAACCTTAAAGGATGCGAAGTCCATTGCTCTTGCGGACGGTACGGTTCCGGTAGGAAGATATACCAGAAAAGCACTGGTGAGTCTCGGCATTTTACCTGAGGCAGAGGACCTTTCCAAAATCAGTACAAAGGAAGTTTCCGATGCTTTGGGCGGTGTAGAGATTTCCGAGCAGTCCAATGTTTCGAAGGTACTTGCCGCAGTAGTGGAAGGCTCTTCCGAAGTGGGAACAACCTACTATTCCGATACCTACGGGAAAGATACGGATGTGGAGATTCTCGAAAAGGTTTCCTATGATTTAACCGGAAATGTCATCTACCCGATTTCTCAGGTAGTCAATGATGAAGCAAGCGAAGCGGAAATTACGGAAGCGAAGAAGTTTATAGATTTTGTTTGCAGCGATGCGGCGAAAGAGACATTTCAGAAGTATTACTTTGATACGAATGTAGAATAATGCAGGATAAGCTAAAGTGCAGGATATGCTAAAGTTACTAATAATAAGAGAAAGCGGAGCGGAGTTCTGAGGGATGATTTGAAGCAAGTAAAAAGCAATTTACAAGTGAAGCCGGAGTAGAATTACGGAGACGAAAGGAGAAATCCATGATGGAAATGATAAAAAGCTTAGACTGGAGTCCCTTATGGATTTCTCTGAAAACCGCAGTGGTCACCACCATAATTTGTTTCTTTTTAGGGATATTTTTGGCCAGAAAGGTGATGAAGCTCCCGTCCCCTTGGGACAATTTTCTTGACGGCTTACTTACCCTTCCTATGGTCCTTCCCCCGACGGTAGCAGGATTTTTCCTGCTCCTTCTTTTTAGTAAGAGAAGACCCTTCGGCATCTTCCTTTTTGAACATTTCGGTATCAAGGTGGTGCAGTCTTTCTTGGGCTGTGTGGTGGCGGCAACCGTGATTTCTTTACCCCTTATGTATCGAAATGCAAGGTCTGCCTTCGCACTCGTTCCGAAGGACTTGGTTTATGCCGGGCGTACGCTCGGGATGAGCGAGTTTTCCATTTTCTGGAAAATCGTTGTACCGCTCTCCGCACCCGGTATCTTTTCGGGAACGGTGTTAAGCTTTGCCAGAGCGCTTGGAGAATACGGGGCGACTTCCATGCTTGCGGGAAATATTCCGGGGAAGACCGCGACCATTTCCCAAAGAATCGCTCTCGTCATGCAGGACCAGGACTATACGACCGCAGGCTTTTGGGTCATGGTGGTTCTCCTTCTGTCCTTCGGGATTTTAACGCTCTATCAATTTGCGACAGAAGAAAAGCGCTTCCGGCATTAGATATCAATTTATAAATAGAGAAATAAGGGAAACAATAAACAGAGAAATAAGGGAAACAATATAGGAAGTAGAATAAAAAAATCAGTTATCTGATACAGAATGATGCATCTAAGCAATCAGATATAGTTGAAGTGGAAAGCTTGGAAGCAAGTCGTATAAAGGATTAAAGAGATAAAATGGCATGCAGGGTTTCGATTAAAAAGAATATGGGAAGCTTTTCTCTGGATATGCAGTTTCAGACGGAAGCAAAGAGGCTCGGGATTCTCGGAGAATCCGGGGCAGGAAAGTCCATGTGTCTAAAGGCAATTGCCGGAATTCTTAAGCCCGATGAGGGGGAGATATACATCGGCGAGAACTGTGTATTTTCCAAGGAAAGAAAACTGAATCTTCCGCCGCAAAAGAGGAAGGTGGGCTATCTTTTTCAGTCCTACGCACTTTTTCCGCATATGAGCGTTTGGGAGAATCTTTCGGTGGCTCTTAAGGGGAGCAAGGAGGAAAAAGAAGAGAAAATCAGCTCTATTTTAGAGAAAATGGAGCTAAAGGGCATGGAAAAACGCCTTCCCGGGAAGCTTTCGGGCGGGCAGCAGCAGAGAGCGGCTCTTGCGAGGATTCTTGTGGGAGAACCGGAGATCATCCTGCTTGACGAACCTTTTTCCGCACTGGACTTTTCTCTTCGGGACCGGATGCAGGAGGAACTCATGCGACATTTGGAGGACTTCGAAGGAAGCTGTATCATGGTTTCCCATTCGAGAGACGAGCTCTATCGCTTTTCCGAAGAACTTTTGATTGTGGAAAAGGGGAGAATCCTTTGCCAAGGAGAAACGAAGAGTCTCTTCCGAAATCCGGGGAAGAGAGCGGCAGCAGCTTTGACAGGCTGTAAAAACATTTCCAAAGCCGAAAAAAGAGGAGAAAATCGTATTTTTGCTTCCGACTGGGGGATAGAGCTTCAAATTGATGGGGAAATCCCGGACAGCCTTTCCTCCGTGGGCTATCGTGCTCATGATTTTACCCCTGTGTTTTCCGAGGAAGAGATAGGCACAAACTGTATTCCGGTTCACTTGGAGAGCATTGCGGAATATCCCTTTGAAAAGAACTTTTATTTTCGGGCAAAAGAGGGAAGAGGAAGAATTGTCTTCATGGAACAGAGAGAGTCTTTTGCAAAATGGGAGCAGCTCGGAACACCAAAGTATCTGAAAGTGGATACGGAGAAGCTTCTACTCTTAGAAGAATAGAGTTTTACAATCTATTTATTGAAAAACGATGAGGAGAAAAATGGGAGAGTTTACGCATTTTGATGATAAGGGGAATGCCCGGATGGTCGATGTTTCCGAAAAGGACGACACGGAGAGAGTAGCCGTCGCGGTAGGAAGCATTTTCCTAAATGAAGAAGCCATGCAGGCGGTTCTTGGGAAGAAAATCAAAAAGGGAGATGTTTTTACTGTAGCGCAGGTTGCGGGAATCATGGGGGCAAAACGCTGTTCGGATCTCATTCCGCTTTGCCATATTTTGCCGCTTCACGGAGCAAAGATAGAGTTTAGTGTAGACGAGAAGCGGGGGGAAATCAAAGTCATTTCCACGATGAAAACACTGGGGAAAACCGGGGTGGAGATGGAAGCGCTCACGGGAGCAAGTATCGCTCTACTTTGCATTTATGATATGTGTAAGGCTATTGATAAGCGCATGCATATTGAGGCGGTGCATTTGCTGGAGAAAAAAGGCGGAAAAAGCGGAGATTTTTCTTATGAGGAAGGAAAAAGCGGAGATTTTCGTTATGAGTAAGGATAAAATATAGCTAAGAGAAAAGGGATAGCGTGAGCGACAAGCAGGAAAATCGCCCTAAAAGGAGGATACAATGATTTATTTGGATAATGCGGCAACAACAGCCTTGTCGGAGTCGGCAAGAAATGCCATGGAGCCCTATTTTTCCACTCACTATGGAAACCCTTCTTCCATCTACCGATTCGGGCAAGAAGCAAGGAAGGCGGTAGAGGAGAGCCGGCAAAGCATTGCGGCTCTTCTTCGCGTTTCTCCCCGGGAAATCTATTTTACCGGTGGCGGTACGGAGAGTGACAATTGGGCGATTTCTTCTGTGGCACTGGAGAGTGCGTTAAAAAAGGAGAAGAGTGCACATCTTATCACAAGTGCCATAGAGCACCCTGCCGTGCTTCGAACTTGTGCCTTTTTCGAAAGTTTGGGAGTAAAAGTAAGCCGGATTCCGGTGGATCAAAAGGGATTCCTTGATTTAGAAGCCTTGGAACGAGCTTTACAGGAAGAAAGCTCTTTAAGAGAAAGAGAAGAGCGTTCTTTCCCTTCGAAGAGCGGGGAAGAAGTAAAAAAGGGGGCTTCCCACTGCCTTGTCTCCGTTATGGCGGCAAACAATGAAATCGGAACGATAGAAAATCTAAAAGAAATCGGGAGACTTGCGAAGGAGTACGGTGCAATTTTCCATACCGATGCAGTGCAGGCTTTCGGGCAGATTCCGCTCGATATAGAGGAAATGCGGATAGACCTTCTCTCTGCCAGCAGTCATAAAATCCACGGACCGAAGGGAGTGGGACTCCTGTATATCCGAAAAGGTCTGAAGCTTCCCTCCTTTTTACACGGCGGGGCACAGGAGAGGGGACTTCGTGCCGGTACGGAAAATGTTCCCGGAATAGTCGGTTTTGCGGCGGCGGCAAAAGAAGCCTTTTCCTCGATGGAGGAGAGGGGAAGAAAGAAAGCATCGTTGCGAAATTTATTTTTTAAAAGGCTTATGGAGGAAATCCCGGGGGCAAAAATCAGCGGTGTGAATCCAGCGGAAGCTGAGGGAATCGGAGAGCGTCCTGAAAGCCCCTTCCTTTCCTCACTTCATCATCGTCTCCCCGGAAATGTCCATATCTGCCTCCCCGGAGTAGAGGGAGAGAGCGTTCTGCTCTTACTTGATCAAAAAGGAATC
Organism: Oribacterium parvum ACB1; assembly: GCF_000238055.2. Taxonomy (GTDB): domain Bacteria; phylum Bacillota; class Clostridia; order Lachnospirales; family Lachnospiraceae; genus Oribacterium; species Oribacterium parvum. The sequence continues at coordinate 77,805 of NZ_KE148312.1, forward strand.
TGTGCGAGCAGCGGATCTGCCTGTGCAAGCGGTTCTTTAGAGCCGAGCCATGTACTTCTTGCAATCGGAAAGAGTCATGAAGAAGCATACTTCGGACTGCGCTTAAGCCTCGAAGAGACACTAACGGAGGAAGAATTGGAATATACGGTTGAAGCGATCAGAGAGGCAGTGGAGAAATTGAGGGGTTAAAAGGGTAAAACAAAAAGGTAAAGAATATAAAGAAAGTATGAAATATAAAGAAAATCTGAAAAGTAAAGAAAATAATGAAAAAAACCCCAAAAGCCTCTATAATAAAATGTAGAATCAAAGCAAAATGTAAGCAAGATACTTTGACATGCGAATGAGTAAGCAGAAAATATGTGAGCAAGTTATAGAGAAAGGAGCATATATGGAAGTGGCAAAGATTTCGAGCAAAGGACAAATTACAATTCCGATATCGGTCAGAAACAAACTTAAGCTAAAAAGCGGAGATAAACTTGTAATAATGGAAGAAAATGGAAGATTTTACTTTGAGAATTCCGCAATGCTGGCCTTTAAAAGAGTAGAAGAAGAATTCAGAGGAGTAGCCGAGGAAGCCGGGTATTATAAGGAGGAAGATTTACAAAGCTTCGCTCAGGAGATAAGAGAGGAACGAAGGAGAAAATAAAATGAGAATCATGCTGGATACCAACATTTTGATATCCGTGATTTTCTTTCCCTCTAATCAAACCAGAAACTTAATTAAAAGAATCACGGAGCAGAATGAAATAGTGATTTGTGATTATGTTATAGAAGAGTTAAGTCTTGTAATTGAAAGGAAGTTTTCGTCAAGAAAGCCTGCTCTAAAAGATTTTTTTCACAGCCTACCTTTTGACCTGGTACAAGTAAAAAGAAATCTGGAAAAAGAGAAATATCCGGAAATAAGGGATGAGAAAGACTTCCCCATATTGGTGACGGCGATAGAAAGCGATATAGACATATTTTTGACAGGAGATAAAGACTTTCTGGCATTAAAGGATATTAAAAAACCTAAAATGATGACCATGACGGAGTATTTGGAAAAAACACAAATCTAAGTACGTCTTATGCCCCAAAACATTCGTGTTTTTTTCACACACTTTTCACAACAAATTAGCACTCATTACTTGACAGTGCTAACAATACGTTTATAATAGGATTATCTTAGTGAAAAAGTGAGGTAGTGAGTATGAATATAAATCGTTTTACACAAAAGTCGGTAGAAAGTATCAACAACAGCCAGAAGATTGCGATGGATCACGGGAATCAGGCACTGGAGCAGGTGCATTTGCTCTTAAGCCTTCTCGAAGTGGAGGACAGCCTGATTGCGAAGCTTCTACAGAAAATGGGCATTTCGCCGGATAGCTTTACTAGGGCGGTGGAAGAGAGAATCAATGCGCTCCCCAAGGTTTCCGGAGGCCAGCAGTACTTTTCGCAGGATGCGAATAAGATTGTCATGAATGCGGAAGACCATGCGAAAGCTATGGGCGATGAATATGTGTCCGTGGAGCATATTTTTCTCGCACTCCTAAAGGACGGGGACAAGACGATTCGGGAGCTGTTTAAAGAGTTCGGTATCACAAAGGAGAAGTTCCTTTCTGCGCTCTCCTCCGTCCGGGGAAATCAGAAAGTTATGACGGACAACCCGGAAGGCACTTATGACGCCTTAAATAAATACGGCTATGAAATGGTCGAAAGAGCAAGTCAGCAGAAGTTCGATCCCATTATCGGAAGAGATGAAGAAATCCGAAACATTATCCGAATCCTCTCCCGAAAGCAGAAGAATAACCCCTGTTTAATCGGAGAACCCGGTGTCGGAAAGACGGCAGCGGTAGAGGGACTTGCACAGCGAATTGCGAAGGGTGATGTACCCGAATCTTTGAAAAATAAGAAAATCTTTGCGCTCGATATGGGCTCTCTCATTGCCGGTGCAAAGTATAGAGGAGAGTTTGAAGAAAGACTGAAGGCAGTTCTGGATGACGTCACAAAGTCCGAAGGCGAGATTATCCTCTTTATCGATGAAATCCACAATATCGTCGGCGCGGGAAAAACCGAGGGTTCCATGGACGCCGGAAACCTTTTGAAGCCGCTTCTTGCCAGAGGCGAGCTGCACTGTATCGGTGCAACAACCCTCGATGAATATAGAAAATACATTGAAAAGGACGCCGCTCTTGAACGTCGTTTCCAGCCGGTTATGGTGGACGAGCCGACGGTGGAAGATACCATTTCCATCTTAAGAGGTATCAAGGAGCGCTATGAAGTCTTCCACGGCGTAAAAATCACGGATACCGCACTCGTTGCGGCGGCGACGCTTTCCGACCGTTACATTTCCGACCGTTTCCTGCCGGATAAAGCAATAGACCTTGTGGACGAGGCCTGTGCCATGATCAAGACGGAAATGGATTCCATGCCGGAAGAAATGGACGAGCAGCAGAGAAAGATTATGCAGCTTCAGATTGAAGAGCTTGCGCTGAAAAAAGAGGACGACCAGCTTTCGAAGGAAAGACTTACAACACTGCAAAAAGAGCTTTCCGAACTTCGCGATAAGTTTAATGTCCAAAAGGCGCAGTGGGAAAATGAGAAAAATGCCGTTTCCAAGCTGCAGACTTTAAGAGAAAAGAAGAACGATTTGCAGGCGGAAATCAATATTGCAATGCAAAAGGGAGAGTACGAGAAGGCTTCCAAGTTGCAGTATCAGGATTTGCCGCAGGTGGAAAAGGAACTGGAAGAGGCGGAAGCGCTGGCGCAAAAGGAAGAAAACAGTACGCTTGTGCATGATAAGGTCACGGAGGAAGAAATTGCGAGAATCATCAGCCGTTGGACAGGCATTCCCGTAACAAAGCTGAATGAATCCGAGCGTTCGAAGGTATTGCACCTTGACGAGGAAATCCACAAGAGACTCATCGGGCAGGAAGAAGCGGTAGAGAAGGTTTGCGAAGCCATTCTTCGTTCGAAGGCGGGTATAAAGGATCCTACGAAGCCGATCGGCTCCTTCCTCTTCTTAGGACCTACCGGTGTGGGAAAGACCGAGCTTGCGAAGTCCCTTGCGCAGAACCTTTTCGATGATGAAAATGCCATGGTCAGAATCGATATGTCGGAGTACATGGAGAAATATTCCGTATCCCGTCTTATCGGTGCGGCTCCCGGCTATGTAGGCTATGAAGAGGGCGGACAGCTTACGGAAGCGGTAAGAAGAAAGCCCTATGCCGTAGTGCTTTTTGATGAAATCGAGAAAGCCCATCCCGATGTTTTCAACATTCTCTTACAGGTGCTGGATGACGGGCGAATTACGGACTCTCAGGGTAGAACCATAGACTTTAAGAACACGATTATTATCCTGACCTCGAATATCGGGGCACAGAGTCTTCTGGACGGCATCAAAGAAGACGGTACGATTCCGGAAGAGGTGCGGAAAGAGGTTACGGATGCCTTGCATGCGCACTTTAGACCGGAGTTCCTGAACCGTCTGGACGAGATTATCCTCTTTAAGCCGCTTGTGCAGAAGGATATGGAGCGAATTGCTGATCTTGTTTTAAAGGACATCAATAAGCGTTTGCAGGATAAGAGACTGCACATTGAGATTGCGAAAGAGGCCCTGGATTTCATTTTGGAAAATGCGTATGAGCCGGGCTTTGGAGCAAGACCCTTAAAGCGTTATATGCAAAAGCATGTGGAAACCCTTGCCGCAAAGTGCATCTTGGAAGACAAGGTAAAAGAAGGCGATAAAATCGAAATTGTACTGGAAAACGGAGAATTGAAGGCGGAAGTGAAGTCTTTATAACCCACTCTTGAAAGTACTTTATGAATCCTTGAAAGGCGCATTCTTCCGGATTCTAAAAAGCAATGCATCTAAAAATCGTTAAAATTAACCGGGAACGGAATTGAGAAAGCTCTCTGATTAAAGGAAGTATTAGAAAAGGAGAGTAAAAAAATTCTATTCCCGGTTAAAATTTATGTTTTTAAATAAAAATATTTATGTTAGAATAACGCCTTGTAAATGTAGATGTAGATGCAGATTCAGAAAAAGGAGAAGAAAAAGAATGAAAGCAAAACGAAACTTGCTGGCATTGTTGCTTTCTGTCGTCATTTTTTGGCAGGGATTTTCTGTTGTCAATGCGGAAAATGTCTCCCCCACACCGGAAAGCAGTATTTCCTTATCTTCTTCCGCGGTAGAGGAAGAGGGTAACAGAACAGAGATTACAGGTGTAAATCCGGAGGATACGGAGAACGATTTGGAGGAGGCTTCCTTATCTAACTCCGCAGATTCGACAGATATTTTGACTATGGCGAGAGCAGCAAGCCTCGTGGGGACAGGGGTTGAAAGATCGGATGTGATTCAGAATATTAGGATGACACTGAATGGTAATCCAATCGATGAAAACACAAAGATTTATGCCAACACCGATTTTGCGTTGAAGATTAAGCTCGCAGTAAGCGGAAAGACGGTAAATAATGGGGACTATGCCGTTGTTCAGCTTCCGGGCAGTCTGGCAGCCGTAAGTGAAGATACGGAAATTAAAAATGATGCCGGTCAGGTTATGGCCAATGCGCATTATGACAGTACGACAAAGCAGTTGAAAATTATATTCACAGAGAATGCAGAGAACTATAGCGGAGCCGATGGAGAATTCACCTTTCTTGTTCGTGTTAATCAGTCTGAAGGGGATACAGCGAAACAAGTGCCGATTAATATTCCATTCAACGGACGTACTTTTTCCATTCAACTGAATTATCAGGGGATAGGACTGGACGAGGAGCCCAACTTCTGGAAAAATTATGGCGGCTCTATTGAACAATATGAGGATAAAGAAGGAACAATTCATTATTTAGTTCACTTTTTTATTCAGGTAAACGGAAGAAGGCTTACGAAAGTAGGAACAGTTTCTGAAAAGTTCACCAATATAGAGATCCATGATAAATTAATCAGTGATGTTTTCAGCTATGTGGATCCGAGTGACCCCGATCATTCCATGAACTGGAAAAATGCGTCTGATGCGGATCGCTTTTATCCTACACTGGTAAGAGGCGTATGGAGATCCGGTTATCGCGATGAGGATTATGTATTTCATCCTGCAACAGATGATGGGGCAAACCGCGGTCCAAAGTGGGCGCTGCAAGATGTTGACAATAATGCCCTTCCTGCAAGAGGAGACAGAGTTCCGCTGAAGTATAAAGATGGAAAAAGAGCCTTTGATTATAGAGTAGGGGACTTGAACGTTGAAGAAGGCTTCGAGCTACAGTATTATGTGGAAGTCAACGAAGTTCCTCAAGACGGTACGGTGTATCGTAATGATGCTTCTATCACAGGGGACAGCATCAGTATGGGGACACATGAAAGAGAAGTTCCTGTACAGTATTCCGGAGGTAATTTAAACGGTACAGGTTTCACACTTCGCATTGAGAAGAGAAATGAAGAAAGACAAGCTCTTTCCGGTGCGGAGTTTACCATTGAAAATAAAAGAACAAAGGTTAAGAAAACTGTAGTCACAAATGCAGACGGTATTGCCACATTAGAAAATGCCGTTTTGGCAGACTATGTAATTAAGGAAATCAAGGCACCTACAGGCTATGTTTTGGACGAACAGGAACAGCAGATTGATAAAGAAGAGTTAAAGAGATCTGCTGCGGGAAATGCTACGGTAACTAAGTTCTTTGTTAATAAAAAAGCGAATGAAGCGAAGCCGGAAACTAGAAGTGTATTGGTGGATAAAAAGTGGATTCAGGGTAATTCTACTGTACAGAAGCCGAACAAGGTAAAGGTTTATCTTGTAGAAAATGGAGAAAAGACCAATAAGGTACAGGAACTCTCTGAAGAGAATGGATGGAAGGCGTCCTTCTCCAATCTCCCAAAGAAGGATGCTTCCGGCGCGCAGATTACATACACTGTTGCCGAGGAGAATCTTCAGGACTACAAGCCTGCTATTTCCGGAACGCAAGATACGGGATTTACCATCACAAACTATACCGGAGACCGTGTGGCTATCCCTGTGACGAAAATCTGGAAAGGAAGCGGAGAACATCCGCTTGGCTTAACCGTGCAGCTCTATGCGGGCAGTGTGCGTGTTTCTTCCGCCTACTTAACGGCACAAAATGGATGGCAGTATACCTTTGATATGCCGAAGTATGATGATGCCGGAAAGGAAATCAAATACACGGTAACAGAGGAGAATTTATCCGGTTATACAGCAAGTAGAGCCGATGAAGAGAATAACGGCTACAAGAACGTCTTCGTAAATACAAAGGAAAAGCCGAACAATCCGGGCGGTGGCGGAAATACACCGAACAATCCGGGGGGTGGCGGAAATACCCCCAAAACGCCTTCCGGTAATACACCCAAGGATCCGGGAACACCTCCTCCCTCTACACCGGATGAGCCGGGTAAGGTTCTTGGTGCGAGTCGTCCTATGGAAGATAATCCGGAAAGAAAGGGTGAAGTTCTCGGAGAGAGCAGACCTGCTGTAAAGGGAAGAGCTGCTACAAAGACGGAAGATAAAGCAGCCATGAAGCTTTATGGAGTTCTTTTTGCACTTAGCTTAATCTCCTTTTCCGCAAGTCTTTTTGGGAAGAATTTTTTCCTTAAAAAGAGGAAGGGCTAAGCACAAAAGAGACAGGTTCTTTTATGTTATCAGAAGTAGGGAATAGATAGTATAAATAGAATTTATGCAAAATATGCAAATTGCAAAAGATTTTTATTAAAAAAATATGCAAAGTGCCAAATTAATTCATAAAATATCTTGACCTAAATAGATTAATGGGGTAGAATACTCTTGACCGAATTGGAAGATTCGGACTTAAAATTGGCGAACAGGTTTAATCGACCCTTACTACTCTATACAGCAGAAAGCCCGACGGAAACGCCGGGCTTTTTGCTGCATAAAAATAAGGAAAAGTAGGAATGAAAGACTTTCTTTTTAAATCAAAGGATGAAATTCTATTCTTTTTTAGAGAACAAAAAACTTATAACATTTTAAGTTTAATAGAGAAGATTAATAAATGAAGCAAATCATAAGAATCATCAATTGGAATGATTTTAAGATAACCGATATAATGGGGAACGTTGGTCGTTTTATATTTATCAATTTTCTTATTTGGTCAGGAAATAAGAAAGTACGAAAGGAGCACTTATGATGGAGTCTATTATTACATATCACGCAAAAGAGGTGAGCCCTCATGCCGTTTTAAAGAATGCGGAAGAGCTTTATGCCGGCGGATTTTTCTGCTGTGAGGCAGTGATGAAAGCTATTCGCGATGCTTTCCAGGCGGATGTACCCGAGTCCGTTATTGCGATGTCTTCCGGTATGTCTATCGGAGCAGGTCGTTCCGGCTGTATGTGCGGCGCACTAAACGGAGGAATCCTTGCCCTTGGTATGTTCTTCGGAAGAACGACACCGGACGGCCCGAAGGATCCGAAAGTGAATGCTCTTATGGCACTTTCCAAGGAACTTCATGACTGGTTTAGAGAGGCAAATGCAAAGCATGCCGCTTGCTGTCGTGTTCTTACCAGAGGCTTTGAAATGGCGGAAGGAGAGCACAAAAAGCAGTGTATCGCCTTTACCGGACTTTGCGCAGGAAAGGTTGCCGAGATTCTTTGCCGAGAGCTGGGCGTTAAGAATGTAGATGCGGAGCCGATTCAAGGCTTGGAAGCACCCTTCCTTCCCCCTGTACACGAAGTAAAAGCAGTATAAGGAGCTGTCATTAGCATGGAAAAAATAAAAAAAATCCCCTTTGCCTTCTCGGGCGTGATGCTCGGTATGGCGGCACTTGGTAATTTGTTACAAAGTTATGGAGAAGGTATCCGTTTGCTTTTTGGCTGTGTTGCCTTTGTGATTCTAATTCTCCTTCTCCTGAAGCTCATTCTTTTCCCGAATGCGGTAAAGGAAGAACTTTCTACCCCCATCGGGGCGGGCGTTTTTGCAACCTTTCCCATGGCGCTCATGCTGTTTTCCGTATATGTGAAGCCCTTTATTCCGGGAATTTCTTTCCCGCTTTGGGTTTTTGCGAATGCAATCCACATTGTGTTGATTCTCTACTTTACGAAGACTTATATCCTTCATTTCGAAGAGAAAAATGTGCATACCGTATGGTATATCGTTTATGTCGGGATTGTTGTGGCATCCCTGACCACACCGGCATATAAGACCTTCGCTTACGGGCAGGCTGCCTTTTATTTTGGTTTTGTCGCTTTACTGATTCTGCTTTGTGTTGTTACAAAGCGCTATGTGAAGCTTCCGGTGCCGGATCCTGCAAAGCCGCTGATGATGATTTATGCGGCACCGATGGCGCTCTGCACGGCAGGCTATATTCAGGCTTTTCCGGAGAAGAATAAGAGCTTTGTCCTGTTCTTACTGGTGGCGACTTCCGTGATTTACCTGTTTGCCCTCTTTAAGAGCATACAGTTCCTGCGCTTCCCCTTCTACCCGAGCTATGCGGCTTTCACCTTCCCCTTTGTAATTTCCGCCATTGCGACGAAGCAGTGCTTTGCGGTACTGACAAAGATGGGCATGAATGTTGCTTTTTTACAGCCCGTGGTTTTAGTGGAGACGATTATTGCAGCAGTATTTACGATTTATGCCTGCTTACGGTATTTCCAATTTATCCTTGCGGAGAAGTAGGAGAACGGCGCTTTTCCGGCACCAACTGCTAAGATTAAAAAGGGAGTAAAAATACCCTAAAGAAAAAAGCGCTCGGATGGATGAGTGTACCGACCTCCAATCGTTAGATTTTTCGTCTAACTTTTGGGAGTCGGTACACTCCTCTCTTTTTTTTTCTGTGAAATCATTGCTTACGGTGTCAGTGCTGCTATTCGTGTTATTCCGAGAAATCAAATAAGACGAAGCTCATGAAGGCACAGAGCACTCCGCGGACACTCTGCGGTCTTTTCTGCGGGCATTGCTGAATGCGGGAAAAAGCATTATCATAGAGAAAGAAAATGTCCCACAGGGGCACCGGAAAAGGAAAGGAGAAACAATGAGCCCATTCTCATTTAACCACTTTAACTTTAATGTACTGGATTTGGAAAGAAGTATGAAGTTTTATGCAGAAGCTTTGAATTTGCATGAGCTTAGCAGAAATGAACGGGATGACTTTATTATCGTGTTTTTGGGAGATGATTCTACGGACTTCCGTCTGGAACTGACCTATATGAAGGATAGAAAAGAGCCCTATGATCTCGGGGAGCAGGAGTATCACCTCGCGCTTCGAACGGAGGATATCGGGGCAGCCCATGCACTTCACGAAAAGATGGGCTGTATCTGTTTTGAAAATCACGGTATGGGCATTTATTTTATTGAAGATCCGGACGGCTACTGGATTGAAATCATTCCGGACAGAACGAAGCCTATTACCTGGCAGTAGAAGAAGGACAGAGAGAAGATAGATAGAGGGTAGAAGCATAAAGAGTAGAAGGACAGAGAGCAGAAGGGGAGAGCGCGGTTATACGGCTTCTGAATAGAAATGTGAAGGGGAGAGATGGATTTATTTAGCTATCAGGCAGAGAAAAATCAAGAGAAAATGGCGCCTTTGGCAGTTCGGATGCGTCCCGGAACGCTGGAAGAGTTTGTCGGTCAGGAGCATATTATCGGGGAAAATAAATTGCTTTCCCGCTTAATTCGTGCAGACCAGCTGCAATCTCTCCTTTTTTTCGGTCCGCCGGGAACGGGAAAAACCTCTCTTGCGAAGCTCATTGCCAACCATACGAAGGCGGAATTCATCCAAATCAATGCGACTACCGCCGGAAAAAAGGATATGGAAGAAGCGGTGAGCCGTGCAAAGGAGAATCTGGGAGGCTACGGCAGAAAAACCATACTCTTTGTAGACGAGATTCATCGCTTTAATAAGGCACAACAGGATTATTTGCTTCCCTATGTGGAAGACGGAACCGTGATTCTCATTGGGGCGACAACCGAGAATCCTTATTTTGAGGTGAATTCCGCCTTGCTTTCCCGCTCCCGCCTCTTTGAACTAAAACCCTTATCTAAAGAGGCTTTGTCGCGTCTTACGGATGAGGCATTGTCGGATAAGAAGAGGGGGCTCGGGAGTTTTCGGACTAGCCTTTCGGAGGAAGGGAAGGAATTTTTACTGGAAAATGCATCGGGCGATGCCAGAGTGCTTTTAAATACACTGGAGCTTGCCGTTCTCAGTACGAATCCCGATTCTGACGGTGTTATTCGCCTTGGTAAAGAAAATATCGGCGAATGTATGCAAAAGAAGATTCTTCGCTATGATGACAGTTCGGAGCATTACGACACGATTTCCGCCTTTATTAAGTCCATGCGGGGAAGTGACCCCGATGCTACGGTGTATTATCTTGCGAAGATGCTTGAGTCCGGAGAGGACATTCGTTTTATCGCAAGAAGAATAATGATTTGCGCTTCGGAGGATGTGGGAAATGCCGACCCGCAGGCACTTATTCTTGCCGTGAACGCTTCCCTTGCGGTGGAGCGGGTAGGCATGCCGGAGGCACAGATTATTCTTACTCAGGCGGCATGCTATATTGCGACGGCAAAGAAGTCCAATGCCGCGGTGAAGGCGATTTTTGCGGCAAGTGATGTAGTCAGAAAGAAGGGGAATTTGGAGATTCCTTCTTATCTTAGAGACGCGCATTACAGCGGGCATGAACAGCTCGGAAGAGGCGTAGGCTATAAATATCCTCATGACTATCTGGGGCACTTCGTAGAGCAGCAGTATTTGCCGGACGAAATAAAGGATTATCGTTTTTATGAGGAAGACTAATGGCTAACGGGAAAGAGAAGTTATTGGGATGGAAGAAAGATTGTTTCTCATTTTCCAATAGGGCGGAAAAGTCCGGACAAGACTACGCAGGATTTACGGAATAGACTCGTTAAGAATCAAAATATGTGGTATTCTTTAAGAAATTATACAGAAAAAGGCACAATTTTTTTTATACACTTCATGCTAGTATAAGTAGCAATGAAGTGAGGAGGGATTTATATGAAAAAAACACTATGGATTGCTATTTTTGGACTTATGCTTTTTGCCGCTGCTTGTGGGAAGAAAACGGATACAAAGAGCAGTCAGACGGCACAGGAAGAACCCAGCTCCGAGGCTTTATCGGAGAACAGTTTAAGCGCCACCGTGCAGAAGCTGGATAATGGAAAACTGAGTGTAGAGACAGGAGATGGTAAAGTTCTTACTTTTGATGTAAATGGTGCTACTTTAGATAAGACTTGGGAACTTATGCCGGGAGATGAAGTAGAAATCAGCTATGAAGGAACAGAGCCACAGGATGGCATGACGGTTAAATCCGTTACCGTTTCCGTACCGTATGAGTTTACTACAGAAGATTTCAATGACGAGCAAAACTTATACGGAGAGATTACCGCAATCAATGACAGCAGTATCACTGTAAAAGAGATTCCGGATTTCCGTGAAGCCGCACTGGACGGTGAGGATACAGAGGGGAAGAAGTACGGGGACACCGTTACCTTCCAAAGACCGAGCTTTGAAATCGATTTAACACAAGGCGGATTAAAGGTAGGCGGAGAAATCAGCGTATATTACCTTGGAGAGCTAAGTAATAATCCCGTAGCATTCTACACTATTACAGAGGATGCTTTAGAAGGAGAAGATGCAGATCACCTGAAGGTAAAAGGTACGATTGAGAGTATTGACGGAGATGTATTTACTTTGAAGTCCGATGATAGTCACAGCTTCCGTTTTACTACGGATGGAAATGATGCATTGACGCAAGAAGTCGAATCGAATAAGGGGAAGACTGTAGAAGTAAGTTACAGTACCTCGTTAAAGGCCAGAGTTTCCCTTGCGGAAGGAATTAAGGTTGTAGAATAAGTATACTTAAGAGAGCAATGGGTTTGGATGCCCATTGCTCTCTTTGTTTTACTAAGCAGATTCTTATTTTTAACGAGTATCGCATGTCCTGTGAGCGATGCCCGTCGAATTCGGTCTTATGCAGAATCGGATAATAATGTAGTCCTTACATAGTAGTATCTTAGGTAGTATTTTATATAGTATGTTACATAGCATCACTGTCATACATAATGGTAAACGGCCCGTCATTTATAAGGCTTACTTTCATGTCCGCACCGAATTCTCCGTGCTCGGTGTGAATTCCCGCTTCTTCGGCCTTCTTCAGAAAATATTCGTAGAGAGCATTTGCGTGCGCGGGGTCACCGGCTTGGATAAAGCTGGGACGATTCCCTTTTTTGGTGTCTGCATAGAGGGTAAACTGACTGACGATAAGGAGTGAGCCGGAAATATCCCGTATGGAAAGATTCGTTTTTCCGTTTTCGTCTTCAAAGAGACGGGCATCCAAAATTTTTTTCAACATTTTATCGGCAACTGCTTCCGTATCCGTATTTTTTACGCCAAGAAGGACAAGATAGCCCTTTTCTATACTGCCTATTGTCTTTCCTTCTACGGAAACCGAGGCGGAAAGCACTCTTTGTACTAAACAACGCATCATTTTCTCCTTACTATTTTACTTTAATTCTTAACAAGTGGCGCAGGCGAAGCCTGAGACATCTTGTTTACCGGTGACAGTATAGTGCAAAAGCAAAAGCAATAAACTACTTTTGCTCTTTCAATTGTTTTGTTCTGCTGAACATTTGCTTTATTTAACTTATGCTTTATTCGAATTGTTTCAGCTCTGCATTGTACTCAAAGCCGATTTCTTCCAGCTTCTTTTTCAGGGACTCGACATCCAGATCGTGCCCCTTGCAAAACTCTTCTAAAGTACTGTATTCGTCCCGAAGCTTCGTGTTTACAAAGCTCAGTAAAATCATTGGGTCTTTTGGGATGTTCATTTCTTATTTCCTTTCTTGTTTTTCCTATTTCCTTTCCTGTTTTTCCTATTTCCTTTCTAAATGTAAGTAGATGGGGAAGGAGGTATAAAACTTACACACAATACTTGTGATGCATCAAAGCTTTATTCATCAAAGTTTTATGCATCATAGCTTTTCGAGCTTTGCAAAGCCTGCCATCATTTTTTTCTGCCCTGCACTGTCGAACAGTACGGTTACCAAATAGTCCTTTACATCTTCTTCGATTTTCAAAACGCTTCCTTCTCCAAACTTTGTGTGCTTTACCCGATCGCCTTCCTGATAGGCGGGCTTCGTCTTTCCGAGGGAAGAAAAGCCTTTTTGGAGGAGACCGGACTGCTTTAGTGTGTCCAGGCTACCGTATTTCGGGGCATCTGCGCTTTGACCTTTTCCGAAGCCTCTTTCTTGTCTTTCGTAAGAGCCTCCGCTGTAGCCTTTTGCTCCGTAGCCGCCTTCTCCACTCCTTCCGAGGTAAGACGAAATGGAACTTTCGGCATTTTTTAAATAACTGTTATAGTAGGATTTTCCGCTATTTTCCAAGAAAAGCTCTTCCTCGGAGCGTTTCGGCCGGTAGAGCAGATTCTTTTTCAAAAGTTCGTTGGGAATATCCTCAAAGAAGCGACTGATTTTAAAATACTGTGTTTGTCCATTCACCATTCGATTTTTCGCGGAGCTTAGGTAGAGTTCTTCCTCCGCACGGGTAATTCCGACATAGCAAAGTCGTCTTTCTTCCTCGATTTCTTCGTCGTCTCCAAGGCTTAGTGCGCTTGGGAAGAGTCCGTCACTAAGGCCCACCAAAAATACGACCGGAAATTCCAAGCCCTTTGCCCCGTGCAGAGTCATGAGCGTGATTTTATCTTCTGTAAGGTCACTTCTATCGAGGTCGGAAAGGAGGGAGACTTCTTCTAGGAAGGCGGCAAGACTCGCTTCTTCTCCATTTTCCTGAATATAGGAAAGAAGCTTTCCTTCCAGCTCTCGGATGTTTTCCATACGGCTTTCGGCTTCGATGGCTCCTTCCGAAAGAAGCTCCGTCTCATAGCCTGTTTCGTCAAGGATTCGCTCGATAAGCTTTCCGAGTTCTTCTTGCTTCCAGCTTTCTATCATTTGACTGAATTTATCGATTTCCGAGAGAGCTTTTCCGGAGAGGCCGGCCGCCTTGGCAAAGGGGACTGTTTCTATAAGAGAGAATCCGCCGATCTGAAGTCCATACTGCCGAAGTTTTTCTATGCTGGCATTTCCGATTCCGCGCTTCGGTACATTGATGATTCGTTCGAAGGCGACATCGTCCTTTGGGTTCACCATAATCTTCATATAGGCGAGGAGATCCTTAATTTCTCTTCGCTGATAGAAGTTCACTCCACCCACAATCTGATAAGGAATGTTCCATGCAATGCACTGCTCCTCAAAGAGACGGGACTGGGCGTTCGTACGGTAGAGGATTGCGAAGTCTTTATAGAAGCGGTTTTCGCCTCGGATATGCCGGATGACTTCTCTTGCTTCTTCCTCTGCAGTTTCATATTCCTGAAAGAGGATTTCCTTCCCCTCCGTTTTTTTCGTCCAGAGTTTTTTTGCCTTTCTGCGCGTATTTTCCTGAATGACCGTGTTCGCAAGATGCAGAATCGGCGAGGTGGAACGATAATTTTGCTCCAGCTTGATCGTGTGGCATCCCGGAAATTCCGCTTCAAAGGACAGAATATTTTCAAGATTTGCGCCCCTAAAACGGTAAATACTCTGATCGTCATCTCCCACCACACAGATATTGCTATACTTCTTGGCAAGCGAGTAAATCAGACGAAACTGCACATCATTGGTGTCCTGATACTCGTCCACAAGAATATAGCGAAAACGCTCCTGATACTGTAAAAGGACCTCGGGAAAGCGCTCAAAAAGCTCCAAGGTTTTTAACAAAAGATCATCAAAGTCCAGAGCATTATTTTCTTTCAGCTTCTCCTCATAACGCTTGAAACATTGGTAAATGAGTTTGCTAAGATAATCTCCGTCCGATTCGGAAAGGTAGTCCTCCGCGTTTCCGCCTCGGTTCTTTGTTTGCGATATCTGAGAGAGAACCGCTCGCTCCCGAAGCGTTTTACTGTCGATTTTCAGCTCTTTTAAAATTTGTCGCATCAGGGTTCTCTGGTCGTCCGTATCATAAATGGAAAAATCCCGATCATATCCCAGATGTTCGATTTCTCTACGGAGAATGCGGAGACACATACTGTGGAAGGTGGAGACCCACACGCTGTTTCCTTCTCCCGGAAGGAGCTTTTCCACCCTCTCCCGCATTTCGGCTGCGGCTTTATTGGTGAAGGTTATCGCCAAAATATGGGAGGGGAAAACCCCCTTTTCTTGTATCAGATAAGCGATTCTATGTGTTAAGACGCGGGTTTTTCCCGATCCTGCACCGGCAAGGACCAAAAGAGGGCCTTCCGTTCTTTGCACAGCTTCTACTTGTTCTTTATTTAAAATTGCATTTAAGTCCATGGGACCTCCTTGAAAGTGGATGGAGTATAGGGAAAATAGGAATGAAAGTGCAGCTGTTTCATAAGATTAAAAGATTCTATGCTTTCCTATAGTCGGCTCACTATTGTACCATTTTTTCAGTGAATAGAAAATCGAGGATTGCCTCTGAAAGAGAAGGAAAATCTAAAATTTTCGGCTGTAAAGGAAAAAAATTCTATGCTATACTTTTTTCTATGGACGAAAAATTACTGAATGAATTAATCGAATATTTGAAAAATCTACATCATGTTCATGCATCTCAGCTTCCCTCCTTGGATCTTTATATGGATCAGGTGACCGGTTTTATGGAGGAGCATCTTGCTCCTATGAGACGGTATGCAGAGGATAAGGCATTGACCAAGACCATGATTAATAATTATGCCAAAAATAAGATTCTGCCGCCCCCTGCAGGAAAGCGATACAGCAAGAATCATATGCTGATTCTACTTTTTATTTACTATTACAAAAGTATGTTAAGTCTTTCCGATATTGCAACGATTCTTCGTCCGCTCAATGAAAACTATTTTAACAGCAGAAAAAAACCGCAATTAAAGGATATTTATGAAGAGATATTCTCCTATGCAAATGTGGAAATGCAGAATGTGATGGAGGATGTAAAAGCGCGTTACGAAAAGGCACAGAGTTCCTTCTCCGAAAAGGATCCAAGTTTCCAAGAGCTCTCTGAAGAAGAACGAGAAGAGCTTAGAAATTTCTTTTACTTAAGTCTTTTGGCCTTTGATGTTTATCTAAAAAAGCAACTTATGGAAAAAATTGTAGATGATATGGCCGGAAAGCAGGAGAAAAAAGAGAAAACTGCAGGAAAAAGAAAGAAAAACTAGGGAAAAGAAACGATACTTCCCTTTCCCTGTTTTTTAGAGATAAAAAACCATATCTTCCCAGGGCTCTCCTCCCCATGTAGAAGGGGAAGGGCCGATGTGCTCGTAGCCAAATGCCTCATAAAAAGGAATCAGATGTTCATGGCAGGTGAGATAAATCCTTTCCGTGCCGCGCGCCTTTTCTTTGTCCTGGTAGCGATTCATAAGTTGGGAGGCAATTCCTCTTCCTCGATATTCCGGACGAACCTCCAGACTCAAGAGATAACAATTTTTGGCATTGTCTTCCTGTAAAGAAGCATTGGTAAAGAAAGCATCCAAAAATGCTTCCGAGCTGGAATGAATTCCGCTTAAATAACCGGCGATTTTTCGATTGACCTGGTCATAGGCAATCAAAAAGTCTTCTGCCGCATGGTCTACACGGTCTTTCATATTCTCATAAGAGCACAATTCGTTTTCCGGGAAACAAATTTTTTCTATATCCGCCAGTTCCTTCGTGTCTGCAACGGTAGCGGTTCGAAAGATGTAGCGATCATAAATATTCATAAATTTCCTTTCTGTATAATATGATATATACAGCATAGCAGAGAACAAGAGAAAAAGCGAGTCGAGGGAAAAGAGTATACAAGTTAAGAGGCCTTATGGTATCTTTATGCTTTGGAAAAGGAATGGTGAAATATAGAGAAGAAGATTCTGTTCTTTGTCATAGAAGAGAGAATGGAGCAAGGGATAATCAGGGGAGTGAAATGGAAAAAAGTCTTAAAGATCAAGTATATCAGGCAATATTGGAGGATATCTTTCAGGGAAATATAGGTTCGGGAGATATCCTAAACGAGAAAGCTCTAGTGGAGAAGCACCATTGCAGTAAGTCTCCTGTTCGAGAGGCTCTTATGGCGCTGTGTGCAGACGGTGTGCTGAAAAATATCCCGCGTTACGGCTATGAGGTAGTGCGCTACAGTAAGGATGATATTTACGATATGCTGGCCTTTCGTTTTATTTTGGAACGAGGGGTGCTGAGAGAGTGCGGAAACGAAATGACGGAGCAGGATTTCCAAGAGCTAGAAGCGATTAACAGTGCCTGCAATGATAACGAAACGGATGCCATGACACATTGGAAACATAATACGGAGTTTCATCTTCGCCTAATTTCTATAAGTCACAATCATTTTATTGTGGAACAGCTGGAAAATTGTATGGGGCGTTTAAAGAGGGCATATTCACAGTATTATTGGAAGAAGGAAAAGGAAATTCTTTTTTCGATGGATACGGCGCATCATGTGGATATTGTTTCCGCGTTACATAAGGGAGATGTGGAACAGGCGGTCAAGTTCTTGGAAGAAGACTTGAAGGATTTCGGGGAGTACAGCGGATATCGAAATAATTTGCATTTTCCCAAGTAAAAAATGGATCAGATGAGCTTTTCGATATCGAGTTAAGAAAAGAGTGCCAATATACGCATTGGTACTCTTTTTTAAAAATGCACAAAAAATAAAAGATATTTTCAGAATATTGGTATAGTGACTATTGATAGCATTACTGATATGATTAGCTAAAGAGCCTAATTTCGGTCGTTATAAAGGAGAGAAATAGTATGGAAGAGAGATTAATAAAGAATTATACAGAGATTTTAGAGCATGAACTGGTACCGGCTATGGGCTGTACGGAGCCGATTGCGATTGCGTATGCAGCGGCATCGGCGAGAAAACTGTTATCTGAAGAGGTCAAGCACATAGACTTGTGCTGTTCGGGAAATATTATCAAAAATGTAAAAGCGGTTACCGTTCCGAATTCCGGTGGACAGAAGGGAATGCAGGTCGCTGCTATTCTTGGTGTTCTTGGAGGGGACGCAGATAAGAAGCTGGAGGTTTTGAGTACCGTAACAGATGCGGATAGAGAAAAGTGTAAATCTTTGGTTAATACCGGTTTCTGTAAAGTGGGCTTCGAAGAAGATGTACCAAAGCTTTATATTCGTGTTGAGGTTAGCGGAGAGAATCATAAGGTTCGCTTGGATATTGCAGATCAGCACTCCAATATTGTTCTTATGGAAAAGGACGGAGAAGTGCTATATAAGGAAGGCGGAGAAGATAAGCAGGATGTGCTTTCCACCGGCGGAGACCGAAGCTTGATGTCTCTTAAGGGGATTATTGAATATGCAGATACGGTGAATTTGGACGAAGTCGCTCCGACATTACAGAGGCAGATTGATATGAATATGGCGATTTCTCAAGAGGGATTGGACAATGCATGGGGGGCCAGAGTGGGAAAGACCATTTTAGAGACATGGGGACATGATGTAAAGTCTTGTGCCTGTGCAAGAGCCGCTGCCGGATCCGATGCCAGAATGAGCGGATGTCCCCTTCCTGTTGTGATTAATTCCGGTTCGGGAAATCAGGGTATTACCGTAAGTATGCCGGTTGTGGAATATGCAAAGTCCTTAGAGGTTTCCAAGGAGAAGTTATATCGTTCCTTGATCGTAAGTAATTTGGTATCGGTGTATATCAAACACTATATCGGAGCGCTTTCCGCCTTCTGCGGTGCAGTAAGTGCATCCTGCGGTGCCGGTGCGGGAATTACCTATATGTGCGGCGGAGACTATCATAAGATTGGTAAAACCATCAGCAATACTCTTGGAAATGTAGGCGGCATCGTATGTGACGGAGCAAAACCCAGCTGTGCCGCAAAGATTGCTTCTTCAGTACATGCGGCAATTCTGGCACACTCTATGAGTATGAAGGATCAAGGCTTTAATGGCGGAGAGGGAATTGTTGACGAGGATATTGAGAATACGATTAAGAACATCGGCTATATCGGAAAGGTCGGCATGCTTTCTACAGACCGAGAAATATTAAATGTTATGACGGACCAGGTGGATGTGGATTCTTGCCTGTAAAAACAGGAGGAAACGCATAAGAACTATACACAAAATCATTATTTTTGCTATACTATTTCTACAACATGGGATAGGAAGCTTGTTTGCTTTGTGAAAAATGAAGATTTCTTCCTACCCGAAGTATATCATTTTGGAGGAGGATATATGGAAAAGCAAGGTTTTATACACAGTTTGCCGTTTAAGCTACTTGTTGCATTGGCTTTGGGTATTGCCTGTGGTCTGGCATTGAGCTCGATGGATCAGTCGGCTTTCGGACAGGCACTCTTAAATATTGTTGTGACTGTGAAGTTTATTGTGGCACAGTTCATCAGTTTCTGCGTTCCGCTCATCATCATCGGTTTTATTGCCCCTTCTATTACAAGACTCGGGAACAATGCTTCCCGGATGTTGATTGTTGCCCTTATTCTGGCTTATGTTTCTTCTATCGGAGCTGCATTTTTTGCAACCGTAGCAGGATACGGTATTTTACCGCACTTGAATATCAACCCGGATGTAGACGGACTAAAGGAGCTGCCCGAGGTTGTTTTTGAGCTTACCATCCCGCAGATTATGCCTGTTATGTCGGCTCTCTTCTTCTCGGTTTTAGTAGGTCTTTCTGCAGCATGGAATAAGTCCAAATTAATTACCGGCGTTTTAGAAGAGTTCCAGCAAATCGTGCTTTCTATCGTGACACGCTTTGTTATTCCGGCACTTCCGATTCTTATCGGAACCACATTCTGTACCTTGGCTTATGAAGGAACCATTACAAAGCAGCTCCCGATTTTCCTGATTATTATTATCATCGTTATGGTTGGCCACTATATTTGGATGACTTTGCTTTATAGTCTTGCCGGCATATATTCCGGAAAGAATCCGATGAATATTATAAAGAACTATCCGCCTGCTTATATGACAGCGGTAGGAACGATGTCTTCTGCGGCAACTCTTTCCGTGGCGCTGGAATGTGCAAAAAAGTCTGTACCGACACTCCGTAACGATATGGTTGACTTCGGTATTCCTCTTTTTGCAAATATCCATCTTTGCGGTTCCGTTATGACGGAAACTTTCTTTGTTATGGCAGTATCCAAGATGCTCTATGGAGAGTTTCCTTCTATCGAGAAGATGATTCTGTTCTGCCTGCTCTTAGGTGTATTTGCAATCGGAGCCCCGGGTGTTCCGGGCGGAACCGTTATGGCATCTCTGGGACTCATTACCGGTGTGCTTGGCTTTGACGGTACAGGAACAGCTTTAATGCTTACCATCTTTGCTTTGCAGGATTCCTTCGGTACAGCATGCAATGTAACAGGAGACGGTGCGCTGACTCTGATTCTTACCGGCTATGCGGAAAAGCACGGTATTCAAGAGCAAAAGCTGGAGGCGGTACTATAGGCTTGGATGTATTTCTAAGACGGAAAACGTTTTCTGCAGTCGAAAATATCGGAGGTCGAAACGTTCTCCGGTTCACAAAAGTTAGCACCCTTAAGCGTAGTAGAATTAAATCTGCTACGCTTTTTTTGTTACATAGTTCATGTTTTTTCTTATAGGACATGTTTTATTATATAAGGAGAGCTGTCTTGCTTTCCGAGAATAGTATAATGAAACGCATAATGTAGTACAGCGAAATACACATATTTGTACTACAGTGAAAAGTGTATATTGTACTACAGCGAAACCCACACATTGTGCTACAACGAAATGCACACAATCTTGTTTCTTCTTATCTTTTATGCTACACTCTGTTAGTTAATGAAGCGGGAGTGGGAGCGAATTCAATTTAAACGAAAAGAATAGATAATTCCAAGCTTTCCTGCTTTCCATCAGTGTGTTCGAGACCTTCCACACTTAAAACAAAACTAAAGGAGAAAAAATGCATTTTCAAGACAAAAGAACAAAGATGATGACGGAAGTCGCGTTGATTGCGGCTGTGTATGTGGCGCTTGTACTTCTGTTTAAGCCCATCAGTTTCGGGGCAATCCAGTTCCGTATTGCGGAAGCCCTTTGTATCCTTCCTTTTTTCAGCTTGTCCGCTGTTCCGGGAATCGCACTTGGCTGCTTACTGGGGAACTTTTTTTCGGGGGCGGCAATGCCGGATGTAGTTTTCGGAACTTTTGCAACCTTGATTGCGGCGATTGGCAGTTATCAGTTGAGAAATGTAAGCAAATGGCTTGTCTGTGTTCCGCCGATTCTGGCAAATGCCATCATTATCCCATTTGTCTTACAGTATGCTTACGGCGTAACGGATGCATACTATTTCTTATTTGCGACGGTAGGAGCTGGAGAAATTTTAGCTGTAGGCGTTTTGGGCAATATTTTGCTTTTGGCTTTAGAAAGTCGGAAAGACAGCATTTTCCGGCAGAACGTAGCGTAGAACCATTTTATGGAGAACGCGATGTTCAAGGCGGTGTTCTGTAGTAAGGATTTAGGATAACAGGGGTTTTAGGAGGATTTATGTACGATATTCATTTTGATCATCCTGTGTGGGTGCATTTTATCGGTATAGGAGGGATATCCATGAGCGGGCTTGCGGAAATTCTGCATGACCGAGGCTTTAAGGTGTCCGGATCCGACATGAAGGCCTCCCCCTTAACAGAGCACTTGGAGTCTCTCGGTATTTCCGTTCAGTTTCCGCAAAAAAGCGAAAATATAGTTCCGGGGATTGAACTTTGTGTTTATACTGCAGCTATTTCAGAGGATAATCCGGAGTTTCAGGAAGTAAAAAGACAGAACATTCCTATGATGAGCCGTGCAGAGCTTCTTGGCAGAATCATGAAGAATTATAAAGAGGCTATCAATGTTTCGGGTACGCACGGAAAAACGACGACGACTTCTATGATTGGTGAGATTCTGATGGAAGCGCAGATGGATCCGACCATTACCGTGGGCGGTATGATGAAGGATATCGGCGGAAACCTAAGAGTAGGAAAATCTGATGTTTTCCTAGCGGAAGCCTGCGAATATACCAATTCTTTTTTGTCTTTTTTTCCTACCATTGAAGTGGTGCTGAACGTTGAAGAAGACCATCTGGATTTCTTTAAGGATATTAATGACATACGCGCCTCCTTTAGAAAGTTCATTGAAAAGCTCCCGGAGAACGGAATCTTGATTTTTAATAAGGATATTCCGCATGCCGAGTTTTTCCTGGAGGATCTGCCCGGACGAAAGATTATTACCTTTGGACATCAAGATGCGGATTATACGGCCAATTTCATTTCCTATGACCACTTTGCTCGTCCAAGTTTTACTCTTTTTGAAAATGGAGAAGATAGAGGCCGGGTGACTTTGGGGGTAACAGGAGAGCATAATATCTATAATTCCCTTTCCGCTATTGCGGTTGCAAGAGCCATCGGAATTCCTTTTGAGACAATTAAGAAGGGACTTATGGAGTTTTCGGGTACAGACCGACGTTTTCAGTTAAAGGGAGAGGTCAACGGTTTTACCATTATTGATGACTATGCCCACCACCCGCAGGAGATTGCGGCAACTATTGCTACCGCAAAAAAATATCCGCATAAAAAGCTCTGGGTAGCCTTTCAACCTCATACATACTCTCGTACTTTGGCTCTAATGGATGATTTTGCCGGGGCTTTATCACAGGCGGATGAAATTATCCTGGCGGATATTTATGCGGCAAGAGAAAAGAATACCGTAGGAGTGACTTCGGATGACCTTCGGAAACTGATGCTTTCACAGAATACAAATGTATATTATATTCCGGACTTTCCCTCTATAGAGGAGTTCATTCTTTCCCACTTGCAAGAGGGAGATCTCCTCATTACTATGGGGGCAGGCGATATTGTGGAAGTAGGAGAACATTTATTACAGATTCCAGGCGCAAAAAAAGAATAGGCAGTGCTGTATATTGTACTGAAATGATGCTGTTGGCAGCCATGTGCTGTCAGCAGCTTTTTTTATTCTGAATGTGTATCGCTTGCGCAGTATACTATTTTTATTTACAACGAGTATTGTACTAAAAGCATATGCAATCTTGTTTCATCTAAGCTCTATCTGCATAGTTCTAATGGGAGGAATTGCAGTTTGAAACAGCTTACTTAACGGATAAAAAAGTTTAAAGCGGATTAATGATAAGAGTAAAAAATAAAAGTCGAAAAAAATAATTTTTATATTGTTGTATATTTTGGAAATCCACCTATGAAATGTGGATAAATCAAAGATTCCACAGGCTCCATTATTGTGAAAACCCCTGTAAATACGGGACTTCATATTATTTTGAAAAAGAAACCCACATTATCCACATCGTTGTGGATAAGTTCTGTGGATAAACTTGTGGAGCAGTACCATTGAAGAGTTTTTTTGCCTGTGCTATGATGCTGAACGAGCAAATTCCTAGAGGGAGTTTACAGGGAAAGGGAAGGCATGGACATACAGTTTAAGGAGGGCATACAGGCAGACATTACCTGTGTTCCCAATGCATTTATTGATGAGCTTTTAGCGGAAGCCAATGGAGATTACGTACGCGTATATCTTTATCTGCTTCGCCATTGTAAAGAGAATATGAAGGTTCATTCCGTTGCTGATTCCCTGAATCTGACCGACCGTGATATCACAAGGGCCATTTCTTATTGGGAAAAGAAAGGAATCTTCAAGGAAGGAACTACAGGAGTAGTAGAGGAAGAAATCAGGAATGAGGAGGCAGCCAGACTGTCTGAAGCAAACTTGGAAATGAAGAGGGAACAGAATCTTATGAAGGCTTCTTTTTTTAGTGCCAAAAATCAAGATGACATCCTTCTTTCCGGGGAAAAGAAGCGGGAAATTGATGAAGAGGAGTTTGAGGGTATCCTCTTTGTGGCAAAGCATTTATTGCCCGGCGGGGTAACGCGCAGCCATGTGCAGAAGTTTGAGTATATGGTGGAGTACCTGGCCATGGATTCGGAATTGATAGAGTTTTTATTGGATTATTGTGCCAGCATACAAAAGACCAGTCCTCGCTATATAGAGAGAGTGGCTTTGGACTGGAGCGAGCAAGGCATCACTACAGTGAAACAGGCACAGGAGTTGATTAAGGATTTTGAATTAACGAAGGGCATGAAGAGGCAGAAGGCAGGTCAGGGAAAGCAAGGAACAGATGCGGAGAAAAAGACAAATCGTTTCCTTAATTTTACGCAGGGCGAAGTAGATTACGATTCCTTGGCAAAGCAGAAGGCATTAAAAATTTTGCAACAGGGAGGCAATAAAGAATGGCATTAAGTGCAGTTCAATTCCATGAGATTCAGGAGATTCTTTCCGACAGGAGATTTTCCGCGGAAAGGGAAGCTCTGGAAAAGGAAAAGGAAGTGTTGGATAATGTACCCGGCTATGCCGCTTTGGACGAAGAGCTACGCAGACTTTCTCTTTCAGCTATTGTAAAGGCGCAGGAGGGAGACTCCGGAGCCATTGCGGCGCTTCGTCCGTCTATTCGTAAGATTCGGGACAGGAAGGAAGAAGCTTTAAAGAGGATGGGGTATGCTCTGTTTGATTTGGAACCTCATTATACCTGTTCTCTTTGTAAAGATACCGGAGTCTATGAGGGGCGAAAGTGCCAGTGCTTCATGAAACTCCAAGGAGAACTCCTTTATAAGCAGTCCAAGATGGGTGAGATTTTGGAGCGGGAGAATTTTTCCCGCTTTCAGCTGGAGCGCTTTGATAACTTGGAACGTCTTAGTCAAACGGGAAATAAAACGGTGCGGGAGTATATGAAAGAAATTCGAGATTATTTCTATGCTTATGCAACGAATTATCCGGAGAATAAGGGGAACTTCATTTTCACGGGAGGAACGGGGACAGGAAAAACCTTTTTTCTTCACTGCATTGCGAAAGCTCTTTTGGAGAGGGGGGTAAGCGTGCTGTATTTTACTGCAGACGGTTTATTCCAGTATTTTTCCAAGCTGATGCGTGAGGGAATGGAGGACGAGTATATTACGGAGGCCGATGTTTTGCTTCTGGATGATTTGGGAACGGAATTCTCCAATTCTTTTACGGCTTCCCGTTTTTTCAATTTATTAAATCAGCGGATTTTATCCAGAAAGACAATGATTATTTCTACCAATCTGAACTTCAAGGATCTGCGTGAACTTTATTCTGACAGAGTGGTTTCCCGTATGATGTCGGATTATGAAATTATTCCTTTATACGGAAGAGACCAGAGGCTCGGTTAAAAAGAAAGTTTCTTAAAAAGAGAAAAGAGAATAGACATTTGCAGGTATTTCTTGTATTTTTAGAGGGTGCTAGCCCGATTCGAGATTTTTAAGAAAAAGGACATAGTAAAAATTTTTCAGCTGTATAGTGTTTAGTTGCCTGTTTATTTAGGGAGGGAAAATCATGTCGGATTCCAGAACTTCACAGTTTATTGAGCGTATTCCTGTAGGACCTTTGGCTCTTATGCCTTTAAAGTCCATTGAACCGCTTGGAAAGAAGGTCAATGAATATCTTGTGTCATGGAGAACCAAGAGAGAAAGTGAGCACAAGGAGACCATTGCGTTCTCCGGCTATCAGAAATCGGATTTTATTGTTCCTACAAGAATTTCCCGCTTTGGAACGGGAGAAGCAAAGGGGGAGATTTTAGAGACTGTTCGCGGTGTAGACATTTACTTTATGGTAGATGTGATGAATTATTCCATGACTTATTCCATCTTTGGAAATATAAACCACATGTCTCCGGATGACCACTATGCAGATTTAAAGAGGCTTATTGCGGCTACGACCGGAAAAGCGAAGCGAATCAATGTCATTATGCCGTTTATGTATGAATCCAGACAGCATAAGCGTTCCGGAAGAGAGTCTTTGGATTGCGCTATTATGTTACAGGAGTTGCATGAGATGGGCGTGGAGAATTTCCTGACCTTTGATGCACATGACCCAAGAGTGATGAATGCCATTCCCAGAGATTCGTTTGATAATGTTTCTTGTACGTATCAGTTTGTCAAGGCACTTCTTCTGAATGTGCGGGATTTGGATATAGATAAGGATCATATGATGATAATTTCTCCTGATGAGGGAGGTATGAACCGTGCCATTTATTTTGCGAACGTCCTTGGTATAGATATGGGTATGTTCTATAAGAGAAGAGATTATACGCAGGTTGTAAATGGTAGAAATCCGATTGTTGCCCATGAATTCCTGGGTTCCGATGTGGAGGGCAAGGATGTTATCATTATTGACGATATGATTTCTTCCGGAGAGTCTCTGATTGATACGGCAAAGGCATTGAAGGACAGAAAAGCAAAGAGGGTTTATGCATGCTGCACTTTCGGTCTCTTCACAAACGGCTTAAATAAGTTTGATGAGGCTTATGCAGCGGGAATTTTATCGGGCGTTTTAACTACAAACCTGATTTATCAGCCGGAAGAGCTTTTGAAGAGGGAGTGGTATATCAATGTAGATATGTCAAAGTACATTGCGCTTCTGATTGACAATATGAACCATGATATTTCTATTTCTTCCATACTGGATCCGGTAGGAAGAATCAATGCACGTGTGGCGGAGTATAAGAAGCACAGAGCTTCGGAAACAGAGCAGTTTACGATAGAACTTGATGATATGTAAAATGAAAAAGAACAGTCAGATTGCATTTTTATCGGCATATAGTTTTTTTCTTTCTATATTAGTTATATTTGTGCACAGTACTCATTTTACTGTGCCTGAATTACAGGCTGTCCGAAAGACGGCCTTTTTTGATAGCTCCAATTTATTGAAACTGGAGTTTTTCTTTTCTGAATTTTTAGGACAGGTGGCGGTTCCGGGATTCTTCTTCCTGAGTGGCTTTTTGTTTTATCGGAATTTAAACAGTATGAAAGACTGGGGAAGGAAACTCAAAGAGCGAATGAAGAGTTATCTAATTCCCTACCTCCTATGGAATATGGGAATGACCCTACTGTATATGTTTTTTCAAAAGGCGGAATGCAATCCGGAGAATCTTTTTCAAGGCATTCTTTTTTATCGCTTTAATCCGGTCTTTTGGTATTTTTATCAGCTTCTTCTTTTGACTTTCTGCTTCCCTTTCATTGCAGTTTCAACACTTTTGGGAAGGGGGAGAAAAAAGCAGGGAAGAATAGCCTTTATTTTTCCCTTTCTGTTTTTAATCTTAGTGTATTTTCGATTGGATATTCCTTATTTAAATGAAGATGCGGGGTTTTACTACAGTTTTGGAGCGGCATTTTCCATTTTTCTCAATGAAGAAGGTGAAAGCAATATATTTCTCCGAGAGAGAAGAACAAGGAATACATATCTAAAGCGCTTCATACTACCTTGCCTGCTTTTCTGCTTTTCTTTGTTTTGCTACGGCTATGTTCTTTTTGGAGAAAATATAGCTTTTCTTTTATCCTTAACGGTTCTTTATCGACTTAGTATGGCCATGTTCTTCTTTTGTATTTTTTGGCTAAGAGGAGACAAACCGGCCTTATTGTGTAAAGGAAATAAGGGCTTGGCTTACTTTTTTGAAGCTTTACAGGAGATGAATTTCTATATTTATGCAGTACATTACCTTTTTCTTCGACTTTGGTTCATCTTGCAGAGTACTTTGCAGGGGCTTCTACGGAACGTGCTTCCTATATCATTTTATGATGGAGTATCCAATGGACTGAAAGCTTTCTTTTATCTCTTGAGTCCTGTCTATTGCCTTGCTTTGGCCTATTTTACGGGTGTGCTGATAAAGAGAATCTCTCCGAACTTATGGAAAACAATAAATGGAGGAAGAGGATAACTCCCCTTCCTCCATTTATCATTAATGGACCTTAGCCGAAATCAGGGCTGACATTTGAAAATTGTTCGCTCTGATTCTGAATGAACATGGTTTCTACAAATCATTTTATGAGTGAATCAGATTTACTTCTTCATTTTGTCTGAACTTTCCTTTTAAGCGATAGATGGTTCGATATACTACCGGTAAGAACAGTACGGCAATAGTAATTGCAGCTTCTATACCGATGTAGCTGATATTATAGGCAAAGGAATACCACACAGGACTCATGCCCTCCGGTGCATAAGCTGCGAAGAAAAGCAGACCGGATAAGAAGGCAAAGATAAAACGGCCAAGGCAGGCGGCAAGATAGCCGATGTATAAGCCGTTCTTCTTGTTGCTGAAAAACCCGGAGATACCCAGTGCGGAAAAGGCGAAAATATAATCGACAACAAATTGTGCGGGACTATAGAATTCCGGCTTTAAAAAGAAGCTGATTAGGCCGTAAGCAAAGCCTGAAAGCAAGCCATAGCCGGTTCCGAAGAAGAAGCCCGGCAGAGTGGCAAAGAGCATGGAACAGGCAGTCACGGAGCCTCCCATAGGTAAGGAAAACAATTTTACCATTCCCAGTACCATGGACAGAGCGATACATACGCCTGAAAATGCTAATTTTTCTGTACTTTTTCTCATAAAAAAACCTCCTGTACGCCAAAACGGCATGGAGGGGCAAATCGTATAGCTTCCCTACGCCGGCATTATCCGGGTCAGGTTAAAGGGTCGGTTTTCACCTCTCAGCATACAGCGCCCCTAGCGACCCATTTATAGTATAGCGAAAGCCCTTTTTCGTCAATATTCTTCTTAAGACTGATTTATTTTTATCCCCAAACCATAAAATTGTTCTAAATACATACGATAAAAATCACATATTAAAAAAACTAAAAATTATGCCGATGAAATAAGTATGCCGGAGTACAATCCGGGGTCTGTGAAAAGTGTAGTTGAAAAGAATCTGAAAGGAGAAAAGAATGTTTAGGAAGACATGTGCTCTTGCCCTGTCCACGCTTATGTTGCTATCCGTATTTTCGACAGGAAACCTTACAAGAGCAATGGGCAAAAGCAGAGAGGAAGAGAATACGATTGTTGCATCCGAAGAGGAAGAACAAGATGTTCCTTTTTATGGAAAGAAGACGGTAGACGGAATTCTTGTCAGTGTAAAAGCAGATGCTGGGGTATTTCCGAAAAAGGCCAAATTGAAAGTAAAAAAACTCAGTCAAAAGGTGGATAAGAAAAAGGTTGAGGAAAAGGTTGAGGAAAAGCTAAAGGAAGAAGATGCAGAGCTTCTGGAAAGCTTTATTTTTGATATTTCGGTTCTGGACGCAGAGGGAGAAGAACTACAACCCGATAATGAAAAAGGGGATGTCAAGGTCAGTTTCGAAAGATTGAATATTCTTGCAAAAGGCAAGGAACTCGCCGTATTCCACTTAGATGAGCCGGATGCGGAGCCGGAGAAACTGAGTGATGTGAAAGTAAAAGAAAAAGAGAAAAAACTGGAAGTTAAAACAGACCATTTCTCTCTCTTCGTGCTTAGTGTAATAGATAGAAGCGAGGATGATATGGAGACGGGATCTCTTGGTATGGAGGAAGGAGAGGACAAGAATCTCAATGAGTTTCTGAGTGAAGGAAATCGTTTTGTTGAGGGCATCGAAGTCAGTTCCGATCATGAAGATATTGTTCGGGTTCATATAGATCCTGATACGAAGGATGTTCGCATTAAAGCTTTAAAAGAGGGGAAAGCTACTTTAACGATTAAAAATAAAGTGATTGTATCAGGAAGTGAGGTGGAACAAGTTAAGCAGTATACGGTCATTGTACAGAGTCCCTTTTCCGGAGGAAGACTCGGTCAAAATATGAAGTACAGCCTCAGTGGAGAAGGAAAAAACATGACGCTGACAATCAGTGGATATGGATATGGAGACGATAGAGAGCGAGCGCCGTGGTTTGCCTATAGGGATAAAATAAAGACGGTCATTATTGCAGAAGGCGTGGAAGGTTTGGGAATCAGAAGGGCTCCATTTGGCTATATGGAGAATTTAGAGGATGTAACTCTCCCCTCTACGCTGAAGGAGATTTCCGATTTTGCTTTTATTCAGAGTAATAAATTAAAGAATCTGATTATTCCGGCTTCTGTAGTGGAGATTGGAAGCCAAGCATTTTACAAAGAAGGTACGGATGCAACGCATAATACCATTATTAATCGATCTTCGATTTATTTAGAGGATACCGGAAAGCTGCATTATAACCATAGTTTCACTACGGTGAAGCAAACGGCCAAGAAAAAGGAGGAGCAGAAGAAGCGAGGAGTACAAATTAATTCGATACGTTTATATCAAGTACCGAGTATCCAAAAAAGCTTCCTGGAGGTCAATATCTCCGGTGTTTCTTCTAAAAGCATTGCAGAGTGTTATTTCTTTAGAACACAGGATGCGAATAAAGCGGTAAAAGAATCTGACTTTAGTACTGCCTACAAGGACAGCATGAACCTTGCGGGATGGAGAACCGGAGAGGATAATTGGAAAGCTTCCTATTATACGGATGTTTCAAATATAAATTGGTTGGATAACAAAACCTATTATTGCTACATCCTCTTGGTAGAAAGAGCGGGTGGGGATCCACCCAAGAAAGTGGGAATTTTTAAGCAAACGATAAAGGTAGGAACGGACAATCGGCTTCCCGATACAGATGGCAAATTGAACTGGTCGGTGGTAAAATCCGGCACAGCTTCTTCCGGTCAAATCTCAAAATATAAGCTGACTATTGGCGGAAATGGTGCAATAAAGGATTATAATGCTGTGAACGGGTATAGAGAGTGGGATAAACTGTTCTTTGCACTGGGAGAAGAGCCTAAAAGTATAAAGCTTGTTTTACAAGATGGTATTAGTAAAATAGGAAGTTATGCATTTAACGGAATTTCCTATGGGAGTGCTACTAAGCTGGAAGGAGATTTAAAAATCCCGGACACGGTAAAGGAAATCGGAGTGGGTGCATTTTCAAATTTAAACATCAAAGGAAAGATTATTTTCCCAAGCCATCTAAAGAAGATTGATGCCTATGCTTTTTCCGATGTTTTACATGATGGAGAGCTTATACTTCCGAATGGTTTGGAAGAGATAGAAGAAGAGGCATTCAGTGGAAATCATATCGGAAATATCCGTATTCCCGCTTCTGTAAAAAAGATTGGACTTCATGCTTTCTTTAAGGAAGAGATGGGAAGAGACGGGATCAATACCATAGTAAACCACTCTGCCGTGAAGTTGAGCGAGCGATATGCAAACCCCTTATTCACCAAGTTTGACTTGGATGATTCGGAAGAGGGCAGTACCGTATGGACAGGAAAGAAAGGAGGGGCCGGCGGTAGTTCCTATAGAAATTACTGGAGAGACAATGTCCCGAATACAGTTAACAGTTCTGCAAAAAAGGTCAAGTGGAAAAAGGATTCCAAAGGCTGGTGGATACAGAACGAAGATGGCTCTTATCCAAAGAACGAGTGGAAACTGATTAATAAGAGCTGGTATTTCTTTAATAAAGAGGGCTATATGTCTACAGGCTGGATTTTCCGAAATAATACTTGGTACTATCTGGAAGGCGGTGAGAATGAAAACAGCGGAAAGATGAGTACCGGATGGAAATTGTTGAACGGAACTTGGTACTATCTTAGCAAGGAAGAGGGTGCCAACAACGGTAAGATGCTGACCGGATGGCAGCTGATCAACGGAAGATGGTATTATTTGAGTACCGAGGAGGGGATCAATAACGGTAAGATGCTGACCGGCTGGAGACTGATCAATGGAAAATGGTATTACTTCAGTACAGAAGCGGGGATTAATAACGGTAAAATGCTCTTCAATACGGTAGTAGACGGTTATACTTTGAAAGAAGACGGTTCCTGGGATACTCAAAAAAAGAAAGCGGGATAAAGAGGAAAGAGTTGTCACAATTTTGGCTTGAAGAATAAACTGTATGTAAACAGGGGCTATAAAAAATCAAAATAATTTTCTAAGCAATATAGGTCTGAACTTGGGGCACGCTCTCGCTAGCTTCGCCTCGTAACGGATACTAAGCGAAAAACTGCGTTTCTCTTGTTTTTCGCAAGTACCGACGGGCTCAGACTACCCCCGCATTCAGATCTATATTGCAAAGAATCCCTTTATTATTTTGATTTTTTACAGCCCCTGTTTTTCCACAATGAGTACCGCGTATAAAGTACATTGTATTTATTAGGTATTAATCTAAGGCGGATTTTTTAATCAATATCTGTCACGGTGGGGGAGAGAAGCTCTACCGTATCCAAGCCCTCATCCAAAGTAATGACACCGCTTGCGTTTACGGACCATTTATTTCCGTCTGCATCTCTATACTTCGTCTTGGACTTCATTACCCTACCGGCCTCATTGATTACATAGCTTCTGTTCTGTCCGGGAAGAGTAATCTTCTGATAGTGAGAGCCCTTATCCGCCTTTTGCAGGCGACCGTTAAAGTAGACATAGTCCTGCTTGATGCCGGTTGCACCCTTTCCACTATTATCAAAAAAACAAGTGATGTTTTCTCCGTCTCCATCGACTAAATTCATCTTTCCTGTCTTTACGGAGCTGTCGGCCTTATTTTTTCCGCAGTAATAATATGCTTCCGGAGCATTTGCTGCAGTTTTGCCTTTTTGAATGCCATATACCGGGTTACCCTTTTCATTGAAGAGATACCGCTTGTCTCCGACACGCTGCACTTCATAGACTCCATTGTTTCCTGCAGCAGGATGGCCGTTGTTTTTTAGATAGAACCATTCCACGTTGCCTGTTGCAAGATTGCCGTCCCCTTCCGGACCGACTGTTGCGTACCACGTTCCGGAAAGACGCTGTCCCATCTTGAACTTTCCTTCGGTTTTTTCGGCGAAATAGCTGTAGCCGGAAATTTCCGGACTTCCATCTGCTGTTTTTGCCCATCCGGTTACCATGATTCCGTTTTCATCAAAACCATAGGATGCATCATCAATGGTTTTTACGGTAACACGACCGTCCTTGGCATATAATTTTTCTCCGGTACTTTGGTTGAAATAGAACCAGTAATTGTTGTTGGAACTCTTCCTGCCTTCCTCGGCAGTTACTCCCTCGGGGAGGGGAAGGAGCTTCCATCCGCTGAGCATCTTTCCGGAGGAGGGATCACAGTAGTAGCGATCCTCCTGTACCCAGCCGGTTTGCATCAACCCGTTTCCGTCAAAATAATAGTAGCTGTCTCCGATTTTTTGCCAGCCGTCCTGTCTTAAGCTTCCATTTGCGGTAGCGTAGTACCATTCGGTCTTTCCGTTTTGCGTAATCTTAATCCAGGTATTGGTAGCCACTGAACCATTATCATTTTGATAAACCTGTTGACCCTGCTCATTTGTACTCCAGCCCGCAGCAAATGCTGCGCCGGAAAATAAGGCTGTGGCGCTTAGGCTTAATAAAAAAACTTTGAATCCCCTATACATTTCTTCCTCCATAAGCTTTACTGGTGTTTTATCTTGATAAAAGAGGGAAAGAGTTTCTCTCTTTTTAAAAAATTGCTTTTATACATAAGAAAATGGCTTTAAAAGAAAAGCCACCTCTCCCTTTAAACTCTTATCAGTAATACTATCCTCTCTTATAAAGAAATACAATAAAGTTTTTCTGACAAAGAGTGCCAAATGCCTTACGATTCGGCTTTTTCCCACCTGGCCGCACAACCGCAGGGAAGCACCAGACCGTTTTCCGATACGGGGAGCCCGATTTCATCGGAAGAAACCTTTCCGTTTCTGCCCTTTCCGATGAGCTCTTCCAGCATATACTGCATAACTCCTGCCTGCAGGCCGGTTGTGTAGGAGTTTAAAAGGAAGAAGAGGGAATCCTTTTTCAGAATTTTCTCACTAAGCTTTAGGAAGGGGTAGATGCTGTCTTCAATTTTCCAGATTTCCCCCTTCGGTCCCCTACCATAAGAAGGGGGGTCCATGATGATGCCGTCATAAAGATTGCCTCTTCGGATTTCTCTTTCGACAAACTTCACACAGTCGTCCACAAGATAACGAATGGGAGAGTCGGCAAGTCCGGAGCCTTCCGCATTTTCTTTTGCCCAAGAAACCATGCCCTTCGATGCGTCCACATGGGTAAGCTCTGCGCCGGCCTTTGCTGCGGCAAGGGTGGCGCCTCCGGTATAGGCAAAGAGATTTAAAACTTTAATCGGTGTTTTGTCTCCGCTCTTTTCTCTTCTTTCCTTTTCTTTCTTAATGAGGCGGTAAAACCATTCCCAGTTTACAGCCTGCTCCGGGAATATACCGGTGTGCTTAAAGGCAAAGGGCTTTAGATGAAAGTTCAGACTGTCTTCTCCGTTTTCCCCTAAGGGATAGGAAATCTGCCACTGCTTCGGAAGGGAGAAAAACTCCCAGTCTCCACCGCCTGCCTTGGAGCGGTGATAATGGCCGTTCAGCTTCTTCCAGAAGGGATTTTTCTTTTCGCTCTGCCAGATGACCTGAGGATCCGGACGGCAAAGGATATACTTTCCCCACCTCTCGAGTTTTTCGCCCTTCGAGCAGTCAATGACCTCATAGTCTATCCAGTTTTTTGCAACGAACATGAAAGCCCTCCCAATCGTAAAAAAACACCCGCTTTTCGGGTGCTTTTAAAATCTTTTTTGCTGGTTTATCCTAGCATTTTTGCTAGAGAAAAACAAGTTATTTTAAGGCTTCTCATAAAAATTTCTCCAGGGCTCTTCATCCCTGTCTTCCACTTGAAAATGCAATTCTTCTCCACCTTCCGGGTTAGGAAAGGAGAGGGTATAGCAATGTAGAGCTACATTTCCCTTTTGACGGGAACCGTATTTTCCGTCTCCGAAGAGGGGAAAGCCGTGGGCTGAGAACTGTGCACGAATCTGGTGAAAACGTCCGGTTTCGAGTTCGACATCCAAAAGAGCAAGACCGTCTTTCTCTTGTAGTACTTGATAATGGAGGACAGCCTCTTTTACCCCCCTGCGGAGTTTTTTGACAGGAAACATCTTCTGCTTTTTTGCATCTTTATAAAGATAATCGGTGAAACGGCCTCTTTTCGGAAGCCGCTTAGCTTTGGAAGAGCCTCTATCCATTGTGTTGTTTGTTCTGACGGACAGAGTTTCATCCTCTTCTTTGGAGGTATTGCAAGTGCTTTCGACAATAATATGATATTTCTTTTTAATCTTGCCCTCTTGAAGTGCTTCGGAAAGCTTTTTTGCACTAATCGGATTTTTTGCATAAAGAAGAAGTCCGCTTGCGACCTTGTCAAGGCGATGAATGGGAAAGAATCCGTCTCCCATTGCATGTTCTGAATCCATGCCTACCGGTTTATTCACTAGAGCGAAGTCCTTGTTTTCCGAAATAATATAATCTTTAGCTGTATAATCCATATTTTTTCCTTCATACGTCTTGCGATGGAGCATCCATTTTACTGTTTTACCATGCACACGACTTTTCTAATATATGGATGACAATATGCAGTAAAGGAATTCTTGTCAAGCGAATAGAAGCATTATTCCATCTTATTCTTTAAGAACGACTATCCTTTATAATGGCAATGCTTTGATCTTCTCCGATTGGCATTTTATACAGGGTTCTGCCTATTTCTTTTTCGTAATCCTCTATAGCGTCCTTTACTCCCGGTAAGCCGATATTGTAATAGTCATGAATCAGGATTACACTCCCCTCGACCATTTTGGGATAAAAGAACCGTAGTCCCTCCAGTATCGGAACATACAAATCGAAGTCCAAGTGTACGAAACAAAACCGGTCATCAACATCTGCTGCAGTCTCCGGAAAGAATCCTTTTTTTATAATGATATTCTTTGGATGCTCCATTTTTTCCATAACCACATCCAATGATGTATCCGAGAATTCATTGTCATTTAAACCGAATTTATAATTATTGGATTCATATTCAACATCCCTATGGTCAAAGCCTTCGAAGGTATCAAATAAATATAGCTTGGAATCCGGAAAAACCTTATTGATGTATTTGGCGAAATCCCCCCTGAATACACCCCCTTCCGCTACGGAAAGCTTCGTGTTCTTATATGCTTTCGCATAAGAATACAGCCAGGTATTTCGAACATCGGAAACTGTGTCCAGCGGGATATCCACTCGGATGCGATCTTCTGAAACGCCATTATCCGTCAGAATTTTTTTGATATCTTTCCAAAATCGAGAAGCAATATAAATTCGATCAAATTCCATGTCTGAAAGACTTTCCGCTCCTCCATAGCAGGGTAGACCGTCGGCGATTACATGTCCCTTTTTGTCCGGATCTCCATCCAAAAACCCGATTACCTGAACCTCATCTTTTATGTTCTTGTAAACCTGCCTTCCTGAAAGACCCGCTCCATAAATTAGCGCCTTCATATGAGTTCCTCCTTTTCGTACTTATCCATCATTGTTGATAAGAAATATTTTTTGATTTTGAATTTTGTAGATTTGAATTCAATATGCATCGGAAACCTCAGTTTTTATTCTTAAAGATCATCGCGTTTGAAGTGTGAGGCATTTCGTTTCCCTTATTTTCCTTTCGTCTTCTAAAAATGGAATAATGAATAAAAGATAACAATGTATCTGACACGAGTTATTCTCGACACAAATTATAATTTTAATTAGTGCAAAGTGTACGCATTATACAATGAATTATTTTATTTTATATTCCGTCTCCTGTTTTCCGTTTATTGCTTTTCAAGCTTCACCCTTTGCTTCATAATTATCCGTTTAAGACTGGCAAAATAGGACTTTATTTTGCTAGAATAGGAAAAGAGAATGACTGAGAAAAGCTCTAGCTTGATTTCGTTTGTAAAGGAGAAAAATATGCTATGGGAAAAGTGTAAAGAGATAGAATCCGATATTGTGGAGATGCGAAGGGAACTGCATCAGATTCCGGAATTGGGATTCTATCTACCGAAGACGCGCGCTTATGTAATCCGAAAATTGGAAGAAATAGGAGTCCCATACATACTTTCGGAAAAGGACAGCAGTATTGTAGCAACGATGAAATGTGCCCGTCCGGGAAAAACACTTGCTTTTCGAGCGGATATGGATGCTCTTCCTATCCAAGAAGAAACCGGTCTTTCTTTTGCTTCGCTGCATAATTCTTGTATGCATGCCTGCGGACATGACGCCCATACAGCCATGCTTTTAGCTGCCTTGCAGATACTTTATCCTCATAAAGAGGAGCTCTCCGGAGAAATTCGTTTTCTTTTTCAAACGGCGGAAGAGCTTGCGAAGGGGGCGGCTATTCTGATAGAGGAAGGGGCATTAAAGGGGGTAGATGCCATTTTCGGGATGCATATCGGAAGTATTTTAGATAAAAGTATCCCAAGTGGAACGATGGCCTGTATTCCCGGAGCAGTAATGGCTTCCTATGATCGTTTTATTTTAGAAGTAAAGGGAAATGGCTGCCATGCTTCTACGCCTGAAAAGGGAGTAGATCCGATTAATATAGCAGCCCATATCATTCTTGCATTGCAGACTATCAATGCAAGAGAAATTGCCGGGACGGATGCGGCTGTTCTTACGATGGGACTGATAAGAGGAGGGGAATTATACAATGCGATTCCCTCCACGGTTCATATAGAGGGGACAACCCGTGCTTTAAAAGAAGAAGTAAGACAGAAGCTTGCTAAGCGTATCGGGGAAGTGGCAAAATGTACCGCAGAAGCCTTTGGAGGCAGCGTGGACTATACCATGGACTGGGGAGCTCCGCCCCTTATTAACGACAAAGAAATGACCGAGTTTGCCAAAGATGCGATACAAGATATTTTTAAAGAAGAAATAGTGTTGTATCGGGAAAGCCCCAGTATGATAGGAGAGGATTTTTCGCTCTATTTACAAAAGATTCCAGGCGCTTTTCTCTTCTTAAGCTCCGCAAATCCGAAAAAGGGAACGGACAAACCGCATCATCATGCAAAATTTGATGTGGATGAGGATGTTCTTTGGAAAGGAAGTGCAAGTTTTGTGGCAATTGCGGAGAAATTTTTAGGGCGATAGGCTCTCTGCTATTTGCAAAAAATATATGATATAATACAAAGTCAAATATTTTTACTTGAGCACTGACGGATAAAAAGGGAAGAACTGAAGATGAAAAACGGAGATATGTCGGTAAAAAAGAAGGCAAAAAGACCTGTATTGCAAGTCGAAAAACTTGAACAACTTACATCGGAAAAGACGTGGCAAGCAGGGAAGAAACAAGAACAGCGAAAAAAGGAAGATGCACATAGAGAAGATACGAATAGAGAAAATGCGAATCGCAGTAGAAGTGAGATGAATCAAGCGGACTACCGTACAGAGGCTTGTTTGGAAAGCTTTGTATGTGCGCATTGCGGAAAGGAGATTCATCCGGAAGGCGCAGGTTCAAATCATAGAAACCACTGTCCCTACTGCCTTTACAGTCTTCATGTAGATGAGACGGCGGGAGACCGGAAAGCTGCCTGTCACGGAAAAATGGAACCCATTGCCGTTGTTTCCAGAGAGGATGGAGACTGGAGTATACTTCATCAATGTAAGCTTTGCGGGAAGTTAAATCTGAATCGGGCCTTGGCAGATGACAATCCGATTCTTCTTACCAGCCTTGCGGTGAAGCCTTTGGCATCGCCTCCTTTCCCCTTGGGATATTTGGAGCAGTATTTAAAAGAGTAAGTAAGAGTGATGGTAGGCATGTAGTGCTGAAGAAAAAAAGATAGAAAGTGAAAACATGAAGAAGAATTTATTGGTGGCACAGTCGGGGGGGCCGACAGCGGTAATTAATGCAAGTCTTTCCGGAGTGATTAAGGAAGCTTTGGAACGGGAGGAAATTGGAGAAGTATATGGCGCAAAGTATGGCGTAGAAGGTGTATTTCGGGAGGATTTCATAAACCTTAGGGATACTGTTTTAGAGAAAAAGAGAAGTATCTTCCCGGTGGAAAGTATGGATATAACCAACTTATCTCCGCTTGCGGAGGAAATCTGCCAAGAAGAAAGAGATGCGGAGATGACTCCGGACCGTATGCAATCTCTTGCATTTTTTTCTCGACTCGCCACAACTCCGGCCTCGGCTCTGGGGTCTTGCAGGAGAAAATTACAGAATCCCGAGGAAGATCCCGGAGATTTTGATACAATATTTCATATTTTTAAAAAATGGAATATAGGCTACTTTCTTTACATCGGCGGAAATGATTCCATGGATACGGCTTGGAAGCTTTCTCTTTATTTTCAAAATAAGGGGGAAGATATCCGTGTTATCGGGGTTCCGAAGACCATCGACAATGATTTATACGGTATAGATCACTGCCCGGGCTATGCGTCTTCGATAAAATATATCAGCTCCTGTCTTTTGGAACTGGAACAGGAATGCATGGCTTACGATAAGAATTATGTCATGATTGTAGAAATGATGGG
This sequence comes from Oribacterium parvum ACB1, assembly GCF_000238055.2. Taxonomy (GTDB): domain Bacteria; phylum Bacillota; class Clostridia; order Lachnospirales; family Lachnospiraceae; genus Oribacterium; species Oribacterium parvum. The sequence goes on from NZ_KE148312.1 coordinate 116,911, forward strand.
AAGAAATGCTGGTTGGCTTACAGCGGCAGCTGCTCTTTCCGAAGAACGAGGCAGTATTCCTTACTTGATTTATGTGGAGGAAAATACATTTTCAAAAGAGAAGTTCTTGCAAGATGTAAATGAAATGCTGGAGAAACATCCCCAAATCATGGTGGCGGTTTCCGAAGGGGTAAAGGACGAAGAAGGTCGTTTTCTTTATTCTTATGAGAAAGAAGAAGGGGAAAAGGACGCCTTCGGTCATACTATAGCCGGAGGTACCGGAGCGGTATTGGAAGGCTTTTTGCAGGAGGCAGCCGATTCGGAAGAAGGAAAATACACTGTTATAAAAGAAAAGAACATTAAAACCCGTGCAATTGAGTTTAATTTACTGCAACGCTGTGCAAGCCACTGCCTTTCCAAGACGGACGTATTGGAGGCCTTTTCCTTAGGAAAGAAGGCGGTTGAACTTGCTCTTTCCGGAGAAAGCGGAAAAATGGTGAGTTTGGAGCGGATAAATGGAATGAGAGGGGAATATAAGGTGAACTTTCTTTCCGTACCTTTGTCGTTCGTTGCCAACAAGGAGAAAAAACTGCCTAAAGAGTGGATTTCCGAAAATGGACATAGCTTGGAGGGAGAGTGCTTGGATTACCTTCGCCCTTTAATCCGGGGAGAGTGCAGTGCAGAGTATATAGACGGACTTCCGGCATACATCCGGCTGTTTTAAAGAGCTTAATATCTCTCATAGGCTTAATTTTATATTGCTATAGTATAAGGTAAGGGTCGATTGATTATAGGAGGGCGTATATATGCCAAAAAAAACCAAGGCAGTTCATAGAGAAGACCAGAAAAACAGTGTGGGAAGATTACTGTTTGTGGTATTTGCTGTCTTATTACAGATTTTTTGGTTTTACCTTGTGATTGTTCGGCTGACGGAGAATTATATTTTTATTGCGACAGGCCTTCGGATTTTATCTGTACTGGCTATATTTTATATCATCGGAAAACACACAAATGCCTCCATTAAACTGACTTGGGTAGTATTCATTATGGCGATGCCGATTCTGGGTTGGATTCTTTATGCTTTGGTCTACGGCTCCAATTTTTCCCGCACGATGAAGAAACGCTTTGATGTAGCCGACAGTATGCTTTTTCCTTACCTGGATGACAGCCATACGGTTTTGAAGCATTTAAAAAAGGAAAATCCCCGAATCGGGAACCAGTTTTCCATGCTGGAGAATCTGGCAGGATTTCCTGTGTATAGAAATACGGAAGTGGTTTTCTATAAGGAAGCAAGTCTTGGATTTGAAGCGCAGATGGAAGCACTTCGCGGAGCCCGAAAATTTATTTTCATGGAATACCATGCCATAGAGGACAGGGAGTCCTTCAGAGAGATAAAGGCGGTTCTTTTGGAAAAAGCAAAGGAAGGTGTGGAAATCAGGCTTTTTTATGATGATGTCGGGTCAATTGGGTTCATCAATCCTCGCTTTTTAAGAGAATTGGAAGAAGGGGGAATCCGTTGCAGGATTTTCAATCCTATTGTTCCTGTTGTCAATCTGTTTATGAATAATCGAGACCATCGAAAAATTACGGTAGTGGATGGACAGATTGGTTTTACGGGAGGCTATAATCTTGCAGATGAATACTTCAATATCCGTTCTCCTTATGGATATTGGAAGGATACGGGAATCCGACTTCGCGGAGAAGGTGTGGGAACATTGACGCTGCTTTTTTTGGAAATGTGGCACGCTATGGATGACAGTCCGGTAAGGGGGCTCTATAACTACCTTCCAAGATATTGGGAGAAGTTTAGCGAAGAAGGCTATTGTGCGCCGTATGGAGATACTCCGATAGATGATCTTCCTCTTGGAGAAGATGTCTATTTAAATATGATTCACTCTGCTAAAGAGTCTATCTTCATTACGACGCCTTACTTGATTATTACGGATGAAATGAGCAGGGCACTTTGTAATGCGGCAAAATGTGGAGTGGATGTACGGATTGTCTTACCGGGAATTCCGGATAAGAAAATGATTTTTGCCGTGAGTCGTTCTTACTATGCCCAGCTTCTTCGGGCGGGGGTTCGTATCTATGAATATACCCCGGGCTTTATTCACTCGAAGCAGGTTCTTGTTGATCATCGATTGGCAGCAGTGGGAACCATTAACTTTGATTATCGCTCTTTGTACCATCATTTTGAAAATGGGGTGTTGATTTATGAAAGCCCTTGTATTGCTGATATCGCGGACGATTTTTATGAGGTTTTTCGAACTTCAACGGAAATTGCAGCGGATTGGGGTAGGAAAAGAAGTATTTTAAAGAGAGTTATGCAGGGATTTTTACGCTTTATTGCGCCTCTACTATAAAAGGCCTGAGTTTTAGTAGAAGACGTGGAAAGACTAATCTTCCATTTTTCTTTGCTTTCTCATCATTAAATTATTCATAAAATTGAAAAGAAATACGGATTATGCTATGTTAATATAGCTAAGAAAAAACAAATTATCGACAAGATAGGGGGGAATCATGAAAATATGTCCTAATTGCGGTCAGGAAGCACAGGAACAGGATTTGTTCTGTACGAATTGCGGAGAAAAACTGGATAACGCTTTAAACATTGCTACTGCTCCTGAAGCTCCTGCGGCTCCTGAAGCTACTGAAACTGCCAAAACTGCAGAAGCTACCGAAACTGCCAAAACTGCAGAAGCTACCGAAACTGCCAAAACTGCAGAAGCTGCCAAAACTGCAGAAGCTGCCAAAACTGTTGAAGCTGCCAAAACTGTTGAAGTTACTGAAGTGGCTAAAGAGGAAAGGGCTGAGGAGCCGGTAAAAAACACGGCTGATTTTGCAAGATATACAGTTGAAGAGAAGACGGGAAAAGGCGGTGTTCCCAAGGTTTTTATCGGAATCGTGGCAGCGGTTGTTCTTCTGCTTGTCGGTATCTTTGCCTTTGGAAAGAACCTGCTTTTCAGCGGTTTGGGTTCCAGTGCGGAAGACCGATTTTTAAAATACCAGTCCGAATACTTTAACGGAAAGATTAAGTCCATGGAAGAACTGGGCTTTATCAATCAGGAAACCAAAGAAATGACCATGGTTTTGACCGGAGAAGTCGACGGAAGAGAGGAAATCAATAAATATCTTGAGGATTCTTCTTTGACCTTGAAAGCAAAGACAGATCCGGATAAGGGAAGTATGCAGATGAGCATGGGGATGCAGCTTATGGGAAGTGACATCCTGGATGCCTATGCAGAATATATGGATGGAGTAGTCGGCTTTGCCCTTCCTGCGATTGACGAGCATTTTTATAAGGGAGACTATAAGACTGTTATTAAAAATCTGACAGGGGAAGAAGTAGAAGAAGCTCCTGACTTAAAGAAGACGAAAGAGAATCAAAAGACTTTAGAAAAGCTCCTTAAAAAGTATGGTGCGCTCTATGCTACACTCATCACAAAGGACAATCTTAAGGTGGAAAAGCAGGAAGTAAGCTTGGACGGACTCGGACAGAAATTCAAGGGAGAAGTTTATACCTTTACTCCGAAGGCAGAAGAGGTAAAGGCTTTTCTGGAGAAGCTTGCAGACACGGTGGAGAAAGACAAAGACTTGGAAGAGCTGCTTGAACAGGGAAACTATGGAAGTCAGATAAATGATGCAATGGGACTGGGAAGCTCACTTCCTGCAAAAGAGCAGTTGCAAGAGTTTGCACAGAAAATCAGAGAGGCTGCGGAAGATAGTGGACAGGAAATTGAAGACGCGAACTTTACTTGGATCATTGCTGTAGAGGGAAAGAAGCTCCGTCAAATCAAGATTAGCAGCAATCAATATGTTTGCAGCTTAGAAATAGCAAAAGACGGAGATAAGACTATCGAGCAGCTGAATTTAAAGGGTGGAGAGGGAGAAACTTTCTATCTGAAGAACGAGTATGCTTTAAAGGGTAAAACTTTAAATGGAAGTATTTCCGGAGGAAATGGAATCTTCAATATTACCGGTTTAGAGTATGCTATTGAAACAGGAAAGAAGTCTATCCTGATGCCTTACGGAACCTATACTGTAAAAGATCCGACAGGAATGGGCGGACAGGCAATTCTGACGGTAAAAGACGGTGAAAAGAACAGTAGTGACCATGAGCTTGTTCTTAGCGGACTGGAAGCGTATTCCATGGGACTTAGTGGAGTTAAGCTGAACCTGAATACCTCCGATAAAGCGGATATTACCCTGCCTAAGGGTGAGGTAGTGGATGTCAGCAATTACTCTGAAGATGATTTCTATGAGCTTGGAGAGAAATTTGCACAAGGTTTCCAACGCATCTATATGAATCTTTTGGGGGTAACAGAATAGATGGAAGAGTGGATTTGCACGGTTAATGACCTGGGATTTCACTACAAAAGAGGAGGGAGAGCAGTATTGAAAGGGCTCTCCCTTTCTTTGCATAAGGGAGAAATACTGGGGATACGAGGAGAGAACGGTGCAGGGAAAAGTACGCTTTTAAAGGCTATTGCAGGGATATTGCCCTATGATAAGGGAGAGGTTTTGATTCCGAAGGAGATCAAGAAAAATCTGTCCTATCTTCCGCAGGATTTGTCTCTTTATGAAAGCCTTTCCGCCTTGGAAAATTTATATTTTTACGGGAAAATACTGGGACTTCCTGCCAAAGTGATTTTTACAAGAGCACACTGGCTTTTAAAGGAGCTCGGCTTGGAGGATAAAGAAAGAGAACGTGTTTCTGCACTTTCAGGGGGGATGAAGAGGCGAGTACACTTGGCATCCGCCTTAATGAGAAGACCGGATATCCTTCTTTTAGATGAGCCAACAGTAGGCTGTGATAACGAGTCTTATGATAAAATTCTTGCTTTACTTCGAAAAATGAAGGCGCAGGGTACAGCGATGCTGCTGATTAGTCATGGAAGAGGAGAGCTGGAAGAAATGGCTGACCGAATAGTGTACTTGGAAGAGGGAAGGATTGTGTAAATGAATGGCTTTTTTGCAGCCTTAAAAAAGGACTTCAGCTTATTTTTCAGAAAAGGGGGACTATTTTCCCTTCTTTTTCCATTACTTCTGCTTCCTTTGTTTCTTGCCTTTTTTCAGGGGGGCTCCGGACAGATACTGTCCTTTCCCGTTTCCATAATTGATGAAGATGAAACACTGATGTCCAAGACACTCATTCGTCAAATGGAAGAGGTAGAACTTTTTTCAGAGGTTCATAAAATCAGCAGGGAAGAGATTTCTGCAGAACTGGAGAAGGGAAGTGTAGGAATTCTACGGATTCCCAAAGACTTTTTTTATACTGCTTATCGATTTCAAGGAGAACCGGTAGAACTCATTCTCAATGAGAAGCGTCCGACGGAAGCGGCTATTTTGGAGTCAGTTTTTACTTCTGTCATGCAAATCATGGAAAAGGAGCAGGAGACGAGTCTTGCTGTTTTCCATACGGCTTATGGAGAAACACTTTCCGCAAAGCAAGAGGAAGTCCTTTATGAGAAGGCCTCGGAAAGGCTTCTTTCAGCCGTTTTAAAGAGACAACTCATCTTTCAGGATGAGGAGATAAAAGCCAATTTGGAGCTTGCACTTCTTATGCGCATTTTTTCCGCATTGCTTTTCCTCTTTCTTTCTTTTGTGAGTTTATCCGTGATTTCCGCAGTTCCGGAAGAAGAAAAAAAGGGAATTGTTGCACGGTTTCGTCAGATGAGAGGAAAGGGATTTTATCTCTCTAAATTCCTTGTTTTACTCTTCCTGTCTCTGGTTTTTTTGGCCCTTTCTTTATTGCTTTTGCATGGGACGCTCTCTCTTTCTTCGGAGAGTCTTCTTTGGTTTTCGATTTATTACTTGTTTTCCTTACTTAGCTTTTATTTCTTCTTTTGGGGAATATTCACAGTGATTCGGGATGAGAGACTCGGAAAAAATTTAAGTATTTGCGTGATTTTCTTAATCCTCTTGTTCAGCGGAAGACTGTTTAGCGCAGGGAAAATTCCATTTTCTATTGCACAATTTTCTCCTGTCAGTATTACGGCACTAATCTTGGAAGGCCTAAGGAGGGGATATCGAGGAAAGGCTTTGCTTTCTTTTGCGTACCCGCTATCTGTTCCGGCATGTATCGGAGTTATGCTTCTATTACTCGAAAAACTCTTCGATAAGAAGAATTCCCTCGGACAAAAAGAGAAAAAGACTTCCTTGGCTGGGAGTGCATATTTGCAAAGTCGTAGCGAGAGCCTTATTATGCGATATCTTCCCTTTCCGCTATGGAGAGGCTTTACTCTGATAGGGAGAACGGCCGGATTCGTGCTTTTTCTTGCCTTTTGCCTCCTTCTTGGAAAATATGCGGAGGATAAGCAGGAAGAACGCTTACAAATTTATCTTGTGAATCAAGATCAGGGAGAATGGAGTAAGGAGCTGCTCCGAGATCTGGAAGAGGAAAAGAGTATTCAAATCACGGTGATTTCCGGAGAGGAAAAAGCGGAGAAGCTTTTGTATGGGGATAAAGAAGGGGTTCTCAGTATCCTTGAGGGATACAGTGATGATAGGGAGGGAAAGGGACTCTTGCTTTATGAGAGCAGCAGCTCTTCTCTTTCGGAAATGGCTGTTCGAGAGATTGTGGCAGCCCTTGTTGCCGGGGAAAAGATAGAAAGAACTGCCGGGACTTACCTCTCCTCTCTTTTAGGAAAAGAGCTTAGTCCGGAAGAAGAACGAATTCTCAAAGAAAATGAAGTCAACTACAAAAGAAAAACACCTCTCTATATCGTAGAGCAGAAAAATGGACGCTCAAAAGAAGAGCTGTTTTCTCCCAAAAGAGAGGCAATCTATGCGTTTCTTTTATATTTCTTCCTCTTTTCCCTTGCTGCAGTAATGGGGGAGAGTGAAGAGAAGAGGGTGAGTAGCAGGATAAACAGTATAAGGCGCGGAAAACTACGCTATCTTGGGGGATATTTCCTGTTCTTCCTCTTTATCAGTCTTTGCTTTTATATTGCCCTTAAGCTCTCTTTTAGTCTATATGCAATGCTGTCCGTCTTTTCCTACACACTTTTTCTCTTCGGTTTTTCTCGTCTTCTATCGACAAGATTCCTTGGAGAAGGGGCGGAAACGGGTCTCAGCTTAAACCTTGGACTCTTTTTCAGCCTGATTGGCGGGGCATTTATGGATTTTTCCGCCCTAAGCGGATGGCTACAGTACCTTCCTTGGTTCTCTCCTATAGGACTTTTTTTAAAGGGGACGGAAGGAGATATTTTTGCACCGGGAATCTTACTCGTTCTTGGAATACTTTGTGTGCTTCCATGAAACTGCTTGATTAAGCTCCATGAAACTACTTAATTTAACTTTGTAAAACTGTTTACTTTAGTTTCTTCGCCTCTTTTTTAGTCTCTGGAATCCTTCCAGATTTCCCATAAGCCCTTTAAGAGGAGATTCTCATCCACGATGATTTTGTGCTTGCAGTAGGGACAGATGAGGTGCGAGAGTCCGCCCGTGGCGATGAGACTCGCGTCTTCCTTTAATTCCTGCAGGAAATGTTCTATGATGCCGTCCAAGGATCCTGCAGTACCGTAAATGATGCCTGAACGCATCGCATCCACGGTATTTAAGGAAATGAGCTTTCTTGCCGGTGCTACATCAATGGAAGGAAGTAGGGAGGTCTCTTTTGCCAGAGCGTTCATAGAGATTCCTACACCGGGGAGAATGACACCTCCCGTAAAGACTCCTTCTTTATCCACTACGGTAAGCGTTGTCGCAGTTCCCATATCGATGATGATTGCCGGAAGCGGATAGAGCTTCTTGGCACCTACAGCGGAAACAATCAGGTCCGGTCCGACTTCCTCTGAGGAGGATGAGGAAAAAGAAAGGGAAGAAACATTTTCTTTATTGACGATAAGGCAGTCTTCAATATGCAGAATCTTTGCCGCCTCTCGAAAGGAACCGGTGAGCTCGGGAACAACGGAAGAGATGATTGCACCCTTGAAGTCAGTAACATGTATTCCTAAAAGAGTGCATATTTCGTCGATATCTGCCGCATATTCATGACTCGTTTTCTTTCGATTACTTTCCATACAGAAAATTTGCACAATCTCTCCATCTTCCTGTATACAGCCGAAGTCTGTATGGGTATTTCCGCAATCAATGGCTAGAATCATTCTTCCCTCCTATATATTTTCAATTTCATCCTTTGTGAATCGAACTCCTGCAAGAATGCGTAGAATAACAGGGACAAGCAAGAGATTAAGTAGAAGCTCCGCTAAAAAGTTTACTCCCAAGATACTGAAGAGGATAAATTGCATCACAGCTTCTTCTCCATTTGCCCAAAGGACAAGGGTATCCCGGAAGAATACGACCAAGCCCAAAATAAAGATACCGGTGTTTACGAGAGGAGCAACGGCGGCAGAGAGATATACAGTGGATTTTCGTTTGGCAAAAAGCCCTGCAAGGTACCCTGCGGCGGTGCTTTTCACAAGACAAAGAAGAAGAGTTATTATCGGTCTTTGGCTAAAGAGGACAAAGCCCCCTGCGTCATTTCCGGAAATGACGGAAAAGCAGACCGTCAGACCGAATACCGCACCTAAAAAGGCAGCACTTAGAGGACCGTAGAGTACTGCGCCCAAAATGATGGGTACCAAGGTAAAGGTAATATTAAAGGGTCCGAACTTAACACTGCCCAACACAAGTTGTAAGCTTAGAACAACGGCGGTGAGAATGGCAGTTCCGACGAGTTTACGGACAAAGAGAGAATTTTTCATAAAAACCCCTTACAAAACAAGAAAAATAATACAACAAGAAAATACTACATGGCAGTATGGGAACTGTCAATCGAAAGAAAAATGACTTGAATTATTTATATATTACAGTCGGCTGTCTCTTGCATTGGTGTACGCTATTTTGTAAAATGGGGCAAGTGTATGCATTCCTTTTAATAGGAATTCAAGAGGATTTATCTATAGAAGAAGTTTGAGTGGGGTGTCGAGGATATGATGGAAAAAATTTTGCAGGAAATGGGACTTCCCCTGCTGTTTACGGTATTGCTCTTATATTATGCGGTAAAGTTATTGGTTTTTGAGGATGTGGACAGTATTCGTCCAAAGGGGCGTCCTCCTGTTAAAGATAAGAAGGGATATGGCAGGGAAGCGGGAATCATTGTTCTTGCATTTGCAGCCATCTCTTTGTTGGCATCCTTAGCGATGTTGATTCACCCGTTTTTGGGTATTTCTTTAATTCTTCTCAGTATTATTCTCATCAGCATACAGTTTAAACGTATAGAGGAAAAGTATAGTGGAGATGGGAAATGAAGGAATATTCCGTACTTTTGGTAGATGATGAAGAAGATGTTGTAGAAGCCATCATACAAAAGATTGACTGGGAGGGCATGGGCTACTCCCTTTTGGGCTATGCTAAGAATGGCTTGGAAGCCTTGGAGATTGCAGAGGAAAAGCAAGTTGATGTGGTACTCACGGATATTAAGATGCCGTATATGGACGGACTTACTCTTTCTCATAAACTAAAGGAGTTATATCCCTCCGTAAAGATTATTATTTTTTCCGGCTTTGATGAATTCGAGTATGCTAAGGAAGCGATTCGTCTGGAAGCGGAAGAGTATATGCTAAAGCCGGTGGACAGTGTAGAGCTTTCTCGCATTTTCAAAAAAGTGCATGAACGCTTGGATGAAGAGTTTGACGAAAAGCAAAATATCAATCGTTTAAAAAACTATTACATGGAAAGTTTGCCCATTTTACAGGAAAGCTTTTATACTTCTTTGATAGAAGGAAATGTAAGACAGGAAGATATGGAACGAACTATGTTGGATTACCAGATTACCCTGCCCGGAAAGCTTTACTGTGTGGTAGTGCTGCATAATTCCATCAGTCTTTCACCGGAGGGCATTAACCCGGTGCTTATCAGTATGTCTATTCGGAAGCTTGCGGAAGAGAGACTCAGTAAAAATTGGAAGGCCTGTTTCTTTACCTATTTAGGAAATACGGTCGTGATTACCCAGATGGATAAGGAAGAAGACAGTTATCGCCTCACGGATGAGATGGAAACACTTTGTCGGATGGCAAAGCACGTCTGCAATGCTACGATTACGGCAGGTATCGGAAAGACGGTCGCATCTTTAATGGATTTGCCTCTATCCTATATGGGAGCAAGAGATGCTGTAGCCTATCGTGTGATATACGGAAGGGGTAAAGCCATTGCCGTTTCCGATATCAATCCGGAGGAAAAGGAAAATCGTTCTTTAAATAGGGAACTTTTAGATGAAGAACGACTTTTGGATATTTACAGAAGTATCCGCATGGCTTCTAAGGAAGAGCTGTTTAAGGATATTGACCTCTATATCAAAAATAGCAGCCTGGACAATCCTTCTCTTCAGGAATACCAGTTTTTCCTCATGGATCTGGTAACCAATATTCATAAGTTTCTCTTGTCCAATCAGCTGGATGCGGGAATTATTTTTCCGAAAGAGGAAGATGTATATCAGAAGGTTCAGCAGTTTAATCTTTCGGAGCTTTCCGATTGGATGAAACGAATCTGTGAGAAAATTCAAGTTGTAATCCAGGAAAAGCGAAGCGATAAGACCAAGTCGTTTGTAAAGAAGGCAGTGGAGCATGTACACAGCCATTATATGGATAAGGATCTTTCCGTAGAGGCACTTTCCTTTGCACTTCATGTTTCCGCAGCTTATTTTTCCACGGTTTTTAAGAGAGAGACGGGAAAGAGCTTTATCAATTATTTGACGGATTACAGGATGGAAAAGGCACTTCGCCTTTTGGTTGAAGAGGAGGAGAAAACCTATATCATAGCGGAATCGGTGGGATATTCCGACCCCAACTATTTCAGCTATGCATTCAAGAAGAAGTTTGGGATGTCTCCCTCTAAGTACAAGACCAGCGGTATGAAAAACGAGGCAAAATAATGCACAATCAGGAAAGAATTATCTCCAAGGAAGGAGAAAAGAGAATAGATTCCAAGAAGGCCTCCCTTAAGGAAATTTTCTTTCAAAAGGGGTATTTTTTTCCTCTTTCCATGGAGTCGCCCTTTCGCTCTTTCCACAATATGATTCTTCTAAGCTTTATGCTTCTTTCCGTCATCATTATCCTGTTTTTGTCCTCGGTTTTATATCTGCAATTTTCTTCCCGTTTAAAGCGTGAGCGGGAGACGCAGGCGGAACAGCTCTTAAAGCAGGGTGCAAATCAACTGGAGGAATATCTGGTGAGTATGCGCCGGATTTCCGATGCGATGTATTATAATGTGATTAAGGTTCCGGATCTGAATATGTCGGAACTCAATGAAGAAATGAACCTCTTATACGAGGCCCATAAGGATAATCTTGTTTCTGTTGCCATTTTTTCTTCGCAAGGAAAGCTGATTTCGGCAGTTCCGATATCTGCAGAGAAGAAAAATAGAAAGGTAGTGGAGCAGGATTTTTTTTCTACGGCCGTACAGCAGGTGGAAAATCTGCATTTTTCCCTTCCCCATGTGCAGAATCTTTTTGATGATCCTTCCTTTCGTACGCACTGGGTTATTTCTTTGAGCCGTGTAGTGGACTTGAATAGAGACGGAGTAAGTAACAATGCCGTACTTTTGGTAGATATGAATTACGATACCATAGAGCGAATGATGGAAAAACTGAATGGAGATGATGATTCTCGTTATTTTTATCTTTGTGATAAGAAGGGTAAGCTGATATATCATCCTCGTATGCGGGAAATCCTTCGAAAGTCTTTTCAGGAAAATACGGAAGATGTTGCAGAATGGGAAGACGGACTCCACTATATAAAGAAAGACGGAAGAAAAGAAACCGTTATTTTGGATACTATAGGCTATACGGGCTGGAAAATGGTTTCCGTTTTGGAGGAAAAGAATCCTGTTTTCACTCCGGGCGGAACGCTTTACTATGTGTTTATGCTGATATCCTTAACGCTTCTGATTTCTCTTTTCTTTAATCAGTTGCTTTCTCTTCGACTTTCTTATCCGATTCGTAAGCTGAATGAAGATTTGGAAAATATGGGAGACAGAGAGCGCTTTATAGAGGAAATCTCCAACTATGGCAGTACCGAAATCATTCATTTGGGACAGACACTTGTGCAATCCTTCCGAAAAATTGATGAGTTGACGGAGGAAAAAATCCAGCAGCAGGAAGAAAAGCGGCAGACGGAGATGGATGCGTTGCAATCCCAGATTAACCCGCATTTCCTTTATAATACATTAGAATCCGTAGTATGGATGATTGAAAGCGGAAAGAAGGAAGACGCCGTGTTTATGGTAACGCAATTGGCAAGCTTTTTCCGCATCTCGCTCTCCGGAGGGAAAAATATTATTCCTCTTTCACAGGAGATTCAGCATGCCAAGAATTATATGAACATACAAAAAATCCGCTTTAAGAATAAATTCGCCGTACATTTTGACGTGCAGGAGGAAGTGCTGGATTGCCTTACCGTAAAGCTGATTTTACAGCCGATACTGGAAAATGCCATCTACCATGGTATGGAGGGAATGGATGGAGACGGAGAAATTGATGTTCGGGGAAAAATCATTCAGGAAAATTCCCTGCCGGTAATTCTTTTATCCGTAGAGGACAACGGATTCGGTATGCCTGTAGAGAAGGCGGAATCCTTTTTGGATAATGAAGTAGAGCCATCCAGTTTTTCCGACCGGAAAAAGAGAGGATCAGGCGTCGGTTTAATCAATGTACACAAGAGAATTCAGCTTCGTTTCGGATCCCGATACGGACTGAAGATTATCAGTGCACCGGACGAGGGAACTACGGTTCAACTTCGACTTCCTCCGATTGAGTATAGCGAGGAGACACAAAAGAGCATGGAACATGGAAATATGCATAGCAGTAGCAGTGGATTTCATGGGGGAGGTAGAAACTCATGAAAGAGAATCGAATCTTTACTGTAGGAGTTGGAATTGTAGCCATAATGCTTTTTGCCCTTTCTTTGGGAAGACTGCTGGGAGAAAATGCGCCTCAAAAGTATAAAATCTCCATTGTGGTGGATCGCAGCAGTTCTGCCGGCTGGGATAAATTCCGAAAGGGACTGAATGCCGCATCAAAGAAATACAATATCGAATATAATTTTGTAACTACCGGTCGTTTCCTTTCCATTCAGCAGGAATATTTGAGTCTGTCCAGAGAAATCAAAAACGGAGCGGACGGAATCATTACGGAGCTTCGTGCTACGGAGGGAACCGGAGTTTTGCTTAACGAATTGGGGAAAAGCACGAAGCTGGAACTGGTAGACTGCGAGAAGGAGGTGACGGACCCTACCGTCTCCATTTCCTCCATAGGTGTGGATGAGGAAGCTTTGGGAGAGGCACTTGGAAAAGAGGTCCTGCAATCCAACCTGCAGAATCAAAGACTAAGGATAGGAATTCTTGCAGGAAACCAGAACAAGGGAAATATGCAAAAACGTTTGGATGCCCTTAAGAAGGTTCTGGAAGAAAGTGAGAAGGAAATTGTCTGGATTATGGAGGACAAGGGACAGCCGCGAAAAGACCTGGAGGTGGCAAATCATAAGCGAAGTGTAGACATTATCATCGCTTTGGATAATGATAGCCTGGAAATTGCGACAAGGTATCTTCGGGATACGGGAAGACAGTTTGTAGAGCTTTACGGAGTAGGGGATTCGGATGAGCTCATTTACAGCTTGGATGTAGGTATGATTCGAAGCCTTATTGTGATTGACCAGTATCAGATGGCATATTCTGCGGTGGTGAATCTCTGGCAGCGCCTCTCCAACAGTAGAAATACACCGGGAGATCAGTCAGTAGACTTCTATGTGGTTCGGGCGGATAATATGTATGCAGACGGAATGGAACGAATTCTCTTTCCTACCGGACAATAAGGAGCTTTTATGAGGAAGAAAACGAGAATACTCCTTTTCCTTTTTTTCGCCATGCTGCTTTTCATTTCATGCAGGAAAAAGGAAGAACTGAGAGAAAAGAAAAAAATAAAAATAGGCATCAGTCTTTATGACAGTTACGACACCTTTATCAGTGATTATATGAAAGCTTTTGACGGAGAAGTGGCAGAGAAACGTTCGAAGGGATATGAAGTGAGCGTTTCCCGTTATAATGCAGCCAGAAGTCAGGCCTTACAGAATGAACAGGTTGAAGAAATGCTGCAAAATTCCTGTGATGTGCTCTGTGTTAACTTGGTGGACCGAACGGCTCCGTCGGAAATCATTGATATGGCAAAAAAGAAAATATACCGGTGATATTTTTTAATCGAGAGCTGGTGGAAGAAGATCTCTCTCAATGGAACCGTCTTTACTATGTCGGCGCGGATGCAAAGCAGTCCGGTGTCTTACAAGGGGAATTGATTGCAAAAGATGTTTTGGAAGATGGAGAGGGGGAAAATGGGGCTGTTACTTTGTCTCCTGAAGTGGATAAAAATCAAGACGGAAAGATTCAATACATTATTTTTGAGGGAGAACCCGGACATCAGGATGCTATTATGCGTACAGAGTATGCTACCGGAACTCTAATGAAGGAATCGATTCCTCTTGAAAGACTCGGATACGGCATTGCAAACTGGAATAGAGCGGAGGCACAAAGCAAAATGATGCAGCTTTATTCCGAATTTCAGGATCGCATTGAGCTGATTATTTCCAACAATGACGATATGGCTTTAGGGGTGATTGACGCCTATGATAAAATTGCGGTATCTAAGGACAATCGACCGTTTATTTATGGAATTGACGGGACAAAGGTGGGATTAAGGGCAGTGGAAAAAGGAAATCTTCGCGCCACGGTATATAATGATGGTCGGGGACAGGCAAAAGCACTCTTTCAACTGGCTTTTCAGCTTGCTTCCGGGGAAGAAACAAAAGGAGAAGACAGCGGAATTCGAAAAATCATTCGACTACCTTATTCGAAGGTGACGAAAGAAAATTGTGCAGAATTTTTGGAAGAAGAGGAAAGGGATTCTAAACAGTAAAAAAGAACGGTAGAGAGAAACTTTCTAAAAATATGGAAAATCCGCAGAGTGGAAAGAATAACAAAAATCTGTGGAACTTGAACTATGAATCATCTGAAAAAAGGAGGAGAAGATGGAAGCTTGGGAAAAGAAAGTCGGACAGGAAACAGTAGAGGAAATGAAACGGGATACAAAGACGGCAGGAAGAGGAGAGGGGCAAAAAAACAGGATAGACTATGGAATCAGTGGCATTCCCTTTATTGCCATTGTGCTTTTGTGCTTTTTCTTTTTTATCTTTCCGGAAAACTCCAATCGTATTTTAAGCGGAATTCGTAATTTTTTAGGTACGGAATTTGCGGTGTATTACCTTGGTTTGGGATTGTTTATCTTTCTGCTTTCTTTGTATATTTCCTTTTCTTCCTATGGAGATATCGTACTCGGAGAACCGCATGAAAAGCCGAAATATTCCTTCTTTACTTGGGGCAGTATGATGTTTACAGCCGGTCTTGCGGCAGATATTATGTTTTATTCCTTTTGCGAATGGATTCTTTATGTGCAGGAGCCATATGTACAGAGTTTAGGAAGAAAAGAAGAATGGGCAACAGCATATACTCTATTTCACTGGGGTCTGATTCCTTGGGGCTTTTACTTGGTTCTTGCGGCAGCCTTCGGCTTCATGCTTCATGTTCGTAAGCGGAGTAAACAGCGCTATTCCGAGGCGTGCAGACCGATTTTAAAAGGAAAGACGGACGGCATTGTGGGAAGAGGAATTGATATTTTGGCAGTATTTGCCCTTTTGGCCGGCACTGCAACTACTTTCTCCGTTGCGACACCGCTTATGGCGGAAATAATGAAAAAAGTTTTGCCGGGCGTTTCCACAAGAGACCTGACCCTGTTGATTCTGGTGCTAACGTGCGCAGTGTATACCTTCTCCTTGCTAAAGGGAATGATGGGAATTTCTTTCCTGGCAAAGGCCTGTACTTGGCTATTCTACTCACTTCTACTCTATATTTTTTTTGCAGGTGGAGCGGGAAACTTTATTTTAAAGCATGCTTTTCTTGCTTTGGGGAAAATGGTGGAGCATTTCCCGACTATGGCAACTTATACGGATCCCATGGGAGAAAATCATTTTCCGGAAAACTGGACTATTTTTTACTGGGCATACTGGATGGTATGGTGTGTTGCCGCTCCCTTCTTTATAGGAAGTATCAGCAAAGGACGTACAATAAGACAGACGATTCTTGGAGGCTATGGCTTTGGAGTGGGCAGTACCTTTGTCAGTTTCCTCGTTTTGGGAAATTACAGCTTGTCCTTGGAAGTCTTTCATAAGCTTCCTGTAGTGCAGATTTATGAGAGCAGTCAGTCTCTTTACGAGACAATTGTAAAATGTCTTGAGGTTTTACCGCTTGCTCCGCTTGTTTTGCTTCTTTTGCTGCTTACCATGTTTGCCTTTTATGCGACCTCCTTTGACTCTATCGCCTTGGTAGCTTCGCAATACAGCTATAAAAGCCTTGCGGAAGGGGAGGAACCCGGGAAAAAAGTGCAGGGCTTTTGGGCTATTCTTTTGATTCTTCTCCCATTAGCACTGGTTTTTTCAGAGAGTTCTATGGTAAACTTACAATCCGTCTCCATCATTGCCGCGTTCCCAATTGGCTTTGTCATTTTGCTGATCAGCTTCAGCTTTCTGAAGGATGCAAAAAAATATATGGAGGAACAGAAAGGAACGGAGTAGATGTTTCAAGGTTTTTTTAATTATGACAATGATATATGGCGCTTTGTGGGAAGACTTGCCGATATCATGGTTTTAAACTTGCTGTGGATTCTCTTTTCCCTCCCCATAGTAACATTCGGAATTTCCACAACGGCACTGTATTATTGCACATTAAAAATAGTAAAGGACGAAGATGACGGTAATATAAGAATGTTTCTACGTTCTTTTAAAAAGAACTGGAAAGAGGGCTTGATTATCTGGCTGATTTTGCTTCCGATTTTATTGATCCTTATATTGGATCATCGATTTTTTTCCGCTGTATTTATGAATAACACTCTTCTTCGCTTTGTTTTAAGGGGAGTTACGGATGCATTAATACTCTTATGGCTCTTTGTTTTTTTATATGTGTGGCCATTGCTTTCCCGTTTTGAAAATACTTGGCAAAAGACCATGGTCCACGCTCTTCTTATGTCGATTCGCCATCTGCCGTTTACCCTTGGGATGCTCGCGCTGGACATTTTATCGGTGGTTCTTGTATATTTTTTGATTCGCTTTATGCCTATCTTTGTTCCGGTATTTTTTATTTTGGGATTTCCATTGTTAGCATGGATGAACTCCGTATTTTTTAGAAAAATATTTATGCAGTACGAGAAAAGGAAGAAAGAAAATACCCCATAAAAGGGAGGAGGCAGGAGCAACCGTGAGGATGCTCCTGCCGAGTATTATGAAAAAAATCTATTAAATGAATAACGTTTATCTCGTTATCTGGAAGTAAGTATAAAAAAGAAGCATGAATAAACTATGTTTATGCTGTAAACAATGTGATAACAAAATATGAATGAACCATGAACCAAAGAAAGGGAAAACGATGAGAATTCCCTGAAAAGGAGTATAGGGATGTTGTATAAAGAAGAAATGATAGAAGAAAAGGATCCTTTTTCAGATTGGCCGAGGGCATTTTATGAGGAAAGAGACCCGAAAAAAAGAGAAGCCCTTGTATTGGAAAAAATAAAAAGCCTGGAGCGAGAGGAGAAAAATGCGGAAAATACTTTAGAGGAAAAGCGAATCGAAGAATACAGGCTTTTGCTCCTTCGAAATAGGCATCCTCTCCTCGAAGAGAAAAGGGAAGAAAGCGGTGGATTTTTCAGAAATGATAATCCTTGTTTGGATAAGTATATGTTTGCTTGGATGAGCATCTTAATTAGTGGACGTACAGGTATTTACTTTTGGAACAAAAAGTCGAAAAAGAAAGAACTGAAGGAATTACTGGAGATCTTTGATTTTCCGGAAGAAAAAAAGCGATATGAGAATCAAATAGAGCAGAAAGAGGAAGTAAAGTATACCGGAGAAACGGATCGAAATGCGCAGACCACGGAGAAGGAGAGCTTGCAGGATTTTTGCAAGGTGGCGGAGTGGAAAGCTTTTGCCTCCTTTTGGATAGAAACCTGTGTAGAGGATAAGAGTTATTCCTCTACGGTTTTCGGACTGCTTCGGATGAAGGATGAATCTTTGGCAAAGAAAATGGCACAGGACATTGCCGATGCCTTATATTTCATTCCGAGGTCTTTGGAGCTTTTGGAAGTGGCGGAACCGCTTAGAAAGGTATTGGTAGACTGCTATTGCAAGAGCATTTTCCAAGGGGAAAAGTACTGGAAAGAAATTGTTGGAGAAGAGTAGGGAGGGAAAGAGAAAGAGAATGAGTATAGAGGCAGTGATTTTTGATGTGGACGGTACAATATGGGATGCTGTACAAGAGGTGGCAGAGTCTTGGACGGAGGCATTTTCCCGTTTTCCGGAGACAAAGGATAAGGTAGTCCATGCCTCTGATCTGGAAAGCTATATGGGGCTTACTATGGAGCAGATTGGAGAGGGACTTCTTCCGGATTTATCCAAAGAAAAGCGGGAAGAAATTATGTGTTATGCCATGGACTATGAA
This sequence comes from Oribacterium parvum ACB1, assembly GCF_000238055.2. Lineage (GTDB taxonomy): Bacteria > Bacillota > Clostridia > Lachnospirales > Lachnospiraceae > Oribacterium > Oribacterium parvum. The sequence continues at coordinate 135,421 of NZ_KE148312.1, forward strand.
AATGTCTATCTGGCAGAGCATCCGGGAAAGTTTTATCCTGATTTTTTTACCTGCCTTAAGAACTTACAGGAGAATGGAAAAAAACTGTATATTGTTTCAAACTGTCAGTCCGGTTATATAGAGGCAATGCTTAGTGCAGCTAAGCTATCTTTGGGAGCGGGAAAGGACATTCAGGATATAGAGTGCTTTGGAAATACCGGAAAATCCAAGGCGGAAAATATCTCTTTGCTTATGGAACGAAATAAGCTTTCTAAGGAAAAAACCGTTTACCTAGGGGATACGGAACTGGATAGAGAATCATCAGAAAAGGCCGGGATTGCCTTTATCTTTGCCGGCTACGGCTTTGGAAGTCCGAAACAGTATGCAGCTAAGATTCAAGGTTTATCCGAACTTCCGAAACTCTTGAAAGAGTTCAAGGGATAGAGGTCTTAAGAACTTATTTTCTTGCACTTTTTCTTAAAAGGCACTATAATCATGGGACATTCTACAGAAGGGATGTCCTTTTTTGTTGTAAAAAAAGAGTAGAAAAGGGAAGATGCTTTAAAGTGTCTTGGAATATCAAATAAGTTGAGGTCTATCATGAATGAAGTTTTCATCATGAGAGGGGGCAATCCCCTTCGTGGAGAGGTTACTATAGGAGGAGCAAAGAATGCGGCACTGGGAATCATTGCCGGTGCCTTGCTGACTGAAGATAAAGTTACCATCGAGAATTTGCCGGATGTTCGGGATGTCAATGTTATGCTGGAGGCCCTAAAAGAGGTAGGAGCGAAGGTGGATCGCGTGGATGCTCATACAGCGGTAATTGAGGCAAAAAATATCAGCATGCACAGTATTGACGATGAATACATTCGAAGGATTCGTGCGTCTTATTATTTTATCGGTGCATTGCTTGGAAAATACCATGAGGCTACAGTACCGCTTCCCGGCGGATGTGCCATCGGGCAGCGTCCAATCGACCAGCACTTAAAGGGGTTTCGTGCCTTGGGAACACAGGCAGAGGTGGAAAACGGCTACTTGGTAGCAAAGGCGGAAGAAGGGCTCTTTGGAAGTCATATTTATTTGGATGTTGTTTCCGTAGGAGCCACCATCAATATTATGCTGGCATCTGCATTGGCGGAAGGCCTGACTATCGTGGAAAATGTTGCGAAAGAACCGCATATCGTAGATGTGGCCAATTTTTTAAACAGTATGGGAGCCAATATTCGCGGAGCAGGAACCGATACCATCCGTATTCGAGGAGTGAAGCGTCTTCACGGCACGACCTATGCCGTCATCCCCGACCAGATTGAAGCGGGAACCTTTATGTGTGCTGCAGCAGTTACAAGAGGTGATGTCCTCATCAAGAATGTCATTCCGAAGCATATGGAGTCTATCTCTGCAAAGCTTCTTGAGATGGGGAATACCATCATAGAGTACGATGAGAGCATTCGAGTTATCGGAAAGCTTGAGCAGCAGTCTACAGATGTAAAGACATTGCCTTACCCGGGATTCCCTACAGATATGCAACCGCAGATTTCCGTTACCCTGGCTTTAGCCTCCGGAAACTCTGTAGTGACCGAGTCTATTTTTGAAAATCGTTTCAAATATGTGGATGAACTTACCCGCATGGGCGCAAAAATAAAGGTAGAAGGAAATGTATCCGTGATAGAGGGTCAGAAGAGCCTTGGAGGAGCTTCCGTGAATGCACTGGATCTTCGTGCCGGAGCCGCTTTGGTGCTTGCAGGCCTTGCGGCAGAGGGGATCACGGTGGTTCATGAAATCGGTTATATTCAAAGAGGTTATGAGCATTTTGAAGCGAAGCTCCGTGGCTTGGGTGCGGATATTTCCTTAGCGGAAAATGAAAAAGAACAAAAAAAGTTTCGCATGAAAGCGGTATAAGAGCTCATTTCTCTTGCTTTCGTAGGATATAGAATGAATAGAGCGTTTACGATTTAGCAGGAAATGAGTAGAAGTGACAAAAAAGGAGAAAAAATCATGAAGATAGCCATGGGAAATGACCATGCCGCAGTAGAAATGAAGCTGGAGCTGAAAGAGTATCTGGAGGAGCAGGGGATAGAAATCATTAACGTAGGAACGGATAGTTCGGAACGATATGATTATCCGCTTGCCGGCTTTCAAGTGGCAAGCCTTGTTGCCGAAGGGAAGGCGGATTTCGGCATTGCTATCTGCGGAACGGGAATCGGCATATCTCTATCCTGCAATAAAGTAGAGGGAATTCGTGCATTTCCCTGCACAGAACCCTATTCCGCAATGATGGCGAGAAGACATAATGATGCCAATGTACTTTGCCTCGGTGCACGAGTGATCGGTATTGAACTGGCTAAAATGATCGTAGACAGTTTCCTTCTTGCTGAATTTGAGGGGGGAAGACATGCTGAGCGCGTGGCTCTAATTTCAGAGATTGAAGAGAATGCGGAAGCATTCCGGAAGAAGCATTTTTAAGCAAAAAAGGGGCTGTAAAGATCAAAATAATTTTCTAAGCAATATAGGTCTGAATTTGGGGCACGCTCTCGCTAGCTTCGCCACGTAACGGATACTAAGCGAAAAACTGCGTTTCTCTTGTTTTTCGCAAGTACCGACGGGCTCAGACTACCCCCGCATTCAGACCTATATTGCAAAGAATTCCTTTATTATTTCGATTTTTTACAGCCCCTTTTTGTTATAAACCTGCCATTTTCATGGCACTTAGGAAGCTTTCCTTTGACCTTGTTGCGATTAGTTCCTCAGGGAAATGAATCTCCGCAAGCATTTTATTTACCTTGTCAAACTTACCGATTGCCGTGGCAAAGTGGGCATCGCTGGAAACGGAGATGGGGACCGAAAGCTCTGCGCATCGCTTGAGGATCTGTCTGCAACGTTCTCCGCAGTGATTACGGACATCTAAGGAATGCTCGTTGATTTCAATCAATTTATGGAGATCCCTTGCGGCAAGGAGGACGGGGTCAATTTCAAAGGGAAGACCGGATCGACCGATATGCCCCAAGATAAGTACCTTTTTATTTTGTAGGGCATTGCAATATAGCTCTGTGCATTCCGCCGGTGTTGCAGCATCTGCAAAGCTGTGACGATGTACAGAGGCAATCACATAGTCCATTTTCTTGGTGACTCTTTCATATAAAGAAAGAGTCTTTTTATCTGTGTAAAAATCGCCGTCTATATTCTTTGCAATGGGAATGTCATAGCCGAAAAGATTTCCTGCGAGGTCCACAATATCCACCTCACAGCCCTGCAAAAGTCGTACGCCATCGATTTCCTTTGGCCAGGTATGACTGACACAGAGATACTGATAGTGGCGAATATTTTCATAATCAGGATAAAGCATAGAGGAAAAATGGTCCGTAGATCCTAAAAGGCTAAGCCCTGCCTCCTTTGCGGCACGTACATTTTCCAAAATGGTGGCATAGGCATGCCGGGAGTATATCGTATGGGTATGAACATCACATTGTAATTGCATAAAAACCTCTCATTCTATATATCCAAGGTAATCTCTACCGGACAGTGGTCGGATCCCATCACTTCCTGATGGATGGACGCGGACAGGAGCTTATCCTTCAGTTTTACGGAAACTACGAAATAATCGATTCTCCAACCTACGTTCCGATCTCTGGCTTTGGTGCGGTAGCTCCACCAACTGTATTCTTCTTCCTTATCCGGGTAAAAATAGCGGAATGAGTCGAGGTAACCGCTTGAGAGTACCCTTGAAAACTTCGCCCTTTCCTCATCGGAGAAACCGGCATTTAAGTGGTTGGTATCCGGGTTTTTCAGGTCGATTTCTTCGTGGGCGACATTTAAATCACCACAATAAATCACGGGTTTCTTCTTTTCCAGATTTAAAATAAAGTTTAGGAAAGCGTCTTCAAATTCCATACGATAGGGAAGACGCTTTAATTCATTTTGGGAATTCGGTACATAGACGGTAATCAAATAATAGTCTTTAAATTCCAAAGTAATGACGCGTCCTTCTTGATCATGCTCCGTGATTCCGATTCCATATTGCACGGATAGAGGTTCTTCTTTTGTGAAAATGGCAGTGCCGGAATAGCCCTTTTTTATCGCATAATTCCAGTATTGAAAATAACCGGGTAAATCAAGATGGATTTGTCCTTCCTGTAACTTCGTTTCCTGTAAGCAGAAAATATCCGCATTCAGTTTTTGAAAATCCTCCATAAAGTTCTTGCCCAGCACGGCTCTCAGCCCGTTGACATTCCAAGAGATTAATTTTTTCATAAAAGTCCTTTCTATCTATCAGGTAATATCAATGCAATTCCGATTTAAGTTATCATTCAGCTTGTTTTCCTAAACAAAGAACAGCACGCATTCTTTCATGAGATGATTCTTATTTAAGAAAAGCCTAGTTTTTGTCGAAAGGATAGTGTAGAAGCAGAAATAATCCTTTCTTAGCTTTTGGCTTATCTTATATCGAAACAGGGGATTAGGCAAGAAAGTTCTCCGGGCTTATCTCTATTCAAAAAGAAAAATGCAGGCTATACTATAAAAAACGGAGAAGAGAACGAAAAAACAGAAAACAAAGAATCTGCCATAGCAGAATATACAATTGTGCTTAGTATCAGGCTGAGAGAAAAAGAATTTCAAAAAGACGGAACAGGGTAGAGATAAGGAGCAGATTCTGTATGAAGAAAAGAGGGAAGAAAATATGGCATCAAAAACTTTGGAAGAAGTAGCAGAGTATATGAAGAAAATGCATTTTCGAAAGGGACTCTTCGGAATCCAGCCTGCCTCCATGTGGAAGAAACTGGAAGACTTGGACAGTGAATACCGTTCTGTATTCTATGCACAGGAACTTTCCTACGAAGCAAGGCTTAAGGAGAGGGACGAGAAGATTGCAGAGTTGGAAAAGAAACTTTCACTTATGAAAAACCGTCTTTCGGATAGGACAGGAGACGGTGGGAGAAATGATATTTCCGGAATAGCGACATACAAAGGAGAAGGCGTGAATGGCTAAGACAAGGAAAGAAAGGAAAGCTCTGCTTCCACTGGATGTAATCCGGAAAAAGAGAGCCTTTTATCGACAGATGTCGGATGTACGTTCTTTTATATCCCATCTTATATTGATGGCAGGCTTGATTTATGTCATGTTTTTTATCATCTTTGGGATTTCACCGGTGAAAAACGATGATATGAAACCGAAGCTCAGTGCAGGAGATCTTATGCTTTATTATCGTTTAGAGGACAAAATACTGCCTTCCGATGTTTTGGTTTATCAAAAGGATGGAAAGCAATTTGTAGGACGAGTTATCGGTCAGCCGGGTGATGTCATTAATATTCCGGACGAAGGCGGACTTATGATTAACGGCAATTTACAGATTGAAGACGGTATTTTTTATGATACGAGACCTTATGATACGGAGGCGGTAAGATATCCGATTACACTAAAGGACGACGAATACTTTATTATGGCGGATATGCGTTCCGGAGCAAAGGATAGTCGTCTTTTCGGAGCTGTAAATAAAAAAGAAATTAAGGGGAAGGTCATTACTATACTTAGACGTTCATCACTTTAGAAGAAAATACGGGAAAGAAGAATAAAACTTCTTTTTCGTATTTTTTTGTACAAAAACATGCTTATTTTATTGGAAAATATTGCGATATACCATTTATTATTTAATTTTTCTTGAAATAGATTTCAAAGAGGGAGATAGGGGGAGGAAAAAGGTTATGAAACTGAAATATATTGGAGACAGTTTTTTTGAAGGATTAACAGATGGGCAGTTTTATGAAGGAAAAGACGTAAATATCTTTTGCGTAGCACTCATAGACGATACAGGAAAAGAAAAGATTTATTCCAGACTAACCCCCGGGCCGTTTGCGGGAAGAAGCTTGGGGCGTTTCGAAATAGCATAAATGGAGAAAGTGGAACTGTAAGCAGAAGGGGTTAAAATTGCCGGATGTACAAGAGATAGATTTGATAAGGAATGGAGAAAAAAGTGATATTAATTATTTAATGGAAATAATCAAAAATAAGAAAGTGAATTTACATTTCTTCCTTGAAGAAAGATAGTATTCTAGGTATACTACTCATGAATCTTAGGGCACAAGGAGGAAGTATGGCTGAAAGAGAAAACAGTGTTTGGGGGAAGATCCGAGTACAGCTTTCGGATGTGCAGAATTATTTATTAAACGGAAAGTATAGAGAAGCTGTTATTTTAGATAAAGAAATTTTGGCACTTTTGGTTCGCATGCAGATAGATCAGGCTTTGATGGTATCCAGTAATTTGGAAGGGGATATCAATCAGCTTTATGACGGACGAGTTATTTCTGCACAGGCAAGAGATGCTTATCATGGCATTCGGGCATTCGGAGAACTTGCGGAGATGGGAAACAATACTTCTGCACAGGATGCGAATGACTCATTTTCTATGCTTCGAGACGCTCTTTCTTCCTATATGGATGAGAATCAGGAAGGAAGAGAAAGGAAAATGGAAAGTACTGTAACGAAAGTGCATGCAGATTCTTATGGAAGTGAGGCACCAAGACTTAGGACAGAAGGATATCCGGAAAGAAAAACCGTGTCTGTCCCTGTTAAAGAGGAAGATGACGGAGCGCTGGGAATTCCTATTCGGAGAAGTAATGAAAAGTCGGGTAGAACGGACAGGGGTTCTGCTACACAGACGAGGCGTGTAAAACCGGGGCAGAAAAGCGTTCCTGCCAGAAAAAGAGCTGTAACAAGACAGGGCGGCAATCCGAGAAAGAGTAAGAGACCGACCAGGCAGGAACCGGATTTATACAATATTTTACGGATTGCTTTACCGGTAGCGATTCTTTTGGTAGTGATTCTTCTGATAAGACTTTTTGTCTTTAAGGGAAGACAGGCAGTGGTGGAAACAACTGCTGCAGTAACCACTGTACAGGAAACCAAGGAAAGCACGGAAGCGGAAAGCACGGTGGAAGAAACTACAGAAGCGGCGAAGCGCTATTTCGTAACCACCGGAGTTCGTGTAAGAACAAAGCCGAGCACGACGGATTCGGAGGTTCTTACCGTTTTGGATGCAGGCACGGAGATTCAGTATAAGGCGGACTACGACAATGAGTGGGTAATGGTTAACTATAACGGACAGGACGCCTACATTTCCAAGCAGTATGTTCGAAGTGAAGAAGTGCAGACCACTGTGTCTTCAACAAACTCTGCTGCAGCAGGTCCTGGACAAAACTTGAGCAGCAATTCTGTAACGAGTACTGAATCAGGCTCAAGCTCAAGCAGCAACGGCTCTACAACTTTAACGGTTGCGCCGTAAAGGAAACATCTGAGATGACATTATAAGTTCAGCATACTTTTTTCTAAACGAGGAAAGAAGTTGTGAAGAAGAGATTCACTTTTGGATTTGAATTTTCTGTTATTCACAACTTCTTTTTTACTAGGATGGACAGAGAGAAGGATGCTTCTGATTTCATTTTTTTCGGAAGAGAGATTATTTTCTCTAAAAAAACTTGCAATACAAAATAGTGGGAATATAATGCTAAACGTGCATTAAATAGAAATTAAAGCTTTAGAGACAGGAAGGGGGAAGGAAATGGAAAAACTTGCTCGGTCCCTATTGGAAGAGTTAAATGTAGAGACTGCCTTTACGATACCGGTTTTCGGAGGCATTCCTATTTCGGAATCGGTATTTGTGACATGGATTGTCATGGCGGTCTTGATTCTTGCAGCTTTTCTTTTAGGAAGGAACTTACGTGTTCGAAATCCGGGGAAGAGGCAACAGATTGCGGAGCTGATTGTGGTAAAACTGGACGCTTTTACGAAAGGAACTCTCGGAGAGGAAGCGGCTGGGTACAGCACTTATATGGCATCGGTACTCCTTTTTATCGGGTTTGTGAATTTGACCGGTATTTTCGGCATGAAACCGCCGACAAAGGATTTAAATATTCCGGCAGCCCTTGCCGTAATGAGCATTGTTTTGGTGGAAGCGGCAGGAATCCGAGCGTTTGGGCTTGGAGGATGGATGAAACGCTTTACAAAGCCTATGGCAATCCTTACCCCCATTAATATCTTGGAGATATTTATCAGACCACTTTCTCTATGTATGCGTCTTTTTGGAAATGTTCTTGGCGCATTCGTTATCATGGAACTGGTGACCTTAGTGGTTCCGGTAGGGGTACCGGCCATATTATCCCTATACTTTGATGTTTTTGACGGTCTCATCCAGGCTTATGTCTTTGTCTTTTTGACCTCGCTCTATATTGCGGAGGCAGTGGAGTAAGCACTGAAAGAGAAAACCGGAAAAGTGCCGAGAACTGGGGCACTAAGGGTAAACAGTAAAAGACGGAAAAAGAAGCACGATTTGAAATTGAAACATAGTAAGAAATGCCGGAGAACAGCAATCTATAAATAGAAAAAACAGTAATCTATAAATAGAAAAAACAGTAAACAGAGCAGGTCGCAAAAGCGACAGAATAGGAGTGTGAATTATGACAGCAATAGGAGCAGCAATAGCAGCATTGGCATGTATTGGAGCAGGTTTATCCATTGGTCTTGCAACCGGAAAGGCCACAGAGGCGGTAGCAAGACAGCCTGAGGCCAGTTCCAAGATTATGACTATTTTACTTTTAGGATGTGCCCTCGCGGAGGCAACCGCAATCTACGGATTCGTTATCGGCTTAATGATTATTCTCTTCTTAAAGTAAACTTAAGAGACGATTGTTAAGCTAAGGAGGAAGAGGATGCTAAGCCTTGATTTAAGAACTTTTATTTTTACCGTGATTAACGTTCTTGTGCTGGTGTTTTTTCTGTACCGCTTTTTGTTTAAGCCGGTTCGGGAAATTCTTGTAGCTAGACAGAATGAGTTGGATAACTCCTATAGAGAAGCGGAAGAAGCAAATCAGAAGGCCAACGCCTTAAAGAAGCAGTATGAAGATACCATGGCGCAGGTTGACGCGGAACGCCAGGAAAAGCTCGAGAAGACCAGATTGCAGGCAACGAGCGAGTATGATGAAATTATAGGAAATGCCAGAGAAAAGGCGACGAAGATTATTGCCGATGCAAAGATAGAGGCTGAGAGGCAGGCAGAGCAAAAGCAACACGAGATGGAAGAGGAAGTGGCTATGCTTGTGGCAAAGGCTGCCTATAAGATTGCGGCAAGCAAGGATTCCGTGGAGAATAACCAGAAGCTTTACGACACTTTCCTAGAGGATGCAGAGAAGAAAGGGTAAAGGATTATGCTGCAAAAAGTCAGTGATTATGCACAACAGCTTTATAAAATGCATGTTCCCAACAGTGAAATCGAGGAAACCAGTCGCATTTTTGAAGTTTTACCGGAAACAGCGTCTCAGTTGTCTGACCCTACTGTTCCCTTGGAAAATAGACTGGCCATAATCGACAGTATTTTTCCTACAGAAGTAAGGGATATTTTAAAGGTTTTATGTCAGAATGGCTTGCTAGGCTCCTGGATGGATATTGCCGATGAATACCGAAGGGTTTCCGAAGAGGAGTCCACAAAGTTAAGTGTGCGCCTTCGTTATGTAACAAAACCGGAGGAAGAGCAGTTAAAGCGAATCCGGACTTTTGTCTATAATAAATACCATACACGCAATATTGAAATGAGACTCGAAGAGGATGCTTCCTTAGGCGGAGGCTTTATTCTTGAGGTGGGCAATGACCAGTATGACTGGAGTACCAAGGGCAGAAGACAACAGTTTCTCGATGAAGTAATGAGTAAGCGTCTCGGTGGAAGCAGTCAGGATATCGTGAGTATCCTGCAAAGTTCGGTAGACGATTTCGACCTGAAAGCGGAGAAGAAGGAAATCGGTTTTGTCAGTTCCGTAGGAGACGGCATTGTGGTTATCAACGGACTGGACCACGCCATGTATGGAGAGGTGGTTGTATTTGATAACGGTGTCCGCGGTATGGTGCAAAATATTGAAAGAAATCGTATCGGCGTCATCCTCTTTGGAGAGGAAGAGGGAATCGTGGAAGGCAGTCGTGCCGTTCGTACCAATAAAATGGCGGGTATTCCCGTGGGAGATGCCTTCCTTGGAAGAGTTGTGGATGCCCTCGGAAATCCGATTGACGGCGAGGGAGAAATTGTTACTCGGGATTATCGCCCGATTGAGCAGCCTGCACCCGGAATTATTGATAGAAAAACGGTCAATGTTCCTTTGCAGACCGGTATTTTGGCGATTGATTCCATGTTCCCCATCGGTAGAGGACAGAGAGAGTTAATTATTGGGGACAGACAGACCGGAAAAACATCCATTGCAATGGATACCATTTTGAATCAAAAAGGGAAGAACTGCCTTTGTATTTATGTGGCAATCGGACAGAAGGAGTCCACCATTGCGGCACTTGTCGAGAACTTAAAGAAGCATGATGCCATGAGCTATACCTGCGTCCTTGCGGCGACAGCGGCTGATCCGGCACCGATTCAGTATATCGCGCCCTATGCGGCAACCTCCCTTGCGGAGTACTTTATGTACGAGGGGAAGGATGTGCTCATTGTTTATGACGACTTAAGCAAGCATGCAGTAGCCTACCGTGCACTTTCTCTTCTTTTGGGAAGAGCTCCCGGTCGTGAAGCCTATCCCGGAGATGTATTCTACCTGCATTCTCGCCTCTTAGAGCGCTCCTGCCGTCTTTCTGATGAGCTTGGCGGAGGAAGTATCACCGCTTTACCGATTATTGAGACCCAGGACGGTGATGTTTCCGCTTATATTCCGACGAATGTCATTTCCATTACAGACGGACAGATTTTCCTGGAGAGTAATCTCTTTTTTGAGGGGCAGCGTCCTGCAGTTAATGTAGGACTTTCCGTTTCCCGTGTAGGCGGTGCGGCACAGACGAAAGCCATGAAGAAGGCAGCCGGATCTCTTCGTATCGACCTTGCACAATATAGAGAAATGGCGGTATTTACCCAGTTCTCCTCCGACCTCGATGAGAGCACAAAAACCCAGCTTACGCAGGGGGCGATTCTTATGGAGCTTTTAAAGCAGCCTCTGGGAAGACCGCTTTCCTTAGGAGAACAGGTGGTGACCCTTGTTCTGGCTCTTCATAAAGAATTTTTGGACGTAGATAAGAAAGAGGTCAAGAGCTTGCAGAATCGAGTTCTTCAATATTTTGAAGAGAAAGAGCCGGATGTATTACGCAATATCGAGATTTCCGGAATGCTTGCAGACGACCTTGTAGAGCAGATTATTTCCGTTTACCATGACTTCCGGAAGAAAGAGGCGGAAGAACAATCATAAAGGAGGCATATTTTGCCTACAACAAGAGAACTAAGAGATCGAATCGGCAGCATTGATAATACGATGAAGATTACCAATGCGATGTATCTGATATCCAGTACGAAGATGCGTAAGGCGAAGGCGGAGCTGGCCCAGACAGAGCCGTATTTTTACACCCTGCAGTCTATGATTGCGCGTGTTATGCGACATTTGCCCGAAGAGTATACACACCCCTTTCTGGATTCAAGAGAGGGAACAGCCGAGGGAGAAGGTAAGGTTGCCATCATCTGCGTTACGGCGGATAAGGGACTTGCCGGCGCCTATAATCACAATGTTATTAAAGAGACGGAGGAGCTTTTAAAGCAATATAAAAACAGCCGACTTTTCGTAGTAGGTGAGATGGGGCGAAGTTATTTTCATACAAGGCGGATTCCGATTGATGAAACCTTTCGCTACACGGCGCAGAATCCGACACTCCATAGAGCGAGAGTTATTACCAGAAAGATGCTGGAGCTTTTTCAGAATAGAGAAATTGATGAGCTCCATATTGCTTATACCAGGATGAAGAGCTCTTTAGAGATGGAAAGCTTGGGGGAGCAGCTTTTACCTTTAGATAAGTTGCACCCCGTCTTTGTGAAAGTGCCGATAACGGCGAATTACGAAGCTTTTAATATTTTCCCGAGTCCGGATGCCTTGATGGAAAATGTTATTCCGGACTACTTAAACGGCTATATCTACAGTGCTCTCGTAGAGTCGTTTTGTGCGGAGCAACATGCCAGAATGACCGCGATGGATTCGGCGAATCGAAACGGAAATGAACTGAAGCAGAAGCTTCGCATTCAGTACAATCGTGTGCGTCAGGCACAGATTACACAGGAAATCACGGAAATTGCTGCCGGAGCCAAGGCACAAAGGGCTGCAAAGGCGAAGAAAAAATAGGAAGAGAGGAGAAGGGTAGATGCAAACAGGAAAAATCGTACAGGTTATGGGTCCTGTTGTGGATGTGGAATTTATGGAAAATCCGCTTCCTACCATTAAGACAGCTCTTACGGTGGACAACCACGGGGTAAAGTCGACCATGGAAGTGGCAGACCATTTAGGAGACAATACAGTCCGCTGTATCATGTTATCTCCCAGCGAGGGATTGGAAAGAGATATGGAAGTGCAGTCCACAGGGAGAGGGATTGCCGTTCCGGTAGGAGAGGAAACTCTCGGAAGACTCTTTAATGTTTTGGGAGAGACCATTGACAGAAAAGACCCGATTACGACAGAGGAAAGATGGGAAATTCACAGAAAACCGCCTGCCTTTACCGAGCAAAGTCCCGTGCAGGAGGTCTTGGAAACCGGAATCAAGGTCATTGACTTGATTGCTCCCTATGCGAAGGGCGGAAAGGTCGGCCTCTTCGGCGGTGCCGGTGTAGGAAAGACGGTCCTGATTCAGGAATTGATTCGAAATGTCGCAACAGAGCATGGCGGATATTCCATTTTTACCGGTGTAGGGGAGCGTTCTCGTGAGGGAAATGACCTCTATAACGAGATGACGGAGTCCGGTGTTATCAAGAACACGGCGCTTGTCTTCGGGCAGATGAACGAGTCGCCCGGTGCCAGAATGAGAGTGGCGGAGACGGGGCTTACTATGGCGGAGTATTTCCGAGATGTACAGCATAAGGACGTGCTCCTCTTTATCGATAATATCTTCCGTTTTGTGCAGGCGGGTTCAGAAGTTTCATCCCTACTCGGAAGAATGCCTTCTGCCGTAGGTTATCAGCCGACCCTTGCCTCCGAAATGGGACAGCTGCAGGAGCGTATTGCGTCCACGAAGTCCGGTTCCGTAACCTCCGTACAGGCGGTTTATGTACCTGCGGATGACCTTACCGACCCGGCACCGGCGACAACCTTCGCGCACCTTGATGCCACAACTGTGCTTTCCCGTAAGATTGTGGAGCAAGGCATTTACCCTGCAGTGGATCCTCTGGAGTCTTCTTCCCGTATTTTGGAAGAAGATATTGTGGGAAAAGAGCATTACGAGACAGCACAGGCGGTGCTGCAGATTTTACAGAAATACAAGGAATTACAGGATATTATTGCGATTCTCGGTATGGAAGAGCTTTCCGAGGAAGACAAGCTTCTTGTGTACCGCGCACGAAAGATACGTAACTTCCTTTCTCAGCCCTTCTTTGTGGGAGAGCAGTTTACCGGTGTTGCCGGTCGCTATGTTCCTCTAAAAGAAACGATTGAAGGCTTTAAGGCCATTATTGACGGAGAAATGGATCAGGTTCCGGAGCTTGCTTTCTTCAATGTCGGAAATCTCGATGATGTGAAGAAGAAGGCGGAAAGCTTAAAGAACTAAAGGAGTTCCTTATGATGCGAGGAAATGAAGGCCTGTTCAGTGCAAAGGTTATCGCAACGAACAAGGTCTACTATGATGATAAACTTCGGTATCTGAATGTTCGAACATTGGATGGACAGATTGGCTTTATGGCGCACCATGCTCCCATCGTCGTTGCGGTGGAAATTGGTGTACTGGATGCCCAGAAGCCGGACGGCTCTTGGGTACATGTTGAGGTCGGGAAGGGCATTTTACAATTTGCCAATAACCGTCTGACGCTTCTTGTAGACACTTTGGAGACAAAGGAAGAGATGGATATTCGAAGAGCCGAGGAAGCGAAGGAGAGAGCCGAAGAGGAGCTTCGACAGAAGCAAAGCTATATGGAATATAAGAAATCGCAGGCTGCGCTGGCAAGAGCCTTGGGAAGACTGGAATTTTATAAGAAGACCTATTTATAAAGTCTGAAAAGCATGTTATTCTTATAGCTCATATCGGAATGCTTTAAGGGAAAGGAGTATTTATGCTTAGTCCAAAACAAAAAAAGTCGATTACCGCTGTGATTGTTCTTGTGTTAGCAGCTCTCATGGTTTTGGGAATGGTTTTGACACCGCTTCTCAGCAGAATGTAATTGTGTAGTAAAAACACAGTGTCAGTAATGTAAAACAATGTAATAAAACAGTATTAATAAGGGAAACGGCATACGATAGTAGGCGGAAAAACTGTATATAGCTTGCGGAATCAAAACGAAAAGAACATTAATCATAGAAAAAGTAAAAAGCGGAATAAAGGATGAATAAAGAAGAATCTGAGAAAAAGATAGAGGATCTGGTTTTACTGGGCTACCCGGGCATCTCGGGTAGCCGCTTTTTATGGGAAAAAGGAAATGCACTTCCCTTTTCCGCACGTTACCAAAAAGAAGAGAGACAGCGAATAGAGGACTTGCCCCGCCTTTTTTGGAAGGAGAAAACGCTTTCTTTTTCCGCGGAAAATATCTATCTTTTTACAGATAAGGAGAGAAACGGAGAAGCTACCCCTCTTTATGAGAAGGATATCCGGGCAAAGGAAAATGCAGGAGAAATTAAAAGAGGAAAGATAGAGGATTTGTTTCCCGGCTTTGCAAGTGATTTTTCTCTAAGCGAAGTTTTACCTCTTGGGAAGGGAGGAATTCTTGCCGGCTTAGGAGAGATTGGAGGGGGAGGACTTTCCTTCTCCTACAGTAAGATTTCTTTCTTGCAAAGTACCATCGAGCTTTGCGAGCATTTTCAGCTTTCCCCTTATGCACTTCACTCGAAAGGCGCCTTTCTTCTTCGCCTTGAAAGGGGAGAGGACTTTGCAGGTCTTGCAAGAGAAAAGGGAATAGAGGCGAGCTGCATCGGGCGCTTTCATGAAGAAAAAAAGCGGATTCGGAAGGATGAGTACGGAGAGTCTTATCTCTATAAACAGGAAAGGGACAGCTTGGAGGAGATTTTCACAAAAGAGGAAACAGGGATACTTACATAAAGAAGAGAGAAACTTACATAAAGAAAAAACAGAGATGCTTGGATAGGAATTCTTTCCGATTTCCTATCCTTTTTTTACATTCCGGCTTTTTATCTTTTTATTCCGCGGGCTTGCTAGCGATTGGTATATTGGGTAAAATAGATGGAATAAGAGTTCCCTGTTTTGGGAAATATAGAATTTTATAGGACGGAGAATTCTATTTAGGAGACTATTGATTCCCGAAGAGAAAGGCTTTGTCTTCTTAATGGGATAATAAAAGAAAGTGACGGAAGAATAGGAAGCGGTATGAGAGAAAAAATATTAAGTATTATAGAGAAGAATGCAAAGCTTAGTATGGAGGACCTGGCAGCTCTTTTGGGAGAAGATAAGGAGAGTGTGGCAAGAGAAGTAGAGGCTATGGAGAAGGAAGGGATAATCTGTGGCTATCACACCCTCATTAATTGGGATAATACGAAAGATGAACGGGTGGACGCTCTCATTGAAGTTAAGGTTACTCCGCAAAGGGGAATGGGCTTTGACAATATTGCAGAGCGTATTTACCAGTATGAAGAAGTGGATGCACTCTATCTTATGAGTGGGGGCTATGACTTTACGGTGATGATTAAGGGTAGAACCATGAAGGAAGTGGCAAATTTTGTGTCTATGAAATTAGGACCGATGGAGGCGGTGCTTTCCACGGCAACGCACTTTGTCTTGAAGCGCTATAAGGATCATGGAACAAGGCTCAATGTCGCTAAATCCGATGAAAGAATGCAGGTATCCCCATGATGAAAGACTTAAATCCGGAGGTTCTTTCGATTAAGCCGAGTGGAATAAGAAAGTTTTTTGATCTGGTCTCGGAAATGAAGGATGCAATCTCCCTTGGTGTCGGTGAGCCGGACTTTGATACCCCTTGGCATATTCGGGAAGAGGGCATTCATTCTTTGGAAAAGGGCAGAACCTTTTATTCCTCGAATGCCGGACTCTTGGAGCTTCGTGAGGAAATCAGCCGTAAGGTAGAGAGTATGCATGGTATTTCCTACAGTCCGAAGGATGAAGTGATGATTACTGTGGGCGGATCGGAGGCGATTGACCTTGCCATGCGTGTGATCCTGACCCCGGGAGATGAGGTTTTAATTCCGGAGCCTTGTTATGTTTCCTATCTTCCTTGCGCAAAGATGGCCTACGGTGTACCTGTGCCGATTCCTCTGGAAGAAAAGGACGAGTTTCGCTTAACACCGGAAAAGCTGGAAGAAGCGATTACGGAAAAATCTAAAATTTTAGTGCTTCCCTTTCCGAACAATCCAACGGGAAGCATCATGGAAAAAGAGGATTTGGAGGCGATAGTGCCCCTTATTTTAAAGCATAATCTCTATGTTTTAACGGATGAGATTTACGCTGCCTTAAGCTACAAAGGAAAGCATCACTCGATTATTGAGTTTCCGGGTATGCGGGAAAGAACAGTTTATATCAACGGTTTTTCCAAGGCTTATGCAATGACCGGTTGGAGACTCGGGTATGCCTGCGCGGACGAGCGGATTTTAAAGCAGATGCTGAAGCTCCATCAGTTTGCGATTATGTGCGCACCGACCACCTCCCAGTATTCCGCGATAGAGGCCTTACGAAACGGAGACGCAGATGTAGAAAGAATGCGTGAAGCCTATGATGAAAGGCGGCGCTTCCTTTTATACCATTTTAGAAAAATGGGCTTGGACTGCTTTGAACCGTTTGGAGCTTTCTATGTCTTTCCTTCTATAAAGAAATTTGGCCTTTCCAGTAGTGAATTTGCAGAGAGATTACTGAAGGAAGAAAAGGTTGCGGTAGTTCCCGGAACAGCTTTTGGAGATTCCGGAGAGGGATTTATCCGTATTTCCTATGCCTACTCCCTGGAGAACTTAAAGATTGCCATGGAGAGGATTGGAGAGTTTGTGAAACGGCTGGAAGTGAAAGAATAAAGTTTAAGAAGATATCGTAAAAAAAATCAGTAAAAGAAATATTGGAGATAGCATAGAGGAGCGAGCAGATGGCTTGGTACGATGGTGCGATATTTTACCATATTCTCCCCGGAGGAATGTTCGGGGAAGAGGGAGACGGAGAAAAGTCTCCTTTATCTCGCTTGGAAGGATATTTATCGTATCTCAAGGTTTTGGGTGTGGATGCGGTAATCCTTGGTCCTCTTTTTTCCGGAGATCCCTTGCATTACGGAATGAAGAGCTTTAGTGAAATGAATCCGAAGCTTGGAACCGAGGAAGAGCTCAGCCGCTATATCAATCGAGCACATAGTATGGGAATCCGTGTACTTTTTGATGAAGCGGTGGTATTTAGTTGCAGGGAATTTTTTATCTTCCGGGATATCCTCGAAAAGGGAGACAAATCCCCCTATAAAACATGGTATAAGAATGTGGATTTTCAAGGAGATTCCTCCTTTCACGATGGATTTTCCTATGCTTCCTGGAAGAGAAAGGAGCAGTACCCGCTCTTTAATTTTGATGATGAAGACCTTCGAATCTATATTATTGACCAAATAAAGGAATGGATTAAGCGATTTGACATTGACGGCATCCGAATTGCCAACTGCACGAGCCTGGACATCCATTTTCAAAAATCCTTACGTTACTTTACAGGACAAATGAAACCGGAATTCTTCCTTTTGGGAGACTTACGGAAGGGGGAACCGCTACGGTATGTGAATTCGGAAACGCTCCAGTCTCTTTGCCACTATGATTTTTACCAGGCTTTGGTAAAGGCCTTTAACGAAAAAAATTTTTACGATCTGGCATATACGATGGGAAAGAATCATGAGGTTCTTTTGCAAATGAACAGCTTTTTAGAGAGTCCTCGAACGGACAGAATCAGTTCGGTTTTGACGGATAGAGCGAACTTGTACGGAATATATATGGCGCTCTTTACTCTGCCGGGAAGGCCCTCTCTATACTATGGCGCAGAGTATGCATTACCCGGAAAACGGGAAAGAAAGGAAGAAGCACTGCTTTCCAATCCTTTTATCCCGGAGGATCATAAGCCGGATGCTTTTACGAATTATCTGGCGAAGCTTTCGGAGATTCATGGGAAGAATTCGGAATTGCAAATAGGCGCTTACAAGGAACTTTATCTTGACCATCGCCTTTATGCCTTTATTCGAACGGACGGAAACAGCGGAGTGCTGGTGCTCTTAAACAACGACTCGATGGACCAATATATTCGGCTGAAATTGCCGATTCCCGCAACGCTTGCCTTTGATCTGATAAAGCAGGAAGAAGTGGAAATGGATGAGTACGGGCAAATCAAAGTTTTCTGTGCTGCACACAGCGGAAGAATGATTAAGGTGAAATAAGACAGAACTATGAAATAAGACAGAACTATGAAATAAGACAGAACTAGTATTATAGGACAGGAAAAGCGGAAATAACAGGCATTATAAGAGAGAAAAGAGCAAAAGAAGAGTAAGTAATATAAGAGGTAAAAGAGTAAAACAAGAGCTACAACGCATAGGGGGAGGATTATGGACAGATTTTTTTCGGAATTGGATCGCTATCTTTTCGGAGTAGGAAGACATTATCAGATTTATGAGAAAATGGGAGCACACCCCTGTACTTATGAAGGAAAGAAGGGAGTTCACTTCGCGGTCTGGGCACCCCATGCGAAGGCGGTATCCCTGGTCTGTGACAGAAATGGCTGGAATCCGGAAGGAAATGCCATGATTAATGTGGCGGACTCCGGTGTTTTTGAGTGCTTTATTCCTGAGATGGGAGAAAATGAGCTCTATAAGTATGCTATTTTGACACAAAAGGACGAGTGGATTTATAAGGCAGACCCCTATGCCTTTTCCAGCGAGTTCCGTCCCGGAAATGCTTCCGTTACGGCAAATATAGAAAAATTCCCTTGGACCGATAAGGAATGGATGAAGAGCCGGAAAAAGACAAACTGGGAAGAAAGTCCCATGGCTATCTATGAAGTGCATATCGGCTCTTGGAAGCGCGAGGGAAATCCAGAAAGAAACGGCTTCATCAGCTATCAGAAGGCGGGGAGAGATCTTGCGGAATACTGCAACTATATGGGCTACACCCATGTGGAGCTCATGGGTATTGCGGAGCACCCCTTTGACGGCTCCTGGGGCTATCAGGTTACGGGCTACTTTGCACCGACTTCGCGCCACGGCAGTCCGAAGGACTTTATGGAAATGGTGGATATCCTGCACAATGCCGGAATCGGTGTGATTTTGGACTGGGTGCCTGCACATTTTCCAAAAGATGCCCATGGCCTTGCCGATTTCGACGGCGAAGCATGCTACGAGCACCCGGATTCTCGTCTCGGAGAGCATCCGGACTGGGGAACGAAGATTTTTAATTACGGAAAGACCGAGGTGGAGAACTTCCTGATAGGAAATGCACTCTACTGGTATGATATGTATCATATTGACGGACTAAGAGTCGATGCCGTGGCATCTATGCTTTACTTGGATTACGGCAGAAAAGACGGACAGTGGCTACCGAATCGCTTCGGCGGAAACGGCAATCTGGAGGCGATTGAGTTCTTTAAGCATCTGAACTCCCTTATTCGAAAAAGAGAAGACGGAGCGATTATTATTGCGGAGGAATCAACTGCCTGGCCGGATATCACAAAGGCTCCGGAGGACGGAGGTCTAGGCTTCCATTTCAAGTGGAATATGGGCTGGATGCATGACTTCCTAAGCTATATGGAGGAGAATCCGCTTTACCGTTGCTATCACCATAACAAAATGACCTTCGGGATGAGCTATGCTTACTCAGAGAAGTTCATCTTGGTGCTTTCCCATGATGAGGTAGTGCATCTGAAGCGCTCCATGATTGAAAAGATGCCGGGTACGGATGAGGAACGCTTTAAAAACTTGAAGGCCGGATACTTCTTTATGCTGGGGCATGCCGGAAAGAAACTTCTCTTTATGGGACAGGACTTCGGGCAGTACAGTGAGTGGAGTGAAGCACGTTCCATAGACTGGTATCTTTTAGAGCAGGAGGAGAATCGTTCCCTCCATAATTTCCTGCGCGATTTACTGCATCTTTATCAGGAGTATCCGGCGTTCTACGAGGCGGACTACGAGTATGAGGGCTTTTCCTGGGTAAATGCGGATGACAGCTCCCGCTCGATTTATAGCTTTATCCGAAATTGCAAAAACCATATGGGTAAAGATAAGAAAGTAGGAAAGGGAATAGAGACAGAGAAGGGAGCTTTCACAAGCGGAAAAACTAAGCGGAAGGAAAGTCTTCTCTTTGTCGTGAATATGACAGGGGTAGATAGGGATAATTATTGGGTTGGACTTCCGAAAACGAAGAAGGTGAAGCTCCTTCTTACAGAGGAAGGCTTGGTGAAGGAGGATAAATATTTCCCGGTAGTAAAGGGAGAGTGTGACGGAAGGGATTACCACATTGCTTATCCCTTAAAGGGTTACGGGATTGCTTTATTTTCCTTCATTGAAGAAGAGGAAGATCGTGTTGCCAACGCAAAACCCTGCCCGGATAAAAAGTCGGAGCTGAAAAAGGGAGAGAATGAAAAGGAAGAGAAAGAGCAGCAAGGGGAACTGGTGGCAAAGAATTCTCGGACAGCATAGGAAAAACTCGCAGAAGGGGAGCTTCTTTCATTCTGCGCTTCTTGTTTTCCTTGTTTTCTTTGGCTTTGCTCTTTTTCTACTGCTGTATCAAAAGAATAGTAGCTATCGTTGGCATTTTCCGAAAAGCGTACTTATGCATAGGGAGATGCTGGAGCAGGTAGCCAAGGAAAAAGACTTGAGTGCCGATCTCGAAGTACTTTACGCGATTATGAATGTAGAGTCCGGGGGAAGACTTAAGGATGTTATGCAGTCCAGCGAATCTAAGGGACTGCCCGTAAATACTTTAGATACGGAAGAGTCCATTGAACAGGGACTAAGCTATTATAAAGAGTTAAAAACGAAGGCGAGAGAGCTTTCTCTGGATGAAAAGTCGGTTTGGCAGGCCTACAACTACGGAATCGGCTTTCTCTATTATGTGAAGGAGCATGGCGGTCTGTATCAGGACAGTCTTGCGGAGAGCTTTGCGAAGGAAATGTCCGGAGGGAAGACGGTCCCCTACCGAAATAAGATTGCTGTCGAAGAAAATGGCGGCTATCGCTACCAATACGGCAACATGTTCTATGCCAGACTGATAGAAGAAAACATTCTGCGAAACAGGGAGAAAAATAAGATGGAATTCAGTATCGTAAATAAGATGCTTATGAGCGGCAGTGCGGTACTCTTTTTGTATATCATGCTGCTGGAAACCTTTATGACGGACAGTGAGAGCACCGCCCGCGTATTCAAAATGAGTGTGAAGGACTTGAAAGGGAAAAAACTGAATACACTCTTTAAAAATCAGGGTATCTATAACGGTTTATTGGGAATCGCCCTTCTTTACAGTACTTACAGGCCGGGAGGCGGAAACATGGAGCTTTCCGTTGTGATTTTAAGCATCATGTTTTTAGTTGCGGTGTATGGAGGACTCAGCTCGGATAAGACAATCATCTTGAAGCAAGGGGCGCTCCCTTTTTTGAGCCTTGTGAGTTTGTTTTTGCGTTGGTAGCCCATAGTTATAGGAGGAGAAGTCCGGAACCGGATAAATGGAGAAAGGTTGAAGTACGAAAGCTTGAATAGCTGAGGGTGAAGAATTTGCTTTTAAAGCAGTAAGGTTGAAGAGGTCTATGCAGAAAATAGGAAAAGAGAGTAATCGGGAAAGCAATCAGGAAAGCAATCAGGAAGAAAGCTTACAGTCGAAGGAAAGAGTGCAAAATACGAAAAGCTATAAAAAGAATGAGCTTATCATTTTAGAAATTACGGACTTAACGGAAGAAGGCCAGGGCGTCGGAAAAAGCGACGGCTTGGTTTTTTTCGTGAAGGACAGTGTGATGGGAGATCTGGTAGAGGCTAGAATCCTAAAGGTGAAGAAAAATTATGCCTATGCCAAGGTGGAAAAGCTACTAAAGCCTTCCCCGTATCGCATTACACCCCTTTGCCCTGTCGCGGGAAAATGCGGAGGCTGTCAGTTGCAACATTTGTCCTATGAAAAAGAGCTTGCATGGAAGGAAGATAGAATCGCCCAAAGCCTCATTCGGATTGCAGGCATTCCGGAAGAGGAAGTGCGTAAGAGAGGAGAGGGAATCCTCGGGGGAAAGACTGTGCGCTATCGGAATAAAGCCCAGTATCCGGTGCAGAACGGGAAAGAATTGCATGTTGAAACAGAGCAGATAGGAGAAAATTCTGCTCTTGATAGGAAAAAGAAAACGGCAAAAAATTGCATTGTGGACGGGAAAAGAGAAGGAAATATAAATTCCATGTCCGTAGTGAGAAAAGAGCTTTCGGGCTTAAAGATGGGCTTCTACGGCTTTCATAGCCACCGCATTATCGAAACCGAGGACTGCCTGATTAACAGTGAAGAGAATCCCTTGATTTTAAACTGCATCAAAGAATGGGCAAGGGAATATCAAATTTCCGGCTATGAGGAGGAAACAGGGAAGGGTCTACTTCGCCATATTTTCTTAAGAAAGGGCTTTTCTACCGGAGAAATCTTGCTTTGCCTTGTGCTAAACGGAAAGAGCCTGCCCCATGGAAAAGAGCTATGGGAGCGGTTGCAGGGGTTATCGCTAAGTGCTGAGGAAGGCGATTTACAAAGAGAAGCGGATATTCCCTGTGGAATGGATGTACAAAGCGGAGTAGATGTGCGCTGTGGGGTGGATGTACACTGCGGAACAGATATTCCTTATGGAATGGATGTACAAAGCAAAGTCAATGATCATTGTTGGAAAAATGGGACAGTTCAAGGAAGGATTGTCGGTCTTTGCGTGAATATTAACGAAGGTAGAGACAATGCCATTTTGGGAAGAGAAACCCGCTGCCTTTACGGAAAAGACAGCATAGAGGATAAAATCGGGGAGCTTAGCTTCTCTATTTCCGTACCTTCATTTTATCAGGTAAATCCTGCCCAGACCGAGAAAATCTATGGGAAAGCTCTTGAATATGCAGCCCTTACAGGAGAAGAAACCGTTTGGGACTGTTACTGCGGAATCGGCACCATTTCCTTATTTCTTGCCCAAAAGGCTAAGCAGGTTTACGGGCTGGAAATCGTTCCGGAAGCCATAGAGAATGCCAAGAAAAATGCGGAAAAGAACGGCCTCCATAATACAGAATTCTATGTGGGAGCGGCAGAGGAAGTCCTTCCCAAGTGGGTAGAAGAACAGAAGAGAGAAGGCAAGGACGTGGGACATCTGGTGGATGTGGTTTCCTTGGATCCCCCCAGAAAAGGATGTGACGAAGCTTGCCTTTCCGCAGTATTGGAACTTAGCCCCAAGAGAATTGTCTATGTAAGTTGTGATCCGGGAAGCCTAGCAAGAGATATGAAGTATCTAAGAGAAAGTGGATATGTGCTGGAGAAGTGGGTGGGTATTGATAATTTCTCGAGAAGCGGCCATGTGGAGACTATAGCGTTACTACAAAAAGAGGAATCGTGAAAATCCTCCATTTTAGGCAGTTTTACAAGCATTTTGTGTCTGTAGAAGATTTCGATGGAGGAAGAAAAAAGATCCTAAAAAATCATGCTGATGTGAATGTTTGTATTGATATGGTGTGTGGAGACACAAAGACTGATTTTGAAAGAGAGGACTAAGTAATGTTAAGATGGATCATCAAGATACTTTTGTTTCCAATCAGCCTGCTATTAAGTATCCTAATAGCTTTTATGGCTTTTTTGCTTGGCATAGGTACGGTATTGCTATACTTTCTCATGATAATATGCGTGGTAGGAGCGATAGCTTCCTTTATCCAAAATAAAACTATACTGGGCATAGAAGCATTGTTTTTAGGATTTTTGTTTAGTCCTTATGGCATTCCGATGCTTGGTGCAAGTATTATTGCGTTTCTCCATGTGGTCAACAAAGGGGTAAAATCAATCTAAAAATTTCATTAGTGGTGGCAAAAGACGATGGTAACAACTGTCGTCTTTTTTCTTTGCGAATTTTAGATAAAAAGAATGGAATAGGACTGATAGAAAGAGTCAGAGTTGGTCTTGGAAAGCCCAACATTATCTATGTGAAAGACTTCTTAAGCATGCTGCAAGAAAAATCAGTAGTACAGAAGTTCAAAGATTTAACTTCTGAAGTAAAAAATATTGCCTTTCATCAGCACTTTTTTGAATAAATTCGTCAAGCTGCTGAACGGATTTAATCCCATGTTCTCTGATGAAAATAACGCTGAAGAAAATGCCAAGATACTTTCTATCATTCATAAAAACTTTGACACCGCTACGGTCATAATGGAATGTATTGCAAAGATGTGGGTAAAACGAGAAGGGGTTGAAAAATCCATTCAGCAAACCACAGTTTGCATAACTAACAATTTAATAAAAACTAACACAGAACAGTAAATCAAAAATGATATGTACCCAGAATTCTGGACACATATTTATGAGCTAGGCTGAACACATGGAAGAGAAAAAAGAGAGCCTTTATTAAGGTTTAGGTTAATGCACAAAATTATTTACAGATCCTTTTAAAGAGTTGAAATGGTGTAATGACATTAATTAAAGAGGCTCTTTGAAGAGATAGTTATACAACATTTCCGCAAATTCATTAATTACTTTTTCTTTGTTTTGTGTTTCATCAGGATAAAAAGCTAGTTCATGAACTATACTTTCCACAGTTGTATGAATTATAAATGATGCTGTGGAAAGGTCTTTTATCTTGAGATTTGGACTATAAAATTCAAGCAATGAGAGAATTTTATTTGTAGCAAATATGCGATAAGGCTTTTCAAGTTCACGAAAATCATCGCTTTGATAAGAAAGAGCCGTAATTTTCTTTTGAAACAATGTTAGATAACTGTGACTATCTAAGATAAATATAATATATTTTTTAATTATTTCAAAGAATGAAAATTGTGATAAATCTTCCGGAATGATTTTTTCTAAGATATTTGAATAAAGATCTTTTACGAGCTCATCATAAATTGCTTTTTTATTTGGATAGTAGCTATAAAGCGAACCAATGGATACGCCCGCAGTTTTTGCAATTTCATTTGTACTTACATTTGCATAATCTTTCTCTGAAAAAAGGAGAAGAGCAGTATTTTTTATGAGTTTTTTTCTTTCGATACTTCTTTTTTGTTTCGGTATTCTAGTATTCTTTTGTTTTGATTCTTTACTTTTCATAACATCTCCAATACGCAACAGTGGGTGTTGAATTTTTTGTAATAACGATGAGTCTCTCAATTAAAATCTTGTACAAATCTAGATTTTACAGACAAATTAATTAAACAAAAGTTTTCCAATATAAGTGTATCATGTTCATTAAAAAAATCAAGAACATAATACGAGCAACTACTCATATTATATTGACAAAGCAGCAAAAAAAGAAGTATTATTAACATGAGCTATAGCTCACATTAATAATACGCTTTAATAAGCCATATACTTGCAATAACAGGTATCTGACGTGATTAAGAGCAATGGGAAAACCCAATATATAGTTTAAAAATTATGTTATGCAGAAAGGAGAAAAAAGATGAGTTTTATTCGTTTTCAAAATGTAACAAGAGAATATCATGTTGGAAGTAATGTAATAAAGGCTCTGAATAATGTGAATTTAGAAATTAGACAAGGTGATTTTACAGTGATTTTAGGACCTTCCGGTTCAGGAAAATCTACTTTTTTAAATCTTCTTGGAGGTATGGATTATGTTACGAGAGGAGAGATTTATGTAGGAGAGAACAATATATCAAAATTTACCAATAAGGAACGCACTCTTTATCGTCGCAAAGATATTGGTTTTGTTTTTCAATTTTATAATCTTATACCGACTCTTACAGCTTATGAAAATGTAGATATGGTATCCAAATTATCTGATGTTTCCATTTCGGCTGATGAAGCATTAGAAATGGTAGGATTGAAAGACAGAGCAGAAAATTTGCCGTCTCGCTTATCGGGAGGAGAGCTTCAGAGAGTATCCATAGCAAGAGCTCTTTGCAAGAATCCTAAGCTGCTTCTTTGTGATGAACCTACAGCGGCTCTTGACAGCGAAACCGGGAAAAAAGTTTTAATTACGCTTTCTTCCATGGCAAAAGATTATGGCCATACAGTAGTTTTGGTAACTCACAATGCTGCAGTGGCACCTGCGGCAGATAGACTTATCAGACTTAGAGATGGTGAAGTCAGTGAAATTATGGATCAGAAAAATCCTATTTCTATGGAGGAGGTTTTCTGGTAATGAAATATTTAAATAAAAAATTTATTAGAGATATAATGCAACAGTGGAAACAGTTTGTGTCGGTACTTATTATGGCTCTTATCTCGGTTTCGATTTACTGTGGAATGAGTTCAGTGTGGACTGGGATGGATGAATCATATACTGATTACAAAGAAAAAACTAACTTAGCAGATGCTTATATCGATGGGGTAAATATAAGCGATGAAGATATCTCAAATATAAAAAAATTGCCTTATGTAAATCAGGCTGAAGGATCAATGTTTGTTAAGTTTAATACGAAAATTGATAATGAAGATTCAGAGCTTTATATTAATTCATTTACAAGCAGCACTAAAAAACTCATGAATCCGCTCCTTAGAAGCGGGCACCCCCTAAAAGATGATGAAGAAGGTATATGGATTGACGAAGATTACGCCAAGATACACAATCTGAAAGAGGGTGATAAGATTGTACTTGAGTTTAAGGGGATTAAGAAGAAAGTAAAGATTTTGGGGACTGTTCTTGATGCAGAAAATATATATTTTATTACTTCTTATGCAGAAACAGTTCCGGATCATAAACGACACGGTTATGCTTATATAAGTGAAAAATATATAAATAAAATTTTGGGAATAGTATCTTATAATCAAGTGAGACTTGATTTACTGGAAAAACCGGTTTCCAAGTCAAAGCTGGAAAAAGATATTAAACGGATAATGGGAGATTCTTTTTCATCAGTAGTCATGAAGGAGAATAAAATTTCTATCACTCAGGTTGATGAGGAAATAAATCAAATTCACAAAATGGCGATGCTGTTTTCAATTGTATTTATCTTGTTATCAATTTTATCAATTTATACTACGATGAGCCGTCTTATAAGTAATCAGATGGTTCAGATTGGCACACTTAAATCTTTAGGATTTTACGACAGACAAATTTATTTTCACTATGGAGCATATGGATTTTTGGTGGCTATCATAGGAAGCCTTGTTGGGGTGATTTTCGGATATACAGTGGTGGCAAATCTTGTTATGAATATAAAAAAGGCGACACTAACGCTTCCTATATGGAAAAAATCCTTTGGCATAGATAGTATGATCTTGATTGTACTGATTCTTACGGTTTGTACCTTGGCTGCGATTATTACTACAAGGAAGGTGGTTAAAAACAATCCTTCTTTTACAATTAAAGGTATGCTCGATAAGAAGTCAGGTGGTCCCGGAATATACAAAAAATCAAGATTGTCATATGATTGGCTTTGGACGCTCAGGAGCATTCGCATTCATCCAATCAGAACATTCATGAGTATAACTGCAATCGTGGGGAGCATTGTATTGATGGTTGCCGGTCTTGGTGTGTGGGATTCTCTTTATAGTTCATATCAAGATGTTTATAATAATGAATTCTGTTATAAGTATATTGGACAGGTATACGGAGAATCTTATAATAATTTAAGTCACAAATTTAATTCTTTTGATGTTCAGTTTGCACAGAGTGAAACGGCTGATTTTTCTTTCCACGGAATTGAAAAATCGGGTTCTCTTTTAGTGCTTGATTCGGGTGACAAAATTAGAATTTTTGACGCAAAATCAAAAAAGAAAATCAGGATAGAAAAAGATGAGGTAGCAATTGCTTCTCAGTTGGCAGAACAACTTGATGTTAAAGTTGGAGATAAGATTGCATATAAGACTAAGAGTTCATTAAACGAGCATAGGGTTACTGTTACGGCAATCGTGGATGCAAAGATCCCTCAAGGTATTTTTATATACAAAGATAAGGTAAAAAACTTTGAACCTAACACAATTTATATAGGAGATAGTGAAGCTTATGAACAAGCAAAAAAAGAAGAATCAATAAGCAATATAATATCTATAAAAAAGCAACAGGACAACATGAAGGAGATGATGGATAGCGTTCATTCAATTATGTATATATTGATTGTGGCAGCATTTGTATTAAGTGTCGTTATTCTATATGATCTTGGTATCTTGTCATATCTTGAACGTTATCGTGAATATGCCACAATGAAGGTCATAGGATTTAAACATAGTGAAATTATGGGAATGGTATTTAAGGAGAGTGTTCTAAATCTTTTGACTGGATTTGTTATAGGAATTCCTTTGAGCAAGCAGTTTTTGAAGTTATATATAAGAGTTGTTTCCATGGATAGTATGGAATGGACTCCTATTATTGCTAAAGACCATTTTTTGATAGTTATATTCTGTGTTATAGGATTTTCTGTTTTAGTCAATTTGGTTGTTTCTATGAGAATAAGAAAAATTGACATGGTTGAAGCGTTAAAATCTATTGAATAAGGGAGACGGTGAATATAGGGGTATTGTATTAGAAAATAATTAAATTTTTTCTAAATTAAATAAGTTATTTAGTATTTAGGTAATAGAAATAAATCCTATTGCCTATTTTATGTATGACAGGCATGCCGTCAGTCTGTGGTGAAAGTCCGCAAAGGGCGTAGTTGCCGACGAACTCCATAGTGACTTGCAAGATTCACATCGTGAGGTGTGGACGAGAAGAAGCAATAGCAAAATCGTAGCCTGACGAACAGAAACCTAATATCAAGGCTTGCATAACGACAGCAAAGTGGGAAATGGAATTATCTGATATGAGTTTTTAGGTATTTGGGAAGAAATGTATAACACGAATTTTAATTCCCCCGAATTCGAGGGAATTAAAAATGAAGCAGGATTTAACCATTTTATATTATCGGTCAAGCAATGGGTGGAAAAAACTAATTCTATCGGTATCGTTGCGAGAGCAGGAAGATATGGTGGAACTTATGCTCATAAAGATATAGCGTTTGAGTTTGCTTCTTGGGTATCGCCATACTTTAAATTATATTTAATCAAGGAATTTGAACGCCTAAAGGAAGAAGAACAAAAGAAGTTAGGATGGGATATTAAGAGAAATTTGGCAAAAATCAATTATAGAATTCACACAGATGCCATTAAAAACAAACTTGTACCGGATAAACTTTCAAAAGAAAAAATCAATTTTATTTATGCAAGTGAAGCGGATATTCTTAATGTTTCTCTATTTGGAATAACAGCTAAGGAGTGGCGTGATGAAAATCCGGATTTAAAAGGCAATATTAGAGATTATGCGGATATATCACAGCTTGTCTGCCTTTCTAATCTTGAGAATCTTAATGCGGTATTTATAAATGAAGGCATGAGCCAATCTGAAAGATTGGAAAAATTAAATGCAATAGCTATTGAACAAATGAAGATACTATCTGAAAGTGAATCAATTAAAAAATTGAAATAGAGTAATAATATTTGGTATATAGCGAAGGTGATTAGAGTAAAATCTAACCGCCTTTTTTGTTTGAAAAAAGGAGATATAAAAACATGGATTACAAAACAATAAGGGATAGAATTGAAGATATTTCCTTATCAATAACCTTGATTTTATCCTGTAAATTTTGCCTTTCATCAGCACTTTTTTGAATAAATTCGTCAAGCTGCTGAACGGATTTAAGCCCATGTTCTCTGATGAAAATAACGGATTCCGCCATCGTATTCAGAGTTGAAGATGATATGATTATGGATATGCTCTTTATCTATATGCGTTGATAAGACAAACTCATATTCATCTTTTAGGATTTTTTTACATAACTCAAGACCAATCTGGTGTGCCATTTCAGGCGTTTTTCCTAAGTGTCCGTACACTTACTGTGCTTGCTACAAAAGAATGATTATGGTAGCAAGCATTAAGCAAGTTTTAAATGTATATCTTATGTTATACCAAATGAGGTAAGTAATATCATCAGAATTGAAAAAAAGCTTTTAATATGACAACATATGTCAAGTTAATATGATATAATAAATATAGGAGATGTTAAGACGATGAAAGATAATAGGTTATTTAGGATACTATATTATATTTTAGAAAAGGGAAAAGTTACGGCAAGTGAACTTGCAGATAAATTTGAGGTGTCAGTCAGGACAATATATCGAGATATTGACTCTATCAGCAGTGCCGGTATTCCCATCTATGCGTTGCAAGGAAAGGGCGGCGGAATAGAAATTGCTGAAGATTTTGAGCTTAGTAAATCACTACTGTCTGAAAATGAGAAACAGCAAATTATGTCAGCTCTTCAAGGATTGGATAATACCGCGATACAACATGAGAATGAGCTTCTAACAAAACTTTCCGCACTCTTTAAAATGAAAAACACCAGTTGGATAGAGGTTGATTTTAATAATTGGCAAAACAGTAAGCTGTATGAACAAACATTTAATGATATTAAGTCGGCAATTTTAAGTAAAAACATTATTTCGTTCACATATTTTAGCAGCAATGAAAAAGAAACAAGTAGAAGAGTTAAACCCGTTAAACTACTTTTCAAGAGTCAGGACTGGTATCTATATGCTTTCTGCTTACTTAGAAATGATTTTAGATATTTCAAATTGTCCCGGATAAAGAATTTAGAAATCCATACTGAAAAGTTTGATGACAACTTTGAAGATGCAATACTCAAGAAAGAAATGCCACACGAGAACACAGTGCATATAAAAGTTAAGTTTGATCGTAAAGTTGCTTTTCGAGTATATGATGAGATAAACGGAGAAATCATAGAAGACGATGAGGGAAATTTATATGCTGAAATAGAAATACCGAATGACTATAATTTATTCAATTATATTTTTTCTTTCGGAGATGGGGCAGAAGTATTAGAGCCAAAAGAGATACGAATGCAGATTAAAGAAATGATAAATAAAATGGCGGGGAAATATATAATATGACAAATGGTGTCAAGTATCCTCCTGTATAATAAAATTAACCAAATGTAAAGGGAGGACTGGATAATGAAATATGAATGGAGAAAACAAGAAAAGAATCTTTATGGTGTGAAGCAGACACCTATCATTGTAGAAGTGCCAAAGCAAAAATTTATTTTGGTAAAAGGTAAAGGAAATCCGAATGAAGTAGATTTTTCAGATAGAATATCCGCATTATATTCTCTTGCTTATGCCATTAAAATGATGTTTAAAAATGCAACGAAAAATAAAACTGATAACGAGATTGCAGATTTTACGGTATATCCGTTAGAGGGATTTTGGAAAAAAGTAAATGGAGAAGAGCTTGATAAAAATAAACTGGAATACACATTGATGATTAAACAACCTGATTTTATTACACAAGAGATATTCACAAAGGCACTTGAGAATATAAAAAAGAAAAAGCCTAACGCATTGTATGATGAGATGAGTTTTAGAGAAATAGAAGAGGGTAAATCTATTCAGATTTTACATGTTGGAAGTTATGATGAGGAGCCAAAATCATTTGAACAGATGGATGAATTTGCAAGAAAACTTGATCTTACAAGAATAGATGATTTTCATAAAGAAATATACCTAAGTAATAAAAACAGGACATCAGAAGAAAAGCAAAAAACCATATTAAGATATTCAGTGAAATAGGAGGAATTTGTTATGTCGAGACCGACGACAAAAAATGATTTAATGATTGCTGCTAAAGAAAACTATGAAAAGTTAGATTTACTTATTTCAAAGATGACTGAGGAAGAGTTAAATACACCATTTGATTTTTCAAAAGAGGAAAAGAAAAAAGAAGCCCATTGGAAAAGAGATAAAAACTTAAGAGATGTTTTAATCCATCTCTATGAATGGCATCAGCTTATTTTGAATTGGGTACATTCCAATCAAAAGGGCGAAGAAAAACCATTTTTGCCTGAACCATATAACTGGAAAACTTATGGTGATATGAATGTGGAGTTTTGGAAAAAACATCAAAATACTTCTCTTGAAAATGCAACTAAAATGTTTCATAAATCCCATAGCGATGTTTTACAGTTGGCTGAAACCTTTACAAACGAAGAACTTTTTTCAAAAGGTGTATATAAATGGGTTGGAGGGAGTACGCTGGGTTCCTATTTTGTGAGTACGACTGCAAGTCATTATGATTGGGCAATGAAAAAGCTAAAGGCTCATCAGAAAAACTGTAAGTCAAAATAGCCGGAATAGGATAGTAAAGTGCATTTTACAAAAGTAAAAGGAATACTTTCTTCAAAGAATGGAATGAATTTGTTTAGAGGTTGCACTCATGGATGTATTTATTGCGACTCAAGAAGTAAATGCTATCAGATGAATCATAAATTTGAAGATGTAGAAGTAAAAGAAAATGGAATCAGTCTTTT
The DNA here is from genome assembly GCF_000238055.2 of Oribacterium parvum ACB1. Taxonomy (GTDB): domain Bacteria; phylum Bacillota; class Clostridia; order Lachnospirales; family Lachnospiraceae; genus Oribacterium; species Oribacterium parvum. The sequence continues at coordinate 167,802 of NZ_KE148312.1, forward strand.
GGAAGAGAGCCTAAAACGAAAGCGAAAAAAATGCATGATTGGTTTGGGGTCTATGACTGATCCATACATTAAAGAGGAACTTAAACTAAATTATACAAGACAGGCACTTGAGATAGTAAATAAATATGGTTTCGGCATAACGCTTATAACAAAGTCCGCTAATGTTTTGAGGGATTTAGATTTGTTTAAGGAAATAAATTCAAAAACAAAGTGTGTAATTCAAATGACACTAACAACTTATGATGAAGAACTTTGTAAAAAGATAGAGCCAAATGTTTCAACAACAAAAGAAAGGGTTGAAGCATTAAAAATATTGCGTGATGAGGGAATACCAACAGTAGTTTGGTTAACTCCGATACTGCCATTTATCAACGATACGGAGGGAAACATTATTGGTATTTTAAATTATTGCAAGGAAGCAAAAGTGTTTGGAATAATATGCTTTGGTATGGGAGTTACACTCAGAGAGGGAAATAGAGAGTATTTTTATTCGCAGCTAGATAAAAAGTTTCCAAAGCTGAAAGAACGATACATGAGAGAATACGGAAACAATTATGTTGCAAACAGCGTAAACAATAAAAAACTAATGGGTGGATTTCACGAATTCTGTGAGCGGAACGGTATCGTTCATGATAATGATGCGATATTTAACTATCTCAATTTATTTGAAGGTAAGGATATTTCAAAGCAACTTAGTTTTTTTGATGAAGTTTGACTAAGGATATTATCCTCAAAGCTCTTAAAGGCGAAAGAACAGATGAAAGGACAGGAGGAAAAGAAAGAATCCGTCCTTGGAGCTATCAAGAAATATCAGGCGGAAGATAAGGAAAAATCTAAAGAAAGTAAAGAAAAGCCAAAAGAAACGGAGAGATAAATTTATGGTCGGTGCGGTCTTCGGATTGCACCGGCTCTTTTTTTTAAAATATTGACTTTTGTTCTTATAAATACTATAATTTAAGAACGAAAAGGCGGTGATAGGAATGAGTAAACGGGAACTGCTGCTAAAAAAAATAAAAGAAAATAATGGGATTATAACTACCAGAGAAGCCTTAAATCTTGGTATTCATAAGGATATCCTAAAAGAATTAACCATAAAAGAAGAACTTGAAAAAATAGCCAACGGACTCTATGCACTTCCGGATGAGAATATTGATGAGTATCTTTATTTCTCATACAGAATACCCAAAGGTATTTTTTCTCACGAAACAGCGGCATATTTACAAGGATTATCAACACGAATGCCCCTTATTTATGTGATGACTGTAAAGGTAGGAGATAATGTCAGCAGAGTTAAGTCGGCAAGAGATAATATTATTTTTAAGTATGTAAAAAAAGATTATTACGATATTGGGAAAATAACTATAACCAGTCCTTTTGGCAGAGAAATATCAGTGTATGACAAAGAAAGAACCATACTTGATATTATCAAAGATAAGGACAGAATAGATGCACAAGTATTTAGCGAAGCAATAAAATCTTACTTTGCAGGTAAGGAGAAAAATTTATTAAAACTGTCGAAATATGCTATTAAGATGAATATGGAGCAAGCTTTAAAACGATATACGGAGGTGTTATTATGAAAACATCGGAACAGATAAAAGGAGCGATTAGGAACATATCTAAGAAAACGGGAGTTAATCCGAACTCTCTACTTCAGATGTGCTTGTTTGAAGGAATACTTGAAAAACTCTCCAAATCAAAATATAGTGAGAATTTTATATTAAAAGGAGGACTTCTTATCTCCTCTCTTATCGGTGTTGATATGCGTAGTACGATGGATATGGATACTCAGATGGATTTGCTTTATGTTCCTTGTAGTATTCTCGATACTTTTTGACATATAAAAGTAAAATAGTACAACTTTTGTTCTTGAAATTTGAGATGGCAGGCAGTACAATATAACTAAGTTATATTTGGAGAAAGGAGGAGTAAAACGTGGCTAATGGCGATTACGAAGCAACTCATAAAAAAATATTGGATTGTGGAAAGAATATTTTTAAAACACAGGGATTTGAAAAAGCTAATTTAAGAGCAATCTGCAAAGCGGCGGGTGTAACTACAGGTGCTTTTTATGGTCATTTTGAAGATAAGGAAGCTCTTTTCACCGAATTAGTAGAGCCAATCGTGAATCAGATACAAAGCTCTTATGCTATGTATGAAGATAAGAGTTTTGATGTTTATAAAAGAGAAAGTCATATAAAGAAAGAAACGATTTCCAAGATTTTAGAATCAAAAGCACAAGGTGCTATTAAAATGGTTCTATATTTCTTTGAACATAAAGATGCATTTGAATTACTGGTCTTTGGTTCTTATGGAACAAAATTTAACAACTTTTTAGACGGAATTATTGAGAAAGAAGATAAAAATCACTTTGAAATTTTAAGTATGATATACGGAGTGGATCATGTAAATAATGTGATAACTAATAGAGGAATTCATCTAATCAACCATGCGTACTTTTATGCGTTATCGGAAGTAGCAGTTCATTCTAAAAGTAAAGAAGAAGTGAAATTGAATGCAACTTTGATTTCGGAGTTCTTTAATGAGGGATGGAAAAAGATACGAGGAATATAAACAATTTTTTTGCCCGAAACATAACTTAGTTATATTTCGGAATGTAGAAGAATAAAAATAAAACCGGATATTGTTTCTGTATGAAAATAGAAATATATCGAATTGAAAAAACAAGGAGGACAAAATTATGAATTTAAAAGGTATTGTAAAAATAGCAGTATTTTCTGTTATTGGGTTTGTATTAACAATGGGATTAGGTTTTTTGACGGGATCGTTTGGGATGCTTCCAAGTTTATATTTATCATCAGCCCTGCCAACAATTATTGTAGCACCGGTCTTTGTTATTATGTGTAAGCAGGTCGGGCAAAGAGGTACCGCATTTTTATACTTCCTATTGATGGGTGTTTTCTATGTTCTCATGGGAATGTGGCCGGTAATTGCTGTTTGTACGATTGCAGGACTTTTAGCAGAACTTGTAATTGGTAAAAAGGAAAATTATGAGAATAAGAATAGGAAGATTGGGGCTGCGTTTGGAGCAGGTATGTTTATCTATTCCTTACATGCTATGTATTTTACGTTTGTATTTGGTGTAGAAGGACTTACAAAGCAATTTCCAAAGATGTTTACAACCGATTACGCAACATTCCTTTCCAATTTTTACACACCTAAAAATATCTTGATTTGTTTATTGATTGCAATTGTGGCTTCCGTTATAGGCGCCTATTTTGGAACATATATTTACAATAAATTTTTTAGCGATAGGAAGAAGAAAAGTGTTTTGTAGAGATGAAAAAAATAATATAAACAAATACCAACTATCAGACAAAATCAACCCGCTTACTATAGTTGGGTTGATTTTGCTATTTTCTGTTGTTTTAACAATAGGAGAACAAACCCAATACTTAATTTCCCTTATTTTTGTTTTAGGGCTGTTATTCTTATTTTCAATTAAAAAAGCATTTAGAACGATATGTTCCTTGCTTATAGTATGGGGACTTATTTATTTGCTGGAACCTCATTTAGGAAATGTTTTGATTGGTTCTATATATACAATGCTACTTATAGTGTTGAAGTTTGCTCCACTTTTCATCTTGGGAAGAGTTCTGTCTTCCTATAGCTCTTCACATCTAATTGCTGCATTTAGAAAAATTGGAATGGATGGTGGAATAGGTATAGGAATTACAGTGTTTTTTCGTTTTATTCCGGAAATCTCTATTCGAATGAAGGAAATAAATAATGGCATGAAAATTAGAGGATTTAAAGCAAGCATTTTCAAACCAATTAAAACCTTTGAGTTGTATTTTGTTCCTCTTATGTATAAGTGCATAGACATAAGTGACACCTTAACTTGTTCCATCATATCAAAAGGAATGGAATACGATGGGAAAAAAACAAGTTTTCATGAGGTGAAAATTACATTTGTTGATATCGCAATGATGGTCGGAGGGATGATTTTGTTGGGGGCGAGTTTATGGAAAATATTTTAGAGGCAGAAATCAGATCCTTTCATTATGGAGAGGATTTGATATTAAAAGATTTAAAAATGTCTGTAAAAAAAGGCGAAATTGTAGTCTTAACAGGTCTTTCCGGATGTGGAAAAACGACACTTTTAAGACTGCTAAACGGACTTATTCCATCCTTTTATGACGGTGATTTGGACGGGGAAATTAAGATTTTAGGGAAGGATATAACGACATATAAAAAGGGAGAGTTAGCTAAATATATTGGCAATGTATTTCAAAATCCGAAAGATCAATTTTTTTGTGATGTAGTTGAAGATGAAATTGCTTTAGTGGGTGAAAATTTGGGATTGGACAGGGATACATTAAAAGAAAAAGTTGAAAAAGCAATGGACTTGTTAGGAATAAGCCATATTAGCAAAAAATCTATTTTTGAATTATCAGGAGGCGAAAGGCAAAAGGTAGCTATAGCCGGAACTCTTATCTATGATACGGATATTATTTTTTTTGATGAGCCATCAAGCAGTCTTGATTACGATAGTATAAAACATTTCAGTGAAATACTTCTCAGATTGAAGGCGATGGGAAAGACAATAATTATAGCGGAACATAGGCTCTATTATTTAAAAGAGATTTTTAGCAGATTGATTTATATAAAAGACGGTACAATATGTGATATTTTTCCGAATGGGAGTCTTAGGAATGATAAGTGTAAGGAGCTTGAGTTAAGAACGCTTAATGAAAGAGAATTGATATCAGAAAAAGAACCGATTGTGGCTAAAAGCTACATAAAATTAAATAACGCCTGTATCCATCAAGGGAAAAGAACCTTGATAGAAAACTTAACCTTTGAGCTTGGAGAGAGCGAAATAATGGGAGTGATTGGGCCTAATGGCATTGGGAAAAGTACCTTAGCAAAAGCATTGTGTGGATTATCTGAAAAATATTTAGATGTCAGCTATGGACAAAAACAAAGAGAAAGGCTTAGAAACTCATATTGCGTGTTACAAGATGTAGATGCTCAGATTTTTTTAGACACCGTAGAAAATGAATTGATATTTTGTAAAGATAAAAACTCGGAAAGTGATTTAGAAAAAATACGAGAATATCTAAAAGATACAGACCTGTGGCATAAAAAAACCAATCATCCGCAGAAATTATCCGGTGGACAAAAACAACGATTGGCGATTATTACTTCGTTTTTATCCGGTCGTAAGCTGATAATTTTGGATGAACCAACATCAGGTCTTGATTATAAAAGTATGAAAATTATGTCCGATTTAATGACAGAAAAAGCAAAGGAGATTCCAATTATAATAATTACTCATGACTTAGAGCTGTTATTTAAAACCTGTCATTCCGTCTTAATGCTCGGTGATAAGGATTATAAAAAAATATCTGTAAAGGGAAATGAAGCGTTAATCATGGATTTTATGGATAAAAAAGGAAATTTATGGAAGGAGAAAAACTATGTTAAATAAGGTTTTTGAATATGCAGGTTCGCATAAAAAATCAATTCACTTAGCAAGTTTTATTATGCTTATTAGTGTAATTATGGGTGTGCTACCCTTTCTATTTGCCTATCCGATTATCAATCCGCTTATTTTAGGTGAGCAATTAGAATTGGAAAGACTTGCTCTTTTATTGACAAGCATTTTAGTTTGTTTCGTGTTGCAAGCTGTCTTAGGAGGTTTCGGTCTTAATGTATCCCATAAAGCAGCATACAACACGCTGCTTGGACTTCGAACATCCTTACAGAAAAAAATGGAAAATCTGCCATTGGGTGTTGTTGAAGAAAAAGGGACTGGTACAATCAAAAAAATGTTCGTGGATGATATTGGCAGTTTAGAGGTGCTTTTAGCCCATTCCCTTCCTGAAGGAATAGCGAACCTAATTGTACCTATTATGGTTTATGTTTCCATGTTTTTTATTGACTGGAGATTAGCGTTAATGTCATTAGCTTCTATTCCGGTTAGCATTCTTGCCATGATGATTATGTACTCTGTAGGTATGAAACAAATGGGACCATATTATATGGCAAGTGGAAAAATGAATAATACCATTATTGAGTATGTAAACGGTATGGAAGTTGTAAAAGTATTTAATAAGCAAACAGAGTCTTATGAGCGCCTTTCTAAAGATATCAGTAATTACAGAGATTATGCACTCGCTTGGTATAAGACGGCATGGCCATGGATGGCGTTATACAGTGCTTTCCTTCCATGCACGATTATTTTAACATTGCCGCTTGGTGGTTACTTTGTATACATGGGCTATGCAAGTCTTTCTAACTTAATACTGATATTATGCCTTTCTTTAAGTATAGGATTACCACTACTGAAAGCGCTTGGATTTTTACCAACTATGCCACAGTTAAATTATAAGATTTCTGCTTTAGAACAAGCCTTAAATATGGCTCCTTTAAAACAGGGAGAAAATGATTTTAAGGGAACAGGGCATACTATTTTATATGACAATGTTACCTTTGGCTATCCGTTAAGCAAGATGGGAGAAAACGGACAGCCCAAAACCTATATTAAGAATGTTATTCATAATGTAAGTTTTACGGCAAGAGCCGGTGAAAAGACAGCGATTGTTGGCGAATCCGGTTCAGGAAAAAGTACTTTGGCTAAACTTTTCATTCATTATTATGATGTTTTAGATGGAAGCATAAGTATTGGTGGACAAGACTTACGAGATATAAGATTGGAATCTCTCAATAAGCAAATTTCTTATGTAGCACAAGACCAGTATCTATTTAATACTTCGCTTTTAGAAAATATTCGCATTGGTAATTTAGCTGCCAGTGATGATGAGGTTATGGAAGCAGCTAAAAAAGCCCAGTGCATGGAATTCTTAAATAGACTTCCGAATGGTATTTATTCTTTAGCTGGGGATGCCGGAAAGATGCTTTCCGGTGGAGAAAGGCAAAGAATATCGTTAGCGAGAGCTATTTTAAAGAATGCTCCGATTGTTGTACTTGATGAGGCAACAGCCTACGCAGACCCGGAAAATGAAGAAAAAATGGAAGCGGCTATTCGTGAACTTGTAAAAGGGAAAACCTTAATTGTTATTGCACATAAGTTGCCATCTATTGTAGATGCAGATCAGATACTGGTTATGGATCATGGTCGTTTAGTTGCAAATGGAAAGCATAAGGACTTATTAGAATCTTCAGCAGAATATCGCAAATTATGGGATGCGACGCTATTTAGTAAAGATTGGAAAATCAGCAGAAAGGAAGGTGAAAAAAATGTTTAGACTAATTTCAAGAATTTTAAATTTATCAGGTAAATACAAAAACAGAATAAGGTCTGCATTTATATTTGCCTTTATGGAATCTATATTAAGTAAAATGCCGATATTTATTGCATTTACCGTTTTGATTGGATTTTATGAAAAAACGAATACCTCCAAAACTTTTCTATATGTAGGGGTGGGGCTTTTTTTAGTGGTTTTATTACAAGCAGTGGTTCACTTCTTAAGTGATAAATTACAAAGTGCAGCCGGCTTTATGATTTTTGCTGATAAAAGAATGGAGCTTGGAAATCATCTTAGAAAGCTCCCTATGGGATATTTTACAGCAGGAAATTTGGGGAAAATAAATTCCGTTTTAAGTTCGGATATGGCTTTTATTGAAGAAGTTTCCATGAGTACGATTGCCAATATGATGAGCTATGTATTATCAACGCTTGTGCTAACAGTATTCATGTTTGTTTTAGATTATAGAATTGGATTGATTGCGGTGTGTGTAACATTGGTTGCAACACTGCTTGCAAATAGTATGAATAAGATGTCTTTATCGGAGTCGGCTATTAGACAAGAACAAAGTGAAAAACTAACGGATGCAGTTTTATCATTTGCTGAGGGGATCAGTGTTATTAAAAGTTACAACCTTTTAGGTGAAAATTCGAAATCCCTTACAGATAATTTTGTATCCTCAAAGGACACATCTATAAAATTTGAAAATAAAATAACGCCATGGACAACCGGTTTAAATATTATTTATGGAATTGGGATTACATTTATTTTAGCAGTAGCTCTATATCTTAATTATCAAGGAGTTTTGGGACTTCCGTATATGTTGGGGCTTATTTTGTTTGTATTTGACTTATTCAGCCCTTTAAAAACACTTTACGGAGAAGCGACAAGGCTTACTGTAATGAACGCCGCTTTGGATCGCATGGAAGAAGTGTTAAATGAAACTGAATTACAAGATGTAGGCAAAAAACATATTTCAAAATCGGATACCTCAGAACCTGAAATTTCTTTTAATCATGTTAAATTTTCTTATGGCGAAAAAGAGGTTTTACATGATATGAGTTTTGAGATGAACAAGAATACAATGACGGCTTTCGTGGGACAGTCCGGGGGAGGTAAATCCACAGTAGCAAATCTTTTGGCAAGATTTTGGGATGTGGATTCCGGTGAAATTTTGATTAGAGGAGTGAATATAAAGGATGTTTCCCTATCTGAATTGATGTCGGAAATCAGTATGGTTTTCCAGAGAGTTTATTTATTTCAAGATACGATTTTTAACAATATTGCCATGGGGAAAGAAAATGCAACGAAAGAAGAAGTTATAGAAGCAGCCAAGAAAGCAAGATGCTATAATTTTATTATGGCACTTCCTGATGGATTTGACACAATGATTGGAGAGGGAGGAGCAACTCTATCCGGTGGCGAAAAACAAAGAATTTCTATTGCTCGCTGCATATTAAAAGATGCTCCTATTGTAATTCTTGACGAGGCAACAGCAAGTGTTGATGTGGACAATGAAAGCTATATACAGGAAGCAATCAGTGAATTGGTAAAGAATAAAACCTTATTAGTTATTGCTCACAGATTAAATACGATTAGGGATGCCGACAATATTATTGTAATTAAGGAAGGGAATATTGCAGAACAAGGAACCCATAATGAGCTAATTGCTTTAAATGGGATTTATAAAAATATGGTAGAGTTGCAAAATAAAAATAATGGCGTAAAAATACTGTAAGAATATATTTATTATAAATGGAAGTAAGTACTTGAAACAGGATATAAAAGAACAACTACTAACCAAAAGACCGATAGACTTACTCTTTTAGCTATCAGTTCCAGCAGTTATAGGAATGATAGTCATCGGTCTATATCCCTTGATGGACAGAATATTTGCCGGAAAAATTATAGGACAAACAGTTATGGGTGAATACGCTATTGAAGGTGCTGCCCTTGCAACGATCACGGCCCAATTTGTTCAAGCTGCTGTAACACTACATTATTTCTTGAAAAAGAGTAAGGTCGTTAAAATTCATAAGATACAGTCTGATGCGGAAATTAAAAAAGAAATGTTTTCTGTCGGTTCATCCGCTATGAGAGTAGTCTCCTTTGCATAGTTTTTTAGTCGAAACCATTGTGTCAAAGGATTATTGATTACTCTCTTTTTATTTCTTTATCAACTGACAAAATCTTTACTCTATTCTTGACAAATATTGAATTTAAATTTATTATTAAATATAAATTCAATATTAACATAGAAAGAGGTGTGCTATGGCACAAGTATTAAAAGAAGAAGTTAGAAATAGAATACTGGAAGCAGCAGAAAAAGTATTTTATAAAAAGGATTATAGAGGTGCCAAATTAACAGAAATTGCAAAGGAAGCAGATATTCCTGTGGCGCTCATTTATACCTATTTCAAAAATAAGGAAGTTTTGTTTGATGCAGTAGTAAGTTCTGTTTATATAAACTTCGAGTCAGCTTTTAATGAGGAAGAATCTTTGGAAAAAGGTTCTGCTTCTGAAAGGTTTGATGAAGTTGGAGAAAATTATATTCATGAACTTTTAAAAGAGCGTAAGAAGTTAATTATTTTAATGGATAAAAGTTCAGGGACAAAGCATACAGAAGCAAAACAAAAACTCATATCGCAAATGCAGGTTCATATTGAAGTAAGCTTAAAAAGACAATCAAAAGAGGAATATGATCCGATGCTTGCCCATATTTTAGCCAGTAACTTTACAGAGGGGCTTCTTGAAATAGCAAGGCACTATCAAAGTGAAAAGTGGGCAAAAGATATGCTAAAACTTATTGCAAGGTGTTATTACAAGGGAGTGGAATCCCTGTAATCAGCACAAAAATAGACTTTGCGTAATCAGCAAAGTCTTACTTTAAACCTTAATACTGAATTAAAATTCAATATTATTCAATTTTGAAAGGAGCGTTGTTCATGCCGGAAAAAGAATTAAGGAAAAAAGTGATTGGGAAAAATGGCTTATCCAATTCACTTCTTGCTTTAAAAATAGTATGTGATTTGATACCACAAATCTTACTTGTATATTTGATTAGTTCTTTAATCACAAACAATATTAACGAAGGGAAGTTAAAGTATATATTCTTGGGAATCTTTATATCGTTTGTATTAAAAGGTGTGTTTTATTATTTTGCAACAAAGGTTGCCCATGAGAAAGCATACGAAAAATTGACAGAACTTAGGTTAGATATTATTGGTCATTTAAAAAAACTAAGTTTAGGATTTTTCAAAGAACATAATACAGGAGAGCTTACCAATATCGTTCAACATGATGTAGAGCAAGTGGAAGTATACCTTGCCCATGGTCTTCCGGAAATAATGTCAGTTACACTTCTGCCTACCATTATTTTTGTAGCTATGATTTTTGTGGATTGGCGTCTTGCACTTGGTATGATTGCCGGAGTTCCACTCATGTATTTGGTAAAAGTTCTTTCACAGAAAACAATGGATAAAAACTTTGCTATTTACTTTAACCATGAAAACAAGATGAGAGAAGAGCTAATGGAATATGTAAAAAATATTTCTGTTATTAAGGCTTTTGCTAAAGAAGAGGAGATTAGTGAAAGAACATTAAAAACGGCAAGAGAATATATTTACTGGGTTAAAAAGAGCATGGGAGCAATTACAATTCCAATGGGACTCATTGACATATTTATGGAAATTGGAGTGGTAATTGTCATGATTTTGGGAAGTATCTTTCTTTATCAGGGGAATATTACAACGCCTAATTTTATCCTTGCAATTATTTTATCCTCTGCGTTTACTGCATCTATAAGTAAGACAGCTACATTGCAACATTTCTCTATTGTGTTTAGGGAGGCATTAAAGGCGATTGGAAAAGTTTTAACCGTTCCACTTCCAAATAAAAAGACAGAACAAGGTTTAGAATTTGGAAACATAGAATTTAAAGATGTGAATTTTGCATACGGAAAAGATGGCTTTGAGCTTAAAAATATCAATTTGACTTTTAAGAAAAATAGCTTGAATGCCTTTGTAGGGGCAAGCGGTTGTGGAAAGAGTACGGTATCTAATTTGCTTATGGGATTTTGGGATGCAGATGAAGGACAAATACTGATAAATGGGAAAGATATAAAAGAATATAGTCAAGAAAACATCTCAATGCTGATTGGCAGTGTGCAACAAGAAGTTATCCTTTTTGATTTAAGCATTTTTGAAAATATAGCAATCGGAAAACTAAATGCAACAAAAGAAGAAGTCATAGAAGCGGCTAAAAAAGCAAGATGCCATGAATTTATTTCAGCATTGCCAAATGGATATGAAACACGAGTAGGTGAAATGGGAGTTAAGTTATCTGGTGGAGAAAAACAAAGAATCTCCATAGCAAGAATGATACTGAAAAATGCACCGATTTTGATATTAGATGAAGCAATGGCAGCTGTTGATAGTGAAAATGAAAGACTAATCGGCGAAGCAATTGACGATTTAAGTAAGGATAAAACCATCATTACAATTGCTCATCATCTAAACACGATTAGAGATTCAGACCAAATTATAGTTATGGATAAGGGTGTTGTTCTTGATGCAGGAAGCCATGAAGAGCTGATGAAAAGATGTGATTTTTATAAGGATATGGTTGAAGCACAGAACAAGGTAGACAGATGGAATTTGAAAGACGAAAGTCTTTCACGAGCAGGGAACGGAGTGGATTGCGAGTGTACGGAGGTGGTAACAGAAAATGTTTAGAGAAATGTTAAAACTACTTACAAAAACCGGCAAGAGAGATTTGATTATATCAAGTGTATTCTTTGCCCTTTATGGACTAAGCTCCATAGCCATGATTGTTATCGTATTTTCTATACTGTTCCGAATCTTTGATGGAACGAGCTTAGCAAGCCTATATAAATATTTTATTGCGATTGGATTACTTGTAGTCTTCAAAGGTATTTGCAATATGGTTGCGGATATGAAAAAGCACAGTGCAGGTTTTGATATTGTTCAGCAAATCAGAGAACGCATGATTATTAAATTGAAAAAATTCAGTTTGGGATTTTATACCAACGAAAGACTGGGTGAGATCAATACGATTTTACACAAAGATGTTGATAATATGTCCCTTGTTGTAGGACACATGTGGTCAAGAATGTTTGGTGATTTTTTGATAGCTGCAGTCGTATTTATTGGTCTTGCAAATATTGATATGAAGTTGGCACTGATAATGGCAGTATCCGTTCCGATTGCACTTATCTTTTTATATCTGACAATTAAGCAATCAGAAAGAATTGAAAATCAAAACAACTCAGCACTTCTTGATATGGTTAGTTTATTTGTTGAATATGTTAGAGGAATACCTGTACTAAAGAGTTTTTCAAACAATAAGAGCTTGGATAATGAGCTTATGAATAAGACAAAAAAGTTTGGAGAAACAAGCAAAGCAGCTTCAAGATTCAAAGCAAAACAATTATCTATCTTTGGTTTTTTGCTGGATATGGGATATTTGGTTCTTTTAATTGCAGGAACAATATTTGTTGTAAAGGGAAATCTTGATGTCCTTCATTTTATTATCTTTGCAGTAATTTCAAAAGAGTTTTATAAGCCGTTCGCTTCTATGGAACAACACTATATGTACTATATTTCGGCGGTAGATAGTTACGAAAGACTTTCAAGAATTTTATATGCAGATGTAATACCGGATATAGTGGATGGAATTATTCCAAAAGATAATGATATAGCTTTTGAAAACATAGATTTCTCCTATGAAAAAGATGAATTTAAAATGGAAAATTTGAGCTTTGATATTGCTGAAAAAACAATGACTGCACTGGTTGGTGAGTCGGGAAGTGGCAAGACGACGATAACTAACCTGTTATTAAGATTTTATGATGTGCATAAAGGAAAAATCACACTCGGAGGAACTGATATAAGGGATATTCCTTATGATGAGCTTTTGAATCGTATCAGCATTGTTATGCAGAATGTTCAACTGTTTGATAATACAATTGAGGAAAATATCAGAGTAGGAAAAAAAGAGGCAACAAAAGAAGAAATCATTAAAGCTGCAAAAAAGGCAAGGATACATGATTTCATTATGAGTTTACCAAAAGCTTATGAAACGGATATTGGAGAAAATGGTGGGCTTCTTTCAGGTGGACAAAGACAGAGAATATCCATTGCAAGAGCGTTTCTGAAAGATGCACCGATTTTAATTCTTGATGAAATGACAAGTAATGTTGATCCTGTAAATGAATCTTTGATACAAGATGCCATTACGGAACTTGCAAAGAATAGAACTGTACTTGTGGTGGCTCATCATTTAAAAACCATTCAAAAAGCTGAGCAAATTCTTGTGTTTCAAAAAGGAAATTTACTTGAAAAAGGAAAGCATGGAGAACTTCTTGATAAAAATGGTTACTACACAAAATTATGGAAAGCGCAGTATGAGGTGTAACCATGATTTTGTTAAAAGATGTTTCTTATGAATGGGAAGATGGACGAACTGCTTTAAAAAATATCAATCTTGAAATTAAAAAAGGGGAATTTGTTTTAATTTCAGGGAAAAGTGGAAGTGGTAAAAGCACTCTTGGAAGTGTAATAAATGGTCTTATTCCGCATTATTACAAAGGCAAAATGCAAGGAGAAGCCTTTGTGTCCGGAAAAGATATAAGCAAATTATTACTTCATGAAATAGGGCATATTGTAGGGACTGTATTTCAAGATCCAAGAAGTCAGTTTTTTACGACAACTACAGATGAAGAAATAGCTTTTGGTCTTCAAACTATCTGCAAATCAAGAGAGGAAATCAAACAGAGAGTAGAAGAAGTATATGCAGAGCTGGATATTCCGGAACTGAAAGGAAAATCTGTTTTTGAATTATCAAGCGGGCAGAAACAAAAGATAGCTATTGCAAGCATCTATGCGATGAATCCGAAAGTTTTAATTTTAGATGAACCTTCAGCAAATTTGGATATGAAAGCAACATTTGACCTGTTTTTCATTTTGGAGAAATTAAAGAAAAAAGGAACAACGGTTGTTCTAATTGAGTATCGTTTGTACTATGTAAAGTCTTTATTTGACCGTTTTCTTTTGATGAAAGAGGGAGAAATTGCACAGGACTTGAGTCGGGAAGAAGTTATCCATCTTGAAGGGGCGTTTTGGGATGAAAATGGACTAAGAACTCTTGAATTAGAAGAATACAGGATAAGGGAGAAGAAAGATTTATATCAATTAAATGATGAAAGTATCAGTGGGAAAGGCTTGAAATTTTGTTACCCAAGTACAACTAAGGTTGGAAATAAGCAAAAAAAGTACATCTTAAATCATCTTGATTTCAATATGGAGTGCGGAAAAGCCATTGGTCTTATCGGCTTAAATGGTACCGGGAAAACTACTTTTGCAAGGGTGATTTCAGGACTTGAGAAGATAAAAGAGGGGAAAATATGGGCGGAAAAAGATAAAGAGTTGAATCGTAAAGATTTAATGGATATGTTCTATTTTGTCTTTCAAGATTCAGACTATCAGTTATTTTCGGAAAGTGTACTTGATGAAATGCTGCTTGGCATTTCAAGTAAAGATAAAAAAGAAAATACGCAAAAGGCAAAGTCTATTTTGAATGTACTTGGCTTAGACAAATACATTGATAAGCATCCGTTTGCTTTATCAAGAGGAGAAAAACAAAGATTGACAATAGCTTGTGGAATGATGAAACAGGCAAAGATTTTCATCTATGATGAACCAACATCAGGTTGTGATAAAGACTCAATGCTTTCCGTCGCAAAACTGATTGAAGAACAATTGAAAAATGGGACAACAGTTTTGGTAATAAGTCATGATTTTGAGTTTTTAGCAAACACAGTGAGTAGGCTCTGGGTAATGGGAGATGGAAAAATAAAAAAGGTTCTGAATATGAGTGAAAGTAATAAATTTCTCATATTAGACAAGATGAGAGGAGGTAGGGAGCTTGATGGGTAGAAAAACAGTCGATCCGAGAATAAAACTTACTCTACTTCCAATTGCTTCCTTTACCAGCTTTTTTATAAGCGATACAATTCTACTTTTCGGACTGATTGTCTTCGCCTTTTTTCTGTATGTATACAGTGGAATGGGAAAAAGAGCATTACGCTTTATCTTGTTTTTTGCGCTTTTATACTGCATAGAGTTAGGGCTTGGAAAGTTTTGCAAAGCAAGCATCGTATTTGCAATATATATGTTTATTTACTTTGCATCAAGAATGACCTTAATTGCTATGTTTGGTGGATATATAACAAAGACTACAAGCGTAAGTGAAATGCTTGAAGCATTAAATAGAATGAAAATACCCAGAAGCATTGGCATACCTTTTAGTGTTTTACTTAGGTTTGTACCAACTATAAAAATAGAACTCAAGGCATTAAAAGAAAATATGAAGATCCGAGGAATCGTAAGAAACAGATTTTTCCCGTTGCTACATCCAATTAAATATATGGAATATACGCTTGTTCCACTTTTAATGAGAATGATTAAGATTTCAGATGAACTGTCAGCTTCAGCACTCATTAGAGGACTTGATAGTGATGAAAACAGGGTTACATTAACAGAATTGCGGTTTAGAACAACGGATTTATTGATTGGATTATTAGGAGCTTTGATGATTACTCTTGTGATAGTAATACAGAAAATTTATTAGGAGACCAACGATGAAAAACAAATTAAATGGTCGTGATTTTATTACAATCGGAATTTTTAATGCAATTGGAATTGTCATATACATGGCAGCCAGCTTTGCTATGGCAACAACAGTTATAGGAGGATTTATTGCTTCAGGAGTTAGCTTTATGATAGCTGCTACCGTTTATATTCTTATGGCTGTAAAAGTTAAAAAGAAGGGTGTATTTACAATATCAGGAACGCTTCTTGGTTTAATTGCGTTGTCAGGAGGACATTTACCTCATGCAGTCTTTGCTGTAATCGGTGGAATGATATGTGATTTGATTATAGGAAATTATGAGAGCAAGGGACGAATGATTATTGGGTATGGGACATTTGCATTGGCAGATTTTTTAGGAACAGTAATTCCTGTAATTTTATTCGGGACAGCTTCTTTTGTGGAAAGAGCATCAAAATGGAAAATGAGCGAAGCACAAATAAATGAAGCATTATCTTATTTCAAAGTTTCGTGGGCAGTAGGCTTTGGTTTGATAACTTTTGTTCTTGCTTGCATAGGAGCATTCGCTGCAACAAGGATACTTAAAAAACATTTTGAAAAAGCAGGAGTGATTTAATCAATCTTTTTTTGTGAGGGAAAAATGGGTTAAATAATGGAGACGGTGGCATTATTGTCCAAAATTGATGTCGATAAACATATAAATGTTGAAATTTAGCTTGATGAACTTAATTTAACAAGTGCTGAAGTCAAGGCAAGCTATGCACAAATCATGGAATAAGTATTAGAAAAATTTGCATTAAAAAGTTCCCTAAAAAATTCTTGATAATTAGGGAACTTTTTCGTATGATTCAAACAGAAAAGTTCCCTAAAAAGAAAGGGGTGACAGCAATGGGAGCAAATTATTCAGAAATTCAAGATTTATTACAGCAAAGAGCGGATATACAGGCGAGAATGAATCTAATGCCATATGATGGAAATCCGGAAATTAAGGTATCGAATGATGCAAGATACTTGTACATGCGAAAACGAGTGGCAGGAAAACTAACATCTACCTATGTGGACTTGTATTCAGATGAACTGTATCAGTTGCTTTTGCGTAATGCTAAAGAACGAAAAGATTTAAATAAAGCTCTTCGTAAAATCAATAAAGAGTTAGCGGTGCTTGGTTATGAAGATAAAGAACTTTCGACCAGAGTGTTACAGAACTTGGATTTTGCCAGAGCCAATATGAAAGCCAATATCTATGATCAGGCAGTCTTAGAAGGTGTTGCAACCACTTTTCCACAGACAGAGGACATTATAGAGAACGGAAAGGTTAGTGGAGTATCGGCTACTGACGTGCAAAAAATTCTTAACTTGAAACATGCCTGGGAATTTATTCTGGATAGAGATGTTATTCAAAGCGAAAGTAATTATCACATGCTCTGTCATATTGCAAAGCTGGTTAATGAAGGTTTCTTCTATGACGGAGGCCGTATTCGTGGTATTCCCGTACAGATTGGAGGAACAAGTTATGTGCCACCGTTGCCTGTTGAATCTGCCGTTATCGGGCAAATAGAAGAAATTAAAAGCCGGGACAAAGAACCAATAGAGATAGCGATTGAATTATGTATGTATTGTATGGAAACGCAGGTGTTCAAAGATGGAAATAAGCGAGCATCAGTTATTTTTGCAAATCATTATTTGATTGCACAAGGTATGGGGTTATTAGTTATACCGGAAAAGGATGTACCGGAGTTTAAAAAATTATTAGTTCGGTATTATGAAGGTGAGCCACTAGAGCTTATTGGAGCATTCCTAAAAGAGCGTTGTTGGAAGCGCTTTTAGGGGTTTAACAGCTTTTTCTAAAAATGATCCGTCTTTGTTTTTTAATAGTATGAAGACGGCCAGTGAGATAAGTGCCTTAAAATCCCGTTTGAATATAGCTTATCAGATAATTCGCGAAGAGTAATTTTGAAACATGATAGAATAGATACGGATAGCGACGGAATATTTCCGATAGGAATTAAAAATTGGGAGATTGTTCATGCAAAGAACCCAATGCTACCAAAAGATAAATACCATAGGACAAACAAGAACTTATCAAAAACAAGACAGTTATATTCAGCAATATATTCAGCGACAAAGGATATGGATGAAAGTTCCACAGTGTTCAATTGAAAAGGAAGAAGCTATTTTAGATGCGTTGAAGTGTTTTAAGATGATTAAAGACGGTTTTTAGTGTATATGGGAGGGTAGATATGGATTCTAAAGAGATAAAGCAGCTAATTCAAAATGGAGAGAAGATAGATGTTGAGTTTAAAGAATCCAACAATGCTTTAACCAAAGATGTCTTTGATACAGTATGCTCTTTCAATAATAGAAATGGTGGACATATTTTACTTGGTGTAAATGATAAAAGAGAGATTGTTGGTGTTAGTAAAGAGAAAGTTGATAAAGTTATTAAGGAATTTACTACGGCAATCAATAATCCGCAAAAGATGTATCCGCCACTTTATTTGCTTCCTGAAGTCTTTGATATAGATGAGAAAAAAGTAATTTATATAAAGGTTCCTGAAGGTTATCAGGTGTGCAGACATAATGGAAGAATTTGGGATAGGTCTTATGAGGGAGACATCAATATCACAGATCATTCTGAACTTGTTTATAAGCTATATGCACGAAAACAAGGAAGCTATTTTGTAAATAAAGTATATCCTAATCTTGATATTGATTTTCTTGATGATTCTGTCATTGATAAGGCTAAGAACATGGCTGTTTCCCGAAATAAAAATCATGTTTGGGAAAATATGAGTAATGAAGAACTTCTTAGAAGTGCCAATTTGATTCTGACCGATCCGGAAACAAAGCGTGAAGGAATCACATTAGCTGCTATTTTGCTATTTGGAAAAGACAACTCTATTATGTCCGTTCTTCCACAGCACAAAACTGATGCTATATTCAGAGTTGAAAACAAGGATAGATATGATGATAGAGATGTTGTCATAACAAATCTGATTGATAGTTATGATAGGCTTATTGAGTTTGGGCAAAAGCATTTGAATGATCTATTTGTATTGGACGGAATTGTGAATGTCAATGCAAGAGATAGGATACTTAGAGAGATAGTTTCCAATACACTGGCTCATAGAGATTATTCAAGTGGGTATCCTGCAAAGATGATTATTGATGATGAGAAAATTACTGTTGAAAACAGCAACTTGGCTCATGGTGTGGGAGCATTAGACTTGCAGAAATTTGAGCCATTTCCTAAAAACCCTGCTATATCAAAGGTGTTCAGAGAAATAGGTCTTGCGGATGAACTTGGTTCAGGAATGAGAAATACCTACAAGTACACACAGCTTTATTCAGGACAAAATCCGCTATTTGAGGAAGGAGATATATTCAGAACGATTATTCCTTTGAAGAAGATAGCGACACAAAAGGTTGGTGGAGGGAATGTCCCTCACGATGTCCCTCACAGTGTCCCTCACGATGTCCCTCAGGGCAGAGATGAACTGATTGAATTTATAAAAGCACAAGTAAGATTAAATAATAAAATTACAAGACAGGCTATTGCAGAAGGTGCAGGGGTAAGTGTAAAGACGATACAAAGAACTTTGAAGGAAATAGATAATCTGAAGTATGTAGGAAGTGGTAATAGCGGACACTGGGAACTGAATGAATAGAAGTCTTGTATAATAGATGTGGACTATGTAATGCATGGCTCATATAATGGGATACTAACAGTTAATAATTAGGAAGAGAAACCCGTTGCCTTTACGGGAAAGCTCTTGAATATGCAGCCCTTACAGGAGAAGAAACCGTTTGGGATTGCTACTGCGGAATTGGCACCATTTCCCTATTTCTTGCCCAAAAGGCTAAGCAGGTTTACGGATTGGAAATCGTTCCCGAAGCCATTGAGAATGCCAAGAAAAATGCGGAAAAGAACGGTCTTCATAATGCAGAGTTCTTTGTGGGTGCGGCTGAAGAAGTCCTTCCCAAGTGGGTGGAAGAACAGAAGAGAGAAGGCAAGGACGTGGGAAATCTGGTGGATGTGGTCTCCTTAGCCCCCCCAGAAAAGGATGTGACGAAGCCTGTCTTTCCGCAGTATTGGAACTCAGCCCCAAGCGCATTGTCTATGTAAGCTGTGACCCGGGAAGCCTGGCGAGAGATATGAAGTATTTAAGAGAAGGTGGATATGCGCTGGAGAAGTAGGTGGGAATCGATAATTTTTCGAGAAGTGGGCATGTGGAGATGGTAGCATGGATATTAAGGGTGTAGAACTAAAAGCACACAAAAAGGCTTGAAATCAAGGTATTCCAAAGAACTTTCCCGGTTTGGAGAAGTCTAATAACAATGGCAATACATTTATGGATTGAATTCTTAATTTACGATTTGGAGAGATATTTTTATGAGAATTTACGAATGGAATATAGGAATGGCTGCAACCATTCCAAGCAATCACGGATATAATCTTAAAAGTTGCGTTATTGAGGAAATTATTAAAGGCCAGCCAGACGTTATAGTTTTAACGGAATTTGTAGTTTCAAGAGGAATTGATTATTACTTTGAAGTCTTAGAAAAGAACAATTATCATTGGTTTATTTCCTCATCCACAAAGCAAAATGGCATATTAATTGCATTAAAAGAATCCGAATTTGGATTTGATGATACTTTTAACTATAGAATTAGCAGCATAAATAATAGTGAAATTCTTAAATGTGATTTTTCGCCGGATTTTTATGAAATACAGGTTAAATACCGTAGACGAAAATTATCTATAATTGGCGTGAGAATAAGGAAAGATCTATCAAATAATGATTCAAATTATTCTAAACTTCAGTTTAAAGCAATAGATACCTATTTATCTTCTTTATCTTCGCTAAATCATGATGTGATTTGTATAGGAGATTTTAATGCATATTGGGGACAGACATGGAATACGACAGAAAACAATACGCTACATAAAACAGCGAAAGACTATATTTTGTGCACACCCCCATATCCTCAATGGTATTCATATGTTATGCCAAATGGAAAAAAAGTGCAGCTTGATCATTTAGTAACTAATTTAAAAAATATAGATATGAGAGCTGAATATGATTGGAGTTTCATGAATACACTTAGATATAAAAATAGTATTCATGCAGAATCTAAGAAAAAAATATCCGGATTACCGGATCATGCGATATTAAAAGTTGAAATAGAAATTAGGAGGGATTGAAGATGTATGAATTTTCTGCACTTAAAATATTACATGAAGATATGAAAGTAAAAAATGAGGAAAGAGCGATATTTCCATTTACATATAACTCTAAAGACTTTAGTTGTATATTTTTAACCGATATTAAACCCATGAGATTGTATTTATCAACTTTGGGACATAATCCGATTGTTTTTGAAATTGAAATTGATGAAAACTATTGCGCAAAAACTTATATAGAGGATTATAAAGAACTTATTCTATATTTAGAAATAAAATATGATCCAAACCATACTTTTAAACCGATAGATTTATTTGAAGCATTAAACAATAAAATTCCAAAAAAGTTTCAGAAAAAACCGAATTATTCAGAAGTAGTAAGTGTAGCATCCAAAAGAAGGAGGGTAGAGGAGGCAGACAAAATCTATTTTTGTGGGTGGAGGAATAATCCTACAGGATATAATGTTAGTGAAATGAATATAGAAAAAACGAGAATTGCGTTTGGAGATAGGATTGCAGCTATGTGCAAATTAAAAAATGTTAGTTCATGTTGGACAAATATTTCTAGTGATGAAAATTTGAAAAAAATTAATGACTTATACAGCATGTAAAATAGCCTAATAAAAAATTTATTACTATTGTTCCTTTATCCAAAGTCGCAACAGCTATAGTCGGGCCATCTATAGAATTTGCTTCAAAGGAACAAGATAAGGAACAAGTCAGGGTACAAGATAAGGAACAAGTCACGATACAAGATCTTATTCAATTTTGCTCCGTTCCTCGCAACCGGAAAGAAGTGCAAGAATTTATGGGGCTGGCCGGTAGAAGAAACTTTTCAGAAAAATATATTAAGCCTTTGCTTGAGATGGGAAAAATTAAAATGACGATACCTGATAGGCCAAACAGTAAGAACCAAAAATATCAAAAATTGAATAGTGAAGAATGACCATTTCTCAAGGATGGGTATGTGGAATCCATTTGCTTGACACAGAAGCAAATGGAAGTATTGTCTGACGTTAAGCATGCTACAGTAAGTGAGCACATCAAAAATATTCTTACTTCAGGAGAATTAAATGGGGCTTCTGTCGGTTTTTCCGACAAAAGTTTAAATGGAAGTAACAAAAAGTCTTCGGGAAAATCAAGAGAGTTTAAACTGTTATTAAAAATAGTGGAAAGGGAAAAGCACTCACAGAAATTGTCGGACTGTCTACGCCCCCCAAGATACCCCCCCAAGACTTGAATCAAAGGCTGGCGGAACTAATCGAATTTTGCGGTATGCCGCGTAGTAAGCGTGAGATGCTGGATTACCTTGGTCTTACAGATAGCAAGAATTTTAGAGAAAGATATCTTGTTCCTTTACTTAATGCAGGAAAAATAGAAATGACGATACCTGATAAGCTAAGTAGTAGGAGGAAGAAATATAAAAAAGTGAACAGTGATGCATGAAGAACTTCCGGCTCCCAAGAAAAAGAAAGGATAGAAATGATTTTAGAAACAGAGAGACTTATCCTCCGCCCGTGGGAAGAAACGGATGCGGAGGAATGCTATAAATACGCAAAAGATCCGCGAATAGGTCCGGTTGCAGGGTGGCCGGTACACACAAGTGAAGATGACAGCCGACAGATCATCAGGAATGTGCTGATGGTACCAGAGACCTACGCCATTGTACTGAAGGAAACAGGATTTCCCATTGGTAGCATCGGCCTTCATCACAATGACCTTGCAGAAAAGGAGGATGAGGCGGAGCTTGGTTACTGGCTGGGAGTTGATTATTGGGGACAGGGGCTTGTGCCGGAGGCGGCAAGAGAGCTACTGCGTCATGCCTTTGAGGATCTGAAGCTTGCTCGCATCTGGTGTGGTTATTATGATGGGAACGACAAATCAAAGCGTGTTCAGGAAAAGCTGGGGTTCAAGTATCAATGGACTACCGGAGATGCACCTGTGCCGCAGATGGGCGAAACAAGAAAGGGACACATAAGCCTACTAACGAAAGACGAATGGGAAAACCTCATCACGCTATATACACCATCTTTGGAAGATCTTTGGTTTCGACAGAAGATGATGGAAGATATGGAAACCATGTCGTATAACCAGGCATGGGGAGGTACAATTCCTTTTCCGAAAGAGGAGTGGCGTGGCTGGTATGATTACTGGATTATAAAGCACGAAGGTAAACGTTATTACAGATATTTAAAGGATAACGCCGAGCATTTTATTGGAGAGATTGCCTATCATTACGATAGTGATCGAAAGCTTTATCTTGCAGATATCATAGTCTATGCTCCATATAGAAAAAAAGGCTATGGCGGTATGGGATTGGATTTATTATGCAATGCCGCTAAACAGAATGGCGTAAAACTGCTCTATGACAATCTCGCCATAGATAATCCGGCAATCACAATGTTTCTAAAGAATGGATTTATGGAAGAATACAGAACACACGAAATTATCATGCTCAAAAAAGAACTGTGAAGATATTTAATTGAAACAGCGGATATAGCTGGAGTAGTGGCTTGTTTTAAAAGATAGGAGGGTGAGAAAAGATGAAAAAAGAATATAAAGAAGCTATCTTTGTGCTTGTGGTTTGTGCTGTTGGAGCTATAGCGGTCTATTTTATACCTTCCTTTTTCTGATGATACAGTCAATCATTTAGGGGGACTTACTCATTTCCATTGGTAAAATCATCATTACACTAGGTGGTTTTTTCTGATCTAATGATCACTTTGAAGTTCTTTCACAAATAGCCGGACCCATTACGAATAAAATTCTGGATATAGCTTTAATCATTTCTTGCTTTGTAGTCGGATTTGTTATGATTGCCGGAGCCGGTTCAAACCTTAATCAGCAGTTCGATCTTAGCATTATCATTACTGTTGCAACTTGTATCTTATATGCAAATGTTAAACTTGTTTCTACCCGGTTTTGATTGCTACTGTAGTAATAGGATATGCATTATCCTTTATGGGCTTTAGAGAACTGGTATCTATTATGTATCCGATTTTAGGATATATTGGCTTTGTGATGCTACTGATATTGGCTGTTGCGTGGATAAAAGAAAAATCAAATATCCAAGGAGAGAAATTCTTAAGACGCAAAATGATACGATTAATTACTAAGAAATATGATGATAATCAAGAATATACAATTGGAGATAAAGAGGAATTTAACGATGATACAAGATAAATAAGAGCGAGTTTTGTAAATGGAGTATGCATAAAGGAGGACTTATGTTTGAACAGGTAAAATTAGACTATGCTTTTGATGCTTTGGAGCCCCACATTGATACCTTAACCATGGAGACTCATTACGGGAAGCACCATGCAGCATATACAAAGAACTTTAATGAAGCAGTGGATAAGGCAGGGCTTAGCGATAAATCTGTAGAAGAAATTCTATCTTCTCTGCCTTCTGTATCTGATGAAGCCTTAAGAAATACTTTGCAGAACAATGGTGGCGGGTATTACAACCATAATTTATATTTTTCTATTCTGAGCCCGAAGAAAGACACAAAACCCAGTCCGGCCTTGGAAGAAGCTATTAAGAGGGATTTCGGTTCTCTTGAGAAGCTGATAGAGACTTTGCAGAATCTAGCTTTAGGACAGTTTGGATCAGGCTGGGCATTCCTTTCCGTAGATCAGGAAGGAAAGCTGTATGCCACCAAGGCAGCAAATCAGAATAATCCCTTAATGGAAGAGGGAAAGCATACCCCAATCTTAGCTTTAGATGTATGGGAACATGCCTATTATCTAAAGTATAAGAATTTAAGAGGAGATTATGTAAAGAATTTCTTTGAAGTTTTGGATTGGGAGAAGATAAGCAAGAATTACGAAAATAGTAGATAAGAGTAAATTAGTATTCTCATTTAAGATGTCGCTCTAAACCCTTTTTGGAAGACGATAAAACTTTAACTCTATCGTCTTTTTTGTAGTCAAAAAAAGAAAATGATAAAGAAATTCAAACTATGTTTTGGAAAAGTTTGGGTTTAAATTCATATAGCTTGACGATAAAAGGAGAAGAGGATACTATCAAAGAAAAGATTTTCAATAAATTCATAACATTACCCGTGAGTTCTCCAAATAAGGTTTTCTTTGCAACTTATAGAACTGAAAGCTTTTAGAAAATTAGCTCTCGTTCTTTCAATTCTGTAGATTGCAGAGTTTATTTTACCGTTTTGCAAATCTCTGCGGTTTTAACTAAGTTCATTTCTGCTCCCGGGTCTCAGCTTCTCGCAGGGCACGCTGTATGAAGGCGGTCATATTTTTTTTGGGGGGGGTAGAATCAAAAAATATAAATAATTGAACAAGGAGAGTTGCGTGCTAAGGCATTTGGTACAGTAAATACTGTGGTGTATGTAAAAATCTTTCTATGGAGATTTCTGGATGAATATGATATTAATGCCATTCGTGCAAATATTGCTTTGGATATGGTTTCTGGGATGTACGATTACATGGCGCTTCGGGAAACGAATTCTTGTTGAAGGAATGGGAATTCAGAGCGCAGAGTTTGCCATGCTTTGCCTGTATAGCATAGGACTGATTAGTTATTATTTTTTTCAGCCTATAGGTAAATGGATTTTGTTCACGATCCTTGTATTGTGGTTAATGATTCAGTTTTTTTGCCATTGGTATTACACTATCTTTGGTGCCTCCGAAAGAAAACTGAAGGGGTACAATGCTTGCTTTCAAGGCACGCTAAGGATCATTCCTATGAGTGAAAAACGCGTGATACCGGATTTGTATCATATTGTTCTTCATATATTGATATTGTTAAACGGCATACTTTGCTTGCTATCCCGATATCCCGGTTAAAATTGTTTCAATCTGAACTCCTGCTAACACCAATCAAGGAGGCGGGATGTCGGTTGCCTTTTAATTATCCGATTCCGTTTATCAGATATATGCTTCAGGTTATTTTGGCTTGGTATACAGAACTTGAAGAGCGCGTCGGATTAATGAATGAAAATGGAAATGGCAGCACTATATGACGTTAATGTTCGTACAATCAACGAGCATATTAAGAAAATTTATTCTTATGCAGAGTTTGACCAATTACATACTTTGCTCAACAGGAATAGGAGGGATTAACAATGGCATTGCTGACGCTTAAAGATGTATCCTATTTTTACGAAGGAACGCACAACGGAATTTGTGACATTTCTTTTGAGGCAGAGAAAGGAGATTTTATTGCTGTTGTTGGCAAAAATGGAGCCGGAAAAAGCACTTTACTCAATCTATTATCTGGAATATACAGTCCTCAACACGGAAGTATCACTTGCTCACCCAAGCTTACTTATCATGATTTAGGCATAAGCCCGCAAAAGCAATCCATTGATTGGTATTTAAATGTGCGAGATAACATTATGCTTGGAGCTGTATTGACCGGTCTTTCTAAGAAAGAATCACAGGCGGCAACGGATTCTATCTCTGAAATTCTTGATCTTACAGATTTTTATACCCGTTCCCCCGATTCACTATCCGGCGGACAACAACAAAGAGTTCAAGTTGCACGTGCTTTAGTTCATAAGCCTGAAATAATGATTTTGGATGAACCAACAGCCGGTCTGGATTACCGTTACTCCCATGGACTATTTGAATATTTGAAAGAGAAATGTTTTGGTGAAAAGAAACTGGCTCTTGTTTCATCGCATGATTTGGGAATGCTGGAAGATTACTGCAATAAAATTCTATTTCTAAACCAAGGTCAGCAGTTTTACTTTGGTAGTATGCGGGATTTTTTAAGCGCTCACCAATTGACAAGGGAAATCACAATTTCCTTCTCCGGCGAAATGAGCGACGCGCTCAAAGAGGAACTGATTGACCAAGGAGCTAAGCTTGAAGAGCAAACAGTAAGTTTCATTGAGTCTTCTGTAGACTTGAACTGCATTATTGGAAAGCTTTTAGCCGAAGTATCGATTACAAGTATGGGTAGTGAACGCTTGGGTCTTAAGGAAATCATGATGCAAGAGGAGGCAACAGAAAATGCGTAAATTTCAAATGTATATTAAGCGTGGGCATCTTGGGCTAAAGGGTTTACCCATAATGGTCAATAATGAGCTGAAAGCACTTTGGTCCAACAAACAAATTATCTATAGTAGTTTGATTTCCCCTATTTTATATTTCTTATTTTATTCTGTAGGTATTCAGGCTACATTTGGAGATATATCCTTCAACGGAACGACTGTAAGTTTTCTGTCCTATTCTTTAATCGGTATTTTTGCCATGTCGTTATTTAAAGAAATGTACCAATGCGTTTATCGCATGATAACGGACAAGCGTTGGGGACTTTTAAGCTTAAAGATTCTGAACGGCATTCATCCGGCAATTTATATACTCGGAATTGCAACCTTTCCAATCGTAGGAGTTGTAATTCAAGCTACCATTTTATATATTCTTTCCTTTTTTGTTGGTGGATCTTTTTCGTTTTATAGATTTTGCATGATCATCGTTTTTTTAATGATTAGTGTGCTGTTTTGGGCTTCTATCCTGATTTGTGTTGCGTTACTGATAAAAAATTATAAGCAGCGAGACTTTGTGATGGACACCCTGTTGGTGCCAATTCTTTTTGCCGCACCATTATTTTATTCCTTTGACAATGCGCCATTCATTCTAAAATGTATTTCACGCATTAATCCCTTAACATATCAAGTTGATGCCATGCGTACAATCGCATTCGGCATTCCGGATTTCACTACAATTTGCATCGTTTTAGTTTTCACAGTTGTGGCATATTTATTCGCTATATTCTGTCTTAGTAATACCAATTTCAAAAATGATGAACATTAATCAGAACTCTATATCCGGTGAAAACTTATGCCTTAAATTCTAAAATAGTGAGGTCTTATTTCAAAATGGAAATAAGAGACTGAGTGATGAAGCATTGGTGGCGATAATATTAATGATTGCGGAGTCGAAGCCGGGAGTGGTGCAGGAAGAAATTCCGGTTCTGAAGAGAAAGAAGTGAAAAGTATGATTTTAGAAACAGAAAGACTTATCCTCCGTCCGTGGGAAGAAACGGATGCAGAGGAATGCTATAAATATGCGAAAGATCCGCGAGTAGGCCCGATTGCAGGGTGGCCTGTACACACAAGTGAAGGGGACAGCAGACAGGTTATTAGGAATGTGCTGATGGTACCGGAGACCTACGCTATTGTGCTAAAGGAAACAGGACTTCCCATTGGCAGCATCGGCCTTCACCACAATGATCTTGCAGAAAAGGAGGATGAGGCAGAGCTTGGCTACTGGCTGGGAGTTGATTATTGGGGACAGGGCCTTGTGCCGGAGGCGGCAAGAGAGCTGCTGCGTCATGCCTTTCTTGATCTGAACCTTGTTCGTATCTGGTGTGGTTATTATGATGGTAACGATAAATCAAAGCGTGTTCAGGAAAAGCTGGGATTCAAGTATCAATGGACTACCGGAGATGCACCTGTGCCACAGATGGGCGAAACAAGAAAGGGACACGTAAGCCTACTAACGAAAGAAGAGTGGGGAAAGCTCATTACGCTTTATACCCCATCTTTGGAAGATCTTTGGTTTCTACAAAAGATGATGGCAGATATGGAAACCATGTCGTATAACCGGGCATGGGGAGGTACAATTCCTTTTCCGAAAGAGGAATGGCGTGGCTGGTATGATTACTGGATTATAAAGCACGAAGGCAAACGATATTACAGATATTTAAAGGATAACACCGGTCATTTTATTGGAGAGATTGCCTATCATTACGATAGTGATCGAAAGCTTTATCTCGCAGATATCATAGTCTATGCTCCATACAGAAAAAAAGGCTATGGCGGAATTGGATTGGATTTGCTGTGCAATGCCGCTAAACAGAATGGCGTAAAACTGCTCTATGACGATCTCGCCATAGATAATCCGGCAATCACAATGTTTCTAAAGAATGGATTTATGGAAGAATACAGAACACACGAAATAATCATGCTAAAAAAAGAACTGTGAAGATAGATTTCTCACTACTTTTTGACACCGAAAAATATTAAAGCAATTCCCAACAGAGCAAGAAGAACTCTCCACACTATACCGGATAGTCCCAGCATCATCGGAAGTGGAAGTGTTGCGCTGATTAAAAGAATAATAAATCCGACTATTATCAAAACAGTACCCTTTTTCATAATGCCTCCATTTTTTAGTTAATATTTAAATCAAATCTTTTTCATTGCCCCTTAATGACCATGAACAAAATGATAATATAGGGAAAAGAATTGATGCTTGAAAATCTCGTACAACTATAGGTATTCTATCAGAAAAATTCTATAAATTGAATCTTCATGATAAAAAATGATAGTAAACGCAAGAATCCAGCCAAAGACCCGGGAGGAATTTATTATGCCGGAATATGGCAGGAACTGGTTCTGAAGGACAATAAAGATTCGGAAAATTGGGCAAAGAGCATGTTTTGATGTGCAAAATTATGCACATTTCTATTACAAAGGACAGATTATTTTTGCTCCATGGATGAATGAAAAGTCACAGAGATTACCTTAGCCGGATCACGAGAGCAAAGGAGGCAACTGAACTTGATTATTAACACGGGACAGAGGACGGACATTCCCGCCTTCTATGCGGAATGGTTTGCAAACAGGCTGAAAGAGGGCTTTGTTTGTGTACGAAATCCCTATAATCCGAATCAAGTCAGTCGCTACCGTCTTGATCCTTCCGTGGTGGATGTCATTGGTTTTTGCACGAAAAATCCGGCTCCCATGTTCCCGTTTATGGAGCTTTTAAAGTCGTATGGACAATACTGGTTTGTTAGCATTACACCTTATGGAAAAGATATAGAACCGAATGTGCCGGATAAACATTTGCTCATAGAGCATTTCAAGCATCTTTCCATGCAGCTGGGAGTGAATTCTATCGGGTGGCGATACGACCCGATTTTTCTGTCTGAAAGATATAGCAAAGACTATCATTTGAAAGCATTTGAGCAGATTGCTACGGCATTGGAAGGATATACGAAAACCGTTGTTATCAGCTTTGTAGACCTTTACCCAAAGGTGAAGCGGAACTTTCCGGAGCTTCAGGCGCTTGAGAAGGAAGACAGACTTCTACTGGGAAAGTCTATGATTGAGATTGCTCATGCCCATGGCATGGCCTTGAAGCCCTGTGCGGAGGGAGATGAACTGGCTGAGTATGGGGCAGATTGCGGTGGATGTATGCTTATCAGCGACTATGAGAAAGCCATTGGAAAACGCTTGCATGTTCCCAAAAAGAAGGGGGCAAGAGCAGACTGTGCTTGTTATCTTTCCTGCGATATCGGCGCCTATAACAGCTGTAAGCACCTTTGCAAATATTGCTATGCCAATGCAGAACCCTCTACCGTTATGAAGCAAAGCCGACTGCATGATCCGAAATCCCCATTCTTAATCGGGAATTACGAGAAAAATGACAGTATTCATGATGTGCCCCAGCAGTCCTGGGTGGATGGACAAATGAGCCTATTTTAGTCCCTCGTTGACAGTAAATGTAGCGCAACTTATACTGAAGAGCATATAGAGTAGGAAAGCGGAAGGAAGTAAGGAAGGAAGCAGGGAAGCAAGGGAGCAAGTAAAGGAGTAAACAAGGAAGGTAGAGCAACAATATCCATAGCGAGAAAGCAAAATATTTTACGGAGTAACATCATGAAAGTAACGTATCTAAACCACAGCGGTTTTTTGCTGGAATTAGAAGACTGCTATATTATTTTTGACTATTACAGGGGAGAATTACCGCCTCTGAACAAGAAAAAAGAAGTATTTGTTTTTTGCAGTCACGTCCATGGGGATCATTATAATCCGAAGATTTTTTCCTTGCTCGACAGGCAGGGGATGAAGTATCAAGCGGTATTGGCAAGCGATATACGGGATAAAAAGCGATTGTCGGAGATAAGCCATTGCTTTGTCGAAGCCGATAAAAGCTATCCGCTGAATCATGGAATTCAGCTTGAGACCCTGCTTTCCAATGATAGCGGAGTTGCCTTTATACTAAAAACAAAGGATGGCTCTATCTATCATGCCGGGGACTTAAACGATTGGTATTGGGAGGGGGAGCCGGAAGAAGATAATCGGAGGCTCCGCGATATTTTTCACAGGGAGATTTCGCGAATCAAAGGCAGACATTTTGACCTTGCCTTCGTTCCCCTTGATCCGAGACTGGAAGCGCACTATGCTGACGGGATTCTGTATTTCCTTGAAAATGTGGATTGCGATGCCATATTTCCGATGCATTACTGGGGAGAGCCCGATGTGATTCAACGCTTTATTACAGAATATCCTAAGTACCGCTCACGGATCAAAAACACGGAAACAGCGAAAGGAGAAAAGCTATGAAGTTTAAGATGATTCACGAGAATTTGAATGTATCCGATTTGGACCGTTCCCTTCGATTCTACGAGGAAGCCCTCGACTTACATGAGGTGAGAAGGAAGACCAGCGAAGACTTTATCATAGTGTATTTGAAAAGCGATGTCGGTGATTTTGAGTTGGAGCTTACCTGGCTGAAAGACCACCCTCAGGCTTATGACCTTGGAGAATGCGAATTCCATCTGGCATTTCAGGTGGATAACTTTGAAGAAGCACATAAAAAGCACAAGGAGATGGGCTGCATTTGCTTTGAAAATGAAGCCATGGGCATCTATTTCATTGAAGACCCGGATGGATACTGGCTGGAGGTTTTGCCATAAGGTCACCGATTCGGAGCAGTAAAAAATCAGAAGTTTATGCAGTATAGGTCTAAAATGAGAGTGATTTGAGCTCATCAGTACTTGCAAAAATCTACGAAGCGAAGGACTGTAGACATCAATAAGCTGAAGCGACAGATGCAGTATAGGTATGAAAGAGAGCAATCTGAGCCCGCCGGTACTTGCGAAAAACAAAGGTACTGTAGTTTTTCGCTTAGTACCGCTGCAGGGCGAGGTTAGCGGGAGCGTGCTCGATTTCATACCTATACTGCATCGGAGCTTACTTCTTTAATAGTTACAGTTTTTCGCTACGTGGCGAGGCTAGCGAGAGCGTGCTCCGTTTCAGACCTATATTGTTTAGAAAATTTTTTGATTTTTACAGCCTCATTTAGAGACCTCCGATAAGAAAAATAACATCCATATTTTCTAAAACCAAAAGCCCTTTTCTTTCAGACATGTGTTCTCACATCACTCTTCTTTAGGTACAGAATGCCGATGCCCAGTGCTGCGAAAATATAAAAGGCACAGCTTAAGAGGAGAATCGGAAAGTTCAGCTCTCCGGTGATAGAAGTGCTGCCCATACCGTAAATCAGCGTGGAATAGGGCAGGGCATAGTAGGCTCCTTTCACGGTCAGTGTGAAGCCTGCTAAGCTACCCAGAAAAGCCAGCGCGATGGGGAGGGCAAAGGAGTGGAAAAACATGGACAGGGTGCTTTGCAGGGCCGTAATGGCGGCAATGGAAAGGACAGCGGAAAGGATTCGTATCCAAAAGATGGCAGGAACATCTCCCGGAAGACCGAGAATCTTACCGCTTAGAAGATAAATAAAAGTAATCCAGACCATGCAGAGCGTGCCGAGAAGCGTTGCGGTAAACCATTTGTCCCGAATCAGTTTTCCGGGGGAAGTGACGGTTAAAATCAGGTTCCAGTTACTGCCCTGATGCTCCATTCGCCATAGAAGACTGCAAAGAATGCCGATGAGGGGAGCCAGGAAAAACATTCCCAGAAACAGGGATTGTTGAGTCCAGAGATCCTCCCAAGTATATTGTAAGACACCCTGATTTTGCACAAAATTTACCGTTCCAATCAGTGCCGAAATCAAGGGAATCAGAAGGAAAGGAATCCAGATGGGGTTCCTTTTTAACTTGATAAATTCTGGGGACAAGCTGCTGTGCAGACTACGGCTTACTTTTTGCCTGTGGAGAGAAAACAAAGCTTCTCCCTGCTCCGTGCTGGTGAAAAGAAGGAGACCCAGCAGAAAAGTGCCGATGAGGTAAAGCAGGCTTAGCAAAATATCGGAAATAGGGATGGACCTTAGACTCAGGCTCATGATTCTTGCTGCGCGGTCATAGTCCATACCGATAGGGCTTAAGGAAAGGAAAACGGACCAGGGAGTCCACATGTCTGTGCTGATAAAGGCCAGAAATAAGCCGGCCAGGGTACCGCCGAAGGCGATGGAAAGGGCTGCAAACTGGCTGGAAAACAGCAGGGAAAGTGTGCATTGAAGCTGATAAAGAATCATTCCGCCGATAAGTTCCGAGAAGAACAGAACGGGAACAATATGTGACGGAATATCTCCGGTAAAACCTAAGACCTTTCCCCCGATAAGAACCATGCCGATTTGGAAACTACAAAATAGGACAAGGGTAATAAAACCGAAGAAAAGCTTTCCCAGATAGATAGACGCTCTGCTTTCCAGGGTGGGA
This sequence comes from Oribacterium parvum ACB1, assembly GCF_000238055.2. Taxonomy (GTDB): domain Bacteria; phylum Bacillota; class Clostridia; order Lachnospirales; family Lachnospiraceae; genus Oribacterium; species Oribacterium parvum. The sequence goes on from NZ_KE148312.1 coordinate 201,225, forward strand.
AGAAGGTTCCACATAGCGCCTTTGTGTTCCATGTCCACAGACTGGGAGGCAATTACCGCCATAAGTACGGACAGAACCAGGGTGTTAATGATGGGAAGCGCATAAAAGATATTTAACCATGGTTCGGAAGAAGATTTTACGCCATAAAACAGATAGGCATCATCTAAAATCAGTGCAGCGAGGAAAAGCAAAGGAAAATGCTTATGGCGCGCTTTTTGAAACTCGATAGAAACAATTTTCGGGATATTGCTTAGGGTGTTCATAAAGACTCCTTTCCGCCGGTCATTTCCAGAAATGCCTCTTCCAGACTTTTTCCGTTACATTCCAGGTCCTTAAGAGGCCCTTCATAGAGTAGCTGTCCATGGTGAATGATCCCGACTTGACTTGCCATTTGCTCTATTTCACTGAGAAGATGGCTGGAAATGATGACCGTCATATTTCTTTCTTTAGGAAGAGATACAATCAGCTCCCGGATTTCTTGTATGCCGGCAGGATCCAAGCCGTTTGTGGGCTCATCCAGGATCAGAAGCTTCGGATTTCCCAAAATGGCCATAGCGATACCGAGACGTTGTTTCATACCCAGAGAATAACTGCTGAGCTTCTTATCTCTTTGTTCATAGAGCCGGACGGTTTTCAGTGCCGAGGCAATTTCTTCTTCCTTAACGCCCTTTAATTTCTGCACAATCTGCATATTTTCCAGTCCGCTTAAATGCCCGTAACCGCCGGGATTTTCAATGAGACTTCCGGTCTTTTGAAGAAGAGAAAGTCGATTCTTGGAATTTATCGTTTTTCCCAGAAACTGAATCTTTCCTTCACTAGGGTGAATCAAGCCCAGAATCATTTTGAGCGTAGTGCTTTTTCCTGCTCCATTGGGGCCTAAGAAGCCGTAAACGCATTTCTCCGGAACAGATAGAGAAAGGTCTTTTACACGGTAGGTATTTCCGCTTTTTTTGCTAAGATGCTGTGTTTCCAGAATATAGTTCATCATTTTTTCCTCCATGTGTTTGTTTACGGTAGGAGAATAGCGAAGGAAGCTTATGGGAACCTTGTGTGTACCTTATGTTTACCTTAAGAAATGAAAAAAACTATGGGGAAAGAGGGGGAGACAGGCTATAGTAGGACGGGTAAGGACAGACGGCAGCAGGAGACAAAATCATGGAAAAAGAAAATTGTAAAATTTTGGTGGTGGATGATGAGAAAGAGCTTAGAGAACTTTTGCAGGAACTATTAAGAAAAGAAGGGTATCTTTCCGTGGAGGTCGCTTCTTCTTGTAAAGAAGCGGAAGCGAAGCTTTCAGAGAATTGCTATCAGCTGATTCTTTTGGATGTCATGCTGACCGATGGCAATGGCTTTGATTTTTATAAACAGCAAAAAAGGGAAGGTCTTCTTTCCGAAGTTCCGGTGATTTTTCTCTCTGCAAGGGACGAGGATAGGGCTCGTTTGCAAGGCTTGGGACTGGGAGCGGATGACTACATTACCAAGCCTTTTCTCCCGGAAGAGCTCATTCTGAGAATTGCCGCCGTGCTGAGAAGAACCTGTCATTTGGAGGAGAAGGAGCAGGGCGTGCAGCTTGGGGAATCGCTGGTTTCCATTGATGCAGGAACAGTGATACGACAAGGAGAAAAGCTTTCTTTAACGGCTAAGGAGCTGGCACTTTTTTCTATCCTATACCGGAATAAGGGGAAAATTGTTACCACGGATACCCTCTGCGATGCCCTTTGGCCGGATGGGAATTTCGGATTGGAAAGTTCACTGCTTGTGCACATGCGACATTTACGGGAAAAGATAGAAAAAGAGCCCTCTAAACCCCTATTTCTACTGACCGTAAGGGGCCTTGGCTATAAATTGGAGATGGGAAGATGAGAGGGAATAGAGAACGGAAAATGCAGCTGATTGCTCTTGTGGTTTTGTTGACGATATTCCTACTGTTTGCAGACCTTTTGTTTTTTGGAATTTTTTTATCTCGAAGCGGTATGCCTTTTTATCCCGACAGTGAGGAGATTATGGAGTATTTACATAAGGAAAATGACGAGTACCGCTTAGAGGAAGAGGAAGCCGAAAAACTCTCCGGGGCTCGGCAATTTGCCATGCTCCTCGACAATGGAGGAAATATCCTTTGGAGTGAGTTCCTGCCGAAAGAGCTCCAAAAAAGCTATACCTTACAGGATGTGGCAAAGTTTACCCGTTATTATCTGGAGGGGTATCCGGTGCGAACCTATGTGGTTCCGGAAGGCTTATTGATTATTGGGCAAAAGAAAGAGCAGATTTGGAAATATACTCTGGAATATGATGAGAATGCTGTTCGAAATCTTATAGAGCTTCTACCGCTTCTTTTTCTCGCCAATGCGGTCATTCTTGTTTCCGTTCCCATATGGATACAGAAGAAACGGGCAAAGCAAAAAGAGGAAGAGCGTACGGAATGGATTGCCGGGGTTTCCCATGATATTCGAACGCCCCTTGCGATTGCTCTGGGAAATGCGGAAATGATTGCGGCTACCACGGAATCGGAAGAAATCAAAGATCGTGCGCTAAGGATTGAGAAGCAGGGGCTTCGTCTTCGTCGCCTTGTAGAGAACCTGAATCTTTTCAGTAAGCTTTCTTTTGGCTATGGTAACTTGGAGAAGGAAAAAATCCAAGTGAGCCGTTTTCTTCGAAAGACGATTACGGAAATGCGGAATCAGACAGAGGATGAAAGGGTGCAGTTCAACTTGGATATTGAGGAAGATTTGCAGAGCTTGGAACTGTGCTTCAATGAAAATCTAATGGAAAGAGCGCTGATGAACTTATTATACAACGCAGTGCAACATAATCCGGAGGGGTGCGAGATAACAGTTAAGTTATATCAGGATGAGAAAGCCCACGTGTTTCTCCATGTGGAGGATAACGGTTGCGGTTTAGAGAAAGCCGCTCTGGAAAGACTGAACCGGAAAAACTATGAGTGGGAGCCCAGCACAGGACAGCATGGATTGGGTTTAAAAATTGTAAAACAGGTGATCAGCCGTCATCGATGGAAAGTGCAGTTTGCAGAAGGAAGTCAAGGCGGATTTTTGTGTCGCATACAGATGAGATAAAAAAGTATTGCCTACATGGTTAGATTGTGCTAACATAGTTATTGAACGAGTGTCGGTCAATAATAGATTGGCGGTGATGATTTGGCAAATAGAGTTTCGAAAGCTCCGGAGGAGAGAAAGCAGGAATTCATAGAAGTCGCAACGAGGCTTTTTGCGTCAAAGGGGTATGAGAAAGTTTCTGTGAGAGATATTCTCGCGGAAGTAAATGGCGCTCCCGGGATGTTTTATTATTATTTTAAATCCAAGGAAGATATATTTTTAGCCTGTATGGAAGCTTATTTTTCAGAGAGACTGAAAGTAAAGGTGGATTTACTGAAAAACAAGGATATCGCTTATGAAGAGAGAATAAAAATCTTGAGAGAGCTTATTACCAAGGATATCCGTAGTTTTACGCATAGCTTTGATTTTTCAGCAGACCATTCTATAACGGATAATTCCTACAGACTTTGGGAATTAACGCATTACATCGGACGTTTTGTCGAGGCTTACGCCGAGTTTATTTTGGAAGGAATCGAAACGAAGAAGATAGAAAATCATATCGGTGTTACAAAAGAAAATGCAAGGGAGATTGCCGCTTTTATTCTTTATGGAGCAATAGGAACAATTTACAGTGATGCAAAAAATGGGAAGGATGAGCCGCACAGTCCTGCGAGTGTATTTCAGGTGATTGGCAGGATATTTGCTTAAGATAATAAAAATTATTTTTTTACGCGGACTTTAAATAATCATAGTAAAGGCAGAACAAGGAAAACATGGCAACGTGTTTTCCTTGTATTCGTTTTAGGGGAAACGAACGAACTCGTTCGGTCGAAAAAGCAGACAATATTCAATGAAGAGGGAGGTAGATTCATGAAGGATAAGAAGAAGTCCATAGAAGAACTTGTGCGTTTATGTGGCACGAAGAAGGGAAGCCTGATTGCCGGAAATATCCTGATTGCTATGGGCGCGATGCTTAACATTTTACCTGTTTTACTGAGCTATAAGATTATCGTGAGCCTGATAACGAAAAAGGAAGCTCGGGGAAACCTGATTTCCTATGCTATTTATGGCGTATTAGCGGTATTCGCAGCCTATCTTTTTACCTATATCGGAAGTATTTTGTGCCATACGTTTTCCTACAGGTTTATTGCCAATTTAAAGAAAAAAATAGTATCGCATATTGCTACCTTACCGCTTGGCTATTTTACCGGAGAGCATAAAGCAAAGCTGAAACAAGTCTTAAGCTCGGATATGAATCAAATAGAAGGGTATTATGCACATCAATTGCCAAGTCTTGTTTCCACCTTGCTTCTCATTCTTTCCCTACTCTTTTTCATGTTCCGCATGAATGTGGTTTTCACTTTGATAACCCTTACTGCAATTGCGGTCGGACTCATGATTCAAGTATCTATCATGGTGAAAATTGTGAAATCGGGAGGACTCGAGGAAAATTTCAAGATACTGGACCGGATTAATTCTGCGACAAATGAATATGTAAAAGGGATGCCGGAAGTAAAAATCTTCGGAAACAGTACTTCCTCATTTCAAAATTATGAGAATGCGGTTAATCACTATAGACAGTTTACCGAGACTATGACGGCAAGAATCAGACCGGGTTTTGTTGCCTTTCGAGTTGTCATTCTTTCCGTGGCGACTTTTCTTGTTCCGGCCGGCATTCTTCTCCTTACTAAAAAACCCAATGACATGGCGACGATGAGGACAGTGCTTTTCTTTTGGATTGTAGCACCGGCGATGAGTGTTCCGTGCTTAAAGCTTAGGGATTTTGCGGAAGGAATGAATTTATTGGAAGATGTTGTACAAAGAGTTTGGGATGTCCTCGTAGAAAAAGAATTAGCAGAAGGGAAGTATACAGAAAAGCTGAAAAATTATGACATTATCTTTGAAAAAGTCTGCTTTTCCTATGAAAAGGAGCAAGTCTTAAAGGATATCAGTTTTATCGCAAAACAAGGAGAGCTTACCGCTTTAGTTGGTGCTTCCGGGGCAGGGAAATCAACAATTGGAGTTTTGATTCCGAGATTTTATGAACCAACGGACGGGGTGATTAAACTTGGAGGAGTGAACATACAAGAGATGCCCTCGAAATCCTTGATGGAAAATATCTCCTTTGTTTTTCAGGACAATGACTTGCTTTCCGGTACGATTTTTCAAAATATTGCCATGGCAAAAAAAGGTTGCAGCAAGGAAGAGGTGATAGAAGCGGCTAAAAAAGCAAGATGCCATGATTTTATCATGAAACTGGAGAAGGGCTATGAAACAATATTAGGCAAGGGCAATACTTTATCCGGCGGAGAAAAACAAAGAATAGCCGTGGCAAGAGCGATGTTAAAGAATGCACCGGTTTTGATTTTGGATGAGGCGACAAGTTATGCAGATTCTAAAAACGAGTGTCTTTTCCAAGAAGCTTTAGCGGAGTTAGTAAAAGACAAAACGGTCATCATGATTGCCCATAGACTTGGCACGATAAAAAATGCACAACAAATCCTCGTTCTTTCCGAAGGGCAAATCGTGGAGAGAGGCACCCATGAAAGCTTGATGAAGGAAGAGGGAGTTTATCGGAAAATGTTTTCGATTTTTGATGAGGTGAAAAGCTGGAAGATGAAGCAGGAAGGAGGATTATATCATGCTTAAAAATATTACTTTAGGAAAACCGGAAACGCTTATAAAGCCTGTTTTGCTTAATACTTTATCCTCGATTTCTAATTTGATCCCTTTTATTTGTCTAGTCCGGATTGTGAAAAGTCTCTTTCTATCAAGTCAAAACGGAAAGACAGACATTGCCTCTTTGTGGAAATATTTCGCTTTGATGGTATTATTCTTTCTTCTTACTTTATTTTTTGAAAATCTGGCAACAAAGGATACTTATGAGTCCGGCTATCAAAAGACGGCAGAGGGACGAATCAGGCTTGCAAATCATCTCAGAAGCTTGCCGCTGGGATTTATCTCCGGGAAAAGTTCTGCAGAAATTTTGGATACGTTAATGCATGATTTTAGCATAGTGGAAATCGCCACAACGCATCAGACACCACAATTTTTCAGCTCCGTTTTTGTTGCTCTTTTATGCGTAATCTTCTTTTTCACTGTAGATATCAAAATGGGAGTTGCAGCATTCATCGGCTTTCCTCTTTCCATACTGTTTTTAAGCTTGATGCAATATTTTCAAAAAAAGATGCTTTTGAAAACCGAAGTGGCAAAGCGGAATGAGCAGGATGCTTTGGAGGAATATTTAACTACGGTAAAAACGGTAAAGGCGTATAACTTTACTCCGGATACGATAGAAAAGATTCATAAAGCTATTGAAAGGGCGGAGAAGAGCAATATAAAAAACGAAAAAGGGATTGGTTCTCTCATCACTATAGCCGGCATGGTATTACAGGTGGGACTTCCCTTGATGAGCTTGGTAGGGCTGAATCTCTTGTTAAAAGGAAGTCTTAGTCCGGAAAAATTTCTTTTATTTTTGTTTGTCGGAACAAGAATATTTGACCCTTTAGATCTTGCTCTCGTAAATTATGCTGCTTTGCAAATCGCTTCCGTTTCGGGGGAGAGAATCAGGAAGCTGTTGGCAGAGAAGCCGATGACGGGAAAAGAGGTATTGAATGCGGAAAATACGGTAGAACTTAGCGATGTTTCCTTCTCTTATGGAGAAAGAAAGGTAATTCAGAAGCTGTCTTTACAGATTAAAGAGAAGGAATTTCTCGCGCTGGTCGGAAGCTCTGGTTCCGGTAAAACTACTTTGCTTAAACTTTTGGCAAGATTTTATGATGTGCAGGAAGGAAGGATTCAGATTGGCAATAGCGATATTGCAAAAGCTGCTCCGGATGAGGTCTTTCGGAAGTTTTCCATTGTTTTTCAAGATGCCCTGCTTTTTAGAGATACTATTTATAACAACATTCAGTTTGGGAATGCATCGGCAAAAAGAGAGGATGTCATAGAAGCGTCCAAGATGGCCGGGGCGTACGACTTCATTATGCGAAAAGAAAATGGCTTTGAAACGATGGTGGGAGAAGGCGGTTCCACCTTATCCGGTGGAGAAAAGCAACGCATATCGATCGCAAGAGCGATATTAAAGAATGCGCCCATTATATTACTGGATGAAGCCACTGCATCACTGGATCCGGAGAATGAAGAAGCGGTACAGAAGGCGATTTCCAACTTGATTCAAAATAAAACCGTTATCGTAGTGGCGCACAGGCTAAATAATGTTGTGGCTGCCGACAAGATTGTGGTTCTTAAGGAGGGAAGGATTGTAGAACAGGGAAAGCATGAAGAATTGCTTGTTCAAGGAGGAATGTATAAAGAGTTATGGGACTATCAGGAGAAAGCAAAGAATTGGCAAATTACGAAGACAGTACATCATGCGGAGCCCTAAACTCTCATAAACTGCTAAAGAGCGCTCAAATATGTTTATGCACGTGAACTGGGGTACCATTTTGTAATCTTACGCATCCATTACAGTATAGGAGGATTATTATGTCGAGAACGAAAAAATCATCAAAAAATGCAATCACGGCAGGGGTTCTCATCACCGTTTATCTTGTTACTTATGTATTTATTGGGGCGATTTCCATGCCAATTCCCATTCTGTTTTTATTGATGCCGATGATTGTAGCTTTATTTGCGGCGCCAACGTATCACATGCTTCTTGCAAAAACAAAATCGGCTATAGCGATTCTGATAGCTGCGGTGCTTCCCAGTCTTCTTTTGATAGCAACAGGACATATTCCGATTGCCCCCTTAGTGTCCGTACCGGCAGGACTTCTCGCTGCATGGGTTGCGAAGACGGGCAATTATGAAGATTTTAAGAAAAATGCCATTAGTCATTTATTCTTTTCTCTCAATCTCTTTGGAGGCTTCCTTCCTATCTGGGTTATGAGAGAAGCCTTTTTTAGGAGCGTACAGCATGGGGGACTGGATCAAAGCTTTTGCGATACGGTAAGAGCGTTCACGCCGCTTTGGATGTTACCGCTTATGATGGCAGGTACTTTTTTGTTTTCCCTGGCAGGTTCTTATTTAACAAAGAAGATTCTCTATAAGAAGTTACAGTCTGCTGGGGTTCTTTCATAATGGAGGCACTTATGAAAGGGAGAAGATTTGCGCCTTCACTCCGTTATGACCTTAGAACAAAGCTCATCGTGTTAATACTGGTAAATCTGTTACTCTTTCTTGGAAACAGCATAGCGTATGAGGCTTTTTTAACTCTGCTCTGTCTATTCGTGATGATCAGTAGCGGGTGTATCAGGTCTTCGGTACGGTATATCGTGTTTTTTATACTGAGTATTGTGGTGGAAACCATCGTTGTAAATTTGGGACATCCCTTTTTTCTAAGCCTCATTTTATTTCTGGTCGTTATTATGAGAAAGTTTTTGCCCTCTGTGATTATCGGAAAATGGATTTTAAGCTCAACGAGCTCATCCCTTGCAGTGGCGACATTACAGAGGCTGAGAGTCCCGAAGGATGCCCTTATTATGATTTCTGTTATCTTCCGGTGCTTTCCCACGATACAGGAGGAGTGGTCCAATATTCATATGGCAATGAAAACAAGAGGAATCAGCTTTGGCTTTTATAATTTTGTGCATAGACCTTTACTTACTATAGAATATTTTTTTGTTCCCCTATTTGTGAGTGTGATGGAAATCGGGGACGAACTCTCTCAATCGGCTATTGTAAGAGGTATAGATGCCCCGGTAGCAAAGACATGCAGGCACAGAATCCAAATGAAGACAGGGGATTATATGCTTCTGTCCTTATTTTCTTTTGCGCTCGGCATCGTTCTTTTCCTGCACTTTTTGGGGTATTCGCTATGATTACTATAAAAAATTTAAGTTTTCAATACAGTACGGAGGAGGATTTTGTACTTAGAAATATCGATTTGTCGGTTCATCAGGGGGAATGTATCCTTTTATGCGGAAAAAGCGGTTGCGGAAAATCTACCCTTTTGAAAATAATCAATGGAATCATTCCGGAATTTTATCAGGGGAAGATAACGGGGAGCGTAGAAGTTGCCGGTATGAATCCCTTTGAAACGGAAATTTACAAAATTTCCGAGAAAGTAGGCTCAGTTTTTCAGAATCCCAAGACGCAGTTTTACACGACAAATACGACAGACGAAATTGCTTTTGCGCTGGAAAATTATGGAGTAGAAAGGGAGAAGATTCAGAAAAGACTGAAAGAGGTACAGGAGACAATGCATGTTTCAGCCTTGATGGACAGAAATATATTTGCACTTTCAGGCGGAGAAAAGCAAAAAATAGCTATTGCGGCGGTCTATGCCTTAAACCCGGAGATTTTTGTTTTTGATGAGCCTTCTTCCAGCCTGGACATGGATTCGATGATAGAGCTTTCGAAACTCATGGAACGATTGAAGGAGGAAGGGAAGACGATTGTCATTGCGGAGCACAGGCTTTGGTATTTGAAAAAAATTGTGGATAGAGCAGTATATCTGGAAAATGGAAAGATCACTAAAGAATACAGCATGGAAGAAATGCAAAACTTATCCGAGGAAGAAAGATATAGAACAGGGCTTCGGCACACGGATTTCTCCGGCAATGCATGGAAAGAAAAATCTGCTATACTGCTTTCCGCCTCAGAAAAACACACGGATATAGAGAAAAGAAGCTTTGTAAGCCGGTTGTTTAAAGTGGAAAGAGAGGATTTTGCAGTAATTAGAGATTCATCAGGAAATGCATTGGAACTGGAAATAAAGGATTTACTGTATAAAAGAAAAGAGCGGACTATTTTCAGAATCGATCGTTTGGGCTTTGAAAGGGGGAAAATTGTAGGAATCGTTGGAAAAAACGGAATGGGAAAATCGACGTTTGCTAAAGTTGTTTGCGGCCTTGCAAGGCAAACTACAGGAGAAATTTGCAAAAATAACGAGGGAATCTCCGTACCAAAGAGAAGGAAGAACAGCTTATTGCTTATGCAAGAAATCAACAACCAGTTGTTTACTGACTCCGTTTATGATGAAATCCGCTTGACGTCGGCGTTCAAGGAGGAAGAACAATTGTGTACTTGCATGGCGGATATGCAAATTGACCAATTAAAGGAAAAAAATCCGCATAGTTTATCGGGGGGTCAAAAGCAGAGAGTCGTAATTCTATCCGCCTTACTTTCCAAGAAGAAAATTATATTTTTGGATGAGCCGACCAGCGGACTCGATTATGCAAGCATGAAGGTCGTTGCAAAGAACATCAACAAGTTTAAAGCGGAAAAGAATCTGATTTTAATTATCTCCCATGACATGGAATTTTTAGAGGAGGTATGTGATAGAGTGCTGTTCTTTCCCTTATAGATTGCTTTATCCCTTAAAATCCGACCTATTTTAAGGGATAAAATGCTTACCAAGGGATAAAAGTTGTAGGAAGAGCAAGCAGGTATATCAGGCTGAAATAAAAATCATATTAAATTGACTCGCCTTGTGTAAAGTTCTAAGATATCCCTGTATAAGTAAAAGGAGGGTGAAAGATATGATTTTAAACAACGAGAAGAAATTGAACCCTACGACAAAGACCGCCGGTGTGGAGCAAGAGTTTCAGAAAATTGCCGGAAAAGAAGCTTCTTCGGTCTTACAGGAATTAGGCTGCACGACAAATGGAATCAGCGACGAGGAACGGGAAGAAAGACTCGCGAAATACGGCTATAATGACCTTTCCGCCATGCAGAAGCATGGCGTATTCTATTTTTTATTTCACAGTTTTACCGATGCTTTTATTATTGTTCTGCTTGTTTTGGCTATCGTTACCTTTGTTGTGGAAAGGGATATTCTGTCCGGAGTCATTATTCTGGCACTGGCCTGTATGAGTGCGGTGATTCGATTTACCCAGGATTACGGCTCCTATCTGGACATGCAGAAGCTAAAGGAGATGGAGCACGATACGGTGAGAATCCGGATTCCGGGAAAGGACGGCACGGAAATAAGAGAAGTGCCGGTGGAAGAGGTGGTACCCGGGGATATACAGCTTATCGGCTCAGGAGATATCGTTTGCGGAGACCTCTATCTTCTGGAGAGCAGAGACTTGTTCCTTTCGGTTTCCGCCTTTACGGGAGAATCCATTCCGGTGGAAAAATATACCGGAGTGGATCAGAGAATTGTTAATGCAGCGGAATTAAACAACCTCTGCTTAGGCGGTTCCACGGTGAATTCCGGCACCGGAGTCGGCATCGTGGTGCGGACCGGAAAGAATTCCTATCTGGGGAAGATTTCTTCCACCATCCATACACAGAAGAAAGAAACCGATTTTGATAAGAGCCTATCGAAGATAACCAAAATCCTGATTAGCTACATGATTGTGGTGGTTCTTTTTGTATTGCTTATTAACGGTCTTGTGAAGAAAAACTGGTTGGAAGCCTTTTTATTTTCCATCTCCGTTGCGGTGGGCATTACCCCGGGAATGTTACCGATGATTGTGAACGGAACCCTTGCTAAAGGGGCAAAGTTCCTGGCAAAGAAGAAGACCATTGTAAAGAACATGTCCGCCATTCAAAATTTAGGAGCCATCGATGTGCTGTGCACCGATAAGACCGGAACCCTTACCATGGACAATGTTGTTTTGCAGAAGTATATCAATGTCAATGGAGAGGATTCCTATGTGGTTTTGAACTATGCATGGATGAATGCCTACTATTCTACAGGGGTAAAGAACCTCATTGACCGGGCTATCCTATCCTACGGTGCGGAAAGCGATGTGCAAAAATACGCCGGAGGCTATGTGAAGTCCGATGAGATTCCCTACGATTTTGAACGTCGTAGAATGAGTGTGGTGATTTCCAATCCGGGAGGAGAACATTTGGGAGAGGAGACGGAAGAAATTCTTCCCAAACCCCAGGATGAGGTATTGATTACCAAAGGCGCTTTGGAATCCGTACTGGCCTGTTGCAGCCGTATTCGGGTGAAGAAGGAATACATGGACATTCACGAAGAAGACCTTCAGAAGATCAATGCCCTTTCCGAGAAGTTAAATCATGAGGGAATGCACGTCATTGGGGTTGCCGCAAAGAGGAAAAATGCAGGAGACACCGCTGTTTTCCATGCGGAGGACGAAACGGATATGACCTTCCTAGGCATTATTGCCTTCCTGGATCCGCCCAAGCCGGACGCCAAGGAAGCTATTCACGGACTGTATGATGCAGGCGTACAGGTAAAGGTCATTTCCGGCGATGCCCCCGTTGTGGTGGAGCACGTATGTAAGCTGGTAGGCATGAAGGTAGGAGAACAAAATGCGGTAACCGGCTCCGATTTGGAAAAGATGAGTGAGGAAGAGCTTTCCGCCGTTGTAGAGAAAAAAGACATTTTCGCCCGTCTCTCTCCTATGCAGAAGCAGCGAGTGGTGGATGTCCTTCGGAAAAACGGACATGTGGTGGGCTATATGGGAGACGGCGTAAATGATGCGCCCAGTCTTCATGATGCGGATGTAGGCATTTCCGTGGACAATGCCACAGACGTTGCCAAGGCCAGTGCGGACATTATCCTCTTGGAGAAGAGCTTAACCGTCATTTTAAACGGTATCTATGAGGGAAGACGAATCTACGGAAATATCCTGAAATACATGAAAATGGCATTATCCGGTAATTTCGGAAATGTGTTCTCCGTATTGATTGCCTCGATATTCTTGCCCTTTTTACCCATGCTGCCCCTGCAGATTTTGATTCAGAATCTCATCTATGACTTTACGCAGATTGCGATTCCCTGGGACAATGTGGACGAAGAATTCCTGCAAAAACCCCATAAGTGGAACAGTGCATCTCTGGTGTCCTTTATGAACGTGATGGGCGGCGTGTCCTCCGTATTCGATGTGATGACCTTCCTGGTACTTTGGTTCCTTTTGGGCTATAACAGCCTTTCCATGCAGAACTACTTCCAGACAGGCTGGTTTGTAGAAGGTTTGATTTCCCAAATCCTGATTGTGCAGTTCATCCGTACATCGAAGCGACCGATTCTGGATTCCAAGTGCGACTCCAGACTGGCGCTTGCTTCGGCATTGGGCATTTTTGCAGCCATCTCCATTCCCTATCTTTTTGATAACTTGAAAAACACGGTATTTACGGAGATGCCCATGGCGTATTTTGTGTATTTGCTTCTTATTCTTGCACTTTATAGCTTTACCATCGAAACGGTGAAGAAGCTATATATTAAGAAATATGGGGAGTGGCTATAAGGCAAGCAAGTACTATTCCAGTTCCATTGTGAAAACAGCAATATCCTTTCTATTTAATTTGTCTAAGGCCTTAATAGCTAACAAGGCAGGCATATCCAGCTCATGTATAAGCTGGATATGCCGGTTACCAGACAATGTAGTGATAAAGGAGAATGGTATTGGGGTGGTCGATTCTGCATACCTCATGAAGTGAAACTCTCCGAGACAGGAGATCTACTTGTTGATATTCCACCGGAGTTTACAGAAAGTATTCACAAAACAATTCCTTGGAATTATCTTTCTGTCTTAGGGGAGTACAAAAGATATGGTGCAGAAAGCATAGTGTTGGATGCCTTTTACAGGTGCTGCAGCGGCTGTAGCAATATACGTTCAACATTCTTATCTCCTCCGACTTAAGCATTGTTTTTCCTCACTGTCACTGTTCCGATCATAATTCTGTCTCTCCCGCCATTTTCATGTATCGCTCCAGTCGAGCAAGCATTTTGTCCAAGCTAAAGTAGCCCGATTCTCTTACGACTTCCGTACCATCAATCACGGCTATGACTGTCGGAACCGATAAAATCCCTTTCTGAGCCGCCTCCTCCTGATGATCTTCAATCGGGAGATAGCTATAATTCACCATAGGATGCGCCCGCTGCCATTCCTCGAGCTTGCGTCTGATTGCTACGCAAGGCGCACAGGTCTCCGAGCCGTATTGTTTTACTTCGATTCTCATACTTTCACCATCATTTCTAATACTTTCACCACCATCTCTCATACTTTCACCATCATCATACCATACTTCTCTCTTGAATTTGAGAAGCTTACAGGTATCCGCAAGATTCAAGACGATTGAAGTTGGAATTCCCGCAGCATTAACTGCTGCGTCTTCTCTTCTGAAGCCTACATAATCGATCCCTTCATTTTGAGCCAAACGCGCAAAATCAGTAACAGGAATGCCAACCACCCCATAGATACGTTTAACACCATTTTTCTTCAGAGCCGTTACCAGAATTTCGGCTCCACTAATTTTTCCCATATCTCATCCTGATGAATAAAAAGGATGAAAAAGGAAAATAAAGCATGCTATAATACAGTCTGCTTTTTTCCGAAATGTAAGTTTCTACGAGAAAAAAGCTATTTATAAAAGAAGAAAGCAAAAGTAAGGAAACGTGAGGGTGGTATGGGAGAGAAAATAATAGAAGAAGCGAAGAAAGTTAATCTTACCGAGCTGTTTTATGATTTGGTTTTTGTCTTCGGAATTTCCAAGATTACCCATGTCTTAGAAAGTCTGGATAAGGGAATCTTTAGCTGGAAAGAGATTATCATTTATATCGTAGTCTTTGTCTGTTTCATCAACGTATGGAATGTGCAGACCGTGTATATGAATCGCTACGGAAAACATAATCTTTTGCATATCATCAGTATGACGGTTTTCCAAATGCCGGCTTTAGTCTTTATGGCGGCAAATGTCAGTTCCGATATGGAGGAAAGCTGGACAGCCTTTACACTGGCGCTTCTATGGATTGCTGTCATACAATTTCTACAATATATCTACGCTTATACGCAAAACAAGAATAGTGAAAAGGACCGAAAATTGATTTTTGATTTCCAAAAGCTCCTTATTATACGATTGATTGGAATTATTTCCAGCCTGTTTTTATCCGGTATCGGCCGCATCCTATTGACCGGCTTTGGCTTTATTTTAAGTATTTTGGGTGCCAGCTTCTTCCGAAAAGACATGGCTAGAGTACCCATTAATATGCCACACCTTATAGAAAGATTAACACTCCTTACTATTATTACCCTTGGGGAAATGCTGATAGCCGCAGCGGATTTCTTCGAAATAGAGAAATTTTCGTTTTACTCCGTTATGATAATGCTTCAGGCAGTAGCTTTATTTTTGTTCTACATTACGGAATTTGACCATGCCATTGAGGAGAATCTTCCTTGTCAAAGCGGGGCAGGACTGACTTACAATCATTATTTTGTGTGGTTCGGTTTAAACCTTTGTACGATTGACCTGGACTATGCTAATGATGCCATGGGCATTGCCCGAGTGATTATGATGTTTTTAGGATTATTCCTCTTTTATCTTGGTGTGTTTAACAATGCGCATTTAAATAAAAAGAGCCACAAATTGGATAAAAAACTGATGATTCCTTTTGTGCTTGTTTATCTATTAGGCCTTGGCAGTTCCTTCATATTCCAGTCCAATGTTCCGGTGATTACAGTCCTTTGTACCCTGACGATTATTTTGGAAACGGCACTTTTTATGTCCTTTGTAGTGCGACGTTTTCCAAAAGAAATACAGAAAGAAATTATTTGCCCGTAAAGGAAAAGAATATGTTCCATTTTAGAAAAGTGGTACAAGTACCTAAAATCTAAAATGGGAGAAAGTAGAATTATTAGGTGGTGACATAGTGAAGGTGGAGATTCAAAAAGTAAATTCCTATGAAGAAGAGCAAGCGCTGCTCCGTGTTGTCAAAGTGACGGAGAGTGTTCAAACTGCCGTAAATGCTCTTGAAAACAGTGACCCTGCTATCACTGCCCGCTCTAATGGGGAAACGCTTCTCTGTCCCATTGATAAAATCTATTATATAGAATCCGTGGATAAACGAACCTTTGTTTATACAAAGGATAATTGTTTGGAAGTCCAATATAGGTTATATGAACTGGAAAATACGCTAAGCCGGAATTTCTTCAGAGCGGCAAAGGCAATGATTATCAATATGAGGAAAATAAAGTCAGTGCGAGCAGAACTTAACGGAAGAATGACGGCAGAACTTTTGAATGGAGAGCGTGTCATCATTGCAAGAACGTATGTGAAAGAACTGAAAGAAAGGCTGGGACTATGATATGCAAAAAGTAAAAACTATTTTTAGTCAGACTTTAATGATTTCAACAGCCATTCTTTTTGGAATTGGAATTCTGATGTTTATTCAGCACTTTGTATCAGGAGTACAGACCCTAAGTTTGCAATGGAGTGACCCTCTTTCTATTTGCCTCACGGGATTTTTATCCTCCTTACCGACATATTTTCTTTTGGATATGGATAGTTTGAAGAAAAGCGAAGTCCGGATCAGAATCGGAATCCACTTTGTCTCGGTTCTCGGAATCGTGGTTTTGTGTGCAAGCCTTTTTCATTGGTTCGGACAAACCATCAACTTACGCATCATTTGTCTTATGTACAGCCTCATTTATCTCTTTGTCTGGTGTGCAACAGCATGGATGGCAAAGGTAGATGAGATTAAAATCAATGGAGCTATTAAAGATCTGCAAGATTCGGAATAAGAAATAAAGCGTTTCATGAAAATAAAGCCTTTCATGGAAAAAGTGCAACTCAGTAGGCTGTAAATGCAGCTTGGTAGGGTGGCACTTTTTTTATGCTTACAAGTTGATAAGCTGATTTATGTCAAAACCGGTGAGGCAGAATAACAAGTTAAGACAACAGGGCAGAATTGTGGGAAGAATTACAGGACAGAACCACAAGATGGAACCACAGGACAAATTGGAACCGCGAGGGGCTATAGGACTGAATGATAAGACGAACTATAGGATAGACTTACAAAAAGAACTATAGAGGTGCCAAGAAGGAGCGAATCGGATGAATGCAATCACAGTAAAGAACTTAAGCAAAAACTATGGTAAAACGACTGCGGTGGATCATATTTCCTTTTCCGTGAAAGAGGGGGAGTTTTTTGCATTTCTCGGGGAGAATGGTGCAGGGAAATCCACAACCATCAATATCCTCTGTACCATTTTTGAAAAGACAGAGGGAGAGGTAGAGGTCTTTTCTCACAAGCTTGGAGAAGAGGATGATAAGATTCGAGAGAAAATAGGCATTGTTTTTCAGAACTCGGTTCTGGACGGAGTATTGACAGTAAAAGAAAATCTGCTGACGAGAGCCTCCTATTACGGAATGCACAAAGAAGAAATTTTGGAGTGCTTGCATCCTTTAATGCAGGCTTTCGAATTGGAAAGCATCTGGAATAGAAAATATGAGCAATTATCAGGAGGACAGCGAAGAAGAGTGGATATTATCAGAGCGCTTTTACATAATCCGAAGATTCTCTTTTTGGATGAGCCCACAACCGGGCTGGACCCCATGTCCAGAAAACTGGTGTGGGAGTATATCGATTATCTTCGGAAAGAAAAACAAATGACAATATTTCTTACAACACATTATATGGAAGAAGTAAGAGATGCAGACAGAGTTGTAATCCTGGATAAGGGAAGAATTGTAGCGGAGGACACACCGGCGGCTTTAAAAAGGAAATACACGAATACAAAACTGATTTGGTATGCAGAGAAATGTAGTGACAATGAAGCTGTGCTGAAAGGCATAGAGCATTCTTATGAAGCGGATCACTACATTGTGCCATTGGAATCAAAAGAGGGGTTCCATCTCAGTGAGTTCCTCTATACAAATCGAAATGAAATCAGAGATTATGAAATTGTAAAAGGCAGTATGGATGACGTATTTTTGCATTTAACAGGAAGAAAGCTGGAGGTATAAGATGAGGGGGATTTTGGGATTTATCAAGAGAAATGTATTGCTGTTTTTCAAGGATTGGCAGAGCATTCTATTCTCTCTGCTGACATCCATTATTGTGCTTGTACTGTATTTATTATTCCTGAAAGGCACCTTTGTTAGTGCGATACAAAGTGCAATGGAGCAGTATCCGGGACCGGCTTCTATGGTTCCCCAAAAGGATATCGATATGTTTGCAAATCTTTTTTTACTGAGTGGCATTTTAGGCTCCGCAATGATTTCAGTTCCTTTTAGTTGTATTACTGTACTCGTAAAAGATAGAGCGAATAAAGTGGATTATGATATTCTGGCAACACCTATGAAAAGGGAACAGATTATCTTTGCTTATTTTGTATCGGCCGTGCTTACTTCAATACTTTTGAACAGTATAATTCTGGCTGTCGGCCTTATTGGAATTAGTATGCAAGGAAATATGTATTTGAATATAAGTCAAGTTGTAAAGGCCTTTTCTGTCGTTGCGCTTGGCTCTATCTCGGCAAGCGCAATATTTATGATTATCGTTTTGTTTTTCAAAACCGTAAGTGCTTGCGAAGCTTTCTTTGGAATACTCTCAGCGGCTTCGGGATTTGTGATTGGAGCCTATATTCCGATTTCGCAATTTTCCGATGGAGTACAAACCGTATGCAACCTATTTCCTGCGAGTCAAATAACGATTATGCTGAGAAATATACTGCTTAACGGGCTCTTGGAGCATATCAATACAAGCCTTCAAGGAGTGGATCAGGGAATGTTTGTTCTTAGCCTGAAAGAATACTTTACCTTTCAAGCAAAACTGTTTCATGGGTATCTTGATATGAATAAAATGCTGGAATATATCCTAGGGGTAATACTATTCTGTATTGTAGCGCAAATTATGATTTATTCCGTAAGCTATAAGAAAAACTAAGCCGGAGAAAAGAACTTATTTTTCTATTTTAGAAAAGTGGTAAAAGTAGATAAATAGCCCTACAGGGCATCCTTACTATTCCGATTGACATTCATTATAGTAAATTTATAATAAATTTTGAATTTTTTAATTAGAATTTGTTTTTTAATGACTGATCTTGCCTTTGAAATGAGGGGAATTTTAGGAGGAATGGAAATGATGACAAAAACCATGATTATTTCTACTGTAATGACATTGTTATGGACATTGTCCTTTCCCATAATGCTTTTCATACTCAAGAAGAGAGTGAATTCGGTGAAGAAGTTTAGTGCAAACAATCGAAATGGAGCAATTCTTCACCTCTATGGCAAACAGGTTAAGGTCGACGGAAGCAGTCTTGTCAATGTGCCGTTTACTACGGGAAAAGATTTGGAAATCATCGTGACGGTGACTCCCGGTCAGCATACGATTGAAGGAATCTTTGAGTCCACGGAAACGGTGGGCACTAAGACAAGGAATGTCAGAACGGAGAAGTTGAGCTTTAATCTTTCCGTAGAGGCCGGGCACAGCTATTCCGCTGCATTGTATTTCTACTCTGCCGAAGAGAGAGCGGACTATTATAAGGGAAGGACAGGAAAAGCTATCTTGGAAATTCCGCTCACTATTATGGAAGACAGTGATTATATAAAGGTATATATCATTGTCTATAGGGAAGACTAAAAAAGAGCCTTTGAAAGGCCCGGCTGCCCCTTATGACGGCTATGATGAACGGGAGGACACGGAAGAGAAGGTAAGGCAGGCACTTGCATTTTTGCAGGTGCTTTTTTTGATTTTCAAATTTCCAAAGAATTAAGTTTTAAAAAAATGCGTTTCGAACAAATTACCGACCAATAGTCGAAAAAACTTGACAACTGATTTTCCCTGTTTTATCATAAAAACCGACCAATAGTCGAAAAATATCAAATAGGAGCAAAAGCTCAAATATGGAGCTCGGAGCAGATAGGAAAAACGGGTCGGATATAGAAAATGGAGGCGGATATGAAAAAAGGGGAACAAAGAAAACAGGAACTGTTAAAGCTTGCCTATCGCATGTTCATAGAAAAAGGCTATGAGAATACCAGCATTGACGAGATAGTGGCTAAGGCCGGTATCGCAAAAGGCACTTACTATTATTATTTTGCGAGCAAAGAGGCAACGCTGGAAGCGGTTATTGAAATGATGATAGAGAAGGAGAGTGCCGTAGCCAAGGAGCTTCTTCAGGCACCGCTTTCTATACCCGAAAAATTGGTTTCGGTTGTAAATGCTTTTCGTCCGGAGAAAGAGGAAGCGGTGATTACGGATGTTCTGGAAAGAAAAGAAAATATCGTCATGCACGATAAAATCTGCAAGAAAATTGTAGAGGTGGCGGTGCCGATTCTAGCAGAGATTATTAAAGAAGGTATAGCACAGGGGATCTTTTCGTGTACGTATATTGAAGAGCGAGTAAAGATGCTCCTTGTTACGAGTCAGCATATGTTCGATTATGGAAATTTTGGTGAAAAAGATGTAGAGGTGTATATCGATATGCTGGAGAAGTCTCTGGGGGCAAAATCCGGAACTATGCAATTTATTAGCCAGGTCTTAGTAGAGGGGGCAAAGGAATGAGCAAGGGGATGAGCGAGATAATTAGCAAGGGGATAAGCAAAGCGCAGAATAAAGCGCAGAATAAAGCGCAGAATAAAGCGCAGAATAAAGCGCAGAATAAAGCGCAGAATAAAGCGCAGAATAAAGCAGAGAATAAAGCACAGAACAAAGGACAGTTCATGCAGGATAAAGATGAATATCGATACAGACCGTGGTTATTTTTTATCTGCGCTTATTTTTTCACATGGATATTCTGGATACCGGCAATCTTTATTTCCGAAGATAAGGCTGCGGTATTGATGTTGCTGGGTCTCCTTGCGCCGGCAGTAGTCTCGACAGTATTTGTACTTGTATCCGGATGTGAGGACTTGAAGAGAGATCTTAAAGAAAAGATTATAGGCTTTTATAAAGTGAAGTGGATGAATGTATTTTGGGCAGTGGTTATATATGCACTGATTATTGTTTTTTCTATACTTTTATCCCTTTTGTTCGGACAATCCCTAAAGCAGTTTTCCTTTACGGAAGATTTTTCCTTTACCGGAGTGGGAATAGGATCTGCTTTTGTGACCATTACACTGGCTTCGATTATTGAAGAAGTAGGTTGGAAGGGATATTGTGAAGACTCTATAGGGCAGTATATGGACTGGTTTATTGAATCCCTGATTTTTGGAATCTTGTGGTCATTCTGGCATTTTCCCCTGCTCTTTATCAAGGGGACATATCAGGCAGGACTCATGGTTAATCCCTTGTTTGTCATTAATTTCTTCGTGGGTGCTATCCTCATGGGATATATCATCACATGGGTGTATCTGGTCAGCGACCGCTCCATTCTGGCCTGCATGGTTTTCCATCTGTTTGTAAACTTTATGCAGGAAAAAATCGCGATGACGGCGGAGACAAAGTGTGTGGAAACCATTGTGATTTTCATTGTAACGGCGATTATTGTATTGCTGAATAAGAAAATGTTTTTTGGAACGGAGCACGTTGGAAGACTCTTGAAAACACGATTTGGGGAGGGAAATTAAGATGAGTTCGGGAATGAAAAAGTTCCTCCTTCTTTGGATTGGGGAGCTCATATCGTCCATAGGTGGCGGACTCACTTCTTTTGGACTTGGGGTTTATGTCTTTCAAAAAACAGGCAGTGCGGCAGGAATGGCCTTGGTGACTTTACTTGGATTTCTGCCTACCCTTCTTTTCACTGTTCCGGCAGGAGTGTTGGCCGATCGTTACGATAGAAGAGTTCTTATGATGATTGGAGACGGTTTTTCAGGACTTGGCATCCTTTACATTTTCCTCTGCATGATACGTGGGGGAGCAAACCTCGTTCAGATATGTATAGGCGTGTTCGTTAGTGCCATATTTTCCTCCCTTTTAGATCCTTCTTACAGAGCAACAATAACAGATCTATTATCCAAGGAGGAGTTTTCCAAAGCTTCCGGATTAGTGTCTTTGGCAGGGAGTGCCAGATATCTGTTCTCGCCCGTTATAGCAGGCCTATTGCTGGCGTATCATGACATTTCCCTATTGCTGCTCATTGATGTATCCACCTTCTTTGTTACGATTACGACGACTTTTATTGTAAGGCAAGGAATCAAGGCGATACAGCCTACAGAAAAGCAGTCCTTTTTGGAAAGCATAAAGGAAGGCTGGAGTGCGATTCATATAGAAAAAGGCGTTTTTGTACTTGTCCTCTGTTCTTCTCTGATTACCCTATTCCTGGGGACTTTGCAAATTCTTGTTGAGCCGATGATTCTTTCTTTTGCGGATTCTAAAGTGCTTGGCATTATAGAAACTCTATGTGCAAGTGGAATGCTTGCATCGGGAATACTTCTCGGAGGTTTCGGCATTAAGAAAGAATATGGAAAGGTTCTTCAAATCTCCTTTTTTATGGCGGGAATCTTTATGATCGGTATGTCAATATTTGAAAATCTGGTCAGCATCAGTATATTTGGTTTCTTTTTCTTTGCTACCTTGCCTCTTTGCAACAACTGCATGGATTATCTTTGCAGGACAAATATACCGGATGCTTTACAGGGTAGAGCTTGGGGATTTATAGGTTTTCTTTCTCAGGTGGGATATGTTCTTGCCTATGCAGTTTCCGGCTTAGCCGCGGATGGTCTTGGGAGTCTGAGCGGAATGGGTGTCGGACGGGGAGCAGCAATGATGATTGGAATTTCGGGAGTCTTTCTTTCCCTTGTGGCAGTCACATTTCTTCGTTTTCCGGCTATCAAAGAACTGGAAAAGAGAACGGAGTAGAGGAATAGTAATAGGTAATTTCCAGAAGTCTAAGGCAATCTGTGAGTTTAAGGAGGCTTAGTCAATGCATCAGAAAAAAATGAATCTTTTCTTGCGCGTGCTGTTTATCATTCTCATCATAGCGATATCCGGTGCGGCGATCCTACAGATTTTCGCACCGGAATATATGGGAAGGCACGCTGCATATGGCATTTCTACAGGATGGCAGAGAGAAATCGGCTTTTGGAATATTGCCGTTTTAGTCATATTGATTACGGCATATAGGCACTACAATTGGACCTATCTAAAGTCCATTTTACTTGCTCTAATCCTTGGAGGAATCGGTATCGGAAGCAATCATTTTGTCCATTATCTCAAGATGCATCAAATTGTAAATTTAATCGGTGCTGTGGAGAATTATCTTCTGGTTCTTGCTTGGATGATCGGATGGAAAATAGAAGAGAGAAGGCAGAATTTATGAGAATATGCATAGTAGGTCTTGGCGTCATAGGCACAACGTACGGATATGTGTTTCAAAAAGCCAGGCATCAAGTTGAACATTTGCTGAGAGAAGAGAAAAAATCGAAAGCGCCGGCAAGTCTAAACATCAGTTTATTAGACGGACGCTACAACAAAAAAGGAGAAGAAAAAGCGGATCAATACAAGGTGAATCTTGCCGAGCCGAGTACAGAGTATGATTTTATTATTTTGAGCGTGGCAAGCGGGAAAGTGAAGGATGCTATAGCGACACTTTCACAAAACCATATTACAGGAAGCTTGATTTTGTTTTGTAACTTTTGGAATAGTCGGGAAGAGATTGATGAAATAGTGGGTGCTTATCCTTATATTATCGGCTTCCCTACTGCCGGCGGAAGCCTT
Source organism: Oribacterium parvum ACB1 (assembly GCF_000238055.2). GTDB lineage: Bacteria > Bacillota > Clostridia > Lachnospirales > Lachnospiraceae > Oribacterium > Oribacterium parvum. The sequence goes on from NZ_KE148312.1 coordinate 224,583, forward strand.
GCGGGGAATACTTTGGATTGTGTTCTCTTTGACCACATCATGCTGGAAGGTGAGGGAAAATCGGGGATTTCCAATTACAAAGCTTTAACAGCTCTTCTCGCTTCTGCCGATTTGAAAACGGAGATTCCGCACGATATGGTGGAGTGGATATGGCTTCATATGGCCATCAATGCAGGTGTCACCTCTTCTGCTGCCCGGGAAGGGAAAATTGAACGCCCGGCACAGCTTGCTCTTAACCTGATGAATGATGCCCATGCCTTGTCTATTACAGTAAAGGCAATAAGAGAAACCATTCAGGTGGTTGAGGCTAGAGGAGTAGACTTAAGCTTCTATAAAGATGAACTTCTCCCGTATAGGATTCCGACAGCCCTTGCTGGAATTCTTATGAAACGAATGTTCAAAACGAATGAACTTACCCGAAGAATTATGACTTTACATAGCGATGTAGGGGATATGTTGTATGGATGCAAATGTGTTTATGAGACCGGGGAGTTAAAGCATCTCGAACTGCCGATATTTTATTCCAATATAGAAGTTTTAGGTTCCATCTGGGAATCAAGCCCTTTGTAAAGAAAAAAGGCACGTTATATCAAGGGGTTAGGGAAAGATGGAGTAAGTTGGGAATTACCTGAATAAAGGAGATTTTTGCATTGGATGCAGAGAATCTATAAAAAATATTTGACAAAAAGCAAAAATCCCTTATAATTGGCACGGCGTCAGTTACAAAAGGAACTAATTGACATTTTTTAGTAACTTTACGACAAGTACAATTGAAAGGAGTCAGCAGATGTCTAAGAAAAAAATCAATCTTTTTGTAGGTTCTATTGGAGCGTTTCTTGGAATTTTTGTTTTTATTGCCTATATCCCGCAAATTTACGCCAATTTACAAGGAAGCAAAGCACAACCGTTTCAACCGTTATTTGCTGCAATTTCTTGCCTGATTTGGGTTATTTATGGGTGGACCAAAGAACCGAAAAAGGACTGGATTCTCATTATTCCTAATTCAGCGGGAGTGATTTTAGGGGGATTAACCTTTCTTACTGCTTTGTAACCCCATGTAATGAGTATGAGAGCCGGCAACTTCTTTAAGAAGCTTGCCGGTTTTTTATTACTTGCCATTTCGGTGGAATTAGTCTTAATAAGAGAAGAAGCTGAATATAGAGAAGAATTTAGATTCAACCGCCGGTAGAATAGGCAAAACTCAACCGCCGGTTCCTTTCATTTTCGGCGGTTTCCTGTAAGCTTATGCCGTGAAAGGAGGTGTCCGATATGGATCAAATCAAAATCGGAAAATTTATAGCATCTTGCAGAAAGGAAGAGGGTATGACCCAGGCGGAACTTGCGGAAAAGCTTGGCATCAGTGACCGGGCGGTATCCAAATGGGAAACCGGAAAGTCTATGCCGGATTCCGGAATCATGCTGGAGCTTTGTGGATTTCTGAAAATCAACGTAAACGAACTCCTGTCGGGCGAAAGAATCATGGCAGAATTCTATAGTAAGCAATTAGATGAGAACCTTCTCGCAATGAGACGAGAAGTGGAGGAAAGGGACAGGAGAGCTCTTAAGCTGGAATACTGGCTGGGATTCTCGGCAGTGCTCTCCGGCTCAGTCTTAATCCTTTTGGCATCTTTCCTGGTGATGCCTTTCTGGCTGAGAATGATACTCTCCGCCTTTGCCCTTATGATGATTTTACTGGTAAGCTTTATCGCAGTTGGTATTGAACAGAAAGCCGGGTACTATGAATGCGGGTGTTGTCATCATCGCTATGTGCCCTCCTACGGTAAGGTCATTCTATCCATGCACAAGGGTCGGGCAAGATATATGAAGTGTCCTGTCTGCGGTAAACGAAGCTGGCAGAAAAAGGTATTGGGAGGAGAATAAAATCATGTGTGGTTTATAGAAATGCTGTTAACAGCGCAGTGATTCTTCTACCAAAAGTTATTATCTCATTTTGATTTTTTTGCCTATGTCATAAAAGTACCGCTTCAGGCAAAAATATGAAATGGATCTATTGCGAATTCTCCAAATAATGAGTACACTATTTCATAAAAGTACCGTTTGCGGCAAAAATATGAAATGGAGATCAAGATGGAAATCAATAGAGAAATCAATAGAGATGTGTATCTTAATCGTCTAATTGTCAGAAAACACAACGGCTTCATTAAAGTGATTACCGGAATCAGACGCTGCGGGAAGTCGTATTTGCTGAATACTTTATTTTATAAGCATTTACTTTCGGAAGGGGTAGGAGAGAGCCACATTATCCGATTCGCCTTTGATACAGCGGAGGATTTATTAAAGATTGGAGAAGATCCCATCGTACTGGATAATGAAAAAGAAGAGCGTAAGGTAGATCCCTCCCGATTTCTTACCTGGCTGATGCCACAAATTCGTGGTGAAGGGATGTACTACCTTTTGCTGGACGAGGTGCAGAAGCTGGGAGCCTTTGAGTCAGTGCTGAATGGGTTCCTTCGGAAGCAAAATGTTGATGTTTACGTAACAGGCAGTAATTCCAAGTTTCTGTCAAAGGACATTTTAACCGAATTTGAGGGAAGAGGGGATGAAGTACACGTGCTGCCTTTATCTTTTTCCGAATACTATACATTCAAAGAGGGAGATAAAAGCGAGGCTTATGATGATTACTCCGTTTACGGAGGGCTTCCGGCGGTTGCCCTGATGAGTACGGAAGAGCAGAAAAGCAATTATTTGATATCCCAAATGAAGAACGTGTATCTTCGGGATATCGTGGCCAGATATTCGGTACAGGATGAAAGCGCCTTGGGAGAAGTAATTGACGTCATTGCCTCAGGCATTTCCACCCTTACTAATCCAAGGAAAATTGCCGCAACGATGAATTCTGTTCATAGGACAAACATCAGTGATGCAACAGTGGATAAATACATCACCTATGGGGAAGAAGCGTTTATGCTTACTCGGGTAAAAAGATATAATGTGAAAGGGCGAAAGTATATCGGAACCCCTTATAAAATCTATTTTGAAGACTTGGGTCTTAGAAATGCCCGACTGTCATTTCGGCAGATTGAAGAAACCCATATCATGGAGAATATCATTTACAATGAATTGCGATACAGGGGGTATCAGGTAGATGTGGGAACCGTGGAATCCAGAGAGAAGGATGTAAATGGGAAAGAGATTCGAGTGCAGAGGGAAATCGATTTCATCGCTACATTAGGAAGTAAGAAGTATTATATTCAGTCTGCCTATGCCATTCCCGATAAGGAAAAGTATGAGCAGGAATGCAAATCCTTTGAGCGCACCATGGATTCCTTTAAGAAAATCATTATCGTAGAAAAAAGTATGAAGCCTCGCTATGACGAAAACGGATATCTGATGATGGGAGTTAAGGAATTTTTATTGGATGGGAATAGCTTGCTGATTTAATTCATGAAGAGTATCGTGTGGAAAGCCCACGATACTTTTTTTATGGTATTAAACTCGAGAAATTAAGGTGGAATTCCACCGGAATTTTTCGGGTTTGTTTGCTTGAATCAAAAAAGGTAGCTTGTAAAAGTTGTAAAAAATTCAAAAGTCCCTTGGAAAAGTTGTAATAACCGAGAAAAAGTCCCTTGAAAAAGTTTATTCTTATTCGATTCCTGTTTTTAAGAGGTACTAAATATCTTTTGTAAAGAACTTCCATTGCAAACGATTCTATCATCTTGAATAGAGTAAAGATTTTGTCAGTTGATACAAAAGAAAAAGAGAGCATTGTCAATATATTTTTCCATCGTTATGATAGAAGGCGATGGAAAAAATTTCATCAATTGTGTACACAGCAAAGATAAAAACGCAACGCATACAAAGAGCTATGCCAGAGCCGGTAGGTAGCCCGGCCGTCACAGAATCTTGTGGTAAGTAACCTTCCCCTCCGGGTTGTCCATTCTTTGTTCATAAAGTAATTTTGGAGGGACAAATATGGACAAGATGACTTGTCAAATGACAGTGCTTTTTGAAGGAACCTTTTGGGTGGGCGTTTTTGAGAAAACAGAGAGAAATCGCCTATCTGTTGCGAAGGTAACTTTCGGTGCAGAGCCCAAGGACTTTGAGGTACGTGATTTTATCTTAAACCATTTTTATGAGCTGAAATTCAGTCCGGAAGTCAAAACGCAAGTCAAGGAAAGAAAACAGAATCCGAAAAGAACACAAAGAGAGGTCAAAAAACAATTGCAGCGTGCTGGCATCGGGACGAAGTCGCAACAGGCGTTAAGTTTACAGCATGAAGAGAACAAACAAAAGCGTAAAGAAAAAAACAGAGAACAAAAACGCATCGAGGAAGAACGGCAATTTATGCTGAAGCAAGCGAGGAAAAAAGAAAAACACAGAGGCAGATAACGAAAATAGTGAGGAATAGCATGGCCGCTTTAAAACTAAGCCTTATACAAAAATACAAGCCGGAAAATGCATATACCTATGTGTATAGCACAGGTTTTCTTTCCGGAGGAAGCGTTGTAAAGCAAGGCGCTGATTCCATAGAAGAAGGAAATGCCTTTATTTCTCATGCCTGTCCGGAGCAAGGTGCGAGGGCTCTCCTCTTAACAAGGAAGGAAGAAGTTCCTAGAGCCTACTCTGTTCTTGCCCTATCCGAAACCGGCATACAGGAAATAGAGCTTGGGGAAGACTTTCTGGACCGGGAAAATGAGCCGATGCTTTTTTCCTTCGGGGACAGCTTCGGGGTAATCAAAGCGAAGAAAGAAATTTTCTATTTTACCGGAGATTTTTCTTCACCGGAAATCATCCCGATTAAGAATGGATTTTTGCCCTTTAGCAAAGTACTACCGGACAATGCAAGAGTGCGGTATTTTCAGACTGTTTCAGACGGAAGGCTGGTTCCTGTCTGCTTTGAAAAGGACGTTTATTACGGTCTGTCCCGATGTTTTGCCCTTTTAGACTTTGATCCTGTAAAAAAAGAAGCCAAGTGGAAATGCTTTTCGGAAATAGAGAAAAATGCCTTTACCCACCATGATGACAGGACGAAGGATGCTCCGAAAATCGACAGTTTAAAAATGGAGAATGATGAACTCTACGCCTTTACTTCGGGAGAAAGCACAGGCTCAGTGAACAAATGGGGAATGGATTATTATGCTCTGGCAAAAATCTCCTCTGAGGGCAAAGTAAAGGAAAAGCTCTTGGAATCGGAGCAATTGAAGGCGGGCGGAAAAAAGTCCGGGGTGAATGGAACTTTCACCCATTCGGATTATCTTATTCTCACACCGCTTTTTAACAATGACGATTGGAAGGGAAAGCAAAAGCTCTTTTCCCTAAGAACAAAGGAATATTTGGATATTGTCATGCCAAGGGGGATGACGAAGCATAGCTTATACAATATTTGTGGAGAGCTATGCCTCATTGCCCTGTATGATAGAGGACTGAAAGAAATCGGGCTTTGTAAGATAGAAGGGATAGAGTAGAGAGAATAAAATCCAAAAAGGAAGAGTCTTTATGTAGGATTGGTCTGAAAATGGGGGGATCTAAATTCGCCCTATATTCAGATCTGTCCTGCATAGAAAAGCCTATTGATTTTTATTCCCCCTTCTCCTTCTTCCTATATGCTTCCCATGCTTTTTTGTAAAAGAGCCGCATGGATTCCCGACATTCATCCGGAGAAAGAATCACTGCCTCTTTTCCGAAGCGATGGAAATATTCTTCCAACTGTGTTTTTGGCCAGTTAAAATAAAGAGTATTTCCTTCTTTTTTTGATACATCCGGTCTGTTTTTAGTAATGAAATGAAACTTTTGCAGGCCTTTTTCCGTTAAGCGGACTTCGGCTTCAATTCCTTTGGATGTGGATTGAGGACTTCTTCTGGCAATTTCCTGGAGCTCCAGTTTTCGGCTTTCATTCGGAATGAATTTATCGGAAGAGCTATATAAGGCACGAATTCTAGAGACACGGAAGGATCTGGGTATGCCGGTTTCGTTGTCTAAGCAAAGAAGATAATTACACTGCTCCTCTTTGGATGCGGCAATACAATAAGGTTGAACCGTAAAAATAACGTTTGGAGCGGAAGTGGAAGTAAAACGGATAATACTATTTTTTCGAATGGCAGTGTTTAACTCCTCAAAGATATCCTGAAAGAGAATTCTCTCACGGTCTTTTCTGGAAATAGATAGGTAGGAGCTGAAAAAGTCATTAAGATACTGAGAAAGAGAAACCCGGGAGAGCATATTGCTTTCGATGGAACACATAATATTTAAGGAGCGACCGCTGACCGTCAAGGTGATGGCAGCGTTTCGCTCTATTTTTAATGCAGAACGAGTGTTTCTCCCGAAGCCTGCGGCAGTTTGCCTTGCAAGGGCATCCTGCGTAAAGTGCAGGATATCCCGTTCCGGTCTTCGGAGATACGTATTCATGATTTTATCCGCGATGGCATCGGCGTCCTCCCGGGAAATAGAGGAAAATGCACTGAGGTCAGACAAAATAGTATCCAGTAGCCTTTCCTTTGTTTCACGATATTCATCAAAATATTGGAGTAAAAGCTCCTTCAAAAATCCATTCAGATTTACAGAGCCGTCCTTCTTATAAAAATCAAAGAGTTCCGCATCATTCAAAAGCCGTAATCGCACCTCTTCCGGAATATATATTTTGTACTTTTCTGTCATGATCTCCTCCATTCATACAGATACATAAACATTTCCTTGAATGCATTATTTAAATATGCTTAAAAACATATTTAATCGAGAATCCGAGTCACAATCGAAACTTCATTTAAAAACAATGTAAACCGACCTTTCAGTAATTATTAAACTCCAAAATGGATATGCAAATTATTTATAATATAACGAAAATATATAATTTATACAATAAATTAGGGGCTGAAAAATATTTATATTCCTCAGCTTTTTATATCCTGAAAATCGATATATCATAAAGGCACGAAAGACACATACAGCAAACAATTATGTTTGGAATTAGATCAAATGCGGATGTTTAATCCGGTGTGTCTTGTATCGCTTAGGGATATCCCCTAGGTAAAGTGAAACAGTCGGAAAGATACTAACAGCAAACAAAGTCATGGCGATATTTGGCTGAGATAGCCGGAGCAGGGCTAAAGTCCCGGCGCTTCGGGGGTGCAACTCCCCCTGCTGGAAGGGGCGAATACCCCTTACCTTATAAAGTATCTTGTGGCTGTTTCTTTTTAAAAGGAGGTAGGAGCAATGTTTTTAGAGGACTTAAGAAAAGAAGAGAATCTGACATATACGGAGAATGGCGCTCTTACCAACAGGAGCACAAATTCTTACTGTCTGGATCTTTTTGCTACCATTGGGGCTTTGCGAAATGCTGAGGACAATGAAATCATTTCCCGATTTATCAAGGCCTATACGGAAGACAGAAATATGGCAATGAAGATTCTTTTCTTCGCAAGAGACATACGAGGTGGCCTTGGGGAGAGAAGAGCGTTTCGGTCTATATTGAAGTGGCTTTCTCTTAATGAGGCGGACTCCGTTCGAAAGAATATTATGCATGTTCCCGAGTACGGAAGATTTGACGACCTGCTTTCCCTTCTCAACGGGCCGTGTGAAAAGGAGATGCTTAGCTTCATAAAAGAGCAGTTGGATAAGGATCTTGCTGCCCTGAAAACCGGAGATGGTGTTTCTTTACTGGCCAAATGGCTTCCTTCCGTGAATACCAGCAATACAGACACCGTTAAAAGTGCCAAGAAACTGGCAAAAGCAATGGGATTTAGCGATGCAGAGTATCGTAAAGTCCTTGTTTCACTGCGGGCAGAAATAAAACTGATGGAGAATTATCTTCGGGAGAAGGACTATTCCTTCTCTTACGAAAAGCAGCCTTCTAAAGCCTTGTATAAGTATAGACTGGCTTTTCTCAGAAATGACAGGGAGAGATACTCTGCCTTTTTGGATAAGGCGGAAAGTAATCCTTCTGTAATGAATACGGGAACCTTGACGCCCTATGATATCGCAGCATCCATTATTCATAAAAATATAGTGGAAGCGGAAATCACGGAAGAAGAATGCCGTTCGATGGACGTCACCTGGAAGGCACTTCCCGACTATACAGGGGCGGAAAATGCTCTTGCCGTAGTGGATGGATCCGGTTCCATGTATTGTAACTGGGGATCCGGGTACATGCCGGCAGCAGTGGCACAGTCTTTGGGGATTTATTTTGCGGAGCACAACAAGGGCTGTTTCCATAATCATTTTATTACCTTTTCTGAAAATCCGAGATTGGTGGAGGTGCAAGGCAGAGATATTGTAGATAAACTTACGTACTGCGTAAGCTTTAATGAGTGTGCCAATACGGATTTACAGAGAACTTTTGACTTAATTCTGAAAACAGCTATTCAAAACAAGGCGAAGCAGGAGGAAATCCCGGAAAAACTCTATATTATTTCGGACATGGAATTCGATTATTGTGCGAACCATGCGGAAATGTCGAATTTTGAGTGCGCAAAAGAGAAGTTTGCAAAGCATGGCTACAGACTTCCGCAAATAGTATTTTGGAACGTGAACAGCAGAAATCAGCAGCAGCCTGTCACGAAAAATGAGCAGGGAGTTGCCCTAGTGTCCGGCGCCTCTCCGCAAATCTTTTCCATGCTGTCCGAGGGGATTTTAGATCCTTATTCCTTTATGCTGAAAACGCTGTCTTCCGAGCGCTACGAAAGGATCTGTGCGTAGAGAGAATGCAAAAAGCGGAAAGTGCTGAAAAAGAACAGTGTTTTCCGCTTTTTTTATGTGTCCATTTTCCCTTTCCCTTGACAATGTAAGCCCCCGAACTATATAGTAGGCGGAACAAGCGAAAGGAGTAGTAACTATGGCAAATTACAACATCAATACTATCTGTGTACAAGGCGGGTACGAACCGAAAAAGGGAGAATCCAGAGTGGTTCCCATTGTGCAATCCACAACCTTTAAATACGAGACTTCTCAGCAAATGGGAGATCTTTTTGACTTAAAGGAGTCCGGCTATTTTTATACCAGACTGGCAAACCCCACGAATGATGCTGTGGCAAACAAAATCTGTCAGTTGGAGGGAGGGGTTGCGGCTATTCTAACCTCTTCTGGTCAGGCGGCAAATTTCTATGCCATCTTCAATATTGCCACTGCAGGAGATCATGTGATTGCCTCTTCCGCAATCTACGGAGGAACCTACAACTTAATTGCAAAGACCATGAAAAATATGGGCATTGAAACGACCTTCGTGGATCCGGATATTTCCGCAGAAGAACTGGATTCCAAGTTCCGCCCCAATACAAAGTTGGTATTTGGAGAAACTTTGGCGAATCCAGCTTTGAAAATCTTGGACATTGAGAAATTTGCTAAGGCAGCGCATAAGCACGGCGTTCCTCTTATCGTAGACAATACCTTCCCCACTCCGATATTCTGTAGACCTTTTGAATGGGGAGCGGATATCGTGACACACTCCACCACCAAATATATGAACGGCTCTGCCAACTCTGTTGGCGGTGCAGTTGTGGATTCCGGAAACTTTGACTGGACGAAGTACAGCGAGAAATTCCCCGGCCTCACCACTCCGGATGAAACCTATCATGGAACGATTTACACGGAGAGCTTCGGTAAGGCAGCATACATTGTGAAAATGACGACCAATCTCATGCGGGACCTAGGTTCCATTCCTTCTCCGCAAAACTCCTTTTACCTCGGCGTAGGTCTGGAAACCTTGCACTTAAGAATGGAAAGACATTATGAAAATGCCTTGGCTTTAGCAAAGCATTTGGAAAAGCATCCGAAGGTATCCTGGGTTTCCTTCTCCGGCTTGGAAAAGGACAGCCAGCATGAATTGGCTAAAAAGTACCTGCCAAAGGGCTCCTGCGGTGTTATTTCCTTCGGCGTAGTTGGAGGAAGAGAGGCGGCTGTAAAGTTTATGGACTCTCTGAAGCTCGCGGCTATCGTTACTCATGTTGCGGATGCCAGAACCTGTGTGCTGCACCCTGCATCCACCACTCATAGACAGATGAACGATGAGGAGCTTCTGGCAGCAGGTGTATCGCCTGACCTTATCAGAATGTCTGTAGGCATTGAAGATGTGCAGGATATTATTGCCGATGTGGATCAGGCATTAGAAAAATAAAACTCTGAATTTTTTACATAAAAAAACAAACTAGAGAAAGACCGATGAAATGGGGAATTGCCTATTTTGTTGGCCTTTTTTCTAGGACTTATTATATCTTGACGGATAAATTCATCTTAGACTATACTTCATATAAATACGCCAAATACTCGGGAACATAAAAGCCAAATACTCGGAAATATAAAAGCCAAATACTCGTTTTTATAAACCTTCGTTCTAAATAAATAATCTAGTTTTTGTATACCGAAAGTTATCGGTGATTTGAATTATATTACCAATAGGATTTTACTAGTAGGAGGAATCATAATGAAAGAATATTATCCGAGGGTTTCGGATAGACTTTTGTTAGAACACTTAGAGTCGAAAGGGGCTGTGTTAATTGAAGGGCCGAAGTGGTGTGGAAAGACAACTTCGGCAAAACATGTAGCAAAAAGTGTTATTGAAATGGATAGCCCTGATAAGACGGAACAGTATCAGCAAATGGCGAAACTAAATCCTTTAAATCTTCTTATAGGCGAAGTTCCTCATCTGATAGACGAATGGCAGATTTCCAGTAATCTTTGGAATGCAGTTCGTTATGAGGTTGATCAGAGGGGAGAATTCGGACAATTTATTTTGACCGGGTCATCGGTTCCTGCTGGATTGGATGAAAGTATGCATACAGGAACCGGGCGTATCGTACGCATGCAAATGAGACCCATGTCTTTATATGAATCCGGAGATTCCAGTGGGCAAGTATCATTAATGGATTTGTTTGATGGGAAAGATATCTCCGCTGTAAATCATGATAGTATTGAAAAAATTGCTTTTTTAATATGTCGAGGCGGCTGGCCGACAGCTTTGAATCGAAGTGAAAAAATTGCTTTAAAGCAAGCGTTTGATTATTATGATGCAGTTGTAAAGGATGATATTTCCAGAGTGGATAATTTAAAAAGAAATCAGGAAAGAACAAAACGTGTTATGAGGTCTTATGCTCGGAATGTAGCGACACAGTCTTCTTTGGAAACAATTAGAGCGGATGTAATCAGTAATGATATAGAAACCTTTGATAAGGAATCACTTTATGGATATTTAAATGCATTAAAGAAAATCTTCGTTATCGAAGATTCTCCGGCATGGAATCCGAATCTGCGATCTAAGGTTGCCATAAGAACATCTGATACAAGGTATTTTGTAGATCCTTCAATAGCTACAGCCGCTCTAGGAATTGGTCCCACGGATTTAATCAATAACTTGGAATATATGGGCTTAATATTTGAAAATCTATGTATTAGAGATTTGAGGGTATATACAGATGTATTAGATGGCAATGTATATCATTATAGAGATAAGAGCGGTCTTGAATGTGATGCGGTTCTTCATTTAAGAAATGGAAGTTATGGTTTGATAGAGGTGAAATTAGGTGGAGACAAGTTGATTAATGAAGGCGCACAAAGTCTTTTGAAATTGGCAAATAAAATTGATACCGATAAAATGAAAGAGCCGGCATTTCTGATGGTATTGTGCGGAGTAGCTCCATTTGCCTATAGACGAGAAGATGGCGTGTATGTTGTTCCAATTACCTGCTTGAAAGATTAATGACATAAAAAGTTCGTAAGATATGTTGTGGTTTTATGGAGGGGAAGAAGCTATGAAAATTATTGAAAACAAAAAGGTATTTGCTTTTGACGCTAAAAATGAATGTGTTGCAGAAGTAGTGGACGGAGAAACCGTCCTTTTCCGTACCCACGACTGCTTTGATAACCAGCTTAGCGAAGAGGGAACATGCATCGGCGCTTTGAACTGGGATCGTATCAATCCCGCAACCGGCCCTGTCTATGTAGAGAATGCAAAGGCAGGAGATGTTCTCAAGGTGGAAATCCTAGAAATTACGCTGGATAAGCAGGGGGTGATGTGCGCCCTTCCGGAAAACGGTGTTTTGGGGTCTTTGGTGAAAGAAGAGTCCGTAAAACGGATTAAGGTGGAAGAGGGAAAGGTTCATTTTAACGACAAGCTTGTCTTTGATGTTACGCCTATGATTGGCGTTATCGGTGTTGCGCCGGAAAATGGTTCTATCAACTGCGGGACACCGGGCTGCCACGGCGGAAATATGGACAACAAGCGAATCAAAGAAGGGGCAAGCCTTTATTTTCCCGTATTTCATGACGGTGCTCTTTTCTCCTTGGGTGATGTGCACGCGGCGATGGGAGACGGAGAAATCATGGTCAGCGGTGTGGAAATTTCCGCAGATGTGAAAGTAAGACTGTCCGTGATTAAGGGAATAAGCATTGAAACACCTATGCTGGAAAATGAGGAAATTTGTGGTGTAATCTACTCCCATGAAGAGATAGAAAAAGCGATTTTCCATGCGGTACGCATCATGAATGAGAGAGTACAGGAGAATCTGGGGCTCTCCTTTAACGAAGCCGGCATGTTTCTCAGCGCCGTGGGAGACTTACGCTTTTGTCAGGTGGTGGATCCGGAAAGAACCGTGATGATGTGCGTACCGAAGAAGGTCATGAAGAGCTTATTTGCATAGAAAAGTCTTTCACCAGCTTTTTCTCAATAATGTAATACGAGTATGTGATATTCGAACATGTATATTTGAGAAAGAGAATAATTATTTATACAAAATCACTAATAATTGATTGACACATAAACGTTAATCAGTTATTATGACACTAAACTGGTTATGACAACATAACAAGATGGAGGCGAAGAATGGATGGAAAATCTCCTAAATATTATCAGCTGAAAAATATAATTCTTAGAAAAGTTCAGGAAGAAGAATATCCGGAAGGTTCCCTTATGGAAAGTGAAAGGGAATTGATGGACCAATATAAAATGAGTCGAATTACGGTTAGAAAGGCCATTGAGGAATTGGTCAATGAAGGGTATTTGTATCGTATTCAAGGGAAAGGTACCTATGTAAAAGGCGATACAGAAAGCCATAATTTATTTAATTTTAGTAGCTGTACAGAAGATGTTAAAAGGATGGGGAGAAAACCTTCCAAAAGAACAATAGATTTTTCTTTACTTCCCTCCGATCCGAAGAATGCAAAAAATCTAAACATTCCCACAGGGGAAAATATGTATAGCTTAGCTAGAGTTACTTACGCTGATGAGGAACCTTTAAACTATACAATTACGCATTTAGCGGAAAAAAATTTCCCCAAGCTTTTGCAATATGACTTCACGAAACAATCCCTTTATGATGTATTGAAAAAAGATTATGGAGTATCTATCTGCAAAGCCAAGAGAACTATTGAGGCAGTTCTTCCTACCGAAGAAGTTGCAAAATATCTGGAAATTGGGAATAACATGCCTGTCATTTTATTTCGTTGTACAACTTACGGCATACTTAACGGAAGAGAAAGTCCCATAGAGAATTTTAGATGCTACTATCGAACAGATCATTATAAGTTTTATATAGACCAAGTAAAAGGGTCTTAAACATAACTATACAAAGGAGGCAAAATATGAAAAGAAACTCAATTGTTGCGTATGTTCTCTTGCTCTGCATGTTGATTCTTGCAGCGTGCGGGGGAAAGAAAGTGGAGGAAAGCGGAGAAGGAAAGGCTGCAAAGTCGGACGTGAAAATCGCCATCGTTTGCGATGCTTCAGGCCAAAATGATAACGGCTATAATCAGTCTGCTATTGAAGGGGCAAAAAATTGCGCAGAAAAATACGGTGTTTCCTACAAGGTAGTGGAGCCCACTGAGAGTATAGGAAATACTTTAGGAACATTGGCAGAGGATGGATATAATTTGATTTTTTCTATGGCCTATGACTTTGATGCTTTGATTAAGGGAGAGGCAGGAGCTAAGCCAATAGCAGAACAGTATCCTGAAACTACTTTTGTTATTTTTAATGCAACACCAAATTTAAATGATAAAGGTGAGGCAATTCATAAGAATGTAATTTCAATACTATACAACGTGAATGAATCTTCATATCTTGCTGGAGCTCTATCTGTTTTGGTTAATGAGAATGCGGATGTACTTTTAGGAAGTAATTACAATTTTAATTCATTGGATAAGGGAAGAGCACTGGGCTTTATTGGTGCAACAGACTCAGATGGAATCACTGTATTTAGTGTAGGGTTTATCGAGGGAGCTCAAAAAATTGCCGGAGATTTGGGCGTTAAATATGATTTCCTTTCTAAGTATGATGCGGGATTTGCGGATACTGCCGGAGGAAGTGCAGTGGCAGGAACATTTTATGCTAATAATGCAAACATTGTTTATACTGTTGCCGGTGCAGTAGGGGATGGTGTTGCTTCAAAGGCGAAAGAAGAAAAGAAATTAATGATTCATGTGGATGCCAATAAAGATGCACAACAGCCGGGTTATATTCTTACATCAGTCATTAAGAATACAAAAGTAGTAGTGGAAACGATTACGGATGCAATTGAGAATGGGAAGCTGCAAGATATGGATCTGATTCAGGTTTATGATTTAAAGAGTGGAGCAACTTCTATTACTGACCTTGCAACTTTTGAGAGTGCTATAGAAAAAACCGATGAGGCTCAAAAGAAATGGACTGAGATTAAGGACAGCTTAAAGGATTTACAAAGTCAGATTGAAAGCGGAAAAATTGTGGTTACTAATAAGCAAAATGGAGATGCTTTTGATGAAAGTAGCTGTCCGAACATTAACTTCAAGTAGGACTTTTAAAGGGTGCAAAATTGAGTTTTAAAGGATGAAGGACTGAAATATGAGTGAGAATTGTTCTTTGAAAGCCATAGAAACCATTGGCTTAACGAAAAGATTTGGAGATTTTGTAGCTAATGACCACATTGATTTATCTGTTTGTAAGCAAGAGATTAAGTGTATTGTGGGAGAAAATGGCGCAGGCAAATCTACTCTTATGAATATGCTATACGGCCTTTTAGAGCCTACAGAAGGCAGAATAGTTATTAATGGAGAGGATGTAAAGCTCAAAAGCCCTTCAGATGCAATTCGCCATGGTATCGGAATGATACATCAGCATTTCAAGCTTGTGCCTAGCTTAACGGTGTATGAAAACATTTTGCTAGGCACAGAAATAAAAAAAGGTATTTTGGTAGACAGGAAGAAAGAGGCTCAGATAGTTCAGGACTTGATAGAACAGTATAATTTCACACTGGATCCTCATAGTAGGGTAAGAGATATTTCTCTAGGAGAGAGACAGAGAGTAGAAATCTTAAAAATGCTCTATCGAGATGTGGACACTTTGATACTGGATGAGCCAACTGCGGTGCTTACCCCCCAGGAAGTAGATGATTTAATTTTACAATTAAAAAACTTAAGAGATCAAGGGAAAACAATTATTGTCATTACTCATAAGTTACGGGAAGTAATGGCATTGTCGGACAGTGTTACTGTGATTAAGCAGGGGAAGGTAATTGGACACCGTCTCACGAAGGATACTTGTGAAGAAGAATTGGCACAAATGATGGTTGGTAGAGAAGTTTCCTTAGAGAGAAAAGAGAATCGAAAGGCTTTTTCAGAATCCACTCCAATTTATGAAGTGTCGGAGCTCTCCACGAAGGATACTTTCGGAAGAGATTGCATAAAACATATTTCCTTTCAAGTAAGAAAAGGACAAATTCTCGGAATTGCCGGAGTAGAAGGTAATGGACAATCTGAACTGGTAAAAGTTTTAACGGGTATGATGGAGTCAACATCCGGACGGATTAGCTTTATGGGACAAGACATTACCGGATTTTGGCCAAAAGAATTGCGTAAATTGGGAGTGGGCATTATTCCTGAAGATAGATATGCCCAGGGATTATCATCTGAGCTTAGCATAGCGGATAATTGCATTGCGGGCTATCATGATGATGCAGCTTTATCACAATTTGGTGTATTCAAAGAAAAAGAAATTCTGTCCAGGAGAGATAAGATTCTTCAAGAGTATGATGTCCGTGTGGGAGACAAAAATGGAAATATAAGCTCTTTATCCGGTGGAAATGCACAAAAAATAATTGTAGGAAGAGAGCTAAGTCACAATCCTAAATTGCTTATTGCATGTCAACCAACTAGAGGAGTAGACATTGGTTCTATTGAATTTATTCATAATACAATTTTTCGTTTTCGAGACGAGGGTAATGCAGTGCTGTTAATCTCCAGCGAACTTTCTGAAATTATGAGTCTTTCCGACCAGGTTGTTATAATGCACAAGGGAATGATAACGGGAAACATAGATCCTAATTCAGTGGATATGATGAGAATAGGTCTACTTATGGCAGGGATAAGAGAGGAGGGAGCGTAATATGGATAGAAATTTTTTTAAGAAAAGTCTATCAGATATTTTAAATGCGGTTTTGCCGGTTATATTCGCCTTCCTTCTGGGAGGAGTGGTTATTCTCCTGATACATGAAAATCCCTTAGAGGTTTATAAAATTCTTTTGTTAAAATCTTTTTTTACACCTGTTGGTTTGCAGAATACCTTACACTATGCAGGCCCGATGATTCTAACAGGGTTAGCGATTGCAGTTTGCTTTAAGGCCAATCTATATAATATGGGAGTTGAAGGTTCATTGATTATTGGTGCCTTTGCTAGTGGGATTGTAGGGGCAAACCTTCCTATTGGATCAGGTTTTCTTTTAAAAAGCGTATGCATTCTTGTGGGCGTTGCATTTGCCGTTCTTTATTCGATGAGTATTGCGTATTTAAAAATTCGTTTTAGAGCTGATGAGATGGTAGTTTCCATGATGCTCAATTATGCCCTTGCAAAGGCTATAGAATATTTGGCTACCAATGTATTTCGTGATACCGGAAATGGCTATGTATGTACACCGGTAATTCAAGACCAAGCGATGTATACTCGAATCTTTGGAAGATCCCGATTAACGGCATTTATATTTATTATATTGTTGGTACTTTTAGTGCTATGGATTGTAATGAAAAAATCAAAGCTTGGATATGAAATTAAAGCAATGGGAAAGAGTTTTGAGTTTGCTGAAGCAATGGGGATGAGAGTTGGTAGAAAGATTTGTATTCTATTCATTCTTTCGGGGGCTTTGGCCGGACTTGCAGGAGCAGGCTGGATGATGGAGGATCAATATAGATATACCTTGGACTTTTCCGGTAGCCCCGGTCTGGGTTGGGATGGTATGTTAATAGCCCTTATGGGCGGACATGATCCGCTTGGAATTGGTATTGCTGCCATATTTTATGCCGGTTTAAAAATTGGTGCGGATAATATCAACATGTATTCTTCCGTTCCCAAGGAGATTGTTTCTTTGATGCAGGGAATGATTGTTTTGTTTCTCAGCGTGAAGTTTATATGTGAAAAGAAACAATCCTTTCAGTTATGGAACAGGCTATTTAAGAAAAAGGCGGGACTTGAACTATGCAAATCTTAGAGAACATATTGTATGACTGCATTTATCATAGTACTCCTATAATCTTTTGTGTACTTGGAGGGATATTCGCTTATAAAGCCAATGTTTTAAATATCTCTTTAGAGGGAATGATGCTGAATGGAGCTTTAGTATCAGTAATAAGCTTCTTTCTAACAGGCAACTTAATACTTACAGTAATATTTACTTTATTTTCTACCTTACTTTATAGCCTTGTTTTTTCTTTCTTCTCAGTGACTATGAAAGGAAATGTGATTATAGTGGGGCTCGCTCTAAACATGATCTCTATTGCAGTTGCAGGTTTTGTGTTGGTGATGTTTAACTCTCCTAATATTATATTGCCTGATTTTAACCTTAATTCTTTAAAGATTTCTATTCCGATTATAAGAAGTATTCCTCTTATCCGGGTTATTAGCGGGCATCCAATTCTAACCTATTGTGCATTTATTTTGATTTTTCTTATCCATATTCTCATGTTTCACACACGATTTGGTATTTATGTTCGTGTGGTAGGAGAAAATGAAGAGGCTGTAAAGGCGATAGGAATTCAAGGTGATTGGTATAAATATATGGCAATTCTGCTGGGATCAATAGGATGTGCCTTAGGAGGTATGAATCTTGCTTATGAGCGTTTAGGGCTATTCACGAAGGATATGGTAGCAGGAAGAGGATTTATTGCTATTGCAGCAATTTATTGTGGCAAAGGTCAACCAATTCAATCCGCTTTTTATGCTGTTTTGTTTGGACTCGCAAGATCCTTAGCAGTGAATTTGAGTGTTTATTCAGGAAATATAGCTGGACTTTTTGACTGTATTCCTTATTTGGTAATGATTTTGGTTCTGTCTTTTGCATCAAGTTTAAAACAGCATAAAACGAAGCTACGAGGCTTTTAATGAAGTATATGAGCATATGGAGATAGTAATTTAAGATGTTTCCTGCCCATATTTACACTATTTGAAAAGGAGAAGCCCTAAATGAACACTACAGCTTTATTAATTGTGGATATGTTAAGGGATTTTACGGATCCTAAAGGATCAGTTTTTTATCCGGAAAATAGAAATATTTTACCCAAAATATGCAAAGTTTTAGAACAATGCAGAGAAAAGGGATATCTTATCATTTTTTTACAACACTGGAATCGAAAAGACAAAATAGACCTAAGGATTGCCGGTATGCGAAAAAACTGTATTGAAGGAAGCTTTGGGATAGAAATAGATCCAATGTTACAAATAGATGAGAAGAAGGACTATGTCATTCGGAAGCGAAGGTATAGTGGCTTTTTTGCCACGGACCTTGATTTGGTACTGAGGCAAAATCGCATCGAAAATCTTCTTATTGTGGGAACTAAAACGAACTGTTGCATACGTGCCACAGTGACGGATGCATTTTATCTGGATTATAACCCCATAGTGTTCTCTGACTGTGTGGCGACAAATGATGAAACAGTGAATAAAGTTAACCTGCAGGATATAAAAAAATATTTTGGTCAAGTTATGGAGAGTGATGAATGGTTCCGATTGGAGGAGGAAAAAGCTAATGGATAAGCAATATGATCTAATTACAAGTGGCTATGTCAGTATGGATCATTTGATTCAGGTTTCCTCACCTATTTCTATTGGATATACATCATTGATTGAGAATCAGGATAATACCAAAATTTATTATGGAGGGTGTGGTCTCAATATTGCTGTTGCAGTAAATCAATTGGGATTTAAAGCGCTCCCTGTCTTGAGAGTGGGGGGAGATTGGATAGATAATGGATTTAAGTCTTTTCTGGAAAGTAGAGGTGTGCCATTGGAGGGCATTCAGGTGCTTGAGCAGGAATCTACTTCTACTTCTTATCTAATTCAAGATTCTAAGCAACAACATATCACTTTATACTATCCTGGAGCTATGGATAAAAAGTATGCAATTCCGTTAGAGGATTCTCTTTTTCAAAATTCAAGGACTGCTGTAATGACTGTGGCCAGTAAAAAGGATAATCAGTATTTTCTGGAGCAGTGCAAAAAATATAATTTACCAATTGTTTTTGGTATGAAAGATGATTTTGATGCTTTCCCGGTGGATTTTTTAAAAGAGATTCTTTGTGAAAGCCAAATTATTTTTTTGAATGAGCAGGAAAAGGAAATCATTGAGAAGTTTTTTGGATGTAGCTCTTTAGAGAAGCTTTTTAATATTGGAAAGGTAAAGATTATCATCGTGACACTGGGTGAAAAAGGTAGTGTTTGCTATGAAAAAACAGAAAATGGAATTCAAAAGTACCATGTTGGAGTTGGAAAAATAGATCGTTTTGTGGATGCTACCGGTGCCGGAGATGCTTATATGGCAGGATTTTTGTATGGCTATTTAAAAACCTATTCTACGGAGAATTGCTTGAAACTGGGAACAGCATTATCTTCTTTTGTGATTCAAGAGAAGGGATGCTGTATGAAGATTCCCAGTAGTCAAGAATTGGAAAAAAAGGGGAGGAAAATCCAATGAAAACTTTGTATATGGGGGTAGAAAAAGGGAGTGTAGCACCATATGTGCTGTTTTCCGGAGACCCTTTTAGAGTAGAAAGAATAAAAGAATATTTGGATAATCCGGTATCTTTAGGTTTTCGAAGAGAGTTTAACAGTTATACCGGAACTTATAAAGGCGTACCTATCACTGTTAGTTCTACCGGAATGGGAGCCCCAACAGCGGCCATTGCAATGGAAGAAATGTATGAAGCAGGGATGAAGGTTGCAGTCCGAATGGGAACGGTAATGGCTTTGCGAGATGAACTTCTGGGAAAATTCTTAATCCCTATTGGAGCTATTCGAAGAGAGAAAACCAGTGAGACCTATGTTGAGCAGGGGTATCCGGCTGTTCCTGATTTTTCTTTGGTTGAAATCTATAATGAAACAGTTAAGGATTTTGGTAGTGAGTACCAAAATGGGATTACTTGTACAATGGATGGATTTTATAGTCAAATGCATGATTCTGGATTTTCCAGAGAATTTGGAAGAGATTTGTCGCCAATTTTTGATGAATTAAAGAGAATAAAGGTGTCAGGAATTGATATGGAGTCGTCCTGTCTTCTAACACTTGGCCAGCTCATGGGAGTCAAAACTTGCATTCTTACTATGACGACAGTTTTGGAAAATCTAAAAAAAGTACTTTTGGGAGAAGAGAGAGAAAAGGCAGAAGATTTACTTTGCAAGGTTGCGCTGGAAGGTATTTATCGCTATCAGAGGAAGGAAGACAATAATCATGGAATTTAGAAAATTGAATCTGACCAGAGGATCAAAAACTGTAATTGGAATGGTGCATTGTCTTCCACTACCCGGAACAGTAGGATTTTCGGGGGATTTTGAAAAGATTGTTCATCAGGCAGTTATGGATGCTGAAACTTTGGAAAAAGCAGGGGTAGATGCAGTTATAGTGGAGAATATGGGTGATGTTCCATTTTCTGCTCTTTTGGAGAAACCACAGCTTGCTGCGTTGGCGGTGGTGGCGAGAGAGGTGTCGCAAAGAATTCATATTCCGCTGGGAATAGATGCGGCATTTAATGACTGCGAAGCATCGCTTTCTATTGCTTCCTTGGTAGGGTCCAGCTTTATTCGTGTACCGGTGTTTGTAGACACAGTTTTATTTTCAGATGGTATCATTTACCCTTGTGCCAGAAAATGTTTGCAGTATAGAAAGCAGATGGGGCTGGAAAGTGTTCAGATACTTGCGGATATTCAAGTGAAACATGCTCACATGTTAAATTCTTCAGTGAGCATGATTGATAGTGCCAGAGATGCCGTTGGAAATGGTGCAGATGCTGTTATTATTACGGGAGCAATCATTGGAGATGCGGCACCGATTGAAAGCTTACGTAAAATCAAAGAAATTGTACCGGTTCCGGTTTTGGCCGGTAGCGGGGTGAAAAAAGAAAACATTAGAGAGCAATTAGAAATAGCTGACGGATGTATTGTGGGTTCCGGCTTAAAAGAAGGAGGACTAATTTCGAATCCGGTAAGTTATGCATTGACACATGATTTAGTATTAGCGAAATAAGTCCAAACTTTGTATTTAAAAAATTTTTAGAAGAAAGAAAATATGATTTAGAAGGTATATAGGGAGAAATATTATGATGCGACCAATGAAACTGGCAGGATCTGAGCTCCTCTTTGGAGCAGGGTGCTTAGAACATATGAAAAGCTTCAAATATAAGAAAGTAAGTATTGTAATTGGAGGGAATAGTATAATCAAAAATGGCGGTCTTGGGAAAGTAGAGAATTATTTGAAGGAGAGCGGAGCTAAAATTCAAATTATCTCCGGAGTAGAACCGGATCCAAGTTTTCGAACAGTAATCGCAGGTGCAGAAAAAATGAAGGAGTTTCAACCTGATTTAATTGTGGCATTGGGCGGTGGATCTGTTATGGATGCTGCAAAAGGAATGTGGATTTATTATGAAAATCCGGATTTAAAAGAACTTTCGGATATTTGTCCGCCTAATACGTTTCCGAAACTGCGCAAAAAAGCCGTTCTTTGCTGTATTCCTACCACCAGCGGAACGGCAAGTGAAGTATCGCGCTCCATTGTAATTAGTGATGACAGTGGAATGAAACACGGTATTGGAAATATGGAGATGATGCCGGATATTGCCATTTGTGACCCAGAGTTAACCTTATCCATGCCGGCCCATATTACAGCAGAAACCGGGATGGATGCATTAACCCATGCATTAGAGGCGATGGTTTCCAAGAGAGCGAACTATCTTAGTGATATACTGGCAAGAGCTTCTGCTAAGGATATTATTCAAAATATTGGGATAGTATATCAGCAAGGAGGAAATATAGAAGCAAGAGAAAAAATGCTGAATGCATCTATGGTGGCAGGACTTGCATTTACGAATGTATCCTTAGGAATTGTTCATTCAATGGCACATACGCTGGGAGGACACTTTCACTTAGCACATGGACTTTTAGATGCAATTATTTTGCCCTATATTGTGAAATATAATATGCAGGATGAGGAAGCAAAGTCCAGGTACAAATCTTTTTCGGAAGAGCTGGGAAGCGACTCATTAGTTGAAGTCATTCGAAATAAGAATAGAGAGTTAAAGATTGCCGGATCTCTAAAGGAGCTAATTCCGGATGCGACAGAATACGAAAAACAATTGGAAAAAATGACGGAGGAAGCTCTTTTGGATGGCTGTACTAAAACGAATCCTATTATTCCCAACCGGGAAGAGATGAAAGAGTTATTTAGAAAGGTTTATAAGGGGGATTTATAATGGAAACAATTCTGTATTTGTCCAATGGATATCCAAGTCTTCAGGATAGTTCTAAGATTGCAGAAGAGTATATAGATGCAGGATGCAAGATTATAGAAATAGATTTTCCCTCTCGTAATCCTTATTTAGAGGGAGAGTATATCGCATCTCGAATGCAGGAAGCTTTGAATAACTGTTCTGATTATGCAAAATATATGGAAGAAATGGTTAAACTGAAGACTTCCTATCCGGAGATTAAGTTTATCGTTCTTGCATATGAAGATACTATTCAGGAAATTGGTCTAAATCAATTTAAGGAATTCCTAATCAAGAATAAGTTCTTTGATTTGATTTTGGTGGGGAGTAAGAATGCTTGTGTCAAAGAGGCACTTATTCAAGACGGTATCCGAGTTGCCAACTATGTGCAGTATCAAATGATACCGGAGGAGATTGAAAATGCAAAAAAATCCAATGGTTTTGTTTACTTACAAGCAAAGCCGATGGAGGGACAGGGATATGTTAATCCTAAGTATACGACTCTAAAAGATTGTATTGCAAAGTTACGATCGGAAGGCATTAACCGTCCTATTTACTGCGGTGTAGGGCTCAGAGATAGTGAAGATATTAAGATGGTGCGAGAAGCCGGAGGGGACGCAGCATTTATCGGAAGTACTATTTTAAAGTTGCATGGAGATATTCCTAAAATGAAAGAAAAAATTCGAGAATTTGTAGAAGTAGGCACTTCTGGATAGGCCATGCTGTGCACAGTAGTCATCTACTTTTAGACCGCTCTCCTTACAATCTTTAATAATGTCAGCCCATTGCCCTGTTCGCATCCTGCTTGTAGAAAGTTTTGTGTTCATCTTGAATTCCTCCCTGAGATAGTGTGCAAAGTGGAAAAAGTTTGTAAAGTGGAAAAAGTGCGTTCAACTTTTCACACTTTTCATGATTATCTCAATTTTTGTGGAGAGAAAAAAGATGACGGGTTATTGCCATTTACGAATGACTGAATAGAAGATGGTATTAACTCCCGACATAGGGAAATGCTGAGAGACCATAGAGGCTTATCTATAGAAAGACGAATAAAAACGGTCTTCTGGATTCTATATGTACCCTCTGGAGCCGTTTTCTTCATCTGAAATATTAAATGTAATGCCTACAGACAAAAGTATTACCAGACTATATAAAAAGATGAATGAGAAGCAAAAATTAGAAAAAAGCCTATCCATCCGGGGTGATGCTATTGTGTAGAGCGACCTTCATCGAATAAATAAAACATTTGCTAATTGGAATTAGCCATCAACACGTTTTGTCCTATGATGCTTCTCAGTGCCGTAGGAGACCTGCGCTTTTGTCAGGTGGTGGATCCGGAAAGAACCGTGATGATGTGTGTGTCGAAGAAGATTATGAAGAGCTTATTTTAATTTATTCTCTCCTTCACCAGTCTCTGCAGAAGGGGAATATTTTTCTCCATAAACCAGGGATTTTTCTTAATCCATCCATAATTTAAAGGGCTGGGATGTACCAGTGGGAAATCGATAGGGGAGGAGCAGCTTTCCAAGGAGGATGCTTCGTCCTCTATAGAGTAGGAGTAAAGCAGTTCCTTTAAGGAAAGCTTTGCTCCTTTTTTATCGTAGTGGGAAATGGCATACTTCCCGATTAAAATTCGAAGCTCAATCTTGGGAAGTAATGCCACAAGTTCATCGTGATATTTACGCATGAAGCTTCGGGGAGGGAGGTCTCCGCCCTTTCCCTTTCCGGGATAATAAAGGTCCATGGGAACAATGGCAATGGACGTGCCATAAAAGATTTCTTCGGAAATCCCCATCCACTCCATCAGCCTTTTTCCGGAAAGGTCATGAAAGGGAATACCGGATTCTTCTACCTTTCTTCCCGGCGCCTGGCCGACTAAAAGAATCTTTGCCTCTTTATGAAACTGAAAAATAGGCGGAATTCCCCGTTCGGTATAGCTTTGATTTTCCGGTAAATGTTCTATTTCTGCGATGATTTGCTGTAAAGCGGAATTCTGTTTGTTCATATTTTGGTAGTCCTTTTTTAAAATATCACCTAAAATACAAGAATAACACCTTTCAGCATAGGAAGAAAGCAATAGAATTCCTTTCATTCATAAAGAGTATCGTGCGCAAAGCGTGCGATATCTCGTTAATGGACTTTAGCCAGTATCGGAGCTGACATTTGAAAAATGTTAGCTCTGATACAATAAACCACCCGCTATGCGGGTGGGGAACGCTAGTTATACAAAAATCACCTTTCCTTATACAATAAAGTTGTTCAAGCTATATTGCAGAAAAGGAAGGTGATTTATGGCGAAGAAAGAATATGCATTAGCACATACTAAATGGATGTGTAAATATCATATTGTCTTCACACCGAAGTATAGGCGAAAAATAATATATTATCAATACAAGACAGATATACGGGACATAATAGCCCAGCTGTGCAGATACAAAGGAGTGGAGATAATAGAAGGACATCTAATGCCTGACCATGTACATATTTTAGTTAGTATTCCTCCCAAGATAAGTGTCTCTTCATTTATGGGATATTTAAAAGGAAAGAGCGCGTTAATGATATTTGATAAACACGCAAATTTAAAATATAAATTCGGGAATAGACACTTTTGGGCCGAAGGCTATTATGTCAGTACGGTTGGACTAAATGAAGCCACAATAAAAAAGTATATTCAAGAGCAAGAGAAACATGATATCGCTCTGGATAAACTTAGTGTTAAGGAGTATGAAGACCCTTTTAAGGGTTGATGTGAAGTGGTACCAATACCCCTTTATGGGGTAGCGACGAGTCAAGCGCAATATGGCTTGAATGGAGCTGTGGGAAGGTGCAAAGCAAACTTCCCATAGCCCAAAATGAAAGCCAGCGCCTTTAGACGCTGGCCTAGTAACAGGGGCTTATAGCCCCCGAGCAAACCACCCGTTTGACGGGTGGTTATGATTTTGTTGTGCGCCTAGCGGCGCACGTTTCTAACGGGTTAAAGTCCCGAATCCGCCCGGTAGTGGGAAGGATATAGCCGAAGGCAAGGGTGTCGAGGGTGACCTCGAATCTGAAGGAAGCTGGATATGAGGAAGATACTAACTCATGGGCAAATCTCTGGTCTGACGAACAGAAATCTCATATGAGGTTATGCATGAGGATAAGACTGCAGCACAAGCCAAAGTCCAATAACTACACGGAATCATGCATGATAAATGAGGCAGATATATGGAGAGGAAGAAACGTGTGGTACCTAGGGAGGTCTGTGTGATAAGCCTTGAAAGAGGTAACCATTGCTAGGAGCAATGCTGAACACACAGAAGTCAGCAGAGGTCATAGTAGTCGAGAGACAAAGGACCGAATCAATAGGAGTCTCAAGTATGACTGAGAAAGGAGGAATGGCTAGTCATGGCAGAAAATACTGAGAACAGTGGCTGTTTGCAGAGAGATAGTGCGGAACATGAAGGGTATGCAAAAGCGCGTAGGTCATTCAATCTGATATGGAAAGAAAGAGACAGTGCACAGCCGAAGCGCTTAGAAGCGATACTGCATAAAGATAACGTTAACAGAGCGTATAAGAGAGTGAAGGCAAACAAGGGAGCACCTGGAATTGATGGAATGACCATCGAAGAGGCACTTCCTTATCTTCAGGAACATCAACAGGAGTTAACTAACCGTATCCATCGTGGAAAGTATACTCCGTCTCCAGTAAGACGAGTTGAGATTCCTAAACCAGATGGTGGTGTGCGAAAGCTTGGCATACCAACAGTGATAGACCGTACACTTCAACAGGCGATAACACAACAATTAGTTCCAATCTATGAGCCACTTTTTACAGACGGCAGTTACGGTTACCGTCCAAACAGAGACGCAAAAGGAGCAATACTTAAGGTTAAGGAGTACGCTGAACAGGGCTACACATATGCGGTAGTTCTAGACTTATCGAAATATTTCGATACAATCAACCACGAGATTCTTATCAACCTTCTGAGGAAAAATGTAAAAGATGAACGTGTGGTGCAACTTATCAAGAGGTATCTGAAAAGTGGCGTAATGGAAAATGGAGTGGTTATTGAAACAGAGGAAGGGTCGCCACAAGGAGGGAATCTATCCCCTTTGCTTGCGAATATCTACCTCAATGAGTTCGACTGGGAGTTTTTGAAAAGAGGTGTCCCATGCATAAGGTATGCAGATGACATAGTCCTTCTTGCGAAAAGCAGGAAGGCATCAGAGAGACTCTTAGAGAGCAGTACGAGGTATCTTGAGGAGAAACTGAAACTCACAGTGAATCGAGAGAAAAGCCGTACTGTCAGTGTATTTGCAATCCGAAATTTTAAATTCCTTGGCTTTGCACTGGGAAGGAACAGAAGTGGCATATATGTCCGAGTTCATGCAAAGTCTTGGGAGAAGTTTAAGTCGAAACTGAAAGAACTTTCTTCCCGTAAGCTCTGTCAGTCAATCAAGCCGAGCCTAGAAAGAATCAAGGTATACGCAAGAGGGTGGCTTAACTACTATGGAATAGCAAGTATGAAGAGCAACATGAATGAGGTCAACGGATGGCTCTATCACAGAATACGTATGTGTATATGGAAACAATGGAAATGTGTGCGAACCAGATACCGAAACCTGAGGGTCATGGGAGTTCCTCAAGACCTAGGGTGGAAAACGGCAAACAGCAGACGAGGCTATTGGTTTACAACACATACAGTTGTCATGAACATGGCAATGACAAAAGAAAGACTGATAAACAGTGGCTTTTACGATTTAGCCATAGCATATCAGTCTGTGCACGTCAACTATTGAAAGCGCTGTATACGAGAACCGTACGTACAGTGCTGTGAGAGGACGGCGATTAGTCACCGCCTCCTACTCGATTAGAGGGTTTAATTGAGAGATAAATAAGCCCTCCGATTCTTCGGAGGGCTTACCAAAGTAAAACCATATATTGCAGCGATGCAGGGCGGGGCTTTATGCCGCTATACAAAAGAGAAAAGATAACTGATGACTTACACGAAATAAGTGGCTTTCGCACAGACTATCAATTTCATTACTAAAGAACCTCCTTGACATATCTTCTCCCTTAATTATATACTATCCATTGGTTAGCTTAGACTAACCAACGTCAAGCTTGAAATTTATACTGAAAAAGGAGAAGAGAAGAAATTGAAAAAGACATTATTATTTTTACTACTCGGAATTATACTATTAACAAGTTGTGGGAAAACAGGAAGTCAGGGAGAAACAATGACTTCTAAGAAAGATGAAGGCTCTAAAAGTACCATGATTTCCGGTGCGATGGGAGGTTCAGGAAAGACTGACTCCCAAATGACAAAGAAAAAAGTAACAGTTACTACTTCATTTTTATATGATATGGTAAATCAGCTTGCAGGCGATATGGTAGATAAAGAGCTTATTATACCAGCAGGAGAAGATCCACATCTTTATGTGGCAAAGCCGGAGGATTTAAGGAAGATTGCCGAGGCTGATTTGGTGCTTTTTCACGGACTTCACTTTGAGGGGAAGATGCAGGAGGTACTTGAAAAGAAGGGATATGCAGTAGCATCCACATTTTCAGAGGACAAGATTGGCAAGATGGAGGAAGATGGGGCGGTAATAATAGATCCGCATTTTTGGTTTGATATAGATCTTTACAAAGAAGCCACCGAGAATGCAAGTGCAAAGCTTTCTGAGCTTTTACCTGAGAAAAAAGATGAAATAGATAAAAATACAAAAGCTTACTTAGAAAAGCTGTCAGCTCTTGATGAAGAAAATAAAAAATCACTTGCAGAGATTCCTGAAGGCGGACGGTACCTGATTACGCCACACGATGCCTTTAATTATTTTTCAAGAAGATACGGTATTGAAGTTGTAGCTCCTCAAGGGGTTAGCACAGATTCAGAGGTCGCAAATAAAGATATAGATAAGACTGTTGACTTTATTGTGAAGCATAAGGTGAAAGCTATTTTTGCAGAATCTACCACAGACCCGGCAAGGATGGAGAAGCTTAAAGAGGCTTGCAGGGCTAAGGGCTTTGATGTAAAGGTTGTAAGTGGTGAGGGAAATGAGCTGTTTTCCGACTCGCTTGCACCCGAGGGGCAAAGTGGTGATACTTACATAGATATGTATAAACACAATATAAAGTTAATCACTGAAAACTTAAAGTAAGAAGGAGGGGTAGGCATGGAAGAGGTGATTGTAAAGGTAGAGGATTTGACTATAGCCTACCACGACAAGCCTGTGCTAAAGGATTGTGATATAGATATAATGGCAGGCTCGGTTACAGCCGTTATTGGGCCAAACGGTGCAGGTAAATCTACCTTGATAAAGGGGATATTGGGACTTCAAAATAAGCTTGCAGGTGAGATTCTTATTATGGGGGAGCCCATTAAAAAAGTCCAGAAGAAAATAGCCTATATTCCGCAGACTTCTGAGGTAAACTGGGACTTTCCAACCACCGTTATGGATGTGGTGCTTATGGGCAGATATGTACATCTAGGTTGGTTTAGGCATCCCGGGCTGGAGGATAGGGAAAAAGCGGAGGCGGCTCTTAAAAGGATAGGTATGTATGAGTTTAAGAATAGGCAGATATCCAAGCTTTCAGGAGGGCAGAGACAGAGGGTATTTATAGCAAGACTGATAGCACAGGAGGCAGAGATTTATTTTATGGATGAGCCTCTTGCTGGCATAGATAAGGTTACGGAGAAGGTAATAATTGATTTTATAAAAGAAGAGCAAAAAAAGGGGAAAACTGCTGTGATAGTCCATCACGACCTTGCCACAATAAGGGAATATTTTGATCATGTGGTTATAATCAACAAAAAGGTAGTGGCTGAAGGCAGGGTAAGTGAGGCATTCACAAACGAAAATTTAGAAAAGGCGATGATGAAAAATGTTTAACATCGATATACTTACAAGCTATACGTTTATCATAGTTGGAAGCGGTACATTTTTGCTTGCAGCCATAGCAGGGGCTGTGGGCTGTATTACAGTACTTAAGGGACAGTCGCTGATAGGAGATGCCATAGGACATGCTGCATTCCCTGGGATAATCCTGTCTTTTATGCTTTTTATGCAAAGGGAGCCTGTGCTGTTAACGCTGGGAGCGGTAGCATCCGGTGCTACAGCCTTTATGCTCATTCAGGTCATAAAGGAGAATTCAAAGCTTAAGTTAGATGCGATACTTGCAGTGGTTTTGTCGTCATTTTTTGGAGTGGGAATGGTGTTAAAAAGCTATATTCAGGGTAATAGCAACTATAAGGAGGCTGCTCAGTCAGGGCTTTCAAGCTATATCTTTGGACAGGCCGCATACATTATGAAGGACGATGTGAAGCTCATAGTGTATATTGGAGTTCCTGCTTTGGTTTTACTTGTTTTATTTTACAAAGAAATCAAGTTATTTTTATTTGACGAAATATATGCAAGCACCATTGGGATAAGGGCGGTTTTACTCTATGGCATAATTCTTGTAATGACGATGGGAATAATAGCAACAGGACTGAAACTTGTGGGAGCTATCCTTATTTCATCTTTGCTTATAATACCCGCAATTACAGCTCTTCAATGGAGCGATAAATTTAGCAGGGTACTTATAATAGCGGGTGTGGTTGGCGGAGTTTCAGCACTTATCGGTACTTATATTTCAACTGCTTATGACGGAATGAGCACAGGGGCAACCATAATACTCATAATGGGAAGCTTTGCAATCATTTCTCTTGTAATAGGGCCGCATGGGATGATAAAGAACCTTAGGATGAGGAGGCATGGAGGAAATGATTGAGTCATTATTATCTTATTTTGCCATATCCTACGAGTCTTACTTTGTACTTCTTATAACTGCTGTAGCCTGTGCGGTGTTAAGCCCGTTTTTGGTCTTAAGGAAGCTTTCAATGGTTTCAGATGCCATTTCACATTCGGTTTTACTGGGCATAGTTATTGCATTTTTCATAGTAAAGGATGTGGGTTCTCCGTTTTTAATAGTGGGAGCGGCGACATTTGGCGTGATTACAGTATTTGCGGTAGAATTACTTTCGGGAACAGGACTTGTAAAAAATGATGATGCGGTGGGTATAGTCTTCCCGATGTTTTTTGCCCTTGCAGTAGTTCTGATTACGAAATTTGCTAGGAATGTACATCTGGATACAGACGTAGTGCTGATGGGAGAGGTCATCATTGCACCGTTAAACAGGATAGAATTTATGGGAATCGACCTGCCCAAGGCATTTGTACAGATGGGAATATTGCTTGTGATAAACTTACTCTTTGTCATCATTTTCTTTAAGGAACTTAAGGTAACTACCTTTGACAGAGGGTTTGCAACGCTTGCGGGATTTTCCTCGGCAGCCCTGTTTTATGCATTGATGACACTTTCATCGTTTACAGCAGTTACTGCCTTTGATGCGGTTGGGGCTATCTTGGTAGTTTCGTTTTTGATTACTCCGGGGGCAGCGGCCTATCTTATAAGTAAAGACCTTAAGGTGATGATAGCCATTTCGGTTGGCTATGCAGTTATCAATTCTATTATAGGCTATGTGTTTTCGCTTCTTATGAATGTATCTATGTCTGGAATGACAGCTGCAGCCGCAGGAGTTACATTTTTACTTACCTTTTTGTTTAATAGAGAAGGGCTGATTACTGCTATATTTATAAGATTACAGAGAAAAAGTGAGTTAAAACTAGGACTTTTCCTCAACCATATAGGTAATCATTCAGGCAAAAAGGAGGAAAGTGAGGAACTGGGATTAGGCTCAATCAAGAACCATCTCAAATGGAAGCAGGCCGAGGTTGATAAAATAGCAGGAAGACTTATAAAAAAAGGGTTTATAAGGATAGATATAGATAAGAATATTTATGATTTGACCGAGAGAGGCAGAGAGAAGTTTGTGGAGATTGAGGAATAAAAGCCCTCGGCTGTGAGGTAGAGGATTTAATTGAGAGATAGATAAAGCCCTCCGAATTATCGGAGGGCTCTTCAAAGGTGCGCCTAGCGGCGCACCTTTCTAACGGGTTAAAGTCCCGAATCCGCCCGGTAGTGGGAAGGATATAGCCGAAGGCAAGGGTGTCGAGGGTGACCTCGAATCTGAAGGAAGCTGGATATGAGGAAGATACTAACTCATGGGCAAATCTCTGGTCTGACGAACAGAAATCTCATATGAGGTTATGCATGAGGATAAGACTGCAGCACAAGCCAAAGTCCAATAACTACACGGAATCATGCATGATAAATGAGGCAGATAGATGGAGAGGAAGAAACGTGTGGTACCTAGGGAGGTCTGTGTGATATGCCTCGAAAGAGGTAACCATTGTCCAAAGCAATGCTGAACACACAGAAGTCAGCAGAGGTCATAGTAGTCGAGAGACAAAGGACCGAATCAGTAGGAGTCTCAAGTATGACTGAGATAGGAGGAATGACTGGTTATGGCAGAAAACATTGAAAACAATGGCTGTTCGCAAAGAGATAGTGCGGAACATGAAGGGTATGTGAAAGCGCGTAGGTCATTCAATCTGATATGGAAAGAAAGAGACAGTGCACAGCCGAAGCTCTTAGAAGCGATACTGCATAAAGATAACTTTAACAGAGCGTATAAGAGAGTGAAGGCAAACAAGGGAGCACCTGGAGTTGATGGAATGACTATCGAAGAGGCACTTCCTTATCTTAAGGAACATCAACAAGAGTTAACAACACGTATCTATCGTGGAAAGTATACTCCGTCACGCGTAAGGCGTGTTGAGATTCCTAAACCGGATGGTGGTGTGCGAAAGCTTGGCATACCAACGGTGATAGACCGCACACTTCAACAGGCGATAACACAGCAGTTAGTGCCAATCTATGAACCACTTTTTGCAGACGGCAGTTACGGCTACCGCCCAAACAGAGACGCAAAAGGAGCGATACTAAAGGTCAAGGAGTACGCTGAACAGGGTTACACATATGCGGTAGTTCTAGACCTATCGAAATATTTCGATACAATCAACCACGAGATTCTTATCAACCTTCTGAGGAAAAATGTAAAAGATGAACGTGTGGTGCAACTTATCAAGAGGTATCTGAAAAGTGGCGTAATGGAAAATGGAGTGGTTATTGAAACAGAGGAAGGGTCGCCACAAGGAGGGAATCTATCCCCTTTGCTTGCGAATATCTACCTCAATGAGTTCGACTGGGAGTTTTTGAAAAGAGGTGTCCCATGCATAAGGTATGCAGATGACATAGTCCTTCTTGCGAAAAGCAGGAAGGCATCAGAGAGACTCTTAGAGAGCAGTACGAGGTATCTTGAGGAGAAACTGAAAGAGCTTTCTTCCCGTAAGTGCTGTCAGTCAATCAAGCCGAGTCTTGAAAGAATCAAGGTATATGCAAGAGGATGGCTTAACTACTATGGAATTGCAAGCATGAAGAATAACATGAACGACATTAACGGATGGCTCTATCACAGAATACGTATGTGTATATGGAAACAATGGAAGCGTGTGAGAACTAGATACCGAAACCTGAGGGTCATGGGAGTTCCTCAAGACCTAGGGTGGAAAACGGCAAACAGCAGACGAGGCTATTGGTTTACAACACATACAGTTGTCATGAACATGGAAATGACAAAAGAAAGACTGATAAACAGTGGCTTTTACGATTTAACCACAGCATATCAGTCTGTGCACATCAACTATTGAAAGCGCTGTATACGAGAACCGTACGTACAGTGCTGTGAGAGGACGGCGGTTAGTCACCGCCTCCTACTCGATTTTAGAGGGAAAAGGAGACGTGTGATGTCCAACGAAACCGAAGATTTTGAACAGACCTATAAAGCACTTGAAAAGGAGAACTTTCCGGATGGAAAACGAATCAGATTCATTGCGGAATTAGGGGCCTCTTCGGATATAGAGGGGCATTTCCGACTGATTTGTCGGACTTGGAAAGAGGAGAAAAATCTACGACTGGAAAGCAGTTTTGACCGACATGGAGAAGAGGGGCTTCGTTTTTTACTCGGAAGACTTGGTCAAGTGGAAATACCTGATGCTTTGCTTCAGCGGGAGGAAGCCTCCGAAGAGCTTAGGGAAGCTGTGTTTACGGCTTATCTTCTTGCGGAAATTCTTTCGCAGGGAAGACATAGAGAGTATTTCTCTTCTTACTGTGAAGAACTCCTTCCCTTTCTCCTTCGATTTATCGAAACGGAAGAGGATTTCCTTCGTGAGAAATGCCTAATTGCCCTGGGCTGGGTGGCCGGGGAGCGGGAGATTCCTTTTTTGACAAGGAAAATGCTGGAAGACCGGGACGCGTTTTGCCGAGCGTGGGCAGCGAGCAGCCTTATGCAAATGTCTTTCCATAGGGTAAATGGAGAAATCTTACAAGAAGAAACGAAGAAAGATTTTGCAAAAGCAATCGAAGAAGAAAAGGATTTACAGGCCTCCGGCATCATGATAGAAGCGGCACAAACTTTATTTTCTAAAAAATGGCTTAGTGCGTCTGCGTTGGAAGCGGAAGACGAAATGCAAATTGAAAAAGCAAGATGCTCTGCGGTACGGTTTTTGCTGAAGTAAGGTATGGAAAGTCATGGATAAAAGATATTTATTGAGCTATATCGATTTAATACTCTTTTCATACTTTCAATATGGCTTTTTCCCATTCACGCTTTATGATTAATACGTTGACATTTCCTAATTTAAAAATTTAACGGGTCAAAAGAGAATCACTTTTTTGTAGGTGAGTTATCGCTGATTTTGATGCGTTTGATATTTACATTACTAAAATTTAAAGGAGAAGAACATGACAACTAAAAAAGTAGAAAACTTGATTATCGGATTCGGTAAGGCGGGGAAGACCCTCGCGAATTATCTGGGAAATAAGGGTGAAAAGACCGTTTTGGTGGAAAAATCCCCTCTGATGTACGGCGGAACCTGCATCAATGTAGGCTGCATTCCCTCTAAGTTTCTGGCGACAGCTGCGGATAGAAGAAGCTTCAGCGGAGAGAGTGATGCGGAATACTATAAAAATGCCGTTTTACAGAAGAAGGCATTGATTGCTAAGCTGAAT
The DNA here is from genome assembly GCF_000238055.2 of Oribacterium parvum ACB1. GTDB lineage: Bacteria > Bacillota > Clostridia > Lachnospirales > Lachnospiraceae > Oribacterium > Oribacterium parvum. The sequence continues at coordinate 259,231 of NZ_KE148312.1, forward strand.
AAGGCAAATTACGACAAGGTGGCAAGCAATGAAAATGTTGAAGTGCTGGACGGACTGGCTTCTTTTAAAGATGAGCATACCGTGCAGGTTAGAAATGGCAGCGAGGTATCTGAAGTTTATGCGGAGCGCATCTTTGTCAATACCGGTGCTAGACCGTTTATCCCAAGTGTTCCCGGCTTGGAAGTCGGAAGACGCATTCATACCAGCGAAACGCTGATGGATCTGGAAGAATTCCCAAAGAGCTTGGCGATTCTCGGAAGCGGATTTATCGGACTGGAATTTGCGGCGAGCTATGCGAAGTTCGGTACAAATGTGACCATCATTGACCAGGGAGACCGGATATTACCGAGAGAAGATGAGGATGTAGCGAAGGAAGTATTGGCATCTTATCAGGGATTAGGTGTGGACTTCCTCTTTGGCGCGGCGCTTCAGCAGGTATCGCAGGATGAAAAGGCAGTTCACCTTTCCTACACGGTAAATGGAGAAAAGAAAGAACTTTCCGTAGATGCCTTTCTCGTTGCGACCGGACGACAGGCGAACACGGAAGAGCTGCACTTGGAAAATGCGGGTGTGGAAGTTTCCGAAAGAGGATTTATCAAGGTAAATGAACACCTGCAGAGCAATAAGGCGCACATTTTCGCGATGGGAGATGTTAATGGAGGCCCGCAATTTACCTATATTTCCTTGGATGATTTCCGAATTGTGAAGAGCTTTTTGGATAATCAGGGAAGCTACGGAAGAAATAATCGTCAGCCTGTTGCTTTCTCCGCCTTTCTTCATCCGACATTTTCCAGAGTGGGACTCAGTGAAAAAGAAGCGAGAGAAAAAGGCTACAAAATCAAGGTGGCGACCTTACCGGTTACTGCGATTCCCAAGGCGAAAATCCTCGGAAATCAAACCGGACTGTACAAGGCAGTTGTAGATGCCGAAAACAATCAGATTTTGGGCGTGACCTTGTTCGGTGAAGAGTCCCACGAAGTGATCAATATCGTAGTTTTAGCGATGATGACGAAGCAGCCTTACACGGTGCTTGCGAACCAGATTTTCACCCACCCGACCATGGCGGAAGCGCTGAACGATTTGTTCGGAGCGGTAAAATAAAGTTCGACGAGACTAGTGCATGGTTTATGTTGTGAAAAATAGAAAAAAGGAAAAATTATGTCTCCAAAGCCCATGGAAAATCGCTTGAAAAAGTACCAAATCCTTAATGGCGCTCAATTAAAATATATTGCGTTTCTTTCCATGCTTCTTGACCATGTAAACAATGCTTTGCTAGTACCAATTTTAGAAGGGAAAGGCTTTTTGCTTCAGGTATCGAATCTGCTTTCGATTCTGGGGAGGATTGCCTTTCCCCTCTTTATGTTCTTTTTAGTGGAGGGATTTTTTAAGACGAAAAATCGGAGAAAGTACCTTCTGAATCTTTTCCTTTTTGGCGTTCTTTCCGAAGTGCCCTTTGATTTATTTACCTCAAAAGTCTTCTTTAATCCAAATTGGAATAATATGATGTTTACTTTGGCATTATGTCTTAGTTGTATTTGGATCATCGACAGTTTCAAAAGGAAAATTCCGAACAGAATTTTATGGTACGGATTTTCTTTGTTTCTTGTGGGGATTTTTAGTATTTTGGCGATGTTCCTCAGTCTGGACTATGATTTCCATGCAGTAATAGTGGCTTATCTTTTTTATATTTTCTATCAAAAACCCCTTTGGGGAGCCGGGCTTGGATTTCTGTCTATCATAAAGGAGATTTATTCTTTTCTGGGATTTGGATTATGCTTAACGTATAATGGGAAAAGAGGAAAACAGAGCAAGTGGCTGAATTATGCATTCTATCCGGTGCATCTTTTGATACTGGGGCTTTTACGCTTGTATTTCAATATATAGCTTTTTAATACTAGGCTTTTCAAAATAGCCTTTCAATATTTAGTAGATTAGCGTTTACTTATTTTATTTTAAAGATAGTTTTTACTTATGCGATACTGAAATTTAGACTTTCGCTAGTTAGTTATGGAGACTTTTATTACTATTTGTGCCGCCTGTTGAATGTGCTGGAATGGAGATAGCTATGAGATTGATTGTTGCATTTTTGTATTTTGTTGGAGCTATGTTATATTCTTATCCGGTAAGATTGATTCATCATTTGAAATACAAGGACAAGAAGACTGAACATGATGCAAATTTTTATAGCTTGAAAAAAATAGCAAGAAAAATGCTCAAATTATTAGGCGTAAAAATGGATATTCAAGGCTGTACCATATATGATGAACCCATGGTTTATATTGGAAATCATAGAAGTAATTTTGACAGCTTAATAATGATTGCAATAATGGAGAAACCATTGATTTTCATTGGAAAAAGTGAGATTAAAAAATTTCCATTTATTGGTAAATGGTTTCGGGATATAGGATGCTTGTTTTTAGAACGAGATGATATCAAAAAGTCAATAGAAGTTATTAATCAAGGCATTCAAAGAATAGAAAACGGGTATTCAGTCGTTATTTTTTCGGAGGGGAGAAGAACGAAGGAAGATAGTGTGGAGGAATTTAAACCCGGTAGTTTTAAAATGGCTTTTAAGGCAAATGCACGTATTGTTCCAGTTTCATTCTATAATTCAGAGGAGTGTTATGAGCGTTTTCATAGCTTTCGCCCGGCTAATGTGAGCATTCGTATTGGGGAAATTGTTAATCCAAAAGCACTTGAACTGAATAATACTGTACAGATGGCAAAATACGTACATACGGTGATTGCTCAGATTTATGAAGAGCAACGTATACACCAATGATGGCATTATTGGCTTTTTTTAAAAATGATTATTTGCTGTACCTGAAGGAGTAATTTTAGAACGTATGAATAGAAGATCAGATTCTTCGTTTAATTTTCTATGAAGGTGATAGCACTGCATTTTTGCAGTGCTTTTTTATGAGAGAAATCTTGAATTTTAGCTAAAAAAGTATATATTGGTATTAGCTAATATAAAAGAGAGGTGATACTATGATAGGAAATACGGCAACCGCTACAGCAACAGAGATGCAGAACAACTTTGGCAGGTATCTTGCTATGGTTCAGGAGGGCAGTGAGATTATTGTCACAAAAAACGGTAAAGAGGTGGGCCGATTTATTCCGCGAGAAAGGGCGATATCTTATTTAACGGATTCTCTTGTAGGGATACTGATAGGTGATACGGATATAGATAAGGCGAGAGAAAAAAGTTTGAAGGAGAAGTATGAAGTTACTAATTGACGGAAATATTCTTCTGGATGTGCTTCAGAGAAGAACACCCTACTTCAAAGACTCTGTTGGAATCTGGAAGATCTGTGAGACGAAGCAGGTGGAGGGGTATGTTTCAGCTCTAACTTTTGCCAATCTGGTTTATGTGATGCGAAAAGAATTGGATGCAGAGAAAATAAACGAAGTTTTAAAGCAACTTTCGCTCATTTTTATATTTGAGAATCTTAATGTAAGCGATATGAGTTCGGCCGCAGAAATGCAATGGGATGATTTTGAAGATGCCATTCAGTCGGCTACAGCGAAGAGGATTCATGCTGATTATATTATTACAAGAAATGAGAGGGACTTTAGGGAAAGTGATGTTACAGCACTGACCGCGACAGAGTTTTTGTCAAGGTTGTGAGGGGTGTGGATTCCTTTGGGGTTCTTGACGCCCGAATAAGGTGGCAATGATTGAAAAGGACTTGGGGAATAAATCTATGGAAAGGAAATGTGAAACCGTAGTTGTTCCATGCTTACTAAAAAAAGAAGTAGCAGAACGGAGCTGATGATGAAGCATCCACTTACGGCAAAACTTGGGGAATAATAACTTCTCTTTTCCTTCGGGGAGGATCCTAAATTCCAATATTGTGTCAGTTCTTTCATCACAAAGCAGATGACAAACTGTGCTTTTCCGCAGTTTAAAAGTGCGGAAGAAATAGCATGGCTTTGGGAGTGAAAGAACAGATAGGTAAAGAAGCTTAAAAGAAGCATTCCGAGAAGAAAAAAACGGCTCCGCTTTAGTCCGTCATAGTTCGTCCTATCTTCTAATTTAACCCGGTGAATTCGATCCTGCATATTCTGCCCGATACGATAAAACCAATCCGGTACTTCTTTTTTCTGCTTAACGGCAAACTCCAAAAGAAGATAAAGATAAAAAGAGAAGCTGTAGGCAAGGCAAATGATAAAGGCAAAGAATAAATAGAACAAATAATAGCCCATATAATCTTAGCTCCCTTCTATAGTTTTTTCTGTATTGGAATCGCTCAAAGGTATGAAGGATTGTGTTCTTAACGAGTATCGCTCGCGAAGCGTGCCACATCACGCTTGGGCATTTCTCCTAGTGGAACCCATTATCTCTTTGGATTATTAGAGCGGATTCTTCGTTTGATTCCCCACGAACCAGTAATCACAGATTGTGCCTCCTGTCGCCAGCGTTTGCTCTCTATGCAATACTCCTTTGTTTCGTTCAACCGCGATGTGGTCAATGTCACAGCACAAAGGTAATAAATCAAGATAGCCATTTTCTCTTGCGAATTTTTCCAAAGGGCATCTTGTAAAGTGATAATAAAAGCCGTCCTTATGTCGCTTTTCATCAAAATGAAAATCCCAGGTTTTGTCCTGATATTCCGGATGCGCCTCCGCCCATTCTTCCGCCTTATGCATCCTTTCGGCAAATTTCTTCATGTCCGTCTCTTTATTAAAATCTATGGAGCTCATGGCTTTTCTTATGATGCGATTGTCCATAAATGCAGCGATTATTTCTCTAAAATCCTCCACCGAAAAGTTACCGGCCCTGCATACTGCCAGAAAAACATAGGCGGAGTAAATATTGTGCGCCATAGGGTTCTTCTCTCCGACATCTTCCGTGTTCTCCAGCATTTCCCGGTATAAGATACGTCCTTTTTGTAAGCTTTCCCTCGTCTTATCCTTTCCGAACTTTTTTATCATCGGTTTTTTCAAGAATAAACTGAATAAGTTAAAATAGATTCCTTTGTATTTCATTACACTCACCTCGCTAAACTTCTTCATCAATGTAGTTCAGGTTCTGCTATTTAGTACAAACCGTATGAGCTACATAACTCTAGGAATAAAACATAATGAGATAACATAATGATAGAACAAGAAATATTGCATTAGTTGTGTTTAACTAATAGTAGCTTAACACTTTCAGCCATTTTGTCTATGTTGAATTTTCGTTTCTTCATCCTGATTGTTTAAGACAGGATATTTAACTTTTATAAATTCTATGTTGCTTCTTATTTCTTAATAGACCATAGGTAATGACTTTGGTTTTGTAAACTTCGCAGATTTACCTGTATAATGGAGTTAAACAGTAATAGGGATTACCGCATATAGAGGGAGGTCATCTAATGGCTACGGTTTCATTAAAGACTGCTACTAGAGAGGATTTGCAAGCCATATGGGAAATGCAAATAAAGGCTTTCTCGGAATTATTGGATAAATATCAAGACTATGATATGAGTCCCGGTGCAGAGGGGCTGGAGAAAATCATTGCAAGGTACGAACAGCCTTGGACTGTTTACTATTTTATTGTTGTTGAAAATGAAAATGTTGGAGTCATTCGTGTGATTGACAAGAAAGATACTAGTAGAAAACGAATCTCTCCAATCTGGATTATGCCGGAGTATAGGAATAAAGGATATGCCCAAGCGGCAATTTCTGCGGTAGAGAAAATACATGGTTGCCATCACTGGTGCTTGGACACAATACTGCAAGAAGCAGGAAATCTTCATTTGTACGAAAAGATGGGCTATCATCTGACCGGAAGAATGGATAAGATTAATGATCGTATGGACATTGTCTTCTATGAAAAAGATTAAAGATAAGTTTTAAGTTCGGATTTCTCAACCGGCGTTCTATTCTGTTTGTCCCGTTTCCGGATAAAAGTCCATCTTGGAAACACACTCTGGTTTAAAAATGATGTATAAACTTTCAATAAGGTAGAGTGCGCTATGATTATTTTATTGCGTTCCATAACATAAAATACTAGGATGTTTTTTGAGAAATAAAGTAAATAGTATAGCAGTTGGGCAATGTAAGATAATAATAGGCAAAGTAAGAGATGATCAGAGCAGGTAAGTATAGGTCTAAAATTGCCGGATCGGCAGTAGAAATTATCAATACATTCGAAAGCTAGAGGTAGAGATTATGAAGCATTTTTCATGGATTCTCAGAATCTTTCATATTTTTATATTATACACTTGGATTGCTTTTATTATCCTACTTCCGGCAAACCCTGTTTTCAGTATACAGCTTTATGTCTTATTGAATATCCTATTTGCCCTTGTGTTTACCGGTTTTTTAATCACTCAGATTGTGGAGGCTTTTAAAATTTTTAAAAGAGGGGATAGTGAGCGGTGCATAAAGGCTTTCCTTTTCTTTAAATACAGTTCTCTGCCTGCCGTACTGATTTTTTTGGCAATCTTTCTTGTGGTCTTACTTGGCGGAATAGGGCTTTCCTTTGTGATGCTGGTGCTACCGGCCACCCTATTCATTGCTCCCTTTTTCTTCGCCATGAGCTTAGTTGTGGCACCACTTTTCCTCGGAATATCGTTTATGGCGGGATTAGCAGGACTTAGCTATGCCATTTGCCTGATTTTACTGAGCAGAAAAGAAAAGAGCTGGACTTTGGGACAATGTATCTTACACATTATTTTCCAGTGCATTCCCGGCTTTGATATATTGGATGGTCTGTATATTACGGTGCGATATTGGAAGAGAGGGAAAATTTTATCTATAATCACTGCGATTTGTGCTATCTTGGGATTGACGTTTATACTATTTATGCGTTCTTAAACAAAGACATCATGCATTCTTAGAGAAATACATTATGCCGTTCTCAAGCAAAGACATTATGTATACTTAACGAAAGACAGTAAAGATAGCATTTTAGGAAGAGAGACAAGATGAGAAATTTATGTTTTTTATTGATCCCAATGGGGATTGCGTTATTGATTTTCAGCATTCGAAAAAGCATCTGCTTTGCGAAGGCAGAGCTATTCTTTGAAATGCCCTGTTTAGAGGAAGAGGGAAGCGTTCATCTTCCTCAGGGAAAATACGGGATTTGGCTTAGCGGGAAGAGATTCACGAAATCTCCTCTTGGAAAAATCGGTTTCCAGCTGGTAGAGGAGGAGACAGGGAACAGAGTCAGTCTTGCTCCCAATCTGATGCGGACTACGGTAAGCGGCTTTAAAATGGCAAGAATGGAGCTCTACTCCTTTCAGGTAGAAGAGGAGGGAAATTATATCCTTTCCATAAATGGAGAAGGAAGTGTCAGAGATAGAATAGAGGCTTCCATAGGAGACCTCCTTATCAAAAAGCCTGTGGATTTAAGCAGCTTTACCGTACAGATTCGAAAAGGAAAATCTATAGCTATGTTTTTCTTGTCTGTTTTTGGCATTAACCTTGCTGTTTGGATGATTCTTGGAGGGATTATGCTTCCCTTCTTATTGGTTGAAGCAGGATATTAATGCTTTAATTAAAGGCATGAGATTGTAAGTAATAACTTTTTCGAAAAGAATGAATAAATCTGGAGTTGAATTATATGATAGAGACAATAAATAATAATTTCTATAAAATACCTCAAGCTTTTGAGATGCTAGATGCTGACAAATCCCCTGTATTTTCTACGATTGTTAGTATTTTAAATACATGTTTTGGAAAGAACTACAAAGGATTTCAAAAGTGCTTTCTAATATTAAATGAAAAAAGCACTGCATTTTGGGCTCCGAAAATGTTAGTTGGACAGAAGGACTCTAGGTGGGTGAATTCTTTGGAAGATGAAGGGGACACTATTATAGAGAAAGATATGGAAGGTAAAATTGGCTTTAGCGATATTGCTAAAAGTAGTAAGAGAGTTACTTTTGTACGCTTTGTGGATGGGATTCGTTTCATGGGAGTGTATGAATTTGATAAGCTGTCCTCTAAACCTAATCATAGGATTTTTAGACGGAAGTCTAAAACTATTGACTTAAAAGCATATTGCTTTGAAAAGGAGAAAAGTAATTTTAAAATTGCATTAAATGAGTCCAAAAAGCTAACACTATCGGAATTAAAAAAAATAGCAGAGCATAATTCTTCTGTTCAGGTGGAGAAAAAGATGCATCAGACCATGGTATCTGTTAGAAATGCATATGTTGCAGCTTATGCTAAGAAAAAGGCAGCAGGAAAATGTCAGTTGTGCGGACAATTAGCACCCTTCAAGGATATGGATGGAGAACCATTTTTAGAGAATCATCATATTATTTGGTTGGCAAATGGAGGAACAGATACGATTGATAATACTGTAGCATTATGCCCAAATTGTCATCGTAGAATGCACATTTTAAATCAAAAAGAAGAAGTGGATTTATTATTAAAGATCGCAAAACAGTCTACCTGAATAAACGGGGGTAAAAATAAAAGAAGTTATGATTTTTTACAACTCCTTTTATTCCCATATCGTATGCTGGGCGTAAATTATGTAGTGAGAAACAGAATAATCTGCATGAAAAGTTATGCCGAGGGATGGTTTTCCATAACAAATAGTTAGCAGTTTGTATGCTTAGCCAATGCCATTGCTCATTTCAGACTTCGCAGTGTTTCGCGGGCTTGTACGGAAGTTCTACATATTGACGTAAAGAGCCAGAAGGAAGACGGAAAAAAATGCCGCTCCGCGAACTGCATTGGTAGTGGAGTAGATATGATAAGCGTCTTCGGAAGAACTGAAATGCATTCTAAGAAGGAGCAAGATTGGGTGGACTATTAAAGCCATGATGATCGTAGCAAATGGCATTTTCATGCATTGATAGAGAGCGGCATGAGCGTCTCCGTTCTTATGGTATAGAAAAACAAAGGTCAAAACATTGACCAAAAGCCAAAGAAAGAGAAATAAGTTGGCATCCCGAAGAGCGGCGGAATTCGTTGCATTTTCATATTCAATATGCACTCTTCCCTGAAAAGCCTGCCCGAATTTATAAATCCACTGAGGGACTTCCCGCTTTCTTATTACGCCGATAAGAAGTCGCAAATAGATATAAAAGGTGAGAAGAAAAGAGAGGCAAACAATAAGGCCGAAAAAGAATTCAAAGTTAAAAAAGTTCATTTTTATTATCCTTTACTGATAGAATCATTCCCAAATCGATTGTTGAGCGCGGGTTCCGTAGTAGAATACAACGCCATTTGTATCAAAATATGCATAAAGACTATAGTTTTTCCATAATGCATAGTCTTTTGTTTGCATAGTCAAAACATAATAGCTCTCATTCTGAATTTCTTTATAGTTAGCGGGTTTTAAAGAGAAAATATCCGTGATTTTTTTGGTTTGAAAGTCGGAAAGGGAGAGTGCAGTTAAGTTCACCCGGTTAAATTGGACTTCTGCTAATTGGGCGCAATCTCCGGGGATTTCATAATAGGTAATAGTACAATTCTTTAATGCATCCTCGTCCTTCCAAGTAGGAGTCACACTCATAAAACCGTAGGATTTTCCGTCCTTTGTAATTTCCAGATATTCACCGTAATAAAAGGGGTCATTTCTTTTGTTGGTGACTTTACTTTCAGCGCTTTTCCCTGCAAAAGAAAATCCTGCATCGATAAGCGAAGAGGCCTTTGTGCTGCCGACAATCAGTTTCGTTCCGTCAATTTGTGCGGTTAGGGGGCTTTCCGGAAACCCCATGGTAGAGACAAAGGAAGCCAAAAGGAAGCCGGATAAGAAGGCTACCCAAGAAAGTGCATTGGTTGTGGAATACCAACGACGGGCTTCCCTGGAAGAATGAAAAGTCATTCTAAAAAACTGAAAGAGGGAATGAAGCATCATGGCTAAAAGCACAATAAGGAACTGTAGCTTACAACATTGATAGACAGCTGCATAGTAGTTTCCGCTTTTGTAATACAAAAAAGCAAAGCTTAGAACATTGGAAAGAAGCCAGAAAAAAAGGAAAATATTGGCATCCCAAAGAGCTGTGGAAGTCGTTGCATTTTCATACTCCACATACACTCTTCCCTGAAAAGCCTTCCCGAATTTATAAATCCACCGAGGGACTTCCCGGTTTTTCTTTACGCCGTATAAAAGCCGAAAATAAATATAAAAGGTAAGGAGAAAAGAAAGGCATACCATAAGAGCGAAAGATAATGCAAATCGAAAAGAATCCACTTTTTCTTTCTCCTTTCCTATAGAGTGTTTTTCTTAAGCAGTGTCGTAAGCGAGTGAAACTTATGACATTTATCATCTATTAACGGGAACAGTATAGCATTTTTATGAAGGGGACGAAAGAAAATATAGTATGAAGATGAGATGAGATAAACTGCAAAGTGAACAATGAAAAACACAAATCTAAAAATAAAAAATACTAAGCACGCAATGAAAAACTTACTCTATTTTAGGTAAAGCATGGTAAAATCCCGTCTTTGACAGTTGCGAAAGAGTCAAGAGCCCATAAACGTCGTAATTACGCCATTTATGAGCTCTTGTTGTGCGCCTAGCGGCGCACGTTTCTAACGGGTTAAAGTCCCGAATCCGCCCGGTAGTGGGAAGGATAAGACTGCAACACAAGCCAAAGTCCAATAACTACACGAAATCATGCATGATAAATGAGGCAGATAGATGGAGAGGAAGAAACGTGTGGTACCTAGGGAGGTCTGTGTGTTAAGCCTTGAAAGAGGTAACCATTATCCAAAGCAATACTGAACGCACAGAAGTCAGCAGAGGTCATAGTAGTCGAGAGACAAAGGACCGAATCAATAGGAGTCTCAAGTATGACTGAGAAATGATGGAAAGAAAGTCTATCTTGACGAAATACCTCTATATGATTATAATTATGTTCATAATCATATAGATACTAAAACTTCAGATACAAGTTACAAAAATAAGGAGGTATGGTTATGGCCACAAAAAATATTTATGTTGCAGAAGCAGATCTACACTTATTTGATGATGCTGCCAAGTACGCCGGAAGTGTTTCTGCCGCTGTGATACAGGCACTTCAGGACTTTCTAAGTGTTCAATGCAACAAAAGCGAAGGATATGACAAGATTGAGTTAAACCTCTATGAAAAAGGGGTAAGAAGAAAGGTAATGTTCTATGGTATGGAGATTACTCGTGTAGAACGTCCGGTAGACGGTGGAATAAGGATTGACACGATTTATAAAACTGCAAAAGGGCAGCTTGCAGTGGCAACCAAGGTTCGCAAGGAGCTTCCGAATTGGGCGAAAGGAAATCCACACGTATGGGAAAACCCGCAGTCTTGGTCACATGATTTTTGGAATCTGGGGGACAGAGTGTTAAACGTATATCCGGACATAGAGAGCCTAAAGGAGAAGGATGCGTATCTTGCCGAGTGCTGCGAATCTTCTCTTTCGGAAAAGCCTTATGAGTTTTTGGATATTTAGATTAGGTATAAATACTAGATTTATAGAACTATAACAGGCAAATAATGAGATAGCTTTGTGTTTATATATCATATGGGTTTCAGAGATGAAAAGAAGGAAGCTTTAATTAACATTGCTATGGTATATTTATCTGGTGTTCGGGATTATCGTCTTTCTCCTCGCGGTTAATGTAAATCATGTTCAAAAATTGATATTAAAAAAGCGGAGCGACTCTTAGACGGGTCTGTTCGTACCGGAATTGTAGAATATCATTTTTTCCGTTGACGGGATTGAGAGCATTTCTCAGCTTGGGATCAGCAAAAATTATTGAACCGCATATAAGGGCTACGCTACTAAGGGGCAATATATATACGCGGTAACCATACTAAGGGCGGTATTATTTTACATCATGGGCAGTAAGGGGGGTATGAGATGGCGCTGATTACTAAAATCAAAGCCTATCGCGAACAGGCCGGAATAAAACAATTTTTAATATTTTTTCTATTTTGGGGGCAAAATCCCGACATCTACATCTAGTAACGCTATCCAGCATCACGTTCACAACTTGACGATATAGAGCTTTCTTGATATCATACCGAGTTTGACAGTTGCGAAAGAGTCAAGAGTCCATAAACGGCGTAATTACGCCATTTATGAGCTCTTGTTTTCTTTTTAAATTCTAGCAATATTTCTACTTTCTCGTTGCGGTTAAAATCTTTTTTATTTCTCTTTGAGATACAATCTCGTAATCCGTTCTAAAACCAAATGTGCCGTGATTCGATCTTTTCTACTGAGATATACCGGTCTGGCTTGAAATTCACTCTTCATAATCCGGAAACATTCTTCAATCCAAGGCCTGAGGAGATTTTGGAACGATTTAACTGTCAAACTACCGGATTTGTTTAAAATGATTTAGGATATTGTTTTTTTCACTTGTTTCTATATGCTATTCTATGACGGATGATTATCTATAGTATATACAAAAAGACGAAGGAGGACATAATATCTAATGGACGAAAAAAGTATTTGAAGTGGTATAACAAGGTTGGTTATGGGTCCGGTGATTTGGCAGGAAATATAGTTTATGCATTTCTTTCGTCATTTTTAATGCTATATCTTACCAATAAATATTATCTTATGATTTGCATGGCTTATATTTGCCAGCAGATTTATTCTGCTATGCTGAATATGGGTATTTATTACATGATTTATATTCTTAAGAATGAGAATTTGTATTCCGTGTTTTCTTGGGCAATTAATATTCCGGTTATTATTGCCATGTGTATTACACCGATGCTGGTTGAAAAGATGAATGGTCTATATCGGATGAATCTTGCCGGCTATATATTAGGTACGGCAGGTCGTGTTGGTGTGATTTTTGCCGGCTATATGGGAAGTGTGCCTTTGATGCTGACCTTTACTGCAATTGCCGCACTGGGAATGGCGCCTTGGCAAGGAGACATGGGGGCAGTTGTAGCAAGCTGCTCTGAATATACCTATCTTACAAAACGCAAGCATATTGATGGAACGATGTACTCCTGTACATCTTTTGGAACCAAGCTTGGAGGTGGCATAGGAGTTGCTCTTTGCGGATGGCTACTGGAAGCCAGCGGTTTTGTTAAAGAGTCTGCCGTACAACCGGAATCCTGTTTGAGTATGCTTTATGTCATGTATTTGTGGATTCCGATGATTTTGTCATTATGTATAACTTTTATCATGTCTAAAATGAATGTTGAAGAGGCAAATCAGAAGCTGAAAGCACAAATAGAGGGACATTGATATGACGGGTCCTGCAATCACCGCGGAGCTAAGTCAGCAAGAAGATAATGAAGCCATTCCTTATAGCCAGAGGTTTGCAAAAAAGAAAGGAGCCCTATGAACGCTTGCATAAAATGGTTGGATAATCCGGAAATTTTTCGTGTGAATCAATTGGATGCACATAGTGACCATTCATACTATATGGATTATGCGGATATGGGAAAAACGGATAATCCTTTATCACAGTCACTGAATGGTCAGTGGGAGTTTGCTTTTAGCAAAAATGCAGCGAGTAGGCCCGGCAACTTTTATGAAGAGGGATTTGATGCTTCCGATTTTGATAAAATCATGGTGCCGGGGCATATCGAATTAGCCGGATATGATAAGATTCGCTATATCAATACCATGTATCCATGGGAAGGCAAAGAGTACCACCGAGGTGCGTATAGCCTGGACAGCACGGGAGCAGAGGAAGGAATGTTTTCGGAAGCGAGCTATAATCCTGTGGGCTCTTATCTTAAACATTTTGATTTAAAACCGACGATGCTTGGAAAAAGAATCCGCATTTGCTTCGAAGGAGTAGAGGAAGCGATGTATTTGTGGATTAATGGTCAGTTTGTGGGTTACGCTGAGGATAGTTTTACACCCTCTGAGTTTGATCTTACACCGTATATTCGTGAAAAAAATAATATCCTTGCCGTACAAGTTCATAAAATGAGTACAGCAGCATTTTTGGAAGATCAGGACTTCTTCCGTTTCTTTGGAATCTTTAGAAATGTTACGTTGAAAGCAGTGCCGGATGTCCATATGGAGGATGTGTGGTTTAAGCCTGTATTGAACCCGGACAATGAACATGGAAGTGTAGCGGTGAGCATGAGAGTATCTGCTCGAAAGCAAGTCACTGTCCATGCGCAGTTTGTGTTGAGAGATAGAGAAGGGAATGTGGTTGCGGAGAACAGTGTTCCATTACAAGGCTTAAACGGAAACCTCACGGGAGAAATATATACGGATGTTGGGGCAATTCATTCTTGGGATAATCACCACCCCTATCTATATCAAGCAACAATTGCGTTAATAAATGCCGAGAATGGAGAGTTACTGGAGCTTGTACCGTATGATATTGGCTTTAGAAGAGTAGAAATCATTGATAAGGTCATTTATCTAAATGGAAAGCGTCTCGTCATCACAGGGGTTAACCGTCATGAATGGAGCCCAAAGACCGGAAGATGCATCGGAATGGAGGAGATGCATTCCGATATAGCATGTATTTTGAAAAATAATATCAATTCCGTACGTACCTGCCATTATCCGGATCAAATTCCCTGGTATTTTCTTTGCGATGAAGCCGGAATTTATGTCATGGCAGAGTGCAATCTGGAAAGCCATGGAAGTTTTCAAAAGCTCGGTGCTATTGAACCGTCTTGCAACGTGCCGGGGTCTATTCCCCAGTGGAAAGAAGCTGTTATGGATCGTGCAAGAACCAGCTTTGAAACTTTTAAAAACCATACTTCGATTTTATTCTGGTCTCTAGGAAATGAGTCCTATGCAGGCGATGACATCGAGGCTATGAACGTTTATTTTAAGGATAAGAAGGATGGACGTTTAGTTCATTATGAAAGTTCCTATTATAATAGAGCATACGAAGATACAATTTCAGATATTGAGAGTAGGATGTACGCAAACCCCAAGGATGTAGCGGAATATTTAAGTGATAAACCGAAAAAGCCGTACATTTTATGCGAGTTTATGCACGATATGGGGAACTCAATGGGCGGCCTTGGGGATTACATGAAGCTGATTGATGAATTCGACCTGTATCAAGGCGGATTTATTTGGGACTTCATAGATCAGGCAATCTTGGTAAAAGATCCGGTTACAGGGAAGGATGTTCTCCGTTATGGCGGTGATTTTGAAGATCGACCTGCCGATTATGAATTTTCTGCAAATGGTATTTTATTCGCAGACCGTAGAGAGAAACCGGCAATGCAGGAAGTGAGGTATTACTATGGCTTATACAGATAATGAAAAATTAAGGGTGGTATATGGCGATTTTACTCTTGGCGTACATGGAGAGGGGTTTAGTTACATTTTTTCCTATGCCCAGGGGGGGCTTGAATCGATAGTGAAGGATGGATATGAATGGCTATTTCGGTGCCCTAAGCCTACATTTTGGAGGGCTTTGACAGATAACGACAGAGGAAGCAAATTTCACATTAAAAGTGGTCATTGGCTAGCAGCGGATATGTTTATTGATTGTCAGGACATTACGGTCATTATGGATGGAGCGGTGCAGAATTGTAAGGCACCGGATAACAACAGCTATGGTGGAGATGTATCGGCAAATGAGATTACGGTCAAGTATCTGTATAAGACCATTTCTGTTCCCGTCACAACGGTTATGGTATCATATACCGTAAATACTTCCGGAAAAATCAAAGTAGATGTGCACTATGATGGAAAGAAGGATCTTCCGGAACTTCCGGTTTTTGGCATGCGGTTTATTATGCCCACACTTGCAGAAAAGTATATTTATAAAGGCTTGTCAGGAGAGACGTATCCGGATCGAAAAGCGGGTGCGCAACAAGGTGTATTTGAAGTTACCGACCTGAGCTTGACCCCTTATATTGTGCCTCAGGAATGTGGTATGAGAATGGATACGGAATGGCTTGAAGTTACACGCCGTACAAGTCTGGACAACAGCAAAACGGATGTATCTAATCACACGCTTCGGATCGAAAAGGCAGACGCCAAATTCGATTTTTCATGCCTGCCGTATACTGCAAGTGAAATTGAGAATGCTTTACATCATGAGGAATTACCGCCGGCGAGAAGAACGGTGTTGTGTATTTATGGTGCAGTTCGTGGTGTTGGTGGCATAGACAGTTGGGGAACCGATGTTGAAGATGCTTATCATATCAGTGCAGAAAAAGATATCGACTATTCGTTCTATATTTGTTGATAGGAAATGACATAGCATGCTATTCCTAATCTTATGGACAGAAGGAGATATTACGAGTGTTATTGGTGTAGAGAGTCAAGAGCTCATAAACGGCGTAATTACACCATTTATGAGCTCTTGTTTTCTTTATCCGGAAACATTCTTCAATCTAAGGCCTGAGGAGATTTTGGAACGATTTAACTGTCAAACTACCGAAAAAACTTACTCTATTTTAGGTAAAGCATGGTAAAATAAACCGATTATTTTTGAAGCGTATAGCAGCAGCTTTTGGGAAATAGCGGATTTTTGCCATTTATAATTAAAATTCACATATTTTTTATTATAGATTATTTAATAGGAACTCGGAAATTGCCATAAGAATTTAATTAATAGGAGTGAGAGACTTGCTGAAAATCTTTATTTTAGAGGATGAAAGAATACAACAATCCCGCATTGAAAAGGTGATTAAGGAACTGATTAGTAGGAAGAGCTTATCTTGTAAGGCACCGGAAATCTTTGGAAATGCCGGGCAGCTTCTTACTGCGATAACGGAAAGAGGTTCTCATCAGCTTTTCTTTTTGGATATTGAGATTAGAGGAGAGGAAAAGAAGGGGCTGGATATTGCGAAAGAAATTCGGAGCCGAGATCCCAATGCCACTATCGTATTTGTGACAACCCATTCGGAATTTATGCCGATTACCTTTCGCTATAAGGTTTCGGCACTGGATTTTATTGACAAAGCTTTGGATGAGGAACATTTTTCCGAGCGTGTGGAGTCGGCTATTGAGTACACGTTGGAAAAACTTGGTGCTACTGTATCGGAGGATTCTTTCAGTTTTGAAACGGCCATGGCCAGAGTGCAGGTTCCTTTTCATAAAATTTTGTATTTTGAGTCTTCGCCTACCGTCCATAAGGTGATTTTACATACCAAGGAGGAAAGAATCGAGTTCTATGCAGGGCTTTCCGACCTGGAAAAGGCGGATTCCAGACTTTACCAATGTCACCGCTCCTTTGTGGTCAATCCGGAAAACATTGTAAAGATTGATAAGGAGGAGAAAATGGCGGTATTCGAGAATCAGGAGAGCTGTCTGATTTCCCGTATGAAGTATAGAGGACTTTTGGAACGGATGAAGCAGATGAAGCAGTAAAATATTTTCAGAGAGGAGAAGGTATGGAATCTATGATCAATCTGACAATTGAATATGTGAAAATCGTCAACGTGATGTTGTTCTATCGTCAGATTAGCGATGAAAATATGCCTCTTTGGTCTTTTCTTCTTGTTCCGGTTCTTTTTGAGCTACTGTTTTTCTTTTTTCCGCCTCTTGCTTTCTTCGGGTATTTTGTGAGCTTCGTGCTGTACAGCTTCTATCGAAATCGGGAGAAAGACGGAGGACTGAAGCTGTTTTACGGTCTTTATCCTATTGTTTTAGAAAGCCTTTTGGGAAGGATGCTGGCCTTCTATGTCTTTCCGTTCTTCGGCATTTCCGTTTACAATGAGGCGAGTATCGGCGGATATGATCTTCTGATTGAACTTCTGGTTTTCCCCCTCTATTTTGTCCTTATAAAATCCCTGAGAATCAATTTTCAGGAGCTGAAGAAAGGCTTTGCGCGTGGTTTTTTTCGCCGCTTTTTACTGCCAATCAATCTCTCGATGATGGTTTACACTGTTTTGATTACAGCCTTTTTGATGCTGCGTGACCACTTTTCTTGGGCGGACAGCCTTCGGGGACAGCTGAATAATCTCTATATCATTATCTTTTTCGTGGTGCTTTTATATATCAATGCCGTTTCCAAGGAAAGACTGGAAGCGGAAGTGCTGGAGCAAAAGGACAGTGAGCTAAAGGCGCTTTCCGAATACAGCCATCATGTGGAGGAGTTATACGGAGAGATTCGCAGTTTTCGCCATGACTATATGAATATCTTAACCAGCTTGAAGCTGGGAATTGAGCGGAAAGACTTTGACAGCATTCAAAACATTTATAATACGGTTCTAAAAGATAGCGGAAAGCCCTTTTACAGCAGTAAATTTGACCTTGCAAAATTAAGCCGGATTGAAAATGATGCGGTAAAAAGTGTCTTATCCGCGAAGCTCCTTGAGGCCCAGAGTAAGGGGATAGAGACTTCTGTAGAGATAGAAGAAGAGATTTATGATTTTCAAATCGAGCTGCTGGATTTCATCAAGATTCTTTCTATTCTCTGTGACAATGCCATAGAGGGCTGTCTTACTGCTGAAGCACCGAAAATCGCCATTGCCTTGATTCGTGAGGAGAAAATGCTCATTTTGGTGGTGGAAAACAGCACAAAGGCGGAAAAACTGGAGCTCTCTCCTATTTTCGAAAAGGGGTATTCCTCTAAGGGGGAAGGCAGAGGACTTGGTCTTTATAACGTGCGTGCGATTTTGGAAAAATATCCGAAATCTCTAATCAGTACCCGCAGCGCCAATCATCTTTTTTCTCAAACCATTCAGTTTTGCAAATAGACCTTGGAAGCCTTGTCTAAGGTCTATTTTCGTGCGCTTCTTTGTGCGATACTCCTTTCAAAAAACTTTTTTCGCTGCTATATGATGTTCTTTCAGTCTGTTTTTTTCTGGAAAATTACCGTTCGCGACAAAATAAGTACCGTTTGCGACAAGCTTATTTTCTCTTTCGGCACACGTTCTATAATGAGCCTCGTAAACAAAAAAGAAAGGGAGGTTCACTGAGATGTTTAGAGTAGATGAAATCAAGAAGTCCTTTAAAAATAAAGAGGTATTAAAGGGTGTTTCCTTCTCCATAGAAGAAGGAGAGAAGGTCGCTTTGCTGGGGAACAATGGAGCGGGAAAGAGTACGCTGATGAAAATCATTGCCGGTCAGCTGGAGGCAAATTCCGGTACTGTGAAGACGGCACTGGATTATCAGACAGAAATCGGCATGATGCCCCAGGGCGATATTTTGATCGATGATTTGACAGTTTCGGATTTAGTACAGCTAAAAAGTGCGATGAATCGAATTGCAATAGATGTGGATAAAGCCTTGGAAAAAGTTTCCTTGCAGGATTTTAAAAAGCAATATGTGGGCGGTCTTTCCGGCGGGCAAAAGAGAAGGCTTTCCTTACTGCTCAGCATTTTAAATTCTCCGAAGCTGATTTTTCTGGATGAGCCAACCACCGGAATGGATCTGGAATCCGTAGACCGGTTTTGGAAGCTTCTCGAGAAGGAAAAATATACTTCCGTGATTGTTACCCATGATTTTAACCAGATTGATCATTTCTTTACAAAAGTGATGATTTTAAAAAATGGACGGATTGCTGCAACGGAATCCGTAGAAGAGATTCATCGGCAGGGGAAAACGATTGAAGAGTTTTATAGAGAAAAGGTTGAAAAGGAGGCCTAAAAATGATTAGTATGATTCAATTAAAGCAGGTGTTACGAAACAGAAGATTTGTCTTGTTTACGATCCTTCTTCCGCTGGCATGGTATATGTTCTTATACAATATTCAGGCGGATATGTTACCGAATATTATGCTGGGGATTGCCGTGTTTATCGGTATCATCGGAAATAGTCTGGCAACCTTTAGTAAAAGAATCTCCTCTGACATCGGTTTTTATTCCTTTGAATCCCGATTTTCCAACTACGGCATAAAAAACTATCTTTTGGACCAGACCTTCGTACAAATCGTGTTAAATACCTTGATTTTTGTTGTGGTTTTAGGCGTTGCGACGATATTTGCCAAATTCCCGATTAACGGAAAGCTGGGAATTCAGTTTTTCTTATTGACTGTCATGGGCATTTACTTCAGTATTATCGGCTTTGTGCTCGGTGTGAGATTGGATGCGAAACTCATTGATACGGTGGGATTTCCGGTCATTATTCTGGCAGCTTTGACCATTATGCCCTTCGCAAGCTTCGGAGCGGAAAGCGGGTTTATTTCCCTTGTTGCCAAAGTACAAAGGATTTTCCCGGGCTATTATTACACGAATATGATGAATGCGATTTTGTCCGGAAATGGAATTCAGCTAAAGGATATGCTGCTCTTTATAACAAGCTTTGTACTGAATATCATTCCTTTGTACTTCCTTGTTCCCAAGGTGAAATTAAGTAAGGCAAAATAAGAGATCTTATGCAAAGAAAAAAATTCTATACAAAGAAAGAGTTTCTATGCAAAGAAAAGCGGAGTCCTATGAAAAACCTTCGTTCTTATGTAGCATCTCCGTCACTTCGTTTGCGAAATATACGGCATATTTCAGCTTAATCGCCGTTTCTTCTATTCGCCATGCCTGAAGACTTTTCTTGTCTTTTGGCACGGCGAAGGAATAGCGATCGTTATAATTTGCAAAATAAATTCGAGCTTCGTTGCTATAGAAGGAAAACTTGCAGTCCGAAGTCATGCTGTTAAACCATTCGATGACAGAGGGAGTTAAGAATTTTCTTGTAGATTGTTCATCCGTACAGTAAATGTTGTAGTGTTCGTTATGCTGTATGTCTTCTACATCGATTTTCTTCCCGTCTTGCATGGTGCCGGGATAGCCCCCTTGGGTTTCAAAGAGAAGGAAATGCTCTGTCGGAACAATCCGCAATTCTCCTTTTAAAGAGAATGTGTTCTTTATGGAGTAGACCTGTCCGAGAAAGTCGGTTACATCATCGTAACCGTCTTTTCCTTTTATGACACTATACGCATATAAATCCACTGTTTTGAGATCTCTTTCATCATTGAGCTTGAGTATTCCGGATTGGATATAGTATTCTGAACTGGGAACCACTTCTTTTACATTGTTCGGGGACATGTCATGTTCCGTATCGATTTCTGAAGAAGGATAAAGGACTTGCAGTATCGTTGCAAGAATGTCTCGTTCATAAAGCTTGCGGAGCTTAGCTCTTTGCTTTGCTTCCCAACCGGAACCAATCAAGCTATAAAGTAGGACACTAAGAATCTGAAGCACCACAAGAAAGATGCCCAGTCTGGCGAGGAGCATCATAAGTGCATCTATAAATTCACTGCGGGGAAGAGCACCTTCATCGGTAAGGAGCATTAAACCGCCACCAAAAAGAAAGCAAAGAAACAAAAGAACCATATTCCTAGCAAAATAATGTTGTACTCTTTCTTTCCAAGTGATGGTATTCCGTATGGCTTTCCAGCTATGTTGAAACCGCGTAGTATTCTGAAGTTCATCTATTTTCTTTAGTTCTTCTTGGCTCAAATCCATTTTCGATTTCCTTTCTTTCTACTCGTATCATAAATGCTTTAAATAAAGAATACTTCTTTTTTTACCATTACTTTTGTTGTAATGGTAAAAAATAAATTATTCTAGAGATTTTTAAGCATAACACAGGAGAGTTCTATTCGTGATATAATAAATTATCTTTTTCTGGAATTTTGATTCGATTAGATTGGGAAGTGGAGGAAAAATTATGGAATTTTTCATTGCGGAAGAGGGAGTTCCGATAAACCTTGGCCCTAACGGGGGAAGCATCGCTTATTTCGGCAGTGAAATAGACTTTCAATATGAAACGGAAGCACCTCATGGAGACGGGATTTTTTCCGCAAAGCTTCCGCTACTTGAAAGGTCGCTTCCCTTTTGGCTTTATGGGCGGAATCTCCTGTTTTTAGATGCCTATTATTTACTGGCGGAGACGGTGGAGAAAGGCAGTTGGAGTCCGATTTGCAGTATGCTGATTAATATTCATTACGGACAATACGCTTCTTTGGGACAGTGGTATAGCAGCGTGCGTATCGAGGAAAAAGGAATTTGCTTATGTAATGATTTTGATGGCAGCAGCTTTTTTCTGGAAAATCCGAAAGAACTACAGTGGAATGACATGTAAGAGAAGTCCCTTACATGATTAAGTCAAAGACTTCATTAAACGGACGCCCCTTCTTACGGAGTGATTGATCATAGCTGTGGGTTTCGTGTCATAATAATGACACAGGCAAATAGTCAAGTAAATACAAGGGTTTTAGAGCTTCTACCAAAGTTTAAAATCAAAAAAATGAATCGTTGGTATGCTGTTTAGAGCAGTTATTATGAAAATAAATGTTGTAAACAGTACATCAGCATAAAGGAGGAACTCATATGTCTAAGGTGAAAAAAGAGACGATTGAAGCCAAAGGATTTATACTTAAGACTTTCAAAACGACTATATAAGTCTAACGGATATTGCTAGATATAAAAGCGATGAACCAAGTGATGCAATTAAAAATTGGATGAGAAGAAAAGATACAATTGAATTTCTTGGTTTATGGGAAAGCTTAAACAACATGAATTTCAATTCGGTCGAATTCCTGAATAACAAAAAATCAGCTGTCTTGTTAAGGGTAAACTGAACACTCAGCAGAGCTGAGCGCCCTTGACATTCCAACTGATTTTTGTTAGATAGTAACCAACGCTTGAACAGCAGTTTGTGCTACTCAAGCAACGTAACTTTCATAGAAGACCATCATTTACAGAAAAAATTTCAGACTCGGGGGTCCGGACATTTTCTTGGACAGCATCTCGAATTATTTTCTGCGGTTCTCTACTGAGTACAAGTAAATCAACGGTGAGGATTCTCTTGCCACGGGCAACTGGTATGAGTATGTGGAGTACGGAACCACAAATGAGATAATCATACAGTTGCAACGATATGGCTTTTCTCGTGAATCGGCTACATACATTCGTGATCACCAGGATGATTATATAATCCGGCAGGATGATGGAACCATCAAAATACGCTGGACAGATATTCAAAAATGCACAGACTCGGAAGTGCAGAGAGAACTGCCGGATGTTCATTTCAATACGCCGGAGTTGTTTATTGAAGAGACTGTAACGGAGTAAGAAGCAAAGAAGAAATAATGGAGGTGCAGCATGGCTATTCCAAAAATCAAAAAACAGGACATCATCGACGCCTTAAAGTATATCGATGAGAACGGCGTGCCTTTTCATAACCAGAGCACGAAGTATGAAATTGTGACCGAGGACGGAAAGCGGTACCCGCTGAAGTATGTGGTGGACGTGGCTGACCATATAGCAAACGGTACGGATATTTCCACAGAGGGCTTTAGCGCCGTGGAGGCAAAGAGCTACCTTGAAGGACAAGAATTTACAATAGAGACAAAGCAGCAGGAGAAATTTGAACTGTCTGTAACTGCCGAGAGTGTGGAATCCACTGATGAGCGCTTTACAATGGACAACTTGAGCCTTGGCGACAATTATAAGCCTCTTGATGTGTATTTCAAAAAGGCGAACGGGGAAATGGTTAAGCGTTCTTATAGCAAAGGCGAAAGGAGAAACTCGAATCAAACCATGCCCCGAATCGCTTTCCAGATTTTTGAAAAGCAGATATCCGGTATGTCGGTTGAGGATAAGGAGAGCTTTCCTATCTGCAAATACAATCCGGATAGCGATATGATCCGCGGGATATTCTCCAGCGTGGAGGAATTTAAGAAGCACCGTAACACCATAGAGTACCTGACATATGGCTATGACAACGGCAGACAGTTCGTTATCTATTGCTGGAATATCTTCTCTACGATTATTTTCGCTCAGGAATGTTTGAAGCGATTTGGAAAGCCTGGGGATCAGTTTATTCTGACCTACCGCGAGAAAGATGAGAAAGAAACCGAGGTTGCGGAGACAGAAGCAGCCGCACAGGAAGAACTCGTTCAGCAGTTCAAGGGTTATCGGAATCCGTTCTCTTCCATGCTGATAGCATCGAAAAATCTGATTTTCAGAGGCGCGCCGGGTACTGGAAAATCATACCTTGCAAAAGAAATCGCCACTGATATTATCAGCAACGGTTATTTCGACGATTATACACTGCTCACAGATGAGCAGAAGAAACAGGTGGAGTTTGTGCAGTTCCATCCGAGTTATGACTACTCTGATTTTATCGAAGGCTTGAGACCGAAGGTAAATGACGATGGGACTATGGGCTTTGAACTGCAGGATGGCATCTTCAAGAAATTCGTTGCCCGTGCAAGAAAGAACTACGAGGATTCCCAGAAGTCGAAGGAAACGATAGAAAAGGAACTCTCTGTGCAGGAGTCCATGACGGAGTTTTTCTCCGGTATCGAGCTCGGCGTGGATAGCTTTAAAACGATTAACGGCAATGAGTTTACGATTACCAGCGTTGATAACAAGCATATCAATATCTCCATCCCCGGTAATGCTACTGTTAATCGTCTTACCCTCAATTTGGATGAGGTACGGAGGATGCTGGAGTCCGGGCAGAAGTTCGACAAGATTAAGGATATTACGACCTTCTTCGGAAAGTCGTTTGCTACACAGGCGTATTCCTACGACTTCGCTATTTATAAGGCGATCAGGGCAAAGAAAAGTGCTGCCTCCAAGGCGAAGGCAAAGCAGGAAGAACTGAAGAAGTACATCTTCATTATTGACGAGATCAACCGTGGTGAGATTTCAAAGATTTTCGGCGAGCTCTTCTTTGCTATCGATCCTGGATATCGTGGCAAAGCCGGTGAAATTTCTACGCAATATGCTAATCTGCATTCCGACCCAGATGAAAAGTTCTATATCCCGGAGAATGTTTACATCATCGGCACCATGAACGATATAGACCGCTCTGTGGACAGCTTTGATTTTGCAATGCGCAGAAGGTTCCGCTTTGTGGAGCTCCGTGCCGACGAGCGTCTTGAGATGCTTGCATCTCTTGAAAATGAGGAGCTTGAAGCCGAAGCCATTAGGAGAATGGCTGCACTCAATAAGGAAATCGCAGCTGTAGAGGACTTAAACGAGAATTACCAGATTGGCGCATCCTACTTCCTCAAGTTGAAGACGCTCGACTTCGACCAGCTTTGGACGGACTATCTGCAGCCGCTCCTGCAGGAATACATCCGGGGTATGTATGATGAGGAAGGGCTTATGAGCAAATTTGCGAAAGCGTATGGCTATACAAAGCCTGCCGAAGGTGATGCGAATGAAACTACACAAGATCAAGGATAACTCGCAGCAGAAGAAAGACTCTTTTTCTGATATAGGAACCCTTACGGGCAAGATTGCGGATAAGACGTTGGAGCAGCTTGAACGGGAAGGCGTCTTTGTCTTCCCTGAAATCGTTAAGGATGCTGAGGACATTACGCGGGATCAAATGATAATCCAGAGCGTTAACGACAGCTATCGTTCTGGAAATGTGATGGGCTTTCTCGGTTGTGGAGACGAGCGCCTTATTATTGAGTCACGTTTCGGAGGTGAGGAGGATGACTTTTTCTTCCAGTACCTTCTCGACAGAGTGATGGACTTTCCCAATATTGTCGATTTGGAGTCGGATGCCAATCAGGATAGCCGTCTGTTCAATTTTCTGCTATTCCTGTTTCCGTATTATCTGAAAACAGCCATGCGGAAAGGTCTGTTCAAAAAATACATTCGGCATAGTTACAATGACGGAAATGTAAAGGGCGCTATCGATATTGCAAGGCACATAGAGAAGAATACACCGTTCACGGGGAATGTCGCATACTCACAGAGGGAATTTTCTTATGATAACAGCCTGATGGAGCTGGTACGGCATACCATAGAATTTATCAAAAGGAAACCTTATGGTAGAAATCTCCTCGTTAAAGTAAAGGATGAGGTAAAACTTGTTATTGATGCCACGCCCGGATATGAGCCTTATGACAGGCAGAAAATCATTGAGGAGAACAAGAAGAATACCGTGCGCCACGCATACTTCCGGGAGTATCTCGCATTGCAGAGGCTGTGCCTTTTGATTCTTCGACATCAGAAGCACCAGATTGGCTCCGGTTCAAGGCAGATATACGGCATTTTGTTTGACGGCGCATGGCTGTGGGAGGAGTATGTCAATTCCCTAATAGAGGATGTCTTTTATCACCCGATGAACAAAGGCGGTAAGGGAGCCCAGCGACTTTTTGCGTGTAACATAGGTTTAATCTATCCTGACTTTATCAGCCGAGACAATAAAGTGAGAATAATCGCAGATGCCAAGTACAAGCCGCTTGATAACATCGGAAATCGGGACTACCTGCAGGTGTTGGCGTATATGTTCCGTTTTGACGCCAAGGCGGGATACTATCTTTACCCAGAGGCAGAAGGCTCTGATGATATGAAACTGTGGATGAATCGCGGCTCGACCTATGAAGCAAATGTATCGCCGCGTGATGATATTAGCATTACCAAGCATGGCTTAAAAATTCCTGTGGATTCAACGGATTATGCTGGGTTTGTTACAAAAATGAAAACTCACGAGCAGGAATTCAAACAGGTATTTACAACGAGGTAATATGATTGGAGAGGAATATGGATAAATATGATTTAACCGCTGCGCACGAGGCGGCAAGATTCAATAGAGATGTGCTTGAGAAAAACAGTAAATGCGGTTGCTTCTATTGTCTCAAGATATTCTCTCCAGCTGAGATTGAGGAATGGTGTCCTGAACAGGACGAAGATGAAGAAGTGACAGCTATATGTCCATACTGCGGTATTGACGCCATTTTGCCTGAGAGTGCCGATTATCCGCTTACTGATGAATTTCTCGGAGCAATGCAAGAAAGGTGGTTTTGATATATGCTTGGAGCAATAGTCGGTGACATCGTAGGCTCGGTCTACGAATGGCACAATATTAAAACAAAGGATTTTCCTTTATTTCGTGACGACTGCTTTTTCACAGATGATACCGTCATGACCTGCGCTGTTGCAGAGGCTGTTATGAATGGCGGAGAAAAGGATGCTTTCATCGATGCCATGAAGAAATATGGTCGGATGTACCCTGACGTGGGATATGGTGGCAGATTTGGAATGTGGATCAATTCCGATAACCGTGAGCCGTATAACAGCTTTGGAAACGGCTCGGCCATGCGGGTTTCACCCTGCGCATGGATGATGGATTGCGGTTTCTGCGCCCGGACGGGAATGTGGCCGTCCAATGGCAGGGACAGAGCAAGGTTGTCTGCTGAAGTAACACATAACCATCCCGAAGGTATCAAGGGTGCGATGGCAACGACAGATGCAATTTTCATGTGCAGATACTACTTCGGCGGATATTACGGCGACTACGAGCAGCCTATCAATGATGATCCTGCGGAATGCAAGAAACGCATCAAGGAGCATATTGAAAGCGAATACGGGTACGACCTTTCCAAAACGCTTGATGAAATCCGTCCTACATATCGTTTCAATGAAACCTGCCAGGATACCGTACCTCAAGCTATCATTGCCTTCCTGGAAAGCACTGACTTTGAGGATGCTATCCGGAACGCTATATCTCTCGGCGGAGACAGCGACACGCTGGCGACAATTACCGGGAGCATAGCGGAGGCGGCTTACGGCATCCCGGACTGGATTAAGAACAAGGCATATTCATATTTGGACGAGCCACTGAAGGATGTACTCAGGCGATGGAAGAAGTTCATTCCGAGAGGTTGACTATCGATATTTACTGTTAAAGCAGAAAATAAAACTGAGGAGAATGTTTATGTTTGAAACAAAGAAAACTGTAAGTGTAATAATGTAGAACATAAAAATTCAAGGGTAGATAAATTAGAAGAACAGGTGCTCGCACTTATTAAAGAAAAATATGGTGAAGCAGAAGTAAAGCCCAAAGAAAAGATAAAACTATCTTCTAACGAAACAGAAGTAGTAACAGATAATGAGCTTACACGAGAACTTATGGAAAAGTATGTTGAGTCAGGTATCTGTGAAGGTAGTATAGTTCAAAAAATCATATGGAAATAGAGGCAAGCGGGAGTGAGAAATCACTCTCTTTTTGCTGTCTAAAAATAGACAACAAATTTTGTGTCAGTTGCTTGACACGAGAGGGGAGAGCTTTGCATTTAAATCAGCTTCAGATAGTTGATCTAGAGTTTTCGCTTCCTTGGGAATCGTAAGGGTAAATGCAATTGAACTCCTGTTTCTTTAGGACAGATATAGTATAATTACTATCGTTTTAAGCAGGTAAGCGTTTTTGTGTCGAATCTTCATGACAAAAGAAAGCAGGAGGAGAAATGGACCTTATTCAGAAGATAAAGAGAATAGAACAGTACGTAGTAGAGAATTTTGAGGAACTGGACTTGGACGATCCGATAGAAGAGGGATATTGGGAGGAGTATCAAGAGATTCCCGGGGCTTCGCCGAATGAGATAGAGTCTTTTGAGAAGAAGTTCAACATCAAGCTACCGAAAGACATTAAGGAGCTTTACAGCTATAAAAACGGAAGCAAATATCTTAGTGTCTTACCTTCAGTAATTCATGACGTGGAAATGTCATTTAACCTGATGAGTTTGGAGCAGATGGAGAAGACAAAACAATATTTTCAGAACAGAGACGCTCTTCTGACAGAGTTTCCGGACTTTTTCACTGAAGAAGACATAGAGAAAATGCGGGATAGCAGGATTAAGCCCTATCTTTTTCATAGGCAATGGATTCCTTTTGCAGAGTATTGTGACAGTTGTTTTTTGATGCTGGATTTTGACCCGGATAAGGAGGGAAGAGAGGGGCAGATTCTTTGCTATATCCATGATCCGGATGAGGTGACTTATGCAGCATCAGGGGTTTCGGAGTTCGTGGATGATATTTTACAGACAATAGACTGAGGGGAATCCGGATTTTAATATTTTGGGAACAGTATTGATAACGGGGGTATTGTCCGAGAAAGGGATGCTTATGGAAGCAATAAAACTACCGAAGAAGTACCGAGACATTTGTGAGGAAATCAAAAATGGCTCCTATGAAAGTTTGCCGAAGCTTGATGCCTTTGAAGAGAAGTTTCCCCATCAAAATCTTGCGGTAAGGGCCGGAGTGGAATTTTTTGACCGAAAGTATGAAGAGGCGGTAAGCCATACTCTCCTTCTAATGCCTTTCTGGGATGAGTGGTATTATTCTAATGTAGCTAACGAATATATGATGGCCATGTGCTTTGCGGCAAAGAAAATCGGACGGGAAGCGGAAGTAAGTAAAGCTCTTCATGAAGAGCAAAGTAGGCTAATGGAAGCAGAGGAAGAGAAGTGCCTTAAGGGCTCATGCCAACGCTATAATTATTGCGAGATTTTATTGCAGTATATTCATAAGGATATTTTTCCGGAATCAAGGAGCAGAGATTATCAACCTCCAAAAGAGTTAAAAACCGCTACGGACTTAATCTCAGAGTTTAAACTAAATACGGGAAAAGACTTTGATAAGATGAAGCTTCTTAATTTACTTTATATGAAGGGTAGCCCCAAAGATACAGTGGACTATTATGAAAGGATCAAGGACTTGAATCTTGGAGAGCTGTATTACGAGGAAGCTTGTATTTGCTATCGGTATCTTGGGCAGAAAGAAAAGGTATTGGAAGTGGTAGAACGTTGGGCAAAAAGTAAGCTTTGGGATGTGGCCAGCCCTACCCAGGTTCGCCCCATGAGCTTCTTTATGTATCTCTTTATGCATGAATATTTGGAGAATGAAGAGAGTTTAAAAAGAATTAGGGAAGCTATCTTCGGATAAAGATGAGGGAGGAAAGGACGAAGGGAAAGTTCGGAATGCTCCAGCTAGTTGATATAAAAAATGCTAAGACAAAATTTATTTCAGCAATTCATCAATATTTTTCTTTGCATATAATAATCTTCTTACTTCCATTGTATTGCCTATTACTACATAGAAAATCGAGAAGTTTCTTACATTGATTCTGTAGTAAACTTGCTTTCTTAATTTAGAAGATTGGTACTTTGGAAATGAAAGAGGCATTTCTAGTCGTTTGCTGATTGCGAATTCAATATCATCAAGCAATCGGTGAGCTGCACCCGGATTTTTGAGAGCATTGGTGATGTAGTATGTTACTTCGTATAAATCTTCTTGGAAGATTGGGAGAAAACTTAAGTTATATTTTGGCTTGTTCATTAATCCTTCTCCTTGCAGAACCAAAAACTTCAGATTTAGAGAGTCGAGTTGTAGAGCTTGCTGCAAGGGCATCTGCTTCATCCAGTTTTTTTTCTGTATCATCGGTCAAGGCGGAATATTGTTCAAGACTCATTAAAACCATTGTTCCATACCCATTTTTTGTGAGAAATACTGGAGCATTGGAATTAACAACAACATCTTCAATTTCAGGAAATTTGTTTCTTAAGTCAGAAACCGGACGGATATTAATCATAGGGGTTCTCCTTTTTGCTTTACTATCATAATAATATCGTTATTTTATCATAAATAGGAGAAAGGACAAGGGGGATAGTTATATTTTGAACAAGTCGTGATACAATAAATTATCTTTTTGTACAGTATTTGGCTTCGTCGGGAACTTATTACGAGCAAGCTAGTATTTGTTATCGGTATCTTGGGCAAAAAGATTGGAAGTGGTAGAACGTTGGGCAAAAAGCAAGCTTCGGGATGTAGCCAGTCCTACGCAGGTTCGTCCCATGAGCTTCTTTACGTATCCCTTTTTGCATGAGTATTTGGAAAATGAAGAGAGTTTAAAAAGAATTAGGGAAGCTATCTTTGGATAAAGATGAGGGAGGAAAAGGATGAAGAAAAACACCGTTAGAGTGATCAAAATCGGTAAGGAAGCCCTGTATGAATTTCTCTATGAAAATATGATTTCTGAGGAGGAAAGTCTCTTGCAAGTGCCTGCTACAGAAGTGATGAATAGCTTTGCCATGGACTGGGAAAGGGGAGAGTTTATTTTCATGGCACATCAGGCGGAAGATGCGGATGGAGAATTGATTCCTTTACCGAAGGAAATTCAGCCGGAAACTCTGTTGAAAGCCCTGCCGGAAACGGCTGAATCTCTACTGAAACGAGGAAAGGTCTATCGGGACTATAGCTTTGAGGAATTAAAAAGACTTTGCGGAGAAAACGAAGATAACGACGGAAATATTCATAGATGTAAAAATCCTTCCGGGTTTTAAAAAAGAAGTGTTTTTTCACAGCCTTCAGTTATAATGGAAAACAGCAGAATCAAGATAGTATCAAAGAAGCTAAGCAACAGAATCAAAGATGATATTAAAGAAGTGAAACCAATAAAATCAGAAAAGAATCAAAGAGAACCAAACCATAGAATCAAAGGAGGTTTCAGACAATGAAGTTTTTAGAGGAAGCACGGGCGTATCAGGACAATATGATTGCTGACTTGCGAGAACTTATAAAGATTGAATCCGTGCGGGATGACGATGCGGCAACGAAGGAGGCTCCATTCGGGCCAAACATTGCAAAGTGCTTGGGTAAGGCCTTGGAAATCGGTAAGCGAGACGGCTTTCAGGTGGAAAATGTCGATGGCTATGCGGGTGTAATTCAGTACGGTAATTTAGAGGAGTCGGTAGGCATACTGGGACACATGGATATCGTTCCCATCGGAGATGGCTGGCACTTTGATCCCTTGGCAGGAGAAATTAAGGACGGCTATATCATGGGAAGAGGAACCTGTGATGACAAGGGCCCTGCCATTGCGGCGTATTATGCGATGAAGATATTAAAGGATAAGGGCTATAAGCTAAAGCACAATATCCAGATGATTTTGGGTACGGATGAGGAAAATACCTCTGCCGGCATCCTTTACTATAAGAAGGTGCGTAAGAATCCTATTATGGGAATCGTACCGGATGCGGAGTTCCCCTGTATCTACGCGGAAAAGGGAATTCTGGACTTTAGCGCTGAAGGGAAAATTGATTCCTGCATAAAGTCTATGCAGTCCGGCACAGCTTTTAATGTAGTAATCGGTAAGGCGGATGTAATTGTGGATAAGCCGCTCGAAAAAGAGTATTTTGAAAAGTTCCTGCTTGCGAATGGACTAAGCGGAGAATGTCATCAGGATGAGGAGGGCGCGCATTATCATATTGATGGAAAACCCTTCCATGCTTCTCGCCCTTACATGGGTGTGAATGCGGCGGTGAAGATGTTTGAATTTGTCGGAAGCTGCTATAACGATGCCTTCAGTTTAAATGCTGTGAAGCTGTTCAAGGATCCGTACGGTGTCGGCCTGAAGGTGGATTATGACGGTGCCTACATGGGCCCCTTGACCTTTAACTTGGGTAAGGCAAATATTGAAAATGGCCGGGTTTACTTTGCCTTGGACTACCGTTATCCGAATGAATGTGAAGGCAGTGATTTGCTAAAAAGAAGTGCGGACATCATTCAGGAAGTCTTACATATCGATACGACCTTAGTAGACGATTCCAAGTGGCTTCTGAACAATCCGGACAGTGAACTCATTAAAACTTGTCTGAAGCACTACCGTGCCTTTAGCGGAGATACCTATACACCGCCTCTTCGTATCGGCGGAGGTACCTATGCGCGCAGCTTTGAGAATTTTGCCGCCTTCGGTCCGATTTTCCCGACAAGAGAATATGCATCATGGGTTGGCGCAGAGCATGAGGCGGACGAGGGCTTTGAAATAGAGACGATGCTTCTCGCCTGTGCAATTTATACCAATGTGCTTTATGATTTAGCATGTGAAAAATAAGAGCATTTGAAAAACAGGGGACAGATTGTACCGACCCCCAAAAGTTAGACCAATAATCTAACGATTGGGAGGTCGGTATTTTTATGGCTAAAATTTTCTCCTTGGATTTTTCGGGAACCATCCTTTTTCCACTCTCTTTTCCTGCTCATATAATTCATGAATACTCCAAAAGCAGGAGATGCCAAAGATGGCCAAACTTCCGGAGAGGAAAAGAGAAGGGAGAAAAAGACTGGCTATACAGGCGGATAGACCTATTAAGAAAAAAAGCCAAGCTATTTTTTTACTAAAGTAATACTCCGCATACACCACTATGGGATGAAATATCCCTATGCAGAGAAAGCAAACCAAGCCTAAGAGTAAACCTTGAAAGCTCATAGTTTAAAATACTCCCTAAGCTCTCGAAGCAGGGTATCCAAATCCACCTCTGCCCGTTCACTCATATTCTTTACCGTGGCTTTCGGCATCATAATACGAGCAAGAGGAGTGTTTAAGGCCTTAAAGCGGTCACTTAATCGGAAAAGGAGAGTCTTTACATTGGGATCCGCTTCCAAAATATCCTTTAATAAGGTATCTTCGGTGATTTCCGTCAGCTTGCCGGCTGTCAAAGACCCTGTGCTTTCTCTATTTCCTTCGTTTCCCAAAGACCCTGCGCTTTCTTTATTGCCTACATCTTCAGAAGTCTCTGAGCCTTCCCTCTTGTCTTCGTCTTCAGAAGTCTCCTTGCTTTCTCCCTTTTCCTGCTGCTCCCATGTCAAAAGAGTTTGAGAGCCCTGTAAGGAACGGATATGGGTGCAATCCTGCATCATTTCCAGCACACCACGAAACTTTCCGTTTTCATCCCGAACCGCATAGTAGATGATGTAAATAAAGAGGTCCGGCTTGTTAATCCAAAACTCCGCCTTATCCTGTTCTCCGGAACGGAACTTCTTAATGATTTCCTCAACGATATGTACCGAAGCCTTTGGATGACAGTTTTTCACATCTCTTCCGATGACATTTTTACTTCTGGGGAAAACTCTGTGCTTGGTGTCGGTGTAGAAGCAAACCAGTTCATTTTCATCTACATAGGAAAGATCCACAGGCATATGCTGATAAATCAGATTAATCTGCTCCAAGGTAAGTTGACCGGTGCTAACATTCAGCTTCTCTTCCTTATTATTAAAGCCATACTTTCCTAATAGACCGGCAAGCTCTTCTGCAAAGCCGGGAGCAGAGGAAAGACCGGAGAGGGGAGCACCGGCTGTAGAAGCTGAGGCAGAAGAGGAAGCCGAAGCTGAATTGCCGGACTTATCTGCCTGCACGCTAATATAGGCAAAACCGATTTCCTGGTCTCCCTCAGCCATATAACGGAACTCTTCTTCGTTGATCATTTCCAAGGAGGTAGGGTAGAGGATATTTTCTTCCTTGTCCATCAAATCCCGCACATCCGCCACAAGCTCAGCCTGCTTTCCGATAAATTCCTCTTCCTTATCCTCTAAGAGAAGATTGTAGCACTCTGCAATCTCATCCCGGATAAAGTCATCCAAAGTCCACATGGTGGTGGTAGGACGGGTAAAGCCTTTCTTCTCCAAAACCGGGTATAATTGGTTTTGCTTTCTGGACAAATGAATCTTGAATTTCAACAATTCTTCATAAAGTTCCAGCCATTGGTTTTTAATAAGGGGATACTGCACCAAATCCTCCACGGAAAGGAGCAATTCCTTCATTTTGGCATTTTCCCTACGATAGCAGGAGATGGGATGATTTTCCGGAAGCTCTTGATCCTTTGTGACCAAAACATCCTGGAAGACCTCCAGCATAGCTTGGATATCTTCCTTAATGCACTCGTCTTCGCTTTCTACCACCATTTCCTGCTCGATAATGGCAATTTCATAGGGAGCCAGGTGTTGTACTCTATCTTTAAGGGATTTTCTGGCTTCTTCCAAAGATATCTTTCCCTCATCATAGGCGGATTTAATTTCATGGACAATTTCTAATTTCTTAGCATCAATATTTTGAAAATTCTCTCTCATAGCTTACTCCTTCAGGGAATATTCCTATCTGCTGATCCGATAAGATCAGAAAGGAAAAAATAATATCGCATAGTTAGTTAGAAGATTCTAACTTATAACATCATAGCAAAAAAGAAGAAAGAAAAATAATAAAAATTCCATATCAAATTCTAAAGAGATTTTCATAGATTTTCTCTAAAGCCATAGCTATAGCTTATGGAAAAATATCTTCACAGAACTTAGCTGAAAGAGAGAATAAAAAATATTAATGTACTACATAATGAAGATTTTATTTCTAATTCTTAAAAACAGAATTATACCGCGTAGGTAGACAAGGCTAACTGATTTAAAAAATAATGAGTAGGAAAATATTTTGATTTTTTATAGCTCCTTTTTTTCTACAGCTAATTATCCTCTTCTTCCCAAAATAATTCATCCAATGTTTTCCCCAGTACATGACAAATGGCAAGGCAGAGGCGGATGGTAGGGTTATAGTCCCCTTTTTCTATGGCATTGATGGTTTGCCTGCTGACACCTACCAGATCTGCAAGCTCCTGCTGAGACAGATCTTTTCCCGCCCGGGCGGATTTTAAACGTAGATTTTTCATTTTCCACCTCACTCTTCATCATTCTTCATTCGATTCTTCATGAGCATGAGAATCAGGGCAATGGCAAAAAAGATACTGAGAAGGAGAGGAACCATAAAACGGCTGCTGAGCCTTCCTGCAACCCACATTTTATCGGGAGAGATATTCTCTACGGTGTTTAGGACATTCAGTACGCTGAACATAGCCCATACAGTAACACCAATGGTTTTATTTTTTTTACTGCTAAGCCCCCAGAAGGCATCATGGAAAAGGCAGTACCCCATCAGAATCAGTCCAGAGAAGAGGAGGATGGCAAGGGGGATAATTCCTGCGTCCAAATACTTCTCCAACTTATCGGCAAAGGCGGCGTAAAGCATGAGGAGTCCCATGGTGGTAAAAAAAGCATATTGATAGCCCTTCCCGCGGACGATTACCTGCCTTTCATCATAACAATCCTGTTGTTCCTTACTCAATCTGTTACGAAAAAGAACTAAGAAGGAACCTGCAAAAACACCTACAGCGATTCCTAAGTTGAAATAATTCATTGAAAACTCCTTTCCTTTTCTTGCATTCTCACTTTTTGGAGGAGGCAACACGTGTTACAAAATGTCGTAAATACTTTACATAACAAATATACACCTTCGTTTTAGAATGTCAAGTATATTTTACAAAAAGACATTAGATAGGAAACTTTCTTCAGAAGTATCCGTCTCGATTTTCTTTACCGATCATCTATTCTTCAAAAGTTCTGCTACAATGAAACTGTTTAAACAAATGAACAGAAGGGAAGCATAGATATGGACTCAAAAAAGGAATCTTTACAGTTAAAGACGGTATTCTGATAGCGCATATCGACCGTTTGCTTAAAAGTGAAGAACATAGGGCATTAATAAAGAAACAAAGTGAGGAGTAAGGAAGATGTTATTTTATTTTTCAGCTACCGGAAATACCAAGCATGTAGCAGAGAAAATTAAAGAGCCGCAGGAAGAAATGATATCCATTGAGGAAGCCTGCAAGGCAGAAAGCTATGAGTATACGGTTAAGGACGGAAGGTTTGGAATTTTAAGTCCCACCTATGCTTGGGGGTTGCCCGGTATTGTTTATGCGTTCTTGGAAAAGTTGAAGCTTCGGTATGAAACAAAGCCCTACAGCTTTTATGTGGGGACCTTCGGGACGACAACGGGGGCAGCCTCTTCGATTGCGGATAGTCTTTTAAAAGAAAAAGGTTTAGCCTTGGATGCGAAATTCGATATTCGTATGCCGGATACTTGGACTGTGATTTTTGACTTATCCAATGCGGAAAAGGTTAAAACTAGCTTAAAGCAGGCGGAAGAGGAAATCAATGAGCTTAAGGTATTACTTTCCGAAAAGAAAAAAGGAAAAGAGATGGATTTCACGGTGCCCGAATTTGTAGGAAGGATGGCGAAAAAGCTTTATGACGGTAAGATGCGAAAGACCAAGAATCTTTCTGTGTCCGATGCCTGCATCGGCTGCACACTTTGCGCTAAGAAATGCCCGGTTCAGGCTATTGAAATGCAGAACAAAAAGCCGGTTTGGGTGAAGGAGGACTGCACCATGTGTCTGGGCTGTCTTCACCGTTGCCCGAAACATGCCATATATTATGGGAACGGCAAGGCGACCAACGCCCATGGACAATATACTTATCAAAAATACGTAGGAGAGAAGAGCATGTAAGCTCTTCTTTGTGCTTTGAATAAACTTTTTTGCATCCTAAACATATTTCTCATACCGGCACTGTTCGATGACTTCTTTTCCTAAAAGTGTAATGGCTTTTTGGGGACAGGAACTTATGCAACGATAACACATGGTGCATTTTTCCAGATTGACGGCTTTGCCGTTTTGTATGCGTAGATTTCCCATGGGGCAGATGGAGGCACATAATCCGCATCCAATGCAGTCATCACTGATTTTGAGTTTTTTACTATACCCGGTGGTTTTATTATAAAACCATAATCTTTGTCCGAATAATCCTGCGAGATGAGCCGGAAAGCTTAAGCCTTCCCGGGGATATTTTCCGGTTTGTTTAATCGTGTTTGTTGCCTTTTCGATTTTTCTATCCGCTTCATGGATGATTCTTCGGTTTTCTTCTAAAGACTTTTTCAGTAATTTACTGTCACAAACCGCATCCGGCATACGAATCTGCAAACCGCCAAGGATAATTGCACCATATTTTTTTAAAACTCTGGCAAGACACCCTGTTCCATCACCGGAAAATGCTCCCATAGTGGTTATTAAAAATATCTTTTTCCCTTTTCAGACATCCTTATGCCGAATGACAAAATCTCTTACCATAAATGGCACATTGGAAAATTGTGTCGGATAAGCAAGAATAATCTCATCATTTTTTCGGATGGCATCTATAGATTCTTTATCCTCAATGGGAACACATTTCGCATCGGAATCCAGTGCAGTAAGAAATTTTTGGATGCAGTGCTTTGTATTTCCCGTACCACTTAAAAATACCCCTACCATTTATACTCCTCATATTATTGCTTGAGCCGAAAATCTGTTTCACTTTGTTCCCTATACATGAATGGAGTTGGAAATCAATTCTGCTTTCTCCCTTATACAGTAATGGAGTCAAGAATCTGCTCTACTTCCGCTTCAAGATGATCCATGTCTACAGCCCCTTTCATGGTCACGATGGAAGACAGACCATGCACCAAGGACCAGAGCGCAATAACTTTTGCATGAAGAGAAGTACTATCCCAATTCTCGGATTTTTCTTTCCATGCTTTTTCTGCGATATTTTTGAATAATACAAATGGCGGATAATTCTCTATATCTATATCTTCTATAGAAAACAAGAACCGGTAATATAGAGGATTTTCATAAAAAAAGAGGACGTAACTTTTTCCCAAATTGAAAAGAATTCTTGAAGGGTTGGAACAATCTTCCGTGGCTTTCACCAATGTCGAATAAAATCGATGATTCACATAATTACGAACTTCGGACAGAAAAGCCTCCTTATTTTTAAAATGGGCATAGGGCGCGGCAGGACTGACGCCTGTAGAATCTGCCAGTTTACGCATGGAAAGAGCTTCCAGACCATATCGATTGATATAGGCCAAGCCTTTTTCCACTAGTTCTTCTTTTAAATTCCCATGATGGTATGTATCGGATTTCAAAGCACACTCCTTTTTTGTTTCAATCTATACACTGTTTAGATTATAGCACTCAATCTAAATGATGTAAAGATGGAAAAATTTATAGGATAAAACTTAGCGATAGAGACATATTTTCCCCTGAAAGTATAAAAAATATAAGATAACTGGCAGAGGAAAATGTGGGACAAGATAGAATCCAGCCTGTTCCCTCAGCCATTTTTTTGATAAAATCTATCCGAAGTAATTTTCCTGTTGTAAATGCTGTATGGAGGAAAAGAAATGGACTATAGAACAGAACACGATTCCATGGGGGAAGTGCAGGTTCCGGTGGAGAAATACTGGGGGGCACAAACCCAGAGAAGCTTTGAGAATTTTAAAATAGGAACGGAGAAGATGCCCACTGAGATTGTTCGTGCCTTTGCCATTTTAAAAAAGGCGGCGGCAATCGCCAATAATCGCCTTGGCAAACTGGATGAAAGACGAAAAACTTTGATTTCCGGCGTATGCGATGAGATTTTGGAGGGGAAGCTCAATGAGCATTTTCCCCTTGTGGTATGGCAGACCGGCAGCGGAACCCAGTCCAACATGAATGTGAACGAAGTCATTGCCAATCGGGGAAATGAAGTGGCAGGAGAAAAGCTTTTGCATCCCAATGACCATGCCAATATGTCCCAAAGCTCCAACGATACCTTCCCAACCGCCATGCATATCGCAGCAGCCTTGGAAATCGAGGAGAGGCTTTTTCCAAGTTTGGATACCCTCATTCAGTCTTTTGAAAGACTTATGCAGGAAAATGAAGGCATTGTGAAAACCGGCCGGACTCACTTACAGGATGCCACCCCGATTAGTTTTTCTCAGGAAATCAGCGGTTGGAAAGTGATGCTCGAAAAATCGAAGGAGATGCTGCAATTAAGCCTTCCCGGACTTCGAGAACTGGCTCTTGGGGGAACTGCAGTGGGAACGGGACTCAATGCCCCTAAAGGCTTCGATTTGGAAGTGGCAAAAGCGGTTTCTGAACTTACGAAGAAGGATTTTAAAACCGCAAGCAATAAATTTCATTCTCTTACTGCGAAGGATGAGCTTGTTTTTGCCCACGGCGCCTTGAAAGCCTTGGCAGCGAATTTAATGAAAATAGCCAATGACATCAGGTGGCTGGGCAGCGGCCCAAGATGCGGTCTTGGAGAAATTTTCCTTCCGGAAAATGAGCCGGGAAGCTCCATTATGCCGGGAAAGGTAAACCCCACCCAATGCGAAGCGCTTACCATGGTGTCCGTTCAGGTTATGGCCAATGATGTGGCGGTGGGCATGGCGGCTTCTCAAGGGAATTTTGAGCTAAATGTATATATGCCGGTATGTATCTACAATTTTTTGCAGTCTGTACGCCTACTTTCCGATGCCATGTTATCCTTTAATCAGAACTGTGTTTCGGGGATTAAGGCGAACAAGGAGAAAATGCAGGAAAATCTTCATCGCTCTCTGATGCTGGTAACCTGTTTGAATCCCTACATTGGCTATGAAAATGCGGCGAAGACAGCGAAAAAGGCCTTTCAGGAAAATATCTCTTTGAAAGAAGCCTGCCTACAGCTTGGCTTCTTGACGGAAGAGAAATTTGACGAAGTGTTTCAACCGGAAAAAATGATATAAGAAGAAATGATATAAGAAACAATGAGTTAAGACAGGCACATTATCAGGAGCGACTAATACCGGAAAGAAGTATTCATTGGCAGAGGTAATAAAAAGTCAGAAATAGTAAAAAGGCAGAAATTACATAGAATAGAATTGAAATAAAGTATGGAGGAAGAAAAATGGACTATGCGAAGGAATCATTGAAACTGCATTATGAATTAAAGGGAAAGCTGGAAATTACACCGAGAGCCAAGGTAGACAGCAAAGAAGCACTAAGCCTTGCTTATACCCCGGGAGTGGCTGAACCCTGCCTAGTGATACAGAAGGATGTGGAGAAAAGCTATGAGCTGACCAGACGCTGGAATACGGTTGCAGTGGTAACGGACGGAACTGCGGTTCTAGGCTTGGGAGACATT
Organism: Oribacterium parvum ACB1; assembly: GCF_000238055.2. Classification (GTDB taxonomy): domain Bacteria; phylum Bacillota; class Clostridia; order Lachnospirales; family Lachnospiraceae; genus Oribacterium; species Oribacterium parvum. Next base: position 299,388 of record NZ_KE148312.1, read on the forward strand.
GGGCCGGAGGCAGGCATGCCGGTTATGGAAGGAAAATGTGTGCTGTTTAAGGCATTCGGAGATGTGGATGCCATTCCGCTTTGCGTAAGAACGAAGGATGTAGAGGAAATTGTAAAGACGGTGAGTCTCCTCGCCGGAAGCTTTGGGGGAGTGAATCTGGAAGACATTTCTGCACCCCGATGTTTTGAGATTGAAAAGAGGCTAAAGGAAGTTTGCGATATTCCGATTTTCCATGATGACCAGCATGGTACTGCAGTAGTAACTTTGGCAGGTCTGATTAATGCCTTAAAGCTTACCGGGAAAAAAATCGAAGAAGTGAAGATTGTGACCTCCGGAGCCGGGGCAGCAGGCATCGCCATTATCAAACTGCTCATAAGCATGGGCGCTAAACATGTGATTATGACAGACAGGGAAGGTGCCATTTATAAGGGGAGAGAGAACTTAAATCCCATTAAGATGGAAATGGCAGAGATTACCAATCTCTCCATGGAAAAGGGAAGTCTTTCTGATGTTATCAAGAATGCGGATGTCTTTATCGGTGTTTCCGCACCGGGAACCCTAAGCAAAGACATGGTGAAGAGCATGGCGGAGAAACCCATTATTTTTGCCTGTGCGAATCCTATTCCGGAAATTTTCCCGGAAGATGCGAAGGAGGCCGGTGCTGCAGTAGTATCTACAGGACGGTCGGATTTTCCCAACCAGATCAATAATGTACTATGCTTCCCGGGTATCTTTAGAGGAGCCCTTGATGTGCGGGCAAAGGATATCAATGATGAAATGAAGGTTGCCGCAGCCTACGCTATAGCGGAACTGGTGAGCGATCAGGAACTTAATGCGGAGTATATTCTGCCGGCGGCCTTTGATGAAAGAGTGAAAGATGCCGTGGCTAAAGCCGTTTCGGAAGCGGCAAAGAAAAGCGGTGTAGCAAGACTATAGTGCTGTATGGAAATATTACATTGCAGTTCTGCATGAAGATGCTACATAGAACTTTTTTGTAATAATAAGGGCGAATGAATGATGCAAGTACAAAAGCCGGGGATTTTCCCCGGTTTTTGTGCTATGCATAGTAAGTATCGCTAGTAAAGCATGCGTTTTCTCGTTTGGAAATATGCTTCATAATATAGAATTAAAAAGCCTTTCCATTTCTCATAAAGTCAACAAGGTTAATATGTTCAATACCATTACGTTGTTGCAGAATAGAGTCAGCAGTAACTACATATTTTGGATAATTGTCTTTAATTGCTTCAAGCGGTCTGTACTCACGGTCTTCCGTTTCCTTTGATAATGCAATGGTATACGCAACCTGAATGTAGGAATATCGCATTTCATCATTTCTTAAGATGAAATCGCATTCCAGTTTTCCAACTCGTCCAACGCTAACAGAGTAGTCGTGAGATCTTGCGTATATATAGGTGATATTTTCGAGAACAGGACCGAAGTTAATTCTATTATCGGTATTCTGTGCAAAATAAAAAGCAGTGTCTGCCAGATAGTATTTTTTTTCTCCGCTTAAGGACTTTTTGGACTTCATATCAAACCTTGGGCATTCGCAAAGAATTTTCGAGTCCAACAAGGCTTTAATGTATCTTGCAATTGTGGCCTCACTGATAGCTGTTCCACTCTGCTCAATGGCTTTTTTCAAACTTTTTAGGCTGGTTGTTGCACCAAAATTATTGATAATATATTTTTGGACTGTTTCGAATGTATTCTTGTTACGGATTTTCAGCCTTCTTCTAATGTCTTTTTCAAAGATTTCATCGATAACGCTTTGAACATATCGCCTTTTTGCAGAAATACTATCCATTTGTATAGTTCTGGGAAATCCGCCTTCAAGGATGTAATTTTGTAATTCTTCTTGTCGGTCGGAAGCAATCGCTTTACCATAGAATTCTTTGATGCCTTCATACTCCTCGAAAGAAAGAGGAAACATTTCAAATTCAATGTATCTTCCGGTAAGCTTTGTCATTAACTCTCCACTTAGGAGATACGAGTTTGATCCTGTGATAAAGATTGACCATTCATTTGTCCTACGTAAACTATTAAGAATTATTTCAAAGCCCTTAACATTTTGGATTTCATCAATAAAAAGGTATTTTGTTTCGGAGACCGGAGGGATTGATTCCAATAACGCTTCTAGCTGCTCCGCCTTTAGAATTTTGTGATAGGCTTTACTGTCTAGGTCAAAGAAATAGAGTCGGTCAGTTGGAATTCCGGATTCTTTTAATTCGCTGGCAATTGTCTCCATGATACAGGATTTACCACATCTTCGGACACCGGTAATTACTTTAATGATATCGGTTTCATGGTAAAAATCACGAATCTTTTTAAGGTAGTTTTCACGAGGATACCAATTCATATTGTCTTTCCTTTTTTAAGTTTGTTTAGCCTATACTAACAAAATTGTCATAAAATATCAAGTTTAACGTTGGCGATTTTGAAAAAAATGAAAAATCACCAACGTTAAACATCTAGTATCATAATAGTATGACTTTTCTACATCTGTATGTGTTATTATTAAATGTATTATGAAAATGCTGAATATATGGTGCTCTCTGCACTGGTATATGTCATATCAGGTAGAGCAGATAGAAAGGAAAAAAATATATGACTACCGAAGAAAAATTAAAGAAGTATCAGGACTGGCTGTTCAAATGTTCTGCCTATCAAATGGCCTTAAATATCATTGGCATTGATAAGCAGACGGTGGCGCCGGAGGCAGGGGCAAGCTATAGAGACGCGCGTTCCGCCTTTTTAGCAGGAGAACTTTTCAGTCTGGAAACCGATCCGGAAATTGTGGCACTACTAAAGGATTTGCAGGAGGATCCTGAGGTGGACGCGGAAAATAAGCGGGCCATTCAGCTCTACTATAAGCAGGCTCTGGATACCCTTTGCATTCCTAAGGAGGAGTTTGTAGCTTTTAAAAAGCTTTGTGATGAGTCCTTTGATGCCTGGATTTTAGCAAAGTCCAAGGCGGATTATTCTCTCTTTGCCCCTTATCTGAAAAAGGTAATTGAGAGCCAGAAGAAGCTTTATGGCTATCGGAACAGCAACCTGTCCATTTACAATCAGATGCTGGATGACTTTGAGCCGGGGATGGACGAGGAAAAGTATGATGCCTTCTTTGCCGCTTTAAAGGAAAGACTGGTGCCGTTCATTCAGAAGGTCACAAAGGTTAAGCAGCTTCGGGAGGATTTTCTTACGCAGAGCTTCCCTGTGGAAGAGCAAAAGAAGTTTATGGAAGGGCTTTTAGAGTACTTGCATTTTGATTCCTCCTGGGGTTATCAAAATGAGTCCGAGCATCCTTTTACTTCCTGGACCTGTGAAAATGACTGCCGTACCACTACGAAGTATCTCGAGAACAATGTGATTTCTGCCATTTTGTCTACAGTGCATGAGGTAGGGCATGCCTACTATGAGCATAATATCAACCCGAAGTATGACGGAATGATTTTATCCGAGGGAGTGTCTTCCGGTATGCATGAGTCCCAGTCACGCCTTTGCGAAAATTATCTGGGAAGAACCATGGCCTTTTGGAAATATCATTATCCTAAGCTGCAAAAGTATTTTCCAAAGCAACTGGGAGAGGTGTCTTTAGAAGAGTTTTATCAGGCTGTTAACCGTTCCAAGCCTTCCTTTATCCGTACGGAAGCGGATGAATTGACCTATCCATTGCATGTCCTGATTCGTTATGAAATTGAGAAGGGCTTATTTAACGGAAGCATTTCTACAGAGGGACTGGATAAGACCTGGAATGCAAAGTACAAGGAGTATTTGGGCGTGGATGTGCCAAATGATAAAGTGGGCATCTTACAGGATGTGCACTGGTCCGACGGAAGCTTCGGCTACTTTCCCACCTATGCTTTAGGAACAGCCTTTGCAGCACAATTCATGCAGGCTATGCGGAAGGACCTGGATGTGGACAGCCTTTTGGAAGAAAATCATTTTGATGAAATCATGAACTGGCTGAAGGAGCATATCCATACCTACGGTTTCCGCTATGAGGCACCGGAGCTGATGAAAATGGTGACCGGGGAAGAGTTTAATGTAAAGTATTTCTTGGATTACATTGAGGAGAAGTACACGAAGCTGTATCAGTTGTAGGGGAGGAAATTTAAAGTTCGGTGTTTTCTAAGATGATGTTCAACATCTGACGAGGGGTAACTACATAAACTTTTTCAGGAAAATGCTTTATATTACCAGTGACAAGCCAAGCTTCTTCCATTTTTCGTTGTTCCATTACCACCTCATAAAAAACTAAATCTTTCGGATCGGGAAGACTCACGGATAGCGGTTCCGCATCTATATAGAGACCATACAGACGAAAAGTCTGTATAATATCATCAATCAAGTCTTTTGGAAGATGGAATTTGGGGCGAGATAATACATCCCGGTATTCTGACTCGATATTGTAATTTAAAACGGGTGTAATGATACCGGAAAATACCATGTCGAGAATGTTGCCGGGAACGGATTGATGCTTGAGCATTGCAGATATGAGTACATTGGTATCAATGACAGCAAAATATTTCATAAGATACTATTTCCGTGCTTCTGCAATTTCTGCGTTGATTTCATCTAAGGACATATCGGAAATACCATATTCTTCCGCAATTTTGCTGGCTTTCTCCAAAGCATAAATTCCGGGGGAATACTTTTTGTCAAGGGTCATGCTAAACGGTATACCGTTTTCCTGATTTAACCTAGACATACACATCCTAAGATAGGCAGGAAGAGAAAGTCCCAGTTTTTCTAAGATTTGTATGGATTTTAGCTTTTCTGTGTCTTCTGTTCTGAATTGAACCAGTGTACTTGCCATATTTTCGCCTCCATTCGTAGAATTTATACTAAACATCTTCTTGTGGTATTAGTATAGCAGACAGAAACCGGAAAAACAATTATACGATTACTAATGATTACAAATAATTACGATTTGATTTTTTAACGAAAGATGAGTAAAGGAGATTTTTGTGGCACGCTTTATTGTTTTTGATGTGGAGACACCGAACCGAAAGAACAACCGTATGAGTGCCGTTGGCATTACCGTGGTGGAAGAAGGAAAAATCAGCAAGGAATTTTATTCCCTTGTGAATCCGGAAACGGACTTTGATTATTTCAATGTAAAGCTTACCGGAATCAGTAAGGCCAGTGTCAAGGATGCTCCCACCTTTCCGGAATTATGGCAGCAGATTGAACCGCTTTTTTCCGATGGAATGCTGGTAGCCCACAATGCTTCTTTTGATATGAATGTGTTGAAAAACTGTCTTTTGGATTATGGCATTGACTGGAAGCCCTATGCCCGCTATCTTTGCACGGTGAAAATGGGCAGAAGCCTCTTTCCCGACAGGAGCCATAAGTTAAATATGGTCTGCGAGCATTTCGGAATTTCTCTCAATCACCATCAGGCAGACAGCGACAGTCATGCCTGTGCGGAGATTTTGCTTCGTTATCTGGAAGCCGGGGCAGAGGTAAAGGACTTTATACGGACTTGCTCGTTTAAGAAATAAAGAATATTAGAAATTTTGCAGGGAAGATATTATGAAAGACATTATCATTAAAGAAGCTCTATCGGAGGAGGCAAGAATAGCGTATGCATAGAGAAGATTTTACCTTGTGTAATCATAAACTAAGCTTATTTCAGGCGGAGAAAGCGGACTGTCCGCTGATTGTTTTTCACAGCTTTTCCGATGAGGGGGAGGCGGTGTATCAGGAGCTTCGGAAACAGAATGCAGCGGAGTGTAATTTTCTATCCATTGCCATTCATGACTGGCAGAGGGAGATGTCTCCCTGGCCGGCTGCGGCGCTCTCGAAAGACGGAGAGGATTTTTCCGGAGGCGCGGATGCATATTTGGAAAGCCTACTGTCCGCTATTTTACCTTGGGCTACGGAAAGAATTCACGGAAAGGCGAGTTTTATAGGCATAGCCGGCTATTCTCTGGCGGGATTATTTGCCTTGTATGCCCTGTATAAGACGGATGTCTTTACCCGTGTGGCCAGCATGTCGGGCTCTCTGTGGTTTCCGGGAATCAAGGAATTTTGCAAAGAAAATGCGATGAAAATTCTGCCGGAAAAGCTTTATTTGTCTATTGGAGATAAAGAGTCTAAAACAAGACATCCCATTTTACAAACCATGCAGGAAAACACCGAAGACTTGCTAAAATATTTTAAATCTATGGGAATAGAGACGACTTATGAGGTAAATCCGGGCAATCATTTTCAAGATGTAAATCTCCGCTGTGCAAAAGGGATTTTGGAGCTTTTGCAATAAATATGGATGCAAGGGATTATGGGAAGTCCGGTTGCTTTATCACGCGAAATAAACCGAGTATTTTGAGCGAGAGATGCATCTTGTCCGGTAGGGTAAAGGCGGTAAAAGCAGGAGTATAAATAGAAAAGTAGGAGGAGCAGAGGAAAAATGTTAAATAGTAAAGGTTTTGATTTATGGGCGGATGATTATGACAAATCAGTCGGGCTCTCGGAAGAAGAGAATCGTTATCCCTTTGCTGGGTACAAAAAGATTCTGGGGGATATTTATAAAATCATAATGGAAAAGTCGGATGCAGTAGTTTTGGACCTTGGATTCGGAACAGGCACATTAACCACAAAGCTATATAAAAACGGATGCACTATTTACGGACAGGATTTTTCCTCAAGAATGATAGAGCTCGCGTATGAAAAGATGCCGGGTGCACATCTCTATCAGGGAGATTTTTCAAAGGGCTTAGCGGAAAAACTGAAGCAAGAGTCCTTTGATTTTATTATTGCGACGTATTCTATTCATCACTTAGCGGATGCACAAAAGGTTGTTTTGCTAAAAGATTTGCTTGCACATCTTAAAGATGGCGGAAAGATTCTAATTGGAGATGTCGCTTTTTCAAATCGCAAGGCATTGGATCAATGCAAAAAAGAATATGCGGATGAGTGGGATAATGATGAAATCTATTGCGTTGCGGATGAACTAAGAACAGAATTTCCGAATCTGATTTTTGAGAAGAGGACATTCTGCTCCGGCATACTGATATTAGCAGGAGAAAATTTTGTCTTATAAGAAACCATTGGCCTTGAGGTAAAGTAGAAATGTCTGTAACAAGTTTTATACATGTAAACAAAGCGGAAAATGATGATTTTGATTTAGGAAAATTTAGTAGGGAAATAGAAAAGAAGTACCCGGGGACAGGAATAGAGCTGAGTAGGACTGCGTCATTTTCCTATGATGTTTGTTGGGAAAATTACTCGGAGTCCTATCAGTTTACCTTACGAATGGACAGAAAAAGATCCACCTTTGCCATAGAGTATTTTAATTCCGAAAATAGAATGAGGGATTATGCAAGCTTTATTGTATGGCTAAGCCTGTTTTTTGATCAAGAACAGGAATTAATCTTATGTGATGAAAATAATGAGGACACACTGATGCTTTCTGCGAATACCTCCGTGGAAGATATTGAGGAGTGGTTAGGAAAATTAGGGATATAAGTATGGGAGACAGAGATGGATTTTAATAAGATGATTCCGGAATTATCGGTTTTTGATATTAATAAAACAAAAAAATTCTATAGCAGATTAGGATTCAAAATAGAATACGAACGCAATGATGAAAGGTTTGTTTTCATGTCTTTTCAAGGTAGTCAGTTTATGTTTGAACAAATTCATGATGATGGGTGGAACACAGGCGAATTAAGTTATCCCTTGGGAAGAGGTATAAATTTTTCAATAGCAGTCGAAGATGTTGAAGGAATTTATAAATTAGTGAAAACTCTAAATTTTGAAATATATAGAGAACTAACAAGAAATCAATATCAAGTTAATGGTGCAGAAGAAACACAAATTGAGTTCTTAATACAAGATCCCAATGGATATTTATTAAGATTTACAAATTGATAAATGCCAATATGTTGAATTTAGCAAGGTATTATGAGATGAGACCTATAAAACTTGTACAGATATTGTAGGGTAGGAAAATAAGTCTTCCTCTATACTAAAATAAACCGAAAGAAAGGAGGGATTGAAATGAATATTATCAAGTCATTTAACAATACGATTGATTATCTTGAAACAGTTCTTGATGATGAGATTGACGAAAAGAAAGTAACTCAGCTATCCGGATACTCTTATTCTATGTTCAGCCGATTGTTCTCTATTCTAACCGAAACAACGCTATCAGAATATTTAAGAAGCCGAAAATTGACGGAAGCTGCCGTTATATTAAGGGATACGGACGAAAAGATTATTGATGTTGCCTTAAAATTCGGATATGAGTCATCGGATTCATTTGGAACTGCATTTAAGAATTTTCATGGATTTACTCCTTCTGAGGTAAGAAACGGGAAACCGTTCAAATTAGTATCACGGGTGCAGTTAGCACTAAGTGTAAGAGGAGGAAGAAGCATGAATATTACAATTCAAAAGAAAAAAGCCTTTACGGTTGCAGGGATAAATAAACAAAGCATCAATTCATCATTATGTCCGAGTGTCTGGGATACGCTGTATGAAAAATATAGCCACGATGAACTTGCAAGTTTGGGAAGCGGTCAAAGAGTGGGAATTTGCCATGATGTGGAAAACCCAAGCACAATAAACTATATGGCAGGCTATATTGTTACAGGTGCAGACAAAGCAAGAAGTATGGGATTAGATGTTTTGGAAGTGGAAGAAGCAGAGTATGCAGTTGTGGAGTTAATAGGAAGTGTTCCGGATTGCATTCATAATGGATGGAAATATGCGATGGAAGTCTTTTTCCCTGAGCATGGCTATGTTCATTCAGGAAAACCTGACTTTGAATATTATTATGAAGGTGATATGCACAGCAATGATTATAAAATGGAGCTGTGGATTCCGATAACTAAAGCTTAAAAAACAGGTTTGTAAAATAAAAGAGATTCCATTTCAAGAGGATTGGGGAGATAGAAGAAGTATGCTGAACATCAGCCAACTGTCTACAAAGTATAGAATTAAAAAAATGGAGGAAGAGGATATCTCCAGGATTTTGAATCTGGAGAATGGCAATCCCCAATACTTTGCGTATTGCCCACCAAAGCCATGTAGGGAAACGGTGCTGAATGATTTAAAAGCCTTACCGGAGGGGAAAAGCCTTGAGGATAAATTCTATATCGGCTTTTTTGAAAATGACAGCTTAATTGCCATTATGGACTTTATTCTCTCCTTTCCTGAAGAAGATACGATTTTCATCGGTTTGTTTATGATGGACAGTAAAGAGTCCGGAAAAGGGAAAGGGAGCGCTATTATTATAGAGGCTTTCACTGCATGGAAAAGAGCAGGCTATAAAAAAGTAAGGTTGGCCTATATGAAAGGAAATATGCAAAGCAGGAACTTTTGGAGAAAATGCGGTTTTACGGATACGGGTGTAGAAAAAGAAAATGAGCAGGGCGTAGCAGTCATTATGGAAAAAATGTGTGATGGGATAAACCTGGATTTAGTAAACTATTCATGATTACATAAGAAGAGCAAGAAAAATGATTTTCAAGTATAGCTGAGGCTGAATTGATCCTTTAGAAGTAAAAGAATGGAGGGAATTCAAATGGGATTTAGGATATTCATGCTAATCATGGTTTTACTTATTCCGTTCACTATGCTTTTCTTTGGCTGGCTACTTTTCAGGGGAACCCCGAAAGAAATCAATTATGTATATGGATACCGAACAAAAAGGTCAATGAGGAATGGAGAAACATGGAAGTTTGCTAATCAATATTTTGGAAAACTATGGTATCTTTGTGGACTGCTTTCAGTGCCTCTTTCTGTGATGGCTATTGCCCTTGTACTTGTAAAACAAAAAGGAGTTGGCTACAGATATTTTGAATACGATGATCCGAAGTATAAAGAGTTTTATAACACAAGAAAGTAAATGTAAGAGTTGTTCTATATTTTATTCGTAAGGACTAGCAAAATATCAAAAAGAATAGAATAAGTAAGGTATCGAAAAAGGAGGTCTCCTTAAATGGATATAAAAGCGGAATTTTTAAGAATTATGGCTGAACAAACGGAAATAGCCTTGGCAACATCTGTAAATAATGTTCCCAATGTAAGAATAGTAAATTTTTATTTTGAGCCGGCTGAAAATATACTTTACTTTTCGTCTTTCAAAGGAAACGACAAAGTGAAAGAAATAAATGAAAATCCAAACGTGGCATTTACCACCATTCCTCACGGAGGAAATGAGCATGTCAAAGCTAAGGGGATAGTGCAAAAAAGTTCCAAGACGATTTTTGATCTTGCCGAGCAATTTATTGCTAAAATTCAGGGCTACAAAGACACGATAGAATATGCAGGAGAATCGTTGATTTTATTTGAGATCAGATTTGATACGGCTGTAGTTACCAAGGATTTACACAGCATTAAAACGTTAAAGCTATAAATTGCAATCGAATATATTGAAAGCTAAAGGAAATATATCGAAAGCCAAAGGAAATGTACTGATTATGATTTGCTGACATAGTGCAAACAAATTTGAATTTGCGAGATGATTAGTATAATGGAAAATTAGAAGTAGCAGAAACAATTCAAAAAGTATGGAGGTATAGTATGTGTGGAATTTATACCGATTTATAAAATAATAAATTTACAGAACATAGATTGGAGGCAATAATGGATTATGTAATTAGAGAATTAAAGCAGAATGAAATTAATTTATTGGATACTTTTCTATATGAAGCTATTTTTATTCCTGAAGGAGTACAAGCTCCATCCAAAGATATTATAGAACATCCCGATTTACAAATATATGTTGCTGATTTTGGCAAGAAAGATGATTTATGTTATGTGGCGGATTTTGATGGAAAGGTAGTAGGAGCTGTATGGACTCGTATCATCAATGATTATTGATGACACAACACCCTCTCTTTCCATTTCTCTCCTCAAGGAATATAGGAATTTGGGAATTGGAACTGAACTTATGAAACAAATTCTTTTGACATTGAAAGAGAGAGAATATAAGCAAGTTTCATTATCGGTTCAAAAGATAAACTATGCAGTGAGTATGTATAAAAAAGTAGGTTTTGAAGTTGTTCGTGAAAATGAAGAGGACTATGTTATGTTTTGTAAACTTTAGTTTATGGTAACTCCGGGTTTGTAGATTTAAAAAATAAATTTGCCGGTTTGATAAATTTTATTTCCCACTCGTTTGGACTAATAAATAATGAATAGATGAATAGTTAATATTTAGAGGAGAATGCTGAAGATGATAATAAAAAATGAAATTCCTATACTTGAATATGACAATTTTTCTATAGAGGTAATTAAACCAAATCATGGTTGCGAGGAGTTGAAACTTCCGGAAAAGTGTGTGTTTGCTTTCTTAGGAGACTGCGTAGATGAATTCGCAATGAATAGTAATGCAATAATTGCCGAAGAATTTGAAAATTGCTGTAGAACTACAAATATATATGTGATTGAGTATAAAGGGCAAAGAATATGTCTTGTCCGTCCTAATATTGGTGCACCTGCGTCCGTACAGCTTTTGGACAGGCTGATTGCTTGTGGTTGTAAGAAAATAATTGCAACAGGTTCTTGTGGGGTTCTGAGGGATATAAAAGAAAATGCATTCCTTATTCCTACAAAAGCATTGAGAGATGAGGGAACATCATTCCATTATTTACCACCATCACGATATATTGAAATCGACCGGAAAATGATTGGTGAAATTAAGGATGTTTTTGAAAAATTAGACATACCATTTGAAGAGTGCATAACTTGGACAACAGATGGTTTTTTTAGGGAAACACGGGAAATGGTTCAGTATAGATTAAGTGAAGGCTGCTCTGCTGTCGAAATGGAATGTGCTGCACTTGCTGCGTGTTCACAAAAAAGAGGAGCATCATTTGGTCAATTCTTTTTTACTGCGGATTCGCTTGCAAGTGTTACTGAACATGATGAAAGGAATTGGGGAATTTCGTCACACTCTAGAGCATTACACCTTGCTTTGAATTTAATATGCAATATATAAAAAAGATACTCCATTTTATTGAGATAATAATTGAAGGAAAAATTGTAATTTTATCTATGTAAAAACTATGACAAATTTGAATTTACCGAGGTAACATAGAATGAAAAAGATGAGAGCAATAGTGGAAAAAGGGCGCTCAGGTGTTCCAAGACCGTTGTTTTTGATTTTGATGACCATTTTTCTTCTGACTGGTTGTTTGGTAAATACTGCCGGTTCAGTGCAAGAGGTCGAGAGCTATCATCAGATCGATCAAGATATGGCAAAGCAGATGATGACCCGGGATGACGGGCATGTGATTGTAGATGCCCGCAGGCAAGATGAATACGATGCAGGCCATATTCCTGGCGCAATTCTAATTCCAAATGAGAGCATTGAAGCGGAGCGGCCGGAAGAACTCCCGGATCTGGATCAGATCATCCTGATTTACTGCCGAAGCGGGAACAGATCCAAGCAAGCAGCGCAAAAGCTTGCGGACATGGGATATACCAACATCTACGAATTCGGCGGGATCAACACCTGGTCCGGAGAGATCGTGACAGGAGAAACTACTATGGAGATACCGGAGAATATAAAAACAATCTATCTTGCAGGCGGCTGCTTCTGGGGAACGCAGAAGTTCTTTGATCAGTTTGTCGGCGTAATCCGAACAGAAGCAGGTTATGCAAACGGACCTGACGAAGCTCCGACCTATCAGGACGTCTGTAACAGCAGCGGGCATGCCGAGACAGTGCGGGTCGACTATGACCCTGCTGTAATTTCTCTGACTGATTTGCTGAATTACTATTTCATGGTGATCGATCCGCTCTCTGTAAACAAACAGGGCAATGATCGAGGCATCCAGTACCGGACGGGGATCTATTATACGGAAGAAGACCAGCTTCCGGAAATCGAAGCGGTTTATCGGGCGGAGGAAGAGAAAGCCGGAGCCAGGCTTGCTGTTGAACTGCTTCCGTTGGAAAACTTCTTCCCCGCAGAAGAGTATCACCAGAAGTATCTGGACAAGAATCCCGGCGGCTACTGCCATATCCCGCGCAGTTACTTTGATCTTCAGCAAAACAGCGCAGAAGAATCTGCAGATGAACTTCGGGTGCGGATCGGCGATTTGGCCTTTGAGGTCACACAGCACGCCGCCACGGAGTACGCCTTCACCGGCGAGTATGACGACTTCTTTGAAAAGGGCCTTTATGTCGACATTGTCAGCGGCGAACCGCTCTTTACATCCATGGACAAGTATAATTCCGGGTGTGGCTGGCCGGCGTTCACCAGGCCGATCGCGGAAGATGCTGTCACTGAGGCCGTGGACACTTCACATGGTATGGTCCGGACGGAAGTGCGCAGCAGCGGCGCGGATTCCCATCTGGGTCACGTGTTCAACGATGGTCCCCGCGAGTCCGGCGGGCTGCGTTATTGCATCAACTCGGCAGCTCTTAGATTCATTCCCTACGATGAACTGGAAGAACAAGGGTATGGGGAGTATCGGAAGCTCTTTGAGTAAGAATAATCAAAAATCAATACAAGGGGGCATATAGCAATGGAAGAAAAAAGAATCTATGAAATGGACATGGTAAAACAAGAAGACAAAAAAGCTGCAAAGAAAACACCTTTTTACCAAACAGAATCTACAGGAGGGTCGGTGTGGGTGATTAAACCGGGACAAACCTTGCAGAAGCACCGTCACCACAATTCTGATGATATCTGGATCATTTTACAGGGAGAAGGAATATTCTATCCCGAACCGGATAAAGAGATTCCCTTAAAAAAAGGACAGGTTATCGTTTCTCCTAAAGGTGCATGTCACGGCGCAATGAACACAGGAACAGAGGATATAGTTTTTGTGAGTATCGTTGCACCGGTTCCGGCAGATTATGATCCTATAGGCGAATGAAATACATTTTTTTGAATGTGTTTTGATACATTCAAGTTTGTCGAACTGAAAAATTGAATACTAAATGCGTAAGACGATAGAAAAGAAAAAAATCTATCGTCTTTTTTCATGCCTATTTTCAATTTATATTGCGATCAATAAATAGGGGAAACTCACTAATTAGCGAACTAGTATTTCAAGTACCTTTCACTAATATATACACGACAAAATGCTAATTCCCTTAAATATGTTAAAGACAATAAAGGAGATAAGATGATAAGGATCAGAAGTCCCACTAAGAAAAAACTAAATAGTAAGAGTATCAGCGATTGGAAAAGTAATACTTCTGGTCGCTTTTTTTATTGAAATGAAAAGGAGAAATTTAAAAAGATGAAACAAGAAATGATTAACATCAACGCCAACTTATTGGCGGAACCTACTTTCTCAAACTTTGAAAAAGACGGAGAAACGGTAGAAGTTGCAAATTTTACGCTTGTAAAAAAGTACGGTAAGGGTAAGGAGTATATCAACTGTGCAGCTTATGGAGAAAAGACAGAAATAGCAAAAGCCTTTGAGAAAGGCGATTTGATTCATATCTTCGGCTACTTTAAGAAGCGTGAAAAAGAGGGAAAGACTTACAAAAACTTTGTAGTGAAGTCATATAACAAGATTGAAAAGAAGGAAGAAAACGAGGAGGAATAAATATGGATTTTTTTGTTCAGGCAGTCAATGTATTACAGATTTTGGTTATGGCAGTAGGAGCCGGACTTGGAGCCTGGGGAGTCATTAACCTTATGGAGGGATATGGAAATGATAATCCAGGAGCAAATGCTCATGTACGGTAAGGAAGCAAGCAACCGAAAACAAGAGATAGACCGCCAGCACTACACTATTCCGAACCAAAGACCAAAAGATAAGCATTGTGGGAAAATCTAAACTTTTGGATTTTCCTACAATGCCAACTACGGCGGAATCCCTCCCACTCCTTATATCTTTCTGTATACATTGAATTTGTATTTAGTAAAATGCAGACAACACCACGGATCGGCTTTTGGTTGGACAATTCCAACCAAACACCACAGCAGACAGCAGAAAACATTCTGAACGCTAGGAAGCCGGTATGATTGTTACATATAAGGGGAAGAAAAATTTCTTTTAGGTACTTGCTTTCCTAAAACTGATGTGATACAATGATTTAATCCAGAAAAGGAGTAAAAAATATGCGGCAAGGTATTCTTAAATAAAACTATAATCAAATAGTGGGAACAAAGGATTATGATAGCTCCTTTTGTAGGGGCTTAGTTTTTTGTACCCAATTTAAGAATACTTTTGCCTTATCAATTTTGACATATCCCCAAAAACAGCAATCACAAACAGGTGTATGCTGTATATGTGTATGTCCGCAACTTATAATCCCCAGTGGTAAAAGTATTTTACTGCTGGGGATTTTTATGCCCTTTGGGGCTGTAAAGGGAGGACAATCACATGAAAATAATCAATATTGGAATTCTTGCCCATGTAGACGCTGGAAAGACGACCTTGACGGAGAGCCTGCTATATGCCAGCGGAGCCATTTCAGAACCGGGGAGCGTCGAAAAAGGGACAACGAGGACGGACACCATGTTTTTGGAGCGGCAGCGTGGGATTACCATTCAAGCGGCAGTCACTTCCTTCCAGTGGCACAGATGTAAAGTTAACATTGTGGATACGCCCGGCCACATGGATTTTTTGGCGGAGGTGTACCGCTCTTTGGCTGTTTTAGATGGGGCCATCTTGGTGATCTCCGCTAAAGATGGCGTGCAGGCCCAGACCCGTATTCTGTTCCATGCCCTGCGGAAAATGAACATTCCCACCGTTATCTTTATCAACAAGATCGACCAGGCTGGCGTTGATTTGCAGAGCGTGGTTCAGTCTGTTCGGGATAAGCTCTCCGCCGATATTATCATCAAGCAGACGGTGTCGCTGTCCCCGGAAATAGTCCTGGAGGAAAATACCGACATAGAAGCATGGGATGCGGTCATCGAAAATAACGATGAATTATTGGAAAAGTATATCGCAGGAGAACCAATCAGCCGGGAAAAACTTGCGCGGGAGGAACAGCAGCGGGTTCAAGACGCCTCCCTGTTCCCAGTCTATCATGGCAGCGCCAAAAATGGCCTTGGCATTCAACCGTTGATGGATGCGGTGACAGGGCTGTTCCAACCGATTGGGGAACAGGGGGGCGCCGCCCTATGCGGCAGCGTTTTCAAGGTTGAGTACACCGATTGCGGCCAGCGGCGTGTCTATCTACGGTTATACAGCGGAACGCTGCGCCTGCGGGATACGGTGGCCCTGGCCGGGAGAGAAAAGCTGAAAATCACAGAGATGCGTATTCCATCCAAAGGGGAAATTGTTCGGACAGACACCGCTTATCAGGGTGAAATTGTTATCCTTCCCAGCGACAGCGTGAGGTTAAACGATGTATTAGGGGACCAAACCCGGCTCCCTCGTAAAAGGTGGCGCGAGGACCCCCTCCCCATGCTGCGGACGACGATTGCGCCGAAAACGGCAGCGCAAAGAGAACGGCTGCTGGACGCTCTTACGCAACTTGCGGATACTGACCCGCTTTTGCGTTGCGAAGTGGATTCCATCACCCATGAGATCATTCTTTCTTTTTTGGGCCGGGTGCAGTTGGAGGTTGTTTCCGCTTTGCTGTCGGAAAAATACAAGCTTGAAACAGTGGTAAAGGAACCCTCCGTCATTTATATGGAGCGGCCGCTCAAAGCAGCCAGCCACACCATCCATATCGAGGTGCCGCCCAACCCGTTTTGGGCATCCATAGGACTGTCTGTTACACCACTCTCGCTTGGCTCCGGTGTACAATACGAGAGCCGGGTTTCGCTGGGATACTTGAACCAGAGTTTTCAAAACGCTGTCAGGGATGGTATCCGTTACGGGCTGGAGCAGGGCTTGTTCGGCTGGAACGTAACGGACTGTAAGATTTGCTTTGAATACGGGCTTTATTACAGTCCGGTCAGCACGCCGGCGGACTTCCGCTCATTGGCCCCGATTGTATTGGAACAGGCATTGAAGGAATCGGGGACGCAGCTGCTGGAACCTTATCTCTCCTTCATCCTCTATGCGCCCCAGGAATACCTTTCCAGGGCTTATCATGATGCACCGAAATACTGTGCCACCATCGAAACGGCCCAGGTAAAAAAGGATGAAGTTGTCTTTACTGGCGAGATTCCCGCCCGCTGTATACAGGCATACCGTACTGATCTGGCCTTTTACACCAACGGGCGGAGCGTATGCCTTACAGAGCTGAAAGGATATCAGGCCGCTGTCGGTCAGCCGGTCATCCAGCCCCGCCGTCCAAACAGCCGCCTGGACAAGGTGCGCCATATGTTTCAGAAGGTAATGTAAAGATACATAATCGTCAAGACGGCAACAATCAGAAGTTATGGAGGGTAACAATGGAATATAGTAAGGAAGATTTAATGGAAGCAAAAAAGCAAATTTGGGGAGTGGGAGAGAACATGGGAACAGAGGAAAGTAAAAAAATCTGGGAGGAGAACGCACAATTTTGGGATAATGCAATGGGTGACGAATCTAATGAATTTCACAGAGAGGTAGTGCGTCCCAAAGTAACGGAACTTCTATCTCCTAATCCTGCGGATTACATTTTGGATATTGCGTGTGGCAATGGAAATTATTCTTCGTATCTTGCACAAAGAGGCGCTTCGGTTGTCGCTTTTGATTACAGCAAAAAAATGATAGAATTGGCTAAAAGACGGCAATCACAATATGCAAAACAAATTGAATTTTGTGTGGCGGATGCGACCGATAGAAAAAGTATATTAGAATTAAAAAGAAATCGAGCCTTTACGAAAGCAGTTTCTAATATGGCAATTATGGATATTACGGATATTGAACCACTTCTTATGGCTGTTTATGAACTGTTGCAGGAAAGCGGAATTTTTGTCTTTGCAACGCAACACCCTTGTTTTGTCACGTTGACTGAAAAATATATGACACCGCACAGTTACTATGATATAGCGATTGAAGGGCAACCGAAAGAGCAGATTTATTATCATCGTTCCATACAAGATATTTTTAACCTTTGTTTTAGAGCTGGATTTGTCATTGATGGATTTTATGAAGAATGTTTTAAAACCAACAAAGAAATTCCTATGGTAATGATAGTAAGGCTTAAGAAGGTAAAACGTGATAGCTTAAAATAAATTCCAGTTTGGAGTATTGAAAAAAACGGATTTTACCTATTAAGACATATAAACTGTTGACAATAAATCTCCTATATAGTATTGTTTAAAGAAAACTACTATATAGGAGATTTTGCATGAAAACAAATGGCGGATTTCTGGTCACCAAAATAAAACAACTTGGTGACCGGATTTTTGAGAAGATTCTCAGTGAAAAGAATATAGATGCGTTCAATGGAGCCCAGGGGCGTATTCTTTATGTGCTGTGGCAGGAGGATGGTATCTCAATCAGGTCGCTTTCGGTCAAATGCGGATTAGCGATAACATCTCTTACGACGATGCTGGAAAGAATGGAAAATCAAGGGCTGATAAGCCGTGTTCAGTCTGAAACGGACAAAAGGAAAACACTCCTGTTTCTGACTGAGAAAGCACATGCCTTAAAGGGCGAGTACGATTCTGTATCTGATGAGATGGGAAGTATTTACTATAAGGGTTTTTCAGAGGAAGAAATTACCCGGTTTGAGGAATGCCTCGACCGCATCAGAAAGAATCTTGAGGAGTGGCAGAAGTCATGAGTATTTGTATCAAAGATCAGATCCAGAACATGAACATCGTCATAGGCTGTACAGTGGGGTGTACATATTGCTATGCCCGTAATAATGTGAAACGCTGGCATATGATTGATGACTTCGCTGATCCTGAATTCTTCCCGGGTAAGCTCAAGATGATGGAAAAGAAACGTCCGCAGAACTTTCTTCTTACCGGAATGAGCGATCTCTCCGGATGGAAGCCGGAATGGAGAGACGAAGTGTTTGCAAAAATCCGTGAAAATCCACAGCATCAGTTCCTGTTTCTTACCAAACGTCCCGATCTGCTGGATTTTGATACCGATCTGGAAAACGTATGGTTTGGCGTTACGGTGACGAGGAAAGCAGAACTGTGGCGTATCGACGCCCTTCGTAAAAACGTCAGAGCAAAACATTACCATGTTACCTTTGAGCCGTTATTCGATGATCCCGGCCCAGTTGACCTTTCCGGAGTCAACTGGATTGTTGTCGGCACCATGACCGGAGCTCAGAGCAGGAAGATTCATACGGAGCCGGAATGGGCATGGTCTCTTGCGAACCGGGCGCACTCGCTTGGTATTCCGGTGTTTATGAAGGAAGACCTTGTCCCTATCATAGGGGATAAAAATATGATTCAGGAAATGCCGGAAGAATTCAATAAAGTGTTGGAGGTACAGAAAAGATGGCAGAAGTAATCGATGGAATCCTCATTGACGAGGTGGAAACAAAGAACATCATGACTAAGTCCGGTCTGCCGGTAGGCGGTTACTCGGTCAATCCCTATGTGGGCTGTACACATGCCTGCAAGTATTGCTATGCTTCTTTTATGAAGCGCTTTACCGGACACACGGAGGAATGGGGCACTTTCCTTGATGTGAAGCATTGGTCGGAAATTAAAAATCCGAAGAAATATGCCGAACAGCGGGTGGTCATCGGTTCTGTGACGGATGGCTACAATCCACAGGAGGAGCAATTCGGGAATACCAGAAAACTTCTGGATCAGTTGATTGGTAGTGACGCAGAGATTCTGATCTGCACAAAGTCTGATCTTGTGGTAAGGGATATTGATCTGCTGAAGAAGCTTGGACGAGTGACCGTTTCATGGTCGATCAACACACTGGATGAAAATTTCAAGAACGATATGGACTCTGCTTCGAGCATTGAACGGCGTATCGCTGCTATGAAGCAGGTATATGACGCAGGAATCCGTACAGTCTGTTTCGTATCCCCGGTATTCCCCGGGATCACGGACTTTGAAGCCATCTTTGAGCGGGTAAAGGATCAGTGCGATCTGTTCTGGCTCGAAAACCTCAATCTTCGGGGTGGCTTCAAAAAGACAATTATGGAGTATATCGCCGGAAAATATCCTGATCTTGTACCGCTTTACGATGAGATCTATAACAAGCATAACCGTAGCTACTTTGAAGCGCTTGAAGTAAAAGCTGCGGAAATGGCTAAGAAGTATGATTGTCCCTTTGTGGATAATGAAATGCCTTATGGCAGAGTCCCGCAGGGACATCCGGTGATTGTAGATTATTTCTATCATGAGGAAATCCGAGGGACAGAAAATACCGGAAAAAGAAATCGCTAACTTTGAATTTGAGGGGGTGTTTTTGTGTCAACAATTAAAATTGAAAATCTCACTTTCTCATATTATGGCTATGTAAAACCTGTATTTGAAAATGTATCCTTTTCATTTGATACGAACTGGAAAACAGGGCTAATAGGAAGAAACGGAATTGGAAAATCAACACTATTTAAGCTACTTCTAAACCAAGAAGTTTATCAAGGTAAAATCAGCAAAAGTGTTGACTTTATTAAATTTCCACCTAATTTAAGTGATACTTCAAAATTAGGGATTGAGTTATATAAAGAACTTATATCAGATGAGGAAGAATGGAAATTATTTAGAGAACTTAATTTGCTAAATGTAGAGGAGAAGCTTGTTTACAGAGAGTTTGCAACGCTTTCTAAAGGAGAACAAACAAAAATCCTTTTAGCTATTTTGTTTACAAGAGAAGATGGTTTTTTACTTATAGATGAACCAACAAACCATTTAGATATTGACGGAAGAAAAATTGTCAGTGAATATCTGAAAAGTAAAAAAGGTTTTTTGCTTATTTCGCATGATAGAGTTTTTTTAGATGGATGTATCAATCATGTTATTTCTCTTAACAGGAATTCTATTGATGTCCAATCAGGAAATTTTACATCCTGGTATGAAAATAAATTGAGGAAAGACCAATTTGAAATTAGTCAAAATGAGAAATTAAGAAAAGATATTAAACGATTAAAAGAAGCTGCAAGGCAAAGTCAAATTTGGTCTGATAAAATTGAAAATACTAAAAACGCTGTGAAAGTATCAGGTGTAAAACCGGACAAGGGACATATAGGTCATCAGTCAGCTAAGATGATGAAAAAATCTAAGAATTTGGAGCATAGACAAAATAAGGCAATAGAAGAAAAACAGAATTTACTAAAAGATATTGAAACAAAGGAAAGTCTATTATTGCATACGTTAGATTATCATAAAAATCCTCTAATATCCGTTTGCGATTTATCATTATATTATGGAGAAAGGCAGATATTAAGGAATATCAGTTTTGAGATAAAGCAAGGAGATATAGTGGCTGTATATGGGGGGAATGGTAGCGGAAAATCAAGTTTGATTAAAATTTTATTAGGGTTAAATCATGAGTATTCAGGTGATGTAAAATTAGCAAGTAATTTAAAAATATCATATATTCCTCAAGATTCCTCCAATTTAACAGCTAGCCTAAATGAGTATATAAAAAGCCAAGGTGTTGATGAAACATTGTGCAAAACAATTCTTAGAAAATTAGATTTTGCAAGAGAATTATTTGAAACAGATATGAAGAACTATAGCGATGGACAAAAAAAGAAAGTTTTAATTGCGGTAAGTTTATCAAAGCCGGCTCATATATTTGTTTGGGACGAACCGTTAAATTATATAGATGTAATATCAAGAATACAGATTGAGGAAATTATAAAAGAAGCAAATCCTACACTCATATTTGTGGAACACGATAAGAGGTTTGTAGAAGATATAGCGAATAAAATAGTACGACTATGAACTAAATAACAACTTTCGGTTTGTAGGGGAGAGTAAGATGTTAAAAATAAAAGATTTTATCTTTCAAGACGATTGGGGAGATAGAAGAAGCTGCCTCATGTTCTTTAAAGCAGACCGGGAGGAAAGCGCCTCGTGGGCTGTAGATATTGGGTTTAAGCCCGGGGATTTTGAGGGAAATGAGATTTCCCCTTCTATCTGCATCAATCCCATAGATACCGATAAGAGTGATGTAAAGGAATTGGTGGGGACTACATTTTCAGTAAAGACAGTAGAGGAAAGCGAAGAGCGTGAAGATTCCTTTTATATTTATGAAAACGAACCGCTAATTGAATACAGGATAGAAGTTTTAGATATAGTAGAGGCAAAAGCCCATATAAAATGCAATGGGGTGCTTATTCTGGACGGCTATGCGGAACCATGGATAGAGGAAAGATTCGAAATAGACAGTTGGATTCCGGTAATAGAATCCGTGCAGGATTGGGATAAGCTGGCTTTATGACGGTAAAATGACATGCTTTCTCTGTTTGCCGGGAGAATCCATGCGGTAATTTGCCGTGGGTGGCAGAGTCGCTTTGACAGTATTGACTTTTTGCAAGCCAGAAAGGATGTTGAGCCATTTATTTGCGATACTTCCATTTTGGATATTTGGAGTTCAGATTTTTTTAAGCAAATTACGGAAGGATTGAAAGTACTATAAGGCTATGTCAACTTCACTTTATGGCTAAGTCTGTTTTTTGATTAAGAAAAGGAATTGATTACTAAATGTAAAAAAATGAGGTGAGAAAAGAAATGGAGTTAAATAAAAACAATGTTATTGAAAATGCTTATGATAAACTCTTTTTCACAGAAAAAAAGCAGACAAAGGATATACAAATATATTGCTTAAACAATGATACAGGAACGGGTGAAATGCGCTGCTATAATCTTTTGGAAGGAATTCAACTTTCTTACAATACTTTGAATATGCAAACTACTTATCAAAAAATAGAGCCGAAGGAGGGTATGTTACAGATTGATCATTGTTTAGAAGGTTGTTATGAATTTATTTTAGAAAATAACGAGCATGCCTTTTTAGGGAGAGGAGATTTAAGTATTGTTGATCTTGGCAAAGCTTCATTTAAAAAGTCGTGTATCCCTATGAAGAAATATGTTGGACTTTCACTTTTTATTGATATAAATGTGGCTCAAAAATCAATTGATAAATTTTTTCCGTATGGAAATATTGATTTGCATAGATTACGAGACAGATTGTGTAAAAATGGAGAATCTTTGATTATACGTTCTCGTGATGGAATAAATCATATTATCAATGAATTGTATGAGGTAGATGAAAGAGTAAAACTTCCATACTCTATTATAAAAACGATAGAGTTACTTTTGTTTTTAAGCTTGATAGAATCAAAAGATACAGAACAGTTTTCATCATTTTCCGAACCGGTATACAGAGCAACTCAAGAGTGTTATAAAATGATTATAGAAAATCCTTTTGAATGGCTGAAGATAAAAGATTTAGCGAAAAAGTTTGCGGTTTCCGAATCAAGTCTTAAAAATTGCTTTCAATGTATTTCGGGGCAATCGATAGGTGCTTTTATGAGGACAAACAGAATAAAAGAAGCAGCAATTCTTTTGCATAAAAAACCATACTTAAGTATAGGGGAACTTGCCAAGATGACCGGTTATGAAAATCAAAGCAAGTTTTCAAAGGCGTTTAAAAGTATTATGGGTAAAACTCCAAGTGAATTTAAGTGAGAGCAATTTGTCTTTTTGGAGTTAAAAAATACCCAATTGGTTATAGAGAACTCCTAACATTGCAGGTACAATTAACATAAATGGTGATGTAAGGCACTGGTACACCAGTGCCTTAATTTTTTTCATCAGGGTTAGTTGAAACTAATATAGAACTGGAATTTAGGAGGGAAGTTTATTATGAAGTTAAAAGACATTATTCAAATCACTGTATTTACAGTTATTGCTTTTGTTTTAGGTATGGCTGTATCAATGGGAACAGGAATGTTGGGAACCGTTTCTCTTTATGTTGCAAGCGGCTTTTCTGCCCTTGTAATTGCTCCACCCTTTGTTGTAATGGCAAAAAAAATTAAGAAAAAACCTTCTGCTTTTATCTTTTTTATGTTGTTGTCTGTTTTTTGGTCACTGATGGGATACTGGCCGATGCTTATCATAAATTTAGTAGCAGGCATTGTGGCTGAACTTATCATAGGAAATTATGAAAGTGATAAACGAGTTGCAGTAGCTATTGCAACAGGAATGTTTATCATTTCAATGCATGCTATGACCTTTGTTAAAGTTTTAGGTCCTGAAAAATTAGTGGAAGTATTTACTGTTTTTTCTCCGGAGCAAGCTCAATATATGTACACATTTTTTACACCTAAAGCAATGTTGATTTCAATTATTGTAAATATTGTTTTGGTCACTTTGGCTGGTTTGTTCGGAATGTATATCAATAATAAATTTTTTGAAAAAAGAAAAGAGAAAGGGATACTTTGATGCAAAAAAACACAGTAAAAGAGACTTGCATAGTAAATAGTATAGTTTTGTTTATCCTCATCGTTTCATTTTCCATTACACTTTTTATTACTGATAAACTTGGCTATTACATTATGATGTCCGTTTCATTTATTTTGTTACTAACGCATTCAAAAAAAGCATTTCTTAGTATGTCTGTAAAGTACCTATTTCTTTTATTGCTTTTGCATTTGTTGGAGAAACTTCCTTATAGACTTGGAGTGGCATCTTTTATAGGTTTACTTTTAATTGGAATAAAACTTTTTCCTATTTTTGTTTTAGGTAGGATACTGATTTCTTTATCTCCACTTACAATAATGAGTTCCTTAAGGAAAATTGGAATTCCAAATGACTTTAACCTTAGTATTACTACGGGACTCAGATTTATGAGTGAGATGGAAATAAGGATTAAAGAAATACGAAATGGTATGAAAGTAAGGGGCTTAAGAATAAGCCTCGTACATCCTGTCCGTTCATTTGAACTTTATCTTATTCCATTGATGTATAAGTGTCTTCATGTAAGCGAAACTTTAACGTCTTCCATTATTTCAAAAGGTGCAGAGTATAAAATAAAAAAAACAAGTTACAATCCAACTAAATATAATATTTTTGACTTGATTTGTTTGGTTGTTGCTTTCTATTTAGTATGGAGATTGTTTTAGATGCAGGGGATTATAAATGAACATTTTAGAAGTCAAAATCAACAAATTTAAATATAAAAACAGCAAAGAGATTATCTTGAAAAATTTAAGTTTAAGTGTTGAGCCGGGTGAATTGATTGTTATAACAGGACTTTCAGGATGTGGAAAAACGACTTTAACAAGAATATTAAATGGCTTAATTCCCAATCACTATGAGGGTGATTTAGACGGAGAAGTAAAATTATTTGATAAAAATTTGCTGGACTACGAAAAAGGTGAGCTTGCAAAATATATCGGCAATGTATTTCAAAATCCATCGGATCAGTTTTTTGCTACCATTGCGGAAGAAGAAGTCGCCTTTGTCGGAGAAAACTTAGGAATGCCCCTTGAGGAATTAAAGCAAAAAACAAAAGAAGCCTTTGAAAAAATGGGGATTTCCAATTTGATGGATAAGAAACTTTCGGAACTTTCCGGAGGACAGAAACAAAAAGTGGCGATCGCTTCCACTTTACTATATGATACCAAAATTATTTTCTTTGATGAGCCTTCCTCCAATTTGGATTATCAAGGGATTGCTCAGTTTAGAGATATTGTCCGCACTTTAAAAGAAATGGGAAAGGCAATTATTATTGCGGAACATCGATTGTTTTTTTTGAATGATTTATATGACCGCTTAATCTATATGAAAGACGGGACGATCGAAAGGGTGTTTTCTCAAGGAGAACTCACTGAGAATGACTGCAAAAAGTATGGATTAAGAGCAATCCGTTACGAATCTCTGAAAGCACAAAACTCGGATGAAGAGCAAGAAAAGGTTGCCGAGATCGTAGATTTAAGTATTGATATACGAAAACAGGAACTCATAAAGAATCTTTCCTTTGATCTTCATTATGGAGAAATCATGGCAATCATTGGGGAAAACGGAATCGGAAAAACAACGTTAGGAAGAACTTTGGCAGGCTTAATTAAAAATAAAGGGAAAATAAGCTATGGAAAAACAACGAAAGAAAGATTGAAGCAATCGTATTATATGATGCAGGATGTGGATTATCAAATTTTCTTTGATACAGTGGAAAATGAACTGATTCCTAAAAATAAAGTGAAAGATAATGAATACTTAAAAGAAGTCACTAACTATATTCATGCGATTGATTTGTGGGATAAAAAAATGGATCACCCACAAGAACTTTCCGGTGGGCAAAAGCAAAGGCTTGCACTTGCTACTGCCTTTTTAAGTGAAAGAAAAATCATTATATTGGACGAGCCGACTTCAGGGCTTGATTATAAGAGAATGAAAGAAATAGGAGCTATGATAAGGCGATATGCCGCCAAGAGACCGGTGGTTATTATTACCCATGATTTAGAGCTTCTCTTTGAAGTGTGTAATACGGTGCTGATGCTGGATGACAAGACTTATAAAAAGATAGCTGTAAAAGGAAATGAAGGTAAAATATCGGATTTCTTATTTGCTCCCATAAGATAAAAATTTTTGGTATAAGAGGAGGATTTGGATTATGAATTTAATCAAACAGTATGTAAAAGAATATAAGAACACTTACATTCAATCCGTTCTATTGGCAGTTTTAGGAGTGGTATCCGGTCTTGCCGCATATATCGTATTAGCAAAAATGATTGTAGGACTGATTGGAAAAAACACAGAATTCGGATTTTATTTGCAATACGGTCTTATGGTATTAGCTGCAATGGTCTTGAAAGAAATCTTTGCGGCGGCTTCCACTTCCATATCGCATCAGGCAACGTTTTATTCCTTAAAAAAGATAAGGGGAGAAATTTCTAAAAAACTGTTTCGGATGCCCCTTGGAAAGGTTATGAATATTTCTTCCGGTAAGCTCAAGAATATTATTGTGGATCAGGTGGATTCTATGGAAACAACCTTAGCACATATTATTCCTGAAATGACTGCCAATATCATCGGTCCGATTCTCTTACTGATTTATATGTTTATTTTGGATTGGAGATTGGCACTTGTTTCCTTGATTCCTCTTGTGATTGGAATGTTCTGTATGAAATCGGTGATGGCATCTTATGGGAAAAAGTATCAGCAATCGGTGGAAATCAATCAGAAAATGAATAACGCAGTGGTGGAATACATTGGTGGAATTGAGGTCATCAAGATGTTCAATCAAAGCGAAACTTCCTACCAGAAATACAGTGAAGCAGTCCATGAAAATGCGGCATTTTATTATCATTGGATGAAAGAAACGATGATTGGTGTATCTGCATACAGAAAAATTTCACCTATGTCCTTGCTTACAATCCTGCCGTTAGGAGTTTATTTCTATTTAAATGGTTCCTTAACAATAGCGACTTTTATAACCATCATTGTACTTTCTTTTGGAACGGTGGAAAATATATTGACGGCGACCAATTATATGGATGATCTGTCCAGAATAGGAACGATTACAAAGGAAATCGGATTGATTTTGGATGCCCCTGATCTTGAGCATGGTAAAGGGAATGTTTCGCTATCCGGCAGTGATATTGAACTGAAAAATGTGGATTTTTCCTATACGGAAGATAAGAAAGTATTAGAAGGGGTCAGTTTGACGATTGGGGAAAATCAGGTAACGGCATTTGTCGGTCCGTCAGGAGGCGGAAAGTCAACCATTACGAAGCTGATCGCGGGTTTTTGGAATGCAGATGCCGGAGAAGTAATAATCGGGGGAAAAAACATCAAAGAGATTCCGCTGGAACAGTTATCCGAAACCATCTCTTATGTATCACAGGACAACTATCTATTTGATATGTCTGTCAGAGAAAATATAAGAATCGGAAAACCGTCGGCAAGTGATAAGGAAGTAGAGGAAATGGCAAAATTATCCGGTTGTGATGAATTTATCCGAGGGTTATCCGCCGGGTATGACACGATTGTGGGAGAAGGCGGAGGACATTTGTCCGGAGGAGAAAAGCAACGAATTTCTATCGCAAGAGCCATGCTGAAAAATGCACCGATCGTTATTTTAGATGAAGCTACCTCCTATATGGATACCGAAAACGAAAGTATTGTGCAGGAAGCCATCAGTAATTTGGTGAAAGGAAAAACATTAATTTTAATTGCACATAGGCTTAGAACCGTTGTCAATGCAGATAAAATATTTGTGGTCGAAAACGGGAAGATTGAAAGTTGTGGAAAGCATGAGGAACTTTTAGAAAAATCGAATGTCTATTCTTCTTTGTGGAAAGCTGCGGTAAAGGAGGAGCGTTATGATTACAGTGTTTAAGAAAATATGGAACTTTGCGGAAAAGGAACAGTCGAATATACAAAAGTCCATTATTGTCGGTTTCCTTTGTGCGGCATTTAATGCAATGCAAATGGGCGGTGTGTATTATGTTCTCGTTAAAATATTTGACGAAACTCTTTCCATGAAGGATATAGCCATTGTCTTGGGGATTCTTCTTATCAGCTTAGTCGGAAAGATTATCACGCAATATATATCTCAGCTGGAGCAAACGCATGCCGGCTATTTTATGGCGGCGGATAAAAGAATCCGTATCGGAAACAAGCTGAAAAGAGTACCGATGGGATTTTTCAGTGAATTCAGTTTAGGAAAGATTACAACAATGAGTACCACCACTCTCAGCCAGATTGAAATGCAGGTACCGATGTTACTTGTGCTTGTTTTAGGCGGATTACTCAATACTTTCGTCTTTGCCTTAGCCTTATTTTATTTGCACATAATGGTAGGAATTACCGCATTTTTGGGTATCCTTGCATTTTTTATTGTCACCTATTTTATGGAGAAAAAGTCAAGAGAAAATGCGAGTGAAATCGGTATTGCTCAAACACATTTGACAAAACAGGTACTGGAAACCGTACAAGGAATGCAGGTGATTAAATCCTACAATTTAGGAGGCAAGAATAATAAAGAACTGAGCAATGCGTTTGAAGAAAACTGCAATATTACAATGAAGCTGGAAAAAACCATGACGCCATATATCGCCTTACAGCGAATTGTTCTTGGAATCAGTATTGCCGCTATTATTATTTTATCTGCCAAGTATTACATTGAAGGAGATATGCTTTTGGCAGATGCCATTATGTCTATGATTGCCGGCTTTATTATTTTTGAAGGAATTAAGGCGGCAGGAAGCTCTATGGCGATACTGAGAATTGCAGAGAACTCCATCGACAGCTTGAAATATTTGGAAAAGATTCCTGAAATAAAAGAAGGAGCTGAAACAAGTCCAATCCGTCACCCGGATATTGAATTTAAAGATGTTTCTTTCGCTTATGATGAAAAGACAATTTTAGATCATATTTCCTGTGAGATGAAGAAGAACACCATGACTGCCATTGTCGGTCCGTCCGGAAGCGGAAAGACGACCTTTTGCAATCTGATTGCAAGATTTTGGGATGTAAACGCAGGAGAAATCTTAATGGGCGGCAAAAACATTAAAGAGTATACCCTGCCCCATCTGATGAGTCATATTGCTATGGTATTCCAGAATGTATATCTCTTTGAGGATACGATTGAAAATAATATCAAGTTCGGTGTGCCAAGTGCCACAAGAGAAGAGGTCATAGAAGCTGCTAAAAAGGCGATGTGTCATGATTTTATAGAAGCCTTGCCAAATGGTTACGATACGTTGATTGGAGAAGGCGGAGCCACTCTTTCCGGAGGACAAAAACAGAGAATTTCCATTGCCAGAGCTATGTTAAAAGATGCCCCGATTGTCATTTTTGACGAAGCCACAGCAAATATTGATCCGGAAAATGAAGATAAACTAAAGGCTGCCATTGAAGAACTGACAAAGAACAAGACCATCATTATGATTGCTCATAGGCTTTCTACCATACGAAACGCCGATCAGATTTTAGTTTTAAATAACGGGAAAATAGAACAACGAGGAAATCATGAAGGACTGATGAAGCAGGGAGGTTTGTATAAAACCTTGATAAGCATGAAAAATAAAGCAACTATTTGGAAGATTGCCAATTAGTGTGAAGGAGAAGGTTAAAATGAAACTATTTCAAGCCGCCATTTCCTTTTTTATACTGGAACTCGGTGGAAATTTACGATTACTTGCTTTGAGCACGGTGGAAAAAGGAGGATTCACCGTGTTATTATAGACTTTGAAATTGAATTTGTTTGTGAGGCCTTTCCCGTAGCAGGTGATATTGTCATAAAATCCATGATGGGCGGATATCTTGTATGGGACAGAAAGGAGTCTGTAAGTGAGATTACTCATATTTGGTACGGGAGTGATAGGCTCGCTATATGCCTCGCTTTTTGCCGAAGCGGGTTTTGATACTACTGTTTATGCAAGAGGAGCCAGACTGGAAACGCTCAAGAAGAAGGGTCTACTTTATTTGAAAAGAGAAAAAGTTACAAAAGCAAATGTTTCTGTTTTGTCTGAACTCAAGGATGATGACGAATATGATTTTATATTCTTGACAGTCAGAGAGAATCAGTTATATCAGGCACTTGAGGAACTGAAAACCAATAATAGCAAATGCATTGTAACAATGACAAATTCTATGGATGACTACAATGAATGGGAGAATCTTTGTGGAGAAGGCAAAATCCTTCCGGCATTTCCGGGTGCAGGAGGAAGGATTAAGGATGATGTATTGGATGCCACGCTTACTCCGAAAATCATTCAACCGACTACCTTTGCAGAAATTTCCGGAATGAGAACGGATAGAGTAAGACACCTTTCTTTGATTTTTAAGCAATCTTCTATTCCATATCAGATAGTGAAAGATATGCACATTTGGCAGCTTTGTCATCTTGCAATGGTAGTTCCTATTGCAGATGCATATTATGAAGCGGATAACCCTGCAAAAGCCGGCTATGCACACAAGATTATGCATAAGACAGCAAAAGCTCTAAAACGAAACCTCCAATTTGTGCGGAAAACCTGTGGCAAGTTATCCCCATGGAAAATGAATATCTTTTTGTTTGTGCCGCTGCCGATATTGACTTTTATTATGTCGTTTGTATATAGAAGTACTTTCGGCGAAAAGTTCATGTATCAACATTCGATAAACGCACCGGATGAAATGAGAGAATTACACAAGAAATTTTATGAGTACATGGAAAATGTTATAAATATAACTGAGGCTGAATCAATGCTTTAGAAGTAAAAGTAATGGAGGAATTTCAAATGGGATTCTGGATATTCATGTTCATTATGGTTTTACTTATTCCGTTAACTATGATTTTCTTCGGGTGACTACTTTGCAGGAAAACACCGAAAGAAATTAATTATGTATACGGATACCGAACAAAAAGGTCAATGATGAATGAGGAAACATGGAGATTTGCGAATCAATATTTTGGAAAGTATGGTATCTTTAGAGAAGATAAATAGAATTGACGGAGCTTTTTGAGTGAGATTTGTCAGTGCAAAATAGAAAAAGGCAGAGCAAATCTCTTAAGGAGGTGAGCAGATATGAAAGAATATATTGCCGAGTTAGAACAGGAATTTTCTTCGATAGAAAACGGTTTCAAGACGGAAGAAAGTAGAGCTTTACAGGATTTTCACTCCCATGATTTTGCTTATTGCAAGACTTTGGCATTTGCAGCTTTTCAATCTCCTGCTTATCAAGTAAGAATGTATGGGGTATTTCTTTTCGGCTACTTATCTGAGGACACAGAAATCCTTCATTTTATGAAGGAAGAAGTTACGAAGGATGAGAACTGGAGAGTGCAGGAGATTTTAGCGAAGTCCTTTGATACCTATTGTAAAAAAATCGGAATGGAAAAAGCCCTTCCCACGATTTCGGAATGGCTACAAAGTCCTGAGCCGAACGCCCGAAGAGCCGTTACGGAAGGGCTAAGAATCTGGACAAGCAGAGCCTATTTTAAAGATCATCCGGAAGAAGCCATTCAGCGCTTAGCCGCTTTAAAAGAGGATCCTAGTGAATATGTCAGAAAATCCGTGGGCAATGCTTTACGAGATATCAGTAAGAAATTTCCGGATTTCATTCGAAAAGAAGTAGAGGCTTGGTCCTTAGATAGTAAAGAGATCAAACAGGTTTATCACTTGGCAAGTAAATTTATCAAGGATTAAAGACATTGTTCTGTTACTTGCCATAATTGGAACGGAGAAGTTGAGAAGGAGTTATACTAAATTGAATTCTAAGAGGCTGGCAAAATTTCTTATCATTACATTCCTTATTTCTTGGATAGCATGGTGTGGGCTTGCTGCGTTAACAAGTCTCAATATTTTTCCATTTTCCCATCCTTTAGGTACTATTCTGCATATTATAGGAGGCTTCGGACCAGCGATAGCAACTTTATTTGTATTGGAAGAAAAAAATACGATTAAATCTATAGTAAAATTCATTTTTGAACACAGAAAAAAATCATTGAACTATCTGTTTCTATTTTCTGTTTTTGAAATACTGACAATAAGTTTATCTTCAAGAGAATTTAATGCTGCATTAAAGATGTATTTAATACCTTTAATTTTTCTACAAGCAACATTTATATATGGTGGTGAAGAAGAATTAGGTTGGAGAGGAGTTATGCAGCCTTTATTAGAGCAACAATTGAATTCTCCGATATCCGCCATTATTACAGGCACAGTGTGGGGGATTTGGCATATACCGCTTTGGTTTATAAATGGGTCATCTCAACAAAATATGCCGTTTACCTTGTTTTTAGTATTAGCTATTATACTCAGTTTTTGGCTAGCGACAATTTACAAAAAAACGAAATGCATATTTGCTTGTAGTGTTTTTCATGGATTGACAAACACTCTTTTGTCTATGTTTATCATTAAATTGAATATTATACTTATAATAGGTGTTATTGCTATGCTTATATATTCAATATATATATGGTATTACGGAGAAGCAAAATCATAATTCCCAGTTTGTAGAGGAGGAGAGAAAACGGAATGGAATTATGGGAGCAGATCAATAATAATACGGAACTTCATACTATGCTTATGCGAGAGTGTGACATTTGCTTTTACAAGCAGCTTCAGGAAATCCAGTTTATGGAGAATAATGAAAACTATTCTATGCAAGCTAAGGCATTTGCACATGATGCAAGTGGCGGAGAATTTGTGTTGTTAGAGGATGAAAGTATTGGCTTTATCAGTAGTGAAGGAGAGGTGGGATAAGATTCGGGGGGCGTTAGCGGAAGAACTGTCACTTCCGTTTCATCCTGAGCATTTGCAGGATGTGGCAATGCAGTTTTATAAAGCAGCGATAAGAGAGCCTTTATTTTTCTGCAAATATATGGACGGTACGGAGGAATATACTTGTGATTCTCTGCTTTCCGACACGGTAGGGATGTGGGTGAAAGAACTTAGCGGAATGACGAAAGAGGAGATGGAAAACAATCATGAGCATCTATAATTGGATACAGAAAGTGTTCTTTGAGATTTATGAAGAATGGCACATGAAAGACCCCAATTACGATAGAAATGGATTTCATATCATCGGAATTGACAATTCTCTAAAAGCAATGCATGACGGATATACTACTTATGCAGAGATAAGCCCCTCCCATGCCATAAAGGGCTGTACGTCTATGAAAGCGGTAGTCGGGAAAAGCAAAGAGCTTGTAAATTTATATTTGAAAATAGAGGATAAAAAATATCTAATTTCCGACTTAAGCTACAGCGATGCCGTAAAGATTATGAGGGCATTTGTAAAAAAGGAAGTTCTTCCCGATGAAAGGACTTATACGGAAGTGATAGGAAATGATGATGCAATCGTAAAATCCGCATTTGAAGAATTAACAAAGCTCCTGCTGGCAGATCCCCAAACGGCGAAGCGATTCTTAAAAAAACACAAGCATGAAAGTATGGAAGATATGGATCATGCCTGGGAAGAGCTTTTTTTCGCATTAGAGCGGAAAGGAAAGCTTATAGAACTGGATTGGAAAGCAAGGAAAGATAGCTTTATTCCTGCTGTGCGTAAATTAAGTGCCGGCCTAAATCTTGAGATGGATGAGAAAATACTGAATGATGAAGAGGATATTCCCAGGTGGGGAAAGATTCTGAATGCCCAGTGGACAGAGTATGTTTTGTCTGCCATGGATATAGGAAGTGACAGCTATGCGATGATGGTTCTCAGTAAGGAAGACTTTGCAAAAGCAAGGGAACTGGTGAAAGTGTTCTTGCATAGAATAGCGGTGATTGAAGAGATGTGAGAAGATTTTATAGTTATATTCCAAGGAAACAATCGAGGCATGGTATAATTACTTCTCATCCGAAAAGTTTGAATGTTTAAGGAGAAAAACGCTAATGATTAACGAAATAATTTTCATGGAAATTAGATTATTAGGAGAGTTCTGCCAAAAGTATAGAATGAGTCGGGCGGCTGCCAATGATCTTTTTTCAAAACATAAAATCTGGCAATATATAGAGTCGTGTTATGACACTTTTCATATTAATGGTGATGAGCACAATTTAGAGGATATCAGTAATGTTTTAAAGACGAAGGGAGCGATTTAGTGAAACTAAAAGATGGAATGCGCCTACCACGGAAAGAGCAATTGGCTGTTTGAAATTTCAGGAGGCAAGAAAATATGTCATTTGAAAAAATGAATGCATGTGCAGACATGATACTTACAGATGCTATTTGTGATATGGCTGAAGAAGAAAATATCTCCATTGAAGAGTCGAGAAATAGACTTTTGAGTTCTAATGCATGCAAATGTCTTTATGATTTTGATTCCGAACTGTGGAAAGAAGGACCTGATTATTTTTTGGACTACTATAGAAGGTCTGAGAAAAATCTGAGGTGTAAATAGACATGGAAAGGCTAAACAGCATCATTCAAAAAATGGAAGCCTGCATTCAAGATAATGACGATCTTGAAACCGTGATGATGGACTGCATGGAAGAAATTGAAGAAAACTATAATCAATTAGACTCCGTACAGCCCTTGCTCCATCTGATGGAAAGGCATCCTTTGACAGACTTTGGAAGTCCCGGACCAATCGTCCATTTTGTGGAGAGATTTTATAAAAAAAGGATATGAAGAAGAACTTCTTCTGTCCTTAAAAAAAATGCCTACTTTACATACGGTATGGATGCTAAATCGTCTTATCAATGGAACAGATCAAGCGGAAGTCTATTTAGATATTCTGAAGGGAATTTCTGAAAATGCATCCTGCGATAAGGAAATCAGAGAAGAGGCATTGCACTTCTTGTCGATTCACTAAAGCACAATAGTTCAAAGTTTGCTTTTTATAATGCTTGATTTATAACAATAAAAGAAAACTTGAAATCTAAAGAATCTAAAGAATTTAAGTAAGATAAAGAGCGAAAGGAAGAAAATATGAACTTGGCAAAAATTTCAGCAAACGGTCAGATTACAGTGCCTGTAGAAGTGCGTTATGGAAGAAAGGTATAATGAATAATAAGTCGATAATGAAAGCATTTTTATTTCCAACATTGCTTCATATAACAGCAGTTGCAGTACTGGTTGGAATTCTAAAAGAAAAAGGATATGGATTAGGCTACCATTCTTTCTGGGGATGGTTTTTATTATCACTGGAGGTGTGTCGTCTGCCTTTTGGGGCGCATTTTATCAAATTAAATACAATGGGAAAAAGCCTTTGCGTATAATAAAGGATTTTTTCAAGATAAAGCAGCCATTTAAAATCTATGCAATGGCAATTGTGTTTTTAATTATAGACTTTTGTTCTGTGGCAATAAGTAAGGGATTCCAAATTGAAAATGTATGGATTCCGATAGCTCTATTCTTTAAGGCCATTCTATTTGGGGGAATAGAAGAAATAGGATGGAGATATTCTTTCCAGCCCTGTCTAGAGAAAAAGCTTTCCTATATCGTTGCGACGATGATGACCTTTGTGTGCTGGGGAGTATGGCATTTTTTGTTTTTTTGTATTGATGGTAGCATTGTAACGGTTGATGTTCTTAATTTCTCGTTGGGACTATTCACAAACTGTTTCATACTATCGGCATTATTTGCCTATTCAAATAGTTTATGGATATGTGTAATGACACATGCACTAATGAATACATTATCTCAAATTACTTTTCATGATAATGTAATTATAGGGAATGCATCCAAAGTAATATGTATAGTTGCTGCTATTTTGTTAGTTCATGCGACAAAGAAGGCAAAAAGTAGCTTAATGAAAGCTGACAATGCCTCTACAGTAGGCTGAGCGGTCCTGCTGCCAAAAGTTCAGCGATTTGATAGGGACTATATCAAGAGCAAGGATGCGAGAATCAACGCATTATTGTAAAAAATACAGATTACATTGAAAGCGAGGTGAAGCGAGTGTTAATGAATTCGTCGGAGTATATCTCCATTGTTGAGAAGATAAAGAGTGAAATTACGAGTGCGCAGTATCGGGCAGCTGTTCATGTAAACGCAGATATGTTGCTCCTATATTATGACATCGGTTGTGTCATTAATGAGCACAAAACTTGGGGAAACAAATTCATTGATAACCTTGCGTCCGATATTCGTATGGCGTTCCCGGAAAGCAAAGGTTACTCTGTTCGCAATCTAAAGTATATGGCAAAATTTGCTGCTCGTTTTTCAGATAGAGAATTTGTGCAAGAGGCACTTGCACAAATAACTTGGTATCATCATATTGCCTTGATGGATAAACTGAAGAGTGTAGATGAACATATATGGTATACGAAAGAAGTGACAAAGAATGGCTGGTCTCGCAATGTGCTGGTGCATCAAATCGAAAGCGGACTATATCAGCGTCAGGTGTTGGTTGATAAGGTTTCTAATTTTGAAAGTCGCTTGCCGTCACCGCAAAGTGAGTTGGCAGCGCAGACCATGAAAGACCCGTATGTGTTCGACTTTATCCCATTCCGTGAGGAGATGGTGGAAAGAGATATTGAGCAGGCGCTTGTTCGCGACGTTACTAAGCTTCTGCTGGAACTTGGAACAGGATTTGCATTTTTAGGCAATCAGTATCATCTTAATGTCGGGGGCGATGATTTTTATATTGATCTATTGTTTTATAATTTGAACTTGCGGTGTTATGTAGTTATCGAGTTGAAAGCAGGAGATTTCAAACCGGAATATGCTGGTCAGCTGAACTTTTACCTATCTGCAGTAGATGGAATCCTAAAGAAAGAGGAAGACAATCCGTCCATCGGTTTACTGCTCTGCAAAAGCAAGAATAATTTGATTGCAGAATATTCTCTAAAGGACATTTCAAAGCCGATTGGTGTGAGTGAGTATAAAGTTACGAGCAGTCTTCCGAATGCCCTGGAAGAGCAGCTGCCGTCTGTTGAAGATATTCTAAAGAGAATTAAGTAAATTGTGTCTTGGGAACAAAAGGGTATTTTTCTGTGAGTTCATTATCCAGTTCCATCATGTGAAGAAGCTGGCTGGATGAACCGGAAGGCTGGCTGATTTGTGACATTTAGTGTATTGTATAGATGATATTTACTATTTATGGGAATATCGTTTTACTCAGTGCTCAGTAGTAGAAAAAAGCTTTTATCTATCTGAGAGTTTTTGTGTTTCACTTAACAATTTTATTCGCTGGATAAAATATATTTCATCAGTCATTAGAGTATATTTGTAATCATATCATAAGGAGTTACTATTATTGGATTATGGAGAAATAACATCACTTTAATAATTATCAGTATTATATTCTTTTTTATTACATTTTTTGCTATGAAACGATCTATCTCCAAATCTTTAGAATCCTATGCTTAAGAATTGAAAGGAATGCGAGAAAATGTCACATAAGGCATATAGTTCACATAACTATATTTGTGAGCCAAATAATATTGATGTTTATTTTGAGTATAATCATTCAGTGATTTTTAACACTAGCGAGAAGACAAGACTTAATGGTTCAAGGTGTAAGGAATTATTAGTGATTACTGAGTGTGAATTGGAGGAATACAATGGAGTATTTGAAATCAATAGGTATAGTAGAGAGGATAATTTAGTTGTACAAGGAATTATTTCCTTTTTTACTGGTTCTCCACTGACTGTTTATCATGTTCATAGTAGCGCCACTTCTGTTAAGTCAATAAAATACGAAAAACAAAAGTTTCATTTAAAAGTTAATGGTATTGATTATTCAGAAGATTTAATAACAATGTTACATAAATTAAATCAAGAACCCGAATTAATTAGTACTTTGCTCGATAGGTGGAGAAAAGCACTTTATTTGAAGGAAGAAAGTTGCGATGCTGATTTGTATTATGATGAAGCGATAATTAGTTTTTTTCATATATTTGAGTTAATGGGAGAGTGTGTTGCTACTGAATTGAAAGGTAAACTTGAAGCAAATATTGAAAGTATGTTATATCAACATTTTAACTTTTATTACTTTTCAGGGACAAAGAGAAAGCAAATGGTTGAACAGAATAAAAAAGCGGTTAACAGACTTTTGATAGGTGATGCTCTTAATTTATCAATTAAAGTTAAATATTTTCTGGAACAATATGAGCTATTAGATGATAATGTGGATTTTTTTATAGATAATATGATTAAAGTGAGAAATGAAATAGCACATGGAAGGATTACATACAAAAAAGAATTTTTGTGGCCGTTATCACCTTTTTTTAATCTAGCAAAAAACTTTTACGAAAATATTGAAACTCTTGTATTTTTGTCAGCAGAAATGATTTCTCGATATATTGGAATAAGCTGTTGGGAAAAAGAATGGAATGAAATAAAAAATTTTTTAAGTCCACCAAATCATGTAATAGCAAAGTTTTTAAACGGAAAAATAGAGATAGAAAATTTTAACTATGATATGCTGATTTCAGATAATAAATATAATATTACTTGGAGGACGTTATTTACTTATTATGTAAATAAACCTCAAAAAAACACAAGAGAATGTATGGAAGCAGTGACAAAAGATGCATTTTTGAATACATTAATTAGCGAAGAAAATGGACCAGACCTTTTTAATATATCAATTATTTTTTCTGACTCAGAAGATTCTGATATAAAACATAAAGCTATCGAAAATATTAAAAGTATAATTTTAAATCATTGGTATGGTTGGTCGAACTTTAAAGATGCATATTCGTATTTGGAGTATTATTCTGTGAAAGTAATCTGGTACGAAGAATTTTTACTAAACAAAGAGTATCTTGAAATATAACAATGTAAACAAAGAGTAGTCATCTTATACTAGATCATTCTCATTTTCAAATAGCGCATCCAGCAGTAAACTTGTGGAGGAAAAACATGAAAAAGTATATGGGAATCGCTTTAGCTTTTATTTTTATATTTGCCTTAACAGCTTGCGGAGCGAAGAAGGAAATCAGCCTGCCGGAGGCAAAGGAAATAACAGAAATGGAAATTACGGAAAATCCTTCCGGAAATACTGTGAAAATCACGGATCAGGATGAAATAGCTAAAATCGTGAAGGACATCAAAGAAAATACTAAAGATACAGGAGGGGAAAGTTATCATGAATCGCCTGCAAACATTAAAAATTTTCTGGCTGTTAGCTTTTATTATAACAATACGGAAGGGAACTGGGGAGTCGTTTATCTATATGAAAATAGAAATAAGACCTATGCTGAACAACCCTATTCAGGGATTTGGAAAATTAAAAAAGAAGTATTTAAAGAGATTAGCGGTAAATTAAAGCAATAAAGGGACAATGTAAAAGGATTTTGACACACGCTATAAGTGATGTAAAAGCCATTTGCTGGACGACAGGGGGCATTTTCCCTACAATAAAAATGCTAGGGAGGTGCAGTAGCATGGAGCATAATATTAGAAACAAAATCATTATCATACTCTCATATCTTCTGATTTGGGCACTTGCCATGATTGTATTTTGGTTTTTTACAAGTGGAAGTGATGCTATGAGCTACAGCTTGATGTACCTTTGGATTATTCTACCGGTAACAACATTTGTTGAGTCCGTGCTGATTGGGAAAAATGACTTTTTTGGAAAAGGAAAATGGGGATTTACCCTTTTCTTTGGCCTAATGTATATGCTTGCTGAATATGGCACATTTAAAATGGCAAACAACATTGCCGTTAACAAGATAAATGCCCCGGATTTCGGAATGATTGTAGCCGGAGTGATAATCTCTGCAATCGGTATCTTGCTGGGTTCGTTGTGGAAGAAAAAACACTAAATTTAAGGAGGTAATTCCTTGCGCTATATCCTTTTCCTTCGAGCTGTCAATGTGGGTGGGAAAAATAAAGTTTCTATGACGGATTTAAAAGCCTTATTGGCTAATGCAGGTTTTGAAAATCTTGATTCCTATATCAACAGCGGCAATCTGTTTTTCAGTAGTGTGGAAAGTCGTGAGGCTTGTATCTTAAAGATAAGAAAAGTATTAGAAACAAACTACGATTTTTCAATTCCCTTTGCTTTACTTACGAAAGAGGAGTATCTGGAAGAACAAGCGGCATTACCGGCTTGGTGGGAAGAGGAGTTGGCAAGAAGAGATGTTTTGTTTTATTCCTGTGGTATGGATAAATCCGGAATTCTCCACTTTATAGAGAACTCTACATTTTACAATGAGAAAGTATATGTCGGGAAACAGGCAGTATTTTGGGGGAAAATGGATGAGGCGGAATATCTAAAAACCACCTACCATAAAAAACTCATGAAGCAGGATTTCTACAAGCAAATTACGATTCGAAACGGAAATACCTTTGATAAGATTGCTGAAATTTTGAGGAGCTCAGAATGAAAACAATAAAGCTAATAGGAAAAAACATAGGAGTTATAGTGCTTTCCATACTGGTATTCATAATCGGTGCTATTGTGGAAGGTTTAGTGCAAGAATGTTTTTCCAATCAGTATTTGCGCCTTGTCATACCGGCTTTTGTAAGGATTGCGGTTACCGTTGCCCTTGCTCGTTTTGTATCGTCGAAGCTACTAAAAATGAGCGCAAAGGAGCTGGGACTAAAACTCAAAAAGATGGATATTAAGTTGTTCCTTATCTCTATAGCCCTACCACTCACCGTTCTGGCTTTCTATGCGTATATCCTGCCAAGTAAAGCTTACATTGCAAAACCGGGAAGCTTTTGGATATCTTTGATAAGAGGGATATTTAGTTTTGGGATTACTGCAGGAATCTGTGAGGAGCTGATTTTCAGGGGCATGATTTTTAGGTATATGCAGAGAACTTTAGGCTTAAAAGCTGCAGTGATACTACCCTCTCTTTTATTTGCCTGTGCCCATATCATGAATATGGAAAGTTTCAACCTTACGGATCTGGTACTTTTAATCTTGGCCGGTTCATCGGTTGCAGCCATGTTTACTTTATTTGCGTTACAATCAGATTCAATCTATCCGGGGGCATTTGCGCATGCAGCCTGGAATATCCTTATCATCGGCGGCGTTTTCGGAATAGGGGATACGGTAAATGGTATGGGGAACGATTCCTATCTTATCATTCCCATACAGTCTACAAATAAGCTACTAACAGGTGGTAATTTTGGTGTGGAAGCAGCTCTTCCGGCGATTATTGGATATATTACGGTTGCTTTGATGATAGGGGTTTTAGTAAAGAAGGAATTTAAAAAATGCGCACACAGAATCTAAATATGTGCGTATTTTTTGATTATTTTGAGATTATGAGTATAATAAAAATCAGATACATAGAAGAATATTGTGTGTTTGATATTTTGCGAAGCAGGTATATTGATGGATATTCAAAATCAAGTTAAAAATATAATCATTCAACAAGGCGGAATAGCCAAATCGGCTGATTTTGTCGCTGCCGGTATTTCCGCTATTCAAGTAGTATCTTTGTGCAATGTGGGATTTCTTGAACGTGTTCGTCATGGGTATTACAGTCTTGCCAACCATGATACCGCTTCAGAAGAGCAGATGCTTGCCAAACTTTTTCCAAAGGGAATTGTCTGTGTTGAATCGGCACTATTTCATTACGGATACTGTGATTTTACTCCTCGTAGATGGTCGATTGCCGTTCCTCGCTCTATGTCACGAACAAAGCTCGGAGACAACATTCTTCGCTTGCAAGTATATTATGTTCAGCAAGACATTTATGAGCTTGGCAAAATATATGATACTTTTAACGGAGTAATGCTGGCAGTATATGACCGTGAACGAACGCTCTGTGACTGCTTCAAATATCGCGCAAGGCTTGATACGGAGACTTTTAACAAAGCACTCAATGCATATGCAAATGATCCGGAAAAAAATCTGCAGAATCTTTCGATATATGCAAAGAGCTTGCATGTGTATAAAAAAGTGACAGAATTAATGGAGGTGTTGCTGAATGGCTGATATTTCCACATCTGTGCTCGCACGACTCAAAAATAAAGCAGCTGAAAGCGGCAGAAGCTATCAGCTTTGCCTGCAACTCTTCTGTCAGGAGGAGTTTCTGCGCAGACTGGAAAAGTCCAAATATGCAGAAAACCTTGTATTAAAAGGTGGTCTGTTCATCTATTCCCTCACGGACTTTGATAGCCGTGTTACTGTTGATGTTGATTTCTTGCTCAGGAGGATACCGAACACACCGGAACAACTTAAGGCCATATTGGAAGAAATCATAGCGACAGACACCGGCAACGATTTCATTACCTTTGAAATCAAGAATGTGGCTCCCATTGCGGTGGCAAAGAAATATGCTGGAATCGGTGCTTCCCTTGTGGCGAAGATCAAGAATACGAAAACTCCTTTTAGTATAGACTTCGGTGTCGGTGATGTAATCGTTCCGAAGCAGGAAAAGAGAAAGATACCGACGCAACTTGACGATTTTAACGCCCCAATGGTCAACACATATTCTTTGGAAACCACGATTGCTGAAAAACTTGACGCTATCCTTTCTCTGATGGAATTCTCTAGCCGGATGAAGGACTATTACGATCTTTATTACCTCGCAAATAAGTTTGATTTCGATGGCGCAACGCTGACGAAAGCACTGAATAAGACCTTTAAAAATCGTGAGCATCACTTTACGGTGGAGCAGTTCGAGCAGATTATGACCTTCGGTAGCGACGACGCTATGCAGAAAAAGTGGAAAGCCTTCTGTCGAAAGATTGATACAAAGACCGATGATTTTATTGCGGTGCTGAAAACGATAAGAAAATTCTTGTCAGAGCCATACAATGCAGCCGTAGAGGATAAAGAATTTGTTGAAACTTGGACTGCTTCCAACGGAAAGTGGAATCCAAACAGAAGGTAGCGCACCTTTTATCGGGATCATAGATGATTTAAATATTTTATATTTTTGATAAGAAAATGAAGTGATATTTGAAAAATACATTGTGCTATTTGTTTGCGCAGTACTTCGTCAAGAAAAGTATAGATAATAATACGTCAGAAATGGGTTCTTGAAGGTGAGAGATCCACCATCATAAAGCTTCCTTAAAAAGCGGAAAAGATTGATTGGTTTTATATGGAAAACCATAAGAAATAGCTAACGCATGGAGATAGAATATGAGGTGAAAATATGCAGGATAATATTGATAGACATTTTACAGGAACATTCAAAATTGGTGAAGAAGAGATAACTGGCGAGTTAATCTATAATAAAGAGAGAGGCACTACTTTACTCAATCTTGGAAAGCAATTATTGGATATTCCTGTGGGAAAAAGCTATGGAAACTTAGATATAATCACAGGCGTTCTTAATTCTGGAATAATAGTTACACTCTTCCATAATCGTTGCACTCAGAATCAAACGCGATTATTTCAGACTCAGAAACTTGTTTATGTTGCTGAATATTCGATATGGTCAAAAAGGAATGCAATAAATATTAAGTACAATAAATTAGAGTGTGTATTAGAAAATGCTTTGGACTGGAGCGGATTATCTGCCATAGATACGAGTGACCTTTCGGTAATAAAATTCAAAGTAAATGATAATAAAAATGTATATCATTGGTTTGACGCAACAATCACATTTCATATTTCATTGAACTGTGAATTGTTTAGCTTTCCACACAAAGAGGAATCGAAGGTTGTTGAACGTTTGGTTGTAAGTATTGAAGCGGATAAAAAGCAGGAAACATCGTATTTCATCTCAGTACGTAACAAAGTAATATCTTTGATTTCATTCGCAATAAAAAATAATGTGAACATAAACGAACAGTATTTGTATGACTATGATGATAGCTATCAACTCGATGAGCATACTGAATATTACCAGAACTATTTGTATACGTCAGAGCATCATCTTCCCATTTATAACAGTAGTCAGTGGGAATACAATTTCACGCTTGCTCAGTTATTACCAGAAAAAGATATAAATAAAGAATTAACTTTATTAGAACCCGTATTCAATCTATATTTATCGCTATTCAAGTATACGGATATGCCACCTGAAATGATTTTTCTGAATATTGTTCAGGCATTGGAAACATTTCACGCAAGATTTTTTTACGATAATAGTAAAGACAAATATTTTGCGTCCGTAATTGAGCGTTTTGGGAGCTGTCAAAACTATCCTGATATAGAAAAATTGTTATTGTGCGATACTCAAAAAGATAAAAACTGCAAATATATTATCTTGGTGTCAAGATTGAATGACCTCCTCATTGGAAAGAATGATGGGCTGTTCAGGGATTACTATGTAACTGACGCTGGATTTGCTCAGACTGTCGCAGATACTAGACATTATTATACCCACTATGGAAAGTCCAAAGAGAAAAAAGCGTTGAAAGGTGACAAACTTATTGATGTGATAGGCATTCTGGCTTTATTACTTGAATATAACGTTTGTTTGAAATTAGGAATTGATAATCAAGAGAAAGTAAGAGAACGTCTTAGCAGCATCGCATGGTGGAAACAATTTCAAAACTATTATCAGAAAGAGAACGAAAAGAAAGAATCATAAACCGTATTTAATAAACACTGGATGATACACTCACTTTTTGACAATACAAAACAAGACCTTATGTGGCGACTAATCTAAAATTAGACTTTAGATTAGTCGGAGGTCGGGCGTGGCATATATTCCAAGAGCTATTTCAGATATTTTAAAAAGAGGGTAAAAGCAGCAAATGTACATTGATTGTAGGGGTAAGACAGGTGGGAAAATCCACACTGGTAAAGCTGGAATTGATGAAAGGAATCTTTGGCAGGAATTTTATTCCTCCTATGTTGCCACTTATTTGGAAAGAGATATCCATGAACTGATTGCTGCGGATAGTATTACGTTTACA
Organism: Oribacterium parvum ACB1; assembly: GCF_000238055.2. GTDB lineage: Bacteria > Bacillota > Clostridia > Lachnospirales > Lachnospiraceae > Oribacterium > Oribacterium parvum. Next base: position 344,299 of record NZ_KE148312.1, read on the forward strand.
AAATTTCTAAAAGCAGTTGCGGCAAGAACAGGGGAAATGCTGAATTATAAAAACATTGCGGGAGATGTTGGCGTAAGTGAACCGACCATAAAAAACTGGATTTCTATTCTGTCAAGAACGGGAATCATCCTATGCCTTATTGACAAAAAGACCTATCTTAGAGAGAATTTATTGGCTTTACCTATTCAGTATATTTAGTGGAGAGATTATCACGAGTGCTTCTTCTGCTTTAGGGAACTTTTTGCAAATAGAAAATACATAAAGTTCCCTAAAGTAGACGCCGGAAGAGTAAATTCAGTGTGCCCCCCTCTACGCCGTAATCGATTGTTCGGCGTTCCACATGGCAGTATATTTACCGCCCAATGCCAAAAGTTTTTCATGGGTTCCGGACTCCACTACTTTTCCACCGGACAGCACGAGGATTTGATCCGCGTTTTTTATAATAGACAATGTGTGCGCAATCATCACAACGGTCTTGTTTTCTTGCAGAAGACTTACAATTGCCTGTTTTACAGCGAATTCATTTTCAATGTCCAAAGAGGCGGTTGCCTCATCAAGAAGCAGAATCGGGCTGTGTTTCAATATGGCCCGGGCAATAGAAAGCCGCTGCCGTTCACCGCCGGAAAGCAGATTTCCATTTTCCCCGACGGAAGTATCATAGCCCTTTTCCATTTTGCGGATAAACGGGTCACAGTTCGCTTTTTGGCAGGCGGTTTCAATTTCTTCATCGGTGGCGGAAGGTTTTGCGTGGCGTATATTTTCCCGAACTGTATCATTAAACAGGAAGGTGTCCTGATCCACCATGGAGATGCTATCCAGCACATCTTCCGCATTGACATTTCGGATAGATTGTCCTCCGATGGCAATTTCTCCGCTATCCGGATCATAATACTTTGCAATCAGATTCAGAATTGTTGATTTGCCCGAGCCGGAGTCTCCCACGATTGCGGTTAGCTTGCAATCCGGGATGGAGAAGTTCATTTCTTTCAGAACAACTTCCCCCTGTACATAAGAAAAGGATACATCGTGAAAGGAGATGTCGTGCTCTTTGGGAGAAAAAACAGCTTGGCTTTTTGCTTCTTCCTTTTCCTCCAACACGTTTTGAATGTTTGTCTTAGAGAGCAGGAGATTTCTGTAACTGAACAGGTCGACCGAAATCGCAGCGGTAAGACGAGCGAAAACCATTGGCATCATGCAGAGAAACAGGAAAGTGACTGCGGAAATGTCTCCGGACTGCCATGGGATGAATCCAATCCACATCACAAGCGGAACAGTCAGCCAATTGACTATGTTAAAAGCGAAATTAACAGGTATTCCGTGTGCCTCATATTGATAACTGACGGTGCTGAATTTCCGCAGGACATCTGTTGTATTTCTGTTTTTAACACCACCCATTCCATAAGAACGGAAGGTCCGGATTCCGTCAATGTACTCAACGATTTGTCCTACGGCTTCCGCCGTAACGGAATTCTTCTCCTTGCCGTACTTCTCCACAATTCGAAACGACAGCAACATTTCCGGAATGAGGAGTAGAAGAGAAAACAGCAGGAGGATTGCGGCAGGAAAATAGAGAACACAGATCAAAGCAAGTACGATTACGGACAGAACTCCGTTTTTCACAAGGGAGGCAAGTTTGTGCGTCAGAATCTGCTCATAACTGTTTACATCTGCCGTCATGATATTGATATATTGTCCTTCCTGTTTCTCCGTAAAAGAGGATAGCGGAACTCTCCTTAGCTTATCGCCAAGGCCGAGACGGATATTTTTAGAAACCTCAGCGCCCCCGATTTGGCTTTGTGTATAGCCTGTGCTGTAAATGGCAAGCCGTATCAGGAAGATTACGCCGACGAGGCAGGATATACGGGTGATGCTCCTTATATCAGCGGACCCGTCGTACAGCATTTTCAGCACTGCGTAAAGGACAATGTAGTTACTTCCGGAAAGCAGTCCTTCCAAAACAGTCAATAGCAGCGCGAGGTAAAACCGGGGATTCTTATGGAAAAGATTCATGTCTCTCATCTTATGTCTCCTCCTTTCCCATAACGGATATTTCTTGCCGCTTCATAGCTTTCCCAACTTTTCCGATAGGTTCTGTTTCGCGTAAGCAGTTCATCATGGGTCCCTATATCGGAAATCGTGTGATTTTCTACTACTACGACCCTGTCACACATACCGACCACACTAAGCCGATGGGCAATGATGATGACGGTTTTTCCTTTGCAGAGGTTCTTAATCGCCTTGTCAATCTCCATCTGATTTTCCGGATCGGCAGCACTTGTAGCTTCATCCAGGATGAGAATGGGCGCATTTTTAAAAATTGCCCTAGCGATGGCGATTCGTTGTTTTTCTCCGCCTGAAAAGCGGGAACCATAACTTCCGACCTTTGTATCATATCCATCCGGAAGGGACATAATGAAATCGTCAATCTGCGCTTTTCTTGCAGCTTCCCGCACCTCCGTAAGAGATGCATCCTTCCCCATACGGATATTGTCAAAGACAGAGTCCCGGGTCAGAAAAGTCTTCTGAAAGACAAGAGAGATATGCTGAAGGAGCGTTTCATAGTGAATGCTTTTAACATTTTTCCCTCCGATCAAAACCTCTCCCTCGTCCACATCATGGAAACGGGCAATCAGTGCGGCAACCGTGCTTTTCCCTGCCCCGGATGCGCCCACAACGGCAATCTTTTCGCCATCCCGGATGCTTAGGTTGGCATTTTCCAGCACGTTTATTTTCCCGTCATAGGAAAAACGTACGTTTTTTAACCTGATATCATGGCTTTCGGGGAAATCGTCTCCCCCTTCAAAGGTGGGAAGCGCCAGTATTTCTTTGACTTTGCTCATGCCGCTAAATGCCTGTGCAAAATTCCCGGAAAGCTGTTGAAGTGGAAGCAGTTCCGTTAAATACAAGGAACCGATGTAGGAAAAGAGGAGAAATACACTTGCCGGGATAGATCCCCGCAGGAAAAGTCTCCCGCCAAGAGGAACAAGGAGTAAAAGTCCGGACTCCAGAAGCAGGATAAACACGGCATATAGGGGAGCGGTCTTTTTCGCGATTTTGTTCCATGCTCTGTTTTCGTCGAGAATGGCTTCTCTGAATTTTTTAAAGGATTTGCTGCCCATCCGGTATGCTTTAATGAGACGCATACCGCGGACATATTCGACCATGACGGAATTGAAGTCGGCGAGAGAGGCGTTGGACTCCGGTAATAGGGCAGACATTTTTTGAAACACCGCCATCATTACCGGGATATCCAAAAAGAGAGGAATCAGGGAAATCAGTGCCAGCGGGATGTTCACGGTCATGAGGTAGATAAAAATCACGACAGGACCGGTGAGATAGCTGACAAGCTCCGGGATATTATGGGCAAGACACAACTCCAGCTTCTCGATGTTTTCATTCAAGACGGTTTTGATTTCGCCTGTGCTCCGTTCACTAACGTATCCGAGCGGCACTTTCGCGAGCTTTTCTATAATCATGCAGCGCACGCGAAACAGCGCATTGTACGCCCCTTTATGCGAGAGCACGCCGGACAGCCCCAAGAGAACCATGCGGAAAACAGTAGTGACACTTATGAGAACGATACAGTCCGTCAATCCTTTCCTTGTCAGTGTTCCAAGCAGAACGGCGTCCATCAGGTGGTAAATACCGACGTATGGTCCGATTACAAACAGTCCGCTCAAGAAAGCACAGAAAACTGAGGCAAATAAGTACCATTTGTCGCTGCCTGCCCATGTAAGAAGTAATTTTATCGGCTTTTCCCGGTTCTTATGCAAAGCAATTCCCTCCCCTTAACCGTACATATTGAAATGAAAGAGATACTGTGGTAATACATTGTTAGATGTCGCTAATCGCAAAAACAGTATAAAAAATCAGGAGAAGCGAAACAATACAGTCGAGCGTTGTTTGCCTGAACTGTACGAAATGATGTCCGATATGTATGATTTTGAGGGGATTCTATGGAAGTCAACGAATTTTACAGAGAATGGCTTACCCGCAGCGGTTTTGTTGAATGTGAATCTACACAGAACTTTAGCCCTGCCGGAAAATTGTATCTCGCGCCAAAGGAAGTAGCCTGTGGATATTACTGGGTCTACGGAGAAAAGGATTTGTTTGATATTAAAATCCATGATTTCTATTTTTTCGAGGATCACTTTATCTCTCTTACTACGCCGGAGTGTTTAAGCATTACTTACTATGATTCTGTGTCCGGGGAGGAGTTGACCCCTTACCGTCGTTTAACTGCGGGATGCGTCAAAACCTTTCATGGAGGGCATGCGCTTTATCAATCCATTATGCACAAGAATATTCCGATTCGTTCCGTGGGGATTGAAGTATTTCCCGCATATTATGAAAAATATCTGCGGGAAAGCTATCCGGATGACTACCTTCCTCCCAATGAGGCGTTTCGTCGCATCGGGCAGACGCTTGACTTTCCGGAGATGTCCCGTCTTTTACGCCAAGTTTGGGAGTATAAAGGAGAAGGCATACCGGCAAAATTATTTTATGAGGGTAAGGTCGCAGAAGCGGTTTCTCTTGTTTATGAACACGGAAAGAAAAGTAAAAGTGATTTATCTGCAAAAATATCCAAGCAGGATATAGAAGCCTTAAGTAATGTTACCTCCTATATCCATGACCATTTTAACTCGGCACTGCCGCTGGATACCCTTTCACGAATCGCCTGTATGGGTACAACAAAGTTGAAGACCTCTTTTAAGCATGTCTATCAACGCACCATTTCGGAGTACATCCAAGAGCGACGGATGAGCCACGCGGAAATGCTGCTAGCCTCTACAGATCTTACAGTCGACCAGGTAGCTTCGGCTGTCGGGTATTCCAATGCCGGAAGATTTGCGGAAAAATTTAAAAATAATACAGGACTCTTTCCGTCGGAATATCGTAAAATGGCACGGAGGAAATAAGGCAGAATATTTTCTATTTATACAATTTTTGCTATCCTAAAGCTTGCAAAAGTTATTTTTTCAGATTACCTAAACCGGTTAAACAAGGAGATATATGAAAAAAATCAGTAAAAGCATGAAAATATGTATCGCTCTGGGCATCTTATTCGGGCTTATTCTTCTTTTTATTAAGTTGCGCTTTCAACTTAGTGAAGAAGAAACCATGCGCATTTACATTTATTCATCCATAGCAGTTCTACTCACCGGCGTTATCATAAACCTGTCCTATAATTTATTTTATGGAAGGAAAATCAACGTCCTGACACCCTTACTCGCTGAAGCAAAGTATGATGAATATTTGGAAAAGATAACAGCTATTAGAGACAAAGTAAAATCCAAGCATCTTAGGGCTATTGCAGAGCTGAATCGTACGGCGGCATTAACAGGAAAAAAAGAATATCGTGCTGCGGTGGAAATTCTAAAGGAATTGGCACCGAGGGTAAAGAAAATGTCTTCTGTAGAGATGGTGAGAAGGCTGAATCTCTGCTTAAACTATTTTTACTTAAAGGAATACAAGGAGGCGGAGACTCTTTATAAAGATAGTGAATCTCTTTTCAGAAAATACAAAGAGAATGCGTTCTATAAAAAGAACTTTACCATTTTGGATTTGTTTATGGATCTATGCTGCTATGGAAAAAAGGAGGGCGTGGCAGAGGGGATTCAGGAAGCAAGAAGGATGTATCCGGAAAAGCAATTGCAAGAAGATTTTGATTATTTGGAGGCGCTTTTAAAAGAAGGAAAATAAGATGCAGAAAGACACAAAATAGGATGTATTGGGTTGTGGCAAAGGGGAGGGAAAAAGTAGCGTGATACAGTTTATACAAGAGGAAATTTTGAGAATGGACTGGCTAAGCCGACTGTTTCGGGTGGCTTTGGAGCGTATTGGGATTGCTACGGAAAGTCGCCTCGGAGGAAGCCTTCATTTCTTTCTCTATGATTGTGTGAAAATCACAGTTTACCTTTGCGCCCTGATATTTGCCATTTCCTATGTGCAGAGCTTCTTTCCGCCGGAAAGGACAAAGCGGATTATGGGGCGTTTTCACGGCATCTATGCCAATATCATAGCGGCTCTTCTGGGAACGATTACTCCTTTTTGTTCTTGCTCCTCCATTCCGATTTTTATGGGATTTACAGCAGCCGGCATTCCCCTTGGAGTATCCTTTTCCTTTTTGATTTCCTCTCCCATGGTAGATTTGGGAAGCCTTGTGCTCCTCACCGGTATTTTCGGTCTAAGGATTGCCTCTGTCTATGTGATATTGGGACTCTTGCTGGCGGTTCTAGGCGGCTTAGTGATAGAGCATTTGTCCTTGGAAAATGAGATAGAACCCATTCTTTTGCAGCTGCAACCTGTGGAACAGGCACTCCCCACATTATCCCGGAAAGAGCGTCTTTCTTATGCTGCCGAGCAGGTGAAAACGACCTTTCGAAAGGTTTTTCCCTATATCCTTTTAGGGGTAGGTATCGGCTCTTTGATTCACAACTGGATTCCGGAGAACCTGATTATTTCTTTACTTGGGAAAGGGAATCCTGTCGGGGTGATTCTTGCGACTCTGGTGGGGATTCCCATGTATGCGGATATTTTTGGAACGATCCCGATTGCGGAATCCCTTCTTATGAAGGGGGCGGAGCTGGGAACGGTGCTGGCCTTTATGATGGGGGTCACTACCCTTTCTCTTCCCTCTATGATTATGCTTAGGAAAGTCATTAAGCCGAAGCTCTTGGGGACTTTTATAGGAATATGCATCCTCGGTATTATCCTTATCGGATATATTTTTAATGCATTACAGGCGGTGCTCCTGGTATGATTTAAGAGGAAAATGCTTTCCTTTTGACTAAGCAGTACTGCCGGAGTGCAGGCTATCTTGTGCTACCTTTACTACATTGTCCTTATTAGGAGATATTTATGGAAAAGAAAAAGTTATTTGTGTTAACGGGCTTTTTGGGAGCCGGAAAAACCAGTCTTTTGCTACATATCCTGGAAGAATTCTCCGATAAAAAGCTTGCAGTCATTCAAAACGAATTTGGAAAAATCGGGATTGACGGAAGCATCCTTCAAAAAAAGGGGATACAAATCAAAGAAATCAACCGAGGCTCCATTTTTTGCTCCTGCCTGCAACTTTCCTTTGTGGAGGCTCTGGCAGAGATGGGTAAGGGAGAGTTGGAATACCTTTTTGTGGAAAGCTCCGGTCTTGCCGATCCTTCGAATATTCGGGACATTTTAAAGAGTGTAGAAGTTCTAGCCGGGGACGTCTATGATTTTCAGGGAGTGATCTGCCTGATTGACGGCGTACATTTTCCGAAGCAGGTAAAGGATACGGAAACGGTAGATCGGCAGTTAAAGCATTGTGATGTAGCCATCGTGAACAAGATGGATTTGATTTCCGAGGAACAATATAAGAAAGTACTTTCTTTGATTCGGGAAGTGAATCCCCATTGCCTGATTTTACAATGTGAAAATGGAAGAGCAGATCTTAGCTTTATTCGAGAGGGCTTTGAAAAGGGAAGCTGGATAGATTCGGAAGAAAGCTTAAATACAGTGGACAACAAGCCGAAAACCATTTCTCTGGTATGTGCGGAAAATGTTTCCAAAGAGCGTTTTCATCAATTTTTACAAGCAGTTTTGCCGGACTGTTATCGGATTAAAGGTTTTTTCCTTTTGGACAATTGCTGGATGCAAGTGGATGTGGTGGAAGAACTAATCGACTATAAGCCATGCCCTGAGAAGGAGATTTCCGAGCTGGTATTTTTGTCGAAGGTTGGACCAAAGGTGATTCGGAGCATTGATGAAGCTTGGAAAAAGACGATGGATAGTCCCATGAAATTAAAGAATTAAAGAGTAAGAAAAGTTGGAAAGAAACGTAAAGAGGGATGAATATGGAAATCAAGGTTATCGGTGCAGGCTGTAAAGAATGTGATACATTATATCAAAATGTAAAAGAGGCGGTAAAAGAGCTGGGGAAGGATGCTAAAATCGAAAAAGTAGAGGAGTTAATCGAGATTGTAAAGCTTGGGGTACTCAGTGCGCCATCCCTCATGATTGATGGGAAACTTATCGTAAGCGGACGGGTTCCCGGAGTCGGAGAATTGAAAAAACTTTTGTCTTTAATCTGAATGTGGGACATGCCACTCCCAGAGCGATTCTTCCCTTTGGCATTATGGCGAAGGTGGATGTTTTGGCACAAAGAATCAGCTTTACGGAAGCGTAAGGCTGATTCTTAACTAAAAAAGACACATATTTTTCACAACTAAATTAGCACTCAACACTTGACAGTGCTAACAACTTGAGTATAATCATAATCAAGCAGAGGAACAGAGAAGACCGCAAGGACTTTAAAGGTTCTCACGATGATGAAGGTTCTTCCCCTTGCTGAAAAAAATGACAAGAGATTAGAAGTCAAAAGAAGAGTATAAGGAGGAAAAAGATATGTTAGCACCTAGCATTTTTGGAGAGAATTTATTTGATGATTGGTTTGATTTTCCGAGTTTCGGAGGCATTGGCAGAGTAGAGAATAAGCTTTACGGAGACCGCAGCGGAAGATTGATGAAGACAGATGTCCATGAGAAGGACGGACAGTACGATATGGATATCGACCTTCCGGGCTTTAAGAAAGAGGATATCAAGGTAGAGCTTCATGACGGCTATCTTCAGGTCAGTGCTGTGAAGGGCTTAAATGAAGAAGAGAAGGATGAGAAGGGTAAACTCATTCGTCAGGAGCGTTACTCCGGCTCTATGCAAAGAAGCTTTTATGTTGGTGACAGCATTAAGCAGGAAGATGTAAAAGCAAAGTTTGAACAGGGCGTTCTGAAGCTTTCCTTCCCGAAGGAAGGGGAGAAGAAACTTCCGGAAAAGCAGCCGATTATGATTGAAGGTTAAGGCTGCCTTGTTGCGGAATTTAAGGCTAGGAAATGTAAAGAAAGAAGATAGAATTTAATAGATTCTATTTGGGGAAGGCACTCTTTATGATGAGAGATAAACCTGCGGATCTCATTAAGCCGGTAGTATCTATTAAGAAGTAAATTTAGAAGCCTGAGTTTTAGAGCTTTCCTAGATAAAGCTTCGACTGTTAAAAGAAATATCCGCTTGAAGGGGGATAAGAAAAGGTTTGTGAAAAGATTCACTTTTACAGACCTTTTTTTATCCCTAAATATTTTTCACACCTAGATATGCTTTTTTACCAGTATATTTTTTATAACTATTCATTTTGTTTCAATTTTTTGATAAATAGGATTTTCTATTAAATTCTTTAGGGAGGCGTGAATATAAAAGGGAAAAGGAAGAGAGGAAAAAAGCAGAACAGAAAAATAGATTGTTAAAATATTGACATATAAATAATAGAAGAGTAGCATGGGGGACGTAAAAAGTTGAAAGGTCTATTTAAGGAGGCTTAAGATGAGATTTACATTACCAAGAGACATTTATCACGGAGAGAATGCATTAGAGGCTTTGAAGACTTTTAAAGGAAAGAAGGCCTTTGTCTGCGTGGGCGGCGGATCGATGAAGCGTTTCGGTTTTTTGGACAGAGTAGTACAATACTTACAGGAAGCCGGTATGGAGGTTAAGCTTTTTGAAGGGATTGAGTCCGATCCTTCCGTGGATACTGTCATGAAGGGGGCAAAGGAAATGCAGGACTTCGGACCGGATTGGATTGTGGCAATCGGCGGTGGCTCTCCTATTGATGCAGCGAAGGCAATGTGGATTAAGTACGAATATCCGGAGTGCACCTTTGAAGATATGTGTAAGGTCTTTGGCATCCCGACACTTCGAAATAAGGCAAAGTTCTGCGCGATTTCCTCTACTTCCGGAACGGCTACCGAGGTAACCGCATTTTCCATTATCACAGACTACAAAAAGGGAATTAAGTATCCCATCGCAGACTTTGAAATCACTCCGGATGTTGCTATCGTTGACCCGGCTCTGGCACAGACCATGCCGAAGAAGCTCGTTGCGCATACCGGAATGGATGCATTAACTCATGCGATTGAAGCTTATGTTTCTACCGCAAATTGCGACTACACGGATCCTTTGGCGTTGCACGCGATTGAGATGATTCGGGATGACCTGGTAGATTCCTATAATGAGGATAAGAACGCCAGAAATGAGATGCACAACGCGCAGTGCCTTGCCGGAATGGCATTTTCCAATGCACTTCTCGGAATCGTGCATTCCATGGCGCATAAGACCGGTGCGGCATTCGGGGATTTAGGCGCACACATCATTCACGGTGCGGCAAATGCCATGTATCTCCCGAAGGTTATCGCATTCAATGCAAAGGACGAGACGGCGAAGAAGCGTTATGCCAAGATTGCCGATGTTATTGGCCTTTCCGGACATTCGGATGACGAAAAGGTAAAGGCATTGATTACTTATGTAAGAGGTTTAAACGACAAGCTGAACATTCCGCATTGTATCAAGAACTATGGTGCAGACTCTTATCCTACAGAGCAGGGATTCGTTCCGGAGAAGGTTTTCTTAGAGAGACTGCATGACATTGCGGTAAATGCCGTTGCCGATGCCTGCACAGGCTCCAACCCCCGTCAGCCGAGCGTAGAGGAAATGGAAAAGCTCTTAAAGTGCTGCTACTATGACACGGAAGTGGATTTCTAAACAAGAAAGCGAATTCTATTTTGTATTTACGCGTTATGATTAAAAGCAAGCTCCTCGAATGTTTTTAGTGGGGAGCTTGCTTTTTTATCTTAATATTCCTATAATTTTGTAAAAATTTATATTTTAAGTATAAAGAAAAGGAGAATTTATGGGAGAATCTTATTTTGACGGCGGTTTATTACAGTTAATCGGATGGAAACTTTTGGGGGCTTTAATCATTTTGTGTACCTTTGGTATTTGTACTCCTTGGGCAATATGCATGATTTATAACTGGGAAATCTCTCATACTGTGATTAACGGACATCGTCTTCGTTTTACCGGTACAGCGACCGGCTTATTCCTGCAGTGGATTAAATGGTTTTTCCTCTGCATCATCACTTTCGGTATATATGGCTTTTGGGTAGGAATTGCTTTGAAAAAGTGGCAGGTAGCACATACCGAGTTTGCAAATTAAAATTTCTGCAGAATACAATTTTGCGTAGGAGTAAGAGTCTTTTTGGACTTCCCCGGGGCTCTTATTTTTGACTATGGAAATATAATAAAAATTTTTTTTTCATAGATTGTAAATGGCGCTGTATTTGATACAATAGGTCTATTGCTGCCATCGGCAGTAAAAAATGTAGAAGGGGGTTTTTATGAGTTGGAAAAAACGCTGATTGATTTAAGGGGAATTACCAAATCTTTTGATGGAGAGCTGATTTTGGATGATCTGAATCTTTCCATAAGAGAGAACAGTTTCGTAACTTTGCTCGGGCCTTCGGGTTGTGGCAAGACGACCACACTTCGTATTATTGGAGGCTTTGTGCATCCGGATAAAGGACAGGTATTTTTTGAGGGGAAGGACATCACCAATTTGCCGGCAAACAAACGGCAGTTAAATACGGTATTTCAAAAATATGCTCTATTTCCTCATATGAATATTGCGGAAAATATTGCCTTTGGACTGAGGATACGCAATAAGTCGGAGGCTTATATTCGGGATAAGATTCAATATGCCTTGAAGCTTGTGAACTTACAAGGCTATGAGAAGCGTTCCGTGACTTCGCTTTCCGGCGGGCAGCAGCAAAGAATCGCTATAGCAAGAGCGATCGTGAATGAGCCCAGAGTCTTACTTTTGGACGAACCCTTGGGGGCTTTGGACTTAAAGCTTCGGCAGGAGATGCAATACGAACTGATTCGCTTAAAAAATGAATTGGGAATTACCTTTATCTATGTTACCCATGATCAGGAAGAGGCACTGACCATGTCCGATTATGTGGTGGTAATGAATCAGGGTTATATCCAGCAGGCGGGCTCCCCCGAGCAGATTTATAATGAGCCGGAAAATGCCTTTGTGGCGGATTTTATCGGCGATTCCAATATCGTACCGGGCATTATGTTAGAAGATAGACTGGTACAAATTTTTGGTGCAAACTTCCCTTGTATTGACGAGGGCTTTGGCCGAAACAAACCTGTCGATGTGGTTATCCGACCGGAGGACGTGGAAATTTTGGAAGACGGAGATGATCGTGCAATTCTTAAAGGAACAATGACGCACATCATTTTCAAGGGAGAAATCTATGAGATGGAATGCACCACCGAGGATGGCTTCGAGTGGTTGGTGCACTCCACGGAGATGCATGAGCCGGGAAAGAAGGTGGGACTCTATGTCAGACCTTCCAATATTCAGATAATGAATAAGCCCGAGTCTGAGGACGAGGAGGCTATCGGCATTGAAGAATAAAGAGAATACCTTACTGGCCACACCCTACTTAGTTTGGATGTGTGGTTTTATTGTCATTCCGCTGGCACTCGTGATTTACTATGCCTTTACGACGAAGGCGGGTGCCTTTACGCTGGAAAATGTAGGGCAGATTTTACTGTGGGAAAATTACAAGCCCCTAGTTTTGGCACTGCTTCTTTCTTTAGCAAGTACGGTGCTCTGCTTTGTTTTTGCCTTTCCGCTTGCTTTAATTCTTCGCAATAAGAAAATCGGGAAAGGCTCTTTTGTGGCGTTTATTTTTATTCTTCCCATGTGGATGAATTCGCTGCTTCGGATTCTTGCGTGGCAGACTCTCTTGGAGCGAAAAGGGGTGCTGAACGAGATTTTGCTTTCTTTGCATTTACCAAGACAGAACCTCATCAATACTCCCTATGCCATTATTCTCGGCATGGTTTATGACTTCCTGCCCTTTATGATTTTACCGATTTACAACACGCTAAGTAAAATTGATGACAATACCATTGATGCGGCCTATGACCTTGGGGCGAGCTTCTTCACAACCCTTTGGAAGGTGATATTACCGCTTTCCGTTCCGGGCATTGTCTCGGGGGTGACCATGGTTTTTGTTCCGGCACTCACTACCTTTGCCATTTCGAATATCCTTGGAGGTGGAAAGATTTACCTAATCGGAAATGTTATCGAGCAGGAGTTTACGACAAATTCCAATTGGAATGTGGGCTCCGGCCTTTCCATGATTCTGATGCTCTTTATCATTCTTTCCATGGCGGTCCTTTCCCGCTATGACAACGGAGAGGGGGCGATGTTTTAATGGAAAAAAGAGGAAAAAAATATTTGGAAAACGGTTATTTAGGCTTGGTGGTGCTCTTTCTCTATGCACCTATATTCATGCTGACCGCGCTTTCCTTTAATGCGGGACGAAGCAGAGCTCATTTTTCCGGCTTCAGTCTTCAGTGGTATGCGGAGATGTTTCAGGACGAGGCAATTTTGCAGGCCTTAAAGAATACATTGATTATTGCATTTTTGTCGGCCTTTATCGCGACTGTACTGGGTACCATGGCGGCGATTGCAATTCGAAAAATGAAGAAGCTGCCGAGAAATCTGATTATCGGGGTAAGTAATGTCCCGATGCTGAATGCCGACATTGTGACCGGTATTTCTTTGATGCTGATGTTTATTGCCTTTCGTTTTAGCTTGGGCTTTAACACCATACTCATTTCCCATATTACCTTTAATCTGCCTTATGTTCTTCTTTCCGTGCTTCCGAAGATTCGGCAGAGCTCACAGGTAAGCTATGAGGCGGCACTTGACCTTGGGGCGACTCCGCTTTACGCCTTCTTTAAGGTAGTGCTTCCGGATATTATGCCGGGGGTTTTATCAGGATTTTTACTGGCCTTTACCATGAGCCTCGATGACTTTATCATCACGCACTTTACCAGAGGCGCGGGCATCGATACCATTTCTACACTGGTCTATTCCGAGGCAAGAAAGGGAATCAAGCCGACGATGTATGCCCTCTCCACCCTCATTTTTGTGACGGTTTTTGTGGTTTTACTTTGTGCGAACTTTGCACCGGGATTTTTTGAGCGGAAGAAGGAGAAGACTGCATAAAGCGAATATTTGCCGAATCACCTTCGCACATCTCTTCAAAAGGTGTTTTAAAGCACTCTTTTATCGAGCTCTTTTCGCTGTATATTTCCCTCAAGACCCACTGCGTTCCCTATTTGTTCCATGCACTTATTCACTCGTGCTCCTAGCGAACTCGCTACGCTCAAACACGCTTCGCACTCGTTAGTTAGCATGGAACAAATAACGGGAGCCTCGCGATGGTCTTTTCGTGAAATATACAGATAAAGAGCAGGTTTAAAATAGAGCAATCCTAAAAAAGAGTGCGACTTGTAAAAAAGTTGATATATTGTTATAACGTTTGAAATTTTCAATACTAAGAGTAGGAAAAGATTATGTTAAAAAAAGGAAATAATAGTAAAAGAAATTTTCGTACCGGCGGATGCTCTCGTAAGATCGCAGTTCTTTCGGTGCTCTTCCTTTGTCTTACTTTCACCTTTTTCGTAGCTTGCGGTAAGGGTGAGACGAATACTGCGGAGCAGGGGAATCAGGCGGATGTGCAGGGGGACAATGTCGTTACGGTCTACAATGCGGGAGAATATATCGATCCTGAGGTACCGAAGCTCTTCGAAGAGGAAACGGGAATCAAGGTGATTTACGATACTTTTGAGACAAACGAAGAAATGTATCCGGTTATTCAGGCCGGAGGGGTTGTTTACGATGTGGTTTGCCCTTCCGACTATATGATTGAGAAAATGATGCAAAATCATCTCCTGCAGGAGGTTGATTTTAACAATGTCCCGAATATCAAAGAAATCGGAAAACAGTATATGGAAATGTGCGAGCAGTTCGACCCCGGGAATAAATATGTTGTACCGTATACCACGGGAACGGTAGGAATTCTTTATAATAAGAGAATGCTGGATGAACTCGGCGTGCCCTATCCGACCAAATGGGCAGACCTATGGAATCCTAAGCTCAAGGGAGAAATTCTTATGCAGGACTCCGTGCGAGATGCCTTTATGGTGGCATTAAAGATGGAAGGGCATTCCATGAATACCGTGAGCGATGCGGAGCTGGATGAAGCTTTGCAGGACCTTATCAAGCAGAAGCCTTTGGTTCAGGCCTATGTAGTGGATCAGGTGAGAGACAAAATGATTGGAGAAGAGGCTGCGGTCGGTGTCATTTACTCCGGAGAAATCCTTTATGTACAGGATGAGCTGGAAGGCACGGATGTGGAAATTGACTACGCAATCCCCGAGGAAGGCACGAATGTCTGGTTTGACGGTTGGGTGATTCCCTACAATGCAAAGCATAAGGAAAATGCCGAAAAATGGATGAACTTCCTTTGCAGGCCGGATATTGCCGCGAAAAACTTTGAATATATTACCTATCCGACCCCGAATACAGGAGCGCTTGCACTTTTGGATAAGAGTTATACGGAAAATAAGGCTGTTTTCCCGGATATGGAAAAATTGTTGGAAAAGGGAGAGGTCTATACTTACCTCGGAGAGGAAAATGAGGCCAAGTACAATAATCGCTGGAAGATTTTGAAGGCATCGTAAGGTGATTATAATTATCTTTTAGAAAAATTTTTCCGAAAAAAAATATAGAAGAGTTCTTCCACTTCAAAATAAAGCTATTCCCGGAAAGTAAATTTTGTTAGAATAAAAGAAATAAAAAACTTTTACGCAGTGTTAAAGGGGGAAAGATAATGCGCTCAAAATATGTGGCTTATATCGGTTCTTATTCCTACACCGGTTCTGCAAAAGGGATTACTATCTGCGATGTGGATATAGAAAAAGGGAAATTCACGAAGAGAACAGAAATAGAAGTGAACAATTCTTCTTACGTTGCAGTTTCGAGAGATCAGAAAACACTTTATTCCATTGCGGATGAGGGTGTAGTTGCTTTCCGGATTCTGGATAATGGAGGCTTAAGCAAGTTAAATACGAGAAATATTCGAGGCATGAGAGGCTGTCATTTGGCTGTGGATAAGAGTGGACAGTATCTTACGGTCTCCGGCTATCATGATGGAAAAGCCACATTACTGGCTTTGAATCCGGACGGTTCTGTGGGAAATATCATTGACGGTGTATATGATCAAGGTGTCGGATCCGTTGCCGAAAGAACCTTCCGTCCCCATGTTTCCTGTGCCAGAATGACGGATGACCAGAAATATATTTTAATTGCGGATTTGGGAATTGATCAGGTTAAAATCTTTCGTTTTGACAAGGCAGACGGAAAGATGCGCCAGATTGATACACTTCGCTGTGAACTGCAATCCGGTCCGAGACATTTCCGCTTCTGTCCTGATAGAAAATACTTGTATCTTCTCTATGAGTTGAAAAATGTAATCGATGTTTACGCTTTTCATGAAGAAGAGGGGGGAGACGAGGTTACTCTGGAGAAGATTCAGACTATTCCCACCTATAAGGAAAAGGATCAGGACCCTTTAATTGCGGCTTGTCAGATGCGTTTCTCTCCGGATAAGGATGCGTCTCATCTTTTTGTATCGAATGCGGGGATTAATACCATTTCCATTTATGATAGAGATATTAAGACGGGGCTTCTGACCATGAAGGGGAGCTTGCCGATTGGGGGAGAATATCCGAAGGATTTCTGCATTTTCCCGGATGAAAAGCATATCGCCGTTGCAAATAACGAAAGCGGTACGATTACGTTCTTGAATATTGACTATGAGCACGGGCTTCTGTCTATGTGTGCGAGAGAACTGGAAATTGATGAGCCGAACAGCATATGCATGGTAAAGCTCCAAGGTTAAATGTGCTTTGCAAGGTGGCTCTTCAAAGATAAAGTTACTGTGTAAGAGTTTGCTTGAAGCTTAAAGTTACTATGTAAGGAGAGGTATGGGCGGAAGTATTTTTGGAAAGATTTTCCGTATTAGTAGCTTTGGAGAGTCGCATGGAAAGGCTCTGGGGGTCGTTGTGGACGGTTGCCCGGCAGGACTTTCGCTTTCTGAAGCGGATATTCAGCCTTATCTGGAGCGAAGAAGACCGGGAAAGAACTTGAAAATGACCCAAAGAAAAGAGGGGGATCAGGTAGAGATTCTCTCCGGTGTCTTTCAGGGACTGACTACGGGAACTCCGATTGCGTTAATGGTTCGAAATGAGGATCAGCGTTCGAAGGACTATGGAGATATTGCCGAATCCTTCAGGCCGGGACATGCAGACTATGGCTTTTTCAGTAAATACGGGTTTCGAGACTACCGTGGAGGCGGACGTTCTTCCGGGAGAGAAACGCTTGCGAGAGTGGCTGCCGGAGCGATTGCGAAGAAAGTATTGCAGGAGCTTCAAGTCGAAGTGGATGCCAAGGTAATGGAGCTTGCGGGAATCTCTCTTTCCACTTCGGAAGGCCGAGCAGAAGCGGATGCACGCATTCTTAAGCTAAGAGAAGAGGGCGATTCTGCAGGAGGTGTTGTGGAATGCAGAGTGAATGGACTTTTCCCCGGTGTCGGAGAGCCGGTTTTTGATAAGCTGGATGCCCGCATTGCAGAGGGGATAATGTCTATCGGAGCGGTAAAAGCGGTCGAAATCGGAGACGGAGTGGCTGCTTCGAAGGTCTTGGGTTCCGAAAATAATGATTCGTTTTTTACGGTTGAAGCTTTTCCGGAAAGTAGAAGGGGGTATATTTCTACAGAGGAAGCGGGCGAATCAGATGAATCGGATGACTCGGAAAGAGGGGGCACAGAAGAAGATTATTTTTTAGAAAATAATTTAATACGGCTGAAAAAGAAATCAAATCATAGCGGAGGAATCCTGGGAGGAATGAGCGATGGATCCGAGATTCTTATCAGAGCGAGCTTTAAACCGACTCCTTCCATCAGCAAAGTGCAAAATACAGTAAAGGAAAGCGGAGAGCCGATTTCTATAAAAATAAAGGGACGACATGATCCGACCGTGGTAGAACGTGCTACGGTAGTGGTAGAGGCGATGACAGCGATTGTGGTGCTGGACTGTTTACTGGAAAATATGAGTGCAAGACTGGAGAACGTGAAAAAAATATATCGGAAGGAGTAGCGCTATGGACGTTCATGCAAGTGTTACCGTGGTTTTACTTTTTATTTTGGCAGTTTTGGGGTTCGTTTTCCTTTTCTTTTTTGTGGGTGATCTACGGAAAAACAGAGAGAATATGGAAAAAGAAACAAGTTTTTTTCTGGGCAGTCTGATTTCTTTTGTTATCAATTTTTTTGATGTCTTCGGGATTGGGAATTTTGCACCGGGAGCTTCCCTTTATAAAGGCTTAAAACAAACGGATGACCGCTTGATTCCGGGAACTTTAAATGTAGCTTGTACCATACCGGTTATTGCGGAGGCCTTTTTGTTTATTCATGGGGTCAGGGTGGAACCGCTTACCTTAGTGAGTATGATTGTGTCGGCTATGGTCGGGGCATGGGTTGGTGCAGGTTTCATTTCCAGATTGTCGAAGGAAAAAATCCAGCTGGTTATGGGCGTGGCCATGACTTTAATTGCATTTGTTATTATAGCGCAGGTGACGAATCTGGTGCCGGTGGACGGAACAGCAATCGGTCTGCATGGGATCAAGCTCGTTATTGCGGTTACAGGTAACTTTTTTCTTGGTGCAGTAATGACTGCCGGAGTCGGATTGTATGCACCTTGTCTTGCGCTTGTCTGTCTTTTGGGAATCAATGTTTCCGTTGCCTTTCCGATTATGATGGGAGCCTGTGCCTATCTTATGCCGGTGGCTTCTATTCGTTTTATCAAGCAGAACAGCTACAATCGGAAGCTGGCACTCGGCGGAAATATCTTCGGTACGATTGCAGTTATTCTGGCTTTTCGAGTTTACCTCTTAATCAGTGGGTCGTTACCTTCGCATGCTTTGAAAATCATTGTAATTTGTGTGATGTTTTATACTGCGATTTCTATGTTTTATTCTCTGTACAAGGAAGAAAAAGGGAGGAGCAAACATAGAGATATAGAATGACATAGAGGATAAGAGAATAAAAGGATAAGAGAATAAAAGAATAAAAGAACTAAACTATCAAGAGATGATAGATCATGGAATTATTAAACAAAACAGAAAATAGATAAAAAACAATAAGTTTTTTAGAGAAAAGAAGAAATACCATAGCGAAATAAAGCATTGTGCAGTAAAATAAGAGGCTGTGAGTTAATATTGTGTGAAAAAGACAGAGGGCGATATCGTCTTTGTCTTTTTACTGTGAAAGAAGAGGCTAAAAATGAAATTTATCAAGAGCATTCATGCTGTAGATTCTCATACAGCAGGTGAATCAACCAGAGTGGTAGTAGGGGGAATCCCTAAGATTCCGGGAAAGTCGATGCCGGAGAAAAAAGAGTGGTTAGAGAAGAACTTGGATTACTTGAGAACTGCAATTATGCTTGAGCCAAGAGGCCATAACGATATGTTTGGTTCTATCATGACGCAGCCTACTGCAGATGAGGCGGATTATGGTATCATTTTTATGGACGGTGGCGGATACCTCAATATGTGCGGGCATGGTACTATCGGTGCGATGACCGTTGCGGTAGAGACCGGCATGGTGGAGGTTACAGAGCCGGTTACAAAGATTGTTCAGGAGGCACCTGCAGGAATCATTCTTGGTCATGTGCAGGTTGAAAATGGAAAAGCAAAGAAAGTTAGCTTCCAAAATGTTCCCGCTTTCCTCTATAAAAAGGATCAAGAGGTAGAGCTTCCGGGACATGGAAAGATTAAGTTTGACATTTCCTTTGGCGGATCTTTCTTTGCGATTGTTAAGGCGGATCAGGTAGGACTTGAGATTAAGCCGGAAAATGCGGCGGAGTTACAGGAACTGGGGATTCAGCTCAGAGACATTATCAATAAGGAAATTCCTGTACAGCATCCTACGCTTTCTCATATTCACAGCGTGGACTTGGTGGAGTGGTGGTCAGAGACAGAAACCAAAGATGCAACTTTAAAGAACTGCGTGGTTTTCGGACAGGGACAGGTAGACCGTTCTCCCTGCGGAACCGGAACCTGCGCAAAGATGGCAACCTTATTTGCTAAGGGAGAACTGAAGGTCGGAGAGAAGTTCTATTATGAGTCCATCCTCGGCACTATTTTTGAGGGAGAGATTCTTGGTACGACCAAGGTGGGAGACTATGATGCCGTGATTCCGCAGATTACGGGTTCAGCTTATATTACCGGATTTAATCACTTTGTGATTGATGAGGAAGATCCTGTAAAATACGGCTTTGTTTTGAAATAAAATGAGCTGTCTTGTGTTTTTCCGGATGGTGCTCATTAGAATAAAAACTAGCGAACTAACCTAGCGAGGAATGGCAGTATGGAAGGAAGACTTACTAGAGCTAGCGGCGAAAAGAGCGCAAGAAGAGAAAAATTTATTTTTCTCTTCTTATTTTGCTGTTCTCTTCTTTGGGCTTTTTTCTTTTTTTTCAATAGCGGAAATGCGGAAAGGCTTATGAAAAAGAAAAGTCTGCTTGCCCTAGGCGAAGTAGGAGTGCTTTCTCTCTATATTTTTGCTGTTTTGTTTTTTCGTAAGCGAATCTTTACAAGCAAAAAGAACTATCTGCTTTGCCTTTTTTTTCCCTTGCTTCTTTCTGCATACCTACATCGTTTTCTTCTTCCTTTGGGGATTTCGCTCTTATATTTTTCTTTATTGGCATCGTTTTTTGGTTTTCTTCTTTCCGGAAAGCTAAGCTATTTTCCAAAGAAAATGAAGAAACTGCTTGCTTCATTACCCTATAAGGTAGAGGCTTTTCTCATCCTTCCATTTCTTTTTATCCAGATGAATCGCAGCAATATTGCCTTGGACTATGACTCGCTTCGCTATGGTCTAAGGGGGGAATATACTCTTTTTTCTTTTCCGGATGCTGTATTTACCGGAGGGCAATCATTGAGTGAAGGAATCCATTCATTCCTGAAAGGATTTTTCAGTTCGCACGGTTTACTCAATGCCGTATACAGCTATCCGAAGGGACTGGAGCTTCTTACCGCGCCTCTCACTGTTTTACCGGGATATGGTTTTCTTCTGGCTTTTCAGATCTGGACTTATCTGGCGATTGCTTTGGTTTTGTTTTTACTATCAAGAAGAATTCATCTCAAAAGCGGGATGCCGATACTTCTTTTGTTTT
Organism: Oribacterium parvum ACB1; assembly: GCF_000238055.2. Classification (GTDB taxonomy): domain Bacteria; phylum Bacillota; class Clostridia; order Lachnospirales; family Lachnospiraceae; genus Oribacterium; species Oribacterium parvum. The sequence continues at coordinate 365,263 of NZ_KE148312.1, forward strand.
TCTTTTTTTCCTCAATCGGAAATATGTCGATTACTGCAAAAACGGATAATATTACCTTGCTTTTGCAAGTCTTAAGTCTATATTTTTATGCGAAGGGAGAACGAAAAAACAGCGTTTCCATGCTGATTTTCAGTTATAGCTTTAAGCCGACAGCAGTAGTCTTTAGTACTCTGATTTTAGTCGGACTATTTCTAGACAGCCTTCTTAAGGGAACAATCAGGGAGTTTTTCTTTAAGGAAATGACTTCGGAAGGGGAGAGAACTGAAGAAGTAAGAGTTAAAGAAGTAAGAGTTAAAGAAGTAAGTGACAAAGAAGTAAGACATCCCAAAAAGGAAAAGAGAATCAGGCAAATTTGTATTTTAGGAACTCGACAGGAGGGATCTACTGTCCTGTTACTGGTTTCGCTTTTTTTTACGTCCCTGGTTACACTTCGTACCTTCCTGATTACCGGTTTACCCTTTTCTACTACTTTTACGGGAATCTTTAAGGCAATGGGCTTTTCCGTAAAGTGGCCCTTTAATCTGGATGCTCATGTGGATTATAGCGGAGAAAAACCTGTTTTTGAGGTTGTTCTTTCTGTTGTGAAGAGAGTCTTTTTTTTCCTTTTTTATCCTGTGGGTGAGGATATGGAACATGTCAGCATTGCATGGAGCGGAGTAGTATTTCCGGCAGTTCTTTTTTTGGCATTTAAGAATGCCGTTTGTGTCATCTTCCCAAAGGGGAAAAAATATGCAATGAAAGGTATCGAGGGATTGGAAGATGAAGGAGGGAATTACTCATATTTACGGATTGTTTTTCTCTTAATCAGTTTTTTCTCTCTCTTAAGCTTTTCTATGCTTTGGCAGATTGACGGAAATTACTATATTTTGTGGGAGTGTCTTGCGCTTTTACTTGCGGCTTCTTCTCCTTTATGGAGTGAAAAGCAGGGTTTTTTAAGGACAAATAAGTGGATAAAGGGGCTTTTCCCATTAACCTATCTCGCTTCAATATTGATTACACTTGTAACCTCTTGGGCGGGAGCGGTCGGTTTTACACCGATTGATTTTGTGAATAAGGGCTATTACGACCATTTTGCTGTGGAAAAGGATAAGCAGGCAAAACGGGGAAGTCTTCCTCTTTTTCTAAAAATGGCAGAGAATCCGAACAATCATGTTCTCGCTGTTGCAGAAACACCGGAATGCTATCAGATTCCCTGCATTGTGGAAAGTATTACCGATGTGGAGGGATCCGGAGGAAGCCCGGGCCTCCATAATGATCCGCTTTACTTTGCGTGGTTTTTAAAATGGGCAAAAACGGATTACATTTACATAGAGAAACCCTTTTTAGAAGAACAAAGAGAAAAGAGAATAAAGAAAATGCTCGGGCAGATGGCAGAGCTCGGAATCCTGATAGAGCCGGAATTTTCCACAGAGCCTTCTGCAATGATGAGCGTGGATGACTTTGACTTAGCATGGCTTTTAGGAAGACAAGAGGGAGGAGAGAAAGATTTCAAGAATTTAACGAAAACGCAAGATAGTTTTCCGAAATACCTTCTTGTGAAAGTGAATCAGTCTCGCTTAGAATATGCGTGGAGAGAAGAGCCATATCCTACGCTTACGAAAGACGAAGAGGAGAATGCGAAGAGGGTGTGGACTTGGATAGAACGGGAATTAGATACAAAATAATGGAAGCGCATGAGGGCGAAATGAGTAGTGTGAGAGAACAAAACAGTTTGCAGGCAGAAGACCGCTTAAAGAGTCAAGATAGCGTGAAGAAGCAAAGCTTGCAGGATGAAGATTATGTAGAGAAAAAAAATAGTTTGCAAGTGGAGGAGAAAAGAGAGAAAAGACAGAAAAGACAGGGAAACATATTCAGATTGCTTTTCTTCCTGTGCAGCTTTTGCCTGTTAATGCTTTTTGCCTTTTATGTAAACAGGCATATCCATATTAAAGCCTTATATATGGATGACCTGTATCTCTTTTCTTTCTTTCGGGAGCAGGATTTCTTGACCTTCAGCTTTCCGATAGGAGAGGCGGTGCGATTCCGTCCGGTTTACTGGGCTCTTAGCTATATCGAAATGGTCTTTGTGGGGAACGATCCCAACCGCTACTGGTATTTCAATGTGGTATTAAATGGCCTTTTGGCTTGTTTCCTTTGCTATTTCTCCTGGGTGGTTTCAAAGGGAAAGAAAATTGTCTCTCTTTCTTTAAGCCTTATTTTTCTGTCTGCCCACTTTGCTTATTATCAGATTGCACAGGCACTTGGAATACTGGAGACTTTGGCACTGGGATTTTCATTGATTACCCTTTATTTTCTTTATTTGCAATTAAATGAAGAAAAGCATTTTCTGCGAAACCTTGTCTTTTCTCATATTTTCTTCTTTTTACTTGTTTTTACACATGAACGTTATATAGCTTTGCTTCCTCTTTTCTATGTTCCGCTCTTTTTTAGGGGGAGAGCAGGGGAAGCGAAGATTTTGACAGGAGGAAAAATCCTCCCTCTTGCTCAAGCTTTTCTTTTTTATGCTATCCGCAAGTTTGCCATTGGTTCTTTCATTCCTAAGGGGACGGGCGGAACGGAAGTTACGGAAAGCTTTAAACTTGAAGAAGCCCTGCAGAATGCCTTTACAGAGGTTTATTACATCTTCGGCTTTCAGAAGGGGCCGGAGCATTTAAATGGAATCCCTTGGGAGAAGGTTAGCCCGGATATGCGGAAACTGGTCTACGCATCAATTGCCGTTCTGGCTTTCACAGTGCTCTTCTGCCTGATTTTTGCGTTCGTCCGCATTTTTAAGACGGATAAAAGTGCAGGAAGAAATGCAGGAAGCAGTATCGAAAGCGGCAGTGGAAGCAGCATAGAAAACAGTATAGAAAACAGTATAGAAAACAGTATAGGAAAGAAGGCTACAAAAGATTTAGTAAACAATTCGGTAAGTGACTCGGTTAATAACTTAAGAAAAGACCAAAAGCGTGAAAAGCTCTCCCGTCTTCGCAACTTTATCGGAAACAATATTTTATTCTTACTGTTTATCGCGATGTGTATCGGTTCTTCTTCCGTGACGATTCGCGTGGAAATGCGCTGGGTTTATGTGAGTTTTGCTGCCTCTCTTCTCTATTTTTCGTATTTGCTGGGCGTGAGCAGGCTGCCGCTCGGTACGATTTTCTGCTTGGCCTTTATTTGCCTGCGCCTTCCGGTGGAGCGCTATTATCGTTCTTATTTTCCACAAATCTATTTCTGGGAGGATCAGGATAGGATGAATTCCTTGGCAGAGCAGACCATAGAAAAGTACGGACGAGACTATGTTTTGGGTAAGCAGGTCTATATTCTGGAAAACAGCTATAAGATGAGTAAGTTTTACGGAGATACCTTCTTTCAGGTCTTTGATGAGGATTTCAGCGGACACGGTACGAAGATTCATTTCTTCAAGGATTTTAGGGAGCTTCCGTCGGAAGCAAATTCCTCTAACAGTATTGTTTTAAAGGAAGTGCCGGAGGAAAGAGGCTATAAGGATATTACCCAGGAGGTATTTCCAAACCTCTGATGTTAGAAGATTCTCCGGATCGGAGAAAGAATAAATCTGATTTTTGAAATGTAGAAGTGAAAAATAGATTTGCTTCTATGCTTCGAAAGCAGAAAAATTAGAGCAGTTTTCGCTGATAGCAGGACTTGGTTGGAAAACCGCATCTAAAAAATGAATTTGCTTCAAACTACTATAAAATAAAAGGACATAATTTTGCTGAGAAAGGAAGGGAGAGTATGGCAGGGCATGAGGGAAAAAACAGAAATATACCGGTGGCCGGGTCAGAAGTTTCTACTGCACCGACTTCCGGCGAAGAAGCTTCCGGAGAGCGGGTTCCCTTAGGGCAAGGTTTTGGGGTATCGGCTTTGGGCAAGCATCTGCTTTCCAAGGGGAAAGAAGGGAAGCTCCCTGTTGCTTTATTGCTCCTTTCTTTCCTCATGGCGCTTGCCATTCTCTTTTATGTTCTTCTAAGCACTACAGATGTATTATATTCTGACTATATTCGGCTGGTAAATTCCTATTTGGGAAAGCCCTTTCAGCTTGGGGATTTACTGCAAAAGGATATTTTAACCAGAATTCCCTTGACCTATTTCTTTAGGGAAATAAACCGTCATTCTTTTGGTTATACCCTGATTTTTGACCGGGCACTTGGGGTACTGGGACTATTCTTAGCCAGTAAACCCTTGCTGCTTTTTATGAGAAAAAAGCAGCTGTCCTTTTCACAGCAGCTTCTGTTTTTACTTCTTTTTTACAGCTTAAATAAGTGGGAAATGCTTTTAAACGGCTCGGGTTATATTCATTTTCTGGCCTTTTCAGCATTTTATGACTATTTCTATGCTTTGGATCAGGCCTTCAGCAAGAAAAGCTCCTTGCTTGTTCTATCGATTTATCCGCCATTTATTTTACTGGTGGCAGGGCCATATTGCTTGGCGGTATTCCTTTCCTGCTTTGCCCTGTTCTTCTTCCTGGCTTTGGGGAAGAAGCTCTGGGATATGAAGGGGACGATTCTTCTCCTTATTTCCAATGGACTTTGCCTCTTTCTGTATCTTCTCAGCAATCACTATGCGGTGTATGAATATGCCGGGGCGGAAAGCATTTCCCTAAGGGAAGTACTGCAAAATCATCTGCTTTTTGTGGTGAAATTTATCTTTTACGGCTTTTCCTCTATGCTGGTTTCCGGGGAAAATCTGGAGAAGCTTCTACGAGACGGAGTGATACAGGGAAAAGGAATCGTTTTGATTGGCGCATTTGTGCTTTTCTTTTATATTTTTATGACCCTGTTGTATCTTTGGAAGTTTTTTGCATCTTCCGGAAATGGAGGAGGAAAAGTATTTTCAAAGAAGAATGACGGAGCGCCTTCCTTAAATCAGGGGCAAAAAGAAGCTGTAAATCCGATAGAAAAAAACCCTATGGCAGCAGAAAAAGGCGGAGAGTCTTTCTACTTTGGTTTATTGCCGGGACTACTGCTTCTCCACGGCTTAGCCAGTCATGCTCTGGTTTTCCTCACTCGCTATATGTTTTTAAAGGAAAGCTATGCTTTTCAAAGTCGTTATGCTCTGCAATACCAAAGTGCTTTGCTGGGAGCATTTTTGCTCTTGTTCTTATGGAAAAATGAGAACCGAGCAAGTTTGGGACAGAAAGCAAGAACAGCACAGGGCAGACTTGCCGTTTGTCTTCTGTTTAGCGGAATCTTTCTCTTGGGCACCCTGTGGACAGACCGCAGTGAATGGGGAAAATCCATGTATAGAAGGGAACATTATGAGCGTATGTGGAGCTATTCCCATGACCTTTCCGCCTATTCTGATGAGGAACTGGAAGATGTTTTTGAGTATCGTCATGGCGGAGAACGAATTCGGAAGGCCTTTGCCATCTGGGAGCAGGTGAAAAAGGACTGGAGAGAAAGAAGGTAAGGAGGCTAATTTCCCAGCTCCAACGGTAGATACAACAGCTTTCATGGGGGAGATAGCGAAGTTCCTACAGAGGCAAATAGATAAGGCTAAATTGAAAAAGTAAATTCCAGTGCAGAAGTAAATTCTACCTAGCAAAAATAAATCCCAAAAATCAGGCAGTTTGAAATTTCATTTCTGCCTGATTTTGCTATTATAGTGTATAACAACCTCAAAAAAATCTCTTTCCGGGCATGGGAAATAAGCCAAGTGAACATTGATTAGATGAATTAATTAATTTGGGTTTAAAGGTATTTCCTATCTGTTACGGTGGATGTGAATATAGGAATCAAATATCGGGATTTCATTGTGAAAAGGCTCAATTTTATGCCAATGATATTCCCCCGATCAAGGAGATGGTAAATGCTGGAAATCAAAGGCTTGAAGAAGAGCTTTAAAGCAAAAGAAGTTTTGAAAAATCTGAATTTTTCCATAAAGGAAGGAGAAATCGTCTGTTTGCTGGGGAATAATGGAGCCGGAAAGACTACCGTAATTAACTGTATTCTGCGAATGATACAGGCAGATGCAGGCTCTATACTCTTGGATGGACGAGACATTTTTACGTATAAAAATAAGGAGTATTTTTCCGAGGTAAATGCTTTGCTGGAATCCAGTGTGAATGTTTATGATTATCTTACCGGATGGCAAAATATTGAGTACTTTTCCGGACTTCTGAACATTGATTCCGGGAACGAGAAAATCAAAACGTATATTTCTCTATTCGAATTGGAAGAAGCAATCCATGAAGCTGTAGGGACTTATTCTCGAGGAATGCGACAAAAGCTGGCTTTATTGATTGCCCTAATGTCCTCTCCGAAGCTCTTACTCCTAGATGAGCCTACTTTGGGGCTGGATATACAGAGTAAGTTATCCGTTATTCAGATATTGAATACCATTATAAAAACAGAGAAAATTGCAGTATTACTCACGTCTCATCAAATGGATGTGGTACAAAAGCTTCAAAGTAGGATACTGATTTTAAAGGATGGAGTCGTACATGAATTCGATAAAACGGATTACGAAGACAAGGATTTATATATGGTTTCCTTTATAAAGGATAATGTGCCGGAATGTGACACGGTTCGGGGAAGCTTTCAGGATATATATCAAAGCTATTATAAAAAATATGAAATTCTGGAAATAAGAAAAAAGGAAAGAGACTTGGAAGAAATATTGCTGGAGGTTTTCCATGAAAATGATTAAGGCTGAATTCAAAAAAAGTCTGATAGAGGCGGCCAGCTATTATCCGGATTATATCGTGGGCATATTAACAGATATTTTGTTACTCGTAATAGTTATGCATACGGAGGGGGAACAAGAGGAAAAGCTCTTTGCTTATGTTTTATGGATTTTGGTAAATGGTGTTTTATCGGAAGCGTCTTTATGTATATCCACGGAAAAGCAGATGGGAACTTTGCAAAACCTGATGATTAAACCCTATTCCATTATGCAAATTATTAGCGTAAAAACCTTGGTTTGGTTTTTGCTAAATAGTGTTAAAGCTTGTATTTGCATAGGAATAGCCTCTTTGTTTATAAAGCTTAGCTTTCGATTTGAATATTTTTATATTGTTATCTTGGTGTGCTTTGGCTGTATGGGGATATCCTATATACTGTCTGCCTTAACCCTCATTTTTACGAAAATGGCCTCTTTTGTCAGCATTGTAGGCTATCTGTTTTTATTTCTTTCCGGCAGTATCCTTTCTTTACCGGGATATCTGAACTATACCAATCCGCTATCGGCAGGTTCCCATTTTTATGCTCTCTGGATTCGTAAAACAGCAGGTGTTAAAGATTTTTTCATGTTACTGATTCTATGTGCAGTATATTTCTTTGTAGGAAAAGAAATTTTTGCCTTTGTTTTTCGAAGAAGTAAACAGTTTAAATGGACCTATTAAGACTATAATGAAGTGTTGGTAAATAGATAAGTTCCTGCCCTGCATTGACAGAAAACTGCAGGATAGGTAAAATAATAGAGTTCCATTGTTCCCTTAGTTAAATGGATATAACAAGCGCCTCCTAAGCACTAGTTGTGGGTTCGATTCCCGCAGGGAACATCCATTTCTTGCAGCAATGAGTAGAATGATTCGTTGCTGCAATTTTTATTTTTAGAATGGATTGTGAAGGCCTGAAGACGATAGGGCAGTTATGATCTAATTTCATAGATAGATGCTCAAAACATTTGGAAAGAAGGCGTAAAGTGCAGCACAAGAATATAAAGAAAGAATGCGAAGAGCTCTGGGCAAAAAATAAATATTATGTGCTGAGCAAATCGCATAAGGTATATCTCAATATCAGAGAGTATTTGAAAGAAAAGGAAGTGGATATTGCATATCTACAGGAAAAAATACAAAGCGCAAAGGATATAGAAGAGAGTAAAAAAGATTTTCATAATGCCATTCTACATGTATGGGGATATTTCAAAAAAGAAGCAAGTGAAACGGAAAAACAAGGATTATTCGATATTTTAGAGGAATATATGGAAGGGAAAAATAATCAGGAAGCTGTGATTCAATATCTTAACGCTTTACTAAAGAGATATCCCAATGAATATTTACAAGAATCCACTTTCTTAACAGGAGAACAAGATGAGATTATGGCATGAACAAATGATAAGTATTTTGCCTAAAAATCAGCTGCTTGGACAACACAGAGAATGCTGTGCCCTTAGAGGAAACGGGTGGAATAAGAAGCATAAAACGGTAGATTATGTATTTTCCTATTCTCCCTATCACTTATTTATGTATCATTCCTTAGTTATGGATGAAATGGAAAAAAGAGGGTATAGGGTGTCTATAGAGTGGAGAAACAAGAATTATAGAGGAAAGACAGCGGAAAATTATGATAATCTCGAAGAAAAAAGGATAGAACGCCCAATTTACAAAGAGCATAATGCGGAATATTTACTCGAGTGTATAGAAAACCTACGAAATAAGGGTATAAAATTAGAACTGTAAAGGAGGATTACTATGTTAGAAGTAGGAACAAAAGCACCGGATTTTACATTGCCGGATCAGAATGGAGACTTGCATTCTCTGTCAGAGTACAGAGGAAAGAAGGTTATTTTATATTTTTACCCGAAGGACAACACCCCGGGCTGCACGAAGCAGGCCTGCGGCTTTGCGGAGAGATATCCGCAGTTCATAGAGAAGGGGGCTGTGGTTCTCGGAATCAGTAAGGACAGCGTGGCATCTCATAAGAAGTTTGAAGAGAAATACGGACTGCCCTTTACGATTCTTTCCGATCCGGAGCTTGTGGCAATTCAGGCCTATGATGTATGGCAGGAGAAAAAGAACTACGGTAAGACCTATATGGGTGTGGTTCGTACCACATATTTGATTGATGAAGAGGGAAAGATTGCCAAAGCTTTTGACAAGGTAAAGGCTGCTGACAATCCTGAACAGATGCTGGGAGAACTTAGCTGATATGCGAATCATTCTTTCTCCTGCAAAAAAGATGCAGCATGATGAAAATGGGCCGGCTTACCGGGATTTGCCCGTTTTTCTTTCCGATGCCAAGAAAATCAAGGCGAGTCTGAAAGAAAAATCCTTTTCGGAACTAAAGGCGCTTTGGGCCTGCAATGACAAGATTGCCGAGCAAAATATAGAGCGCCTTTCGTCGATGGATTTAAGAGAAAAACTCGCACCGGCGATTCTTTCCTATGACGGAATTGCCTATCAATACATGGCTCCGACCGTCTTCGAGACGGAGATGCTCTGCTATGTGCAGGAACACCTTCGGATTCTTTCCGGCTTCTACGGGATTCTAAAGCCAATGGACGGGGTAACAGCTTACCGCCTGGAGATGCAGGCGAAGCTCGGTCTGGACGGCACGAAAAATCTCTATGACTACTGGGGAGACAGACTGTACAGGGAGCTAAGGGACAGTAGCGGAATCATTGTGAATCTCGCCTCAAAGGAATATTCGAAATGTATTGAGAAATATTTGTGTCCTGAGGACCGCTACATTACCTGCAATTTTTTTGAAGAAGCACAGGGAAAGCTTGTGCAAAAAGGCGTGTATTGCAAGATGGCACGCGGAGAGATGGTTCGTTTTATGGCGGAAAACCGTATTGAGGAACCGGAGGGAATCAAGCATTTCTCCGTCATGGGATACCATTTTTCCGAGGACTTATCTTCCGAGAAGGAGTATGTTTATGTGAGGAAGCAGGAGTGAGCACAAGCCGATTTGACTTCTGTTTAGGTATAAAAATAGATGCTGCAATAAACAGGTCCGCTTTCAAAGGGAAATCCAACGAGATACCGCACGCTTTGCGAGCGATACTCGTTATGAATTAAAGCTAAAGCTAGCTAAAAGGAGTTAAACATCATGTACGAAAAAGAGATTACCGCTTTACAGAAAATCATTGATGAAAGCGAAAATATCGTATTTTTTGGCGGAGCCGGAGTTTCCACGGAGAGCGGGATTCCTGACTTTCGGAGTGAGGACGGCCTCTATCATGAAAAATACAGTTACCCTCCGGAGAGAATTCTCAGTCATAGCTTTTTTCTACAATATCCGGAGATTTTTTATCAGTTTTACAAAGAGAAGATGCTATATCTCGATGCACCCGCTAACCCGGCACATAAGAAGCTTGCCGAGCTGGAAGAAGCGGGAAAGCTAAAGGCGGTAGTCACGCAAAACATTGACGGTTTGCATCAAAAGGCAGGGAGTAAGGTTGTCTATGAGCTTCATGGAAGCATACATCGAAACTACTGCCTGCATTGTGGGAAGTTTTACTCTGCAGAGTTTATGCAAGAAGCGGAAGGCGTTCCAAAATGCTCCTGCGGTGGTGTAATCAAGCCGGATGTAGTCCTATATGAAGAAAGCTTAGACGGTACGTTGATTCAGGATGCCATTAGGGCTATTGCGCATGCGGATACGCTGATTATCGGCGGTACCTCTCTTGTAGTTTATCCTGCAGCAGGTTTTATTGATTACTTTCGGGGAAAGCATCTAGTGCTTATTAACAAAGCGGAGACAGGTAAAACGGTAGGGGCTGATTTAATCATCAATGCCCCCATTGGAGAGGTACTTGGAAAAATACAATCATAAGCACCCGTCAATCGGGTGGTTTGCTCGGGGCTAAAAGCCTCTACTACCGGACCGGCGTCTAAAGGCGCCGGCTTTCTTATATTGAAGTGAATTATCGTCGATAAAAATATGTCAAAGTATATTCAAATCTGAAGTAAATTTTTTGAAAATGAATAAGAACGTGATTTGCATTTTGGGGAGGACGATACGAAATGAAAAAGGATAGCAACGCCAGAACGACCTCCCTATGGAAAAGAATGAAGCTTAGTTCAAGAATGTCTCTGGCAATAGGACTTCTCAGCATCTTTGTACTGGTAGGTTTGAGCTTTGCTATTATTTCCATGGGAAAAGTGGCGGTTAACAGTGCACTGCAAGGAAATATGAATGACAAAATCCGTTTGGGAATTGCGGACTTAGACAATTTGGTTACGCAGGCAGAAATCACGGCAAATACCATTCGGGAAGGAATAGTCTCAATTTATGACCATAAGGATATGGCGGGAGGCGTTCCTGCGAATCCCTGGACGATTCAAGATGAAAACCACAATATCATAGAACCTCAAAATATGGCCGGAACCATGTTCCGCTCCCGAGTAGTGGACGCGGTTATTCCCGCCAGCCGTTACAATGCGGAAACAACCTTACTGGATTCCATTTATTCTTCCATGACTACGAATGAATCTTATGTGGGAATAGGCGTGTTTTTGGAACCGGAAGCTTTTTATCAGGGAATTGAGAACTATGCCCCCTATATGAGTAAGGCAGATGCAAAAAACAGAACCATCATGGTGTATCCTTATTCTATGTACGCCAATAAGGATTATTATCTGAAGGCGAAAGAAACCAGTGAGTTAAACCTGACCAATGCCTATGTGGATGACAGTGAAGAGGGAGGCTATGTTGTATCGGTTGTACTTCCTATTTTTTACAAAGAAGAGTTTAAAGGAGTAGTCATTATCGATATCAGCCTCTCTGTTTTTGAAATTATTGAACAGAAGGATTCGCGTTTTGCCACTCTGTTCAGTAGTGTCATTGATTCCAATGGACGCTTTATGTACAGTATGAATAAGGACAGGCAAGGGAAGCTGTTAAGTGAAATACTTCCGGAAAAGAGTGCCTCTGCCCTGCAATCCTTTATGGACAAGAATACAGGTTTTAACACCTACATTAAAAATAACGAGGGAGATTTGGTACAGTTCCATGCGATTCCGATAGAAATGGAAGGAGTAAGCTGGTGGGTCTCGGTTGAAGTTTCACAGAAGGAATTTACTCATGCCATTACCAAAATGATTATGCTGGCGGTTCCTATTTCCCTTTTAGGAATTCTTCTCTTAGTTGGATTCAGTTTCTTTTATATTCGCAGCTCCTTGAAACCGTTAAAGCGCATTGCAAAGGTAGGAGACTATGTTGCGGAAGGAGATTTTTCCCATGAAATACACTATTCCTATCAGGATGAAATCGGTCAGATTGCAGAAAGTATGGCAAGAGTGGTAGAGAGAACCCGGAGTATCATTAAAGATTTACTTGGAAAGCTGGGAGAAATTGCAAAAGGCAACTTCTCTTTTGAATTTTGGAATACTGATTTATATAAGGGAGAATACGCTCCTCTCCTTAGTGGCTTATATGATATCTTGGATGATCTAAATGTGACTATGAGAGAAATTCATAGCAGTTCACAGCAGGTCAACGCCTCTGCGGAACAAGTTAGCGATTCCGCTCGTTCTCTATCTGACGGAGCAAACAAACAGGCTTACTCTATTGAAAACCTGAGTACAACAATGAATGCTATCTCGGTTAAGATTGAAGAAACTGCGGAAATGGCCCAGCATGCATCAACTCTTTCGGGAGAAACCGGAAATGCGGTGGAGAACAGTAATGAAAAGATGAATGAAATGTCAAAAGCTATGCGTGACATTACCGAAAAATCACAGGAAATCAGTAAAATTATTAAGACCATTGATGATATCGCTTTCCAGACCAATATTCTTTCTCTAAATGCAGCAATTGAAGCGGCAAGGGCAGGAGTAGCCGGCAAGGGCTTTGCCGTTGTGGCGGATGAGGTCGGAAACCTTGCACAGAAGTCCGCTAAAGCGGCACAAAATACAGCCGGTCTCATCGAAGAAACCATTGAAGCCGTTGATAAGGGAGCAAAGATTACAGCGGAAACGGCAGAGTCTCTTTCCGTGGTATCGCAGAAAACCGAAAAAATTAACAGAATTATTTCTTCCATTTCTTCCACCTCGGAAGATGAGGCAGAGGGCATTAAGCAGTTAAGTAACGGGTTGGAGCAGATATCCACAGTAGTGCAGAACAATACTTCTACTGCAGAGGAATCAGCGGCTGCATCTGAAGAACTATCCGGTCAGTCGGAACTTCTGAATCGTCTTTTGGATAAATTTCAACTCAAATCAGAACCTTATGACAGAACGAAAGGAAAGTAAAACGGGATATTGAATGCTTTGCGAGCGATACGCATTAAGAATAAAAGAAGGGGCTGTAAAAAATCAAAATAATAAAGGAATTCTTTGCAATATAGGTCTGAATGCGGGGGTAGTCTGAGCCCGTCGGTACTTGCGAAAAACAGGAGAAACGCAGTTTTTCGCTTAGTATCCGTTACGTAAGGACAAACTTTTCATCAGAAAAGTTGTCCTGTAACAGACCAACTTCCGAAGGAAGTTGCTTTGCAAAGCAAAGTGAGCAGTAGTCAACAAGACTACTGCTCAGTCAGGCGAAGCTAGCGAGAGCGTGCCCAAGTTCAGACCTATATTGCTTAGAAAATTATTTTGATTTTTTTACAGCACCTGGTAGACTAGTTCAGCTCCTTAGGTCTTTTAATAACTGCTGCTCCGAGACCATTTTCCCCGATATGGCAAGAAATAAGGAGGGACAGCGGGCGAACCACAATTTCCTCTTCAAAACGATTCGGAAACTCCGCCTTAAGCTGCTCTCTAAAGTTCTCTGCCTGCTCTTTGTTATCCGTATAAGCAACCGCAATATGACAGTCCCTCGCCTCCGGGTCTCCCAATCGCTCAAGTGTCTGATGTAAGCCCTCGATAATTGCTTCCCTGACCTGCTTTTCCGTTCTTACCTTCTTGTAGGAATCCAGCTTTCCTCCCTCATTGATGGCAAGAACCGGCTTGATTTGTAACAAGGTACCGATTGCAGCCGCCATAGGAGTAATCCTTCCCCCTCTTTTCAAGTAGCTTAAGTTTTGTACCCCGATATAGATCCCGTTTTCTCCGGTAGAATGATTTAAAAGGTCCTGAATCACTTTTCCGGTATAGCCCTTTTCTCCAAGCAGCTTCGCAAAAATACAGTGC
>NZ_KE148312.1:379200-1112367 GCF_000238055.2 Oribacterium parvum ACB1
TGAGATAAATAAATGACGCCAACGAGACTCGAACTCGTGATACCACCGTGAAAGGGTGGTGTCTTAACCGCTTGACCATGGCGCCAAACTCTTTAGCAGAGTGAAAGGCGAAGACCGGATTTGAACCGGTGATCAGGGTGTTGCAGACCCACGCCTTACCACTTGGCTACTTCGCCACACTTTTCTCGGTGAGAGAATAGTGAAACGCCTCCAGATGGACTCGAACCAACGACACCGCGGTTAACAGCCGCGTGCTCTACCGACTGAGCTATAGAGGCATAAATAAATATCCGTCAGAAAAGGATTATATCGAATAGGATAAACCCTGTCAAGATAAATCCGCTTTGTCCCGAAGAACATTGCTAACTCTAGCAGTAAAACAAATCAATCAGACGCATTGGATAAGCCCTCGACCTATTAGTAACTGTCAGCTGAATGTATTGCTACACTTACACCTCAGTCCTATCTACCTCGTTCTCTTCAAGGGGTCTTACTCTTACGATGGGATATCTCATCTTGAGGTTGGCTTCACGCTTAGATGCCTTCAGCGTTTATCCATTCCCAACTTGCCTACCCTGCGATGGGATTGATTCCCAACAGGTTCAGCAGAGGTCAGTCCATCCCGGTCCTCTCGTACTAAGGACAGATCCTCTCAAATATCCTACGCCCGCGCCGGATAGGGACCGAACTGTCTCACGACGTTCTGAACCCAGCTCGCGTACCGCTTTAATGGGCGAACAGCCCAACCCTTGGGACCGACTTCAGCCCCAGGATGCGATGAGCCGACATCGAGGTGCCAAACCTCCCCGTCGATGTGAACTCTTGGGGGAGATCAGCCTGTTATCCCCAGGGTAGCTTTTATCCGTTGAGCGATGGCAATCCCACTTTCATACCACCGGATCACTAAGTCCGTATTTCTACTCTGCTTGGTCCGTCAACCTCGCAGTCAGGCTCCCTTATGCCTTTACACTCTTTGGATGGTTTCCAACCATCCTGAGGGAACCTTTGAGCGCCTCCGATACTCTTTCGGAGGCGACCGCCCCAGTCAAACTCCCCACCTGACATTGTCCCTTGACCGGTTTACGGCCTAAGGTTAGAAATCCAATAACATAAGGGTGGTATCCCAACAGCGACTCTGATAATACCGAAGTACTATCTTCTCAGTCTCCCACCTATCCTGTGCATACATTACCGAATCCCAGTATCAAGCTGGAGTAAAGCTCCATGGGGTCTTTCCGTCCTGGCGCGGGTAACCAGCATCTTCACTGGCACTTCAATTTCACCGGGTGCATTGTTGAGACAGCGCTCAAATCATTACGCCTTTCGTGCGGGTCGGAACTTACCCGACAAGGAATTTCGCTACCTTAGGACCGTTATAGTTACGGCCGCCGTTTACTGGGGCTTCAATTCAAAGCTTCGATTGCTCTAACCTCTCCTCTTAACCTTCCAGCACCGGGCAGGCGTCAGCCCATATACTTTACCTTACGGTTTCGCATAGACCTGTGTTTTTGCTAAACAGTTGCTTGAGCCTTTTCTCTGCGGCCCAGTTGCCTGGGCACCCCTTCTCCCGAAGTTACGGGGTCATTTTGCCGAGTTCCTTAACAATGCTTCTCCCGCCGGCCTTAGGATTCTCTCCTCATCTACCTGTGTCGGTTTGCGGTACGGGCTTACTAAACACTATAGCGGCTTTTCTCGCCACAGAGTTAAAGAGCTTCTCTACTTTATTTCGATCCGCATCAGGTCTTCAGATTATGTAGCGGATTTTCCTACTACACTCCTACCTCCCTTGCACCGGTCTTCTCATTCCCGGCTCTCTCTTTCTCCATGTGTCCCCACATTTCTGATTTAGTAAGGTACTGGAATCTACACCAGTTGTCCATCGACTACGCGTCTCCGCCTCGCCTTAGGCCCCGACTTACCCAGGGCAGATCAGCTTTACCCTGGAAACCTTAGATATTCGGCCTGGAGGATTCTCACCTCCATCTCGCTACTCATTCCGGCATTCTCTCTTCAAAACAATCCACGGATCCTTTCGGTACCGCTTCATCTCGTTTTCAATGCTCCTCTACCGATGGTTTACACCATCCCTAAGCTTCGGTGTCATGTTTTAGCCCCGTTAATTTTCGGCGCAGGACCTCTCGACTAGTGAGCTATTACGCACTCTTTGAATGTGTGGCTGCTTCTAAGCCAACATCCTAGTTGTCTATGAAATCCCACATCCTTTACCACTTAACATGTACTTTGGGACCTTAGCTGTAGATCTGGGCTGTTTCCCTTTTGACTACGGAATTTATATCCCGCAGTCTGACTCCCGCTTATATCTTACCGCCATTCGGAGTTTGATATCTCTTGGTAGACTTTGACGCCCCCTCAAGAATTCAGTGCTCTACCTGCGAAAGACTTATCAGCGAGGCTAGCCCTAAAGCTATTTCGAGGAGAACCAGCTATCTCCGGGTTCGATTGGAATTTCTCCGCTATCCACACCTCATCGCCACCCTTTTCAACGGATGTGCGTTCGGACCTCCACCAAATTTTACTTTAGCTTCATCCTGGACATGGATAGGTCACCCGGTTTCGGGTCTATATTTACTGACTTAACGCCCTATTTAGACTTGCTCTCGCTTCGGCTCCGGACCTAAAGTCCTTAACCTTGCCAGTAACTATAACTCGCCGGACCGTTCTACAAAAAGTACGCGGTTCAGCTTGCGCTGTTCCACAGTTTGTAAACACAGGGTTTCAGGTTCTCTTTCACTCCCCTCCCGGGGTCCTTTTCACCTTTCCTTCACAGTACTAATCGCTATCGGTCACTGAGTAGTATTTAGCCTTGGGGGGTGGTCCCCCCGTCTTCCTGCCAGGTTCCACGTGTCTGACAGTACTCTGGATACTGCTTAATCCTTTATGCTTCGTGTAAGGGGCTTTCACCCTCTATGGCGCCTATTTCCATCGGCTTCCACTCACTTACAGATCTTTATGCAGTCCGAACCCCGAGGTGCACGCACCTCGGTTTGGGCTCTTCCGATTTCGCTCGCCACTACTTTCGGAATCACGGTTGTTTTCTCTTCCTCCGCCTACTTAGATGTTTCAGTTCAGCGGGTTCCCTCCGTACAGTTATGTATTGGCTGTACAGTACTAGAGGTCTTCTCTAGTGGGTTTCCCCATTCAGATATCTGCGGATCAACTCGTATTTGCCAATCCCCGCAGCTTTTCGCAGCTTATCACGTCTTTCTTCGGCTCTCAGTGCCTAGGCATTCACCCTATGCTCTTATTGCTTAACCAATTCTCCACTTGATCGCTCAAGTGTTTGAGATACTAGCGTGTATCTCTTTTCTGATTGTGAAGAAGATTTCTCTTCTTACTCTCGATTGTTTGTACAAGTTTTACCTTGTACCCTCGGATGTCTTACTCTATTTACTAGAATAATTATTTCTTTCTTGATATGTAGTTTTCAAGGTACGATGCTTACTTTCGTAAGCAGTACAATGGGAAGTCATGAACCTCCTGTGCTCCTCGCAGCATTGTATTTCATTCTTTTTTATTTTTAAAAAAATGTTTGGCACCCACCTATCTTCCCGTGCCGTTACCAGCAAAGTATTTTCGGCCGTTTAAGTCTTAACCGTCGTGTTCGGGATGGGAACGGGTGTTTCCCCTAAACGCATCAGCACCAAACAAGAATGAACTATTTATTGTTTTTATCAAAGATACTTTTTCGAATTGTTCCTCTATAAGGGTTTTCTCCGGCATCGGATTGCCGTCGAAAACTTTTCTTCGAAAAGTAAACTCTTCGATTCTACCTTTATAATCAAAAATCGAATAACACACAAACCCCTACTTTATCCTTAGAAAGGAGGTGATCCAGCCGCACCTTCCGATACGGCTACCTTGTTACGACTTCACCCCAGTCATCAGTCCTGCCTTCGGCAGCTTCCTCTTTTGGAACACTGACTTCGGGCATTACCAACTCCCATGGTGTGACGGGCGGTGTGTACAAGACCCGGGAACGTATTCACCGCAGCATGCTGATCTGCGATTACTAGCGATTCCAGCTTCGTGTAGTCGGGTTGCAGACTACAGTCCGAACTGAGACGTTATTTTTGAGATTTGCTTAAGGTCACCCTCTTGCTTCCCTTTGTTTACGCCATTGTAGCACGTGTGTAGCCCAAGTCATAAGGGGCATGATGATTTGACGTCATCCCCGCCTTCCTCCAGGTTATCCCTGGCAGTCTAGTTAGAGTGCCCATCTTACTGCTGGCTACTAACTATAGGGGTTGCGCTCGTTGCGGGACTTAACCCAACATCTCACGACACGAGCTGACGACAACCATGCACCACCTGTCACCATTGCCCCGAAGGGAAAGTACATTACATACTCTGTCAATGGGATCTCAAGACTTGGTAAGGTTCTTCGCGTTGCTTCGAATTAAACCACATGCTCCACCGCTTGTGCGGGTCCCCGTCAATTCCTTTGAGTTTCATTCTTGCGAACGTACTCCCCAGGTGGAATACTTATTGCGTTAGCGACGGCACCGAGATGCTTTGCACCCCGACACCTAGTATTCATCGTTTACAGCGTGGACTACCAGGGTATCTAATCCTGTTTGATCCCCACGCTTTCGAGCCTCAACGTCAGTTATTGTCCAGTAAGCCGCCTTCGCCTCCGGTGTTCTTCCTGATATCTACGCATTTCACCGCTACACCAGGAATTCCACTTACCTCTCCAACACTCTAGAACAACAGTTTCCAAAGCAGTCCCCAGGTTGAGCCCGGGGTTTTCACTTCAGACTTGCCATTCCGTCTACGCTCCCTTTACACCCAGTAAATCCGGATAACGCTTGCCCCCTACGTATTACCGCGGCTGCTGGCACGTAGTTAGCCGGGGCTTCTTAGTCAGGTACTGTCATTATCTTCCCTGCTGATAGAGCTTTACATACCGAAATACTTCTTCACTCACGCGGCGTCGCTGCATCAGGGTTTCCCCCATTGTGCAATATTCCCCACTGCTGCCTCCCGTAGGAGTTTGGGCCGTGTCTCAGTCCCAATGTGGCCGGTCATCCTCTCAGATCGGCTACTGATCGTTGCTTTGGTAGGCTTTTACCCTGCCAACTGGCTAATCAGACGCGGGTCCATCTTATGGCGATAAATCTTTTCACACTCTGCCATGCGGCAATGTGTGCTTATGCGGTATTAGCAGTGATTTCTCTCTGTTATCCCCCTCCATAAGGCAGGTTACCCACGTGTTACTCACCCGTCCGCCACTAGATAACATATCTTCCGGCCGAAGCTTTCCAATACGCATCTCGTTCGACTTGCATGTGTTAGGCACGCCGCCAGCGTTCATCCTGAGCCAGGATCGAACTCTCATAATAAGTTAAGAGATTGCTCTCTTTAAGTTCTTTCTCTAGTCAAAACTTAGCTTAGCTTTAGTTTTTCCTTTTTTACTTTTGGTTTATTAAACCGTTCGTGTAAGTTTCGTTTGAAACATTACTGAAAATTCTTTAGAATCTTCAGGGTCTGTGTATTATTCGATCTTTGATTTTCAAGGTACTGTTGGACTTTGTTTCAGTATTGGATGACTGAAACAAACTTTGCTCTGCAAAGCACACCCCTTCGGGCTGTGGTCGGTACGGGACGACTTTTCTGATGAAAAGTCCTTCCCTCTGTAGCTCGTCTGGAGCGACAGCCTGTGTATCTTAGCACCGGTGAGATTTGCTGTCAAGCAATTTTTTTATTTTTTTCGGAATTTTTTATCGGATGTTTTTTTGTCGGAAATTTTACAGTTTTATTTTTGAAGTTTGTATTTTGTTGATTTCAAAAGTATTTCCTATAATTTATTCCTGAGAAATCCTTTAAACCTTATCCAAATATGAAGTATAGGCATTTTATATTTTCTTTGTTACACTATCCCTGTTATGATTCTTATGATTTCTTGTTCTGTTTTTCAGGACTCAATTGATTTCCAAGTCTAGCTTTTTATAATCGTATTTTCTAATCTAATTTATTTCTAATCTTTATTCTTCTCTTTTTCCATTCTCCAAGGAGATTATTTATGAAGAAATCCGTGTCTTATTCTAACAGTTTTCCTCCTCAGAATTGGGTGCAAGAAACCATTCCCAAGCTCATTTTAATGGATGATGCTTTCATGCGTGTCGTCTTAAAAGATATGAAATGCACCGAATATATTTTACAAGTTGTTTTGAATAAACCCGACTTACGGGTTAAATCACAAAACTTGCAGATGGATCTAAAAAATCTCCAAGGAAGATCCCTTATACTAGATTGTTATTGTACCGATAAAACCGGCACTGTCTATAACATTGAAATACAAAACGGGGCACAGGGGGCAAGCCCCTTACGCGCACGCTATCATTCCGGAATGATTGATATGAACATCCTGCATAGCGGACAGAATTTCGAGCATTTACCCGAAAGCTATGTTATATTTATTTGTGGAAAGGATGCTTTAAAAAGAAATAAACAAATCTATCATATTTCCAGAGTGATAGAGGAAACCGGAGAGCCGTTCCAGGATAAAACTCATATTGTTTATCTCAATACGAACATCCGTGATAACACAGAATTAGGTAAATTGATTGAGGATTTTTATATAACAGATCCTAAAAAGATGCATTCTAAAGTTCTTGCTAGAAGAGTTTTCGAGTTAAAAGAAAATAACGCCGTTGAGAAAGGAGAGGAAGGAATTATGACCAGCTATTTTGAACGACTAAAACAACAGTGGAAAAAAGAAGCAGTTTTAGAGGGAAGAGCCGAGGGTAGAGCTGAATCCGAAACAAAAATGGCAAAATTAATGGGACTGCTAGTAAAAGATGGACGCATTGACGATATTGCAAAAGCCTCAGAAAGCGAAAGCTTTAGGAAGTCTCTACTTGAGGAATATCAGCTCTCCTAAAGACATTTTAAAGGAATTTTTCTAAATACTCTTGAAAAGTTCAATTAAAAACAGAAATAATAGCGTGATTCTAAAGTACAAAGTTTTCCCCAATTATAGGGTTGTATATGCCCAAAAACAAAAAGTACCGATACTCCAAAAAGAGCAATCGGTACTTTTCTTCTATCTAAGCCTAGAAAGTCTGTCCTGTAATCATCGCATATATAGAAAAGATAAACAAAGCCACAAATACAAGAATGCGTAACGGTCTAACTCGCATTGACCAACCGCGCTGCTTTGCAATGTAAAGTAGTACAACCTGTCCTACAATAAATAAAAATGAAATAGCGCAGAGTATCTGCCATGGATACTGTCTGAAAAGATTGCCAAACTGCTCGCCCATATTTTCCTCCTAAAAGTCATAAGGGTATTTCTCTTGTAAGTCTCTAAAGAGTCCCCTTTCGATAACAACTTAAGCACCTTAGCATTGGAAAAGAGCTCTGTCAATACTTATTCCATTCTGTATGACTCTTTCCTTTATTATCCTATAGGGCTATGTCCAATAATATAGTTATTTACAGTTCTACTTCTCTATTCTTTTATATAAATCTTTTATAGAAGTCTTTGATTTCCTGCTTTTCTCCATATTTTTGCATAATCTCTTCTGTGCTTACCATAGTAAAGCATTGCCAATCAAAAGCCGGTACTACGGTGCAGCTATACAAAGCATACTCCCCGCCGGGTTTTAAGCATCCGGCTTGCATTACACCGACCGGAACCGTATATTGCAGGAGCTGCCCGGAAGCCAGATCCGAACCAAGGGTAACCGTATCCACTGAACCGTCTTCATATAAGAGATAAAGAGTAAAAGGGTCTCCTTCTAAAAAAGTCCAGATTTCTTCATGACTTAGTTTATGGAAGTCGGAATAGCTCTTCGGTTCCTTACAATACAAGCCGTACATGGTCGACGCCAGAAGTTTTCCCTCCGTATTGCGATTGGGAGAATGGTAGCACTCCGAAAAGAAGGTATGCTCCCCTTCCAAGAGCTCCATGGAATAGTGCTGAATCAAAAAATCCTTTCGCTTCTTTTTTTCACACTTCTCTTTTCCAAAATTCTCTACCTCTTCTTTTAAATCGGCTTCTTCCAATGAATCCGGCTTAGCCTTCTCCTGTTCCAAGGCATCACTGAATATAAATTCCTTTTCCGCTTTAGCACTTCTATAAAATGCCTCGCAGAGCTCTTCATTTTGTAAAGCTTCAGAAGGCGTTGCCATAACTGAAGTCCGCCCTTCCGCTAAAGCATTATAAAAGTCGGAAAACATCTCCCGGAAGCAGTCTTTGTAACCAGTTTGCATACCGAGGCTCAGTTCTTTTGAGCTTCCTTTTTCTGAAGAGAAAGAAAGCAGATCCGCCCTGTCATTATCCCAGCCGAGTCTTCCCTTTTCACAAATCAGATTCAGGAAAATGCGGTTCTTTTTCCCGTGACTCACTTCTGAAAGCGCAAGAGCCACCCGGCATCCTCCCTGAAGCTGCATATTCAGAACTGCAGTATCCTCATTTTCAATCGGAACAGGAAGTTTTCCCGCGTCCTCTTTATCCCACAGCATACCTGCCTGATCTTTAAATAAGACATGGTTTCGATTCTGAAAAGCAGCCTGTAGAGTGATTACCGGCTTTTCCAGCAAAAAATGCGTTAGGTCTAAGACATGAGAGCCGATTTCCGAAACGGCGCGAAGATGGTTGCCATCCTTTACATCAAAACGCCAGGAATAGGGAACGGGCGGAATATGAAACTCCTGCTCATATGCTCCGTAGAGAAGAATCGGTCTTCCGAGCTCTCCACTCTGAAGAAGCTCGCGCATTTTCCGAATAGCCGGATAAAAACGGTTATGGAAGCAGACTCCAAAAGGAGTTTCAGACTGTTTCACAAGCTCCAAAAGTTCCTTTCCCTCTTCTATATTGAGGCAGAGAGGCTTTTCACAGATAATGGCCAGCTTTCCTTTATTTTTTCCAAGCTTTTTTTCAAGATTTTTTCCTATATCTATATGTTTCTCTAAAATCCGGTTTTTTCCCAATTCCTGATTCTTTTCTAAATCCAGGTTCTTTTCCGGCTCCGGATTCTTTTCTAAGCACAGATTCTTTTCTAAGCACAGATTCTTTTCTAAGCACACATTCTTTTCTAAGCACAGATTCTTTTCCAGAAAATACTTCGCTATGGCATAGTGTGTATTCGGCGGTGTACAGATATGCACGGCGTCAAGAATTTCCAAAGGAATATCCCGATAATCCGTATAAGTTTTTGCAATACTCCATTTCTTGGAAAAGGAGGCGAGAACCGCCTCCTCATTTCCGCAAATCGCCACGATATCCTGTCCTGCCGCTCGCAATGCTGCAGCATGGACATCCGCAATAAATCCTGTTCCGATTATTCCTACTCTCATCTTTACCCCTTTAATTCCTGCATACGACGATTGGCCTTCACATAGATTTCTTCGGGATCCTCTCCGATAAAGAATTTCCCTTTTTCATAGAGAATCTTTCCGTTCACCATGGTGAGTTCTACATTTTGCTTACTGCCGCTGTAGACGATATTTTTCACAATGGAATTCACGGGCTGCATATTCGGCTGATGAAGATCCAGAACACAAAGATCCGCAAGCTTCCCTTCGGAAAGACAGTCCGCGTCTTTAAGTCCCATACAATGTGCCCCGTTCACACAGGCCATTTTCAGAACCTCTTCCGCGGAAACCACACTCGCATCCTCTTCCCGCAGCTTGGCAAGCCCGGTAACCAAGAACATTTCCCGGAACATATCAAGGCAGTTATTGCTCGCCGCACCATCTGTACCGATTGCCATGGGAATCCCTCTTTTAAGGAGTTCGGCCGTTCTTGGTACACCGCTTGCCAGCTTCATATTGGAGCCGGGATTCGAAACAACCGTCATGCCTCTCTTTTTGAAAATGTCCATATCTTCATCGCTTAAATAAACGCAGTGGTACCCTCCTCCGCCATAGTTCAGCATACCGAGAGCGTCCATAAGTGCAGTCGGAGTCATGCCGTATCGTTCAAGACAACCTGCCACCTCCCCTTTTGTCTCAGAATTATGAGTAAATACCGGCGCCTTAAACTCTTCCGAGATTTTGGCTAATCCTTCCATCAACGCTTTCGAAGTCGTGTACTCCGCATGGAATCCGAGCTGATACGAAACGAGGGTATGAAAGGCATTGTACTTTTGATAACAGTCCCGCATTTCTTCCAATGAGAAGTTAAAATCATTTAAACCCGGAACTAAAACGGTACGGAAGCCCGTATCTACCGCAAGGCGCGCCATTTCCTCCGGATGAAAATACATATCAAAGCAAGCTGTGATACCTGAGCTTAAATATTCAAGAATCGCAAGCTTCGAAAAGGAATAAATGTCCTCTCCTCTAAGCTTCGCCTCCATGGGAAAGACCTGTTTCGAAAGCCAATCCCATAGGGGGAGGTCATCCGCATAGGAGCGAAGGAAAGTCATGGCAGAGTGGGTATGCGCATCCTTAAAACCGGGAAGAATGAGATTCCCTTTTAGGTCGATTTCCCGTTCGAAGCCCTGCTGTATCTCTTTTCTCTTAGGCCCGATATAGCTGATTCGCTCCTTTTCCGTCCAGAGCTCTCCCTCTATGATTTCCATATTGTCCTGCATAGTCAGGATTCTTGCATTATAAAAACGAATTCCCACAGCCACTCCTTCCTTATCTTCTATGCTTTTCAGTTTTTAGCCTTTTCATTATTTCGCCATATTTATCTCTTCCAAGTGTTCTCTTTTATTCGTCTCTTTTATTCGTCTTTGTTATTCGCCTCTTTTGTTTTTCTCTTCTCTTTATCTCTTCGAAGTTTTACCGCTTACCCTTATCGTAAGTCTCCCCTAAAGCCCTCGGTGCTCTGTTAAACTTCGAGAAGAAAATCAAAAGCAGCAAGGTCAAGATATAGGGCAGTGTCATAGCCAGATCCGAGTAGCTACTCGGCATCTGCATCTTCTGCACAAGAAAATATCCGCCGGAACGGGCAAAGCCGAAGAGCAGACAGGAAGCCAAGGTTGGAAGGATGGTCCAGTTTCCGAAAATCATGGCCGCAATGGAAAGATAGCCGTAACCCACAAAAATTGCGGAAGAAAAGTTTCCGGAAATGGAATAAGCAAAGCAGATGCCCGCAAGTCCCGAAAGGGCTCCGGAAAACAACACCGCAATCGTACGGGTTTTGCTTACACTCTCTCCTGCCGCATCCACTGCATGAGGATTGTCTCCACAGGCGCGAAGATTCATACCGTAACGAGTCTGGTAAAGGATGTACCAGCATACAATCGCAGCTAAAATAATCAAAACTTCAAAAGGATAAATATCCTTAAAAAACGCGCCCAAAACAGGAATTGCGGAAAGTCCGGGCACTGTAAATTTATCCGAAACGCTCAGCACAAACTTATCGGATGCCGCATGGAAAAGTCCCTTGTTAAGAGCCTTACAAAGATAAGCGGTTAAGGACATGGCCAAAATATTCAGCACCACGCCGCTAATGACCTGATTTGCCTTCATCCGAATGCATAGCACGGCGTGAAGCAGGGAATATAAGGCTCCGCCAAGCACTGCAAAGAAAATCGCCGCATAAAACTGCATTGTTGCATTTCCAATGCCCATATTCATCATAATGACTGCTGCTAGGGCTCCGGTAAAAGCCCCCATCCCCTGGAAACCTTCCAAAGCGAGGTTTGTGATTCCACTTTTCTCACTGTAGATTCCTCCTACAGCCATGATAAAAAGCGGCAAAGAAAAGGACAGACCGTCGATAATGATTCTTTCCATTATGCTTCCCCTCCTTCCATCACATTTGTTTCTCCCTTATCTTCCTCTACTGCTCTTTTTTCTTCTTTATTTTCTTCTTTATTTTTAATTTCTCCTACTTTTTCTTTTCTTTCCCCCTCCGTCCCTTCTGCTCTGCTCTTATCCTGCCTCTTATTTTGCTCTTCCCTTTCCAGCTTTTCCTTATTCACAAGGTAACGAATATAGGCGTTGCAAGCAGAGAAAAGAAGAATGATACCGGTGATTACGGACGCAATCTCGGACTCAAGGCCTGATGCGGAGTTCATATAGGTGCTTCCCTTGCTCAATATGGTAATGAAGAAAGAGAAGAACACAATTCCGATGGGGTTACTGTTTCCAAGAAGGGCTACCGCAATAGAGTCAAATCCCATACTCGGTAGAACTCTTGGCTGGATAGAGCCGAAATAGCCAAGGTAATAGCTGACACCGGCAAGGCCTGCGAGAGCACCGGAAAGCGCCATGGTCAGCACCAGATTCTTTCCTACCGGAATACCGGCGTAGCGGGAGGCCTTCTTGCTGAAGCCCACACTCTTAATCTCAAAGCCGAAGCAGGTTCTGTCCAGTACAAACTGAATCAGTACCGCTACCAATAGTGCCAAAACAATTGCAAGCGGTATATCTATTTTCAGATTTCCCACCAAAGTATCCATCAAGGTAAGACGAGACGCCACAGAAACCGGCTTGGACTGTCTGGAGGTCGGATTTACATAATAGGTATTGATAAAAAATGCGATAACATACTGCGCAATATAGTTCACCATAATGGTAGAAACTACCTCATTAATATTAAAGCGATGCTTTAATACTCCGATAAAAGCCCCGAGAGCCATGCCTACGCCAATACCGATTAGGATAACCAAGGGTTTTGCAAGAAATGCAGGGAGATTGCTGTAGCCGATAAAAACCGAACTTACAAAGCCCGCAGTGAGCATTTGTCCTGCTACCCCGATATTGAAAAGCCCCGCACGAAGCGCAACGGCAACGGCGAGAGAAGCAAAAATCATCGGTGTCCAGGCGTTTAAGAAACTGCAAAAATCCGTCAGGATGTTCTTATAACCTGCGTAGCTTTCCTTCGGCAAAATACCGGAACCCTGGAGTAAATTCATATACGCAATCAAGGGGTTCTTTCCCTGTAAAAGAATGATTACCGCACCGGCAAAAAGGCTTAAAACAATAGCAAATACAGGAATCGTGATATTCTGCGTTTTTTCCTGCCCAAGAAGCTTAAACAGCAGACTCTTTTCCTTCGTTTTATTGTCTTTCATGCTTTACCCCCATCATAAACTCCCCTACCTGATTCGTGCTAAGCTCCTTTGCATCGGCAATCTTTTGCATTTCTCCATTATAAATAACCCCGATTGTATCTGCACAGTTCATGATTTCATCAAGCTCCAGAGAAATCAGGAGAATCGCCTTTCCGGCATTTCTCTCCGCAATAATCTGCTTATGGATGTTCTCGATAGCACCGATGTCGAGGCCTCTCGTAGGCTGCACAAAAATCATCAGCTCGGAATCGAGCTCTATCTCTCTTCCGATAATCGCTTTCTGCTGGTTTCCTCCGCTCATGGAGCGCACAATCGTCTGACACCCCTGCCCGGAACGAATATCATACTTTGCGATAAGTTCTTCTCCATTTTCCCGAATTGCCTTGTGAGATAATATCCCTTTCTTGGAAAAGCGCTCATTCCTATAGGTCTTTAAAACGAGGTTGTCTTCCAAAGAGAAATCCATCACAAGCCCTACATCCTGTCTATCCTCCGGAATATAGGAGATTCCTTCCAGAATCCTCCTCCTAATACTTTCTACGCTGATGTCCTTCCCGTTTAGAATGACCTTTCCTTCGGAAATCTTTACAAGCCCTGCTATCGCATCCGCAATTTCAATCTGTCCGTTTCCGGCAACCCCGGCAATCGCAAAGATTTCTCCGCTTCGAATGGAGAAGCTGACATTTTTCACAACGGAGAAGCCGTCCCGGTTCTTTACCGTAAGATTCTGTACTTCAAGAACAGTCTTTCCGTATTTTGGATCCGGCTTTTCCACCGTAAAGTTCACCTCACGGCCAACCATAAGATTCGCCATGGTCTTTGCCGAAGTCTCTTTAACATCCAATATATCGATGAGTTTTCCCCTATTTAAAATCGCACAGCGATCCGCCACCTGCTTGATTTCCGCGAGCTTATGCGTAATCAAAATAATGGTCTTTCCCTTATCCCGAAGTCCCCGGATAATCTCCAACAGGAAGGTGATTTCCTGGGGTGTCAGTACCGCGGTCGGCTCATCAAAAATCAGAATCTCCGCCTCACGATAAAGCATTTTCAGGATCTCTACACGCTGCTGCACGGAAATACCTACATTTTCAATGATATCCTTGGGATTGACTTCCAGTCCGTATTTTTCAGAAAGCGCAGCAACCTTTGCCTCCGCTTTCTTTAAATCCACATACGGCAAAAAGCCCAGCCTTTTATCCCTTGAAGGCAAGCCCAGGATGATATTTTCCGTAATGCTATAGTTCTGTATCAGCTTAAAGTGCTGGTGAACCATACCGATATTCAATTTGGTCGCATAGCTTGGAGAGTGAATGTCTTCCTTTTTCCCCCGAATCCAAATCTCGCCCTCATCCGGCTCATACATACCGAAGAGCATGCTCATAAGGGTGGATTTTCCGGCACCGTTTTCTCCCAAAAGAGCAAATATCTCTCCTTTTTTTATCCCTAAGGAGACATCATCATTTGCCACAATTCCCGGAAAGCGCTTTGTAATGTGCTTCATCTCAACTATATATTCGGACATGCTGTTTCCTCTCTATTTCGATGGACGAGATCGACACGCTTTATGTACAATACTCGTTATAATAAGACAGCTGTCCGGCAGGAATATCCTTCTTACCGGGCAGCCGCCCCTACAGCTTATTCTTTTACTTTAAGCCTGTAAAATCATCCGGTGTCATGTTGTTAAAGTTCGCAGCAGGAACAATTTCTCCGCTCTGCACCTTCTTGTACGCGTCCTCCAGCTTTTCCAGAGTCTCAGCGGAAAGCTGCTGTCTTCCGTCAGCACTTACATAGCCGGTAGAATCAGTATCTGCACCAAGAAGCGCATTTTCGCCCTTGAAGCTTCCGTCCAAAACTTTCTCGAGCTGCTTCTCTACATTAGAGTGCATCACTTTCAAAACAGAAGTTAAGATAATGTTCTTGTCTCCGTTTGCACCGTCATCATACTGGTCCACGTCACATCCGATAACCTGAGCATTGCCGGCTTCCTTTACAGCAGTAAATACACCGTTTCCGGATCCGCCTGCTGCAACAAGCATGATGTCAACACCCTTATCAAGGAGTGCCTTACCGACTACCTTACCGGTTGCTTCGTCAGAGAAGTTTCCGATATAGTTTCCGCCAACATTTTTATTGGTCACATCGGTTCCTGCATAAGAAGGAATCTCTACATACTCTGCCTTTGCATCATACTTTGCCTTAGCATAGTTTACGCCGGACATAAAGCCATACTGATAGTTTACGTTGGACGGATAAGCGATACCGTTCACTACGGCAACCTTTCCGCTCTTTGTCTCTAAAGCAGCTGCAATTCCTGCGAAGAAGCCACTCTCCTGCTCCTTAAACTGCATAGCGTAAACATTGTCAAGGGAAACTTCCTGTCCGTCTGCATCAACAGGATAAGAGTCCACTAAGATAAACTTTGTATCGGGATTGTCTTTTGCGATGGTTCCGATTCCTGCAAACTGGAAGCCGCAACAAACCAAAACATCATAGTCCGCCACGATATCGTTTACAGCCTGCATAACAGCTGCAGTATCTCCTGTCTCCTCACGAACAGGGGTTACGCTTGCATCCGGATGCTTCTCGATAAAGCTTAAGATACCATTGTAGTTATCCTGGTTAAAGCTTCCGTCATCTACACCGGAGGGGCTGGAAACAATGGCAATCTTTAAGCCTTTTTTCTCCTCACCGTCCTTCGCCGCCTTTGTCTCTCCCTCCGCTGCCGCAGCAGTTGTTGTGTTCTCTCCGGCAGCAGCCGTTGTGGACTTTGCCGCACCGGATGCACCGCAGCCTGCCAACAGGGAAGCTACAAGTACAGCACCTGTCAGAACTTTCCAAGTTTTTTTCATAATGCGTTCCTCTCCTTTTTAAAAAGTGTGCGTACGAAGAGCTTCTTTCTCTTTTCTTATTGAAATCCCCTCTCGTACAGCTTTGCCTTATATTGAGTATCGCAGGGCTCTTTTCCCTACGCTATCTCCGTGCCAACTCTATGACTTCTTTATGCAGTATCTATGCTATTTTGCACTGTATCTACGATAGCTTTACTCTATAACCCGTTCCGGAAAAGCCTTTTTCAAGGATTCCGTGTAAGGTGCTCTTAAGATTCCTCTCTCCGTAATAATTGCAGTGATCAGATTGTGGTCAGTCACATCAAATGCAGGGTTGTAACATTTTACCGAAGAAAGTGCCATGGGCTTTTCATAGAACTTACACTTGATTTCTTCCGGATTCCGCTCCTCTATCACGATATCTTCTCCTGTTTTACAGTGAAAGTCAATCGTGGAACTCGGGCCTAAAACATAGAAGGGAATGCCGTAATACTTTGCCAGTATAGCCACTCCGCTTGTTCCGATTTTATTGGCAGCGTCTCCATTTGCCGCAACACGGTCACAGCCCACAAGACAAGCCTGCACCCAACCGTTTTTCATGACAATACTTGCCATATTGTCACATATTAAGGTCACATCTATCCCTCCCTGATCGAGTTCATAAGAAGTAAGCCTTGCTCCTTGTAAAAGCGGTCTTGTCTCATCGGAAAAGACATGAAAATTCATTCCTCTTTCCTTTCCAAGGAAGAGCGGACCGAGAGCCGTTCCGTACTTGGAAGTAGCCAAGGGACCTGCATTGCAATGCGTTAAAATCCCGTCACCGTCCTTCAACAGCGAAAGTCCGTACTCGGAGATGGCCTTACACATGGCGGCATCTTCAGCCTGAATCAGTCTGCACTCCTCTCTTAATAAGGAAACTATTTCCTTAGGGCTTTTGGAAATATTTGCCTTCACCACATCTTCCATTCGCCGAAGTGCCCAGCTTAAGTTCACGGCTGTCGGGCGGGAAGAGTTCAAATACTCCGCAGCTTCCTTAAACTTCTTGTAAAAAGTCTCTCCCGAATCCGCCTGAATCTGCTTTGCCAAAATAAAGATGCCGTAAGATGCACAGATTCCGATAGCAGGGGCTCCACGCACCTTTAATTCAAAAATCGCATCATAAAGCGCCTTTGCATCTCCCAGTTCCAAGAGCTCTTTTTTTCCGGGAAGCACAGTCTGGTCCACAATCACAACTGCAGACTCATCCTCGTTTAAACGAACATTCTCAATTCCGGAGAGTAATTCTACAATTTCTTCCTCTTTTAAACTGTCCTGCCCCATTTCTTTTTCCCTCCTGCATTTCCTATACAAGTATCATAGAGCGGCTTTTTTATCAAGAAAACCGGCTCCCATATATCCCTATTCTATATATTTATTGCTGTGTCCGTCTTCCTATTCCATAAACGCTCTTCTTATGCTTTTGCCATACGCTGAATCGCTTCTGTAACGAGTTTTCTAAAGCGAGGTGCCGCCTGATCCGCAACAATCTTCACATCCTCATCGCTTAAAGGCTCTTTGGATAGTCCTGCCCCAAGGTTCGATATGCAGGAAATACCGCAGATACGCATACCGCAGTGACGTCCTGCAATTGCCTCACAGGCTGTACTCATTCCTACCGCATCAGCCCCTAAAATATGGGCCATGCGAACCTCTGCCGGT
Source organism: Oribacterium parvum ACB1 (assembly GCF_000238055.2). Classification (GTDB taxonomy): domain Bacteria; phylum Bacillota; class Clostridia; order Lachnospirales; family Lachnospiraceae; genus Oribacterium; species Oribacterium parvum. The sequence continues at coordinate 396,734 of NZ_KE148312.1, forward strand.
GTTTCAAAGCTCGGACCGCTAAACTGCATATACACACCCTCTCGAAGAGAAAGCCCCTGCTCCTGTGCAACAGTCAGAATCTCCTTTCGAAGCTCCTTGTCATAGACCTCCGACATATCCGGGAAGCGCACACCAAGTTCCTCCGCATTTGCCCCGATCAAAGGATTCGGAACGGAATATAAAATGTGGTCGGTAAGGAGCATAAAGTCCCCTGCCTGATAAGCAGGATTTGCAGAGCCGCAGGCATTGGTTAAGAAAAGGATCTCCGCTCCCATAAGATGCATAAGACGAGCAGGAAGCACCACATCTTCCATGGAGTATCCCTCATAGTAATGCACTCTTCCCTGCATGATCACTACCGGAACCAATCCGATATGCCCAAAGACAAATCTTCCTTTATGGCCGCTTACGGTAGAAACCGGAAAATCGGCAATATCATGGTAGTCGATACTTGCCTCAATCTCGATTCTCTCCGCAAAGTCTCCCAGCCCCGATCCCAGAACCAGGGCAAGACGAGGGCGAAAAGGAATCTTATCCTCTATACTCTTATAACATCTCTCCAGTCTTTCATAAAGCTTTGTCATCTCTTACTCCCCTCTTAAAAACAATTTCCTGCTCCCCGCACCGTCATTTCCGAGAATGAATCTCCAAACATGACAGCACGGTACGCAGGGAATCTTTCTTATTTATTGATAATCTTCTCCGGTCAAATAATTGTAAAATGCCGTATTTACATAGCGTTTCTCCGGTTCCACGGAAAGGCCTTCAGAAAGCGCGGAAAGGCGCTTAAGCACCTCATCCTTTTTCTCTTCCGTGGTAAAGGGATGAATGGAATAGTTGCCGTTTGTCACTACGCAGTCATAAATCTTGTGATAATCCTCTTTCGGCATATCCTCTCTCACCGTACTGTAAAGCGGTTGCCACCAGGAACCGTAGATTAAGCCCTTTAGGTCGGCATTTTCCGAATTCTTCTTGGCAAATGTCTTGATAAGCTTATCAAACGCCATAAGGTCTTCCGTATCAGCAAATTCCAACTTCAAGTCGTATTCCACAGCATAAACCAAATATAAGTCATCGCTGAATTTCTTAACCTCATAGGTCGGAGTCGGATCCGGAACAGGGCCCCAATCCAGTAAATACTGATAAATGCTGATTTTCGGTTCCAGCTGGATTCTGGCATTGATATTTTCACTGTCTAAAAGTCCGATTAACTGCTGAGCATGAAGTATATCCGAGTGCCCATATTGCAAGGTAAGCTCCGGCAAAAATCTTGCATCATAAGCGGCAGACTTTAAACCATAACCGGTTGTAATCTTCTGCTCCACCGCCTGTCTTCCCACCTCTGAAAGCGTCTCGTCATCAAAAAGCTGGAAAGAATTCCACTCTTTCTCGAGCTTTCCGAAAATGTCCGGATCACTGGCAAGCCCCAGATAGTTTCTTCCTTTTCCTACTGCGTCTGCGACCTTCATAAGAAGTGTATCGAAAGAAGCTTTATCCGGCTTCTCATTCTTTAAAAGCAGCATAGCTTCCTCCGGACTAATTAAATCCACATCCAAAGCACAAGCAATAAGAGAAAGATGATCCCCTTCCCCTTCCAATCCGTATTGTTTCAGTCTTTCTTTCGCTTTCTCCGTAGTATAGGTTAAAGCAAGCTCTTCGTATCCTGCAGCCTTTATTGCCGCAGATACCGCTGTGCTTCGGTCAAGTTCCCCTTCTACCGCTATATCTTTCTCCGTAATCGCTTTCAAAGCTTCAGAAAAAGCTTTGGCGTCCGTTTCGGCTTTAAGATCAATCTTAAAGTAATGGTTTAAATAGCTTGCTGTCTTCTCAGCAGAATCCTTAAATTCCGCTTCTCCCCGTCTCTTCGCCGCATCTTCTTGAAAAGCCTCTTCTTTCTCAGAGGAACCAGTTTCTTCCTTAACTTCTTCCTTCTCTTTCTTCACTTCCTGTACCGCTTCCGTTACAGCGGTCGTCCCCTTTGTTTCCTCCTCTTTAACTCCGGAAGCTCCGCAAGAAGCCAAAGCCATCGCCAGTACAAAAGATACTACCGCAGAACCCAAAAGACCTCTTTTCATCTCTACCTCCACTTTGCCCTTCAACAACGCATCAGCGAAACTTTTTTCAATTAGTCCTATAGTACCCGAAAAGAAGGTTTTAAAGCAATATCTTTTCCTCCTGATTTTTTTGTATTTTTTAATACAATAATATAATCTGCCAAGACTATGAGCTCATTCAATCTCAACTTCCTGTAAAAATTAACTCTCGATTAGGATTTTACTCCTCATCGTCACCCACATTCTTGCCTTCCAAGAAGGCGATGATTTCTTCTGTACTACAATACTTCCAGGATATGCCTCATACCACAAGGGAATCCGGTTTGTTCTGTCATAGCCCACGCTATAGTTGATAATCGGCTTACTCTTATCAACCTTTGCATGTCCGAATTCTGCGAGATCGATATCTCCCGCCTGACAGTTCTTATTGGTGGAGTCATAGGAGATGTAAATCCTGTTCTTATGAGTTACCGATTTATTCCACTCAAAAATCAAAAAACAGCCCTGCTCTGTGGCATTTCCCATTCTTCACTTTACGAAAGCTTAAAATGGAAAAACACAGGCAAGACTGTTTCTTCTTCATTCTTTGTTCTACACTGAAACGAATGCTCTTTATCCGTTCTGATAAACCTCTTCCAAAGCCGCCTGCACAATAAAGCGCCGGTTTCCTCCGGAGGGTCCGGAACAGGTAGACAGGGTGATGATATCCGGCTGCTGCAAAAAATCGATACTGTCCTTGGGGTAATTTCTATAAGAAGAAAGCCTTTGAATCAGACTTAAATACTGATCATAGCTCTATCGTAATGTCATGGAATGGCTGTCTGCCCTCTACCTGAATAGTGATATTATAGGATTTACTTTCCTTGAATAGACTCTTAGGAAGAGTCAGAATCTGCTTTTCCCGATCCAAGGAGTAGCTTGGTTCGTTCTCTCGATGAGACTCCGATAAAACCGGCCAAGAACCGACGAAAACATTTTCGATCTTATCCATAATGTCCTTAGGCAGATAAAGCTTCACATCCTGATTAAGCTTGGCTTCTCCCACCAGCTTAATAACATTCTTTTCCTCCGGTGTCTCAGGACTTGGCTTTTCTTCAGACTTTCCGCTCTCTCCGCTGCCGGGCTTTTCTTCACTATTGCCATTTTCTCCGCTGCCCGGCTTCTCTTCAGGCTTTCCCTCCTCTTCCTTTGAAAGATTAGAGGAAGAAGCCGGGGTTTCGGATTTCCCATTGTTCTCGGTATTTCCTGCATTCTCCGCTGTATTTCCGGTATTCGCTGAATGATTTGCTGTATTCCCGGTATTGCCCGTATTGTCTGTAGTGGTTCCGGTATTATTGCCGGCATTAGCAGCTGTGTTTTCTGAATTTCCGGTGGAGGTGCTTCCGCTTGTAGAGCTACCGCCGGAACGACTTACTCCCGCTACCTGCCCTACATTTCCGGAGGGAATACTACGGCTTACACCTGCCACCTGTCGCTCTGATAAAGATGCACTGAGTCCCTTGCCGCTAATATACACCGGTTCCCCACCGGCCTCATTGAGCCAACGGCCATTGGCATCCACATAGTAGCCGTCCCCGGTTCTTCCACCGGTAAACAAAACACCGTAGTCTGCCTGATCCGCCTCTTCAAAATAATAGCAATAGCCATCAATCCATTGCCAACCTGTAAGCACATGCCCAAGGGTAGAGTCATTCTCCGTACTGAGAAAATAGGTCTTGCCCTGTAAATTCAACCAGCCGGTTTCCATGAATTCCTCCACAGGACTTTGGTAATACCAATCCTTTTCATAGACCAGCCAGCCCTTCTCCGGAGTGCCATACTCTCTAAGAAATTGCCACTTCTCCCCTTGCTTACGCCAAGTTCCCGGCGTGTTCACTCTATTGGTTTTCGCCAAAGAAGTCATGGGGCTAGCCACGGTCAGTAAAACCGTTCCCAGCACAAGTGTTCGTCCAAAACTTCCCATTTTCTTTCCCTCAAGCTCCTTCATCCTACTCTCCTTTCCGAAATAACATTTATTTAACTTTTTCATACTACTCCTATTTCTCCGGCTTGGAAAGTAATTTTTCTTAATTTTCAAGAAATTTTGTATAAATATAAGAATATTTTCGAATGATACTAAGCATAAGCTGCTCTCAAAAAAATAGGGTATCTCAACTTCCTGTAAAAATTAACTCTCGATTAGGATTTTACTCCTCATCGAATATTAGCTCTTTTCATAGCGAAACTTGCAAATGGGAGGATTTTGTTCTATACTTTTTTCTATGCTTCCGTAGCTTAAGGGATAGAGCCCCGGCCTCCGACGCCGGTAGTGGCGGTTCGAGTCCGCCCGGAAGCATTTTTGATTGCAAAAAAGCCACTGTACCCTCCTTTGAAAGCACGCTCGCGCTCGGTTCAGACCTTGCGGCACTAAGCATCAAACTTCGTTTCACTCGTTTTTCGCAAGTGCCGAGGTCTACAAACGGCTTTCTCAGAAGGGTACAGTGGTTATTTCCGGAGAATACACTTCCTTATGTTATTTCAATCTTTCTTCTATTGTTTATCTTCCCGGAAAACGGAAGTTCGGGATAAGTTGATCCCAAGAGTCAATACCGATAACTGCTCTTGCAAAGTCCGCTATTCCCTCTGTTGCACTGGGATTATCAATCCACTTAAAGACTTCATGGGCAGGCTTTGGTACGAGCTGATGGTTTACTATGCTGGAAAGTCCAAAGGCAAGTCCGTGCTTTGTTTCATCATCATTGTCTTCCTGTCTACTCATAAGGTAAGCAGAAATATACGGATTGTTATCTACAATGAAGTAGGAGTATGCTACAGCAGCTGCCTGCTCTGTAGATTTGTCCACACCTTTCGCGATACTACTAAAACCTTCCTCCGTCAGGAAAATCTTACGAACCTCTCCCTTACGGTTTTTCATGCTATCCATGCTCATAAAATCAGTAATGACATGAAGGTTCTTAAAGTTGACTATCGGGGAATCTACGGTGTCATTGACACGTCCTGTTTTATCATCATCCCAGAAATTCGGAGAATAAATCGGATACGGATAGGGATGTAACGCAAGACCGTAGTCCATATATCCTTCCGCCTCTTCATAGTTATGGAAGGCAAGGAGGATATCTTTCCCCTTATACTTTCCTACCGGAGCCGCTTCCGGAAGCATATTCCAGTAATGGTCGATAGAGAACATAATGTTGTCATTTGCCGACACAGACTTCATCGCCGTATAGAATACACGGAAGGCTCTCTGGAACTTGGAAGTATAGGCGGAAACGTCAAAATCTCCCATATAGTTCCAGTACTGGTTGTTAATTTCATTTCCCACAACCCAGTTGGTAATCTTACCATGACCGTTCTTTCCGTTATAACGCTTTGCAAGGAAAGAAGCCATTGCCTTCACCGCGCGGAAGCCTGCCTCGGATTCTACGTTAAATCCATAGTATACAGCCTGTTCTTTCGGCAGCTCGGTAACCCCAAGAGGGTTCAGCTCCGGAACCGTCTGATTCCAAGCATTTAAAAGAATAGCGGTTACAGCCACACCGGAATCGCTGAGTCTCTTAACCTCCGCATCCAACTGGTCAATCAACTCTTTATTGATCTTATAGGTCTTGCTCTCATAGGTGTAGTCGATTCCATTTCCAAAGAAACGTTGTGTCGGAATGTCCACACCGGCATGCTTGATATTTAAGCTCAGTGCATCATCCAAAATATTCGGATCCACACGAAGTCCCTTCTTTCCGGGGTTCAAAGCCGGATCCTGATTCTCCGCCACAATTTCCGGGTTTTCGATATAGCGTCTGTTCGCAATCATCTCATATCGACCGCCAACCTTGACAGCCGGCACGAATGCACTGTAGAGACGAAGCTCTCCGGGACCTGCATGGAGCGGGAAGCTGAACGTCTGGTTCGCTCCGATACTTCCCTTCGCAAGATAATCCGTTCTTCCGGACAGGTCATTTTGATAGGGTTTAATTTCAAAAATATAAATTGAACCATCTGTACCGCTGCTATCTCCGGAACTGTCTACCGTAACCGAAATCTTATCCTTCTCTTGGTTGATTCCCACATCCCGAACCTTTCCGCTGATGGAATGTGCAAAAGCCCCAAACGAAAACAGTGTTGACATCGCCAGAGCACAAAAAAGTCCGATACTCTTCTTTCCCAATAATCCCATATTTCTTTCCTCGACTATCCTTTCCTTCCGAATGCAAAATCTCCCAAAACAGCCGGTATAAATCGAAAAAGTCTATACCCGCTATCCGGTACGAAAGACAGCATTCTCCATAAATCAAAGCCTCTTCATACTACGATTTTTAGGAAAGGATTGCTAGCGGAATAATCTTACAAGTTCTTACGGTTTAGGGATAGGAGAAAGACACCTCAATCTCTTGAGGTGTCTCATAGGCCTGATTTGGTATGTTTTATCTTATTATTATGAAGCGAATATCCTCTTTCCTCCACGCAATAGAATGAATTTCCTTTGTGCACTTCTCCTAAAACATAGTGCAAAATTTTGTCTTTTTGAATATTGATAAGATGCACAAAGAAAGTATAATGCAAATAGATATTTTGTTCAGAACACACAATAAAATAGGAGAAAAGCTATGAAAAAACAAGTTTTATCCGCAGCATTGGCTCTTACTTTAGGAGCATCTTTACTTGCTTGCGGAGCAAAGAGCGAAGGTAATGCAGGAGGAGACACTTCCGTCAAAGCAGAGGAAGGAAAATCCGATGCAGCTACTGATGAGAAGGCCGAAAACAAGACCAAGGGAAGTGGAGAAACCCTGACAGTACTCTACATGTCCGGCGTTTATGCAGATGCAGCAAAGTCCATGGTAGATGAGTTTGAGGAGAAAACCGGTGCAAAGGTAGAAGTCATTGATATGCCATACACCGAGCTTCATCAGAAGATGCTTTTGGACTTCACAAGCGGAGCAGGAACCTATGATGTGATTGATGTAGCCAGCCAGTGGGATGGAGAATTTGCTCCTTACCTTACTGATCTGCAGCCGTATATGGAGAAGGACGATGTAAAGGCGGAGGATTTCATTGACAATGTCATTGCAAACTCCGGAAAGTGGCAAGATAAGTATATCGGAATTCCCAATGCATCCACACCACAGCTTTTTGCTTACCGAACCGACATTTTCCCAAACGGACTTCCGGATACTTGGGAAAAGTACAGAGAAGAGCTAAAGAAGGTAACAAAGAAGGATGAGGGCTTCTATGGAGCCTCCATTTCCGGAATTACCGGACAGCTTGGCGGCGTGTTTGACTATGTGCTTTGGTCCATGGGCGGTGCTTGGGCTGACGAGAACTGGAAGGTAACCATTGATTCCGAAGAAACCAGAAAAGCTTTGGAGCATTTAAATGACTTACAGGAATCTTTGGATCCCAACTGGTTAAACTGGGGAACAGATCAGTCTATTCAGGCTTTTTTAAACGGAGATGCGGCAGTCTGCGAGACCTGGCCTACGCTTGGCTTAGTACAGGATGCTGACAATCCTGAAAAGTCCAAGGTGGTAGGAAAATGGGCATTGTCCGTAATTCCAAAGGAGAAAACAGGAATCACCCTTCTTTCAGCATGGGATTGTGCAATTCCGGAAGGCTCCAAGAAAAAGGATTTGGCTTGGGAGTGGATCAAGATGTATACCAGCTTAGACAAGCAGAAGGAATTCTATTCCAATCACGCTATTCTTTCTCCAAGAAAGGCTTTCTGGGAAGAGGATGGCATCAAGGGAACCTATATGGATACTGTTCGTGAGGCACTGGATACCGCGAATATGTGGTGGAGAGTGGCTGCTTCCACACAGGTGGACACCAGCTTTAACACTTTGATTTCCGCTTATCTTTCCGGACAAAGCGATTTGGATACTACGGTAAAGGAAATGAAGGCTGCTGTGGAAGAAGCCTTGCAGCAGGCTCCTCCTGAAGAGGGAACAAAGAACTATAATCATTAATCTATTCTATAGAGAAGTATATTTTACTTATCCCATAAGACAGTTTTAAAAAGAATATGCTAGAAAGTTAGAGGAATACAGTATGAATGGCACTGAAGTAAGAAAAGGAAATAGAGGAAAAGGAGAAAGGCTTTGGTCTTGGCTTTTTCTACTTCCCACAATTTTATTCTTAGGCTTTACAGCCCTGTTACCGCTACTGTATTCCCTCTATCTAAGTTTATTTCAATACAAAATTAATCTTCCCAATGCCGTTCCCAAGTTCATCGGCATTGGGAATTATCTTCGGATGCTTCAGGACAAAAACTTAGGTGTGAGCGTGGGAAATACCGTTCTTTTTGCGGTAGTTTCCGTATCCTTAGAGTTGGTTTTAGGGCTTTTTGCCGCTATGATGCTTTGCGGTACCAAAAGAATTTATCGCATTTTTACTTCTTTACTCTTGATTCCCATGATTATGGCTCCGGTGGCCATCGGTACATTATTCCGTATGATGCTGGACGGCAGTACAGGAATCATCAATTATCTCTTACATTTTGTGGGTGTACCCCAAATGAACTGGCTGAGTAATCCAAAAACCGCCATGCCTGCGGTGATTTTTGTCAATGTCTGGCAATTAATCCCCTGGGTATGCATCATTACCATGGCAGGGCTAAAGTCCCTTCCTCAAGATGCATTGGAAGCTGCCAGAGTGGATGGTGCGAAGAATCGCCATATCTTTTTTCAAATCGTGCTTCCCATGATTAGCCCCTTACTGATTATTGTTTTAATGCTTCGTTTTGTAGATGCCTTTAAGGTTTTTGATACCATTTATACTATGACGAACGGCGGTCCGGGAAATGCTACGGAAATGCTGCCAAACTACATTTACAAACAAGGCCTGAAGTTCTTTGATGCCGGCTATACGGCGGCTCTGGCTATGGCTTTCGTTTTCTCTATGACCATTATCAGTTTTCTTTTCCTGCGTTGGAGAAGACATGTGGAAGAACGGGTTTTGTAATCTGAGGAATTGGAAAGGAAGAAAATTATGGCTAGAAAGCGAAGAATGGATGTAAATGATTCCATGGTGCATGAAATATTGGGAAATGTGTGGGGAAGGCCTTTTCGTATAGTATTTACCGCTGTGCTGATGTTGCTGGTTTTGTTTCCCTTATACTGGCTTTTTTCCAGTGCTTTTAAGATTCGGGCGGAGTATTTGGCGAATCCTCCTCTTTTGATTCCCCATGTTTTTACCATGGAAAATATCAAAACGGTGTTGTCCATGAACGGTCTTGGACGACAGTTTATGAATTCCATGATTGTAAGTCTTAGCTCCACTGCCATTTCCCTGCTTTTTGGATCCATGGCGGCATACAGTTTAGTGCGGGGAAAGTTCTCAAAGCTTATCAGACAGATTTTCGGTCTATGGTTTATGATTCAGAAAATGTATCCGGCCATTGCTACAGCGATTCCCATCTATCTTGTGATGCGAAAGCTACAGCTTATCGATACCCTGCCGGCTTTAATTATTATGAATACCAGTTTTAACCTGCCATTGGTAATCTGGCTGATGATGGGCTTCTTTGCTCAGGTGCCTATTGAGATGGAGGAATCTGCCAGAATTGACGGTTGCCATTTTCTGAGTCGCTTCTTCTATGTGGTTTTCCCTGTGACCAAATCCGGAATTGTAGCAGCAGGAATTCTTGCTTTTGTGGGAGCTTGGAATGAATTCCTCTTTGCGGTTATTTTAAGCATCAATAAGTCTAAGACATTGCCCGTAGTTATCGCAGGCTTTATTACCGATAAGGGACTGGATTGGGGGCCAATGGCGGCAACTTCTCTGATTAGCTTGTTACCGGTTTTGGTACTGGTATACCTTTGCCAGAAGCAGTTTGTGGAAGGACTGGCAATGGGAGCGGTGAAGGGGTAGCGATAAGCACTTCCAAACAACACTATTTCCTGATATTCTATTGAAACTTAAAAGGACACCTTTTATATAGTGTCCTTTTTATGATTTAATCTTCATCATTAGAAAAAAGGCCGAATTCCTCCTGCAAGCGCTCCTATAAAAATAGTCCTTTTCTATTACGACATTTTCTGCGACATTTATTACGTCATTTATTGCGTCATTTATTACGACATTGTTGCAAATCCTATTTTACGATATAATGGCCGAATCGATTCGATCCTACATGTTCAATCTTCCCATCAGCCATTAGACGCTTTAACGCTCTTTGAACCGTTCTTGGCGATGCACCTACAATTTCAGCAAGCCCTGCTGCTGATTGAGTACCATCTTCCATCAAAAGATCCAACAATTTTTCATCTAAAGTTTTTGCTTTGTTCATTACGCCATTATGTGATAATTCTTTTAGAAGATCTCTAACTGAATAAGCATTCAGCCTAGAGCACAGTATATCCAAATCAAGGATATCATCAATCAGTTTGACGTATATAATGTCGTAAAGAAATGAATTTAAAAAAATATATGCTTGTTGCTACTATTATGGTGAATCAGGAGTGGCACTTTGGCCCGCGCAAGCTATTAATTATACAAATAAAACGCAGTTCTTATTTAGAATTGAAAAAGGGATTTTGAATATAAATGATCAGAAAGTAAATGACTACGTTGCGCACTCAGAATTAAGGGTTCCATTTAGAAACATAGTTTATATTGGTGATAGTGCCACAGATATTCCTTGCATGAAACTGGTAAATTCACATGGCGGACATTCTATAGGTGTGTTTAATCCTGAAACTCAGGATAAGTCTAAGGTCTATGCAATGATAACACAGAATCGTATTAAGTATTTTACCGAAGCTATTTATTCAAAAGATTCAGATTTAGAAAAGTTATTGAAAAATATTATCGATATGACAGTAGTCACAGAGGTTCTGGAGAAACGCCATTTTGAGTGTAATGTTGAAGCTGGAGAATATAAAAAACATCCAATGGACTACAGGAAAGATATTTTGATTAACAATCTTGAAGATAGTATGAACTATCTAAATATATGTTCTGTCATTGATGAATTGAGAGCCAATGAACTTAAGCGCATACAGCATTGCACAATCCATTCATGTTCCGGTTTCCAGAATCCAAGATATCCTGCATGATAGACGAAAAATCACAATTGATACCTCCCTCCGAATCGCAAAGTTATTCGGTGTTTCGGATGAATATTTCATCAATATGCAGAATGACATCGATATTCGAATGCAAAAAAGAAAGCTTGATTTCGAACTACAGCAAATTAAAACAATACAATATGCATAACGAAATGCGGTTTCCGGAGCCGGAATCACCGGTTCTTGATTCCCGGAATGGCAGTTTCCATGGCCGTACAGGCGGAGGAAATGCGAAGGAAGCCAGTAGAAGTAAGCATTTCTGGAGAGGCCATGCTGTGTACAATAGTCATCTACTTTTAGACCGCTCTCCTTGCAATCTTTAATAATGTCAGCCCATTGCCCTGTTCGCATCCTGCTTGTAGCAAGTTTTGTATTCATCTTGAATTCCTCCCTGAGATAGTGTGCAAAGTGGAAAACGTTTGTAAAGTGGAAAAAGTGCTTCAACTTTTCACACTTTTCACGATTATCTCAATTTTTGTGGGGAGAAAAAAAATGACAGGTTATTTACCATTTACGTTTTGAAAAAGATTGAACCGCCCTACAGTCTTTATTTATCTAGCTGTAGAGCGGTTTTCATCAACATGTTTTGTCCTATAACCCGGTTTTCATCAACACGTTTTGTCCTATAACCCGCAGATTATCGTGTCGTATATAATGTTGTAAAAAAAGAACTCCCGAAATCGGGAGTTCTTTTAAAGTACTCAGATAGAATTAGTTCTCTATCCAATACGTTGCTGTCTTACTATCTCTGGTAACATTAACACTTATTCTTCCGTCACCGTTAGAATGTGAAGTATATAATTTCTTGGAGCTTGCGTAAACAATAGCACCATTCTTATCTGTTACATAGTACATATCATTTACATCCTTAAGGTTGAACTTGCTCTTCTGAACTGTACCTGTAGTATTTACAAGAATCATGTCAGTTCCAGAAATTGCACCCATATCACTAGTAATATACTCAACCTTTGTAGTACCAGCAGCAAGCTTCTTGAAGTTAGCAGCCTGTACTTCTACATATCCATAGTTGGAGTCATCATTATTAGCTGCAAGCACAAATCCCTTAAGTGTATACTTCTTAATCTTAGAAACATAGTCGGATGCCGCCTTACCATTGTTGTTGAAGTAGAACATGAAGTCCCCATCATCAAAGGATACAGTCTGTAATCCGCTCTTTCTGGAACCATCCTTTGCACCATCTCCGGAGAAATAGTAAACTTCATGAGTTCCTGCTCCAAGATAATCTGCAAGCTCATCTGCATCAATTGCCTGATACTTCTCAGCTCTAGTACCATCATAATCTACAAGTCCGGAAAGCATACGTCCCTTTGCATCGAATGCATATACCTTATTCTTGATTCTCTTAGCTGTGTTCTTTACAACCTTACCTGTGGAGTCTGCCCACCACCAACTATATTTCTCGTCTTCAAAATCCTTAGAATCTAATTCCTCGCTTGGAACAGCCCAAACCCACTGATTCTTTCTTGCAGCACCATCGCCGTTTACATAAACAATCTGACTGCTACTTGAAGTTGCAGGTAACATAAGGCTCGGAGAAGCAGTCTTCTTCAGATTGGACCAATCTTCAATCATGCGTCCATCCGGACCAAAGTAATATGTAGAACCGTTAATGTTCTTCTTTGTATTCTTAGTAATCTGTCCGTTATCGTTGAAATAGAACCAAGCGTTAACTTCATCGCCATCATCTCCGATTACAGGAATCTGTACCCATCCGTGCTGAGCAGAACCATCATCAAATCCGCCGTAGTAGTACTTAGCATTTACATAAGCATCATCACCGGCAACAAGATTGGATTCAGCACCCAACCAGCCATAGAGCATATAGCCTTCCTGGTCGAAGAGATACTTCTTGCCATTGATGTTCTTGATATCAGAAATAGTTAACTTCTCATTTCCATCTCTGTAAGCCTTACCATCAGCACCGAAGTACATCCATCTGTGATCTGCATCACCATTCTCGGAATCTACGTCAAATGCAACCCACTGGTTGGTAACCATAGCACCGTCCTGGTTTACATAGTAGAAATCGTTGTTGGTCTGAACAACTTCATTCATAGCCATGTTTCCATCAGAGCCAAGATAGAACCAATAGTCTCCGGACTTTCTCCAAGCGTCAGTTACAGGAGTACCTTCGTTGTCTAAATACTGCCAGCTACCTGTGGAATTGTTCCAGCCTGCAGCAAATGTTACAGCGGAAGCTCCGATAGCAAGTAATGCGGTTGCAGATAAAGCTGCAACTAATTTTGTTTGCTTTCTCATAATTAATGCACTCTCCTTTTAAATTTGTGGAATAATCCAAGTTGCGTGACGATTATACCCTTTTTTTTTCATCGATTCAAGTTTTTTTATAAACAAAAGGCAATAAATCCTTCTGCAAACAAGGGTTTTATCGTACTTTCAACACTATAGCGCAAGTTCTTTTTGCTGTCTATTACAAAGCGTAAACAAATTATTACGAAGTTCTTAAGGTAAATATTAAGAGAATACTAATAATCTTTTCGTAAAGCGTGAATAGTTTGTTGTCTTTTTCTTCCTCATGAATTTTAATCCCGTAAAGTTCATTTCAGACATTTCAAGAAATATCTTAGTAACAAAGTAACAACTCCCTGCATATTGAATTTGCATAAGGTATTGTGTTTTCTGTGTCTATATCACTATGGATTATAAAATCCAAATACATTTTTTATCAGAATTATCAAGAGTTTTCCATTACCTCTTAAAAAACTGATTTTCGTCGGGACTTTCCCTTTACTTGGATATGCTCTTGTAACAGGAACTTCACAAGCTTTTAAACCAATTTGAGTGGCCCTTACAGATAAATATGCCAACAATTCATATGTCATAAAAATATCTCGTAATGGCTGTACTCTGGAATCTTCAAGGTATCGTCTAGAGTACGCCCTGTACGCATTTGTTGTATCTGTAAATCTATGACGCGCTGTCAAAGAGATTATTGGAGCATGGATGAATTTTACGGAAAGAGCTCTGATAAAAGGAGTATTAATGGCGTGCCCTCCGGGAATGAATCTGGATCCTTGAACAAAATCATATCCTTGCTTTAGCCGTTCGATAAATTTAGGAATATCTTCGATGCTGTCTTTGTTATTTCCGTCAATTGTAATAAACCCTTTGTATCCTCTATTTAGTGCCCACCAAATCCCCATTCGAAGTTGGGCACCTTGCTTTCCATAGTCTTGTTTAACAAGTAGGGTATTCACATCCAGTACTTTTAGTTTGGAATCATTCGTGCTGCCATCACTTGAGCCACCATCACAGATAACAATATCTGCAAAATTTGAAATGCCATGCTCCTGTGCTCTTTTCAACTCATCATGAATTCTGTTCCCTTCATTAATAATAGGAATTAAGACAACGTAATCCTTCTCTTTTTTGAAATACTCTATGCATTTAAACCCGGGAACACCTGACTGTTTTTTATATTCCATCATTCTACTCCAAAAACACTATGAAGATACTCCATCATTTCGACTATTTTGTTTATATCTTCTTGCTTTCCAACTTCAATGGAAATAAATCTATCATATTTGAAGTCCTTCAATACGCTTGCTAATTCACGATGAATGGACCTTTTCTTTAAGGACATCAATCCGGGCTCGCTGACATGGACATGATTTATTAAATCTACATATTCTTTAATGATAGATATTTCTTCTCCATTTGCAATCATAGTCCCAATATCTAGATTCAGTTTAATCCCCTCTGATTTGACTTTTAAAATAAGTTCAATAGCTGATTTTGTGTCATTAATATAATTAGTATTGTAAATAGGCGGATTTGCTTCAATTCCTATTGCTGTCCCTTGTTCAAAGGCATAATCACCAATTGTTTTAAAGAAACGAATTGCAATTTCTTCGTTAAAGTCACCGGGAATGATTCTATTACGAGGACATCCAAATACAAGGTTATGACAGTGGATTGCGGCAGCAAAATCAATGGCTTTTTTTGTGTATTCAGTTAATAAATGTCGTTCCTCCTCGGTGTCGAAAAGCTTTTCGTCCCTTCCATACCAGATAGATTGCATAGAGGAAATAACAAATCCTCGTTCGTGATGCAAGTTCCGAGACCAGAGGCGAGCCTCAGCCAGCTTACTATAGGGATCTTCCGGAAAAAGACGCGTTGGAGCAATTTCTAAACCGTAGATACCTATTCTATTCATTGAAGCAAAAATTTGCTCATCATCCTTCTCACTCCACGCTATGTTTGATATCGAAAGATTCATATTTTTTCCCCACTACAAGATTGATAAGTTTTTTTATCATAATGTAAAAGCATACTTGTATAAAGCCTAAGTACCAAAGAACAAAACAAAAAAACGTATGAATATAGGAATGTCCCTTTCCTAAGCAATACCAGGATATGGCGGCAAGGAAGAAAACAATATATAGAGTAATCGACTCAATGTTTTCTCGAAAATGTTTTGCATCCACTACAAAAATCAAGATTGGAATAATGCAGATGATGGGAAATAAATTACCATCGATTCCAACGATAACCTGTGTTTTAAAGTGGAAATAAATACAAAGCACTTCCCAAATGGAGGCGTTTAAACTATCCCAATAGATCATGTCTAAATGATTAAGATTTCCACTACTTGTCCTCCGTAATATATCCTGAACAATAATATTTTGTATTCCTAATATGTAGTTTCCATTTCCCTTTAAGTATGCATGCATACTTATTGCAATAAAAAAGCCCAATAAAGCGGCAATACCCATAAAAATTATGGTCTTAAAAATAAGCAGGGCACGTTCCTTTTCTTTTTCAAATATCGCCTTAAAAAAATCTACTATTAGAAAACTAACAGTACATATCATAATAGAAGTGATAAATTCATAACCGCATAGGCACTTAACTGTTATTGTAATTACAGTCAATACATAAGAAAAAATCCTGCTGTTTTTATTGGAAACATTGATCGAACAGTAAAGACCTACAATTATAGGAAGGAACCAAGTAAATGCAACAAAGTATAGTTCGTGCGCAAATCTAACAATCCAAGGCGATAATGCAAAGCTTGCATAAAATATTGAAGCCATGAGCATATTATATTTCTTTTCTATAAACAATATAACAATAGACAATACAAGCCCCATGGATAAAGCACAAATAAATCCGAAGGATTCAAAACTCAGATATTTCGACAAAAATCTAAACACCTTCCCCTGTAAGCCATACTGAGAGGGATATATCATAACTGCATAATAATCTAAAGGCTCCATGACGGAATTATCTTCATTGCAATAGAAAGCATCCTTTAGATTCCCTTCTTTCTCGGGTGTTAAAATCATGGGGGCATCAAGAGAAATGATCAGATTTTCTTCATCTTCAGTAACATCTTCAATCATATACTTCCTGCCGTTGGAGAATTTAATATAATTTCCTGATACAGAATATCGTCTTGTGTGATCAGTGTTTTTTAAAATTATGGATGCATTTTTTCTTGAATATCCGTCATTCCACTTATTATCTGTAATATTAGAAATATCTTTTTTGTAAAAATACATTCCAAAATTCGCTAATTTTCCGAAAGCATCCGTACTGGGTCTTACACCATCTTTTTCTGCCTCATAAACATTTTTAATTAATCCGGAACTGCCATCAAAGTTCAGGTTGTCTGTGTTTTGAAAATCAATAGAATTAAATGCAAAAATCCAAGATAAAGATGCTGTAAGGAATAGGCATATTGCAATTTTTTTCTTTATTCTATTCAATCTACTCTCCAAAGATAATTTGCAATTCAAAAACAAATATGCGCTTAGAATAAAAAGTATAAACAATACTCTTTCAGCAGCTCTAAACGTTGGTTTCGCATATGCATAGCAAATCAAAACCTTAGAATGAATATTCTCCTCCGAAAAGGGTTCTTGTGTTTTTACCAAACTGGGAGCAAAGTCATAGTTTCTGGCTGATAATTGAATTTTATATTTCTTTCCGGGAATGTATTTTGCTTTTGTTGTGATTTTATACCAACCTTTGCTGGGAATGACCTTGAGCTGTACTTCTGTTTTATCCTTTATTTTATTTTCTTCATCAGAGATTTGAATATCTAATGAACCGGATTCGGGAACTTCGTTAAAATAAATATCCAAGCCTACAAGATTTTTTTTATTTGGCGAGAAGTTTATTGTGAATGGATCTTCGGACAAGTTCACGATTTTTTTGTAGTGATTTTGCAAATAATCTGCCCCCGGTTCATTCACATAAAATCCGTGTGAAAAAAAATTAAGCGGGCCGATGAGTGCAATTAAAAGAATGGTGAAGATACCCATAAATATTTTGATGGAGTTTTTATATTTTGCCATAAGTTTTTTCCTCTATTACAAAAGATTTAATGTCTGTCAGTATTTGCTCTTTAGTACAGATATATCCGTTTTTTCCACCGAATGCTTCGGCATAAATGCTTTTACAATTATATCTGGCAGGTGGGGCATCAAGTATATTCTTAAACTCTTGGCCGGTGAGATACTTGTATAGCTCTGCAGCAGTTACAGGTTCAGTGGCAGGGTGCCAAAGCCGAATATTGTTTTTTAGCGCAATTTGGATATCCTCCCATAAACTTTTAAGATTATAATATTGATACATACTTCTGCTATCTGTGAAATTCAAGGCAGAAAATCCCAGTTTAGAAAAGACTTCCTTAAGATGTTCCTTTTCACTTTCTTTAACATTTACTTGATAGAAACCATTTTCTTTTAGATTATAAAATTGCTTAAGACTGGAAGTTTCTCGAGATAATTCTTCAAATTTTTCAGAGCTTAACATAAATGGAATTCGATTCATAAAATCATAAATAAAATTCTTTTTTAAATTTCTTCCAAAAAGCCCCGGAAGTCGTATGATTAAAGAATCCGGATATCGTTCTCGAACCCAAATCTCCAATTGATAACGATTATATCCATATGGATTTAGATCCTCTGCTTTAACGATCGAATCTTCATCCATGTTTTCAGAATTCCCCAACACATCAATTGTCGAAATAAGAACTAATTTTTTCGGATTAATTTTGGAAATATTATCTTTCGCCAGGGAGATCAGTTCCATGTCCTTTTGAGGCGCATGATTAGCCAGATACTTCTCAGCCCGTAATCCGGCATAGATTAAAAGATCCGGATTTGTACCATAAGCCTCTCTTATATTTTTTGAATTATAAACCGCATCAAACTTTCCGGCAGCATATATATTGCTTCCAACAAATCCTGAATAACCCACTAAAGCCGTCATAATCATCCTTTTTTACTTTGTCAATTTTTCTATACTTTCAAAAATATAATGTTTTCTCCTGAAAATCATATCCACAATAATTTGAAGATATTTGACGATTGCCGTCAGTATAATAAAAACACCCAAGAATGCAATGGATAAAAATAGAAGAGTTGTTGTCCATCCTTCAAGAGGATGCCCGATAAGATACACAACTATCGTATATACAGTCATGAAAATAGAGATAAGCATCATGATGGATGCCATCCAAAATGAAAATTTATAGCCAAAATCAGTAAAAAGAATCAGTGTATCTACCGCTAAACCAGATCTGTATTTTTGTTCTTTCGAATCCGCTTTTCCTCTTTCTCCATTAATGACTTTATAGTAGAGGTGTGCTGATTTTAATCCGCTTCCTGCATAAATAACTTTTCTATACGGAATAGTTTTGTTCATTGAACTAATCCGATTTATGACTCTTCTACTCAAAACTCTAAAACTTTCCGTCGCCAAGGTATAGGGGAGGTTTGAGAATTTGGCAAAGACTTTATAAAATATTTTTGACGATAATTTTTCTCTCGATTGAGGGGATGCACTTACTATATCGTAACCTGAAAGAGAGTGCTTATATACCTTCATTATCATTTCCGAATCAAAATCTAAAATTGTATTGTCAAATTCAAAAACAAAATCACCAATGGCAAAATCCATTCCGGCATTCATCGAAAGCTCAAGACCATGAAAAAAACTCATATTAACAATAGAAATACTGGTTGCATTTGCTTTTTGAGCTGTTTTCTTTATGATATTCACACTTTTATCACCGGAGCTGTCATCGACGCAAATGATTTCAGAGTGTTCAAAATTAGCTTCCATAATTTCTATTATAGAATTTAAAAACCGCTCTATTCTTTGTTCTGAATTATGAACATATATAATTGCTGATACAAAATTTTTTTCCTTATTAGCCATTGTCTAGCACCTCATCTAAGTCATATACTGTATTGATTTTCCCGGAGAGAACTCCCACAAAAGTTGGATTTTTTGAGTAGGTTCTAATTACCGTCGGCCTTGAATCGTCGATTTCAGAACTCATCAAAATAGGTTTCATTGAAAAAAGAGATTCCTTGTATCCAAAGGTATAATCATCTAGTAAATACTTTTTTGCCAAATTAGCCATATAAGGATATGCAGTGCTTGGTTTTGAGGGACAGGCATTACAGTTACCCAATCTGTTTGCAGTACAAAATCCATTGCTATTTTTTTGACATGCAAATGTAGGGACAGAATCGTAGCTGGTTGTATGCGGCGTGAATGTTACTGACGTAAGCGAGTGATATCCAGTCTTTCCAAAAGGCATAATAGAAAAGAAGGGACCGTCCATTATTGTAAATCCAATTTCTGATAATTTTGAATTGACATCGCATAGAATAATCTCACATAATTCATACTTGATTCTAAATTTTTCAAAGCCAAGAATATCAAGAATCTGATTTGTACTGGCATAAGTTGAATTCAATACAAACCGGGATTCATAACAATTGCCATTCTCCGTTCTGATTATATAGGTATCGGGGTGACACTCGATTGCCGAAATTCTTTCCGAATACTTTATGTCTATGGCCTTTCCGAATTTTGACAACTCCTCTAAAAAATATTCTTTTAATATATGTGCATCATAAGTATATTCTCTCGTCTTAAAAACACCATCACACATCCCTTCCTTGAAATAATTTCCGGGATGTATTTCTTCGCATGGAATATCTGCCGCCTTGCAGAAATCTTTAAACTGTTTTCCATTCGACCAAGAATATATACTTGATGTTGCATATATCTGATCAAAATCCTTGTTTATACAAAAAGAGTAATCTTTATTAAAACGAGCAAAATAACCTGCGGATTTGAGAGCCGTAGAAATGGACCTAGGGTAATGATAGCCTTGATGGACTCTCGCCTGATTAATATAGGTTGCTCGAGAAAATGCAGTACTATCGTATTCCAGCACTAAAACATTTTGTCCTTTTTTACAACTATGTAGAGCGGAATATAGCCCATATAATCCGGCTCCTATAATAATCTTGTCATAGTTCTCCATTGTCAACTCCTGTTCTTGGGCGATTCGGCTAGAATAATAGAAAGTAAGTTTTAAATGTTTTGATAAAATCCGTCACAAGCCTATATCATCTATCAGTCCTAGCTCATATTACCTGATAACAAGGAAAAATCAATAGAAAATTATGTTCATTCCGCAATTCATCTTAATTCTGTGTCGTTGCTACTTTTTTTATTCTTCCACTAATACATTCAACAAAGTTTCCAATAACAATAGATATTAAGATAACTCCTATTGTTCGCATAAAAAAGTATAAATAACATCCAAAATTAGTTTCAAGAAGTTTTCTATCAAAAAATATTTTAAGCACTAGGTATTCTAACGGATCATGAAAAATATAGATATCAAATAGTCTTCTTAATAATATTCTCCATATATAATTGTATTGTCTTTCAATCAAAAGCAGAAACGGAGAAATTGCTACTGATAGCTCTATAGTGAAAACTATACCCAGTAAAATCGTAAAAAACTGATCCAATAGACTATATTTCATATTTATAGCATAAAATATACCCATCATGATACAAAGGGAGAGGCTCTGCAATGGTTTAAAAGTTAACTTTTTTCTATACTTTTCAAAGAGAAATCCTAATCCAAACCAAAATAAATAAGCCAGTCCTTGTTTCATTCCCAAAAAATCGAATGGAAGAAACATATAAGTAATTGAAATAATTTCACAAATAATCAATACAAGCCAAACGCTACAAATATTTAATCTTTGCAAAGCTTTAAATATAATGACAAACAAAAGCATACACCAGAACAAAGACGGCAAAAACCAAAGATGTCCACTATCGCCGCCATTCCAAAAAATCACTATAGCTTGTCTTACAGAAGCAAAAGAATAAAATCCTCCCAACAATTTAACCGGAAACATAAATAAAATTCCCGCTAAATAATAGGGAATAATCAGCCTGTGAATTTTTGAAAATACAAAATCATCAAAAGACTTTAAAGGCTTTATACCTAGAACAGATCCCGAAAGAAAGAAGAACAGAGGCATATGAAAACCATAAACCCAACTAGACAAAAGTCTAAAAAAAGATAATAATATACCATTATAAGCAGGCGCCAATGATAATGGCAAGTCATAGTCAACCATACCATAAGTTGTTTTAATTTCTAAATATGCACTATGTCCTAAAACAACAAATAGTGTAGCTAACAATCTTATCCAATCATATAATTCTGCTCGGGCATGAACTTCACTCTGTTGCACTTCTTCTGTATGCATAAAATCTATAACCTCCTTCTTAGCAGATTTTTCCTCTTTGACTATCAATTAACAAGAATGCATCTATATACTTTAAAATATCTCCTTCTTTTTCTTTGGTCTTCTCCTGATTCTCTGCTTTAACAGAAATATACAACTTTAATTTGGGTTCTGTACCACTCGGTCTAATTATTACGGAGCAAGCTCCTTCCATACAAATTTTTAGAACTTTTGATTTTGGTAATCCATCAACACCTAATGAATAGTCCACAATATTAGTAATCTTCAGTCCTGCAAATTCTCCGCTCTCTTTCAAATTGTCATGCACTTTCTGCATAGTTACTTTCATTTTATCAGCACCTAAAGCACCTGTAAAAAGATAGCTATGAAGAGTATTCAAATAATATCCATACATCCTATATAAGTCTTGTAGCTTATCCCAAAGTTCAATACCTTTACTCTTATAATAAGCAATCATCTCACAAATAAGATAGCTTGCTCCGACACCGTCCTTATCTCTCACATAGTCTCCGGAAAGATAGCCATAACTTTCCTCGAAACCAAAAATAAATCTATTGGATTGATTTTTTTTCTCTAATAATCCAATTTGTTCCCCTATAAATTTAAATCCTGTTAAAACATCAACGCTTTCAACACCATAATGCTTTGCAATTTCTTCTGCCATTTCTAGACTGACAATGGTTTTAAACATTACAGGCTTTGTAGGCATTTTTTTATGTTTTTCTCTTTGCGAACATATATAGTCTAAAAGAAGTATTCCTGTTTCATTTCCGGATAAAAGGACATATTCTTCTTGCTTATTTTTGACTGCAATCCCCACCCTGTCACAGTCCGGATCGGTGGCCAGCAATACATCCGCATTCTTTTTCTTACAATACGCTAACCCAAAAGCTAAAGCTTCCGCTTCTTCGGGATTCGGATATGGACAAGTTGGGAAGTTTCCGTCCGGGAGTCTTTGTTCTTCTACTATTGTAACATTTTTGAATCCGGATTCGTCTAATACTCTTGTAACAGGAATATATCCGGTTCCATTTAGTGGTGAATAGACAATCGATATGTTTTTATCTATTTCCTCTCCATATAATTGAGACTGGCCTTTCACTTTTTCAAGAAAAGCCGTAAGAACTTCTTCTTTAATGAACTGAATTTTGTCTGTATCAAAGATTAAATCAAAATTCAGTTTTTTAATATCCTTAAAGATATCTAATTTTTCTATCTCACAAAGTACAGCTTTTGCGACTTCTGTCGTAATTTGACAACCATCTTGGCCATATACCTTATACCCATTATATTGGCTTGGATTATGAGAGGCTGTAATCATCACTCCCGCAGAAGCAACAAGAAATCTCGTTGCAAATGAAACTGTGGAAACCGGATTAAGTTTAGGCCATAAATGAACATATATACCGTTTGCCACAAAAACAGATGCCGCTGTTTTTGCAAATAATTCAGATTTCAAACGACTATCAAAGCCTATAACTACTGAGGCTTTATTTCCATGTTCTTTGATTAAATAATCAGCAAGGCCTTGGGTCACTTTTGCTACCGTATAGACATTCATTCTATTGGTTCCTGCTCCAAGAATTCCTCTTAGTCCGCCTGTACCAAATTCCAAATTACGATAAAAGGCATCTTCAATTTCTTCTTCGCCGTATTGTAATAAATCCGTTTGAAGATCATCTTCCATAGCATACTTACACCATGCTTGATATTCCGACCTGTAATCCATCCTTTTCCCTTCCCGTAATAGCAGTCGCCAATATTTTTAGTTAGAGTGAATGCTTTTCTTTATCTTGGACACTGATGTCCTTTCCTAATTGTACTTCAATCAGTTTAAGCTCTGTTGTCGCCATAACTGTATGGCGACAGCCTGCATGCATCGTAAGAACATCTCCAACTTGAATTTCCTTCTCTTCGCCATCCAGAATAGCTTTTCCGCTTCCTTGAATAACAATCCATGCTTCATCACGATTTTTATGACTATGATAATTCATAGAGTGTTTCGGATTTAAAGTCACTTTGATAGTAAGAGACTCTTTTTCTACATCTATCACCCGGAAGCTCCCCCAGCTTTTCTCTGCAAACATAATTTGCTGTTCAAAGCCGTCCACAATAGGTTTAATGTAAGAACTTTGTTCTTTATCCGATACCAAAATCCCTTCCGGAGAAGCAGAGATAACAACATCATGAAGTCCCATAGCAAGAATGGGGACGTCCATTTCATTTACTATGTGGACATTCTTACACTTATCATTCAAGATTCCATTTCCAAAAACCGCATCTTCCATTGCCTCGGTAAGAGTATTCCACGTTCCCAGATCTTTCCATTCTCCTTGAAATCTTTGAACCTGAATCTTCTTCTCTTTTTCTACTACTGCATAATCAAAAGAAATCTTAGGCAGACTTTCATATCGCTTTAACATATCTTCATAATCGATATAGTCAATTAATTCGTGAGCTTTATCAATTAAATATGAAAGTTTAAATGCGAATACTCCCCCATTCCAAAGGGCTCCTTCTTCTATATACTGTTGAGCCAAGTCTACTGTGGGTTTTTCCTTGAATGTCGAAACCATGGCTGTAGCTGTATTACTCTTCGGAATAATATATCCATATTTTTCACTCGGATACGTCGGCTCTATCCCCATAAGAACCAAATTAGCTTCATTTTTTTCTGCTTGAACAGCTAAATTTTGAAGTGCCTCAAAATATTCTCGTTTTACATAGGGGTCTACCGGGCATACAATAACCACTTCATTGAGGCCTATTCCACGAACATCTTTTAGATACTCCGAAGCAAGTGCAATAGCCGGAAAAGTATCACGCCTGCATGGTTCAACAGAAATACCCACATTCTCTCCAAGCTGATTAAATATAGCCGATACTTGTGATTTACTGGTTGCAATAGTGATAGAACCCTTTTTGTCAATTTCTTTAATGTTATGATACATCCTCTGAAGCATTGATTCATAAGTTCCATTACTTTGTTTGAAAATTTTAATGAATTGCTTTGATCGGATATCATTCGATAAAGGCCAAAGTCTTTTTCCTGATCCTCCCGATAATAGGATAATATTCATATCTCTTTATACTCCATACTTCTATACATAGTATAACAACTGTAAAAAAACTTATTTATGTCAAAAAAAGCAAAAGAGCTACTGTAAACACGAATATACAGAGCTCTTATAATTTTAAATAATAATTCACTCTATCTCTCAGCCCGTAGCGGATTCTGTAAAAAATCCATATAAGCCAGCTTGATTCCTTCATCCAGTTCTGTCTTATAATGCCACCCCAACTTCTCTGCCTTGGAAACATCTAATAGCTTTCTGGGAGTACCATTCGGTTTGGATGTGTCCCATAGTATTTTCCCTGTATATCCAACAACTTTGGCAACTAATTCTGTTAATTCTTTTATACTTAATTCTTTTCCGGTTCCGGCATTGACTGTTTCATTACCACTATAATGATTCATCAAAAACACGCATAAATTGGCAAGATCGTCTACATATAAAAACTCCCGTAACGGTGACCCATCTCCCCAACAAGTAACTTCTGTTTTTCCATCTTGTTTAGCCTCATGAAAGCGTCTAATCAAGGCCGGAAGAACATGGGAATGAGTAGGATGATAATTGTCATTCGGCCCATAAAGATTCGTAGGCATCACGGAAATATAATCCGTTCCGTACTGACGATTTAAGTATTCACAATACTTTAATCCTGATATTTTTGCCAGAGCATATGCTTCATTCGTTTTTTCCAATTCTGATGTCAAAAGACAATTTTCTTTCATCGGTTGCGTTGCCATCCGAGGATAAATACAAGATGAGCCAAGAAACTCCAACTTTTTACAAGAATTTTCCCATGCAGAATGAATCACATTCATTTCCATAGTTATATTTTCCCACATAAAATCAGCTAAAGCGTCTTGATTTGCAATAATTCCTCCCACTTTAGCTGCAGCAAGAAAAACATACTCCGGTTTTTCCAAACTAAAGAAGTCTTCAACTTCCTGCTGACGTGTCAAATCCAGTTCCCGATGTGTCCTGGTAATAATATTGTTATATCCCTGTCGCCGTAATTCTCGGACAATGGCTGAGCCAACCATCCCCCTATGTCCAGCCACATATATTTTAGCCCCCTTGTCCATCATCTCCTCTACCTTAATCACTTTCATACTTTAATATTCGCTATAAAGAAATACTCTAAGCTCTTTATCTTTTTTCAGAAGCAACCTTATTCATATCATGATTAGTCATAAGTTCAACCAATCTTTCAAAGCCGGTCTTTGTTGGATTCCATCCCAGTTCGCTTCGCGCTTTAGACGGATCTCCCAAAAGATTAACAACATCTGTAGGGCGATAGAAAGCAGCACTGACTTCCACAATCGTTTTGCCTGATTTTTTATCTATTCCCTGCTCATTTATCCCATTGCCTCTCCACTCTACTTCTATACCGGCATAGTGGAAAGCCAGTGTTGCAAATTCTCTTACTGAATGCTGTATACCGGTTGCAATCACAAAATCATCCGGTTTATCATTTTGGAGCATCAACCACATACACTCCACATAATCCTTGGCATATCCCCAATCTCTTAAACTATCCAGATTCCCCAGATATAATTTATCCTGTAATCCCTGTGCAATACGGGCTGCAGCGAGAGTGATTTTTCTGGTAACAAAGGTTTCTCCTCGTCTTTCAGATTCATGATTGAAAAGGATTCCCGAGCAGCAAAACATATCATAAGCCTCTCGGTATTCCTTTACAATCCAATATCCATACTGCTTTGCAACAGCATACGGACTATAAGGGTGGAAAGGAGTGGTTTCTTTCTGTGGAACCTCCTCTACCTTGCCATAAAGTTCCGAAGTAGAAGCTTGGTAAATCCTGCATGTCTTTTCTAATCCACAAACTCGAACCGCTTCCAAAACTCGGAGGACTCCGGTCGCAACAACATCCGCAGTATATTCAGGTACGTCAAAGGATACCTGCACATGACTTTGAGCCGCAAGATTATATATTTCATCGGGCTTTATTTCTCCAATCAACTTAACGAGACTAATGGAATCACTCAAATCTCCAAATTTAAGATAAAAGTTGGCTTGTCCCTCCAAGTGTGCAATACGCTCTCTATAGTCCACAGAAGAGCGCCTAATCATACCATATACCTCATAACCTTTCTCTAACAAAAATTCAGCCAAGTAACTTCCATCCTGCCCTGTTACACCTGTGATTAATGCTCTCCTCACTTTATATCTCCTTTATATTTTGCCCTTTTCATACAACTACGTTCTTTATATCTTTTTTCCCTCAAAATACTCTCTTACTTACTTCCTGGCTCATAAAAAAATCAAGGTCAGCAGGAACTCCAAGCCCGTACATACCGGCACCTACATTACAAAATCCAATCTTTAGCCCATCTTCAATCATCTCATTATAAACAGGTGCTACATAAAACTCATTATTAACTCTAATGTTTTTATCAATCATTTGATGCGCATATTTCACAAAGTCTTTGCCTTGCTTATAATTGTATATACCAACCGTTGCCTCATTAGAAATAACCTCTTTTTCTCTAACCATAGTTACATTGGCATTTTCATCAAACTGGATAAAACTCCACTTTGGATCATTAGCCGGCATGGTCATGATTAAGCCATCTTTCTCTCTCATAGAAGCAAGGTATTCATTAATATCCGTATCCACAAATTGATCGGAATTTGCAATCATTAATGCATCATCATTATCGATGTATTTCTCTGCTAAAAGTACAGTACACGCAGCACCTTCAGTTATATGATCTATAGTGATAATTTTACATCCGGGAGACATCTTCTCCAAGGCTTCTGCCAATCCATATTTATTTAAGTGCTCTTCTTGGCATATATAAATAAATCTATGTTCACAATTGGGTCTAATGTTTTTTGTTACATATTCAATCATCGGATGCCCAAAGACATCAATTAAAGGCTTGGGCATAAGATACCCAGCCTCAGCAAACCTACTACCTCTTCCAGCCATTGGAATGACAATGTTCAACATAATTCTACCCCCTCTACAAGATATTTATCATTATTCGCACCTGGCATTTTTACCACTACATTCATTGCATCTTCCAGAGCTTCAAAGTCTGTTGCATCTCCGGGTTCAACAACTACAATATCTCCTTCTTCGTAGATATGATCAAACATTCTTACTTTTCCTTTTATTATCACAGTATATTCTGTCGCAATTTTGTGATAATGTTTAGATTCTTTATCTCCCTTTTTATATGTTTTTACAGCAACCTCACAATCATTTGTCTTAAATAGAGATGGTTCAAAATTCCCAATAAACCATCCGGCTTTCATATTCTTTAATTGCTCCACTCTCATTTTAGACTATCCTCATATTCTTTGATTTTTGCCGGGGAATAAAAGGATCTATACTGTTCCTTTTCTATTTCAAAGCATCCTACTTTCTTCCCCAAAAGAATCAACTCATTGACAGAAGCAGAGATATAATATTTCCCCTCAAGATGGTTCTGCTTGAACAAAGCATTTTTTGCCGCTTCAACAAAATCCGAACCTTTCCTAAAATAATAAAATCCTGCAATCGCATCTTTTGATAAAGGTCGCTTTTCAGCTACCTCCAATACTTCATCTCCCATACAACGGGCATAACTCCATCGAGGATGTATATTGGGAAATGTAATCACTCCCGCATCTGCATTCATCCGGTGAAAATATCCCAGCACTTCAGTATAGTCTGTTTCTATGATTTGATCACTATTGGCAATAATTAAAGAGGTATCATTATCAATATATTCAAGAGCCATTAAACAAGTGCAAAGTGCACCCGAGGTCTGATTATTTAATTTTATTACTTTACATGCAGGCGATAAGATTCTAACCGATGAGTCTAGGTGGAATTTTCTACAATCTTCCTCGGAAAATACAAAAACATAGTTCTTCGGATCGAGACTTTTATAATTATCAACAACCAATTCCATCATGGTTTTGCCATTAATTTCCGTTAGGGGTTTAGGGAAATATGAATCTTTAAAGAACAGGGATGTCCCCATAGAGGGCAATAGAATATTAATCATTTTCACAATCTCCTATCTTTTTAGATATATTTTCATAATTAACATCATATACTGTTGCAACTTCCAATACAAAAGCCCCACTGGCTTTCCCCGCTTTTATACCGTTGGGGTTATCTTCTACCACAAGACATTCACACGGCTCAAGCGAAAATTTCCGGATTGCTGTATTATACATCTCCGGATCCGGCTTAGCCCTACTTACATCTTCATTTGAAATGATTAAATCAATATATGAACTTAACCCGGCTCTATCCATCATCAGTTCTATTGTATTTCGAATAGAATTCGAGCAAACCGCAATTTTATAGCCTTCCCTTTTTAGTCTTGATAATGCATATTCATGATGAAACATCGGATGACAACGCTGATAAACTAGTTCAGCTGTATAGGACTGTTTCATTTCATTTATAAAAGAATGTAATCCTTCAGGTAAATAAAAGCGCTTACTAAGCAAATCCAACTTTACCTTTGTTGGTAGGCCGTCAAATGTAGTCAAATGATCATAACGATTTATTTCTATTCCAAATAATTTTAAAGCTTTATTTAACGCTTCATAATGCCAATCCTTTGCATCTATCAATACACCATCCATATCAAAGAGAACTGCCTTGATTTTATTTCTCATCAAAAAACTCCTTTGCTTCATCCGGGTAATCAGTGCACAAACTAATTGCATTGAAGTCTAGTTTATAGCTGCGAATCTTTTCCCAAAATTTTCTATATTCCATGTTACCATGTAAATCCGGTGATACAAGACAAATCTTTTTTCCATTATCCAAATGTCTTCCCAACAATTCTTCCGTAATCCACTCAGTAGACCAGAATCCATCAATCCATACACCCTCAGCATCTTTATATAGCACCGGTTCTTCCACTTCGCTCTGACGTGTATAAAATTTTAATCCCTCTTCTCTAAATTCAATCATCTGAGGAACTGACATATCAAACAAAAAATAATTTGATATATGATATTTTTCCAAATATGATTGCAATATATCCTTTAACCCGTCTGCTTTAATATTTATCGCAAAACAATACTGGTCGTGAAACTCGTCAAGCCATTGGAATAGCTCCTCAGCATCTTGAGAAGAAGCATTCGCTATATTATGTGAAATTACCATTTTTCCGGCATAATCCCTAACATCCGACTCAAATCCATAACCTTTTTCTAAAGCAGTTCTTAAAGCTACCGGTGAATTCTTTTCTATCTGCTTATTCCAATAACCTCTGTGCGCTAATATTTTCATTATACTACTCCTATTTTCTCTGTATCTTTTTAATCAACGTGATAACAAATGAATCCATAACTTCATTTCTAGCCAATATCATTATTATTAAAATACTAAATCCCCAAAGAACAGAGGATAGAATAAGAAAAAGAATTCCTTTTTCTCCTACAATGATATGCAAGATATAAGTCACAAAAGCAATGAGCAAAAACAAAAAACATTCTCTGAAAAAAAAATATCGAGGTATATCTTTACTAAGAATGTCTCGTTCAAAAATAATAACAAAAGCTAAAACTGACAATTCCGTCACAACTGTTGCTATTACAGCTCCCATCATTCCGAGTCTAGTAATAAAAAATACATTTAACACAATATTTTCAATTGCTCCAAAGAAAATTGCAAACATACTAAACTTTTCATGCTTCAATGGAATCATAATCAAATTAATAATCACTCCACTAAAACCGACAAATATATTACATAAGCCAAATGCAGAAAGAGCAGTTGAACTGGAACGAAAATTACTACCTACAACTATATCAATGACATATCCGGACATGAAAATCAGATAACAACTTATGGGTAAAGCCATCAACTCCACCAGATAAAATCCTTTTCTAATCATGCTGTCTGCTTCATCCTTCTCATTCGAGGACCTGAGAGCAATGATTCTGGGAACAAAGACTGTAAATACCGCTGCAATGATACTATTAAATACCCTGTATATTTTATTTGCCGCACTATAAAGTCCTACATTTGTGTCCGTTGATAAAAAGCCTAACATTACGACATCCAGGTTTGTATAAATACTAATAGCTGCAGCAGATGCAAAAAAATACAGTATCGGTATAAAGTGCCTCTTAATATCCTGATAACATGTATGTGTAAATCCCAAAAATCTAATAATATATATATTATTTGCCAAAAACGATCCAAGCTCAACTAAAATAAGACCTATACAGTAAAACAATGCATCACTTGATTTACGAACAAACAAAACAATCACAGCCAACGATAAAGTTCTAAAAAAAAGAGTCCTTTTCGTTATATATCCATACTTTTCGATGCCCTGAAAAAACCATTGCGCTTGAAGCCCATTTGAAAGAATATTAATCCCTGCAATCGCTAGAAAAAGACTATTTTCCCTTAATTTATCTATTGAAAAAACAAAAAGTAAATAAACCAAGATACTGAAAATACTTGTCGCGAAATTTATAGTCATAAGCTCCATGGTCACTTTTTTTAGTTTTTCATAGTCATTCCCAACCTCCGCACAAGCTCTTATACCATATGTCGGAATCCCCAGTGCTGCAAACATAGAAAAATAAGAGGCAAAAGATATAGCAAAAGACACCTTCCCTATTCCTTCTGCGCCAATAATTCTTGATGCATAAGAAAAGGCAATCATTGGAAAAATATACTGGGACAAGGATAATATTAAATTCATTATAGCATTGTAGCGTATTAAATTTTTGCTCATATTTTTAACCAGTTTTTTACTTTAATCAAGAAGGGCGCATATCTCCTTCCTATATATTTCAACTTACTCTCTCTCAAAAATTTTTTAAATTGTTCTATTGAAACTTGATGATCTCGGTGAAAAAGTATTATGGCATCTTCATTGTTCGATGTAGGGTTAGAACTCCAGTGTGTTCCTATTTCCTTCTCAATAGAATTACAGGATTTAGGATGCGTGAAACTAACATCTTCCATAATCCCCCATGGAGACCAGTAATTAAGCGTACGAAATCTATAGCCTTTTTCTAAATATAAATACAAAATATATAGATAATAATCTGTTATTTTACGCTCATTAAACAAGTCATCTAAATTAGGCCGAGAATATAACCACTGATGAAAGTCTTTAACATTTTCCGAACAATAAACCGGAATATCACTAAACCAACAATTTAATAAATAGTTATCTGTATCTCTTTTTAATTCCTGATTATTTTCAAGTCCAAGCATATATACTGTTGTTTTTAAGATATCATGCAACAAATAGGACTTATTACAAACTAAAAAGCTTTGTTTTTTCCAAATTGTATACAATACTTCCGTAACATTCGCAGATCTAATAAACAGGCACTCACAATCTACGACCGCTATATAATCATACTTTTCATACAAATTAAAAACCCCGAATAATTTTTTTACCGTTACCGGACTCTTGTACTGGTTTAAGTTGTCAGGAATAACCAGAGAAAGTAGAATTTCTTCAGGAAACATCTTTTTAAATTTCTCTTCAAAGTGTTCTTTGTGAGTTTCATAAGAAAAAATGTAATAAATATCCTCCTTGATGCCATACTGTATTTTTGATTGGTAAAACTCTAGAGCATAATTAAAATCTCTTTCTTTCTCATAAATGGGACAAATAATACAACTATTCATATTTTCATTCCTCTTCCAGCTCAATTAACTGTCTTTATTGATTTCACCACAATTATGTTAAGTCTTTTATATAGTATTTCAATTAATTTGTCAGCTTCCTACGTATAAGTTTTCCCTTATTAGTTTGAATGGAACAAATAATGGTTAAAAGTAATGGTACTAAAAAGGAAAATTCAAAAATATTTTTTATAAGAGAAGCAGAGAATGGATCTCTAAAAAAAGTAAATGCTAAGTTTGCACTTATACAAGAATATATAATTTGAGATAAATCACTCTTGTTAGCCTTTAAATAACGAAGTAGAACCGTCATAATTGCAATAAAACAACAAGTTCCAATATATCCAAAATTACACATAAAGGACATAAATGCGTTAACAGCTCCGAGTGGATTAAATACCTCATATCCGACATCCTGTAGACCAATCATCATGCTAGCTTTGTTAGGTAAAACCACTGTTGGAATGAGATTTATAAAGGATGATAATAACGGATATGGAAATTTAATAATTGGTATCTGATAATTATCCAAAAAATGCACTAAAGAAAAAGATGTAAACACACTTTCTAGAGATATTAATTGCAATCCATTTAAAATTGAAAAGCTCATACCAATACGCCAGATTCCGATTATTCCTATTCCCAAAAATCCCAATGCAGTGATAACCGCTGCTTTCCAATAATGAAGCGGTTTATAAAAAGTAGACATAAAAACAATCAAGCTCACAAATGAGGTAACAATATACAATCTTCCCCCAAAACCCAACAACACTATTGATGAGATAAGATATACAACAAATAATGGATTAATAAAACTTTTGTAAAAATTCTTTTTTTTTGATTTAAGAGAATAAATAAAATAAACCGAAAAAATCATCAATAACAATGCAGACATCGTTCCCACATAATTCGTTTTTCCATTATTCTCCGTATATCCTTTGAACAAATCTGATTTCGCCTTATATGCCATATACAAAAAATAAGCAAAACTAATTATCTGCCATTTATACAATGTCCACTTGGAAAAAACATAGTATTTTTCTGATTGACTACTAATCGGCAGCATATTGCTTAACATAAACACGAAATATAATCCAAAAAGTAAAATCACATAAAATGTGAGTTTCGAATCCGATATATTTTTATATAAACTCTCCCATAGAACACCACCAATTTCAGGAATTGTTTCACCCACAATTATTGGAAATATAAGATAGTACCAAAACCCAATGGAAAATAGTAAAATGTGATTTACTATAATTCCAGCAGGAGACATACATTTTACAAAAGTATAAATACAAATAAGAATTGATATTAGAATGCATAGAGGCATAACCATATATTTTTATTCCTCCCACTAAAAAATATCATAATTTCTAGCTAAATACTCCACCACATATTCTGTTACCGCATCGTGCATAGGTACAAAATCTTTAGAATAACCAAAAGACCTCAATTTATCCATCTCAGCTTTAGTATAATACTGATATTTTTCCTTTAAGTGTTCCGGCATTTCTATATATTCAATATTCGGTTCCATATCTAAAGCAAGAAATGTAGCCTCTGCTAAAGCTTTAAAACTCTCCGCTTTACCCGTTCCCACATTGAATAAACCGGAAATGTTATCATTGTCTAATAACCAAGTAATAACTGAGCAAATATCCTTTACATAGACAAAATCTCTGAGTTGTTCTCCATCCTTATATTCCGGATTACAAGATTTAAATAGTTTAATTTTTCCGGTTTCTTTAATTTGTCTGAAACCATGAAAAACCATACTAGCCATTGAGCCCTTAAAGTATTCATTAGGACCAAATACATTGAAAAATTTTAACCCCACATGCTGCTTCGGAAAATGAGCAGCTTGGTATTTCACCCATAAATCAAACAACTGCTTGGAATATCCATATCCGTTCAACGGTAGTAGAGAATCAATATTCATCCTATCATCAAATCCAAGTTTTCCATCTCCGTATGTTGCCGCACTTGAAGCATAAATAAAACTAATTTGTTTCTCGGCACAGTAGTCCCACAAACTTTTTGTATATTCAAAATTATTCTCCCATAAATAATCAAAATCTTTTTCTGTGGTAGAGGACTGTGCACCTAAATGAATAATTGCCTCAACGTTTTTGTAAGAAGGTAATTCCATCAAAAAAGCGGATTTATGGACATATTTGATGAACTTCTTATTTCTGATATTCATCCATTTTTCTGTTGAAGCAATATTATCAACAATGACAATATCAAATCTTCCGAGATCGTTAAGAGTCCTAACGACACATGAACCTATAAAACCGGCTCCACCAGTTACAATAATCATTTTTACTCTCCTATTGTTTTATCTTTTCAATTATCTTTGAAGTTGACTTTCCTTCCACAAAAGGGATAAGTACCAATTGACCGCCCCTGTTTTCCACGATGTCCTTCCCGACAACTTCATCCGCTGTATAATCTCCACCTTTAACAAGAACATCAGGCTGAATCTCCTTAATTAACTCATAGGGTGTGTCTTCCTCAAAAATCACTACATAATCTACAAATCCAAGTGAGCAAAGAACTTCAGCTCGATCTAATTGTTTATTAACAGGTCTTTCCTCTCCTTTCAGTCTTCTAACTGAATCATCACTGTTTAGACCAATAACTAATTGATCTCCCAGTTTGGCTGCCTCTTGCAAGTATCTGACATGTCCTACATGGAGAATATCAAAGCACCCATTAGTAAAAACAATCTTTTCTTTTTCATGCTCTTTCCTAAAGTTCTGTATTTTATTTCCAATTAGAAGCTTGTGAGAAAACAGATCTTTTTCATTTGCCAGATAATCCTCTATCTCCTTCCAGTACACTGAAGACGTCCCTACCTTTGATACTTGAATACCTGCGGCATAATTTGCAATCTCAACAGATTGAAAAACCGAAAATCCATTGACCATGCAAGTAGACAAATAGGCAATCGTCGTATCTCCCGCTCCGGAAACGTCAAAGACTTCTCTACCTACTGACTCAATGAAATATGGCTGATCTTGACCAATTAAAACCATCCCTTTCGCTCCACAAGTTGTCAGTATATAATCACTATCACATTTTACTCGCAGCACCTCTGATGCTTCAATCAATTCCTCTTTTGTTGCAACCGGCATTCCTGTAAGTAGTCCGAGTTCTTTTCTATTCGGCTTTATAAGTGTAGCGCCTTTATACTTTTCAATATTTCTATCTTTAACATCAATTATGACCGGAATCTTATTTTTCT
Organism: Oribacterium parvum ACB1; assembly: GCF_000238055.2. Lineage (GTDB taxonomy): Bacteria > Bacillota > Clostridia > Lachnospirales > Lachnospiraceae > Oribacterium > Oribacterium parvum. The sequence continues at coordinate 432,393 of NZ_KE148312.1, forward strand.
TCGCAAGTAAAATAATCCCCTGGGTTAGCTCATAAGTCAGTAAACCTTTCAAATAGTCGGAAATCAATATTAAATCAAAAGATTTTAAATTATCTTCGAGCTTACTCAATAACCATTTGCATTCTTTTTCAGATATCTGAATGCAATCTTCTATATCCAGTCTTAGTACCTGTTGATTATTTATAGCCAAAAATCTTATCTTTTCTGTTGTTTTCCTCTCTGATTCTATTATTAACTCTGTGCTAATGCCTGATTCTTGTAATAGAGATAATAACTTTACTCCGTTCTCATCCTTTCCAACAATGGACATCATTGTAACATCTTGTTTAGCAGCTATCAGGTTTGCAGCCACGTTAGCCGCTCCCCCAAGAACACTTCGCTCATTATCTTTACGAAATACCGGCACCGGTGCCTCAGGTGAAATCCTGCTTACATCTCCTGTGTAATAGGTATCAATCATGATATCGCCTACAACCAATATTTTTTTCTTATTCACTTTCTGAAAATCATACATTTCTCACCTGCTCATTCCAACTATTCGCTTGTTTCAATCCAGTAATGACATAACTTTTGTAAAAACTTCCTCTGTAGTGACTCCATCAATACACTCTTTATTATGTTTGCAGCTAGTAGATAGACATGGCTTGCACTCTAACTCTTTGGAGATGATTCTAAGTTTTTCAAACTCATTTTCTACATATGGTTTTGCCAACTCCGGATCAATGGGTCCAAAAATCACGCAAGTCGGAACCCCCAAGGCAGTCGCTATATGTCCTGCACCACTATCATTACATATCAGCAGATTGCATATTGCCAATCTTCTTACATAAGTTCGGATGTCCGTTTTACTGGTAATAAATTGTGCTTTTACAGATATCGCACTATTTCTGACGCGAGCGACAGCCTCCTCTTCCTTTGGTCCTTCAAAAATAATAAAAACTGTATTCTCATTATTTAACCTTTCCAGCAAACGGTCAAAATGTTTCCATTGTTTTATTTCTAAACTAGCTCCCGGATGTATGCCAATAATTGTTTTACCAATTAATTGATGTTCTAATTTATATCTATCATTTTCTTCTATTTCATCATCATCAAGATATAATTTAGGATACTTATCGCTCTCTTCATAATCACATCCTATCTTTTGAGCAAAAAAAAGTTTATCCTCAACCAAATGTTTCACAGTATTTGAAGGAATAATTATATCTGTAAGTAATCTCTCTCCCCCTGTATAGTTATAGCTAACCTTTCTTTTTGCACGACAATAATGCATAAACAAGATATATCTTAAATCACCTCTCGGTTCAATTGACACATCATACTCTTCCCTATTAATCTCTCTATATACTGTTTTTAAATACCTGATATTTCGAATGAAAGCCCATGGACTATTTAGGATTTTACTATCTACAAAAATAAAACCATCAATAAGACCTTGATTATGCAAAATATCCTTTGCCCATTTGTTACATACCAATGTAATTTTTGCGTCCTTTGTGTTTTTTCTAATAATCCGCAAAAAAGGAATTAACATTACTATATCCCCGATAAGTGTCGGGTCAATAATCAATATCTTCTTACATTTCTTTATGTCTATAATTGAATCCGATTTTTTCTTATGAAAAAATATACTTAAAACAAAATTTAAGAATTTTAAAATCTTTGTTTTTTGAGGATTGAACTTTTTTATCATTTAGAATCTCCAATTACTGCTAAACAGTTTTTAGTCCTGTAATATAGATATTGAAAACTAAGTCTTTTTAACTCTCTCCCCCAAAAACGTCACTAATAGCTTGTAAGTATTCATATTTGTATCTTTCATCCGGCTCCAAGTAGGCTCCTTCTCCCCACTCATTCCACGCATTAATATAAAGAAATTTTCGATTTCCATACTTTGTCCTTAAGGCTTGTAAATGTTCCCTAAATAATTCCGGTGAAGAGTTTATATAGCATAATCCAGAGCTTCCAGTTCTAGGTGTATTATCCCACTGAGGAAATGTTCCAGGAAATACATTTTCCGACAATACAGTGTTTTCGATGTATTTATAGATCATTCCAATATCAATTTTATGTTCTAACAGCTTGTTTTTTCTTACTCTATTTAAAAGTCTACTAATTCCTGTCCTAAATAAGTATTGATATTTATCTTTGCCATTTAATAAATTCTTCAAGACATATCCGGGTTCAAACTCATATATTGCATCTATAAGCTCCTCTCTTATATCAGTACCTTTAGACGTAGCCCCAGAAACAATATACACCCCCGCATATCCTTCCTGAATAGCTAATCTATTCCAACATTCCAACATCTCCTTAAGACATGTAATCTCTTGGCTATGATATATATTAATTACAGGTTTATTGTCTATTTTTATATACCTTTTATCCCGAAAAAAAGTATTTAAATATTCAAAATGTTTTATCCATGCAGATTCATCGCCATATCTTTGTTCCAACAGAATCGTGCGTTCTTGTGCATACCAATTTCTGCTCCAAGTCTCATTAGCCCAACAAATACAATAATTAATATCAATTTCTTTATGGTCACGTAAAATTTCCATTGGTCTTTCCAGAAGTTGTTTTCCTTCAAACCAATAGTGATAAATACAAAATCCGTATATTCCAAATTTTCTAGCAAGTTCAGCTTGCCAGAACCAAGTTTTCCCAGAATTATTAGATAAGTCATAGTAATTATTATCCAGTGGAATTCTAGGCTGATAATGGTTTGCAAATAGGGGTTTTGCATTCTTAACTGCTGTCCACTCAGTGTATCCTTTTCCCCACCACTTATCGTTTTCAGGTATGGAATGAAATTGAGGTAAATATAATGCTAAAATCTTCACGCAATCTTTCCTTTCTACTACAAAAATCATTTCAATGTAGGCATTAGCCGTCTACACCATTATCATCTTCACTAACTCTGTACCTACACATTCTAGGATGTACAAAGGACTATAATGATTTTGAATATAGCATCGATATCTTTCTCGTATTCTTTCTTTACATTCTTTCCAACTCTTTTGTGTACTGACTCCACCGGTTCTGAAGTTCGCAAGAACTTTATCTAAAATTGAGATTTTTTTTCCATTTTTTCTGGCTTGAAGAAAAAATTCAAAATCATCATATATTCCCTTACATTTATATCCTCCCGTTTCTTCATATAATGCTTTTGTCACAAAACAGCTGGGATGATTCCAGTGCCTGCTAGTAGGAAAAAAATCCTTTTTTGAGCGCTTAACGAGAATACTTCCATCTCCCGTTACTATATTTATGTTTGCATAAAGATAATCAAAATGGGTATTCTTATAGTTTTCTACTACACATTCAACCGCATCCAACTCATACCAATCATCGGAATTAATGATTCCAATGATTTCTCCTGTTGCAGCAAATATGCCTTTATTCATTGCATCATAAATACCGTTATCTTTTTCAGAACTTATAACAAACTTTATTCCTTTTTTCCGGAAAGCATCCTCATATTCTTGACATATTGAAACCGTATTGTCTGAGGATAATCCATCTACAATTCTATATTCGATATTTTGATAGGTTTGATTCAAAACTGATTCGATGGTCTTTCTAATCGTTTTTTCACTATTGAAAGAAACTGTCACTATAGAAACCAGTATATTTGATGTTGTTCCCTCAAACATATCTTTATTTATCCCTTCTTTCTTATCTCTTCAATTCTTTTTATTGAATCTTCCAGAGAGAAAATACGATAATTTTCTCTGTAATCAGAATATTCTTGTTGGTAATACAAAGAAGAAAATGCTTTTTTGCTAATCCTACCAACTTTCCCCGGAAGTTTTTGCATAAATTTTAATATTGTCTTAAATCCCGGCAATAATATGCATGTCCAATGGTGGGACTTTGCAATTAGCCGAATCATCTTTCCAGTATCGATATATTCATCATTTTGCGGAAAAAAAACTCCTCCTTCTCGATTTTCTATCAACAGCCTTATAAATTCTGCCAAATTTTCAATATAAATCATTGAACGGCTATTTCCCACCTCAGGAAATACAGGAAGTAGTCTTGCAAGCTTGACCATCTTAGTATAATTTCCTTTACATCCATGCCCATAAATCATAGGCGGACGCAAAATTGCCACTGTAAATTTCTCATCCTCCAGTTCTTCCAGTAGCCATTCTGCTTGTAGTTTGGACTCACCATAGGCCGATATAGGTGAAGGGATAGTTTCTTTAGTAATAACTGCATCCTTAATTCCTCCGTATACCGCCATAGTGCTCATAAAGATAAACTGGGATATTCCTTCATTTTTTGCCTTTACAGCTACGTTTTTAGCCAAGTCTCGGTTAACTGCAAAGTACTGGTTTATTTCTTCTTCTGTATTTTCTTTTATTCTGCCATGCGCAATTCCCGCCACATGGAAGACTACATCATAGCAAGAAAAATCCTTCTTTTTCCATTCTTCTCCATATAGGCTTATTGTTTCTATGATATACCGTTTTTTTTCAGGGCTAAATTCAAAGATTTTTTTATTATATTCTTCTAGATATTTCTCTACCTGCTCCCCCACATAGGAATGAGCGCCGGTGATTAAAATTTTAAATACTTTGTTATTCTCTTTCATAATCAACTCCGGAATACCAGAGACTTGCGTTCCTTCAAGAGGGAGTGCAGTCCCTTTATATTCTCTAAGAGTTTGTTGTTTTTCTTGTTTTCCTTTCTTATTCCCGGTCCCTCCCTCTACTACACCTTGTTTTCCTAGCACAGCAAAAACAGTCCCAAAAAGACAACGCATATCCATAAGAAATCCAATCTTCTCTACGTATTCTCCGTCTATCTTTGCCTTTTCCGAAATTTCCAATTCATCTCTTCCGCTGATTTGCGCAAGACCGCTTAAGCCGGGCATAACATCATTGGCATGGTATTTATCCCGTTCGGCAATTAAGCAATCCTGATTCCAAAGTCCCGGTCTCGGTCCGATAAAAGACATATTTCCCACAAAAATATCCCAAATCTGCGGAAGCTCATCTAAAGAATGAGCACGAATAAACTTTCCGACCCGGGTAATATATTGCTCCGGGTTTTTCAGCATGTGGGTCGGCGTATCGTGAGGAGTGGACATCTTCATACTGCGGAACTTATGTAATTGGAAATACTGCTTATTTTTTCCTACTCTTTTCTGCGTAAAGAAGACAGGACCCGGATCATCAATTACAATAGCGAGGGATAATGCCAAAAACAGGGGAGACAGGAAAATAAGAGCAAAAAAAGAAACAAACAAATCAACAGCTCTCTTTACTCTACGTGTATAAAATGACTCTCTAAAGCTGCTTTCCCCTATCGCTTCCAGATGTCCTCTTACTCCATCTGCATTCACGGGGTCACTTTCCTCTTCTATGAAAACAACTGTTTTCCCCTCCATTGGATTTTTCTCCTCCGGAAGATGAGTATACACTGTATCTTTTTTCTTGATTTTTGCATGAATAGAGAGCAGAACAAAAGCAATTCCCATCAAAGCGGAAAGCCTGATTATCCATTTTTTCCAAAAAGTCATTCTTCGCATGTCTGTCTCCCTGTAATTTACTATTTTGAAAATTTCTTTAACTTTCCCAGTATAGCATATAAATCTCATTTTCGAGACAAGAAAATCTTCCTATCTCTTACAAAATTGCACTCATCTCTTACAAATAATAAAAAGCAAAAAAGGACCTCTTAAGAGATCCTTTAAAAACAGAACTACATGCTATTTAATTAAAAAATGATATGTACTGATTCATTCTTTATCAAATCTATAAATTTGTCGTTATCCAGCATCTCCGTCACTAAGACTGTAGAATGATCTGACTGTTCTTTACTATATGTGATTTTGCGTTCGTCCTTTCTACATTCCCGAATATCCTCCTTTTTAATCTCCCCCTCTCGGAACAGCTGACAAAGTATGCAGTCATTACTCTTATATGATACCGGTTCCGGTATTTTCGAAGCAAACTGTTTTCTTATTCTAGCCTCCGCTTCAAGGTAAAACTTATAAGTGTCGCTATCCTGAGAATAAACTGTAAGAGTTTCTGTTTTCGGATAATACCATGAAACGATTTCTACCAAAATCGTGATAGATACCTCTCCTGCATTTTTCTTTTTAATTCTACCATTTGCAAGCACTTCTTTCGGTAGTGGCCATTCATCATAGAGTTTGTTTATCCATTCTTTATATTCCTCCATATCTAACAGGTCTCTACCTTCGCTGAGCTTTCGCAGGTACGATTTTATTTGCCCTATCAAAGAAACCGAAGCCAATACTATTTCATAAAGATTACCTTCTTCATATCCCGTAAGTTCAGAATAGCTTTCCTCAGCAATATAGTAGATTGGATAACCGCCATCCACTAGATTCCGAATAAATTCCGCCCTTCCCGGAGCATCTTCAATTTCCGCAAGTACCCATCCGGGGATCAAAATCAACTCATAATCTTTCAAGATGCTATCAATCTTAATTCCCTTATTCTGCAAGCTTTGTATAAATGAGATAGAAGATGTATCCATAAGCGCTATACGCTTCTTGTCTATCTTCGTTATTTTTTCTATGCCTATCATCTATCTGGCCTCGTAACCACCCGAATCTCTTTCATAATATTCTCGAGGAAAGACTCATTGTCCTCATGATACTTTAGTTCAGGATTCGCCTCTTCACATTTTTTTATTTGTTCATGAAGGTATGAGGTATTAACAACGTATGATGGCATGACTAAGCTATCATCAAGCCCAAGTCTTCGGAACCGATTTGGCATATCATCAATCTTTAAGTCTAGAATTTCCTTTATCTGACTTTTAAGATTCTCATTTTTTCTTTGTACAGCATCTTCATAAAGCGATATCAACACAGCCTTGTAAGGAGCTTCAAAGGCCGACATACAGTACATAACCTTTGATACAGTATCCATAGTCGTGAGGTTCGCAAAGTATTTATCAACATCTTGAAGAAGCATACATGCTGCAAAGTACTCAGCTTTTCTTTCCTCCATCATATTATCGTTCTCAATGATATGATCGAAGGATACCTTGTCAAACAGCAAATGATATATTTCATGCCACGCGGCAAAATACTGGTTTACACGCGGTAGTGCAGTATTTATGACAGGAACAATCTTACCTTCCTTTACGTAGATTGCACCGCTCCAATACTTGTCCTCTATCGGCATCTGAACCAGTCCAAAGCCTTGAAGTATCAGTAGTGCAAGCTGTGACATCGAGGGAACTCGCATTATAGAGGGATTCTTTATAGAGGGATTCTTTTGTAACTTCAATGCTTGCGCAGAAACTTCATCAACTATTCCTTTATTCCTTTGTACAACAGTATCAATATTCTCCGCAGTTATAATCTCGCTCATATCTATGTTCCTCTTTTTAGTAGTAAACAGCACACAGATCAATGATATCCAACAGCAGATCATATTGTTTTCTTGCAGCATCACTCATCTCGTGATTTTCAGGTGCATTCTGTGAATATACAGCCACTACCGATCTGCTCCGTTGCGCAGAATAGAACATAAGCTCATCAACCGTCATATTCATCATCTTCAAAATTTTATGAATATGCCGGTCAAACGTTGTTTTACTATCTATGTTGCCGCTTAACAACTTATCGAGTGTAGGACGCGAAATTTCTGCCTTTTTTGCAAAAGACACCTTTGTATAGCCTTTATCACGTAAGCAATCCTTTAGCTTTGAAGCCACCAGACTCCTTTGTTCAAATAATTCATCAAATCTCATCTTGATACCCTTCCTTCTTTTATAAAGTATTATTATATGCCAAAAAAAATAGACTATCAACAAATTTGTAAATTATTTTTTTACATTTACACATAAGGTATTGCGAGAATCGACGTAATTTCCTACTTTTTCAGCTTAAACAGCGCATACCAATGGCTTGTTTCCGCATGTTCTTCCTTATCAAGGCATTGGAGATATCCTTCCTCGATAAACTCCACGCCATTCATGCACTCCTCTATAAGCCTTTTGTATTCTTCTCTTGTTCTATAGATTGCGCCATAATAGGCATTTAAATTGTCTGACCATATATGGTTTAAAGTAATTCTTTCCTTTTTTCCGACACTCTCTTCAAAATAGAACAGGGTATCCCGATCCGCTAGTTTTTTAAGTCCCTGGTAACATTCCTCCAATTCCTCTTCGTTGATATACATGGAAACGCCGACATCTATCACAATGTCATATTTCCGATCTGTGATTTTCGGATTGAATACTGCATCGACAGCGGACATGGCATAAAAGTGGCAGTTCTCATTCTTGATATTCTCCTTTGCCACGGCAATCATTTCCGAAGAAAAATCCACACCGTAATATTCCTTACATTGATCCGCAACAGCCTCTGCCCATCTTCCTATCCCGCAGCCGATATCCAGAATCACCTTGTCTTGATTGAGCTTTAACTTGGGAAGGATAAATTGCTTTTCATACGCATCCCACTTAACGGAAAAATCCGGGTCCTGATCGCCCAGTAAAACCGTCGTATATTCTTGCTTTCTGTTTTTGATTGTCTTCGCTCTTTGATCATAAAAGGAAACTGTATTTTCTGTGTCGATGCTGACTTTTTCTCCGTATACACGCTCTTTCATCTATGCAAAACCTCCCTGTCCGATAGACTCTTGAAATAATTCTTTGTCTTTTACATGAATCTTCCTTCGCATGAATATGCTTTTACATGAATCTTCCTTCGCATGAATATCTCTTTCTTAATATTCTTTTACACGAATATTCCTTTGCATGAATATTCCTTTTTATGGAAATTCCAATAAATAGATATAAATTCACTTACTGTATATTTTCGTCAGATTTCTTCGACATATAAGGAATTGCAAGGGCTTACGTCTGCAAACTGAAGCACAGCATCCGCCTCGCGTTTCTAAACTCGCTGACGATTTCTCCCTGAAAAAACAATGGATTTTCCTCTATCCCTTTGGGGGTGAGGGCCGGTGCTATGGATAAGGCTAAATTGCCGTCATACAGGCCGGATATGCTTTTAAATTCTCTCATACGATGCTCCTATCAGACAAAGGGGGGCTGTCTAGTCATTTTATCCCACAAGGATATTTTCATCCCTGAGAAAATGTTCTATCCCCACATACTGGATTCCATTATCATCTTTCCAAGGTTTTAAATAGTCTTTGACCACGACCATCTTTTTAAAAGAATCCGGTATTCTGAGGAGAGATGCGATTTCCTGCTTTTTCTTCTCCGGATCTGCAATGCTTAGTGCCGACTGAATGTAGTACCTGTCATTTCCCCTATTAAGCACGAAATCCACTTCTAATTGTTTCCGCACTTTTTTGCCCTCTTCCATAGTTGCAATCTCTACGACTCCGACGTCTACATCAAAGCCTCGCCGTATCAAATCGTTATAGAGTACATTCTCCATCAAATGCGTTTCCTCGATTTGTCTAAATCCAAGTCTGGCATTCCTTAATCCTAAGTCGGTATAGTAATATTTGGACGGTGTCTTAATATATTTTTTTCCCTTAACATCATAACGCTTTGCCTTTTGAAGCAGATAGGAATCCTCAAAGTAATGCAAATATCTATCAATGGTATCCGGTGCAAGGGATATATTTCTTTCACTCTTAAAGGTATTGGACAGTTTACCGGGATTTGTCAATGAACCAATCCCGGATGCCAGGATATCAAGAAGTATAGCCAGTACCTCTTCGTCGTTCTTGATCTTATTTCTCTCCATGATGTCCTTAAGATAAGTTCTTTCAAATAGGTATCGAAGATATTTACTTTTCCGTTCATGCGTATCCATTTCCAAAATCATCGGCATTCCGCCATAGGTGTAATACTCTTGCCAGGCCTCCCGCTTATCTCCTTCATAAGCATCATAAAACTCAGCAAAAGAAAGAGGAAACACTCTAATCTCATCCCCTCTATCTCTAAACTGTGTAAGCACATCTGACGAAAGCATTTTAGAGTTACTGCCGGTCACATAGACATCCACATTTTTTATCTTCAAAAGCCCTAGAATCACATCTACAAAACTAATCTTAGCTTCCTGATTATCCACATAGGGGTTCTTTACTTCGGAAACCAGCTGTATCTCATCTATAAATACATAAAAAACCTTTTTTGCATCTGTAATTTGACTTCTAATATATTCATCCAAATGAAGTGGATCGCGATATTTCATATTTCGCAAATCATCCAACTGTATCCCTATAATCTGTTCCTGAACAACTCCTTCGTCTAAGAGTTGCCGGCGAAACAAGTCAAAAAGAAGGACTGACTTGCCACTTCGTCTAAGACCGGTAATAATCTTAACTCTTCCGTTCTCTTTTAATCTCATCAACTCATTAACATATTGTTTTCTTGGCAGCATATCTATCTCCATGATTTTTTTGCAGAATGGAACATTTTTTTCATCTATATAAAACAGATTATATTCTAAATTGGGCTTTAATCAAGATATTTGTATGATTTTATTGTTCCAATCTGCATTTTTTTCATCCAGAAAAATTACAAAACAATCGACCATGCAATGACACGTATTCCTGCTTTCTGTTTTTTATTTTCCTGATTCTTTAAACATAGAGGAAAACCGCGTTTTTACGCATATCCCCACTTAAAGAAAGCTAAATTCAGCGCAAATCCCCATTCGTAAAAGTGTATTTTCTACGCAAATCCCCATTCGATATCCATAAATCGGAAGAAAGAACTCCCTTTCCGGGAGTCCCGGTCTTCCTATTCAATATTGTTTTGTGAAAACTTCATTCCATATCTGATATCCGGATAATGATGGAAGAAAAAGCAAGCGCCTCTCTTCCGACAATACATACGATATTGATTTATTATAATTACTTTTTGTCGTTATTTAATAATGTTTATCTTGATTCTCGTCTTTAACATGCCTATAATAGAGACAAATGGAGGTAATTACTATGGCATATACAGCAGATATTCTCGACAGTCTTGTTCCGATTACGCAGTTTAACCGCGGTCAGGCTTCCAAGATCTTTGATCGCCTACATAGCGAAAGCCGGCTCATTGTTTTAAAAAACAACCAGCCGGCGGCTATTATCCTGTCTCCTTCTGAATTTCAACGTCTCAGCGAGATCGAAGAAGACTATACTTTGCTCCTTGAGGCAACAAGACGCCTGAAAGAAGACTCTTCTTCCACGTCTTCCCGTGAAGATGTGATGTCTGAGCTTGGTATCAGCGAAGCGGATCTTGCTGCCGCAGGGGATGTGGTGATGGAATGAGGTGGCAAGTCGAATATTGGAAAGAGGCTGCTTTTTCTTTTTTAAGATGCCTGTACGGAGACCATCCGTGCGTAAATGCCGTCTTCTTTCATGAGTTTATCGTGATTTCCGCGCTCTATAATCTTTCCGTCCGATACAACAAGAATCTGATCCGCGTCCTTTATGGTCTTTAATCTGTGGGCAATGACCAGAAGCGTCTTATTTTTGCAGAGTTCCGAAATCGCCTCTTGTATAGCCCGTTCATTATCCGCATCCACACTTGCTGTTGCTTCATCTAAAATAACGATGGGCGAATCCTTCAGGATACATCTGGCAATGGAAATTCTTTGCTTTTCTCCGCCGGAAAGGGATGCTCCCCCTTCCCCTATTACCGTATCAAAGCCCTCCGGAAGCGAGCGGATAAGATCATAGCATCTTGCCTTCTTTGCCGCCTCTATTACTTCTTCCCTTGTGGCACTCGGTCTTCCCATTGCAATATTGTTATAGATTGTGTCCTTAAAAAGATAAACCCTCTGGAACACCATGCTGATTTGATCCATCAGGCTACCCAAGGAAATATTTTTGATGTCTTTTCCGTTAAGCTTAATCGTCCCCTCCCGGATGTCCCAAAATCTGGCAAGAAGAGAGGCAATGGTAGATTTTCCACTGCCTGACGGTCCTACAAGAGCAGTCATTTCCCCCTTTTTCATACTAAAGGAGATATGATTCAGCACATTCTTTCCTGTATAGCCAAAACTTACATCGCTGTACTCTACAACAGAATTCTTTTGTGCTTCTTTCGTATTTTCAAAAAACACAGTATCAGCGGAATCATCCCATGTTATATTTACATCTTTAGACAATGCAATATCAGCGGAATCATTTAGTGTTTTCCTTGCATTTTCAGACATGGTAATATCAACAGAATCCTTCTCTTTCTCCTTTGCACTTTCAGACATTGCCATATCACCGGAATCCTTCCTTGTTTCTTTCCCATCTGTAGACAATGCAGTGTCCTTAGAATCATGAAGTTCTTCCGCTTCAAAGACCTCTTCTATTCTGTCTAAAGATGCCGCCGTTACCGTAAGTCTTGTAATTTGACCATAATAGCTCTCTATGGAAATAAATAGATCAAATAAGAACAATATCATTCCCACCATATAATCCGGTGACATTTCTCCCTTCGCATACAAGAGGCCCGCTACAGCAAGCATGAAGGATGTGCCAATCCCGTAGGTAAGGTATAAAGCTCTCGCCCAGGGCCCATAGCTTTTCTCAAAATCAATACTTTCCCTACAACTTTTCTCAAATTCAGCGGAAAGACTTTTAGATTTTTCTCCAAGCATATTAAAGGACTTGATAATCCCTATTCCTTCGGCAAAATCCAAAACTTCTTCCGTAAGCGATTCACTTCCCTCCTGCTTCGTCTTGGAATGCGCAAGGGTCGTTTTCATCATGCAATTTCCAACGATAACAAAGGCGAGAACGACTGCGAGTGCAGATATCCCTAATCGTATATCCATGACAAACATCATGAGCGTCATAAGGCCCTGGGAAATCATAAAAGTCACAAGTTCCGATAAAACACTCATACAGCACTCTTCAATAAACACCATGTCAGTACACAGAACTGTGCTTATTTTTCCCATATTTCCTTCTGTAAAGTATCCCATCGGAAGTTTCCGGAGATGATCTCCCAGTCTCATTCGCATATCCGCAAACACCTCATATCCTGTTGCGGATTGAAGAACATTCGTGATGTGCTCAAAAACCGCTTCCACTGCTATGCAAAGAACAAGACCGATTCCAAGATAAAGGCATATCTTTTCCTGCATTTGCCCCTTCATAAACAGACTGATCGCCATAAAACTGAAGATTAACGGTGCCTTCATCATAATCCCCTTGATGAAAGAAGTAATATATGAAGCTCTGATTCGGGAACTGTATTTTCCTGTCATACAAACGATTCTATGCAGTATCTTTAGCATGCTTTTTCTCCTCCCTTAATCTTCCATGTGCTTGCACTTACAGAGGCATCCCAGAATTTCTTATACTCCGGACATTCTTCCAGGAGTTTCTCATGCTTATCGGCTGCGATACAGCTTCCCTCCTTTATCACACAAATCTTATCCGCATTTTTTACCGTGGAAAGTCTGTGCGCAATCACAAGCACCGTCTTATTCTTTGTTATTTCATCAAGAGCAGCATTTAATTTTTCTTCATTTTCAGGATCCATAAAGGCGGTAGCCTCGTCCAAAACCACAATCGGCGCATCCTTCAAAATCGCACGTGCCAAGGAAATTCTCTGGCGCTCCCCACCTGACAGTTGCTTTCCGCCGTCTCCCGCCATGGTCTCTATTCCCTCAGGAAGTCTCCTCAGAAATTCATCACACTGGGCTCTACTTGCCGCTTCCAGTACCTCTTCTCTTTTCGCCTCGGGTTTTCCGATAAGAATATTTTCATAAAGCGTTGTATTAAATAAAAATTGCTCCTGCGAAACATAAGAGACCTCATTATTCAGTGCTTCCAGAGACAGATCTGTGATATCCTGTCCGCCAATCCGAATTTTCCCTTCACTTAAGTCATAATAATGCACTAAAAGCTTAGCCAGTGTGGATTTTCCGCTCCCCGATTCTCCCACAAGAGCTGTTGTCGTTCCCTGCGTAAGTTCAAGACTTACCCCATGCAGAATCTCTTTCTCTCCATAAGCGAATCTGACATTTTCAAACTGAACATCCCTATTCTCCCCGCTAAACTTTGCACTTCCCTCTTGAAGCGCCGGTTTATCCATAAGCTTTTCCAGCTCTGCGATTTTATAATTCAGCTGCGGAAAATTTCCTGCAAAATGCATCGCCTTCATAAAAGACGGACCAACTGCGAAAGACATACAAAGCACTAAAATCAGTTTGTCTAAAGCAAGACTTCCGCTGATAACCCAAAATGACCCTACCGGAAGGATGAGAAGGGCGAGACACGGTAAAACACTAGAATACATCGCCATCCACGGCCAACAAGCTTTGTACCATAAAAGGGTAAAATCTCTGTAGTTTTTTACGACTTCTCCGAATCTTTTATAAGAATCGCCGTCCTTATTGAATACCTTCACCACTTCCATTCCATTTACATATTCAATAATGGTGTTATTCATCACGGCGGCAGATTCATAGTAGGCATCCATTTTGGAGCTGCCCTGCTTCATCATCATGCCCATGGCAAAGATTCCTACAAGGATGGGAACAAGGGAAAGCAAAGCTAAGCGGTAATCCACTACAAACATCAGAACGAGAATGGCAAAGGGAATCGAAATATTGGCAATCCCTTCCGGAATTGCATGAGCAAGTAAAAGCTCGATCATATCAATATCTTCTGTAAATACCTTTTTTATACGACCTGTTCCAAGGCTCTCTATATTTCCGAGAGACTGCTTTTCCAGTTTCCCCTGTAGAGATATTCTTAAATTTTTCAGGGTATTGTATGCACTGATATGGGAAAATATCAGTCCTTTCACATAGGCGAAAGAATAAATGATCTCCGATAAAAGTACCCCGAGTACCCTGAGCATCAGATATCCCAAACTGATTGATTGCCCTTTTGTTAAAGGGGAAATCATCTGATACAGGAAAAAATAGGGCATCGTTTTTGCCACAATCCCGATACACATCATGATGACCGCTCGGATCGTGTATTTCTTGTATTTTCCCATATAGGGAGCTACTTTTTTAAACATTCCGCTCTCCTTTCTAATTCATGAATACCGACAGAAATATTGCCTTATTGCGATTCGCATAAGTTAGTTTATTCAATTCATATTCATATTTTTTTGTTATAAAATCCGAATTGATTAGTTATCACTAACTATTCTATTGATTTTAAGCCGTCTCTCGACGACCAAAATAGACTAATCCATGATTCCTACTGCCTTTTTCCAATCAAGGAATCTGCATAGCACTTTGCAATGCTCTTCAATTTCTCTCCAAGACATCTTATGAATGAAAGGTTCATAAACAGCGGTCCAGAATATCGTACAGAGAACATGCATTTCCTGATCCGTAATCTTAGCTTTCGCAATATTTCTCTTTTTTGCCTCTTCATAATATTGCGTATAGGCATGGGTCATGCGAAAAGCAAAGTCATGTCCGAAGTTCTCATGCACTGTCCCGGCAGATTTTTCTAAAAGTAATACAAATTCTTCTCGAATATCCCATAGGATTCGGAACATATCTAAGATGTATTTCTCATTCATAATCCATGTATTTCTCACTTCTTCGTCGCTCATAGAGGAAAAGTCCACATCCGTTCGTTCCGAAACAAAACGGTCTAAAGTGCTTACCGCTTCTTCGACAACAGCGCTAAACAGCTCTTCCTTCCCTTTATATCTTTTATAAACCGCTCCTGTTGTAATCTTTGCATTCTCACAGATTGTTTTCAGTTCTGCTTTGATAAATCCTTTTTCCATGAACTCTTTACGAGCACTTTCCAAAAGCCTCGGATCAATACTGGTATCGCGGTTTGACATATACTTTCTCCTTCATATTTGCTGTTTAGCAGATGAACTTAGTTTGGTAATCATATTATCGATAATTAAGTTATCAGTTATGTTTATAATACCGCTTAGTTTGAATGTCAACTATTTTTCTCGTAACTTTCAATTTTCTTGGTACTTTCAATTTTCTTGGTACTTTCAATTTTTTTAGGACATTTAATTTTTTTAGGACATTTAATTTCTTGACGCTTAAAATAACCTGTGAGAAAAAATTGCATATTTATAATTTGGGGGGATAAAAAAATAGCGGATGAAGTGAACTTCCTCCGCTATAAAGCATAATTTCTTTGTAAAACTTTTTCTTATTATTCACAAAACATGAGCGTTTTTCAATTCATAATTCACATTTCATGAGCGAATCATTTATTACGTATGCACAATATACTTCTTTAAATCAATTCCTTATCTAAAAGAAAATCAATTACATTGATATTCAAAATACCCTTATCATCATACCAGCGTTTCCCAATATCTTTCCTTACCACAATTTTAGGGAAGGAATCTCCCGTAAGCGAAAATGGTCTAAGTTCTGCTTCCGCTTTTTCATCCGTAGGCATCACATACGCCGACTGGATATAGATTCGTTTTCCTCCTGTATTTACGACAAAGTCAATTTCCCCTGGAGTACGAATGGAATTCCCCTTTTCGCTTAGTGTCCTTGCATAAACAACACCAACATCGACAGAAAACTGCCGGATATGCAACTCATTATATATGATATTCTCCATGATATGTGTCATTTCCTGCTGGCGGAATCCTATTCTTGCATTTCTAAGTCCAATATCCTCACAGTAATATTTATTTGGCGAGTCAAAATAGGATTTTCCTTTTACGTCATATCGCTTACTTTCTGAAAAAAGGAACGCATCTTCCAAATGTCCGATATATGCCCTAATTGTATTAGCAGATATACTCCCCCCTTGCTTTGACTTCAAAGTATTGGCAATTTTAGTCGGATTTGTTAATGAACCAACCGAAGAACAAAGCAAATCCAATATCTGTTCCAGTACATCTTGTCTTTCAATTTTTTTCCGTTCAACAATGTCTTTAATATACACTTCTGAGAAAAGGGATTTCAGATAATTCATCTTAGCCGTATCATTAGGTCTTGACAGGATTAGTGGCATACCGCCATAAAATGCATATTCGTCAAACGCTTCGTTTTTGTCCCCGCCAACAGCAGAATAATATTCCGCAAAGCTAAGCGGGTGTACTCTTATTTCATCACTTCGTCCTCTAAATTCAGTAAGAATGTCACTGGAAAGCATTTTTGAATTGCTTCCTGTCACATAAACATCTAAATTCGATAAAGCTCTCAAATCGTTAAGAGCATCGTAAAAAGTAATTTTCTTACCATCCGGATTATATGGATTAGCTACCTCATCAGACATTTGAATTTCATCAACAAAAAGATAATACTCCTCTTTGCTCTTTTCCACTTTCTCTCTTACGAAGGAAGAAAGAATAAGCGGATTGCGATATTGAATATCTTTCGCAAGGTCAAGCTCAATCGTAATAATCTGTTCTTCTTTTACACCATTCTCAATTAAATAATCTCGGTAAATATTTTTAAGAAGATAGGATTTACCGCATCTTCTGATTCCGGTAATGACTTTCACTAATCCGTCAAAACGATAGGAAATCAACTGCTTAAGGTAGCTATCACGCTTAATTTCCATAAAACCGCTCCATTTCATTGAAAATTCATGCCTACTTAGGCTTTTGCAATCACAATTTTATCTGTTTTCTGTTAAGTTTTCAAGTTTCATCTGAAAATCGTAGCCTAAAAAGGCTAAAAAATTCAGTAAGAATACTTTTATTTTCTCCCATAAAAAAGGTGCCGCACCTCATTGCAATCACCTCTATAATTATACTCTATATTCATTGAAAATTTCTGTCCATTACAGCAGTTCCACCTCAATGTTTGCAGCAGTAAAGACTTCTTTTGCCTTATCAAAATTACGATCAAAGGGATAACGAAAACAGGTAAGAACATAATCTCTTCTTTATACTGTGACTGAAATAAATTATTCTGCCCAATCCTCCATTCTCAAAGCATGCACTCTTTTCTACGCCATGCACCAATTCGGCATAAGTGACCGATGATATACACACATCCTCCGGATGAATAGTCTGTAAATTTTTAAATACCTTTTCCGGCTTAGACTTAATTACATAAATACAGATGTTGGTGTCAAGCATATACCTCTTAGCTTGTCACGCTCCTGCGGTGACTCCTCTGGATGTTCCGGCTGCTCTCGGGAAGGTTTTTCGCCGGAAAAGATTAACGCCTGATCATCGAGGTGATGGTCAGGCGTTTTGTTGCTTATTATTCATGAATACATTTCTCAAGTTCCCGGCAGTAATTGTTCTTATCTTTCGTCATCATCCGGCAATGGTCGTAGCCTTCCCATACCTTTATTTGGGCGAGCGGATAGGTCTTGGGAATCATCTTCTTTGCTTTCTTATAATCGAAATCCTTATCTCCGTATGCAAAGGCGCATTTCCTCTGAACATCATCGGAAAGCGTCGGCAGTTCCACGAATGCACAGTCGTGAACGATGTTTCGGATGCTCTCCTCATTCATTGCGATAAAATGTTTTGCCAGAAGCGGGGCGGCCTCTTCTCCAAACATGGAGGACATCTTCTTCACACTAAGCTCCGGATCTGCAACAGCTTTATTATGTTTATGCAGAAACACCATGCGGAGAATCCACTCCATCATCTTTGCGTTAGTGTAGAAACTGCTTCCCTCAAAAAACAGATGGTTGAATGCAATATCATTATATTTGAGAAGCTGTAGAAGAACCACTCCGCCCAGTGAAGCCCCATATCCGAGTGAGAGCTCCGTGATATTTTTTTCAGCCAAATACTCATGGATCTGATTTGCCTCGTCAGCAGCACTCTTATAAGTATCCTTATCTGCATCGCCGTGCGCTGAGAGATCCGGTGCGAGATAACGGTATTCCTCTCCAATGATGTCAGCGATAAATGTCTTCATGCCGTTTGCTGACGAAAGCATCGGATGGATCAGAAGAATCACGTCCTCTTTTTCGTTATTCCAATCATGCATTATCATTTTCTAAATACCTCACAAGGAATCCCATAAATATAATCCCGATAATCAAGTAGAGCAAAACCATCATGAAATTGAACCATAAAATTACAAACAAATTGATTGACTCTTTAGTATATGATGATTTGGGAACGCTGTATAAAATATCAAGCTGCAATATTATTTGCCATACCAATCTTTTATTGCTGGATACAGTTTTCTAAAATTCCAATATGCTTGTTCATATTTTTTTACCAGTATTTCTTCTGGCTCAATGGAATCCTTTACTCTTACAATCCGAGATACTGCTGATTCCAGATCTTGGTAAAATCCTGATCCTACCGCAGCAAGAATCGCTGCTCCTAAAGCAGGTCCTTCATCTTGCTCTGGAATCTCTACTGTAACATTCATAACATTTGCTATTATCTTACACCACAGCAGACTTTTCGCTCCCCCTCCACAAATCTTCGTTCTATTTACCTTGATTCCAAGCTCTCTTGCAATCTCAAAAGAATCGCGCAGTCCAAAAGCCACTCCCTCTAAAACAGCCTGCACCATATCTTCTCTATTGGTATCTAAGGACATACCTACAAACATTGCTCTAGCAAAAGGATTATTGTGTGGGCTTCTTTCTCCCATAAGGTACGGAAGAAAATAAACATTATTTTCACCTAATTTCTGAATATTTGCCTGCTCTTCATCATAATGCGTTGTACCCAAAATATTCTTACACCACCATTGATTAGCTGAAGCCGCACTCAGCATACACCCCATCAAGTGAAAATTTCCATCAGCATGAGCAAAAGAATGCAATGCGTTAAATGAATCAACTTTGAAATGTGTGCTTGAAATAAAAATGGTTCCGGAAGTTCCCAAAGAAATATTACACCGTCCCTCCCCTATGGTTCCAGTTCCTATTGCTGCTGCAGCATTATCTCCTGCACCGGCAATAATCTTAACAGTAGGCTTAAAGTCGAGTTCTTCAGCCACTTCTTTCCTAAGGGTACCTACTTGTTCATAACTTTCACATAATTTGGGAAGCTGATTTATATTAAGATTACATAATTCTAGCATTTCCTTCGACCAAGAGCGATTCTTCACATCTAAAAGCAATGTTCCCGAGGCATCCGAAAAGTCTGTACAAAACTCACCGGATAACATATAGATTAAGTAATCTTTGGGCAACATAATACGTCTAATTTTAGAAAACAAATCCGGCTCATGCTTTTTCATCCACAGAATTTTAGGCAAAGTAAAACCGGCAAATGCGATATTTGCTGTCCTTTCCGATAAAACATTTCTTCCCACACTTGTGTTTAGAAATTCTGTCTCTTCGCTACTTCTTCCATCGTTCCATAAAATGGCAGGCCGAATAACCCTATCATTTTCATCTAAGACTACAAGGCCATGCATTTGTCCGCCGAAACTAATTCCCACAAGTTCTTCCTTTGGGTATTCGGCCATCAATTCAATAAGACCCCTCTTAGTCTCTCTGAGCCAGTCTTCCGGATTCTGTTCTGACCATCCCGTGTAAGGAAACGAAATAGGATAACTTTTTGTAACACTATTAACAATCTTTCCATCATCTCTCATTAAGAGCATCTTTACAGCTGAAGTACCTAAATCAATACCAATGAAATACATAATTACTCCATCTTTCAATATTTCTTAAATTATTGTCAAAGATTTCCTTTTTATTCTACATTCCTATGCCGTGCTTCCATTGCTTCATGGGACAGTTTTAAACGCCTTTCCAGCATAATGACGATAATATCAAATAACATATATAAATGCTGTTCAAAGAGATTTCCCATAGGTTGAATAGATTTTACAGCCCTGGAATCCGTTCCATTAAATACTGAGGCAGGTACAAAAAGAACAAAATCTGCAAATTCACGATTAACTTGATTCGCAGAACCTGTAACTATTGCTACAGTAGCGCCGGATTTCTTGGCCTGTTCAGTTACATACTGTATATGTCCAATCTTTCCTGACCCGTTCGTAGCGATAAAAAGATCGCCTTTATGCATTCCCGGAGTAGTATCATCCCAAATCCAGTGCACTTCTTTTCCTAAATGCATAAGTCTCATAGCGAATCCTCTTGTAGATATTCCTTCTCGCCCCACACCCATGCAAAAAATTCTATCTGCTTGGACAATCAAATCCATAAACTGTTCCAACTCTATCACATCCTGCGCCTCAAACACTGAAAGATGTTCTTTCATTACTGTTTTGAATAAATCTTGGTACTCATCCTTACAAGTCATAGTTTTACCTTCCCTTTCTAATTTTCTTGGTTTTTAACTATAAAGATTTTTTCATGCTTGTCTTAAGAGCTCTTCGAGAAGAGTAATTATCAAGTTCTTTATTTAAGCCTAATACAAGAATAAGCATAATCCCCCAGATTAATTTTTTTGTATATGGTGATAAGGATAATATGGTAAAAGCGCTGGACATTACCTGCATTAATATAATAGCGATGACCAACCCCATTACTTTTCCCTTTCCACCATTGGGACTGATACCACCAATTACACAAACTATCATCGTTTGTAAGAGATAGGTATCTCCATAACCCACTTTTGCAGAATTAACTCTACTAAGAATAATTAGGCCTGCCATTCCAGACAATAATGCCGTAAGTAAAAAAACCGTAATTGTCATCTTTTCATTATTAATGCCAGAAAACCTTGCCACAACAGGATTGCCCCCAAAAAGATACAGTCTTCTTCCAAATGATGTGAATCCAATCACTACTGCCAACAAAAGCGATGCCATTAGGAAACACCAAAAAATAAGCGGAAGACCTAAAAATATGGATTTTCCAAACTCAGCAAACAGGGGATCGATTTCCCCCACGCTACTTCCACCCGTAACCGCCATTCCTATACCCTGAATCAAAGTCATAGTTCCCAATGTTGCAATTAAAGATGTTGCAGAAGTCTTTGCCACAATAATTCCATTCAAAAGCCCAAACATGAGAGCTGTTAAAACAGCAACAAATAATGCCAAAATAATTCGTGACGGTCCCACTAGCCCCATTGACCATGTTCCATTCATCACATTTGCAGCAAAAATCGCAACCGTATTTGCATTGGCAATAATCGAAAGATCTATTCCACCAATCATATTGGATAACATCATCGCAAGTGCTAGAAAACCAAATTCAGGTATCTGAAATGCCATAGACTGAATATTTCTCACCGAATACATAGAGCCGCCAAACATAAATGCCGATGTCAATAAAACCGTTAATACAATTCCTACAAGGATGTAGAAATCCAACTCACCCCTTAGCATTTTTTTCATAGGTCTCATTTCCATTCTCCTTTAATCCATAAAAATCAAATGACTTCTATTTTTTTGTCTCGCCTGATAGGAGGTGATTGCCACTGCTATCACTAATATTACGCCTACAAACAAATTATTCCATGAGGAAGAGAGACCAATTAATATAAGTGTAGAATTTAAAAGATAAATGATTAATACTCCTAGAACTACTCCAAAGATTTTTCCTTCTCCCCCCGTGATTCTTGTTCCACCAATCACCACAGCAGCAACAACCATTAATTCTTCACCCACCATTTTATTTGGATAAAGAGCATTTACCTGAGCGGCATACACTATCCCCATGATACCAGCTAAAGCACCGGAATATGCATAAACAAATAATCTTATTAGAAAAGGATTAAAACCAGCCCTTCGAGCTGATTCCTCATTATTTCCAACCGCAACAATTCCTCTTCCTATCATTGTTTTATTTAAAATAAAGTAAGTAAGTATCGCTACCAGAAGAACCGGAATAAAGGATAACGTTAATCCACTTGTTCCAATTTGATTACTAACCTTAAAAATCGTTCCACGTCCAAATTTCGATAAACATGAAGGAAGAACTCCTGATCCAAATGATTGATCGCTAATAAAGGTTGTCATAATTCCGTGAAATAAATTCTGCGTTCCCAATGTAATAATAAAGGGAGGTAGTTTTAACCAATTAATTAAAAGTGAATTGATTATGCCAAGCACTATTCCTATAAACATTGAGACAATAAAAGCAAAAAATAAATTATTAATCCCTGCTTGAATCATAATAAATATGGAAGTGTAACTGCCAAATAACGCAATAGACATAAAGGAAACATCAATTCCCCCTGAAATCATAACCACTAAAAGTCCAATAGCTACAATCATAGTTGTGGAAGAAGTCTTTGTTATGTCAAAAATGGTCTGAAGTTGTAAAAACTGCGCATTTTTTATTCCTACAAATACACTGTAAAGAACTACAATAATCAAAAGAATTCTCTGATAGGAATCTGATTTTTTTTTCGTGGCCATTTATATCACCTCTTTCTCAACCACTACAGCTTGGCTTCCAATCAAATCACTGATTTCCCTTCCTACTCCATTTCGCTTCAGTTCCTTTTCATCGTAGAATTTTAATATTCTACCATTTGCCATAACCATCACACGATTACAATTGGCCATTAATTCGGGGATTTCATCTGAAATCAGAATAATAGCCATCCCCTGTTCTGCAAATTGATGAATCTGCTCATAAATCTCTGCCTTGGAACCAATATCAATTCCAACTGTAGGATTATCCATAATAAAAACTTTTGGATTCATAGCGATCCATTTTCCTATAACAACCTTCTGCTGGTTTCCTCCTGATAGAGTTCCTGCCTTTGTTTCTATAGATGGAGTCCTTACCTTCATCTGTTGAACATACTTCTCAGCCAAATCCATCTCAGCTTTATTATCAAGGATTCCACTTTGACTAATTTTAGAGATGACCGATGCAGAGGTATTTTCCTTAATACTACGATTCATAAACAAACCTTGAGTAAATCGGTCTTCCGGAAGCAAGGCAATCCCCAGCTTTTTAGCCAACATTGGAGAAGTTATAGAAACACCTTTTCCCTTAACCACCATTTTCCCTGAGTCCGGCTTATTTAAACCAAATAAAGACATTGCAAGCTCTGTTCTTCCAGATCCTAAAAGACCCGTAATACCGAATATATCTCCCGGGCGAATTGCAAAGCTTATATCCTCATAATGACCTTTTCTCGTAAGATTTTGTACTTCGAGAATAGTTTCATTCGTCTCACACTTCCGCTCAAAATGCGGATATTCTACAGCTCTTCCCGTCATATAGTACGCTAAGGATTTTTCATCTAATTCCGTGCTTTTAAAATCTGCTACTTTACTTCCATTTCTAAAAATAGTGATAGTATCCGACACTTTAAAGACTTCATCCAATTTGTGACTGATAAACACTATAGCAAGACCCTTGTTCTTCAGTTCTATCATTATTTTCAGTAAACGCTCTACTTCGGAATTGGTTAATGCGGTAGTTGGCTCATCCATAAATAAAATTTTTGTGTCCTGGGCAAGAGCTCTGCAAATAGCCACTATCTGCTTGTTGGCCATAGAAATCTCACCAACTTTCTCATCCAGATCCATTTTTACCCCAATCTTATCTAACTGTTCTTTTGCGATATAATGAATCTTTTTCCAGTCTATGAATTTTTTATTTTCAAATTTCAGCTTACTTATAGCGATATTTTCAGCTACCGTCATATAAGGAAAAAGTGACAAGTCTTGATATATAACTTGAATACCCTGCTTCATGGCTTCAACAGTAGACAGTTCTGTAAAACTATTCCCATTAATGATGATTTCTCCCTGATCAGGTTTATATACCCCAGAAATACATTTCACTAATGTTGATTTTCCACATCCGTTCTCTCCTGCGAGGCAATGTATCTCACCAGCATTAATTTGAATATTTACACTTTCTAAGGCTTGAACACCAACAAAAGATTTACTGATATTTTTAGCTATTAGAATTGCTCCCATTATTATCTCCTATTTTATGGAAACGGGCAGCCTTAAGGCCGCCCGTTACTCCTTTAGAAATCGTAATTGTCGATATTGTCTGCAGTAAACTCAAGTGGTGCATTGCCATAAGCAATACCATCCTTAAGCTTCATGCTTTCATATCCTGTCACTTTAAGGTCAGTACCATCTGTTACCCCTTGACCAGAAGCGATGAGATAAGCTGCATAGCATGTTGCATAGCCTGCATCTGCCGGTCTCCAGCAAAGTCCCTCTGCCATGGAACCGTCCTTAAGGTACGTTGCAGACATAGATGGTAAAGCAAGGGAAACCACTTTCACTTTTCCTTCAAGGCTATTTTCCGCAAGCGCTTCGCATATTCCACCACCCTGGGCTGAGCAATCAAAGAAACCTGCTATATCCGGATAAGCTTTAAGTACCTCTAATGCTTTATCATGAGCCCCCTCAACAGAGTTTCCGTCTTCGTATGGTTCATTGGAAATATTTTGCATATCAGGATAATTCTTTTTCAAATACTCTGTTGCAGCATTATACCAAGCCATATGTGTATCCATAGTCAAACCACCTACGAATCCTGCATACTTTCCTTTTCCATCCATAGCCTTAGCAAGCTTTTCGCCAAAAAGTTCTCCAAAGGTCTGGGACTCAAATGCCTCAATATCTAAATCTACTTCTTTTGCAGTACTTGTTGCCTCATGTGTAACAACTGTAATCCCTGCCTTGCGAGCTTTCTGAATAGTCGGAGCTAATGCAGCGGGATCATTCGGAACAACACAGATAGCATCAACTCCCTGAGCAATTAAATCTTCCATGATGGAAATTTGGCTTGCAGCATCTCCTTTTTCCGGTACTTGTACAGAAACATTCAAGCCTGTATCTTTTTTAAGCTGGTCAATTCCCGAAGCCATATCGTCAAACCAAGAATCTGACTGCTTCACAATCATCACAACCTTATAGTCAGCCGGATCTGAACCCTTATTGGTTTTCACCGATTCCGTTTCCGCCTTAGTGGAAGTAGCCGGTGTTGTAGAGGATGACCCACAACCCACAAGCGCTGACATTGCTACCACTGCTGAAAGAGCAAATGCAAATAGCTTTTTCTTCATAATCTGTACCTCCTTAGATAAAAATACGAATCCAACTGCAATCAGTATATTTTGTGCACTATTTAAAGCCAATTTAAAAAACCGACTTCATTGTCCACTTTTCTTACTATACAGATTGTTATGGTTTTTTCTTTTTAATATAATAAATCTAGTAATAAGCAACAATTCCAGAAAAATCCCATTGGATAATATTTCAAAAATGAAAGGCTACATTTAGATGAATAAGCTATACCTCAAATTATATAATTCCTTCCTTAATTTCAATCTCCAAAAGAAAATTATTAGCATAACTATTTTTGTCGCTTTTTTAACTTTAACTGCATCTTTACTTTCCTTTTCCGTAGTTCAAAAGGCTAACAGTAGATTACTTTATAAATCTCTTGCAGGGTCATTAAATAGTAGTGCGGAAAATATTTCCGATACATTAAAAAACCTTGAGGCCTTATCTAAAACAATCACCTCAAATAAATCTATACGGAGTGGACTTATATCACTAGTCGATGAAGCTTATTCTCCCATACATGTAAAAAATGTCACGAACACAATTAACCAGCAACTGACTGAAGCTCATAAAAGTATAGCTGAAATTAACTATATCACATTAAAAAACCCTTATACTGTTTCAACTAGTTATGAGCCAGCAAGTTCAAGAATAAATTATGAAATTACAAACAGCGTAATCGAAAAATCCGAAAAAAATGCAGGATATCCCAGCTGGGTAACTGATTATTGCAACACAGATGGTCTTTTCCTGGTTCGCAATTGTATAAGGATTCAAACCTTGAATCAGGAGAATCTTGGAACTCTCATTATTAACGTAAATATGGATAAGCTAATCCAGAATTCTACAGATTCGATATTATATAACGAGAATGTAAGATATATTGTTTATCAGGATAATCAACTACTTTATCACACAAAAAATCTATCCAACGATGAGACCCTTTTCCTTCAAAAAAAATTAGATGCAGACTATAAAATTATCCGACTTAAGCACAGCGATTTTTTTTGTGTAAAAGGTCAAATTAAGAGTACTGGATGGAATTATATCTGTCTTGTCCCTTATACAGAAATATCTCAGCAGCTAACACTTGCAGTATTTACAGCTTTTTTATTTATATTATTTTCTGTCTTTCTATCTTTGTACTTAGCTTCAAAGTATGTAAAGAGAATCACTGAAGACTTTAATGTCCTTATGGATAAAATGAAATCTTTTGGATCAGGAAATTATAATGAAGAAAACGTCAATTTTGATTATTCAACAAGAAAAGACGAGATAGCCATCCTCCATCATCACTTTGATGATATGACTATTCAAATCAATAATTTAATAAGAGAAAATTATTTAAATGAACTTTTAAAGAAAGACGCACAGTTAAGATCTTTACAAAGTCAAGTGAATCCACATTTTTTATATAATGCTTTGGATTCTATTAATTGGAGAGCAAAAGCCATTGGTGCAAATGTAATATCATCCATGATTGAAGCTCTAGGCATTCTTTTAAGAGCTTCAATGAGTCAACAAAAAAACCTGATTTCCATAAAAGAAGACTTAGATGTTGTACATAGTTATATTACAATTCAGAAAATTCGTTTTGATGAAGAGCGACTATGTTATAAAGAAAGTTTACCAGAAGATATTTTCATTGCTTCAATTCCCAAAATGAGTATTCAACCACTTGTTGATAACGCCATTAATTATGCAATGGAATATATCATAGACCAATGCGTAATCGAGGTTTCCGGATACATTAAAAATGATATCATCCATATTTTAATTACAAACAATGGTTCCCAGTTTGAAGATGATTTACTGGATAAGCTTCGTAATGGTACAGTTAAAGCACATGGCATTGGAATTGGCCTACTCAATATTGACCAGCGAATCAAACTTATTTTCGGTAATGACTTTGGGCTGAGCTTATATAATCCAGATGATGATCATGCGACTGCAGAACTTATATTCCCCAGGAGAACAGAATGCTAAAATTACTCATTGCAGATGATGAAAAAGCTATAAGAGATTCTATTAGTACTCTCATTGATTGGAATTCTTTAGAAATCAAATTAATTGGAACCGCAAAAAATGGTATCGATGCCTATAATATAATACTAGACCAATATCCTGATATTATCTTAACCGATATAAAAATGCCCGGTCTTACTGGTTTGGAACTTATTAGAAAAATTCATGAAATTGCTCCTCAAACCGAATTTATCATTTTATCAGGCTATGGTGAATTTGAATTTGCAAAAGAAGCCATGCAATATGGTGTTCAACATTATTTATTAAAGCCATGTACAACGGAACAAATCATTGATAGTGTGGTAAAAGCTCGAGATACACATCTAAATAATCTTTCAAAAGAGAACAAAGCTAATGAACTCAAACAAATCTCAAGCTTTTATGGCAGCTCGCTTTTTGCTAACTTAATTAATTGCTACTTATCTGTCGCCCCAGATATACAATTATCCGATAAAGATATATATCCTTTTTATTCTGATTTTAGGAAATACATTGGAGATATGAATGTACCATATGATGCATATTATATTTACTATGCCCAAATCCCCCAACAAAAGCTTTTAATTGAATCTATAAGCAGGAAAATAGCCAATTTATATCCTAACATTCAGCTTATCTTTATTGAAGTACAGCATACCATTATCTTTTTCTTTGAAACCTTTGCCGAAAAATATCCCCTTATTGAAGACGTGCTTTCCGGACTCTGTTTGCAGTTTGGTACAGAATATCAACATATTCATTTTCCATCAATTACTGTATTGGCAGAAAAGGTTACTAAACAAATTAGACGATATAATACCATCTCCATAACCTCGCATGAGCGCTCTGTAGAACTCTCTAACAGTAGCAATATTTTGCGAAACATTTTTCAGATTACTAAAAACATGTACTCTGCTGATCCAGAATTATCTCAAAAAAGTTTTAACGAATTAAAGGATACCCTTTCGCATGGAACAGATGCTAACTACCTTCATCAGTTTGCATCTGCAATTATCACGTCATCATTATCCAAAACCACAGTCATTAACGCTATTTCAGGCACCAAACTTCTATCAGAATTAGATAAAATACAGGACCTATCTGTTCTAAAACAATTGATTTTAGAACAGATAAACAAATTATATTATTCTAATCAAAATGAAAATGCACAAATGAACATAAGTGACAAAATTAAAGAATATGTAGAGAGTCATATTGAAATGTCTGAGCTTTCTCTCAAATGGATAGGAGAAAAAGTCATGTTCATGAATATTGATTATTTAAGTAGAAAATTCACTACAGAAACCGGAGAACATTTTTCCCAATATTTAACGCGCATTCGCATTGAAAAGTCCAAAGAACTATTATCTGAGTTTCCATCTTATAACATATCAACAATTGCAGAAAAAGTAGGTTGTGGGAACAACCCACAATATTTCTCGCAGATTTTCAAGAAATATTGTGGTGTAACTCCTAAAAATTACGTAAAATCATTACAAAAAGACAATATTAATATAATGGATTCGTTCTAAGAAACATAAAACACCAGTTTTATTAGAAATACAAGAAAAAATACTCGTACGCAAATGATGACAAATCTCCTTCAAAACGTGATGTTGTTTTAAAATCAATTTTATTACCCGTTTTAGAATCGGTATAGCATCACCAGCTTCATCACCTCTGTTCCTCAGCAACCCTAAACAATAGTACCCTAAGGATTCACTTATCGCATCCGGCATATTTATACCTCTGCAACTGTTATTGAAAATATATGTATTTAGGTCTTTCCACTTAAAATAAGTGTTGCATGTTTCATCAATACGAGCATCGTCAATAGTTATGTAACCAAATTCATTATATATGGGCATTCTTAATACCTTTAGAGTGCTCTCCTCTACATAACCCATTATAGCAATCTACTATTATTTTTTTCAGACATGCACTAGTGAAGTTTAGCTCTCCCATAAGCCCCATAAGTTCTTCTTTTATATAAAATAGCGGATGAAGTTCACTTCATCCGCCATAAGGCATAATCTCTTTGTCTTCAAAATAGTTCAACAACAAACAAAATACTAATATAACTTCGCTCCTGCCGGGATATGGTTATCTACCATAAGAAGATGCAATTCTTCTTCGTCGCTGTCCTTCTTATTGTTAATTGCGGAAAGTAGCATACCGCAAGACTCTACTCCCATCATGGCTCTTGGAGGTAGATTTGTAATCGCAATCAAGGTCTTCCCGATCAACTCCTCCGGCTCATAGTATGCATGAATACCGGAGAGAATCGTTCTGTCCGTACCGGTTCCGTCGTCCAAGGTAAACTGCAAGAGCTTCTTGGACTTTGCTACCGGAACGCAGTCCTTTACCTTTACCGCACGGAAGTCGGACTTACTAAAGGTCTCAAAGTCAACCTGTTCTTCGAAGAGAGGTTCTATCTTCACGTTTGAAAAATCAATCTTGTTATTCGGCGTAAAGAAACCGTTGTTCGCATTTCCGATGCTTCCGGATTCGTCTTCAACGCTCTTCTTTCCTTCACCCTCTTTCTTCTCGAGGGGCTTCATTGTGGGGAACACAAAAACTAAGGCAGTCTAAATCTTTATAAGTGATTATATCTATATTTTCAAACAATCTATTTATGTCTCTAATTTTATTATTCTACACTTATCTACATAAGTAGTCGCAAATCAGTCGCATACTAGTCGCAAGACATATTATATTAAACTATTAGTTTTTCTTTACTATGTCTTGCAAAAAACTCTTCGAAATTGATCAACTCAGATTTTTTTAATTCCTTTGTTGCTTCGGCATATATATCCATGGTGGTTTCAGCATCTGCATGCCCTAAAATCTCTTGCATTGCTTTTATGTTTACTCCTGCTTCGCACATTCTAGTGGTAAAAGTATGTCTCAAAGAATGGTTACTAAACTTCGGAAGGATAATCACATCATTCTGTTTGTTCTTATCAAGTATCTCAAAATTACAATCTCTGATTATTCTCCTAAGGGCTTTGTTTAGTGTCCCCTGATGTTGAACATTACCAAAACGGTTTACAAAAATGAAATCGCGATAACCATCAACAACAGATTCACTCTTAACGCCACATTCTCTTTGATATTCTTTTTCCATGAGAAATGCTTCCTTTACTTTTGGTAGCATTGGTATACTTCTCTCACCGGCCTTAGTCTTTGTCGTATTAATCGCAAAAGTGCAACGCTCTTCTGCTCTTTTGTCAAAATACACTAAAGTATGATTAACATTGATACTTCCTTCTTCTAGATCAATATCGCACCATCTAAGACCTGTAATTTCTCCTACACGCATTCCTGTCCATAACATTACAGTAAATACTGGATACCACCTATGATATTGTCCCTTCTTGCGCAGAAATGCTTCGAATATTTCCTGCTCTGAAACTGTTAATGCACGCCTCTTTTCTACTTCAAAGTTAACAGCTTTTTTGAGTTCTTTAAGTGCATTATCAGAAGGGTTATATCTAAGGTAGTCATCTTCAACAGCAATTTCTAAGACTTGATGAAGAACTGTATGAATACTATCAATTGTATTAATCTGAACATGTTTTTCTTCAGCTAAAAAGTTATAAAATCCTCTCACATCAGAACGCTTTAAGTCTGTAATCCGATTTTTTCCAAAATCTGGTTCGACAAACATCTTATACATGTACTTGTAATTGGAGAAAGTATTTTCTTTCAATCCCCTTTTTAGTTGAATCCAACTATTATACATATCATTAACTGTAAGATTGTTTTTATCAACTTTTACACCGTCCAATACATCTCGAAGAACATCCAACTCCTTCTCTCTCAATTCTTCTAGTGTTACAGCACTAATCGAATGCCTGTTACCTCTTTTATCTCTCCATTTGAATTCATACGTTCCACTACTTCTTTGATACTCACCTTCTTTCAAAACTCTTCTTTTATTATCCTTGCGTCTCTCTACTGCCATGTTTTGTGCTCCTTCCATAACAACAAAGAGATTATAACCATCTATATTATACCGATACTCACATCTCTTTGTCTAACGAAAGATATCTCAATTTTTTATATTGAATACATCTTCTCTAAGTATTCTGTAAACAATCTTCTCTTTATTAATCGTTTATTCCCACACCAAATTACATAAGGACAGTTATCACTGTTGGTTAATTCTCTAAGCTTATTCTGTCCAATTCCAAAATAAATGGCAGCTTCCTCAAGTGTAAGATTTACTTTTTCCCATATAGGGACTAACTTATTATTCATATTTAAAATCTATCTCCCTAATTAAATTTAAAGTTTTTTGACATTAGTAGGTGCTTGGCAGCAACATAGGAATCTCACCTCCGCCTCTTATTTAGACGAGCCGGCTTAAACTATTGAAGTATCATTATCATCACTTATGTCATGGAAATAAGATGCCACTCTTATCTTTATGTAATCCTATTAGTCGCTCCCTTTCTTATGTTTCCGGTTTATACCGGTGTCCATTGGAACTAATTCCATCATTAAATAGATAGAATCCAGCAGAAAGATCTTGGCGTAGGTCATAACTCTCAATAAGTGAATAAAGTCCTACCTTGGTCTATTCAGTTGTCAAAGAACAAATCGCTTTCGCTATAAAGGGCTTTGCTTGCATCTTCACATAGAAAATTCTTTCCTATATATAAGGTGTAAATGCCCTTCAATATACAAAGTGAAAATTCAAACTCTCTGTTAACCAAATGCGGAATTTTTTTCAAAATTTTTCAAGCCGTAAGTAGAATCACCCAAAAACGAGGTTCTACATACCCTGCCTTTAGAAAGCCAAAACATTCGCCTATTAAAATTAGTTAAAAATAGAGCAGACAGAAATTCTTCTGCCTGCTCCTGCAAATCCTAGATAATATCTTTCAATAATTTCTTTAGCTTTTCGAATATCTTATTCCTTCTCTTTAGAAGAGCCGGTGCGGATATTTCCTTATCTTTGGCAATCGAGCGAAGCGATTCTTCATTATAGAATAGCCGGAAAATAATTTCCCTTTCCTCATCATTCAGTTCAGAAATCGCCTCTCTTACTGCCTCTAACATCATCTTGGTTTCAACAATTTTTTCTACATTGACAGTCTCGTCCGCTAAACTCTCCTCGCATGGATACTCGCTACTTAAATCAGAAAAAAAGAGCAACTTGCTTTTTCGGTCAAGTCGCTCCAAATATTTTTCTCTGTTTGTAATTTGCCAATAGTTTTGATAAATCTTCTGATCTACTTCTATCTTCTCGTTTCCAATAAAAATGTAATATTTCTTGCTCATATTTTCCTCCGTCATCTTTTGAAATGTGTTGCTCAAAAATCCAAAAGACTTCGGAGGGCTTCTAATTCTTTTCATAGTCCTCCCAAAAATGGGCATAAAAAAAGACCATAGGTTGTTCCTACGGTCTTTGCCCCAAAATGAATATTCAGTTTTTCTCCAGCATATCTACCTTACTATAAAGTTAGTTCATACACTGTCCTCTCTTTATCCACAATATGTCCGATAATACTCCGCAATCAGTTCGCAATGATTCCTTTGTTTCCAAAATTTTCCCTCCTTATCTATGCGTAAATATGTTCTCTATAGCAAAACTCTTTTTTCTTTTCGTCACTAAGTTCTTTTAAAAGTGTTGGAAGGGCATAGCCCCAAAGTGCTATTCCCATAATCGCAATAGCCTCATTTTTTCTCTGGTAAAATGCTGTCTTTTCCAATGCAACTTTTCTCATAATCTCTTCATTAGAATGTTTGTCGCAACTTAAATAGGAATAATGAAGTATAGTGTAGTAGCATTTTCCATATACAGGGTATTCCTTTATTCTCGCTAAGGCATTGTCAATAATTTCAATTAACCACTTTGTTTCGAAAATATTTCTAACCCTAGACTCAAAATCTTCCAAGACTCTATCCGGAGCAAAGTTTTCAAGGTAAGAAAGTGCTGTTCCCAAATCACTGCCATAAGTTACTTCCTGCTCACAAACAAGACATTGTGCCGTATTCTTTACCGCCCAAACAACATTTCTGTATATGGAAAGTACTGCTTTTGCTTTCATCATAGTGGGTAAAAAGGGAAGCTCATGGTTCTCATACATCTTTTCTAACTCCCTTAACATTTTTCCTTTTGCCAATTTAACATCACCCCTTTTTTAGCTATTTCCTTTAATCAACTCGCAGATTTAACATTGAATTTAAGTTTCTTAGGTGGTATAATAAGTGCACTTAAGTTCTATTAAATTATATAAAAGGAACTCAAAAATTACAAGTACTAAAATTCATATCATTTTTTAAAAGTAAACTTTAGTACTACATGGAGGTTGAAATGAACTTTGGAGAGAAAATAAAGAACTATAGAATGGAGAATGACTATACGCAAGATGAGTTTGCCAAGCTTATCGGAGTAAGCAAAAGAACTCTTCTTCTGTACGAGCAAGGAAAAAGATTTCCTAAGCAAAAGGAAGTTTATGAGAAAATTGCAGAGCTTATGAACTGCGACTATAATTTTCTAATGGGCGAAGAAGACCTGTTTTTAGAAGAAGTTTCCAATAGATATGGCACCGGGGAGGTCGCTAAGGTCAGAGCCTTGGCAGAAGGAGTAAGCAGTATGTTTGCCGGTGGAACTCTTCCGGAAGAAGACATCGAATCAGCCTTTCAAGCAATTACCCAGGCTTATTGGAAAGCAAAAGATATGAATAAGAAATTTGGAAAAAGAAAGAATGATAAAGGAGAATAATGGCAAACGATTGGATATACGAAAAAGCAAATGCTTTAGTAAAAAAATATTTTACTCGTGATCCTTTGGAGCTTACTCAAATTTTAAATATACATCTTGAAGAAATGAGTGATACAACTGTTCTACTTGGTATGTATCAGATTATTCAAAGGAATCGTTTTATCTTTCTTTCTTCAAATTTGCACCCCAATATCAGAAAAGTTGTTTTGGCTCACGAGATTGGTCATGACCAGCTTCATAGAAAATATGCTAAGAAAAATGCCTTTCACGAAGTTTCAGTATTTAGAGAATTAAACCACTATGAAATTGAAGCAAATATCTTTGCAGCCCATCTTCTGATTGACGATAAGGAGATTATCCGACTTTTAGAAAATGGATTTGTTTCAGACCGTTCTCTTGCCGATGAATTAGGTGTGGAAATCAATCTTGTGAATCTTAAAATATCAGAACTATACAAAATGGGAAAGCTCAGCTCCTCTCCCTGTACCATTGAAAGACCAAAGGCTGATTTCTTAAAGAACTATAATCCTATAAATTGTAGTGAAGTCCAATAAGAAGCTGACAAACTCTATCCTTCAGGATATAACTATTACAAAATAAATATTCGCTTAATGCTTATTCTACAAATCATTCTTATGTAGCAAGCACAGTAAGTGTGTACACACTTACGGAAAATTGATGAAGCAGCCCCTTTAGGGAACTGCTTCTTTTTTTATCAATTTTAAGCTTGTTAGGGAGACCCTAAGACCCCGAAGTAATGGAAAGGAGCTATAAAAAATATGGCAAACAGAACAAGGAACGTTCAATTAAAAATTTGCTTGAATGAAGAAGAAAAGGAAATTTTCAAAAAGAAGATGAAACTAGCAAAGTGCAAGACAATGAGCCATTTCCTACGGAAATGTGTTCTCGAGAAAGAAATCTATCAAGTAGATCTACAGCCATTTGCCGACTTGCAGGGATTGCTATACAACGCCACCAACAATCTAAATCAGATTGCAAAGCGTGTGAATTCTACAGGAGTAATCTATAGCAATGATATAAAAGACATAAAAAAGCAAGTGGATCATCTTTCTAAAGAAATATGGCAGATTCATTCCTTATTACTTAGGCGAAGCAATGAAAACGGAGAAAAAATATAATGGCAATCACAAAAATACACCCGATAAAAGCAACGCTCAACTTGGCTATTGAATATATTACTGATACCAAAAAGACAGATGAGCAAATCCTAGTCAGCACAAATAAGTGTCACCCGGTATCTGCACACACGCAGTTCTTAAAGAGAAGGGAGGAGCAAAACATAAAGGGAAATGTTCTGGCAAGACATCTCATTCAGTCTTTCCTACCGGGCGAAACTACTCCTGAAATGGCTCACCAGATTGGTCTGGAACTATGCGAGAAGATACTTAAAGGGGAATACGAATTTATCCTAAGTACCCACATTGACAAAGGGCATATTCATAACCACATCATTTTCAACAATGTAAATATGGCAACAGGAAAATGTTATCAATCCAACAAAAGAAGCTACCATCAAATCCGCTATCAAAGCGACAAACTCTGTAAAGAGTATAATCTATCAGTCATTGACGAGTACTATGAAAGATTCAAGAAAAAGTACAAAACAAATGGAAAATCCTGGTATGAAAATGAACAAGCTAAGAACGGTAGTTCCTGGAAAAGTAAGCTCCAGTTTGACATAGATAGGATGATTGCACAGTCTAACGATTGGGCAGAATTTACCCAAAAGATGACAGAACTTGGCCATGAAATCAAATATGGAAAACATATTGCCTTTAAGCATCACGATAAGGCAAGATTTACAAGAGCAAAGACTATCGGAGAAGATTATACGGAAGAAAGGCTCAAAGAAAGAATTTTAGAAAACGCTAATCAAAAGACATTCACCGTTAAAAAGCGTGTCGGAAATATCATTGATATTGCAAATAATCCGAAGATTCAGCAAAGCAAAGGATATGAATACTGGGCAACCAAACATAATTTAAAGGTCGCTTCCGACACTGTCCTTTCCATGCGTGAAAAGGGCTTTCAAAGCCTTGCTCAACTTGATAATTACATTAAAAAAAGTGCAGATAAAAGACAAAGCCTTCAGGAAAAAATCAAGAAGCTGGAGGAAAAAATCGAAACGCTTTTCCTGTCTATGGAACAAGTCCATACCGTGAATAAATATCGCCAGATTTATCAGGAATACAAGAAAAATCCCGGTGACAAAAACTTTGCCAGAGAACATAAGTCCGAAATCTTGCTCTATGAAAATGCTTTAGAAGCCCTAAAAAAAGCGTACTCTAAAATGCCTAATTCCAAGCAGATTTTTGAGGAACTTGAAAAAATGAACAAAAAAAAGAATACCCTTATGCAAGAGTATTCTTCCGCAAAAACTGAAATGAGTGAATTGTACCAGATGAGGAAAAATTATGAGCAATATATAGGGAAGGAGAGGGAGAGGTAGGTTATTTACCATTTACTAACTTTCCATCTGTAAATCGTTTATAGCAAAGAAGCCAACCGTCTCCCTCATACAGGAGAGCTTTTATGCGATCACCGATGCGACCACAAAACAAAAAGATAGAGCCTGATTCCCTGGAATCAAGTTTAAAACGGCATTAACGACTGCAAAAAGTGGGAAAAGTGTGTAAAGTAGAAAAAGTGCGTTCAACTTTTCACACTTTGTACGATTATCTCAATTTTTGTGGAGAGAAAAAAGATGACAGGTTATTTACCATTTACCACATAACCTACAATACCATCGCAAACTTGCCGTGCAAGTAAGGGAAAACTAAAAAACCACCGTGTACCGAACGTATGCACGGTGGTGTAAGAGGTCGAAGGGCAGATATGCCCTTCTCCTACTCGATTTAACGCTTTTTAATTTTATATAGCCCTTTAAATCCAAGAAGCAACCCAAAAACCATCCAAAAGAATGATAGAATGGTCATAGTTATTGTTAGTTCTCCAGGGTTTAGTATACTTTTAAAGAAAACTACAGAGCCAAGAATACCAGCAATTATTTGAAGTATTGCTAGACTTATATTGAATTTACTATTCATACATGAACATCCTTTTAAACTAATTCTTTTCTATCAACTCTACTTGTTCAACTTTTAGAAATTCCCCATTTTCTTTATTTAATTCCTTTTCACTAACATTTACTTTAATCCTATCAGCTACTTTTAAATCATTAATTTTTAAATATTCTATTTCTTTCGAATTCTTCATTTTAAATATTTTGTTGTCAAGTTCTAAATCTTTACAGTTTAATTCTGCTTCAGTTTGTAAAACTTTTCTATCACTTTCAACTCCAACTATTGTCATCGTTTTATCGTTATAATTTACTGATAGAATTTCGGCATCAATCCCTATATATACTAATTTTTCTTCCTTTTGTGAGCAAGCCGTTAAAGCAAAAAGCGAGCTGATTAAAAGAATTCCAAGAACTATTTTTTTCATTTCGATTTTACCTGCTATTATTTATATATAAATATATATAAACCATCAGCTTCCCCATCACTAGTTAATCTTACTGAATAACCTGCTACCCCTCTTTCAGTACTAATCAATCCATCACCCCAATTACCATAAAGTTCTAAATTTCCTACTACCTTATTATAGTATGGGTAAAATCCTATATATCCTTTTTCTCCTGCTCTTAAGTTCACAGTATATGATGTCGATGTGCTTGCAGAAGATTGCCAACCTATAGTAGCTCCTGCTTGTATTGCAGCCTTTTTATCTTGAGAACCAATTGATGCTGAGAAAAAATGTGTTGATGTGTATCCTACATTTTTAGTAATTGAACCCCCACCTCTAGGTGCAACCAAATCTGCTGAAACTTTTTTCAGTGAACCGGTATATAGAGTAGGTCCGCTCGTTTGTCTAAATACATACCAGTTTCTATAATCTCTTAACATGACTTTATCACTATTTGCTTCTTTAAGATTTATATCTTCACTTCCAGCATTCTTTGTAATACTATCTACTTCTGTTTTAGTAAGATAATTAACACTACCATCTTCATTTAGAGTAAATGCTATGACATTTGCTCCCAATGATTCATCATAATAAATATTTTCTCTATTGGTCAAATCAATATTTTTATTTTCCTGTGCAAATACATTGTTGGTTGGTACAATCATTAATGCTGCCATCATTATAGTAGCTATCCCTGTAGCAAATAATCT
Organism: Oribacterium parvum ACB1; assembly: GCF_000238055.2. GTDB lineage: Bacteria > Bacillota > Clostridia > Lachnospirales > Lachnospiraceae > Oribacterium > Oribacterium parvum. The sequence continues at coordinate 471,115 of NZ_KE148312.1, forward strand.
CTTTCTTAACATTTTCTTCCTCCTCCTGTTTTACTATTACTATCATTAAAAAATCTCCGACAAAATAACTTAATCTCCGTTTTTATACCTCTGAGGATTTTTGTAGTTCATTAACACCACCTCGCTTTTACTAAATATAGTCATATAACTGTTAACAACAATTACAGCTATGACATTTATACGTTTCTTCCCCGTCCAAATCGAGAATCTGATACATACAAACTCCTAAAGCGTTAGCAATATCATTTGCAGTTTTTAGACTCGGCATTGTTTTTCCTGTTTCTATTCCAGCTATATCCGCTGCTCCAACGGCTAATACTCTATCTATTTTCCTTTCCCTTAGCATTTCCATAATTCACGGAATATCATCTTTTTTCCTATGTTAATTAATCTAATACTCAGCTGTTGATAATAATCTTGGTATTGATTTTTACTTCTACAAGAAAAGCAAAGGCTTGATAAAGAAAAACTCCTAAGTAATAGCTATATTACTTACAGTTTGCAATATGGAAATGGACTTTTCTATCTCTCTTAATTTGCTCTCATTCTTGAAAGTTCCATTTTTCTGATTTATAGAATGTTAGATTTATAGAGTGGCACATCTATAGCTATCCACTTTCTTAATTTCCCGATCGATTATCTATATCTTACCATATTTTTTAATAAAAAGCAAATTTCCATATTTTAGTTAGTAATAATTCACTCATTCAATCAAATATTCACACCATAAAATATAGAAATTAGCATATTTTTTCCATTTCTTAACCCTGCATCTTGGATAAGCTTTTACTATCTTTTAAAATCTTCTCCATCGCTCTATGAAAACGCTCTTGAAGCCTTAAAAAAGTCGTACTCTAAAATGCCAAATTCCAAGCAGATTTTTGAGAAACTTGAGAAATGGCAGATAAAAAAGAATACCCTTATACAAGAGTATTCTTCTGCAAAATCTGAAATGAATGAGCTGTATCAGATTAGGAAAAACTATGAGGAGTATATGGGGAAGGAGAGGGAGAGATAATTGTTTGCTTAAACCCTTTATGGTTTTATCCATAAATAATTTTTATATACTATTAAATAAATTTATTATTATTATTCCTGTAAATACTGTATGATAAAATAACTACAATACAAGAGTCTTATACTTTGAATTTAATAACAAATGTATAGGACAACTAGAAAGGACAAAATATGATTTGGTCAATTATTGCAGGAGGCTTTATAGGTTTTATTGCAGGAATTATTACAGGAAGAGGTGGAGCAATGGGGCTAATTGCCAAGATCATTGCAGGTTTGATAGGTTCATCCGTTGGTCAAACACTGTTTGGCACATGGGGTCCAACCCTAGCCGGAATGTCATTAGTACCCTCAATTATTGGAGCTGTATGTGTTATTGCTGTTGTATCATTTTTCTTTAGTAAAAAATATTCATAATATTTTCAGAAAATAGATGTTTTTTGTATGTTATACTAGTAAACGCAGCTAATCATACCTGAGATTTTATCTTTTTTGATGAAATTTACACAAAAGAAGGAGGCGCATATGTCAATAGAAGAAAAAATCGACCAAGCTATAACAACATTAAAAGAGGGTGTAAATAAAGGAATTAGTAGCAAGAATATAGCTGTAATTTCATTGATATCTTCTATTATATCTGCACTAGTTGTTGTTTCAGTCTTCTTTGTTTTTTTTCATAAAGTGGAATTAAAAATTGACCAGGCTGTAGGAACGCTAGAAGAAGGTATTGGAAAAGGTATCGGTAACAAAAGACTCCAAACAAGAGGAGCTACTAAAAAAGTATTTGCAAAAGTACGTGGCGTTGCTAGAAATGTTAAACACGCTATAGACGGAGCAGTTGACGGTGTTAAAAACAATGTAGACGATGACTTTGAATAAATGATTCGAAAGGAGAAATAACTATGTCATTAGAAGATAAAATTGATCAAGCTAAAGGTGCATTAAAAGAAGGTCTAGGCAAAGTAACCGGCGACAAAAAAACAGAAAAAGAAGGTGCTGCTGAAAAGGTCACCTCTAAAGTAAAAGAAGTTGCTGAAGATGTTAAAGATGCCATTGACGGAACCATTGAAGGCGTCAAAAATGTTGTAAACAAAGACCAGAAGTAGTCCAAAGAAATATTCAATAAATTAAAATTAAAGGTCTTCTATGATAAAAACAAATCATAGAAGACCTTTTTATTGTCCTAAGGGAGACATGAACAGAAGTAATCACTTTGATAATTTAAAAATCGGTGCAGCCCGAAGACTCGCACCGAAAAATTCTTATCTTTCTACACCTTTGGAAAATCCCATCTTTTCATATAGCTTAGCCTTTTCTTCAATCTTAAACTTCTTGATAGTCTCCAGAACAGACTCGTTCTTATCTATTTTTTCTTTTGTTTTTTCTTTTTCCTTTAGGAGCTTCGAGGATAGTATTTTCACATTTCTATGCTCTTTTCCATTCTCGTCAATAAATTTCCTCTCCTGCCCAAATAGCTTTACAAAATCTCCGGGCTTAAAGCCTTTCAGAATATCCGCTTTTTCTCCATAAGCCGAGCAATTGGTATAGTGTTTATTCCCCTCTGTATCCTTTGATACAACAGAAAAGTTGACAACCTCAAAGGCTTCTCCTGTCTTACTTACCCTTTCGATAACTTCCATTTTGCCGACAATATTTCCGACAATATTCACAAGATCATTCTCTTCTTTCTCAAAACTTACATTGTCCCGGATTTGCCCACTCTCACGAAGTTCATCAATCATATAGTCAAATTCTTCATGCAGTAGGCTCATAGAGTCATTCTCCATGTACCGCTCATAAAGCATGCCAAGGGCTTCTTTATCATGGATCCCTTTCTCGAAGCTAATTAATGCCTTTACAAAGTCCTCATGGTTTTCCTTAGCCATTTCCTCAATCATAGTTCTGATTTCCTTATAGTTCATCATACATACCTCCATTACTTCTGTTTTAAAAATTATTCCAATTGTCCAGGTTCTTACAACTTCCTTATAAAAAGGAAAAAAGGAGCTTTTATCAAGCCCCTATCTTCCATCGTGTACTTTGGATTGCGTATCTCTTGAGTCCTCTCTCTTTTGTTCAGACTGAAAGGATTTAATCTGCTCTAAAATCGAGCTTTTTTCTTCCTTTGCTTGCGAGTTATCCTCTACATCATAAGTGGATTCCTGATAATCGCTATCTGTAATATCATAGTCATACTTATCAAGCACTCCATCATTATCCAGATCTTTTAAAGAAGGATCATAAAAATTCCCCTCATCATCGATTTCCAGTCCCATAACTCTTTTTAGTTCTTCTTCTGTAACAGAAACCAAGTTCTCAAATTCAGCATTCTCCATTTCTAGCCTCAATACCTGTAGAGCCTTTTCTTCACTTCCCATTTCTTGCAGATAGTCGTTATGGCTTATTTCTTTGCCGTCTACCAGGAGAGAAGATGTATAGTCCTCAAGGTTAAGCTCAAATTGTATTGCATGCCTTTCGTCCGGTGTTTCTGTATAGGCAATACCGACATGCTTTAAATCCGGGTATAAAGAAGCAAATTCCTCGTATTCATGTTCTTCACCATATTCCCTATTCACAAAGTCAATAATTGCTTTTTTCACATCTTCCAGTAAAGGATTGGTGTTTTCTTGTTCCTCGACCTCTCCCATATCTAAAAGCTTATTCAGTTCAGCAAGTCTTAGTACTTTCGTCTTTAACTCTTCTGCCTTCTCAAAAGGCTTTTCAAGTTCTTCCAGGGCATTTTGTAGCTGTTCTTTGGTACTTACAAGCTTTTCCTCCAGGTAACTTAACTTTTCGGGTAATTTATCGATAGCATTATCTAATCTTGTGATATTGCCATCTGCACTTACCCCTAGCTCCCCAACGGTTTTAGATGCCCCATTCAGACTGAAAGCTCGCTCATTCGTAAAGATATTGTAACTCACCTCCAAGTCTAAATTTCGATACTGGCCAATAACTTTACTTTCATTTACTTTGACATTCTTGATTGCTTCCAGCAGTCTCTCTCCGGCTTCTTTTTTATCCATGATTTTTTCACCATGTATGGTTAAGGAAGTAAATCTGTTCTCTCCTTCTCCTTGCGGTTCTACTAAGGAAATGTCCTTCTTAACTGCTTCAATAAGCTTTTCTATCCTAGCGATTTCTTCAGGGTAAGTTTTCGCCACTTTGTCCTCTAACCTGTAACGATTGGACTTATAGTTTGCTTCTAACATTTTCAGCTTAGTAACTTCATTGTCCAAGTCCATTTTCTCTTTGATTTTTGGATCTCCTGTAGCCAAAGCCTTGATTTCAGCATAGTTCAAAGAACTTTCGTCTACATCTTCCGCAACTCTAACCGGAGTCTTACTGGTCATTATCTGGGAAATAAACTTTTGCTTGTTTTCAATAGTTTGCCAAAGGTAGGCATCAAAGGTATTTTCTGTAATATAACGGTAAATATATACACCGCCTTTGTCCTTATTTTCATTTCCCTGTCGGATAATTCTTCCTGCCCTTTGCTCCAGGTCCGCAGGTCTCCAAGGCACATCTAAGTCATGCAAGGCAATTAGTTTCTTTTGCACATTTGTGCCGGCTCCCATTTTTTGTGTGGATCCCATTAAAATTCGGATTTCCCCATTTCGCACCTTAGCAAACATCTCGTCCTTTTGCTTATCGGAATTTGCCTCGTGTATAAAGGCAATCTCTTCTTTAGGGATTCCCATTTCCACAAGCTTTTCCCGGATATCATCATAGATATTAAAGCTGTCATCTCCCTTTGGTGTTGACATATCGGAGAAGATTAGTTGCGTAGACTTGTCTTCTTTTGTTTTATCCCAGATGGAAAATACATTCTTTACACACACATTTACCTTACTGTCCGGATTATCAGGCAATAATGGATTGATTAAACGCTGATCTAAAGCAAGCTTTTTTCCATCATTGGTGATTTTTAGCATATTGTCTTCGTCCGGCTCTACCGCTCTGTTCCGCACCTTATCTGCCCGTTCCGATAAGCCTTTTAAAATTTCTTTCTGTTCATCACTGGGCATGGTCTTAATCACTTCAAAGTGAGCTTTCGGAACTGGAAGTTTTAACATATCTGCTGTCTGAATATCTGCCACTTCTTTAAACAGACTCATAAGTTCAGGAAGATTATAAAATTTAGAAAATCTCGTCTTTACTCTATAGCCTGTTCCTTCAGGTGATAATTCAAAGGCAGATTGAGTCTCTCCAAAAGTGGAAGCCCAGGAGTCAAAATGCTCCAAACCATTTTTCTTTAATTCTTGATACTGCAAATACCTCTGCATGGTATAAAGTTCCGTCATGGAATTGCTTACAGGCGTTCCCGTAGCAAAGACAATACCCTTTCCATTGGTCTTTTCGTCCATATAGCGACACTTCATGAACATATCTGAAGACTTAAATGCTTCCGTCTGTCCAATGCCTGCTACATTCCTCATCTTCGTGTAAAGGTACAGGTTTTTGTAATTATGGGCTTCATCTACAATCAGTTTATCCACGCCAAGTTCTTCAAAGGTAATAACATCATCTTTCTTGAAATCATCATTTAGTTTTTCCAGCCTTGTTTCCAGTTTTTTTCTTGTCTTTTGCAACTCCTTCACGGTAAAGTTCTGATTTCTGTCATGCTTATATTCCTCCACATAATTGATAATCTCGTCAATCTGGTCTTGAATATGCTTCTCTTGATACTCTTTACTCATCGGAATTTTCTCAAACTGGCTATGACCGATAATGACTGCATCGTACTCACCTGTTGCAATCTTTCCGATAAAGCGTTTTCTGTTTTTTGGTTCAAAATCTTTTTTGTCTGCCACCATAATATTGGCTGAAGGATAGAGCTGCATAAACTCTCTCCCGATTTGCCCGGTCAAATGGTTTGGTACAACAAAAAGGGATTTTGTACACATTACAAGTCTTTTTGCTTCCATAGAACTTGCTACCATTTCAAAAGTCTTACCCGCACCTACCACATGAGCAAGAAGCGAATTTCCTCCATAGAGAATTCTTGCAATAGCATTTTTTTGATGTTCATAAAGTGCAATTCCTTCTCCCATGCTCTCAAAGCTTAGGTTACTGCCATCATATTCACGATTTCGAATGGAATTGAACTTTTCGTTATAGGTCTTTACCAGTCTGTTTCTCCGCTCCTGATCGGCAAAAATCCAGTTCTGAAACTCTTCTTTAAGAAGTTCCTGTTTCTGTCCGGCAAGCATGGTTTCTTTCTTATTCAGTACAGAAGTTTTGGAGCCATCAGAATTTTCTATTTGGTCAAATACCTTGGTTTCTTTTAGATTTAGGGCATCTTCAATAAGCTTATAGGCACTTACTCTGGAAGTACCGTAGGTCATTTCCGCTAAATCATTCCCCCTGTCTTGACTCTTTCCTTCAATATTCCATTCACTGGTAAGACCGGAGAATTTCACATGAATGTTCCACCTGGCATAGCCCGGTGTCTTTAAAGTTTCAAAGATAAAGCGTTCTATATCCTTTGTGGGAATCCATGTAGCCCCTAACCGAATGTTAATTTCACTGGCTTCAAGCTCTTTTGGCATTACTTTTTGAAGCTCTGCCTTTTGATACTCCAAGCGGTTTAGTTCCATTTCCAGTAGCTCTTTTTCTGTTTCCTTATCATCAGACAAGATTCTTTTAGCCTGGCTGATTCGAAAGATATAGCGATCGATTACTCCTATCTTTTCTCTAATATTTCCGCTCAGGTATTCGTCTTTCGTTACATAAGTATACTTAAAGGTGTTCCTATCATCACTACAACTAAAGGGCAGATCTCCGTCTTCAAGATTAAAAGAAAGATTTTGATTGGTCTTTACGTTTTCTTCACGGATATTTAGGAATATCTCTCCTTTTAGCTCCGCAATAATGGTACTTCTATCCTTATCTGTAAGCCCCTGCATATAGTCAAAATCCACATAGCCTTTTTGGGAAATGGAAAGTACTAGGGCTTCCAGAGAAGTATCCACATGATTTATCACCTTTGCCTTACTAATCGTGCGTTTCGAAAAAATATCTCCCTTCGCCTTAAAATTTTCCTCTTCATCAAGAACTTCGATAGAAGATACCAATGGGAAGTTGCTATCTTCCCGTAAAGCTCTTGTATTCGAAAGATTATTGACAAAGCCATGCTTTTTAGAGAATCCGTCATAGACCTCATTTAAAATTTCTTGAGAAGCCTTGATCTCTACATCACTAAAGTTTTCCTTTTGTTTGTAAATAACATCTTTTAACGCTTCCTTTAATTTGAGATAATCCCTAATTTTTTCCTTATTTTTATCCGGAATCTCTTTCTTGATGAAAAGGGAGTTTTCCCTGTAATACACCTCATTGTTAAGAATTGTATAGGAAAAGTTCTTTACATCATCTGTTGCCGGAATAAAGCTAATCTCATCATCAAGAAGTTCTATCTCTTCATATCTTGTACTTGCAGATATATGCTTCCCGGCACTTTCCAACATTTCTTTTAAATCTGCATTTTCCTTTGATAAGCAAGCGAGAGTATTTCCAAATCGCCCTGAAATTTCTTCCATCTTGCCAAGTACCATTTCCGGGTGATCCACAAAGTATTTATTGTAAGTAAGTCCGTTTTCATCCTCTTCCAAATGTACCCAGCTATCATCTCGCTCCAGAACGCTGTCTCTCTTCTTTAAGAAAATAATATCACTTGTTACTTCTGTACCGGCAACACCCTTAAAAGTATCATTGGGAAGCCTTATCGCTCCTAAAAACTCAGCCCTGGCATTGATATACTTCCTGATACTTTCATCTTTCTTATCCATTGTGCCGGAAGAGGTGATAAAGGCAATCACGCCACCATTCCTAACCTTATCTATGGACTTGGCAAAGAAATAATCATGAATCAAAAAATTGTTTCGGTTATACTCTCTATCATTTACCTTGAAATCCCCAAAAGGAACATTTCCAAGGACAAGATCAAAGAAATTGTTGGAAAAGGCTGTTTCCTCAAAACCCTTTATCTGAATATCACTATTATGATAAAGTAGCCTTCCAATACGGCCACTTACCCTATCAAGCTCCACTCCATAAAACTTGGACTGACTCATTTGCTCCGGAATACTTCCGATAAAATGCCCAATTCCCATACTAGGCTCTAAGATATTTCCCTGTTTAAATCCCATATCCAGAACTGTCTTATATACGCTGTCAATCACCGTTTTGGGCGTAAAAAAAGCAGTTAAGGTAGATTCCTTAGCTGCTTCATATTCTTCTAAACTTAGGTTTTCTTTTAGGAAATTTCTGGCTTCCGACCACTGCCCGGTCCGTTCTTCATCAAATACTTCGGAAAGCCCTCCCCAACCGACATATCTTGCCAATACTTCTTGGGCTGATTCATCGAGCACTCTTTCCCCCTTTTCCACTCTGTTTAGCATGGAAATTGCTTCCATGTTATAGTTTAGTCTTTCACTTGGGGTGAGTTTCTCAGGGAAAATCTCTTGCCGTATTTTGAAATTGGAAGCCGGTGCTAAACTTCGACTACTTCCTTTATCACCATCTCTTTCAATGCTGAAAGCATGGTCTGGTACTTCGGATCTTCCTCGCCCGCTGTATTCAGCTCCTTCATCATTTGAGGTTTCACTTCCCTCATAAATTGAATTGCTCTCTTCTGCACTTCCATTAAGTGACTGACCAGCTTCTTCTCCTTGTATAGCTCGAGCAGCATTTGATAATTCATTTCGTTCTGACTCTCTGCCAGGTACTCCAGTCTCATTACGGCGTAAGTCGGATTCGGAAATTCCTCCATAAATCTCGTATCCTCTTCCAGGCTGTCTAAAGTTTTCTTCTTGATTATCTTCACTATTTCGTCCGTATTCTCCATCTGAGAAAACTCGTTCTCCTCTATCATCATCTCTTTCATCATTTGATCGAACAGCATCTCCCATACCTCCTTGTTCTGCTTCACCATTTCTTTCAGTCTCTAATCTTACTTCTTCAGGATTGCTCTTATTATATTCTTCACTCCTATTTTTTGTCAGCCCATGACTTAGGGATAATTTCTTTGTGCGTTCAATAGTTGCCTCTAAAATCCTATTACAAGCATTGGAAATGCAATTTCCTGCAAACATTAAAGAAACACTATCTAAATAAAGAAAGTTTTCTTTGCCCTTTTCTATATCTATAGGATATTCCACATGAAATCGGTCAGATAAGGCATAGCTAATAGACTCTCTCATAAAATGCACAAAAGCATTCCTATCCTCAGCCGGAACTCGCAGATTATTGACAAGTTCATAAATATCCTGATCTGCATATATTCTGCTAAGAAAGTAGATATTTTCTAATAAACTGTCATGAGGTGTATAGCCCTCAAGCCTAATCATTTCTTTCAATGTATCCGTATCTTTCTCTTTATCAAACGACCATAGTTCTACTTCGTTGACGTTTCGGTCTATAGAGACAGTCTGGCTGATATCAAAAACATAAGCTATTTTTTGTTTCCCTTCACTTTCGTAGAGAATCGGAATCCCCTTTTCACCACGCATAACCGTTCGATGAAACCTATCTCGCCACATATCAAAGCTTGCACAAGCTACTGCTTTGGGATTTCTATCGTAAATACTTAACTGACTTAAAAAATCATATCTCTGATTGTTGCCGATAACTTTCAGGAGTTTTAGATACTCTCTTTCAGAATCCAAAACTTCTCTTTTTACAAGCTCAATCAGAGTATAAAAATCGTTTGTCCTCATTTGACCTCCTTTTTGTTGCAATAAAAAAAGGCGATAGATTATCGCCTTTTTTTACTTAGCACTCATTTTTTATTCTAATGCTTGATTAAATCTCATTTTCTTTAATACACTAATAAATAATTCTTCTTTACGATTATTTCTTTTACTTGAAAAACAGATAATATCCACTCCAAATAAAATCAACAAAAAAAAGTATAACTTTTGTTCGATGGTATCCACTTCAAACAGTTTAATAATTATCTTCAAAATTGTATAGCTGCCAAGCACAGAAATAATGGCAGACAATGACGAGTTTGCAAATATTTTTATTAAATCACTATTTGATTCCCCCATAGAGTCTATAATCATAGTAAGAACATCTATACTTTTACTATTATTTTTCAATACTTCGTTTATAACTTCTTCTGCTTTTTTCTCTTCATCTTCCGTAAAAAAATTATTTATTTCCCTTATAGAATCAAAAATCATCATCATAATAGTTATAATATTAAGATATATTACAGATATACAATTAAACCTTTCCGTTATCTTATCTCTTATGTCCGAAAAATCAATTTGAAATATAAGTGCGAGTTCATATGAAATTAATAGGAAAAAAATAATATACATAAAATTTAAGGTACGGCTAGGTTTTTTCTTCTCTTCTGCAGTGTGACTTTGTATTTTTTTTACTATCAATATACCAAGAATAAATAAAATAATAAAGAAAGCAATAATTTGTATATTCTTATTTATTTTTAATATATAAGGGATGTGAAGGTCACAATAAAAGAAGTCAAAAACAACTAAATAGAAGCACATTAAGAATGGCATTGGGGAAAAAAATCCTTTTCCTATCCCCTGTAGCCAATTTATAACGGTTTTTTTATCTTCATATTTTTCACTAAACTCCATAAAAAATCTTTTGAGGCGTCAACGTGCATTTCTCAGCTTTACTTTTTTGAGCTTCCATAGAGGCTTGTAACCATTTCTCTAATTGATCCTTTACATGTGTCACTAACCCCAAAGTTTTCTCAAAATCGTTTTTTTCTTTTTCAAGTGCAGATTTTGTATCATTAATATCTTTTATTGCACTGTCCAGATTTTCTTGAATATCATTAATTGTTACTTGTATTTCATCTAACTCATCTTCAGTAATTTCTAATTCACACTTTTTAGAACTTTCCATGATTTTATGCTTTAAGCTCCCCTCTTTTCAGCTATTTTCCTACCAATTCTCTTATATCATACCCCCTCATTCAAAGCAACACCTATAATGCTTTCCAAGACATTCACCACAATACTATTCCCAGCCTGTTTGTATAGGATAGATGAAGTCATACCTTTTCTCTCCGGAAATACCGTCCTAAGCTTTTCAAAGTCTTCTTCATCAAAGCCCATAAGTCTGAAGCATTCCTTTTCCGTAAGATAGCGATACTTTCCATTCTTTAAGTCCACAATCCCGGAATTAGGGATTCTTACCTGCTTTGTAGTGATGGTATAAGCATATTTGTCTATCACATTAAGCTTACCTTTGAAGTTTTTATTCTTAGGCTGTCCTCTTAGGTAGCAAAGCATGGACTCTTGTCTTACTTCATAAAGTTCCGAGACATTTTTTTCTAAAAATTCAGAGATATCTCTTGTGGGAACAGGCTTCAGTTTAGAAAAGTCAAAATCATTTTTTCCTACCATACTCACCACAAAGATTCGCTCCCTTTTCTGAGGTATCCCAAAATCCATAGCATTTAGGATTGCATATTTATTTTTATAGCCCAGCCTTTCCATTTCTGTTAAATAATGAAAAAAGGAAGCTCTCAAATTCTTATCGAGAACTCCCTTTACATTTTCCCAGATGACTATCTTCGGTCGCATGGCCATTTCTTCAATAATCCGTATTGTCTCAAACAAAAGACTGCTTCTTGTGCCACTCCCTTTTTTCCCTCCTTGTTTTAAACCGGCTCTGCTAAAGTCCTGGCAAGGACTTCCATGCATGAGTAAATCAATTCTCTTCTCCGGGGGATTGTAGTCAATAATGCTCTTTGGTTTAAAATTCGCATTATACAAGGCGTTATAGCTCTTCACACAATTCTTATCGATTTCAACATAGTCTATAACTTTATGCGGTATTTTTTGCCGAATCAATGCCTTTCGAATCGCTCCGATGCCTCCAAATAGTTCCAATACATTCAATGTTTCTATCTTCACCACCTCCAATAAAAAAAGGGAACAAGATTTTCTCTCGTTCCCCTAAATGCTGTTTCTATATTGTTCCACCAGACTTTGAATCTCTTTTTCAATTCTTCGAAGAAACGCTTCCTTATTCTCTTTCCCAGAAGCAATATCTGAAAGCTCCAATTCCCACTTCGCAGTGGTTTCAGCCGACTTGAACTTTTCCGCTACAATTGTGATTAGGTTAATCCCTTTATGTGTGGCCAGTAAGTTCTTTTTATCTCTTTCTATAAAACCTTTATAAATAAGATTTTCAATGACTCCTGCTCTTGTTGCCGGAGTTCCTAAGCCTCTTCGTTCTACTTCTACTGCCTTGTCTATCATTTCCGCTCCTGCAAGTTCCATTGCCTTTAAAAGGGTATCTTCCGTATAATGCTTCGGTGCTGCAGTATATTTTTCTCTAAGCTCTGAACTTTCAAGATGTAAAATGTCTCCACTCGAAACACTTGGTAAGACAAGTTCCTCGCTCTTCTTCGTCTTATATGCTTTCAGGTACTTCGTAAAGCCTTCTTCTATAATTACCTTACCTGTACAGCTAAAGGAAAATCCTTCAACTTCTGCTATTACTTTAGTAAGACTTTCTTTAAGGGGATATCCTAAGCTGGCATGAAGCTTGTTTAGGATAAGCCGGTATACCTTCGCTTCACTTTCAGGAAGTTTCGATAAATCCTCTTGTAGGGAACTAATGGTTGGAATGATAGCGTGGTGATCCGTAACCTTTTTAGAGTTAAATACCGTCTTAATACGACCTGTATCAAAATCGTTTTTGCCCAAAATGTTATTGACGGTATTTGTAATCATATCTTCGGTAAGGCATCTACTGTCTGTTCTTGGATAAGTGATAAGCTTCTTTTCATAAAGGCTTTGTGCATAGTCAAGGGTTTGCTTGGCACTATATCCAAAGAACTTGTTACACTCTCTTTGCAAAGTCGTAAGATCAAATGGCAATTCCGGATTGGTGATTTTTTCTTTCTGCGTAACATCACTCACTTGAATTGTATTTCCGACCTTGTTTTTTAGTCTCTTTGCAGTCTCTATATCATCTATTCTTTCGCTGGACAAAGAAAAGCCATCGGTTAAAAGCTCTACCGTATAGTACTTTTCTTTTTTGAAATGAGCGATTTCATCGTCTCTTTTTACAATCATGGCAAGGGTTGGTGTCTGAACACGTCCTACGGAATAGTTTTGCTGATAAAGGCAGGAATAAAGTCTACTGATATTCATACCCACCAGCCAGTCTGCAATGGCTCTTGCCTGAGCTGAAGCAAAAAGGGAATTATACTCCGAGCCATCTCTTAAATGAGAAAATCCCTCTTTAATGGCACTGTCTTCCATGGAAGAAATCCAAAGTCTTTCCACCTTCTTTTTGCAAGAAGCTTCAGTATAGACCAGTCTGAAAATTGCTTCTCCCTCTCGTCCTGCATCGCAGGCATTGATAATCGTGTCAATACTGCTTTCATTCATCAGCTTTTTTAAAATGGAAAACTGTTTCTTCGTTGCCTTTGTGACCTCGTATTTATACTCTTTTGGAAAAATCGGTAAATCTTCCATATTCCATTTTGTATACCTACTATCATAGGCATCAGGATTTGCCATCTGAATTAGATGCCCAACACACCAGGAAACTTTATATCCATTCCCCTCCACATAACCATCTTTTTTAGCATTCGCTCCTAAGACTTTGGCAATAGACAAGGCAACCGAAGGTTTCTCTGCAATCACTAATTTCATATCTTTTCTTACTCCTTTTTTCAAAAAAAATAGGGTGGAAGTATGATTATCTTCCACCCTGTAATCCATAAAACATTCTTTTTAAACACATAGACTAAAGTCCCAAGCTTTACTCCTCTTCCTCATCGTCTTCCATGTCTTCTGCTTCCGTTTCTGCTTCCGTTTCTGCTTCTACCATGTCCATGTCTTCTGCTTCCAAATTCCCCCCAGCCTCTTCACTACTGTCAGCTTCTGAGAAGAAATTATCCTCTTCCTCAAGGCTTTCTACCGCCTCTGCTTCTTTCTTTTTTACTACCTTAAAGTAATAGGCAACTGCCATAACCAAAACCACTACAAAAATCAGTAAAACATAGCTTCCCATGCTCCCGTTTTCTTCCATTGTCTTTGGCTTTTGCTCTTTCTTACTTTCCTCTTTTTCCGGTTCCTCTTTTGTAATCTCCGGCTTGCTTTCTTTCTGTTCTACCATATTTAACAAATCATCTTCCGAAACTTCCGTAAGAAGCATTACGTTTTGATCCTGCTCATCATGGTTAATAATCAGATGAAATACTTTTCCGCTCTTGGTTTTAAAGCTAATAAACTGTCTGGCATCAGCAGAAAATTGGTCATTCGCTTCTGTTTCGTTTCCATGATGAATCGGATAGGCATTGTTAGCATTATCAACATCTTCCGTAACAGTTGCCCTAGCCTCTCCCGGTAAGGTGGCAATTCCTTTATTGGTGTTTTTTTCTTCGTTGCTCCCCTGCTTTCCGTTTTCAGGATCTTTTGCCTCCAGTTTGTTGGGAAAGCGTACTTCTCTCTCTATCTCTTCCTTTACTTCCTGCGTGACTGTAGTTTCTGCATTTTCTTCCTCTTTAGTTACACTTTCCTCTGCAGCTTCCTGCTCATTAACCTGGGCATAAGACAGTATTGGATATCCATGCATGGTTAGCATGGAAGAAAGTACAGTAGCCACAATAAGTCTTCTCCACTTTTTAGTTTTCATCGCCATTCTCCTTTATTTTTTCCTCAATCATCTCTCTTTGCATTTTTTCTTCACTTTGCATTTTCCCGTCACTTCTTTCTTTTCTTAGCTTTTCCATTAAGTCAGCAATCGTAATCTTATTGCTTCTGCATATCGTAATAATTTCTTCATTTTCAAGCTCCTCTTCTCGAATAAATAAAGGCTCTAATTTTTCATCAATCAGAGCCCTTTTATCCTTTAATCTTTGTATTTTATTTTTCACTAAAATAAGTTCCTTATTCACTTTATCCGTCCTTTCTCCACTTAACGAACTCTTCCAAAACCATAAAAATGCTCCTTCCAGTATGGTGTATCGATACTAACAAAGCGTATCGGATTTCCGGCATGAATCATCATGCCGTCTCCTGCATAGATACCGACATGAGAAATGGGAGTTCCACTTTTATAGGTATTTTTAAAGAAAATGATATCTCCGGCCTTTGCTTCACTTTTGGAAATAGGCTTACAGTAGGATTTGTAAATATCGTAAGCCGTTGTCCTAGGCATATTTTTAACCCCGGAATGGGTAAAGCTCCAGCACACAAAGGACGAACAGTCAAAGTTGTTCGGCCCATTTGCTCCAAAGACATATTTCTTTCCGATATGTTTCTCTGCTTCATTAAACAAGGCTTTAACAGATTCCTCATTAAAGGCAATTCCCGGATTTTCAAAATCAGGATTTAAAATCAACTCGGAAGTATTTGCATTTCCACTGCCAAAAAAGGATTCCATATTTCCTTTTGCAGAAAGTAAGGCTTCATAGTGGCTTACATTATTCGGATGCATTTCAAATATCTCCCTAATGACAGTATCCATCTCTTTTTTCTTTAAGCTTATAAACAGCTTTTTATACTCATAAGGCACTAACCTGCTTCTACTTCGTATTTTTCCTTCCCTGTCTACATAATTCTCTTTAACTGTTTTGTATCTGATTTCTATCTTTTCCCGATACGATAGGCTGTATATTCTTTGAAAAAGATCCTTTAGGATATCCTCAACATCTCTTGCCTTTTTTACCTCTCCATACCGTGAAGTAACATAGGATAAAAGCTCATGTACATTGTGTCCGATTTCTTTATCCTTCTGAATAATATACTCATCGTAGCCTGGGTGATTCTTCTGCACGGAATTCATCTCGTCATGCAATCCTTCTTCCATGCTTTCAAATTGCTGATTGACTTCCGTAAGGACATTGGGATCCGACAGATAACTTGTGCTAAGTACTCCACTGGAAGAATTCATCATGCCGGATAAGGACATTACGGAAAAATTCATAAGGAAAGTTCCCAAAATAATAAGACTTAAAAAGATAAGCATGAAGCCCTTGGCATTTCTTATCATGACTTCTTTGGAGCTTTTAATCGCTCCAAGCAGTCCGTCTTTCAGCCTATCCCTAAGTCTTGTCTTATATTTACTCTGTATGCTTTCTTTCATTTGCCTTTTCTTTTGAAAACGCTTATAAGCATTTATCCTTTGAGAATCATCTGAAGCTTTTCTTACCCCTTCACTTTCTTCAAAAATAAGCTTAGACTTCCGTTCTTTGGTCTTCCTATTGTACTTTTCAAGTCGAAAGCCTTTCCTATCTCTTTTCTTCTCTGCATATCGCCTTGTCCCCCGAATGAGCTTTGCACTAAAATCAGCTGTCTTTTCTCCTGCTTCAACGCCTTGATTGTCCTCACTCCCCTGGGATAAGTAGTCTCTTACCACCTCACTTCCTTTGGAAAAACTTCTAAGATATGATAAGTTCTTTTTCTTTGTGGCTGTCTTTAGCTTTTTCGAAGCTTGTTTTTTCCCTGTCTTCGTAAGCTTTTCTTTAACTTCCTCTACTGTCTTAGAATCTTCTTTAGAAGGAAGCTTTTCTCCGGAAGTCACTTCCGTATTTCTTGTATAGAGATTCTCGCTAAAGTTCCGCCTCTTATGCTCAGCTCTTTTTTGTCTTTCTTTCCCAATAGTTTTAGGAGAAATCTTTTGATTTGGACTTCTCTCAGCTTTTGGATTATCTTTTTTAGAAATATCCTTTCCTAAAACCAACTTACTGTCTTTGCTCCGTACTTTATCCTGAAAGCGTTCATGATTATGACGAATCTTCTCCCGAAAATCCTTGTCGGCTCTTTTTCTCATAGGCTACCCCTGCTCTTCCGGCTTAGTGGTCATCTTCTGATAAAGAATCGTATCTTTTGGAAACTTATCCAGAAACGGCACAATGGTATTTCCAAAGAAAAGAAGCCCCTCTCCTTCATTGGAATTTGTGACATAACGAAGTTGCGGTACAGAGATTTTCAGTTTCTTTGCTAAAATCTCTCGATCTCCCGAAGCCTGATTAAGCATAAGAACAAAATCTGTATTATCGAAAATATTCTCTATTTCCTTACTCATCAGTAGGTCTTTCACATTCTGCGTAATGCCTGTAGGAATACCGCCCCACTTACGAAACCTCTTCCAAATCTCCACAGAATAGGAAGCAGTCTGCTCTTCTTTTAGCAGTAAATGAAACTCATCAATATAATATCTTGTTGCCTTATTTCCTCTGTTCAAAGAAACTTTGTTCCAAACCTGATCCTGAATAACCAGCATACCGATTTTCTTTAATTGGCTGCCAAGCTCTTTAATATCAAAGCAAAGAAGCTTTTTGTTTAAGTCTACATTGGATCTATGGTTAAAGACATTCAAGCTTCCTGATACATAGATTTCCATTTCCGTTGCCAATTTCTTCCCAACTTTTTCTTCCTGCCCTTTCAGCATATCGTAAAGGTCTTGCAAAATCGGCATATTCTCTGCACAAGGATTTTCAAAATATCTCTCATAGATTTTGGGAAGACAACGGTCAATAACCGACTTTTCCTCTGCCGTAAGCCCGCTCCCTCCTACCACAAGCTCCAACATAGACATAATGAAGTTTGCCTTATCCTTTAATGGTGCATCTCCGTCTCCATAGTTCATATTGATATCTAATGGATTCAGATAATCCTTGGACTTACTGCTTACCTTAATCACTTCCCCATGAAACTGCTTCACGAGATTTCCGTACTCTCCCTCAGGATCACAAATAATCACATCATCATTGGTAATCAAAATGGCATTTGCCATTTCTCTTTTGGCACTGAAGGATTTACCGCTACCCGGTGTTCCTAAGATAAGCCCATTAGGGTTCTTCAGCTTTTTTCTGTCTGCCATAATCAGGTTATGGCTAAGGGCATTCAGCCCATAGTAAAGGCTATTTTCAGAATTGATAAAAAGCTCCTCCGTTGTAAAAGGAATAAATACTGCCGTGGAAGAAGAAGTTAAGCTCCTATTGATTTCCATCTGATTTAGTCCAAGGGGAAGGACACTCACTAAGCCCTGTTCTTGAGCGTGATCCAGTCTCTTAATCTTGCAGTTATGTTTGTTGGCAATGGAACTAATCTTTGCAATCGTATTCTCCAGCTTCTGCACTGTTTTTGCAAAATTAAAAAAGACAATGCTTACCACAAACATTCTCTCATCTCTCGTCTGCAAATCTTTTAAAAGGCTCTTTACATCTTCCCCATAAGCGACTAGGTCGGAAGGCAAAATATCCATATCGTAACCACTTCTTACTGCCTTTTTATTTTCTTCAATTCGCATTTTATCAAGGTCGGTATTCTTTCTTTTTACCATCTTGATTGCTTCCGACTGGTCAATCGCCTGAATGTGGAAGGAGATACTGATATTGTCATCAATATCCAAAAATTCAGAAAGCATACGGTCTGAAAGCTCACTGGCAAGGATTTGAAAATGGCTTGTTGCCCCGATAAACTTTCCAAACTTGAAATACCTGTTCGGTGTAAAGTTAAACATATCGGGAGTAATATAGGTCTTCGTGCTTTCTTTTCCCTTTAAATCCTTGTAGGAAAAGGTAAAACTCTTATCCGGATTTAGCATATCATGTAAAATCTTAAGTCTTTCTTCTCCATTTAGGCTTTCTGCCCGAACCCCCATATTTTTAAAACCTGATAAAATGTCAATTTCCAGTCTTTCCAACATGGCACTTGCCTGTTCCAAATTATCGGCTTCTACGGTAAAGCTGATGTACTTTGCCTTTTTCAGCCCATTATTTCCTTTTACAATCTGGCTATTTAGCATTTCCCGAAACTCCAGTCTTAAGGCATCAAAACCATCATGCTGATCCGGTATCTGCATAGACGCTTGAACTTCCTCATTTCTTCCAATCTGGTTGATATAGGAAAACTCTATGGCAACACTTGGATCAAAGGAATTCAGGAAATTGGCAAACTGATTAAAAATCAGGTCTCTATCCTCATCTAAAGCAAGCTGGTAGTTAATATCCTGAAAGGAAATAGTCTTACTAAAATGCCTTTCATCAAGCTGGCATATGCCATTTTTTAGAAGCCTAATGTAGGGCAATGTATCTTCTACAGTGTAACGCTTTGGCTCTTTCCCTAAAACACACTTTAAAAATCCCTTACTTTCTTTAGGAACTCTTACCTTACTATAGTCTTTCTCTTGTAGCCTTCTTTTTAATGCCTTTTTGTTTTTCTTTAAAATGATTGTTTGCAATCTTCTTTTGTTCTGCAAGGTAAACCTCCTTTCTCACTCTTTTCCCCGGCTGATAAAACTTATGAAGATATATGAGCTTAAAATACTGTTCAAAGACCAGTCCATCTTTTTCAAAAAGCGTAATAAAAAATACCGGAAGGGTAGCGGTAATCAAAAACAGGACGGCAATATCGTTTGGAACCAGTTTCCGTACAAAGATATAAGCTGAAAAGCCCAACAATCCTGCAATGGAAAAGCCGATAAGCTGTCTTTTCGTAAGATTAAAGGCAACTTTTGTTTTCACTCTCTTTAAATCCTTTGGAATCGGTACATACGCCATGGCTTAGATCCTCTCTTCTCTTTCCTTGGATAATTCTTCCATATGCTCATATACTGCTCCAATTTCTTCCTGGATTCTTGCAATATCTCCTTCCGTCCTTCTATTCTGTCTTTCCTGCATGAGGTGAAGATTAGTTTGAGAAGCGGATAGACTCTCCTTAGCCTCCTCCAAATCTTTCAACCTTTGATTCAAGCTAATCCATTTGATCATTGCCAGACTTGTCAAAGCTATTGTTCCTACTAAAAATCCTGTTTTTCTTTTATTCATCTTCTTTTCTCCCTTTCCCTAATGTGCATTTAATACACTCTTTGCTAATGTTCCGCTCTTTAGCATCATGAGCCCGAGTAAAACGGCATAGCAAAGAATCATCATCGTGCTTTTGTGCATATCCGTGATTTCTATCGTTTTTACCAGTACTGCGTATATTCCAAGGCAAACCATAATAAAGAGTCCTTGTAGTCCCAAGGCAAACAAGCCTTTAATGTAGTTCGTTCCAATCTGACCCCATTCTTTATTTCCCATAGTGGCAAAGGGAATTGCAGAAACAGAAGCATAAACATAGATTTCAAACATTCTTCCGTAGACAATGACCATGACTAGGATAGAAATCGCCTGCATAGCGACTTTGATTAAAGAGAGTTCAAAAAGAATTGTTATAAGCTCCCCTAATGCTTTGCCCTTTATGGAATCCACCATAGCTACGATTTCATCTCCTGAAACAACAGCAGAAGTATTGATGACTCCCGCTGCCTTATTGACCATGTTTTGAGCTACATCAAAAACCGCCATGGAAAACTCAAAGGAATGAGATACTAACCAAACAGCAATCCACATCTTGATAATGTATTTGAAAAACTCAAAGGTATCGGTATCCTGCATATTATTTTTCTGCATAACCATGTTGATAAGTTCAATACATAGGATTGCTGTTATAATTAGCCCGGCTATTGGAATAATGACGGTATCGTTAATGCTTTTAATGAATTGAAACACATCACTATTCCAGCCCATTGGCGTTTGTCCTACATCTGTTGCCACTGACCCCACCTTATCGTTAAGATCAAGGAACATAGACTCTAAGTTTGCTTGGATACTGCCCAGTAGAAGCTCTCTGAAAAACTCTTCTATCTTGTCTAATATCTCAAACATACTCTCTCCCTTTTACTTAATCACGTTTGCAAGGAGCGGAATTAGCTTTAATCCGATAAGGGCAATACCGCCCCCTGCCATAAGCTGCTTAATGCCTTGGGATTTTGCTCCGGGATTATCATTTCCATACCCCTCCATAAGGTTAATGACTCCCCATGCTCCAAGTCCGGCACCTACTGCCATAACCAAAATCTGTAATGTATTGACTGCTTGAACAAAAAAATCCATATTTATTCCTCCTCGTTTTCTTTCTTCTTTTCAATCTTGTTGTAAGACTTTACAAGAAAATTCTTGTACTTCTTTCCTTCCTTTTCACGCTCCTTAAAATAGCCAAAGACATGAATCAGATCACCTTTCTGAAAATCTCTTGCTTTCTCCACCTTGTCACCGTAGGCTGAGCAATTGATGTATTCCTTACCCTTCCCATACTTTTTTACAAGCGTGAAATTGACAGCTTCCACTCTCTCGCTATCTCTTTCAAAACTTGTAAAGTTTGGCTCATCGAGCAGATTGGCATTGATGTTAATCATTTCTTCCTTCATTTATAAATTCTCCTTTTCCATGAGATACCGCACGTTTTGCAAGCGATATTTACTTGAAATAAAAAAAGCGACTGGAAGTGTTTCTTTCCAATCGCTCACTAACTTAGTATTTCGTTTTTTAGGTAGGGCTTCTATTCCTTGTCATTTTTCCTCCTTTTTAGGCCATAAAAAAGGCGATAGGGTATTTCTATCGCCTTGTGAAGATATAAATATTATTTTTTCAGAGTAGGATTTATATTATGTAGTAAAATGCTTCTGAACTGCTCCTCTGCCCCTGGTATGTTGTTCTGCCTTGCAATAAAGTTATACATTTCTGATTTTTTCTCGTCTTGATTAATAGTTCCACAACCATTTTGATAAATGTCACTTAGTATATAAGAAGCTAGTGTGTCACCTGAATTAAAGTTTTCTTCAAGTAATTGAATCGCAAATTCTTCTTTCTTTTCTACCACGATTCCCAATAAGTAGCATATAGCCATATAGTCTTTCGCAATAGATATGCCTGCATCTGCTGACATTTTTATGTATTCAGTTGCTTTTAGAACATTTCGAGCAATTTGAGGCTCACCAAATAAATATAAACAACCTGCTTGGAACATTGCTTCCACATGCTGTTTTTCTGCAGCTTCACAAAAATAGCATAGTGCCTTTCTTAAATTATACTGCTCATTCGAGATTAACTGTTCCAGTCCTTTACGATACTCGTCTTCCCCATCCATTTTAAATATATTTTCCATAATGCCTCTCCTTGCTATTGACTATTTATAATATCCATTTCCAATTATTATAGGCGAATAATCTCTGTATCTCCACCTGATTTTGCTTTCCCCTTTCGTTTAATATAACGCTCTACGTCAAACCTATTTTTCTTATCATAGTCCTCTAATAAGCTATATCTCTACAAACTGGGATCTACGGAATATATCCCGTAAGTATTCCTGTTAAAATACAAATTATTCCGGCAATCCTTGAACCCAATTTTGCTCTTTTTTCATCATTACTGTATTTTTCAGGGTAAACAGGGTTCAGTATGAGAATGAGTCCGTATAAAATCCATGCGATATTTGCAAACAAGCCTTTGTGTAAAATTAAAGCAAGCACATTCCCAGCAATTATAAGAATAATTCCAATGAAAACTTGTTGTTTAAATGTAATCTTGGTAATCTTGTTCATATGCATCAACCGCCTTTCAAATTCTAATTTATAGCTTTTTTATAACAAATTTTTCAGATAAAATGTATATATTGTATAAGTCCAAACGAAAAATATATTCAATGACCTTGATAAGATGTACACAATGGCAAATACAATACAAAATGTCACAAGGCTGTTATTTACATAGTGAATGGCTCTTCCATATATCAGACTTCCAAATACCATTTGCAAACAGTATATCTCCAAAGACACCTTCCCCAAAGCGTCAAAAACATAGAATTCCATCCGGGCAAATAACACATCTGAACATAGTACAAGCCCAATCACATAAGGGATTGCTGTCACATAGAAGATATCACTTACAGGAAAGTTTGCTTTTATCATATATCCAAAGTTGTAGTTCAATACTGCTCCCATTACAATGAGTAAAATCCCCACGTAAACTTTTATATTTAGTTTCCATTTTCCCTCATATCCTGCTAAGCAAAGTCCAAGAAAGATAATAGGAAGCCTGCATAAAAAAATATTTAAGCTATGATTGTCAGTGAATTTTTCAAGTATAAGCATTATTCCTATCCATATAGTAAGACTGATTAGAAGCAGTTTTATGTTATTCATTTTTCTAACAAGTTTTAGATAAAACGGTACAGCAAGGTAAAATATCATAATAGCAGGAATAAACCAAATCATTGAACCTCCACCATTTAAGATAAATTGTACTCCTAAAACAGTGAGCAATGCTTGGGTTTTACTGAGTTTACCAATTATAATATAAAGGATACAGGAGAGAATAAATATAGGATATATATGAATAAACTTTCTTTTCACATATCCAAAATAATCACTTGTATCTGAAAAAAACGACATGTAGGCAGAGAGGAAAAAGAATATATCCACTCCTATGTAACCAGTTATAACTATGTACCTTACAATACTGCTTAGTGCTTCACTTCCCCTTGAAACTGGAAACAAATGGAATAAAAATATGAAAAGGGCGGCAACCCCCATTATAGGCTGTTTTGCCTTCTTTAACTCCATTTGTTTTCCTTTCTACAATGTGAACTCATCATCAACTATTTTTAAAATTCTACTCTTTCATTATCCAAGATTTCCGGAATTCTTCATCTCAACAACCTTAGCTTCTTCACCTATTATCTTTTCAAAATTTTCCTTAATTCCTTCATAGGCATCCTTATAGGTCATCACCATAAGAACATAGTTGTTCGTATACAATACCTTACTTATTTCCGCCCCTACACAGATCCATTTTCTTGGATCGGCCTTAGCAGCAATTGCTTCTGCCATAGCCTTGGTATCAGTTCCATTTGCCCTGATAAGCACCAATGAATGTGCATCAGTAGATATCTGTCCCTCTGAGCAAGCAGCCTCTAGGCCATCTGTCCACTTGATAAAGCTGTATAATTCAAAGTTCTCCTTATTTAACTCAAAAATCTCATGAGCAGGAACCTTGGTATCTCTACACATTTGTTCTAAGAGCTCGGCAAGTTTAACACTGGAAATATCATTTTCTGATGAACCGCTATTTTTTGCTGAAGCTATGTTTGATGTAGCAGAGTTTGCATGTGAGTTATTCCCTCTGCAAGCAAAAAGTGTTAATGATAAACTTGTGCATAATAATAAAGCTAATTTTTTCTTCATGTTAATCTCCTTATATATTATTTATAATATTCTGGTATTCAACTGCAACTAATTTTCTAAGTAACACAAGTTATTCCTTTTGAATTATAGTAACACATTGATATAAATGTATCAAATTTATAAGTTGTTTAGTTTTTGTTATTCCATCTTTATTCTACCATTATTTAAAAATTCTCCTTTCCCATGAAATACCGTACGTTTTGCGAGCGATGTTTACTGGAAATAAAAAAGCGACTAAGAGTGCAATCTTAGTCGCTACGCTATAATATAGCTTTTAACTTTATTTTTTCTATTTGTATTATTTTAAAACACAAAAACTGTTTAATTCTTTTGTCTAAAAACAACAAAGAGCAAGATGATGCTAACAATCAAACCTACGCCAAATTTCACCCACATTACAATTGGTGAAACACTCCACTCAGGATGATTTGCCCTTGCTATATAATCTTTAACTAACAAATATGACCCAATAATAACAGGAATCAAAGAACCGAAAACTTTTGCTACAACTTTTAATTTCATATAATATTCTCCTGCTTAATAAACTGAACTTGCTACAGGAGGATTTCCATAATATACAGTTCCAAAATATGGAATGCCTACCCCAGTAGAATACAAATTATTATAAGATTTTATACTTTGAACTGTAGCTGTTGGAGTGTTTGGAACACCTGCACTAACTGTTGTAGAACAAACTGAATTCCAAACTTTTGTTGCAAACGTTGAACAATTTGATAACGCAGTCCAATTGAATCTTATCTGCTATTTTCGTAATTTTTGCTTACCTTCTCCCAATCCAAAACTTCAAAGAAATTCTTTATATAATCTCCTCTTAAATTCTTATACTTTAAATAATAGGCATGTTCCCATACATCTAAAGCTAATATTGGGCTATGCTTTCCCTCTTCCATAAAGGGATTATTCTGATTTGCCGCCTTTGTGGCATACAGCTTTCCTTCCTGATCCACAGAAAGGAATGCCCAACCTGATCCAAACTGTCCTAAAGCCAGATTCTGCAAAGTCTCTATCAGCTTATCAAGAGAACCGAAATCCCTCTTAATAGCTTCTTCCAAGGCCGGACTGGGTTTTGTGTCTTTCTTCGGACTCAGAATAGAAAAATACAAATTATGGTTGTAATACCCGCCACCATTGTTCTGTAAAGTGTTTCTTAAGGCTTCATCAGATACAGAAGATAGAGAAGATAGAATCTCTTCTACAGATTTATCGCTAAGACCTGCTTTATCCACTGCTTCATTAAAGTTCTTCGTATATGCTGCATGGTGTTTTCCATAATGAGTCTCCATAGTTAATGTATCAATGTGGGGCTCCAAAGCATCAAAAGCATAGCCTAATTTTACCTGTTCAAACATAAATCCTCCTTTAGATGTCTCAATCACTCAAGTGTTCTTTTTCTCATATTGTAGATTTAAGTCAAGTTCTATTTCTCCTTGGCTATTACTACGGTATGAAAAAACTAATTTATGATTCTAGTATAACAAAGTTTATGGGCAAAGTGTATGAACATTACATTAATCTAAGAAAAAACTATCCTCAATACACAAAACTATCCATCATTTATCTTGTATTATCGTTAAATTTTTCTTTAACAAGATCCTTAATATCACTCTTAATACTCTGCGTATCAACAATTGAATCTTCGCCCAGCTGATGAAATTCTTCTCTATCCCCCTTGGTATATTCTTGATTGTCATCATACTTTTTAGTGATAAGTTGAATCATTTTCCGTCTCAGGTGCTTCTCCCCTTTTATATTTGACCTTTCTTTTACCCATGCAATAGCTAAGATAAATAACATTAAAAAGCCAATATATCCTAAAAGCGGATACATAACAGATACTAACGATTTAAAGCCCATAAAGGATAATCCATAACCTATCACTACTGCACCAATCAGAATAGGATAGAAACGCTTGGGCTTATCGGAAGAAAAGCGTTTTGCTAAGGCATAGAATAAACTGAAGGCGGTATTAAATATAAGACCAAAAATAGTAAGAGCATATACCAGTGAAAATACCGGGTGAATCTGTTCTGCAATCGCTAGCATAGGAATATCAACAGTGGAAACGAGCTTAACATTTGCATATAAAATACAGGTAGCAACAGTAATAATTATACTAACTACGAATCCACCTAAAAGACCACTTTTTTCGGCAACTCCAATTCTCATAATGGATCCACCTAATACAAAAGCCATAGACACACCCGTCATAGCAGTGAGTGCAAAATAGTTTAATAAAGAAACCCATACATTTGGCATCGGGGAAGGAATAGTAGCTGAAATAGCTTCTAATTCTTCAAAGTCAAAGCTTTTACCAATGAAAGTATAAAATGCTATGATTATAATCATCACAAATACTAAAGGAGTAAATATCCCGAGCACACTTGTAATCTTGTCAAAATCAAGAAAGCTCACAAGGATTACTAAAGCAGCACATATCAATCCTCCTGCCCAGAATGGCAGGCCAAACTGCTGATTAAGGTTTGATCCTGCGCCTGCAATCATGACAAATCCAACTACAAAGCAGGAAATGATTAAAGCAATATCAAGAATTTTATTCGTAATCGGTCCTGCAATTTGAGATAAAACTTCAAAGTGATCATTAGATCGATAATAGCTTCCTAATGTAATGATGATTTTGCCAAAAACTACACTTATGATACCAAGAACTATGGTTCCTATAATCCCCCACTTACCAAAGCTAACGAAGTATTGCATCAAATCTTGTCCGGAAGATAATCCGGCTCCAATAACAACTCCCACATAAGCCAATGATATATTTAAAATTCTTTTTAACACCTTTTATCTCCTTACCTTTATAAATACAAACCATAATTTATGTATTAAGCATACATAATATCTATATCTATGTCAAAATTAGAATACATATTCTAAAATACTTCCAAACTATTACTCCACATCTCTTATAAAAGGCATCAACAAAACATCTAGAAAAAATAATCTCATCAATACATCGAAAAGAACAAACAAAGCGAGATAAGGCATTATGATCTTGCTTCGTTTTCTGTTCCATTCCTATTGTATTAATCAAAATCACAGTCTTATAACAGATATCTCTCTATTTAGTCTAGCCTCCCCTCTCCTATTAATATAGTTTTCCACGTCAAACCTATTTTTCTTATCATAGTCCTCTAATAAGCTATAGTTTTTATGCTTTGTTATATCATACTTATCCGAGAAAAAAGGTCTGACACCTCTAAGCTGAAAGATACATTTTCCACCGTCCATCACTGTTATCTCGTCTTGGCTCATTAGATCTTTTCCGGTCTTTTGATAGTTCATGGCAAAGCTGTTCTGATTGGACTTGGTTTCCGAGATATTGTATAAGTCAATAGTTTCCTTTCCCAAAGTTTCTGAAAGTTCTTTTAATGTAGTCTTTTCCTTCCCTCCCAGGAATAAAGTACTATCGCAGTTTCCAATAATCGTATCCGCATTATCCTTGTAAATAGCTTTCAGCTGAGATTGTGCCTGTAGAATAATACTTGCAGAAATTTCTCTGGAACGAATTGTGGCTATAAGCTTCTCAAACTTTGGGATTAAGCCGATATTTGCAAACTCATCTAGGAGAAACCTGACATGAACAGGTAATCGTCCTCCATAGACATCATCTGCCTTGTCACATAGAAGATTAAAAAGCTGAGAGTACATAATTGAAACCACAAAGTTAAAGGTATCATCTGTATCAGAGATAATGACAAATAGTGCTGTTTTTCTATCTCCAATGCAATCCAGCTCCAATTCATCTTCGCTCATTAAGTCCCTTAGTTCTTGAATATCGAAGGGGGCAAGTCTTGCTCCACAAGAGATAAGAATGGACTTTGCTGTTTTTCCTGTTGCTACTTGTCAAGGACTTTTTAATCAAAATCATCTTTTTTTTCGTCCGATTTTCTCCGAAATTCCCTCAACATTATCCTTTTTAGTTTATCTTGCATAGTTTCACTGCTTTTATCATTAAAATGGACAATCACCTCATAAGTGGTCTTTCCAATCTTCTTTATCGTCTTTGTTCCTGTAGTTTGTTCATTTCTTTTTTCTTGCATATTTTCTCCTTTCTTTGCAATAAAAAATGACGATTAGTGATTTTTTCCAATCGTCATTAGCCAATATTTATTCATTTCTTTGATCTTTTTAATTATCCGTATCTATTTCTTTGATCTTTTTCTCTATTTCTTCAATACTCGGCAAACTGCTCTTATATTCTGCTTCAAGTAATTTAGTAATCTCATATTTGCTGATACCTATAGGTTGCGATATTTGTTCTAATGAGTATTCACAAACGACATCGTTTTTATCTTTGCAAATAAGAAGTCCAATCGTAGCATTATCTCTATCAGTTTTTAGCTCTCTATTCACTGCTGTTACATAGAAATTAAGCTGTCCTAAATGTTCCGGCTTAAACTTCTCCGCTTTCAGTTCTATAACAATGTAAGAATGGAGTTTCAAATTGTAAAACAGTAAATCAATATAAAAATCATCCCCATTTATATTTATGTGATATTCTTTGCCTATGTAGGCAAATCCCTCGCCAAGTTCAAGTAAAAAATCAGAAATCTTGTCAACCAGTTCTTTTTGAAGTTCCCTTTCATCATATCCTTCACGAATGGTAAGAAAATCAAAATTATATGGATCTTTTAATGTCTGTCTTGCAAGATCTGATTGCAGAGCGGGTAACCTTTTTTCAAAGTTTGTTATAGATTTTCCTTCCCTGCCATATAATCCACTTTCAATTTGATGTACAAGTACATTCCTACTCCATCCGTTCTCAATAGTTTTATCAACATAATATATGGCTTCATCAATGGTCTTGCACTTATTTATTATCCTTTGATTATGTCCCCAAGGTATCTGTTTAATATGGTTGATAACTCTTTCATCAAATTGGGCTACAGGCTGTAGTCCTTTTGAATTGCTGTCGTTATTTTCTATTTCGGCTACACCTTGTAGCCCTTTTATATAAAATGAATACCATCTTCTGATATACTTAATATTTGTTTCAGAAAAACCTTTCATATCAGGAAATTCTTTTTGTAAATCTTTAGCTAACGATTTTATAAAGGCATCTCCCCATGAATGTTGTTCTTGATTTTTTACAATGTATTCTCCCAAAGTCCAATATAAATCTAACAACTCATAATTTACCTTTATTGCAGCTTTAAGTTGGCTACTTCTTACTTTCTCTTTTAACTCTGACAATAGCTTTTTATACTCACTATCACTTGTGATAGACAGCTCTTTATTATCCAAAGGTCATACCTCCTCACTCATAATAATATTTAATTATACCAAACTTATCAATATTTTTCATCTTCTAATTTCCTTCAAGTTGAGTTTTAAAGCTTAATTTTTATCTTAGGCATACTTTGATACCTTTTTTAGTCTTAACGCTCTAAAAATGCCTTTACACCGCCTTATATGATAGCTATAAATGTTCCCCCTTGTCATAATCTTCAAAAGTTGGAATCTTGCCGGTCTTTTTCTGTGATAGTTTATCCTTGTCTTGCTCATACCAGTTAAGGATAGTTACATAGTGGTCTTGATAGGTCTTTCCGGTACTCTTGATATATCTTGAAAGCTTTCCAATCATCATATCGGTATGACCTTGCAGCTTATCTTTCAGCTTTCGGTATTCTTCTTCGGTTAATCGGATATTTTTATATTCTCCATAGGTTTTTGAATTGGGGGGCGGGGTACTTTCTACTCTCCCCTTTTCTATACTAACCTTATCTAATCTACCCTTATCTATACTGGGTTGACCACTTGTCAACCTTTGGTCAACCAAATGACAACCAACCTCTTTGATATACATTCCGTTTTTAGTTTGGGATAGGCTCTGCACCTCATTTTCATATAAGGTCGGTTTATACCTGTCTTTACGGATAAAGTTATTGATTTTCCAATGGGTAATGACGATGATTCCTTGTTCAAAGATAATCACAAAGCCTTTGGCAATAAGTATTTTCAGGTCATCTTCATTCGCTCCGATAATCTTGATGATTTTCTTAGGGTTATTTACAAAGCCGTCATCATCTGCCCTCATTGATAGATGAAAATATAGGCATTGACTACTTAAAGGCATGTCTAAAAATAAGTCGCTATCCACTATCTTTAGTGAAAACATTCTTTTATCTGCCATTTTTCTCTCCTCTCTTAGTTTTTTAAGGATGTCGTGATTTACGACACCCTTCGTTTTTGATGTTATCCCATTTCGGGGCTTCATCTTTCCTCTTTCCTGTAATAGTCCTTTGTGTTCTCCTTTCGTTTTTCATAAGCTTCCTGTTGCTCCTGATACTTCTTAATCTGAGCAATGACACTCGGTTTTTCTCCTCGCTTGATTGCCTTGTCAATCTCAATAGATAAGTCTATGCCATAATCTTCATTGACGGTTTTTACGGCATACTTGATATGATTGATACTTTCGTATTCTTCTTTGACTTTTTGAGATTGTATATTGAGTTTTAATATTTCACTTTCAAGACTTTGGATTTCTTTTTGCCAGTCCTTTATCTTGATAGCCGATAAGCCTGTTATCTTTTCAAGAATTGCCCTTGCTCTTTTGTACTTGTCAATTTCATCTTTATGAGAATTGTAAAAACTATCTTTGAATAGAGATTTACTGTTCCATTCTTCAAAGACTTGTTTGTTATCCTTGATGATGTCCGCATAGGCAAAGCATTTATTTAAGCTTTCTATCCTTGCGGTTTTTACCTTAATATCTTGACTAATCTTTTTATTTTTGGATTGTAATGTGCTTATCTTTTCTTGTAGGTCTGCTATGGTTTTAAGGTTATTGTCCTTTAGATATATCCTTGCTTTTGAAAATCGTCTTAGGTCTGTACCTATCTTTTTATTGCTTGCATAGGGGTTTAGCTTTCTTGCTTTTTCTCCCTGTATATCGTAATAGATGGAAATGTACTCATAGAGATTAAAGAGTTCCGCTTTGTTCTCATATTCTTCTTTCTTCTCCTGTTTGTATTCATAATATTTTACTTGCAGACTCCCAAGTAACGAACCTATCCAAGATGTAAGTTTTGATAGTTCTGCTTTTAACTTCTTAAATTCTAAGTTCAAGGCAATGATTTTTCTGTTTTGATTTCCTCTTTCTGTCTGTATGCCTTTTTTCTCCATTTGGTAGCTGCTTGTTCCTAAATGGATTTGCGGGAGTTCTTCTCTACCTTGTTCTTCAAAGGTGCGTGGATCTATCCTTTTATCTATGTTGTTCCTTGCTAAATATTCGTTTGCTTTCTTTGAAAAGTTTTCTCTCCACTCTTTTGCTTTGTCCGGTTCGTTCCAATCATTCAGATTTACTTTTCTTGATTTATAGTTTCCGCTTTTCAGTTTTATCTTTTCTCCGTTTTCATCAAGGATATATTCTTTTCTGCATTTCGGTTTCCATTTTCCCTCACTATCAATTTCTCTTAGGGTAAGTAATATATGGGCGTGTGGTTGTTCTTCATGATCGCTTGCCATAGGATTATGAATATTACAGTCTGCTATCATACCTTTAGAAGTAAAGTTTTCTTCTATAAATTCACTGATTAACTTTATCCTATCTTCCTCACTTAATTCTCTTGGAAGTGTAAAGAGTAGATTTCTTGCAAGTTGTGAGTTTTTACTTTTTTCGATTTTTTCAACACTATTCCATAGGTATTCTCTGTTTGAAAACTCTTTTGGGATATGTTCCGGCAGAAAGATTTTTGAAAATACAAGGTCTTCTTTTTTAGAATAGTCATGTGTTTTTCCATAGTATTCATCTTGTAATTTATCTCTTGCATTATATGCAGCTTTTGCAATTACGCTATGTCCCTTTGACCTTGTAACAATATCTACATGGGTATGCAAACTTTTGATTTCCATTGTCTTTTTCTCCTTTATCTGTTTTCAATTTTGGAATTTTACTATCCTAATGTTCAGGTAGTATCTTCGCTCCCTTTTTCAAAGGGCGCAAAGATACACCGTTTGACTACGGTGCTTTGCGTTCCTGCGGAAAGCTTATAGCTCCGCTAAGGAAACAAAAACGCTAAAGCATTTTTATTTGTTCAAGGGGGCTACTCCCCCTTAAACCCCTGTGAACTTTGCTTTTTGTAGATTTTTCAAATCCACAAAAAAGCAAAGTGTTAAAATGTTTCTCACTTTGCTCCATCTCAATTCCTAATACATTTTCTGTTTTTCTTATTCTTCATCAGTCGGTTCTTCAAAATCATCATTTCCGTTTTCTTCTCCATGATTTGAATTTTCTTCTAAGGAGATTTCTTTTTTTCTTAAATGAATTTCTGTAAGTTCTTTTAGCTTTTCTCTATTTCGATTATCGGAAAGTACATAATCTAAAAAGGCATAGATTAAATCGTTATTTGTATCTTCTTGCATACCTGTAATTTCTCTTTCAAAGGCTTCAAATACTCCACCTTTTTCTACTTTTCGTTTCGTGTCCGCCTTTCTTTTTAGCTGTGATTTCTTTTGTCTTAGTTGCTTGATTTTGTTTTCCGCCTGTTCTTTTTTCTTAGTTTCTTTTTCCAACTGGCTCATTACATTTTCTAACTCTTTCATTTTTCATTCCTCCATTTCAATATTGTTGTGTTCCAAACAAAGAAAGGCTAAGTACCTTTCTTTGATACTTAACCTTTCAGCATTTTTTAGAATTTATCTTCTAAAAGTTTTCTTAGTTTTTCTAAAATCTTATCCCTCCTTTTTCCGATTGCTTGATAGCTTACTTTTTCTTTTTTGCCAATCGACCTGAGACTTTCTTCTTTATAGAAGATGGCTTCTATCAGCTCTCTTTCTTTTTTTGTGAGTGTAGCTAATGCCTTGTTTAATTCTTCAATTTGCATTTTGACTTCTACAATTTTTTCTAAGTCTACTCTTTCATCTATGATATTGTCTACAAAGTGTCCGTCATAATCCAGTGTTGAAAATGGAATCACTCCATACTTCCAATCCTTTCTCTGAAGATATTTTTCATGCTCCGTTATCTTCCAATAGGCTTTATATACTTCTTCACTGACCTTAACCGCTTTTCCTTTGACATAAAGGTAGTAATCCTTTTTATCCATTGTGTATTCCTCCTTTTCTGTTCTCTGATTTTGCTTTTTGAGAATAAAAAAGGAGGACTTCTACACTTTGGCGTAAAATGTCCTCCGAATTGAAAAGAGTTTACCTTTTCTTTAGATGTATTTAATTGTTTGAGAGAATAGACAACTATAAGGCAAATAGAAATTTTTGTTATCTATTTCTTTTGTATATAAAGATTTTTCCATTTTAATCACCCATCCCTTATAGTTAAACAATATTCATACATCAAACCTTTCTAATTTTTTATTTTTGTCTTTTAAGCTACCTAAAACTGTTTGTAATTTGTTGTTTTCCCATCTTCCTAAGTCCATTAAGCATTAAAAACAGTCCTAACATAATCATACTAAAGTCTACGATAGGTTCTGTCCACCAAACTGCTGACGCTCCAAACACCTTTGGAAATAGTAATATTGCAGGAATAAATAAAACTAACTGTCTAAGCATTACAATCATGCCTGCTTTTTTTCCATCTCCTATGGATTGGAAAAATGTAAGTGTCATAATCATAATTCCATATAAGATGAATGTAGAATAAAACATCTTAAAATTTACAACACCAACTTCAATAATCTCCCTTCTCACACTGAATAATGATAGTAATTTTTCTGAACAAAACATTGATGGTATCCATGAAGCTGCTGCAAGAATTGTTGCACCATACATAAAAATCTTCATCGTATCTTTTACTCTTCCGTATTGTTTTGCTCCGAAATTAGCTCCAATAACAGGTTGTAAGCCTTGACTCATACCCCACAGTGGAATAAAGGAAAACATATATAATCGCATTGTAGCAGACATCAAAATTCCCCAATCATCTCCTCCATACGCAAAGGCTTGCTTAAACAAAAATGTTTGCTGTACTGCAAATAAAATTTGCATCATCATTGCCGAACTTCCTATACTAAACATTTCGCTATAAATTGCCTTGTATTTTTGAATTTTATGGATACCCACAAAAGCACTTTTCTTTGAAAAATAGTGGAATGTCAATATTGCTTGTACAATTTGAGATATAACAGTGGCAATAGCTGCACCTTCAATCGCATATTCACCCATCAACTTCATAAAAATAGGATCTAAAATAATGTTTAATATAGCTCCCGCTCCCATAATCATCATAGATTGCTTTAATGCACCTTCGCCACGCATTGTCATATTTCCCGCTTGAGCAAAATTCACAAATATAGAGCCAAAGAAAACTACTCTTAAATATCTCACACCGAGTTCTTTAATATTTCCTTTAGCACCTACCAAATCTAAAAAATGAGGTGCAAAAATCAAGCCAAATATTGTGATAATTACAGAGAAAAATATTACCCAGTAACAAAAATTCCCGAATATTTTATCTGTCGTTTCTTTATCGCCCTTTCCGATTGCTCTTGATAATATTGAGGCACTTCCAACGCCAATCAATGCCGATATTCCACCATTGATTATTGTTAAAGACATGGATACACTAATGGCTGACATAGCATAATCACCAATGAGCCATCCTGCAAACACACCATCCATAAATGGATACAATCCTATGACAATCATCCCGATTATTCCGGGAATTGCCAACTTAAATAACAGTTCTTTAGGACTTTTTGTTAATAGTTGTGTTTTCATATCTTCTTTCATCGTATCATTCTCCTTTACCTATATTTATTTCACAAACTCATATACTTTTCCGTTACATCTATCTATAAATTCATAATCGTGTGTGATTATGATAATTATCTTTCCTTGTTCGGTCATTTTATTAAGAAATACAATCAAAATATCCATCTGCCTTTTACATAGTCCGCTTGTCGGTTCATCGAAAATTACGATGGGCTTCCTGCTCAGCATTGACATAGCAAGTAATAATCGTTGTTTTTCACCTCCTGATAATGAATTTGGGTGCATTTCTTTTTTATCAAATAAGTCTACCATCCTCAAAATTTCATTTTTTAATTCATCCTCTTTAGTAATAGTTGAAATTTCTTGCCATACAGATTCTGTAAAAAGTTGATAATTAACATCTTGCATAATCGCAAAAATATTTTCACATCGTTTTTTTACTTTTACTCCGTTATAAAACACCTCTCCTGTTCCTCTTGTCAGCCCCATCAGCAAATTGATAAAAGTGCTTTTCCCAACACCATTTTGACCAATGATGAAATTGATACCGGATTCAAAGGCAATACTGAAGTCAAAGATTTCCTTTCTTTCATATTTTTTTTTGAAATTCAAACAAGACAATGCTTTACAATCAAGATCTGAAGAATTTTTCTTTAACACTTCTACTTGCTTATATTTCCTGCTTAAAAAATTGTTTTTAGAAATCGCATTAAAACTCCTTAGATTGTGTTTTTCAGAAACCTGTTCAAAGAAATCATCACAAAACTGCTCTTTTGTGTATTCTTTATAAGTTCCATTTTCTATCACACACAATTTATCAAGCATATCTTTCAGATAAAACAATCTATGCTCCACAATGATGATAATTTTCTTTCTTTTTTTCAGTTCCATAATGGCATTCTGTAAATGCTCTATTGCAACCTGATCTAAGGAAGATGAGGGTTCATCCAACAAGATAATTTCATTTTCAGAAATCCCACAAGCTGTTACTGCAATCAACTGCTTTTCGCCTCCAGATAGTTCAAAGATATTCCTATCTAATAATTCCTTTGTACCTAAAACCGCTGAATAATACTGAATTTTATCTAAAATCAAATCTTTGTCTATGTTTCTATTTTCCAACTGAAAAGCCAGTTCATCGGTTGAATTGATACAATAAAATTGTGTTTTAGGATTTTGAAACACTGTAGATATAAATTTAGATCGTTCCAATATTGTCAAGCCAAACAATGATTTTCCGTTAAATACAATATCTCCTTCTAATTCTGCATTATTGTATTCCGGAATGATTCCATTGATAACTTTTAGCAAGCTACTTTTTCCTGTTCCTGAATGTCCTGTAATGACGGTTACTTCACCGGGTTTGAAAATCATATTTATATTTTTCAATATGCTTTCACCGTCAAAACCCACTGTTAAATTTTGTAATTCAAGCATATTTTCCCCTTATATATAGATAGATTATCCATGCCATTATTAAGAAAAACATAAAGTCAACAAGTCCCATATATGTTTCACTAATACTTGTTCTCTTTTGATTTACAGCCAACCCTTTCGTCATAGCTGATACCGTCAAATCATCTGCTGCCTTTGATAAGCACATCAATAATGGCACTAATCTATATTCAAATAATAAAATTGGACTCTTTATTAACCTTTTAAGCGTCAATCCTCTCAAACGCATAGCTTTTTTTATATTACTATAATCAATCCTTGCAGCATAAAAGAAACGTACCATTACCGTCAAGGGAATGGCTATTTCATCTGGACATTTCATTTTTTTTAATGAGTAAATGCTTTCTCCAACATTTGATGTAAGTATGGTATATCTCCCCATCAAAAATGCGGGGAGAATTTTTTTAATAACCATCACTATTATCAATAAAATTGCAACCACAGGATTGTAATTAAGCCCTATCAGAAATTTATCAGCAGCATAAACAAACAAAAGAGTAGCCACTCCAATAATAGCTACTCTTATATATTTTGCGTTAATTAAAAGTATTATCGGAATTGTAGATATTAAAATGGCTTGCACGAAATACTTTGTTTGAATATTGCCTAATACCATCACATATGAAAGAACTATCGTCATAAAAAGTTTTGTACGAAAATCAAGTTTGATTATCATCCTAACTCTCCATGAAATCTTATTTTTCCATACCGGTTTTTTTGAAGTGTTTTTTTAGAAATGCCATTCCAATGCTACAACCTATATATGCACCGATAATTCCTACTATTGCCATTACAACAATAATCCAATTTGGCATAACACTAAGCATCTTATCAATGAACTCTTGATCGTATCCTTGTTCTAACATTTGCTTAATATATTCATTTCTTGATATAAAAATTGGAAGCCAATTTCCTAACGTGCAAAGAGGAGCAATTGAAAATGCCAATCTTGCTTTCTTTACATTGGTATATTCTCCTGATTTCAAAATTATTTCAGCAATAATACCGGCGATAACAGCCGTTAATAATGCCCACGGTCCATGTCCCATAGCAACATATATCAATGCAATCAATAATGATTGAATAAAAATCATTCCTCTTTTTTTAATCTTGGTAGAATATAGCATATTTACAGGTCCTACCAAAACTCCCTGTGCAAATGGGACAACCGGCATTAAAACCGGAACCATTGCTAAAAATGATCCAATCATCATAAATATGAATCCTAATACGGAAAATAATCCTATATTGATTAAATCCTTTACCTCTAATCGTTTGCTCATTTGAAACCTCCTAATTGTTTTAATTTTTCTTTTCTACATCAACAATATAATTTATCATTGTTTCTTTTATATATCGTTTATGCTCGCTATAAGACTTTCTCGCACCTAAAATTTCTGAACTTAATATCAATCCATTGATATAATTCACTAAAAAACCGTCACCAAATATATCTGCTTTAATTCCAAGCTGCTTGGCGATTAAACTTAGCTCATTAGTCGTATTAAGTTTCAATTCTTGATACAACTTTTCCAAATCCTCATTATATTTTTTTGCCTGTAAAAGGAGCGTATATAATCTCATCAAATCTGTATCAGCCAGTGACTTATCAACCAAAATATCACCCATTTGCTGATATTTATCTTTGCCTAGATTATTTTCCAAATACTCATTTATCAAGCTGTTTCTGTAATCATTACCATCAAGCATTAAGTCTTTAAGCATTTCATTTGTACTTGCATAATGATGATAAACGCCCCCTCTACTCATACCTATCTCTGTAATGACATCTTCCATCGTTGTGTTTTGAAAGCCTTTTGTTAAAAAACATTTTTTTGCAGCTTCTCTAATTTTCTTTTTTTTGATTTGTCCTACTTTTTGTTTTTCTTCCTTCAAAATAAAGACCTCTTTTCTACTCAACAAATAAAAACCGACAATGTCGTCGGTTTTTATTATATGCTATATGATAGTTAATGTCAACTAACTATTGTATATCATTTTTGTTTTTTTAATGTTTTTAATATATTCACTTACCGGTATCCCTGTTCTTTTCAAACTCTTTAGCTTTTCCTGTTTTTTCTCCTCTCGCCTTGCCTTATATCTATCCTCATACTCTTTTTGCTTGCCGTTTGCTTTACGCTTGAGGTAGTTTTGATGAAGCCTGTCTTTTCTTACTCGTTCTTTTTCTTCCTCCTCCCTTAATTTCTGCATTTCTTCTTCGGACAATTCTTCTTTTGGCGGTTCATAGTTACCGATAAAGTTGAAGTAGATTTCGACTTTCTGATTGGCGGTTTGACTGCCTTTTCGATCTCGTTCGTGAATTAAGATTTTTTCTACAAACTCGTTGATGATGGTAGGTGTCAGTTCGTCAAAGTTATCATAGCGTTCAATCAACCGGATAAACTTCTTGGCTCTGTCGGTTTCTTTTTCGTATCGCTTGATGGCTTTTTCCAACCCATCGATTTCTTTGCTGAGTTCTCTTTGCTCTGTTTCATACTGATTATTTAAGATTTCATATCGGGTATTCGGTATCTTCTCCAGTATCATATCTTCGTATATTCGACACATTAAGCGTTCCAGTTCCTGAAGTCTGTTTTTACTATCTGTGAGCCTTGTCTTTTTCTTTTCCATTTCCATTTTTTCGCTTTCTTCCATTTCGTTTTGAATGGAACGGAGAAAGGCTTCGTTATCTTCATCAAGGCTTTTCTTAATGTCTTGTAGGGTGCTTTGAATGAGATTTAAGACCACTTCCGCTTTTATCCTGTGAGCAGATGGGCAAAGTGTTCCACAAGGTACTTTTGTGTAGGCACTGCAAGTATAATAGGGGACATTCTTGTAGTTGCTCGTTCTGTGAACATACATTTTACTGCCACAATCCGCACAATACATCAGTCCTGTAAGGGGATGGTATTCGCCCCAACCGTCAGGATAGCGTTTCACATTTCCTCGTATTCTCTGCACATTATCAAAGGTTTCTTGGTCGATAATCGGTTCGTGGGTGTTTTCAAAGATGAGCCAGTTATCTTCAGATACATATTTACTTTTCTTATCTTTGAAATGCTTTCTGGTTTTGAAGTTGACGGTATGCCCTAAGTATTCTTGTTTCTTTAAGATACTTGCAATCGTGGAACTGCACCAACGATACGGATATTCAAAGACTTTGCTTTGATGTAGTCCATATCCCAATTTCTGCTGATGATAGGCGGGTATATCTATCTTATCGGCTTCCAATATCCTTGCTATGGCATAGGGTCCTTTTCCGTCCATTGTCAGATGGAATATTCTTCGGACAACTTCTGCTGCTTTCTCGTCGATAATCCACTGATTTTTATCGTCCTTGTCTTTGATATATCCATAGGGTGGACTGCTTCCTGTATGCTTTCCGCTTTCGCCTTTGGCTTTGAATGTGGACTTGATTTTCCTTGAGGTATCTCTTGCATACCACTCATTCATAATGTTTCGAAAAGGAGTAAAATCATCGTCTTTGTAAAAGCTATCTACATTGTCGTTAATGGCAATGAGCCTAACTCCTTTTTGTCTTAGTATCTCCATACATTGACCGACTTTGAGGTAATCTCTGCCAAGTCTACTCATATCCTTTACGATGATACAACCGATATTTCCTTGATTGACTCCGTTCATCATTGCCATAAATCCCGGACGATCGAACTGCGTCCCGCTGATTCCGTCATCGGTAAAATGAACGATGTTCTCCAAATGATTTTTCTTTGCGTATTCTTCCAAGATTTTCTTCTGATTCATGATAGAATTACTCTCACCTTGTAGTTCATCATCTCGGCTTAACCTTTCATACAAGGCGGTTATTTTCTCGTAGTTCCTCACGATTACCTCCTTTCGCTCCAATTCTTCAATAAAAAAAGAATTAAGCAAAACATCTTTCACTAAAATAGTGATAAAGTGTTCTTCTTAATTCTATAACTCCGGCTGCAAGCTTATATTTCTTATATTGCTTCACTGCAAAATGCCTTGGTTCTTTCTTTTCCAATGCCTCAAAAAGCCTATCTATCGGATTCTTATAATTTTCATCGTCTTCTCTGACTTCTGAAGCATCTATCATGTCCAGCAGTGTTGCAAAATTCTTTTCTTCTTTCGGCGCTTCATAGTAGATATAGGCAATCAGAGCCGTGTAATAAAGCTTTTCGGCTTTCACCCAGAAATCTTCCCCTGCCTTTTCTCCTTCCCCTTTGGTATTGGCAATAATGGTCTGCACCAATTTCAGAATATCTTTTTCTGAATGGATATAGCTAAAAGGATTGTATTTCATACTCTTTTTGAAGTTAATGGTATTTAAGATCCGAATTTCATACCCATTATCTTCCAGCATTTTACCACACTCAAGAACTATCGTCCCTTTCGGGTCTGTTACGCAATAGGAAGAATGCATTTGCATAAGATTAGGCTTAACATAAAACCTTGTCTTCCCGGATCCTGATCCACCAATCACAAGAACATTTTTATTTCTTGCATACTTTGGATTGCTTGGTCTTCCATTCATGCTTAATCTCTCTGTTTTGGTAAGCAATATATTGTTTTGAAATTTTTCGTCCATGTACGGCTCAATGTCTTTCCTATTTCCCCAGCGAGCTGATCCGTACTCTTTCCCCTGTCTAAACTTTTTTGCATTTTTGCCTTTGGTATAGACAATAAATTTGATTAAAACTGCCGTCCCTATTCCCATGATAATGTCAATAAGATAAAGACTTGGGAAAAAGCTCATTCTGTTAAGCTCCAATAATCCTTGCAAGATTTTATCTATCACATCACCGCCGGTATAGCTTCTAATATGATGAGAAAAAATATTCCCTAAATAGAAAAATGCAAGATAGGGAATATTTTGCTTTGCAAACATTGCCTTATCCTGCACCTTACACAGTCCTTTGATATCCTTTACAATCTTCTCAATCATAGGCTACGCTCCTTTTTACAAAGATGTCTTGCTTTCTTATTTTTTCTTCCTGTTCTAAATTATTTTTTCTTACTAATTCCTTCACTCTGTTCTCTCCATACAGATATTATTTATATTCAAAAAGGCCAAAATCTTGATAGATAAATGGCCTTTTCTTTGTTATTTATATTTTCTCATTCATCCAAGAAAAACGTTGCATACTGACAAAACAGCAGAAATTATAGCTAGTATCTTGATTATTTGTCGTTCATTATCTTTCATAAACTGATTTTTGCACACATTAGGTAACCACATAAATACAACCGTTATAAGCCATGATACTCTTACTATTATTCTCAACATAATATCCTCTCGAAAACTGATATAATAATGTTTATCTTACTCCAGTTATTTCCCATTTTGAAAGCAATAACATATTTCCTTGTTCCAGTTCTTATAAACTACCTTTTTAATTCGATTATTCGTTAAGCGAATACTGTAAAATTGTTGGATGTATCATCGGAAAAGAGAAGGTATAAAACATATTATAATAGTCCCGATGGCACAAACCACTAATACAAAGATAGCTTTTTTATATTCTTCTTTCATCTTTACTCACCATCCTAACTCTTAAAACAAGCCACTATTCCAGCTATATCCCCTGCTCCAATGGCACAAATTCCTCCAATACAGGCTGCACACACTGCACCAGTGACAGGAGCGGCTGAACAGGCTGTTGTGCAAGTTCCAGCAATTATATAGGCTACTGCCCCATTAATTCCTAACAGAGCTCCAAGACAGGCTACTGTCGATCCTACACTTCTTGTATATGTCTGATTTTTAATCTCCTTTAATCCCTGTATACCTTCTTTTATTTTTTCGTTAGACATAAAATCAATTGAGGTTTCTTTATGTTCTAATAGTATTCCATTTTGATAATTATCAATTTGAAACTTGTTTGTTTTGGGATTATTGTAGATTAAAGTTTCCGTATAACCAATAAATTCATTGTTGTTATTGAATAATAGATTGATATTACTCAAGGTACTATACTCACCAGCAATCGATATATTTACCGCTGTATATTCTGAACCATCTAAATTCATTTTCACTACATTGATCTCTTCAAAGTTCAGATTACTTTTATTTCCATGTACTACAAAATCCTCGTTTTCAATCTCATTTTTAGATAATTCAATATATGCAGATTTAATTCCTTCATCTTTTACATCATAACTTTTAGCTGCAATTTCACTCATCTCAGCAAAGTTATTTGCGATTTCACTTGTGATAGGATAAACTTTGTTACTCTCATTTGCATATACTCGACTAGTTCCGGCAACTGTACTAAAAAGCAATAATAGTGACAAAAACATTGAAAACATTTTTTCTCCAAATTTTTTCATGTTTACCTCCTATACTTATTTTTCTGAAAACTTTTAATATAAACCTTAACTTTAAAACTAATACTCTATCTGTTTTCCTTTCCCTTAGCATTTCCATAATTCACGGAATATCATCTTTTTTCCTATGTTAATTAATCTAATACTCAGCTATTGATAACAATCTTGGTATTGATTTTTACTTCTAAAGAAAAGCAAAGGCTTGATAAAGAAAAACTCCTAAGTAGTAGCTATATTACCTACAGTTTGCAATGTGGAAATGGACTTTTCTATCTCTCTTAGTTTGCTCTCATTCTTGAAAGTCCCATTTTTCTGATTTATAGAATGTTAGATTTATAGAGTGGCACGTCTATAGCTGTCCACTTTCTTAATTTCCCGATCGGTTGTTTATATCTTACCATATTTTTTAACAAAAAGCAAATTTCCATATTTTAGTTAGCCATAATTAGCTCATTCAATCAAATATTCACACCATAAAATATAGAAATTAGCATATTTTTTCCATTTCTTAACCCTGCATCTTGGATAAGCTTTTACTATCTTTTAAAATCTTCTCCATCATAGGCTTTGCTCCTTTTTCTTGTTCTTGATTTTATCTTTGAAAATAGCATTTTTCACCAATGCTTTGAACTTCTCAAGGTTCTTATGGATGGACTCCTTTCTTTCCGTTTTTTTCTCCAAGTCTGCCAGGACCTTTTTAAATGACTTGTCCATAATTTTTACATCTTTTGCTTGAAAAAATAGGGAATACTGCTTTGTCTTCTTATCTTTCATAACAGAAAACTTAACACCATATTTGTTCAATTCTTTTTTTAGTCTTTTAAGCTCTGTTTCTTTAATGGTAATCTCTTCCAGTTGTCCTTTCTGAACCAAGTCCTTCAGCTTCACTTCATTACCCTTTTCACTGACAAATTTCTCCATTCCCCCAAATTTTTTAGCTTCTTTTAGTAATTTCTTTATCTGCTGAATAATCAGTTTTGCAGTGATCTTAGCTGCCTTTATTTCTAAATTAAGAGTTTTATCGGATACTTCTTCATTGATCATGTTCTTTCACCTCCGCTCAATAACCTCTCCTTGTTCCGAGAAAGCTTCTCTTTTTGAATTTTTTTCCTGTAATCATGCCCCACAACCATGACGGGAATGCACATCTCTATAATTCTTGAATAAATTCTTTGATACTCCACACTTTCAATGCAGTTTTGAATAGTGTCATAAGATAGATTTGTGGTAAAGATGGTCGGCTTTCTTCTTAAGTACCGGCTGTTCACAATGTTGTACACCTGCTCCTTTGCATAGCTTGTGTCCCTTTCAATTCCCAGGTCATCTAAAATCAGTACGGAAGTATTAACCAAAGATTCAATATAGGCATTCTTATCAAAGTCAAAACCACATTTTTGCATTTCATTCATAATCTGCGAAAAATTTCGAATCTTAACAGGTACTTGATATTGCTCTATTAGAGCATTGGCAATAGAACAGGCAAGATAAGTCTTTCCGCTTCCAACAGAGCCATAAAAAAGAAGTCCAACATTTTCTTTCTTCATTTGCTCATAATCCTTCACAAAGTTCTTGGCAATAAGAAGACTTTGATTTTCTTCTCCTTGATAATTCAAAAAGTTATACTCCCATTCGGCTCTGGAACTAAAACAACTACTCTTGAGACGTTCTATTTCCAATTGCTTCTGTCTCTTAGCTTCTTTTTCTTCTCTCTGTTTGTCACAATGACAAGATACACGACAAATCATCTTCCCACCAAAGAACTCCAAAATCTTTCCGTCTTTTCTTTCATGACAGGTCTTACAGTAAACATGTCCATCCTTTTCATATTCTTCATTTGCATCGTAGGAATACTCCACGCCCTCAATCCAGGTCCTTTTCATTTCACTCATTATAAATGCTCTCCTTTATCGTATTCTTCCAAACTGGGAATGTTGGAAGCTTTTATTCCCCTCCGATTTCCCTGATCTTTATAAAACCAGGAAAGGATAGTTGCCTTATGGTCTTTGTAAGTCTTTCCCGTACTCTTAAGATATGCTGACAACCTTTCCACATAGTTTGAAAAATCCTTAACTAGAACTCCTTTCAATTCTCTTATATCCTCATCTCTTAAAAAAACGTTTTGGAAAATCCCATATGATT
The DNA here is from genome assembly GCF_000238055.2 of Oribacterium parvum ACB1. Lineage (GTDB taxonomy): Bacteria > Bacillota > Clostridia > Lachnospirales > Lachnospiraceae > Oribacterium > Oribacterium parvum. Next base: position 515,761 of record NZ_KE148312.1, read on the forward strand.
TTTTTCCAAATCTAAAATCAGGATGATTACTCTCATGTTTATTAGTATTAGAATTAGTTCCGTGTATTTTCTTCACTTCCTGAAGTGTAACTTCTTCACTTCTTGTATGTAGATTCTTCACTTCTGAACTGTAGTTTTTACCTTCGAAAGAAAAGATACTTAGAAAATCCTTTACATAAATGATATTTGGCTTTCCTAAACCCTGCTTCTTTCTCTCTATAAGCCCTAGTCCTCCTGTACTGCTGTCTAATTCATTTAAAACTTTTACAGCTGTTTTATTAGATCTACCTAAGACTTCCATAATCTCTTCCAAAGTAAAAATGATGTATATTCTATTCTCATGATCAATCCATTTATTTTTTAAGGATAAAGCCGTTCTCTCAAGTAAACAGGCATAAAGAATCTTGGCATCTGAAGATAAGGATTGAAACTTTCCATCAGTCACAAGAATCTTAGGAAGCATATAGTAGCTAAATCGCTCACCATCTCGGTTATAAAAATAATCAAACTCCACATCTTCTCTCCTTTTTATTTTTTTACACAATTTTAGGTATGAAAAAAGACGATAGAACTTTCTATCGCCTTCTTCATATAAATTCACTTCTCTTTTCTTAAAAAGATCGTATTCTCTGATTTAGCACTTCCAGGAAAGCAATCATTGTTGCACCTATCATAGGTAATCCATAGGGACTGAGGATAAAGCCAACAATTAATGCCTCCAATGCAACTCTTCCGTCCTGAAAGAATAGAAAAGAACCTATTGCTACAAAAATGCAAAGAATCATCAATAAATACAAGATAGCCACTCCTATACTTAGCAAAAATGTTAGAAAAGCAGTGCAAACCGATAATAGAAGACTAATAGGAAACAAGACAAGCTTAAATAGTATTCTCATAGGTAACCTCTTTTCTTTAATTAACTATCTATTCATCTACATTCGATTACTAAGTTTATAATAGCACACGGGATGAAACAAGTCTTTGCAAATCATCAATTCTTTTTTATATAAAATGGCGGATGAAGTTAACTTCATCCGCCATAAGGCATAATCTCTTTGTCTTCAAAATAGTTCAACAATAAACAAAATACTAATATAACTTCGCTCCTGCCGGAATATGGTCATCTACCATCAGTAAGTGCAATTCTTCCTCATCACTATCCTTCTTCTGGTTAATGGCGGAAAGTAGCATACCGCAGGACTCTACTCCCATCATTGCTCTTGGGGGAAGATTTGTGATAGCAATCAATGTCTTTCCAATCAGCTCTTCCGGCTCATAAAAGTCATGAATGCCGGAAAGAATCGTTCTGTCAGTACCGGTTCCGTCGTCCAAGGTAAACTGTAAAAGCTTCTTACTCTTTGGAACGGCAAAGCAATCCTTTACCTTTACCGCACGGAAGTCAGATTTACTGAAAGTCTCAAAGTCAACCTGTTCTTCGAAGAGAGGTTCAATCTTCACGTTTGAAAAATCAATCTTTTCCGGAACGGTCGCAACTTGGTCGCAAATTCCGTTTCCATTACCCTTAGATGCCCTATTTCCCTCATCCTTCTTGTCCAAGGACTTCATTGTGGGGAAGAGTAAAACGTCACGGATGGATGCCGAGTCGGTGAGAAGCATCACAAGACGGTCAATACCGTAGCCGATTCCGCCCGTTGGCGGCATACCGATTTCCATAGCATGAAGGAAGTCTTCGTCGGTGTGGTTCGCTTCCTCATCTCCCGCATCAGCCAAAGCATCCTGTGCCTTGAAACGCTCTCTCTGATCGATTGGATCATTCAGCTCGGAGTAAGCATTTGCCATTTCTCTTCCGTAGATAAAGAGCTCAAAACGCTCTACCTTCGTCGGGTCGCTCGGCTTCTTCTTCGTGAGCGGGGAAATGGATAAGGGATGATCCATGATAAAGGTCGGCTGAATCAGTTTCTCTTCGCAGTACTCTTCAAAGAAGAGGTTCTCGATGTCCCCGATACCATGGTGTTCTTCGTAAGCGATTTCCTTTTCTTTTGCGAGGGCTCTCGCTTCTTCCAAGGTTTGAATCTTGTCAAAATCAATGCCCGCATATTCCTTAATGGCATCGGTCATGGTCAGTCTTCTAAAGGGGCTTTCCAAGTCAATAGGAGTTCCCTGATAGCTGATGTGAAGAGTTCCACATACCTTTTCCGCAAGGTAACGGAACATGGACTCGGTAAGCTCCATCATACCGTCATAGTCGGTATATGCCTGATAGAGCTCCATCAAAGTGAATTCCGGGTTATGACGGGTGTCGATTCCCTCATTACGGAACACTCTTCCAATCTCATAAACACGCTCCATACCGCCAATAATCAGACGCTTTAAGTAAAGCTCGAGAGAAATACGAAGCTTTACGTCCTCATTTAAGGCATTGTAATGCGTTTCAAAGGGACGGGCTGCAGCACCGCCCGCATTTTCCACAAGCATCGGTGTCTCTACTTCCAAGAAATCTCTTCCGGCAAGGAAATTACGGATTTCGCGGAGAATCTGAGAGCGCTTCATGAAAACATCACGGCTGTCTTCATTCATAATGAGATCCACATAACGCTGGCGATAACGGGTGTCCGTATCCTGCAAACCGTGGAACTTCTCCGGTAGCGGATAGAGGGACTTGGAGAGCAGAAGAATCTTCTCTCCGTGAATGGAAATCTCACCTGTCTGGGTCTTAAACACAAAGCCGGAAACCTCCACAATATCTCCGATATCCAGCCTCTTATAGGCCTTGTATTCCTCTTCTCCAAGACTTTCCCGACTCACATAAACCTGAATCTTTCCGTCTCTATCCTGCACATGGAGGAATCCGGCCTTTCCCATTACACGTTTTGCCATAACACGACCGGCAATCACGACCTGCTGATTTTCCAAGGCGAAAAAGTTCTCTTTAATCTCTGTAGAGTGATGCGTCTGCTCCGCTTTCGTAATCAGAAACGGGTCCGCCTGAGCGTCCTGTAATTCTTTCAACTTGTCATATCTTGCCTTTAAAATATGGTTCATGTCCTGCTGATTTGCATTGTTCTTTTCCTTTTCGCTCATAGCTCTCCCTTTCTGTTCTCTACTGTTAGACATATTCATCTACTGTTAGACATTTTCATCTACCGTCAGACATATTCATCTACTGTTAGACATTTTCATCTACCGTCAGACATATTCATCTACTGTTAGACATATTCATCAAAAAAGACTTCTTTAATTGTCGTGAATTTTAATCCGGATTCATCAAAGAAGTCTTTCTACTCAATATCTTATTCTTCAGTATAACGTTCCACAGACAAAACCTTGTATTCCATATTTCCTGCCTGGGTCTCTACAACAATCTCATCTCCTGCCTTGTGGTGCAGTAATGCCATGCCTACCGGAGATTCATTGGAAATCTTCCCCTGTAAGGAATTCGCTTCCGTGGATCCTACAATGTGGTACTCCACCTCCTCGTCAAATTCCTTGTCATAGAGCTTTACCTTGCAACCGATATTGATACTTCCTTCTTCCGCATCGTCAACCACTTCCGCATTTTTCAAGAGGGTCTCAATTGCCACGATGCGCTCCTCTATATCTCTCTGCTCATCCTTAGCTGCGTCGTACTCCGCGTTCTCGGATAAATCTCCCTGCTCTCTGGCTTCTTTGATTTTCTCTGCGATTTCTTGTCTTCGATTAACCTTTAAATCATGTAATTCCTTCTCCAGCTTGTTTAAGCCGGCTCTTGTGAGGAGATTCTTTTTTGCTTCTGCCACGATATCTTCCTGACCTTTCTTTATTATTAAAACGAGTAAAACCCGCTATCCATGAGAAGAAAATCTCGATGTTCATGAAAAGACGAAACCCGTTCTCTTTAAAACTGTTATGGTGTATCCCGAAAGAAGGAAACAGCACTCGTTAAGAATACGGCCTCCGGTACGCCGGAAGCCGTAAAGCATTCAATACAAAGGAATATTCTAACAATTTAGAATAAAGAAGTCAATCTATTTCTTTAACCTTATTCTTCAGAAAAAATCCACTCTACAATGCTATAGACTCTGCACCATCCTATAAACTGCTCTTAAGTCCTGCTCCTGATTGACCTCTTTACGCCATCTGGCCGCATCCGGAAGGCCTTCCATATACCAAGACAGGTGTTTTCTCATTTCGAGAAGTGCAAGATGTTCTCCCTTGATCTGTTCCATAAGCCGAAGATGCCGAAGCATCATCTCCTTTCGCTCCGGCAACGAAAGAGGCGGTTCTTGCATCCCCTTTTCCAATAAGGAACGAATCCTTCTTATCAGAAAGGGATTTCCCTGCACACCTCTTCCTAAGGAAATGCCGTCCACCCCCGTGGATAGGAGCATCGCCATCGCATCTTCTTCCGTAAAAATGTCTCCGTTTCCAAAGAGCGGAATCTGCACCGCTTCCTTGGCTTTTCGAATCCAATCCCAGTTTGCTTTTCCTCGGTAATACTGTTCTCTTGTTCTTCCATGTACCACGATAGCGGATACACCCGCGCCTTCTGCTACTTTCACAAAGTCCAATACATTAATATGGGAGTCCGTAAAGCCCAGACGACACTTTACGGTAACGGGTTTATCTACCGCCTTCACCATAGCGGATAAAATTTTCTCGACAAGAGGAAGGTTTTCCATAAGAGCGGAACCCTCTTGATTGCGCACTACTTTAGGCACGGGACATCCCATATTGATGTCAATGATATCAAAATCCGGCTCCACCCGCTTCGCCATTTCCGCCATAATCTCGGGATCCGATCCGAAAAGCTGCACCGCTCTAAACCCCGGTTCTTCTCCTTTTTCCAAAAGAGAATCGGTATTCTTATTCCCATATAAAATAGCCTTTGCAGAAACCATTTCCGTGCAGGAAAGGCTCACACCCATTTCCTTACAGAGAATCCGATAGGGAAGGTCGGTAACGCCCGCCATCGGTGCCATCAGGATATTTCCCGGAAGTACAAGTTTTCCGATACGAACAGGATGAAAAAGCGGCTGCCCTTTCTGTTTCGTTTCTGCTGTTGTTTCTGCTGTTGTTTCCGATGCATCTTCCTCTTCTTCACAAAGAGAAAGAAGGTCCTCCCTTAAGGAGAAGCCCTCTATCCCGTGCAACTTTATGATATTTTCCAGTTTATTCTTGAATTTCTCTTCCAAACTATCCTCTTTATTGCTCTCTTATCTTACAATATCGCTCTCTTACTCTTACAATATTGCCCTCTTATCTTACAAGAAGCTGTGCAACTCGGTACTGTTCTTCATCAATATCCTTCTTCATCTGCAATGCTTCCTGAATATCATAATCCACAAACTCGCCCTTCTTGTAAGCAACCAGTCGGTTGGACTTTCCTTCACAAAGCAATTCCACTGCTCTTGCCCCCATGATAGACGCATAATATCTATCCTTACAGGTCGGAGATCCGCCTCGCTGCATGTGTCCGAGAATGGTCGCTCTGGTCTCAATTCCGGTAGCGGCTTCAATACGGCTTGCCATGGAGGAAGAGTGTCCGATTCCCTCGGCATTGATAATGATATAGTGCTTCTTCCCTTTCTTACGGCTTTCAATAATACGGTTAATGATAGCCTGCTCATCTCCGTCATACTTCTCCGGAAGAAGAATCTCCTCAGCCCCATTTGCCACACCGCACCAAAGAGCAATATAGCCGGCGCGTCTACCCATTACTTCGATAATGGAGCAACGCTCGTGAGAAGTGGAAGTATCACGAATCTTATCAATCGCCTGCATAGCGGTATTAATCGATGTATCAAAACCGATAGTATAATCCGTACAGGCAATATCAAGGTCAATGGTTCCCGGCACACCGATGGTGTTCACTCCCAAGGCGGAAAGCTTGCCCGCTCCCATAAAGGATCCGTCTCCTCCGATTACGACCATGCCGTCAATTCCGTGTTTTTTACAGATTTCAGCCCCCTTCTTTTGGCCTTCTACAGTTGTAAATTCTTTACAACGAGCAGTGTAGAGAATAGTTCCTCCGCGGCTGATGATATCGGATACGGAATGACTGTCCATATCTACAATTTCTTCCTCTATGAGCCCTGCATAGCCACGCATGACACCCTTTACCTTTAAACCGTGATGGATTGCCGATCTTACCACACTGCGGATTGCGGCATTCATCCCCGGAGCATCTCCGCCGGAAGTTAATACTCCTATCGTCTTCACCGCTGCCATAAATTTCTCCTCCTCTATTTCCAAATGCATATCCTTAAAACGAGATCTCCCACACTTTTTATACTGTGCTCATTATGAAGCCTCGATGATACACTTTGTGTTCAATTCTCGATATATAATGAAATACTTCAATCAAGCTCAATATATTACTGTATTCCTATAGGAATTTCAAGGACTTTGTCTTTTCTTTCACATTTTCCGTCCCGAATTTTTCCATAAGAAGACTTCTCGTTCCTTCTCCGGAATCGATTCTGAATTCCCCCGGGAGACGCTTTATGGCCTTTTCTTTTCTCAAATAGAGTACCACTTCACTTTCTCCCTTATATTCTTTAAGGATTTGCAGAAGCTCGGCTTCTCTTTTTTCATACTCTTCCTTATCTGAAAACTGTACCCATATTTCTTTCGGCACTTTTGCAAAGAGAATTATCTTTTCCGCAATGAGCTTCGCCTCTCCCTCATCTTTTTTCTGAATTCTGCCCTTCACAAAAATCTTCGAATCCTCTGTCAGAAACTCTTTTGCCGCTTCAAAGGCACGGGGAAATGCCACCACTTCCATACTGGCGGTATTGTCCTCTATGGTAAGGAAGGCCATCATCTCATTTTTCTTCGTGATCCGCTTATTGATATTCGTAAGGAGTCCGCCCACGATGCAGGTTTCATCGTCTTGGATGCCGTCCTCTTTCTGCTCTTCCTGTGCTTCTTCGGAAAAATCCCTGGCCTTTCGTGTGCAGACTTCTTTCATCAAAGCCTTATCACTGTCTAAAGGATGCCCGGAAAGGTAGACCCCCAAAGCATCTTTCTCATTTCGAAGAAGCTCCGCCTTAGGAAACTCCTCAAGGTCCGGAAAGAGGAGCTCAAAATCGCCCTTTTCTTCCGACTCCTCTCCAAGAAGGTCGGACAAGCTCATCTGACCGGGAATAATGTCTTTTTTCCCTTTTTGCAGGTCTTCCAGCACTTCCGAAAGCATCACCAGCTTCTCTCTCCGATTTCCTTCCAAGCTATCCAGAGATCCGGCATGAATAAAGGATTCCATCGCTCTTCGGTTTAAGCCTCTTGCGCTCATACGAAGCACAAAGTCTTCAAAGTTCTTAAAGCTTCCTTTTTTTCTTTCCTCTAAAATGGTTTCCGCGGCACTTCGTCCTACTCCCTTTACCGCAGAGAGACCGTAACGGATTTCTCCGCCCTTCACGGAAAATCCCACCTCCGCTTCATTGATATCCGGCGGAAGGATGGAGATTCCCTCTTCTCTTGCCACTTCTATGTATTCTGCCGTTTTTACCATATTGTCCATAAAGGAGCTCATGGTCGCGGCATAAAACTCCGGCGCATAGTAGCGTTTCAGATAAGCTGTCTGATAGGACAGGAGGGCGTAGGACACGGCATGAGACTTGTTAAAGGCATAGTTTGCAAAGTCAATCATCTTATCGTAGATGCGATTCGCCACTTCCTCGGAAATCCCCTTCGAGAGACAACCGTATATTCCCTCTTCTTTGTTTCCGTAAACAAAACTCTGTCTTGCCTTTTCCATTTCCTTCAGCTTCTTCTTACTCATGGCACGGCGAAGCAGGTCGGAATTTCCCATGGTAAAGCCGGCAAGGTCTCGCACAATCTGCATAACCTGCTCTTGGTAGACAATAACGCCATAGGTATTTTTTAAAATCGGCTCCATTTCCTTGCAGTCATAGTGCACCTTCTCCGGATTCTTCTTTCCGGCAATATAGTCGGGAATGAAATCCATGGGTCCCGGACGGTAGAGTGCCACACCGGCAATGATATCATCGAGGTTCGAGGGACGTAGGCGCTTCATAAAATTCACCATTCCGGAAGATTCCAACTGGAAAACCCCTGCGCAATCCCCCTTGGAAAGCATGGCATAGACTTCGCTATCGTCATAATTCAGATGATCAAGATCTATTTTTATTCCGTGATTCTTCTCTACGAAGCGAATGGCATCCTGAATGACCGTTAGAGTACGAAGCCCCAGAAAATCCATTTTCAAAAGTCCCAGCTCTTCGATGGTTGTCATCGTAAACTGGGTGGTGATGGAACCGTCCTGCGCCTTTGCCAAGGGTACGTAGTCGGAAACAGGGCCTCCGGCTATCACCACCCCTGCCGCATGCATGGAGCTGTGGCGGGGAAGCCCTTCCAGACGAAGGCAGAGGTCGATCATGTTTTTGGTCTCTTCTTCCGTGTCATACAGATTCTTCAAATCTTTACTGACCGTGAGCGCCTTTTGCAAGGTCATATTGAGCTCTGCGGGAACGAGCTTTGCAAGCTGATCACACTTTGCATAAGGGACATCCAGAACTCTTCCGACATCACGAATAACCCCTCTTGCCGCAAGGGTTCCGAAGGTAATAATCTGGCTGACCTGCTCTTTTCCATATTTTCTTCCGACGTAATCAATGACTTCCTGTCTTCTTTCATACTCAAAGTCCACGTCGATATCCGGCATGCTGACTCTCTCCGGATTTAAGAATCGCTCAAAAAGAAGCTGATGGCGGATAGGATCCACATCCGTTATCCCGATTGCATAGGCAACAATAGAGCCTGCTGCAGAGCCTCTTCCCGGCCCCACTGCGATTCCTGATGTTTTTGCAAAGTTAATATAGTCCCAAACCACAAGGAAATAATCGACAAAGCCCATATTCCGGATGACTCCGAGCTCATAGTATAGTCGTTCTTTCTTCTCTTCCGTAAGCTCTCCGTAGCGTTTTGTAAGCCCCTTTAAGCAAAGTTCTTCTAGATAGGCATAGGAACTGTCATAGTCCTCCGGAATCCGATACTTCGGTAAATGATATTTTCCAAACTCAATCTCTACCTGACAACGCTCTGCAATACGCGCCGTATTCTCCAGCGCTTCCTTCGCAAAGGGAAAGAGCTCTTCCATTTCTTCTTCGCTTTTAATATAAAACTGGCCGCCGGGATAGCGCATTCTATCTTCGTCCTGCAGCTTCTTTCCCGTTTGCAGGCAGAGCAGGATATCATGCGGCTTTGCATCTTCCTTATAGGTATAGTGAATATCGTTTGTCGCAACCAAAGGGATACCCGTCTCTTCATGGAGCCTGAGCATACCTTGGTTTACAATCTTTTGCTCCGGATAGCCGTGATCCTGCATTTCCAAGAAAAAATTTCCTTTTCCGAAAATTTTTTCGTAGCGATAAGCCGCCTCCTTCGCCTTTTCATAGTCGTTATAGCGAAGTGCTCGGGAAACCTCTCCCGCAAGGCAGGCGGAAAGGGCGATGATGCCCTCATGGTATTTTTCTAAAGCGGCATAGTCCACACGCGGTTTATAGTAGTAGCCTTCGGTAAAACCTAAGGATACCAACTTCATCAGGTTATGGAAGCCGGTATCATTTTCCGCAAGAAGGACCAAATGATAGTATCTCGCTTCTCCCTTTTGGAGACTTTTCTCCGCCATATCTTCCGTGAGATAGATTTCCGAACCAAGGATAGGATGAATCCCCTGTTTTTTTGCCTCTCTGTAAAAGTCAATGACACCGTACATCACTCCGTGATCCGTTAAAGCGCAGGAATCCATGCCCAGTTCCTTTACCCGGGAAATCATCTCCGGGATCTTTCCTGAGCCGTCCAACAAGCTGTAGCTGCTGTGAACATGTAAATGTGTAAATGCCATTTTCGCCTCTGTTTCTACTATGCCAATAAGAAAGTTACGCACCCTTCCATGCAGTAATTCTGCATCGCTTATCATTTTGTACAAAAATATCACAATCGCCTATATAAAAATAAAGGGCTTCCGGGATACTTTACCCGAAAGCCCCTTCTTTCACAAGAGCCTGTTTTTCTATATCGCTTCCCCCAAAAGGTAATCACTGATGGCCGTAATGGCTGCTTCTTCGTCTTCTCCTTCTGCGGAAACATAAAGTTCCGTACCATTATCCAAGCCCAATGCCATCATACCCATAATGGACTTGGCATTCACTCTTCTGTTCCCCTCGGACATATAGATACTGGACTGAAATCGGCTTGCAATCTGTACCAGCATTGCTACCGGATGATCCTCTTTGTTCTTCGGTAAATTCACTGTAATATTATTATCTCTCATAGTCTGTGCCTCCCCCGGTGCTTACGAGCCTCCTAATCCCAGAGCGATTTAAGCTTCATTGCGAAGCTCTTTTGCAATCCTGGCCAATTTTCGCAACCGATGATTTACACCGCTCTTTCCGATTGGTGTCGCGAGACCCTTGGAAAGTTCCTCAAGGGATGCATCCGGATAGCGTAAACGCTGTTCAGCAACTTCTCGTAAACCAGATTCAATTCGTTCTAAACCTATTTTCTCTTTAATAAGAAGAATGTCCTCTTGTTGCTTAACACTTGCCTTTACCGTACGATTGATGTTCGCCGCTTCAAAGTTAACTCTACGGTTGACATTCTCGCTGACTTCCTTGAGAATACGGGCATTTTCCAATTCCATCAGACTTTCAAAAGCCCCGAGAATCTTCAAAACATCCGCTATTTCTCCTGCATCCTTTAAGTACACCATGGAATTCTTTCCCCGAAATCCTCTCTTCGGATGGATCGAAAAGCTTTCTAAAATCTCTTCTATCCGTTCTAGCTCTTTTTCAGACTCAGGTAAAAATTCCAAATGATATTCTTTCATGGGATCCGTTACAGAAGCTCCTGCAAGAAAATACTGTTTCAACTCTTCCTTGCTTTTCTCCTTATCATCTGGATTCATCTTAATTGTTTTTTGGGGGTCTGTAAAGCCTCTTTTCAACAGTTCAGCCTTAATTCTCTTCGAAAAAGAGAGTTTTTTCACTTCATTATCTTTGCTTTTGAAATTTTCCACTATACGATTTGCCCTATAATTTTCTTTAGTTTTTTTAAAATTCCTACAGTTTTGAGTGTTTATAAAGTGTATATTATTTATTTATATCTCTATGGTCCAGTCTTACTCCGATATTCTCCATATCCTTTATGGATTGATACAATTTTTCGGCAATCGTGACGGAACGATGCTTTCCTCCGGTACAGGCAATGCCGATAACCAACTGATTCTTTCCTTCGCTGATATAGAGAGGAATCAAAAAATCCAAGAGCGCCTTTAGCTTATGCAGGAAAATCTCCGCATTCCCATCCTGATAAACAAAGCGCTGTACAATTTCTTCCGTTCCCGTATGGGATTTCAAGTCCTTCTCGTAATAAGGATTCGGTAAGAAACGTACATCAAAGAGTAAATCCAGGTCCTCCGGAATCCCGTACTTAAAGCCGAAGGAGACGATGCTTAACTGCAGATTCTTATATTTTTTCTTCTTCAAAAAAATGGAAAAAAGCTGGCTTCTGAGCTCTTTGGTCAAAAGCTTCGAGGTATCGATGATGATATCCGCCTTTTTTCGTAGGAATGCAAGCTTCTTTCGCTCGGATATAATTCCCGTCTCTACCCTGCCTTCCTTGGAAAGCGGGTGTGATCTTCTGGTTTCCTTAAAGCGCTGAATCAGAACCTCATCTTTTGCGTCCAAAAAGACGATTTGAAAGGAGATTTTCTCTTCCCATCGGGAAAGGTGCTCTTCCAATCCGTCCAGATCCTGTATGTTTCTGCTGTCAATTCCCAAAGCAATCTGCTCTTCTCTCCCGTTTTCCATCACCAGTTCCAAAAACTTATCCAGTAAAGCAACCGGAAGATTATCTATACAGTTAAATCCGAAGTCCTCCAGAATCTTCAGCGCCACCGTCTTTCCCGCACCACTCATTCCGGTCAAGATAAGACAGGAACGTTTTGCCTCCTTCTCGGTTCGGACCGGTCTTTCCTTCTCTTCCAAATCCCGCTCCTTCTTCTAAATTACACTTCTCTTTTATTACAAAAAACTCTTTTTTCCACTTAAAAAGCTCTTTCTTTTACTGAAAACAACTGCTTCTTTTGCTAAAAACTGCCCCACAGCTTGATTTCCGTTTCCAACTGTACACCTTCCTTTTCTTTGACTATCCTTTTCACTTCTTCGATAAGCTCATAAATATTTCTTGCGCTTGCTCCGCCGAGATTGACCACGAAACCGCAATGCTTCTCGGAAACGGCGGCATTCTCCATACGAAAACCTCTAAGTCCTGCCGCTTCGATAAGGCGAGAAGCATAGTCTCCCTCCGGTCTTTTAAAGGTGGAACCGGCAGAGGGAAGCTCCAAAGGCTGCTTCTCCGCCCTTCTCTTTTGAAAATCCTCCATTTTCTCTCGAATGGACGCAAGTTCTCCCTTCTTTAAAAGGAAGCTTGCAGAAAGGCAGAGCATCCCGTCTTCCACCGCAGAATGTCGATAAGAAAAATCCATTTCCGAAAGAGAAAGCTCGAAGATTTCTCCATTTCTTTTACAAAATGTACCATGATGGAAAACATCTTTGATTTCGCTGTTATAGGCGCCGGCATTCATCTTGACCGCTCCGCCTACAGTACCGGGAATACCGGAGAGAGGCTCCATTCCCGTGTAGCCCTTTTCCTCCGCATATTTTGCAAGTTCGGAAAGACTTGTTCCGGCAAGGGCTGTAAAAATCGCCCAATCTTCTTGATTTTTCTCTTCCAAATGCTCCTTGTAGATTTGGAAGTGAATTCCGGATAGATTTTCACGAATAAGAATCACAGGGGCGTCAAGGCCTTCATCGGAGATCAAAACATTAGATCCCTTTCCAAGGACATAGAAGTCCTTTCCTTCCGTATGCAGCCTCTTGAGAAGTTCTTCCACGTCTTCAAAGGAGCGGGGAATATAGAAGTCCTTTGCTTTTCCTCCTACTAAAAAGCTGGTGTATTCTTTTAGTAAGTTGCCTTGAAAATGTTCCATTTACTCCTCTTCCTGCATATTCATATTCTTCGTCACTCGCTCATACAGTACTTGTGCGGCATTGTAGCCCATCTTCTTCGCTCTGTTATTGATTGCGGCACACTCCACGATGATGGCCACATTTCTACCCGGACGAATGGGTATATCGTAGCTGATAATCTGATTTCCCAAAAACTCCGTATAATTATCCTTTAAGCCCAAGCGGTCATAATCCTTATCCTTGGACCATTCTGCAAGGGAAATCACCATATTGATGGTCTGGGTGTCCTTTACGGATTCCACACCGAACATCTGCTTCACATCGATAATCCCGATACCGCGAAGCTCGATAAAGTGCTTTGTCACATCCGGTGCCGTTCCGACCAAGGACTCGTCGGAGACCTTTCGAATCTCCACCACATCATCACTGACCAAACGATGTCCTCTCTTAATCAATTCAAGAGCCGCCTCCGACTTTCCAATCCCGCTGTCTCCCGTGATGAGAACACCTTCTCCGTAGACATCCACCAGAACTCCGTGCACGGTAATCATGGGAGCCATCTTCACCTTCAGCCAGCGGATAATTTCTCCTTCCAACTCGGTCGTGGGTCGTTCGCTCGAAAGAAGGGGAATCCCCGCCTCCTCACAGGCGGAAATCATACAGGAATCCGGTTCTATATCTCTGGCATAAATAATGCAGGGAATAGGATATTTTGTGATTTCCGCATATCTTGCTCTTCTCATCGGCCTATCCATAGTCATAAGATATGCCGTCTCAACATTTCCGATAATCTGTACACGCTCCGAATCAAACTGCTTAAAAAAACCTGCAAGCTGCAACGCAGGTCTGTTTACATCGGGAATGGTCATAAAAATCTTGTCCGTATCGATGGAAGGAGTCAGATTCTTCAATCCTTCCTTCTCTATCAGCTGAGAAACACTAACTTTTTCGTTGCTTTTCATGAGCTCCTCCTGTACCTGTTTTTGTTTCTAAAGTATAGGTTTTCCCGACTGAAATTGCAATCCCCGAAAAGCTATGCTAGACTCTAGCGAAGAAGAAAGGAATCTGCCGTGTATGGATAGTAGAGAGAAAAAAGAAGAAGCTATCGGCATTTTTGATTCAGGTGTCGGAGGCATCAGTGTCCTGAAGGAATTGCAGAAAGAAATGCCATACGAAAATTTTATCTTCTACGGAGACCAAAAAAATGCACCTTACGGAGAAAAATCCGGAGAAGAGGTCCGTGCTCTTTCTCTTAAGGCTTACCTTTTTTTGCAAAAAATGAAGGTAAAGGCCACCGTAATTGCCTGTAATACAGCCACCTCCGCCGCAGCGCGGTTTCTTAGGGAGCGCTATCCGGATGACATCATCATCGGTATGGAACCTGCAGTAAAGCCGGCCGCCTTTTTTCAGGAAAAAAATATTTCAAAAAATTATAAATGTGAAAAAGAAACAGGAAAAAAAAGAATTCTTGTTATGGCGACGGAAAGCACCCTAAAGGGTGATAAGCTTCACCACTTAATCGACAGTTTAAAGGAACAGGGAGAATACATCCTCCTTCCCGCACCGGGCATTGTTCGTCTTCTGGAAGAAGGAAAGGGGCATGGTGATGAGATGCTCTCTTATTTAAGAGAATTACTTTCTCCTTATAGGGAAGGAAGGATTTCTTCTATTGTGCTGGGTTGTACCCATTTTCCCTTTGTAAAAAAGGAAATATTAGACGCTTTGGGATATCCTGTTCCTTTCTTTGACGGTGCCGCCGGTACGGCAAGAGAAACCAGACATCGCTTGGAAGAAAAAGGTCTGCTTCGTGATAAGAATCACGAGGAAGCTGATAGAGGAATTCCAAGTCCAAGCGTAGAGCTATACAGCAGTACAGGCGATAGCAGTCTTTTAGAGACTTTCTACCGCCTGCCCATTTAGATTGTTTTTAAGGCATTCACTAAAGCTATTATTTTAGTCTATATAAGCCCTTTCTTTTGACCCGGTATTTCAATTTCTTCTCTAATTGCCAGTTTAGCCTGTCATTTACTGACGGGCTTTTTTCTTTACCGCGTAAGCCACCCCAAGTAGAACGATTGCACCTACTGCCATCCCTGCAGATTTCGGGAATCCGCTTCCGGCTTGCCCTGCATCCGTACTTGTCCCGCTTTCTGCACTTTCTCCCGTTTTTTCAGACTCCGCCTTTTCCGAATCTTTTGCGTCTCCTTCGCTCTTATAACTGATGGTCAAGGCTTTCGTACTGAAAATATAGTGCTCATCCTTCACTTCACTCGCGATTTCCGTTTCTCCGTCAAAGAAATGAGTCTCTCCCGGAAAAGCGGAGGCGGGAATGGAATAGCTAAGTTCTCCGTTTATTTCCGTTACAGGATTTCCGTAATGATCTACAATGAGAAGCTCTCCATGTCCTTCCTCTTCGCCCGGCTTAACCTGCAGCTTTAAACCAATCTCGGCACTGTTCTTCGGCACAAGAACTTCCGTACCGCTAAAGGCTGCGGTTGCTCGTCTTCCGCTAAAACGAATCGTGTAGTCATTTTCCTTGATATAGTTTTGGAATTTCTCTTTGATTTCCTTATGAATTTCCTTTAAAACATCAAAGGCCTTTTTAGCCTCTTCCTGATTTTTAGCGGTAGCTTCTTCCGCACTCAGCATCGTTGTTACGGCATTTTGCAATTCTTCGCTTTCCAAAGCATTGATTTTCTCGGATACGATAGGCTGAAACTCGTCACGACTGTACTCCACCATGTAAAGTGTATCCATGGCAAGCCAGTATACGGAGTCTTCATTAAATTCATTTTCCTCATTCTCCGCTTCCTGAATCCCTGCCGTCTGATTCGGATAGTACGCTACAAACGGAGAAGTAAGAGGGGATCCCAGTGCGAGCCACATCGTTCCCGGATACTCTGCTGTCGCGGTAGAGGGAAGATGATATATGTGTGCTTCCATCGTATTTCTGTTTCCGATAGGATATAAATCTCCGCGACTCATATCGTCAGCTACCTTATCAATGCTTTCCAGACGGTTTCTGGTAAAGGCCATCGCATCTGCCAGAGTGATTTTCTTTTTGGTCTCCTGCAGGAACGGATAAACTTTCCCGTCAAATGTCGCATCCGGATTAAACTGCTTGATGCCGGAGCAAACGCGGGACTCCGTACTATCGGATAGCTCTCCTGCATAGGAAGCGTATAAATCAATAGACGAGCTTTCTTCATTACCCTTTAAGCTCTTCGCTTCACTTGCCACCTTAAAGATATCCTTGGAGTAAATATACATTCCGTCCTTGGAAATGTTGAAATGCTCCTTTTCTTCTCCCACGCTTAAATCACATTCATTTAACCAGAAGGAATTCGGAAAAACGGAGTATTTGTCACTCGGATATTTCATAGCAACAAACTGGTGTCCGGTATAGATTTCCATATACCAAAGTTCATTATGATCGGCTACCACGAGGCCGTTTCCTTCCGCAGCTCCCTTCGTTGCCACTTCTTCCGCAATAAATTCGACGGCGGATCTTGCATTGTCGCAGCTTCCGAGTACGGCGGTTGTGATAATGGCTTCCGTGATTCCGACCGGCACCGAGCTGTCCGTCCCGTCCACATAGGGATCCACGGCAAGTACCTTGTCATTTGCAGTAGCGGAAACGGTCATGTCCGCAATTAAACCTTTCTCATTGAAACCCGCCTCGTCAAAGTTACCGTACTCCGGGGTTGTGTCGCTTACCGAGGTATAGCGATAGGAATCATGGGTAAAGGTATAGGAATAACCATTTTCCGGATCAGAAGAAACATCCTTAATGGTCTCTCCGGCCTTGTATTCCCCGGCCTCATGAATCTTATAGGCTTTGTTGTGGTTTACCTCCAGATCTTCCGTACGTCCGAAAATCGTACTGCCGTCCTCTGTAAGGTCCTTTCCGACAATCACTCCCGTGCAGGCGTAAGCCGAGAACACGGCGGAAATACTGATCCCCGCAGCAAGAGCGCAGCCGCAAAGCATGGAAACAGTTTTTTTCATTTTTTCTCCCTTCTCTTGTAAGTGAAATCCCCGTTCTTCTTTAGAACAGGACAACACAGCTTCTTTTCTTGTAATTGTATTATAAATTATACAATTTGACGAATATGGAAATAACTTCGATGCTTTCTTGTATATTATTGCAGAAAGCCGTTTTGAAAGGACTTCTCCCGCAAAATAGCAGTCTGTTTCTCTTCTTAGACAGGCAAACTGTGGAGAAAAAATATTTGCAAATTTTTGCTTGACAATAAAAATGAATCTTTGTATAGTATACGGGTGCTACGGCATACGCGCCCTTAGCTCAGCTGGTAGAGCAGTAGACTCTTAATCTATTTGTCCAGGGTTCGAGTCCCTGAGGGCGCAGTACAAAAAACGATGTCACAAAGTGACATCGTTTTTTCTTTACCTAATTCACCTTCTACTTATCAGGCTATTATCAAGAATAAATTTGAATATATTTTGCAGTCTTGAAACAGGGGCAACTTATCACATTCCTCTTATTTTTTTCTGAATACTTTCTCCATTTCTTCCGCTTTCCTAAAAGCTTTGTTATACTATGACAGAATGGCGAAATTTTTAGTATTTCTCTATATTAAAGGAGTGCTTATGCAAAATATATTGGTTTGTGATGATGATAAACAGATTGTGGAAGCCATTTCCATTTACCTAACCGGTGAAGGCTTCCATGTTCTCAAAGCCTATGACGGCTTTGATGCTTTAAAAATCATGGAGAAAGAAGCTCTCGATCTCCTTATTTTGGATGTAATGATGCCTGGACTGGACGGGATTCGTACCACCTTAAAGATTCGGGAAAAGAGCTCCGTTCCCATCATTATTCTCAGTGCAAAAAGTGAGGACACGGATAAAATTCTGGGCTTAAACATCGGTGCGGACGACTACATCACAAAGCCCTTTAACCCCCTGGAGCTTGTCGCAAGAGTAAAGTCTCAGCTAAGACGCTACACACAGCTTGGCAATATGAACGAAACGACAAAAGGCGATGCTGTTTACAGTTGTGGCGGTTTATTGATAAATGATGACACCAAAGAGGTAAGTGTAGACGGGGAGCAGGTTAAGCTGACTCCAATCGAATACAATATTCTGCTTCTTCTTGTTAAAAATGCCGGGAAGGTATTCTCCATCGACGAAATCTACACCTCCATTTGGAATGAGGAAGCCATCGGTGCAGACAATACCGTTGCCGTACATATCCGTCATATTCGGGAAAAAATTGAAATTGACTCCAGAAAGCCCAAGTACTTAAAGGTCGTTTGGGGAGTCGGCTATAAGATCGAAAAACAAGGAAAGACCGAGGAATAAAATGAAAAAGTTTTTCATCCCTTTCTTACACCTCTTCTCCCTTTTTCTTCTGCTCTGCAGTTTGGTCATCCTGCATTTTGCACCAAGGGGAAGAGACGCGGTGTCCTTCTTAAAGGAGAAAAACTATCTCTCCTCCTCCGACTTTGACAGTGCTATTTCGGAAAGTGTCAATGATATCTTTGATTACATTGATTTACGGGACATTTTTGAAACAAGGGGAACTCTTGACTTAAATCATACCATTGCGCAGAGTGAAACAAACGGTGCCACCCGTTCCTACAGTTTGGATTATTTGATTAAATACGCCCGCTCCATGGGCTATTATTTGAATGAAAAAAATGAAATCCTGGAAGATGGTCCGGCCACCGTCACAAAAGAGCAGGACGAGAAGGAGCATATGGTCCGGGTTATTTATCGTGCCTATCTTCCCGACTATCAGCCCGCAACGCCCGCAGACGGCTTTATGAGTCTTGGGCGCTTAGCCAAAGAAGCTTTGGGCTATCTTGCAAAATACTATGCTATTCGCTCCCGCTACTTTGACAAAGGCTCCAACTTTTCCTTTTACATAGCCTATTCCAGTGAGGGAAATTCCACCTGTTATACCAATGCGGAAGGAATAACCGAAAAGCAGATTCAGACTCTGGGAAAATACCTCTATACCGATTCCGATACCTTGGAAATCAAAAGCAATCTGAAAACAGCGCCCTCCAATCTTGTGCCTCTTTTGGAAGCAAGGGACCCGTATCGGGATGGAACTTACGTTTTCTCCGCCGGAGTAGATACCCGC
Source organism: Oribacterium parvum ACB1 (assembly GCF_000238055.2). Classification (GTDB taxonomy): domain Bacteria; phylum Bacillota; class Clostridia; order Lachnospirales; family Lachnospiraceae; genus Oribacterium; species Oribacterium parvum. The sequence continues at coordinate 534,805 of NZ_KE148312.1, forward strand.
TTCCCGCACGAGGATGAGTACAAAGCAGCCTATATGGAATACAGCACCAGAAGGCAGCTTACCTTTGTGGGACTATTTCTCTTTATTTTCAGTATCTTTGCCGTTTTAACGAGCTTTGTTATGCTCCTTGCCCACACCGGACGCGGAGAAAAAAACGGCCTCCAACTCTACCCCTTTGATAAAACTCCTGTAGAACTGACTCTTATGCTTGGGATTGTTTGGTTTTATTTCACGCAGATCCTTACAAAGTATTTTTTCGAAAGTCTTCTGCTGGTTGTAGGAAACTTCCCCGAACCGGCTTTTTTTAGTTCTTTAAGCCTGTTTGCAATTCGATATCTCTTACTCCTGCCCTTATTTCTTTCCCTGGTGCGGCAGTACAAGAAATCCATGCTCTTTCATTGCTCCTATCTGAGAAGAATCCTAAAGCTCATGGAAACCTATATCACCGCAAGCCAGTTCACAAGATCAAAGACCTTTTCCTACCTGCTGTTTGTGTTTCCCAACTTGCTTGCTTTAGGCTTGATTCTGTACAACGCCTATTGCTTTATTAACAGAAGAAGCCTATTGCATCTGCTTTTTGCCACCCTTTTACTCTTTATTACCGTTTCCATCGACTACTACACCTACTTCATCAGTAGGGGTTTGCACGATGCGGTAAATGAGCAGGTTAAGGCTGAGCGTTTAAAGGCGGACCTGATTACCAATGTCTCTCATGATTTAAAGACACCTCTTACCAGCATCATCAGCTATGTAGACCTGTTAAAGCGGGAAAATATCGGAGATGAAAGGGTACGAGGATATATCGAAGTTTTGGAACAGAAGGCCAGCCGTCTGAAGAACCTGACGGAAGATCTGGTGGAAGCCAGCAAAGCCAGCTCCGGTAATGTCAGTCTGGAGCTGCATCCCATTAACTATAGTGAAATACTTCTTCAAACCTTAGGAGAGTTCCAAGAGAAGCTGGAAAAACGTTCTCTTACTATTCTTACTTCGGTACCGGAAGAAGATATCATGATTATGGCGGACGGAAGACAACTGTTCCGCGTTCTGGAAAACCTCTTTAACAACTGTGCAAAATATGCACTTCTTGGAAGCAGAGTCTATATCACTCTGGAAAAGCGGGAGAAAGAAGCGGCTTTCATTATGAAAAATATTTCGGAGGCCCCTCTAAATATCTCCCCGGATGAACTTACGGAGCGTTTTGTGCGTGGAGATGTTTCGCGCAGTACGGAAGGCTCCGGCTTAGGACTTTCTATTGCAAAGAGTCTTACCAAGCTTATGTCCGGTAAGATGATTATCGATATCGACGGAGACCTCTATAAGGTATCTCTACTCTTCCCGCTCGTGGAAAAGGAAGAAGGAGAATAGCTTTTTATGCTGAGACTGTTTAAAAAAGTAAAAAAACAAAAGAGATTCAGATTCGCTTCTATTTCAGTGTTTTTAGTGTTGATCCTCATTCTAAGCCTCTTTACCCCAATCCTGTCCTTTGCGGACAGCTGGCCTTCTTGTCCGGAAGCCATTGAGGCGGAGGGGGCTGTTCTTTTGGATGCCAATTCCGGTACCGTACTTTATGCTAAAAATGAGCACAATAAGTACTTTCCCGCTTCCATCACCAAGGTCTTAACAGCAATAGTAGTACTTGAAAATGTAGAGAATCTCGAGACAAAGATCAGTTTTTCCTCTGCCGCAACAAAGGACAATCTGGAGGTCAATTCTACGGTAATCGGTGCCGTTCCCGGAGATAAATTGAGTGTAAGGGACTGTCTTTACTGTCTGCTCCTCCACTCTGCAAATGACTGTGCAAACGCCCTAGCTGAATATGTTGCCGGCTCCAATGCAAAATTTGCCGAGATGATGAATGAGAAGGCAAAAGAAATCGGTTGCACGGATTCTCATTTTACCAATCCATCCGGACTGAACAATGAGGAGCATTACACCAGTGCCATGGATATGGCAAAGATTCTGCAATATGCAATACGGAATCCCATTTTTTTACAGATTGATGCCACACAGGCATACACCCATGCTCCCATCAGTAAGTATCCGGATGCGGAAGCAAAGGAAAATACCATTTATGCCCATCACAAAATGATGCGTAAAAGTTACAAGGAGTATTACGAGGGTGTATTTGCCGGAAAAACGGGTTATACAATGCTTGCCGGAAACACCTTGCTCACCGCTTGCAAAAGAGGGGATACAACCCTGATTTGCGCCATCTTAAACGGGCACAACACACAGTATAAGGATACCAAGAAGCTCTTTGATTTCGGTTTTTCCTGCTTTAATTCCTACCCTGTAGAGAAAAATGACAATCGTCTTCTTGCTTTGGAGAACAAGTGGAATGTAGACGGTATTCCTTTATCAAAAGCCTTGCATTTTACAATCGGCAGCACAGATCAGGTTTGTCTTCCGAAAGAGATTCCCTTCCAGGATGTCGCCTCCGAATTAAGCTATGATTTAACAGAGGAGGAAAAGGAGGAGGGAAAAGTCGCAAAACTTGTCTATCATTTTGAAGATCGCACTGTAGGTACCGCTTATATCTATTTGGAAGACGAGGAAAGCAGTAAAGACAAGAGCAGTCTTTCCCAAACATCTCTAAAAAAAGAAGAAAGCATCCCGAAACGAATTTCCGTGGAGTTGAAAAAAGAAGAAAAAAGCACGGAAGAGACAGTCGATAGCAGCACGGAGAGACAGAGCAATGCTCCTGTTATATTTGACAAGAAGGCCGGAAAAATTATTATTCAAAAACCGATTCTGAATCTTCTAAAAATCCTGCTCGCTCTATCCGTCCTTGTCGTGCTCGGGTTTATCGGCGTTTACCTCTTCCAAAGAAGAGAAGAACTGTACCGTGCAAGAAGAAGAAAACGTATGCTTAAGCACACCAAAGACCTCAGTCGGGACCAAAAGGCAAGACGAGATTTGCTGCTGGAAAAAAAGCGTAGAGAAAAGAAAAACAGAAATTAGATATGGATTTTATATAAAAGCTTTATTCTTTTTTTAGAGAAAAGTTCTTGCTTATTCCTTCATATCGGAGTATCATCTTGCTTCGTAGACATAAAAAATAACTTAAATTATGATTATAGAGTAGATAAAAAATTAAGGAGAAATGGAGGAATAAAGATGGAGACAGTGAAAATTTCAATTCCGGATTCAGAAGCAGTCAATGATTTTGTCAATAAGACAAGCAGCTTTTCTTTTGATTTGAATTTAGGCCGCGGAAGTCGCATCGTCGATGCAAAGTCTTTCTTGGGTGTACTTTTCCTCGGTATTGGCAATGTATGCGATTTAAGTGCTCCGAAGGAGTATATGCATTTGGTTGAAGAGAAGTTAGGGGAGTATGTAGTAAAGAGTGCTTCCAAAGCCTCCTAAAAAGAAACCAATTTTGCCCTTCGGGCAATGTAAAGGGACTGTAAAAAACCGCTCCAACAAAAAAGGAGCTGTAAAAAATCAGAATAATTATTTTGATTTTTACAGCTCCTTTTTGAGTTATAGGACAAACTTGTTGATGAAAACCGGGTTTTCTAAACAGGTATCGCGCTCTTAGAGCACACAGAATCTCATTTCATATACCGATTCACTTCCACTAAATCCACTATATAGATCTTGCCCGTCTTTGCCCACATACGACAGTCAATATGCCCGTTTTTGGGGAATCTTCTGGTCTGGCCGGCATTATAGCCTCTATAGTCCGTCTTCAGAACACGTTTCATCAGCATCTTATCCGTAACGGATGCCCTCCATACCGGAATCGAAAGAGTACAGTCACCGTCTCCGGTATATATCACGATGATGGCAACCTGCGTTTCACTTCCTCTGGCAAAGACTACATAATTCTTTCCTGCCTGCAAAAGCATAAGGGCACCATTTCGGAGGGCAGGCATATTTTTTCTATGAAAAAGCAAGTATCTGTGATAGTCCAGAAGCTCCATGTCTTCCTCCCCCCACGGATAGGGACGACGGCAATCCGGCTCTGTCCAACCGCAGACACCAACCTCATCCCCGTAGAACAGAGTCGGAGCCCCCGGCCAAGTCATAAGAAGCATGGCTCCAAGACGAAACAAAGCTGGATCAATTCCTGTTGCCGCATCATCCAAGCCCGCCTTAATTCTCCCGACTCTTCTATTGGTCCTCGTCATAAAACGGGAATGGTCGTGATTCGAAAGCTGATTCATACTGGCTTCTATGGCGTTCTCCGGCATCTTTGCCATATTGTAGCGCATGGTATTAAAGAAGAGGGTTCCGTCTCCAAAGAGCTCCGGCATCTCTCTGTCCGAGTGCTTTTCCATTCCGGTTAAAAACCAGCTTACCGGCTCCATAAACGCGTCATAATTCATGATGCTGTCCCATTCCTCGCCCCTAAGCCAGGCACTGGGATCTCCATAATGCTCCGCAAGAATAACCGCATTCGGATTGGCTTCCTTAACGGCCTTACGGAACTTCTTCCAGAAATAATGGTTGTATTCCTCGCTGTGTCCGAGGTCGGCAGCCACGTCCAGCCTCCATCCGTCGCAAAAATAGGGTGCGCTTACCCATTTTCTTGCTACAGAGAGAATCTCCTCCTCTAATGAAAGCGCATTTTCATAATTCAATTTAGGAAGGGTGTCATTTCCCCACCACTTCTCATACGCATCATTGTTCGGCCAATCCGCAGGATCTTTTTTTAGGAAATGAAAATACTCTCTATATGGGCTGTCATAGCTTTCGTATGCTCCCAGAGGATAGGGATTCCCCTCTCCCGTCTTATAGAAGAAGGAAGCGTTCATATAGCGATGAAAGGATCCGCAGTGATTGAATACGCCATCAATAATGACCTTCATCCCTCTTTTATGGCAAGCTTCCACGAAGTCTCTAAAGAGTGCATCGCTGGCTTCCAGATTCTCTATATCCGTACTGCGAATACTGTATCGGGTAGCATGCTTATTTTCCCTGTCTCCCTCTTTCAGGACTTCTCCTCCATCCTTTACGATTCGTCCAAGATGCGGATCGATGTGAGTGTAATCCTGCGTATCATATTTATGATTGGAGGGCGAAACAAATAAAGGATTAAAATACAAAATCTCTACTCCAAGGTACTGCAGATAGTCCAGCTTTTTCCACACCCCTTCCAAGTCACCTCCGTAAAAGCGGTGCACATCAAAGGGTTCCACTTTTGCATTCCAATCCGCCACGGCCTCTACCGGCCTTGCGAGGTAAATGTATTCTCTGTCCTCCACATTGTTCTTTCCGTCGGCATTGTAGAAGCGGTCCACAAAAATCTGATACATGACAGCACCCTTAACCCAATCCGGCACAAAGAAATCCGGAAAAATGGAAAAGGCATACTGCAGCTGCAAGTCATCCGTCACACCAAGACGGTTATACGACAGGTACTCCGTTCCTTTTTGTATCTGAAAATAGTAGTAAAAAGGCTTGTCCTGTAGTTCTATCTCTATTTCGTAATAATCAAAATAACGGTCACTGCTCACGATCTTCATGAATAGCTTGGAATCTTCTTCCATGAAAACCAAAGATACACTGTCCACATCCTCCTTCAAGGTCCGAAAGCGTATGGTAACCGTCGAAAAAGAGGGGCTCTCCTCCGGTTCTCGGTAGAAGCCCTTCCCTATACTATACAGGGCATCCCTATTGATTCCCATCATTCCTCCTTACACTTTACTCCTCAAAGTGAATTCCGGCCAAATAAGGAAGTCCTCTGTAACGCTGCTGATAGTCAATGCCGTATCCCACTATAAAAATATCCGGAATCAAAAATCCCTTGTACTTTACTTTAACTTCACATTCTCTTCTTTCCGGCTTATCCAGTAAAGTGCAAATTTCCAAAGAAGTCGGGTTTCTCTCTCCCAATAACTTAGTCAAATGACTCAGGGTTCTTCCCGTATCTACAATATCTTCAACCAGAAGTACATTTTTTCCTTCCAGAGGTTCATCCAAATCCTTCACAATCCTCACGATGCCGGAACTTTCCGTCGCATCTCCATAGCTGCTTACCGCCATAAAATCCATAGTCACATTCGGATTCTTCAAGCGCTTTGCCAGCTCACACATAAACATAACTGCACCCTTTAAGATGCAAATCAGATGCAGAGGTCTGTCTTTATAGTCCTCATCTATGATTTTTGCCAGTTCCTTCACCTTCTCCTCTATCTCTTTTTCAGAGTAAAGGACTTCCAATCTCTCTTTCACCTTTTCTTCTCCATGACTTAATCTACTATGTATATACTTCAAAACTTTCACTCATATCACTGCTATTATATAGTTTTATCGCAGTTTGCAAGCTTAATCTGCCGGAAATATATTCTGTTTTATATCTTTCTGTTTTATATCTTTCTGTTTTATATCTTTCTGTTTTATATCTTTCTGTTTTATATCTTTCTGCCTCTGCAATCAATCTATCATAGATCAAGAACTTTCCCATCTCTTTTTCGAAGATAGAGAACCTTATTTCGAATTTCTCCTATATATCCCTTAGGAAGCTCCGTTCTTTTTCCGCTTCCGGCGAATATCAAACTGTCTAACGCATAAAGATGGGATCCCGAGAGGTCTCTTATCTCTCCCTGCAGTCTTCTTACCGCCATGCGATATATTTCCCTCCGTAAAAAAGCGGGCTCTTCCTTTAAATTCGAAATGGAAATCGCGATTTTCCCTTCCTCTTCTGTCCCGAAGCATTGCAAAAAATCAGCAGCCTTTTTCTCCAGATACAGTTCCAGCTCGTTCATCAGCTCCGCTTCTTTCGAAAGGTGCTGAACCGCCCTGGTATTTACTTTTTCCATAGCCGGAATCAGGCTGTTTCGAATATAATTTCTGGTAAATTGCAAATCTTCATTGCTCTCATCTTCCATGTATTGTAATGACAATACATGGAGTCGTCCAATAATATCTTGTTTTCTTATAGATAAAAGCGGACGGATACGATGCCCTTCCTCCCTCTTCATTCCGGACAAACCGGAGATACCGGAACCTCTTAAAAGGTTATGAATAACCGTTTCCGCTTGATCATCCATGTGTTGTGCTAAAGCAATTTTTGTCAAAACTCCTGTTTTTGCTTCCCACTCCGCTCTTCTTTTTTCCAAGGCCTCATAACGAAGAATTCTTCCCGCTTCTTCCAAACCGAGTCCGTTCTCCGAAGAAAAAGCCGGAACATCCACCCGTACAGAAGTAAAGGGAATTCCCCATTCTTTAGCCTTATTCTCTGAAAATTGTAAATCCCGTTCCGCTTTTTCACCTCGAATCCCATGATGAACATGCATAGCTTCCAAAGAAAATGCAATATGCTTCTGCAATTCTTTCAAAAGATAAAGAAGATACAAGGAGTCTCCACCGCCGGAAAATGCCAGAAGAATCTGCTCTCCGGGAAGAATCAGCTTGTATTTTTTTATATATAAAAATAATTCCGTATCGATTCCCTTTTGCATTTTCCCTCTATTCGCAAAGAAAAACGAAAGAAGAAGAATCCTCTTTCGTTTCCAAGTACTTAATTTTCCGGTTTTACAATGATTTCATCAGGCATCTGTAAACCAAAAATCTCTCTCGCCTCTTCCATGATGTATTCCTTGGTTTTGCTATAAACCCTTTCTTCATCCAGTTTCTTTTCTCGTTGCTTTTCTTTATTTAATTCTTCTTCGAGACTTTCTTCCATGGCGAGATAGTTTTTATTCTGTTCTTGTAGCGTATTCCCTCTGACAAAAATCACAATAGCAAGGAGAGCTACCACCAGAACCAGTCCTAAAATGGTAACTCCGTTTCCAAACATTCCGCTTTTCTTTCTTCCTTGCTTCTTCATAGATACTCGAATAGCTCTTCAGCTTCATCCTTTCGTATTGGTTCCTTGGTGGAGAGAACTTTTGCTTCCACCTGTTTTTCTCCAAAACGGATACCGATTACGTCTCCAATCTTCACGTCATAGGATGCTTTCTGCACTTTGCCGTTAACAGATATTCGACCGGTATCGCAGGCTTCATTAGCTATTGTCCGTCTTTTTATCAGGCGAGATACCTTAAGATATTTGTCTAAGCGCATAGCTTAGTTTACACGCTCCTTTAAAGCCTTACCTGCCTTGAATCTCGGAGCCTTGGAAGCAGCAATCTTCATGGACTCACCGGTTCTTGGATTGTGTCCTTCTCTTGCAGCTCTCTCAGAAACATCAAATGTTCCGAAGCCAATCAGCTGAACCTTGTCACCCTTCTCAAGAGCACCTGCAATAGCCTCAAATACTGCCTCTACTGCAAGTCCTGCATCCTTCTTGGATAATTCTGCCTGCTTAGCTACAGCGGAAACCAACTCATTCTTGTTCATTTTTTTTCCTCCATGATTGCCGCCTCAGGCGGCGTATTATAATTTATAACGAGTATCATTCGCAAAGCGTGCGATATCTCGTTTGCGAGTACTGCAAAAGCTCGCAGACTCTTCTTGTTAAGGAGCGGAAACTAGGAATAGTTCAGCTCATAATAGGGACGAACGCCCTTATACGACTGCATTATAGCTTTCCCACTTTCTCCTGTCAATGAACCATGCACATTTCATGCCGATTTCCTGTGTTTTTTAAGTAAAAAAAGGTAATTTTATCTTAAAAAATGAAAATAAGTCTGTTTAGCGGACAAATAAGTACAAACTCAGCAAGCTATCATGCGTAAAGAGAACTGTCTGTCAGTACGTTCAAAGAGAAAGCAATGTTGCGATTTCCCCTGCCTTATCCATTGTTTCCCGAATATTCGGAAGCTCCCTTTGATTTTTCTTTTTATATAAAAGAGCAGGCTTTTCTCCATTTTGAAAACGAAGTTCCCCATTGGAATCCTGTACAAGAGCGGGAATTTTTGCGGTATCCAATTTTGCTTTCGGTGAAAACTGTAACAGAATTTCACCCCTCTTAATCTTACATTCCAAAACACCGATCTTACTGAGGGAAAGCTTTAACATCGCTACACGGAAGAGATTTTCCACCATATCCGGCAAATCCCCGTAACGGTCTATCAGCTCATCCTTTAAATCTATTTCCTCCTCATCACTTCCGATAGTGGAAATCTTCTGATAAGCTTCAAGCTTCTGCTCTTCATTTGGAATATAGCTTTCCGGAATATAGGCATCGAGATCAACATCAATCTGACACTCTATGCTTTCCTCCTCTGTCTTTTCTCCCTTTTCCAATAAAACTGCATGGCGAAGAAGCTTGGTATAGAGCTCATAGCCCACCGCCTCCATGTGTCCGTGCTGTTCTGCACCGAGCACATTTCCCGCACCGCGAATCTCCAAATCCCTAAGGGCAATTCGAATTCCCGATCCCAACTCCGTAAATTCTCGGATGGCTTTTAAGCGCTTTTCCGATTCCTCCGTAAGACTTTTTCCCTTTTTATACAGAAGAAATGCATAGGAAATACGACTCGAGCGTCCTACACGCCCGCGAATCTGATAGAGCTGAGAAAGTCCCATTTTATCCGCATCCTGAATGATCAAAGTATTTGCGTTTGGAATGTCGAGCCCCGTTTCAATAATGGTTGTGGAAACCAGAACATCAATTTCTCCGGAAATAAAGGAAAGCATGATTTTCTCAAGTTCCCGCTCTCCCATCTGCCCATGAGCATAGGCAACTCTTGCATAGGGAACAAGATGCTGCACGCGCATTGCCGTATCCGCTATGCTCTTTACCCTGTTATGCACATAGTAAACCTGTCCGTCTCGCCTAAGCTCCCGCTCTATCGCTTCCCGGACGGAGGCTTCATTTTCCTCCATGACATAGGTTTGAATCGGCAGACGGTCAAGGGGCGGCTCTTCCAAGACGGAAAGGTCACGAATTCCCACTAAGGACATATGGAGGGTTCTAGGAATAGGAGTTGCAGAAAGGGTCAGAACATCCACATTTTCCTTTAAAGATTTAATCCGCTCCTTATCCGATACGCCAAAGCGTTGCTCCTCATCCACAATGAGAAGTCCCAGGTTTTTAAAATGTACATCCTTCGAAAGAAGACGGTGTGTGCCTATCGCAATATCCGCTCTACCGTGAGAAAGCTCTTCGAGGCTCTTCTTCAGCTCCTTTCCGCTTTGAAAACGGGAGAGGAGACGAGTCTCCACCGGAAAGCCCTTCATTCTTTCCGTGAAGTTATTGTAAATCTGCTGGGCAAGGATGGTTGTCGGGCAAAGGTAAGCTACCTGCTTCGAGTCCTGTACCGCCTTAAAAGCGGCTCTAAGAGCAATCTCCGTCTTTCCGTAGCCCACATCTCCACAAACCAGACGATCCATGATTTTTCTGCTTTCCATGTCTTCCTTCGTGGCTTCAATGGCTAAAATCTGATCTCCCGTCTCTTCATAGGGGAAGGCTTCCTCGAATTCCTTTTGCCATACCGTGTCCTCAGAAAAGGCATAGCCTTCCTCGTTTTGGCGTTTCGCGTATAGCCTTAAAAGCTCTCTTGCGATTTCCTTTACCGCCCCCTGCACTTTTGCCTTTGTTTTCTGCCATTCCGTGCCGTTTAAGCGGTTCAGCTTCGGTACTTTTGCCTCTTTTCCCGCATACTTCTCTATGCCGTCCAGCTTCGTTACAGGTAAATAGAGATTTCCCCCGTCTCCGTAGAGAATCTTGATAAAATCCTTGCTCACGCCGTCTGTTGTGATACGCTCTATTCCTTGATAAATACCGATTCCGTGGCTTTCGTGCACCACATAGTCGCCTTTTTCGATTTCCGTCAAGGAACCGATGCGCACGCCTTCAACCTTCTTTTTCTTTTTCTTCTTTTTTAGGCTAAGGCTCTGCCCGAAAAGTTCCGCTTCCGTAAGGACAAAGAGCCTTTCTTCTTCAAGAGAAAAGCCATGCCGGAGAAAGCCTGTACAAACCTGTATACTCTTCTCCCCCTCTTTAGGGAGGCTGAATTCATCGGGGCAGTATGCGGAAATCCCTTCTTCTCGAAGCTGTTCCGCAAGACGGGAGGCACGGAGCACAGAGGGAGAATAGAGAAGAATCCTGTATTTCTCCTTAAAAAGTCGTTTCACATCCTCCTGAAAAAGACCGGGCTGTTTTCCATAAGAAGGAATTTCCTTACTGCTTACGCTTTTTTCTGTAAATTTCCGGGCATCCGCTACATCGACTAAGGAATCGAGTCCCGTCCCGAGCGTGGAGAAGGCAGCAAAGGCTCTTTCTCCAATTTCCGTGAGGAGCGTTTGCGGAGAAAAAAGCTCTACCTTTTCTTCCTCCTCCGTATTCGCTTCAAAAAAATTTAAAAACTCCGCTTCTACCCGCTCTGCCTCTTCCAAAAGCCTTGCCGGCTCATCCAGAAAAACGACTGCGTCTTTCGGAAAATAATCCAAAAGGGAAAATGCCTTAAGAGAAGAAGAAAAGCCCCTCTCCCCTGCAGGGTAGAGCTTTGCTTCTTCTATTTGCCAAAGAGAGCGCTGGCTCTCCAAAGAAAAGTGACGAATGCTGTCTACCTCTTCCCCGAAAAACTCAATACGAACCGGATCTTCCATCTGGTTGGAGAAGATATCCACGATACCTCCGCGAATAGAATACTCCCCTCGCATCTCAATCTGCTCAACTCTCTTGTACCCCATCTGCGAGAGTTTTTCCTGCAAGTCGGAAAGCTCGATATGCATCCCGATCTTCACAGTAAAAAGAGATACTTGAAAGGCATTTTTTCCTTCCATTTTCTCCATGAGGGAAGAGAAGGTGGTCACTACAATCCCGCTTTCCTCTTCCAAGAGGTGACGGAGACACTCTCCCCTTTCCCTTAAGATATAATGTCCCCTTGTATCCGCCTTGTAGAACAGATAATCCTTCGGAGGATAATAATAGGCATTTTCCGAAAAAGCCTTACAATCCTGCAAAACCTCCTTCGCCCTCTCCTCGTTTTTGCAAAGATAAAGTGCCCAGTTCTTTGCAAAAGGAAGTGCAAGAAGCGGTTTAAGACTATCTACTATTCCGGCATAAAAAACTTGCCCTCCCAAGTCCAGCCTTTCACGCATGGACTGAAAAAGCAAAGTTTCCTCAACCGGATTCGTATATACGGATTCTCCCTTGTTGACCTCATTATTGTTTAGCACTATGAACCTCTAATTCAAAAAATTGGATCTGAAACGTCTCCTATATCCTCTTTCATAAAGACGCTCTCGCTCATACTTTTTTCTGGCAATAGGATTATTAATAAAAAAATACAAATTGATTCGACATGGGCATAAATAAATCCATGAAACTTTCTAATTCTTCATAGTTTTGCGGGTATTGGAATAAGGGGTAATCTGAGCCCGTTAGTACTTGCTGAAAGCGAGCATTGCGAAGCTTGAAGCTTAGTACTACTACGTGGCGAAGTTAGCGAGAGCGTGCCCCTGTTTCAATACTCGCAAAATATGAACAAGATTTCCATTGTTTTTTAATACAATATTGTAACAATTTATATTTTTTTATTATAGAGGTTCATGGCCTTTTCAATCCCCTCCGTAACGGTACAGATGCAGGCCTTGGCCACCTCCGCATAAGCCTCTTCCATCCGTTTCTCCTCTTCCTTAGAGAAATGTCCGAGGACATGGGCTGCCAAATCCCGGTTTTCATCCTTATCCCCTACTCCCAGACGAATCCGCGGGAAGTCCTCCGTTCCTAGTCTTGCAATGATGCTTTTTAGGCCGTTATGTCCCCCTGCCGAGCCTTTTTTCCGGATGCGAATACTCCCCGGAGAGAGGCTTATTTCATCAGAAATCACAAGAACCTGCTCTGCAGGAATCTTGTAGAAGTTTGCCATAGGGGCAATACTGTCTCCGGAAAGGTTCATATAGGTGAGGGGCTTTAAAATAATCACTTCCTCCGCTCCGATTCGTAATTTCGTAAAGGCGCCGTGAAATTTCGTGCTTTCCAGTCCTTTTCCACCCAGTTCGTCCAAAAGGGCATCTATCGCCGCAAAGCCGGCATTGTGTCTCGTACCGTCATATTTTCTTTCCGGATTGCCGAGTCCTGCTATCAACCACATCTTTTATTTCCTCTATAATCTTATTGTTATCGCAACTTCTGTAAACTATATCCATATTCAAAGAATAGTATTATAAAATATTTTCTTTCTCAGGGCAATCCAAACGATAGTCTCCCTAAAACAGACATTCTTGCTTCCTCTTCATACTCATTGTAAAAAAACAAGACATTACACATTCCGTAAGTGCTTCATTAAAAAAAGAGAAAAGCGGATATTGCATGTCCCCTTTTCTCTTCCCAAACTTTTTCTTTTCACCTCGGTATTTCTTTTGGGAGCTGTACATCATGAAAACCAATTATGCGAGCTAATCATTTTACAATCCTTTATTTCTCTAGTACTTAAATTTCGATACAGCTTCCTTGAGCTCCGCCGACATACTTTCCAAAGCCATAGTGGAATGTCCTATTTCATCCATAGCCGTTTTCTGCGCCTCCGATATTTCTTTTACGCTGTCAATATGAATCATCGTATTGTCTGATTTCTCGACGATTTCCTGAAATCCGCTCAGTAAGATGTCAATCTTCTCATGAATACGGCTCACTTTTTCCGTGATGTCCGTAACCTGTTTCACAATGGTCTGCACCTCCGTGCTGATGGAAGCAAAAGTTGCTTTGGACTCCTGCACAACCAAAACTCCTTCATCCAGCTTTTCATTATTTTCCACGGAAGAAGACACTACGCTTTCAATGTTTTCGCGAACTTCCCGAATCAGGACGGCGATGGAGTTTGTGGCAATCTTGGATTGATCCGCCAATCTACTAACTTCACTTGCTACAACAGCAAGGCCTCTTCCCGCTTCTCCGGCACGAGCCGCTTCAATAGAAGCGTTAAGCGCCAAGATATTGGTTTCCTCGGCAATACGCCGTATGGTTCGGACGATTTCTTCGATTTTTACCGAACCTGCACTTAATTTTTCTATCTTACTATTGTTTCTTTCGGAAGTCTCCTGCAGATCCAAAATCTTTTCTTCAATCCGTGCGGAGGCATCGGTTCCTTCATTGGTCGAATTGATGACACTATCCATGGAAGCGTTAATTGTTTTTACACTCTCATTCAGCTCGAAGATCCGCTCCACCATAAACTGAACACTCTCCTTCGCGGAATCCACGGATGCCAGCTGCTCCGCCGCAATCTCACTGACTTCATGAACATTTCGGTAAACCTCTTCGTTCGAGGCAGTCATTTCCTGGCCTGAAGCGGATATTTCTTCCGAAGCATTGATTACATTCGAGGATGTATCTCCAATTACGTGAAACATCTCTCTTAGCCCGACGGAGATGTGATTCAAAGATTTACTGATTAAGCCGATTTCGTCTTTTCTATTCGTTACAAAGTTTTTGGTAAAGTCTCCTTGGGCAATCACTTCCGCGTCTCTAACCAAAGTATGAAGCGGTCGAAAGGCAATCGTTAAAAACAGCGTTGCAAAAATCGGAACAACAGCAAGCATAATGAGGACAACCACGAAAAGACTGTGTATAAGCTTCTTTTCCTGTTCTACCACCGCGCTTCTATCCTCTGTAAACTGTAAAAATCCCAAAGTCTTTCCGTCAAAGGACTTTAGGGGCAAAATGTAGTAATTATAACTTTTGTCGTCCGAGGTCAGGAAGATGGAGTTTCCGTTTTGTATTTCTTTCAGCTTTTCCGGGAAAAGAAAGTCTACCGGCTCATCCGAAGCTGTGGAAGATACAAATTTACATCCCTCTTCGTCCAATTTGTATAAGCTGAAGTCTCCATTATAAGATTGCTTTAAAGTTTCCAAAAAGCTGTGTTCCATTTCCCGCCCGAACTCAAAGCTTCCCAAGTGTACCCCTTTGTAAAATACGGGCATAACTACTCGAAAACCGAATCCCGAAACACCACTCTCGATTCCCTTTACCGTCTTTTTAGAGCTGTTGGCTTCATTTACTGTAAATCGAAAGCTTTTCAAACTGTCTCCAAACTTTTCCGGTTTATTCATTCTAAGAAAGGAGGTAGAATCCGGAAGGTGAAAATGCGCCTGGGGAAACTCTTCTTTCATACTTTCATAAGAGGGACGCAGGTACTCATATAAACCGTTTCTGTCCCGATTGGCAAAAAGCTCCTGTACCTTTTCATTTTCCACAACTGCCCGAACATTCGCTTCCGTATAATCCAGATTGTCTTGAATATCCTGTGTGATAGAATTGCTGACAATCAACTCCAGATTATGCTCGGAATCCGAAAGCATCTTTCTTGTCGAATGGTAAAAATAGGACGCAAAAAAAGCTACTATGAGCATCATTGCCAGCAAAAAAAATAAGATAATTCTTTTTTTCAACGATAAATGCATAATACTTCTTCTCCAAATTCGACTAACTATGGTATTTTAAACAAGATTCCGCAGGCAATACAGATCGTCCTCCATTGTAAAAAAGACATTGCAGATATTACTGTCAGACTTGTTAAGAATTAGAATTCTATTGGTTTATCGTCATATTTTTTATTTACTTAAGCCTATTTTTAAAAAAGGAAATAAAAGGGGCTGTAAAAATTAAAATAATTTTCTAAAGCAATATAGATCTGAACTTGGGCACGCTCTCGCTAGCTTCGCCTCGTAACGGATACTAAGCGAAAAACTGCGTTTCTCTTGTTTTTCGCAAGTACCGACGGGCTCAGACTACCCCGCATTCAGACCTATATTGCAAAGAATCCCTTTATTATTTTGATTTTTTTACAGCCCCTTTTATGTGAATAATTACATTATTTTATGATTTTACAGTTTTTATTTTCTTCTTTATTTTTTCCTTTCGCATCAAAGCCTTGTCCAGCACGCGAAGGAGTCCCGGAAGGAGAAATACCACATAGAAGAGAGAGCAAAGCGCCCCTCTTCCTATCAGCTTTCCAAGTTGTCCGATTGCCGGCACGGAAGAAATAAAGTAAATGACATAGCCCACTACGGTGAGAATAGAGCCGGAAACGAGGAGGGAAGAGAGGCTCTTCCGAATTGCTGCGGAAATCGCTTCTTTTCTTTCCTTCTTTTCCCTCTCCTCTTTAAAGTGGTCCAGGGCCAAAATGGCATAGTCCACCGTTGCGCCAAGCTGAATACTGGACACCACTACAAAGCCGATGAAAATCATTTGACTGCCTTCCAAATAAGAAAAAGACATATTGGTCATAATTGCCATTTCTATAGGAACCATGGCAACAAAAGCATAAAGTGCCGACTTAAAGGAGAGCATCACGACAAGGAAAATGATGATAAGCGAAATGGTATTTACCCGGGCATTATCGGCGCGGAGAATATTTTCCATATCCATCGTAGCTGTCGTATCTCCTACCAAATAGCTGTCCGATCCCGTATAGTCTTTTAAAATCTGCCGTACCGTATTCGCCGCCTTGTAGGAGGCTTCACTTTCTCCCGGAAGGTTTAAGGTGATGACCATGCGACTGTACCCGTCCTTTCGCACAAGATCAAGCGAGGACTTCGGCGTCATAAACTCCGGAACGCCCTCCGGAAGAGCCGCACTTAAGGATTGCACGGACTTCACAAAGGGAAGAGACTTGAGTGTTCCTCCCAGAGCCGATTCCATATCGTTTCTTCCGGAAGGATAAATCGCAATGAGAAGATTTTCTTCTCCAAAGACAGAGTCTATCTCCTCCGCCATTTCGGAAATCTTCGTTCCCTCACCCATAACTACCGCAGAACTACTGAAGCGGAAGTGATTCATACCCTGCATAATATTTAGGGGAAACGCCAAAAGAAGCGTTAACGCTAAAACCAGAGGGCTTACATGGTAGGCAAGATTCGAAAGGCTGTGAAAGGAAGGGAGAAATGACTTGTGTCTTGTCTTCTCCACAAAGTTCCACATCCTAAGAAGAAGCGCCGGCATAAAAAAGATAACCGTAAGAAGGCTTAAAACGACACCCTTAGCCAGTACAAGTCCCATGTCCATACCGATTCCGAACTGCATTGCGCACAGGGCAAGGAAACCGCCGACCGTTGTAAGAGAAGAAGCCAAAATGGTATTTAATGACTTCCCCACCGCAAAGCTTAAGGCTTTTTCCTTCTCCATTCCCTTGGAAAGACCAAGTTCAAAGGAGTGCAGGAGGAAAATGGCATAGTCCATGGATACGGCAATCTGTAAAATTGCCGCCACATTGTTCGTGATAAAGGAAACTTTTCCGAGAAAGACGTTGGTCCCTCTGTTTAATCCTACCGCAACGAGGATAGTCAGCAGGAAGAGAATCGGTTCCCCATAGGAATTGGTCATAAGAAGAAGAATCAGGAAAATGAAGCTAATTCCCAGTCCGAGGATAAAGCCCATTTGCCCACTTACCTGTTCTTCCACGGTCTTACTTTGTACCGCAAGTCCCGCATAGACCGCCTTATCTCCCAGCAAATTCTCTATTTCCTGTACGGCGGCCTTTGTCTCCAAGTCACTGTCCCCCTTGACAAAAACGATATGAAAAAGAGCATTTCCGTCCTTATAATCCAGGTCCTCCGTCTTTCCCTCCATATAGTTCGGCGCAAAGGCACCGTTTTCCCCGGTGTCAAAACTCACACGATCCACTCCGTCTATCTCTTCAATCTGATTTTTATAATCTAGAGCTTCTCCCATTGTGACATTTTTTATCATAACACGTGCTGTTCCCGGATAGCCGAAGGTATCTTCCATCTTGTGTATTCCCTGCTGTGTCAAAGACCAGTCCGGAAGATATTTACTTAAGTCATAATTGATTTCCACAAAAAAGGAGAGAAACAAAGAAACGATGAGCATCAACAAAAATCCAAGACCGATTTTTTCTCTCTTTTTCACGATAAAATTTGCACATTTTTCACTAAAGGACATTTACTTCCCTCCTTTAAAGAGCTTTCCGAGTCCGGAAAACATTTTTGCAAATACCGCCGCTATTTTTTCCCAAACACCGGATTCTTCCTTCGATTCCTCCGTTTTTTCCTTGGATTTATCCACCTTGATTTCCTCTGTACGAAGCGTTACGGCAACATCGACAATATTCTCATTTTCCCCGGAAACCAGAGACTCCGGCGCTCTGTCCGGGTCCATCTCAAAAAGATTTGTCTTTTCTCCCGTATTTTCTTCCCACTTACTCTCAACGAGATCCTCCATCGTGTCCTTCGCTGTCTGCATGCTCTTTGTGGAACCGAGTGCCGCTTCCCCTTGTCGCACTGCAGAGCTTGCAGAATCGAGGTTCCTTTCCAGATTTTTGTAAGTCTCCTCTCTCTTTCCTCTCAAGTATGAGTCTTGGCTGCGAAGCCCTCCTGTAAGGTCCTGCATCGCAATTTGGCTGTTTTCCAGCAAAACATTGGCATTCTTTCCAAGTTCCTCCGCCGTAGTTGCCGCTTTTGTCAGATCCGACTGCAGAGTCTTCACTTCTTCCAAGCTATCTTCCAAGGTGGAAAGTCCGTCTATCCCCGTAGTCATTCCGGAACGCGTATCGGAAGAAAGGGCGTCAAGTTGAGGAGTAATTTTATCGGAAAGTAAGGTACGAAGCTGCTTTTTCGTGGCTTCTTCCTTCTCGGAAAGCCCGGAATAGCCCTGCAGGAGGTTCATAATGGTATCATGCAAGGGATTTCCCTGAAGCTTTTGGTCTAAAGCACTAATCACTTCCGCTGTCGTTGCCTGTCTCGAACTGTCCAGCATGCCGTTTAAAGCATTGACTGTTCCTTTTGCTTCCTCGATTTTCGCGGTATTCGGCACATCGGATCGAAGCTCTGTAAGAGATTCTTCCAGGTCTCTTAAGCTGTTCTGTATCCGATTGATGCTGTCTTTTCTCCCGTCAATATTCTTCTTGGTGTCTCCAATTGTGGCTGTTAAGTCACTGAGGTTTCCGTTTACGGGTGTTAAGCTCTCCGTAAGTTTGTCCAAGGAATCGTAACTCTTATCTCTTTCCTCTTGAAATGCTCTTCCTTCCTCCTGTATGGATTTCACAGAAGCATTTGCATCATGCAGACTCTTTTCCATGTCACGAAGGGATTTTCGGGAAGACTCCATGTTCGAAAGAAGATCATTTCCGGCATCTTTCAAAGCATGATAGGAGTCCTCCACTTCCTTCTTCGAATCCTGTATGTCTTTGATTTTTTCCACCTGAGCGGAACGAAGCGGCATCATCTGAAACTGCAGGCCATCAAAGCTGAAGGAATTGCTTCCCACCTCGATATCAAAGCTGTCTTCCTCTCCCGGAAGAAGGACAAACATCACTTCCTTTTTCTCTCCGAGGGTTACAACTTCCGCCTTCTCCGCCTTTAAAGAAAGGATATCCTCCATGGAGAAGTTTGCTCTGGCAATCAGCACATAGTTTTTCTTGGCATAGTCCTGTGCATCCGGATTTCTTGTAAAATCAACATGAATTTTTACGAGGCCCTTTTCGCCTGCAAGCACGGAGGGGTCCACTTCCAAGCCGTTTAACTCGTAAGTAATCGCTATTTTCCAAGGAAGAATGGCGAAAGGCTCGCTTGTCTCCCCCTCGATATATAAAGTCTCCGGTGCTCCGTTTGGAAAGTGAAAGACATGGCGTTCTCCATCCGACTCCGCATCCACGCCGTTACTTAAGTTTTTAATACTGCTGTATTTTCCGTAATCCGTAACGGTCTGCATTCCCCTTGCCTCATACTGCCTAACTACCGAACTCTGCTTTAGCTCTCCCGTAGCACTTAAGAGGGCATAATAGTTTTCGTGATAGCGAGGATAGTCTTCGGAGGCAAGAGCTGTCATCGGGAGCAGGAGCACCTGCGATAGCACTAAGGCAATAGCAACGCCCTTTATAAGTCTCTCTTTTTTACCGAGTTTTCTTTTTGCATCTTTTGTTTCTTTATTTATTTCTATCTTCATTTCTGTATTTCTGTTCATCGCATTCTTTTTCATCTTCATCCTCCCTTTCTCCACTTGCGTTCATTTTATTCCGCACCCACTCCATTTTCGCTTTTTCTTATGCCTGTCTGGTATTTTTTCTTCTTGCACTATCCTGTGCTGGATACCTCTACGTCTTCTATTTTGACTCTTCAGCCCATCTCATTTTCTTTAAACTAAAGGCAACGAGTAGTATAATATCAGCTTGAAAAAGAAAGAAAACGGACAATACCGGACAAATGTGGGGTAAATTGTGAAAAATTGTGAACTTCGTGAAATAACCAAGGAAAAGCTGGCCACTGCCCTAATCACGGCAATGGAAGAAAAGGCACTGGATAAAATCACCGTAAAAGAAATCATCGAAAAGGCAGGGGTCAATCGAAAAACCTTTTATTATTATTTTCCGGATATCTACGGTCTTTTGGAATGGGTAATCAGTAGAGAATGCAATAAGCTTGTTTCGGAAATCCAGAACAATCGGGATTATGAAAATGCTCTTAACGATGTGTTGAACTCCATAGAAAAGCATCGACATCTCTTGAACTGCATCAAAGATTCCGTAGGAAGAGCCACTCTTGAACGTGTCCTATACCGTGAATTGGAACAACTTGTAGCTTGGGCCATGAAAATCGGCATCCTGGAAACCGACGTTGTGGTTTCGGAAAAGGAGTTGCAGATTCTTACGGAGCTTTTCATAAGCGATATCTGGCGCCTCCTTGTTCTTTATTTTCAAAAAGAAATCTCTTACAAGAGAGAGGAGTTCATTCAATTTATTCTGCGATATCTGAAAGCCGGTATTACTGCGGGCCTTCTGGAATTTGGAAATAAACAAGATATCGCACGATACTCGTTATGAATAAGATATTACACGCTACGAGAGTGATACTCATGAATAAAAAAGACCGGTCGGTAAGAACTATGGTTCTATACCGATTGGTCTTTTTCTTTCTATCCTCTCTACTATGTCTTGCTGCTATGTCTTGCTGCTATGCCTTACTGCAATCCCTTATACACGGAATAGGCCTTTCTCGGTCTTCCGCCTCTCTCATAGGCCTCCTTTAAACCGAAGTGCATCTCCTGCAGTGCGCCGTTTACATTGTGCATCTCACCCGGCTGGTCATACTCTCTCGCTAAGAAGAACGCCTCAATATAAGGATTGTTCTTTGCAATATTGTATGCTTTGGCAATCTGGTCTGCCTGAATATCTTCGTTTGTTGCGTTAAAGCCCTGTTCGGAAAGAATCAGGTGTCTTACCTTTCCGCTCGGGGACAGGTACTCCGCTCTTTGCAGATAGTCGGTTAAGACATTGATATTTTTCATATTGATAATGGGAGAGTTCTCGTTGTTTACAGCCTTTCCGTCATCCTCAAAGTTCGGATCGGCAAGTCCTTCCGGATAAGGATGCCATGCAATGCCGTAATCGGTATCTCTTAGCCTTTCATTTAAGAGCTGCAGAAGATCTTTTGCCTTGTAATATCCCGCTGCAGGGGAATGCTCGGTCCATACATAATCAAACGGAATATAGACATTGGCAGAAGGGTTATTCTGTTTAATTGCATTGTACCAGATACGGAAAGCTGTCGCATACTGGTCTGCATAGTTCGCAATTCCGTTATGCGGTGTAAAGTTCCATGCATTCGGATAATTGACTTCATTTCCGATGACCCAGTTATCAATGGAATCCTTGTAGAGGGAAGCAAAGCGATTGGCTAAACGAGTTGTCGCATCGATGCCTTCCTGACTTGCCACATTAAAACCGTAGTAGTTGGCCTCCTGTCCGCTGATTCCTGCCGGAAGGGACTGCGGCTCCGGATTGTTTCTCGGGGTATTCAGGATAATGGCGGTCACACTTACTCCCTGTGCCTTGGTATCTCGGAAATTCGTCATAAAGTTCTGCTCATAATTGGTAAAATTATAAATGATGTGCTTAACCCCTAAATCCTTTACGGAAGTAGCATTGAAAAGCGTATCTCTGGTTGCCAAACCCTTCTTTGATCCGGAACGGGAAAAAACGCTGTCATTTACCTGTGCGCCCAGCACGGCAGCTCCTTTAGTCTGTACAGCACCGTTTACCACCCAGGCACCGTCGCTATTCACCTGATAGCCTTCTACCGTGGTATTTGTCACAAGGTAACCGTCATTTTGAAAATAATAGGACTCGGAAACACCGTCATTGTTTCCGTCTACCCAGTTCCATCCGTTCCTAAGGTAGCTCCCGTCCGCATTTTCATACCACCAACCCTTTGCATCATTCTTCCATACTCCGGCAAATGCACTGAAACTCATCATCAGTACCATGGCAGCGGCCAAAATAATACAGCTTTTTTTCTTCATTCTCTTCTCCTTTGAATTAAAATGCTTCATTGTAAAACTTTTTCTCAGCTTATGTTTCTTAAATAGTAAAAGTCCTATATATTTCGGCAAGAACAGCAAAAAATCTAAGGTAAGAATCCTGTGTTTTCTAAAAATTGTAGCTATACTATATAAGTTATTATATGCTTACACGGAAAAAACTTTACCCCGTTCCCGGAAAATACTTATGCATTACGAAAGGACTTTTATCATGAGATGGTTTAAACAATCCCCCTTCAAGCTTCTTGCTCCGCTCCTATTTCTTCTCCTTGCCCTCCTATTCCTTGTATCTTATCCAAGAAAAAAAGAGAATTATGGTGTTTTCCTCGGATTATCCATGACTCCCGATGGCGCGGAAGAGGGACTCCATTCGGACGACAAAGAAACCGACCAACTTGTATTTCTCTCTCAATATAAGACGGTTGTACTTTCTCCCGGGAGCTTCACAAAAGAAAATCTTCTGTACCTGCATCGTGCCGGGACAAAAGCCTATGCCTATATCAATGTCGGCGCTTTGGAAAATTATGCCCCGGAATACTCCCGCTTCAAAGCACTCTCCCTCGCTCCCTACGAAAATTGGGAGGACGAGGCATGGATCGATGTATCGAATCAAGAATGGCAGAATTATATTACGGAAAATGTCGCCGAAGAAATCGCCGAGCTCGGCTTTGACGGCTTCTTCCTCGATAATTTCGACGTCTACTATCAATTTCCGAAAGATGAAATCTATCAGGGCTTACATACTGTATTAAACAATTTACAAAAATACAAGATGCCAATCATTTTAAACGGTGGAGATTCCTTTGTCAGCCGAGCTTTGGAGGAAGATTCTTCAAGACTTCTCTTTCAGGGTGTAAACCAGGAAGATGTTTTTACCTCCTACAATTTTGATACCGATACTTCTTCCGAGCAGGACCCGGACACTCGTTCCTATTATCAGGACTATCTTGAAAAAGCAAAGTCAGCAGGCCTCTCCGTCTACATCCTGGAATACATGGCGGATGCGAAGCTTTCCAAAGAGATTTCCGCCTATTGCAAGGAAAAACAATTCCAATGGTACAATGCAGCCGGAATCTTTTTAACCGCGGGCAAGGCGTAAGGACAGACTATCAAGAGTGAAAAAACAACTGTCATGTATCTTCATACAACATCGTTATGAAACAAATAGTGTTCTCTTTGCAAAAAACAACTGCTAAAAACCAAAAAACCCCTCCAAACGGAAGAGTTTTTCTCGGAATGACAGGACTTGAACCTGCGGCCTCTTGACCCCCAGTCAAGCGCGCTACCACCTGCGCTACATCCCGCAACGCTCTCCAATATACCTTATCCGGATAATATTTTCAAGTTCTTTTTAAAGCAAAAGTCTTCCGGCATTTCAATGATCCTCCCTAATCGTTGTACAGAAAAATAAAGGCTGTAAAAAATCAAAATAATAAAGGAATTCTTTGCAATATAGGTCTGAATGCGAGGGTAGTCTGAGCCCGTCGGTACTTGCGAAAAACAAGAGAAACGCAGTTTTTCGCTTAGTATCCGTTACGTAAGGACAAACTTTTCATCAGAAAAGTTGTCCTGTACGAGACCAACTTCCGAAGGAATTTGCTTTGCGAAGCAAAGTGAGCAGTGGTTAACAAAACCACTGCTCAGTCAGGCGAAGCTAGTGAGAGCGTGCCCCAAGTTCAGACCTATATTGCTTAGAAAATTATTTTGATTTTTTACAACTCCAATTTTTAGACAGGTAGCGCTTGCAAGGCACACGCTACCTCATTTATTCATGCTGTACAAAAGCCTTATGAATTGCTTGTCGTTTCCGTTTCCGTAGTTTCTGCCGCAGTTGTTTCTGCGGGTGCTTCCTCTGTCTGTTCTGCAGTTGTATTCTCGGAAATCTTCTCTTCCGCCTTAAAGTCGGCAAGATTCTTGGTTACACACTCGTTTCTCAAGCTTTCCAGCGTTTCAAAGCCGTCCAGATAATACTTGGTTGTGAACCAGTTTCCTACACCGGTATCAATGACAAAGCTATGATAAACGGTGTTCATCTCATTTACATCCACAGTTACCTTACCATCCTTGCCTTCTTCCATAATGTTCTTAAAGGCACCTGCGGTAAAGAAGCTGTAGTCCTGTACAAAATTTTGATCGGAAAGCGTAATCCGGATTGTAACTTTATAAACAGGATAGAAGATATTTTTCAGGTAAGAAGAACTGCTCTTCGCGTTTAAGAAGTAATATCCCTGATACTCTGCACTAAGAAGCTGAACTGTCTCCCCTTCCTTTGCAATATTACTCTTAATCATATCCTCCACCTCGCTCTTCATACTTGCAAGAAGTGTATCATCAATCTTACTCGCAGAGTCGATATAGGAGGGAAGTCCGTCCACAGTGAAAACCTTCTCCATTTCCTTCGGAGCTTTACCTGTTTTTTGAACAAAGTTAGTCAAATTCTCCTTAGGCTCTATCTTTACGGTAACCTTATCCCCATTGGAAAGTCCATATTCCGGATCGACCTTGAAATAGAGTCCCTTGGAACCGTCCATAATGCCGCTTGCTCTCCACTCCGCCCTTCCGTCAGGCGCTGTACCGGTAAACTCCATATTGAAGTTCTCAAAAGCATCAAAGGTCTCCATCTTTTCCAGATCTTTTACGGTGAATTCCTGTCCGGCATCCTTAATCTTTACCTTGAAGGCTTCTTCCACTACATCCTTGTCGATCTTCCAAGTAAGATGCACCTTGTCTCCATTCTTATATTCTCCGTTTACTCCGTCAAGACTCCAATTGCCGGAAATAAAATAGTCATATAAGTAGGCCTCGGTACTATACTCTGTTAAAAGAGCGTTTGTGAATATATCTTTTTTCTTTTTCAGTTTGATTTTCTTCTTATAGTCCTTTAGGAAACTCTCCTCATCAAACTTTACTTCAGCTGTTCCATATCCGTCATATCCGGAGAAGTTTACACTGATGTACTTATCCAAGTTGATTTTCGTACGTCTCGGAAATAAGGCGTACGCAAAAGCAAGCACAAGAAGAAGAATTCCCACCGCTATTCCCACAATCAAAGCGGACTGGCTCTTTCCGGTTCCACTTTTGTCTTCTGCTCCGCCACTGCCGTGTACATTTGTCTTCGGTGCAGGCTTATACTTATTCACATTCTGCTTAATTCGATCTGCTGCAGAGAGCTTTTCCTCCGTCTTTTCCTCCAGCTTCTGTGTTGCCTCATGAACAGTCGCCGAAGCACTTGACGCAGCCTCTTCTACTGTCTTTTCTGCCGCAGGAACTGCTTCCTTCGCTTTCTCAGCGCTTTCGTGAATCAGCTCTTCCGCCTTTTCTCCCAGTGATTCTACCGAGTTCGTAACTGTCTCTGCAGAGTTCGCAGCCTTCTCCGCTGCAGCTTCAACCTTATCGGAGACCGCTTCCTTTACCTCTTCAAGCTGATTAGACACAGCTTCTTCTACCGCTTCCGCTTTATCCGAAAGACTTTCCTCTGTTGCCTCCATGCTCTTCGCTTCACTCTTCGGAAGAGGTGCTTCTACTCGGATAATCGGTTCTTCCTGTACGTTTTCCGTCACAGAACTCTCTGTTTCCTTGTCTCCCTCTTCTACCGGAGAATTGTTTAACAACTCATTCTCCTTCTTTTCCTCTTCACTCATACGAATTCCCTCCCATTCACAATCATAAAACTGACAGGGGAATCATATCATTTTAACTCTATTTTTACAACGACTTAAGTTTTAAGCCGTTTTCCTCTTTTCCTCAAAGTCCTTTAGCGAAGACAAGGCCTCCTTACTTAAAGGATACATAACAAGGAGGTTGAAAATGGTCATAAGGCCGATTCCTACATCTCCCAAATCCCAAACCACGGTATACTGCGCAAGTCCTCCCACAAAGAGCATGATGAGCGCAAAAACTTTATAGGCAGTCTGTGAGCCCCAATTGTCCCCGAAAATATAGGAAACATTGGAACGCGCATAGAAGAGGATACCGAGGAAGGTGGAAAAGCTGAAAAGCCATAAAATCACGGCAATAAAGATTTTTCCAAAGGCGCCGAAGTGATAGTTCATTGCCATTTGTAAAATGTCCATGCCCTGCAGGTCCTTAATCATTCCTTCCGGGGTCAGTAACATGATAAATGCGGTACAGGAGCAGAGAACAATGGTATCGATGAAGACCCCTATTGCCTGGAAAAGTCCCATTTTCACAGGATGATCCGTATCGGCTGCCGCTGCGGCGCAAGGTGCCGATCCGGAGCCGGCCTCGTTGGAGAAAAGGCCTCTTTTCACACCGTTCATAAGCACCGCCGCAAAACCTCCGGAAACAATCTGTCTAAGCCCGAAAGCCTCCGAGAAAATCCGCTCGAAGACACGCGGGAGTGCCGGTAAATGGGTAAGAATCACAAAAACGGTCATGGCAAAATAGAGTCCTGCCATCACAGGCACAATTACATCCAAGACACGCGCTGTCGCATTTTTACGAAGTACAATCACAGCGGCAATGAGTACCAGAAGAATACTGGAAATAAGGGGCTTAATGGAAAAGGCATTTTCAAAGGCGGAGGACACGGAGTTTCCGATAACCTGACTGATTCCCGCCCAGCAAATAAGGCCGGATAGAGCAAACAAAACCGCTATAATGCTTTTTTTCTTCGGAATTCCCTCTTCCAGCTTTTCGCCGGGCTTATTTTTAAAGAAAAAGTCATGAATATAATAGGCGGGGCCTCCACGGAAACCGCCGTAGAGCGGATCCTTCCTCTTATGGAGCTGTGCCAGTGTAGCCTCGATAAAGGCGGTCGAGGAACCAATCAGCGCGGTAATCCACATCCAAAATACCGCGCCTGCTCCACCTCCGGAGATTGCCGCAACAACACCCACAAGGTTTCCCATACCGACTCTCGTTGCTGTAGAAACAATCAATGTCTGAAGGCCGGAGAGCTTTCCCTTGGACAAGTCTCCCTGCATCTTTGCATCCGGTTTCTCGATGAGCACGGAAAGCATTTCCCTGAACATACGAATCGGAAGAAATTTTGTTCGGAGCGTATAATAAATACCTGCCGGAATAAGCAAAAGTACCATAGGAGAAAGCCCCAAAGTACTTCCTCCGGGTAGCGGAATCCTTAATAAATCCCCCCAGAGTAAAGCGGTCATCTTCTCGATCACAAAAACTATTCCATTTAATAGACTATTCATTTCCCCTCCTAAAGACAGCTTTTCTCTTTTGTCTGTTAAGGGCTATGCTTGCAATGCTTTTCTCTTTCGTAGCATTGCCCTTAACGCTTCTTACTTTTATCGTTTTAATCTTTGACACTTCTGTACATCTACGCATTTAAGCTTTGACACGTTTATGCATCTACATTTTTATACTTTTGCGCTTTTATGCGTCTATGCTTTTATGTGTTAAAGTATTTCCTCAAAAAAGAAAAGCACTTTTGTGCTTTTCCGAGTATAGCGCATAGAGCTGATTTCTGGCAAGCGGTTTTTTGTGCGATTTTCTCGTCATTTCATTTTTCAGATTCAAAGTGTCAAAATTTGGATATAATTTGAACTATTTATGTAAATAGATCATCCAAGCTAAGGAGAAGCTTGTCTTTTTCGGAAACAGTTTCAAACCCGCTTTTGGAAATGAAGCCATAACGATAACATTGGAGTCCACACGCCTTTACCTGTGCTATCTCTTTTTCTATTTCCACTTTGCTAAGAGGCTTATCTTGAAACTTTACTTCATAAAAGATATAGCCTTTTGGATCGTAAGTGACTATATCGAACTCTCCGTTTCGCCGTTCTTTCGGAATGTCATAATAGTATCTGCCTATTTTCTCAAAAGGCTCCTCTATTAAACCTGCTCGGTTCTGCCGGATTAAAAATTGTTTTCCTATTGTCTCAAAACGCTTCGGCACATAGGCATTTTCAAAGTCATCCTGAATATATCTCTGATAGAAAATATCCGAATTCATCACATTTAACTGAGAGCTGTAGCGGAAAATATATCGATAATAAAACAAAGACATGGGGTCACTGATATAATATCCTGATTTCTTTCGATTATTTTCATCATTGATAGGCGATGCCTTCTCAATAAGCTCCATACGAATCAACTTATCCAGCACATCCACTAAGGTAGGACCGCTGGAAACATGAGACTGAGACAGAATATCGTTAAAACGGGAAGATCCTCTTGCCATAGCCTCAAAGACTTCATTGGCATTCACAATTTTCGCAATTTCCGACTTAAGATACATCAGGACTTCATTTTCCAGTCTTGCACCGGGGGATGCAATCAACTCTATAATATTCTCCTTTACAGACCTGTCTTCGCGAATTAGTCGATTATAATAAGGAATTCCTCCAAAAACACTGTATAGCCTTACCTTATCCTCATTGGAAAAATGGGAATAAAACTGTGCTGAATCATAGTAATCCATGGGCTTTAGCTTTAGAACCAAATCAAAACGGCCGAATAAGGGATTCTCTTTCTCGATTAATTTCTGCATGGTATCCACAAAGGAACCGCACAAGGCCAATTTTAATTTACTATGGTTTCGATATTGATCAATCAGTGCCTGCAAAACACTGTCCATGCCCTTCAGCACATCACTAAGATAAGAATATTCATCCAAAATCAAAAGAATATTCTCCTCCGTTGCCTTTTTAAAAAGAAAATCCAGCACTTCCTCGAGGCCCGAAAAGGACATCTTCGGATAGCCAAACTCTTCCGAAAGTAAAGTCGCCAAGCTTTCTACATTGTTCATTTCAGAAGTCTGTTTGCATTCGTAATAAATTTTTTTTCCTTCAAAGTACTGCATGGAATGTTTCATCAACTCGCTCTTTCCGATTCGTCTTCGTCCGTATAACAGAAGAACTTCCATGCCATGTGACTGATACAAGCCTTTGATTTTCTGTACTTCTTTCTCTCTTCCAATAAATTTCATTTTATTCGGTCGCCTCCGATTCGGTTATTTCCGAATAAAGATTAGCATGAACTTTCTTTTCTGTAAAGGAATTAAAGACATTTTTTCAGCTCCTCAATAAGAGAAATATCCGCAGGAAGCCAGTTCACCGTATTCAGCTCTTCCTTCGTAAGCCATCTTCCGTCTGTTGCTTCCACCAATTTGATTTCCCCCGATAAAACGGAGCAAAAATAGCAGTGCATCGTGAGATGAAAATGCGGATAATCGTAGTCCAGCTTTGTGAATTTTTCTTCTATTTGGATTTCCACTTGCAGCTCTTCCCTAATTTCCCGTCTTAAGGCTTCCTCCAAGCTTTCTCCCAGCTCAACCTTCCCCCCGGGAAACTCCCAATAGCCTTTAAACTCGCCATAGCCTTTTTCCGTAGCAAAAATGCTATTATCTTTCCTGAAAATTGCTGCTACAACCTCTATTTTTTTCATCCTTTCTCCTTTTCCTATTATAAGCAATGCTTTTTTATTGACTTTTCATAGCAGGTTTTATTGTTATATAAAAAATACGAGTCAGGGTTTAAATCACCCTAACTCATATTTTGTATAACCTTTAACGAAGACTATCTATTCTCTATTTTCATGTCCTATAGCGAAAAATAGAATCGATATAGCTACTAATGTTATTGACAAAGGCAACGCCCTAGCAATTAATGCTTCTGCAATATAATTACTAAATAAACATAATTGTACTAGATATATAATAATTAATGCAAAGCTTACTCCCAAACAGCATTTACAAATATAAACAATGTTCTTCATAGCCATACCTATCGATCTTCAGAATAACTACTAGTTTTTCCAGTTTCTATTTTATTTATGCTTATCCTTGATATTCCGACCTTTTTGCCTAATCTATGTTGGGATAAACCTAAAGGTTTCCTATATTCCTCAATTCTGTTATTCAAAACGTTGCCCTCTTTCCTTTGGTCAACTTGAGTTAACCAAATATTTTTTTATTTGTCAACGATGAATGTTTTTTATAACTTGCAAAATTTCCGAAAATCCGCTCTTGCACCGAAATTATACTTGTGCTATACTCCCGTAGATATTGACAAAAGATGGGTTATAGTCTGCAGCTTGGTCTGCAAGTTTATTTCCATAAAAGGGTGGTTTTCATGAGAATAGCAAAGATAGCTTTAGTACTTTTATTTGTAATTTTAGGCGTTGCCTTGTCTGCCATTATCCTTATGCAGGAAGGAAAGAGTGACGGTTTAGGTGCTTTATCCGGTTCTACCGACACCTATTGGCAGAAAAACAGAGGTCGTTCTGTAGAGGGAAGCTTAGAAAAGTTTACCAAGTTCGGTACAGTCGCTTTTTTTGCGGTTGCTTTACTTTTGGATATTATTTGGTAAGACCCTTTTCCACCGTTTTTTAAGCCTGCAAGTTTTTGCAGGCTTTTTCTATTCTGTAAATATTCCGTAATCCCAAGCGGAAGCACCTTCTCAAAAGAGAAGCTCATTTTATTCAAGCTTAAAAATTTACTTTTTGAGCTTCCCAAACTAAGGAGTACTATGCGCGAAGAGCAAAAGGAAAAATTAAAGAAAATCATTGTAGATATAGAAAAGGATCCTTCCCTCCCGAAAATGAAAGAGAAGGAGCTGATTCATTTTTTAGGCATTCCTAAAGAAGAGAAAAAAGACTTTACCGCTCTTTTAGAAGAGATGGCAGAGGAAGGACTGCTCTCTTTCCCCGGAAAGTATAAGCAGAAGGATACTCCGGATTTAAGTCGTAAAGAGAAGGGGCAGGAAAAACATCGTGTTCAGGATACAGAGCAGTTTTTTTCGCCTGAAGAACTTCACGATAAGAGAAAACTTGCACTGCATGGAGGCATAAAAAAGCGAAGTGTAGAGAAGGAGCGGACTCTAAAGGGGGTCTATTCCAAGGCAAAGAAAGGCTTCGGCTTTGTGAGCCTCTCGGAAAAGGAGCTTGATGACATTTACATCCCGAAAGGATTGGAAGGAAATGCCATGGACGGGGATACCGTGCAGATTCTTATCACTAGGGAAAAGCAGGGTGATTCCAGTGCCGAGGGAAAAATCGTAAAAGTCATGAAACGCGCCGTAACGGAGGTGCTCGGACTTGTGAAGGAAAGGCGGGAAGGGCTCTTCCTCTTTCCAGACAATCAAAAGCTCCCTTCTCCCTTCTATATTCAGCCGGGGAAGAGCGGGGGCGCTGTTCCCGGAGATAAGGTTATGGCAAAAATCCTCTCCTACGGCGGGATGCAAAAGGAAGAAAGAAGGGGCAGCCGAGGGCGTTCTCCTATTCCCCGCGGAAAGAAGGGTCCCCTCCTCTCCTATCCCGTCTGCGGTGTCACGGAGGTTCTCGGCAAAAGTACGGAGCCCGGCGTGGATGTCCTTTCCGTAATTCGTGCATTTTCTCTTCCCGAGGACTTTCCGGAGGAGGTAAAAGCCGAGGCTGCAGCGATTCCTATGGAAGTGCCGGAGTCTATCTTAAGTTCCAAGGCAAGAAGAGATTTCCGCGCGCTCACGACCATTACCATTGACGGAGAAGATGCCAAAGACCTCGATGACGCGATTTCTCTGGAATATTTTCCGGAAAAGAAGCTTTACCGACTCTACGTGCATATTGCCGATGTCACGGAATATGTAAAGGAGGGCTCTTCCCTCGATTTAGAGGCACTGGAGCGCGGAACCTCCGTGTACCTAACGGACAGGGTAATTCCCATGCTTCCGCGAGAGCTCTCCAACGGTATTTGTTCCCTGCATGAGGGTGTGGATCGTCTGACACTCTCCTGCATCATGGACTATAACGAAAAAGGGGAACAACTCTCCCATGAAATCTGCCCGGGAATCATTTGCTCCGATAAAAGAATGAGCTATACGGGCGTGACGGCGGTGTTAGAGGAGGGAAACGAAGCCATAACGACTTCTATCGATAGAAAAAAAGGGACTTCCGAAACTTCTATTGATACAGAAAATGAGACTTTCGAAACTTCTATTGATAAGAGAAAAGAAGACAATGCAGAAGACTACTCCTCCTATCTCCCCTTTAAGGATTTGCTTCTTCATATGAGGGAGCTTTCCCGTCTGCTTCGTCATAAGCGCGTAGAGCGTGGCGGGCTGGACTTTGATTTTCCGGAGTCCAAGATTATTTTCAATGAAAAAGGGCAGATTGCCGAAATTCGCTCCGTGATCCGCGAAGAATCCCATAAAATCATCGAGGATTTCATGCTTGCGGCAAATGAGACCGTCGCGGAGGAATATTACTGGAGGGATATTCCCTTCCTCTACCGTGTGCATGAGAAACCGGATTTTGACAAATGGCAGGAGCTTTCGCGGATTCTATCGAATTTCTCCATTCTTCTACGCGCGAAAGACCCGGACAGCATTCGCCCGAAAGCCTTACAAGGAATTTTGGAGACGATTAAGGGAAAGGAAGAAGAGATGATGCTCAGTAATCTCATTCTCCGCTCCTTAAAACAGGCAAAGTACAGCGTGGAATGCGGAGAGCATTTCGGGCTTGCCAGCAAATATTACACCCACTTCACCTCTCCAATCAGGCGTTATCCCGACCTCCAGATTCACAGAATCATTAAGGAGAATCTGTTTTCTCAGGAAAATGAGAAGCGCTTCGCCCACTACAGTCGTATTTTACCTGATGTAGCCATGCAAAGTTCCCTGCGCGAGAGGCGAGCAGATGAGGCGGAGCGGGATTGCATGAAGCTGAAAAAGTGCCAGTACATGAAGAACTTCCTCGGAGAATGCTTCCCCGGCAATATTTCCGGCCTTACGGAGTACGGCATTTATGTCACTTTGGAAAATGGCATCGAAGGCATGATTCCGCTTCGTATGCTAAATGACGACTATTTTGTTTTTATAGAGAAAGAACTGATAACTAGAGGCGAACGGAGCGGAAAAACCTTCCGTATCGGTGACAGCATGTCCGTCCTGGTGTATGCTGTAGATACCTTAAGCAGGACCATCGACTTCGTGCCGGCCCCGGAATTACCGGAAGAATAATACAGATAAGCTTTCCTCTGAATAAACAACTTTAGTCGAGATGAACTTTCCCCGGAATAAGCAACTTTAGTCGAGATGAACTTTCCCCGGAATAAGCAGATTCCATCGAGATAGACTTCCCTTAAGGAAAGTTTAAGCAAGATAAAATCCCCTTGGAGGGGGCAGAAAGGAACGAATAAATGGGAGACAGCATTAAGCAAATCGCAAACAACAAAAAGGCTTTCCATGATTTTTTCGTGGAGGAAAGTCTGGAATGCGGCATTCAGCTTTTCGGAACGGAAGTCAAATCTCTCCGCCTCGGACAGGCTTCCATTAAGGAGTCCTTTTGTCAGATTCGAAACGGAGAATGTTTTATCGTAGGTATGCACATCAACCCCTATGAGCGGGGAAATATTTTTAATAAAGATCCGCTTCGAGATAGAAAACTCCTTCTGCACAGAAGGGAAATTGACCGCCTGCTCGGAAAAATCAAGGAACAGGGCTATACTCTTATGCCCCTCCGCCTCTACTTTAAAGGTAGCCTCGTAAAGCTCGACATGGGACTCTGCCGCGGTAAAAAGATATACGATAAACGGGAGGACATGAAGAAGAAGGCACAAAGAAGGGAGCTCGAGAAAGAGTTTAAGAAGGCGAATATTCGCGTGTAAAAATAGAACATATGGAATAGCAAAATCCCCCGGATACACACCTGCGTAAAGGCGCTCTCGCTCGGTTCCGACGCAGCGGTACTAAGCAGAAAACTTCGCTGACGCTTGTTTTCTGCAAGTGCCGGCGTCTCCAAACGCTTTACTCCGGAGTGTAACCGGGGGATTTATTCCTAAACAGTTCTAATTTTCTTGAACCGAGGAAATCTGACGGGCTCAGATTGCCCCTTACGATAAATATTCAATTTATAATCTTTGGTTCTAACAGTCCTGTTTTGAATAAATACTAACAGTCAAAGAACAAGATATTAAAAACACAGCAATAGCTAATACTAAATTTCCTGTTGCAAATATCATAAGTTGCATATCTGTCGGTTTTTCAATCAAAATATTTATTACTGCTATTAGACCTAGCATAATGGCTACTGAGATTATTAAACTAATAATACTCATAGCTTCAGTTCTATCATTTGAGTCTAAGTAAGAAATAGGCAAGAAAATCGCATTCATTATTAAACTGATTCCTATTGCAGATGAAAATAACAAGACTACATCTATATATCGATAAAATGCAAATCCATGAATTAAAAATGATGTTAGAAATAGTATAACAGAAAGCATACTTCCAATTAAAATTGTAATTGCTTGCGTCGCAAATACACTCTTTACTATTTCACATCTCTTTACAGGTAAGGATAAAATATACCGGTTCCACTTATCAATATTATTTTTTCTTAAACCAATTGAACTGATAAAAGGAAACCCTATAACATTAATGCATAGAAAAGCAAATAAAGGAATTTCCTCCCTACCACCGAAAATCAATATTGAAACTCCAGTAAAAAATATAAATATAAGTAGTATCTTTAGCTTAGATACTATTTTATAATAATGATTTCTAATCAATCCTTGCATTTCGTTCTCCTTTCACCAACAGCAACATTATTTCATCTAATGATACGCTGTCTACTATTAAATTTTTATATTTTTTCTCTATCAATTTCCTGTTTTTTATTAACACATCAATCTGATAATCTTTTTTCATACTTGATAATATATCTTCCGATAAAATATTATGAAAATCGTTTTCTGAACAACGGATAACTCCATATTCATATATCAATTCATCTTTTGTTTTATTCAAAATAATTTCACCATTATGAATAAAAACAATATAATCAGCTATTTTTTCCAAGTCGCTTGTAATATGTGAAGATAGCAAAATGGAGTGGTTCTCTTGTTTTACAAATTCAAGAAGCACATCTAGAATTTCATCTCTCATAATAGGATCAAGACCACTTGTTGCCTCATCCAAAATAAGCAATTTTGAATCATGTGAAAGTGCCACAGCAATTGCAAGCTTCATACTCATTCCACGAGAGTAGCTTTTTATTTTTTGAGATTCAGGCAATCCAAAACGCCTAAGAAATTGTTCAAAACAAAAATCATCCCATTTACTATAAATTCTCCCTAAAATGTCAGCCAATTGCTTTGCCGTCAAATATTCCGGAAAATTATTGCTATCATATACAACTCCAATATTCTCTCTGATGTCTATATCTTCATCAGTCATTTCTCTTCCAAATATCTCAATAGTACCACTATCTCTTCTAATCACATTTAGAATACAATTCATAGTCGTTGATTTTCCGGCTCCATTCTCACCGATAAATCCTACTATGCTTCCTTCAGGTACTGAAAAAGAAATATCTTTGATGGCAAAATTTGACTTTTCATATTTTTTATTCACATTTTTTAGTATTAAAGTACTATTCATCAATTTATTCCTCCAAGTATAAAATTTTTAATATCTTAATCAGTTTCTCAAGAGGCATAGCATTTTCTTTTGCAGCTTCAATAGCCAATTGCATATATTCTTCTATCCGTTTCTGCTGTTGTTCTTTATAGAATTCTTTGTTTCTTGCCAATACATAAGTGCCTCTACCTATTTCCGTTTCTATAAATCCATCTCTCTGCAATTCTTCATATGCTCTTTGAACTGTAATAACACTTACATGAATTGATTTGGCTAATAATCGCATTGAAGGAAGACTATCTCCAGCAAGCAATTCTTCGCTCATAATCATATTTTTTATCTGCGAAACTATCTGTTCATATATTGGTTTGTCACGATTGTTACTTATGATAATGTTCAAACTTTTACCCTCTCTTTAATAGTGTACTTATTGTCTATGTACAATATTATTTCTTTGCGCATATTTTGTCAATAAACTTATCCGCTCTGATACTGTCTTCTTCAAATTCTCTTCATGTGTCTTTTGTTTGCTCTATTGATTTTTCTAATGCCGTTTGTTCTGTTTCAAAGTCTTTTAACATCATATCAAAATGCTTATTAGAGAGCTTTCCGCTTACTTCTCTTATGGTATCTAAAACTAATTTATTGATAACTTCACTTCGGATATTGTGTAATGAGCATTTTTCTTCAAATTTTTGATGTATGATGTCCTTCACTACCACAGTATCTATGATGTTATTTTCTTCTCCCTCAATGAGTTTCTTCCAATCCGGTCTTTCAAATGAGCCACCTGAATATCCGTCATCGGTAATACCCTCAGTTCAGCTTTATAAAAAGCCGTGGACCTTAATGGTCCACGGCTTTCTTACTTTTTGAGTTATAGGACAAAAAAGAGGGTGTTAACCCTCTCTTTTAGTCTTGTATGCATTCATACAGATATAGAATTGTAGTACAACTCGTGCGGTGCAATATCTTGCCCGCCTTCCCACTCTACAGAATGATTGGAAACCCTAACTTTTTTAAATGTTTCAAGGTCTTTTAACTCTCCATACCATGCTCCGCTTATGTATGGGGAAACATCAAAAATTTTCTTTTCTCCATTTTCATAAGAAAGCAGGAGTTTATATCCCTCTTCGGGGGAAACGGTCAATAACTCAGGCTGTAACATATACCCCCCTATTTTAAAGGCTCAATAGTAAAAGTTTTTTTCGCCTTTTTCTAACAAATCCCAGTTGGCTAAAAGCTCATCATAATGGATATTCACCCACGCTATAACAAGGCTTTGCTTTTTCTTTGGTATGCTTCCTTCCAACACGTCACCGTCAAGGCTAACAACAACCTCTTCCCCTTGATACTCCGCATGTATATGAGGTACTTTGTGCTGTCCTCCGATTTCCCGATACATCCTGATTATAATTCCGTAAAACATTGATATAGTAGGCATTTTCCCTCTCTTTCTTCCTATACCTTAAATATCTCTTGCCCTGTGTAGGCGTTTAAGGCTTTCTTTATGAAAGTATTCATAGGCATACTATCCGCTTGTTCCTTTAATGCATCGTACTCTTCTATTCTTAAATCGAGCGGTACACGCTTATAATTCTTCGCCTTGTATTTCGCCGTAGCTCTCGCCTGCGCTTCACTAACCGCCATTTTATTACCTCTATCTATTTAATGGTAGTATAGCACAAGCAGTATATTTGTACAGCTATACGACCTGCACAAAATATTATATGAGCTCTACTTTACATATCCCTTAACTTCACCCCTATTTTCTCCAGCGCAGCGAGTAAATCCCCCCGTACCTTATTGATTTCCTCTTCACTTAAGGTGTGGTCTTTTGCTCTTAGGCTGACATTGTAGGAGAGGGACTTAAAGCCGGCAAGAACCTGCGCGCCTTCGTAGATATCGAAGAGTTCCACCTTCTCAAGGAGCGGAGATGCCGCTTCACGAATCGCGTCTTCCACCTCTCCGGCAGTCACATTAAGCGGTACAAGGAGGGAGAAATCATGAGACACTGCCGGGAACTTAGCAACCGGCGTATACTTTTTGTGATCTCCCGCCAAGGGATATACTTCCTCTAAATCAAGTACCGCCACATAGGCTCTTTCCTTCAAATCAAAGTTCTTTAAGACATCCGGATGAATCTCTCCCATTGTTCCGAGTACTTTTCCTTCATAGAGGATGTTAGCCTTTTTGCCCGGGTGGTAGTAGGGCTTTTCGCAGTTTCCGTCATAGCGGAAGCGACCGTTTAAGCCGCAGTGCATAAAGAGCTCTTCGATTTCTCCCTTTAAGCTAAAGAAATCGCCCTCTCCGATGAAACCGAGAGTCAGAGTCATACGCTCCTCAGGAAGTTCGGTAAGCGGCAGGCTCTTCGGAATATAGAGCTTTGCCATTTCAAAGAGCTTTACATCCTTATTCTTGTGACGATTATTTAAGCTAAGTGCCTGCAACATTCCCGGAACGGAGCTGGTACGCATTACGGAGAAATCCTCTCCCAAGGGATTGGAAATCATAATCTGCTGCCACTCGGGAGCATTTTCCGGAAGAAGAAGCTTCTCATAAACTTTCTTCGACTCAAAAGAATAGAAATAGCTTTCGTTATACCCAAGCGCCTCTGCGAGATGCCGAAGACTGCGGTTTAACGCAAGATTCGGGTGCATTCCTCCTACGGTGCTTGCCGAGGGAAGAGTGCTCGGAATCTTATCATATCCATAGTAACGGGCAATTTCTTCCGCAATATCCGCCATTCTCTCGAGGTCCTGTCGGAAGGTCGGAATCACAAGTTCCAGACTGTCTCCCTTCACCTCAGTTTGAATCTCCAAAGGTAACAGATAAGCCTTCATTTCCTCTCCGCTTAAATGAAGCCCCAATAAATTGTTGATTTCGGAAACGGATACGGATAAATGCTTCTCTTCCTTCTTTACCGGATAGCAATCCACCATGCCGCCTACCACTTCTCCGCAGTGGAGCTCTTCGATCAGAGTGCAGGCTCTGTCCATCGCCATCTCGCAAAGATTCGGATCTAAGCCCTTTTCAAAATAAGAAGAAGCATCGGTACGAAGTCCCAGCTTTCTTCCGGAAAGACGGATATTGGTGCCGTTAAAACAAGCCGCTTCCAGCACCACATTTTTCACCTTATCGGTAATCATGGAATTTTCTCCGCCCATGATGCCACCGAGGGCAATGGTCTTCTCCCCGTCCTTGATACACAAAATAGAGGAGTCGAGCTCATGTTCCACGCCGTCCAAGGTCACGAACTTTTCCTTATCTTCGGCACGCTCTATGCGAATCTTCTTTCCGCTGATGTCTTCGTAATCAAAGGCATGCATGGGCTGTCCGAGTTCCAGCATCACATAGTTTGTGATATCTACGAAATTATTGATTGGTCGAATGCCTGCAGTCCGGAGACGAATCTGCATCCAGGAGGGAGACGGCGCAAAACGCACATTTTTAATAAGACGTGCAGTATAACGACTGCAAAGCTCGCTGTCCTTTAATTCCACAGTGAGATAGTCGGAGAGCTTCTCTTCGTTTCCCACCTTCTTGATTTCCGGAAAATGAAATTCCTGCCCGAAGGCTGCTGCCGCTTCTCTTGCCAGTCCCACTACGGAGAAGCAGTCCACACGGTTCGAGGTGATCTCATACTCGTGAAGAATATCCCGAAATCCAAGGAGTGCCGGAGCATCTTCTCCCACAGGAGTTCCCTCCGGGAAGATGTAAATCCCTCTTTCCGGGGCTTCCGGGAAGAAGTTACGATCCCCTCCAAGTTCCTCGATAGAGCACATCATACCGAAGGATTCCACACCGCGGAGCTTTCCGTTATGAATGCTTACGCCACCCTCCGGGCGATTTCCCTCGTGATCTACCTTCACCTTACCGCCGTCTAAGACCACAGGCACGACCTGTCCTACTTCTACATTCGGTGCGCCGGTCACGATTTGGAGCGTCTCCTTCCCGATATCCACTTGGCAGATTAAGAGGTGGTCGGAATCCTCGTGCTTCTTCACGGAAAGAATCTTTCCTGTCACAATCTTCTCCAGATTTTCCCCGAGGTCTTCCATGGTTTCCACTTTATTGCCGACTAGGGTCATTCTGTCTCCGAAGTCTTTGCCGGATACGGAAAGGCCCGGAACATATGCTTTTAACCAATTCATGGATGTATTCATCTTCAATCCCCCTTAAAACTGCTCTAAGAAGCGCAGATCATTTTCATAGAGTAAACGCATATCATCGATTTCATACTTCAGAAGTGCGATACGCTCAAGGCCTACACCGAAGGCGAAACCGCTGTACTCGTTCGGGTCGATCCCGCAGGATTCCAGCACCTTCGGGTGCACCATGCCGCAGCCTAAAATCTCAATCCAGCCTTCTCCCTTACAGAAACGACAGCCTTTTCCCTTACACTTAAAACAGGAAACATCCACTTCTGCGGAAGGCTCCGTAAAGGGGAAGTGGTGCGGACGGAGTTTTGTCTTCGTATCCTGTCCGAAGAGTTCCTTGGCAAAGAGGTCCAGTGTGCCCTTTAAATCGGAAAAATGGATATTTTTATCAATTACCAAGCCCTCCACCTGATGGAAGGAAGGGGAATGGGTCGCATCCACTGCGTCGGAACGGAACACTCTTCCCGGGCAAATCATGCGAAGTGGCGGCTTGTGAGTTTCCATATATCTGGCCTGCACGGAGGAAGTCTGGGTTCTTAAAAGAATATTGCTGTTGATATAGAAGGTATCCTGTTCATCCCTTGCAGGGTGTCCCTCCGGGATATTCAGCTTCTCAAAGTTATAGCTGTCGTACTCTACCTCGGGGCCTTCCACAACTTCATAGCCCATGCCGATAAAGATTTTTTCCACCTCTTCCAGAGCAAGAGTATTCGGATGGGCGTGTCCATAACGAATCTTCTTTCCGGGGAGTGTCACATCAATCGTCTCTGTGGAAAGTCTGGCATCCTGTAAGGCACGCTCCAGCTCTGCCGCACGCTCCTTAATCTCCTTCTCAATTTTCTGAGAAACTTCATTTACCAGCTGTCCGAAAGCCGGCCTTTCCTCGGCACTTAAGTCCTTTAAAGCTTTCTTCGCCTCCGCAAGTTCACCTTTTTTCCCTAAAAAACAGGTACGAATTTCATTGATGGAATTCATATCCATGGCAGAGCGCAAACGCTCTTCTGCCGCCTTTCCGATTTCCTCGAGATTGAATGTGTTCATATTACCTCCCTTGATATAAACAAGTTTCCTTTACGGAATCGTCAGCGCTTCGCGCTTTTTCGATTCCTGCCTGCATTCGCACTCTCGAGACTTTCGTCTCTTCGTGCTCATGCAGGGGCGTGCCATCAAGTCCCATTCCCTCTTGCAAACAAGTTTGCAATGGGTATGGGGACTTATGGCACTGTAAAACAAAATCCCCGTCTGCAATTGCAGACAGGGACGAATGTTCGCGGTACCACCCTGATTCCTGAATTTCTTTCAGGCTCTCTTTATGCTTAACGCAGTCTCACGGTTCTTCCTACTCTCCTTCGATTTCAAAAAAACAGCTCCGGTGGGAAAATTCCAAAAAGCGCTTTGGAAGAACTTGCAGCCTGTGATTCTTCTCTCTATGCTAAGCGGACTCTTTTTGTACTGTGCACCTTCATCGCATTTCCCCCGAAGTATAGTGAATTGTGGGGTAAAAGTCAAGTTTATCTTACGATTCAGCTTCTTTCCGCACCCTTTTTTCTGTGCTAAATCCTATCCATATCTTATTGTGCTACGCTTTATTTCTCTTCTTTTACTTTTCCCATATCCGTATCCTTCGACCATACACGGATCTGTGACTTCGTGGTCTTTTTTACCACATACATCGCATAGTCTGCATTTTTCTGTAATTCATCGGGATTCGCCCCCCCATCGGGATACCAGCTTACACCGCCGGAAAGGCGGAGCATCTTCTTACTTCCGTCCGGAAGCAGGATATAGCTTTCATCAATGGTTTTTTGCAGCTTCTCAATTAAAGCATTGACCCTGCTTCTCTCTCCATCTTCATCAAAGATAAAAATATTAAATTCATCTCCGGAAATGCGGGAATACAAGGCTTCCGAGCCAAGGGCTGTCCGCATCGCATCGGAAGCACAACGGATATATTTGTCGCCATACTCATGCCCGAAGGTATCGTTGACCATCTTCAAATTGTCAAGGTCCATCATGATATAGGCACCGATGGCATTACCACCGCCTTTTTCTTCCAAAAGCTCGCGAATACGCCGTCCAAAAGCTCTTCGGTTATAGAGATCCGTAAGAAAATCATGGTCTCGTTCATACTGCAAATTTTGCTGTTCTTGTAAAAGTCTGTCCGAAAGATCTTCCAATGCCTCCGACATCTGGTCAATTTCCAAAATACCGGTTTCTTTCAGTTCCAACTTCTCCGTCGCTTTGTTGGCTCGTATCTCCGAGGCAAGATTCCGTATCGGTCTTTGCAAGAAAACGGAAA
Organism: Oribacterium parvum ACB1; assembly: GCF_000238055.2. Classification (GTDB taxonomy): domain Bacteria; phylum Bacillota; class Clostridia; order Lachnospirales; family Lachnospiraceae; genus Oribacterium; species Oribacterium parvum. Next base: position 576,700 of record NZ_KE148312.1, read on the forward strand.
TCACAAGACTTCCCAATATACCGATAAGTAGCGTCAGTACAATACTTACTGCCATAACAAAAAGCATACGGTCTGCAAAGTGGTTCATGGTTTTATATGGAATCTCCGCCCCAAGCTTCCACGCTATATCTATAAACGGACCATTGGTTGAAAAAATATGTAACGGAATACTGTAAGTATAATTCTCTTCCTCCTGCTTGGAAGAGACCGTTTCCGTCTTATCCTCCGTGCTGATTGTGGAGGAATGTAAACGAATCAATTGCTGATACTTCTCTGAACTGATGACATCTTCTCCACTCTTTTCCGCGCTCAAAAAGTAGAATGCGGTTCCGCCGCTATCCAACTCCTTTTCCGGAAGATAGCTTTGCAGATAACTGAGCAATATATCCACTCCCAAAACACCGTAAACTCTTCCATCCGACAATCGTAGCGGCACGGAATAACTGATTGCCTCTCTCTCTTCTCCAAAAAGAGAGAAAGGTCTGCTCCAGTATCCCAAATCCTCCCAAGAGGTCTCTACGCCATAATGAAAAGAAGCCTGTGTCGGCTCATAGAAAAAGTCATAATAGGGAACCCCCGATGTTCCGAACTGAAAATTCGTATTCCAAGTTCTATCTGTTGACAACTGCTTATTTCTTGCAACCAGAAGCGGAGATCGCTCAATCAGGAGGTCCATATTCTTATTGCTCGGCCTGGACTCGGGATCCAAGTCACGAAAATAAAGTCCGGGTTTATCCTCATAAGTCCCGGATTCCATACCGCTCTGTAAATTATCTGCATTTAAAATCAGAAATACACCGGTAACACGATTGGTTCGCATCATCGAAATCAAATCATCGGAAACCGCATTTAAGAAAGGAGCCGCATTCTCCGAACTGTCATCGATAGCCTCTATATCCAGTTTTCCCGCCTCAACAAGTCCATCTGCCAGTTGATTTATCTTTTGCACCGTCTGCCCCAGGTTCATCCACTGGTTTACCATGATACTTTCCAGATAATTTCTTCTGGCTTCCACCCTACTTTCCACGATTTCTCTGGCATTTGTATGTATCAATCCAAAAAGGCCTTGACCATAGATGGACATCATGATGATTCCAATTTCCAAAATAACCAAAATCATCAGCGGTATCAATATTTTCCTAAAAATCGGTTGTTTTTTCATCTTCTATCTCAACAATCTAGTCTTGCAATTGATTCATTTCAGCGAGCAGGGCATCATACCAGAGATTAAAATTTTCTTCTGTGTTGAATTCCCCTATGGCATCCTCATAACTTAATCCTGACGCCATGGCTGTTTCTACTTCTTTTCTATCCTTTTCCGCTTTTTCCGGCAAAGAATTTTCCAGAATATTTCGAACATTTTTTGAGTTTGCAACAGCAGGAGTCGTGTAAAGAGTGTGTGAGTTCATAACATTGAGCGCCTCTTCCATAGCTGGATCGGAGCCTCTTCCCTTCAAAATGTCTATTGTCTGAATGGTAAATCCATCCACTCGAACGGGAAGGTACTCTGCACTCATTGCAAACTTACAATTTTCTTCCTTCCCTGTCAGCCAGCGCAAAAACTCCACTGAATCCTTCACCCTTTCCTCAGTTCCATTCAAAACGGAAATCCCGGCTCCCTGCTGCATGGCAAAACGCTCACCCTTTACAAATTGAGGGCAAGGTAAAACAATGCAGTCTATAGAATAATGTACTTCATCGGAAAGAATTACATCCCGCGGAAAATAACTGTAGCCTGCCGAAGAGCCGACATAGGAAAGAATTTCTCCTGTTCGCACATCATCTGAGCGATAGCGCCCGATAGAGGCAAAGTAGCCCTTAATATAAGGGACATAGTAATTGTCCCAAAGCTTACGCAGGATGGGTTTTGGAAAGTTATAAGAAGCATTTCCGGAGCTGTCTTTGGAAATCAAATCTACCCCCATCTGCTTTGCGCCAACCAGAAAATAATTAGCAAAATCATCCATTCCGAAGAAGGGCTTTCCGTCATTTTCCTCCGGAGTCAACGCGTCGGTATACTCATAATACTTTTTTGCCACCTCCATCAGACCTTCCCGTGTTTCTAATTCTGTAAGCTTTGTTCCGGTCGCATCGGCAAATTTTTTCCAATCCGTCCCATTTAAAAAGAAAAGCTCTGTGGATTTTCCTACCGGGAGAATCTTAATGCCTTCATCTTTCTTTCCCAGTCTTCCTTCATTTAAGAACTCGGGGACAAAAGCGTCCAGCTCTTCCTGAGAAAAGTATCGGCTTAAATCCACAAGATAGTGTTTTCTGTCCAAAACCCAAGCAATATCCGCATACATAAAAGCCATATCCGGATAGTCATCTTGTGTAAAATTTTTATCGGTTAAAGCAAGAAGATTGTTCTCAATATCCTCAAAAGACCCCGGATTCATCAGTCGTACGGAGAAATTCAACTCCCTTCCCCGTCCTTCGTTAAATTCGTCTATCGTCTTTTTAAATGCCTCCAGCTGCGCTCCGGAATAATAACTCCAGATACTCAGTTCCCTATTCTCCTTTGCCTTATTATAAGAGCTCTCCTCTTTTACCTGCTTCTCGTTCTTTCTTTTACAAGACAGAAGAAATAAAATACAGATAAGGAGAAACCCGATATATCGTAAATATCTTCTCTTCATTTTGCTCTACCTTTTCTTTGGTTTATGGGTTCAAAAGAAAAAAGCATGGTCTAATACTTGGGACAACTTCGTCATAAACCATTTTAAATATAAGTATTAATTCAACTTTTTTATATAAATTATATTAGCTTTCACACAAAATAAATAGCTGTATTTTTAAGCAAGCCATGCTCTCTGTCAGGATGGCAAATGCTCTGTTCGTGAAACTGATACAAGCTACAAAACTAAAGAACTTAGTAGCTTTTTCCCTCCTTTATCAGCATTATATATAAAAGACCGTATGAAGTCCAACATTGATTTTTTTATTCTTTTCTCCGCTTTTTTTGATTTCAATTTTCCCTATTTTTTGTTCAAAATCTCTTTTCCTCCATATATGATAATTTCGCAGGATTATAATGGAGATGATTTTACATCTCTCCTAAATCCTGCGAAATAAAAGGAATATTTTTATCAAAGTGAAAAATCTAAGCAATTTTTAATACTTCTCATTCCCGGATACCGGGAACTGTTCCACCTTTCTTTCTTGCTTTATATCCTGCTTTGCTTTCTTCGTAGCCGTCTTTTCTTTAGCCTTTCCCGCAGCAGCTTTCGTTTGTGATGCATGATAATGAGCATCTCCGGGAATGGGAATTTGTGACAAATCCATGCCATCCATTCCACTGATATCTACTATCGGCTCTGTTGCCTTTTCCTCCGGAAGAACCGGCTCGGACGATATCACCATCTGCTTCGGTGCAATTTTCTTCGGCTCGATTTCTTCCTTTTTCTCAAAAACTTTCTTCAGCTCTTTTTCCTTAGGCTTCTCCGCAACTTCTTTATGCTTCTCTACAACTTCCTTAGGCTTCTCTGCAACTTCTTTATGTTTCTCTACAACTTCTTTAGGCTTCTCCACAACTTGCTTTGGCTTCTCTATAACTTCTTTAGGCTTCTCTACAACTTCCTTAGGCTTCTCCACAACTTCCTTAGGCTTCTCCACATCTTGCTTTGGCTTCTCTACAACTTCTTTAGGCCTCTCCACAACTTGCTGTGGCTTCTCCGGCAAAGCTTTCTTCAGCGCTTCTTCCTGCTTCCCGAATTCAATCTTATTCGGTACAGCGTTCTCTGATGAAGCTGTTTCGGTTTCGCTTCTTGTTTCCCCTTCCCTTGTCAGTCGGAACTTCGATACAAGGTTATTCAAAAGATTTGCCTGTCTGGAAAGCTCTTCCGAGGCAGCTGCAGACTCTTCCGCTGTAGCGGAATTGTTCTGTACCGTAGCGGAAATCTGTTCAATACCCGCACTAATCTGTGATACACCTTTTGCTTCTTCTTCCGATGCTGTGGAGATGTCCTGAATAAAGCTATTAATCTGTACCGTATGCTTTGAAACTGTTCCCAAAGACTCCGCTGTCTCTTCTGTTATCTTGGCTCCTTTTTCCACTGCCAAAATGGTTTCTTCAATGAGGGTTGCCGTATTCTGAGCGGCCTTTGCTGATTTTTGTGCCAGATTTCCCACTTCATCCGCAACTACCGCGAAGCCTTTTCCTGCAGCGCCTGCTCTTGCCGCTTCTATTGCGGCGTTTAAAGAAAGGATATTGGTCTGGAACGCAATGTCATCAATCGTTTTGATGATTTTATTGATCTCATTGGACTTTTGAGTGATTTCCAGCATTGCTTTAGACATCTCCGACATCTTTTTATTGCTTCGTTCTACCGCTTCACCGGTATGTCCGGAAAGAACGGAAGCCTTCACTGCCATCTCCGCCGTTTCCTTAATCTTTATGGAAATATCATTCATGGTAGCACTCAGCTGTTCAATCGAAGAAGCCTGTTCTGTAGCCCCCTGGGAAAGTCCCTGCGCGGCAGAACTTACCTGCCCGGCACCGGAATTCACTGCACCGGCACTGTTCTTGATTTCGGACATAGTCTTATCCAGATCTCCGGTAATCTCCTGTAAAGTGAGAAGCAAGGGTCTATATGCACCGGGATAGTTCTCTTCATTATCCAGCGCAACACAGAAATTCCCCTGTGAAAGTTCTTTTAACTTATCGGAAAGGTCCGTAATAATCCTTTGAATATTGGAGACAACATCCTGAATAGATGTACACAGATCTCCGATCTCATCTTTATTCTTATAGCGAATTCCTACCGCAAAATCTCCCTCTGCAACGGATTCACCGACTTTTGCGATTTCCTTTAGTGGATGAAGCGCTTTTCGAATCAATATGGAGCTTACAACGATTAAAATTGCAAGACCTGCCGCACTGAAAAGCGTACAAAGTAAGACCAGACGATTTCTCGCAGACATAAACTCGCTGTTCAATACACTGACCATCGTCCAAAGCGTCACTCCATGGATATCCATAGGTCTAAAATAGACTCTTCTTACTTCTCCCCGGTTCATCGGTACCGTTACAAGAAACGGCTCCTTCTTTTCCATACCCGTATGAATCTCCTCCATGGAGCTCTCGGGCACCACCTCTTCCAGACTCTTCTTCTGCATATCCGGATTCATGCTGTATAGCACAGTCCCTTTATGGTCTAAAACACCGGTATGCAGGGATTTAAAATTTTCATCTTCCTGTTTTACGCTGGAAAAGATCTCTACATTAATATCCAACATGACACAGCCGATAAACTCTCCCTTTGGATTTTTTAAGGGACTTGCCATCGTCATCACTTTGATCTCCGGACGCAAGGTATCTGCGTATGCGTCGGTAAGAAATCTGTCTCCCGTCTCTTTTGCTTTTTTATACCAGTCTGTAGCCGAATAAAAATCATAGGGCAAGGACATAATCTCTCCGGCTTCTCTCGCAGTCGGAGTCATATAGATTCCATATTCTTTTATTCCTTGTTGAAACCCGTTCGGCTCGAAAAAGATTCCCGTCCCAAGCAAAGAAGGATTGCTTGCAACCGATGCATTGAGAGAATCCAGGAACATAGATTCCGTATTGTATCTGGATGCGGAAAGTTCCGCATCAATAACCCGGGATTGAAAATGAGTTGCCTCCATACCTGAGAGAGAAAGCGCTTTTCCGTTCAGATCTTTCACCTTCCAAATCTGATTCAGCACAGCTCCGACAGAGTCCTCCTGCTCATTCATCTTTTGTACGCCTACTTCCATAGTGGAGGAAATAGATTCCAAGCTTGCAATTACTTTCTGCACGTCTCCCATGGACATCGTTGCCTTATCGTTTAGATTGCCATCCAGCGCGGAGCTGATTGCTTTCTGTCCGGTGTAAATAATACTTAAGCTCATCAATAAAAATACAAGAACAATACACAAGCCCAAGATTGCAGAGAGTCTGGTGCCGATTGATCCCTTCTTTCCCTGCTTCCCCTTTCCCTTTTTCATCATTTTCCCTCCCTGAAAAATTCCGGATTCCTTTTGAATCTAATTTTCTTTTAAAGTAAAGCGCTCTACCAGATCATTCAGTATATTTGCCTGACCGGACATTTCTTCCGAAGCGGCAGCGGATTCCTGCGCCGTTGCGGAGTTATTCTGCACAACGGAAGAAATCTGATCGATTCCCTGTGTAAGCTGCGCTATCCCTCGAGCCTCTTCTTCCGAGGCAGCTGAAATATCCTGAATATAGTTGTTAATCTTTTCGGTGTGTTGAGAAACGGTATCCAAAGATTCCGCAGTTTCTCTGCTGATTCTTGCTCCCTTTTCTACAGCATCAATGGTTTCCTCTATTAGAGATGCCGTATTCTGTGCCGCCTTCGCCGACTTCTGTGCGAGATTTCCAACTTCATCCGCCACAACGGCAAAGCCCTTTCCGGCAGCCCCTGCTCTTGCAGCTTCAATTGCCGCGTTTAAGGACAGGATATTGGTCTGGAAGGCAATGTCGTCAATGGTCTTTATAATCTTACTGATTTCATTGGATTTCTCGGTGATTTCCACCATAGCCCTGGACATCTCTTCCATCTTTGTATTACTCATAACTACGGCATTCCCCGTATCTGTAGACAAGCGAGACGCTTCCTGTGCCGTATGTGCCGTTTCCTTGATTCTTTCAGAAATATCGCTCATTGTTGAGCTCAACTCTCCTATAGAAGAAGCCTGCTCGGTTGCGCCCTCGGAAAGTCCCTGCGCCGCAAAACTTACCTGCCCTGCACTGCTATTTACCTTCATTGCACTTCCTTGTATCTCGGACATCGTCCGAGAAAGGTCGGTGGTAATCTTGGAAAGAGCCTCCAGAATCGGAATATATGCACCGGTATAATATTCTTCATTATCTTTGCTCAGGTTAAAATTGCCCTTTGCCATTTCTCCCAGTTTCTCGGTTAAATCCGAAATGATATGTCTGACTCTGTCTACCACTTCCTGTATTGCCAAAATCAATGCACCTATTTCATCCTGATAGGCATAGGACATCTCAATATCAAAATCGCCTTCTGCAAGCTTTTTTCCGCACCGGGAAACCATGGCAAGTGGCTTCAAACTCTTATTCAGATAAAATACCGTTGCCAATATGACAATCGCGACCGTCAAAAGTCCTAGTACCGTTGCTACAAGCACCATCCTGTCCACGGCATGATCATAATCAATTTCCGTCATATTGATGCGGAACCACCAAGTTGTGCCGTTCAGATTCACCGGTTCAAAAAATTCTCTTTCTGCTGCACCGGACTTTCCTATTACCTTTCTGGTAAAGCGTTCTCCACCGGCCATAAGATCCTTTACCTCTTTATATGCCTTCTCGGAAAGAACATCCGAAAGCTTCATACCCCTTTGTTTTTCATTTCCATGTATCACTTCTTCCGAATCGATAATCTCGGAAAACATAGTCGGATACTCTGCATCGGTCTTACTTACCTTGGTAAGAACGTCTGCATTAATATCTAATAGAGTAAGACCCTTAAACTCACCGTTTACCATAATCGGACTTGTAATGGTAAAGAGCTCTGCTCCTCCTGCCTTATCATCCTTATAAACATTGGTAATGACTGATTTTCCCTCTTTTCCTGCTTTGTAATAGTCCTTGTCCTTATATAAGTCATAATCGATACGTTGTACAATCTTCTCCTTCGCACCTTCTCTTGTAATAAATATGCCATAGTCGGAAGAATCCGGAAAAAAGGCATTCGGTTCAAAAAAGGTTCCGCCGCCGATAATATTTTCATCTTCCAAAATGGAAGCATGAAGTGTATTCAGGAGAACCGCCTCCGCATTGTATCTTGAAGCGGGAATCTCTTTATCCACAATTCCGCTTCGCAGGGTTACCGGATCCATTCCCGTAACGGAAACCATGTTGTTTTTTGAAAAGTCCTGCACCTTCCAAGTTTGAACGGGAGCCTCTCCCACCTTGTCATTTTCATCATAAATAAAGCTGATTCCTTCATTGATTGTAGCGGAAATATGGCTTAATTTATCCACCGTAGAAGACAGCTCGGCAGCTCCGTTCATCGCTTTTTCCGTCATAGAATCATCAATCTGAGGATCAATATCCAGCTCAAAGGAATGCACCAAGATATAGCAAAGTACCAGAATAAGCACAAAAGAAACTGCACCCAAAACAATAGACAGTCTTCCTTTCAGACTGATTCTCTTCAGGAAACTGCCTTTATTCTTTTCCACATATTTGCTCATACCGTTCAAAAACCTCCTTAAAGCAAAGTCCAATCCTTTCTCCTTGTTTTTTCGACTAAGATTGACTTTCTATAAGTTTGCCATTCCCTTGCTCTCCCCTTCTAAAAAGAAAGGCTATTTTTTTGGAGTATTCATCAGACCGGCGCAATATCCGTCTCTTTCAATAGAACTACGGCTTTACGAGAGAACGCAGTAATGTTAAAATATTCTTAAAATATGTCGGAATGTTGCATACTGATTTCAGGGCATTCGTTTCAAACCGGAAGACATTGCAAGTCGCTTCTTTTCGAGAATAAATCGAGAGAAAATATTGCAAAATATTCGCTTTTTTCCATTTTTCTCTTATACAATTGCGTTTTGCGTTCGATAAAGTGAGGAAAGATCGATTTGGAGAAAGGATTGCTATGTCAATATTTTACGGAAATGGAATAGCCCTTACGGAAAAGACGCTTGATTTGCTATGGGGAAGACAGAATCTTACGGTAAACAATATTGCCAATGTGGATACCCCAAACTATAAATCCAAGTATCTCACTTTTGAGAACGAGCTTCTTCACCATATCACTATGGCAGAAAAGGGCAGTCAGAAAAAAATAAAAGTATCCGAAGCAATTCGTATGCAAAGACCCAGGATACACAGTACCAGGAATGAATCCAGCCGCTTGGACGGAAACAACGTAGATATGGATCAAGAGCAGGTGGAGCTTGTCAAGACCACCTATGCCTATCAGTTCATGGTGAACTCAATTAATAATGATTTAAAACGACTCTCGACAGCAGTGAAAAACTTCTAGTCTTTTCTTCTGTTGAAAAGAATCGATTTGGGGGAGATGGAAAAGCATTTCCCGGGAAAATAGTGAAAAGGTGGTAAAACTTATGGATAGTACAATGGAAGGAATGTTGGATACCTATCTTCTGGAGACGGAATCACTCTTGGATAAGTTAGATGAAATGCTGATTGCCGACGAGAAAATCGGCGATTTTTCCTCCGATGATGTAAATGAAATTTTCCGTATCATGCACACCATAAAAGGTTCCAGTGCCATGATGGAATTTACTCCGATTTCCAACATTGCCCACCACATTGAAGATATGTTCTTCTTTATTCGAGACAAGGGCATGGATTGTTTAAGTAATGAGCAAAAGAACGAACTTTTCGATCTGATGTTCCGCTCGGAAGATTTTCTTCGCGGTGCTTTAGAAAAAGTGAAAGCCGGAGATCCTTTAGATGAAAATATAGAAGAATTTGCCGAAGAGATAAACAATTTCTTGGCAAAAATCTCCGGAAAGGAAAGCGGAAATACAAAGACCGCTTCCGGAGCAGGGCGTGCACAGGGGACCGTAGAAAGAGTGCTTCCGAATGATCCGAAAGCCATTAAATTCATCCATGTCTTCCTGGATCAGGGAATCGGCATGGAGAATCTTAGAGCATTTATGATTGTGAATGCTTTAAAAGAATATGATCTGGACTTCCGTTATTATCCAAGTGATATGGATACAAACTCGGAAACCGCCCAAGTCATTGTCGATGACGGATTTTTCCTTGCCTTTGAAAAGGAAGAAGTCCTTGAAAAGGGAGAAAAGGTGTTAAGAGAGCAGAGCCATATTCTCTCTTATGAAATCGTGGATGCAAAAAAGAGTGAAGTAAAGACGGAAGAAAAGGAAAACATTTCCGTACAGAATCCTAAGCAGAATAAAGAGAAAGAAGCTGCACCGCAGCCACAGAATACCCAGCAGAAATCCACCGCTCCCGTAAAGCAAAGTTTGATTTCCGTAAATTTACAAAAGCTGGATAGTTTAAATGACCTCGTGGGAGAAATTGTAATCACAGAATCTATGGTTACTTCCTCTCCTGTTCTTCGTATGCTTCCGCAGGAAAGTCTGGATAACTTCATGAAATCCGCAAGACAGCTTCGAAAGCTTACCGATGATTTGCAGGACATCGCCATGAGTCTTCGAATGGTCTCCATTTCCGGCGTATTCCAGAAAATGAATCGTATCGTCCGCGATATGAAGCAGAAGCTCGGAAAAGACGTGAAGCTTACTATTATCGGCGAGGATACGGAAGTAGACAAAACCATTGTAGACAGTCTGCAGGATCCCTTGATGCACATCGTCAGAAACAGTATGGATCATGGTATTGAGACTACTAAGGAAGAACGTATTGCTGCCGGAAAGGATGCACAGGGAGAATTGATTCTCTCCGCTTCCCATACCTCTTCCGAAGTGATTATCACCGTAGAGGATGACGGTTACGGTATGAATCCGGAAAAACTTTTGGATAAGGCGGAGGAAAAAGGACTGCTTTATAAGCCGCGTTCCGAATATTCCAAGAAGGAGGCCTTGGGCTTAATCATGCTTCCGGGCTTCTCTACCAATAAGAGTGTTACCGAATTCTCCGGCAGAGGCGTAGGGATGGACGTTGTAAAGAAGAATCTGGAATCGGTAGGAGGTGCCATCAGCATTTCCAGTGAACTGGGAAAAGGGTCTACCTTCACGATGAAAATCCCGCTTACTCTGGCTATTATGGACGGTATGAAGGTTAACGTAGGCGATACAATCTTCACCATCCCCATCGTAAATATTCGCCAGTCCTTTAAAATAGACGATGCGGAAGTTGTCTTTGATGAAAATGGAAACGAGATGGTAAAAAGAATGGATGTCTTCTATCCCATCGTTCGCCTGAACAACTTCTACGGCATAGAAGGAAAATACACCGACCTTGCAGACGGCGTTCTCATCTGGGTAGAAGCAAACGACAAGTCATGTTGTCTCTTTGTTGATGACTTAATCGGAGAACAGCAGGTTGTTGTAAAGCCGCTTCCCGCTTACTTTAACGCCTTTGATCTAAAGGCAAACGGAATCAATGGCTGCTCCATTCTCGGAGACGGAAATATATGTATCATTTTAGATGTCTTAGGCTTGTACTCTCAAGCTATTGAAAATGAATAAGGAGGGAAGTATGGCAGAAGAGTTTATGGATGAGTTTTTTGAAGACGAAAAAATAGAAGAACAGGAAACAAATGACGCAGAACGCTGTCTTACCTTCGAATCCGCAGGGCTTGTCATGTATATGAGCACAAGCTATGTCATTGAGATTATCAATGATCACAGTATCACTGCTCTCCCCATGGTTCCTCACTATGTAAAGGGAATCATCAACCTGAGAGGTTCTATTTTACCTGTCATTGATATCCGGTTACTGATGGACAGAGAGGCAGAAGAATATACTTCAAAGACCTGTATTATTGTCTTAAATATTGAATCCATTCCTATCGGCATTATTGTGGACAGAGTACGACAGGTTATCGATATCGATCCGGATGAAGTGCAGTCCATTCCGCTCCGTAACAGACAGAAACTATGCAACGGCATGATTACTCTGGATTCCGGAGAGGTGGCCATGTCCTTTGATGCGGAGGCTTTGGTACAGTCCTCTTCCGAGGCTGTATAAGGGGTTCTTTCATGTATGATTTATCAGACGAAGACTTTAAACGACTCTATACCTATATGCAGGAAAAATTCGGCATTGACTTACGAAAGAAAAAGCCTTTGATTGTTAGCCGCCTTTCCAGCATTTTGGAAAAATCGGGGTATGGAGAGTTTCACAGCTATGTAAACGACATTCTCTCAAAAGAAAATCAAGACATGCTGACCACGCTTTTAAACAAGCTCACTACGAACTACACCTATTTTATGAGAGAAGAATCCCACTTTGATTATTTGGAAAAGGTGGTTCTTCCGGAGCTTGCCAAAAAACATGAAAAGGACAAGGTCCTTTCTATCTGGAGCGCAGGCTGTTCTTCGGGAGAAGAGCCCTACAATATTTCCATGTATCTTCTGGAATTCTTTGGAAAGCTTCCCGGAAAATGGGATACCAGGATGCTCGCAACGGATATCTCCCATAATGTACTGAACAAGGCGATTAATCCCTCTTATCCCGCGGAAAGTCTGGAAAAACTTCCTAATGCATGGAAAAACAAGTACTTTATTCAGCAAAAGGACGAAAGCTATACGGTCAGTAAAGAGCTAAGAAACAATGTGATTTTCCGCCCCTTTAATCTGATGGAACCCATTCACTTTAAACGAAACTTTGACCTTATCTTCTGTCGAAATGTAATGATTTATTTTGACCAAGTAACAAAAGATGCTTTAGTGAAACGTTTTTATGATGCAACTTATCCGGGGGGATATCTTTTCATTGGTCACTCCGAAGGATTGACCAAGCAAAGCTGTCCTTATAAATATATTAAACCGGCTATCTATCGGAGAGAAGAATAGTCGAGGGGCAAAAATGAAAACATTTTTTTCAAAGAATCACATCCAGATTATTGCCATGGGGGCTTCCACAGGAGGAACGGAAGCTCTTCTTTCGATTCTGGAAAAGTTGCCTGCTAATCTCCCTCCCATAGTCATTACACAACATATGCCTCCCGTTTTTACACAGATGTATGCCGAAAGACTGGATAAGCTCTGCAAGATGGAGGTACGGGAAGGAAAGGATCAGGACCGGCTGTATCCGGGACTCTGCCTCATTGCGCCCGGAGGGCTGCAGATGAAAGTTGTTCGGGACGTCCAAGGACTAAAAGTAGAGTGTAAGGAAGGCGAAAAGGTTTCCGGACACTGTCCTTCGATTGATTACCTCTTTACCTCCGTAGCCGAAAGTTGCGGGCATAATGCCATCGGTATCATTCTGACCGGTATGGGAAAAGACGGGGCAAACGGACTGCTTGCTATGCACGAAAAAGGAGCCTTTACCTTGGGACAGGATCAGAAAAGCTCCATTGTTTACGGAATGCCCATGGAGGCCTATAAACTCGGTGCTGTGGATAAGCAGGGAAACCTCAACGAAATTGCAAGCTTATTAATAAACGCCATGAAGGAAGGAGCGGCAGAAAGCTAAAGCTCCTTTTTCTATGCTTAACAAACAGCTCTCAAAAGCTCTATCAGCTCCTTTTTCTTTTATCTCTTTTTATCCATTATTTTTATTCTATGCTATACGATTTTGTCTTATCTTTCTTTTCTCCTTTGTCGATATTAAAAGCGTATGTAGATTATCTATCATAAAGATCAAACTCTTTATCTTTTTCTGATTGGTTTAGGAGCAAAATATGGGAATAATAAAGGCAGTTTTACACAAAATAGCCATGGGGTCTGCCCAACATCTGGGAGTTTTAGCGATGGCATCTCTTTCTGTAATGACTGTCAGCTTTTCCGCAATTGCTTATGAGGGATATAAAGACAGTTTCAAGACGGTAAAAACAATCCCTCTACACGAGAACAAGACAAAGAACCGGGCTCCCTATTTAGATTTTCAGGAGTTGCTATACGAAGAGCAGGATCGCGGTGACCGACTTGTCTATTACGGAGACGGAACGGAGATATCCGAAGGGGAAGAAGCCGAAGAAAAACTTGCCTCCGACTCGGAGATGCTTCCTGTAGTCGAGCTTAACTCTTCCGAAGCGGAATCGGAGACCGAGACGGAAAGTACGGAAGAAAGTCGAACCGAAGCGGAAACCCCTCCGGAAACAAGTAGCATAGCAGAAACGGAGACTTTAGCGATAATAGACTTAAATACTCCGCAAACAGCGCAAGAAGCTGCAGAGGATGCACAAAAAACATCTACCCTTCCCGTAAAATCGGATCCCTTTGAGAATTACTACGGTACTTCTACATTCAATGACTACAATGTCTATCTGGATACAGCTTTGGGTCCCATGCCCTACTATAACCAGCATGACAGTCACTGGGCCAGCTATCTCTATGGAGGACAGGACAGCATCAGTAAATACGGTTGCGGTCCGACTACAGCAGCTATGATTGTTTCCGCCTTCGGAAATGTAAATGGAAGCATTACCCCGAAGGAAATGTCCAATTGGTCCGCGGCTTACGGCTATTTTGCCCCTAAGAGCGGTTCCTACCACGACTATATCCCGGCGGTACTCTCCGCCTTTGACCTTGTTGTAGACAGCGTACAGGATAGAAGCCCTGCAAACATCGCAAATCTATTAAACAACGGGCATATTCTTGTGGCACTGATGGGAAAGGGTGCACTGACAAACGGAGGGCATTTTATCATCATTACAAAGCAAAATGCCAACGGAAGTATATCCATTGCCGACCCGAACAGTTATCCCAACTCACAAAAGGATTGGGATCCGGCACAGATTATGCGAGAACTGAAACAGAATTATGACGCGGGAGGCCCGCTTTGGTCCGTTCGTATTCCGGGACGGTAAATAAAAAGTGAAAATCCCGAATATTCGAATATCCCTTTAGCCAGTCCCCCCTGCTAAAGCGGACAAAGAAGAGGGACCATGAAATTTCATGGCCCCTCTTTTTATTCTCAGTTTGAATAGTTCGACTTCCAAGTCTGTACTTTTTACTCTGTTATGCCCGTTTGTAAGCCTGTACTTCCCAAGCAGTTATGCTTTTTTGTAGCCTTTCTTTCTATCTTCATGGTACCGACTTTTATGCCTGTTCTTCAATCTCTTCACCGCTTAAGCTGATAACCACCTCGGAAATACGCTTTACCACCGCGGAAATCTTCTCATTCACTGCAGAGCTGCTGTCGGAAAGTCTTCCTACCTCATCCGCAACCACGCCGAATCCCTTGCCGTGTTCTCCGGCTCTTGCAGCCTCAATATTGGCATTTAAAGCGAGAATCTTCTGTCTGCTCTGAATGCTCTTTAAATCATTGGTACTCTTCCGAATATCTTTTACCAAGTTCTGTGTCTCTTTAATTCCGTCAGATAATTTATCCGCAAATTCACGGAATCGAAGTTCACTGCAATCCGCCAGCATAAACTGCTCCATGCTGAAGACCAAGAGCTTTAATGCCGCCTTCTCTTTTTCCGAATCGTCACACAATCCCTTTTTCAGGTAAATCGTAGCAATCTTTTCTCCTTCGTATTGAAGGTCAGCCTGAATAGAAGAAGAGCCAAATTCCTGGGATCTGCGTTCCAAAGCATCGGCCTTCCCTGGCTCTTTTTTTTCGGCATTAGCAAAATACGTGACTTTCGTATCCTGCGACTGCACCATTGCCTCCAATCCTGTGGCCAGCGCCCAGTCACAAAGCATGGATTGAAATTGCTCTTTTCCTGCAAAATCTTGAATATGAATTACCATTTTCTTCCTTCCTCTTCTATCATGAACATGATAATAACGAACATCTAAAACAATATCGGCAAAGAAAAAAAGAGATATAAGACCATGAGGAAAGAATGTAAAAAGAAAAAACCGCCTCGCATAAGACGCAAGACAGTTTTTACAAGTTGACGTAAGAATCAGCTTTCCTTAAGATCGAGAAAGAAGCAGGAGCTGATAAACATGAAAAGCCAGTGATGCAGGAGCCGGAAGAAACATATCCGCCAGTGCTTCAAGAGTCACCTTCGCTCCGATTTTCCTCTTTAAAGAGGGCTTCATCTTCTTGCTTTTCCCAAGCTCTTGTACGATTTCCTTACAGCTTGGCAGAAGCTGTACACGAATATCCTCCTTCTTGGGAAGATTCTCAACAAGATAGGTCACATTTTTGTAGGGAATGGCTTCAAGACTCTCCAAGAGTTTCTTCTTGTCCCCCTTATAAAAGATACGAATACCGGAAGTAGCCGGATAAATCTGAAGACCGGTAATCTGCGGATGACAGGCAAGCATCCTGCTTAAAATCGTCTCCTCCTCTTCACTGATTCGGAAACGCTCCAGTCTAAGTCGAAGGGAACTGTCATTTTCATGGCATATTTGAAACTGCATAACAACCTCTCTTTATACAAATCCATTTTCATGGCTATAGCCTAAATACCGGCAAACACAAAACCACAACAGTTAGTATACACTATTTGTTTTGCTTTGTGTCTAAAATTTTTATATAAAGAAAAGTAGTTCCTCCTACCCCCTTTCTTTTCTCTCTTATTCATTGGTTTTTCTTTATTCTCTTTTCCCTATTTTCTATATTCTCTATTAGACAGAATCTTATATACTATTGTTCGTTCGGGAGAAGCTGCAAATCCGGAAGTTCGGAAATTCCATAGTTTTTATCCGAGAACCACTCCTCTTCTCCCCCTGTCAAGAAAATAAGGACATGCTTTGCCCTCGTTACCGCTACATAATCCAAGCAGATATTTCGATTGTCAGAACGAGCGGAAGGATTGCCCCCTGCTGAACTGATAATAACAATATTGGCATTTAAGCCCTTGGAAAGGTGGGCTTCGAGTACAATATGATCCAAAGCCTGAGGAGTAAAGCCAATATCCTTTATGCTGTTCTTAAAGTAATTCTGCTTCTCTTTCGAATTACACAGTACCAAAAAATCTCTTTCTTTTAAATCCGGGTAGCTTCCTAAAATTTCCAAAAAGAGACTGCGAAGCCCCTCTCCTTCTGCTCCGGACAGTTTTTTTTGATATACACCGTGAAAGGGACAATGCTTTAAGAATTCCGGCCTTTGCGATGCTTCCATATCTCTATAGGAATGCATCCTCCTGCGAAAAGCATCATTAATCCAGTCCACCAGCATCTTGTTGGCACGATAATTCTCATTCAGATAAAGAATCTGCACATTACGCTTCTTCTCCATCTCCCTTTTCATATTGTAGAAGACTTGTCTTTCTTTTTCCTCCTCCTGATAGATTGTCTGCCTCGGGTCTCCCACCATAAAGAGACAGTTATGACGCATCTTCCCCTTTTTATCTGTTGCAAGGCTGAGTAAAATATTGAGTTGACTCTGATTCAGATCCTGCAGCTCATCTGCGTAAATCTTACTGAAATCCCTTCTTAGAACCTGTAGAAAGGCCTTGTTCTTCTGTAAGAGCCTATAACAGCGCTCTTCCAGCGGAATATCCCCCTCTTCCCCGCACGATACTTTATCTTCTTTATTCTGCTCAGTATTTATATTTTTTGAGTCTTTATGAATATTTTCACAGCAAAAGCTTTTCTCCTTCTCCAAAATCCACAGGCAAAAATCATGAAAGGTCATAATATGCATGCCGTCTATGCCATGTATCTTTTTCTTGAGTTTGTGTGCGGCTTCCTTATTGATAGCCATCTCTCTATAGAGATGTTTTTTAATTTTCTGCTTAAATTCCTGTACCGCTTCCTCGGTAAAGGCAATCAAAAGAAAGTGGGATAGTCTCTCTCCACCCATAATCTGATTCAATATTCTCCTCGAAAGTAGGGTGGTCTTCCCCGTTCCGGGCCCTGCGATGATAAAGAGATTATCTTCTACATTCCGGATATACTCTCTCTTCCTTCGCTCAGTCCAAAATCTCCTCTTTTTCTCCATTCTACCCTCTACAGCGTAGCAGAATTCTCAGTATTACTGACTATACATTTGAAAAAACAGGGCACCGTAAAAACGATCCCCTGTCTCAAAACTACTCCGACTTTGTTGCCAAATGCAGTCCCATACTCTCTAATTTGTTTAATATCTCGTCCAAAGACTTTCTTCCCATATTTCTCACCTTCATCAGGTCATCCATGGATTTTGCACAAAGATCTTCCACCGTATTGATACCTGCTCTTTTTAAGCAATTATAGGAACGCACGCTAAGCTCCAGCTCATCAATGCTCTTGTTTAATTCATCACTCTCCATATCCTGCGTACTGCTGCCGCTTCCTGCAAGATTCCGAACATTGCCCTCCATATCCATGAAAAGCTTTAAGTGTGTCTGTAAAACTCTTGCTGCAAGAGAAACCGCCTCTTCCGGATGCATCGTCTTATTCGTGTTGACATCCAAAATGAGCTTCTCCTCTTCTTCACCCTGTTCTTCCACAAAGACATTTACCTTCTTTACAGGAGAATAAATGGCATCGATTGCAATCACGCCGATAGCGGAATCACTGTGGTCTCGGGTATTTGCCCCGTCATAACCGCGCCCCTTTGTGATAATCAATTCCATATAGAGTTTTGCATCCTCTCCGGAAAGCGTTGCAAGCACCAAATCCGGATTCATAATCTCCACTTCGGAGCTTACCTTGATATCGGAAGCACGAACAACTCCCTCTCCCATGTAATCCACATAAGCCATAACCGGGTCTTCCGAACTTCCGCTGTAGCGGATAGCCAGCTTCTTCAGATTCATGACAATCTCGGAAACATCCTCTTTGACTCCCGGAATGGAGGAAAACTCATGATAAACACTGTCAATCTTTACCTCACTGACTGCAGCACCGGGCATAGAAGAAAGAAGGATTCTCCGAAGAGAGTTCCCTAGTACGGTAGCTTCTCCCTTTGCCAGAGAAGTACATACAAAACGGCCATAACCCTGTTCTTCTATAAGCTCTTCTACTTCTAATACTGGTTTCATACGTTCTCCATTCTATCCTTATACTTTATTACAGCAGGCAAATGCTGTTCTTCAACTCTATAACATCATCTATCGCTGTTTTTCTTCGCGAGTTCCAAAACATGATCCATGATTCTCGCGAACATATCATTGCTAAGCCTATCCATTATACATATTTTTCAAAAAATATCGAGTACTTTTCATGAAAATACCGAAGAAATAAGCTTAAGCAGCGAGATGTTTTCCCTTTTCCATCTCTGTAGTCTGTCTTACCAAGATATTCTCCATAGGGACCTGAAACAAAACGCTGAGTGCGAACATATTGTCCAAACTGGGGAGTGCCTTCCCCTGCTGCCACTTATAAACTGCCTGAGGTTCTAAAAATCCCATATAAGAAGAGATATCTTTCACTCTCAATCCCTTTTCTTTTCTAAGGCGTTCGATATTCTTTCCCGTTGCATAAACATCAATCACGGGGTATTCCACTTTAATACCTTCCTTCATTCGGAACCTCCTTCCCATTTTCCCTTCTATATTATCGACATAAATCACTCTACAGAAAATCATGGAACTTAGCTATAAACACAAGCCTTTTTCAAAGCTATTCTGTTAAAAATAAGCGGAAGCTTATCTAATGAAGCTTCCGCTGCGATATAGAGCTGATGACGGGAATCGGACCCGTGACCTCCGCACTACCAATGCGACGCACTACCGACTGTGCTACATCAGCATACTCAGAACATTAAGAAAATAGCATAAGACACCGCAGTCTGTCAATTCTTTTTGGAAAAAACTCTGCGTCCCTTTTCAATCTTCCTTTTTTCTTTATTTTATTCTATTTACGTTGCTATAAGCAAGTATAGAATATATAATGTCCAAGGTTAATTTTTATAATTGAATGGAAATCTTTAATTAAAGAAGTATTTTCACAATAAGGAGGAGAATAAAAAGAAAATGAAAAGTAAGACCATTATGGCGGTTGCGGAGGCTCTGGGGCTGAAATACCTCGAGGACATCGGAGAAGCCGCCGGTATTTTTAACGGGTATTACCTTTACATCCGTTACACCGGTAAATATCATGAATGCTGCTTTTCCCTGTCGCAGATGGGGAATCATCCCAGCAAAGACTTAATGAAGTTAATTTCTAAAGACATTAAAGCGGTAAGCACCATCAATCTGTCCGGCTACCTTACCAGCGCAATCATTAAAAACGGGTTTACCAATAAAGGGACTATCCAAAACATGGTTGACGGCATTGCCGAGCTCGTTTCTCACTTTGCTGAAAACGGCTTAGTGAACTGTAGTGAAATAGATGGGGAGGAAGAAGATATCTCCCTCTATTGTCTGAGCGGAAGAAGCCATGTCTATACCAGAGCACAGTTCGATAGCTTAAGAATGGATGCGGATGCAAAACGGCAGAAGGATGAAAGCCGCGGGGTGCCCGGTATCATCCTCGGCATCTTCGGTGCTCTCGTCGGTGCCTTTGTCGGTGCCATCTTCGTCTTCTTTATCGCAAGACTGGGCTATGTATCGCTTTACGGCGGTGTCATCATGGGCTTTACAACGGTTCTCGGATACAAGATCTTTGCCGGCCGTTTCGGACTCATTGGTATCCCTGTCTGTCTTGTATTCATGGCGGGAATGTCCTATTTAGCAAACCGGCTCGACTTTGCCTTCCTTTTATCCGATGCTATCCATGAGGATTTTTCCCACGTTATCGATTGTTTCCAATATATGCAAGATATTTTTGATGCAAATGATCCGCAGGTTGCCGCAAGCTATCACAGAAACCTTTATCAGCTTTGGGCATTCACCATGGGAACCGGCGCTCTCGCCACCATTACAACCTACTTCTCCGATAAGAAGGCGCTGCCGTCCTATCCGATTCTGAATGAAAGCCATAGTGTTCCTCTGGCAGGAAGCTATACCGCCTCTCCGGATTTGAGCGGTCTTTCCCATCTCAGTGAATATGCGGACAGCAGTAACGAATACACAAGCGGATCCGGAGAGGACAACACCGGCACTCATGCCAACTAATCCGGTATAAGGAAAAATCGACTCCGGTCCTACAGAAGCTACAGAAAATACATTTCACGATATTTTCTCCGGGAAGGAGGATGATACCGTAAGTGCTTTCCTATATTTTATAAAGAAGAAAAAGGAGATTATTATGTCACAAAAACAGATTATGACCATCGTTGTTACCCTTGTTTGTGCCGCTATCAGCTTCGCAGAGATTCAAAACATCCGCTATGCAAAGCAGGTTGACACACCGACAACCATTCACCCCATCAGATTGATTGCTTGCATCGCCATCGTCATCATGGGAATCTATTCTCTGGTTACCGGACACTATATCCTAAACGTAGGATAGTTTAGCGCGGTACTTTCTGAACGGGATATCGCACGCTCTGCGAGCTATCCTCGTTAAGAATAAGAAGCGAAAGAAGGGGCTGTAAAAAATTAAAATAATTTTCTACAGCTCCTTCTTTTTACATACAAAACCCACGTTTTACCATAGATTCCTCTTCCTTTCTCTTTGCATCTTGTACCAAAACCAATTAAAAATGACATTTTTTAAACTTCGCATTGTATAAGGAAAATATTGCTGTCCCCAAACCATTAAAAGTTTATTTTAAAATGTTTTCTTACTTAAATTAATTTATTTTGGATTGCTATTTATTTTGCACCCGCTAACTTATCATTAGTTTAGACTAACGTCAATAAAATATTTGTACTTTTGCTAATAGCTAAAAAAGCTAAAAAAGCAAAATTCCACCGTCAAAAAATCCTTTCTCTGTGCTATACTTAAAAAGTTCGCAAAAGCGAAAGAAAATAGTATGGAACCTGTCTCCAATATGCGTTGTGACAATATCTTTACTACACACGAGACAGAAAAGAGGAAAGAAAAATATGAATCTTACAAAAATGGAATGCCCGAACTGCCACGGAGAACTCACGATACCGGATGGAATGAAGGAAGGCTTCGTTACCTGTGCCTATTGCAAGACAAAGGTCTATATCGAGCCGAATAAGCCGAACATTACACAGAACATTCATATCGATAATGTCAATATGGGGCAAAGAAGCGCTCCGGTACAGCAGGATTTCGGTGTACTGCAGGCGGTAGCCATCATTGGCGGAATTGTTTTTATTTTCTTGATGCTCATTCTCAGTAACATTTTCCGCACACCTCGTACGTCTTATACAAACACTTCCCGTACGACGGCAACGTTCCGCAGCGTGCCGGAGGATGAAACCGTAAAGAGCTTCGTAGAAAAGGCTTTCGGAAAGCAACTTAAGGATATCACAACGGAGGATTATAGCTCCATCGCTGCCCTGTCTATCCAAAAAGTGAACAGCGCCGATTCCGATAAAAATGAGCAATGGCAGTTTGACTTTGCAAAGTCTGTGAATGATGACGGCACGGCGAAGGACCCGGAAACCATTTATCTTCCCGCTACAGATACCATTGATGAAGCGGATATGCAGGTTTTTACGGGGCTCACCACGCTCACCCTTGGATATCAGGTGCATTTCAACTATGATGCCGACTCCGATGCGAAGACACTGAAGAATCTGACCAATCTCCGCTATTTTTCCGGACAAAATGAGGATTTTCAAACTGTCTCGAAACTTTTCGCACACCCCGAGCAGATTCTCGGTCTCTACAACATTATGCTGGACGATGATGCTACCGGTGATTCCTACTCCGACGAGAATACGGAAGGGGAAGACCCGGACGCTCCTTTTAAGGCATTTTCTTCTCTGGAAGAACTCACCGTTCATATCGATGATGACTACACGAAGGGGCTTCTGTTCCTTCGAAACTTTCCGAAGCTAAAGACGCTTGCTCTGGGATTTTATGGAGACAAGCCCACGGACCTTTCCCCTCTTTCTTCTTTAAGTAGCCTGAGTAAGCTGGACCTACTGGGAACGAATGATTCTACCGTGGAAAATATCGGGGTACTTTCCGGTATGCCGCAGCTGGAACAGCTTTCCTTACGGAATTTAAAGGATGTGAAGGACTTAAACTTCGTGCAGAACATGCCGAAATTAAAGTCCTTGAACTTGGAAGATCTTTCGATTTTGAATCTGGACGGTTTATCGGGGCATCTTTCCTTAAATAGCCTCTCCATTGACTGCTCTTCTCTGGAAAATGTCAATGCGCTCAGCACCCTCAGTTCTTTACAGACACTTTCCATCGGCTATCACACGTATGATGTTCCCGACTTACACGGGTTATCTGCGCTGGAAAATGTGAAGTGTTATTCCATGGACCGAGATTCCATTTCCCACATGCCTTCCATAAAGAATCTCACCATCGATAACTATGGTAGTGAATACAGCGCCGATTTTTTGCAGGGAATGAATGCTTTAACGAACCTTACCATCATAGGAAACGGCATTACCGATGAGGTAGAGCCGGACCTCGGGTCTGTCCTTCGGGCACTTCCCTCTCTTTCAAGGCTGGAATTTCAGGATTCCCCCTTCAGCCGTTATAAGGATTATACAGAGACGTTTACAAATACCGGGGTAAAAGAACTTCTTTTCACTCCGAACAAAAGCCAAGTAGCAAGTAGTGATCCTGTCCTTCCCGTTTCCCTAAGCCGCATGGCGGATGACAACACGGTGGAGAGCCTGACCCTCACACAGGCTATTCTTAGGAATGTGGATAACGAGTCGGAAGATTTTTCCGCCAATATTAAACCTTTCCTTTCTCATTACAAGGCCTTAAAGAGTCTCGACATCAGTAACAATAAACTGCAAAGCCTGGATTGCCTGGACGGCCTGACTACACTGGAAGAGGTGGATTTCTCGAATAACTATATCACCGACATCTCCATTCTTCGGAATCTCCCGAACTTAAAGAGAGTGAAAATGAGCGGAAACTCCATCGTGAATGCAGAGCTTCTGCCCGATGGCGTAGAAATAGTGGGATAAAGCGAAGAATTATGTAATACCAAAGACTGTCATACTTGAAATACTTGAAGGGGCTGTAAAAAATCAAAATGGTTTTCTAAGCAATATAGGTCTGAACTTGGGGCACGCTCTCGCTAGCTTCGCCACGTAACGGATACTAAGCGAAAAACTGCGTTTCTCTTGTTTTTCGCAAGTACCGACGGGCTCAGACTACCCCCGCATTCAGACCTATATTGCAAAGAATCCCTTTATTATTTTGATTTTTTACAGCCCCTTTGTCTATGCTTCTTTTACGAGTTTTCCGCTCATTCGGTCAATCGTCATCACAAGCACATTTACCCTGCTCCCCGCTTTTCTGATTTCCTCTTCTATGGACTCTTTTGTAGGATAGAAACGTTCTGCAAGCTTTCTGCAAATGGAAAGCACCTTATCCCGATTCTCTACGATTTCCATTCTTCCGAGGCAAACAACGGAACGAAAATGCCAAGGCCACTCTCCTTCTTTCTTAAATCCTTCGTCCAGCACCGTAAAGCAAACTTTGTTGTTCTTTGTAATGAGATCCAGCTTTAGTCCCTGCAACGCTCCGTGAAAATAAAGTTTTCCATCTTCTTCGTTATAGAATTGATTTAAGGGAATAGCATAGGGATAACCGTTTTCTCCGCGAAGAGCAAGTACTCCTCTCGGGGCTTCTTTCAGTACCTGTCTACATTCCTCCTCCGTAATTTCTTGCCTAAATCGACGCATTTTTCTGAATTCTTCTTCCATTGAACCTTCCATCCTTCCTCATTTCATAAGCTGAAACAGTCAGAAAACTATAGCATAGGGAAAAACTTTTTCCTATACTCTTCCACTATTGAAAAATGAATATCTTGTCCCCATCCCATTTTTTCTATTTCAAAAATTTATCCTTGAAAATAAACTATTTATAGAGAACGATTAGAAAAATACTTGTCTCTCTATTGTTATATACAACTAACTATTATATGATATTTATTAATATTATGCTTATCTATTCACTATTTAGATAGTTGTTACTAACAATTCTTAGGAGGCCTTCATGAACGTTTACAAAAAAGTATTTCGCTACGTTCCGGAAAAAATTGTACCGGGAATCCTTTCTATCCTGACTTCCCTCCTTTCCGGAGTGATTCTGGTCTATGCCTATATGCTCCTCTACTTCTTTCTGGAAAACCTAATCCTTTTCCGAGACGAAGGGCAGAGCTATATCTTGAGTCTGAAAATTGTACTTGCCCTTACCCTGGCAGGACTTTGCTATCTCTTCTCCGGTGTCTTATCCCACATCTTTGCCTTCCGCCTGGAGACAAATCTCCGGAAGAAAGGGATTGAGGGATTGGCATCCGCTTCGTTTCGTTTTTACGACCTGCATTCATCCGGCTACATTCGGAAATCCATTGACAGCAATGCAGAGAAAACCCATCAGGCAGTGGCCCACATGATTCCGGACAGTGCCCAGGCATTTCTTGTGCCTCTCCTAAGCCTTGCTCTTGGCTTCTTTGTGAGTCTTCGGGTGGGCATCATTCTCCTTCTTCTTGTTCTGATTAGCGGCTTCTTCCTACAGAAAATGATGGGCGGCAGCCAATTTATGCAGTTTTATCAGGAAGCCTTAAATCATCTCAGTGCAGAAACCGTGGAGTATGTTCGGGGTATTCAGGTCGTGAAACTCTTCGGAAACCGCCTGCAAAGCTTCAAAGCCATGAAAGAGGCCATTGAAAGCTATGCAAAGTACGCTTATGAATACAGTTTAAGCTGTAAAACTCCCTATGTTCTCTACCAATGGATCTTTTTAGGCTTAATTCCGATTCTGTCGATTCCCCTGTCCTTTCTCCTTGTAAAAGAAGCCCATCCCGAAAAACTAATCATCGATTTGATTATGATTTTCTTTCTGGACGGCGTCATCATGGTGGCTTTCATGAAAATCATGTGGTCCGGCATGTACATTTTCAATGCAAGCTTTGCCATCGACGAAATGGAAAAGCTCTATAAGGCAATGCAGGAAGACAGCCTCCAATACGGCAAGGAAGAAAAGTTCCCAAATTACAGCATGGAGTTCGAAAATGTAGACTTTTCCTATGGAGACAAGAAGGTTTTGGAAGGACTTTCCTTC
Organism: Oribacterium parvum ACB1; assembly: GCF_000238055.2. Taxonomy (GTDB): domain Bacteria; phylum Bacillota; class Clostridia; order Lachnospirales; family Lachnospiraceae; genus Oribacterium; species Oribacterium parvum. The sequence continues at coordinate 602,230 of NZ_KE148312.1, forward strand.
CGCTTGGAAGAGGGAAAAAGCTATGCCCTTGTGGGGCACTCCGGCTCCGGAAAATCCACCATTGCAAAGCTCCTCTCCGGCTTCTACAAAGTAGATAAAGGACAGATTCGAATCGGGGATCTGCCCATTGAAAGCTATAGCAAGAATGCCCTGTGTAAGGCCATCTCCTTTGTTTTCCAAGATAGCAAGCTTTTCCATAAGTCAATTTATGAAAATGTGCTCTTAGGAAAACCGGATGCTACTCCGGAAGAAGTGCATCGGGCTTTGGACTTGGCAGGTTGCAGGGAAATTCTGGAGCGTTTTCCCGAGAAAGAAAATACCTTAATCGGTGCAAAAGGCGTTTACCTTTCCGGTGGAGAAAAACAAAGAATCGCCATTGCCAGAGCCATCTTAAAGGATGCTCCCATCGTAATTCTGGACGAAGCCAGTGCTTCCATCGATGCGGATCAGGAGTATGCCCTGCAAAATGCGTTTAAGAATCTGATTCAGGGGAAAACCGTGATTATGATTGCTCACCGCCTGTCCAGTATTCAAGGCTTACATGAAATACTGGTTTTGGAAGAGGGAAAGATTGTGGAACGAGGAAGCAGTAAGGAGCTTCTGCAAAGAGACAGTCGTTATAAAAAGCTCTGGGAACTTTATCAAACTACGGAAGATTGGAGGATAAACAAATGATGAATTGGTTCAAAAAACAGTTCTCCCTTACGGAGCAGGGTGCAAAAAACCTGCAAAAAGCCAGCCTCTACTGCTTTCTTAGCTATTGCATCAATATGTGCCCCGTTATGCTCTTACTCTATATCGCAAAGCTCCTTCTGGAAAATACGGATAGGAATGCCTTCTCGCCATGGGAGCTGATTGTTCCGGCGCTCGGTATCCTGCTCCTTCTCTACCTCCTGCTTTCCAAGGAATATGTCTGCCTCTATAATGCGACCTACAAAGAATCCGCAAACTTAAGAAAGAACATTGCGGAAACCCTGGCAGACCTTCCCATTGCCTATTTTTCCAAGCATGACTTAAGTGATTTGTCGGAAAGCATTATGTCTGACGTGGAGAGGATTGAACACGCCCTAAGCCATTCTGTTCCCAAAATCGTGGCCATGTTTTTCTTCTTCCCGATTATGGGAATCCTGATGTGCTTCTCAAACTGGAAGCTGTCCCTTGCCACCCTTCTCCCTGCGATTTTCAGCTTTCTTTTGATTCCCTTATCCAGAAAGCTCGTACTGCAAAACAATCAAAAGTACTATCATCTTTTGCGGGAAAATGCGGAAGCTTTCCAGGAACATATCGACCTGCATCAGGAAATCAGCAGCTTTCTCCCTGACAAGGAGGTTAGAGAAGCCTTATTTCAAAAAATGGACAAGCAAGAAAAGCTCCACTTGAAGACGGAAATGAGCTCCTTTATCGTCGTGGGATGCTCTGCCATTTTTGCTTTCTTAAGTGTGGCTACAGTAATTTTCGTCGGTTTCCCGCTCTATCGAAGTGGCAGCATTTCCATTCTCTACTTCTTAGGCTTTATCATCGCCTCCATGAAATTAAAGGAAATCTTCGACATTTCCAAGGAAAGCCTGATGGAGATCTTCTATATCGCACCGGCGGTGCAGCGCATCTCCGAAATCAAGGCGGCAAAGAAGCAGGAAGGGCTCAGTACAACCCTTTCCGACTTCTCCATTGATTTTCAGGATGTGTCCTTCTCTTACAATGAAGACAGGGCGATTCTGAAAGACGTCTCCCTGTCGGTAAAGGAAGGAGAACTTTTCGCTTTAGTAGGCCCCTCCGGCTGCGGAAAAACCACCATTTTACGCTTACTCTCCAGACTTTATGATGCAAATTCCGGAAAGATTTTCATCAGCGGAAAGGATTTACAAAACACAGCTACCGACTCCATTTTCCAAAAAATCTCCATAGTCTTTCAGGAAGTGAACCTCTTTAATACCACCATTTTGGAAAATATCCGTCTGGGAAGAGGGGATGCCACGGAAGAGGAAGTGCGGGAAGCGGCACGTCTTGCGAACTGTCTGGACTTTATTGAAAAGCTTCCCGATGGCTTCCAAACAAGAATCGGAGAAAACGGCGCAGAGCTCTCCGGAGGAGAAAGACAGCGTCTTTCTATCGCAAGAGCCTTTTTAAAGGATGCTCCTATCCTCCTCTTAGATGAAATTGCCGCAAATCTGGATATTGATAACGAAAGAAAAATTCAGGAAAGCCTCAGCAGCTTAATCCGTGGAAAAAACCGGACTGTAGTTCTTATTTCCCACCGAATGAAGTCCATTGAGAAAGCAGACCGTATCTTGGTTCTGTCCTCCGGTGAGGTGGATGCGGTGGGTACCCACGAAGAACTGCTGGAGCGCTCCAAAGTCTATCGGAATCTGGTTGAAAAGAGCAGGCTTGCAGAGGAATTCATCTACTAAAACCGGTCGCTTCGAGACAAAAAAACAAAGCCTTGCAGGATCAATTTCAAATATGCGGAACAAGGGAAAAGGATATGCTTTAGAGAAAAGACATACTGTAGAAAAAAGGCATACTGTAGGAAAAAGACATACTGTAGGAAAGAAAGCTAACTTATTGGAAGGGGGCTTACTTTTTGAAAAGAGACTTAACGCATGAAGGGAGATTTGCTTTATGAATAGAAACAAACTGACTATTAAAGACCTGGTTGTCATCGGCGTTTTTGTCGTGATTTACTTTATCTGTATGTTTGCTGTCGGGATGATGGGTGTCGTTCCGATTTTATATCTCGTCTATCCTGCTGCCTGCGCCCTTATCGGTGGGCCTATCGTCATGCTCTTTATGGCAAAGGTGAATAAGCCCTTTGGACTGCTCATTTTCGGCATGATAGGCCCCTGTATCATGTTCCTGTTTGGGCATACCTTTGTGGTGCCTCTCCTCTCCCTTCTCTTCTGCCTCCTTGCAGAAGGAATCCGGCGGATAGGAAACTATCAATCCGGCTCTTTCACGATGCTAAGTTATGCGATTTTCAGTCTCTGTCCCTGCAATTCCTTGTTGCAAATGCTTCTTTTGAAAGAGCGTTATATGGAGTTTGTGATAAAAGAAATGGGAGAGAACTACGGAAATGCCATTGAGAAGCTGATTAGTGTGCAAAATATGGCTATCGTTTATGTCTGCACCTTCCTTTTCGGTTTACTCGGTGCCTTTCTCGGAAGAAAGCTATTGAAGAAACATTTTGAAAAAGCGGGAATTGTATAGCAAGACGGAGCAGAGCAATACGAGTAGAACAAGGCAGAGCAGAGCAACACGGAGCTAAGCAATACGAAGCTAAGCAATACGGAATAGAACAGTACAGAGTAGAACTGTACAGAGTAGAATAGTACAGAGTAGAATAGTACGAAATAGAACAGTATGGAGTAAAATAATGCAAAATAAAAGTAATTTAGAGCGTAGCATCAAAGAAAAACCTTGGGCAGAAAAACGGAATCCCTTTAATCCGAACCCGATTACCAAGCTTCTCGTTTTACTGTTTTTAGGCTTCACGATTATGCACTATCTCCCCTTTTACAGCGAATGGGCAGTGGTGCTTCTCTTCTCTGTCTTCTTCTTTCTGAATGGCTTCCGAAGAACCGCTCTGTTCTCCCCACTTGTTTTTGCCGTGCTCTGCTTTATTCCGGGGTACTCTGCCCAGTATTTTATGCCGGTCCCCTTACGCATCCTCTTTTCCTTTCTCTATATTTTTCGTCTGCTTTTTTTGCCCTATCTTGCAGGAAGCTTTTTCATGCGAACTTCGGATGTAGGCGCCATCTTAAGCTCCATGGATTTTCTCCATATCCCCCAATGCATTTCCATCCCTATAGCCGTGATGTTCCGTTTTTTCCCTGCCTTCACGGAGGAGAAAAAAGCTATTGAGCGAGCCATGAAGATTCGGGGGATTCAGACCCGGAATCCCATCCAAAACCTGCTCTATGTTTCCATTCCGCTCCTCATCATTTCTTCGAATATTGCGGAGGATATCGCGAAGGCGGCGGAGTGCAAATGCATCGAGAATCCCGTCAAAAAGACGCGCTACAATACGGTTCGTCCGCAAATCGTGGACGCTGTTTTTCTATTTTCAATCCTGCTGATACTTGGATTAAGCTATTTTGGAGTTCGCTGACTACACTATTTGGGAATTCGGTGACTGCGCTATTTCTTCCCGGTGCAATCAAGGAACGAAGAGGAGGATTCATCCCCTTCCTTATCCTGCTTAGATTGGGGCTGAACTTCTAATGAAAAAAACAGTAAAAAAGTGATAAAAAGGAGTTTTTATGCTTTCTTTCGAAGATTTTTCTTTATCCTACGGGGAGAATGCCCCGGTGCTACAGGACATAACCCTCTCGATGAAAGAGGGAGAGTGTCTCCTTCTTACGGGAGAAAGCGGCAGCGGGAAATCCTCCCTGATTCATGCCGTAAACGGACTGGCTTATCAGTACTACAACGGAAAAAGCAGGGGGAAACTCCTTTTTCAGGGAGAAGACTTGTCTTCCCTTCCCATTTACAAAATTGCCCTACGGATTGCCACCGTTTTCCAAAATCCGAAAACCCATTTTTTTTAATATTAACACCACAAGAGAATTGCTTTTCACCATGGAAAATATGGGACTGGACCGAGCTGAAATGGACAGGCGAATAGAAGAGCTTCTCTCCATTTTCCCTATCGAAAAACTGCTTGGACGAAATATCTTCGCCTTATCCGGCGGAGAAAAACAGATTCTTGCCCTTGCTTCCGCCTATCTCTCCGGCTGCCCCTTTCTTGTTTTGGACGAGCCCTCTTCCAATCTGGACGAAGGCTCCATTGCCGTTCTAAAAACCATGCTCCACACTCTGAAAGAAAAAGGAATTACGATTCTTATCGCCGAACACCGCCTTTATTATCTGATGGACTTAGTTGACCGGGTGGTTTTTTTAGAAAAGGGAAGACTCTGCAAGTTATTTTCCAAAGAAGATTTTCTGGCTCTTCCGGAGGAAAATATCAAAGCCATGGGGCTTCGCGCAAGAACGAAACCGAGCCTTTCTCTTCCGGAATGGAAAAATGAAGGAGCGCTAAGATATTATAAGGAAGAGGGCTTTGCCTCTTTTTCCTTTGGAAAAATTTACGGTATTGTGGGAGAAAACGGAATCGGAAAGTCCACCTTCCTTCGTAAACTCAGCGGTTTAGAGAACGAAAAAGGAAGCCATTTTTCTCTTTTCGGAAAAGAACTCAGAAAAAGACAACGGCTTGAACTTTCCGCCATGGTTATGCAGGACGTGAATCAGCAATTGTTTGGAGACTCCGTAGAAGAAGAGATGGAGCTGGGGAAGACAGGACAAAAACGATGCCTGAAAGAGAGATGCGAGGGGATAATAGACGGGCAAGAAAATGAACAAAATAAGACAAGGCCACATAATACGACAAAAGAAGAACTACTCAATGCGCTAGGACTATCCGAGCTAAAAGACCGTCATCCTATGAGTCTTTCCGGCGGACAAAAGCAACGTCTTGCCCTTGTCGCAACCCTCTATCAGGAGGCAAAGCTTTTCTTCTTTGATGAGCCCACAAGCGGGATGGATCAGAAGAATATGCTTCGCATCGCCCGTCTCTTAAAGTCCGCTATTCGAGAGGATCGAATCTTCTTCCTTGTGTCTCACGACTATGCCTTTTTACAGGAAGTGGCGGATGAGGTGGTGGAAATGTCGCGCTTATTCGGCAGTAGTCAACGAAAAGTTGACAGTTGCCCTCTCCTCTAATTCTCCGTCCACCGGTTTCCTCATTATTTTCCCAATAGGGAATTTCAGATTTCCTCCTACTTCAGAATCACCCCGCTAAGATATACCAGAATCGGCATGGAAATGATAGTACAGAGGGTCGTGAAAATGTTGATACAGCTTGCATACTCCTCTTCTTTTCCATAGAGGATGGCAAACTGGGAAACGTTCGCGGCCGCCGGAGCCATGGCACTTAAAAAGGTCACGAGGAAAAGGACGGGATTATCCAAAAAACCGTCTATCCTGCTGAGCACAGAAATCAGCAAAAGGTAGATAAAAGGAAAGAAAAGCAGACGGAAAGCCGTAACCATATAGATTCTTCGATAGGATACTATCTTTTTGAAAGACATACTGCCCAAAATGATACCGGTAATCAACATACTAATAGGCCCAATCATTTTCCCTAAATCCGAGATGGCAAGGGAAATCGGTGCCGGGAGCGAAACCTTCGTGAAGAACAAAAAGACACCAAAAAGAATGGCAAGAATGTTCGGGTTAAGCAGGATTTTAAGAAAGGCGTTTTGTTTCTGTCCTCCTCTAGACTGTTCTTCTTCGGATTGTTTCTCTTCAGATTGTTTCTCTTTACATTGTTCTTCTTTGTGTTGCCCCGCCTTTCCCTGAAACAAATGAATCCCGTGCGTCCAGACTAAGAGGTTATACACGGTGATGTACGCCGATACATAGAGCAGATACTCCTCTCCCAGGACACTCGCCACGATGGGAAGAACAAAATTTCCGCAGTTCGTGTATTCCATAGACATTTCCTCTACAGGACTGAGATGCAGCGGCTTTCTGAGTAAAGTGCCAAGAAAGAGAAAAAGGAAGTTTGCCAGAATGGCATAGAAGAAGCAGAGTAGAAGGCTTTGCCCCGCTTTACCGTCTACCTTCATGGAAAAGGAACTCACGATAACACAGGGAGACAGGAGAAAAACCGAAATCTTCGATAAAGCAATGCTGTCTTCCTTTTTTAACAGTTTCGTTTTAACCAGTACTACCCCGGCTCCTACCAGAACAAGCAGGGAGAGTATTTTGGAAACTAGGGGAAAAACCAAATTCGTCATATTTCCTTATAGTAAATATGCTTTATTGACTAAAGCATTTATTTCGCTGTCAATATTTAACTTTATATCCTTTAGATTATGGGGAACAAAGCATTGATAATCACTTTGCATTTTCTTTAATTGTCCTGCTCTATTATTTTCTAATTTCAAAATATCATCCCCCTAAGTAAAATCTATTTTACTTAGAATAAGTATACTTACTATAAGTAAAATTTTAAAGCGTTATTTTTACTTACATGATCAAATGCCTCTCTAAGTAAAATTCAAAATAATTTTCTAAGCAATATAGGTCTGAACTTGGGGCACGCTCTCGCTAGCTTCGCCTGACTGAGCAGTGGTTTTGTTAACCACTGCTCACTTTGCTTCGCAAAGCAACTTCCTTCGGAAGTTGGTCTCGTACAGAACAACTTTTCTGATGAAAAGTTTGTCCTTACGTAACGGATACTAAGCGAAAAACTGCGTTTCTCTTGTTTTTCGCAAGTATCGGGCTCAGACTACCCCGCATTCAGACCTATATTGCAAAGAATACCTTAATTATTTTGATTTTTCACAGCCCCTTTTTTTGACTCTTAAAGGCTATTTCTTATTTCTTCTTTTCGTCATAAGATAGTACAGAGCGATACAAAGCGTACTCATGACAAAGGCAAAAGCGTAGTAAAGCATCTTTGAGCTGTCCGCTGTTTTTACCTTTCCAAGCCCCGCTTTTCGCAGAGTGCTTAAAAGCTTTTTAAGACGCCTTAATTCTGCCAATTCCTCACCGGATAAGGCTCGCTTTCTGCTTATGGCAAGAAGCTCATCTATCCGCTTTTCTATTTCTCTAGCCGTTCTCGGAACTTTCGGATTACTATTCCACTTCTCCTCCGGCTTTTCAGCCTCCGGAGTGCCCCCATCCGGAACAGGGGGAATGATTTCCGGCTCTCCCGGTCCTCCCGGGGTCGGCGGAACAACGACAATAGGCCTCGGACCGTGACCGCCTCCGCCACCGCCGATTCCACCGCTTGAACTTGGCGTATATTTATTGTCAAAGAGAATATCCGTTACTTCTTCTCCATCCTTATAAATCTTCTTTTCTACAATCAAATCATAAATGCTATCCTCGCTTTGTCTTACATCAAAGCTGATTGTATAGACAGAAGGATCATAAGTATACCCGGGAAGTCCGTCATTCACTTCTTCTAAGGTATAGTTGAAAGTTCCCGGTTCTGTAAAATGTATCGGCTCAAAGGCTGTGTGCCCCTCTCCCACAAGCATCACGATTTCACTATCCGAGAAGCTGCCATCCGGCATAGGCTGTCCTGTACCTGGGGCCTCCGCTTTCAGATTAAATTCGAAATTGGCAGCTGATGCGGGAGGCGTACCGGAAATAATCTTATCCAGTTCTATTCTTCCCTCTGTGGAATATGGCTTAAAAGTGTTCGTGAATTCCAAATCATCTCCCGATACCAAAGCTAAGAACCTACCAGTTCCAAAGTCCCTTACCGAAACCTTTATATTTCTTATCGGATTTTGGTCATTTTCCACTCCGGGATACTCTCCACTTTCCGTAATCGTGTATTCATACACTCCTCGCGCCGAGAATTCAATCTCTCCAAAATTCACCTCTCCGCCGTCCGCATCCGGGTTTTTAAGGGTCAGACTGTTTGCCGTCCCGGCAGCAGCAGGCATCGGACAGGAAGCGTTCTTTCTCTCTAAGGTAAAGTTAAAGTGGTTACTGATATCCGGTGTCCTAAGTCCGGGCGCTGCGGTAAGGAATTTTTGCACCTTAAATTCCGTCTTATAAGGGTCAGCCCTATAAATATTGCGGAAGATAAGGGGATGATCCGCATTGTAGGTCAAATTGGAGGTCAGCTGTTTATGGTCCGGATCCGTCACGGTAATGGTAACAAACTTTTCTCCCATATCATTTGTAACACCGGCAGCATCTCCTTCTTCTTTAATCTTATACTTATAGGTTCCGGGACGAAGCAAGCGGATATCGGTAAAGCTTGCCGTACCTCCGTCGTCATCGGGATTTTTTATCGGATCCAGAGGATGTCCATCTTTATTCTCTAGCGGTGCACCGGCAACACCTTCCATAGTGTAAGTGAATTTTTTCTTAATCGAGCCCGGAGACGTTAAAGGCTGTATCTCCAGAACCTTCTTTACAGGAAGGTCAAAAATATACGGCTTTACCAGTTTATGTTTTGCAAACGACTGCAAGGTTTCCACAATCGCAGTGGAAGGCGGCTGTGTTCCCTTAAACTGAATACACTTCATCTGTGCCGTATTGACATTTTTCACGCTGACTTTCGCCTGATCTGTCGTTGCCTTCATTTTCAGATTGGCAAGCAGTAAACCTTGCTGGTCCAGCGTAAATTTCTTTCCGGCCGCTGTAGTACGAAGGTCAAAGGCGATAGCCTGAATCTGCTTCTTATCTATACCGGTATTTGCGCTCTCGTTTTCATAATTCCATTCTTTCCAAATACTTGTACCGGTATTCTTCGGGTTATTCGGATTCCCGTCTGTTGCATAGCCCGGATCATACAGTGCTTTACCAAGGTCTTTTTGTGCCTCGGTCGGAACGCTGTAGGAAACGAATACTCGGGGTTTTAGCGTATCCAAAGTAGCCGAATTGGCAGGATCATAGGTTCTCTTTGTAAGCAAGGTCTCAATATCTACGCCGTCAAATTCCCCGTTCTTGTCGCCTAAAAGATCGAAAAGTACCATATTCGTGGTTCTGGTTGTCGCAGCCGCCTGATAAAGTATACGATATTTATAAGGGTCTCCCATATAGCTGATATTGTCTGTTAGATAATTCGAGTTAATCTCTGTTGATACGGTATTCGTAAAGCCCGCTTCCAGAACCGTGACCGGCCCATAGACCATCGGTCTTTGGAAAACCGAAGTGGTAAAGCGAGGATTCAATTCAGCCGCATCATGTCGAATATCCTTATAATAGCGAATCTTTTCCAGAACAGGAAATTTCCCCCGTTCATCGGATATATAGTTCCCAAACCAGACCGTGTTCGGGTCCGTGTTGACATACCCCACGGTATTCACCACATTTCTTCCCCTGTCAACAATATTGAAGTAGGGGTTACTTAGGGTATAAGTCAGCTTCCAGCCGCTTCGGTTAAAACGCTTATTCCAAAGACGGTGAACGGGATCATTCGGTGCGGAAAAGCGAATGATCATCATATCCTGCCCCGAACCTTCCCAGTTTTTAGAGATTTCAACCGTATAATCATGATCTGTTCCCCTCTGATATCGCAAGGAATCCGTAACATCCCAACCGTCAATCCATGTTCCGATATCAATCGAACTGTCGATGACCTCCGTTCCGGCGGGCAATAAATCATAGATGATGCCTTGGTTAACTTGATAGACTTTGGTATATTCATCCCCTTGAAGACTGGCGGGTAATGAACCGTAATTCGTTCCTTGAACACAGACATCGATGGTTTGTGTACCGGTTTCAGGATGATCCACATAGTTTTTGTTGAGCTTGTTAAGTGTGGAAACGATGTTTAAGGGGGTCAGGACATAGCCTATCTGCGGCCAGTAATGCCCAATACGTGTTCCTACAGGAGCTTTGCTATATTGTCTGCCTTCTGCAACTGCGGCTCCTGCAAGAAAATTGACATTATAGTCATCCGTTCTCTCCATAGTGGCAGATATGGCATCCTTCATTCCCTGCGTCGGGGTAATGTCCATGGCATAGCTACATTCAAACTCATTCCTATAGTAGGGGGAGTTTTGCCTTAATTGCAATCCTACTATCGCATTTTTATCCGGGAAAACATGCTCCAGACTAATCTGGTTGTTTACACCAATAGCCGCTCCGGAATTCGCGGTATAGACCGCCGTGTATCCCGGCTCCGGAGTAAACACCGGTTTTCCGTAGCTATCATAGGAAAATGCTCCATACTTAAAGTAGTTTGTATGACCTTTTTTTCTCAACCATACTTCTACCGGAGGATAGGTTTGATTCCTCGTCCGTATGTTGGGCTTTTGATTAAAATTAACAACGCCGGAAACCAGATGATTCGTGACCTGCTCCACATCATAAACCTTCATCCAATCCAGATAGATACTGCTATAATGATAGTCATCCTCCGTAAGAACATAGTATGTTCCCCGATAAAAGTCGTTTGTTCCCTCATCATGTGTGAGCCCATACAGATCATTCTTTGCAAGGTCCGTGCTAACGGGTTTTCCGTTCAAAGGACTCGGGTAACGTATTTTGGAAGAAAAGAGATAGTACTTTCCGTCAGTGATCGTAACTCCGGAACCATTCGGATCCGCACTTCCGTTTGAAGTAGAATAATTCGATCCGGAAAAAACTATATTTCCGGCACTTGCATTGTACATCGCAGAAAGGCTAAAGCTCTTGGTCCTAGTTCCATGTCGTAAGGGGGCGGCAGTTCCTTCCTTATAGATACTCTGTAAGCCAAAGATATCCAGATAGTTCTGTCTTTCCTCAACAGCATATTTTTTATAGGAAAACAGACCGCCATCCTTTGGAGCAGGGAAGATTCTCATCACCTCGCTCTGCGTGACAGGTATATTCTCCCTCCTGTGTCCATCCGCCCAGATTTCCGTAAATTGAATCTCATTTTTTATTTGTAATCCATCCCTCGCTACATTTTGTGTAGGATCATCCAATGCCGCTCTCAATTTTGAATAGGGATACTTAAATAAAAGGGCATAGAGCTGAGAATTGTATCTCGCATTGGGAGAGTAATTGTGTTCCGTTAGATACGGTTCATTATCCGGTAATCTGTAAGCGCTGGGGTCTTGGGATATACCAGGCTGATCTCTTCTAAGAGGATTTACAAGGTATCGTTCATTTCCTGCCGGGAGTGGGGCAGTAGGCGGATAATTCATATTCTTGGTGATATTTCTATATCCGTCTCGTGCATAAACTTCGATATTATCCTGCCCGTCCAAATTGTACAAAAAGTAGTCTGCTCTACTATCCATAGGCATCTTTTTCGCGCCGACAAGGATACCGCCATCTGTTTTGGTAGGATCAAGCTCGTCGATGTTAAGCTGATATTTAAAGGGCTGTGAACTTCCCCTTGCCCTGTCTACTCTTACATACCAAACGGCATAAAAGAAGTTATTTGCGCCGGCCGGCTCCGGACCCCAAGTAGGATCCCATTTAAAGAATACACCTCCATTTACATCGGCAGTACCGGGCTTTAATGTGACCTTCGTCGGATTGACTTTGGTTTCCACATGAACCGACATCCTTTTCTCGGACTCTCCATTTAGGGGTCCGCTGTTTTCAATCTTTAATTGAATAGGGAACTCGTAATCGTAGACACCTTTATTCAGTGCATTATCATGATGCACCTTCAACATGCTGGGAGTGAGGTTATACGCAAAGTCCGCCTTAAAGGTGATACCGCCACTTAATACGTTATAGTTCTGTAAACACAAGAAGGGCTCCCCATCCTTTTCTTCCAAGGTATAGTTGAAGCTGCTCTGGTCGTTGGTATCCGGTGCCAAGGGAATACCATGCTTAATGGGATCCTCCACCTTGTAAACCCAGTTTTCCCTATTGGAAGATACAGTGATTTTATTTTGATTCCAAGCGGTATCATCCCAGCCCTTAAAGATACGGGCAGGGATATAAAGCTTTACAGTCCCGGGATTGTATTTTGTATTTTTATCTCCTCTTAGGGTCATCTCTACCGCAAGTGTTGTCGTATTCAATGCATTGGAATAATTTTCAGGCGGGACAATGCTTAGTTTTACCTGTTTTCGAATATCACCATTACTGCCATCCGTATAGCTATGCCCGGTCTTTGCCGCCGAAGTCCCGGCATGAGGATCCGCCGGATCTTTCCAATACGCCCGCAATTCATGCGTAACAATCCCCAGGTCTCTTCTCCTTCTTGCCAGTAAGAAGGTACTGAAATGTTTTGTGGAGAAAACGAAACTTTCCTCCTCTTCCTTGACCGGAAGAATCTCTGTAGGACGTCCCTCGGAAAGATGCACAATGCGAAGTTCAGCCTCCGCTTCTATCTCATCTTTCTCCTTTTTATCCTCTTTCTCCGCTTTAGTTTCTTTCTCCGTTTTGGCTTCTTTCTCCGTTTTAGCTTCTTTTTCCGTTTTATTTTCACTCTCTGCTTTAGTCTTTTTCTCTTCCTTCTCCGCTTTTTTAATTTTATCTACTTCTTTTTCTATTTCTTCATTTTTTTCTAGATGTTCTTCGAATTTTTTTGCAAGTTCGGAATCCGTTACTTTCTCTTCTACTTTCTTGCCTTCGTTCTTTCCTTCTGCTTCCTCTGCCTTGCTTTGCGCTTCTCTTGTCTCTGAAGATTCTTCCTGCGTATTCGAGTCTTCTGCATCTTCCCCTATAAGCTCTTCTTTCCCATCTTCTTCAAGGACTTCCTTTATTTTTTCCGTCTTTTCCAGACGGATTTCAACTTTTTTCCCATTCTTCGGCTGGACTTCCTTTTCTACCCCGTCAATTTCCCGGTAAAAGGAAATATCCACCACTTCCAGAATCTCTATCTCCGATTCTTCTTCTGATTCTCCTTTTGATTCTTCTACTTCTTTTTCTTCTTCTGACTCACCTTTTTCTTCTTTTAATTCTATTTTATCTTCATTTGCTTCTTCCGTTGATTCTGCCTTTGATTCTGCCTTCGCTTCTTTCTTCGCATCCTCCTTACGATATTGTGCTTCCAATGCAGCCTTTGCTTCCTCGATAATGGATTCTTCTTCCAGTACTTCTACCTTCATCTTGGTTCCTTCAAAAAAGGTCTTATCTCCAAAAGAAGCCGTTACTATAAGATCATGATCTGCTTGCACGCTAAAAGAAGAGGCGTCCATATATTCCGCCTTTTTCTTCTGTACTTCTTCTTCGGAAAGTCCGGACTCTCCCGCTTCAGAATTTTCTTCGGAGCCATCCACAGCGCCTATCTCCTCCGGGCGGTCTTCTGCAATATTTTCTCCGTTTTCAGCCTGATTGCCGGCTTCCTCTCCATTAACGGATGGAATCCCCTCTTCTGAAGAGGCACTCTGCTCATTTTCGCTATCATGGCTTACACTCTGCGGTTCTTCCGACTCAATCCGTTCGGCTGTCTCTTCCAAATTTCCCTCTGCACAGCTTATTCCCTGCATACTTCCTACAAGTAAAACAAAGCACAGGAAATACGCCATTCCTTTTTTGAAGATCTGCCTTGACCATAATTTCTGCTTAAATAAGCCACTCCCGGAATGGATATCCTTCTCTCTCCCCAGTTTTTTCATCATATACCTCGGCTTTCTTAATTTCGTGTATGATATATACTTCTGCAACTTTCCTATATGCACAAGTACCCTTAACTGTTTATCGACAATATTATAGATTTTTATCCGTTTTCGACCCATTTTTTTATTAATATTTTATAAAAACAGGATTTATTCGTCAAGATTTTCCTTAAATCATCCAATGTTTTTCCGTAGGATTTTCCGCGTAAAAAAGAAGCCCGAGGAACAGATCCTCGAGCTTCTTTTTTACTTCTTCTTTCTTCCGTAAATGCCGTAGAAGGCAAGTCCGAGAATACTTAAGATAAATGCAGCTGCATAATAGAGCATCTTAGAGCTGTCATCCGTTCTTACCATTCTGGACCTCCGTGCCTCACTAAGCACCTCTCCCGGATGATTTACCGTCTCTTCAGGAATGGAGCGGTTTTCACCAAGCGTATCTCCCGTTTTCTTTTCCGCACCGTCAACCGTTCCCGGATTGTTCGGTGTGGAGGGAACTCTCGGGGTGGAACCGCCTCCGCCTCCGCCGCCGGAATTTCTTCTGAATTCATTTTCAAAGAGAATCTCCGATACTCCTTCTCCATCCTTGAAAATCTTCTGTGTAACAAGCAAGTTTCCGTAATTACGGCTATCCTGACTAACCGTAAAGACTACCTTATAAACCGACTTGTCATAGGTATAACCATATACCGCATCATCCACTTCTGTAAGGATATAGGTATAGACACCCGGAACCCGGAAATGAATCGGTTCAAATACCGCATGTCCTTCTCCCTGAATAGAAACTGTCTCTTCCTCAGATTCTCCGGGCATCGGCTGGAAGAGTTCCTTCGAAAGCTCCGATGCAGAAGCGACTTCCAACTCCTCACTAATAGATTCGATATTGCTGTCACTTGCAAGTCTTTCTATGGTATCGATGCTTGGTTCTTCCCGCTTATCTGTCCAACGCAAAGACTCTGCACTAACTTCCATGGATTCTTTTCTTAAAACGAAGTGGAAGGTTTCCTCTCTTCCCGGCTTTTGTCCGATAATCTTCTTTCCGAGTTCTATCTGTCCCGGAACAGATTCTGCTTCAAAGACATTATTAAATACAAAATCATCTCCTCCGACAGTAGCGTAAAGTGCTCCGTTTCCGTCATCCGTTACCGTAATAACGATTTCTCTCTTCGGCTTCTCATCATTCTTGACACCCGATACGGAACCACTCTCGGTCACGCTGTAGCGGTATGTTCCGGGCGCTGTCAAATGAACTTTTCCAAAACTGATTTCTCCGCCGTCGGAATCCGGGTTCGTCTTTGTCAGGCTGTTCTCAGCTCCTGCCTCTAAAGGCATAGGTGCCCCCGCATCCTCTTTCTTTAAGGTAAATTCGAACTTGTTTCGGATATCCGGTTTCATCAGACCGGTTTTTCCGGAAAGCTTCTTCTTAACCTTAATCTCCGCATCAATCGCTTCTACATTGTAGATGTTTTCGAAAATAAAGGGGTTGTTTACGCTGTACTCTAAATCCGATTCCAGCGCCTGATTATTCTTATTTTCTACAGTAAGACTAATCTCCTGCTCTCCCATGTTTACAAGACTTACGCCTGCTACATTTCCTGCAGTTTCCGCAATCTTGTAGGTATATTTGCCCGGCTTTAAGATACGAATCTTTCCAAACTCCATGAGTCCGCCGTCGGAATCCGGGTTCTTTAATTCCGTAACACTTGCCTTTCCTTCCTCATTAAGAAGCGGCGCACCGTCCACTCCTCTTAAAGTGAAGGTAAACTTATTCTGAATATCCGGAGCAGCAAGTCCCGCAGGCACTTTCAGAACCTTCTTTACGGGTAAGCTGAATACCAAGGGCTTAACCAAGCGGTGTAAGCTGCCCGCCTGAAGAGTTTCCGCTTCCGCACCGGCCGGACGCGTATTGGTGTTATACTGTACAGCTCTGAAATAAGCCATATTACCGCTCTGCACATTTTCCTTGTTCCGATCGGTAGTCGCTGTCATCTTGACATAGGCAATCAGGATTCCCTGCTTATTCAGTGTGAAGTCCTGACCCGACTTTGTTTTTCTTAAATCAAAGGCAACGGCCTGAACCTTCTTTTTGTCTATTGTGCCATTCTGACTCTCGTCTTCGTAATTCCATTCCTTCCAAATCGGATTGTTCAGATCTCTTTCCGCCTCAGTCGGAACTTTTTCCGCAACGAGCACCCTCGGCTTTAAGGTATCCGAGCTGTTAGGATAGGATGGTTTAGTCAGCATACTGCTGATATCCACACCGTCAAAGTCTCCATTTCTCTCCGCATCTTTTCCTAAGATATCATAAAGCACCATTTCCGTTGTTCTGGTTCTGGCTTCCGCCTGATAAAGAAGACGATGTTTATAGGGATCCCCCATATAGCTCACATTTTCCGCAATAAAATCAGGATTGATTTCCGTGCTGACCGTATTGTTGAAGTTGGCTTCCACGACGGTAACCGGTCCGAAATTCATATTTGATGCCACAACAGAGGTTGTGAACTTCGAATTTTTGTCGGCTGCCTCTTCACGGATCTTCTTATAGTAGGAAATGTCTGTAAGCTTCGGATATTTTCCTTCCTCATCGGAAACATAGTTTCCGTCCCAAATAGTCGTATCATCTTGGTTGATATAACCCACAGTATTGACTGCAGTTCTACCTCTATCCGCAATATTCGTGTACGGATTGTAGAGAGTATAGGTCATCTTCCAACCGCTACGGTTGCTATCTTTGTGCCAACGGCGGTATTGCTTACTTTCGGTGTTTTCCGGGGTGGTAAAGCGGACAATCATCATGGTACGTCCGGAGCCTTCCCAGTCCCTATTAAATTCTACTGTGTAATCCGTACCCTTCGCAAAACTCAAGTTACTATCTACAGAATACCCCCAAGTCCAAGTTCCAAGTTTAATTGATTCTTCGTCTACATAGGTTCCTGCCGGAAGGAGGTCATAAATAATTCCCTTATTTACCTGATACGGATCGGTATATTTAGCCTCCTGCAATGTCTCAGGGAGGTCTCCGTAATTAAAGCCTTCCAAACGAACATTTAGGGTCTGCACACTGTTTTGAGGATCATCTTCATAGGCTTTTTCAACATTCTTATTGAGATAGGGCGTAATCTCTAAGGGAGTTAAAGTATATCCAACCTGTGCCCAGTACTGTCCGATTCTATCTTCGGTCTTCTTTACATCAAGCTGTCTGCCTTCTGCAGTTGCCGCACCACCGATAAAGCTGATCTTGTAATCATCCTCTTTCTCCATGGTCTTCTTAATCTTATCCTGCATATCCGCAGTCGGGGTAATTTGCATGGTATAAGATGCATCGAAACCGGTACTGTAATAAGGAGAATCCTGCTTCAGCTCTAAGCCCACAATGCTATCTCCAAAGACAGCATGGAGATCCAGCTGGTTGTCTCGATAGATATTTTCCGTATCGCTCTTTGTATACTTCTTGGTAAAACCGCTTTCCGGAGTAAAGATAACCTGTCCCCCTGCGTTATAGGAGAATTGTCCATACTTAAAGTAAGTACTCTCGTTCTTTTTCCGTAAATATACGGCAACGGGAGGATAGTCTTCATTTCTCTTTCTAAGATCCGCTTTCGGGCTAAAAGGTACTAGAGCATTATTGGACTTTTCTACATCGCGAACCCTCATTTCCTTTAAGAAGATAGAGCTATAGTAATAGTCCTCATCCTTTAGTGGATACTTTTCTCTATATGCGTCTCTATTTGTCCCTGTTGTACTGTCCAGGCCTTCCAGATCATCCTGTGTAAGGTCCGTGCTAACGGGTTTTCCGTTTATACTTCCCTCTCCTTTATGCCTAACAGAAAGGAGATAGTACTTTCCGTCTCTAAGGGTAACACCGGAGCCATTCTTGTTCGGATCCGGAGAAGTAACATAGCTTCCGTCCTCATTGACCTTCACATTTGCACTGTCTGCCTTGTAGTCCGTAGTCAGGGTAAAACTCTCCTTATAGGTACCGGCCCTAAGAGGTGCGTCCTTCCCGTCCTTATAAATCGACTGCAAGCCGAAAATATTGACATAGTTCTGTCTGATGCCGGTATTGTACTTATTATAAGAGAAGCCTCCGTCTCCTCTCGGACGAGGGAAAACAAATCTGTTTTCCACTGTGACATCAATATCACGCTTAAACTTGTCTGCCCAGATTTCAGTAAACTTGATCTTATTGCTTATTTCCAAGCCGTCTTTATAGATATCTCTTCCTGCCGCCTTTGCATCCTCTAACTTTTTATACGGATACTTATACACTAAAGCATAGACCTGAGAATTCAAACGCCCGTTGGGATGGTAGTTGTCCCAGCCTATATAAGGCTCCTGTGTCGGTAATTTCGGCACGCTCGGATCCTTGGAGATTCCCACATAGGTTCTTCCTATAGGATTTTCCATATACTTTTTATCCGCAGGCGGCTCCTCTGTCATATATTCGGTAATCTTACTGTAACCGCCTCTTGGAAAGGCCGCGATGCTATCCGGATGATAATAGCCATTCCATCTGGTATCCATCGGAAGCTTTTTCGCACCAACAAGCTCTCCTCCGTCCTCTGCATTTCGAACACGCTCAAACTTATATTCAAAAGGCTGTGAGCTTCCTGTTGCTCTCTCTACCTCTACATACCAAACAGTATAGAAATAATTATTCGCATTCTCCGGTGCCTTTCCCCAGCTTGAATCCCAGTTGAAATATACACCGCCGTTGACATCCGCTTTTCCGGGCTTCAGAGTCACCTTAGTAGGATTGACCTTGGTCTCTACATGTACGGACATGTCCTGCTTTGCAGTTGAATTTAAACTGCTGTCCTTTTTGTTCTTTACTTCCATACTTACAGGGAACTTATAGTCATAAACGCCCTTTTCTTCGCCGCCTTCCGACTTATGCTTAACCTTAAGCATACTTGGGGTAAGGTTATAAGCGATATCCGCCTTAAAGGTAACACCGCCGCTTAGCTCCTTGTAATTCGTTAAACGAAGGAAGGCTTCGCCGTTCTTTTCAATGGTTTCATAACTAAAGCTACTCTGCGCATTGCTTTCTCCCTTTTTCGGAAGACCATGCACATAGGGCGGCTTCACAGGATAAGCGCCTGAATTATCCATGGCGGTAGATACATTTACCTTATCCGGATCATCCCAGCCCTTAAAAATACGGGCAGGTACATCAATCGTCACCTCTCCCGGAGCATACACCGTATCCACTCCACCTTTTAAGGTAAGTTCAATTCCCAAGGTGCTTGTGTTTAAAGCATTGGAACCCTGTTCAGGAGGAATAATCACGAGATTCTTCTGCTGTCTCATGCGCTTTTCCTTCTTTTCCTCAGCATCGGTAATCGTGCTATCCTCTTCAATCTCATCCGTATAGCTGTGTCCGTTTACCGCTGTCGGTTCCTCTCTCCAGAAGGCTCTAAGCTCATGGCCTTCAGGAGTCGTCGTTGCAGCCCGTGCAGCCACTATCACATACGGGCTAAAGCTCTTTGCGGAAAAGCTTAAGTCTTCTCCCTCATCCTTCAAAGTAAGAGTCTCCGCCTTCTGCCCTTCATCAAGATGCACAAGCTGTAAATCCTTCTTCTCTTCCAGAGCTTCTTTCATCTCCTGCGTCTTTTGCAGACGAATCTCTACTTTCTTCCCTTTTTTAGGCTGTACTTCTCTTTCTTCGCCGTCAATCAGACGATAAAAAGAAATATCCACTGCTTCCAAAACGGTCAGCTCCGGCTGTTCTTCCGAATCCTTACTCCGGTATTCCTTCTCAAGATGGGCCTTTGCTTCTTCCAGCACAGCTTCCTCTTCAATGGGAACAAGTTTCATGAAAGTTCCCTCAAAGAAGGTGCCGTCTTTGAAGGACGCAGTGTACAAGAGATTTCCTCCGGAAAGTGCTTCAAGAGAGCCGGCTTCCATATATTCCGACTTTTCCTCTTCTTTGCTCTCTTCGGCTTCCTTCGCTTCTTCCGATTCCTTCACTTCTTCCGATTCTTTCGCTTCTTCCGATTCCTTCTTCTCCTCGGATTCCCCGCTGTCGTCGGAAGTCTTACTCTTTTCTTCCTCTGAAGACTCTTCTTTCTCCGCTTCCTCTATATTTTCTTCCGTTTTTCCTTCCTTTGCGGAATCTTCTTTTTCTACGGAAGAACTAAACTTTTCTTCCGCTTTCATCCCTATCTGCTCAACGATTTCTTTCGCATTTCCTTCTGCATAAGTCAAAGCCTGCAGATTGCCAAGAAGCATTAAAAAAATAAGGAAATACGCTATTCCTTTATTTAAAAATTTCTTATTTCTTTGATGCCTCTGCGACACTCTTCGTCGGGAAGAATGTTCTCCTTCTCTTTCTCTCTTGTTCATCGCACTCCTCTGCTTTCCTTTTCTGCACCGTCATAAAGATGCCTATTTGTTTTAAAAAATAAAAATTGAATACAATTCAAGTTTTTCTTAAGAAATATTACTATAAATTTTAATATAATCAAGCTAATTATTCTGTTTCTGTCTCAAAGTAAAAAAAATCAAAGACTGTCAAAGAAATTCCAAGATAGTTCAAAGATTGAAGTTTAAAATTTTTAACGAATCCATGATAAAAGCACAATGAAATGGATGTACTTCTTCTCACTCTCGACCTTTATTTCCCCTTTATGCATCGTGACAATTTCCTTGGCAATGGAAAGGCCGAGCCCGTAACCCTTTCCTCCGGAATGAGACTCATCGAGTCTAAAGAAGCGTTTAAATAAATTCTTTCTTTCCTCTTCAAAAAACTTCATAAAAGCATTGCTATTCCCTTTACTTTAGTGATACACTTAGTCGGGTTTTCAGTTAAATGCAGTAATAAAATATAGACAAATTAAGTAAAACATTTAGACTGATTTGGCTTCTATGTCGAAAGCCCTTAGATGAGAAAATGGAAAGCCCTTTCTTCTCGTCATAAATTCTAAAAAAGGAGGAAAGATTGATGAAAAGCAGTGATGGCACGGATCCGGGAGCCTATGATTTTACTTTTGTAGCGGAAGATCCGAAGAATGATTCCTCCTTCCCTATAATCTAAACTCATAAGTTCTTTTTCCCTGTGTCCATGAAGTTTTGGAAAGGAGAGAAAAATGAACGAAAATGAAAGAATTCAGCAAGACTACGTTCAAGAAATTATAGATCTCATTCGCAGTGGCGAAACGGAAGAGCAAATCCGGGAGAGTCTGGAAGAATACCATGCGAATGACATTGCGTCCGCCCTTCCCCTTTTAGAAGAGGAAGAGCGTAAGTTTTTGTACAGTCTTTTAGATAATGAGCGCCTCAGTGAGGTTATGGAGTATGCCGAGCACGGCTACGAATATCTGGAAGAGATAAGTCCAAGCAGGGCCGGAATCGTCCTTTCCGAGATGGAGCCGGATGATGCCGTAGACTTACTGAAAGAAGCCGATCCCGAGAAAAAGACCATCTGGCTTTCCAAGATGAGCCTGAAGGATCGAAACGAACTGCAGATTCTGGCCGCCTATGATGAAGCCTTCATCGGTTCTCGTATGACGACAAACTTTGTCTTCTTGACAAAGGATTTAAATATCCGGGACGCCATGCGCTCTCTGATTGAACAGGCTGCCG
The DNA here is from genome assembly GCF_000238055.2 of Oribacterium parvum ACB1. GTDB lineage: Bacteria > Bacillota > Clostridia > Lachnospirales > Lachnospiraceae > Oribacterium > Oribacterium parvum. The sequence goes on from NZ_KE148312.1 coordinate 623,847, forward strand.
AGCATGACAATATTTCCAAGGTCTATGTCGTACACGAAGACGGCTCCTACTATGGTGCAGTAGATTTAAAAGAATTGATTATCGCAAGAAGAGATACCAAGCTCGACGATATTACGGAAACCGGTTATCCGTTTGTCTATGCGGATGAAAAGATTGAGGACTGTTTGGAGCGTATCAAAGGCTATGCCGAGAACTCCATTCCCGTTTTAGGAGAAAACAATATCATCTTAGGTGTAATCACCGCCCAAGATGTATTGGAAGTTTACGATGATGAGATGGGTGAAGACTATGCTCGTTTGGGAGGTCTTACCGCGGAAGAGGATTTGAATGAACCGCTTCTGGAAAGTGTGAAAAAACGCCTTCCTTGGCTTGTGATTCTGCTTTTCCTCGGTCTTGTTGTTTCCACCGTAGTGGGTCTTTTTGAAACCGTGGTAGCACAGCTTACCATTATCATGGCTTTCCAGTCGCTGATTCTTGATATGTCCGGAAATGTCGGTACCCAGTCTCTTGCGGTCACCATCCGTGTTCTGATGGACGAGCGTCTCACCGCAAAGCAGAAGATGACTTTAGTCGGAAAGGAAATGGGAGTAGGCGGATTAAACGGTCTTGTAATCGGCTTGTTTTCCTTAGTCGGTATCGGTGCATACCTATATTTCTTTAAGCACCAGCCACTGCATATTGCCATTGCTATTTCTTCCTGTATCGGATTTTCCCTAATGCTCTCCATGGTGATTTCCTCCCTAGTCGGCACCGTTACGCCTATCTTCTTTAAGAAGGTCGGAGTAGACCCGGCAGCGGCTTCCGGCCCCTTGATTACCACCATTAATGATTTAGTCGGTGTAGTCAGCTACTATGGACTGACTTGGATTTTGCTTTTGGAAATCCTGAAGATTTCAGGGTAAATGCGATGCTTTCCGTTTCTTTAGACTTAGTAAAAAAAGCCTGTATGGAAAAAGCCGGGCTGGAAGCAAGATTCTGCACAATGGAAAAGCAAGATAATGGAAGCGGATTTCCATATACTTATAATTTGAAACTAAATGGGAAGTCCTACTCTCTTCGGGTCTTTAGCGAAGAAGTGGAGGAGCTTTCTACGATACTTTCCTATGCAGTCTTTTCCGAAAGCGGAGAGATGCTCTGCATGGCAAAGACCGAGTTCTACTCTCCCGATTATCCCTTGGCTGAAGCCCCCTACGCACATCTTATTCCAGAAACAAGCCCCTGCGCAGTCTGCAAGAAAAAGCTTTCCGGAGAATGTGCGGGGCGATAAGATTAAAAAAACACAAAAATATTCCGTACCGGCCAATAGGTCGGTATTTTTGTATGGAAATTTTACCATTCTTCCTTTTTGAAAAAATAATATTTTTATAAAATTTGACGATACATATGTTAATTAGGAAAATACGGATTGATATGAATTGGAATAAAATAGTATTGGCCTTTAGTGTTAGTAGTTAAGAGGAGTATTTTATCATGAAAATAATTGAAATCAAATACTGTTGTGGAAATACACGCTTCCAAGGAATTTATCAAAAGCGGATGTCTTCACAAAATAAGAAGTTAGAAAAAAACGCATCAAAATTTGATGTAAAAAAGCTAGCCGATGAATCCAAAAAGCAGATAGACCAATTTCTTTTATCTGAAGAAGGAAAAAAATGGCTCGCAAGCAGATCTGAAGACGAAAATCATAGTTTTCAAGAAATGCTGGATGAAGGAAGAATAACACTTAAGGACGGAACCTTATATCAGTTTTCCGAAGAGAACTTTTCTTGCCGTACACAGGATGATGATTGGGATGATTTTGTTGCAGATAAAGTAAAAAATAATCCCTTTTGGGAGCATAACGGAACACAGTGGTTAACCTTCACCTCCTATTTGGATAAAAATGGTTTTTATGACAGTATGAGTGACAATGAAGTGAAGGATTTCGAAAATCTTCTTCGTGATGTCACAAACGGAGTAAGCAAGGCCGGAAATCTTTATTTATATACTGAAAATGGAACGCCCGATGCTTATTCTATGTGGAAAAATAAAGCAGAAGGAATTTTAGCTATTGAGTCATCTTCGCAGGCATTGTATCGAATAGCAGATAAAATGCTTCCCCAAAATATAAAAGAAGGATTCTATAAACTCATTGAGCAGTATAAAAGCCATAATGAAGAACTTATGGATACCGGGTATCGAAACCCTATTGACTCAATGGCAAGAGGTGTTGGAATGCTATGCCGAAGAAGCGGAGATACTTTTGGAACTCCAATAAAATCAGAAAAAGCAAAACTGGAAGATTCAAGAAAAGAGTTATTTTCCGGCAAAAAAGCAGAAAATTATGAATCATATAGACAAGAAATCATAAAAATATTCCAAAACATTGGAAAAGCTTCAAATTCTTTTAACTTTCTTCAGTCGTTAAAAGAGAGCTATCTTTCTTTTTCCACAAATGGAAGTACGGATAGCTCATTCCAAAATTATATGATGAAGGATGCGAAGGATACCTTCTCCTTTATCCAACAGTGCTGGGAAAAAACTATGCTAAACTATTTATAGTTATGCTTCCATGTTGAGATACTAAAGTGAGATACCATGCCGGCGCCTTTAGGCGCCGGCTTTCCTTTACTATAAAGTAGGTTGTCATTTTACCAGTAACGAGTCGATAAGTTTAGTAAATATTTTAGTTAGACTTTTACTCCCTTTGAGAATTTTTTGAATAAATGAAATTTAGACTTTGGCTAATAAACGATACTTCGTCGCTGCTTAAATAAAGGAAATGCTGATTCACAAATAAGTATCCATTTTTTACTACTACTTATTTTTTTTAGACATAAATTCAAGAAATTCCGAAAATGAAGCTGCTCCGATTTTCCTTTTCTTTTTTAGCATATATCGTAGCATCATTAAGTCTATTGTGAGTGTCGGTTTTTTTATGACAGATTTTGTTTAAAATTCTTTTTCAAAGCTAAGATCAATCAACGAAATACCACTCACTTCGTTAACCTTTCACCCTCCTTTTTAATTTTTCCAATACTTCCTCTTCCGGATAATCCTTTCCCGTCCAGAGCCTAAAAGCTTCCGCAGCCTGATAAAAGAGCATAGGGAGGCCGTTCATGTAGCGAAGTCCTGCTTCCCTTGCTTGGGAAAGCAACTTCGTTTCAAAGGGATGATAAATACAGTCTGCCACAAAAAGTCCTTTATGAAGGAGCTTCACTTCGGGAATAAGAGAAGCCTCCGCCCCCATTCCCACATTTGTAGAATTGACAAGGATATCGCTTTCCTCCGGAAATTCCGCGAGATTTTCTTCATAGGATCCGAGCAGAATTTGTTTTCCTGTTTCTCTTTCTACTTTTTCAATAAATGCTCTGTTTTTTTCGATGGACGAAGCTCTTTGCAAAAGCCGAATTTCCGAAATTTCGGTATAGACTGCTCGGGAGAGGATTGCTTTTCCTGCACCGCCAAGTCCCATAAGACAGAGCTTCTTTCCATTCACGACGCCATTCTCCGCTTCCAAAGCACGGAAGAAACCGATTCCGTCCGTACTGCAACCTGTCATTTTGCCATTTTCCGAAAAAACAAGAGTATTGACAGAGGAAGAGAGCCTCGCCTCTTTAGACAGGCTGTCACAAAGCGAAAGTACCGCCTCTTTCAGAGGCATCGTTAAGTTAAGCCCTCCCACGCCCATTTTCCGAAGAGCGAATAAAGTGTTTTCCAGATCCTCCTCTTTCACAGAAAAGGCAAGATAACGAGCATTCAGGGAGAGTCGCCGAAATCCCTCATTATGAATAAAGGGAGAAAGGCTATGTGAAACAGGATTACCGAGCAGACCGTAGAGTCTTGTTTTTCCGTCAATTTCCCATTGATTCATTCTTTTCTCTCCCTTCTCTATTCACTCTTCTTTATTCATTCTTCTTTATTCATTCTTCTTTATTCTTTCTTCTTTATTCTTTCTTCTTTATTCTTTCTTCTTTATTCTTTCTTCTTTATTCTTTCTTCTTTATTCTTTCTTTTGTTTAGCTTCACCCTTTATTTACTTCCGGAGTATCTTTCCTATAATACTATCCATTCCACTCCCTATTCTCTTTTCTCGTATGATAGAACAAAAATAAATGCAGTGTAGACACCAGCCAAATACAATAAAAGCTAAAAATATGGCTTAAAAAGACCGCCATAAAAGCACCACCGCAGAAGGAGAGGAGCATGATGGCATGTCCTCTGAATAAAACAGCCGCATTTTCATTTTTATCCCTAACCGCCTTTACAAGATTTACCCCGAGCTGCCGGACGTGTGCCGTACAGAAGGTCGTCGCCATATTGACTCCTTCCGCCTGTCTAAAAGCTGTGAACTGCATTGCACAGATAAAACTGAGTGCGACCTGCGGAACATGATCCGGTACGGAAGAGGGCATCAGTCCAATCACAAAAGAAACAAAGGCTTCAAAGAGAAGAAGCTTCTCCTCAAAAAGGCCCTTGTTCTTTTGGTTCATTTTCCCGGAAATGAACTCCGCCATACATACACCTAAAATATAGGCCGTTAAGGGAACAAAAGCATAGAAGCCCTTCTTCCACTCTCCATTTCCAAAGGAGAGCATCATCATGACAAGATTCGCCGTCTGCGCATTCGCAAAAACCTTTCCTCGAAGGCTAAAGGTATAACCTCCGTAGAAGCCGCCGGCAAACATGAGGAGTGCAAAAAACCACAGTTTTTCCACAACTCGGTAATTTCCTTCCGACTTCAAAGCGTTCTCCTTTCCCTAGACCTTAACTTACTCTATATCTTACTTACTTTCTATCTTACTTGCTTTCTATCTTACTTGCTTTCTATCTTACTTGCTTTCTATCTTACTTGCTTTCTATCTTACTTACTCTCTATCTTAACTTGCTTAATAGCTTAGTGCACTCCCATCTCGCTTTCCTAAGCCTTAACTTTTCACCCCATCATTCTCTGTCTTACAATCTCATACGCAAGTACACCGCAGGCCACGGATACGTTTAAGGAGTCGATATCGCCTTTCATCGGGATAGAGGCCTGCATATCGCAGTTTTCTTTCACAAGGCGGGAAACCCCGTCCCCCTCGCTTCCCATCACAAGTCCGATTGGACCTTTGAGATTCAACTTATACATGCTCTCGCCCGCCATGTCGGCACAGACGAACCACATCCCCTCTTTCTTCAGCTCGTCCATAGTCTGCACGAGATTCGTCACCTTACATACCTTCGTGTAATTCAAGGCTCCGGCACTGCTTCTTGCGACAGTCGCGGTAAGTCCTACCGCGCGTCTTTTAGGGATAATGACTCCATGCGCGCCGCATAAATTTGCCGTACGAATCATGGCTCCAAGGTTATGCGGGTCTTCGATTCCATCGAGCAAAAAGAAGAAGGGCGCCTCTCCCTTTTCCTTTGCAATCGAAAGGAGCTCCGGAAGCTCCGCATAGGAAAATGCCGCAAGATAGGCAATCACTCCCTGGTGTACCTCTCCCCCGCTGATTTCATCGAGTCTTGATTTCTTTACAAAATCAACTACCGTATCCTGCTTTTTTGCTTCTCTGAGGATGCTTAAAATCGGCCCGTCCTTTAGGCCGTCCTGTACAAACAAACGATCAATGGTTTTTTTTGCACGAAAGGCTTCCATGACCGGATTTCTTCCTACTAAGGTGTATCCCTCTTCTCTCATTTTCCCTCTTCTCTTTCCAAAAGGAAAGAAAGCCCCGCTTCCATGAGCCTTTGCAGTCTTTCTCCCTCATTTTGATAATGTAAATAACCAAGCACCGCCTCAAAGCCCGTGGCACGGCGGTAGTCTCCGATATCGGAATTCTTCGAACGACTCTGTGACTTATGGTTTCTTGCCCTCCTGTATACGGAAAGCTCCTCTTCCGTAAGAAGCTCTTTTTCCAGATAATACTCCATAATGTCCGACTGCGCCTTCGCACAAACCAAGTCCTTTTTCTTGCTGTTAATCTTGTTTAAAGAGCCGGAAAAGTCCCGAATCAGTCTGTCCCGAATAAAGAAATCATAAATAGAATCCCCCACATAAGCTAGGCTTAAAGGGGGGATTTGCATCGCAAGGCTTTCCCTTAGATCTTCTGCCATTCTACTCCGTTTCTGGTATCCTTTAAGGAAATACCCATACTGAGGAGCTCATCACGAATCCGATCCGCCTCGGTAAAGTCTTTATTCTTCTTGGCTTCCTGACGCTTTACAATAAGCGCATTCACTTTCTCTTCCAAGCCTTCGTCCAGCTTTTCTTCCTTCTTATCCGTACGGATACCGAGTACGTGCACGAGGACAGCAATCGACTCTTTCATGATAGAGCCGAAGTCTTTGGAGGACTCTTCCTTTACCGTAGAGTTTGCAAGGCGCACCAGTTCAAATATCTGCGTAATGGCGTCTGCCGTATTTAAGTCATCCTCCATCTTCTCAGAGAAAAGAGCGGTATATTCTTCTACCTTCTTTAAGACTTCCTCTTCCTCCTTGGACATGCCCTTCTCTTTGAGACGGGGAAGCAAATCCTCCAGTCTCCAGATACAGCTTAAGATTCTGTCGAGAGAGGCCTTCGCAGACTGCATCAGCTCCTTAGAGAAATTCAGCGGACTTCTGTAGTGCGCGGAAAGCATATAGAAGCGAAGAACCATCGGATCAAACTGGGATGTTACATCCCGCACGGTAAAGAAGTTTCCGAGAGACTTCGACATCTTCTTGTTGTCAATATTAATAAATGCATTGTGCATCCAGTAGCGGGCAAACTGCTCTCCGTGTGCCGCCTCATACTGGGCAATCTCATTTTCATGATGCGGGAAAATGAGGTCCTCTCCGCCCGCATGAATGTCTAAGGCTCCTCCGCAGTACTTCGGCGCCATAACGCAGCACTCCGTGTGCCAGCCCGGTCTTCCCTCGCTCCAGGGAGACTTCCAATATGGCTCTCCCATCTTCTTCGGCTTCCAAAGCACGAAGTCGGTCGGATTCTTCTTCTCTTCCTCGCCGGAAACCTTGAGTTCACGAAGTCCTGACTGGAGATCCTCCATGTTTTTATGAGAAAGCTTTCCGTAGGGCTTAAACGCTGTTGTATCATAATAAACCGTACCGTTTACGGCATAAGCAAAGCCCTTCTTTTCCAATTCATCTATCAGATTCACCATGCCGTCAATCTCTTCCGTTGCCTTCGGGTGAGCAGAAGCCTCTTCGATGTTGAGATCCGCCATGTCCTTCTCCACTTCGGCAATATAACGCTCGGTAACAGTCTGACAGTCTACGCCTTCCTCTACCGCAGCCTTGATGATTTTATCGTCTACATCAGTGTAGTTCGAAACATATTTTACCTGATAGCCCTTGTACTCCATAAAACGGCGAAAGGTATCAAATACAATCATAGGACGCGCATTTCCGATATGAATGAGGTTATAAACGGTCGGCCCGCAGACATACATTCTGATCTTTCCTTCTTCAATCGGAACGAACTCTTCCTTCTCCTTCGACATGGTATTATAAATCTTCATAAATTCCTCTTTTCTTGAGCTTTAGCGTTCTTTGTAGTTTATATCTTCGCCCTATTTTAGTCAAGAAATGGAAAAGCCCCCGAAGGAAAATCCTTCGGAAGCTCTTCTTCATCGCTTAGCTTATAGATTTCTTTGGGAGCTTTATCGGCCTTCTTTTATAAAGTCCTCTCATTTCTATCCCCTAAAATGCTTCACCGTGCTTTTACCTCTTATATTCATTAAAGAAATCCTGGAAGTTCTTAAACGGATTATCCTCTCCGTTCTTTTCATTGCTCTCATTCCCGTTCTTATTCCTATACTCAGGATTTTCGCCATTCGATGCGCCTTCCTGTGATTCCTCTGTATTGTTTTCAGAAGGAGCGTCTCCACTGTTTCCTGCATCCCCGTTTCCATTAGGCGCCGGAGATTTACCTAGAGTAACCGTCACTTCTACTTCATTGTACTTTCCGGTACCGTCCTGGCGCATCAGTGTAAGCTTTACCTCTTCTCCTGCTCTATACTTGGAAAGCAGTGCTTTTAGATTCGCGGTAGTATAGACTCCCTGCCCATCCAGTTTTGTGATAATATCTCTTTCCTGAATCTGGCTGTTATCCGCACCGGTGTCATCCAATACTTTAAAGATATAGATTCCCTTCGGCATGGCAAAGCTCTCTGCTGTCTGCGCATCAATATCCTTTACCTGAATGCCCAGCACACCTTGCTCCGCCTCGGGCACCTTATCTCTGGTGGTCAGTGTGGATAAGGAAGAAAGGATGGTCTCTGCCGCAGAGGACGGAATGGAATAGCCCATACCCTCTACATCGGTATCCGCATACTTAGCCACATTGATTCCTATCAGCTCCCCCTTCATATTGAGGAGTGCACCACCCGAGTTTCCGGGATTGATTGCCGCATCGGTCTGGATAAGCCCCTTGGAAACGCCATCCTTGGTCTGTACATCTCTATTCTTTGCAGAAATGATACCGGTTGTAACGGACTGTCCATAGCCTAGGGCATTTCCAATTGCCACAACCTGATCTCCAACCTCCATTTCATCGGAAGAACCAATCTGTACCGCCTTAATCTTCTCTCTCGTTTCCGGAGATATATCGGAAAGCTTTACAGAAACCAAGGCTAAGTCAACCGTAACATCGGTTCCCTTCACCTGTGCTGTTGCCGTACTATCATCGATGAAACTTACTGTAAGGGAGTTGGAGTCCTGAATCACATGATTGTTTGTTGCAATAAGCAGCTCCGTATCATTCTGTCCCACAATTACACCGGAACCGCTGGCAGGAAGCTCTGTTTCTCTTTGAATTTCACCAAAGATAGAGAATCCGTTTTCCTGATAGCGCATCATATTTGTAATGGCAACGACAGACGGCATAGCATCCTTTGCCACCTCCGTAACCGTCTTGCCGTTTCCCGTAGAAGCAATGATTGTATCAGAAGGGACAGCACTCTTCTCCGGCTCCTTGATTTCCGAAGGACTGCTCTCCTTCTTTTCTTCCTGCTTTGGCTGCCCTTCCTCCGCGATAGAATAAATATTTCTTTCCTGTGCAATATAATTCACGCCAACCATCATCCCGCCTGCAATCAGTCCAAAGAGCAGTGCGGAAAAAATCACTCCAATTATTCGTTTCATGATACCTCCCCTTTCCTTCGGGCAAATGGTATAAAATTTTTGTGTCAACTTTGTGACCTGTCAAAAATTAATACTGCTTTTTAATCGACTTTCTTCTCCAAAAGCACAATAGCCTTCGCTGCAATTCCTTCTTCTCTTCCGGTAAATCCCAAACCTTCCTCAGTAGTTGCCTTCACGGAAATCCTGTCTTTCTCACAGGAAAGCGCCTTTGCAATCTTTTCTTCCATAGCAGGAATAAAATCTTTTACCTTTGGTCTTTGCATAAGAAGAACCATATCCGCATTTCCTAGAAAGTAGCCCTGATCCCGGATTAAAGCATAGGCTTTTTCCAACAAAATAAGGGAGGAAATCCCCCGATACCTTTCATCCGTATCCGGAAAATGTCTCCCTATATCTCCCATTGCCGCTGCCCCAAGCAGGGCATCCGTCAGTGCATGCAAGAGGACATCCGCATCAGAATGTCCTAAGAGTCCCTTTTCGTAGGGAATCTTCACCCCTCCGAGAATCAAATCTCTTCCTTCTACCAGTCTATGTACATCGTAGCCTAAGCCTACCCGCATAATTGCTCCTTATCTCTTTCCCGACAACGCCCGCTAACTATAAAGCTCTGCCAAAATACCAGTTTCCAACAATGACTATAAAGAGAATATCGCTTGCTTTAGAGCGATACCATAAATGGGATACAGCTTGCTTTAGAGCGATACCATTAACAATTAAATCTGAATCCTGAGTCTCCTCGGACGGCAGGAAATACTGATATCCTTCTGCCTTCCGACATTTTCCCCGTCAATATGAAGAGGTAACGGCTCTTCCATGTGTATCTCCGCCCTCTTGAAACGGTAACAATGCACTCCCGGAAGATATTGGTGAACACCGAAAAGGGAAGCCAGCATAATACGAAGAAGACGCAACTTATGCTTTGTGCTTACCAGACATAAATCCAAGTATCCGTCTTCCGCGGAGGCACCCTTACCAAGAACATAGCGCCCTTCATAAGGGTGGTTATGGATGGACAAAAACAGGATATGGCTAAATTCCAACCTTTCCTCCCCATCTAAAAGGATGGTCCCCTTACATTGCTTCGCTCTTCTAAGCCCTTTCAAAAAAGCATAGATATAGGCCAAGGTTCCTGATTGGTTAAAGAGGAATTGGAATACGCTTTTCTTTCCTTTAACACCCACAGCTTTTTCCTTCGGGCAAATGTCGGAGCGCACAGCTAAAAGTTCATTCATGACAGCCGCATCAAATCCCATACCGGCTCCTACCACGAAGCGGCGATGCCTCGTGCTGCCCTCTACAATCCCGTAGTCCACTTTTCTTTCTTTATTCTCTAATAACTTCTGGATATTCATCGGAGCCTTATAACTCTTATCCAAACCGCGCACAAAGTCATTTTCCTTGCAAACCGGAAGGAAAGCAAGAGAAACTCTGTCCCCGTCCAGCTTCACTCCGTCTACCACCTCATTCAAGGTACCGGTTCCGCCGATTACAATAATCTTTTTTTCTCCCTGCGAATCCTCCGTAATCTCTCTGGCAATGGCCTTCGCATTTCCGCGACCCTCTGTAAAGAAAATCCGAAAGCCCTCGCTTTCCAGAAAAGTTCGACTGTCTTCTTCTATTTTCTTCCAAACTGTTAAGCCATGACCTCTACCGGCCAAAGGATTAATAATAAAAAAAAGCATGCAGCACTCCGAAATGTATACTAATGATGATTTCCGTCAACTGTTTTATTCAATTCATAATGAATAAGTTCTATATCGAAGTATAACATAGTGCCTTTTAGCCATGTATAAAATTAGTATAAAGAGTCTCTGCTCCTTTTCTTAACTGACTGTCCTTTGTTCTGTCTTGAATATAGCTCTGTCCATCTTCTTCCGGTATCTCCACCTTCACATCCGGGGTGATTCCTTTTTTATGAATATTCCGACCGGCGGGAGTGAAGTAGTAGTGAGTGGTGAACTCCACTGCGGAACCGTCTGTAAAGGAACGAATGGTTTGTACAATGCCCTTTCCGTAAGACTGTGTTCCCACAACAATGGCTCTTCCATAGTCCTGCATTGCACCGGAAAAAAGTTCCGATGCAGAGGCGGAATTTTGATTGACCAGAATCACAATAGGCATATCCACTTCATGCCTGTCATCCGCATACCATTCCTTTCCGTTTCCATGTTTGTCTTCGGTATACAGTAGCAAGGTTTCTCCTTCCAAAAATTCTCTATCCGTTATGGATTGGATTGCTCCGGAAGCTTCTGCTGTCGCTTTCACGGGCTTTGGAAGATCATCCGGAAGAAAATAGTCTAAAAGCCGGGTAGCGGCATCCACATCTCCCCCGGGATTCCCTCGGAGATCAATGATAAGCCCTTTCTTCTCTCCTTCGATTTCCTTCTCATATTGAGAAATAAACTCTTCTACTGCTTCCTCGTAAAAGCCTCGCAAAGAAAGGTAGCCGATTTCTCCTTCCGGGACCGTACTGTCTTTCAGCATTGTCGCCGCATCTCCGCTCTCCACCGGAGGAATCACGATTTCTCCGCGCGTTAATCGCAGAGTGACTTCCTCATTCTCTCGAAGCACAATCATCTCCAAAGAGCTTCCTTCTACTCCTTGTATCAGATTTTGTACGATATACTGCAGACTCAAGTCCCTCACGGAAATCCCGTCTACTCGAAGGATAATGTCTCCCGCCTTCAGTCCGCCTTTTTCCGCAGGGGAGTCCGGATAGACATACTCTATTCTGATTCCTTCATCCGTTTCCGATACTTCCGCACCGATACCCTGGTAAATTCCCTTTTGTTGGTTTTGAGACTCTTCAATCTCTTCTTTTGTATAGTATGCCGCATACGGGTCCTCTTCCAAAAGACTGTTTAAAAAGCCCTTGTAAATTCCGTCTTCCGCTTTTTCCGCATTTTCCGTATAAAGATAATTCTCCGTGATCAGCTCCTGTAAGTCTTTCAGCTTCGTACTCACACGAAAGAGATTGATTTCTTCCTCTCCTGTCTCTTTTTTCTCATTCTGTAAAGAAAATACGGCAGGAGTACTGAAGTAATAAAGATAAACCGCCGCTCCTCCAAGAACAAAGGAAAAGAGCATTGCAAAAATACAGAGAACAAAGAGAGCAATCTTTCCATTTTGCCTACTCCGCTCCACACTGTAATTTCGTAATCCTGCTCTCCTCTTATCCTTTTCCATCTCGGAAGGATACTCTTTTTCACTTCCTTCTTTATACCGTTTTTCTTCTTCTGCATACTCTGTGCTCTCTTTCGGAGAATCCTGATGCTCCGCTTCGGAAAAGGATTGCTTTTCCACTTCCGCAGTATATTCCTTCTCTTCTACTCCCATAACTGTATTTGTCCTCTCTATCTTCTCGAAAACTCTCTTGCCTCATTCTTCATCGCGTAAGAACCAAGGTCTATACTTCCTCTTATAAAAGAATGGAAAAGGCGGAAACTCTCGCCTCCGCCTTTTCTTTCATTGAAAAATTACTTTTTAGAAATCCAGACTTTCCATATATTTCATATACTTCACAACCATCAGAGCAATCTGGAAGGTAATGGCATCATCAAATACTCTAAGATCCAGTCCTGTTGCTCTATCCAGCTTATCCAAACGATATACCAAGGTATTTCTATGAATAAAGAGCTGTCTTGAAGTCTCGGAAACGTTCAAGTTATTCTCGAAGAACTTGGCAATTGTTTCCAAGGTCTCTTCATCAAAATCATCAGGGGAAACATCCGCAAAGATTTCCTTGATAAACATCTTACAAAGCGGGATGGGAAGCTGGTAAATCAATCTTCCGATTCCAAGAGCATTGTACGCCACGATATGTCTTTCCACAAAGAAAATCTTTCCTACTTCCAAAGCCATCTTCGCTTCCTTATAGGAACGGGAAACTTCTTTGATTTCATTGACAATGGTACCGTAAGAAACTCTGGTAGAAAGCATCACCTCGGAGGAAAGCATATCCAGCATACTCTCGGCAATCTTCTGTACCTGCTCGTAGCCGTCATCCGAAGCAAGCTCCTTCACTACAATAATATTCTTCTCATCCACGGCAGTAACAAAGTCATTGCCCTCTGCGGAGAAGAATTCCTTCAGGGCTTCCTGCACCGTACCGTCCATATTTTCATGAGACTCAACCAGGAATACCACTCTCCGTACACCGACTTCGATGTGCAGCTTCTTCGCTCTGTTATAAATGTCTACAAGAAGCAAATTATCCAAAAGAAGATTCTTGATAAAATTGTCCTTATCGAATTTCTCTCTGTACGCTACCAAAAGGGTCTGAATCTGCAATACGGCAAGCTTTCCTACCATATAGACATCATCCGTATCTCCATGGGCAATCAGGACAAATTCCAGTTGATGTTCATCAAAAATCTTAAAGAACTGATACCCGCCGGCAGCCTGAGAATCGGCCTGAGATGCCGCAAAGGAAACCACCATATCGGATAAATCTTTATCCTCTAAAAACGTAGTCGCAAGAACTTTTCCGTCAATATCGGCAATGGCTATATCCAGCCTTGCGATTCCCTTTAAGGAATCAATGGTACTTTGTAAAACCTGATTTGAAATCATCTCTACTCCATCCTTTTCATCAACTAAATCTCTTCGGAAGGGCAAGAAATCTCCTCAGTTCAGCTCCGCATGTCCTCTACGCCCTTTACCATGCACATTTATTTTCTAAATATTGCATAATACCCTCTCTTTAGCTTACTATAATCAGTTTTTTATCCCTTTTCAAGCATTTTTAAAAAAAGACAGGAAAAGAAACGTCCTCTTTCCTGTCTTTTTCTCCAAAACATTTTTTTGTATTTATAAATAATTCACAAAACCCAATTTTAGTTGGTAATTGTCAGCTCTGTCTCTTTATCAAAGATGTGAATCTTGTTCTCATCCAATGCGAAACGCACGGTATCTCCTGTTCTTGCCTTGGTCTTCGGATTCACTCTGGCAGTCCAGGATGCATCTGCGATATCAAAGTAAAGCAGTGTCTCTGCACCGAGCATTTCATATACACGAATCTCAGCGGAAATCACGGACTGAGCATGGTTTGCAAGATACTCTTCCTCATCATGCAGGTCTTCCGGACGAATTCCGAGAGTCACCGTCTTTCCGATATATCCCTTGTCCTTTAAGGCAGCTGCCTTCTTCTCATTTAAGGTAATGGTATTTCCTGCAAAGCTTAACTTTACAGCACCACCCTCCTCTGTGCACTCCGCATCAATCATGTTCATCTGCGGAGAGCCGATGAAGCCTGCGACGAACTTATTGCAAGGAGTATCGTAAAGATTCTCCGGTGTATCTACCTGCTGAATATAGCCATCCTTCAATACAACGATTCTGGTTCCGAGTGTCATAGCCTCGGTCTGGTCGTGTGTAACGTAGATAATCGTTGTCTCTAAGGACTTATGAAGCTTTGCAATCTCTACACGCATCTGCGCCCTTAACTTTGCATCCAAGTTGGAAAGAGGCTCGTCCATAAGGAATACTTTCGGACGACGAACGATAGCACGTCCCATAGCCACACGCTGTCTCTGTCCTCCGGAAAGAGCCTTTGGCTTACGATCCAGCAAATGCTCAAGATCCAAGATTCTTGCAGCCTCATGCACCTTCTTGTCAATCTCATCCTTTGGAACCTTACGAAGCTTCAAGCCGAAAGCCATGTTATCATATACAGTCATGTGCGGATACAAAGCATAGTTCTGGAAAACCATGGCAATATCTCTATCCTTCGGCTCCACATCATTCATTCTTTTTCCGTCAATAAACAAATCGCCGGAGCTAATGTCTTCCAATCCTGCAACCATACGAAGAGTTGTAGACTTTCCGCATCCTGAGGGACCTACAAAGATGATGAATTCCTTATCTTCAATTTCCAAGTTGAAGTCCTTTACGGCAACGAATCCGTTGGGATACTTCTTGACTACATTTTTAAGCTGAACACTAGCCATGCTCATTCTCCTTTTCTAACTGAATAAAATTAATTTATGCTTTTCTTATTCAGTATAAATAATAGAAATACCAGTCTCCCTTTCCGAAGACTACCGCTATTCTATAGTTTTTCTTTTTTTCTGACTATTGACGTAGTTCCGAAAATCAAGGGTGAATTTTGTACAAGTTATAAGGTCTTTGATATTTAATAGACAATTTAACTAAATATTTTCCTGATTATACCCATACAATTCAGTGGAAAACGACAAGATTGCTTAAGTCTTAATTTTAAATGTTTTTTATTCGTCCTCTTTATATATTTTAAATATAGCTGTTTTCGTGATTTTTATCTTATTTTCCTTTAATAATTTACCGATTGCGCGCTTAAAAGCAGCCTTCGACACCCCAAAATCCTTCTTCACCTGTTCAGGATCCACTGTTTTATCGGTATAGGGAATATGTCCATCGAATTTTTCTTCTAAAATATGCTCTATCTGCTCCCCGCACTTTTCGTAGCGGGAGGTATTGACCTCTTCCTGACTGATATGCTTTGCATCTTCTCTCTTCTTGGTATACATGGTCGCCGCAAGACGCTCCGTCTTGTCAATATAGAGATAAACCTCGACCTCCATATCCTTCTTTAAGGCATAGCGCATCTCTCTGTGTGGGAGAAGTATGTCCTTTTCCAGTCCTATATCCATAAAGGCACCGATATTGTTCACATCACTGACTCTCAGCTTTGCAACCTCTCCCACCTCGATATAGGGCTTTCTTGTTGTGGCAATCAATCTATCCTTCGAGTCTTTATACACAAAAACGGAGATTTCATCTCCGACCCCCTTCCCCTTCGGGACCTGACGAATCGGCAGAAGAATCCCTTCTTCCCCCTCATTTCCCACAAACACACCAAAATCCTTCTCTCTAAGAATCTTACAGTTCTGGGTTTTTCCTAATTTCAACATGGCAGCACAGCTCCTTATTCTGATTGTAGAAGGCAACGCATTTCCGTTCGCTTTCCAGTGCGACTCTCGGGAAAATGCGATCCCCATAGGTATATGCCTTCAGATATTCTGCACGAATCCCGATAGACAGCTTCTTTTCTTCCTTCTCATTTCCTTGTTCCAAGTTCTTTCCGTTTTCCTTCTCCCAGCCGGAATCCGTAAAGGAAAACGCCGGCTCCCCGCTACTTTGATAAAGAATTTCCTCGGAAAGTGCAATATAGCGGGCGTTGTTCATGTGGTGGTTCGTATCCAGATATTCTCTCGGAACAAGAAAGTCTTCCCCCTCTATCCACTCCTCCGGAAAACTGATTTTTCGTTGTAAAGGCGGCAAATGCAGCTCATCCTTCGGCTCTCCGAAGGGCGCTACCAATTCATCTGTAATCTTTTTCGGTCTTCCCTTCTCCGTATCAATACAGAACCACTCGCTGTCAGCCTTAACAAGATAATCCCCACTCTGATTCTTAATCCAGAAATTGCGGTAGGCAAAGATTCCGCGAAATAGGTGGGGAGAAGTACCGACCGTAATCTTCTCATAAAGTGCCGGAAGCGCATAGAGTTCTATATTCCAGGCGCTTAAAAGCCAAGCCCTTTTTAATTCCAGTACTTTTTCGATAGACATTCCCACATCATGGGAATGAAAGGTAGAACAATCCTGCAGGAGATTCACCACCCCCAAAAGGTCCATTTTTCCGTTCTCGCGTACCTCGGAATAACGCACACGTTCCTTTATTTCGTACATTGCCCTTCCCTCTCTTTGTCTTTTCCCTTATGACTTTACAGTGTCTTTTCCTTATCTATTCTTTAAATACTGAGAATCCTTATAGAGAAATCTAGTCTTCCTTTGCCGTATCAACTATAGGACGGTCCAATTCCACGACGCAGTTTATCCCCTTTTCCTCTTTTACCAATGTTTTTAATTCCCCCATAATTTGGGAAGCCGTATCTTCTGTTACAGAATAGGGTAAAAGAAGGTCAAAGTACAGTGCTTTTTCTTCTCTGTCTTTTTTGAACTGGATATCGTGAAAGCTTCCCTCTACTCCATACTTTGCCAAAACCTGCTTCACAACCGGGGAAAGCCAAGCTTCAACTTCTTCCGATACAATGGGGTCCACATGAATCAGCAAGGAAAAACCGAATTCTTTTTTGATTCTTCTTTCCATATCATCTACTTTTTCATGGATAAAGGCAATTGTTTTTCTTCCATCACACTGAACATGAATACTTCCCATGGCATTTTGTGCGCCGTAAGGGTGATAAAGAAAGTCATGCACTGCAAGGAACTCCTCCTCCGTAAGGATTGTTTTACGGATTTTCTCATACAGTTCTTCCTCAATCGGTTTTCCCAAAATCTCGGAAATGGTCTCCTTCGCCATTTTTACCCCGTTAAAAAGAATAAGGGCTCCCAGTAAAAGGCCGAGTATCGCATCCACATTGTAACCGCTTTGATAGTAAAGAAAGGTGGAAAACAAGGTGGAAAGCGTCATTAAAGAATCCAGTAAAGCATCCATTGCCGTTACCTTGAAAAGGCTGGAAGAAATTTGCTTTCCCACAAAGCGAAAATAGAAAAACAAAAGGACTTTAATCAGGACGGATAAGCCAAGAATCCAAAGAGCAGGTGCAAAAAAGGATAATTCCTCTTTCTTCCCTATGGAAAACAGAGCAGAACGAATCGTCTGAAAGCCAAGCTGAATAATCAAGGTGCTGACCAGGAAGGCCGCCAAATACTCTAGCCTTCCATGACCAAAGGGATGCTCCTTGTCTGCCTTCTTTCCGGAAATCTTTCCGGCAAAAAGACTGATTATGGAATTTCCCATATCCGATAAGTTATTCCAGGCATCTGCACCGATACTTAAGGAGTGAAGTAAGAGGGAAAGCAAATATTTTACAATAAACAAAAAAAGATTTGCCAATATCCCGATCATCGCTGCCCTTGTTGCAATACTCTCGCGCTCTCTTTCTTGCATACTTTCCTCCATATTATGCTGTAAATACAAAACGGAAACGTGGATATCGGAAAAATCAAACAACAGCCCCTATTTCCGACTATCGTTATAAAGCCAAAAGCCTTTTTTCCAATACCCACGAAGATATACCTATTCTTTTTTATAAGAATCTATAAGAAAAGCTCATAAAAAGCTCTTCGTAAGATGCATACTCTCTGTTCGTTCAGTTCTGCATCCTTCTGAAAACTCTCTTAAACCGCCTCTGCGTATCCTGCAAGCTTAGAGGTACAGTGAGGACAACGAGTTGCCTCAATTGGAATCATGCTCTTGCAGTATGGGCACTCCTTGTCTGTCGGCTCAGCAGGTACTTCCTTCTTCATCTTATTCATCTGCTTTACGAAAATGAAAACCACCAATGCCATGATGAGGAAGTTAATTACAGCGGTAATGAAAGAACCGTAAGCCAATACAGCACCCTGCTCAACTGCTTCGCTATAAACCTTTGTAGTCTGTCCGGCAAGAGGAATGAACATATTTTCAAAATCAATCTTTCCGGTAATGAGAGAAATGAGAGGCATAACGAGGTCGCTTACCAGCTTGTTTACCAATGCGGTAAAAGCTGCACCGATAATCATACCTACTGCCAAATCGATCATATTTCCCTTTAATGCAAACTCTTTAAACTCCTTTAAAAAACCTTTCATCGTCTACTCCTATTTTTCATTGAATATTTTAGGAAAGCTGTACTGCCTTCCAATGCCTTTGATACTCTAGACGATTCCCTCTTTTTTTGCAATATATTTTTTAAAATAAAATTTTGTAAAATGTACTTATTTTATTTTCTCTCAATCTCTTTTCCGGACTGATAAACCGCTTTCAGGTTTAAATCATTATCCAAAATCAAGTAGTCTGCTCTCTTTCCAACGGAAATACTACCCAGTTCCTTTTCCACACCAAGAGACTTTGCAGGATTTATGGTTGATGCAAGAATTGCCTTTTTAAAAGGAATCCTCATCAGCTGCACAGCCGTCTTCATGCAATCAAAGACATTGGAAACGGAGCCTGCAAGATTTCCACCCTCTACCAAGGTACAACGCTTCCCCTCTTTCTTCACTTTCTGTCCGCCCAAATCATAAATCCCGTCCGGCATACCGGTAGAGCGGAGGCTGTCGCTGATAAGCACCACTCTATCTTCTCCAAGAAGCGCAAATGCCGCACGCACCATAACGGGATGCACATGAATGCCGTCGGTAATCAGTTCTGCATAGACTTCCTTACTTTCCACCGTTGCTCCCACAACACCGGGATTTCTGTGATCCAGTCCCGTCATGGCATTAAAGAGGTGCACTGCATGACTTGCACCGGCACGATACGCTAGAAGAGCCGTTTCAAAGTCCGCATTGGTATGCGCCAGAGAAATCTTCACTCTCCCCTTTGCCTTTTTAATAAACTCCTCAAAATCCGGATTTTCCTCCGGAGCAAGTCCCACAAACTTGACAAGGCCTCCGGAGCTTTCGATAAAACGACTGAGTATTTTCTCATCGCACTGCAATATATACTTTTCGTTCTGCGCTCCCTTTTTCACATGGCTGATAAAGGGACCCTCCATATTGATGCCGAGGAGCCTTGCTTTTCCCTCTTTTTCTCCTTCTTCCGCATAGTCTCTTGCAAGAGAAAGTACGGCATCGAGATCATCAAGCGCCAAAGTTAGTGTTGCCGGACAAATCCCGGTAACGCCATGCTCTATTTCATACTTTGCAAGGCATTCTATAGCGTCTCTCGTCCCATCACAAAAATCCTGCCCAAGACAGCCGTGAAAATGAATATCAATGAGCCCGGGGATCAGGAAATCTTCTTTCCTTTGAAAGACTTCCTCTTCCCTAAGCTCTTCTTCCAGGTGTACAGAAGAAAATCGTCCGTCCTCCGAACAGTTTATATTTCCCAAGTAAAACTTTTTGTCTTCTGCAAATATCTTGTATTTTTTCATGAGTCTTCCTCTTAGTACATGATGTTCATCTTTATATTATTCTTTCCCAAGCCTCTCTGCCTGCTTCTTTTGAAAATGCACGAATGCGCCCAAAAAACCGGCCTGATTTCCCATCGTTGCACAATCCAATTCTGTGTGTTCGAAAATCAAGGGAATTAGATGCTCCTGCAGATGCTCTCTTATTTTGGGAAGCAAAATGTCTTTTCTTGCCATGATACCTCCCCCCAAGATAAAAATTTCCGGATTAAAAGCATAGCAAAGATTGCTCATTCCAAGGGAAAGGGTGTCGCAAAAACGATCCAGCTCTTCAACGCAGATTCTATCTCCTTCTTCTACTCCGAAAAGAATCCGTTTTCCATTCCACTCTTCCGGACTTTCTTTCTTTCGGCTCGCAACTCTTCGAACCAAGGCAGATGTCGCGGCAAGATTCTGGAACTCTCCTCCGGGAATCTGCATATAACCGACTTCCATCGCTGCATGAGAAGTTCCGTGCTGAATTTCTCCATTTTGCAAAAAGCAACCGCCAATCCCTGTCCCTATCGTAAGAAGCAATACCGATTTCTTTCCCTTTGCCGCACCGAAATAGGCCTCTCCAAGACCTGCGCAGTTGACATCATTTTCCACCTCACAAGGAATAGAGAACTCCGCCTCAACGAGCTTCTTCCACTCTGTTCCCTTGTAGTTTGGAATCTGTGGTCCCGCATGGATAATCTCGCCTGCTTCTTCATCTACAATCCCTGCAGTGGAAATACAGATTCCCTCCAAGGGAAGTTCCTGTTCCCGAATCAGTGCTTTTATTCTTTCCACGATATGCGGACCGCCCTGTTCTGCCTCTGTCGCTCTTTCTCCCTGTGAAAGAATTTCCCCTTCTGCAGTAAGGAGTGCAAATTTGGTTGTGGTTCCTCCTATATCAATGGCTAAAAATCGTTTCTCCAATTTCTCCCCCCTTATTAAAACCGAAGTAATCCTTGTCTGTAACCCCGGATGATTTTCTATTTCTATGAAAGATATTCCTTCATTCTCTCCGCCAAGGCTTCCGCAAGTGCGCGATGCGCCTTGGGACTTAAATGCATATAGTCATAGGGATAGTTTTCCATTCCCGGGATATCCGTTGCAGAAAGAAAATGGCAATGGTTTTGCTCGGCAATCGTTTTATAGAGTGCAGGGAGCTTTCTCGACTTCTCCGCACAGCCCTCCCCCATATCATTTCCTATCGCGGTCTCTCGATACTCGTCATCAATCGGATAAGGTGCAATCACCAGGATATTCGGCTTGGCACCTAAAAAAGCTTCTTCCGCATCCTGTGCTTTCTTAATCAATCTATCCAGTCCGCGGGAAATATTTTCGGGAGTGGCAGCAAAGCGCTCTTTTACATCATTGGTCCCCAGCATAATGATGAGGAGTGAGACGGGCTCATGGGTCAGAAGAATCGGGCGAATGACTTCCACTCCGGAAAGGGATTCATGAAGCGGGTCGTTAAAGACTGTGGTTCTTCCCGAAAGACCTTCTTCCCGAACCAAATACTCCTCTCCCAAGAGCTTTTGTAAAACCATAGGCCAGCGGGTATTTTTATCAAAACGTCCCCCTGTCTTATTATCGTATCCATGTGTATTGGAGTCTCCAAAACAAACTATGATTTTTTCTTCTTCCATATCCTATCTACCCTTCTAAATTCTCTTGCGAAACAGTGCAGCATAAACTTTATTAACCGTTTTCGCTATACGCTTATGATAAAACAAAGTTCTATCTTCGTAAATATATATAAGCGAATGCCCCGCCTTATTCATCTCTTTTAAGCGGGGCATTCTTTTTTATGAGTGCAAATATATGCATTAGCAAAAATGAGCTACTGCGTCGTCAATAATTTTCGCTGTCTTCTCTGCAATCTTCTTATCCTCTTCTGTAAGCGGAGTTAAAGGACTTCTGACAGAGCCGATTTCCAGCCCTTTACGAATGCGAAGCACTTCCTTAATCATGGCATACATATTGCCATGACCGCTGCAAAGCATTCCGATAATCTCATTCACTTTAATCTGGATTTCTCTTGCTTCTGTAATTCTGTTTTCCACGAAGAGCTTGTTCATTTTTACAAAAAGCTCCGGCATCGCGCCGTAGGTTCCGCCAATGCCGCCGACAGCACCCATAGCTCGTCCGCCAACAAACTGCTCGTCCGGGCCGTTGAAAACGGCGAAGTCTTCGCCACCCAGTGCCTTAAAGGTCTGAATATCCTGTACAGGCATAGAAGAATTCTTCACGCCGACAACCTTCTTGTTCTTTAACATTTCCTTGCAAAGATCCGCTGTAAGACTTACTCCTGCAAGCTGCGGAATATTGTAGATGATGAAGTCGGTATTCGGTGCTGCCGCACTGATTTTGTTCCAATACTCGGCAATGCTGTATGCCGGAAGATGGAAGTATATCGGCGGAATGGAAGCAATCGCATCCACCTTTAAGCTCTCGGCATGCGCAGCCAATTCCTCGGAATCACGCGTATTGTTGCAAGCTACATGGGCAATAATACGAAGCTTTCCTTTCGCTTCAGCACAAACATTTTCCAGAATACACTTTCTTTCCTCTTTGGAAAGATAAATGCATTCTCCGGAGGAGCCGTTTACATAGAGTCCCTGCACACCGGCATCCATAAAGTATCTTGTGAGTGCACGCACTCTCTCGGGAGAAACCTCTCCCTTTTCGTCGTAACAAGCGTAGAATGCAGGGGTTATGCCTGCATATTTTTCTGTGTTTTTCATAGTGGTCCTTTCTAACCCTTGACTGAGCGCGAGCTTGTAGCTCGCCTGCTCACTTTGCTTCGCAAAGCACACCCCCTAAGGGGGCTGTGGTCTGATTGCAGGGATAACTTTTCTTTATGAAAAGTTATCCCTTAACAGCACCCATGGCGATGCCTTGTGTGAAGTATCGCTGGAAGATAAGGAATACAATCAGGATGGGGACTGCCGCTACGGCTGCTCCCGCCATGATGATTCCGAAGTCCGTGGCGTTTTCCGCCTGGAGTTTTGCAATACCGAGGGAAATGGTCAGTTTTTCCGTACTGCTTAGCATAATCAACTGCATGAAGTAATCGTTCCAGCTGTTGATAAAGGTAAAAATCGCAAGTGCGCCGATTCCCGGCTTTACCATGGGAAGCACGATCTGCGAAAAGATTCTTGCCTCGGAAGCGCCGTCAATGCGGGATGCCTCCAGCATTTCTCCGGGAACACCCTCGGAGAACTGCTTCATGAGGAATACACCGAAGGGCCAGCCGACGGTCGGGAAAATAACGGCCAAAAGCGTATTATAGAGTTTTAAGAAAGACATTTCCCTGATTAACGGAATCAGGATAACCTGCTTCGGAAGCGCCATAGCGCAAACAATCAAGGTAAATAAAAGAGTTCTTCCTCTGAAGCGTTTCTTTGCCAGTGCATAACCAGCCATGGATGCCGTAACACAGGTTAATACCATGGCGGAAAGGGACATCACAACCGTGTTAAAGAGCCAACGAACAGCGCCGGGCACTTTCGGGCCGAAGGAAATCGCAGCCTTCCCCATACCGGGTAGCGTGAAGCTGAATAAAGCTGTCGGCTGTCTGGAAAAAAGCTTCTGATAGTTGGTCATTACCCATTCCTTCGGGAACCAGTCGGGGCTGGTGCCGTTAATGGACTGTGCCGTTTTAAAGGAGCCTGTGATAATCCAATACAGAGGGAAAAGGAAGAAAAATGCCAAAACCAGAAGAATGATGACACTGATAATGCTGTAAACTGATTTATTATTCGTTTTCATACTATTCCTCCTACTTTTCCTTCGCCAACTGGAATTGCAAAGCGGAGAGCAAGGCAATAATCACGGCTAATATTACACCCATGGCATTTCCGTAACCATAACGATACAGCTTAAAAGCAGTGTAATAAATGTAATACATTACGGTATCGGTACTGTGGTTCGGTCCACCGGAGGTTAAGAGCTGAATCAGTGCGAAGCACTGGAAACTGTTGATTGTGGTGATAACCAAAATATATAAAGTGGTAGGCATAATCTGCGGCCACTTAATTTTCCAGAAAAGCTGTAAGTCCGTAGCGCCGTCTACCTTTGCCGCTTCTACAAGAGAATCGTCAACATTTCCTAGTGCGGAAACATAAAGCACGATAGGCTGTCCTACAGAGGTCGTAAATAAAATCAAGATAATACAGGGTAAGGCAAATCTTGCGTCCCCGAGCCAGTTGATATTCTGTTCCATCATTCCCGTGTGGGTTCCCACATAGTTAAATAAACCATAGTAATTATGGAACATCCACTTCCAGACTACCGTTACCGCAACCGATCCTGTAACTACAGGAAGGTAGAAGATGCAACGGAAGGCGGAAAGCAACGGCCCCTTCATTTTGTAAATCAGAGAAGACACCCATAAAGAGAAGATCGCTACCGCAGGTACGGAAACCAGTACGATAATCAGGGTATTCTTCAACGCTTTTAGAAAAATGCCGTCCGAAAACAGCTCAAGATAGTTCTGTACGCCGATAAATTTATCCGCTACATTCTTTCCCATGGTAGCATCAAAAAAGCTGGTGTAAACGCATAAAATCATGGGAAAAATAACAAATCCCAAGAAAAAAACCAAGCTGGGAAGCAAAAACAAATAGGCAGATCGCGTTTCCCTCTGCACAAGAATCTTACTTCTGCTCGTTTGAGTGGTATCCATAAAGTTCTCCTTCGTTCTAGTTAAAACGAGTAGTAATACGCTGCTATTCTTTAAAATGAATCATCCTATTCTTCTACAGTCTAAAACAGTGACCGATCATGTCTAAAACAAGCTGCAGCAAGCTTATATATGACAGTTTTTACAAAAAAAGCTCCGGAATGAGCTTTTTTGCTTCTTCCGGAGCGAAAATATTAGGACTTAGCTGCTGCGTTAGCATTGTTCTGGAAGGTTTCAAGCTCTGTCTTGACATCGCCGCCCTGTCCGACTCTCTGCAACATATTCCACCACTCGGTTCTTGCCTGTGCCCAGCCCGGAGTTACCTGATAGTAGTCTCCGAAAGAAGGCATAAATTTCTCCGTGAACATCTTCATGGTTTCCGCATTGTCTGTTCCGTCATATACGCCGGTCAGCTTCTCATGTACAGGGAAGAATCCGGTTGTCTGTACGGAAATCTTTGCCTGTTCCGGATCGTTAGCCATAAAACGGATGAAAGCCTTAGCTGCCTTAACCTTGTTCTCATCGCCGTTATCAAAGATACCGAATCCCCAGATACCGCCGCAAAGCTCTGTCTTTCCGTCATCTGTCGGGAAAAGCATCGGGATGATTTCATCACCGTTGTTGGTCTTTCCGGCCTCGCCGTTATCCTTGTTGTTCTGCTGAGCAGAGTTCCAGCAAAGAGACATTGCTAAAGTTCCATTTCTAAATAAAGTAATCTCATCTCCTCCAACTAAAGCCGGATCAAATTTCACACCCTTTGCCGCTTTAAGAGCCTCCAGAGCCTTTACATTCTGCTCTTCTGCACCGGTGTACTCGGTGTGTTCCTTATTGGTGTAGGTTCCGCTGTAAAGGTTGTTTACCAGCGCACGAGTACCCTGGTCTCCACCCTGTCCACCGCAGTAAACAGCGAGAACATTTTCCTGACCGCTCTTCTCAATCGCTTCTACAGCCTTGAAGAAGTTCTCTGTTGTCCAGGTATGTGTATCTTCATCGATATACTGAAGAGCGTCAGCCTTCTCGAATACAGCCTTGTTGATTGCCATGCAGTGTGCAATCATAGCGAGCGGATACTCATAGTACTTGCCGTCGGCAGACTTGCAGGCAGCCGTTACATTTTCATAAATATCCTTGGAATCCTCATCCTCAAACAGGTCTGCAAGATCAACCATCAGCCCCTTAGCGCCCCAGTTTGCAACGAGTCTTTCCGGTCCTTCCATGATAAGATCCGGAGCTGCATTTCCTTCGATAGCGGTATTTACCTGGTCGTCACCGTTCGTGTAATCCAGATACTCTACCGTTACATGGATGTTCGGATACTTCTTGTTGAAGTTCTCGAGTAATCCGTCAACGGATGCGCTGTCGCCCCATTTTCCGATAGGATAGGTAAAAAGCTTCAAGTCCGCTTTCAGACTTTCATCCGCTTCCCCTTTCGCATCGGCATTTTCCTTACTCTCCTCTGCCGCCTTTGTTGTCTCTTCAGCCGCTCCGGTAGTCTCCGCTTTCTTAGCACCACCGCAAGCAGCCAGGCCGGATGCCAGAAGTACGGCAGCCATGCCTAAGGCAATCTGTCTTTTTTTCATTTTTGTTCCTCCCATTCTTTTAATGCATTTACAAAAGGTACAGCGATAAGCTGCGGCCTTGTAATAATAGATCCGACCACCACGGAAAATGCACCGAGTTCCATCACTCTCTTCGCTTTTTCGGGTGTGTTGATGTTTCCTTCGGCGATAACCGGGTGCTTAACCCCCTCTATCATCTTCCGAAGAATCAGAAAGTCATCCGCTTCAATCCGGTCTCCCTTGGACTGCTCGGTGTAGCCGACCATGGTGGAGCCGATAAAATCAAATCCCAATCGGTCTGCTTCCAAAGCCTCTTCCACCGTGGAACAATCCGCCATAAAGAGTTGATTCGGATACTTTGCTTTTACTTCCTTAAAGAACACTTCCAAAGTCTTTCCGCCCGGGCGATCCGAAATAGTGGCATCCATCGCAATGATGTCTACCCCCGTACTCGTAAGCTCATCCACTTCTTTCATCGTGGGGGTGATGTAAACCTTGGAATCCGGATAATCCCTCTTTACGATTCCGATAATCGGAAGATCCACTTCTTTCTGAATTTCCGTGATATCTTCCTTCGTGTTCGCTCGAATCCCCCCGGCACCGGCCATCTTGGCCGCCCTTGCCATCCTTCCCATGATAAAGGAAGAGTGAAGAGGCTCTTCCGGGAGGGCTTGACACGAAACAATCAACTTTCCATGCAATCTTTTTACTCGATCATTCATGGAGTACTCCTTCTCCTATTTATTTTTAACTCTCCTTGAGAATAAAAAATACCAAAGTAAAAATCTCTTTTTTCAAAGAAAAACGAAATTTATTTTCACTCTCATTTACTGTGTTTCATTATATTTATAATTTTTTTATTTGCAAGACGAAATTCTTTATACGGCTCTTTGAAATTCTTTTGCAAAGAATTTTTCTTTACAAGTATTCGATTTACTACCTCTGTTTTTTTGAGGGAGGAGATCTTCTCGAAGAGTATTATCATTTCAGGGATTGGCACTGCCAATCCCTGTTTTAAATAGGAGTAAAAACTGATACGATCAGTGTAAATTAATTTTTAATTTTTGAGTGATTTATAGTAGTATGGATTTATAAAAATAATTCTATTAAAAACCGATTGAAGGAGGAAAAGATGAAAGGCAAAAAGAACAGGGTTTTAACAATGTTCCTTCTGCTTGCTTTTATTCTACTATCTTGCGGAAAGACGGAGAATAAAGCCACAGAGGAACAGAGCGGCAGAGGAAATGCCGAGACGGAAAAGTCGGGAGAGGAAACGGGTGAAGAGAAAAAGGCAGAAAGCGCGGAGCTCCCTGGACTCCCCCATTTACTGATTGAAAAAAATGAAGAAACCCATAGAGATTCCGACTACCACTATTTTTATCGAGGTGGATACAGCAAGCTGCTCTTAAAAGAAGAAGACAGTGCGTTCACAGCACTAAGAAATGCATTATCGGAATACAACAAAGAAGTGGAGAAAGCATACGAAAAAGATTTTACGGAATTGGTGAATATCAGCAGTTCTTCGGAAGAAGCGAAAAGAAATATAGCAAACTTTACCGGCAGCACTCCCGAAGTGGACAGCAACAGCTTTATTATACGATCCGATAAGAGTATCGTAAGCGTCCTTCAGACCAAGTCTGTGAATTATACCGGAAACGAAACAAGCTATGTTCACAGCGCTGTGAATTTCGACTCGGAAAGCGGAAAGAGACTCGCCTTTTCCGATGTTGTTCTGGATTCAGAAACCTTCTTTACCCTTGCGGAAAACAGAGCAAAAGAGTCTGCAGGTATGGATACGGCATTTCCCGTAGATTTCCTTGCAAAAGTAAAAGAACAGGGAGAAAACCTATGCTGGACAGTCAATGCAGAGGGCGTTTCCGTTTATTATGACCTCAACTCATCCGGTCAATCCCTGAAAGATCCCATGGTGCTTACCGTGTATTTTGACGAGGCGGAGAATCTTTTTAACGAAAAATATACGAAAACGGAGGAAGACTATGTTCTGCCTTTGTTACAAAGGCAGCATCTGGATATCGATCTGGACGGGGACGGAAAGAGGGAGCCTGTTTACTTAAAAAGGCAGGAAGTAGACGGTAACTTTTATATGAATATGTCGGTTGTGGCAAATGGTAGGGAAAGCGGCATAGTAGAAGGACTGGACGGATGGACTTATATTCTCAAAAAATCCGGAAAGTACTATCTCTACCTTTTTAAAGATGAAGACGACGGCGTAATTTTCCTCTATCGAATTGACCTCTCTACTGTGGAATTAAATCCCGATGAGCATTGGTTTGTTGACCTCTCCAACAAGGAATACTACTGGAAAACCGTCGATAATGTGGATAAACAACATTATATTCAAGAGAGCTTTACAGATGCCGCAGGATTTTGCGGAGGAGAAAGGAATGACATCCTTAGTACCAATACCGTGGAAATAGATTGGCTTATTGACGAGAATGCTTATCCGAAGCCTGCCGGAAACCGCTACAGGGTGACCAGTAATCGTGTCTTACGGGCTCTTCAGGACATTTCCGCACAAGAAGTGGATCAAAACGGGAAGGTCTTGCAAGACGGAACTATTCCTGCCGGCTCCTATCTCTTACTGATGTACAGCGATAATGAAGCCACCATGGAAATGCGAATCATTGATGAAAAATATGTGGATACAGTCAGCGGAGGTGAATACGGCAACAGCTATTATCTCAATGATTTCAGCCAGTTCCAATATGACGGAAACTGCTATCGGATTCAAATTGAAAGAGACAGAGAAAGCTGGACCACGAAAGTAAATGGTATCGATGCCGAAGAGCTCTTTGAGGGCATGATTTATGTCGGCTAAGTTGCTGCAGCTAAAATGAATCAGTTTAAAAGTGGCTGTAAAAAATCAAAACTTCTTCATGCTGTGGAGGGCCATAGCACTAAAAGCGTCGTTTTTGATTTTTTTACATCCACTTTTTATCTATTCCTGACTTTCGCTTATTCTTACTCTACTACCATTGTTGCGCTATACCTTAAATTTATCCATTAAGTCATTCAAGGTATGAACCTGTGCGGACAGTTCTTCCGAGCAGGCTGCGGATTCTTCCGCTGTTGCAGTATTCTTAGCTACTACATTCAATATTTCATTGATGCTGTCTTTGATATCCAGGATTGCATCGGCCTCCAGCTCGGAGGAACCGGATATTTTCGCAATTAACTCATTTACCTTTTCACTGCTTTTTTCAACGATAGAAAGCGCTTCTGCCGTTTCACCCGTGATACGCGCCCCTTTTTCCACTGCATCAATGGTCTCTTCTATCAGTACACCGGTGCTTTGTGCGGCCTTCGCAGACTTCTGGGCAAGCTCTCCTACTTCATCTGCAACTACAGCAAAGCCCTTTCCTGCCGAACCCGCTCTTGCCGCCTCTATAGCCGCATTTAGGGAAAGGATATTGGTTTGGAAAGCAATGTCATCTATCGTCTTAATAATCTTACTGATTTCATTGGACTTATGTGTAATTTCCATCATTGCGCCCTGCATATCGTGCATCTTTTCATTGCTGCGTAATACAGCCTCCCGAGTCTCTCCTTGCAGGTTATTGGCATGGTCTGCCATTTCCGCATTCTCTTCCACACCCTTCGAAATTTCACCCATACGAACAGAAAGAGTGTCTACCGCTTGGGACTGTTCCGTCGCACCTTGCGAAAGTGTGCTTGCACTTTCAGCCAGCTGCGTTACTCCGTTTCTTACCTCTGTGGAACAGCTCTTCACTCCTTCTATAGTTTCCGATAAGGAATCTTGAATTTTTGCGATACTGCTTGCCAAGGGTGCATAATTTCCCACATAGGCTTCAATATTGCTGCTGTTACGCCGGAAATCTCCTTCTGAAATAGCATTCAGCTTCTCCTGCAAATCAAAGATGATTTTCCGCAGGCTCTCTACAATAGCCGAAAGCGTTCCGGCAATTTCTCCGATTTCATCATTATGAGAATATTGGATTTCCACATCAAAATTACCTTTTGCAAGTCTTCTGCCGCTTTCCGCAATGCTTGACAAAGGTTTTAAGGATAATTTGATACTAATGGTAATGACAAAAAGTACCGCAAGGAACAATATGAACTCCGCTATTACCATCATATATTGCAGATTCCGCATCTGTGATTCATAGTCCTTCGCCTGCATGGCAATCTGTACCCACCACTTTGCTCCGTCAAAGTGAAGAGGAATAAAAGTACGAACAAGACGGTAATCCCGATCAAAGAATGTCTGTTCTTTTGACATCAGTTCAATCAGATGTTTTGCGTTCGGATCCAAGTCGCTCAGATTCTTTCCGGCGGCTTCCGGATTATTACTGAATACAAAGTCTCCGTTTTGGGCAATGACATCAAAGAATGAGTGGTCTTCTCCTAAATCGCTCATATCCAGTTCGTTAAAGACCTCCGTTTTCAGGTCAATGACTACCGCACCGATAAAACGGTCTTCTAAAAAAATCGGTTTCGCCACAACAAAAACATTTTCATCGGAAAAATCACTGTCAAAAGGAAGACTTGTAAAAGGAGCC
Organism: Oribacterium parvum ACB1; assembly: GCF_000238055.2. Classification (GTDB taxonomy): domain Bacteria; phylum Bacillota; class Clostridia; order Lachnospirales; family Lachnospiraceae; genus Oribacterium; species Oribacterium parvum. Next base: position 654,598 of record NZ_KE148312.1, read on the forward strand.
TTTGTCTCTTCTATTTTACTGTAATATTCCATAACTCCGCCGCCATAGATTTTATAATCCACATTTAAAATCTCGTATTTTTCAGTCTCCCCCTTTTTTCTCTGTACGAAAAAGGCATAGTCCTTTATTGAGGAAGAAAAGCCATTCGGTTCAAAGAAAAGACCTGCACCGGCGATACCGGGATTCGCGGATAAAGCATCTTGAATTGTATCTATGGCAAAGTTTTCTTCATCGTATTCCGATTCACTAAGTTGCCCGACCTTCGGAACTCGACTTTGCTTTTCCCGTACTGTAGTTTCCGCTCTCATACTGTCGTATCTTTCCATGCTGTGAAGCAAGGCATTGGCCAAATGATTTGTGGTGTCCGCAATTTGATTTACTTTCTTTGCGTTTAAAGTTGTTAGAGCATAGAGGGAATCATGTCTAATCTTCCCAAAAGCCTTTCCTGAAATATAAAATACGGCACCATTCATTAAGGCAAACAGGATAGCCATAATTAAAAAAAGCTGGATAGAGATTCTCCGACTCAGGCTTCTTCTTTTTCTCTTCTTTATTCCTTTTTCCTGAATGACAACGTTCTTCGACGCTTTAGCCTTTTCTTCTTTCATACTGTCTTTCATCCTCCTTATTGACGATAGTAACACTATCATCATACTTACTGTTCGCCCTTCACGAGCTGACTTAGGCGTCTGTCTTCCTATACAGCTTTGTGTATTTCTCCGCCTGCTTCCTTACCCTTTTGTACAATCTTTAAAACTTTTCCAGAACTCCATTTTTGGTGTTTTCACCATTCACTTTTATGTATTTTTATTAAAAATACATCTTATTGTGATTTATATCGTCTATTTTTAATAAAAAATAAGACAGTGCAGATTATTCTGCACTGTCTATCCAATCTTTCAGTTCTTCTCTGCTCCCCCGGAAGCGTCCCTGCAGCATCTCTTCCTTTCCCCCTCCGGAAAAGTGCCTCTCCTCTTTCCATTTCTTAAACCGTTCCAAAAATCCTGCCTGTCCGGCTCCCGCAAACTGCCACTCCTGCTCTCCTCGTCTTGAAAAGCAAAAGAAATCCGTATCCACATAGGATTTTAAGCTCTCACAGGCTTTATTGAGAAGGATCATCTCAAAGTCCGGAAAATGGAAGACTACCAGATTTTTGTTTCCGTAGTATTCTAAAGCTTCGCCAAGGAGAGGTTTTCCTGTGAAAACAGCTCTTTTTTGTATAAACTGTTCTTTCTTATAGTTGTTTCCAAGCAGTTCTACCGCCTGCAGGGAAAGCGCGATTCGTCTTCCTCTTTCCTCTTCCGTCTGTTCCTTCAGCTTATCCACCCGTTCGGAAATACTTTGATAGTCGGTACTCATCTTACGGGATACCTTGAAAAGCAGCTTTTCTTTTTTCTGCGTGTCCAAAAAAGCAAGCTCTCCGGAAAGCAGGAAAACTCTTGTTCCGCCCCGGTGTCTCTCAAAGGACAGAAGCTTAAAGAGCCCGATTTCTCCTGTCCGCTTTACATGCGTTCCACAACAGGCGCAGCTGTCCACTCCCGGGATACTGACTACGCGAATCGCACCGGAAAGAGCCTTCTTTTGGCGGAATTCTATCGTTTTCTTTCCTTGTTCAAGGCTTCCGATTGGCAGTTCTTCTCCCGTCAGCTTTTCCAAACTTTTCTCCGAATTCGACCCTCCGGATTCTTGTTCTTTAGATTCTTGTTCTTTAGATTCTTGTTCTTCGGATTCTTGTCCTTCAGATTCTTGTTCTTCTACATATTTCTCCTCTACCGGTAGATTTCTTCGAATCACGGCATTCACTGCCGATTCCAGCTCGGAAAGTGCCTCCTCCGAAAGCTCTCCGTTAAAATCTACAGTGACATGCGGATTTTCTGCGGTGAGTTCCATGTGAAAGCCGACATTGCTGTAGCCGAAGCGACTGCTGATAAGCCCCGCAAAAATATGTTCTCCGCTGTGATTTTCCGACTGTCTTCTTCGATAGGCATAGTCTACCTTGCAAAGTACCTCCGTTCCTTCCGGAATCTCTTTTGCAAGAAGATGCACAATATACTCGTCCTCCACATTTTCCGCAAAGAGAAGCTCTGCACCGTCTATCGTCCCCTTGTCCGGTGCCTGTCCGCCTCCCTCCGGATAAAAGGGCTCTTCGGAAAGCCGCAGAAGAAAAAGAGCAGGAAAGCTTTTTCCCACTCTCTTCTCCCATGCTTCCTTTTCTTTTCCGCATAAAGGCAGACAGGACAGAACCTTTGCCTTATAACTCTCTTTTTCCTCTTGATAATACAAAGCATTTTTCAACATCGTTAAACCTATTTTCTGTAAGCTCTCTATTGCTTATCCTCTGAAAACATACGGCCACGCAAAAACGCATTTTCCTAAAACGCCACTCTAGCTAAGTCTACCGCTTTCTTCCGCCATTTTCCGGATCTTTTCCGCCACATCCTTGGAAAAATCTTCCTTCGAAAAGCGGTAGCTCCAGTTATTGCCAAGCTTGGAAGGCGTATTGATGCGCGCTTCCTTTCCCTTATGTAAATAGTCCTGCATGGGAATCATTGCCGTATTGGAAACCGAGTCCAGGGTCATTTTGATAAAGAAGTCAACATAATCCATCTTAAGAAGCTCTTCTACTGTCTTACCGCTATAATCAGCCGCCATTTCCCGGTCCTCCGGAAGGATTTCCAAAAACCAGTCCTTTAAGACCTGATTGTCATGAGTTCCCGTGTAGCAAACCGTGTTTTTGGTCCAGGTATTCGGACGATAATCTCCGCTCTCCCTCGAGTCAAAGGCAAATTCCAGAAGCTTCATCCCCGGGAAGCCACTGTCTTTAACGAGCTTCTTCACGGACTCCGTGACATAGCCTAAGTCCTCCGCGATAACCTCTTTCTTTCCAAGAGCCTGCTCCATGGCATGAAAAAGCTTCATACCCGGCCCCTTTTCCCAATGTCCGCGCTTTGCATTTTCATCCCCGTAGGGAATGGAAAAATACTCATCAAAACCACGGAAATGGTCTACACGCACAATGTCATAAAGAGAAAAGCAATGCTTCATTCTGGAAATCCACCAGCTGTAGCCTTCTTCCTCATGCTTCTCCCAAGCGTAGAGCGGGTTTCCCCAAAGCTGTCCATTTTCCGCAAAGGCATCGGGAGGGCAACCGGCGACCGCGGAGGGCTCTCCGTTTTCCGTTAATTGAAAGAGAGAGGGGTGATCCAAGATATCGGAAGAATCCAAGGAAACATAGATGGGAATATCCCCAATAATCTGAATTCCTAAGCTATTTGCATAGTCTTTCAGGCTCTTCCACTGTTTGATAAAAAAATACTGGCAAACCTTATGAAAGTCAGCGGAATACGGCATCTTTTTTTCCATAAAAGCAGCATAACTCGGAAGCCAATGCGCATTTTCGGAAAGGAATGTCAAATATGCCTCTTTCTCCGCCTTGAACGAAAAACACTCCGCATCGGTTTTTGCGAACGGTTTAAGCTCCGTTTCCCCCTCCATTTCCGCTTCCGCTTTATCTTTCTTTTCGGATTCCGTTTCCGCTTCCAATCTTGTCAAAAAGCGCTTTACCGCTTTATCCAGTACCGGAAAACGAAGCTTGTAGAGCTTTCCGTAATCTACGCGCTCTTCCGAGTCGGAAAAAGAAAGGTCGGAAAGCTCTTCTTCCAAAAGCAGCCCCTCTTCCACTAAGGTATCCAGGTCAATAAAATAAGGGTTTCCCGCAAAGGTCGAAAAGCTCTGGTAAGGAGAATCTCCGTAGCCTGTCGGTCCCATGGGTAGAATCTGCCAATAGCTCTGCCCTGCCTCCTTCAAAAAACGAACAAACTCTCTTGCTTCCTTTGAAAAACTTCCTATTCCGTATTTTCCCGGTAAGGAGAACAGAGGCATCAAAATCCCTGCCCTTCTCCGTTCTAAAAGAAAACTACTCATATCCTTTTCCTCACATAAAAAATCCACTTCCAAAACTACGGTTTCAGAAGTGGATTTAAGCGAATACGATTTCAGCATTTCCATAGCCTTTTTCGCTATGAATACCTTTCCTCTAAAAGCATAGTTTATTCAAATTCATCGTTCTTCGCAATTGTATCACAATAAATGCAACGATACTGCCTCTTTTTTCCCTCAATCTTCTTAAATACCTGTGGAAGCTCCTGCTCCGTAGATGTAATGCAACGGGGGTTCTTGCAATGCAGGACATTTTTCAGTGTTTCCGGCAGAGAAAGATTTGCCTTATCCACTCTTTTTCCGTCCCGAATGTAGTTTACGGTAATGCCCGGATCGATGTAGCCGAGCACATTTAAGTCAAGGTCAATATTCTCCGCAATCTTTACAATGTCCTTCTTTCCCATCTTTCCGGAAGAGCAGTTCTGAATGAGTGCCACCGGACTATTCAAATTCTGCAGTCCCAGATACTGATACACCAGCATACTCTTTCCCGCCTTAATATGATCTAAAACAATACCGTTCTCAATTCCATCTATATTCATAATGATTTCCTTTCCTTCCTATTATCGTTAGTTACATGATAAAGATAGATTTATTGTGGATTTACAATTTCTGTTCATATACTCTTTGATAAAGCGTATGGAGACGCCGGCACTTGCCGAGAGCAAGCGCAGCGAAGCTCGAGGCTTAGTGCCGCTCTTTCGGAATCGAGCGAGAGCGCCTTTAGAAAAGAGTATATGAATGGAAGTACAATCTTTAATCAATAAATCTAGATTTACTTATCCAGTCCGAGAAGCTTCAAAATCAGTGCCATTCTCATCTGCTTTCCGCAAAGTGTCTGATAGAAATACTTTGCACGCTTATCCTTATCTACTTGAACGGAAATCTCGTTTACACGGGGAAGCGGATGAAGAATTCCCATCGTTTCTTTCGCATTTTTCAGCTTTTCGGGAGTCAGCACATAGATGTCCTTTAAGCGAAGGTAGTCTTCCTCGTTAAAGAAGCGCTCTCTCTGAACTCTCGTCATATAGAGGATATCGAGCTCCGGGATGGAGCCTTCCAGGTCCGTCGTCTCTCTGAACTCCGCACCGGCTTCCTTTAATTTCTCAATCTCGTACTCCGGAAGACGAAGCTCTTCGGGGGAAATCAAAATATAGCGGTTATTCGGGTAGCGGAGCATGGCGTCGATTAAGGAGTGTACGGTACGACCGAATTTCAAGTCTCCACAAACACCGATGCATAAGTTGTCAACTCTTCCGTAGGTTCTATGAATGGTCAGAAGGTCTGCCAAGGTCTGTGTCGGGTGAAAATGTCCTCCGTCTCCGGCATTGATGAACGGAACCGTTGTGTGGGTTGACGCTACAACCGGTGCACCCTCCTTCGGATGTCTCATGGTAATAATATCCGCATAGTTGGAAACAGTCTCAATCGTATCGGCTACACTCTCTCCCTTTGCCGCGGAAGAACTCGAAGCTCCTGCAAAACCGAGAACGGAACCGCCGAGCTCCAGCATAGCCGCCTCAAAGGAAAGTCTTGTTCTTGTAGACGGTTCAAAGAACAGAGTCGCCAGCTTCTTGTGTTTACAACGTTCCCAGTAGTCTTCGGGCTTCGCTTCGATCTTATCCGCCAAAGCCATCAGCTCATTAATTTCCTCAACACTCAGATCCAAAATGTTAATGATACTACGATTTTTCTCCATCCTTTTACCCTTTCTTATATTTAAACATCATCTATAGAGAATCCTTTTCAGGAATTGCTCTTATGCATAACAGCTGTTCTACAAACACTTACTTCTTCCTTCACCGGAAACGCCCTGCTATCCGGCACTACTTCGTCATCCAAGACTCATCGGAGGGGTTGTCTCTAAAGTGCAGAAGCTTTGCCTCCTCTTCCTTTTCGATATAGCCCTTTGCAACAGCTACCGGTAAAAGAGAGTCCAAGTCGCAGAGGGAATGATTTATCACATTGGCCTCGCTCAGTCTCTTTTTTCCCTTTTCCATTCCGTAGGTGAAAATGCTCACCACGCCAAGCACCTTGGCACCATTTTCCTCTAAGACCTTCACGCAGTCTATGACGGATCCGCCTGTAGATATGAGATCCTCCACCACGACAACGGGCTCACCCGGAGTGAGCTTTCCTTCAATCTGGTTTTGTCTTCCGTGATCCTTTGCAGATCCTCTCACATAGCCCATAGGAAGGTCCAGGATTTCCGCGGTTAAAGCGGCATGTGCAATGCCAGCCGTAGACGTCCCGAAAAGCGCCTTTGCCTCCGGAAAATGCTCTTTCACAAGCTCGGCAAGCCCCGCCTCAATCTTTCTTCTTACCTCCGGAAAAGAGAGGGTCAAGCGGTTATCACAATAAATGGGAGAATGAATTCCCGATGCCCAAGTAAAGGGCTCCTTCGGTCTTAAAAATACCGCCTGAATGGATAATAAACCTTCTGCAATTTCTTCTTTTCTCATCTTTTCCCTCCTGCTATGTAACATGCTATATAAACTTGTTTAACTCATTTTACACTATACCAAACTACCATTACTGTACCGCTGTATTCCGGCTTTTCACAAAACTCTACTTTTCTTCACGAAACTTCGCTTTTCCTTATCTTAGAAAGGAAGTTTAGTCGCAGAACTGTCTTACCGCTTCTCTATAGGCCTCTACCGGATTTTCCGCCTGCGTAATGGGGCGTCCCATTACGATGTAGTCCGAGCCCGCTTCCTTCGCGTCTGCCGGACTCATAACTCTCTTTTGATCTCCTACGTCACCGCCCTTAAAGCGAACACCCGGAGTGATCGTTAAGAAATCCTTTCCCAGCTTTTCATGGATTTCTCTTGCTTCCCAAGGAGAGCAAACCACACCGTCGAGCCCTGCCGTTTTTGCATTTTGTCCGTAGTGGAGCACAACCTTTTTCAGCTCTTCCTTAATGAGAAGTTCCTCCTCCATACACCTTTGGTCCGTGGAGGTAAGCTGCGTTACCGCAATAAGAAGCGGACGATTTTTTTGATTCGTAGAGCCCGAGCTTTCCTTTTCCGCCTTGCAAGAAGAAGCCTCATTCTCTCCATCCTCGAAGGAAAGACCGCGAAGTGCCTGTCGCATCATTTCCACACCTCCGGACGCGTGCAGGTTCGTCATATCCACACCGAGGTCTCGTAAGGAGCGCATTCCGCCCTTTACGGTATTCGGAATATCATGAAGCTTTAAATCCAGAAAAATCTGATGTCCTCTCTCCTTTATTTTCCTAACAATCTCCGGTCCCTCACTGTAAAAAAGCTCCATTCCCACCTTTACATAGGGCTTTCTTTCTTCCTTTGCAAATAAGTCTAAAAACGCCAAGGCCTTCTCACCGCTCGGAAAATCCAGCGCTACCATAACATCCTTTCCCATTTTGGCTCCTTCCCATTTTTATCTATATATTTTCATTGATTTATCTTGAATTCGACTTTGTGCCTTCTATGTTTTCGAATTCAGTTTATCTCTTCTATATAACTAAACTGCTTTTAACTAAACAATTCCGATAATATCCTGTATATCCTCAATCCCCAGTCTCTCGCAAAGTATTGGAAGTTCCGTGATGATTTCTTCGCAAACCCTCGGATTCACAAGGTTCTCTGCCCCGACTTCCACCGCACTTGCACCCGCCATCATCATTTCCAAGACATCCTCCGCACGGCTGATTCCGCCCATCCCGATAAGCGGAAGCTTTACTGCCTGATGTACCGCATAGACGGCACGAACGGCAATCGGGAAGATGCCCGGTCCGGAATAGCCCCCGACCTTGTTTGCCAGCACCGGCTTTCTTCTCTTAATATCAATCCGCATACCGAGCACCGTGTTAATGAGCGAAAGACCGTCCGCTCCTCCGCTTTCTGCAGCCCTCGCCATTTCCGTAATATCGGTCACATTCGGACTTAACTTCATGTAAACCGGCTTCTTCGTCTTCTCCTTTACTACTCTGCAAACCGCTTCCACGGACTTTGCGTCCGTTCCGAAGGCCATCCCCCCGTGGGATACATTCGGGCAGGAGATATTCACTTCTAAAATGCCGACATTTTCCACCTTATCCATCTCTTCAGAGAGGATGGCGAAGTCCTCCAGAGAAAAACCGGAGATATTCGCTACCAAGGGCTTTTTGAAGAACTTTCCAAGGCGCGGAAGCTCCTCTTCCACAACCTTTTTCACACCGGGATTCTGGAGTCCCACGGAATTCAGCATGCCACCCGGGCACTCCGCAATGCGGGGCAGGGCATTTCCCGGCCGTTCCTCCACCGTCGTTCCCTTAAAGGAAAGGGATCCAAGGATATTTAAGTCGTAGAGGCTCTTGAATTCTTCTCCGAAGGCAAAGGTGCCGGAGGCAGGAATAATCGGATTGTCCAGCTCTATTCCCGAAAGCGTTGTTTTGATGCTTACCATTCAATTTCCTCCCATGCAAATACCGGTCCGTCCTTGCAGATGCGCTTCATGCCGGACTTCATTTTCCTGCTGCACCCCATACAAGCTCCAAAGCCGCAACCCATGCGCTCCTCAAAGCTGAACTGTCCGCCCTCAACCTTCTCATGTACGGCGCGGAGCATGGGCTCCGGCCCGCAGACCATGGCGTAGTTATGATTTCCGAGAAGAGCAGTCACAAAGCCCTTTTGTCCATGACTGCCGTCCTCTGTCGCCACATTCACGGGAACGCCCAGTGTGCGGAACTCTTCTTCAAAGAAAACATCCTCTTTGGAACGAAAGCCGAGCGCCACATAGGGGTGCTTACCGGCCTCCACCAGTTTCTTACAGAGGTAGTAAAGGGGCGGAACACCGACTCCGCCGCCGCAGAGTACAGGATTTTTCGGGGCGTCCTCCACGCTGTAGCCGTTTCCAAGTCCTGTTAAGATGGAGAGGTATTCCCCTTCTTCCATGCAGGAGAGCTCTTCCGTCCCCTCTCCCAAAACCTTATAAATGAGGGTTAAGGTATTTTCCGAAACATCACAGACGGAAATCGGTCTCCTCAAATACTTCCCGGGAATCTTAATCTCACAAAACTGTCCGGGCGCCGTAAACTCCGAGCAGTCTCCGTCCAGCTTCATCAGGAAAACCTCTTTCGCAATCATTTTGTTTTCCAGTATCTTAAACTCGCATTCTTGCATGCAGTCTTTCTCCTCTCCTTACTTTTACTCAGCTCTTTCCCCATAATAAAGTTTTTTCCAAAAGTAAACCGGTTTCAGAAAACACAGTTATTCCTTGGTCTGCCTTTTCTCCTCGATGACTTAGTCTTCCTAAACCTGCAAAATCCCTTTTTCGCTGTCGTAAACTTCTCTTCCTTGATAAAAGGTCTTCAGCACCCTACCCTGTACCTCCTGCGCTGCAAAGAGCGTGCTTCTGCCTTTTGTATAGAAGCTCTCCGGATTGACCTTGTACACTTCGTCAAGGTCTAAAACCGCAATATCCGCTTCCACGCCGTTTTCGATATACTTCGGTCCGCGAATCGGAAAGATTTCTCTCGGTTTTGTGCACATCAGTTCCAGTAGTCTATAGAGAGAAATCGCGCCATACACTGTCTTTCCTCCCTCGGCGAGAATCTCTGAAGCGTTCGCCTTTGCCTCTCGTCTATCTACGCGTTCTTCTTCCCGGTCTAAGGGGTTCCGGAGAACCATATTGTGGAGCATAGACGGAAAAGCGGTTTCCAATCCTACGATTCCAAAGAAGGATTGGGACAGGCCCTTACTCTTTTCTTCCGCACTGTGGGGTGCATGGTCCGTGATTAAGCAGTCAATCGTGCCGTCCTGTATTCCCCGAATTAAAGCTTCTCTGTCCGCTGCCGAACGAATCGGGGGATTCATCTTCCAACTTCCGTCTTCCTCCAAGTCCCTATCCGTAAACATGAGGTAATGCGGTCCTGTCTCGCCTGTCGCCTTCACTCCTCTTTTCTTCGCCTTTCGAAGAAGCTCTACGGATTCTTTTGTGGAAATGTGGCAGATATGATACTGTGCGCCGGTTTCCTCAGAAAGCCGAAGGTCTCTTTCCACCTGCTTCCATTCCGAAGCCGAGTTAATTCCGATATAGCCGTGGGCTTTTGCAAAGTCTCCGTCATGGATGCATCCGCCCGGCTTTAATTCGCTTTCATCCTCACAGTGTGCAACAATGGCCTTTCCGAGTGCATGCGCTTTCTGCATGGCCTCCCTCATCAATGCCTCTTCCTGCATTCCCTTTCCGTCATCGGAAAAAGCAATCACATCCGTTGCAATCTCCTCCATATCGGAAAGCACGCCCCGTCCCTTTTGCTCCCGGGTAATCGTACCGTAAGGATAAACCTTAATGAGTGCATCCTTCTCTATTGCCTGAAGCTCTAAGGAGAGATTTTCCCTAGTTGATGGCGGCGGATTTAAGTTCGGCATAGCGCAGATTGCGGTATAGCCTCCGTGCGCCGCCGCCCTCGTTCCGCTCTCCACCGTTTCCTTATACAAAAAACCGGGCTCTCTGAGATGTACATGAACATCTACAAAGCCCGGAACAATTAATTTCCCCTCTATATTGTAAACAGTAGTATTCTCTAAATCATTTTCAGAAAAATCAAGAAAAAGTCTATCTGCGGAAAGCAGTACATCCGCTTTCCCGATTCCTTCATTCGTATACACATAGCCATTTTTCAGAAGTACCTTACTCACCTTGTCCTCCTATCCTGCCCAAATGTCTGCAAGAGTATAGCAAAAAATAAAGGGGGTGACAAGGGGGAAAATGGGACTTTGAAAATACAGCTGTAAAGTTCTTATAATGCTGCGCAGTCCTGAAAGGGGGTAATCTGAGCCCGTCAGCACTTGCTGAAAGCAAGCATAGCGTAGCTTGAAGCTTAGTGCTGCTACGAGGCGAGGTTAGCGAGAGCGTGCCCCATTTCAGGACTGCGTAGCATTAAAAAACAGCTTTATTTTCAAATCTCCGGGACTTTGTTTCAGCAAAGGAGAGCTGAAACAAACTTTGCTTCGCAAAGCACACCCCTTCGGGCTGTGGTCGGTACGGGACGACTTTTCTGAAGAAAAGTCTTTCCCTACTCATCCCACCCTTCTTTTGGCATGAGGAAGGCAAGCATGGTCTTCTCTTCTCCTTCTTTCAGTTCTATATCGTCTAAGTGTGTCTGCTTGGGGAAGTTCATGCTGTCCTCGGACTCCACAAGGAGCCAGTTTACTCCTGCGTGCCGTGCGTCTTCCAAGGCATCCTGCTTGTCTTTTCCTTCTCCGAAGCAACCTTCCAAATCAATCACATCCACTCTATAGCCTTCGTCTTTTTTCCGGATAATTGCCGGATAATAATACGTCATTTTTGTTGTCCTTCTTTCTATACATTCTTTTTTCAAATACAAAGATACGTGCTTGATTCGTTTTACAGTTATCCCAACATTCTCTTTCTATATTGGTTTGGCGTTTCTCCCATAATAGTTTTAAAGGTTTTAATAAAGTTACCTTGATTATGGAAACCTGTATTCTTTGCGATATCCACTATCTTTTCCTCGGTCTTAATCATCAGATCCGTTGCCTTTTTCACGCGATAGCGATTGAGGTACTCCAAAGGGGGGAGCCCCACATGATTCCCGAAAAATCGAGTAAAATATTGCTCATTTAACCGGCAAAGAGAAGAAAGATTATGAATATACAATTTTTCCTTATAATGCTCTTCCATGTATAAGATGCACTCTTTCAGAAGCTCCGCCTTGTTTCCCTCCTCTGTCGGACTCTTCTCCCGAATCAATCCCATACCTTCCATAGTCGCAAAAAGATGCAACATCTCTGCCCGCATATGCATGTGGTCCGCCAGGCCACGAAGACTGTATTTTTTGCAGGACTCTATGCTTTCCTCTCTCAAACCGTGCTTATGAAAATATTGCACCATACGGGAAAAACTTTGCACTGCATCAATAAAGCCCATATCATTTAGACTGATTTCCTCCGGAAAAAAATGCTTCTCTTCCCGTAAAGGAGCGAAAAACTTCTGCTCTACAAAGTCATTTTCCAAAAAACGAAACTCTTCCAGATTGAAGCAGAGAGAATGCTCTACCGCCTTATCCGAGGTCGCATAAATTCGATGAAAACAGCCTTTGGGAATAAAATAGAGACACTCCTCTTTAATCAGCTTCTCCTTCAGATTCAGATAAAGCTGAAACTCACCCTCCTGAAAATAAATCAGTTCATCATAGTCATGCCACTCGGCTTCCACAGCAAGTCTTTCCCTTTTTCCACTGACGCTGCTAAACAAAACGGGAAAATGCAAATCAGAAAGACCGGATCTATTCTCTTCTTTCATTCCTTCCCCCTTCCGTTTAGCTAAAGCACAAGATATTTCGTACTCGGAATCCTTTTCAAAATACACTCTTTTATTAAGAAAGCATGCTCGCCGGAGCAATGCAATGGAATCTATTTTTTTCCCTGCTTAAAAAAGCTATATCCCTACTCTAGGGATATAGCTATATTAACATAGGAAAATGCTTTTATCTATAGAATCGGAGCTCTCTCGAAAGATTTATCGCCGCTTCTTCCGAAGATTGGTCATCGCTCCCTTGAAAGAAATTCTTAAATCAGCTCTGCAACTTTCTTCGCCACATCCTGCATGTCCGCAGTCGGCTCGAAGCGTTCTACAACATTTCCATCTCTGTCTACAAGGAACTTAGTAAAATTCCATTTAATGTCCGGATTCTTCTTATAATTCACATCTCTTGTAAGGCACATAGCTGCCATCGCAAGTCCCTTCGGACTGTGCCCAAAACCATTAAAGCCCTTCTGCTCCTTTAAGAAAGCATAGAGAGGCAGTGCATTTTCTCCGTTGACATCGGACTTCTTCATCTGGGGGAACTTGGTATTGTAGGTTAATGTACAGAATTCATGAATCTCCTCATCCGTTCCCGGAGTCTGGCCGGCAAACTGATTACAAGGGATATCAATGATTTCCAATCCCTTCTCATGATACTCCTCATAAAGCTTCTCGAGATCCTCATACTGCGGCGTGAATCCGCAGCCGGTTGCCGTATTAACAATGAGCATTACCTTTCCCTTGTTCTCCGCCAAAGAAAGCGCTCCGCCGCCTACCATGGGTACTGAAAAATCATAAATATTCATATCTTCCTCCTTTTCGATCCTTACTACTCTGTACTGCTTTTGTTTGAAAATATCTGCCATACACACTTGCCTCCACTCTCTCCCCTACTCGATATACGAGATGGGTATAAAGCAAAGAGCAACTTTTAATTGTTTGCAATTTAATTATAAACAATATTTTTAGTCTGTCAAGAAGTTTTGATAGGTGAAGTATCCTATTCACCTCCAACGCAAAAAGCAATCTCCCTTCTGAACCGAAAAAAAACCGCTCTGCGCTATGTATGATCGTGCGATGACGATCATGATTAATCTAAGGTATAGTTTCTTTGATTTAGAGGTAAATGGTAAATAACCTCTTCTCTTGGATATTTGAGGAGCCCCTTTAGTAGGTATGTAAAGTATTCGTAGGGCTTTAGTTGGTTTGCCTTTGCACTTTCCGCAATGCTATATAGATTTCAACAAGGAAATTGTAACGACCTTAGTGCGCTTCTTTATGGACAGCCAACTGAACAAAAATGGGGAACGCTTATTTTACTACGCATCATCCGAAACTGCTGGATGAATATGACCGAAATGACGGAATTTGTATCGTTAGAAACCGTAATGGCATTACAGCAGAAAATGAGTGTAAAAGCAAGCAATTTGTCAATCTTTGTCCTTGAAATGCTCTTTTAAATAGGATATCATTAGTTCGGATAAAGCGAAATAACGAAAAGGAGACTCTGAAATGATCGTATTAGACTTTGAGCTAAAGGGAGTTTATGGATTCAATGATTTTCATATCAATTTCAGTTATCCCAAAAAAATTGTCAATTCGATTATCGATCAGGAATATCTGAAAGGAAGAGAGCGGTTTCGCTATAAGAAGGCTGTAATTCTTATGGGTGCAAATGCTACAGGAAAGACCAGCCTTGGAAAGGCTTTGCTTCGTATTTTCGGATATATGACTGATGGAAATCCAACACCGCTGTATGAGATGGTTTCAGGCGATAAGGGATATTTCAGTATTGATTTTGTAAATGGTGATTACCGCCTGCAGCGGTTGTCAGCTCAGATTGATGCTTCTAATCAGGAGATTGACATTCAGTATCAGACCGCAGACATTGATACGATGGATTCGTATGAAAAATGTGTAAAGAAGCTGAAAGATCAAACAATAGAGGCAACCAGAACCGCTACAGCACTTAAGAAGCTGGTAGGTGCTGTTCGATATCGTTTTGCATATCCTGAAATAGAAAAATCTTTGAAACTTACAGGTGCAAATAAAAGCATTTTGTTGAAGACACTGCGTGCTGTTATTGGGACGCTTGATCCTACATTGCAGGACGTTAGTTTATCAAAAGATTTGAAGGATACCTTTATTATTCGGCGCGGTGGAACGGAAATCATCATTCAGGAAGGTAAACTGCTGAATCGGGAGATACTGTCCAGTGGTACAGCAGAAGGAATAGATGTCGCAATGTTCCTTGCTGCAATGGCGACAAAAGAAAGCAGTTTCTATTATTGTGATGAACATTTTTCTTATATTCAGAGCGATATTGAAAAACGGATTTTCGGTATTATGCTGGATCGTATCGGAGACGATGAACAGTTGATTTTTACAACGCATAATACAGATATGCTGGATTTGAACCTGCCGAAACATAGTTATGTGTTTTTGCGTAAGCATCTGGAGGAAGGTGTATATCAGGTTTCTGCTGTTTCTGCATCGGATGTACTGAAACGAAATACAGACTCTATACGCTGTGCGGTCGAGAATGATGTGTTTGCTTCGCTTCCGCAGGATTCCCTTTTGGACGAGCTGGAAATGGGGTGGGAAGATGAACAATAAGTGCATCTATTATGTAGAAGGCCCCTGTGAACAACAACTGATTGCGGCCTTAAAAGAAGCACCGGAAAGATTGATTCCGGGGAAGATAAAGGTCTTCAATGTGGTGCAGAATTTGATTCCAAAATCACAGATGTTGTCTATTCAGGCGGGAACGACTGTCGTTTTGGTATTTGATACTGATGTGCCACAGACATCAAACCTAAAAAAGAACTTGGAACTTCTCACCAGGTACTGCGGAAAGCTGAAAATCATTTTTCTTCCACAAGTTCTGAATTTGGAGGATGAGTTAGTTCGATGTACAGATGTGCGAACTACGATGGAACTGACCAAAAGTGGAAGCGTTAAAAATTTCAAGACGGACTTTTGTAAGATGAAAATAAAAGATTGTCGTTCCATGCTTGAGCGTCATAAGCTGGATTATGCACGATTGTGGATGACAAAAGCGCCTGAAGCATTTAGTTTTGTGGAGAATAATAGTTCTCAAATTAAAACATTATAATCTTTGATACCTCGTTGGGAAACCAACGGGGTATTTTTTTGCCCCAATCCGGCAATCTTACCACCGTCTCTGGTAGCTTACCTATTCTCTTCTAATCCATAGGGATTTTTTTCTTACATGAATGCTATTTAAATAAAGAAGTTCCCGAGAACTCCATTTTCCGCCTTATAGGACTGGGCAATCGCCCTGAACTGTAGTACTATTCATTCTGAAACTTTAGCCAATCCCCTTTGCAAGGAAAGGAGCTCTCTTAAGTCATGGAAAGCGGAAAATTAAGCCTCTGTGCCACTCCCATAGGAAATCTGGAAGATATCAGCCTCCGTGTACTCCGCACACTAAAAGAAGCGGATTGTATTGCTGCTGAGGATACAAGGAATTCCATCAAGCTTCTCAATCACTTTGAAATCAAGACGCCGATGACCGCCTACCATGAGTTCAACAAGGTCGAAAAAGCACGGGAACTTGTAACACGGCTTTTAAAAGGGGAAAATATTGCCCTCATTACCGATGCGGGTACCCCTTGCATCAGTGATCCGGGCGAAGAACTCGTAAGGCAGGCGATTGACGCCGGTATAAACGTGGAAAGTCTTCCCGGACCTGCCGCCTTTGTAACCGCACTTACTCTATCTGCCTTAAGCACAAGACGCTTTGTCTTTGAAGCCTTTCTCCCCACGGAAAAAAGCAACAAAAAAGAGCGTAAGGCAATTTTAGAAAGTCTTTCTACAGAGGAAAGAACCATCATCCTGTACGAAGCTCCACATCATCTGAAGAAAACCCTGGAGGATCTTCGAGAGACTTTTCAGGAAAATCGAGCCTTGAGCCTCGCAAGAGAGCTGACAAAAAAACATGAGGAGGTTCTATACTTTACTTTGGACGAGGCGATTGAGAAGTACCGGGAAGAAGAGCCAAGAGGCGAATATGTTTTGGTTCTTGCAGGAGCTTCTCGAGAAAAAAAGCTTCTGGAAGAACAAGCAAAATGGGAAACACTCACACCGGAAGAACATTTTGAGCACTACATAAAAGAAGGCCTGAACGAAAAGGATGCCTTAAAACAAGTTGCAAAAGACAGAGGCATGGGAAAACGAGATGTCTATAAAATGATAAAAGGGTGACGACCGTCACCCTTTTATCATTCTCCTAGCAGGCTTCCTTTACGAAGCTTGCGTTATCTCGTTTTTTCTTCTCCTCTTTCTATCTCTTCTCCAATACTCCTCTAAGAGAATAGCACTGAGAAGAAAGAGGCTTAAGTTCCCGGGCATATTGCTATTGTCTCCTGTCGGGATAACTCTGCCGTAGATATCCATCTTTCCTTTTCGCATTGCTCCCAGCATTTCTCCAATCAGCTTGAGTTCTTCAAAATCTTCCTTGCTTAGTTCCCGATTCTCTCCGAGCAGCTCTGCAAGACGCGCTTCCAGCTCCTTCTTTGTATAGCCGCCTGCTTGCTTTCCCTTCTTTCGAATCCTCTCCAAAGTTTCTTTCTTCTCTCCTTTGGAATACAATTTCGGAACACCATAACGTTCAATATACTTTACTATTTCCGGAGGAAGTTTTGCTTTGTCAATGCGAATAGGGTTTCCCGCCTTGTCAATTCCTATCGGGGGGACTGTAGGCGTCCCGTCTCCCGGCCCGCCTTTTTCTCCTCCTGATAAAATGGGGATTCCGGGGCCAATCTCGGAACTGCCGCCACCAGGGATGACACCCTTCCTTTTCCCTCCAAGACCGCTACCGATGCCACCCGAAGATTCTCTTGGATAAAGCAGCCATTGCAGTACGGGAATCTGTGTAAGCTCTTCTCCTGCACCAAGGATACCTTCTTTGTTCATAAGACGGTATATCTTTAGAGGTTCATCCATATTTGGTCTTCGAATATAGAGGTCTTCGTTCTTTAAAAATGCTGTCTGGTATCTTGGACGAGCGGAATTTCTTGCATCTCTTCCATAGGAAAGCACACGGATTCTCCTTGTTCCGTCATCCTCTTCCACCACTTGGAATGCCATTTCATTCTTCGGATTGTTATATTCCCGCTCCTCCGTGATATTCAAAAGGAGATAGTCCTGCGAAAGAGTGAGCTTATCTATGCTAAGATTTCCATCGAGATCATTTTCAAAAATCTCCTGTAAGAGATATTCTTCTCCTCGATAGTTCAACGTTTCCCTTGCATTTCTTTCCGGGTATTCCGAAGCCTGTTCTATACTGTCCTCCCCCTTTTTATCTCCTTTTAAAAGCTCGGATAAATGCCAATTTTTCTTCACATAAAGAGCGTATTTCTGTCCCCCTATATCTTTTTTTCTTGTTTCAAAATCGGTCGTATGGAAGGAAATAGCTCCTGTTTTTAGACGGTAAGTAAAGATAGGATGTTGTCCGAAACTAAAAGCTTCCATAGCTCCGGAAGATTCCTCCGTCATTGTAATGCTGCTGTCGGAAGCCACCGTAATCTTATACACTCCCAGCTGACTCGGTGAAAGTTCCAGATTCTTTCTCAGTTCCTGATCCTCTGTAAATCCTGTGGCATGAAGATAGTACGTCTTTTCTCTCTCCAAGCCGAACACACTGATATCTCCCTCATAATAAGGTCGATATCCGTTTATTTTTTTAGCGCGTATACTTCCCGCATTCACAAAAGAATCCACCTTATAGCTCTTCCAATGCGTCGGTGCAGGGACTCTCTCCCCATTTATGGTGAGTTTTGTTCCTGCTGAGATCGGATGCAATCCGTCCGGATCCGTGGAAATCAGATAAGACATTCCGTAGAGTGGAAGAATCTCTTTCTTTTCCTTTCGCTCCTGATGCTCCGCTCGAACAGAGAACTGCAAGGCGGTCCGCTCTCTTGCCAGTTCCAAATTGTTTCCACTTACCTTGAAAACATTTTGTTCCGGTACAGGAGAAAGGATGCTGATCTGATTCTTATTGTTAATCTTAAACTTCAGTTCCTTCATAGGGCGAAGTGAATTCGGAAGATTAGTGCCCTCCTTAATGGTATATACTTTTCCGGCGAGAAACTCTCCCGAAATCAACTTTTTTCCATCGGCATCGGCAGTATAATCCCTGGTGCTCTCCACAGTCGTTCCATTAAAAATACCGCTGATGCTGAACTCTTGTCCTCCGAGCTTTTCTCTATTCTCCCAATGCTCTTTTTTCTTATCTTCTTCACTATAAGAAAGTAAGGGGTCAATAGCAGAATGTAAAATCTGAACTCCGTTTACGGCATTGGTTCGTGTTTCCTGAATTTCCGTTTTCTCTGCCAAGAAGCGGAAAGGTCCGTAAACGCTTGGCGTACCGTCATCATTTAAGTCCAACAAGTATCCGTGAGGCTCTATCAGCTCCTTGATATAGTAGTCCTGATACCAGTCCAGTCCGTCAAATATCAATTCACCTTGATTTCCTCCGACCCCGGTAATACCGACTACTGCAGTACCGGCCTTTTCCACAGGAATCGTCGCCGCATTATCCTTATATAGTCCAAACTTTGCACCATTTAGCTTGACGCTATGATCAAAGTCATCTACCTTTAGAATCTTCAGTTTCCCCGGAATACGGCTATTTTTTGCAATCCCTACCTCATCTCCGCTTGCACCGGGCGGATTTCCGTTTTCCAGTCCGATTTTTTCTTTAAAAGAGCAGGCCTTTACTGTCTTCTTCTCTCCGGTACCGGCCAAATCATCCTTAGTTATGACAAAGACATATTTCTTGTTTTTCTTTACACCGGCAACCGTTTCCTGCTCGACAGTATAGCCTGTGGGAGAAGTTTCTTCCATAAAGTAATACACGCCTAGCGGTAAACCGTCCCGGATAGAAACTTTTCGGTTTTCCTTGTCTTTTTCCTCTTGATTTCCCGCCTCGCTATAGGTCTTATGAGTCAGACCTGCCGCAAGAGTTTTTGTAGAAATAACACCGTTTTCATCGCTTGTAAGTTCTGCCAGGAAAATATCATCCGTCTCCAATCTGCCGTCCAGCGCAGTATAATCATAGTCCGGTGCAGCAGAATCCTTCAGTTTATTCGCATGCACATCCAAGGCCTTTGCCTTATCATATTTCCCGGAATCCTTTACCTGATACAGCTTAAACTTTGCTCCTTTTAGCTTCGCATAGTCCGTTCCGCCGACTGTCTTCGGTTCTCTATCCAGCTTTATCAAGCTAGCGTGTGCCAGAATACGGGTCGCCTTAATCTTTAGTTCTTTATTCTTATTCGCTCCCTCTTTTACGATATCTCCTGAAATGTTCTTTGTTCCGCTGATTCCCGACACTTCCTTCAATTCTTTTCCGTCGTGACTGATTTGGAACAGATAATAGTCGTTTGTCGGATGATTTTTTTCATAGAGAACGGACTGATTTGTTCTTTCCAATCTATAGTATGCATCTGCATGAAGCTTCGAAAGCTCATGCGTGTTACTTCCTGTATTAGTCCATGTTGTAAGGGCTGTAGCACTTAATTTCTCTCCGTGACTATCCGCTTCATACAGCTTAAACTCGGAATGCAAAACCGTATTTTCATACTGATCCACTTCCGTGAATGTAAACTTTGTGGGGCTGTTCTTTAAAACAAGAGTACCGACATTTCCAATCATCTTTATTTCAAAAATACCGCCCTCATTTCCGCTTGCACCAACAAATTCCAGCCCGCTTCCATCTTTTTTGAGCCTGAAAATACCGCCCTGCTTTACACCAATCTGATATCCTTTGGGAGCATTTTCTTCTATAAGTTTGTATTCGTAGCCCGACTTTAACACGCCCTCCAGGCTAAAGCCGGTAGTCGATTCCAGTACTTCCCCGGTAATCGGGATATAGGCTTCTTCTCCGGCTTCCGTAAGCCCGTATGCACTTCCATTTCCAAGAAAAGCGCCCTTGACCGGGTCACCTAAGAAGTCGCCTTTTTTTCCGTATAGACGGAATTTACTTCCGCTAAGGCTATCTGCAGCATCTATCTTCTTTTGGAATTGGAAAATTGTCGGCTTGTTACTTAAAACAATCTTATCTCCATCTCTTACCCCGGTATATAGGATATCCGCCGGACTTCCCGTTCCGCTTGTGTCTTTGTCTTTTTTTACCTCAAACGTAATCGAAGAAGGATTCATGATGAAATAGCCTTCCGCAGTAGCCGTTTCCTCCAGTTTATATAAGCCCCATGGCAGTTCCGAGAACTGCAATCCTGCTATACCTAGAGCAGAAGCTGTAGTAGAGACATTTTTCTTATCCGCTTCCGTTTCTACTTTACCGTCATAAATATATTCCCCCTCTGTAAGTCCTGATTTCAGTTTAACTTGTACGGCCTTCTTATCATCTATAACTCCCTCGGGGTAAATGGAAAGTTTAAATTCCGCTTTTAATCCATCTCTATTTCCTGCACTCACGCCTTTTTGGTAGGGATTTGGCAAATCACTATTTGCCGACTCAAAGGTTTTTTTCACTTTTACAGTACCGACCTTATATCCTTTTTGCTCTCTGACATCGATAAAGATATCCGCCTTCTTTGTTTCACCGACCATGGGCACAATATTTTTGGTTCCGCTTTCACTTCCCTTTATGGAATATGGCCCATAAACCGTAGTATCTCGGGCATATCCTTTGGGAGGCAATATTTCCATAACATAGTAGTTTTCATTTCGCTTCCCCATGAAACGAATGTTTCCCTTGGAATTACTGATCTGGAGGTCTTCAGCCAGACCTTGCAATTGTTCCACGGTCGCTGTCTCTGTTAATTTATTTTTATCGCTCGCCAAAAAGAGTCCATATCTGGCACCCGGAAGTACCACATTTCTGGACAAGGCATCCGCTTTTTTCATATTGAAGCGAACACGACTTCCTGCAGAAGTAAATTCAAAATCTTCTATCTTTACAATACAGCTGCTGCTGCTTTTGCCACTTTCTACGGAAATCGCATTTTTGGTCTCCTTCATTTCCGCTCGGTTGTTCACTCTAAGAACCGTGGTGTATTTTAAAAGATAGGTATCGGTAGTATCTTTGGGAAGCGTAACTTTTAATGTGGTCTGCAGTTTATCAGGTTCTCCCGGATGCAGCGTATCCGGAATGAAATTCCTTAGTCGCTCTTTATACCAGCCGGTAATATCCGTTTCCGGAGACTGAGGCAGTTCAACTACACCGGGGTCGGAAGCATTTTCATAAAGTTCCGTACTTCCCGGCTTATGCGTTGTTTTATATAGTTTAACGGAGGAATAATCCAAGTGCAGACCATCCGGAATGACATCCGCTAAAACCACTCTGTCCTTCAGTTTTGCTCCCATCGGGTTAATGAGTACCGACCACTCAATGCTGTTCGCCTCATCTCCTTCACCCTGTTTTCCGCTCTTTTTCAGAATTTCATTTCGTAAATTCTCCGCTGTCCCGGAGCCTTCTTTAGTCACTTCCACCGTGGTATTCGTTAATGGAGGAACCTGCGATTGCGGGAAAGTCGTGGAGTCCAGCGTCGCTTTGTTCTTTACGAATATCTCTACCGACTCCAGATCATCTACACTGGTAATCGGTTTTTTGAAAAGCAATGCCTGCCCGTCTTCATTTAAATAGGCATAAATATTCAATTCCAAAACATCCTTTAAACTGCTTCCAAGCTCTACCTTCACCTTGTGATGCGTGTTATCAATAGTCATTTCGGAAGGCGGAACAGCGTTATCTGTTGCTCCCTTAATCAAAGCTCTTGTAGGATGATCCGGATCGCTGCCGTCCGTAATGGTAAAATATCGGGAATCCAAGGGTTTAATGACATCTCCCTCTTTATAGAAAAAGATTCCGTTTAAGTCATCCTCCAGCTTTACGTTTGCTAAGCTGTCGTATTGATCTTCATTTGCCGTAATTTTGAAATGGAAAAATGCCCTCTTATCCCCATCTCTATAAAAGCTCTTTACTTCTTTTTTCAGGAGCTTGTTTTGCAGAGATTGCACTTTTGAAACTGTTTTTTCATGCAAGGGATGAGTATCGGGATCCGTCTCATGCTCGTATAATTTTATTGTTGCGGAATTGACATAGTTATGATTTTCATTGTGTCCTATGTAATATTCCGCCTTGGTTTGATAGTCAATATGCAAATTAGACAGCTTTAAGTTCTCAGCGCTGTCATAACGTCGGATAATCTGAATCCACAATTTTCCTCCATCCGTTGAGGCATTGGGAATATATTGGACGCTGATGTCCGCCATAGGCTGATGATCCTCTCCTAGAATGGTTTCTGTCTGCATTGTTGCAAAAAACGGGGCATTTTTTCTTCCTGAAAAAACCTCCGTATTGCCATACTTTATATAAAGGTCATGCAAATTGCTGTCGGATGCAATCGTATCTTCAATGATTGCTTTTTCGTAATCCTCCCCCTTCGTCGATGATTCCAACACCCAAGAAAGTAGAGCCTTCTTTTTATTTACACCATAGGTCTTTTTCTCTAAGAATGCCGTCTCAAAAGGAACGGTCGTTACGGAAGGAGGCACCGGAACCTCCGAAGGACCGTCTCCCTCCGCAGTGGGATAGGAGACCTTGACTCTTGCCGTATTTTTCACGCCCTTTTTCGGAGATCCTCCGCCTACCGGAACTAAGGGACTGGACTCATCCACCTTCGTTTCAAAACTAATCTGATAAGCCTGTTGGAAATCTTCTGCAAAATGAATCTTTAAATTGGAACCTGACGCGGTATTTTCCACTTCATAGCTAACGGTCTGCGCACCTCCTCCTTCTAATTGCGTGAAACTTCCGGAAGGATTGGAGGCTTTGAGATTCACTTTTTCTTCAATTCCATCTCCAAGATTTTCTATCGTTATACCTTTAACTTCATCCAGAGTAAGCCCGCTGCTCAGTTCATCCACAACTGTTGCCTTGTAAACACGGGCATTATTTTTATTAAAATTTATTTTCCATCTGACGCGGTTTCCGCTGATTTGCTGGCCTTCCTTTTTCAGGATCACCTTTTCCACGATTTGCTCTGCTGTCGAAGAAGTCTTTAAGGGATCCGGATCAAGCTTCGTAGGATCTTCATGGCTTAAACGAACCGTATTTTGGATATGAGAAGGATAAGGGTCCTCAAATACCACTCTCTTTAAACCCGTAGTAAAAGTCAGGGTTTGCGGTGCTCGAATAATGCTATCCGATGCAGGCGGAAAGGTATAGGAATAGTGAGTTCTTCCTCCCGATTCCGTCCTGACCAATTCATTTTTAATATCCAAAACTGAAGTACTGTTCCACTTTGCGGATATGAGCTTCTGTTCCGTTTCATTAAAGGAATCCGTTATCGTAAGTCCGTTTAATCTTACGCCTTTACTTTCCGTTCCTACTTCAATCTTCCACTCAATTTTTCCACGGTCTAAATGCGGAATAGCGGTCTTCTTCACTCCGGAAATTAACTCCGGAAGCCTTGGGAAATGCAAGATGTGCTTCATCTTAGGCAGTTCAATTTCAGAAGAAAAACCGTCGCTCTCCTCATTCCATTTACTATGATCCATCTTGAAATGCAGGAAAATATTGGCAATCGCTTCATCCACATCCAGATCCGGATCTTCTATGCCTTTTCCAAATTCAAGTTCCAGCTCCGCTCTGCCTTCCGCATTATTTCGAAATGCAGATTTCCAAAGAAGTTTATTTTCATCCGTTCTTATATCGTCCAGATAGCTATCCTTCTTTTCCGGAAGATTTGCTGTTGAAAAATCATTTCCAACAGCTATAAAAGGTTCCGGAAATGTAAAGACAATCTTATCTCCCTTTTTACATGTTCTGGGCCAATCCTTAAATTTCATGCCAAAGCTCATTCTGAGCTTTTCCAGATCCAAAGGAGAATAAGATCCCCCATTTAACTCCCACTTCTTCTCTTTACCATCTGCGGAAAGCGTCGGTGTAAAAGCCTCATATCCGCTGCCTCCGAAAAATCCGCCCTTGATTTCTCCCAGAGAGAAATCGACCTCCGCCTTAATCCGATCCGATCCGCTCGTCTTCCCCTTCCAGATTGCCAGTGGAGAAAAGCTGTCCAAACTGAATTCCAAGCTTTCTCGTTTACTTCCAAAGCGTTTTTTTCTCTCTTTAACAAGAAGCTCCTCTACTTCAACATCCTCCTTTGTAACATCCAGAATATCTAAAGTACTGATTCCGTCTTCTCTTTTCTCTTCCTTTATGGGAAGATGGGCTGCCTGTAGTTCCCCGTCTCCCTCCAATGGCTGTTTTAAGGTAAATTCTATCTCTACAGTCCCCTTATTCGGCTCGATTTCCTGATATTCCCCACTTTTTTCTTCTTCTAGGAAGAAACCTATATCATATAGTCGAAGTTCCTTCGGAGAAAATGCATTCTGCTCCTCCTCGGAATCAGATTCCTCTCCAAGGTCTTCCGTTTCCGATATTTCTTTTTCCTTATGCTCTTTTAATGCTTCCGTATAAGCACTATACTGCTCCGGTCTTTCCTCTTCTCTTATCGGACGCACCAAAAAGACTATGCCCTTGGGAAGGCTTTCCGGAATAGAAAGTGTGGCCTTGACCGAAACTTCTTCGTCTGCATAGCTAAATACTTTCTTTTTATTGACTTCAAAATAAGAAGGACTTGCGGGTTCCATTTCCGAAGCGGAGGACTGCCGTTCTGCATTCTCTTCCTGCCTTTCTGCTTCGCAATCTATTCCCTGATACAGCTCTTGTATAAAAGATTCTCCGCCTGCTCCGGAAACACTCTCGTTCCCGTCAAAAGAAAACACACTTCCTCCGTTTCCACTCTCCCCCACAAAAGTCTCTCCGCTTTTCTCTTCTCCTGTAAGAGTGGAGAACGTAAAACTTTGATTTTCTTTTTTGCTTTTCAGCGCAGGAATCTGCTCCTCACCTACAGCGATGATACTTTGAAATACAATGAGTAAAGCCAGAAATAAGGAAAATGTTCGTTTCATAAATGCCTCCGTCCTTATATTGTAGACCTTGAAACAGCCTTGAATTCTATTTATTCAACTCATATAAATCTGTATTTTCTCGATGAACAATCCGTAAAATACTTTTTTCATCTGAAAGAAATGACGAAAACAAACCTATACTTATCATACTATATTTCGGCAAAAAATAAGTTTATTTTAATAATACGAAAGATAAATAATTCTAAAATAGAAATAAATCCAAACCGGATAAAGTATAAATAAGATATCTGCATTCTACAGCTATAGCATAGAAAAAACGAGTACCGCATGCTACACGAGCGATTCTCGTTATGAATACGCAAAAAAACAGAAGCCGAGCAAGCTTCTGTTTTTTCTCACCCTTTCGAGTGAACACTTAAGTTGAGTCTATTTATTTCAGGAGATTTTTGACTTCGCCGTGCTTATGGTCAGGAGGACACGACAAAGCTTTTGGTTATGAATTCTGAAGAATCAATATTCAAACCGGTTAGTTTTATCTAACTGTGGTTATATTACACTAACTTTCATTTCCTGTCAACGACTTTTTAAAATTTTTTCAAAATAATTTTTCAAACCTTATTTCCATTGTGTTTCGCAAGATATCCCATTCCTCTTCATCTAATCCCTTTCTTATAAAATTTACTTTTTTCCTGACAACTTACAAAACGGAAACTGTCTCACGAATGGTCATGGACAAAGCGAGATACCGTATACTATGCGAACGATATAAAAATCGAAAAGCGGAGAAGTATCTCTTCTCCGCCTCGCTGCTGATTTGTTTTTGTCTCGTGAAGATTTATGCATTCTGAGATGCTTCTTGAATCTCTCTATACTCTCGTAAAACATCGTTCAAATCTTCAGTCAAATCGTCCACATCGATACCGTGCGCCTCACATGCTTCTTCCAAAGACTCGGCTTGGGAGGCTGCACAAGACACACACCCCATACCATTTTGCATAAGAAACGGGGCAATCAATTCATTTAATGCCAGAATATCGCTTATCTTCATGTCTTTTGTAACGTCAGCCATAGTTTCCTCCTTATCCAGTCTCTAGCTTAGTCTTTGTAAGGGAATCTTTCAATCTTTTACTTTATCATTATACGGTTTTCAGTTTTTGTAATGCATTCTTAGGAACTAAATGCTCCATATGCTCTTTGTAGTGGGCTTCGCTTGCAGAATCGCCGTTTACTCTCTCTCCGTATTCCATCAAAAGATTCGCAACGCGATTCAAGGTATCCATGTCCTTATTCTTACTATGCAAGCTTAGGTAATATCCCTTACTTCCTCCGTCTTTATAGAGGCTGTTCGCACCTAAATCATAGTCGCCAACAGCTTTGGCTGCGTCGATGACGCGATCCAAACTCTGAAAGCGATATAAGCGAATCCCTTCTTCCTTCTTGTCTTTTTTCGATTCTTCTTCAACAGCTTCTGTGTCTTCTTCGTCTTTCAACTGCTTCATCAAGCCCTGTGCACCCTCTAGTATTTGAGTTGCAAGTTCGGAAATCCAGCCGTTCTGTCCACTGCCGGCCGCAGAAAACTTGGAAAAGCGTGTATCTAACTCTTCCGGGTCATCCACCTTAGAAACAATGAGTTGTACCGCACCACCTTGCAAAGGAACTGCCTCTATCATAAGCGGTGTGTTTTCGATAGAAAATCCCACTTCTTCCTTCGCCTTTTGCATCATTTCATTAAAAAGCCTTTTAGCAGCTTGAGAGCCATAGGTCATATCCCTTAGGTTTAAATTTCTGGAAGATAAATCTAAGCTGGATAATGTGCACTTGATGGAGTTGTCATCAATTTTCTCGATTTTCATGGCTCCTCCTTTATCAATAAGCCTTTTCTCCCTTACAAAAAAGATTTATTGATTGAATCATCATACTATTTTATCGTGTAATTTGCAATTTCTTATGCGGATTTTTATAATAATTTTAGATGATATTTTATATAAAGGTTTTTTATATATATTTCTATAAATTTTTTTTATGTATTTTTCACATCCATAAACTAAATTGTGTTTTTTTCTTGTGAAAGACGAATAAAGCTTTTTTTAAAGAAATAATTTTTATACAAAAGGCTTTTCATTTCTTCATCAAAATTAAGAAAAAAAGATGCTTAGATTAAAAAAACCTCCCTCACACAATATAGACCTGAAATCAGGACAGACTCTGAGCCCCCCTCTTTCAGACCGGTATGAGATATAATAAACGAGATATCGCACGCTTTGCGAGCGATACTCGTTATGAATTAGAATATTGATTTATTTAAGACTTTATCGTTCTTTTTCCGCATTTTTAAAGCGAGTATACTGCGGCTGCCAGAGTAGTTTCACCGTCCCTATAGGACCGTTTCTTTGCTTAGCGATGATGACCTCCGCCTCATTCGGATGCTCCGTATCCTTGTTATAGTAGTCATCTCTGTATAGAAACATCACAATATCCGCATCCTGTTCAATCGCTCCCGACTCACGAAGGTCGGAAAGCATGGGACGGTGATCCGGTCTTTGCTCCACTGCACGAGACAACTGAGATAGAGCAATCACAGGGCAGTCCAGCTCTCTTGCCAAGGCTTTTAGGGAACGGGAAATTTCGGAAATTTCCTGCTGCCTGTTCTCGGAGGAGCGCTTTCCCTTCTCGCCACTCATTAGCTGCAAGTAATCAATCATCACAAGAGAGAGCCCTGACTCCAGCTTTCTTTTTCGACACTTTCCTCGAAGCTCGCTGACCGTAATTCCCGGTGTATCATCAATGAAAACATTGGCTTTGGACAGTCTGTCTACCCCTTCAATCAGATCTCCCCACTCTTCATCCGTAAGGGTTCCTTTTCTAAGCTTATCCGCTTCAATCTGCGTTTCAAGGGAAAGAACACGGTTAGCAAGCTGTTCCTTGGACATTTCCAAGGAGAAAATCATAACCGGTTCGTGTTTCTTCACTCCTACATAGTCCAGAATGTTCAATACAAAAGCCGTCTTACCCATAGATGGTCTTGCCGCAATCAAAATCAGGTCGGATTTCTGAAATCCCGCAGTTCGATAGTCCAGATCCAAGAAGCCCGATGCAATACCGGTAATGGCGTTTTTCTGCCTGGAAGCCTCTTCTACTTTACGAAGTACATTCATAGCGACTTCCGATATTGGAACAAACTCTCTGCTGTTTCGCTCCAAAAGCAGATTAAAAATCTTCTTTTCTGCCGATTCCAATATAGTTTCCAGCTCATCTTCGCCTTTATAGCACATATCGGCGATTTCTTCGTTCGTACGAATCATGGCACGAAGAACAGACTTGGAACGAACCATTTCAGCGTATATGCGAATATTGGCCACACTGGGCACATCCATTGCCAGGTTCTTTAAGGTCTCCAAGGATACAAACTCTGCGGGAATATCTTTTTTCCCTTTTAATTTATCCTGTAAACTCACAAAATCAATGGCGATACCGTCTCTTGCCATTTCTTTCATTGTGGCAAAGAGCAGTTGATACTGCCTGCTGTAAAAATCTTCCGGTCTGAGTATCTCCAGTGCTACGAGCACGGCATCTCCATCCCTTATCATGGCGCCGATTACGCTGGATTCCGCCTCCTTAGAGTGGGGGACGGTGCGTAAAAGCAGCCTCTCATCCTGTTCTGCCATGCTCTACTCCGGCTGCACACTAACATGAAGGCAAGCCTCCACATCCTTATGCAGCTTTACTTTGATATCATAGCCCCCGAAATTCTTCATGGGCACATCCAGTTCCATTTTCTTCTTATCAATCGAAATATCGTACTGCTTCTTCAGCTCTTCCTGTACTTCCTTTGTGGAAATAGAGCCGAAAGCTCTTCCGTCCTTGCCCGCCTTCATATGGAAAACAAGCTTTACTTCTTCCACTTTTTTCTTTAATTCCTGCGCTTCTTCCAGCTTCTCTTCCGCTATTTTCTCCGCATTTTGCAACTGCAACTTCAATGTATTTAAGTTTTTTGCATCCGCTAAAACGCCAACCTTGGTAGGAATGATGAAATTTCTTCCGTAGCCCTCGCTAACCTCGACAATCTCCCCTTTTTTTCCTAAACTCTTTACATCTTTTAACAAAATCACCTTCATTACGCTACTTCTCCTTCTATAATCATTTCATCAATAGCTTCCTTAACCTTCTTGATGCATTCTTCCACTTCCATACCTTGCATCTGCGCACCGGCAACAGTGCGATGTCCACCTCCTCCCAGCTTTTCCATAAGTACCTGTACATTCATTTCGTCAATAGAACGGGCAGAGATAAATACGGTATCTTCCACCTTGGTCATAACCACGCTCGCTTTAATGCCTCGAATATTCAAAAGCTCATTAGCAGCCTTGGCACAAAGCACGGTAAGACTGTCTTCTCCCTTCTTTCCCAAGGTGCTGATTGCATAGAAGTCCCTATAAATGTCTGCTCTGCCGATTGCATCCGCTTTAGCCTGATAGTCGCTGAAATCCTCCCGGAAGACCTTCCGGATTCGAGTAATATCCGCACCGCAGCGTCTTAAGTATGCCGCGACTTCAAAGGTTCGTACACCGGTCTGGTTCGTAAACTCTCTGGTATCAATCACAACTCCGCCGTACATACAATCCGCTTCCAGCGGTCTTGCCTTCACTCCGTCCTGAATGTACTGCATCATCTCGGCGATGAGCTCCGAAGCGGAGGATGCATAAGGTTCACAATAGCTTAAAACTGCCCCTTGAATCGTTTCCGAGCTTTGTCTGTGATGGTCGAATACAACCTTGGTCTTCACCATGTTGAGAAGTTCCGGCTCGTCTATGATAGAGGGTCTGTCACAGTCCACTACAACCAGCATGGTCGTGCTGTCCACCAGTCCCTTCGCCGTTTCTCCGTCAATAAACATATCTTCCGGATAGTCGGAATTATTTAAAAAGCGCTCCTTTAGAGGCAGGATAGTCGAGGTGACATTGTTCTGCACGATATAGGCTCTCTTATCCATGGCCGTAACCATACGATATACGCCAACAGAGGATCCCAGACAGTCCATATCTGCATTGCGGTGTCCCATGATGAGAACCCTGTCCTTCGACTCAATAAGCTCCTGAAAGGCTTGTGCCTTTACACGCGCTTTTACACGGGTTACTCTCTCCGTGCTCTGGCTCTTACCGCCGTAAAAGTTCAGCTTTTCCGGATTCTTTACGATGGCCTGATCGCCTCCTCGTCCTAGTGCCATATCTATAGCCGTTCTGGCATACTCATAGTTTTGGGTATAATCTCCTGCTCCGTATCCAATCCCCAAGCTGAGTGTCACCGCAAGCTCATTCCCCATATCCACTTCCTTGACCTCTTCCAAGATAGAGAAGCGGTCTTCCATCATTCTCTCTAAAGCGTTCTGCTTTAAAAGAAAGAAGTACTTATCCTTTTCAATTTTTTTAATCACACCGTTTGAAGAGCTGATATAGCGGTTGATTTTTCGGTCGATAAGAGCCATAAGTAAAGAGCGTCGCACCTCTTCGATCTGCTCCATAACATCCTCGTAATTATCAATGTAGGCGAGTCCCAAAACAACCCGTTCCTCATCAAGCTTTTGCTGTAACTCTACTTCCTCGGTCTCATCTCGAAGATAAACCGCAACAAGCTCCTCTTCCTCCGAAAGACCGCGCAGCGTTTCCGTTCCTTCATCCTCCAGCGCTTCCAGACGAATCAGGTCTATACAATATTTTCTTTCCATAAAGGAGGAGTGCAACTCCAGTACTGCTTCCTTCTCCTTTAGCATTTCCTTTTGCATATTCGGGAAAATATTGAAGATATTCCGCTCGACCTTTTCATCCCTTTGCAGGATTTTATGAAAGGCCTTATTCTCCCATAAAAGCTCTCCGTTTTCTCCGACAATACAATACGCTGTCGGCATTTCCTCAAAAAGTCTGGCTTTATTTTCATTTGCCCGCAGGGAAAAGTCTAAAAGAGCCGACATCAAGCGGGTTTTTCGACTTCGGTACAAAGATACTGCAAAGCAAAGATATACAATAGCACAGAAAAGAAGAATAAGCATAAACTTCAATTCTAAAAAGAAAGCCAAAAACAGAATCGGAAGCCATAATAGAGATAAGTAGAGGGGAGCTCGAAGATAGAGATCGATAATCCCCGGCATTATATTTCTTTTTTTCATGATTCCTCTTTCGTTGATTTTTGTAAAAATCGATCTGTTCGTCAATGATAAAGTTAAGTTAAAAAACAGGATCAGGCAAAGCAATTCCTTTATGCCGAATCGGCTGTTTAGTTCAAACAATAAGTCGGCGGAAGATGTAAAACCTGTAAAATACTTCTTCCCATACTCTGTTTCTTCCTATAAAGAAAGTCCTCATGATTATACTATTTCTTCCAAGATAGGTAAAGTTGCAAAGAATATTCCGATTGCTCTCTTTTTATTTTTTATCAACTGACAAAATCTTTACTCTATGGAATATTCCCCTTCAAAAAGTTTACAGAAGTAAGGAAAAACAACTCATCCTTAAGATTTTCTTTATTGTATTATTTCTCTTCTCTAGTAAAATAAATCCAGTTTATAATTTTTTGAATGAAATCATGTATTAGTTGAGGTTAAAATTATGAAGAAAATGAAACTGTTCTGCACTCTTGCATTGGCTATGAGTGTTGTGGCATCTATCCCCGCTATGGCAAACTGGAATAAAGGTCAGGGGGAAAATGACGGACGTTGGTGGTATGGATACGAAGACGGAAGTTATGCGAAATCCGGATGGGCTTGGCTTGATGGAGACAGAAATGGAGTTGCCGAGTGCTACTATTTTGATGATGCAGGTTGGGTATTAATGGATACCACTACTCCTGACGGTTACACGGTAAATGCTGACGGTGCATGGTATGTTGGCGACCCGGATAACGGAGTACAGGAAAAAGAAGTAGAAGTAAAACTTGAGAAGGCAGAGCAGGAAGCAATCGATAAGAAAAAGCCGAAGGTTGTCGTTCCCGAGAAGAAGAATGGCGTAATGAAGAATTACAAGCCAAGAGCCATTCAGGGAAATGGTGTAAAGCCAAAGGCAGGCGAAGTAAATGCTTCCGACTTTAACAGAGAGCACCAGAATGCAGACTAAGTAAAGAAGCCGATATAACCGGTTTATGCAAATATTTTTCCAGAAAAGAGCGGAGTTCTTCCCGCTCTTTTTTTTCTATGCAATCCGCTTGGTTAAGAAAAAGGAGGTCTCCAAGATTTTCTTTTTGCAATGCTTCCGCCAAGAGCTCTTCCGAAAGGACGACCCCCATCTCTAATGGCGGGGTAAAAAGAACCCGAAAAAGCTCTACGCGATGCACAACCTCCTCTATCGGCTTATGCAAAGCAGAAAGCCCAAACACTAAAACAGACAACTTTGTTTCTTTGGGAAGTTGCGGTTCTCTTTCATTATG
Source organism: Oribacterium parvum ACB1 (assembly GCF_000238055.2). Classification (GTDB taxonomy): domain Bacteria; phylum Bacillota; class Clostridia; order Lachnospirales; family Lachnospiraceae; genus Oribacterium; species Oribacterium parvum. Next base: position 687,148 of record NZ_KE148312.1, read on the forward strand.
CGCTTTCGCAGGTAAGTGTTTCGAGCCGTCCGCCTCCACCAAGATATAATCACAGTGCTTTTCCAATGTAGAAAAAAGAATCGGTGCCTTAGTAAGTTTTCCGTCCTTTCCTTTTACTCCGATACACAAAATCGGATGCCTCCGAAAGCCCTCAACCACCAAGCTAAGAATATTCTTCTCGGAATCCGTCTCCTCTACAAGGATATTTTCACAATGAGAAAAAGGAAAAATATGGGTCGTCGTCGTGATCAAAACACTCCCTTTTTTTGATAAAAGTAAAGAAAGAGCCTGAATCAAAGAAGTTTTTCCGCCGCTTCCTATAATCGAAATCACGCCCTTTGGAATCCGCTCCAAGAGGGATAAAAGAGCCTGCTCGGTTTCTTTATCTCCTTTACATAGCTGATTTATCATGCCGCAATCATCACATTGAAAGTCTACAATATCCTGTTGTGATAGATTTTTATATTGAATATTATTTTTCATCCTTTACTCCATTAATTTAATATTCCATTCCATTTATCTTCTTTTTCTTTTCAAAAAAAGGAAAGAAAAAAGCGACTCTTTTTTCTCTCTATGGTACAATACCTTCATTGTGATGTTAAGTAAATCTATCTATGAATTTAAAAAGAAAGTTGGAACTAAAATGTTTGTATTTATCCGTGGTGCCGGAGATCTCGCAACAGGAATCTCTGCACGTCTCTATCGTGCAGGAATACAGGTTTGTCACAGTGAGTTGGCGATTCCTACTGCCGTTCGAAGAAATGTTGCTTTTTCCGAAGCAGTCCGCTTAGGAAAAACGGAGGTGGAAGGAATCAACGCAGTCTTGGCACGAACTCCGGAAGAGGTTTGGGCAGCCATAAAAGAAAAGAAAATTCCCGTAGTCATTGATTCCGGAAAGGAGATGCTAAAGCGTTTAAAGCCTGATGCGGTAGTGGATGCGATTTTAGCGAAGCACAATCTGGGGACGGAAATCACGGATGCAAAGGTCGTCATCGGTGTAGGCCCCGGCTTCACAGCCGGCAAGGACTGTCACGCGGTAGTCGAAACCAAGAGAGGACACAATCTGGGTAGAGTGATTCTCAATGGATCTGCAATCCCGAACACCGGTGTTCCGGGAATTATAGGAGGATACGGGATAGAACGGGTTCTTCGTGCACCCTGTGATGGAATCATGGAAAAAACGCTTCCTCTGGGAAGTCTGGTGGAAAAAGGCGATGTCTGTGCAAGAGTCAGCGGGGAAGCGGTAATTACCTGTATTTCCGGACGATTAAGAGGGATGCTGCAAGAAGGCATCTCCGTGTATTCCGGCATGAAGGTCGGAGATGTGGATCCAAGAGGCGAAGCAGTGGAATATGAAAATATATCAGATAAGGCGAGAGCCATCGGCGGCGGTGTTTTAGAAGCCTTACTCCATTTTTCCAGCTGGGATTTAAAGTAAAACAGCATTGGTTTGACATAAAAAGGAGAAGAAAACATGGAAAGAGAAATACAAGAAGAAGTAGTAATTGACTTAGCTGAGCTTATTGCACTGTACTTACGAAAGGGGTTTTGGATTATCGGCATCAGTCTGCTTTTTGCAGGAGTCTTTGTAAAATTTAGAGCAATGCCCGAAGAGGAAACTTCAAAAAAAGACGGAAATGTACAGGAAGCCACTCTACAAGATAAAGATCTTAAGGAAGAAAAAGCACTGGAAGAAAAAGGATTGACTGCAAACGAGCGTTATTATACCGCCCAAATAAAAAAAGAAAAGGAAAGACTGCTCTGGGAACAAGACAACTGGGAGAATTCTTATCTTTTTACTTTAGATCCGGACAAGGTATACGAAAGACAGATTGACCTCTATGTGAAGGTTCCTGATTCCGGTAATATCCCTTTCACGGAAGACTCCGGAGAAAAAAGCGGAGATCTTGCGGAAAATGCGGAGCGGGCAGCTTTAACAGAGAATTACAGTTCTCTTTTTCAGTCGGGTAGCTTTTATGAATCGATTGCAGTCGCACAGGGCAGCATGAAAGCAAGTGACGTAGCGGATATTCTCTTTTTCCGTTCAAATGATGAAGCAGGAACCTTAAGTCTCTGCTTTACCGGGGCAAGTGAAGAAGATGTACAAAAGATGGGAGATGCCGCAGCAGAATATTGGTTAAATGCAGAAAATGGCATGCAGGAAAATGTAGCAATGCATGATCTTCATCTGGTAAATGATAAAACCACTTTAGGAATGACCACACATTCTGTAAACCGTAATGCACTTATAAAGGAAGATGCATTAACAGGCTCTATGGAAAGCAGTATCCTTCTCCGACAGAATGAAAAAAAAGACAGTATCAATACTCGTATAAGAATCATTTCAGATTTGGAGAAGGCGAAGAAGGAACTTCCGAAGGCAGTGAACAATGCCACACAATCCTCCAAAAAAAGAATTCTGAAGCAGGCTGTCCTCGGTCTCTTCCTTGGCGGATTTCTCTCCGTTTTCCTATTCACACTACAGTACTTACTGGAAGCAAAGCTTCCAAAAGAAGAAGATCTGGAAAGCCTTTACGGCTTTACCGTCCTCGGAAGCAAAAAGCGCTATGGCAGAAAAGGCATTCTTCCTTCTCTTTCCGAAAAGCTCTCCGGAGACAAGGAGCGTGAAAAGGATGACGAGAACCTCCTTTCCCTGGCTAAAACCAATCTCTCCCTTCTTTTAAGAGAGAAGCAGACAGGAACAGATATCCTTTTTGTCGGGGAGGACAAGCAGCTCTGTGAAAAAACGGAGGACTTCATGGCATGTGATCATTCTCAATTTAATTGCAGTTATGCCTATAACATTTTCAAAAATGAAGAGAGTATAGAAAGACTCGGTGCCGCGCAAAATATTGTCTTTGTGGCAAAAGGAAAAAGTGAACTTCGTGCCATCCTAAACATGAAGAGACGATGTGAAAAGCTGGGCAAGAGCATCGCAGGATTGATTTTGTATTAAAGCGGTTTGTAAAAGGTTTTCCACTTCACTTATAGTTGTAGGGTAAAAACAACTTATGCACCTGTCCTAAGACAAGTGCATAAGTTGTTCTACTTTTGCTAAAGATTCTTCACTATCCACATCCCATAATTCAAATTCTCTCTCTGCGGGAAGCTTGATAATTTCCGGCAAAGGTACTACACCATTCTTAAGAAGGAAACCTCCTCCATGGTCCCCCGTCAGATTCTTCAAAGCATCAAAATACTTTCTGGGGAAAATGACAGGATTCCCCCCCTCTTCCTGATAACTTAAGCGAATGACATTGTCCGGATGATTCGCAAATTCTTTAACCATTCGACAAAGGCTTTCCTTAGAAAGCAGAGGCTGATCTCCCGTCAAAAACATACAGCCCTGCCAGTTTTTTGCCTCCGGTGCCGATAAAGCAATCCGCACAGTATCACTTTGCTCCTCTTCGTTATGCATGATGCTCTGAAACTGATAGCTTATTGTCAACTCCTGTATCTTGGGATAACGAGTTACAACTAAGGGCTGTGCCAAAGTCAGGCTCAGTTTCTTTTCCTTATTTCCGCTTTCTTGAATGGTTTCTGAAAGGGAACCGACAGCACTCATTTCATAGAGAAGCTCGGAAAGATTTCGAAAACAGTAAGTAATCATTGCTTTTCCTGCAATCGGTTCAAGAAGTTTATTTCTCCCAAAGCGTCGACTATAGCCGGATGCCATAACCACAAAGCCCAAAGTCATCCTCTTCTTTCTTCTCTTCTCTTCCATTTTTTATCCCTCTATCTTCTACTCTTTTATCCGGATTTTCATTCGCTATAGTTCATTTATACGCTTTCCAAAGCATATCCGTAAATATCCGCTTTGTGCATTAGATGTGCTATAAAATCCGTCTCCCCTGAACAAACTTGGCCTTTAAGTCAAACAGCTCTTTTTCCGTATAAAGGAGCATCTCCAAACGTTCCAGGAGCGTTTCCTTTCTCACGCCCTTTCTTTTTCGTTCAAATACAAGAATATCCGCATCATACCCCGGAAGGAAAGAGCCTACTTTCCCGAAAAACTGTCCGCCGGAGAGGGTAGCCATATAAAAGGCTTCTTCCATGTTTAAAGCGGAATCCTTTTCTTCCAGAAGACAGTTTCTCAGCTTGGAAGCCTGTATCGCATCGGTCATTGCACGGAACATGGATAGGTTTGCACCGCCTGCCACATCCGTTCCGAGGCCAAGCTTTGCACCTCTCTTTAAAAAATGTTTTACCGGAGAAACGCCGGATTGCAGATTGGTGTTGGACTGCGGACAATGACAGATAAAGGTACCCCTCTGCATTAAAAGTTCCAATTCCTCTTCCTCTGTATGAACGCAATGCGCCATAACGGTACGATTCAAAAGACCATAGCGATCATAACTGTCTCCATAGTTTTTCGCATCAGGGCACAGTTCCTTTACCCATTCGATTTCCGCTTTATTTTCAGAAAGGTGGGACTGTAAAGGCAGATTCCTCTCTCTCATCAGTTTTCCCAGACCTTCCATGAGAGCATCCGAGCAGGTTGGCGTAAAACGCGGAGTAAGAATGGGATGACAGTGTTGGTAATCCTGTGGAATCTCCTCTAACCAGTTTACGGTGTTCTTTAAGGATTCTTCCGCACTATGCTCCGTCAGATAATCCGGAGAATTCCGGTCCATATTGACCTTTCCCACCATGGTATTAAGCCCCGTCTTCTCCAGTAAGTCCATAAGACAAAGTGTGGCATCTTTATGCAGAGTCGCAAAGATTACAGCTCTTGTAGTGGGGCTTTCCTTTAAGTCCTCCACAAAGTTCTCATAAGCCGCCTTAGCATAGTCTACATTCTCGTATTTTGCTTCCTCGGGGAAAGTGTTGATGTTTAACCAGTCTAAAAGCGGTAAATCCATCTTTGTTCCTCGATAGGCATACTGCGGAGCATGAAGATGTAAGTCCACCATGCCCGGAAGAATCAGATTTCCTCTGTAATCTTTTATTTCCAAAGAAGAAAGCTCTGCAGAAACATTCTCATAAGTAGCAATACATTTCCCGTCCTTTACATGAAGGTATGCATCTTCTTTGGTCTCAATATGTGCTGCATCAATACTGAAGCAGAGGTCTCCACGAACTAAATATTCCATTTTCCCTCCTATAGAAGAAATGTCGCAGGTTTCTCCTGCGACATTTCTTTAAAACTAAGACATTACCGCAGCATCGAAAATCCATCCGAAACCTAAGTATATTTTAGTCTATTTTTATTCCGTAGTGCAAAGTTTTTTCCCCTGAAACCTATCGTTACGACCGTCTCTAATATCCAAATAAAAGTTTAAATCAGGATATACTTTAAAATAAATACTATAGTCAGAACATACATAAGAGCACTGACCTTCTTACCGTTTCCGGTAGCCAGATGGATAATGCTGTGGCTCATGATACCGAAAGAAATCCCTTCAGAAATGGAATAGGTAAATGCCATGGCAATGATACAGATAAATGCCGGAATTGCAGTAAGCATATCATTCCAATCCAGCTTTGCCACCTGCTGCATCATGAAGAAGCCTACAACAATGAGTGCCGGTGCAGTTGCAAAGGATGGAATTGCAAGAAATAACGGAGAGAAGAAAAGTGCAAGAAGGAAAAATCCTGCCACAACAATGGAGGTAAGACCTGTTTTTCCTCCTTCCGCAATACCGGATGCAGACTCTCCGAAAGTCGTAATCGTGGAGGTTCCAAGAATGGCGCCCACAGTTGTTCCGATAGCATCCGCAAGCAGTGCCCCCTTAATCCCGGGAAGCTTTCCTTCTTCATCCAGCATATCCGCCTTGGAAGCACAACCGATTAAAGTTCCCAAGGTATCAAATACGTCCACGAAAAGGAAGGCAAAAACAACAACCAAAAACTCCAGGCTCGCAACTTTCGAAAGATCCAGATGCATAAAGGTCGGCGCAACGGATGCAGGCATAGCAATGATGCCGCTTGGAATCAGGCTGTAAAATCCCGCCTCGGGATTAGGCTGATAGAGACCGACAAGCTGACAGAGAATACCGAGTAACCAGGTAATCACGATACCGAAGAGAATATTTCCTTTTACATTTTTTATAACCAAAACGGCTGTAATTAAAACACCGAGAATTGCCAAAACTACAGTAATCCCTTCCGAATTGAAGGTTCCGTTTACCAAAGAACTCTTGAAGGAGAATAAGGTTACAAGCGTTGCACCATCTACTACAACGTGCGCATTTTGTAAGCCTATAAAGGTTATGAACAGACCGAATCCCACGGAAACACCCAACTTCAAAGTAGGCGGGATGGCATTAAAGATTGCCTCACGAACATTCGTGAGAGATAAAATGATAAAGATAACGCCTTCTACAAAAACAGCAGCCAAAGCCATCTGCCAGCTATAGCCCATATTCAGGACCACCGTGTAAGCAAAGTAAGCGTTTAGGCCCATTCCTGCAGAAAGAACGAAGGGTAGATTTGCCAGAAGCGCCATCATGATACTGGCAATAGCTGAAGCTATGGCTGTTGCAGTGAATACAGCTCCTGCATCCATTCCGGCTGCAGAAAGAATTCTGGGATTCACTGCGAGAATGTAGGCCATCGTCATAAAGCTGGTAATGCCCGCTATGAACTCGGTCTTTGCATCAGTATGATGTTCCTTGAGTTTGAAAAATTTTTCCATTTGTCGTCCCCCTAAAAAAGTAAATAGACAGTATATGAAAACCGACATAGACTTCACGACTTGTTCCTGTCGGGATTCAATGAGATTAAATAAAGTTCCTACATTATCCCCTGCTGCTCTCAAACTGAATTTTACCATATTCGTATAGAACGAATAACATGGCTATTTTACATCAAACAGAAAAAAAGGCTATGGTTTTTTCACATCCATTTCATTTTTATATTAACACTTGCTATAATTCTATTTTTTGAAATTTAACTTTTTCTCTAAAATTCTATTTTCTTTTCAATTATACATTATATATATTTAAGTATGGATTGCTGGATAAAAGGAGTCTTTTGTGTAATAATATATGGTAATTTATCAGACAGTCAACATTTTTGTGAAATATTGTGAGGTAGAATACCATGAACAGGAATCTCTACAGCAAGTTGTCTAAAGTTTGTTTAAAAGAAAGCTCCGCAGATCTTATTTTTAAGGATGCAAATATATTCGATGTTTACACAGGCAGCTTTTACAGAGGAGATGTCGCTGTCAAACAAGGCTATATCGTCGGAATCGGACAAGGCTTCCGCGGAAACGAAATCGTGGATTGTAAAGGGAAATATCTTTTCCCGGGATTCATTGATGCACACCTGCACTTAGAATCCACTATGGTCTCCCCGAATGAACTCATCAGCACTGCCGCACTTTGCGGCACAACAAGTTTTATCGTGGATCCGCACGAAGCCTGCAACGTCGCAGGAGCCGCCGGCATTGACTATATTTTACAGCAAAGTGAAAAGAGCCCCGCAAATGTCTATGTGATGCTCCCATCCTGTGTTCCATCCACAAATATAGATGATAACGGAGCAACTTTTCTCGCGAAAGACATGCATCCTTACTTGGAAAGCCCCCGGATTTTAGGCTTAGGGGAAGTCATGGATGCACAGAGTGTTCTCCGCATAAATCCCGAAATGTGGAATAAGCTGGAGAGCATGGACGGAAAAACCCTTGACGGTCATGCCCCATTTTTGGAAAAAGAGGCACTGCAGGCCTATGCACTCTCCGGAATTCGAACAGACCACGAAGCGGTTGATTTTCCCTATGCTTTAGAACAAGTACGATGCGGTATGCATGTGCACGTGCGGGAAGGCTCTGCAGCCAGAAATCTAGAAGCGATTATAAAGGGGATACTCAGAGAACATATTGATACACGCAGTTTTTCCTTCTGCACGGATGATAAGCATATTGAAGATATACTGGAAGAAGGACATATAAGCCACTCCATCAGAAAGGCCATTGCTCTGGGGCTTCCCGTAAAAGATGCCTATCAAATGGCTAGCATCAATACCGCGAACTGCTATCATTTAGAGCATCTGGGTGCTATCAGCCCGGGAAAACAGGCGGATCTTGTTCTCCTTTCCGACCCAAAGAAGGTAGACATCCTTTCCGTTTATCACAAGGGAAAGCGCATAGAAAAAGAAGAGAAAATATTTATTCCACGCTGTCCGAAGGACTTGAAAAAAACCGTTCATTGCAGTCCTTTGAAGGCAGAGGATTTTCATCTTCCGGTGCTCCGAAGAATCAGCAATGTCATCGGAATCATGGAAGGACAGATTACAACCGAGCGTTTACAGGTTTCCTTCCGTCGCACTTCCAATTTTGACCCTACGGAATATCCGGAATACCAAAAAATTGCGGCAATCGAACGGCATCTTGGCAGTGGAAAGATGGCTGTGGCAATCTGTCATGGCTACAATATCCACCAAGGTGCAGTGGCCAGCTCCGTTTCCCACGATTCTCATAACATCATTGTGATAGGAGATTCCGACCTCAATATGAGTATTGCGGTAAATGAACTGATTCGCTCTCAGGGCGGATACACCGTAGTTTCTCATGGCAAGGTCTTTGAAACTCTTCCTCTTCCCATTATGGGACTGATGACCGATTGCGGATATGAAGAAGTGGGAAGAAGCCTTCGGAAGATGAAGAAAAAACTACACGAAATGGGCGTTCCTATTGGCATCGACCCCTTTATCACTCTTTCCTTTATGGCTCTGCCTGTGATCCCGGAAATTCGAATCACGCCAAGAGGAATCTGTCTTATAAAGGAAACTAAACCAAGATTAATCAAAAGCTGAGATAAGGAGATGTTACAGAAGCAATCTGCAACATCTCCTTTTTTTGATCGTGTTAAACAGATATATATCTTTTATCTATTCACTTATATTTTTTCACTTTTATTTATTCACTTTTCTCTATAAGTCTTTCCTTTATTCTGATTTTACAATAATTATGCACAAATTTACGTGCTATAATATCGGAAGATTTAAGAATAATATAATCATTGTGAAGATATGGAAGAAGGAGGAGGAAGTATGAATTTTAAAGCGGAGCGTATCAACATCGCCCTCGCCGGAGGAATCATCGGAATTATTTCCGTAGCACTCGTGCTTATGGGTAATCCCGCTAACATGGGGTTCTGTCTGGCTTGTTTTATCCGATGGCACTGATAGCACTTCTTATTCTCGTTGTTGCCGCTCCGGCCTTTATCTTCTTTACCACGGAAGGTCCGGGAGCAAAGCACGCCGCCATCATCATTTCTCTTGCAGGCGGACTCATCGTAGGTGCTTTGGCACAGTACACAAGACTTTGCATGGTCGGCGGATTCCGCGACATGATTCTATTCCGTGAGCCAAAGCTCTTAATCGGTTTTTGCATGATTTTTGTTACCGCTCTTATTGGGAACCTTGCATTAGGAAAGTTCAATCTAGGCTTTGTAGAGCAGCCTGTTGCTCATAATGACGCTTTATGGAACTTCCTCGGCATGCTTCTTGCAGGCTTCGGTTGTTGTCTCCTCGGGGGCTGCCCTCTTCGACAGATGGTTATGGCAGGAGAAGGAAATACGGATTCTGCCGTTACCTATCTCGGCCTCTTGGTCGGCGCAGCATTTTGCCATAACTTTGGCCTTGCCGCATCCGGAAAAGGTCCGACTCCGAACGGCAAAGTTGCGGTAATCATCGGTCTTATTGTTTTATTCATCATCGCTGCAGTAAATACATTTTCCAAAAAAGAGTCCGCAGGGACAGAGAGGAGCTAAAGATGATTGATGCAAGAGGGCTTTCTTGCCCACAGCCGGTTATTCTCATCAAAAACGCGGTAGATAAGAGCCACGAAGCAGAGTATACTCTTTTAACCGACAATATGGCCTGTGTGGAAAATGTTTCCCGCTATGCAAAGTCTGCAGGCTATTCGACAACATTCAAAAAGGAAAATGACGAAGAGTTTTTAGTAACTCTGAAAAAGGATTAAAATGATAAGAGAATATATTGCCACTTTTCACAGCCATTTCGGGGCTATGCGTTTTCAGAAAGCAAAATTAAAGGAAGGGAACAATGCACAATTACAGCCGGTTCCCAGAGACTTAAGCTCTTCCTGCGGAACAGCAGTGCATTTCTTCCAGGACGATAAGGGAAGTTCCAATTCCTTCCATATTACAAATCCCGACGGGGAAATCGAACAGGTTGTGGAGATTGTCGGAAAAGGCTATAAAATCTGCTATTCCGAACTGGATTAGTATATCTGACATCGATATTTGACTATTATTTGATATAAATACCTATCTTTAAAAAACACAAGAAGAGCCATCGACGGATAAAACCGCCTGATGGCTCTTCTTGTTCAGAGGTAAAAATGACTATATATGAAAAAACAACTCAAAGATGAGTTATTCCCACCATGGTTTTTATCATGTTTTTCATCATGCTCCCTCGATACTTCCAGCTATTTATTCTTTCGACAAGGAAGAGAGGATATATAAGTCATTTTACTTCTTTTGTCCATAATAAGCATTTTTACCGTGCTTCCTAAAATAATGCTTATCCAAAATATAGCTTTCCATAGAAGACTCTGGATTTAAAAGTAAGGTACGAAAAGCCATTTCCGCTATTTTTTCAAGAACTACCGCATTTTCCACCGCCTTCTTAGGGGAAATACCGTAAGCAAAAGGACCGTGGTTTTTTACCAGTATACCGGGAATGGCAAGTGGATCAAGCTGCAGCTTTTCAATACACTCCACAATGACTTTTCCGGTATTCTTTTCATAGTCTTTTTTCACTTCATCTTCTTTTAAGGCTCTGGTACAGGGAATATCTCCATAAAAATAGTCCGCATGCGTGGTTCCCAAAGCCCGGATGGCTTTTCCTGCCTGGGCAAAGGACACGGCATAAGTGGAATGCGTGTGAACGATACCAAGAAGCTTCGGAAAACGACGATACAAAACAAGATGGGTCTCCGTATCGGAGGAAGGATTCCACTCTCCCTCCACCTTCTTTCCGCTCTCTACTTCCAGTACAACCATGTCATCTGCCTGCAACTTTTCATAGGCAATACCGGATGGCTTTATGACCATATATTTTCTATCTTCCGTAATACCACTTACATTTCCCCAGGTATAAATCACCACATTTTGTCTTTTTAATTCCAGATTCGCCTGAAAAACTTCTTCCTTTAAAGCTTCCAGCATTCGTTTGTCACGCCCCCTTTTCCATAGTTTTCAAAAAAGGAATCTCCATGAATAATTCATCTGAAGATTCCTTTTTCTACATTTTCTCTTTTATTTTATAAGCTTAAATCGATTTTCAGATTTATCTTATTTGTAGTACTCGGTGTAGAGCTTGTTCCAGTGCTCTAATACCTGGTCCTTGTTATTAATCAACCACTCTATGTCTCTATCTACCCACTTTACATCCTCATCCTTCGGAATGTACTTGTAGTCAATCTTTGCGTTCGGATTGGTCAGACGGATAGTTCCGAGAGCGTTTCCTCTTGCAGTCTGGCTCTCAGCAGACATAAGGAAGTTTACCATAGCCTTTGCAGCAGCCATATGCGGAGCACCTTTTACCACTGCACAACCGAAAGCAAAGTTGGAACTTCCGGATGCAGGATATACCAGCTTAATGTTCTCTGCACCACTCTTTAAGAGAGTAGACGCACCGTCTTCATAGGTAAGACCTACTACATATTCACCATCGGCCACGTTTTTAAAACAAGCGGAAGAGCTTCCCTGGATAACCATCTTATTCTTCATCAGGCCTTCAATCATACTCCATGCCTCATCACTGTCATTTCCATAAACAGCCATAATATTGGAGATATTGTTCCAAGCCGCGGAAGACTCGTTCGGATCGGAGAATACAATCTTTCCTTCCAGCTTCGGATCCAAAAGATCTTTGTAATCTTTAATATCCAAGCCGAGCTCCTTCTCTAAATCGGTATTCACACAGAATACCACAGAAGAAAGGTGGTCATAGTTATAGAATCCGTTGTTACTCTTATACTTGTCCGGAAGCTCATCTTCGTGAACGGATATAAAGGGCTCAAAAATATCCTTATTCTTGTCTCCGTCAGCCTGGTTCATGCCGCCAAGCATAACATCTCCCTGCGGATTGGCCGACTCTGCCTTGAGTCTTGCAAAAAGCTCTCCCGCAGAACCGTTTACAACCTCTACCGTAATATCCGGATACAGCTCGTTAAAGCCTTCCAATACAGTATCTACATCATCATCTGTCATAGAGCAGTAGAGAGTAAGGCTATCCCCGAGATCCTCTGTGTTCTCCGCTTCCGCCTTGCTTTCTTCCTTCCCTGCTTCTGTCTCTGCAGAGCTTGCCTGCTTTGCATCATCTCCGCCGCTCTTCGCACCGCCACAAGCCGCAAGGCTCACTGTGAGAAGGCCTAAACCAAGCCACTTCATTAGATTTTTCTTCATTTTTTTCCTCCTTAATCTATCGCTAAAACATTTCTGTTTTATGCACAAAAACTTTCATAGCTATGACTATATTCCCAAAAGGATTACTAGTCCATAGGGGGGTGTCAATCTATTATTTAATTAAACCTTAACATCCTCAGACTTACTTACAAAGAGATAAATAATCAGAGAAATCGTGGTTAAAATGGTAAGCACCGCAGAAAAGGCTGCTGCAATACCGTAGTTTCCTCTGGAAATTGCCACATACGCCGACATTGTCAGAGTAATCGTCTTATTGTTGTACAGGATGATGGCACTGGAAAGCTCTGTAACAATGGCCACCCAGCTCAAAATTGCACCGGATAGAATTCCGTTTGCCATCATCGGAACCGTTACCTTTGTAAAGGTCTTCAGCTTAGATGAGCCCAAGCTCAGTGCCGCTTCCTCTATAGAGTAGGGGATCTGCACCAAAGTTGCGGTTGCAGAACGTATGGTATAGGGCATTCGCCGAATAACCAAGGAAAGCACCATAATCCAAAGGCTTCCTACAAGCACGATAGGCGGCTTTGAGAAAGACACCGCAAGCGCGATACCGATTACCGATCCCGGAATAATATAAGGGAGCATGGAAAGAGTATCGATTGCATTGTTTAAGAAATTGCCTCTACGCACTACAAGATAAGCTATGATGATGGAAACCAAAATAATCAATGCCAGAGACAAAAATCCCAATAGGAAGGTATTCTGTATGGAACGTACAAGGAGCTTTTTTGCCGCTTGCGTATAATTAATCAAAGAATACCCCGGCTTAAACACCGATCTGTCGCAGTTCCTAAAGGACAGATAAATGATATAAACATTCGGCAAAATTGCGATTCCGCTTAATCCGTAGGTAAAGAGATAAATCAAGATTCCCATGATTCCCTTCGGTCGCTGCTTTTCTACCGGATGCAGGGCATTGATAGAGAAGGTAAATTTCTTTCCCGCCCACTTTTGAATCAGGAAAACCAATGCGGTAACCAGAATTGCCACTACGGAAATTGTTGCGGCAAAGGCATGATTTGTTCCGTTTTCTCCGATATACTGCTTATAGATTTCCACCGGGAAGGTACGGAAGCCCTCTCCGATAATCAAAGGCGTTCCGAAGTCTGCAAAGGAACGCATGAACACCAGCAAAGATGCCGCCAAAATAGTCGGCATGGAAAGACTCAAAATAATCTTAAAGAAACGGTTAATTCCTTTACAGCCAAGGCTGGTCGATGCTTCAATCAAGGAATTGTCAATGTTCTTAAAAGCACCGTTCATATAGATAAATACCAACGGATAAAGCTTTAAAGCCTGCACAAAAAGGATTCCTTTAAAGCCATAGATGCTGCCTATATTGATGCCTATTTTAGCCAGTCCTTGTGTGATCACGCCGGAGCGTCCCAAAAGCATAATCCACGCGTATGCCCCGATAAAAGGAGCGGACATACAGCAAAGAATACTTACCACAAAGAGGAATTTTGCTCCCTTTAACTGATAAAAGGAATAAAAATAGGCAAAAGGAATGCCCAAAACCAAGGTGCTTAAGGTAATGGCAATGGTCACCGAAAAGCTGTTCAAAATAGTACTGCTGTAGTACGGGTTGGTAAAAAACTTATGAAACTGCTCCAAGGTAAAGCGTCCGTTTTCATCAATCACCGATTGCTGCAGAATACCAAAGAGCGGATAAATCAAAAACACCAAAAAGAGTGCCAGCAGGGCGAAGGTGAAAAAAGTCCATATCTCCAATTTTCTTTTCATCATCCCTAAACTCCTTTTGCATTGCATGCGTCCACAAGAATATTCTTTTCCCCGTCTTCCGTGAATACATTTACCTTTTCCATATTCATCTTTAAGGAAATTTCTTCACCAACATTTAAAATATTGCTGATGGTGGATTCCTGAATGATTTCAGCGCGGTCTCCCGTCTCCAGCTCTACGGTATAATGGGTATTGAGTCCCAGGAAAATGCTTTCCGTAATGCGTGCGTGAATCAGCTCTTCTTCCTTTTCACAAAGAATAAACTCTTCGGGACGAACGCTTAACTTCACTTTTTGATTCTTCTTGAAGGATTCCTCAATGTTCTTGATTTCCGCTCTCTTTCCATTAGAAAAAGAAAGGAATGTCTCTCCGCCTTCTACAACAAGCTCCGCTTCCACTACATTGGATCGACCGATAAAACTGCTTACAAAAAGATTTGCAGGTCTCTGATAAATACTCTTCGGTGTTCCAACCTGCTGTAAAACGCCGCCCTTCATAACCGCAATACGATCGGAGATAGCCATCGCCTCTTCCTGATCATGCGTTACATACACCGTAGTAATCCCTACCTGATGCTGTGTTCTTCTTATCGCGCTACGCATATCCACACGAAGTTTTGCATCAAGGTTTGACAAAGGCTCATCCATCAAAAGTACATCCGGCTGGATGACCAAGGCTCTGGCCAAAGCCACACGTTGTTGCTGTCCTCCGGACATTCTATCCGGTTTTCTATCCGCAAGATTTTCAATCTGCATCAATCGCAAGAATTCTTCACTCTTCGCTCTCCGTTCCGGAGCCGGAACTCCGCGATTCTTTAAACCGAATTCCACATTCTGTCTTACTGTGTAATGCGGGAAAATAGCATAGTTTTGGAATACCATACCGATATTTCTTTTCGCCGGATCCAAATCATTTATTCGTTTATCATTGAAGTAAAAATCTCCGCCTTCGATGGAATTAAAGCCGGCAATCATTCGAAGAAGTGTGGTCTTTCCACAGCCCGAGGGCCCCAGTAAAGTAAAGAACTCACCCTCACGGATATCCAGACTCAAATCTGGAATGATCGTACTGTCCCCGTATCTCTTCACTGCGTTTTTAATAGAAATTGCTACACTCAATTGCCCCTCCTCATCAAAATCCTATTTCCTATCTTCTTATTCATCTTTGCTGAATCCCTGTAAAAAAACAGAAAGTAGAACCAGTATATTGTAATGTTATTTCAAAATCAAGATTTTTTCTTGATGCAATTTTATAAGTTTACAGGAATATTAAAAATTAATTTTTGTGCATTTTTGTGCAAAGCAACTTTTTTATTGTATTCTAAAAACAAATTCCCAAGCATAAAAAAGCCGGAGAACACGCTTTAGTCTATCTCCAGCACTTTGTGCACAATGACATATCCCCAGAGAAGACAAAAAAGGGGAATCATCAGTTTAAATCTTCCCTTCCTGGTCTTATGTCGAAAAATCCTCATCGCGGAAAGCGCTCCAAAAGCCCCTCCCACAAATGCCATGAGCAGTAAGGCTCGTTCCGGAATCCTCCATTCCTGGCGAATCGCTTTATATTTATCCAGACCGTAGAGAAGAAAAGTAAGGAGATTGATTACAATAAAATATAAGCCTCCTACCGAAATATCCATACCCGAAATCATTATTCTTCCTCTTCTTCTCTTTCCGCTTTTTCTTCTTTCCTTTTTTCCAGCAGTTCGGAAATATTGACTGCTGTCAGAAAAATTTCTATGATTGCAACAATAAGAAGTCCGCACTTGGCAAGGAAGATTGCACCCTTGTCTTTCTTTTTCTTTGCCTCTTTCATCCCTTCCATAAGCAGAAGAAGACCGGTCATATTTCCTAAATGAATCAAATTGCGGTTCGCCTGTCGATTTTCCTGCAAAATTTCTTCCATGATTTTTTTCTTACTCATTTTCTTTTCCTCTTTCGATTTCGAGCTTCTCCGTCAATTTCGAATTTTCTTTCTATTCCATGTCTCTTTCAATTTAGAATGCTTTTTTTGCAATCTCGGGTTTCTCATCCAAGCCCATCACTTCCATCCACTCGCAAATCCAGTATCAAATATATTGCCGACTACTCCCAATCAGACTAGGGCTTTCGCACGTATAGCTTCTAATTCATCCTCCTCAAAGAAATAGGCACGGGCATTTTCCACCCTTACGCGAACAAAGCTGTCTTGAAATGAATGTCCTTCCTTTAAAGAAAGAAGCAACATGATGACTGCACCGTGTGTAATAATCAGGATATCTTTCTCTTTCTTTACATCCGGCTTTTCTTCCGCAAGTTTCTTCTGTATTAAAGAATAGGCAGAAAAAAAACGGTTTAAAACCTCTTGATAGGATTCGCCTCCCGGAATTCTTCTGAATCGTTTATTTTCTTCCCATTCCTCCAGCTCTCTCGAGTATTCTTTTTTTGCCTCCAACCAGCTTTTCCCTTCACAAACTCCGAAGCTCATTTCTTCCAACCCGGAAATTTCTTTTACAGGGAGATGTAGCAGCTTTCCCACTATCTCCGCCGTCTCTTTTGCTCTTTTAAGCGGGCTGGTAAAGATAGAGGAGAGGGAGCGCTCTTCAAGGCTGAGCTGCCTTTCCAAATATTTGCTTAACGAATACGCCTGTCGGATTCCATTTTCATTTAGCGGAATATCCGTACTGCCCTGGATACGTCGTTCCACATTCCAGTCCGTTTCCCCATGTCTGGCTATATAAATCCGCACAATCCCCTCTCCTCCTTTCCGTTGTTTTTATTATTTCTATTGTTTCCATTGCCATTTGCACTTCTATTATTTTACTATTCTGTGCCTTTGCTGTTTCTATGCCTTTGCTGTTTCTATACCTTTGCTGTTTCTATTCCTTTGATGGTTCTGATTTTTTACTCCCCTCTTCGTTATCACTTTACTCCATGTGCAATCTCTCTTGCTACAAAGATGCCGGAAGCCGAAGCATGGGAAAGAGAATGGGTTACACCGGATCCGTCTCCGATTACATAAAGTCCCTTACATCCTGACTCCAGATGTTCATCCAGTTCTACTTCCATATTGTAGAACTTGACTTCTACTCCATAGAGCAAGGTATCTTCATTGGCTGTACCCGGAGCAATTTTATCCAAGGCATAAATCATTTCCATAATGCCATCCAGAATTCTCTTCGGAAGCACCAGGCTCAAGTCTCCCGGTGTAGCCTGCAATGTCGGCTGTACCATCCCTTCTTCGATACGCTTATGATTACTTCTTCTTCCTCTTACGAGGTCTCCGAATCGCTGCACAATCACACCGCCGCCAAGCATATTGGAAAGGCGGGCAATGCTTTCTCCGTAACCGTTACTGTCCTTGAAAGGCTCGGAAAAATGCTTTGCCACAAGGAGCGCAAAGTTGGTATTTTCCGTATGCTTCTCTTCTCCCTCGTAGCTATGGCCGTTTACGGTTACAATCCCATTCGTATTTTCATTTACCACAATCCCGTTCGGGTTCATACAGAAAGTACGTACATTATCTTCAAAAAGTGCTGTTCTATAAACAATCTTACTCTCATACAACTCATCTGTTAAATGAGAGAAAATCACAGCCGGAAGCTCCACTCTTACACCAAGATCCACACGATTTGACTTGGTGGGAATTCCCAGCTCATCACAAACCGACTCCATCCATTTACTGCCGGAGCGTCCTACGGAAACGATACATTTTTTTGCAGAAAAATCTTCCTGTTTTGTATGCAAAATAAAGCCGTCACAGTCCGTCTTAACAGATTTTTCCTCCCCTGATTTTTCCTCGAATGCTTCTCGCCTTCCTACAATTTCTATCTTCTCCACCGGAGTATCGAAATGGAACTCTACCTGCTCTTTCAGTTTTGCATAGAGATTTTTCAAAACCACATAATTGATATCCGTGCCCAGGTGTCGAACGGAAGCATCCAGAAGCTTTAAACGATTCTGCATACATAGCTTCTTAAACTTAGTTCCCGCTGTGGAGAAAAGCCTTGTGCCTTCTCCTCCGTTTTCCATATTGATTTCATCAACGTATTTCATCAGATCAAGAGCTTCCTCTTTTCCAATATATTCATATAAGGTGCCGCCGAAGTCGTTTGTTATATTGTATTTTCCATCGGAAAATGCACCTGCTCCGCCGAATCCGCTCATAATCGAGCAACTCTTACAGGAAATACAGGTCTTAATCTTCTTTCCATCAATCGGACAATGCCTTTTTTCCAGACTGTGTCCTGCCTCTAAAACCACAACAGAAAGAGCGGGGTCCTTCTTCATCAGCTCATAAGCCGCATAAATTCCTCCGGGTCCCGCACCGACAATGGCTACATCATAATTCTTCATTTGCCCTCCACATTATTTCAATGCAATGCAGTAAATATTTACAATCTAGTTTATCATAATTTTTTCAATTTTGTATATGTGAAATCCAAAAAGAGAAGCCATAGAAAACCATACGACTTCTCTTTGCATTTCTATCTTTCCTAAGTGAATTTCGCAAACTTCCCTGTCTCATTCGCTATAAAGAACAAGGTCAATAAGCTGTACTTTCCGGCTCTTACGCCTTCCTCCTGTTCCGATTTACAGTAAACTTAAGAAGAGCTCCTTGATTTCCTCAAACTTCGGATCTCTCGGGTTTCCGGGTCTGCAAGCATCATCCATAGCGGACTGGGACAAGAAATCTACATCCTCCGGCTTTACGATATTCTTTAAATCCTTGGGAATGCCTACATCCTCAGCAAGCTTCTTAACCGCATCGATTGCCGCCTTCTGATACTCTTCCTTGCTCATTTTCTCTGTACCGGGAACACCCATAGCCTTGGCTACTTCTCTTAACTTCTCTCCTACCGCTTCCTTATTGTATTCCATAACCGTAGGAAGAATGATCGCGTTAGCTACACCGTGCGGTGTATCGTAAAGAGCACCTAAGCCGTGTGCCATGGAGTGCACAATACCCAGACCGCAGTTGGAGAAGCCCATACCGGTAAGGTACTGTCCAAGTGCCATTCCTTCTCTTCCCTCAGCCGTATTCTCTACTGCACCGCGAAGAGACTTTGCAATCAGCTCAATCGCCTTTAAGTTGAACATATCGGTGATGGTATTTGCACCCTTTGTGGTATATCCCTCGATAGCATGGGTAAGCGCATCCATACCGGTAGATGCGGTAAGGCCTTTAGGCATACTGGACATCATATCGGGATCTACGAAAGCCACTACAGGAATATCGTGAGTATCCACACAAACGAACTTTCTCTTCTTCTCTACGTCAGTAATAACATAGTTAATGGTAACCTCTGCAGCGGTTCCTGCCGTTGTCGGAATAGCGAAGATTGGAACAGATGGCTTCTTTGTTGCAGAAAGTCCCTCTAAGCTTCTTACATCCTCAAACTCCGGATTGGTAATGATGATACCGATAGCCTTGGAGGTATCCATAGAGGATCCTCCGCCGATTGCGATAATATAATCCGCTCCTGACTTCTTAAATGCCGCTACACCGTTCTGCACATTTTCAATAGTCGGGTTAGCCTTGATATCAGAGTAAATCTCATAAGGAAGGCCTTCCTTATCCAGTAAATCGGTTACTTTCTTCGTTACATTAAACTTGATTAAATCCGGATCGGAACAAACAAAAGCCTTATGGAAACCACGACCCTTTGCCTCCTCTGTGACACTTAAGATTGCCCCTTTTCCATGATAAGATACTTCATTCAACACGATTCTATTAGCCATACTTACCTCCTTGTATAGGGCTGTCGCTTGCTTGACAACGACAGTCATTGTAAATAAAAACTTCCTTAAGTTCTTTTGTTTTAAATCGGTCCATCACAATCTGCTCGGGTGAGAGCCGATATATCTTCCTTTTTTAATCTTATACAACACCCTTTTGCAACATAATGTTGCCATAAAGTGCTTTTTCCGATGTAGCAATAATCAGATAGGACTTCTTTGCCTCTTCATAAAAAGCAAAGCGTTCAATACTACCGATTGCGTCTTCCCTGGAATCATACTTTGCCACAATATTTTTAAACTCATCCCAAATGGGGGTAGCCACCGTATCTCCCGGTACCTTCTTCATAATGCTCACCGGACGCTCTGTGTAAGTATCCAGCGGGAAAAGCTGCAGTACAGCATCTAAAATTTCACATACACCATGGCCGTCCATTCTTACTATGTGGGAGTCGGCACCTACTGTATGCGTCGGAAAGTTCCCATCAGCAATGAGAAGCTTGTCGGAATGCCCCATTTCACATAAGCGCTTCAGCAATTCCGGAGAAAGAATAGCAGGTATCCCTTTTAACATTTTATAATCTCCTTTTTTCCTTTGACAAACGAGGTATCACGGAAATGTAATACCTCGTTTGGAAAGTACTCTTATTCAAATATCGTGTGATACGTACGCGATATTTCATTTATAACGAGCATTACTCGTAAAACGCACGTTATCTTGTTCTTAACAAGAAGCACAGACAAAGCCTGAGGCAGCTTGTTTACTCGTAAAGACATGGAGCAATCTTCTCGTCTGCCATATTGTCCTTATTGTACCAAAGAGCGCCTGTATCTACATCGGATACGGACTCACCCTTTGCTGCCTTAACTGCAAGCTCAACTGCCTTGTAGCCAATCTGTACGGGATCCTGTGTAACGGAACCTGCGAATAAACCGTCTCTGATAGCCTGTAACTGCTTGCTTCCTGCATCGAAACCAACGGCAACAACCTTGCCCTCGCCGATCTTGTCCAGACCTTCGTTAGCTGTAATAATAGCGTTTGCAGCGAACTCGTTGGAACCGTAGATAGCGATGAGGTCGGACTTCTCTAAGATAGCGGAAGCAACTGCTGCTGCGTCAGCGTCCTTAACCTCTGCCGGGATACCTACATCGATGATCACCTTCGCACCGGACTTTTCGTTCTTTAAGCTGTCGTGTCCCTCTACGGAAACCTTATCAGCACCGACGAGCTCTGTCATAGACTCAACAAATCCCTTTGTTCTCTCCACGATAGACTGAGAGTTGGACTCCTGTGCTACTACACCGATTCTTACAACGTCTGTTGCGCCTTCAATCTTATCCTTGATTAAAGCATAAGTCTCTTTTGCAGCCAGCTTTCCAGCCTCATAGTTGTTGGTGGAAGCGTTTGCCTTGATAGCGCCTTCCGGAGCATCAGGTACACCGGAGTCAAATCCGATGATAGGAATATTTTTATCCATAGCATTCTGAATCGATCCGATGCAAGCTTTGGTATCAAGAGCCGCAAGACAGATTGCTGTCGGCTTCTGTGCAATCGCTGCATCCAGATACTCAACCTGCTGTGCAATAGCGGACTCGTTATCCGGTCCCTGGAAAGAAACCTCTGCATTAAGATCCTTTCCTGCCTGCATTGCACCCTTCTCAACTGCCTTCCAGAACTGGTGCTGGAATCCCTTGGCGATAACATTGATCTTCATTGCCTCGCCATCAACCGTTTTCTCTGCAGCCTCAGTCTTCTGCTCTTCCTGTGCTGCAGCGGTTGTTCCTGCCGCTGTTGTTCCCTCAGTCTTAGCTGCGGAACCTCCACATGCTGCGAGAGACAGAGCCATTACGCCCGCCAGTGCAACTGCCATAATTCTTTTTTTCATCTTTTTTCCTCCTTTAAACCTTTCTTTTCCTATTTAGGATATCCATATACACAGCGAATACTAAGATGATTCCTGTGATAAAGAGCTGGTAGTGTGACTGTACCCCGATGTAAGGGAAACCGATTTTTAGTACCGTCATGATGAATACACCGATGATCGTTCCCAAGATGGAGCCTACACCTCCGGAAAGAGATGTTCCTCCGATTACTACGCCGGCAATGGCATCAAGCTCAAAGCCGTTTCCGGTATTGGGCTGTGCCGTGGAGAATACTGCCACATATGCGATACCTGCAAGTGCCGCAAAAAATCCGGAGAATACATAAGCCAGAGTTTCATACTTCTTTACATTGATTCCGGAAAGTCTGGTTGCTTCTTTATTGGAACCGATGGATAAGATGTATCTTCCTGTCTTCGTCTTATTTAAAACCACTGCCATCACTGCTGCGCAGAGGGCTAAAAGCAGGAAGCCGGTCGGGAAGTTTTTCGGGAAGAGTCCTCCTTCCTTTGTCACCATGAAAATCTCTCTAAACCAAGCTCCTTCTGCAGTTCCCTGCGGGAAGGAAATGGTCTTTGTCTTCGAGACAATAGATCCGAGTCCTCTGGATACCATCATGGTTCCGAGGGTAGCGATAAATGCCGGTAATTCCAAACGGGATACCAAAATTCCGTTAATTAAACCGAATAAAGAACCGCATAAGAGAATTACAAGGAGCACTAAAGGCATAGGAAGTCCACCCTCCATAAGTGTTCCGCCAATCAAGGCGCAACAGATTGCCACAGTACCGATAGATAAATCAATGCCTCCGGTAGAAATAACGAAAGTTACACCGATTGCCATAAACGCTACATAATAGGCAGACTTGGAAATGTTGGTAAAGGTGGTGCCCTGTAAAAACTTGTCTGTCAGTAGCGAGAAAACCACGCATATTACAATGAGTGCAGCGATAACCACTGCCTGCTGGTTTGAAAAAATCTTCTTAATCTTCACCTTTAGTCCCCCTGTCTATCTGTCGCACAAGTCATAATGGTCTCCTGATTGACTTCTGCAATATCTAAGCAACCGGTCACTCTTCCTTCACACATAACGATGATACGATCGCTCATTCTTAAAATTTCAGGTAATTCCGAAGAAATCATGATGATGGATTTTCCTTCGGATACCAGTTTTTCCATAAGCTCATAGATTTCGCTCTTTGCTCCTACGTCGATTCCTCTTGTCGGTTCATCAAAAATCAAAATATCCGAATCCTTTAAGAGCCACTTCGCAATAACCACCTTCTGCTGGTTTCCGCCGGAGAGCTTCTTGATGATCTGGGAAACGCCCGGTGTCTTGGTCTTTAATTCTTCTACATACTTTTCACTGATTTCCTTACACTTCTTTTCATCAATGAAAAGTCCCTTATCCAATTTTTCGAGGGAAGCAAGACAGGTATTTTCCTCCACGGACTTATCAACCAAAAGTCCATAACGCTTTCTATCCTCGGAGAGATAGCCGATTCCCGCCTTTACCGCATCTTCCGTGGATTGAATATCCACTTCCTTTCCATGCACGTAAATCTTTCCGGAATCCCTCTTATCCGCACCGAAGAGCAGTCTTGCCACCTCCGTTCGTCCTGCACCCATGAGACCCGAGAAGCCTAAAATCTCTCCTTTCTTAAGCTCAAAGGAAACATCCTTAACAGCTTTTCCTCGACTTAAATGCTCACACTTCAGAACCACTTCTGCACCCTCCGGTACCGCAGACTGGGTCTTTGGCTCCATGAATACGGTTCTTCCAACCATGAGCTTAATAATATCGTCCTTTGTGCAATCCTTTGTAATCAGGGTTCCTACATATTCTCCATCACGCATGACCGTAACTCTATCGGAAATGACATTGATTTCATCCATCCTGTGTGAGATGTAAATGATTCCTGCTCCCTTTTCCCGTAAATCACGGATAACCTTGAATAATTCTTCGATCTCGGAAGTACTTAAGGCAGCGGTCGGCTCGTCAAAAACAATCACCTTCGCATTGGTGGAAATAGCCTTCGCAATTTCGACCATCTGCTGCTTTCCTACGGTAAGCTCCCCGATTTTTGCACCGGGCTTAATATCTACATTCAGCTTTTTAAAGAGCTCTTCCGCATCCTTTTCCATCTTCTTATCATCGATAAAGAAGCCGTTCATGCGTTCCTGTCCGATAAAAAGATTCTGTGCCACCGTCAAATCATTCATCATATTTAATTCCTGATGGACAATGGCGATTCCTGCCGCTTCCGACTCGGAAACATTTTTGTATTCTACTTCTTTCCCTTCAAAGTGAATCGTTCCTTCATCCTTTGAATATATTCCTGTCAGAATCTTCATAAGGGTGGATTTTCCGGCACCGTTCTCTCCCATGAGAGCCACTACCTCTCCCTTATATAAGTCCAACTCGGCATTTTTCAGTGCTGCTACTCCGGAGAAAGATTTCTTTATATTTTTCATTGATAATAAAGCTTCCATAATCTTCCCCCTAGTCTTTTTTCGTGCTCACTCTCTGCCCGTAGGTCTTGAATTTCTCCGCCATAAGTTCCATTTCTTCTTTCGGAAGAATGACAGGCTCGCCTATAGCTCTGGCCTTTGCGTAAACCTCAGAACAATATTCTATTTCTTCAATTATATTGTAAGCATTGAGTATATCTTTCGCTCCTGCCAATAGGCCGTGGTTTGCTAAGATTACTGCTTTCCTGTCCTTCATAGCCTCAAAGGCATTTTCCGCAAGTTCCTTACTGCCGTATGTAGCATACTTAGCCACTCTTACCGTTGGTCCTGCTACCGCAATCATATAGTGCGTAGCGGGAAGATCCTCTCTTAAGCAGGACAAAACAGTAGCATACATGGTGTGCGCGTGAACAACCGCATCAATATCCTCTCTGTACTTATAAGGCATGATATGCATTGCCCATTCGGAAGAAGGAACTCTCTTTCCCTCTACTACATTTCCGTCTAAATCAATAATTACGATGTCTTCCGGCTGAATTTCAAAAAAATCGATTCCGGAAGGAGTAATGGCTACATGGCCATGTGCTCGGTCAAAGATACTTAAGTTTCCTCCTGTACCCTTGGTAAGTCCTGCTGTTACCAGTTTCTTTCCGTACTCGATAAGAAGCAGTCTTTCCTTTTCCATTAACATAAGTCTTCCTCTTTTCCTACTGAAATAAATGAGAAGGATTTCTTGCTTTACAAAGCTTTTAAAAGCCCTAAAAATCCATTTCTCTCTTTAGACATATCACTTTATTTTTCTCTATCAATATATAAGTTTTAGCTTCTTTTTAAGCCTTAGCTCCCTCGTCTCCGACTTGGGAGCCTTTGGCTCATTTAAGTCTACTTATATAAAGGTCCGTAGTACGCACAAGCTCTGTAGTCCTGTCCCTCTAAGTCCGCTGTACCGAATCCGTTAAAGGAGTGCGGTCTAAAGATTCTTTCCTCTTCCACATTGTGGAACGCCACCGGAATTCTCAGCATGGAAGCCAAGGTAAGGAGTCTGTCTCCAACGTGACCTTCTACGGTTGCGCCGTGGTTAGCCCCCCACTTAGCCATAACATTGTAAACGGAGTCCGCAGCACCTACGCCAATCTTCGGAGCAAACCAGGTGGTCGGCCAAGTTCTGTCTGTTCTCTCATCTAAAGTCTTATGCACAGCTTCATCAAGCACGCAGGTATGTCCTTCAATAACCTGTAAGGTAGGACCAACACCCTCAACGATATTTACACGAATCATGGTGACGGGCATCTCCGCAGCTGTTCTGAAATGAGAGGAGAATCCGCCGCCTCTGAAGTACTCATAGTTCGCTCTGCACCAATCGGTAGCCTCACAGCAAGCCTGTATGTCGGCCTCTGTCAGATTCCACCACTCCTTCATAGTGCCGTTGCCCTTCTCATCCTTTGCCGCAGCACTGGCATCCAGACAGCTTGCGCCGGAATTGATGAGATGGATAATACCGTTCTTTGCGTAGCCGCTTAGCTCTTTTCCGCTGACTCTCTTCACCGCCTCCGGAGACCAGTAGGTTCTTACATCGGAGAAGATAGGCGCCTTTCCTGTGGAAAGCCAGCCGAACATCATTGCTACACCGTTTAAAGTATCGTTCTCCGTTGCAAAAGGAGTCGGCATCTTCTTTCCGTTCCAGTTAAAACCGGAAGCCATGATTGCCTCGGTAAAGTCTGCATTCGGAAGCCAGTCTGTCCACATTCTCTGTCCCTGGAAACCGCCGGCAATCGCATTTCTGCCAAGTGCCTCTTCATGCCAGCCGAGATCGTTCAACTTCGGATTTCCATAAAGAATATCTCTAACGATAAGAGCATGCTTTACGCAGAACTCCCACTGCTTGTCATCCGGAATGAATCTGGACTTCGTGATTACCTCGGGGAATTTCTTTCCGGCATTGGTATCGTAACCTTCCTTACAATTCTCCTTAACCCAAGCTAGAGCTTTCTTGTACTCTTCGGGATCGTAGATTTCCAGATTGATTCTGCGAAGAACTTCTGTCATATCAACCCATTCGGTTCTCATACCGAGGTACTTCTGGAGAAAATCCACGTTTACCACACTGCCTGCAATCCCCATGGAAACTGCACCGATATTGACATAGGACTTATTCTTCATAATTCCCACACCGACTGCAGCTCTTGCAAAGTCTAAAATCTTCTTCTCCACATCTTTGGTAATTCCGCTGCTGTCCTTATCCTGTACCTCTGTTCCATAAATAGAGAAAGCCGGAAGACCTCTCTGTGCATAAGCCGCCATAACTGCAGCAAGATATACCGCACCCGGTCTTTCTGTTCCGTTAAAGCCCCAAACCGCCTTAATGGTGTTCGGATTTAAGTCCATGGTCTCTGTTCCGTAGCACCAGCAAGGTGTAACGGTCAGTGTTCCCACTACATTTTCCTTTGCAAAGTATTCTTCGCAGATAGCCGCTTCTCCGCCGCCGCCGATGGTAGTCGGGGAAATCACAACCTCTACAGGCTCTCCGTCAGGATAACGAAGATTCTCCGAAATGAGCTTTGCAGCGCTTTTCGCCATATTCATGGTCTGCTCTTCTAAAGCCTCTCTTACTCCTCCCCATCTTCCGTCGATTGTCGGTCTGATACCAATTCTTGGATGATTCATACTTCCTCCTTTATCTGAATAAACCCCAATATATTATTTTGATTTTCAAGCGAATGCGCTTGGAAATTGTTAGGTAAAACAGCTTTTCCTTTCCGGAAAGCCCTCTATGTATTATGGAAGATTTTCCTGTATAGAACACTTCCGTCTTCAGGAATAGTCCTTTACTTCCGAAGCTGCATAAATCAGCTTTCTTCCCTCTCCTATACTCCCCACTTCCTTTTCCTGAAGAAGCAAGAGGAGAATGTTTCCGAATGCGGAGCTCTCATAGGGTCCTGCCTTAACCTTGACCTTCAGCTTCTTCGCAATCTTTTTAGCAAGAACTTCCGACCTCGCGCCTCCGCCAATCATATGGAGCTTTGTGAAGTTTCTCCCGAGGATATGTTCAATATCCTCTTTTACCTCTCTGTATTTTTCCACCATACTGTCATAAATCAGAGTAAAGTAAGAAAAATCTTCCTTCGGAACAGTTCCACCATGAGAAAGGAGAAAAGCATCGATTTCTTTTTTAACCGCTATCCCTTCTCTTCCGAAAACCTCCGCATCCATATCGAGGAGTGCTTTAGACTCTGCCTCTTTCTTTACGAAGTCAGTGATTTCCTGAAAGGGAATCTTTCTCCCGAGTCTCTCCTCCAGCTCTGCCTTGTACTTTTCTAACAAGTAGAGGCCGGTGATGTTTTTAAAGAAAAGCGTCTCGGACTTGTAGCTCAGTTCATTTGTAAGGTTCTTCTCATAGACTTCTCTACTCACCTTCGCGTCCTCTACCGAGGTACCAATCAAAGACCAAGTACCGCAGCTTAGGAAGAGAGAATCTTTTTCCTGCTCAACCATCAAAAGTGCGCTTGCCGTATCATGTCCTAAAACCGGAATAACGTCGATAGATAAGGATCTCAAGCTCTCCAGCTTGGAATTCTTCGTGTTCCCCTTGCGTTCTCCTGCCCGCACAATTTCAGGAACTAATTCTCTCTTTAGCTTGAGCTTCTCAAAAAGCTGCTCTGAGACCTGCTTTTTCGATAAGTCATACAGCCCTGTCGTGGACCAAATGCTCTCTTCTCCGATTTTTTCTCCGGTTAAGAGGTAAAAAAGAAGATCCGGCATCATCAAGATCTTATCTGCCTTATCGTAAATTTCCCCATCGAATTTCTTTAAGCTAAGAAGCTGATAGACCGTGTTAATGGTCATAATCTGATTCCCGCTGTTTTGAAAAAGCTCGAACTCATCCAGTAAAGCCCTTGCCTCTTCTCTTCCTTCAGCAAACTTCTCATCCCTGTAGGAATGAGGTGCCTCAAGGAGATTTCCTTCTTTATCGATTAAACCGAAATCCACACCCCAGGTATCGATTCCTATGGCAGAAACGTCCGGATTTTCCAAAATTGTTTCTTCAATCTTCTTTGCGATAGCGTCAAAGTCCCAATACAGCCTTCCTTCTTTATTCTGAATTTTATGGGACATCCTCATGACTTCTTTTGTGCAGAATTGCCCATTCTCCACGTAGCCAACTATCCCTCTTATGGATGTTGCACCCATATCAAAAGCGAGAACCTTCTTCATAATGCATATCTCCAACCTTTTTTTCTAAGCAGAATATAGCATATTAAACAAAGTAATTATATCTTTGAACATATTATTGAAAATATTTCCGTTTTCTGTGCTATACTGTTCAAGTCTGAACATTTTTGTCCAAAAATGCCAACCTGTACCTTTCTAAAGAAACTCTCTAAAACGAACTATTGCGTTCTTGACATAGGACACGCATTAAGGGAGAAAAGTGTACAGTTTTTGCAAATCGTGCATTTTGGATGGCATAACCTTCTTAAAATAAAGGAGCGATAAGATGGATATTCACGAGAGGAAACGGGAAATTGTAGAACATCTGAATCAGCATAACGGTATCGCAAGCATGAACTATCTATGTAAAAGACTCTATGCTTCCCGCTCTACTATAAGAAGGGATTTACTTTCCTTGGAGGAGGACGGCATCCTCAAAAGATCTCACGGCTATGTTTCTCTCATTGTAAAATCCGCGAAAGAAAGTCCAATTGGCATGCGACAAATCGAAAATCAGGACAAAAAGCAAAGTATTGCCAAAAAGACGGATTCCCTGATCAAAGACGGTATGGTCATCTTCCTGGATTCTTCATCCACAGTTTGCCAGCTGGCGCCCATTTTAAAGACAAAGCATAATATCACGATAATCACGAACGGCATCAATATCGCCAACGAGCTTTCCCATGCCCAAAACCTGACTTGTTTTCTTTGTCCCGGAGTATTAAAGCACCAAAGCCTCTCTATCGTCGGGGAATTCACCTCCGAGTTTATCAAAAACTTTCATGCGGAACTTGCCATTCTTTCCTGTAAAGCAATTCGGGAAAATGGTGTCTTTGAAGGAGACGATTCTCAGGGGCTTGTCAAAAAGTCAATGATGGAAAATGCAGATAAAACCATACTCCTCTGTGATACCACAAAGGAAAATGCAGTCGGATTCTTTAAGACTTCGGATTTCGAGAAACTATCTTGCCTTATTTCCGATGCTCCATTTTCCCCCTCGTTGCAAAAAATCCTGAAGGAGAAAACCCCTACGCTATATTGACGATGTAGTACAATATGAATAGTATTGTGCTATATAATTACTATGCTTTAAGTTGAGGGGAAACGATATGATTCTTTTCCAAATACTTGTCAATGTAGAATCTTGCATGCTATAGTATGCAAGATTTTTATTAAATTTAAAAATAATTTAATATTTTTAAACAAGGAGAGTATTTATGAAAAGGAAACGTTTGATTCCCCTTATTATGACAGCCGCATTAACTTGCTCTGTCTGGGCTTATACTGCTCCCACCTGGGGAGAGCCGATGAGCGGCATGGAAGCTAGCTCTTCCGAAAGTGGCGACTTCTCTGCCATAGAGAATGAGGGCGAAAACGAAAACTTCAGAACCACAGAGGGTGACGGAGTGGGTGAAAACATTCTTACCACTGAGGAGGAAGAAGAAAACGTAGGATTATTTCTTATGGAAGATAGAGGAGCTGAAGACGACTCTATTTCAATTCCTGTAAGCAGCAGCAATATAGAGGAAGAACCGTCGGGATACCCTGACTTTAGCATTACCAATAAAGCACAATTTTTACGGCAATTTAAACGCGTTTTAAAAACGGTTGAAGTTCCGGATTACCTTGATTTTACCATGTATTATTCTGATAAGAATCCGTTTAATCCGGCAGTGGGATTACCCGAAGGTAATCCCAGCATCCTGTTAATCGCGAATGCCATTAAAGACGCAGGCATCGCAAATGATCTCGTGGATGATCCCGCTGATCTTATTAATTATATTCAAGGATCTTTAATTGATGTTGGCATGGGGATGTCGGAACCAACAATCTACTTTACCGTGTTTGAAGACGGTGAAAAATTTGCCTATTCCATTTTCCCTAAATATAAGGATGATGGTTCTACAGATTATTATTTGATTCCTGTAAAAGGGCGTGAACTGGACAACTTTCACTTTTCCGTTATAGGCCATATGGATAGTTTCAATCTGCCAAGAGATAAAGAAATTTGCAAAGGCAATATGCAAACCATTATTCGCTTTATTAAGGAAAATTATCCCGGAATCGCAGATGTTCGCTTTACAAATCGTCGTATACAATACGATGTAATAAATGGAGTCAAAGAATATTACTATCCCGTAGAATATACGGATACGGACGGCAACAAAAAACAGAATAAAGTTTACGTAGGGGATCATAGGAACTTTATCCGTAGAAGCGATGCTACCCGTTCAATGATTGAAGCCGCCCTCAAGTTAGAATTTCCGGAGGGACGCTTTAAGGATAGTCAACGTCTTACGAATGAAGAAGTTACTCTGTTGGAGAAGAAATTTGATCGTATAAAGAACAATGCCCTTACCAGAGTTCTCTCCGTCAAGGTGAATCCCGAATTGGTTCCTTACGAGGTGCCATATCCCTATTCCGACCTATATACCGATGAAGAGTTGGATAGAGAATACGGAATAGAACTCGAAGTCACAACAGAAGATACGAAAGTTCAAGATGCTCCAAAATTTTATACTATAACTCTTCCTATTTACTATTCCAGGGAATTAAAGCTTATCTCCTTATTTCCTGTAGATAAGGACGATTTGAGAAAGTATGCACTCTCTAAAGACAAAGAATACATTTACATTCCAAGTGAAAATGATTCGAATGCCATTACTTTAGAATCCTATCTAAAAAGTAAGTTGAATGATGGAGAGCTGCTTGGGAATCCGGATATCGTGGACGTGAATAAGGTATACTACAAAAAAGAAATCCACTACCCGGTTTTAGCTGAGGATGGAAGCCTTATCCGTACTCTAAAAATTAACTTGAAGGATAACGGATTCCTCGGATTAAGAGATGATTATGCGAAACCCTTCTACTTAAAGGGGCATGATATTCAATCCAATCAATTAATGGATGAACCAAAAGAAGAGTTAGAAAAGCTGTTCCGAGAACGTTATGGGGAAGCTTTCCAGTCTATTGAAAGTATAGCTGATACCACTGTTTGGGGCAGGGCTGTTATTACACTGAATCTCCATGACGGTACCCAAAAAGAAGTACATGTCGAGATTTTAAGAAACGCAGGTTGCGAAGACACAAGACCCGGACATAAAGAGCCCGTATACAACTTAAGCTATAATTATTCCTGCTTTAACGGTTGTAAGGGAACAGACGAACCGACAGAACCTGAAAAACCCGTAAATCCGGAAGAACCTGCACAGCCGGAAAATCCTGCTACTCCCAGCAATCAGGGAAGAGGAAATAGTGGCGGCTCAGGCAGTAACGGGGGCTCTCGTACACCGGCTTCGGGAGAGGATAAAACTCCTGTCGTTCTTTCTGAAAATAGGGAAAACACTCCATCTTCCGTAAATCCGGAGGTTTTAGGAGAGGCCAGAGAGATGCGCTCCGAAGAAACAAAACCGATTCTGGAAGTTCTCGGTGCCGAAAGAAAAGGAAGGGGTCATGTTAAGACAATGGATGAGACTCATGCATTCCCACTCTACTTCTCCGCTTTAAGCGCAATCGCTTTAGCCTTTTGGGCTTTACAGGACAAGAAAAAAAGTAAAACAGGAAATACTCTTTAGAACAAATGCTCGGCCTAAAACGACCGAGCATTTTTATGGCTTAATTTTCTTTCCCCAATATCTCGCTTGTCAAATATAAATAATTTTGCTATATTATGCGTGATTTTTTATGGAACGTTTAATTTTGTATTAATTTTTCGGTCTTTTTTGAAAGTCTTACAATTGTTTTTACTTTGCAAGACAGTTCACATTCCGAATGCTTTATCTTATCGTGCACTATAGAGAATCAATTTGTTGCAATTCTATTCATGATTATCAGAAAGGGTTATTATGTGGTTTATTCTTTCCTTGGTTGCTGTCTTTTTCTGGTCCGGTTCCGACTTTTTTTCTAAGCTCGGTTCTCCGCAGAAAGATAAAAACAGCCATCTAAAGATGATTGTTGCTGTAGGACTCGTGATGGGCTCTCATGCAACATATCAAGTTCTTGTAAATGGAGTAACGTTTAATCTCCAGACGGTTTTAGTTTATCTTCCCGTATCTTTCCTCTATATCTTCTCGATGCTCCTGGGCTACATCGGACTTCGCTATATAGAGCTTTCCATCACCTCTCCGATTTGTAATACATCCGGAGCGGTAGCGGCATTTTTGTCTTTTCTTTTCTTAAAGCAAACGCTCAGCTTTCCGCAACTTATTGCCACCGTTCTGGTCATTGTTGCGATTGTTCTTCTTTCTTATTTTCAAAAGCAGAAGGAAGAAGCGGAGCTGAAGGAATCCGGGGAAGAACCCGGCATGAAGCATATGAACAGCTTCCTGGCTATCTTCTTCTCTATCGCCTACTGCATCATTGACGGTCTTGGAACCTTTATGGATGCGGTGGTTTTGTCTCCGATATCGGATAATCCTGCAGAAAGAACCCTTATGGATTCTATCTTCGTGCATCGTCTTTCCGAAGATTCCGCAAATGTGGCCTATGAATATACCTTCCTCGTAGTCGGAATCATCACACTGCTCTATCTTATCTTCGTGAAGAAGACAAAGTTTTTCCCGAGTTATGACGGAGCAAAGCTTCTCGGTGCCATGAGTGAGACCGCAGGACAGGCGGCGTACATCATAGCCCTTGCCGCAAACGCCGTAGCTTCCGCACCCCTCATTTCCAGTTACTGTATCTTCTCCGCTCTCTGGGCACACATCTTCTTAAAGGAAAGACTCTCAAGAAAGCAGTACTTTGCCGTTGTACTCGCGGTAATCGGCATCGTGATCATGGGATTCTTCGGGGGTGACTAAATATAGAACTCTTCATACAAAATGCTTTCCACTTCGAAAGCATTTTTGTATGCAAAAAAATAGAGTAATAAAGGAGAAAATCTATGAAAAGGAAAAAAATTATCCCGTTGCTTCTGGCGCTCTCTTTAAGCAGCTCTGTCTTTAGCTTCGGTCCGACTTGGGGAGAACCCGCGAACGAATCCTGGAATTCCGTCCTCACCGGGGAGGACGGAGAAGAAGCCGAATCTTCCGTAACAAGTGGCAGCAATATGGATTTTACACACTATAGTCCTTTAGAGGTGAGGGCATCCGACAGCGATCTTCCGGGAGGAGAGGAATTTGAAGACCCTTACGCTTTTGAACAGCGGAATACAAAAGAGGCATTCTATCGCTATTTTGACGATATACTGGATCCTATCCCGGTTTCCATAAATCTGGATAAAGATAAGTACTATGAAGAAAAAGACGGAAAAGCTTATTACTTGGACCTCTCCGGCAATGCAAACAGCAATCCGATTCTCGCAAAACTTGCCAAGACGATTCGGGAGAAGATTGATCCTTCTCCTTCTTTGGATGACGATATGGCTTTAGGCGGTCTTTTACCCCCTGACGGCGTTATGGCTGGCGGAAGTCCTTTTGCTATCCGCTTTAAAAAGTTCGAAAGCGGAGAAAAGCTTGCCTACCTGGTTTGGCAAGGATTCGACGAGGTTACCGGAAAGCCGAAAAAATATCTCATTCCCTTAAAGGGCACCAACTCGGAAACCTTTAACTTCATAGTAAGCGGAAATGTAAATCAATTTAATCTTCCGAAAAATAAGGAAATCTGTGATCATAACATGGGAGAAATCATCAGCTTCCTGAAAGAGAATTATCCGGAAATAAAGAAGATTCATTTTACAGATAGAAATATTCGGTCTGAAGGAGAAGGCAAGGAAAAGCAGTACTACTACAGCGTAGAGTATACGGATGAAAGCGGAAACACTAAGCATGCAAGAGTGAATGTCGGGAGTCTGCAAAGTCTTGGAGAGATTCCCGAAGAATTGGTAAACTTCCTTAGTAAGAATCTCTCGTTTCCTTTTGATGAAGGGCGATTCGAAAATAATCCATCTTTTACAGAAGAAGAACTAGCTGAAAAGAATACTCTTACAGAGGCGGAAATAAAGGAGATTAAAGGGAAGTTCAGCCGCATTATTAATAATGCCCTGACCGGCGTGCTTTCAGTTGAGGTAGATCCGGAAATTGCACGAAATGTGGACGTGCGCATGGTTGATTTTACTCATGGAGAGACACCCGATTACGGTATTCAGCTCACTGTAAAAACGGAAAAAAGCGGAGATGTGGAAGTCACTCTTCCCATCACCTATAGCGCTGCATTAAACGTAAGCTCCGTCTTTCCTCTGGAAAATGCAGACTTGGAAAACCTAGAGCTTTCTCAAGATAAAAACTACGTTTATAAAAATCGCGGAACAGGAAACTCCGGACAATCCCTGAAAGATTACTTAAAAAGTTCTTTAAAAGAAGGGGAAAAGCTCGGTGCACCCGTATTACAAAATAAGACCTTACCGCTTGGGGCATATCTTGTAAAATACAATAAGGAAATCCTTTATCCTGTCTACAAGGACGGCGAGTTTGTGCGAAACTTAAGGCTGAATCTGAACGATGCCATGTCGGAAGAAAACGCTTATCACAACTATATTTTTGCCAAAAACATGCGTTATGACGGGAATAAAACGGAAGACGGCTATCCCGTGATTCTGATTACCAAGGAAGATAAAAAAGATATCGAAAAAGTCCTCCGCACAGAATTAGGTAAGGATCTGGCCTCTGTAGAATTCCCTAATGCAGACAAAGTCTCCCAGACTACCTTCGGCTCGCATTTTGTAAAGACGACGCTTCATTTTAAAGACGGAAGCAGTAAAGAACTCCCGGTTTATCTCACAGGCAAATTGGAGAGCCTCCCTTCTTTCGGAGAGCAGCCTCTCTATAAATTAGACAGTGACAGAATATGCGGCGGAGAAATTATACGACCGGAAGATCCGAAAACTCCCGAAAATCCGACAGAACCGGTGAATCCTACGACCCCTGTTAATCCGGTGAATCCCGGCAATGGAAATGGTAACGGAAACGGGGGCGGAAACAGCGGTGGCGGTTCTCGTACACCGATTGTCGAGGAAAGCCAAACTCCTGCGGTACTTTCCGCAAGTCGAGAAGCAGTTTCTTCTAACGGGGAAGTTTTAGGGGAAGAGAGACCGACCCCCACTGTTCTCGGCGTAGAAAGAAAAGGAAGAGGATTTGTCAAAACCGAAGACCGGAGTAATCCGTTCAGCTTTACTCTTTTCGGAATAAGCGTCATCGGACTGGCCTTTTGGGCTTTACAGGAGAAAAAGAAAAGAACGTAAACATTCATAGAGAATACATTTTTATAGACGAAAAGCCTTCAAGCTTTTCTATAAAAAAAGGGCTGTGAAAAATCAAGTAATAAAGTGATTTTTTACAGCCCCTTTTATTCTTAACGAGTATTTCGCAGAGCGTGCGATATGGAATTTAGTCCTTGAGCCCTTCCACAAGTTTCTTTAGGCTTCCTTCCTCAAAGGGACTCATAAGTCCTGCCTTCTTCTCGAGTTCGGTAAAGAAAAGGGAGGCGGAAAGATGAGAAAACTCCATATAGCTCTTCCACGCTTCTTTGAAATCCCGCTTCATGAAAGCCTTGTACTGCAGGGCATTTACCGCAGCAAGACAGTAATCAATATAGTAATAGGGGTTTTCATAGATATGGCTCTGCTTCTGCCAAAGTCTTCCCTCATTTAAGAAAGGATTGTTCTTATAATCAAGATGCGGTCTGTACTCCTTCTCAAGCTTCTTCCAAAGCTCATTTCGCTCTTCCGGAGTCATTTCCGGATTCTTGTACACAATATTTTGGAATTCATCGACCATGGTACCGTAGGGAATAAACATCAGCGTATCTTCAAAATGCATTTCCCTGTAGTCCTCCGCCCTTTCTCCAAAGAACAGCTCCATCCAAGGCTCCGTGAAAAATTCCATGGACATCGAATGGGTTTCCGCCGTTTCGGAAGTTAAGTCATTATGCTCCCGAATAGGAAGATGCGCAGTCAAATAGCCCTGAAAGGCATGTCCACACTCATGGGTAATCACATCGATATCTCCTGCAGTTCCGTTAAAGTTTGCAAAAACAAGAGGCATCTTGTAGTTCGGAAGCATATCCATATAGCCGCCGGTACTCTTATTTTTCCTGCCAAGGACATCAAAAAGCTCCATTTCCCTCATTTTCCGCATGAAAGTAGAGGTCTCAGGAGAAAGCTCATCGTACATCTTCTCTCCTGCTGCCATGATTTCTTCCGGAGTTCCTTTTGGCGCAGGATTTCCCTCCGGGAAGAAAACATCTTCATCATAATAATAGAGATGGTCAATTCCCAGTCTCTTTCTTCGCTTTTCATGCAGCTTTTCCACAAAAGGTACAAGGTCACGCTTCACCTGATTTCGGAAGCTTTCAATCTCCTTCTCGCCGTAACAGTTACGATTCATTCTGGCATAGCCGAGTTCAGTAAAGTCGGGATAGCCGAGCAGACGCCCCTGTTCGGTACGATTCTTTACCAACTCATCATAGAGGGAATTCAGTTCCTCCTTATGCTCCTCAAAAAAAGCACTGTACTTCTCCCAGGCTCTTTCGCGGACAGAACGGTCCACGCTTGTCATATAGGGGCGCATAAGAGAAAGGTTTAATTCCTCTCCCTCCCATTCAATCGTTGCCGTACCGAGAAGCTTTCCATAGGCGGTAGTGAGCTCATTTTCCTTTTGCATAAGGGGAATCAGTTTCTCATCCATCCCCTTTATAGCAAGTTCAATGTTCTTAAAGGCAACATGCCCGATTTTCTCTTCCATTTCTTTTTTGAAGGGAGAGTGATAGAGCTTCTTCTGGTAATCCACCATCGCATTCCAAAAGCCCGGCATCTTTTCATCATAGTAGTCCTTCTCCTTTTCATAGAACTCATCGGTCATATCGATATTGTTCCGAAAATTCGCAAGCACCATCGCCGTCATCACATCGTCCTGCATCTTGTAATACTTTTTATGAATGGAAAAGACCTCCTCTACGGACTCTGCCTTGTCCAAGGCCTTCGTTAAATCCGAAAGCTCCTTTTCCATTTTTGTAAAATCCACCCTCTCATAAGGGAATTCGCTCAGTTTCATGATTTATTTTCCTTTCCTTCTATATCCACTCATCTTTTGTACTAGGCGTCATTTTTAGAAAGCAGATATACACAATACTGGTTCATGCTAATTCCTTCCCTTTCTGAATGCACCGCTAAGGATCGATGCAAGCTCCGGGGAATCCTCAACTTAAACTGTCCGGAATAGTCTTCCAGACTATCCGGCTCATGAATCTTCACACCTTCTTCCAAAGCTGCTGCAAGCCATTCTTTTTTTGCATCCATCGCATTCGCTACTGCACTTTCTACTGTCTCACCACAGCTAATACAACCAGATAAATCCGGAAAAGAAACAACGAATCCACCTTCATCCTTATCTTCTACAATTTCCATACGATAAGACATTGCCAAATAATCATTCAGCGTCTTCATCATTTT
This sequence comes from Oribacterium parvum ACB1, assembly GCF_000238055.2. Classification (GTDB taxonomy): domain Bacteria; phylum Bacillota; class Clostridia; order Lachnospirales; family Lachnospiraceae; genus Oribacterium; species Oribacterium parvum. The sequence goes on from NZ_KE148312.1 coordinate 724,961, forward strand.
TCGCCTCACTTTCTACAATCTGCCGCACCATTTCTACATATTTTTGATTGGCTCATGCTTTGGAATCGCAAAAAATACCATTATACAGATGCTTAGGCCATCCCCTCTTACGAAAAGCGTATGGAGACGTCGGTACTTGCAGAAAACAAGCACAGCGAAGTTTTCTGCTTAGTATCCGCTACGTCGGAATCGAGCGAGAGCGTCTTTTTGAAAGAGGGGATGGCCTAAGCACCGTATCCTCATCTACACGATATCCTTCAAAATCTCCAACGGAAACGGCTCTCCCACCTTCTCTACGGAAAGGTCTCTTAGCGTAAAGTTTGACTTCCTAAGGGTCAGTGCCGGGTTATAGTAGGGATCTCCCTTTCTCAAAATCTCCGGCCAATGCTTTGCGAGGCAGACAATCTCTCCGTTGAAACGCTTTACCTTCTCCGGATTGTCCTCCAGCCCTCTGGACTTGGACTCGTAATGGGTGAAAAGGGCATAAGGAGTGTAAACCACCCGCTTCCCAAGGGCACGAATCTTCAAGCAAAAATCCACATCATTAAAAGCTACGGCAAGCTCTTCTCGGAAACCGCCCACCTGATCAAAGAGGGATTTCTTGGTCATTAAAACGGCGGCAGTGACAGCAGTATAGTTTTGAATGCAGGCTGCCCTATGCATGTAGCTGTTTTCCGTTTCGTGGGTACCGATAAAGGTGGCTCCTGCAATGCCGCCAAAGCCCATCACCACACCTGCGTGCTGAATCATCTTATCCGGATAGAGAAGCCTTGCACCGCAGATTCCGATTTCCTCCTGCTGCACAAACTGAAGCATTTCCTCCAGGGAATCCGCCTTTAAGCACTCAATGTCATTGTTCATAAAGAGCAGGTACTCTCCGTGGGAAAATCCCACTCCGAAGTTGTTGATCGCGGAGTAGTTGAACTCTCTTTCCCAGCGCACCACCCTTACCGCCTTGGTATGAAACTCTCCGTACCTTGCCGGGAATTCCTCCTGAATCTTTTCATAGTAGGAAAATGTCTTTTCCTCCACGGAATTGTTCTCCACCACAATCACTTCCAGATAGGGATAGCTTCCGGCAAAGAGAGAGCGAATGGCCAGATCCAAATCCTCGCTATGGTCTTTACTCGGGATAATCACGGAAATAAGAGGAAGCTCCCCATCCTTTTTCTCCAAGGCATAGTGGCAATGATAATAGCCGTAGGTAATGCCTCTCTCCACCTTTTCAATGGGAAGTCCCAAGCGCTTTGCATGGTCGAAAACCGCCCGCTCTCCGGCAGTAAAGGCATAGAGCTTTGCCTCCGGATTCTGGGCAGTGGAGAGCTGATGAGAGCGCCAATGATAGAGTACCTTCCTGATATGAACAATAGTAGAAGAAGTAAAGAGCGCCTCTTCCTGTTCCTTTCGTTCTTCCTCACTGAAACCTACAACCCTTTCCCTTCTTTCCGCCTCTTCACAAAGTCGCAAAATCAGGTCATAGTCCTGCGCACCGTCATATTCCTTCTGCTCGTAAATCTTCTCTCCCTCTTCTCCCTCTTTCGCTACCGCCTCCAGCAAAGAACGCTTCGCAATCAGAAGATGGCAGAAATAATTTACACTACGAAGAAGCTCCGGGCTGTAATCCGGCTTAAAGTGGGGCTCAAAGTAATAGGCGGAAGCAAAGTCAATCTTATCCTCATCACTATAGAGAAGCTCCGCCTTGGGATGCTCCTTGATGGTTTTCGCAATGGTATATAAGGCATCTTCCGTCAGCTCATCATCATGGTCGGAGAAAATGATGAAATCTCCCTTGGCCATGGCAATGGCGGCATTGGTATTTCCGGAAATCCCCAGGTTCTTAGGAAGGGCGGTAAAACGCACTCTGCTGTCCTTCTCCTGATATTCCTTTAAGACCGCAATGGGGGACTTTTCTCCATTTTCCAAAGAATCCTCGGAAAGCTCGGAAGCATCCGCAAGGCAAATTTCAAAATGCGGGTAGGTCTGGGATAAAATGCTGTCTAAGAGTCTTCGTAAAAAAGCCTCCTTGGGACGGTACACCGGAATCACAATGGAAAAAAGCAGGGGATTCTCCCAAACTTCCGCCCTTTGCCGAGAAAGCTCTTCCACTCCGATCTTCTCTTTTTTGTACCACTCGTTATAGTCGTAGTCCTCTTCAATACTCTTTAGCTTTCGCACACTCTTATGCCAAAGAGCGGAAAGACCGCCCTTTTTCAGGGTGTCCTTTACCGCTTCCACGGTTTCCCATTGGAAGAGGGCCAGAAATTTCTCCATCTTCTTGTGGGAATGAGAGTTAAAGGACTCGATTTTTTTATCATCAAAACTAAAACGACGAAGCTGCTGATCCACCTCCAGCAAAAGCTCCACCCTTTCGCCCTTTCCCAGTTCGTAAGGGGTGTCCAAAGAAAAGCCCAACTTCCTCTTGATTTTCTTCCCGTTTTCCTCCTCGTACTTTGGAAAATAGGCTTCATTTACGGTTTCCCGCTCTACTTCCTCATAGGAAAATTCTCTCTTTTCCCCTGCCTTTCCTTGAACGGATATCTCTACGGGAGTCTCCGGATCTCTTCCAAAAGCCCAGCCTTGTATATGTAATTTCCCTTCCCTGACTAGGGCGATATCAATCTTTGCTCTCATTTTCTCTTACACCTCTTCCGAAGAACTTTCATTCTGCGCCGGCTGTTCTAAAGAACCGCTTTCACAGGCATCCTGCCCCGGCTGTTTTGAAGAACTGTCTTCGCTTATTGCCTGTTTCGAAGTACTGCTTTCGCCGGTAGCCTGCTTCGCCTGCTCCGAAAAATTCAGTCTCTCTTCCTCCACCACGAGCGGTCTCTTCATGACTCTTTGGTTAATGGATAAAATATATTCTCCCAAAAGTCCGATAAAAAAGATTTGCACAGAGCCGAGGAAAAGCATTCCAATCAGCATAGGAGCCATACCTGCGGGAAAGCGGTCCCACCAGATCAGCTTCATCATGAGATAAATGAGCCCGACCAGCATGCTGATTCCTGCAAAGATCCCGCCAAAAAATACCGCCAAACGAAGTCCCACCTTGGTATAGCTGGTAAAGCTCAGCATGGCCGCATCATAAAGGGTATAGAAGTTGTTGTGTGTCACGCCCGCCCGGCGCTTCGGCTGCGTATAGGGGATATCCTTTCTTCTGTAACCAAGCTCCGCCACAATACCGCGCAGGAAGGGGGTGGGATCGTCCAGAGATTGCATTACCGAAATAAATCCTTTGTCGTACAAGCCAAAGCCTGTAAACTGACTGATTTGATCCACGGAAGACATTTTTCGGATAAGCTTATAGTAAATGCCCCGAAGCGCGTACATAAGCTTCGACTCGTTACTCTCTGTCTTAACCCCGATTACAATGCGGTAGCCCTCCTCCCAGGCATGAACGAAGCGGGGAATCATTTCCACCGGATCCTGGAAGTCCGCCGCCATCAAAATGGTGGCATCTCCCGTACTTTGCAGCATGGCATAGTAGGGGGAATTAAATTGGCCGAAATTCTTAGCATTAAAAATCGCCTTAATCCCCTTATCTTCCTTGCAAAGTGCTCTTAAGTTCTCCCGCGTCTTATCCTGTGAGTCGTTGTCAATAAAGAGAAGCTCATAATGATAATTCTTAAGCTTCTCCTGAAAACAAGTCCTAAGTGCATTCGCAAGGGGAATAACATTTTCCTCCTCGTTATAACAGGGGATAACGATACTGATGGTTTTCTTCAAATTCCAACCTCTTTTCTATCCTTTTAAATCGGTAAACATTGAAAACTTTTACGGCCTTTCTATCCTTCTAAATCGGTATATATTAAAACTTTGACGGCTTTTATCTTTCTAAATCCGTATACATTAAAACTTTGACGGTTTTTATCTTTCTAAATCCGTATATACCAAGACTTTTACAGCCTCTCTGTTCTTCATATCATACAGTGCCGCTTCTATATTTTCCATACCGCGGTAGCTTTTCGTAAAAAATGCACTCGGATGAAAATTCCGTTCCTTGACTATCTTCATGATTTTCTCAAGATGCGTTCTTCCGCCTTTGGAAAGGGAGAAGACAAAGCTCTTTCCCGCCATACCCTTTCCTAAGGAAAACTTCGGTAAATAAAGGGCGTCTACCGCCTTCTTTTCTCTCTCTTCTTCATCAATAAGATAGCGGAGCGGTCTTCCGGAAAGCTCTTCCGTAACAATGTCCTCATCCGCCCCGAAATAGGCCACATTGCTGACCACGCCACTGCCGTATTTTACCATATCGGAGGCTTCGCAAAGGGCATATTCGTCTCCTCCGCAAAGAAGCACCCGGTCCACGCCCTTGCCGTCTGTCCTGTTCCAAATCTCGTTCACAATAGAAGAATTGGTGGAATTTGCCAGAGGATGCTTTCCTTTAGGGAGGGGCGTTCTAAGCTCTCTATAGTCCAAAACCTCCACCGGACAATCCTTTGTTCCCATACTAAGAGCCAGTCTTTTACTCTCTTCCCGACTTCCCACGGCAAAAATACGACTTGCTCCGAAGTACTGCGCCGCAAAGATTGCCGCAAGGCCGATAGCCCCGATTCCCAGTACACAAACCGTATTTCCCCTCTCCACTCTTCCTTCTTCTGCAGCAGTAAAGCCGGTTTGCAAAACATCCGTGCATAAAAGTGCGTCTTCCAAGGAAAGTCCCTCCGGAATTTTTCCGCAGTTTTTATCCGCATGAGGTAAATAAAAGCATTCCTGAAAAGCCCCGTCTATGGACTTCCCAAGGGAATGGGCAGAAAAAGGATAGCCTGCATGAGACTCATTTTCCGTAACTTCTTCACTGTCCCAGTTCGGGGTAATGGCGGAAATCGCCACGATTTCTCCCACGGAAAAATCCTTTACCGCACTGCCTTTCTCTATAATCTTCCCCACGCACTCATGCCCCAGAGTGAGATTTTCTCTCTTCGGAGATCCCTGCCAGATTGTATGCACATCGCTTGTGCAAGGCGCAAGAAGAAGGGGCATGATGAGCACACCGTGTTCCGAAAGTAGGCGCGGTTTCTCCTTCTCCATCCATTTCACTTTTCCTCTTCCCTCTAAGACAAATGCTCGCACAGCGACTCCCTTTCCTTTTTCGTAAAATACTTTGCAGCTCACCGGATTATGATTGATTATCATTCTATAAAGGTCTTAGTCTCTATTCTACCCTCGTAGCAAACAACTTCGCACTTTGCCAGATTATTGCTTTCCTACAGGCGATTCCCTTCACCCCTAAAGCTCCGTTATCCTTTCGCCCCGAAGTGCCAAAATCCGCGGACAGGGCTGAAAGTCCCGTTTGATAATCCCGGCTATCTCGTCCGTATAGCCCGGTGCCACGATGAGAATTTCTTCCACCGGCTCCTCCTGAAAATGCTCAGGCGGCACAATCAATACATGGGAAGCCGGACTGTACAGCCCCTGCTTAAAGGGTGCAGAGTCAATGATATAGGAAACTACATCCTTTAGTGCCGTTGTGGAAAGCAGCGTAAGCCCCTGATGGCTCGCACCCCATATAGCCATCTTTTCTCCCTCTTCCTTTAGCTTTGCAATATGAGCTTCTACATCCTCTTGAATCTCCTTTTCATTTTCAAGAAGAGGAGAAATGTCGATTTTCTGCCCGCTATAGCGGAAAATGCTTAAGTTCTCCTTCGCTTCCTTTTGCAAAACAAACTCAATGGTATCCCGATTGATTACGCGACTCTCAATAAGAGAAAAACCGGCTTCCTGAGAGAGGTATTGCAGGCTCTCTTCCGTAAAATTACTGATATGGTCACGGAGCAGCTCGTAGTAGCTCTTATTATCCAAAATATAATGAAAGCTCGGTACCGTGAGGAGGAAAATGCCGCCCGCCCGAAGATGCGTATACGCGTAGTCCAGCATCCCCTTCGGGTCCTTCTGGTGCTCAAGGAAATTGAACTGCACCATAGCATCGACTTCCTCTCCGACTTCCTTTTCCTGTTTTCCGTCCGGAGAAAGAGCAATAAGCCCCTTTAAGGAAAAGTCTTCTTCCGGGAAGCCCTCATAGAGAGGAAGACCTGCCGCCCTCCCCTTTTCCACAAGACTCTTCTTATGCTCTATCCCGAAAATGTAGGGGGTCAAAGCTCCGCATTCCACACCTTCCCACATCTTAAGGAACTCTCCCTGTCCGCTTCCCAGCTCCAAAATCACGGGCTCCTTCTGTCCCTTATTTTGCAAATAGGAAAGAAGTTTTTTGTATTCTTCCTCTCGAAGACGGCGCATGGTTGTCGTTCCGCCTCCTGCACGAATCACATCCTTATAATAGGGAACCGGCTCGGTATCAAACTGCACAAGACCACAGTGCAGGCATTGGCAAAGCGGTAAGTCCACCGGCTTTTCCCGCTCCAAATCCTCTTTTCTCGGAAAATCCTGCGCAGAGGCAGGCATATTATGAAAAACGGCAAGCTCGGAAAGCTTCTCTCCGCAGACGATACAGTTTGCCATCGATTTCCCCTTTCTTATTCTTTAAATATTTTGATATAGCTTGATTGATATAGCTTAATTTCTTTAAAAAAGTTTAACTTCTTCCTAAGGTTTACTTTGCCTATCTATCCTGTTGTTTTCCGGAAACAGTAGCTTTACGCTTTCAGGAATTCCTCTTTATAAATAAATTCATATAACTCTTCTATTCCGGAAGAAAAGCTGACTCTCTCTTCAAATCCCAGCGCGGAAAGCTCTTTCGTATGCGCCGTAAAGTCATAATCGCCCTCCACATTGGGCGGACGAAGGCCAAAGCGCAAGAGACTTTCTCCGCTCTTCCTAATCCCCCTTTTCTTAAGGAAAGAGAAGCCGATTTGCTCGATTTCTTTGATATAGTCGGAAAGGAGACGGCTTTCTCTACTACAGATGTCTATCGTAAAGCTACCGCATTCTTTATTCTGTCCGAACAACCCTGACTCAAGCAGCTTCTCCTTATACTCGATTTCCAAATCTGCATTCTCTCTTTCCGGGTTTTCGCCCTCCGATTTACTACTTCTCTGACTTCTGCTTTCTCCCTTCCTCGTCGGAACGTCCAAGTCCGTAAGAAAGGCCATTGCTCGCCCGAAGTCTTCCTCTGCCATAAAATTCCAAATCTTATTTCCGCTTCCGAGCTCCGTCTCCATGCCTCTTAAGGTATTTCTCACAAGCGTCTTTACAAGACTTCTTTCATGATCTCCTTTTCCGTAGATAGAATAAATTCGAAGGTCGATAAATTCCATCTTCCCGTGGTTTTTCAGTCCGTATTCGGAAAAGGCGAGCTTCTTCTCTCCGTAGGGACTTGCCGGAAGAGGCTCTTCTCTTGTTCCTCTCCCCATTTCCGCCTGTGATCCCGCAAAGAAAAAGCGTTTTACACCATGTGCCTTAGCCCAGGAAAAAAAGGCCTTGCTCATGGCAAGATTTTTTTCCTGCGTCACAAGATCCGAACGCCCCAAGGAGCCGACACCGTCCCAGGCAAAATGCAGAACCGTGTCAAAGTGGAGCTTCGCCAAGGAAGGCAGACTAATGCTTTTATAAATAGCATGACTATCCGTAGTACTATTATTTTCTGTAGTAATGCCTCTTTCCGTAGTGATGCATCTTTCTGTATTGATGCCGGCTTCCGTAGTACTGTTGTTATATTCCGCTTCTCTCCCCTTTTCTTTCTCCCAAAGAAGAAAGCTTTCCATGTTAAGGGAGAGAAGTTGCATTCCCTTCTCTCCCTTAAGTCTTTCTTTATTCCGACTCTCCGGACGCAAAATCCCGTAGACTTCATGTCCCTTTTTTAAAAGCGCTTTTCCTGTACTTATTCCGAGGAAGCTTGTAATCCCGCTGATCAGTATCCGCATTTACTGCCTCTTCTTTAGGAGCATAAGCATTTCCATTTCCTCATCCGGAAGGAAGGGATCCATGTCCTGTAAGGGCGGGCTGAAAAGATTTCCTTCCTTATCCCGCTTTGCACTGGACTTCGGCAGGAACTGCTGCGTAAGGCTTACAAAGACTTCGCAAAGCACCGGTCCCTCCACTTTCAAGGTCTTCTCGATTCCCTCGGAAAGTTCTTTATTGCTGTGAATGGAAACATAGGGGTAGCCGTAGGCATGCGCGAGCCTCTCTAAGCTTGGGAAAGAAAGGTCCGTTCCCTCTCCCTCCATACCGGAGTCTACACCGATTCCCACCAGAGGCTTTCCGAAGAAGCTGTTCTGGGTCTGACGAATGGAATGATAACCGCCGTTATTTACCACAAAAATCTTCAGCGGCATCTTGTGGTGAATAATCGTCTGAAGCTCCTGCAGATTCATCTGAATAGAGCCGTCTCCGGTTAAAACGATGATATCCTTTTCCCGATAAGGCGGGTAGCTTTCTTCCTTCCCCTGCCAGTACGGAGCCTGCTTTAATTTTTCCTCCTCAGCCTTTGTGAAATCAATTGCCGCATAGTAGGCACCGATTCCGGCAGGAAGTCCGTATCCCATGGACGCTACACCGTCCTGACTGATGAAGCGGGTTCCTTTTTTTATGATATAGCTCTGTCCGCCGGCAACGCAGGGAGAGCCGTTTCCTACAACGGTAATCTGGTCTTCCTCCGCTCTTTCCGAAAGCTTCTCGACTAAAGCATAGACATTGCACTCCGCAGTCTCTTCCGAACGGTATTCGGGAAGAATCGTGGGATAATTTGCTTGGTAGAAGCGCACGGTATCAAGCCAAGTGAGACGCTCGCTCTTATCCTCTTCCAACACGGCCTCTGCCGCCTTTTCCCGAATGAACTTCCGAGCTTCCTCACGAACTATTCCTTCTCCGCCCTTAAAGAGGGGAAGACTCTTTTCTTCCTTTAAGAGCTCAAGCAGTGCGCGAATCAAAGCCTTGGCGTCGCCGTGAAGCTGTAAATCGCAGTGCACGGAGGGCTTTGCAATCTCTTCCTTATCAATATCGTTCTGCATCACATAGGCTTCGGGCGCCCAGTCACGGAAGGAATAGCCCACCTGACGGATATTCAGTCTCGATCCGATACTTAAGATGCAGTCTGCATTTTGTACGGCAAGGTTTCCGGGTCTGTCGCCTCGTCCTCCGGGGCGTCCCGCATTTAAGGGGTGCTTTGTCGGGAAAATGTCCGGCGCATTCCAGCCGAGCACTACGGGGATGCCGAGCTTTTCGGAAAGCTCTAAGAACATCGTCTCCGCTCCGGCAATGCGAACCCCGTTTCCGGTATAGAAAATGGGGCGCTTACTTGCTCTAATTTTCTCTAAGACCTGCTTGGCAAGGGGAAGGAAATCCTTCCACTCGGTGAAGCCATGGTCCTCCTGTCCTCCTAAATCCTCCGCTAAAACATGCGGATTTTCTTTTTTCGTATACAGTGCATGGAGGGCCTTCTTTTCTTCCTCATCCGAAAAATACTTTCGGCACGCAGTTGCAAACTCCGGATACTTGTTCTCCACGGCTCTCTTTTCCCAGCCGTCTCCTCCATTCTCAAAATCGGAAACATCAAAGCCCAGTAAATCCTCAGTTTCAATGGTGCAGCCTTGTACATCCACAGGAATATCCAGCCAACAGGGACCGGGACGACCGGTCTGGCTTAGGTAAATCGCCTTTTCAATGGCATAGCGCACGCGGTACGGGTCAATCAGCATCTCGCTGTATTTGCACATGCAGGATACGGACTGCAGGATATCAAATTCCTGATCTCCCATGGCACGAAGCGCTCTTCCGGACCAGCGGGCAGTATTGTCATGCCGCACCTGTCCGGAGAGGACAATCATGGGAAGGGAGTCCAAGTATGCTCCCAAAACACCGGTAATGGTATTCGTTCCGCCGGGACCGGAGGTCACACAAAGTAGGGCCGGAACATTGTGAATTCTGGCATAGCTTTCGGCCGCCATAGCACAGGCCTGCTCATGATGCTGGTAAAGGGTTTGAATTCCCTTATTGTGTCCAAGCGCATCATTTAAGTGCATTGCGCCTCCTCCTACGACGGAGAAGGAGCGGCAAATCCCCGCTTCCACCAGTTTTTCCGCAATGTAGTCCGCCAGTCTTTTCTTCATCTACTACTTCCTCCTAATCTTTTCCTATTTTACTCTTACTCTATAAAGCAATAAAAAGCTTTGTCCGAGCGGATTTTCCGGAACCGTTATGGCCAGGCACACAGACAAAGCTTCCCTATTCCATCATGGAATCCAAAGGAGAAATAGCGGAAAGTTTCTCCACTACCTCATCAATTTCATTCCTTCGTATGTATTTGTAAGTGCAATCTTTTATCACTATAGTATTCAAAAATTTTCTCCTAAAGAAATATACAATAAATCCTTGTCAGTATATCCCTTAGCGGGTGAAAAGGCAATGAAATGCCATGCCTATCCTTTGCAATCTGGAATCCTCTCTCAGAAGGTACATCATTACAAACTGCTACAGCTTCAGACTGGAACAGAAGGGCCTACTTTTTATTGTGGCTTCATTTAGGATAGCAGAGGAAATTGACGCATTATACAATATGTAATACAATATATTGCACATGAAAGGAGGGATAGGATGACGATTTCTTTTAGATTAAGTGAAACAGACTCTGTGCTTTTCAAAAAATATGCGGAAATGAATGGAATTAGTATTTCAGAATTGGTTAGACGCTCAGTTCTTGAACATATTGAAGAGGAATATGATTTGCAGGCCTATGAAGAAGCTTTAGCGGAATATAAGGAAAATCCTATTACCTATACTCTTGATGAGGTAGAGAAAGAACTGGGCTTACAATGAGTTTTAGAATTGTATTTTCCGATAAAGCATTAAAGCAGATGAAAAAGCTGGACAAGTACACAGCTTCTCTTATCATTGCCTGGCTTAGAAAAAACTTAGAAGGCTGTGAAGATCCCAGAAAGCATGGAAAGGGATTAACAGCCAATAGAAGCGGACAATGGAGATATAGAGTAGGGGATTATAGAATCATTGCAGAAATTCAGGAGGAGAAAGTTATTGTTTTAGTATTGGGAATAGGGCATAGGAGGGATATTTATCAAAATGATATCTAAAATGAGGAAGATATCCATGATAATATTGAGCTTTTTCACTTACAAAGCATCGCCATAGTCTAAATGGATAAGACAAAGCCCTTTCGCAGGAGCTGTCGGGCCGGCAAGGCGTCTGTCTTTTCCGGCAAGAATCTCGGAAAGAGCAGAAGGTGAAATCCTTCCTCTTCCGACTTCCAAGAGTGTTCCGCAAAGGATGCGAATCATGTGATAGAGAAAACCATTTCCCTTTACCGTAAAATGCAGATACTCTCCCTCCTCTTCAAGGCGAAAATCCGTGATACAGCGTACCGCCGAGCCTCCCTGTAAGAGGGTCTGCGCCTTGGGGTTCGCAAAGGAAGTGAAGTCGTGTTCTCCTTTTAAAATTTCGATTCCCTCTCGAATTATCGCTAAATCAAGAGGAAAAGTGTAATGGTAGTACAGCCTTTGATAGAGCGGATTTTCCACACGCGCCCTATCTATACTGTAGCGATATTCCTTCGTATGTGCCGTAAAACGAGGGTGAAAATCCTCCGTCTTTTTCCAAGCGGAAAGAACACGAATATCTTCCGGAAGATAACTGTTTAATGCTCTCTCATAGTTTTCGGGATTCCGCTCCGCTTCCGTATCGAAGGAAAGAATATTTCCCAGAGCATGGACTCCTTGGTCTGTCCGGCTCGCCCCGATAAAGTTTTGGCACTCCCCCGGGAAAAGACGTGAAAGCACTTCCTCTACCTCTCCCGAGACCGTCCGAAGCTCCTCTTGCCTCTGAAATCCATGATAATTTGTGCCCTCATAGGCCAGTTTCAATACAAAACGATGCAAGACGCACCTCTTTCTTATGATCTATTGATTATGCTTATCCCTAGCAGATCGTTTACTCCAATCATAACTCTATCTCATCACATCCCACTTAGGGAAGACTGATAAATCGACTTCCGATAGCCAGCCCCAAAATTAAAAACAATACAAGATAAGATAGGTAGTCCGCCCCGGTATAGCGAAGGGGCTTCATCTTGGTCCTTCCCTCTCCTCCCTGATAGCAGCGCGCCTCCATAGCCATCGCAAGGTCATAGGCTCTTCGGAAGGCGGAGACAAAAAGGGGTACAAGGATAGGCACCATAGCCTTTGCTCTATCGAAAATGCTGCCGCTTTCAAAGTCTGCGCCTCTTGCCATCTGCGCTTTCATAATCTTATCCGTCTCTTCCACCAAAATCGGGATAAAACGAAGAGCAATCGACATCATCATCGCAATTTCATGTACCGGAAAATGGAAGAGTTTGAAGATTCCCAGTCCCTTTTCCATGCCGTCTGTAAGAGCATTCGGCGTTGTTGTTAAAGTCAAAATGGAACTCGAAAGTACCAGCATCACAAGACGAATCGCCATCATGCTTGCAATTTGCAGGCCTTCCTTGGTCATTTTCAAGAAAAAAATCCGGAACAATTCTTCTCCCGGTGTGAGAAAAAGATTAAAGCTCACGGAAAGCAAGAGTAAGAACAGCACGCTCTTTAAGCCTCTCACCATAAAGGAGAAGGGCACCTTCGATAAAAGAATAAAGCCGAAAAGCACAAGAGCAAGCACTGCGTAGGCCGTCCAGGAATTCACAATGAAAAGTGCAATTAAAAACAAGAAGGTACCGGCAAGTTTTACTCTCGGATCGAGTCTATGAATAAAGGAGTCTACGGGATAATACTGCCCTAAGGTTATTTCTCTAAGCATGGCTTACCCCCTTCCTCTTTTCTTCTATAAAATAGTGGGAAAGGGCAGAGACTGCCTCCTCCACGGTATTTCCAAGTTGTATATCTAAACCATTTTTCTGCAAGTCAAAAAGAAGCGCGCGAATCTGCGGAAGTCCAAGTCCCATGCCTTCCAGCTCTTCCTTCTTGGAAAATACTTCCTCTACCGTGCCTTCCATCTTCAGTTCTCCCTGATGCAAAACCAAAACCTCGTCGGCATAACGCGCCACATCATCCATGGAGTGGGAAACGAGAAGAATGGTCATCGCATAGTTTTTCCGAAGCCCTGCAATTTCTTCAAAAAGTTCGTCTCTTCCTGCAGGATCAAGCCCGGCTGTCGGCTCGTCCAAAATGAGCAGCTCCGGTCCCATAGCAAGTACGCCCGCAATGGCGACCTTCCTCTTCTGCCCTCCGGAAAGTTCAAAAGGAGATTTTGCATAGAGCTCTTCTCCGATTCCGAGACTCGCCAAGGCATCTTTCGCAAGAGCTTCCGCATCTTCCCTCGTCTTTCCCTGATTTAGGGGGCCGAACATCACATCCGCGAGGACCGTTTCCTCAAAAAGCTGATACTCCGGGTACTGGAAAACAAGCCCTACCTTAAAGCGGAGCGCACGATAATCAAAGCCTTCCTCCGAAAGAGAAAGTCTTCCCTTTTTTTCTATGACCGTCTTCTTCCCCTTGAAAAAGAGGAAGGATTTCCCACTCTTCACGAGGGGCGGATTCTCCCGGAAGGAAACGAAAATCTCTCCCGACTTCGCCTTAATGAGCCCGTTTAAATGCTGCACCAGCGTAGACTTTCCCGAGCCGGTGTGCCCGATTACCGCGGTGAGACTTCCCCGCCGTATTTTCATGCTTAAATCCTTTAGGGCAAAGCTTTCCATAGCCGTGCCCTCCTGGAAAATTGCGGAAAGGTGTTCCGCTTCCACGATATAGTCGCCTGCCTCAGGCTTCTCACCTTTTATATCTGCATCTTTCTGTATGTCTGCATCTTTCTGTACGTCTGCTTCTTCCTGTATATCTGCTTCTTTTTCCGGCTTTGATTCTTGCTCTTTTCGGGAAATCCCCTGCAAAACCGATGCCATATCCAAATGCTGCTTCTCGGAAGAAGGTTCCGACAAACCCGGGAGCTCCGACACCGTAAAGCTTTCTTGCAGAGAAAATCCTTCTTCCTTTAGCTTAAGGAGCTCTTCCTCCAGCTCCTCTTTTTTTAGAATGGTCTTCTCTATCGGAAAGCCCTTTTTTTGCAACTTGTGCGCAAGCTCCGTAATCAGCGGCACATCCATGCGATATTCCTTTAAGCGCTCCACATTTTGGAAAACCTCACGGGGACTTCCGTCCATAACAAGCTTTCCGCTGTCCATAAGGAGAATCCGGTCCGCATCAACCGCCTCCTCCATATAGTGCGTAATCAAAATAATGCTGATGCCCTTCTTCCGCTTCAGCTCTAATACCGATTCCAAAACCTCTTTTCTTCCGCTCGGATCGAGCATAGCGGTCGGCTCATCGAGCACAATAGTCTTTGGCTCCATGGCAAGAGTTCCTGCAATTGCTACACGCTGCTTCTGTCCGCCGGACAAGTGGTTCGGAGACTTTAGTCTGTAGGCCTCCATATGCACAGCGGAGAGGGCGTTGTTTACCCTCTGCCAGATTTCATCAGTGGGAAGCCCGATATTTTCCGGCCCGAATCCGACATCCTCTTCCACCACGGATGCAATAATCTGATTATCCGGATTCTGAAAGACCATCCCCACTTCTCTTCTGATCGGGAAAATGTTCTTCTCCTCCCGACTGTCCATTCCGGAAACCAGAATCGTACCTTCCGTCGGAAGCTGCAAGGCATTGAAAAGCTTCGCCAAAGTCGATTTTCCGGATCCGTTATGCCCCAGAATACAGACGAAACTCCCTTCCTCTATCGAAAAATTGAGTGCGGAAAGAGCAGACAAGGTTTCAATTACCTCATCATTTTCATTTCGCCTCGTGTATTGATAAGACACATCTTTTACAACAATATTTTCCAAAGCACACTCCTGCTCTCTAAACCCATTGATTTACACTATACTCTTACTCTCTATGATGAAAAATATCCCGGAATATACACACGCCACTCATCACGGACAGGATAAACTATCCGCAATTTGCTCTTGCAACATTTTACAATAGATAGAGATGCATAACAAGAGAAAAGGGATTCTCACAGAAGGGATTCCAAGGTTTTTGTATTCCTTCTATTTTCTACGTTCTCATGACTCAAAATAAGAATTTTTATCCTTTTAAGTTATATTCTCATTCTTACAAGTCGATAAACAAAAAGATGAAGTTTTACTCTGTTTATATAAGGAAACAGGAAAAGTGCAAGGAGGCAAAGGAGTTGAAACAAAACAGATGGATTTTTTCAATAGCAGTATTGCTCTTTTTTTCTCTTCCCTTCACCGCTTACGGGGAAGAAAATTCTGACGCTACAAGCGGTCCGGGAGTTGAACGCTGGAAGCAGGATGAAGTCGGATGGTGGATGCCACAGCCTAATGGCGGATATGCGCAGAACGAATGGAAGCAGGTCGAAGGAGAATGGTATCATTTCGACGACCGCGGCTATATGCAAACCGGATGGATAAACGATAATGGAGCCCGCTACTATCTAAACGAAAGCGGTGCTATGGTAAAAAATACAAGTCTTACCATTGAAGGAAGAGACTACCAATTTTCCGACGACGGACAGTGTCTGACTGAAGTACAGGTCTTTGACTTACCGGAGGGCGTAAAGCAGCCCAACAACATAATTCCGGAAGAAGAAAAATCGGATATTCATCGTCAGGTAGATGCCATTGCTGACGACATTTTGTCCAGAATTACAAACGCAGCCATGTCGGAGAGACAAAAGGCGGAAGCCATTTATGCATGGGTACGCGGAAACTTCCGCTACGCAGGTCATTCCGCGAGCCGTGACTGGCCCAGTGAAGCCTATAGAAGCCTAAGAAGTCATCATGGAGACTGCTTTTCTTTTTATTCCGCAGCCAATGCGCTTCTTTCTCGGGCGGGAATCCCCAGTATAGAAGTGATTCGCAGTACAGATGCAGATCATTATTGGAATCTGGTTAGGGTAGACGGAAACTGGTATCACTTTGATACTACTCCGCGTTCTGTAGGCGGATATTATTGCCTTTGGACTGATGCACAGATGAATGCATTTTCAAACCGGCATAAGGGCTGTTTCCATTTTGATGCGTCTCTTTATCCCAGAACACCATAAGGAGGAGAGCGATGGAAGAGCTTTTAGAAATTTTAAAAAGTGTTCGTCCCAATGTGGACTTTGAGCATTGTGAGGATTTAATCGGTAATGGCACCCTCGATTCTATGGATATGGTCATGATTATGACGCAGATAATGCAAAAATTCGACCTGTCTATACCGCCGGAGGAAATGGTTCCGGAAAATTTCAACTCTGCTAAAGCTATGTATCGTTTAATTCAAAAACTGGAAGACGAAGAATAATATGTCTATTGTTTCTCAGCATTATTTTATATTTTGGGCATTGTTGCTTCCGCTGTATTATTTCACAGCGGAAGCTTCTCGCTGGAAAGTTCTGCTTTTTGCAAGTTTTGTATTTTATCTGTTTAGCGGAACTTCCTTTTATATTGTCTTTATTTTACTGACAACACTCAGTACTTTTTTCTTAGGAAAATGGATTGATTGCATGGCGGAAGAGACAAAATACAAGCTTCATACAGAAGTCTTGGAAAACAAAGAAAAAAAACGTCTAAAAAAAGAATTAAAGAAAAAACAAGGTCGAATCCTCCTTATAGGACTCTTCTTTAATTTTGGCATTTTAGCCATCCTAAAATATACCAATTTTGTGATCGAAAACGTAAATGCTCTTCTCTATCAAAACGGAAGCGAGCAGCAATTTTCTATGATGAACTGGATTTTCCCCTTGGGAATCTCCTACTATACCTTTCAGGCAATGGGATATCTGATAGACCTCTACAGAGGAAAAAGTTCAGCAGAAAAAAGTCTTCCCCGTTTTGCTCTTTTTTTGTGTTTTTTTCCGCAACTTTCTTTTGGACCAATCAGTCGGTATAGCGAACTCAACCAAGAATTGTTTACGGGACATTCTTTTGACTTTAAAAATATTCGTTTTGGAGCATCTCGCATACTTTGGGGATTTTTCAAAAAACTGGTCATTGCCGATAGACTGTCGATTGCCATTTCACTCATTACTTCCGATCCGGAGACCTTTAACGGAATCTACGTTCTGGTAGGGATGATTGGATTCACACTTCAGATGTATGCCGACTTTTCAGGAGGAATGGATATTGTACTGGGAAGTGCAGAGCTTCTCGGAATCTGTCTTCCGGAAAATTTTAATCGCCCTTTCTTCTCCAAGTCTTTGGCAGAATTTTGGAGAAGATGGCATATGACGCTTATGCAGTGGTTTAGAGATTATATTTTCTACCCGCTTTCAGGAAGTCGCTTCTGTATTTCCGGAATGAACTTTTTCTCCTCTAAAAAACTGCCCTTTTTAGCTTCCCGCTTTCCAATTTATGTCGCCTCCATTTCCGTGTGGTTTATTACCGGCTTATGGCATGGAGCGTCTTGGAAATACATTGCATGGGGGCTGGTAAACTGCTTTGTCATTTTGCTTTCTCAGGAAATGACACCGCTCTATAGAGCCTTTCACAAACATTTTCCCAAGTGCAGAGGAAGAGTTTATGATGCTTTTCAAGTGATTCGAACCTTTCTTTTGTTCTCTTTTATCGAAATGTTTGAATACTACTCTTTTGTAAATGTTTTCCGTATGTCTTTCAATATGCTGACAAACTTTCATATACAGGACTTATATGATGAACGTTTTAGCACTTTAGGCTTAAGTCTATCCGATTGGATTGTGGTATTCCTTGGAGTACTCTTGATGCTCTATATCAGTCTTTTGCAAAGAAAGGGAAGCGTCAGGGAAAGGCTTTCCAAAAAGCCCGAAGCACTTCGTTTTACTTTGTATTTTTTACTCTTCCTTTCCGTACTTCTTTTAGGAATATATGGACAGGGCTATGATGCCGGCAGCTTTATTTACAATCAATTTTAAAAAAAGGGGGAGAACATGAGTGTGGAAAACATGGGGGGAGAAAAGATAAAGCGTAAAAAATACATTTCCTATCTTATATACCCTGTGATATTTTTTTTGATTCTCTACTTCTTGCAAAGGCTATTTGTGCCGAAGTATATGGGGAGGGTTGTAGAAGGAAATTTTACGGAAGAATATTATCAGGAAATCAGTCCTCATGATGTACTGATTCTTGGGGACTGCGAAGCCTATGAAAACATTTCCCCGATTACGCTATGGAAAAACTACGGAATCACAAGCTACATTCGCGGAAATGCGTCCCAACTGCTTTCACAGTCCTACTATCTTCTCCGTGACAGCTTAAAGACGGAAACTCCCAAGCTGGTGATTTTAAGCATTGCAGCCATGCAATACCCTGCGCAGACAAATGAAAGCTATAACCGAATGGTTTTAGACGGAATGCGATGGAGCATGGATAAAATAATGGCCTACCGCGCAAGTGCAATGGAAGGAGAACATTTCCTCGACTACCTTTTTCCCTTGTTCCGTTTTCATTCCCGTTGGAAGGAACTGGAAGCGGACGATTTTCGTTATTTTTTTCAAAAAAAGAGAGTTTCTCATAACGGATACTATCTTCGTGCAGATGTGCGTCCTTTAATGGAGTTTCCCAGAGAACGGAGGATAATCGATTATAACTTTGACCCCGTCTGCATGGAGTACTTGGATAAAATACGAAAACTGTGTGAAGAAAAAGGCATTTCCCTTATGCTGATGAAAGCGCCTTCCCTTTATCCGAGCTGGTATGAGGAGTGGGATTTACAAATCCGAAACTATGCCTTAAAGCATAGGCTCCATTATCTGAATGCCATTGATTGCATTCCGGAGATAGGTCTCGATTTTCAGCATGACAGTTACGACGGAGGGCTCCATATGAATATTTATGGAGCAGAAAAGTTATCCGATTTTCTGGGCAAGGATTTGATAAAAAATTATGCTCTTCCGGATCACAGAGGAGAGGAAGTGTTACAGAAAATCTGGGCAGAAAAAGTAGAGTATTACGAAAAGGCTCGCGATGAGCAGGAACGGGAATTTTCGGAATATGGATATCTCAAACAATTTTCAGATGAACCATAAGGAGGCTTTATTCATGAAAAAAATTAGCAGGATGCTAACAATGGCTTTGGTACTGGGTATCAGTATCTTCAGTATGTCTATCGCGGCTTACGCAGGGAAGCAACAGCCGCAGGCAAAAAAACTTGCTCAAGAAGAAAGTAAACCGAAAGAGTACAGCTTCAAAAGCGGAAATACAGCTGTAAATATGGGTGCTGCCGCAAAAGATATTCTTACTGCACTTGGAAAGGCGGAAAAAGAATCGGAAGTAAATAGCTGTGCCTGTCAGGGAAAGTTGAAAACCTATAGTTATAAAGGTTTTGAAGTTTCCACTATCCAGGATAAGGGTACAGATATTATTTCTTCCGTCTATATTCTGGACAAGACTGTCTCTACTCCTGAGGGAATCAGTATCGGATCCAGTAAAGAGGATGTGCTAAGGATATACGGGAAAGATTGTAAGGAGAACAAGGGGGTATATATCTACAGTCTCGGAAATTCCGAGTTGAATATTTTTACGACTAACAATGTTGTAGATGGAATAGAATACCTTTATCTTGCAAAATAATAAGAACAGATTCAAAAAAAGCACTCGGAACGATTTTGCCCGAGTGCTTTTTCTTTATGAGTATCCTGTGTGGAATAGACAAAAACTCTTATCATTTTTCCTACGAAATCTTTTATCCGGAAGAACGCATGTACATCTGTTGTTTTAGTTGCTTACGATCTATTTTCCCATTTAAATTCAGAGGCATACTCACCAGCTTAATATAACGTCTCGGCAACATATAATTTGGAAGCTTATTCCGTAAAGCCCCTTCTACTTGACTGCCTTCCATCTTTCCTGTATAAAAAAGAACAATTTCTGACTTCTCCGTATCATACACACAGCAGACTCTGTCAACTTGTATCAGAGAGGAAGCTGCTGCTTCGATTTCTCCCAGCTCGATGCGATATCCCATGAATTTAATCTGGAAGTCTTTTCTGGAAATAAAAATCAATTCCCCACGTTCATTATAGTGTACCAAATCTCCGGTACGGTAGACGATTTCCCGGTAAGCGGATTGGAGCGGATTCTGCACAAAAGCTTCTTCCGTTTTCTTTGGATTGTTATAGTAACCGTAGGCTAAAGAAGAGCCACGAACCAAAAGTTCTCCTTCTTCCATTCCCTCTGCTAAAGTTCCATTATCCTTAATAATGAAGGAATCCATATTTTCTGCAGACCTTCCTATGGGGATTGTTTCATCGTCCTCTATCTCTCGATCAATAATATAATAAGTACAGATATCCGTCGCTTCCGTCGGTCCGTAAAGATTGGCATACATCACATTCGGGAGAGCCCTTCTCCACATATTGAGCTGTTTTGCCGGCATAACTTCTCCCGCAAAAAGAACCTTCTCTATACTTTTCAGCTTATCCTTATCTAAGGCACCGAGATTTGCCAGAAGACAAAGGGCAGAAGGAACCCAATAAAGAGTATTAATCTGTTCTTTTTCAATCAGATTTAAAAGTTCTCCCGGCATAATAAACTTCTGAGGCGGTATTAAAACCAAGCGGGCGCCGACGCAAACCGTTTGAAAAATATCCAAAACCGACATACTGAAATAAAATGGTGTTTGGTTTCCAAAAACCGTATATTGGTCAAAGTGGAAGGCCTTCTTACTCCATTCCATATAGCAAATGACATTTCGATGAGAAATGATAACTCCTTTGGGATCCCCTGTGGAACCGGAAGTAAAAAGAACATACAGGATATCCGTATCAATAATATGCTTTTCGATTTCCTTTATTTTTTCAAATTTCGCTTCCGTAGCATGAATTTCTTCTATCGTAACAGTCTTAAAACTCCCCGTAAAGGAATCCGGCAGTTTTTTATGCGCCTCATCCGTGATAATCATCTCGGGGGACAGAATGTTCAAAATTCTTTGAATCCGTTCCGCCGGCATTTTCACATCAATGATTGTGTAATAGTTCCCACTATAAGCTACACCAAAAATAGAAGAAAAGCACTCTGTGCTTTTCTCCAAAAAAATGGCTATCGGCTTTTTAAAGAGCTTCTTAGAGGAAAGGAAGCTCGCAAGCTGCATTGCTTCCTTTTGTACTTCCATAAAGCTCAAAGAGCGTTTACTGTCCTGCACAGCTATCTTGTTCGGAAACCGTTCTACGCTCCTGTCTAAATAATCTGTAACTGTCCTGCTATACATCTGTAATCCTTCCTTGTCAAAAGGCTTAATCTACATAGATATACTGACCATTTTCTAAAACAAGACCCCAATAATCGGCTATTTCCTTGCTATCAATAATGCCGTTTAAATCACGACGTTGCCAGGTCCAGGTATGGCTCCATCTATTTTGCGGATCAATGGAACTCATCGTTAAGTTCTTTCCATTGAATTCCACGATTGTGTTCGGATCGAAGATAGAGTAGTATTTATTTTTATCAATTCGGGTTTTGGGATAAATGTAGGCATCCCCATCCCCCTTTTGCACCATAATAAAAAGACCGCCCTTACGTGTCCGGATAACCGCGGTATTATCTTCATCATAGGCACCGGTCGGATCATCAATTCCTTCCAGATTTAAGAATTCTCCGTTCCCATTTGTTTGATTCTGCTGTCCCACATTGGTCAGCTGTACCTGCTTTATCTGTACAGTTCCACTTACAGTCCATGCCCCATTGACATCTACGGTAAAGCTATCCGGAGTAATCGTATTGGATAACATCCAGCCGGATTGATCAAAGTAATAGCACTCGGCCTGACCGTCTCCATTTCCATCTATCCATTGCCAGCCGTTGGAATAATACTGACCGTTATCAAGGTCATACCACCAGCCCTTACTTCCCAGTCTCCAACCGCCGGCAAATGCCGTTCCGATCATGAGAGTGCTTAAAATACATACAGCTCCCACAAATGTCAAAATTCTGTTCTTCATACTCTTTGTTCTCCTTGTTTTTTTGGTTTTATAAAACAACAATGTTGTTATAACGATGGTCATTGCAAAGGTCATAAATCTTTCCTGTCTGAATCTCTACAACCTTCGGACGCATCGGATAACGCTTGTTATTTTCCACAACTTTAGCCATCTCTCCGTTGGATAGTTCCACGATGGAGTCCACAGGATACAAAATGACACTTTCCACAAAGCTTTGAATCACCTTATTATCCAACTCTTCTCCAAGAGCCAGTACCATTTCCAAAGCCTGTCTTCCACTGATTGGTCCTTTGTAAGGACGTTTTGTTACCAAGGCATCATAGATATCCGCAACCGAAAGGATTTTTGAAAAAAGAGAAATCTGTTCATCTTTCAAACAATCCGGATAACCGGTTCCATTCATTTTTTCATGATGATGCAAAACACCGTCCAAAATGAGTGGAGAAAAGCAATTTTTTTCTTTTAGTATTTCAAAGCCATAAAGACTGTGATTTTTAATAATCTCAAATTCTTCGTCTGTCAGTTTTCCCGGCTTATTTAGTATTTCATTCGGAATCTTGGCTTTTCCAACATCATGAAGTAAGCCCGCAATACCCAGCTGATGGATTCCATCTCTGGATAATCCGTACTCTCTTCCAATCATCATGGCAATGGCCGCAACATCCACACTATGTTTAAAGGTATACTCATCACTGACTTTTATCAAATTCACATCAATCGCCACTGCATCATTTTTAAAAATAGCAGCTTCCAGCTCCTTAAAAATATCCAAAGAGCTCGAGGTAAAGTCTGCGTCTTCCGTATGGCCGAAGATATGTTCCATTCTGGTTTCCAGTTGGCGCTTTACCTCTGTAGAAAGCCATATCTTTGCTCTATCCGGCTTCCTGTTCTTTCGAATAATTTTTTTGGTTGCTTCCGGAATGGGGATCCTACTGTTATCTATATCTCTGTATGTATAAATCCCCGGATACATCTTTTCTTTGATATAACGAATTTGATAATCATCCAAAAATACTCCATTTTCAATCATTACTCTTCCCATGGAGTCTTTAATGCTTTGACCAAGTTGCATGCCTACCTTGATTTTATCTTTATGGATAAATATCTTTTCTTCTCTTTTGTTTCCTGAACTTGCCTGCATTTTTTCTTCCTTTTTACAAAAATGAAGTCAATAAAAACCATCCTTTCTCACGATAAAAATGTAGCTAAATTTTTATCGTCTGAATTCCCGGTTTGTATAAGGGATTACCAATTTGTAAAACATGGACTGCGTCCTGCAAACTGCATTCAGAGCTCGCTTCGCTCGCTCTTCATGCATTTGCTCCTTGTAAAACATGGACTCCGTCCTACAAACACATTCGCAACTCGCTTCGCTCGTTGCTCATGCGTTTGCGGATTAAGACAAAAAAAATCTGCTTACAAGCTAGCTTGCAGCAGATTTTTTTTGTCTTAATCCTTGTTTTACAAATCATCCTCTATTGCGGTGCTCTTTGCGTAAGCGGTGGAGCGTGCTTCGAAGAAGTCCGTTTTTACCATATTGGCATCGGCGTACTGAGATACCCACTTCATGGATTCAGGCTCTTTCTCATAGCCCGGATAAAGGGTTCCGAAGCCTAAGGAGCTATAGCGTAGATTTCCCAGATACTTGATATAATCCTCCACCATTTTTCCGTTTAAGCCCGGAATGGCTTCTCCGATAACATACTGTCCCCAGGCAATTTCCTGCTCTACACCCTCTTTTACCATGGCGGTGATTTCTTCAATATGCTTTTCATCAAAGAGCTCCGGCTCTTCCTTTTTCAGCTCCAGCAGAATGTTTCGGAATAGCCAAAGGTGCGTATTTTCATCACGGTTAATATAACGGATTTCCTGCACGGAGCCCGGCATCTTTCCGTTTCTTCCAAGGTTATAGAAGAACATAAACCCGGAGTAGAAATAGATTCCCTCTAAGATGAAGTTTGCAATGCAGACGCGGAGGAAGCTCTCCTTCGTTTGCGTTTCTACAAACTCATTGTAGAGGTTTCCGATAAATTCATTTCTGCGAAGCAAGTGCTCATCCGTCTTCCACTGGTAAAGAATGTCATTTCTCTCTGTCGGATTGCAAATGGTATCCAGCATATAACTGTAGCTCTGGCTGTGAATGCATTCCTGGAAGGTCTGGATAGAAAGGCAGAGGTTGACCTCATTTGCCGTAACATACTGCGAAATATTCGGCAGATTTGCAGACTGCAGGGAATCCAGATATACGAGGAAGCTTAAAATCTTGTCATAAGCCGTCCGCTCCGGAGCAGTGAGATTCGGATAATCACTCTTATCCTGATTTAGGTTGATTTCCTCCGGCACCCAGAAATTGTTCATTGCCTGACGATACCAGTCTGAAACCCACTCGTACTTCATATTGTTAAAATCATTGATGTTTGTCGTGTTAAAATTAATCATCCTACGATTCCGAACATCAATATCCCCTTCCGGGTTAAATAAAGGCTTACGCTTAATCTCTTCCATTGTAACTTTCCTTTCCTGCTGCTGAACGCAGAAGCTCCGTCGATTCTCTCTTTCAGTCCCTAAAAACTATATCACAATTATCTGCTAAATGCTCCCCGGAACCACTCTTCGCATAAGGGAGTAAGTTATTACGCTTTATAATACACATACCTTGAAAAGCTCTCTACATATGGGGCTTTCATTAACATTCGCGTTATGAATATATAGAAACCGCGCATATAGGCTCGCTGAAAAAGCGTATGAAGACGTCGGCACTTGCAGAAAACGAGCCTTAGCGAAGTTTGATGCTTAGTGCCGCTACGTCTGAGTCGAGCGAGAGCGCCTTTTAAAGAGAGGCTATGCGCCGGTTTCAGATATCTTAATTGATATGAATCGATTACTCCCTTATGCGGAGCAAGACTCACATTCATCCGGATCCAATGCTTTAGAACGTACATAGTAAATCGTCTTCACACCGGACTCCCATGCCAAAGTATAAAGATTCAAAAGCTCACTCATCTTGTAATCGTTGGTAATCCAGAGGTTCACGCTCTGCGCCTGATCAATATGTCTCTGGCGAAGTCCCGCAGCCCGTACCGACCAGGTCTGATCAATCTGGTGCGCCGACTTATAGTACCAATAGCTCTCCATGGAAAGCTCCGGAGCAACTCTCGGTAAGATTGCTCCCTTCTTCTCCTCTAAGAAGAAACGGTTCATAATCGGATCCAGCCCCGCTGTTGTTCCAATCAGAATAGAGGTGGAACTGGTCGGTGCCGTTGCCAAAATCCAAGCATTTCGGATTCCTTCATGCACTTCCTTTTCCAGCTCTTTCCATTCGGAGGAGCTATAGTCTCTTCTACGGAAATACTCTCCCGTTTCCCACTCGGAGCCGGCAAATTCTCTATAGCTTCCGCGCTCCTTGGCAAGCTCTGCACTCGCCTTAATTGCCGCAAAGTTAATATTTTCAAATACGGTATCCACAAAGCGCAAATGCTCCTCGGACTCCCACGCAATATGGTGCTTCGCAAGCATGTGGTGATAGCCGGAAACACCGAGCCCGATGGCACGATACTTCTTATTGGTCAGCTCCGCTTCCTTAACCGGATAGAAGTTTAGGTCAATTACATTGTCCAAGGCGCGAACAACCGTCTTCGTGATTTTCTGCAGCTCTTCCTTATTTTCCACATCAATATTTCCAAGGCAGAGAGAAGCCAAATTACAAACCACAAAATCGCCGGGCTTTACGGTGCTGACAATGACCTCATCGCCCTCTTCCGTAATGACCTTCCGCTCCAAAATCTCTGCTTCCTTCATATTCTGCGCAATTTCCGTGCAGAGGTTGGAGCAGTAAATAATCCCCTTATGCTTATTCGGATTCATGCGGTTTACCGTGTCTCTATAAAAGGCAAACGGTGTGCCGGTCTCTACCGCGGACTTTAAAATCAGTCGCACAATATCCTTTAACACATAAACTCTCTTACTGATTCGGTTATCGCGTACACAGTCTTCGTAGCGACTTTCCCATTCTTCCCCGTAGAAGTCCTCTAGGCAGTAGCCCTTAATCAGGAAAATGTCGTGCGGATCCATCAGATACCATTCCTGATTTAAGTCTTCCTTTACCTTCTTCCAGAAAAGGTCCGGGTAGCAAACTGCCGGGAAAACATCATGTGCTTTCATACGGTCATCGCCGTTATTGGTACGAAGCTGTAAAAATTCCGGTAAATCCTTGTGCCATGCGTCCAAGTACACTGCCACGGCACCCTGCCTCATTCCCAGCTGGTCTACCGCAACCGCGGTGTCATTGACAACACGAATCCAACGAATCACACCGCCACTTGCCCCCTCAAAACCGCGAATCTTTCCGCCGCGGGAGCGTACCTTTCCGAAATACATTCCCATACCGCCACCGTACTTGGATACATCGGCAAAACGGGAAATGCTCTGGTAAATGCCGTCCAAAGAGTCCGCAACCGTATCAATAAAGCAGGAGCTAAGCTGATGGTAAGGCTTTCTGGCATTGGACTGCGTCGGCGTCGCCATGGTTACCTGATGCAGGCTCATAATGTCGTAAAATTCCTTGACATAGAAGGCACGGTTCTTTTCCTCCTTCATTGCAAGGTGCATGGCAATACCGAGGTACATCTCCTGCGGAGACTCGAGCGCGATATGCTGTCTGTCTCGAATGACATAACGGGAAAGAAGTAAGTCCAGTCCGGAGTAGGTGAAAAGGTCATTTCTTCCCTCGTCAATCACCTTTGCCAGCTCTTCCACTTCTTCCTTCGTATAAGCTTCCAAAATATAGCTTCCGTAAAGTCCCTGCTCGGTCAAATAGCAAAGCTTCTCATAGAAGCCGTGAAGGGCACGGCTCTCTTCCGTCCTCTTTAGTTCCTTATGGAAATGATAGGAAAGCAGTCTTCCCGCAATCTTCTCCCAGTTCGGCTCTTCCTGTGTGGTAAGCTCTGCCGCCGCTCTTGTAAGAAGGGCGAGGCGCTTCGGAATTTCCTGTTCTCCCTTACTTAAGGAAAGATACTTTGCGGAAAGACGGGAGAGGTCATAATCCGGAAAATCCTTCTGGATCTTCTTTAAAACTTCCTCAATGCCTTCTTCTCCGATTTCTTCCTTGATTCTCTGCCTTAAATGGCGAAGCAGAGTCCGCTTCTCTCTATAGAGGATATAGGCTCTTGCTACACGGTAGTCCCCGTTTTGCATGAGGGATTCCTCTACCGCATTTTGAATTTCCTCCACGGAAACACGGAACTTATCCTCCAGAGCTTCCTCCACTTTTCCCAAAAGAAAGTGGAGCTTCTCCGCCTCTACTGCAATTCCCTCCGAGAGAAAGGCCTTCTCCATGGCTTTTTCGATCTTCTCTCCTCTGTAATCCTCTTCTCCGAGTCCCCTCTTAATGATTGTTTTCATTTAAACCGCTTTCTTTATCTGATGTCCACTCGATTTTGTAATCCATTCTTTACGCTTGCCTACGATTTTCCGGTGATGCGCGTTTGGGCAGTATTCCTTGCCTTATTTTTTCGCACTCTCCCAATTACTTTAAAAATACTTATTCTGCTTCAACAGACCGAGCAGTTTTTTTGAAAAAATATTTCCTAAAAGTCGGGCATAATGGCAAAAAAATACAGCTATAAGCAGTAAACAGGGCTGTAAAAGGGTTCTTTTTAAATACGGAAGTAATTCCCTAAAAATACAAAATCTTGTGTCCGTTAATTGGCACCAACACAATATAGCAAGGATTTGCATTTTTCTCAAGGACTTTTTATATAGAAACAAACTACAATTTTTTATAAAAAATCCCGATACCGCATTTTGCAATGGGCATCGGGGTTGCAGCGTCTTTTTTAGGAAAGCAATGCAGTCTTATTAGCTAAAATTAGCTTAGCGATTTGACACGCCTCGCAAATGCAAGTCTCCTCGCCCTTTTCCTTTGCTTCCTTGGCAGCCTTCAAAATGGCTGCGGCCTTCTCTTCACCAAAAATCTGCCTTCCATGCTCGCTTCCCGCAAAAGCAATTAAATCATCAATGCTTGTGATGTCCTCTTCCAGTTCCTTTAAAAGCGCTTCTACTTTACCCTTTTCGTCCGCAGTTCCATAGGCCTCCAGATAGGCTTGCACCGCTTCTCTGCCTTCCGGACAAAGACTGTTGGCCGTAAGCAACTTTTCCACTTTCTGTTTTACTTCCATTTTCGTCATATGCTCCTCCTTGATAAACAACTCGAATAGCACTTTTTACTACTATCTGTACAGTATACCATCAAAACTTCTCAGATATAATACTGCTACTAATATCTATCTTTTGCACAAACGAGATACCACACGCTATACGAGCGATACTCGTTAAGAATAAGAATGCAAATCACCCAGCATACTCCGAACAAATTTCTCCATGGCATTCAGAGTTTATAACGAAAATAGACTGATTCGAGAAAGATGGGTTTTTGTAAGTTGATGTTGTAAAGTGGTACTAGGTGAGATACAATTCTAATTTCGACAGTTTATCAAGATTCAAGGGCTCATAAACGGCGTAATAACGCCATTTATGAACTCTTATTTTCTTTCTGAATTCTAGCAATATTTCTACTTTCTTGTTACGGTCAAAATTTTTTTATTTCTCTTTGAGGTACAATCTTGTAATCCGTTCTGAAACCAAATGTGTCGTGGAGTTTATCTGTAAGGTCGGTTCGGGTATACTCCGGGATATATCCTTCCCCGGAAGCTATCAGCATGTTCATTTCTTTCAGTGTTCTTATAATGCTTTCAGTGGTATAACTCTCACCTAACTTCTTCTCCAGAATACGATAAAGAATCAGCGCAGTGAAGCAGGTAATGGAATGTACTGTGATTCGATCTTTTCTGCTAAGATATACGGGTCTGACTTGGAATTCACTCTTCATAATCCGAAAGCATTCTTCAATCTGCCATCGCTTTTGATTGATACTTATAATCGTTGCTACATCATCTTCTAGGTTTGTACATATGGCATGGAAACCGTCATAGCGTTCCTCCTCTGTGGCAACATCTTCATCTATCAAAGGAATCATCTTGTCTGCAAGCTCACCGTCAGAAGTACAGTGGTCTTGACGGATAAAACGCTTGGGATCGTTCGGCAGTTTTTTGTTTAGAGAAGAAGGATTTTCCACAAGTTTTTCAGCACGTTCAAGCTGACGGTTTCGTATCTTTCTCATATAGTCCCGATATTGAAAGGAGAAAGTGGGATCACCCCCGCATACACGGGACAAATAACCCTTGTCCGGATGCTCCAGCGTAAAAGTGAGGATCACCCCCGCATACGCGGGACAAATCAAAATAGAAACTACGGAAGTCTTGCCAGAAGGAGGACAGCAGTATACAATCCCAATGATGCTTTGCGTCGGTAGAAAAAAAGGATGTTTAGAACTGTTTGGAGAATAGACAAGAGTGGCGCTATGCCGAGATTTATAACCGCTTATAGGATAGGAGGTTAATGGAATGTTTAAGTTATTTGATAAGGTTAGAGTAAAGAAGAAGAATATTACTGGAGTGGTTGTTGATGTAACCCGACAAGGGGAAAGACAGTGCTTTGTAGTTGAGGCTGATAATAGAGGCAAGATTGAAGGAGGGATAGGGGGAGAAAGCGACTACGCTATTCTTGATTGTATGTCCGAAGAACTCGAACATATTTAACATTCTATACCATAGGATCATCCCCGCATACGCGGGACAAATTTTTTTCTTTTATATGCAGTGGAATTTTATCAAGGATTATCCCCGCATACGCGGGACAAATCCCTTCTTTTAATCTCATCCTCCATAGCCTGCGGAATCATCCCCGCATACGCGGGACAAATTCATAGTACACATAGAAACCCCGATAGTAAATAGGATCATCCCCGCATACGCGGGACAAATATAGAGCCAAAAGAAGAAAAGTAAAAAATTTTAGGATCATCCCCGCATACGCGGGACAAATATCAGTAGCTTCTGCAGGTCTGTAAATTTTATAGGATCATCCCCGCATACGCGGGACAAATAAAACTTGAAAGAAATTAGAAAACCTTTTTCTGGGATCATCCCCGCATACGCGGGACAAATAGTGTCGGAGAAAGATTTATAGGAATTTCAAAGGGATCATCCCCGCATACGCGGGACAAATTTTAGACTTAGAAATGAAATGGCTTTTACCTCAGGATCATCCCCGCATACGCGGGACAAATAGCTTTTTTATAATCGTTCATACTTTCCGAATAGGATCATCCCCGCATACGCGGGACAAATTGCTGTGGGATATTTTGGCAGAGTCTACTCCGAGGATCATCCCCGCATACGCGGGACAAATTTTGTAAATACGTCCCCTGTTTTCATAAACCCAGGATCATCCCCGCATACGCGGGACAAATACCATACCGTCAATAATAAAATTATCTTGTGTAGGATCATCCCCGCATACGCGGGACAAATTTAGACTCTTTATATATGCAAAATATAGACAAGGGATCATCCCCGCATACGCGGGACAAATAGCGTTCTCAGTATGGCGATAGGGCTCGCCCTAGGATCATCCCCGCATACGCGGGACAAATGTTTTTAGGGGTACTTTTTCTTGCACAAACACAGGATCATCCCCGCATACGCGGGACAAATCGAAATGCAAACGTTATATGAGATTGCACAAGAGGATCATCCCCGCATACGCGGGACAAATTCTGATTTACCTTGCAAGTACATAAAAAGGGCAGGATCATCCCCGCATACGCGGGACAAATCATAAATCTAAATTGTCAAGGTCAACTCCCGAAGGATCATCCCCGCATACGCGGGACAAATGGGATAATGGAAGCGACGGATATGGCTCTGTTAGGATCATCCCCGCATACGCGGGACAAATTGTTGGTGGAAGGGTTCACTGTCATTATTCCCGGGATCATCCCCGCATACGCGGGACAAATTAATACAGTCCGTGGGAGCGATATCGTAAAGCAGGATCATCCCCGCATACGCGGGACAAATTTGCATGGGCAGCCACAACAATGGGAGCGTGGAGGATCATCCCCGCATACGCGGGACAAATTAAAAAGTTTTTAATAAAATCCATGCTTAATGAGGATCATCCCCGCATACGCGGGACAAATTTTTAAAACCAAAGACGACAATCCACCCGACCAGGATCATCCCCGCATACGCGGGACAAATACGGGGATAAGAAGTATAAGGGTTATACGTCCAGGATCATCCCCGCATACGCGGGACAAATAAATTAAAAGAAAAACCCGGATAATCCACCCCGGGATCATCCCCGCATACGCGGGACAAATTCATAAATTCAATATTGTTTAAAAGTTCCGCCGGGATCATCCCCGCATACGCGGGACAAATGATAAAATGACTTGTTTAAGTTATGCTCTTAAAGGATCATCCCCGCATACGCGGGACAAATGCTTTTTAGACAGCGTCTTATCGGGACTTTCAAGGATCATCCCCGCATACGCGGGACAAATTATAATATTTTACGCAAGTAAACAAGGGGTGAAGGATCATCCCCGCATACGCGGGACAAATTGTATTTTTTGACAATTTTACCTATACAATTCCAGGATCATCCCCGCATACGCGGGACAAATAAACAAATAAATTTAAAAAATTCTAAACGTTGGGGATCATCCCCGCATACGCGGGACAAATTACAAGATTATAAAGATAAATTTGTAGGTGAGGGATCATCCCCGCATACGCGGGACAAATCGTCAACAATTGTAGGAGTATCTACAACGTCCAGGATCATCCCCGCATACGCGGGACAAATTTTATTAGAAAATGCAAGATATTTACAAAGTTAGGATCATCCCCGCATACGCGGGACAAATTTTTAGATAAAGTTAACAGAGAACGAGAAACAAGGATCATCCCCGCATACGCGGGACAAATCATCATCACTAAGAATAATATCCATTGCCTTAGGGATCATCCCCGCATACGCGGGACAAATTAGTTTCGACATGATTAACGCCCCGAATGACAGGGATCATCCCCGCATACGCGGGACAAATACTTAAAGATCCCCTAAAATAAAGAGCCTTACGGCAGATGTTGACAAAATCCATTCACTTTTGTTGCCAATTCATAAGTCAATTTAGCATCTTCCAAGGCCCTATGCAACTGCTCTTTTTTTATTCCATAGCTTTTTAGCGAAGTTTCCAGCTTATAATTTTTCTGAAATGGCTTTTCTTTTTTTATTATCCTCATTAAATCCACGGAAGGAATATGTAAAATTCCCATACCATTTCTTTGCAGAATAGCATTCAAGAAACGAAGGTCAAAGGCAATATTATATCCGACAATAATTGCCCCTTCTAAAAAATCCAATATCTCTTTCAATACAATCTCAACTTTTCTGCCTTCCCTTTTTAAAAGGTCTGTAGTAATACCTGTTAATCCTGTAATTTCATTTGGTAACTCTCCCTCATATTCCAGCAAGGAATGGTATTCTAAAATACCGGAGTCCTGCATTACTTTTACTGCCCCTATTTCAATAATACTATTGCACTGTTCATTTAAACCATCTGTTTCCAAATCCAGAAAAGCAAAGCACTCTTTCTTTTCGCCACTATGGTTATTCGCAAATTTTCTGGCTTTATAGTATTTGCTGGCATTACTAAAGCCTTCCTTTATTCCTTCATTATCTCCTTCCGGTTCTGTTTCCAAGGGAAAACAAATCAATGGTATTCCATCACTATCATATATTTCTCTCCTAGTATTTAAGGTATTGAAAGTATATCCAATTTCATTTCTCATAGGGTAAGATATGGTTGCTTCTCCATTTCCCACAGCATCTTGAATTCTTTCCCAAAGTTTATCTCTTACTTTCGAATTAAAATTTCCAATATAAACTCCGGTAGCAATTTCTTGCATCCATTTAGATAAATCTCCCTTAAGAGAATTGCTGACCTTGGATAAAGTAATCACTGTCATCGGCATGATGAATCCTCACTATAATTTACCCCGTAAGAAACAAGCCTTTCCTTATCATCCCATAAACTAATACTGTCAACTTCAAAGAATTGATCTTCTTCTACCTCCAGCAAATTTTGAATATCCTTAACTATTCGTTCCAACAGTTTAGTCTCTGTAAAAATATCTCTCATTTTTTTGCGAACTTCTCGTGGAAGCTCCTCTTCTTCCGCACATTCTGAAACTGTCTGAAAGGCTGCCGGTATCGAGGTCCAAGCCTTATACAGGTCGGCAATATCATACACAAAGGACAAGTCATGTCCTGTATGCACAAAGCCCAATCCCGGAGAAAGCCCCAAGGCAACAATCACACTGTAAGCCAATCCGTATAATGCAACATTAGCAACTGATAAGGCTTGATTTATCGGTGTTGCATCAAAAAAATCCTCCGGATCATAATCCCTTTTATCCCAAGACACATGATATTCCTTGGACATATTTCGATAAACTGTTCTGATTCTGGCACCTTCTCTACCACGTAACTGCTGCATGGTTAATTTCGAAACATCTTCTCCTGCAAAGCGCATCTGATACATTTTTCTGGCAATCTCTAATCGGCTTCGTGTATTACTCACCAAACCGGCTTGTTTTTCTAAGAAACGAGAGGAATGAGACAGAGCCCTCCCATGGGCATACTGTCTCACTCCTCTTTCTCCTGTCCATAGAACGCTGGTACCGGTATCTCCCAAAAGCTCCATTGCTCTATGAGAGATATCCGTTCCCGGTCCCAGCATAAAAATGCCGATCATAGAAACCGGTACTCGAACAATACCATGCTGGTCTGCAACAGTAATAGAAGAATCTTGACGGTGAATTTTAGCATGCTCTACATAAATAAAACTGACACGATCTCCAATTCTGGGAAGTTCATTTAACTCTACTTTCTTTACATACACATCACGATTCTTATTCATATTTTTATACCGGTATCACAGTTAATAAACCACAACCATAAGCCTTTTTCTTTCCAATACCATCACATAATGCCTTCCTGAATTGCTCAGCATCAATAACGGTCAGGATTCCTTCATAGCTTACTTGAGAAATAGGCGTATCCTTCATTCCTTTCTTTTTCAGCGTTTCAAACTTTCTTTCCTTAATCACGAAGTCATCTGAATTCAAAGAAAATCCATTTTTTTCCGCCCTATCTAAGAGAAACCGACTCTGGTTTTCAATGGTGAGGAGGGGGACTGGCTTTCCGCGTTTCTCTCCTTCGATAGACTTCGCTACAACCGGGTTTAAAGTAGTACGGAAACGATACTTTTTCCCTTCTTGAATACTCGCCAAAAAAGAATCGTAAGCTTTTGTTTCTCCACTTCCATCCACACCGTATTTTTCTAATGCCTTTAAAGAAGGCTTTTCTTCACTTAATATAAGCAAATATTGATTTCCCTGAATGCTATCAATTCTCCATAGTTTTCTTGAGCGTTCCAACATAGAAATTTGTCCTACAAAGGAATCTTCTACCCAACTATGATATGCCCCCAAATGGGTCAAGTCACGGATTTTTCTCCTATTCTCTTTATCAATTTCCACTCTTGAAAGATACATTATGCCTCCTCCAATGTTGAAAAAATATCATGTTCTGTATTTTCTACTCCTGAGTCTTTCTCTATCCCGCTTAAGACTTCGACAGAAATACAAGCTTCCTGCCTAAAGGCAAACTGTCTTCCCTTCTGCGAAAAAGAAACAGGAACATCTCTTCTTAGTTTCGATCTGATAATTTTTCCTTCCGCTAATATCTCCTCATCCGCATAGACTTCCAGAGATATCTTCTCCCCAACTCCTTGTTTCCACTTCTTTTTTTTATACCAAGGAGCAGCCTGCCAAGGCAAATTTCTAAGGCTATTTAAAATATCTTCCGCACTTTCTCCTAAGAAAAAATCCACAGGAACAGGCAAGGATCGCCTTCCCATAAAAGGCTGAAAATAAGGGGATTTTATGGCTTTTATAAGAGTATCTACCAATTCGTCTTTACCGGAAATAGCAACAACAAAAAGAGCATCCTCCAAATAATAACGGTTCGTTACATACGTTCTTAACTCCGCTCCCGTGTCCTTATAGGATCTGGCAATATGGTAATCTCTCAATAAAGTCCCATCCTGATCTATCCGTACTGCAAATTTCAGTTTGGACAACTCTCTTAAATTCTCTGCCTCATCTCGTCTATAGCCTAAACAAGCTGCCAACAGTCCTATCACTGCACTTTTAGATGGATAGTAATCGGTATAACGAGTCTCAAAATGAGAAGATGTTCCGTAGGACTGAAGGGGTCCTGCAAATTTCAGCAAAATAGTCTTCATCCTCTTCTCCTTATAAACGATTATCTAATTCTTCTCCTAAATCATGTAACAAATCAGACAAGCTAAGTTCCTCTTTCGCTCCCTCTAAGGAATGCCCCTCAGATAAGTTGAGGTAAAAAGAAATTTCTGGTTTTTCTACAAATCGTTGCACGTTCTTATGCTCTTTAAACATAGCTTCTATAGACTCATTTACATAACCTTCCTGCGATAATTTTGTTTTAATCGCTGTCTCAAAAGCGCTAACAAAACTTACGGGGCGATCTTTCCTTAAGGATATTACAACGGAAGAGGGCACCGTCTGGTTTGCAAAGCTATTCATCTTTCCTGTAGGAAGAGAATTTAAGAAGGCTTCCACAAATAGCTTTGTTGCTTCAATGGTTTGACTTTTATTTTCATTTAATTGGTGATAAAACTCATGCAATGCCACATTTCCATATCGGTACAAAGTTGAAGAATTGTATTCTATAGTACCTAACATTCCTGCCCCGGACTGATCCTCTTTTGACAAATCATCTAAGGCTGTATAAAAATCAAACTCAGATTGTACTCCATGGGTAGAAATAGCATGGGCAATTTGAGCAGAAGCATCTTCATTTAAGCTTGCATCATCTGCCACCATGCGACCAAACAGGGCAATATCGATTGCAATATTGCTGTTTAATATCTCCTGAAGTACTTTCTTGTCTAAATTATCCTTAACTGCTTCTTTTGCCAAATTATCAGCCTGTTCTTTCCCTAAGAAAAATAAAGCTTTTACTCTGTTATCTTTCGTTGTGGAAATTCCTGCTGCATTAAAGGTCTTTACAGATTTATTGACTGCATCCTCCATGGAAAGTTCCGGTTTAAGTTCTCTGATTTTTTCTGCAAGAAAACTCACTACATCTAAGCTACGCACTCCCACATTGGATAGATTTCCGTTTTCCTTAAAGTAATCTCGCATTGCTTTTTTCCATGACTGGGAGCTAACTCTTGCTCTTCTTACTCCACCATAAACCGCCGTCTTGGGACTACCTGTATCATCTCTATTGATATTAGAGGGTGGAAGGGTTTGAATTACATGGATGTCTAAAAATAACTTTTCTTTACTCATTTGTGTTCTCCTTTTCTACAGTACTTTTTTGAAATGATTGATAATAGGCTCTTGCCCAATCCATCAGGATATTGTCCCGCTTTCCTTTTTGCATCCAGAACAAATCATTTGCCAATTTAGGGTAATTCACGGATGGATTTGCTGCATTTGCCTTTAAAATTTTTATCATTTGTCTAAGGTAGTGGGATAACTCCTCAAAACTTCCGGCTGTAACCATAGTATTAAAGCGCTCATCCATAGCTTTTGTCTTACTTTCATCTCCACGAAGAGCCCGCAAGCTTTCTCCGATATTTCGAGTAGATTTTTCCTCTCCTCTTTCCAGCTTTGAGGATCCCTGCTGCATTAAAGCATAAATCTGTAAACTAAGATAAATTGCATTTTCCTCGGCTGTTACCCTCGCTTTATTCCCCAAATATTCCTCCGGGAGATTTGCAAAAAGTAAGGGCCAGACCTGCGGAGCATTAGCCAGTTCTTTTCCTATTGAATCTCTAATTCCTGCCAGTAAGGCTTTTCCACTTCCAAGGTTTTTGATAGGCTCAATTTCTGCAATGATCTTTCTCATCACTGCATCTATTGATTTTCTTTCTTCATCCATAGTTCCTCCTATTCTTGATTTATTTTTTTCTTTAGTCTAATGAGAAAATATTCATACGCAGTAAAGATATTTTTAACGCCTTTTGCATTTTCCTCATATATTCCTTTAATATCCCTCTGTCTACATTCATTTACTTTTTCAAGGGCTCGTTCTTTTATGGAAAAGAATAGTAGTTCTTTCCACTCCTTAATCTTATCTTCTTTAGAACTGGACTCATCAATTCCACTAAGCCAATCTCTAAACGCTTTATCCAAACCAAAATAGGCTTGTTCTAATTCTTCCTCTACGGATTTCTTTGTATTTCTAATATCATACATATCTTTTAAAAAACCCTTGTAGATAAAGCCAACTACTTCCTTGGTATCTTCCACAAGTTCCTTGATACGCATAACCCAGCCTTCTTTTCCTTTCTCAAATAACACAATCTCATGTAAAGCCAGATTGTCAATCATTTCATTTACCGGTACCCAAGAAGTTGCATTTCCATCGTCTTGCATTCCGACCGCAGAAATTCTAACTTGAGGTTTTTGAATATACTTTTCTATCTTAGATAACCAAGTAATAATTCCCGGTTCCCTACTATCTTCCGACAAATCTGAAGGAACGGTAATTAAACCAAAGGATCTCCATAAAGCCTGACCGGGTCGGTATTTTCTCGGTGTATAGAAGTTTTTATTTTCTCCTGAATCATTGTATTTCCATAAAGTCATCGGCTCTATTTCCGTCATTCTATGATCCAGCTCCGGAAGCTTTACAATGTCAAGTTTAATATCTTTCGAAAAATCTATTGCCGAATCAAGCAAAGATGCCCTACTCCAATTGGTATATAGTTCTGCAAGATTATCTGCTATTCCTAGGAAGCTCCTATCTATATTTTCTGCTCCGGAATACTCCCAGCAAGGTCTTTGTATTGGCAATATATCTCCAACTGCTTTTACTGCTACTCTCAGATTCAGCATCAAAGTTTCAAATAATGTGTCACCATTTAGAAAAATACCGCCAATATCGAACAGCCACCCTTTAGAGGCCTTATACTTTTCCTCTCCAACGATTGCCTTATCAGAAAGCCCAATATAGCCTTGCAGCATAATAAGCCATCGTGCAAACTCTCCTTCCTTCATTTTACTCTTGTATTCAATAGTCGTTGGAGAAAATAAAGCCACCTTATTATCGCTTTCTGATATGTTTCTGTTTAAATTTTTACCGGAAATAGAACTGGGATTTTTTCCATCTTTCAATCTGGACAAAATCTCTTCCTTTGTCACCTGATAAAAAGGATATTTCTCATCCAGCAGGTAAAAATGCTCTTTCCAAGTCTCCAAATATTTCCTAACTACTGAAGGGAATTTTCCTCTTTGCCACAGTGTCTTCCACGTTTCCATGAGGGCATCATTATATTCCTCTTCGTCATCCTCGGAAACAGCCTCCTTTTGTCGAAATTTCTCGTCAATTTCTAAAAACTCATAGGCTTCTCCATCCGCATTCACCCGGGAGAACACGGTATGCAATACCGCTAATAGGAATCGCAGCATTGCAAAATCCTGCGTCGCCATCTCCCCTGCCAAACACCGGTACTTCTCCGCATTTTCAAAAATGGTAATGAGGGATACTTCTTTCATTTCCCCTTCTTCCAAAACTCGAATCCAGTTTTCTTCTAACAAATTAAATCGGCTCAAGCTTTACACCTCCTTCTTATGCCACTGCAAGCCAAATTTTTCATCGTAATGTAAAACGATATTTTTTAAGGGAAAGTCATTATTCTCGTCAAATATCAATCCTAAACTTCCCTTTAACCACGCTTCATTCTGCCACTCCGGAAGTTCCCGCCTGTTATAATCCTCTAAATAACGGATGAGCCCTTCTTCTTTGTCATCTTCTTTTTCCCTTTCCATATGAATAATACTCTCTCCAAGCCTTAAAGTTTGGCAAGCCAGCTTTCTTGCAATAGATGCTTTAGAAAGCTCTTCTGAAATGTCCTTCTTCTCTTGAAAAAGTCCATATCCCGCTCCATTTTTCTTTACTGCTATCACTTCTATGGAAGAACCGATATCTCGAACCTTTGCCTGACATAGCTCTTCTGAATCAATATACGTATTATCCAATAATCCATTTAAACTAATCTCATCTGAGCACTCCAATTTAGGCTTATCTAATCGGAATCCTTTTGCTTTCATTTTTTGCTTCTTTAAGACTGCTTCTTGTTTCTCTTTACTCTCCTCATAT
Organism: Oribacterium parvum ACB1; assembly: GCF_000238055.2. Taxonomy (GTDB): domain Bacteria; phylum Bacillota; class Clostridia; order Lachnospirales; family Lachnospiraceae; genus Oribacterium; species Oribacterium parvum. Next base: position 763,940 of record NZ_KE148312.1, read on the forward strand.
TTCTTCCGGAGGTCAGGTGCTAAAGAAGGATTCCATTCTCCATACACATCCTGCACCAGAGGTGAGATATCTCTTGGGATGGAAATGCTTTTCCCTAAAGCACATTGGGTTTTAATGAGTAAATAATCTCCATAAACCCTTCTTGACCCTTTTTCAAAGTCAAAGCTCCCACTTATTCCCATAAGATAGAGTCTCGCTTCACTATGTTCCTTAGGCCTTTCTATCTTATGCCTATGAAGTCGACCTATTCTCTGGATTAACAAATCCACAGGACATAAATCACTAATCATTAAATCAAAATCAATGTCTAGGGACTGCTCTATCACCTGGGTTCCCACTACGATAAAACGCTTAGGTCTCTCTGCATTTTTTCCGATTTTTTTGAGTAATTCCTCTTCTTTTTTTATGCGATCCGTGTCGATAAATCGAGAATGTAAAAGATGGACTTCTTCTTCCGGAAAAGCTCCTAATAAATCTTTTGTGATTCTCTGCGCCCTCCCAACAGTATTTACAATAATGCCTATGACCGCTCCATTCTTACCAAGACTCTTTACGGTATCTACTAAATTCTCTTCGTCCAGCTGATAAAGCGTAACCTTTTTTTCTTTCTCTTCTTGAAAGTCTGAAAAAGATTCAACCTCACTTCCTTTGCTAAAGGTAAGTAAGGGATAGCTTTCTGTCTTAAGGAAATCAAAATTTCCTATATCCTTCTCTTTGATTCCTCTACCTTTCAAGTAATACTTCATCAGGTCTTTTCTTCGTTCTATAGGTAAGGTCGCGGATAAGATAATGGTTGGCACTTTATAGGCTCCAAGCCATTGTAAAACCATGTAGAGGTACTGCCCCATATAGGCATCATAGGCGTGCACCTCATCAATGATGACAACCTTTTTACTAAATCCCAAATGCCGAAGCATAAGATGTTTTTGTTTTAAAGCCATAAGGAGTAAATGATCTACAGTTCCTACTATAAAATCATCCAGCATGGCTTTCTTTCTCCCGGAAAACCATTCATTCACATACACATACTGCGTTTTTTCTCCGTCCAAATCTATTCCATCGCAGTAGTTTCTGGACAATGCTTGAAACTCTTCATTTAAAGCTGCCTTTCCATGAGATAGGCGAAGAGATAATTTCTCTTGATTTTCTTGCCCAAGGGAATCTACCCAAGACTCCACTCTCGGAAAAATGCCGTTGGAACTGGCTTGGGTGGGCAATCCAAAGAAAACTCCGGCACATTGCTGCTTTCCCGCCAATTGTTCCGCAGTCATTAAAGCCGCCTCTGTTTTTCCGCAGCCCATGGGCGCCTCAAGAATCACTAAGCCGATGTCCTCAGCCCCAGCAATCTCTGTAAAAACTTTTTCTTGAAAGTCTCTAGGCATAAAGTGAAAGGAATTCTGATAAGCCTGTTTTGCATCAAAAAGCTGCGTCGCTTCCCATGTTTGATTCTGCGTCCATTTTAGCCAGGCCGATTCCACCCTCTCACTTATTTGTGTTCCTTCTTTCTTCCTATCTTCTTGATTTACTGTAGCATCATCCAACTCATGGTCAACTTCATTCTGTAAAGAAAATAAAGGAAAATATTCCTCATTACTGGCTATCCAATCCGCCATAATTAATAGTCCGGAAAGTAAGAGTTGCGTCGGTTTGGGACATCTAGGAAGATCCTCTACATTTTTATAACCGCAGCTCTCTAATGCCCAGGAAAGTAGCTCCTCTTGTGTCGCTTTCCATTTTTTGCATATTGGAGAATCTTCTTTTTCTTCCTGATAAAAGTTGGCAGTATAAGCTTCAACAAAGGACATAAGACTATAGTTTTCCTTCATAGGAACTCCATGATGGGCTCCTATGATAGAGGCAATTCCTCTGTTGATACCCGCTAAACGGCAAATTACTTCTCCTGCATAGGCATGGGGAGTTTTCCCTCGATCTGTTAGCTCCAAGTCTTTGATTCCGGAAAAACCTTCCCGTTCCAGTTTCTCCATCAAAAGCAGGTCCAAATCCTCAGAATTTTGAAATCCTTTTTGAATCTGAAAGGCCGGGGTAGCCTTTCCGATATCATGTATTGCCCCAATTAACATGGTCAAAGATTTCGCGGCATCTTCTTCTATCTTCATGGAATTGGCAATATATATTCTTTGTCCCTCTGAAAGCCAGTGTTCCCATAGAAGTCCCATTATCTCCCTTGTGTCTTCCAGATGTTGCTTTAAAGACAGCCAGTAAAAAATGCCATCCTTTTCTTTCTTTTTCGCCCAAAGTTCTAAACCGCTTCGCATAATTCTACAAATTCCTGTTCTCTGTTTCAGTATAAGCAACCCTATTAATTTAGTTGCATACTCATTGTTTTTTATGCATTTTTCATTATTATTTTGTTTTTATTTGATATAATTATAGCACTTTTTACAACTCAAACAAGAAGAAGTAAAGAGCCTCTTCATTGTTTTTTCCGTCAATCCCCACCCCTTCGCTCAAAACCATATCCGAATATAGAGTATAGGAGATTTTTAACACCCTTGGTATAATGGGTAGCAAGAATTCTATAGCTCTATACTATTCTATTTTCACTACTATCATTCTCATTCTATCCTTTTTGAAAGGAGCTGTTCTATGTCTAAAAAGAGTAGCAATTTAAAATTCTCCACAGAACTGGATTTAAAGCGAAGGTTCTTAGCCGAACTTATTCTCATGGACGATATTTTTATGCGAGTTGTTTTAAAGGATGTAAAATGCACGGAATTTATTCTCCAAACCATTTTGGAAAAACCGGAACTAAGGGTGAAAAGCCAAAGTATTCAAAGCGATTTAAAGAACTTGGAAGGACGCTCTTTGGTTCTTGATTGCCTTTGTACGGATAAAAAGGGAACCATTTACAATATCGAACTCCAAAATGACTCTCTAGGTGCCAGCCCAAAACGAGCACGCTATCATTCCGGACTTATTGATATGAATATTTCTAAAAAAGGAAAATCTTTTGATTATTTACCGGAAAGCTATGTTATATTTATTTGTGGTCGAGATATTTTGAAAGGGGATAAACAAATCTATCACATTTCCCGAATCATAAAAGAATCCGGAGCAGTTTTTCCGGACCAAACAAATATTATCTATGTGAATACCAGTAAAAGTAGCAGTAATGAGCTAGGTAAGTTGATAGAAGATTTTTATACTGCGGATCCTAAAAAAATGCATTCAAAAATACTTGCCAAGAGGGTTTCAAAGCTAAAAATTGCAGAGAACTTAGAGAAAGGAGACGAAAAAGTCATGACTACATACTATGATCGTTTAAAGAGACAATGGAAAAAAGAAGGAACAGAGGAAGGAATGGCTAAGGGTCTAGCTGAAGGACTTGAAAAAAGTGAGGACACCATGGCTAAATTGATGGGAATCTTGGTCGAAGAAGGACGTATCGATGACCTCGCCAAAGCTTCCAAAGATAAATCCTATAGAAAATCTCTCTTGAAAGAGTTTCAGTTAATTTAAGTGAAGACAATAAGTTGAAAAAAGAATATAATCTTTTCGTATTTTACCTGTTGCAAATAAGACATCACAGGCAGTATTCCCATTACGCATACAGAATAAGATGTTATGTGCTTCGCTCAGATTACGCGTAAAAAACACTGTACTTCCCTGTTTATTGGGATTGTACAGTGTTTTTTAGGTAAAAGACTCTCTTTCTAAGAAAAGAATCGTATGTCTCTAATATCTTTGTAGTATCTCTTTAGCATCTCTTTTTAGAAAAATAGCATAACAAATATCCTAAGCCTCCTAAAACTCCAGCTGTCTCTTTACCTGTTCCTTATGTTCCGCCTTGATTTTCTTCAAGATCTCCGGCTGCTCCAGAAGCTCAAGAGCAGTAAAGGCCAAGACCTTGGCACCGAGCAAAATAGATGCAAGACCAAGGCTCGAGCAGGATGCCTTCACAAATTCGGGGCTGTGTGCCGGAATTTTCTTTTTGCTGATGCAAATGCTCGGCTGGATGGTAGGCACCACCTGCGAAACATTTCCCACATCGGAAGATCCCATTTGCAGTGCCTTCCAATCACAGGGAGTAAACTTCTCACCAAAGCGGTTCAAATGCTTCTCATAGAGGTCATCAAAGGAAGGGGTAGGCACTATATTTTCCACCCAATTCTGATAAGCCTTCATCCTTCCCTTCGCTCCCATAGAAAGGGCGGAGCCGGCCACAACATTTTCCACCTTCTTATATAAGGCCTCAAGGCTCGGCTTTGCACTGGTGCGGAGATAAAATTTCGCATGGGCATAGTCCGGTACGACATTCGGAGCGGTACCGCCGGAAAGAATAACGCCATGAATTCGGGTATCATCGGTCAAATGCTGTCTTAAAGCATTGATGGAATTATAGGTCTGAATGAGTGCATCCAAGGCATTGATTCCCTCTTCCGGCTCTCCTGCCGCATGGGCGGACTTTCCCCAAAACTCGATGTCCACCGGAACACAGCCCAGGTTTCTTCCGGTCCTCTTGTGCTCATCCGCCGGGTGGGCGCAAAGAGCGAAATCCACATCTTTAAAATAACCCTCTCTCACAAAAGAGCCTTTTGCAGAGCCTTCCTCGCCTCCTTCTTCTCCAGGTGTCCCGTAAACACGGATTTCACCGCCCACTTCGTCAATCACTTCTTTAAGAGCAACAGCGGAAAGAGAGGCAGTCGTTCCGAAAAGGTTGTGCCCACAACCGTGTCCCAGGCCCTCCAAGGCATCATATTCCGCAAGGAACGCTACAACCGGTCCCTTTTTCTTACTCTTATAACTTGCCGCGAATCCGGTCCGGTGTCCTGCTGCAGGCATCTCCACAGAAAAACCGAAGGAGGAAAGCGTCTTCGACAACTCTTCCGACGCAAAAAACTCATAGTTACTAACCTCCGGTTTTTTGTGAATAGCCAGTGCCAGGTCCTGAAAGAGCTTCCCTTCTTTCTCTACTTTTTTTGCAATTTTTTCTTCCCTATCCGAAAGCCGCGCTTCTTCTATTCCTTGCTTTCCCATATTTTTTCCCTCCGTTTCTTCTTTTAAAAATAGGAGGAGCAAAGCTCCTCCTCAGGTTTCATCGAACCCTCAATACTCTAAACATAGAATTTCTTCTTAGTCCCAAACCGGGATAGACTGTCCGTCATAGTGCTCTAAGATAACCTGCTTTACTTCATCGGAGTTGTAAGCCTTCTTAATCTTCTGGAAGTCTTCACTCTCAATACGATCCTTCTTAGCCGCAATGATGTTCCAGTAATTCTTCATATCCGGCTCTTTGTAATCCTCATAAACGATGGCATCGTTCTTAAGAGTTAAGCCTGCATCCTTCGCTACACCGTTGTTAATGCAGGCAAAGGATAAGTCGGGAAGAGAAGCCGGAATCTGAGTAGCTACCATTTCCACAATCTCCACATCCTTGTTGTACTTTTCGATATCCATTACGGTCGGAGTCAGTCCCGCTTCCTTCTTCAAGGTCAGGAAACCGTTCTTCTCAAGGAACTTCAGTGCTCTTCCTCCATTAGTTACATCGTTCGGAATAGCAATGATTAAGTGACCTGTTGCCTCGTCCAAGCTCTTATACTTGGAAGAGTAAATTCCCATCGGCGCAACCTGTGTATAAGCAAGAATTCCCAAATCGGTATAGCCTCTCTCCTTCACAAAGTTATTGAAATAAATCTCGGTCTGGAAAGCATTTAAATCAATTTCGCCATCCTCCAAAGCTTCATTCGGTTTAACATAATCGCTGAACTCTACCATCTCGAGCTTAATATTGTCTTTCTGAAGAAGCTCATTTGCCTTCTCCCACTCCTCATGGTCGGAGCCATTTACACCGAGCTTATAGGTGCGAAGCTCCCCGGAATCCGCCTTTTCTTCCTTTGCAGCTTCTGTTGCCTTCTCACTGCTTTTCTCTGTTCCTGCCTCCGCTTTCTTCTCTGTAGTCTTTGTGCTTGCACCGCCGCATGCCGCTAAAGATGCTGCAGCAAGTGCTACAGTAAGTCCTAATGCTAAAAATCTTTTTTTCATAATCCTCTCTCCTCTAAACTTATATTCTATATCTTCATCCGCGATAAGCTTTTATTTCTCTGCAAATCTACCCTATTTTAGAAACAACTTGCAGTCAATAAATTTTCTCCTATCGAAATGTCGGATACCTTAGTTATCGATGGCTTACCAGCTTACTTAAGCTGTCCCCCACCCATTGTACAAAGAACACCATGACAAGCATGATGACTATCGTTAAAAACATAACATCGGTTTTATTTTGCCCATAGCCGTAACGGATGGCAAAGTCTCCGAGTCCGCCGCCGCCTACCGATCCGGCTACCGCCGAATAACTGATAAGACCGACCAGCATAATGGTCACCGCCTGAATGATGGCGGAAAATCCTTCCTTCAGCATGACTTTGAAAATGATAGCGATTTCCGAAAATCCCATTGCGCGGTATGCCTCAATCACTCCCTTGTCAATGCTTTGGAGCGCAAGCTCTGTCTGCTTCGCCATAAAGGGGATACAGGCAATAATCAGAGGAACAATGGCTCCCTTCATTCCTATTGTCGTCCCTACAATGGCACGAACAAGCCAAGGTATGGATGCAATCAAGATGACGAACGGGATGGAACGCACCGTATTCACAATCTTGGAAAGAATGGAGTAAAGCGGCGGAAAGGATAAAAGCTCTCCCTTCTTTGTTACCGCAAGGACGATGCCCAAGGGAACGCCGAGCAGTGCCGCAAAGACACCGGAAATGCTGACCATGATAAGCGTCTCATTCAAGGATTTCACAATATAGGGCCAAAGCTTTGCTACATTCGGAAATATACTGTTTAGCCATTCCATATTCTGTCCTCCTTTCTCTCCTTATCTTCCTCCTCCGGCTTTAGAGCGTTATCCGGACTCTGTCTGCTAACAGATTCCTCCCCTCGTAAAGGGTGTTCTCCATCAAACTTTTGCCCTGCAAGCTTTTGCCCGCCAAGCTCTTCTACCTTGATTTCTCTGCTCTTTAGATAGGCTACCGCGTCCAAAATGTCCTTTCCCTCTCCCTTCATATCGATTGTAAGAGTTCCAAAGGGGACACCCGAAAGAATTTCGATATTGCCGAAGAGGATGGATACTTCCACGGGGTAGTTTCGAACCAGATCCATGATAGCCGGGTCATTGGCCTTCTCTCCAATAAAGGTAAGTTCATAGAGATTTCTCTTGTTCTTCTCCGCAAGGGCAATCGCTTCCTTTCGGTAAAGTGTTTTCTCACGAAACTCCTTCGTGATACTGGACTTCGGTTCGGAAAATACTTCAACAAGGCTTCCTTCCTCTACTATCTTTCCTTCCTCCATCACGGCTACTTTATTGCAAATGCTTTTCACCACTTCCATTTGGTGCGTAATCATCACTACCGTAAGCTTCAGCTTTTCCTGTAAGGAGCGGAGCAGTTCGATAATCTGCGTTGTGGTATTCGGATCCAATGCGGAAGTTGCCTCATCGCAAAGAAGAATCTTAGGTCTTCCCACCAGGGCTCTTGCGATGGCCACTCTTTGCTTTTGTCCTCCGGATAGCTGTGAGGGATAGGCCTTTTCCTTGTCTTCCAAGCCTGTCAGTCGAAGCATTTCCTCCACTCTTTCCTTTATTTCTTTTCCGGAAAGTTTCTTATTGCTTTTAAGTAGGGTGTTTTCCTTCTCTTTGATTTCTTTTTGAGAAAGAGAAGAATCTTTTTTCAGTTCTGCTATCTTTTCCTCTATTTCTTCTTTACTGAATCTTCTTTGATTTTTAAGCGGTGCTGCTACATTTTCAAACACATTCGCAGAATTCAAAAGGTTGAAATGCTGGAAAATCATACCCATTCTTCGTCGTACAGCTCTGAGCTCTACTTCCGAATAGCCGGTAATGTTTTTCCCTTCTACGATAACCTCTCCGCTTGTCGGTTTTTCCAAGAGATTGATGCAACGAACCAAGGTGGATTTACCCGCGCCGGAGTATCCGATAATACCGAAGATATCCCCTTCCTCAATGCTTACACTGACATCCCTAACTGCGTGAACGCCTTCCCCGACTTTCTCCGAAGGAAAGATTTTTATTATATTTTTTAATTCAATAATGGCCATTTTTTCCTCCGGCTCTATCTATACTGTCTTCCTGTCCGGTCTTTTTTCATCTTCCTTTAAAAGCGTCTTCCTCTTATAAAGACCATAACACTCCCCAAAAAATAATCCCTCTCTACTCACAGTCTCTTAGTACACTCGGAAATACTGTGAATATTGGGGGATTATAACTGTCTTTTTGAAGCCTGTCTAATTCCTTTTCTATATGCCTTGTTATAGTTTTATTCTATACCCACTTATCTTTCTATAAATTTAAACATTCTTTTAAAAATCACTTCTTTAAAAATGGACCTTTTCTTTATTTGTACATTTCCCTGAAAATAAAGCAAATAAGAAGATTTAAGAAATCTACTAAAATTGAGTAATATTTATATTCTCATTTATACCAATACAAAAATTAGTAAATTTCTTCCAAAGCACCCTGTACTATAAAACGCTGCTGTCCACCGGCCGGTCCTGAGCAGGTTGAAAGTGTCAAAAGCTTGGGACGCGTCGAGAAGTCTACAATTCCTTCTTGATAATCCTTATAAGAAGAGAGTCTCGTTACCAAGTGGATATAGCTGTCATAGCCGTCATCTCCCTCGAAGTCATTGTAAATTTCGCTCGAGGTTGTGGTTAAATAGTAAGTGAAGATACGATAACGATAAATACCGTCCGGTCTGCACAAGAAGATATAGGGATTTGTATTTACCAAACCTTCTTCCTTCAGGAAATACTTCAGCTTACCGAACATCGATCCATTTTTCATATTGTGACCGAAGATGAAGGTATTACTCTGGTCATAGTTGCCGTTAGCGTTGTAATCCAAGAAAATGGCACCGGCAAAATTGCTCTTTCCTTCAAAAGTTTTGTGAAGATAATCCTCATTATCCTTACTGCGTACTACAGGATAATTAATGCCCAGTGCAGGAATATAAATCACGGCGGAAAAATCACTGTTAATCTTTGTCAAAGCATCATAGTCAATTTGAAACTTCGGATGAGAAAAATCAATCTTCTCTTTTGCCGCTTCCGACTCCTGCGTTGCATCTCCCTTATTATCCTCTTTCGGTTCTTCTTCCACAACGATATGTTCTTCCAGTTGTGCATACTCATCATTTGCAGCCTTATACTCTAAGAAGTCGCGCAGAAACAGACCGCCGAATACAAGCATGGAAATAAATAGCACAGTAGGAATCAGATAATGAACAATACTTTGCTTCTTCCTTTTATAGGATCGATTCGAATTTCTTCTCTCGCCTCTCTCTTCATTATGTATTTCTTCCATTTTACTCCTCTCTCTATCCTTTATAATATTCCTTTACTTAATCAATTTGAGAATCACAGTTGCTTTTCCAGTAAGCATACAGCCTCAACATTATTGGTTCTTGGGAACATATCCACTGCACAAAGCCTTTTTACCCTATATCCTGCAGCCTGCAAAGGCTCTAAATCTCTTGCTAAACTCTTCGGCTTACAAGCCACGTAAATAAGTCTGTTAACTCCATAACGAATAATCAATTCCAAAGCCTTCTTGTGCATTCCGTCTCTTGGCGGGTCCACAACGATAAAATCCGGCCGGGGAAGTATATTCCCGTTTTCTTCTTTATCTGCGCTATTCCCCTCCGCTATATCCCCACTCTGATTCATAGCGGCCTTATTTTGCTCTAAAACCTTTAATACATCTCCCGCAATAAAGCGACAGTTTTCAATTCCGTTTTCCTTCGCATTCTCTTTGGCAGACTCTACTGCTTCCTCTATAATTTCCACACCGTAGGCCTCTTTCGCAACCTCGCTCATAAGCTGCGTAATCGTCCCAGTGCCCGAATAGAGGTCAAATATAAGCGGTTTTTCAACTGCTGTATTCGATAAATCCGCATATTCTCGAATCTTCTCATACAGCTTTTCCGCGCCAAGGCTATTGGTCTGAAAAAAGGAAAAGGGAGTGATTTTAAAATTCAAACCTAGAAGCTCCTCATAAAAATAGTCCTTCCCATAAAGAATCTCCGTTCCTTGATTTACTACTGCATCCGCCAAACTCTCGTTTTTTGTATGAAGTATTCCCGCAAAATGCCCTTCCAGTTTTCCTTCTTTTTCCAAAGAAAGAAGACTTTCACACCAGCCTTTTAAAAGAGCTTCTTCAGAAATAAAAGTCTTCTTATCCTGTATACTCTCTGCTTCCCCACCTGTCTCGATGACACAGTTTTCCTCGCTCTCCTGTCTTACATTCTTTACAGCTAAACTTTGCAATATGTCTTGCTCTGAAAATGACTTTTCAGCAAATAAATTATGCACCAAAGAAACCAGAATCTCTCCGGTTTTCTCTCCTCTTCGAATGAGTAAATGTCTTAGATACCCCTCATGTTTTTTCTTGTGAAAATATCCTACTCCCTTATCCAAAAAATACTCTCTTGTGGCAAGTAGTATTTTCCCCATATCCGGATGAGGAAGCCGACAGTCTTCCGTATTTAAAATGTTAAAAAAGCTCCGCTTCTGATGCAGCCCCAGGCAAAGAGGACCGTCTTTCTCCTGGTCCCCGAAGGAAAACTCCATTTTATTGCGGTAAGCTTCTTTTTTAGGGGAAGAAATAATCCCCTCAAAGGGAAAATCTCCCATAACAAGCGGCGCAAAGAGAGAACGGATTTCTTCTTCTTTTATCTTTAGCTCTTCTTCGTAGGGAATTTCCTGATAATAACATCCCCCGCAACGCTCTTGATTACTACACCAGTTCATGGCTTGCCTCCTTTTACTTAAGAAAAGGAGGCAAGCCTGCCTCCTTTGCTACTCTTAAAGCTTAAAAACGATACTGCTCTTCATTATACTTCAGACTAAGGATTCGCTTTTTAAAAAATCAGTCCTCGTCAGCAATGTCTTCGTCTTCTTCATCCTCATAGTCATCATAATCTTCCAGATAATCCGGAGCCAAGAAACGATAAACGCAGTAAGCCAATCCACAAAACAGAATAATTCCACTAATGATGGCGCATGCGATACAAATCTTTTTTGTCACATCATCTTCTTTCCGCTTATCCTTCAGCTTAAGAGCATACTGTAAGTCGGTGCTGATACTTTTTGCTTCTTCTGTAAGCCTTCTTGCCCTATCCTTTAAATTCTCTATATTCCACTGATCCATAGCTTTTTCCTTTCATAAAAACGGAGTGAAGCCTTCTCCACTGCCCTTTTAGCTGCAGATATCGAAATCAGTATATCGGTCTTTTCCTGAAAATGCAATGAAAAATCCGACTCGTAAAACACGATAGAACTTACTCCAAAATCCAGTTTCCGTCCGCCATAACAAAATTCTTTTCTACACCAAGCTTATTGGTCCAAAACTTAGTCAATGCGATAGTATAGGTCTCCTGATCCTCTGTGAAAGCATCCTTCCGCTTGTCCCAAAGTTCCTTGGAGCTTGGCCAAAGCGCATACTTGGGAGCAACTGTACTGTAGAAAGCGAAGCTGCCTCCATGCTGGCCGTGATGTGCCATTTGCACAATATCCGCCTTCAGCTTCTCCGGTGGAAGCTCCTCTAAGAGCTTTCCTGCCGCTTCATAGGGAAGGTCTCCTGTAATCAAAAGCTTCTTCCCGTTTATTGTAATCATATAGCATATAGAACTGTTATTTCCGGTATCGATTGGAATGGAATACGCTGTGTTTAAGATTTCCACCGATACATTTCCATAGGAAAATGTTGTTCCTCTTTCGGAATTCTCATGCTTCTTTTCTGCAGGATACGCAGCAAGATCCTCCATAACTTCCTTAATCATCGGCAGTCTGTAGCCTTGCTCATATTGTTCATAGAAGGAATAGGGTGCGAAACTGAAGTAAATCTGCCCCGGATCAATATCATAAAAATCCGGATGTCCAGCCACCTTCTGCTGCTCCAGAATAACGGAAAGTGCCCCGACGTGATCCTCATGCGGGTGTGTGAGAAGCCATGCTGCAACCTTTCCGCCCTTACTCTTGATATACTTGGAAAGATAGGGAGCATTGGTCTTTAAACCTCCGTCCACAACAATCAACTGACCGTCATTGCTTTCAATCACAATACTAATCTGCTGACCACTTTCATTTCCTTTAAACATGATAATTTTCGCACCGCCAAGTCCAATCGTAGAATCGGTATAAGTCGGTGTGCTCTCTCCGTTTCGAACATAAATCGGTGCATTCCCGCTACTACTCTTATTTTGGCTTACATTTGCCGCCGTATTCGCATTTGCATATAAAGTGCCTGTACTATTCTCATCTGCAAACGCAGGAATTGCCAAAGCAAAGCAAAGCCCGATGGCAATCGCCATACTACCAAATCTTTTCTTCATTAAAACTCCTTATCTAGATTCCTTTTGATTATCAATAATGCATTTACTTTATTACCAATAATTCATTTTCTGATTATCAATAATTCATTTTCTCTATATTATAAACAATTACTTTTATATACTTTCTTTTACTACTGCATTACTCCGTTGGCATCAATGCTATATCCGTCTTTCACAGTATTCTTTTCCATTGCACCGACCGGGAATCCCGTGTCATTGAGATTAAAGAAATACCATTTGTCCGCAATATTTTGCCAACCGGTTTTCATCTCTCCGTTTTGGAGATCGAAATAATACCACTGTTCATTTAAGAGCCTCCAAGAGCTTGCCATCTTTCCGGCAGCCTCTCCATCCGTGTCAAAGTAGTACCATTTTCCGTTAATTTCCTGCCAGCCGGTCAGCATCACACCATCTCCGTTTAGGAAGTACCAGCTATCTCCCAGCTTCATCCAGTTGGTCTGCATCTTTCCCTGATTATCAAAATAGAACCAGGAATTGTTCACCTGCTGCCAGCCCTGTGCGAGCCTTCCATTTACCTCATAATACCAGTCCGCACCATTTTGGCGCCAGCCAACAACACCTTCTCCGGGACCCTTTGCATTTGGATCCGCCTGATTTCCGTTGTGCAGATCGGATGCTCTCTTTTTATTGTCATTTTGCTTCTGATTCTTATTTTTCTTCTTTCCCTTTGCACTGTACTCCTTAAAGCTTCCCTTGGAGATTCCGCTTGCCTTCAGGGTAATCAGGTTAAAAATATATTCGTCATCTTCTCCGTCCGGACTCTCGGGACTTCCGCTGGAATCCACATACAAAGAGCTCGCAAAATATTGCTTCATATTGTCATTCTTATCATAAACGGCACGAACGGCAATATGATCGAATTCCTTTCCGCTCTGGTTAAAAGAATTGATATTGATCTTTGGAGAATTACTATGCTTCTTTGCAATCTTTTCATCTCCATTTTTATTGTTGTAGTATACCAAGATGTCATAGCCTGTTGCATACTGTACCCTGTCCCAACTGTAAGTCGTTTCATTGGTACTAAAATTAGCCGGCTCCTTCAAAACATAGAAGGGATAGGCATTTGCCTTAATCTTGATGCTGTTCTTACTTTTCTCAACAACTGCCATCTCATAAGCACCGCGTACTTCCACAACTGTAGAAGAATCAAAGCTGTGTCCACTTTCCGGCTTTACAGAAATAGTATAGGTATAGGGTTTTTTGACACTGTTCTGTTTTCCGTCCACAGAAAATCCGCTGACTTCATAACCACTGTCCAGTGCAACCGCTTCCGGCTTAAAATATGTTTCTCCCGATGCGAGCTCTACATCCTCACTCGGACTGATATCAATCTGTACCCTTCCTACCATCTGTTCTGCAAAAACAGGGAAAGCTAACAATCCGGATAGCACTGCAGTCAAAAATAGGATTCTCTTTTTCATCATAACGCTCCTTTGATTTTAAAGGGTGTTCTTTTTGACACCGCATTGTATGTTTCTCTTCTATATATTTCGACTACTTCCATCAAAATATAGAATTTCGTATCCCGCCTCTCTTTCTATAAGCCTGTTAAATCCTGCTTTTTCTCGTTCAAAAGACCAGGTATTACAGCTTATATTGAAGAAAGAATTCTTACTTTAATTCGTATTAAGGTAACCAAGCACCGGATACATCAAAACGATAATCTATCCCGTCGATGTTTCTCACGGTGTTCTCCAGCATCGCACCGGAGTCCTCCATATAATACCATACATTGTTGATGTATTTCCATCCTGTACGCATCGCACCGTCTTGGTTTAACCAGTACCATTTTCCGTTAATATACTGCCAATTCGTAGCCATAGCCCCGGAGTCCTTAAGATAATACCAGACATTGTTATTTAAGAGCCAACCGGTCTTCATGATGCCTTGTTCATCCATAAAATACCAAACGCCGTTCACCAATTTCCAACCTGTGCTCGCTTTTCCGTTCTCAATATATTTCCATTGTCCGGGCACTCCTTGTACCCAGCCGTTTTCTACCGTAGTTGCAGTTCTTCCCGGTCCCTCACTGGAAACAATGGTTCCATCCGTGCTATTTGCAGAATTTCCGGATGGACTCGATGACGCGGAAGACGGATTGGATACAGGATTAGAGGATGAAGAATTCGCAGTTCCATTCAAGCCGGAATTATTTCCACCAATCTGCTTTCCTGCATTCTTCTGGGACGGATTACCCCCGCCGTATACCTTCCAGGAAAATTCCGTCGTGACCTTTCCCTTAATTCCCTTTACTACACCCTTTTCGCTGGACTGCCAGATTGTAGTCTTACTGCCTTCTACCGGAACATAAATCTGATTTTCAGGGTATGCCGCAAACCAAATATCATAAGGAATCTTTGACAGATTCATATACTTGGTCAGCCAAGTACGGTTTGCATAAACCATAGGAATAAAGCCTGCATTTTGCACCTTCTTACAGTAGGCATTCACCATAGCGGTCAGGTCTTCCCTACTAAGCCCATCGGAAAGCATGGATGCTACTTCAAGATCATAGGCCACCGGATATTCCAGCTTGTAGGGCTGTAGCTTTTTTAAAGTCAGTTCCGCCTCCGCCATGGCATCGTTCATATTTTTCGCCGTGGAACAAAGATAAACACCAACCTTTATTCCTGCTTTTTGCGCACCTTTTACATTCACATCAAAATAAGCATCTTCTTTTGTTCCATAAGCAAGGCGCACCATAACGAAGTCTAATCCATCTTTTTTTGCCGCATTCCAATCAATATCTCCTGTTTCATTTTGGAATTTGGAAACCTCCGTTCCTTTTTCAAGGTAAAGAAGATCCGATCCGTCCTGATTTGTATAGCCATACCATCCGGAGTAATCCATATTCCCTGTATTTGCCGTACTCTTGGATGCACTTCCAAGAGCATCTCCCGGGCCAACCGCAAATGCCGGTCTTACACTTAAGTTCATAAAAAGCACTGCTGAAATAGCAAGCAAGCAAAGCTTCTTACTCTTTTTTTGTAGCGCAGGAATTAACCTGTTTTTTCTTTCTGGCAAACTCATCCTCACCTCCAATTTTCTACTCTCCTAGAGTAGCGGGAGGAAGGAAAAATGGCAAGAGTAAGGGGAGAACTGTAAGAGATATTCAGAAAAGAGTAAGGACTTTACAAAAGACAAAAAGCCCCGGAGTTCTGATATATCAGGATCCCGGGGCTTTTTGTCGCATTTTTTAAGTTCTGCTCTTGCAGTAACTCCTTCTATCACACAAGTTCCTACTACTAGGGAATTGCATTCTATTTATATCATATGTCGGAGCAAAAAGCCTACTTTATTGATTATTTCTATTAAATTTTAATAAAATGTTTTTTATACAAGCCTTCTAATGGATTTTATAGGCTTATACGTAGCAGACTGAATGGTTACACCGGATCGAGAATTCAACGCTGAAAGCATCAACCCATTCCCAAGATAAATTCCAACATGACCGGAATAGGCCAAAACATCACCCGGAATTGCATTTTCCAATCCACCTACATTTGCCCCCACAGAGCGAATTTCTGCAGAAGAATGAGGAAGGGAGACACCGAAATGTCCGAAAATCCCCATCAGGAAACCGGAACAATCGGAACCGTTCAGTAAGCTTACTCCGCCGTATTTATACGGACGTCCGAGAAACTGCATAGCATAATCCACAACCTGCTGACTTCTGCTTTGCGTATCTCCGCTTAAAACATCGGAAGTAAATAATTCTACAGTCTGATCATTCTGCGAAACAATTTCTCCTTCATCACTGAAAACCAATATATCCTCTTCAGCCGCATTCGGTGCTGCAACGGAAGAAAATGCGGGAATCGACGAAAGTGCAAAAACACTGATCCCCAAAGTCAGTACTCCTTTTTTTGTATTATGAATGAAGGAAGTAAATCCCTTCTTTTCTCCAAGCTTTTTGGGGTCTGCCCCTGTTGTTCGAAAACTAGCATTTACTTTTTGCATAAAATCTCCTTTTTGCTTCCTCGAGTCTATTTTTTTAAATAACTAAACAGTCTTGAGTGCTTTTCTTCTTTTGTAATTTTGACTTCTTATCTCCAAACTGCATCTTGTTTCCAATGCAGTAATCGAACACCCCGTCGCAACAAAATATCGTATACTTCTACAAATTATAAAAAAGAAAAGCTGAATAACCTGATACGAGTTTAAATCTTAGGGAGAAGATATGACCAAAATAAAAACACAGTATGAAGATTCACTGACACATTCTTACGAAGAAAGCCAAGTTCTATCGATTTCATACCATGTTTTTTACAATTTTCTGACATTCAGTCTATTTTATATAATTATTTTGAACTATCTCTTTGTTCTTCCTCTTTTTCACTTTGCGGAGTATATCCGATGACTTTCTCCGAAATATGGACATCAAAGAAATGAATAACCGGTCCTAAGCAAAGAGCGGAAAGTAATGTTCCCAGTCCTACCAGACCGCCCAATAAGTAGGTGGCAAGGGCCGCAATACCGTCTGTAAACATCCTGCAACCGTAATAATGCTTTTTCGTCTTATCTCGAAGGCCTAAAGATAAATAGTCATAAGGCGCAACTCCAAGATCTGCGGTTTGATAAAGAGATACACCTAAAGAAGTCACAACAACGGCAATCAGAGCCCATGCTATCTGCACAATAATGCCGTATTGCTCTGCATAACCAAAGTTTTTCACAAGAATTCCATAAATGAAACTTACTGCATAGCCTACAAGTATGCCATTCGCAAAGGTTCCGGCACCAATGTATTTTCTTCCAAAAAAAATCTGAATAATGAGGAAAATAATATTTGCATACAGATTCTGTAGCCCCAAGGAAATCCCAAAAATTTCCGCAAGTCGCATATTTAATGCGGAAATCGGATCATTTCCCAAATGAGATTCCTTAAATAAGGCAATTCCCACAGAAATAATGAGCACACCGAGAATCATACCGACGTACCTTCTCAGCAAAATATTCTTTTCCTTCATATGCCCCTCTACTCTCTCTTCTCCTTTTTACGGATGCACAACAACCGGGCAGCCCTTCTGAATCCGATTGTATAACTCTGCAGCCTTGTTCTTCGGAAGATTGATGCAGCCATGAGAACCGCCCCTAACATAAATATCCCCTCCGAACTTAGAACGCCAAGAAGCATCATGTAATCCGATTCCGCCATTAAACGGCATCCAGTAGTCCACATGCGCTTCGTATTCCGGCTTCCCGTTAATTAACCTACCCCGAAGGATACGATTGGTTTCCTTTCCTCTTAAGAAAAATACTCCGGAAGGGGTCTCTCTGCCGGCTTCCACCATACCGGTAACCGTCGGACTCTCCCAAACCAAACTTCCGTTTTCATAGTAATAAACATGCTGTAAAGTTAAATCCACCTCTAAAAAGGTATTTCCAAATTGAGGTTGTGCATACTGTGCAGGCTTATAGGCATAAACAGGCTCTCTTTCCATACTTTGGAAAGAAGAAATCGCCTGCTTTAAGGCTTCTTTTTCTGCCACAACATTGATGTGAAGAGCGTAGGGTGTAAGCATCGCAATTTCTTTTCCGCTGGCAGAAGTGAAAGAAACGGTATTTCCCGGATTGCCATACTTGCCTTCCAGATAGTTCGCATAGGCCAGTACCTTTTCTTCATCAAACTGTACACCGGAAGCATTCATCCCCGTAACCATTTCATAAAGACTGTCTCCGGATAACTTTTCCTTGTTTCCCAATACATCTGTCACAATCTCCACGGAATGAAGACGATTTAACGCATCAAGCTTTGCTTCCAAGTCCCCTTTTCGAACAGTAAGCTCTTCATAGATTCCTCTTTGACTTAAATCGATAGTGTTCTCTCCACGCTGTAAGGCGGAACGAACATTGGCAAAAAACTTCGCTTCGTCCAGAGAATTTCCCTCCTGCTCCGGAACGATACTGAAGCTTCCATCCTTCTTAATATAGGCATTGCTTGTTTTCTTTCTGTTCTTTAGGAAGGATAACTGACTAAGCTTCTCATTCAGTTTTCCTTCATCATAAGTTGCAGAACTTCCCTCCAAGGAATACTCATAGCGGGCATCAGGATTTCCCGTTACAGCCTTCGCGGTCTCGTCTTGCAAAATCTGCGCCAAATTAGTCGGAGCCTGAAGATGATATCCAATATCTGAACCCTTAATCTGTTCTGTCTTGTCTTTTCCTTTTATATAAAGGATATAATCCCGGCTATATTCTCCCTCCAAATATGCTTTTGCTTCTTCAAGCGTTTTTCCGGAAAGAGGTATTCCATTACCATAGGTTCCCGTCACAAAACGATCCAAGGCATAAACGTATGTGGGTAATAAGAGAATAAACAGCAACACAGTAAATACGATTTTAAATTTTCTCATCTTCTCCTCCAAAAAAAGTAGTCCATCTATTTTACATCGACTTCACTCTCTTGAGTAGTCAGAATAGTGAAACTGTACTCCTATATTACTCACCGAAGACTTTCTTTCTTAAAGCTCTTGCTGTTGGAGTGTCCGCCAAACCGCCCTGTGCAGTTTCTTTTAAATTTACCGACATACTGTCTCCAACCGACTTCATCGCAGCAATGCATTCATCAACCGGTATTTTTAAGTCAATTCCAGCTAGAGCCATATCCGCACTGGAAAGTGCAATCACTACTCCGGAAACATTTCTCTTAATGCAGGGAATCTCCACAAGACCGGCTACCGGATCACAGACCAGACCCATCTGATTTATGATAGACATCCCTAAGGCATCACCGCATGAAGCAGGACTACCTCCCATCAGTTCAACCAAAGCTGCCGCTGCCATCCCGGATGCCGAACCGCACTCCGCCTGACAACCGCCTTCTGCGCCGGAAATGGACGCCATCTGCGCAATGACCATTCCGAAGGCACCGGCAGTAAAGATAGACATCACAACATCTCTCTTCGAAAATCCCTTATCCTCATACATGGAGACAAGACAACCCGGGAGAATGCCGCAGGAACCTGCAGTAGGTGTTGCTACAATACGCCCCATGGCCGCATTACAATTGGAAACACACATTGCCCGTCCAATTGCTCTTGTCATAAAGCTACCGGAGAGTCCTCCACCCGTCCTATCAGAATACCGCAGCATCTTTGCGCCCTCACCGCCTGTCAACCCCGAGGTCGAAAGAAGATTCGGATCATTTCCTTTCTTAACCGATTCCACCATGACATCAAAGTTTTTCTCCATCATGGCGTAAAGCTCTTCCTTAGGAAGCTGCATCTCTTCTGCCTGATCCTCCAGACAAAGTTCACTGATTTTTATGCCCCGCTTTGTTGCAGCATCGCAGAGCTCTTTTATACTGGTATATTTAATCATTTTATCCTCTTGTTTTCTTTTTAAATTGCCCGAATCAGCAAAGCATGCTCCACATTTTCAAGCTGGTTTATATCCTCCATTAACTCTTGAGGGGGGATTTGATCAATTTCTATCGTCATAAGAGCCGTTCCTCCCTTTTCCGGACGGCTGAGACGAAAGTTTCCGATATTCAAATCCTTATATTTTTCATACATAATATGTGTAACTTCCGCAATCACACCGGGTTTATCCTTGTGAAGTACCAGAATTGTATTATTGTCCCCGGTAAAGTCCACTCTCATTCCGTTAATGGAATCCACCCTGATATTTCCTCCACCGATACTGGCACCTTCTACTATCCCCTTTTCGCCACCGGCCAAGGTATAATGAATCCTCGCCGTATTGGGATGTGCCCCGGGAATATCATTCTCTATGAAACGATAATCAATCCCTCTATCCTTCGCAATCTTCAAGGCATCCCTGATTTCTTCCGAGTAACTGTGGTAGCCCATAATCCCCGCAAGTAAAGCTCTATCCGTTCCATGCCCTCTATAGGTTCTTGCAAAGGATCCGGAAAGCTCAATATCCAGCTCTTTGAAATCCGAGCTGCCCGCCACTTTATTAACTACTCTCCCAAGCCGTACAGCTCCTGCAGTGTGTGAACTGCTCGGACCGATCATAATGGGACCAATGATATTAAAAACGTTCATTTCCTTTCCTTTCAACTCTCTATCTATAATTTCTAAAAAAACAAAGAATTCTTTTGTCTATGCCATAAGAACCGAATAAAAATATAAATCAAATGCATCAAGAATACAATCTGCTATATTCTTGATAAATATAAAGAAAAGGTACAAAAATAAAATATTTCTTTATATACAATATAGGTCTGAAAGGGGAGCACGCTCTCGCTAACCTCGCCACGCAACGGACACTAAGCGAAAAACCGCATTACCTTTGTTTTTCGCAAGTACCGGTGGGCTCCTATTCCCCCATTTCAGACCTATACTGCATAAAAGTTATATATAATTGTGTTTTTTACAGCTTCAAGTGTTTTTTATAAAATCCCACCTACAGCTACAATAAGCGGAGCGAAAACCAAAGCGATAACAGTCATCAGCTTAATCAGAATATTGATGGATGGTCCTGAAGTATCCTTAAACGGATCTCCTACCGTATCTCCTACAACAGCCGCCTTATGCGTATCCGAGCCTTTTCCGCCGTTGTGTCCTTCCTCAACATACTTTTTCGCATTGTCCCATGCTCCACCGGAGTTGGACATAAAGATAGCCATCATTACACCGGAAACGAGGGCTCCGGCAAGTAAACCGCCAAGAGACTCCGCACCGAGCAATAATCCGATTCCCAAAGGAGCAAGAACAGCCAATACACCGGGAACAATCATCTCACGCAAAGCCGCCTTTGTGGAAATACTGACACAGGTTTTGTAATCCGGCTTTTCTGTTCCTTCCATGATGCCCGGCTTCTCTCTAAACTGTCTTCTTACCTCGGAAATCATAGAAAAGGCTGCCTTACTTACGGAACTCATCGTAAAGGCGGAGAAAAGGAACGGAAGCATAGCTCCAATGAAAAGCCCGATGCAAACACGGCTGTCCAAAACATTGATATTGTTTAAGCCTACCGCTTGTGCATACGATGCAAAAAGTGCCAGAGCAGTTAAGGCAGCGGAACCGATCGCAAAGCCCTTCCCCATGGCAGCAGTGGTATTTCCAACCGCGTCGAGCTGATCAGTAATACATCTTACTTCTTCCGGAAGGCCGGACATTTCTGCAATACCGCCCGCATTGTCCGCAATAGGACCATACGCATCTACCGCAACTGTAATAGCTGTTGTGGATAGCATACCTACTGCTGCGAGTGCAATTCCATAAAGTCCAAGAACACTATAAGAAATAAAAATCGCAACGGAAATCAATACAATGGGAACTGCCGTTGAGCGCATTCCGATGGCCATACCGGAAATAATATTGGTAGCCGGACCGGTTTCGGACTGCTTTGCAATTTCTTTTACAGGATTATAGGAGGAAGAAGTGTAGTACTCTGTAACTGCGCCGATAGCAAGCCCTGCAATGAGCCCTGCCGTAACAGCAAAAGCTGCATGTAAATCCCGGAAGAAATACTGAGACAGGGCAAAGGCAAATATCAGAACCGCAGCAGCGGAGGAATAGCTCGCCATCTTTAAGACTTTACTCGGATTATCTCCTCCGAGAGTCAGTACCAAAATACTTCCGAGAACGCATGCAAGCAAAGAAAGTCCTGCCAGTAATAAGGGGAATGCAACACCCTCTATCGACTTCCCTTCCAAAAGGAAGCCGAGTGTCATCGCGGAAACCAAAGCCCCCACATAGGACTCAAAAAGGTCTGCACCCATTCCTGCCACATCGCCGACATTGTCTCCTACATTATCCGCAATTACCGCAGGATTTCTGGGATCATCTTCAGGAATTCCGGCTTCCACCTTACCTACAAGGTCAGCACCCACGTCTGCCGCTTTCGTATAGATTCCACCGCCCACACGGGCAAAAAGAGCAATACTGGATGCTCCCAAAGAAAATCCGGAAAGAACGCCCACATCCTTTGTCAGCATATAGAAAAGTCCGATTCCGAAGATACCGAATCCGGCCACACACATCCCCATAACGGAACCGCCGGAAAAGGCAATGGAAAGTGCCTTCTTCATTCCATACTGTCTTGCAGCCTCTGCAGTTCGTACATTTGCCGATGTTGCGGAGCGCATACCGAAATATCCTGCAAGAGTCGATAACAATGCACCAAAGATAAAGGCTACAGCACTAAGCCAGCTTTTTGTTCCAAAACCGATACATAAAAATAAGCTGCAAACAAAAAAAAGAAGAATCCGATACTCTGCAAAAAGAAATGCTTCCGCGCCTTCTGCAATCGCCTTCGCAATTTCCTTCATTCTCTCATTTCCGGAATCCTCTTTCAGAATCTTCTGTCCCTGGAATAAGGCGAACAGAAGCCCTAAGACACCCAAAACAGGTACGGCAAAAAATAAACTATCCATTTCGTTTTCCCCCTTAAAGAAAAGCAACACGATTTCTATTCGTGTTTGTCAGATAATCATAACAAAGGAATAGACATTTTTCTACTATTTATTTTAAAAAAGAAATTTTTTTTAAAATAAATAATATGACTTTCTCATTTATCTATTCCTAATCCAGGACATAAGAGAACCTAAAGCATAAAGAATTCCGCCAAAGTATAGAGCGATATCTCCAATATTGATAATCATCTTTTTTAAAACACTGATTCGGATATACAGATAATCCGTTACTTTTCCATAGCGTACCCTATCGTAAGTATTGGACATCGCACCGCCCAAAACCATCGCCATCCCGTACTTTTGTAAAAGATAAGCGTCTCCCATTGTATAACTCATATAGGGAAGTGCAAAAGCAAGAAAAATGGTTGCCAAAACGGACAAGGCCTTAACGAGCTTCGGATGACGGCCCAAGCGTCCCATGGAAAAACCGGGATTAAACGCTCTTCGGATTTCCACAAGTCCTCTGCTGCCTTTCAGCTTTTTGGGAAAATCCTCCTCCTTTGCACAATTGATTTTCTCTTTCAAAACTCGATCCAGCGCAAAGATTCCTGCCGCTACAAGAAGCAGACAGAAAAATCCTTTGGGCAAAAACCAAAAAAATTTTATTCTACTACGCATCACTTCTTCTCCTTCTCTTCACCCGATTAATATGTCGTTCAAACTCCCCACTTTGTAAAAGTTCTGTCAGTATACATTGTTCCAAAACAGGAACGGAACAACTGTAAAATGCAATTTTCTTAAGATCCTCCTTCGTCCTTTCCTTAGGAAGTAGCAGGTAGGCCATACGAAAAGCGGGACCTATAGTTTTTGAAAAACTGTTAATGTAATATACGGAATTACTTTCATCCATACTGAAAAGGCTGTCCTCGGGTTTTCCCAGAGCGGAAAACTCCGAGTCGTAGTCGTCTTCTATAATGATTGCTTTTTTTCTCCTTACAAAGTCCAGATACTCTCTTCTTTTTCCGGCCGTTGCTGTAATTCCGGTTGGAAAGCTATGAAAAGGAGTAACGTGCAGGACCTTGCTCTTTGCCTTTTGCAATGCAGAACTGTGAATTCCATTTTTCCCCATTCCCAAAAACTCGAGAGTAATTCCATTTGCCTTGTAAATCTTTTGCATTTTCTCATAGGACGGATACTCTACCGCAAAACTCTGCTCTCTTCCCAGAATCTGCACAAGCAGAGCATAAAGCTGCTCTGCACCGGAACCGATCAAAATCTGCTCTTCCTCTACAAAGATGCCCCTTGCCCTTCGTAAATAATCCTTCAACGCTCTTCGTAAAAAAAATTTTCCCTGGTTCTCCGAGGGACTTAAAATCTCTTCTCCGTATTTGGAGAGCACCTTTCGGACCGTTTTCGCAATCGCCGAGTAAGCCATTCCCTCCTTATCTCCGCTTTGAAAATACGTTAAAGATAAGTTCTGCTCTTGCTGCTCCTCAACAGGAAAAAGAAGCCCGTCCTGATAAGAGACAAAATAACCGCTTCGTTCCCTCCCCTCAATATAGCCCTCTTCCTCTAAAAGAGCATAGCTGTGCTCCACTGTGAGTAAGGATATCCCCATGGTAGAAGCCAAGAGACGCTTGGACGGCATTTTTTCCCTAAAACGATAGCGCCCTTCAACAATGTCCTTTCGGAGAGTCTGATATAAATCAATGTATTTGAACTGCCCCGGCATTTTCTCTCCTTCCCCTGAAATCACTCCTTTTATTCTTCTTAAGCAATTTTTCTTTGGCTGTGTTTTTCCCTAACTATCTTTCTGAATTCATATTTCTTTCATCTACTCTTCTCTATATTCCCAAAAAATCATTATGCTATAAATTCCGCTCTGCCAGTCCCTATAACTTAAACAAAAGCCTTGTAATAGGAATAGGCGGACGGAACACTAAGCTTCGATTCTATCTCTTCCTTTGTGTATAATTCTAACCCTTCTCTAACTCCTAAGGGAAGCGGAAACTCTCCACACTCCACCTCATATCCGATCATTTCCCATTCCTTATGGGTGAAAATATGCCTCGCACTTCCGAGCTCTTTTAGCTTTATGGGAGTAAAGCCCAGACGCTCCACCTCTTCCAGTGCTTCCTTTTTACTCAGATGCCCCTCCCTTTGGTAAAAGCTGTAGAGACCGGCAAGAACTCCTTTCTTCGGGCGTTTTGTCAAGACCAGCCTCCCTCCCTGTCGAATCAGGAAAATGCTGTACCGCTCGACTGTTCTACCCTTCTTTTCCTTTTTTACAGGATAGTTTTCCGGATTGCCCTCCTTTGCACTTTTACAAAATAAGGAAAGGGGGCAGGCTTCACAGGCAATATTTCCTTTGGGAATACAAACTGTTGCTCCTAAATCCATGAGCGCTTCATTAAAGTCTCCCGCCGCTTCCTCCGTCATGCGCTCCTTAAAATACCGGAAAGCAGAGAGTTTCGCTTCTTTCGACTGAATATCTTTATCATACTGATTGCAGCGAGAAAAAATACGAAGAAGATTGCCGTCTACTGCCGGTATTTTCTCCGAAAAAACAATAGAGGAAATAGCCGCCGCCGTATATTCCCCTATCCCGGGAAGGGAACGAATATCTTCATACTTTTTCGGCATTTCTCCCCCAAATTTTTCTACAATCTGCTTCGCACCCTTATGAAGATTCCTTGCACGAGAATAGTAGCCCAGACCCTCCCAGAGTTTTAGAACTTCTTCTTCTTTCGCTATAGCAAGACTTTCTATATCCGGAAAACGCGCAATAAAGCGATGAAAATAGCCTTTTACCGCCTCAACTCTTGTTTGCTGCAACATAATTTCCGAAAGCCAAGTATAATAGGCGTTTTTCTTGCCGCGCCAGGGAAGCTCTCTTCCATTTTCCCTAAACCAGCTCAAAAGCCTTTTTGCAAAACTGTCTATTTTTATTCCCTCCCGAAACTCTTAAAAACGAAGACTCCATACTCTTCATTATGCCTTACATACCAAATGAACACTTAGTCCCCCATTTATGTTTCCTCTAAAATAGATCCGTTAAAATAGGAAAATCACAAGCAATAAGATTACGCCTCCCAGTAAATCCGCTTCCCCGGAGAACAGCGTACCGAATTTCTTTCCGATAAAAATACCGGTTTGGCAAAGAAAAAAGGTCACAATTCCTATAATGAACGAAGCCAAAAATACTCTTCCTAAAGAATAATGAGAGAAGGTAAATCCCAAAGACAGAGCATCTACTGATGTCCCGATGGCCTGAAACATCAGGTTCCCCTGCAATTCCTCCGTTTCCTTATTCCTAAACTTCAAGTATGCACTGTAAAACATTTTTATAGAAAGATAGAGAAGTAATATTGTGGAAATAGCGGAAACATACTTCATAAGCACCTTTGCAAAACCAAAGACTGTACCGACAAGGGCAAATCCAAGCACCGGCATGATGAACTGAAAGAATCCGAAGGTTCCGGAGAGCATAAGACTTCTCTTAGGCTTCATATTCGGCTCCTGCATCCCCTCCGCCATAGAAACAGCCACCGCATCCATTGCAAGTCCTACTCCCAGTAAAACACTGTTTAAAACGAACATACTACTCCCCTATATAATCAAAAGCCAACCTGGGACTTCCGTCCTCCACATGCACTATCCCACAATACTGAAACCCGAAGCGCTTCAATGCTTCCTGCATGGAACGGTTTTTTTCATGGGTATCAATTCGAAGATAGGGAATCTTTCCCAAGCAGAAGGAAAAGCAAGCCCTCGTAATCCCTGATTTTTTCCCGGAAGAAGCAATTCTATGAATAACTCCGTAGCTATCTTCCCTTCTCCAGGCACCTTCTATTTCTTTATAATTTGTTTCTTCTCCGATAAAGAAGGCAAATACAGCCAAAATCTCTTCCTCTTCCAGTACATAAAGCTCTCTCTTTATTAAGTCCTGTCTCGCATCCTCCTCTTTCGGATAATTCCTCCATTGCGCAAAGTTCCCCTCTTTTCGCATATAAGCTCTTGCCAAGTCATAGATTTGACAGATTTCCCGAATATCTTCCTCTTTCGCCAAACGAATAATCATGCTCTCTCATTCTCCCCGGGTATCGTCGGAAGCTTCTGCAATAGCAGATACAGCTATCCATCCGAAATACAGACCAAATCCCTTTTTAAGATAAATATGTATTATAGCATCGTTTTTCCGGGAATTACTGCACAAAACTCATTTTTATTTTTTGTAAAAATAGCACAAGCATTTTGTTTTTCCTACATTCCTCTGTTTTAAAAGCGGATTATTATGTCATAGAAGCGAAAAATATTCTTTTTTTTCGTATTATAGATATTCGGATAATATCTATAAATGGATATTATCCGAATATGAAGTATAGGAGATTCTTTTCTCTCCCTCTATACTGAGCTCACGGAATACAAGTGCAGCTTGCACTTTCCGATACGGAGGTGGATATGCTTCATTCCAACTATGAAATCCTCTTAGTTTTTCTATTCTACGCCGCAATAAAAGACCTGCAAAAAAGAAAAATTTCGAATTTATTTTTTCTATTCTCCTTCCTTTTCTTTTTTCTGTATTTCGGTTTTATCCAGCGCGGTACCTCTTTCACAGATCTCATTCTTTTTCCCTCTAAGCTCATTCTCATTCTTATACTAAGCTATCCCCTCTTTTATTTTACCGGAAGCGGGGGAGCGGACTGGAAGCTCTTTTCCCTGATTCTATCCGTCCTCCCCTTCGATAAAAGCATTTTTCTTCTTTTTCTTTCAACCCCCTTTTCCCTTCTCCTTTTTTATATTCTTGAAGAAGATATTCCCTTTGCATTTTCTCTCTTTCTTTCTGCAGTCCCCCTCTTAAGTCTTTTCTCCTGATATCAGCAAATATTTTCATTATACATAAAATTACTCCAACCCGTTTATGAAAGGATCCGACATGGAAAAAATACTAACTATTTACGATGAAGACAGCCTCTATGCAAAACGTCTTTCCCTTTACCTCCGCCAAAATACAAAGCTCCCCTTCCAGATTTATCCTATAAGTGATCCGGAAAGTTTTGCTCAATTTTCTAAAAAGAAGGAAAGCGACCTCCTTCTTATATCCGAAAAGAATGTAAAAAAGCTTCCTCTTTCCTCTAAAAGCGGAAGAGTTCTCTATTTAAGCGATGAAAGCCTTCTATCTGAAAAGAAGAAAGAAAATCACATCTATAAATATCAGTCTGCAGACCAGATCATGCGTGAAATCCTTCTTCAATATGGGGAAATCGAGCTCTTAGAAGACGGAAGACAACAAAAAGCGGATATCTTCATGGTCTATAGCCCTCTCGGTCGCTCCGGTAAAACCTCCCTGTCTTTTGAGATAGCAAAGCTTTTAGGAAAAAATCGAAAAACACTCTATCTGTCTCTTTCCGAGTCAGCCGGAGCAAAAAAACATCTTCCCATAGAGCGGGAATGTTTAACGGAAGTCTTATACCATTTTAAAGAAAAGAATCTGAATCCTATGATTCTTCGTGCTCTTTCCTATGAAAGAGAGAGTTACTCTACCATTTTACCTGTACGGAGTCCCGAAGACATCAATAGCCTAAGTTCAAGAGAACTGTCTCTTCTTCTCGATAAAATTGCGGAAGATGCCGGAGTCAGCGCCCTGATTATTGATACCGACAGTTCCATGAGTCGCTATCTGGATTGCTTTCATCAAGCAAAAAAGATTTTTATGCCTGTGCTTTCCGATAAAGTCTCCAAGGATAAGTTGGCATTTTTCGAAGACTATCTGAAAAAAAATATTTCTCCGGAAACCCAGGAAAAATTTGTTCAATGCAGTCTTCCATTGGAGGAGGAAAATACATCAAACGGAACAGAATCCGCTGCAGATACGGATTATCTCGGGAAATCCAAGTCTACCGGAAGGACAAGCGCAAGGGACTACCCCTACGCAAGTCTTAAAGAATATGCGGAATCCCTACTCTTACACTACATCTACGAAGAGGAGGATAAAGAAAGAGAACAATATCGAAAAATGGTGCTTTAGGAGGAACTATGTTAGCTTTAGACAACATTAAACAGGAAATAAAAAAAGAACTCCTTACCGATCTGGAAGAGAGACAAATCTCCGATTCTCACCTCTATCAGGAAATCGACAGCGCTTTACTAAGTCGAAAAGATATCGCATTAAGAGAAAAACTTTATCTCCGAACTGCAGTCTTCGACAGCTTCCGTAGACTGGATCTGCTATCCGAGCTCTTGGACGATCAAAATGTCACGGAAATCATGATTAACGGTCCTCGAGAAATCTTTGTAGAAAAGAAGGGGCACATGGAGCGCTGGGAACGTTCTTTCCAAAACGAAGAGCAGCTTTCCGACTTAATTCAACAGATTGTCTCCCGTATTAATCGTGCAGTCAATACCAAAAGTCCCATTGTAGATGCCAGACTGGAAGACGGTTCCCGTGTTCATGTTGTTCTTCCCCCTATCGCTCTAAAAGGACCGACCGTCACGATTCGAAAGTTCCCGGAACCCATTACCATCGAAAAATTAATCCAGCTCGAAAGCCTTAGCGAAGAAGCCGCAGATTTTTTAAAGAGTCTGGTAAAAAGTTCTTACAACATCTTCATTTCAGGCGGAACGAACAGCGGAAAGACAACTTTCTTAAATGCCCTTTCCCAATTCATTCCAAAAAGTGAGCGAATCATCACTATCGAAGACAGTGCGGAATTACAGATTCAGGACGTAGAGAATTTGGTTTCTTTGGAAACCCGAAATGCGAATGCGGAAGGCGAGGGAGCTGTCACAATTTCCGATCTGATTAAGGCTTCTCTCCGAATGAGTCCCAACCGCATCATCGTTGGAGAAGTCCGTGGTAAGGAATGTCTGGATATGTTAAATGCCATGAACACCGGGCACGATGGAAGCATTTCCACCGGACATGGAAACAGCAGTCAGGATATGCTGCGCAGAATGGAAACTATGGTCCTGCAGGGAGCGGAACTTCCTTTGAGTTCCATTCGAAACATGATCGCCTCCGCAATAGAAATCATGGTGCATCTTGGAAGAACGAAGGATCACAAAAGAAGAGTCTTGGAAATCAGTGAAGTAGTAGGAGTGGAAAATGGAGAAGTCAAACTCAAAAAACTGTATCAGTACAATGGGAAAGTTCTGGAAAAGCTGTCGGATTTGTCTCACGAAGAAAAGCTCCTCCATAGACTATAGGGAATATGAAATCAGTTTAGGAGAATATCTTTGGCACTTGGGAAAATCCTTACTGCTGCTTCTTGTCATCAGCTATACCTTCTATCGTTCCTTTCTGCTCTTTCTCTTTTTGATTCCTTTTTCTCTACTTATTCCTTTTTTCCTTCGATCAGGTCTTCGAAAAAAAAAGACAAAACCAACTTCTGCTTCAATTTAAAGAGATGATTTCCATTCTAAGCTCCTTTCTTAGTGCAGGCTATTCCATTGAAAATGCTTTTATTGCCACTATTCCCGACCTTTCCGCACTAATAGGGGAAAACAGCTATATGGTGGAGGAACTAAAACTGATAAAACACGCCCTTTCCATGAATCGTCCCCTAGAAGAACCGCTCTCTCAGTTTGCCTTTCGTTCAGGACTCGATGACATTCATAATTTTTCAGAAATTTTTCTGGTAGCAAAACGGTCCGGAGGAGAGCTGTGTGAAATCATTCAACATAGCAGTTCCATTATTCATGACAAACTAACGATACGAGAGGAAATCCTAACCTTAAGTGCCGCAAAGCGCTTTGAGCAAAAAATCATGAACGGCATACCCTTTTTTATCATCTTTTATCTCAATACTTCTTCTCCGGATTTCTTTTCCATTTTATACAGCTCCATTATGGGAAGGATTATCATGACTGTGGCTCTCCTTATTTATCTCTTTGCCATTTATCTTTCTCAAAAAATCATCTCGATTCCGATATAATTCTGCAAATTCATACACGGTGAAAAAATGAAAATAATCACTCCCTACATGCATAAGCTACTCCGCTTCTTCACTTCCCAAGATGAAGCCATGATAAAAAAACAGGCAGGCATCCTTATTGTTTCTCTTATACTTTCTTCTCTTCTCTTTTTGGAAAGTCAAAAGGATGGTCATATCCAATCCGGTTACATCTTGGAGCGTGAAGGAATCGGCGGAAACGAATACAATCTCCCTCTTCAGGTAGAGGGAATAAATCCCGAAAAAAAGGAAAATGTGAATATCAAAGTCTCTCCCAGAATTTATACCAAGGAAGAAGCGGATCAAGTTTTCTCCTCCCTGCATGAAAAATCCGAAAGCCTGCTTTTATCCGAGGACGAAAGCTTTGACGAGATAAAAACTTCTCTTCATTTAACAAATTATTTTCCTGAAGAAAATGTCAAGATGAGTTGGAGCTTTACTCCTACAGCTTTAATTACCGGAACTAAAAAAATCACGGAAGACGATAATTTAGATCTGATTCTAAACTATCGCTCCATCTTGGGAGATAAGGGAAAAATACACCATGAGCTCTTGGAACAGGATCAAATTCTGGAAGGAATGCTCGAAATAAAATTCAGTACCAACATCCTTTCTCCCAAAGAAGATACCGGCGATGCAGAGCTGGAGAATTACTTTCGGACTACGGAAGACTATCTCTACTCATCTCCGACCTATCTCTTTCCCATACGAATCTATCCTGAAGAAAAAACTTCTTTAGAAAGCTTACGAAGTCTCCTAGAAAAGAAAATAGCATCCCAAAACTCCGAGGGCAGAGGAAGCGACAAGCTGGAACTACCACAGGAAATTGAAGGAAAGAAAATCATTTTTACTGAAGAACAATCTCGACGTTATCTCTTCATTCCCCTTCTTGGACTTTTTCTTGCGCTTCTTCTCCCTCTAAAGGAAAGAGAAGAAAAAAAAGAAAAACAAAAGGAGAGAGAAAACTCCCTAAATCTTGACTATTCCGAGCTGGTATCCAAACTGGTTGTCTACCTTGGTGCAGGACTTGCTCTGCGAAATGCCTTTTCCGAAATCAGTAAACAATACAGCTTCTTAGTTAATCAATGCGGGCTGGAAAACCATCCCTTATACGAAGAACTGCACACCTTGCTAAATCAATTAAAAAGCAATGTGGGAGAAGGGAAAGCGTACCTTGATTTTTCCAAAAGGATTGCACTACGTCCTTATAACAAGCTTATCAGCGTGATTGAACAAAACCGAAAAAACGGAAGTAAACATCTTCGTTTGCAATTACAGGTGGAAATGCAAGAAGCCTTCGAAATGCGAAAGTCCACAGCCAAAAGACTCGGAGAAGAGGCAAGCACCAAACTCCTGCTTCCCCTCTTCATGCAGCTCTTTATCATCATGCTCATTATTATTTATCCTGCCATGCAATCTATGGGATAAAAAAATATTTATTCAATATTACTGCAAAGTAGAACTTGTCAAACAGCAATCTCTTCTTTGCTTTGTAATATACAGCATGCCTTGCATGTTGCAAGCTATCCGGCAATTTTGCCATTTCTAAAAGGAGGTTATTATGCAGTTACAAAACTTAGTCAAGGCTCAATATGCCTTTGACGCTTGGCTTTTTTCCCACATGGAACAATGTAAGAAAAAGAGACGGAACTTAATCAAGGGAAATGAAGCACTGGGAACAATTGAGTTGGTTCTCATTATCGTAGTCCTTATATCCCTCGTTGTTATCTTCCGAGATAGAATTAAGAATGTTCTTAATGACATCTTAAAGAAAATCGAAAGTAACGCAAAATCCGTCTAACCCCCCTCTCTTATGGAAAGGAAAAATCATGATAAAAAGAAAGTCTTCCGCCTCCATTACGGTATTTCTTTCCCTTAGCTTCGTATTGATTGCCGCATTGATTCTGACGATTACGGAGTCTGCAAGAACAATCGCACAAAGATATTATATGCAAACTGCTTTAAACAGTGCCATGGAATCTCTCTTTTCTGAATTTCATAGGCCTCTTTGGGAAAACTACCGTATCTATGCTCTGGAATACCGAGATGACGCCTTGTTACAGGAAGAATTGGAAACATTTATTAAACCCTATTCCGAGGCACAAAATCTTTTTCCGGCAAAGGTTGTGAAAGATGATTTTTCCTTCTCCGGAAGGGGCAGTCTCGTAGAACAAAATCACTTCGAAGAAGAAGTTTTAGAATATATCCCTGCACTGCTCACAAAAGATGCTTTGGAATTTATAGGACAAAAACAAAGCGGGACAGATATTCCCTCTCTTTTAGAAGAAGTCAGTAAAAAAGAAAAGGAAGCGGACAGTATACAACGTCTACGGAAAAAATATGTTTTAAACCACTATGATGTGGAATATCTTGAAGACTGTATCAATGACATTGATCAGTGTTGTAAAAACAGCAGCACTCTTCATTCTCAATCCCTGTCCGATCTCCATAGCAAGGATGCCTCCGGTTTCTTTTGGCATTCTTCTTCTCTCCGTTCCACTTTAGAGCAATTAAAGAGCACCGTGCAGCGTTATGATGCACGTGCAGAGATTCTTAAGGAAAAGATAGCGGAATTACGACAAGATTTCGAGTTGGAAAAAGTCAATTTAGAAGAAGACGGAATCCGTGCAATTGAATCGGAATTACAAAGCTATGATGAATATGTCAATGAAGGAGGAAAGGTTCGCCAAATGATTGACCTCTTCCCCGCAGAATGTGACAGTCTCGGTAGCAGTATTCAAAACATTGAAGAAACCGTCCAAAATTTTGAGGACTATATTAGCGAAGAGCGCGAAAGAAGAAGAAACGAAGACGATGATGAGGAGGAAGATGAAGATGACTTGCAAGCAGAAATCGATGCTTTTTACCGAAGTATTGCAGGAGAATGGCAAAACCTCAAAATGCCTGTATACGGAGGTTCCGTCACAAAAATCAATAAGAAAAACAAAAAAATACTCGAAAGTATCCAAGAATTGGGAAAAAAGAAGCTCCTGGAATTACTCCTTCCCAAAGGAAGGGAATGCCCCAGTACCACAGAGTGCTACACAGACTCCCCTTTTACGGCAGGATCCGTCGCCAACCCCTTGCAGGTCGGATTATTGGGAGAATATTCCCTACGTTACTTTCACTCCTATCACAAGGAGGATAATGGAAACACCATTCCTTTCAGTAATGCAGAGGGACTGGAGGTGGAATACTTACTGCACGGAAAAAAGAGCGACTATGAGAACCTCGCAGCGCAGGTCACCGCTCTTCTAGCAGTAAGAGAAGCCATGAATTTTATCCATATCGTCTGTGATACGGAGAAACGGCAGGAAGTGGAAAACTTTGTTACCGGCTTTCTCGCAGCAACAGCGAATCCTATCGTGATAGCCGTCTTTAGTATCTTTGTTATCGGAATATGGGCCTTTGCTCAAGCTTTATTGGATGTAAAGCATCTTTTAAATGACGAAAGAGTACCTCTAATGCATGGAGAAGATTCCTGGGACCTTGGCCTTAGTATGCTCTTGGATTTTTCTTCCCTATTATCCGGCGAAGATGAAAAAAAAGAGAGGCAAGGCTTTTCCTATACTGACTATCTTCGGGCTTTTCTCTTTACAAAAGGCTTACTTCATCAGGACAAAATCAACAATGCCATGCTCTACTGTATGGAGAAAAATATTCGTACTACGGTTTCAGAAAAAGAAGCTTCCTTTCAAATGAAGCAATGCTTATATTATCTTTCCACCGATGCCGGAATAGAGTCTAGGCACAGTCTCTATCATAGAGGATTTTTAGATATGATAGGTGTAAATCCCGGTGATAGCAGATATCGCTTCACCCTGCACTCGGATTATAAATATAAAAATCTCAGTCACTAAAGGAGTCTCTATGAAATCCTATTCCGCTTCCATGACCATTGAAGCTTCTCTGTCTCTAAGCCTTTTCATTCTAGCCATGGTTATGTTGATGACGCCTCTTTTAATCCTAAACCGTAGCATTAAAATCTCTACCATTTTGGAAAAAAATGCCCGCTCTATCAGTATGTATAAATACTTAGAACATTATGGCATCATGAAAACCGCTGTACAGGATATTCCTAACATTGAAGAAATACTTGCCGTTGGAGAAACCGCCTTAGAAGATCTTATTCTTCCAAATGAAGTGAATATGGAAGGAATGCAAAATATTCGCAGCTGGAAATCGCGAATTACAAAAGAAGAAATTCTATTGGACCTTGAATATGAAGAATTAATTCCCCTTTCCATTATCGACAAAAAATCCATTTATCAGGAAATCATCGCACATAGAAGAGCATGGATTGGAGTAAAAGGAGCAAGGTGGGAGAAAGATGCCGAAGAAGAAAAAGAAGAGGAGGAAACAGTGTATGTCATCGACGGTCCCTCTAAAGTCTACCATAAAAGCCGAGACTGTACCTACATCTCAAACGAATTTATACGCAGTAGTGCAGTGGCTCTAGATGGAAGTGAGGCAAAATACGGAGGAAAATTCTCTCCTTGCAAAGCCTGTAAACCGTCCAAAAACAGTGCCGTAGTTTATTATACTGAGGCCGGAAGAAGGTATCACAGTAGCACCGATTGTCCGGCAATGCGCTCTTCCGTCCATGAAATCCCTCTATCGCAGGCAATTTCCGAAGGAAGACACGCCTGTCCGCGCTGTGGAGGCTAATTATTTCCCCAAGTCCTTCCAACTCACTTTCTCCATCAGGAGGTATCCATGCAAGATATTTTCTTTTTCCTGTTTTTTAAGTCCTTATGTTTTTTTCTGTTCTTTCTTCTCGCCGTAGTATACGATTTTCGGAACAAATCTTTGCCCCGCTATCTTATACAGATATTTTTTATAGTAGGAGTTCCCTTCTTTCTTTTTAGTGAATGGCACTATTTTTTTAGAAGCTCCTTTTCCTTCACGCTCCCCTTTCTATACAGCTTTTATCCCCTATTTTTTTCAATCTTCATGCTAGCTTTTACAAAGTGGTCTAAGGGCGCCCTGGGAGAGGGAGATGCTTACTTCCTGCTCTGCTCTTCGCTATATATGAATTATATGAGTTTTTTCTTCTTCTTTCTCTCCGCCCTGCTCTCCTCCGCTATTGTTTCTATTCTGCTCTTTTTACTCAATAGAAAAAAGAAGAAAAGGATGAACGAACTCTCCTTTCCCTTCATTCCCTGTTTTATACCCGGAGCATTATACCTGTTTATTCAAATATTCTCTGCATGAATGTGAGAGCGAAAGAAAAAGCTCCTCCTAATCAGCTGTTCAAAAAATCAATACGTCGCCACTTACACCACTCACCACTCTCCTGCTCCATCGAATGAAAGGAATATTATGCACAGTATTGAAACCAGTCTTGTTCTTTTTATCAGCTTTGTCTGTATCGTTTTGCTTCTCCAAAGTACCATTGTTCTTCATACAACCATAAAGGAAAGAAGCGAAAAAGAATTTACCCGAGAATTAAACAGTCATACTTTGGACAAAGATAAAGACTTCTTTAAAGTAGAACTCTATACCCGTTTTTTCTCCGTAGCGGAAGATTTACTGCTCCACAAAAAGACGGAAAGTGATAAAAGTAAGACAGAATCTAGCCCCTCTTAAACTTTACATCAAGAAAGGAAAAGCTATGCCTCGGAATTTTCTGAGAATTGAAAAAAATCTCACACACAGCTACCTCTATCTTCACGGGATGGAGTGGAAAGAAAAAAGTCATGAACAAAAAATCATTCAACAATGCCTCATTCCGGGAACTCTTCCCTTTCGCCTGATTCAAGAGGAAACAGAAACTATTTTTCAATATAATTTCTACCCCTATGAAAAAATAGTTGATTATTTCGCAGAAAAACCGATGAATTTAAAACATATTATTGCGCTGTTTGAATCCATTCACAGCACTTTATTACAGATGGAAGAATATCTTCTTTCTCCGGAAATCTTAGGATTGAAAAAAGAGGAAATATTCTTTGATGCTGAAAATAACCGCTTTCTATTCCCTTTAATTCCCTCTGCTTCCGGAAATCCGGATGAAGAAATCAAAGATTTGATTGACTTTATCTTTGATAATATTGATGAAAAGGATGAACAAGCAATTCTTTCCGCCTACCTGCTCCACCAAAAAAAGAAAACAGAAACATTGCAAATTAAATCCATCTTACAACTTCTGTATTCGCAAAAAGATAAGGCAAGCAACACAAAAGAAAAACGCTTCAATAATCTCGAAAAAAACTTCTTTGGGAATGCCATAGAAGAAATCTCCCTAAATAAGTCCTTTGAAAATAAGTCCTTTGAAAATAAGTCTCTCAAAAATCCGCTTCCATTTCAGGAACTGGATCTATCCGATTATAAATATGCAGACTATATGAAAAACATAGATGGAAATGCAACTGCCTCTACTCCGGACAATTCTGAATTTATGTCCCTTTCACAGCCGGTAGAAGGTGAGTGTAATATAGAAACAGAGAAAGGAAAAGAAAAAGAAGAAGAGAAAAAAAACAAATTACTCTTCGGCTTAAAAAATCTTTTCAAAAATAAAGAAAAAGAAGATAAACTGCGCTCTATAGATAATATACGTTATGAATCTAAAGAACAAAAACAAGTGAAAAAAAAGAATAGTACAAAAAAGGAACTTAGAAAAGTCCTGCTCGGTCTTATCCTAATGATTGCTTTCCCGATTTTACTTTATCTGTGGAAAGGCAGTTCTATATTACACGACTATCTTCCCTTCCTCATATTGATTGAAACAGCGATTTTTCTCTATGCTTCGCTGGACTTTCTGGCTCTATTTATCTCTTCAAAGGGCACGAGGACAACAAAGCCTTCCTAAGCTATTCTCTACTTAAAGAAGTCCAGTGCTCCTTCCGATTCCTCATTGAAATCCTCAGAAAAGAAGGACTTACTTTCCTGTAAAAGTATAGACAACTTATCCATACTTAAGGCATGGACACCCAGTACTACTTTTTCTTCATCCCCTATATCATAAGAGCGAACCAAAACAAAACGTTTCCATACAAATTTACCGTGTTTGTTTCTACTTCTAAAATACGATAATAAAAATCCCTCTTCCGAATCCTTCAGTCTTTCCCACATATCCTGAGGATTTAAAAAGGCCCTACAATGTTCCTTATCCTCAGGATGTACGTTTTTATAGACATACTTATTGATTTCAGCGGAAAGATTGTCACTCTCTTCAATTCTATCAAACAATTCACACATATACACCGGCAGTA
Source organism: Oribacterium parvum ACB1 (assembly GCF_000238055.2). Classification (GTDB taxonomy): domain Bacteria; phylum Bacillota; class Clostridia; order Lachnospirales; family Lachnospiraceae; genus Oribacterium; species Oribacterium parvum. Next base: position 801,822 of record NZ_KE148312.1, read on the forward strand.
AAGTATCGCTTCTTAGGTTCAATAGAATGACCATATCATAAACTGAATACAGTGTACGAAGAGTATCATTCATATCTTTAATCTTTCGGAACACACGATTATTTGTCAGAACATCAATCCTAATCAGATAGATAAAGCATTCATCCATACTGGTCACAAGTCTTGCCTGCAGATGACAATGCTTTCCGGAAGAAATGAAGTCCATCGATTCCACTTCCATGGAATCTCTTGCGAGCATCATAATATCTCGTATTTTCTCCGCAAGCAAAACTTTTCTGTTGTTTAAGGCATCCTGAAAGTCATGAGTTCCGGCATAGCCCAGGTCCAAAAGATTATCTCGATAAGGTTCAGTGAAATTCAAATGGCATATCTTTCCCCCGGTCTCAGAACAAACCGCTATAGGAATAACTGTTTCAAATCCGTAAATATTTGGAGAATCATCCAAACGATCCAATACAAACGGAGTCGGACTTATAATATTGACCAGTCCGACTTGATCAAAAAGATAGTCTTCCTTTCTGCTTTCTACCCCATTTTTCTCAATCAAATCAGAAAGCCAGTTTTCCATCGGTTCCGGCCTTCCAAAATAATATCCCTGCATACGCTCACAGCCTGCATGCTTTAAAAAGCGAAATTGCTCCTCGGTTTCCACTCCTTCCGCAACAGTATGTATGCCGATCTCCTTCGCCATATATAAAATGGAATAGATAATAATCAGTGATTTCTTTCCCATATCACTTAAGAAACGCATATCTATCTTAAAAGTATCAAATTCAAATTCTTTCAATAAATTTAGGGAAGAATAGCCTGAGCCGAAATCATCCATCCAAACCTGATAGCCCAGCTCATGTAATTTCTTCACCACATACTTCATATAGCCTTCATTGTGCATTACCACGGATTCAGTCACTTCAATATGCAGTAAGTTTTTTGGTACATGGTATTGCTCTACTATTGATTCCAGCTGATCCAAAAAATCGCCAATATTAAAATCCAAACGCGAAAAATTTAAAGAAATCGGAAATACCGTTTCCTTTCGTTCTAATCTTTCTCCCAGATTTTTACAGATTTCACGGAAAACATAGAGATCCAACAAATGTATTTTTAAAGTTTTTTCGAGTACGGAAATAAAGTCACCGGGATAAATCATCCCATATTTGGGGTCAATCCAACGGGAGAGTGCCTCCGCTCCGCACACTCTCTGTGTTAAGCCACGCACATTGGGCTGCAAGTACACTTTTACCTGTTTTTCTGCAATAGCTTCTTCGATATGAGATTCAATATGCTTTTCCAGCTCTAAACGGGCAAGGTTTCTCTTCTCCTTCTTGGAGTGCGTATAACTGCGGATTCCTTTCTTATCCCGTCCATCATTATGAACTCGCTCCATCACTACTCCCCAAATTCTATACTACGTACAATAGAATTTCGTCGAATTAAAGGAAGATAATAAGGAGATATCTTACTGACACAACAATTTCAGAACTATTTTTTTCCCAGTAAATCTTTTATAACTTCTCCCCCTAATATAAACCCGCAAATCGGAGGGACAAAAGCTATCGAGCCGGGAGTATCTCGTCTAGACGCAGACGTCCTCCCTTCTTCAAGGCGGGAAGAAGAGTCTATTCTCTTCTTCTCTTCCTCTCTGTTCAGAGGACGAGTAGGCTCTTCCTCTGAATAAACCACTTTCAAAGACTCTATGCCGCGTTTCTTGCACTCTCTTCGCATAATTTTTGCCAAAGGGCAGACTTTGGTTTTATAGATATCCGAAACCTTAAAAGCGGTCGGATCCAGTTTGTTTCCCGCTCCCATAGCGCTGATAACGGGAACTCCCAGACGATGTGCTTCCATAATCAGGCCAAGCTTTGCCGTTACCGTATCCACCGCATCAATTACATAATTATAGTCGGAAAGACAGAATTCATCTTTATTTTCCGGCAGATAAAAGCACGGAAAACAATGCACTTCACAGTCAGGATTGATGCTTCGGATTCTCTCCGCCATCACTTCTACCTTACTTTTTCCCACTGTTAAATCCGTTGCAATAATCTGTCTGTTGATATTGCTTAGGCTGACAAAATCATTGTCTACCAAATCAATTCTTCCTATTCCGCTTCTTGCCATGGCCTCCACGGCATAGCCTCCTACACCTCCAACGCCAAAAACAATTACCTTGGATTTTTTCAGTTTTTCCATAGCTTCTCGACCCAACAAAAGCTCTGTTCTTTCGAAGCGTTCCGCCATCCTTACTCCATTCTATCCTACTCTTTGTTTCTCACGAAAACTCAGCCTTCAATAATTTATATCCGTGCTATCGTCTATGCACTACTATATGGATTGCTATATCTACTTTACACACACTTCATCACGCATTGTAATATATAGGATTCGCTGTATATTTCTATACATTGTGCTATATGTTTTTCCATAGCCTTACTGCAGAGCGCAACTTTTTACCCAGCTTCAATGCAATAAAAACTTTGATGCAATCCGGAACAATAAAGGGTAGCACTCCAAGGGATACTGCCTTTGCCGTATCCAGTGAAAGAACCTTGGCAAGCCATAAAGTTCCAAATAAATAGCAAAGTGCAATGCCGATTAGGAAGAATGCGTACTGAACAACAAAAAGTCCGGGGAAATGATCCAGACCGAATCCTCCTACAATGCTCAAAAACAGCATTCCGAAAAGATATCCTCCTGTAGGCCCCAAGAGCTTTCCAAGTCCCGCTCCGTAATTGGAAAACACCGGAAGCCCGATTAAGCCGAGAAGCAAGTAGATCAAATAGGATATCGTTCCCATTTTTCTCCCCAATACCGCAACCGTTAAACAAACCGCAAATGTACCAAGTGAAATCGGCACAGGACCGACAGGTATGGATATTGGTGACAGCACTGCCATAACTGCCGTCATTAAAGCTAGTACGAGTAATTCCTTAATCTCAAATTTCATAAAAAGTCTCTCCTTGATGTCTCTATCTATAGTTCTAAAAAGCTGAGTATCCACTCTCCTTCTCCGGAAAAAAACAACTCTCCTCTTCCTGCCGGAATAAAAAATCCGTTCCCTTTTTCCGCTTTTATAGAATGGATAGGATTTTGTGATTCCGGGCTCTCCTGCCAACTTAACTCAGCCTTGCCATCCACCAGCATTGCAAATAAAAAACTATCTTCGTTTACTTTTCGCCTATAAACTTCTTCCGAAGCGGTCTTTAACCGTTCCACCGTAAAATATTTGCAAGATCCTAGACGTTCAATATAAGACAGCCTAGGTTTCTCCTGCTTTTTCATTCCTTCAGAAGATGCACAGTTTCCTATATTCTCCGAAGTAAACCGAGCAGGCATTTTTGCAAGTCTTCCGGTATGCAATACCTTTAGTGCTTTCTCAATGTGTAATTCTCTTTCTTTTCCATACTTATCCTTCCGTCCATAATCATAAACGCGGTACGTTAAATTTGAATTTTCCTGTACTTCCGCAAGTAGAATTCCTGCACCGATAGCATGTACTGTTCCTGCCTCAATGAGGAATACATCTCCCTTTTCTACCGGGATTTTTTTGAGTAAGTCGGTAAGATAGTTTTCTTGAATTGCCTTCTGAATTTCTTCTTTACTGTAGTCCTCTTTAAAACCCAGATAAAGAAATGCGCCTTCCTCTCTTTCCAGGATGATCCACATTTCCGTCTTTCCCAGCTGTCCCTCATACTTAAGCGCATACTCATCATCCGGATGGACCTGTACAGAAAGAGGAAGCTTTGCATCTATCAGTTTGATCAGTATCGGAAAGAATGCAAATTGTCCGGCTATTGTCCCTAATGCTTCCGGGTGTCTCTCTAAAAACAGAGAAAGCCTCTCCTTTCCCTCTGCCGGTGACGGATCAATAGATGGTGCTTCTGCCGGTAAAATCCGACTTTCCCCATCTTTATGACAGGAAAGCATCCATGCTTCTGCAAGTGCTGTCCCTGAGTAAGTAATATGATATTCGCTCTTTAATTTTTCTCCCCCCCAAAGGTAATCCTTACACGCAGCTTCCAGCCTATATACTTCCATCTCTCTCCTTCTTCCGTCTCAATATTACGGACTTACTCCGGGTCCATTTTCACTATCCGCCTCTCCGGGAAAATTCCCTTCTCCGGGTCCGTTATAAAAGGGCGAGCCTCCACCTGAACTACCGCTGTCCGAACTTCTTGTCGGAAGCTTTCGAACTCGATTGATAGCTTTTTCCAGTTGATGGCTAAGCGATGCAAAATCCTCCGTACCATTTAAGTCTTTCAGGCGCTCTATTGCATCGGCAATAAGAGCTTCCGTATCTCCATCCTGATATTCCAGGCTTTGCAGGGCGGTAAGAGAAGAAAGAAAGGCCTCTCTCTTTATATTACGGGAAGTCTTATCCTCTGACTCTTTTACTTTACTCTCTTCCATCGACTCATTACGACTGGACTCTTCTTCCTGCTTTTTTAAGTATTCTTCAATTTCATCTTTCCGGTCTTCCTCAATTTTTAGAAATTCCTTCTGCTTAGCAAAAAGCTTTTCCTGATACTCCGCTTTAAACTTTTCATCGGAAATCTCATTTAAGAGCTCCCGAATTTCAGAAAAAAGGGCTCTCGCTGTAAAAATATCCTCGATACTTGCAATCTTAAGATTTTCATATCTTTCCAAGTCTCTCATTACAGTCTGTTTATTATCCTTTTCTTCCTTCTTCTTTTGACTTTCTTCTCCCTTTTTCTTCGCACTTAAAGAAACGTAATCCATTATTCCGCTTTGTTCATCCGTAACTTTTTCTACTGTATCGGGTTGCACCCAATCCTCCGCAGGAAGGCCTTCATGGATGGTATCCATCACATTTTTCCATATCTTTCCTGCATAAGTTGCGCCGTATATTCCCGGCATTTCCACGGGCATATCGTGTCCTACCCAGACCGCCATACTGTAATACTTGGTGTAGCCGCAGAACCAGGTGTCCTTTGAGCCGTTACTGGTCCCCGTCTTACCCGCTGCGGGCATCTTATTCTTCAACTGAAGTCCACGTCCGGTTCCATACTCCGTATTTATAGTTCCTTTCAGGATATCGGTCATAATAAACGCTGTATCCTCACTATATACCTGTGTGCTTTGAAGACTGTTCTCATCCGCTACAACACCGTTCTTCTCCGACTCTATTTTTAAAATACAGGTCTTTCCATCATAAACTCCGCCATTTGCAAGAGTGGAATACCCCTTTGCCATGTCAACAATACGAAGACCATTTGTGAAGCCTCCTATGGAAACCGCCATTGCATCATAATCTCTGAGACTGATTCCAAGAAATTGCATTTTTTCCAGATATTCTAATCCGTTCTTGATTCCTACAGCCTCCAAGACCTGCCAAGCTACTGTATTTAAAGAGCGATTGGTTGCTTCTCTGAGTGTGACCTCCCCGTGGTAGTTTCCACCTGAATTGGACGGACCGTCCTCCCACTTATGGTCATCAATCAAACTTGCAGCACGAAATACCCCAAGATCCAGCGCCGGCGCATAATCCAGTAAAGGCTTAATAGCAGAACCCGGCTGCCGGAAACTCAGATAAGCACGATTGTACTTATCCTCCGTTCCTCTACCTCCGATTGTTGCTACCACATATCCACTTTTATTATCTATGATAACAGCCGCTCCCTGCATGGAGAACTTGCCATTTTCCTGTACTTCCTGGAATTTGGAAAGGCTTTGATCGAGAATTTCCTGTGCCTGCGCTTGAATCTCCGGATTCAAAGAGGTATAGATCGTATATCCGCCCGCCCGAAGCTCCCTATTGTAATATGCATAGCTTTCCTCGTACTGCTCCTGATAATTTTCCTTCTCCGTCTGATCTTTAAAATGATAGGTAAAGGGAAACTGATTTACCTCCATCATACGAATCGTTGCAGCGTATAAAGCATAGGCACTAAGATAATCTTCATCCGTCGACTTCTGTGTGTTTTTTGAAATGGTAAATTCAGTAGAAATCGCTTTCTCATACTCTTCTTCGGAAAGGTAGCCCACCGTTTCCATTGATTTCAATACTTGATTTCGCTTCTTAACCGCCCTATCAGGATGACGCAAAGGATCGTAACGAGTGGGGGCATTCGATATTCCCGCCAAGGTTGCCGCCTCTTCTATACTCAGGTCTTTTGCCGCTTTATCAAAATAAAACTGACTGGCAGCCTCTACACCATAGCAGTTATTGCCATAGAAGTTCGTATTGCAATAAATCTCCATGATGTCTGCCTTGGAGTAACGCTTTTCCAATTCCTGTGCCAAGATGATTTCTACAATTTTTCGAGTATAGGTCCGCTCCGCCGTCAGATATGTATTCTTTACCACCTGCTGCGTAATAGTGGATCCGCCTTGGGTAATCTTTCCCTTATTTTTTACCAGCTGCACAAAAGCCCTTAATGTAGCCTTGTAATCCACACCATTGTGGCTTAAGAACTTTCTATCTTCCTGTGCAATATACGCACGTTGAAGATTGGGAGAAATCTGATCAATCGTAACGTAGACAAAATGTCCGGCATTGATGGTTCCCAGCGTTTTCCCTTCATAATCCAAAACCACGGTATCCGAGCGTTTTGTTAAATCCTTTAAATTGCTCCCTGCAAGCTTTTCATACGCAATTCCTCGAAGACGACTCAATTCCGGTTGGATAAAGAAAACAAATCCCACAACGGAAAGAACTGTCAGTATAGCTGCTATGGATAAGAAAAATTTTACAAAAAATCCAAGCAGGGAACGTTTTTTTGTTCCTCTCTTTCTACCCTTTCTACTCTTTTCTTCCATTTCTTACCTCATGTTCTAATTCCACACAAGTTTCACACAACATAGCTTATGCAAAAGAAACCACAGATTTTGCAAACAATACTTGCCACAAACAAGATACTGCACACTTCGCGAGTAATACTCCTTAAGAATTACAAATTCGGCACAAAGCCCTTAAAGACTTTGTGCCGCTCTACTTAAGCCATAATGTAGGAAAGCCCAAAGCTCTTACTTCGCATAATCTACCGCTCTTGACTCTCTAATAATATTGACTTTAATCACACCGGGATACTGCATCTGATCCTGAATCTGCTGAGAAATGTTTCTTGCCATAATAGTCATATCATCATCGCTGACCTCTTCCGGAACAACCATGATTCGCACTTCACGACCTGCCTGAACAGCAAAGGACTTTTCTACACCCTGATAAGAGTTGGCAATCTCTTCCAGCTCCTTCAAACGATTGGTATAGGTCTCTAAGGACTTTCTTCTTGCACCGGGTCTTGCTGCAGAGATCGCATCTGCCGCTGCCACAATAAAGGAAATCATGGATGTCGGCTCTGTTCCGCCATGGTGAGATGCCACCGCATTGATAACTACTTCCGGCTCATGATACTTTTGACAAAGTTCGATTCCCAAGTCAACATGGCTTCCTTCCACCTCATGGTCAATCGCCTTTCCAATATCATGAAGCAGACCTGCACGCTTTGCAAGACGTGTATCCAGTCCCAACTCCTGCGCCAAAAGTCCGGATATCTGTGCAACCTCCATGGAATGCTGCAACGCATTCTGTCCGAAGGAAGTACGGAACTTCATTCTTCCCAAAAGGAAAATAAGCTCCGGATGAATTCCGTGAAGCCCCAGCTCCAAAGTAGCGGACTCTCCCTCTTCCTTTATGGTATCATTTACTTCTTTTCTACTCTTCTCAACCACTTCTTCAATTCTGGCAGGATGAATACGACCGTCCACAATTAACTTTTCCAGAGCGATTCTTGCCACTTCTCTACGTACCGGATCAAAACCGGAAAGTACAACCGCTTCCGGTGTATCATCTACAATCAGCTCTACTCCTGTAAGCTGTTCCAAGGTGCGAATGTTTCTTCCTTCACGTCCGATGATTCGTCCCTTCATTTCATCATTAGGAAGTTGCACAACGGAAACGGTAGATTCCGTTACCTGGTCAGCCGCACATCGTTGGATAGCCTCCACGATATATTCTCTTGCCGTCTTTTCCGCCTCTTCCTTTGCTCTGGCATCATATTCTCTGATAATCAAAGCGGTATCATGCTTGATACTGTCTTCCACGGACGCCAAAAGCTCCTGCTTGGCCTGATCTCTGGTCAATCCGGATACTCTTTCCAACTCTACCAATTTTTGATTATGTAGTTGCTCAAGTTCTCCCTCTTTAGACTGCAGTCCTTCCTCTTTTCTTAAAAGCTCTGCTTCCTTTCGTTCTAAACTTGCCGCCTTCTTCTCGGAGCTTTCCTCCCTTTTTAAAATTCTTCTCTCTAACTCAGTAACTTCTTTTCTTCTGTCTTTCAGTTCCTTATCCAGATCATTCTTCGCCTTTAAAGCTTCTTCTTTTGCTTCCAGTAAGGCTTCTCTCTTTTTATTCTCTGCTGTTCTGATGGCATCATCAATAATCTCTCTGGACTTTTCCTCGGCACTCCCTACCGTTTTTGCATAAATAGACCGCTCTTTATTTTGTCCGAGGATAAACATGATGACCCCTACCACAGCTGCCACGATCACGGTAATGGCGATTGCCAATGGCTGGTTCACTGTTACTACCTCCTTCAATATTCCTTTGTTAATGTACAAATATGTGAGGCAAATATTTTCTTGCGAAATTTACGGATTCCATATTTATTCATCAATATAACGTATCTATTTTAAGGTATCGGAAAACATGTGTCAACGACATTAGCGGAACAAGCTCATCATTTTCGCAGACAGACTTTCTCCCACTCCCATCACATTGTTCACGAATAAAATCTCATTAATTTCCTTCTCTTCTATAAGCTCCGGTAATTTCTTATCATAATACCTATAATCTATGACATAAATATTTTTATAGTTTTGGGCCAAAAAGGGGATGATTGCATTTCCATAGGAGTCCTTAATGACAATAAGATTCTTCTCTCCGTTTTCATTGTGGATTTCCGCATAAGGATGATCCCCCAACATAAAGCAATTATATTTATTTCCCGGAAGCATCTTTTCCGCATCATTGATAAGATTGCCGGAATACTCCTTCCCGGAGGCATCCAAAAATCGCATATCATTTACTTCTCCGGTATATGCAATGACCGTATCCGGATTTCCTTTCATAGCCTCAGGACGGTTCATATAAAAATAAAATGTACCGTAAAAATCCTTATACTCCGCCTTTGTAAAGCTCTCCAGCGATTTTGCAGCAAGTCCCCTCTCCTTACAAAACTCCGCGTAGGCATAGTAAGCCCCGAGCTGTGTCCAGTGATGGTCTGTCCGAAAATAAATATACTCCGTTTTATGCCGCATAAGAGAACTGAACACATCAATACTATGGATTTTCGGATTCATCAAACTGTAGGTATAGGAAATCGCCTGATCCATGCCGGAAGATGCCAACTTTTCTTGTATTTGCGGGTCCAGGAGGATGCCGAAAGAATTCGGTGCAATCAGGGTGCTGATTTCGAGATTCGGGTATAAGCTTTCTACTGTATTTAAAAGGGAAGCATAGCTTCTGACTCCTTTTTCACTGAAATAATAAAGCTCAAAGGCTTCCTTTCCACTCAAATACAGGCTCCCCACCGTTTCACCCTGTAAGGCAACATCCGCATCCGCCTTTTGAATTTCAAGATTTCCTTCCGCATCCGTTTCAAAATTTTGTTCTTTCTTGTTCTCCGAGGAAGAACCATTATCCGACGATGCCGAATCGGAAGCAGTCTCTACTTCCCTTTCCGTATTCTTTCCCTCGTTTGAAACAGGACTGGTCTCTTCTATGTTTTCTATAGCAAAGGTTTCTGCCATCTCTCCTGTTTCCGGAATGCTCTCCGCTACATTTTTCCCTTCGCCATACAAAACATCTCCCTGAAAACCATAAAGATTTTGTACCTTTCCGGACAGAGAAAGCCACTCCTCTTTGCCCGGATAGCTGTCCTGGTACCAGCTGGAAATGTCTTTAAAATATTGCCCGTTTAATACTGCATAAACGGAAAACGCAGGGAAATGTTTCAGCTCCCTTTTTTCCTCATCGGAATAGCTTTTTCGTAAAGGAAGAGCTATTCCGAGAACAAAAACGCACAGGAAAAAGAGCAATATAACAGAAACTGCAAGCGCTTCATATATTGTTCCCTTCTCTTTATTCCAATTCATCCCCTACCTCCCGCTACTTCTTTTACTCCGCCACAGCTCTCTTTTCTTCCACAGCCATCTTTTCTTCCACAGCCATTTTTTCTGCTATTTCTATCTTTTCTGCTATTTCTGTCACTCCTATTAAGAAGGTCTTTTTCCTGAAATGACTCTTATAGTCACTAAATCTTTTTTATTTCAAACTACAATCTTAATTAAAATTGATTATATAAAAACGGGGTATAACTTTGTCCAGCCATTGCTGCAAAAGAAATGCATAAAGCCAGTAAAGCTAGCAGTATTTTCACAAAGTAATACATCTTCTCTCCATGATCCAAGAAGAAAATAGTCCACTTCGTCTTTCTTTGAATCTTCTTTAAAGCTATGCTATGTCGTTTCAGCTCTTCCTCCGAAAGACCGGATTCTTCCTGCATTGCCTCTTTAATATCTTCTTTGATATCTTCTTTAATATCTTCTTTAATATCTTCTTTAATATCTTCTTTGATATCTTCTTTGATATCTTCTTTGATATCTTCTTTGATATCTTCTTTGATATCTTCTTCAGTTTCCACACCAAACTTAGGTCTTGCATCTTCATCTATTGTATCTTCATCTATTGTACCGACATCTATTGCGCCTCTATCTTTTATCTCTTCCATATCGGCTTCCTCCTCCATACCGTAGAAGCCTTCCTCTTCTCTCTTTCCTTTCTTCTCTTTCCGGATACGTCCGCGAAGCATTAAATCCTCGCAAAAAGCATTCAGCTTTTGAAAAAGACTCGTTGAAAAAAGGACAGCTAAAAGAAAAAGGAAAATATGATTTCGAAATAAAATCAGACTTCTTCCATCCGAAAATGCATTTCCGCTCAAGAGAAAAAGGCTCTTTAAAACATTTTTCAAAACAGCAAAATTCGAATAGCGGAAAAAAATCCAAGAAATAAAAACAACAACAAGAGTGTAGATATGCAGCACTACCGTCTTACCATAAGCCGGATTAAAAATGTTCCATTTGCATTTTTTCTCTATTTCTTTTTCATGTAAAGCCGGCTCATTTATATTTGCCTCATCCTTTTTCCGAGCAGGAAGATGAATCGGAAATCTATGGATTATATGCTTCATAAGCAACTCCATAACGATAATCATAAAATAATATAAGCCCCAAAGAATGAAGTTTGCTGTTGCTCCATGCCACATTCCGGTAAGAATCCAGATCACAAGAAGATTGATTACTCTTCTCCCAAAGGAGAGACGATTCCCGCCTAAGGGGATATAGATATAATCCCTAAAAAAGCAAGAAAGGGAAATATGCCAGCGACGCCAGAAATCCCGGATGCTCTTTGCTTCATAAGGATAATGGAAGTTCTCGGGAATGCTAAATCCCACCATTTCACCAATACCGATTGCCATATCCGTATAGGCTGAAAAATCAAGATAAATCTGTAGCATAAAAGCAAGACTTGAAAAAAAGACCGCCAAAAAAGAAGGCGCATTGCTTCCCTGCACTGCCAGACCTGTCAGTCTCTCCATAGGAAGAAATGAAGTGGAAAGCTTTCCCAGCTCATCCGCCAAAATCATTTTTTTCCACAATCCGAACGAAAAGCGGAACAATCCCTGAGAAAGGTTGGTGAAATTACTCTCTCTCGATACAATCTCCCCTCTCATCTCTTTATAACGAAGAATCGGTCCTTGGGAAATAACAGGAAAAGCAAAAGCATAAATTGCAAAATGGAAGAAATTCTCCTCCGGCTCCATGCCTTCCTTACAGTCCGCAAGATAAGAAATCAGACGAAAACTGTAAAAAGAAATTCCAAAGGGCATAAGCCCTCTTATCCATTGCGGAAGGAAACGAAAAAATACACTGTACTTAAAAAAGAGAAGTGGTAGTAAAAGGAGAACAATGCTAAAGGGAAAGAAATACTTTTTCTCCGTCTTTAAGCGCTTTGCGGCATAAAAGCTGAACAAACTAAGTAACAGCAAAACACCAAGGGAAATCAACCCCTGAAAAAGCAAAAAAACAATCGAAAAGAAGAGAAAAACTAAATTTTTCCCTCTACTACTCTTACTTATAAAAGAAAAAAATAGAAACAGGGGAAGAAATGCCCCTACAAATATCATTTCCGAAAATTGCATAGTCCCCTCTTACTCTTGATTAAATCATTTCTCTACTTGATGTCTCATTCATCTTTGACTTTCCATTTTCTATGATCCTAATACCTCTTTCCTATTCAAGCTTTTTTATGTCCTAAATTGAGAAAGTGCGGCAAAACTGCATAGACTTGCAAAGCCTTGGAAAATCCGTTATACTTCTACTACTTCGGGGGCAATGAAGCTTGGGCCCCACGCAATGGGAGATACCGAACCGTGTCAGGATGGGAACATAGCAGCACTAAGGTAAACCTTTCATGTGCCGTGGGTCATCCTGGGTGGAGTTCCCGAAGTTTTTTATTTTCAAAACTCGTCTATTGTATCCTATACACTTTTTCCCCATTCTCTGCTGTTACACGAATCACTTCCTCAGCAGAAATTCCTTTTAAATCAGCAAGAAAATCCACTACATAACGAAGATTTCCAGAATAATTTCTCGTACCTCTTACCGGAACAGGAGCCATATAAGGACAGTCCGTTTCAAGCACAATATGCTCCAAGGGAATCTCCTCCGCCACCTGCTTCAGCTTTTTTGCATTGGTAAAAGTCAATACACCGCCAATCCCAATCATCATACCAAGCGATACAAAGTCCTTAGCCACTTCCAAAGGATAGGAGAAACAATGCACAATGCCTCCGTTTTTATAGGCCTTATGATCCCTTACAATGCGAAAACTATCCAAGGCCGCATCTCGCGAATGAATCACAATCGGAAGATTTCTCTTTTTCGCAAGTTCAATCATGGAAATGAAGCATTCCTTCTGCATTGCGGGCTCCGGGTCAAAGTCCTCAAAAACTTCTTCCCCTCTTTTTTTCTTCTCCTCATCCTGCTCTTTTTCGATAGGACTTCGCTTATCCAATCTATAGTAATCCAAACCAATCTCTCCGATTGCAACTACACTCTCGGAATAACTCAGCTCTTCCAGCTTTTGGAAAGAATCAGGATTGAATTCATTGGCATTTTGCGGATGAAAGCCCACAGCGCTATAGACCGAAAGGCCTGTTCCCCGATATTCTTCGGCTAAATGTACGGCTTTCTCCGAGCTTTCCAAATTGTAACCGATTTCACAAATTCGGTCCACTCCTTCTCCCGGAAGCCCTTTTATTAAGTCATCTCTATCCGAATCAAAAGATTCGTCATTGTAATGACAGTGCGTGTCAAATATCATCATCTTCTCCCTACTACTTTTTCTCTACCATCGCAGTTACACTGCCTGATTCCTATTGCAAAATATATTTCGACTAAAAGAAAATTTTTAAATAGCATTTATCATGAAATTCTACGCTGTGATTTTGGCACCGAAATAAATCAAAAGATAAAACAAAGTTAAATGCAAAGGATAGTAAAAATAAAAGAGTCTTCCCAAGGGAATACGCCCTTTTTCTCCATTGTAGAAAAAGATAGGAATAAAACTGAGGGCTGCCGCTCCAAAATTAGCCAAGGACAGTGATATGGAGAAAAATATTCCCGAAGCAATGCGAAGTGCCTTTTCCTTTCGAAAATTATATAAAGAAGCAATAAGAAAAATTCCTAAAGCTCCGTAATCGCATCGTAGTAGCTCTGCCAAAGCGGCACAGATGAGTACCGAAGTCCATTTCAAAATAGACTTTCTCCGAAATTTCTTCATAAAATACATTGCAGCAATTCCCAAAGATAAGGTAAAACCGATATTTTGTGCGGAAAAATTATACCATTGATTATAAAGACAAAGATCAAAGGGGACTTCCGAGAAAATAGCCATAAGAAGTACACGGAAGAAATATTTCTTCCTATCTTTTGTATGAATAAAGCCCTCTGTTAAGAGGAAGGCAAAAATCGGAAAAGCCAGCCTTCCGATGGTCCGGAAAATATGATACAGCTGCATCAAGCGTTTTCCTTCCGCTGTAGCAATTGCCATTTCATGATACTCTGTAGAAAAGCCATAGAGATTCCCATTGTAAATCACGATAGCAGCATAATGATCTATGGTCATGGAAACAAGGGCAAGAAGCTTCAGCAAATCCGCTGAAACCCCTCCCCCTTTTTTCTTTGTGTCCAGTGCAGTCAATGCAGTCATATTATGCGATATCCGCTCCTGCAGGCATATCCCGCAAAGAGGTCATAAGTGATAAAATCTCTTCTCCGTCCTGCTCAAACGCTGCAGACAGAAGCATACCCTGAGACTCATAGCCGGCAATCATTCTGGGTTTTAAGTTCACAAGAACCATTACCTTCTTTCCAACCAAATCCTCCGGATGGTAGGCCGACTTGATTCCGGAAAGAATCTGCCGAACTTCTTCTCCAATTTGTACCTTGAAGAGTAGAAGTTTCTTGGATTTCTTCACCTCTTCCGCATGGAGAATCTTGCCGATACGGAAATCCAGCTTTTCAAAGTCCTCATAGCTTACTTCGTCTTTATAAGGAAGCACTACAGGATTTGCATCCTTAGCTGCGTCGCCTTCCGCTACAGGTTCTTCCGTTCTTTCTTTAGCGCCGCTCTTTCCTTCCTGCTTCTCCTCTTCCAAAGAAGCCTTACGAATCTGCTCTTCGGTAATCTTCTCTACTTCCTTTTCGATTTCCTTCCAATCTTTTCTGTCAAATAAGGTAGAAGGATTCTCGGAAACCTTTGTTCCGGACGGATAAAGACCAAACTCGCTAAGCTGTTCAAAGGCTCTCTTTTCCGTAGAGAGTTCTTCTAAAATCGTCTTTGCAGTACCCGGCATAAAGCTCTCCAAGAGAGATGCTCCGATTACAATAGACTCCGTCAAATTGTAAAGCACAGTCTTAAGGCGTGGAGCAAGCTCCTCTTCTCTTGCCAAAACCCATGGCTCTGTCTCATCAATATATTTGTTGGAACGTCTAAATATCTCGAAAATAGCAGTAAGCGCGTCGGCAACCCTGTGCTCTTCCATCTTTTCAGTAGCCACCCTCGCCTGGGAAAGCACTGTATTCTTTAAATCTTCATCCACCGGATCTACTGCAGAGGTTTTTTCTACAACTCCCTCAAAATACTTATTGCTCATCGCAATGGTACGCTTCACAAGGTTTCCTAAAATGTTCGCAAGCTGAGAATTGTAGCGCTCTACCATGAGCTCCCAAGAGATTACGCCATCATTCTCAAAAGGCATCTCATGCAGAACAAAGAAACGAACCGCATCTACACCAAAGAGCCGAACGAGGTCGTCCGCATAGATTACATTGCCTCTGGACTTGGACATCTTTGTGCCTTCTTCCGCCTTTCCTGCCGCAGTAAGAAGCCATGGGTGTCCGAATACCTGTTTGGGTAGAGGAACGTCCAAGCTCATCAGGAAAATAGGCCAGTAAATCGTATGGAAACGAACAATATCCTTTCCGATGAGATGTAAGTCTGCCGGCCAATATTTTTTGTAGTTCTCACCGTGTGCACCTTCCGTGTCATAGCCGATGCCGGTAATATAGTTTGTAAGCGCGTCAAGCCACACATAAACTACGTTTTTCTCATCGAAATCTACAGGGATGCCCCAGGTAAAGGAAGAACGGGAAACACAAAGGTCCTGTAATCCCGGCTTTAAGAAGTTGTTCACCATCTCATTTTTACGAGAAACAGGCTGAATAAACTCAGGATGAGACTCGATATGCTCCATTAAGCGGTCCGCATACTTGGACATCTTAAAGAAATAGGCATCCTCACTCGCCTTTTCCACAGGACGGCCGCAGTCAGGGCATTTTCCGTCTACAAGCTGGGAATCTGTCCAGAAGGATTCACAGGGAGTGCAGTACCAGCCCTCATATTTACCCTTGTAAATATCCCCTTTTTCATACATCTTCCGAAACATCCTCTGAACTTGCTTCTCGTGATATGGCTCCGTTGTACGCATGAATTTATCGTAGGAAGTATTCATCAAATCAAAAATACTCTGAATCTCTCCTACAACTTCATCGACAAACTCTTTCGGTGTCTTTCCGGCGTCCTTCGCCTTTCCCTCTATCTTCTGTCCATGCTCATCGGTTCCGGTCATAAAAAACACATCATATCCCTCGTAGCGCTTAAAACGTGCCATCGCATCCGCAAGGATAATTTCATAGGTATTTCCGATATGCGGTTTTCCGGATGCATAAGCAATCGCCGTGGTAATGTAGTATGGTTTTCTTTCCATGGACTCTCCTTTTTTCTTCCCTTTTCAACTGCTCCGCCCCATTCTTTTCTTCTTTAATGGAAAGCGAAAAAATAACGATTCTAGTCTAGCATAGATTTTTCGTTAGTCAATCTTTCCCAATTTATCTAAAGTCAATCTTATAGCCAAAGAAAGGCTTACCTAATAAAAAGTCTTTCTGTTTTGTCTTTTCTTGATTTAAGAGAAAAGATATAGGCTTAAGAAGCATTCCCTTTGAGAGATGAACATCTCTTCGGTATACAAAAATGGTGCGGAATCCCCGCACCACTCAATATATAAACACCCTATACATTATTCCTTTTTAATTTATTTCTCTAAAAAACTATTCCTTAGAAAGAGCGTCTGCCGCATCACTTGCAGCATCTTCTACTTTGGCTGCTGCTTCTTCTACCTTGGCTGCAGTCTCTGTCCCTACGGATTTTGCGTCTTCCGCCACCTGCTCCACAGTACTGCTTGCAACATCCTTTGCCTTCTCAGCAGCATCCTTTGCCTTCTCAGCAACATTCTCTACCTTTTCTGTCACGTCAGCCTTCAAAGCCTTCAGCTTTTCCTGGATTTCGGCAATCTTAGCCTGAGCAGCATGAATCTCGTCTACGAAGTCTTTAAACCCTTCTGCAGGCGCATTCTGAAAATCTTCAAAATACTTCTTACCGATCTTCCCGTAAACAGCAGAAATCTTCCTTTCTTCATCATGAATCATGGAGTTGAACTTAGCAGTATCTGCCATTTCCTTTCCCTTTTGCACTACTTCCTGACTTGCACCGGAAATCTTCTTTCCAAGTTCATCAAAAAATCCCATAGGCACCTCCTACCGTAACCTCTACAAATACTTCTTCATTCTAACATTTATTTTCTTAAAATTCAAATTAATATGACATTTTTTATTATCCTTAAAAAACGATTAAATTTAGATACTTTCCTCACTTATCGCTATACATGCTTACGTCTTTATATACCTGATCCTTTGCAAGCTATGTCTTTGCAAGATACTTCTTTAGTAATATGCCTCTTTGTATGCTATCCCTTTACATTTTCACTTTAAATAGTTTTCCGGAAAGAAATAATAAAAGAACCCGAGAGGGATTCATTTCGATTCCTCTCAGGTTCTTTATTCTTATGAGCTGTCACAGATAAAGCCGAAACAGCATTTACTTTCTATTCATACTCGCAAAATGAGCATCGCATATTCCTAATTATTACTTTCTGTTGAAAGCACCGAAACCGGGATAGCAAGCACCCTCGCCAAGCTCCTCTTCAATACGAAGAAGCTGGTTATACTTTGCTACTCTCTCGGAACGAGAAGGAGCACCGGTCTTGATCTGGCAGGTATTTAATGCTACCGCAAGGTCAGCAATAGTGGTATCCTCCGTCTCTCCGGAACGGTGAGAAGAAATAGCGGTGTATCCTGCCTTGTGAGCCATCTTGATAGCCTCTAAAGTCTCGGAAACGGAACCGATCTGGTTTAGCTTAATGAGAATAGAATTTCCGCATCCAAGCTTGATTCCTTTGGAAAGACGCTCTGTATTGGTTACGAAAAGGTCATCCCCAACGAGCTGAACCTTATCTCCAAGCTCCTTCGTCATCTTCTCCCAGCCTTCCCAGTCTTCCTCATCGAGTCCATCCTCGATAGAGTAAATCGGGTACTTCTCTACTAGGGACTTCCAGTGAGCAATGAGCTCATCAGAAGTGAAATCCTTTCCGGACTTCGGCTGATGATAGAAGCCCTTACCCTTTTCGCTCTTCCACTCGGAGGAGGCTGCATCCATAGCCAGAACGAAGTCCTTACCCGGCTCGTACCCTGCTGCCCTGATTGCCTTTAAGATGTGCTCAATCGTATCTTCATCGGAAGCCAAGTTCGGTGCGAAACCACCCTCGTCACCTACTGCAGTGGTATTTCCCTCATCCTTTAAGATCTTCTGAAGAGCGTGGAATACCTCGGTACACCAACGAAGACCCTCACGGAAGGAAGGAGCGCCTGCCGGCATAATCATGAATTCCTGTGTATCAACGGAGTTGGTAGCGTGTGCTCCACCGTTTAAGATGTTCATCATCGGAACAGGAAGACGGTTTCCGTTTGCACCGCCTAAGAAACGATAAAGGGGAATATCTAAAGCATTGGCTGCAGCCTTGCAGGTTGCGATAGAAACAGCAAGGATAGCATTAGCACCGAGCTTGGACTTATCCTTTGTTCCGTCAGCTTCAATCATAGCGCGATCTACTGCATAGATATCCATCGGATCCATGCCAAGTAAAACATCATTAATAATAGTATTAATATTTTCAACAGCCTTGGAAACACCCTTTCCGCCGAAACGGGACTTATCGCCGTCACGAAGCTCCAGTGCCTCGAACTCACCGGTGGAGGCACCTGACGGTGCAGTACCTCTTCCAACAGTTCCGTCAGTTAAGGTAACCTCCGCCTCAACGGTAGGATTTCCTCTGGAGTCAATAATCTCTCTTCCAATGACCTTCTCAATCTCTAAGTAGCTCATTATGCCCTCTCTTTCTTATGCAAATCCTTTGCATAAACCACATTTACCTTTTATTTCAAGGCGATATACACCTTAAAACCGTAGACTTATCATGTAGGGAAAATCCTTCTCCCACATCATAAAAGAACCTTCCTAATAGTAATGGATTGTCTAATTTGTGTCAAGGCGGAAAAACCACCTCGGACCTACAGAAAAAACACCTCAGCCCTGCAGGCAATTTCCCCGATTACCTACAGAAAAGTTCCTCGAACACCTCGGTCTCGCCCTTCATAATCTTGAAAAACTTCCACATCGAAAAAACCTTCTTTTTGGAAAATGTCTTTCACGCTAGTCCCTTGGTCATAGCCGATTTCCACATAGACTCTTCCTCCCGGAAAAAGAAAACGCTTCCCCTCCTTTGCAATTCTTCTATAAAAATCAAGGCCGTCCTCCCCTCCGTCCAGAGCTAAAGCGGGCTCATGAAGAGCAACTTCCGCATCGAGTGTTTCTATTACATCACGCCTTATATAGGGTGGATTGGAAACCAAAATGTCAAAAGCGGAAATGTCCTTTTCTTCCATAAAAGATGGAAGCGCATCAAAAAGGTCCGATTCCAGAAAATGCACGGAAGGATTAAGCCCTTGCTCTCGTATTCGATTAGGATCCGGTTCTCTTCCGCTAGAAAGCACGGAGCATTGCCATTCTTCTTTGGCACTTTCCTGTTCTAAAAAAAGCCTCCTGTAGTTCTCTTTTGCGACTTCCAGCGCTTTATCCGACTTATCGAGAAGCAGCACAGTTTTGCAGTGCAGATTTTTTGCCAGAGTGAGGCCGATACAGCCGGAACCGGTACAGAGGTCCAGAATACTAAGTGCTTTGCATCCGGCAACTCCTACACTTTCGTCTGTTAATTCTATTTTCTTACCGCTTCTCTTATCTTGCTCTCCGAGACTTTTCCATTTTTCTTCTTCCTCCAAAATGCGCTCCACAATGCACTCCGTATCTTGCCTTGGGCTAAGCACATTTTCGTTGACCAAGAAAGACAGACCGAAGAACTCTTGTCTACCGAGAATTTGAGAGAGCGGAATACGATGAAGTCGCTTTTCGAGAAAAGAGAAAAAACGGTTAAGAGCAGAATCCGGCTCTTCATCAGCAGAAGAAGAAAGCGCTAAATCTCCGGTAACTCGCGAAGACGAAAGTGCCGGCTTCTCTTCTGCTCTTTTCCTATATAAGGTAAAAACCGCCTCTCTTTTTCCTAAAAGATAGTCCTTTGTATCCAAAGAAAAGGCTTCCTGTAAAAGAAGTCTTAAGTCCAACTCTGCCTCTTCTACACCGGCTTCTTTCAGGAGAGGAAGCGCATATTTTTCCAAATCAAGAAAAGAAAAGGCAGTGCTTTGCCCTTTCTCATCTTGACTCCTTAAAAACTCTTCTTTCAGACTATTTGCCATCTTTTTTTCTTTCCCGTCTTCTCTCAAACCCTGTCCTTCTCTCCGGCAATTTCTGTATCAAGTATTGCCCAAGCCCGATATTTTTCACCTACTTTTATCAAGTTTCATCCACTTTTTCATCAAAAACTTGCACTTCCTTTATGGCTTTTCCGAAAAATGCTCCTTCTGAAAAGCTCTCCAGTCAAAGACCTTTTCCACAGCAGCAATGGCTACTTCCACCTCTTCGGCATCAGGCTCTTTCGTCGTCAGGCCCTGCATCCACATACCGGGGATAAAGAGAATGCGCGTTAAAGCATTGTCCACCATACCCACAAGGCGAAGTACTTCATAGCTGATGCCGGCAATCACGGGAATAAGAAGAAGACGCGCCAAAACTTTCATCCACAGACCGTCAAATTGCAAGAACATAAAGAGAAAAATGGAAATCATCATCACATAAACGATGAAACTCGTTCCGCAGCGTTTATGCTCTTTGGAGGAAAGAAGAACATTTTCCACGGTTAAATCAAGACCATGCTCCACACAATTGATACATTTATGCTCCGCTCCGTGATACTCAAAGGTTCTTCGGATGTCCTTCGCCCGAGAAATCAACTTGATATAAATAATAAATATGAGGATACGAAGCAGTCCCTCCAAAAAGGCGAGCATCGGTGCAATCGGGAGGACTGTCTTTAAGAAATTCAGCAATATGGTCGGGAGTGCTACAAAAATAAAAATTGCAGCAGCAAAGGAGAAGACCATCACAAGAGCCGATAAGACCTGCTCAAGCTTATCGCCAAAGATTTTACCCATTGCTTTTTCAATAGCTCCCGGTTCCGAGCCTTCATCATCCTCATAAAAACTTGCACTGTGACTTAAGCATTTCATTCCCAAAGCCATGGAGTCGTAAAAAGAAATGATTCCTCTTAAAAAGGGGAGCTTCAAAAAAGGATATTTATCCGTAAGGGAAAGGTACTCGCTTTCCATAACGTCGATTTCTCCGCTTGGCTTCCGAACCGCAACGGAGTATTTCTCTCCGTTTTTCATCATGATGCCTTCTATTACAGCCTGACCGCCTATTCCGCTATATACCTGTTTACTCAATCTTTTCCTCTTTTCTATTTTACTTACACTTTTTTCTATTTTACTTACACTTTTATAAATCTATTTACTTTATAATTCTACCTATACTCTGTAAGCAACGGGTATGCTGTACAACTTCTTATGCATTTGGTTCTATCTGTTCCTATCATTCTAATGATACTTCTTCCTTCATACAATATAGTCAAGCCATACTATCTCTATTTTATGAAAAAGAAGTGAACAAAGAAAGAATCGGCGCAAGAAAAAATCGAACAAAAAAAGCAGAGCCAAAGCCGGTGCTACTAAGGGATTTCCACGCCTGTCCCTTTGCTTTGAAAATAGCTCTAATCTTTCTTGTCCTTGGCGTAAAACTCATTGAAAATATTGATGAATGGTGTCATGTCGTTTTCTGCCTGATCATCGCTGTCTGCACCGTTATTAATGGCGTACTTCTGAAGGATTGTATTCTGAGACAAGATTTGTCAAGGGGGTTTTCTCCCAAAAATCAATAGTAAAGGACAAGGCAGTGCACGCAAAAAGGGTGCTGCCTTGTCCTTTAACCAATAACATATGACAGATGATCTTATTAGCTTCCCGCCTGCAGCCTTACCATATTGCTGAAAATACCACCATGCTTCATCAACTCTTCCGGTCTGCCCTGTTCTGCAACCTTGCCATCTTCTAGCACCACGATTTTGTCTGCCCCTGCCACAGTACGCATACGGTGAGCAATCACGAGTACAGTTTTGTCGCGCAGAAGTTCAGATAACGCCTCCTGCACCATGCTTTCATTTTCTACATCCATAGATGCGGTAGCTTCATCCAGAATAATGACCGGCGCATCCTTCAAAATCGCACGGGCGATGGAAATTCGCTGGCGTTCGCCACCGGAAAGGGTACAGCCGTTTTCTCCGATTCTGCTTTGATACCCCTCAGGCAAGCGGGAGACAAATTCCTCACACCTTGCTGCTTTAGCAGCTTTTATCACTTCCTCATCCGTGGCGTTTTGCCGACCAAGCCGGATATTTTCCATTATGGTATTGTCAAACAGGGTAACATCCTGAAAAACAATGGAGTAGTTTCGATACAACACCTCCGGCTCTATGGTCGTTACATCCACGCCGCCGAGCAGAACCTTTCCCTTATCTGCATCCCAAAAGCGGGCTGCCAATCGGGATACGGTTGATTTTCCACTGCCGGAATGTCCTACAAGCGCAGTAATTTCCCCCTGCTTTGCTACAAAGGAAACGCCTTTCAACACAGGGGTATCCTTATAGGAAAATTCCACATTGGAAAATTCAATATCAAAGCCTTGATTATTGCATACATTCGCACCGGTCTGTTCCGAAGTAGCCTCCATTTCTTTTGTCCGGCGGATACTGACCAGTGCGGAGAACATTTCAGCCATCAGCATGAAGCAGGAGCCAAACGGCTCATAAATCCTGCCTGCTATCAGCAGATAAAGCAGGAACATATTAACAGAGAGGCTTCCCTGTGTCATTAAAACCCCGCCTACAAGCAACACCGTCACCAGGCCGAAGCGAAGGACAAACTGTGCAAGCGTAACTACTGTACCGGGAACAAGCTCATTGCGAAATGCACACGCAATTACATTGTCCAGTTTTTTTCTTACTCCGGCTAAATATTCCTGCTCCGTTCCAGAAGAACGAAGTTCAGAAACTACATCAAGATACTCCTGCACACCGTCATAAGCGGCACGATAGGCATCGTAATTCTTTTCCTCCGCATTCTGCTGCATCCTTCTTCCGGCAAATACAATCACACCGGCAACAGGAACGGGAAGGACAATGCAAAGTCCCATACGCCAATCGACACAGAGCAGGCAGGCGGAAACCACAAGGAACATCACGATTGTTCCAAACAGCCCCGGAACTGCATTTGAGAATATCCGTTCCAGTTTTGAGCAGTCACCCATCATCGTGGACGTAAGGTCGGAAAGGTCACGCTGCCCAAAGAAAGAGAGCGGAAGCCGCCGCAGCTTTTCTGCCAGAGTAATTCGCCGGTTTGCGCTTTCTCGATAGGCAACCGTATAGGTAAGATGGTACTGCACCCATTGTGTTAAAAAGATAATTCCACAAAGCCCTATTGCCATCAGCAAAATGACATCTGACCGGAGGGTAAAACCTTCGCCGCCACATATTTTATCTAAAAGCGCCATCGTTACCATCATTAAAAGCGAAACGGGAGCCATAATCGCTAAATT
This sequence comes from Oribacterium parvum ACB1, assembly GCF_000238055.2. Classification (GTDB taxonomy): domain Bacteria; phylum Bacillota; class Clostridia; order Lachnospirales; family Lachnospiraceae; genus Oribacterium; species Oribacterium parvum. The sequence continues at coordinate 825,397 of NZ_KE148312.1, forward strand.
GGAAATCGCTGTGGCAGCGATACCCCTTTTCAGTTCACGCACTCCGTCATCGCTCAATCCGAGTAAATTCTTCAGCATGATGCAGCCTCCTGTTCCTGCCCGCTTTTCAGGGCATCATGGTGCACCCCTGCGGTGTTTCCTGCGTTATCCATCTGCCAGCGAATTGACTTCTGATATTCTGTCCACATACGGGCATATTCGCCCTGTCTTGCAGCTAATTCCTCATGTCTGCCGTACTCCGCTATCTGTCCGCCCTTCATCACGATGATTTGGTCTGCATCGGTAATGGTAGAGAGACGGTGCGCAATCATAATTACCGTTTTGTTTTTTGTCAGTTCTTTCAATGCCTGTTGAATCTGTGCTTCATTTTCCGGGTCTGCAAAAGCGGTGGCCTCGTCCAAAACGATGATAGGGGCATCCTTCAATATTGCTCTCGCAATAGCGAGCCGCTGTATTTCGCCACCGGAAAGATATACACCTTTTCCTCCAATCATCGTATGGATTCCATCGGGGAGTTTTTCGAGAATATCATCACATCCAGCTAAATGCAGAGCGTTCAAAATATCCTCTGCGGCTGCGTTCTTTTTCCCGCCCCGGACATTTTCTTCAATGCTTGCTTTCAGCAGCTTTGGATTTTGAAATACAAAGGCAACTCTTTCCATCAACGCCTTCCTGTTCATGGAAGAAAGTGCTACGCCTCCGATGGAAATGCACCCCTCCTGAATATCATAAAACCGTGGAATTAAAGAGCCTATGGTACTTTTGCCTGAGCCGGAATGTCCTACCAAAGCAGTCACGGTTCCGCCTTTCGCAAGGAAGCTGACATCGGAAATGGCAGGGCCCTCGCCTGTAGGATAAGTAAAAGTCACATGGTCGAATCTTACATCATTACCCTGCGGCAGTTTGAACTCTCTTGGCTCTGCCTGCTCCCTTGTCAGCAGGATTTCATCAATGCGCCGCATGGATTCCACAGCCTGCATCTTGTAGTTGGTCAAATACATCAATTTGTTCAGCATAGCTGCACAGGCAGGTGCAAAAATCAAATAGAATAAAAAGTTTTGTGCAAATGTTTCCAAATCTGCCGCGGCTGCCATACCAATCAAGGCTGCCGGGATCAAGGCAAGAAACGAGGAGTTTACCACAGTATTAAACGCCACATACCCCGGCTTGCAGGCCATCGTATAGGCTAAGGCGTCATCCCGGTAGGCATGGATGGCTTCTTTGAAACGGCGCAGCGAATGAACGGACTGACCAAAGATTTTAATGACGGAAATTCCTCTGACGTACTCCACCGCTTCATGGCTCATGTCCTCTTGCGCATCCTGATAGCGTTTCATAAAATTCATGGTTTCTTCACCCATCATAGACATTTGAAACGCAAAACCGATCATCATAAGCACCAGCACAGGAAGTCCAATCCGCCAGTCAACCGCAAGCATGAGAAGCGCCGCAGCAGCCATAGACACCTGTGCCCCTACGAGGTCAGGAAGCTGATGTGCCAGATAGCTTTCTGTCTGTTTACTGTTTTCATCTATGATTTTCCGCAGTTTTCCGCTGTTGTTTTCTTCAAAATATCCCAGAGGCAGCCTTGACAGATGTTCCAATACTGCCATTTTCAAATTCTGTTCCGTATGAAAAGCAGCTTTGTGAGACAAAAGCAGGGCAATAAAATTGACAATCAAGCCTGCCAGTTCAAACCCAAGCGCCCAAAGCCCCCAATACGCCAACGCAGACGCATCTATGCTGCCGCCAAGCAGGAAATCCAAAAGCTCCCTTGCGGCAAAATAAACACAAAGAAACGGCGCTAACAGCAATAATGCACTCGCTCCGGCAAGAAGCTGGGAGAGAAAGAGCATGGGACCAAATGGAGCCGTAAATTCCAACAATCTTGGAATACCGGTTTTTTGCGGTTTTCTTATCTGTGCATCTTCTCTAAATACTTTCCACATATAGATGTTCCCCCTTTCATCTAATGGCAGGAGCTTTTTTACTTCTCCTGCATGAATATGTAAAATATGTGTGGCACAGCGGGCAATCAGCTCCGGGTCATGGGATACGATAAGAGAGCATACGGCATTCTCGTTCGCTTTTCGTATGATTTCTACAGTGCGAAGCAGATTGTCCCCATCCTGTCCGCTGGTTGGCTCATCATACAGCATGACCGGACGTCGGTTACAGATCGCTGTTGCAAGAGCAAGCCGCTGCTGCTGTCCGCCGGAAAGAGAACCGGGGTGTCTGTTTTCCAATCCCGCCAACCCTAACTCACGGAGTACCGCCTGTGCCTGTTCCTCTGTTAAAGAAGGATTGTTTAGCGTAAGCTCACCCATTACACTGTCGCTAAAAAGCTGGTGTCCTGCCTCCTGCATGACAAGGAAAGCTGTTTCCGGCAGTCTTTTGTTCGGAACTGTTTTTCCTTCTATCATAATCGTTCCGTTATGCCTGAGAAGCCCCGCAAGGCATAAACTCAGCGTGGACTTACCTGCACCGTTCTCGCCAATGACCGCAACAATCGCTCCTTTTGGAATTGCCAGGTGGCGAATATCCAATACCTGGCGCTGCCCACGGTTAAAGGTCAGACCGTGGATTTCGATTGCCGGTTCCTGATTCAAATTTCGATTCGCGGTTTCGGGCATGATATGAAGCTGCTGCGGATTGACTGCGCGAAGCCCCAAAGCAGTCCTTTCCTGCTGTGTCAGTGCATTTATTTCTTTCGGCTCGTATTCCCTGATAATCCGTCCGTTATCCATTAAGATATATCGGTCAGTCATTCCGCTAAGATACCATAGGCGATGTTCGGACATTAAAATTGTCTTTCCGTCCTCTTTCATGGTGCGAATCAGCTTTTGCAGCTTTTGTATGCTTTCCATGTCCAGATTGGACGAAGGCTCATCCAATACCACCACCTCTGGCAAGGACGCATAGACAGAGCCACAGGCAATCTGCTGTTTTTCCCCGCCGGACAGTTCAAAAATGTCCCGTTCCAGCAGTTCCTCCAAATGCAGATGATAAGCGACTTCCTCAAGCCGCTTTTTCATTTTCTCCCTTGGCATATTTTGATTTTCCAGATTAAATGCCATTTCCCCTGTGGTATCCATGTGAAAAAACTGAGTCCGTGGATTTTGAAAAACACTTCCCACAAATCTTGAGATTTTCGGCAGATCAGACGAGGGGATGTCCATGCCATGTACCCTTACAGCTCCCTGTAGGTTTCCAGCGTAAAAATGTGGTGCAAGCCCATTGACAAGACGCAGCATTGTGGTTTTTCCACAGCCGCTTTTTCCGCACAGGACAATACATTCGCCCTTTTTGATGTGCAGATTCACATCTTTTAATACTACAGAGGAAGCAGGCGTTTCCATACCCGTCTGATAGGAAAATGATACATTTTCAAATGTTACCATAAAAATCCTCCCCTCTCACCAAAGCAGATTCCATACAAGGACAATGACGGAAACTGCAACAAATATCCAATCCAGCGCCTTCATCTTCACTTCAAGGAAACTGCTTCGGGGATGGTCTTTATCAAATCCACGAGCCATAACTGCTGCGGACATTTCATCCACAATCGCCGAACTTTGCAAAAGAAACGGCACTAACATATTTTCCAGCATATACAGAGGGCGACGCAGTACATTTTTTATGGATAGAGCCATTCCACGCAGACGCATTGCCTGTGTGATGACCTGCCATTCCTCTGTCAGCGTGGGCACAAAACGAAACATGACCGCTATGGGAATAATAACCACATTTGGCAGGTGCATCGCCATAAACGCGCTGATATATTGTCCCACGGTTGAGGTTTTCGTGACAATATAAAAGGCGCCAAACAGAGGAAGCAAAAACCGAAGCACATGGCACAACAACAGGGCTGCATATTGGGGCGGGCCGGACAATCTTCCCACCACAAACAAGTCACATAAGAACATAACTGCAAATGTAATAGAAACATTCAACGCCCACCGCCACTTTTTACAAATCAGCATTGTAATACCGCAAAACAGAAGCAGGGCAATCTCCTGAATATACGTCATACCTGAAAAAGTCGAGAAGCAAGCAGCGACAAATACCGCCAGCTTGCTTCTCGGATCTAACACAGTTCTTGAATTTTTCTGCGTCATTACGCAACAATACCGGCTTTCACAAAATGCTTGGTCAGAATACGCTTACCGAACAGACCGCCCAGAAGTCCGCCCAACAGAGCCAGTGCAATGAATACTACAATAATCCAATTCGGAGTCAGAGAATCGAGTGTAGCAGCATACTCAGCCCCATAATATGTAGTGCAGATGGAAAGAAACGCATCTTTCGCAATCAAAATTGCAAAGAACGGGCCCATCGAGGTCAGGTTAAACACACAGTAGCTTGCGATAAGAGCTTTGGCAGAATTGCGGCGTTTTCCGGCTACGATAAGTTCTGCTATCACGCCCCATACGATAGCGGCAATCAGCGGATAAAATGTAGCCATAGAGGTAATCAGTCCTACAAGCACAGCGAGAATAAAAATAGAGCCGGTGCGGGGGACTTTCAATGAATACAGCATATACACCGAGCCTAATATAATGCCGGCAATCAGCGGTGTTGCCAGATAGAGTATTGGAACGATAGGCAGTATCATTGACGACAATACAGTGAGCAGGACAAGGTAGATTGCTCCGAATGCACCTGCGGAAATTAAGTCTTTTGTAGTAAGTTTTGTTTTCATAACGACACCTTCGCTTTCTTGAAAATGGCAGGGGATTCCAAGCCATTTCATTTTTACGTAGTATGCAGTTAGCATCTGCTAACCACAACACATTTTAACCGAGAAACGATTGCTTCATCTACCCCGAAAAGTCGCAGCAATACAAAAATAATCCAAAAGGTCAAAGAAAATGGAGTGCCATACATGACACTCCAATCTATTGTTCTTCATTCTGTTTTCGATATTCCAAAGGTCTCTTTCCCATGACGGAGAAAAACGCCTCTGTAAACTTACTTGGATTCTGATACCCCATTGCCGCCGCAATTTCGATTACACGCTGCTTTGTTTCCAACAGCAATTTTGCAGCTATGTGCATCTTATATCTTTTCAAATAGACATAAGGGGTTTCGCCATAAACCTGTTTGAAGCTGGTTTTCAGTTGCGTCAGGCTGATTTCATGCTCTGCCGCCAGCTCCTTGAGGCTGACAGAATGTTCCAAATCTTCAATCAGATGGTTCCTGACATGTTTAATTTTTTCAGTCAATGGTTTCGCCATATATTCGTGATTTTCTTCCAGAACAGTCTGCCTGGCCTGGAAATGATACAGCAGCTCCAATATTTTCAGGCGCAAATATGGCAACTCCGGTTGAGTAAGGCTACGATACAATTCTCTGTATATATGTTCCACATTCTCATTACGTCGAAACACCATACAACGAGTATCCAGGGAATATTTCCTGGTCAAAATATCTGTATCTATGCCGAAGCTGTTCAATTCCGGTACTGTTTTGCATAGCCGTGGATAAAGAATTATGGTGGAACCGGAGTAATAATTCAAAGGGAAGGATGAGGCAATGGGAGAATGTAAAACATTATTGATTGCAATATCGCCTTCACCCATATACGCACAGTTTCTGTTGTCAAAAACACATTCAAACCGCCCTTTGAAGCAATGGTTTATGCTGATGACATCCTGCTCCATACCATCCTGATAACAGGTTTCACTTTCAAAAGTTGTTATCATCAGTTGAACACCGGGAAACACATCATACAAATGAATATCCGCCCTTCCGTTCTTCATAGGATAAATGATGTCCGTAATGAAGGCTTCCTCTCGCCTTATTATTTCCTTATCTATCAAATATTTTAATTCCTGCATTGTGCTCTCCTTGTTTTGAGAGATTGTGTTCTTAATTCTTGGGTTAGATATAACTAATCTCCTGACAATGATTATAGTGCCTTTTGCAGGCAAATTCGATACCGCACAAGCATTTTAAGAAAGCAAAGTTACTATAGAGTCAAAATAATACTATAACTCTTTTATGAAAAAGTAGTGAATAAAAAAAGCAGAGCCAAAGCCCTGCTCTTTTCATCTTATTGCTGAATTCCAAAACGCTTATTGAACTTATCAATTCTACCCTTAGCAGCTGCTGCCTTCTGGTTTCCTGTGTAGAACGGATGGCACTTGGAGCAAATTTCCACGTGAATTTCCGGCTTTGTGGAACCGGTTACGAAGGTGTTTCCACAGTTGCAGGTTACGGTTGCCTGGTAGTAGCTTGGATGAATGTCTTCTCTCATAATTTCCCTCTTTCTGCATGGTTTCCAACCATGCGCATTCGTCTATCCGCAATCGGATTACTTGGTTTTCATAAAGCTAAATCGTTTTAGCCAAAATACGATACCACAGAAAAGAAAAAGACGCAAGAGTTGTTTTCATATTCTCTTGTTTTCATATTCTCTTGTTTTCATATTTTCATATTCTCTTGTTTTCCGCCTTGGCCTTAGATGGAATCCGAAGAATAATTCGGTGCCTCTTTCGTGATATGAATATCGTGCGGGTGAGATTCCTTCAAGGACGCGGAGGAAATCTTTACAAACTCGGAAGTTTCCTGCAAGGTCGGAATGTCCTTTGCTCCGCAGTAGCCCATACCGGCGCGGAGTCCTCCGACATACTGGAAAATAGTATCCTCCACCTTGCCCTTATAGGCTACTCTTCCTTCCACGCCTTCCGGAACCAGCTTCTTCGCTCCGGCCTGGAAGTAACGGTCAGAAGAACCGTTTTTCTGCTTCATGGCGCCAATGGATCCCATTCCGCGGTAAACCTTATATTTTCTTCCTTGGAAAAGTTCGAACTCACCGGGTGCTTCATCGCAGCCTGCAAATACAGAGCCCATCATAACCGAGGAGCCTCCTGCAGCAAGGGCCTTCGTCACATCTCCGGAATACTGAATTCCGCCGTCTGCAATAATGGGGATTCCGTATTCTTTGGCAACAGCATAGGCGTCCATTACTGCGGAAATCTGCGGTACACCGATTCCGGCAACCACTCGGGTTGTACAAATGGAACCCGGTCCGATTCCGATTTTAATACAATCCGCACCGGCTTCAATCAATGCCTTGGTTGCCTCTTTAGTTGCCACATTTCCAGCAATCACCGAAAGATCCGGAAATTTTTCCTTCAAACTGCGAACGCAGGTAATGACATTTTGGGAATGGCCATGGGCCGAATCCAGTACAATGACATCCACATGCGCATTAATGAGCTCTTGTGCTCTGTCCAAGACATCCATGGTAATCCCGATAGCTGCTCCGCAAAGAAGTCTTCCCTGCTTATCCTTCGCCGCATTGGGATATTTAATCTGCTTCTCAATATCTTTGATGGTAATGAGACCCTTTAAATTCCCTGCATCATCCACAATGGGGAGCTTTTCCACCTTGGCACGAGCCAAAATGGACTTAGCCTCCTCTAGGGTTGTTCCTTCCTTTGCGGTGACCAGATTTTCCGAGGTCATGCAGGCGGAAATCGGACGATTAAAGTCTTCTTCAAAAACAAGATCTCGGTTCGTAATGATGCCGATGAGCTTCTTTCCTTCCGTAATCGGCACACCGGAAATCTTAAACTTCGCCATTAAGTCGTTGGCATCCTTCAGAGTATGGTCCTTGGTCAAGAAAAACGGGTCGGTAATGACCCCATTTTCCGAACGCTTCACCATGTCTACTTCTTCCGCTTGGCCGGAAATCGACATGTTTTTATGAATAATACCGATTCCTCCGCATCTGGCCATCGCGATTGCCATCTGATGCTCTGTTACGGTATCCATTCCTGCAGAAATAAAAGGAATATTCAATCGGATATTCTTGGTCAAATTCGTACTTAAGTCTACCTCATTCGGAATAATATCAGAATAATGCGGAACCAGAAGTACATCATCAAATGTAATGCCTTCTCCAATGATTTTTGCCATATTTCACCTCTTTTCTTTAGCCAAATGAACCCACAGAAAAATATTTTTTCAGTACTATAGCATAGACTTTTTTGAAAAACAAACGTCGCAGCAGACTTTAGCGCAATGCCCCGAGTTCAGACCTAAAATAGCTTTTCCTATTTTACCGGAATCCCGATATCCTTCCGATAGCAGGCTCCCTCAAATTGGATTTCTCCGATATGGGCATAAATTTTTTCCCTACAGGCGGAAAGGCTGTCTCCCATTGTCGTAACGGATAACACTCTTCCTCCGTCGGAATAGGCTGCGCCATCTTCCATGATAGTATTGTTATGGTAAACAAAGACATCCGGATCGGTAATTTCTCCTGTAATTCGCTTATACTTTTCATAGGCATGGGGATAGCCCTTGGAGGTCATGACCACCGTCATACAGGTGTTTTCCGACCACTGAAAGTCTTCCTCCCGAAGACTATGAGAAATCGCCTTGTCCATAATACACAGCAAATCGCTCTCAAGACGAGGCAAAATCACTTCCGTCTCCGGATCTCCAAAACGGACGTTAAATTCCAGAATCTTCGGCTCTCCCCCCATTATCATAAATCCGATAAAAAGAATGCCGCTGTACTCCAGCTCTTCCTGCTCCAGTCCATAGGATATCTTCTTAAGAACCTTTGCAATCTTTGCCTTTAATTCCATGTTAAACAGCTCGTTGGGAGAATAACAGCCTACGCCACCGGTATTGTCTCCCAGGTCTCCGTCATAAATCCGTTTATAATCTCTCGCCGATTCCAAAGGAAATAGCTGATTTCCGGATACCACGCAAAGAAGGGATACCTCTTTTCCATCCAGAAATTCCTCTATGACCACCTTCTTCGCTTCTTCTCCGAAAATCTTTTTCACAAAAAGATCCTCTAAATACTGCTTTGCTTGTGCTGCCTCCTGAAAAATCCCGACTCCCTTTCCGGCGCAGAGCCCATCCGCCTTAATCACAAGGGGATAAGAAAAGTCCTGCAACGCCTTCACGCCTTCTTCATAAGAAAATACCGTTTTGTACCGGGCAGTGGGTAAGTCATATTTCTCCAAAAAGAGCTTCGTAAAATCCTTGCTTCCCTCTAATTGGGCCGCCTTCTTTTTTGGGCCAAAGGCCTTGATTCTCTCTTTATGGAGCATATCCACAATTCCCTCACACAGCGGTTTTTCCGGCCCGACAACAACAAAGTCAACGTACTCCTTCGCAAAGCTTACGATTTCCTCGTTACTCCCAAGGGAAAGATTCTCCGCATAGCGGGCTGTCCCCGCATTTCCCGGACAACAATACAGCTTTTCACAGAGCGGACTTTCCTGTATTTTTTTGCAGAGCGCATCTTCTCGACCGCCATTTCCCACAACCAATACCCGCATGGTCTACCTCCTATTTTAAAGTCATAGAATCTTCATTCCTCGATATCTTCATTCCACGAAATCTTAATACCTCAAAAACTTAGTTCCTTGAAATCAGAATCCCATGGAATCCACATTCCCCCAACTCTTCTTTTCTCTTAATGTCTAAAATGTCGAATATGCGTCATTACCAAAGCAATCCCGTACTGATTGCAGAGTTCAATCACCTCCGGATCCTTCACGGAGCCTCCCGGCTGGATTGCCGCACGGATGCCGTGTTTCTGCAAAAGCTCCACCGTATCGGCAAAGAAGAAGCCGTCGGAAGCAAGCACAGCCCCGGAGTGTTTGCCTTCCCCATGAGAAAGGGCATCCTCCACTGCCCAGGTACGCCGTACCTGCCCCTGACCGATTCCCAGAGTCGCGCCGTCCTTTACCAGTACAGCCCCATTGGAGGCAACCATTTTTACCGCCTTAAAGCCAAAGCAGAGATCCCGCATTTCTTCTTCCGTAGGCTTCCGCGCACTGACCACTTCCATTTCTTCCGTAAGATCCGCATCATCATAGTCCTGTACCAGAATGCCTCCCAGCACTTCTTTCACCGTCTTCTTCGGAAGGGTGAAGGAAGCTAAGTTCGGCATCACAATCACACGAAGATTTTTCTTCTCTTCCAGGATGGAAAGAGCCTCTTCCTCATAAGCCGGTGCAATCACAATTTCCATAAAGAAGGAATGCAAAACCTCTGCGATATGCTTGGTCACCGGTCGATTCAAGGCGAAAATTCCTCCGAAGAGAGAAGTTTCATCACAGGCATAGGCCTTATCAAAGGCTTCGTCAATATTTTCCCCGATTCCTATTCCGGCAGGATTGTTATGCTTTGTGCCCACCACTGCCGGCTCGGAAAATTCCTTTACAAAGCGAACCGCATTGTACATATCCGTATAATTATTGTAGGACAGCTCTTTTCCGTGAAGTTGCTTCCACTCTGCCGGATTCTCCTCGTATACCTTCTCGTAGAAAGCGGCATTCTGATGGGGATTCTCGCCATAGCGAAGACTTGTCCCCAGGCGATAGCTCAGGCTTAGGTACTCCGGATCAGACACAGAGAGTCGATTATTAAAGTATTCGGAAATCAGCGCATCGTAATAGGCGGTATAGCGGAAGGCCTTCGCCGCCATGCTTTCCCGATAGGAAAGGTCATTTCTTCCCTCCCGAAGACGAAGAAGCACCTCTTCATAATCTCCGGCATCGGTCACCACGAGGACATCCCGAAAATTCTTTGCTGCGGCACGAATCATGGAAGGTCCGCCGATATCAATATTTTCCACCTGTTCTTCTTCACTTACCCCTTCCTTCCTAAGTACCTTTTCAAAGGGATAAAGATTGTTTACCACAAGGTCAATGGAGTCAATACCCAGTTCTTCCACGGTTTTTTGATGCTTTGCATCTTCTCTTCGAAACAAAATCCCGGCATGAATACGGGGATGCAGAGTCTTCACCCTCCCATCCAAAATTTCCGGAAAGTCGGTCAGTTCGGAAACCTCCTTCACTTCCACTTCTTTTTTCATTAATTGATAGGTTCCTCCCGTGGAAATCAGCTGAAAGCCTAAATCCTTTAAGCCTTTACAAAATTCCACTATGCCGTTCTTGTCAAAAACACTGATTAATGCTGTCTTCATACTTCCTCCCGAATAAAGGCACGTTCTCCCTGCCAAAACACCCGATCTTCCAAACACGCTCTCACTGCAGCCGGTAGAATGCGATGCTCCACTTCCAAGACCTTTCCTGCAATCTCTTCCGGACCGTCTGCTTCCAAAACGGGAACCACCTCCTGTAGTAGGATTGCCCCGCCGTCCACTACCTCACTGACAAAATGCACCGTCGCGCCGGTCCATTTCACGCCGGCACGATACACCGCTTCATGCACCCGCATCCCGTAAAACCCGGGCCCGGAGAAGGCCGGAATCAGAGAGGGATGAATATTTACAATATGCCGGGAGAAATGCCGGATAAGCTCCGGAGAGAGAATCTTCAAAAAGCCGGCGAGCACAATCCACTCCACTTCTCTCTTTTTCAACTCTTCCAAAAGCGCGCTGTCATAGTCCCCTTTCGGAAGCACCATAGTCTCTATTCCCCTTATTTTCGCTCTTTCCAGTCCATAGGCATCCCCCCGACTGCTAACCACAAGGCGGATTTCGCCGCTCTTTTCATGCACATTGTCAATAAGCGACTGTAAATCCGTTCCCCCTCCCGAAATAAATACTGCTATTTTCTTCATTTTGCTCCCTTAAAATACTGTACCCCGCTATAAAACAGATTCTGGGGATTCGGAATTCGACGATTCCGATACAGTCCCTCGCCATAGCGTTCGCTGTGTCCCATTTTTCCTAAAATCAAGCCGTCTTCCGAAACCATGCCCTCGATACCGTACAAAGAGCCGTTCGGGTTGAACTTTCCATTCAGACTTGCATTTCCGTCAAAGTCCGCATACTGGAACGCCGCAAGATGCTTCCACTTCTCAATAGATTTTCCTACGAGCTTCCCTTCGCCATGGGAAAATACCACGTCATGCATCTCTCCTATGCGGAAATGCCGGGTCCACGGACTGTTTGTATTGGAAACTCTGGTAAGGGCGGTAGTGGATACATGATGCATACAATCATTATGATACAGCGTTAAATCCTCCTCAGTTAAATCCCGAATCTCTCCATAGGGAAGTAAGCCGGATTTTAAGAGGGCCTGGAAGCCGTTACAGATTCCGAGGATGAGGCGCTTTTTCTTTAAATGCAGATGAACCGCCTCTTTAACCTTCTCATTTCTCAGGAAATTCACAATAAACTTGGCAGAGCCATCCGGTTCATCTCCACTGGAAAAGCCCCCAACAAACATCAGGATATGGGCGTCCTTTAACTTCTCCACGAACTCTTCCATGCTTTCCTTTAAATCATGCTCTCTTTTATTCCGGATAATGACCGTTTCCACCTCTGCTCCCTCCTTTTGGAAGGCGCGGGCACTGTCATACTCGCAGTTCGTTCCCGGGAAGACGGGAATCAGGACTTTCACCTGATCCACCTTTTCCTGAGAGAAAAACTCTCTTTCCGTTTCTGTAGACAGGTTCTCGCAATTTCCCTTCTCCAAATTCACATACTCCGGATAAAGTGACTCAAAGGTGCCGGTATAGACTCTCCGTAAGGTCTCCTTATCAAACGGCTCTCCATTGGCCAAAATGTCCTCTTCCACCGTTCCGATCTTACGGAAAGGCAGGTCGGTGACACCGGCTTCAAATACCATGGAGCCCGGCTGAAAGTCTGCAAGGTCTTCCATTGTGACATGAAAACCTAAGTCATTGCCCACTGCCATCTTGTAAAGGGCGGAAAATGCGGAGCCTTCCTCCAAAACATAGACGGAGCAGACCTTTTTCTCCTGAATATAGCGGTGCAGGAGATCATACTGTGCTACCGTCTCCCCGATATTTGGAAAGCCCCTCTCATCCTTAAGGACCGGCAGGAAATAAAGGGTATTCCCGCAGTTTTTCAGCTCCGGTGTAAGCACCTGATCCACCTTCACCGTACTGCAAGCAAAGGAAATCAAGGTTTCTACCACATGAAGATCATTAAAGGTACCGGACATACTGTCCTTTCCCCCGATGGCAGAGATTCCCATGGCTCTCTCGGCATGCAATGCGCCGAGCAACGCTTCCGCCGCCATGCCCCACTTCTTGCTATCTGTTCCCAGCTTTTCAAAGTACTCCTGACAGGAAAGATAGAGGGTCTTTCTGTCTCCTCCTACCGCATAGACCTTTTCCACGGAGAGAAGAACCGAATAAAGCGCGGATAAAAAGGGAGAATAGTGGGAAATCTTCGGAATAAAGCCGTAAGTCAAAACAGTCGCAATGTCACTATCAAAGCCTAAAGTGGGAAGCGCCTGTACGGAGGCCTGCACCGGGCTTAATTCTTCTTTTCCCGTAAAGGGCATTAGCACCGTTGTTGCCCCGATACTGCTGTCAAAGTTCGTAGCAAGTCCCTTCTGAGACGCCACATTTTTCTCCGAAAGCTCTTGTACTGCCTGCTCTTTATGAAAGCTCTTATGGAGAAAGGGATTCTCCTCAGGGTGATCTGTTAAAACAGCCTCTCTATGCTGCCGTACCCCGGAGGTCTCCAGGAAAGACGCCTTTAAGTCCACCACCTTTTCCTTTCCCATAAACATTTCCAGTCGATTTCGATCGGTTACCGTCGCCACATGGGCATATTCGATATTTTCCTCTTCACAGGCTTTTACGAATGAAGCGTAGTCCTTTTCCGAAACCACCACCGCCATTCTTTCCTGAGATTCACTAATCGCAATTTCCGTGGCATTTAAGCCCTGATACTTGAGAAGCACCTTGTCCAGATGAATCTCCATTCCGGGGCTGATTTCTCCGATGGCAACGGCAACCCCGCCGGCACCGAAGTCATTACATTTTTTAATCAGACGGGAGACTTCCGGACGGCGGAAAAGTCTTTGTATCTTCCGCTCTTCCGGGGCATTTCCCTTCTGTACCTGGGACGCCATGGTGTGAAGAGAGGCACTGGTATGCACCACACTGGAGCCGGATGCACCCTGAATGCCGTCCCGGCCGGTTCGACCACCGATTAACACCACAATATCTCCCGGCACAGGAAGCTCTCTTCGCACATTTTCAACCGGACTCGCCCCCACTACCGCGCCCACTTCCATGTGCTTTGCCACATAGGAATCATCATACAGTTCCCGTACAAAGCTCGTGGCAAGACCAATTTGATTTCCGTAAGAGGAATAGCCCTGCATGGCTTTCTTCGAAATCTCCGCCTGAGGAATCTTATTGGGAAGGGTCTTCTCCCGCCCTTCCAGGACATTTCCCGCTCCGCTGATCCGCATCGCCTGATAAACGAAGCTCCGTCCGGATAAGGGATCTCGAATCGCTCCGCCGATACAGGTACTGGCTCCCCCAAATGGCTCAATTTCCGTCGGATGATTGTGGGTTTCATTTTTAAACTGAATCAGCCACTGCTCTTCCTTCCCATCATGCGGGACAGTCGTAAAGAAAGAACAGGCATTGTTCTCGGAACTGACCTCCACGGTCTGATCCTTCAGAATGATCCGATGATACTTACCCACAATGGTCGCCATATCCATAAGGGTAACGGGCTTCTCCGTCCCCAGTTCTTTTCGAAGACTCAGGTATTCCTGCAGAGCCTCTTCCATTTCCTTCTGAAAATGCTCAGACTCCACGGAAATCTTATCCAGCACCGTCTCAAAGGTGGTGTGCCGACAATGGTCACTCCAGTAGCAATCCAATACATAAAGCTCCGTTTCGCTTGGGTCTCTTTCTTCTTCCCTGTAAAACTCCTGAATAAAGAGGAGGTCTTCCATCAGAAGGGAAAGATTCATCTCCGTCTTTAAAGCAGCAAGCGCTTCTGTGCTGAGCCTCCGGAAACCGCTCATATCCCGCATTTCTTTTCTTTCTGCATCCGGTGAGAAAGAAAGAACGGACATATCCTTCTCTTGGGATTCAATGGGATTTACCAAATACTTAGAAATCTTCTCCAATTCCGAGGGGCTGAGAGCACGGTCGAAAATAAGCAAGGTTCCGGAGCGCACAAATGCCTTACTTTCCGCATCCAAGAGTCGAATACACTGCATCGCACTGTCTGCCCGCTGGTCAAACTGTGCCGGCAAGGTTTCGTAAGCAAAATAAAAGCCTTCCTGAAGGGACAGCTCTTCGAAAACTTCATTCACCATCACCTCGGAAAACACGGACTGCTCCGCCCGCTTCAATACTTCTTCTTCAATAGAATACACATCATAGATTTGGTAAATGGCCGCGCTTTTCACCAAGATAGAAAGGCTGCGGAACAATTCCTCTACCAGTTTTTCCTCTTCCTGCCGGTACTGCTCTCTCTTTCGCACAAAAATACGTTTATCCATAGTCCACCTTTTCCCACATGTTAAGTGCCGGAAGTCCTCCGGCGTCTATTCAATTGTCACTTCTTCGGTGCCTACCGAATGTTCACTTTTCCTGCGTCTACTAAATGCTCACTTCTTCGGTGCCTACTGAATGGTCACTTCTCCCTTTCCTCTCACCACTTCTCCGATTCGCCGTGCCTCCGGAAGCATGGATAAAACTTTCTTCTCATCCTCTTTTCTTACAAAGAGGGTAAATCCTACCCCCATATTGAAGGTGCCGAACATTTCCTCCCGACTTAATTCTCCCCACTCCTGTAATTTACTGAAAATAGGAAGACGGGGCAAAGCGCTTTCGTCGATAAGCACAGAAAGTCCTTCCGGTAAAACCCGGGGGAGATTCTCCGGAAGTCCTCCTCCGGTAATGTGGGCCATGGCGTGTACATCTACTGCACTGAGCACGGGAAGCACTTCCCGAACATAGATGCGAGTCGGTTCCAATAAAATATCTGCTAGGCTTTTTCCGGAAATCTGCTCCTTTTCCAGGTCAAAATGCATCTTGTCAAAAATGATTTTCCGAACCAGAGAAAAACCGTTGCTGTGGATTCCGGAAGAGGGAAGTGCCAGGATAAGATCCCCTTCCTTCACTTTCTGCTTTCCGTCAATAATCTTCTCCCGATCAACAATCCCCACGGCAAATCCGGCAAGATCATAGTCCTCCTCCCGGTACACCCCGGGCATCTCCGCGGTCTCTCCGCCAATTAAAGCCGCTCCTGCCCTTTTACAGCCTTCCGCAACCCCTTCCACAATCCCTGCCATCTTCTCGGCATGGAGTTTTCCGCAGGCAATATAATCCAGGAAAAATAAGGGTTTTGCTCCCTGACAAAGAATGTCATTCACGCACATGGCCACACAGTCAATCCCGATGGTCTTATGTCTATCGAGCTTCTGCGCGAGTACCACTTTCGTTCCCACACCGTCTGTACCGGACACCAGAACAGGATGGGAAAGCTTCTCCTCTTCCAAGGAAAACAGACCTGAAAAGCCCCCCAAATCCGATAACACACCGGGAGTATAGGTCTCCTTGATGAACTTCTTAATCAGCCCCACCTCTTTATAACCCTGCTCTTTGTCAACTCCCGCCTCCTTATAGCTTAGTGCCATACCGCCTCCTCTTGGAAAATATCCACTCCTGTAAAATATTTTTCATAATAGCCCTTATTGCCGCAACAATCTTCCAGCCCCATAAGACTCAGATAATAAAGGCTGTCGCATCCAATATAGTCCCGAACCTCTTCTACCGTCTTGTTGTATCCGATAAGCTGCTCGTTCTTCGGAATATCAATGGCATAGATATCATTGGAAAGCACCTTGGGGCTGGCAACCCGGATATGGACCTCTTTCGCCCCTGCATCCTTTAAGATTTCGATGATTCTCTTTATGGTCGTCCCGCGAACGATGGAATCATCCACCAAGATGACTCGTTTATTTTTCAAATTTTCTTTTATGGCATTTAACTTGATATTGACACTGCTGACTCTCTCTTCCTGCGTGGGTTTAATGAAGGTTCTTTGAATGTAGCGATTCTTCAAAATCCCATCCACAAAGGGAATCCCCGATGCTTTCGCATAGCCTTTCGCGGAAATTAATCCGGAATCGGGAGAGCCGATAACGATATCCGCCTCTGTCGGACACTCTTGAAAGAGTCGTTCTCCCATCTTATATCGTGCCTGATAAACGCTCACACCATCGATAATGGAATCCGGACGGGCGATATAAATCATCTCAAAAAGGCAGAGATGATGGGGTTTTTGCGAAAAACGATGAACGGAATAATCCCCCTTCTCTACAAGAATCATCGCTCCGGGCTCTACATCCTCTAAAAATTCTGCATTCATCGCATCCAAGGCACAACTTTCGGAAACGGCAATGAACGTATCCTTCAGCTTCCCGAGACACATCGGTTTTATGCCGTAAGGATCTCTGGCAATCAGCATTTTCCTTTCATCAATGTAGATCAGATTATAGGTTCCCTTTAGACTTTCTATATAGTCCTGAAAGCTCTCCAAAGGACCGTTTATTTTATTCACGAGTTCGCAGAAATTAAAATTCCGATTTAAGATGGTGCCGTCCAGAGCAATCATGGAGTTTCCATGGTCTGTCTGATATACGAAGGGCATCATCGGCTCATATTTGGTATTATGGGAAAAGAGATATTTCACAAAACCGATGCCGGCCGATCCGCAGATATCTTCGATAATCTGTTGATTCAATACTTCCGAAAGCAGACCCTTTCGCTTTAATTCACAGACCCTTTGCCCCTCCATGGTGGTGATACCGAATCCCTCCTGTCCTCTGTGCTGTAAGGCATAGAGTCCCACCTCCAGAAGGTCGGTAATATCGTTCTTTTTATCAAAAGAAAAAATGCCGCACAGTCCGCTCACACTCTACCTCCTAGAGACAAATCCGCTCATTCATCTCCTGAACGGACTGCTTCATTTTTCCCTTGTATTCTCTTAACTTCTCTTTTAAATCCGGATTGGAGAGCGCCAGCATCTCTATCGCAAGAATGGCTGCATTCTCCGCCCCATTGATGGCAACGGTGGCAACCGGAACGCCTTTTGGCATCTGTACCGTACTAAGTAACGCATCCATACCGTCCAAGCAGGAGGACTGGACCGGTACGCCAATCACGGGTTTGATGGACAGTCCCGCAAGCACACCGGCGAGGTGTGCCGCCTTTCCGGCAAAAGCAATGATAATATCAATCTTATTCTGCTCCATACTCTCTACATAATCCAAAACAAGATTCAAAGAACGATGGGCAGAAATCACACGGCATTCATAGTCCACGGAAAAATCCTTCAAAACAGCGGCAGACTTTTTTACAATTTCCTCATCAGAAATACTTCCCATAATCAAAGCGACTTTCATATTTCTCCTTTCAAAAGGGCATAACAAGAAAAGAACCGTAAAAAGAGGGCTCGGACAGTCCTTTGTACAGGCCTTCTCGGGAAGGACTCCCGATATTGACCTGTACAGGAGAAAACTGTTCCTTTATTTCCTCTTTTATACAGTTCCTTTGTCTAAATACGAATATATTTTTAAGGGCTCTACGTAACTGTCTCCGTCAAAAACACGCATATTTCCGCCTGACAGCTCATCGATTAGAATCACTTCGCCATTACAGCGTCCAAATTCCAGCTTAATGTCGTAGAGCGTCAGTCCCCTCTTCGCCAGATCCTCTTTGATGATTCCGGCAATCTCTTTGGTCTTCTCTTTCAGCTCTTTGTACTCTTCCTTTGTCAAAATCCCGAGCATAGCCAAAGCATCCTTTGAAATCGGCGGGTCATTTCTCTGATCATCCTTCAGAGTAACTTCTACGAAAGTCCCGGGAAGCACCGTTTTGTCCTCGATATACGCCCCGTACCTGCGGATGAATGACCCTGTTGCAATAAAGCGGGCAATCACCTCCAGCCCCTTTCCGAAGACCTCACAGGGCAGCACAGTCATGGTTTTTTCCGCTACGTTTGCATCCACATAATGTGTCTTTACGCCGTTCTTTCTTAAGAGCTCAAAAAAGTACTTACTGCACTTCAAATCCTCTTTTCCAACGCCCTCAATGGTCAAGGCAACGGCATTTGCCCCCGGATCAAATACTCCATTCTCTCCGGTGACATCGTCTTTAAACTTTAAGACCAGATTGCCGTCTTCCAGTTTAAAAACATCCTTTGTTTTTCCGGTGTAAATCTTCTGCATAATTTCCTCCTTAAACTCACTGAAATGGTTCTCCAGAAATAAATGAAGCCTCGGAAGCAGGCTTCAAGTGAAACCTGCCTCCGGGGCTTTTATCCCTAAGGTGTCATACTGCCGTGCAGTATGTGTATCGCTCGGACCAGCTTTACCGGAACCCTAGATACACTTTCTCTCGTGATTTATTCTTGGGAATTAGTTCGAATTACGCCACCATCAAACACCATCTGCCTCATTCTGTCAAGGGATTTTTTAGAAAAAACTTTTAATACTTCGTAACACGCAATGGGATTACCGCACGCTACACGAACGATACGCGTTAAGAATAAGAACTTCTCTATTAGGGGTGCACTGAAGCTACAGCATCCTATGTGATTCCTCCGTAACCGCATGAATCCTCTCTTCCATTCCCTCCGGGAGGCTTCCGCTCTCCTCCCCTTCATATTTCAGATATGCCAAATACTCAATATTTCCCTCCGGTCCTTTTATCGGAGAGAAGCTGAGTCCCTCTACGGAAAATCCAATGCTTGCCGCAAACTCGAGCACCGTCCGAATGACCTCTTCATGTACCTTCGGGTCTCGCACTACACCCTTCTTTCCGACCTGTTCTCTTCCCGCTTCAAACTGCGGTTTAATCAGGCAGACCACTTCTCCGGGGAGACTTGCAAGCTTCTTCACCACCGGAAGCACGAGCCTTAAGCTAATAAAAGAAACATCGATAGAGAAAAAGCTCGGTTTTTCTCCGAGTTCCGTCTCTTCCACGAAACGAATATTGCACTTTTCCATGCAATGCACCCGCTCATCATTTCTTAATTTCCAGTCCAACTGTCCGTGTCCAACGTCTACGGCATAAACTTCTTTTGCCCCGTTTTGAAGCATACAATCGGTAAAGCCTCCGGTAGAAGCCCCGATATCCATACAAACTCTGTCTTGCAGTGCAATCGGGAAGCTCTTCAGTGCTTTTTCCAGCTTCAGTCCTCCACGGGAAACATAGGGAAGGGGATTTCCCTTAACCAGGATTTCCGCCGTAACGGGAAAGGTCGTTCCCGCCTTATCTTCCTTTTCCCCATTCACAAAAACGAGGCCTGCCATAATGGCACGCTTCGCTTTCTCCCTACTGTCAAAATGTCCTTTCTCCACTAAAAGTACATCTAAACGCTCTTTCTTCTCGCCCATTTTCTTTCCTTCTTCTCTATCCTCTTATTCCTACATTTTGTATTATCAAATAGATAGTATCCAATTTATATTATCAATTTAATAACGCCCAGTTTATATTATCCAAACACTATAGCTTCTAAACAGAACCCGATTTTTCATTGCAAATGATTTTCCTATTATATACTAAATTTTTATAAATTACGCCGAATAAGCTGGTCTATTTCCCTAAAATCCGATAGACTGTCCTTTGCAAAATGTTTTACACAGAAAGGTAGATAAAAATGATTAGTGCTAGAAACCATTTTCATGGAATTGTTAAGGAAGTTCGTAAGGGGGCAGTAAATGCCATCGTAAAGCTGGAAACCGCAGGTGGCCACAAGGTAAGCTCCACCATTTCTTTGGAGGCAGTTGAAGATTTAAAGCTCGTTGAAGGTAAGAAGGCTTGTATCTTTGTAAAAGCCACAGAAGTTATGATGGCAAATGAAAACCTTCGTATTTCCGCAAGAAACCAGTGGAAGGGCGTAATAAAGGAAATCAAGGAAGGCGCTGTAAATGCTATCGTGAAGTTGGAAATCGAAGAGGGTGTAATCATCAGTTCTACCATTTCCATGGAAGCAGTAAAGGACCTTTCTCTCAGCGTAGGAAGCCACGCCGTAGCCATTGTAAAGTCTACTTCCGTAATGCTTGGGGAAGAAGAGTAATTGCCGTCGGACTTAAAAAGAACACTTAATATAAAAAATGAGTACCCCGGTTTTTTAACCGGCACTCATTTTTAAGAAAAAGCGCCCGGATATCAGATGTGCCCTCAAAAGTCTAACTTTTTTGAGGGCAATCATGCAGAATCCGAGCGCTTTTTAGTTTCATTATACTTGACTTGATTTTTCTTCTACGAGCTTGTCTATATCTTCAAATGCATTTTCCAATCGTTCTACATGATAAATATCGTATAAATCATAGATCAACTTTGTAATACCGCTCTGATCCCACATCTTTAAAATCTCACTGGCCTTCTCCTTCTTGTAATCCGCATACCGCTCCAGGAGATAAATAAAAAACTCTGCTTCTTTACTCATTTTCTCCACCTCGTATATATTGAGAATTACGGGGATTTCCGGTAATCATCTCACTTTCCCACATTTCAAAAACTATCTGCGGGCTAAAGCTATACACTTCCGTCAAGGGATCTAGGAGCATCTGATAGGTTTCTGAAAATAAAAAAGAGCGAATTGCTTTCATATCTTCCATACCATATTTTGCTTTTATCAGATAGATTACCTGCCGATCAAAAAAATCTCTTGTTCTGGCATTAACTTCGGTCACTCCTTTTCACTCCCTTCAAAAGTCAAAAAACGAATTGCTTTTTCTGTCAAAAATGCATACTGGTCTGTCAGTTTTTGTGGCAACAATCGCTTAACGGCCTCTTCCTTATCATATTTTCCATCCATATAATCGTCAATAACCGGAAGTGTGGAGTCATTTGCCACAGGTCCAATCACTAAATCGTAAGAACTCACACGCTTTTCTTTTCTGTTCTGTACTACAAAATCCAGCCATTCCGCATTTGCTGTTGGAAATTCCAAAACAGACAGTTTCGAGTAAAACTCATCCTCTAATTCGTAGATATTTACTATACTATCTCCTTCTCCCCTTCTCCTTGCAACAGCTTTCGACCATTTCCTCGCCTGTTCTTTGCTGGAAGTCAGATAAAACCCTGCGCCAAAATCCAAAGCTCGAAGATTGCTAAGTATGCGAGGTGAATTTACAACAAGATTACTCCCATGATATAGTTTCACATCCACCTCCTTTTTATACTCTTTCCTTCAAATAATTTTGTTTAGTATATCACAAAAAACCCCTTCTTCTCCAGCTCTTCTATAATGCTGTCCGAATCGATCCTCAGCATTTTTCGCAGAGTGGAAACATCGCCGTGCTCCACATAGGCATCAGGCAGGGTAATATTTTCCACGAAAATATCCTTGTGGTGCGCTTCCATGTAGGAGAGTACCGCTTCACCGAAACCTCCTGAGCGTACACCCTCTTCCAATGTGAGAATCTTTCTATAGCCTTTTTCGGAAAGTTTGTCCAGCATCTCCGTGTCAATCGGCTTTGCAAAGCGGGCATTCACGAGGCTTAAGTTCACGCCTTTTTTTGCCATTTTCTCCACGATATGCTCTCCGGTTGAAACCATGGAGCCAAGAGCAAGAAGCGCTATTTTTCCCGTCTTTTTCTCTCTATCTTCGGCTGTCTGTTCTGCTGTCCGTTCCGTTGTCTGTTCCGTTTTCTCTACTGTCTGTGTCTCTTCCCTTTTCTTCGACTCTTCTATTAGTATCTCCGCCTTCCCGTACTCTATCGGCTCCTGTTTTTCGGAAAATCCCCGGTAGGCTGTCCCTCTCGGGTAGCGAATCGCAATCGGTCCCTGAAACTGCAAGGCAAAATGCAGCATTTCCGTGAGCTCCCTTGCATTTTTTGGAGCCATAACCGTCATATTCGGAATACTTCTTAGATAGGAAATGTCAAAAATCCCCTGATGCGTTTCTCCGTCCGCTCCAACAAGACCTGCCCTGTCAATGGCAAAAACAACGGGGAGCTTCTGCAGGCAGACATCGTGCACCAGCTGGTCATAAGCTCTTTGCAGGAAACTCGAGTAAACTGCAAAGACCGGCTTTAAACCTGCACTGGCAAGACCTGCTGCAGAAGTCACCGCATGGGCCTCCGCAATTCCCACGTCAAAGAAACGCTTCGGAAAGAGCTTTTCAAACTTGTCGAGACCCGTTCCGTCCGGCATAGCTGCCGTAATCGCTACAATCTTTTTATTTTCTTTTCCTTCTTTTATGAGGCTTTCCGAAAAAATATCCGTATAGCTCTTTTCACTGCTCTCTTTCTTGCTTTTTCCCGTAGCAATATGGAAAGGCCCCACACCATGAAAGGCACTGGGATTTTTCTCCGCCGGAGCATAGCCCTTTCCTTTTTTGGTAACCACATGCACGAGTACCGCATGGTCTATACGTTTTGCCTCATGGATGACCTGCTCTAAGGCATGGAGGTTATGCCCGTCCACCGGTCCGAGATACGTCAGTCCCATATTTTCAAAAAGCATACCGGGCACAAGAAGCTGCTTAATGGAGTTCTTCGTGTTTTTCAAGCGCTCGACCAGATGATTTCCAACTACAGGAATCTTTCCGAGGCCGGAAGCCAGATTTTCCTTAAAGCGCGTATAGCCCTTATTTGAACGAATACCATTCAAATAGGTGGACATTCCGCCGACATTTTTCGCAATCGACATCTCGTTGTCATTTAAAATGATGATGAAATTCTTCTTCATCTTGGACGCATTGTTTAAGGCTTCATACGCCATGCCGCCGGTAAGAGCTCCGTCTCCGATTACAGCAAGAACAGTATAGTCTTCTCCCAAAATATCCCGTCCCTCCGCAATCCCGAGGGCTGCGGAAATGGAAGTGGAACTGTGCCCGGTATTAAAACAGTCATAAGGACTTTCGTCTCTCTTCGGGAAACCGCTGATTCCCTTATATTTTCGAAGTAAGGCAAAGTCGTCCCTTCTCCCGGAAAGAATCTTATGGGTATAGCACTGGTGGCCTACATCCCAGACAATCTTGTCCTTTGGAAGATTCAGTGTATGAAATAAAGCAATGGTCAGCTCCACTACCCCAAGATTTGAGGCAAGGTGCCCTCCATTGTCGGACATTTTCTCTATAATAAAGCGCCTGACTTCCTTCGCTAAGATTTTTTGCTCTTTTAGGGACAGCTTTCGTACATCCTCCGCCCCGCTGATATTCTCCAGTAACATAACTCAACCCTTTACCGTTTTAATTCTTCCTCTTTTTAGTCTGCATGATATAGCTCGCAAACGTTCCAAACCATCTCCCAAAACAAGATTTTTCAATTTTTAGTTCTTTCTGCTCGCAAGATACACCGCAAGTTCCTTTAAGAAAAAATAGGATTCCTCAGCCTGTTTGGAAAGTACCAACTTCCTCTTAGGCATTATACTTTCGGACTTTTTACCCGCATTTCCCAGTATAGTATTTTCAGCGTTATCCCTATTTACACTAGCATTATCCTTAGTTGTGAAGGCATGATCTACTTCAACTAAGACTTTCTCCTTAAGGCTTTTCAGCGCAGAAATCGCATCTTCCGTGTATTCCCTTACCTTCTCTTCCGCCTTTTCTCTTCCATAGAGGGAATAAGCCGTTGTTTTTCCTTCCTCCGTATCGGAATGCACCGGCTTTCCAAGCTCCTCCGTCGTAGAGATTTCGTCTAAAATATCATCCCGGATTTGAAAGGCAAGTCCGAGCTTTTCTCCGTAAAGCGCAATCTCCTCCTGCACTTTTTCCCCGGCACCGCCCAAGATGGCACCCATGAGGAGAGAAGCCCGAAGCAGTGCCGCCGTCTTCTTCTCCATAATGAAGAAAAGTTCCTCTTCGGAAAGAGGCTGTCCCTCTTTTTCGAGGTCTACGACCTGACCGCCCACCATACCATCTATGCCGGACTCTCTCGAGAGCACAAGAAGCGCCGAGAGCACTCTTCCTTCATAACGGGAAAGCACGGGATTCTTTCTCTTTTCTTTCTGAAAAGTTTCCAAAACTGCCTGAAAGGCATAGAGCGAGAGGGCGTCTCCGGCAAGAATACCTTGCGCCTCCGAAAAATGTGCCCAGGTGGAGTCCTGCCCTCTCCGCACGCGGTCATTGTCCATAGCAGGGAGATCATCATGGCAGAGGGAAAAGCTGTGAATCATTTCGATGGCCGCCATAAAGGAGTGTAAAACAGGAAGCAAAACTTCCTCCTCTTCCCCTTTGCAAAGAGAAAAAGCCTCTCCCACCAAAATCGGGCGAATCCTCTTTCCCGGCGCCATAA
Source organism: Oribacterium parvum ACB1 (assembly GCF_000238055.2). GTDB lineage: Bacteria > Bacillota > Clostridia > Lachnospirales > Lachnospiraceae > Oribacterium > Oribacterium parvum. The sequence goes on from NZ_KE148312.1 coordinate 850,383, forward strand.
GACTGTAGTTCATCGCTTCTCTTCCGGTCCTGTCAAAGCCCTTTTCTTCCGGTAAGAAACTCTGTAAAATGACTTCCACCGCTTCTTTCTTTTTCCCGAGTGCCTCTTTGATACTCATTATTTTCCCTCTTCACCGTCTAAAATACGAACCTGCTTTTCGATACGGTCAATGCTGGAATTTGCTTCCTTTAGAAGCGCTACCGCCTTTTCATAAATTGCAAAGCTCTTTTCCAGACTTTCCTCGCCCTCCATCTTTTGCAAAAGGCTGTCCAAATCCGTAAAAATCTCGCTTAAATCCTTTTTCTGCTCCGCTTTTTTTGCATTGTCTGCCTTATCCGCCTTTGTATCCGGAGTGAACACCACTTGCCCATCCTCCACTACTACTTTCTTCTCTTCATTTCCCTCTATCATAGCCTAAGCTCTCCTCTTATTTGTTATTTTATTCCGTAGTAATTCTTAGTTTTTTGACCTATTTTTCTTATCTTCTACTAAAATCGGCTTTCGTAAATCCATGCATCTTCATCTTTACCGAGACTTTTTATTGCTAATCTCTTCCACCCTGGCTTTCGCGGAGCCGTCCGAGAAATGCAGTTCCAAAAGCTCTCCCTTTGTCAGCTTCCCTGCGCTGCTTATCCTGTGTCCTTCTTCATCTCGAACATAGGAGTAGCCGTTTGAAAGTAGGCGAAGGGGAGAAAGTGCATCAAACTGCTCCGAAAGAAGCTGCATTCTATGTCTATTTTCCTGCAGCTTCTCCTCCATAAAGCGAGGAAAATCCTGATAAACAGTAAGACTGTGCCTTGCCTTTAAGAGTTTTTCCTCCATAAGGTGCGGAAAGCTCTGATAACGACTGAGGCGCGCCTTATCTTCACTGAGTCTCCGCTCCATAAGCTTTGCAAAATTGCCGTAATCTTGCAAATTCTCCTTGGCGCTTTGCAGGGCCTTCATCATCTGATTTTGCAAGCGATTCTGTAAATCCAAGAGCCGATGCTGTTTTCCCTGTAAAATGGCTTTGGGATGCAGAACAGAGAATTTCAGTTCCTTCTCCTTCAGCCTTTGCCTAAGGAAAAGGATTTTCTTCTCGATTCGCTCGTGAAAACTATAGGTATAGGAACTTAAATCATCCACAAACTGCATATAGTCAAAGACCGCAAGCTCCGCCGCGGCAGAGGGAGTCGGTGCGCGTAAATCCGCGACAAAATCCGAAATGGTTGTGTCGGTCTCATGCCCGACAGCAGAGATAATGGGGGTCTCAGCATTAAATATTGCCTTTGCTACCGCTTCTTCATTGAAGGCCCAGAGATCTTCAATGGAGCCGCCTCCTCGCCCTACAATGAGAGCGTCCAGACCAAGCTTGTCCAGCCTCTCTATTCCCCTAACAATGGACGCCACAGCGCCTTCTCCTTGCACAAGAGCCGGGAACAGCGTAATTTCCACAAAGGGATTTCTCCGTCTTGCAATCTGCACAATGTCTCTTACCGCCGCACCGGAGCTTGCCGTAACCACACCGATACGCCGGGCATACTTTGGAATCGGCTTCTTATACATGGGATCAAAGAGTCCCATTTCCATAAGCTCTTTCTTCAGTGCCTCAAATCGAAGGTAAAGGTCCCCCTGCCCTGCAAGCTGGAAGGAATCCGCATAAATCTGATAGCTTCCCCCCTGCTCATAGAGACCGATTCTTCCCGTGCAGAGCACTTTCATACCATTTTCCAAACGAAAACCAAGCCCCGCCCTCTTTCCGGCAAACATGATGCCCGAAAGCTGCGAAGCTTGATCCTTAAGCGTAAAATAAATATGTCCCGACGGGTGCATTTTCAGGTTGGAAATCTCTCCGGATACCGTTAGGTGAGAAAGAAAGAAATCCTCCTGCATCATTCGTGCAAGATAACGATTGACCTGTGAGACCGTATATTCTTTCTTGGAAGCTCTTTCCATAAACTAATCTTTCTTGTTCAGAACGATGTGGAAAGAAGAATTTCTCTGCTCTTTCTTTCCCTTCTTTTCGCTCTTCTTTTCTTTCTTTTCAGTAGAGTCGGAAAGTTCCGGAGAAAGCTTTGGAAGAATCCGCGCAAGCACGCCGTTCACAAAAGAGCCGGAATCCGCGCCTCCGTACTTCTTCGCAATCTCCACCGCCTCATTCAGGACTACCTTCTTCGGAATGTCCTCTTGGAACTTCAGCTCATAAAGAGAAAGGCGAAGCACCGTAAGGTCTGTCTTACTCATTCTCTTTGTGGTCCAGCCTTCCGTATCCGCATTAATCATGCTGTCCAGCTCGGGAAGCTGCTCTAAAATCTTCAGCACCTCTGCCTCTAAATATGCCTTTTCCTCATCGGGAAGACAGTCAAAGGCGATGATACTCTCATCGTCCTCCTCTTTTTCAAAGGAATAGTGGCTGATTCTCTCTGTCTTCTCCTCTCCCTCATAAAAGAGGGTGGAAAATAAAAGCTTAAACTTATGGCTTCTTTCTTCTCTCTTATTCATTCTCTTTATTTACCACTCCGGAAATCCTGATATTTACTTCAGAAACATTGAGTCCCGTCATATTGTTGATGCTTGCGGAAACCTTATCCTGCACAAGGTCGGAAACCTTCGGGATAGCATAGCCGTATTCCATATTGAGGCTTAAGTCCACCTTGACCTCTCCCTCTCTTACCTGTACCTTCACACCTCTTGCAAGATCCTTAATCCCGAGCTTGGAAATGAACTGTCCGGACCAGCCTCCGTCCATGGAATGCACACCTTCTACCTCGGTTGCCGCAATACCGGCAATAATGGCAAGCACCTCATCGGCAATCACCACATCTCCAAAACTGTTATTTCTCTCTATCTGAATGTTCTTCTCGTCTTCCATATAGCCCTCCTATCGTCTTTTACAATACTAAGCCTTGGAAAATTCTACCATAAAAAGAGAAAAGGGGAAAGATGTTTAGACGGAGCAGAGCTCCTTATCTTTTATTGATAACAAACATCGAAAGCCGGTCTCATGTCTTCTATTTGTCCATGGGATATTCCATAAGATTTTGCTATCTTTTCCCAATTTTCTCTTACAGTCTCCAGGATATTATGGGCCAAATCTACCGCTTCCGACTCCGCTATTCCGAATCGGTAAGCTGTCTGAATCGCAAGTTCAATACAAATCCTGTTATCTTGTTCATCTACATTGAGTGAAAGCTCATCTCCGTAGGGAACCGGTATTATTTTCATCATTTTTAGAGGGAAACTTCGCAATCCAAAGCTGATTCTTGGTATCTTTTACTGTTGCCTTAGGTCTTGCTCCCCCTAGTGAAGAACCGGGCTTGATTAACTGTCTAAGCCACTTTTCAATCGCCCCTCCATCATCACTTTCAAGCTTTCTTGAAGCTTCCTCCAAAGTTCTTAGAGTAGCCCAAGGAGGAACAACAGCTCCTCGATCAGCAGAAAGAAAGGGCCCATCCGGGTCTGTTTTTAATCGAATCCCTCCCATTCTGGTTTCATCATATACTCCCAAAAGATAATCACTGTCATATAGCTTCGAAGGCTTACACCCCTCTTTCTCCGCCAACATTCTTTCACGCTTATTCATCAAAACTCGGCCCCAACGGTCAGGGGAGGAATCTGAAAATAAACCAAAAATAGCCTTTCCGGAAGGATATTGTCTACCGGAATATGGCATAAGTTCCGGGTCCGGTGTAAATTTTAGGCCGGTTCTTTCCAACCAGATTTTATCAAACTCAAAAGAGTAGGACTCTTCTCCTTTGAGCACATCTATCCAAAGACATCCCATCAGACTCGTCTTGTCAAAGCTGAAATCATCGTAGACATAAATGGTCTTTTGTTTGGATGCCATTAGCCTTTCCTCCTCGGTGCACGCTTTCTTGTAAGTAGATTTAAGTCCTGCAACCGTCTTCCCATTTCATCATCTTTAGCAAGGAAAAGCAGGTCCTTATCCAGATTGTTTAAGGCATGTAAAACTGCTGCATAAATTCCCATAGCCACAGCCGGTTCCCCTCTTTCCACTTTCCATAAAGACGCTCTGCTGATTCCCGCACGTTCTGCCACAAGTTCAGCAGACAGACTTCGTCTGAGTCTGGCAAGCTTTATTTGTTCTCCCATACTTTTTAATATTTCTTCCGTTCCCGGAAGTATGTTATATGCAGCTTTTTTCATTTTTCACGCCTCCTATATAATGTTTACTATTATAAACATATTTTAGGATTTTGTAAATATTAGAAGCGCTTATTTGATGTCGCATAGTACAGATGCAGATGTCTTTACAAGTATGATTCCACTATCTGAAGTTGCAACAACTACAGTGGGACCGACTTACACTCATTCCTCAAAAAATCCCCTACAAATTTTCCCTTAAAATCCCTTCCGCACTTTCCTCGATAAAGCCCGGATCCATATGGGTAAGAAAATGCCAGTCTTCCGTCCCTTTTTTTCTGTAAAGCATGGCTTCTCCGTCTTCCGAACCGAAGTAGGCTCTGTCCGCCTCATAGCCTTTTTCCTCTAAGAGCCCTTTTATCTTTTTGTACTGAAGTTCCCGCTTTTCGATATAGTCTTTCACTTCTTCATTGGAAATGGCATAAGCATCCACTCGGGTACAGCCCTCCACCATGCCTTTTCCGGGAGAACTCAAATCCGGTATTTCTTTCCAGAAAATGTCGATATCGCCTTCTTCGGTAAACATAAACTTACTAAAGGGAACTATATTTCCTTTATAATGTAGCTCCAAATACTCCGGAAGCTTCCGAATATCCAGACTTTCATAGACAAATCCCTCTTCTTCCTCGAAGCGGTAGCCGTCCACTCTAGAAATAAAGTCTCTTCCCTCTTCTATCGTATGAAACAAGCCGATTTCCGTTCCTATACCCTCTTGGTTTAGTTCTAAGATAAACATCTTTCCTCCTTTATCCCTTACCCGCTCTGATGCAACACTTTTCCTAAACGCATTAGAGTAAACACTGAATCCGAAAGACAAATTTCCTGTCTCGTTCTAAGCTCTCATAGGGAATCTTATAGTTGTTTAATAAGGTGCTCACAATATATAAACCCAAACCGTTGCTGTTTTCCTTATTTAAATCAAAGTTCATGGCACAGCGTTTTGGAACGCTGTTCTCCACATACAACCAGCCCTCTTTGGCATAGATGTCAACAGAGCCGCCTTCCTCCGTATATTTTACCGCATTACTCAGCAAGTTGGATAAAATAATCTTTAGAGCCGGCTTTCCGATATAGAGCTTTTCCTCCGCTAAGCGATTTTGTAAATGCAGTTTTTTCTGCTGCAGTAAAACCTCGTATTTTTCTAAAACGCTAAGCAGTACAGGCTGAATCTCCAGACTTTCTTCATCCTCTTTTAAATTTTCCAAAGAAGACACGGAGAGGATCTGGGAAATATTTTGGCTAAGACTGTCTACAGTGGCGATACATTCCCCGATATAGAGGTCTCTATCCTTATACTTTCCGATATTGTACTGCATATTTTCCAAAATGATTTTTAGACTTGCAAGCGGTGTTTTCAGCTCATGGGAAGCCCCCTTTAAAAAATCATATTTCAGTTTTTCGAGCCTTAAAATTTCCTGATTTTTCTTTTCTACATTTTCAATGGATTGTAAGAGGCTTCGATACAGGGTATTGATTTGCGCTTTTAACTCACCAACTTCGTCTTTGGTGTCAACCGGCAAACACGCCTCTTTGTTTAACGCAATCATCTTGTCCGTCTCGTTTTTAATTTCCGAAATATTATTTTTAATCACTTTCGCATACACTAAGGAAACCACTATGGAAAACAAAAGAGAAATCGTAAGAGAATAGGGCAAGAATTGGAGACTTAGTGCCTTCGCTTCCTTTTGCATATCCGCAGTGGAAATAAACAGTAAGCTCAGCCTCTCTCCCGTATTCGTTTTAATCTCCCTTTCTTCTATAATCATCGAGTTCGTCTTACTGTCAAAATCAATGGGAACCGTATCATCTATGGGAATATTCGCGTCAACGGGAACCGATTGTCTCTCCGCACCATTCTTCACGAAAGCCTGAATATCGCTGCTTTTAGAGTAAAGAGCCAAAGTCTTCTCTATTTCTATAAGGGACTTTCCCTCCATGCTGGCGGAAACTTCATTTGCCCGATTCGTAATGGCCTCCTTCCTCTGCTCTAAGTAGCTAATGGGGAAAATGAAAAAGACCAAGAGATGAATCAAGAGGATAATGATTCCGAGAACAGAAAAAAGCTGTATGAACATTTTTGGAAATAGCTTTAGATTTTTCATTCTCTCTCCAACTTATAGCCCACATTTCTTATGGTGAAAATGCAGTCCAGCTTGAGTTTTTTTCGTAACTCTTTGATATACACATCAATCACTCTGTCAAAGGGAATTTCTTCCGTTTCTTTCCACACATGGTCCAGTATTTGCGTCCTGCTGAGTGCCCGACCTTCATTTTCGGAAAGATACTTTAAAATCTCCACTTCCTTGGCATTCATGTCCACAGGCTTTCCATCCAATTTAGCAGTGTAGCCGGAAAAGTCCATCTCTACATTTTTATAAAGAAACTTATCCGCCTGCCCGTAACTCTTTTTGATTATAGAATCGATTCTCGCCTTTAAAAGCGGCAGGGAAAAGGGCTTTTCCATATAGCCGTCCGCAAGGCTTGTAAAGGCATCAATCTTATACTCCTCATCGCTAAAGGCGGTCAGAATGAGGACAGGGAGCTTACTCTGCTTTCGAATCTCCTTTAAGACCTCGAGACCGTTAACAAAGGGAATCTGAATATCCAAAATAACAAGATGAAGCTCTTTGTTGAATTTCAAGAGAGCTTCCCGGCCGTCTTTCGCTTCCACCATAGTGTAGCCAAATTCCGAGAGGAAGGCTGCGATGCCCTCTCGGATACTTTGATCATCTTCCACGACAAGGATGTTCATAGTCCCTCCCACCTCGTTCATCTTCTTTCGTGCCATACTCTTAGAGCTTGGGGCAAGACTTTACCCTACTGCCCTCTCTAGACCTTTGCTTTTGCCGTTTCTTTCGACACATCCAGCTTCGTTACCCCGCAGGCAATGGCATCCACCGGGCAGGCATTCTTACATTTTCCGCAACGGATACACTCCAAATCATTGCAGTTTTGTACCGGATCACATTGCATCTCGCAAACTGCCTTACATCTTCCGCAATGAATACACTTCTGATGATTCAAAGTATAACGGAAAAAGGACACGGAATTAAAGAGAGAATAAATCGCACCCAAGGGACAGATGTACTTACAGAAGGGTCTGTAAATGATTATGGAAAGGAGGATAGTAAGAAGCAAAATCAAGCCCTTCCATGCATAGAGAAAGCCTACGGCTCCCCGCATACTAGTGTTCATCCAAACCAGAGGAATCCCTCCCTCCAGCATTCCCACGGGACAAATCAGTTTACAAAAATAAGGCGCTCCCTGTCCTATAATATCCACCAAAAACAGAGGGAGGAGTATTACAAAAACAAGCAAAATAAGATATTTTGCCTTTCGTAAAGCCTTATCCCCCTTAAAGGTTTCTATCTTTTTCACAAAAGGAATCTTATGCAGTAAATCCTGCACCAAGCCGAACGGACAGAGATAACCACAGACCCCTCTTCCGATAAGTGCTCCCACAAAAAAGAGGAAGCCTACCACATAGTAGCTAAACTTAAATTTCGGGCTTCCAATGACCGCCTGTAAAGCCCCAATAGGGCAGGAGCCCTTTGCTCCGGGACAGGAATAGCAATTCATGCCGGGCACACAAAGTTGTTTCCATTTTCCTCCGTAGATTTTTCCGGTCTTAAATCCCTCAAAGAAGGAATTCGTAAGCAGAAACCAAAAGGATTGGAAAACATGCCTTACATTGTTTCTTGCTTTATATTTATCTTTTTTTGACTTTCCGTTTATGAGTTCTTTTAACTTATCCAATGCCAATACACTCCATGCAAACTTTGATTGCCTTATTTAAAACTATTAGTACCTCTCCCCGCTGAGCCCCTATGTACATCATAGCGACGCCGAGTGCTACGAGAGCCACGGAAAGGACACGAGATTTAAAAATATTTCTGTACATTTTTCCTCATTTCAGACTAATGATTTATACTTTTTCCAGTTTAATGTTTCATTCATTTCTTTTCTTCCGCTTATACGTTTCTTTAATATTTTTCTTCCGCTTTTACCTTTCGTTCATTTCTTTTCTTCCTACAACGATATACCTTTTAAAATAGTATCTAACTTTCTAAAATAGTATCTAATGTAAGCGATAAAGGACTTTAGTTCTTCAAAGCGGAAAGTTCCTTCTCGATAATTTCTGTCCAGTCCTTCTTATTGTGAGAACCGGAATAGGTCTCTCCAACAATCTGTCCGTTCTTATCCACAAAAAAGGTCTCCGGAAGAGCCTGAATCCCGTTTAATCTGCCGTTGAAATTTGTCTTATCTGGCATCAGGAAGGAGTAATTCGCCTTGGTTTTCTCCTGAATGAGCTTCGCCTTTTCCAGTGCTTCCCGATTCTCTCCTGTATCATCCACGGTATCGGTCACAATTCCGATGATATTAACTCCCTTTGCCTGCATTTCCTTTTGCACCTCGACAAGGTCCGGGATTTCCTGAATACAAGCAGTGCACCAAGTTGCGAAAACATTGACCATGGTAAGGTCGTAATTTGCAAAGTCTTTACTGCTAAACTCTTTTCCATGAATGTCCTTTGTCTGAAGATGACTTAGGTCGGTCACCGCATTTCCGGAATCCTCGGAAAAAACCATATCCCCTGCCAAATCGGACTTTTCCGCTAAGACAAAACCATTTTCCGGACGATCTTTTTTTTCCGTAATTTCTACCGACGTCTTTTTCAATTCCTCAATAGTCTCTGCATCAGCTCCGCTGTTTACACTAAGGTAATAGCTGTATTTTCCGTCTTTGGAATCTCCGAGCTTCGTATGACTGTCGCACTTTGTAATCTTCCCGATTTCTTCTTCAGAAAGACTCTTTTCGAACATCCCGATGGTACCGATTCGTTCAAGGCTCTCCTGCCACTTTTCGTAGCCGTCTCCCATCTTCCCGATTTCCGCATTTTTCTGCTCATCCGTAAGCTTACTGAAGTATAAAAGCGCATACTTTAGGTCCTGATCCAGAGGGCTTTGGTCATCGAGCATCACGATGTCTTTTGTCTTCATCGCTTCTTTTATTTTTTCGGAAAGACTGAATTGCAGTCCCAAATACTCATAAACATACTCGTCTTTTACAGGAAGAGTATAGTCTGCAGGCTTAAAACTGTCGCCGTTACTGTCCATATTTACGGAAACACCCGCTTCTTCCGGACTAACTACAAGTCCTTGTTCTCCTGTAGCTTTTTCCTCTGCCGACTTCGTTTCCGTCGAAGTCGACTCTGCAGCTCCCTTATTTTGACATGCAGTAAAGCTCAAGCTTACACATAAGCCAAGTAAAAGAAATGCTCCCTTAAATTGATTCTTAACCATAAATCTTCCTCCTTAAATCACTTTATCATTATACGCCCTAATTCTTAAACTATCTCTCTCGAAAAAAGAAAGAATTCCTTTTCCGGCATAATGTTTCTCTAAACAGAATACAGGGCATTTATAAAATGAATATGAAATGGAAGGAGGGGATTCTTTATATCATCCAAACGGGAACGATGTAGTTTTCTTTATTAAATGCAGATAAGTCTGTCTTTAAGCAGATGACCGCTCCATTTCCCCTTTTTAAAGATGGCTTGTCTAAGACCGGAAAGACACGAAGAATTTCCGATGCCGGATTGGCGGACTTTTTGATTTCTATAGGATGGAGCTCTCCGTCCTGCTCCAGAACAAGGTCGATTTCTTTGGCATCTTTATCCCGATAGTAATAGATAAACGCCTCTTTCCCTTGATTCAAATAGGTCTTTCGTATTTCTGAAACCACGTAATTCTCCAAAATAGACCCGCTCATTGCGCCGCTTGCAAGTGTTTCCGGACTGCTCCACTTGGTCAGATAGGCAACGAGTCCCGTATCGTAAAAATATACTTTCGGTGTTTTAACAAGACGCTTTAATAAATTATTGGAATACGGATACAAGTAAAACAGAATTCCCAAGGTTTCCAAGATACCCAGCCAGTCTTTTACCTGCTTTTGATTCAACTCCGCATCCCTTGCAAGTTCACTGATATTCAGCATCTGACTGCACCTTGCAGCAAGTGCCGTAATAAAGCGTAAAAACTTTAAGGAATCTATCGCATCCGACAGACTCTTTACATCTCTCTCAATATAGGTACTTAAATAGCTGTTATAGAAAATACCGGGACTGCTTATATCCCCACTCACAATAGCCGGCATGGAGCCTTTAAAAATACGTTTAAATATCTCTTCTGCATCGGCAAGCTTTCTCCCCTTTTTTCTGGAAAGCAGGCTTTCCGTATCAAGCGTGAACATTTCCTCTTCTCCTCCGTAGGCCTCCGCTTGAGAAAGTGAAGACAGAGAAAGTAAGGCAACTCTTCCTGCTAAGGATTCTTGTACGCCTCGCATAAGCGAAAAGACCTGCGAGCCCGTTAACCAAAAATCTCCCTTGTTCTGTTCTTTATCCACTATGAGCTTGATGTAGGGGAAAAGTTCGGGAGCATATTGTACTTCATCAATGAGAATAGGCGGTTTATGCAACTGTAAAAACAGTTCCGGATCTGTCCTCGCAAGCTCTCTTTCCTGCAAATCATCCAGAGAAACATAATTTCGCACTGTCCCTTCCATCAGTTTCTTAAGCATGGTGGTTTTTCCCACTTGACGCGGTCCCGAAAGAAGCAGTACCGGATATTCTTTTGTCACTTGCAAAACAATCTTTTCTAAACTTCTTCTGATGTAGGACATATCTTCCTCCTATTTCGAATCGTAAAACGATAGATTCACCGCATTGTTACGGCTATCTTCTTCATTCTTCTTTATCTTATTCGGCTAATTTGTAATTTTATTCTATATTAGCCGAAAGTTTGTATTTAGACAATACACAACTTCGGCTAAAATAGAGTCTCTTTCTATTCTAGCCTAAGCCACTCTGCGTAAAATAAATTACACTTGCGTATTTATAAGATAACTGCTCGCTGGTAAGATCCTTTAAGAGATATTCTTTGATTGCATCTGTATGGATTTTATAGTTAATCTTAGAAATTTCTCTATTAAGATTCCAACCTAATGATAATTTTGAGTTTTCATCTGCCTTAAGCCTCTTATAATCTTGGATTAGATAGAGCTTAAACTCTGCTGAAATCCATGAAGCGAACTCCATCGCTATATCAGGATGAGCGAACGTTCCCCCACCTCTCCCGGATTTAGAAACAATCCCGATTGCATTTGTATTTTCAATCCATCTTTGAGGTGATAATGTAAATGCATTTGTTCCTGCCTCCTTTCTAAAGGAGTCGAATTCGACCCCTTTGAAACTCGGATTATGAATAGTCTCCCAGAGACCAAGGAATTCAATTGTATCTCTTACTCTCAGCCAGTTTTTAACAACATCTTTAGGTTCATGCACATTTTTGTATCTTGCAATATCCGTTAAACTTATATAGTCATTTTTAAAGTCCTCAGTATAAATTTGAATAGCAAAACCTTTTGCTTCGATCGTGTCTTTTTTCACCATAGACATATGAGTTCCTCCTTAGTGGACGAGCTAAGATCCGCCCTTTCCTACAGTGCTGGTTTTTCTCTTTTCGCCGATAGATTTTTGTTTTCAGCTAAAATAGAGTCTTCAATATTCAAGGGCTCTACGTAATGGCTCCAACTCAATTTTGCAGACACTGTCTGCAAAATTGGGTATAGCGAATAAAACTTTCGCATCTTGTTGATATTGCTCATTCCGAAGCTATTACCGTATCGTTCCGTCAAATCTCTGGAAAGCCTTTTCCCCGCCATTTATTTACAAAATGCCTTGCAGCTACTCTCTGTTCTGCATCTGTAATTTTCTTCTAATCTACCTCTTTTACAATCTAATCCTGTTTTCTCCTTAGAGTCTGATAGTTCAGCAGCATATCTTTTCCCAATAAATTAAGAAGGTCTATAAGCTAAATTTTAATACTCGCATCATGTAATATAGATTTTGTACTTCTACCTTAAACACCTTAGCCACATCAGGGATTTTAGCATTTTTGCTGGGGTTTCGAGTATTTAATCCTTTGTTTTCATTTTCAAAAGATACTATAGTATAGTTTCCAACAACTGCTGAAGCTATAAGCCACGGGTCAGCCACTTCCTCACGTGACCACTCCGTTAATGCTGCGGGCTTATATACAGGATTCTCTTGTATGTGCCGAAGAACTTCTCCATATTTCACTATTATTGCCGGTTCTCGATGATCAATCAACTGTCCTACTTCTATATTTTCCATCCATTCTTTTAGGCTGTCTTTTCCTTTGAGGACTTCTAATTTCACCAAGTCCAAGATAGCAATACTTCCATTTTGGATATGCCATTCCATTTGATTCCAAAAAGTTTTTGCTAAATCGAAGGAATAAAATGTTAGATATGGAGTTATCAGCGAGTTCGCATCAATTAAAAACAGTTCCTTTTCCATCATCCAACACCCCTCATCTTCTCTGCCATATTAGAAAAAGTCGTTCGATTTGTGTTGGTCAATCGAAATGCATCAGTATATAATGTTCTACCCTCTGATACGCTTCCAAGGAGTAAATCGAAAAATCTTCTGTCCACCCTGCTGGCAACAGTATTGTAATAATCACCTCCGCCGGTGCCGGTTTGTTTTTTTTCTAAGTACTGCTGAACGGCTTTTCTCGCAAAATTTTGATAGCTTTGGAAATCAATAAATTTCTGATCATAGGCTCTTCTCGCGAGAACCGTATAACCGCATTTAAAATATTTTGCCAATTCTCTTATTGTTGCTTCTTCATCTTTTTCTCGGATTTGTTTTTTCCATTTTTCCAAAAAAATATGTTCAGGAACCAGAATCTCTGCCGCCAATGCATTGCATATTTTCTCCGTAGCAGATACTTTATCTATACTTCCGTAACGATCGTTGAACAGGCTGTTCTCACCTAAACAAATGTGAGCAAATTCATGTAATAAAGAAAACAGCTTTCCATTAAAAGAATCATTAGAATTAATAAAAATCAGCGGCGCTTTCTTATCCACTAAAGCAAAGGCACGAAATTCATTCGTATCCAATATTCGGTGGGTATTGTTCCCTACAATTCCGCTCATCATTACCACAACACCTAAGTCACTTATGTAATTCCGGAGCAATTTAAAGCTTTCCTCACCGGATTTACAGCTTTCATACCAGTTTATTTCAATTTGAAGGCATTTCCGTACAAAAGTAGCGAAATCATTGGTCTGAATATTTTTTTTAATTCCCCCCACAAAACTTAAATCATCATATCCGGTTGCTTGTAATTCGTTTCTTATCCATTCCTGCACGAATTCCATATCATGCAAAGTATCCATAAGATTCCTGCTGGGATGTTCAAGCTCTTTGCTATCCACCGTCCTGTATTCCACAAAAGAAGACTCCTCAACAGGAGGTTTTTCCAAAAAAAAGTATCCTAAAGGAATGCCTGTCACCTTACTCATTTTTTCTATTTGATTATAAGTCGGCACCTTTCTACCTTCTTTCCAAGCATATAGCAGTTCTCCCTGCTTTGAAGAAAGCACAGACGGACCAACTCTTTTCATTACCCAGTCAAGAATATTTTCAGATACATTGATATTTACTTGCATACTGTGCCTCCTCCGTTAAAGATGGCTCCATGGTATCATATTGCTAAAGGATTTTCTATCGCTCTGAGACTTGTATGGCATAGTTGCCCTTCTCCATAAATCAAAACCCCATTGTTGAAGATCTCAAGTCTATCTTAGCTCCACCCCTTTTTTCTCCAGTTCCTTTTTTTCTTTTTCGGAAAATGTTTTATCCGTAATCAAAACGTCAAATTCCTGAATACCACAGATTGTCATCATAGCTTGTTTTTCAAATTTACTCTCATCCGCCAGTAAAACCGCTTTTTTGGACTGTTCCAAAATAGTCTTCTTTAGGGCTACCTTCTCCATAGTCGGCGTACTCAGCTCCAGCTTACTATTGATAGAAGAAGCCCCGAGAAAAGCGATATCAAAGGAATAATCCTTAAGCTGATTTACGGTATAGCTTCCCAAAGCCGAGCCCGTGCTTTTTTGAATTTCTCCTCCACAAAAGAAAAGGCGCGCAGTTCCGCTTTGTAAGACCCCTGCAATCATAAGGTCTGTCGTCACCACAGAAAGAGTCTCTCTATCCTTTAATAAAAAAGCAAGTTCCCTATTCGTTGTACCTGCATCCAAAAAAATCACCTTGACATCATCCAAGAGTTCCAAAGCCTTTTTTGCGATAAACTTCTTCGCCTCTATATTTTGTATCTCTTTTTCCTGATAAAGCACTTCATCACGTAAAACAGCACCACCATGAAAACGTTCTATCCGGTTCTTGGCTTCCAAATATTTCAAGTCTCTTCTAATTGTCATTCCACTGACAGAAAACTGCCTTGCCAAATCATCTACGGATACAGAACCGTCCTTCTCCAGAATAGATAGGATGATTTGCTGCCGTTCTCCCAGTAAAATCTTCTCTCGTCTCATTTCTTACTCCCTTGTTTCAACAAGAAAACCGTTTTATGGATAAAGTATATGGGGATTCTATCTTTAATACAAGAAGGCTATTTATTCTTTTTAACAACTAAGCTTCGCATTCTCTTCGATAAATAAGCTTCGCATTCTTTTCGATAAATAAGCTATTCCTTCTCGATAAATAAAATTCCGCTTACTTCCCATTCGTTTCTCTTTGGGAACAAAAAGGAGATGTAAAAACTTTTTTCTAAAGTAGAAGGCTGAAAGGGGGAAGCAGCCCTTGTACCGATAGAAATCCGTTATTTTTACATCTCCATAAAGGAAACTCTCCCTTGCAAAAAACAAAGGCGAAATTTCTCTTTTATATTTGTTCTTTAGTGCAGGATGAAGCTTAGGATAATAACCTCTAAGCAACCCACTGCCCAGATAATGGTTGTGGTAATGGACCAAACACGAATCTGATCCTTTGCCTCACTTACACCAAGAGTTCTGTTTACTACCCAGAAGTAGCTGTCGTTAAAATAACTGAAGAAGCAAGAGCCTACACAGCAAGCCAAAGCGGAAACAACAGGGTTGGCTCCGGTAGCCAGAATAATCGGTGCGGAAATACTTGCCGCGGTGGTCATTGCCACTGTTCCGGATCCCTGAATGAAACGCATTACAGTGGAAATCACAAGCGGAAGAAGGATAATAGGCACATTCATAGCGGTAATGCCCTCTGCCATATAAGTACCGAGACCGGAATCCTTAATAATCTGTCCTAAAGCTCCGCCACCACCGGTTACGAGCATGATAATACCGGCAGACATCATTCCCTTTTCCATGGACGCCAAGATTTCCTTACGGCTCATATTCCTACCAAGGATGAAAATAGCTGTTAATAATCCGATTCCTACTGCAACAATAGGCTGTCCCAAGAAAATGAGGACATGGAAGAATCCATCGGTCATCTTCATTGCTGTAAATACGGTATTCATTAAAATCAAAATGACCGGTAAAACAATGGGAAGGAAGGAAGAAAATGTAGAAGGAAGCTTTTCCGCTCCAAGATTGATCTCTTTTCCACTCTCTACACCGCCTGCCGGAGCTTCCACGAGCTCATCATTTTCATTTACAATCCAGTTCATTTTCTTTGCGATATACTTTCTCGCATAGAAAATAGCCACTATGGTCATGGGGATGGAAAGTACTAAAGCCAGTAAGATAAACTGTCCGACATCTACTCCGAAGATTCCGCAGACTCCCAAGGGGCCGGGAGTTGGCGGCACCATGGTATGCGTGATTACAAGGCCGGCTGCCAGAGCCACTCCCAAAGAAATCAGGGATTTCTTGGCAACCTTGGAAATAGCCTTTGCGATAGGAGACAGGATAATAAAGCCGGAATCACAGAAGATAGGAATAGAAACCAAGAATCCGGTAAAAGCCAAAGCCTCTTCTTCCTTATTCTTTCCAAAAACCTTTAAGAAGCAAAGAGCCATTCGCTTAGCCGCTCCCGTTTCCTCGAAAATTGCTCCCAACATAACGCCGAAGCCGATAATGATACCGATACCGGATAAGGTATTTCCAAAACCGCTGGTAATAGACTGTAAAATACCAAACTTTGTTCCGTTTTCCAAAGTGATTGTGTTCAAAGGCATTCCTCCGATAACCCCAATCACTACTGTAGTGATAATCAGCGCCAAAAAGGCCTGAATCTTCGTCTTTAAAACCATGAAAATCAGTAAAATGATACCGATTGCCAAGCCCAGGAGCATTTGCTCTCCATGTAAACCGTTAACCATACTTTCCTCCTTTAGAAAAAGTTCTTCCTTTACCCCTTCGTTGTTCAATTAACACTTTAGTTCTTTAATGCCCCATTAAGCGAAACACTTCAAGGCATTAAAAAATCTAATGTTTAAAAGCCTCTGCATACTTTGCAGCAAGGCGAATTGCTTCTTCCATACTGATGCTGTCCGCAATACCCGTTCCCGCAATATCAAAAGCCGTTCCATGATCCACGGAAGTTCTCAAGATTGGCATACCGTTGGTAACGGAAATGGTTCTGTCAAAGTCCAGTGTCTTTGTAGCAATATGCCCCTGATCATGGTAGAGGGAAAGCACGGAGTTGTATCTTCCCTGCGCAGCCTGATGGAAAACCGAATCCGCTCCAATCGGTCCTACTACAGGGTATCCTTCTCTTTGCAATTCCTCTACCGCAGGCATAATCTCCCTTACTTCCTCGTCTCCGAACAAACCGTGCTCTCCGCAGTGGGGATTCAGGCCGGCAATAGCCATTTTCCCATCTGTAACCCCAAGCTTCTTCAGAGCCTCAAGACAGCGTTTCACATAGTCCATGATTCTCTCCTTCGTAATCATATCCAGCATTTTCCGAAGAGAAACATGTCTTGTTAAGAAGAACACCCTCATACCGTTACATTCAAACATAGTCAAGGGATCCTCTGTCTGGGTTAATGCCCCAAAAATCTCCGTATGACCTATAAAGGGAACGCCTGCCGCCTTCAAAGACTCCTTATTGATGGGTGTGGTAGCCACAGCATCAACCAGCTTTTCATTTGCCAGTTCAATGGATTTCTTGATATAGGAAAATGCCGCCTGACCGCACATGGCACTCACTTCTCCATAAGCAAATTTCTCTAAAGAAATCTCTCCCTCCTGCATGTAGTACAGGGTATCTTTTTCCTCTCCCAGTTCTTCTACTTTCTCAATTTGTTGTAAACGAATCGGCAGCTTACAGATTTCCACTGCCTTCTCCAAAATCTTGCCATCTCCGATAACCAAGACCTTCGCAATATCTTGGATTTCTTTTTTTGAAATTGCTTTGACTACTATTTCCGGACCGATACCGGCAGGGTCTCCCATCGGCACCGCAATAATTGCTTTAGACATTTTTATCCTCCTTCTTTCTCTCTTACTTTATGATTCTTTTTGAATATTCGTTTTTTAGATTTCTTTTCTTAGCCCGGCCACTAATATAGTCGCTTGTACAAAGAACTTTTCGAGCCAAGTAGCTGTAAGTTTCCTTAAAACGAGCATAAGCACTTATACAAAGAGCTTCTCCTTCAAGAAGGAAATACAACGGATAATGGCATCTCTTCCGCCCTGACTGCCTCCCTTTGTAACCATATGCATCCCGGGAAAATCTCCCATCAACATCTCTCCATGTGCAGCAAGCGGTAAAACCTCTTCCTTCAGGCTAAGTCCTGCTGTTTGGAAGCGTTTGCAAATGGAAACCGTAACATCTCCTCCACTGCTGTAAATTCCCTTAAAGCTCTTTTCTCTCTCACAGATTCTATGTGCTATTTCCGCAAAGGCCAAGTTCATCTTGTTGGAAATCTCTTCTATCTGACAGGCTCTACTCTCTGCAAGTTGAGCAAGGTCAACTCTGTTTTCCGGATAGATACCGTCTCCGGTTACCGTAAATACTCTATCCTTATCCACATCTTTAAGAATTGCGTCTACGACTCTCTGCACTTCCTGTTCCCACTGCTCTTCGCCTTCCAAAAGGGCTCTTGTCTCCACAAAAACATTTTTACATCTTTGCGATAGCCAGAGATCTTCCAACTGAAGTCTGGTATGCGGATTCACACTTCCCACTACAGCCAGTACCTTGTTTTTCTCCTTCTTTTCACTTGGAGGAACCCGTTTTCTCACAAGACTTGCGGTAAATACTCCCGGGTCCACCGCCAGAACCTTTAGCTTTGAGGTTTCCACCGCATCCGCAATCAAATCAATATCCTCTTGGGTTACGCAATCCACTACCAGAATTCGATTTCCCTCTTCCACGAGCCTCTTCATGCAATCCGCCAGATAATGCTTCCCATGAAGTAAATCCTTCATCAAAATGGATGCAATGGAATATTTACTCTGCTTTCGGAAAAGCTCCGCCACCTCCGGATTATTTACCGGTGTCTTCGGATCAATCGCAATATCCGTCTTATGTAGAGGAAGTCCCTCTACCAGCATGTAGCCACCAAGCACAATACGAGACGAAGTAGGGAAGCAAGCAACCACAATGGCCACATACTCTTCTCCGAGGGACTCCAGCATGGCATCTACTTCCGCCCCCAGATTTCCTCTTAAGGTACTGTCTATTCGTTTGCTGTATACCTTCGTTTCCTCGTTTTTTAGCAAGTTGCAAACATTGGAAACTCTTCTGTAGGCTAGGTCCTTGTCAATCCCACGGCTATCTGTGGGATATAAAAGGCAGTCGCAACTTTCCAGCATGGATAGCTCCAAGCGTTCCGTATTGAGCACTGTGTAAGCGCTATAATTCATCTTTTGCAGTAAAACACCCGTGGCATTGGCTCCCGTTAAATCATCTGCAATGACAATGCACTTTGCCATTCTTTCTCCCCTTTATAAAACGATTTCTTTGTCGCGATTTTTGAATTTACATGTAAAAGCATAGTTCATAATTGTTCATTTATGTTCCATTAACGTGAATATAAACATATAGTGCACAAGTGTCAAGAATATAATGACAGAGATAAACATTTTTGTTTATTCCCTATAAAAATGGATTTGTGATTTTGTGTATAATTGTGGAGAGATTTTAGAAGATTCATTTTAGGCTCAGTGTATCATTTCATATCAAGCTAGATACTGACAAGATTCCATGAACACTAAAACTCCGGTCAAAATGGAATCACCTTCCCTTTTAACCGGAGCCGCTTTGTCATAACATGAATTTCTCTTATAAAAATCCTACTGAATTATACTATCCTTCCCTCTTTCTACTTTTTGCAATTTCCATTCGTTGCTTAATTTGAGGACCGGCAACTTGAATTAAAATTACAACAATCAAGATGATTCCTTTTACCGCATCATTGATTAAAGAATTCATCTTTAAGGCGATAATGATTTTATCGATTACCGTATAAGAAAGAGAGCCGAATAAGATGCCCAGACATTTTCCCTTTCCGCCCGACATACTGATTCCACCTAAAACCACCGCTGCAATAGCATACATTTCAAAGCTGGATCCGGTAGTCGCAGGATCGGAAGAAGCATTCATAGCTATCCAGAAAAAGGAAGCCAGCCCCACCATAACCTACTTTAATCAGCCTAAGCAACAACTGGAATTTA
Organism: Oribacterium parvum ACB1; assembly: GCF_000238055.2. Lineage (GTDB taxonomy): Bacteria > Bacillota > Clostridia > Lachnospirales > Lachnospiraceae > Oribacterium > Oribacterium parvum. Next base: position 870,024 of record NZ_KE148312.1, read on the forward strand.
CCGCTTGCGAGATTCTCGTGGAAAATATTTTGAGTTCCGGCCTTTCCCCGCACTCCATGATTCTCTCTACAGAATTAATAATCAGAGAGTCTACGGCAGGGACTCCAACCAAATAGATGGAAAAAAGATGACAGGTTATTTACCATTTACACTTTTTTAGGCCTCCCATGATGAAAAAACATCATAGAAGGCCTTTCTTTATCTATTCCAAAGACTTTGCTTTCTTATATTATCTAAATTCTACTTTCTTACCTGGTCAATCACTACCGCAATCAAAATAATTACACCCATGGCAACTGTCTGCCAGTAAGCAGAAACTCCTAGTAGACTTAAAGCATTATTTATAATTCCTATTACAATAAGTCCAATAACCGTTTGTGGAATTCCACCACGGCCTCCGGACATACTCGTTCCCCCCATAGCCACGGCTGCAATCGCATTTAATTCGTAACCGACAGCAGCAGTAGCCTGTCCGTTCTGAAGCTTAGAAGCAAGAACCAAACCGGCAAGCGCAGACAAAATGCCGGATATTACATACACGGAAAAACGAATCTGATCCACATTGATTCCGGTTAACTTTGCAACTTCTTTATTGCTCCCGACTGCATAAACATATCTGCCATAGCATGTCTTAGTCAGAAGAACATAACTTAGTAAGATAATAAGAACCATTAAGATAACACAAACCGGAATAATACCAATTTCCTTTAATCCAATGAACCCAAAGCTTTCCGGAAGTCCAAAAACCGGCTTTGCGTCAGTAAAGACATATGCTAAGCCTCTTGCTACGTTCATCATTGCCATCGTTGCAATAAAAGGAGGCACATTTAACTTCGCAATACAAAATCCATTGATTGCCCCACAAATCGTTCCAATCACAAGGGAAGTTAAAATTATAATCAGAATGGACATCGGTACTGATGCATTTGGCATGGTTTTTACAAGAGATGCTCCTGCTACACCTGCAATGGCAGCAACGGATCCTACAGAAAGATCAATTCCGTCTGACAAGATGGTAAAAGTCATTCCACAAGCAATTAAAGCGTTGATGGAAATCTGAATCAGAATATTCTTGATGTTTCCCCCAGTTGCAAAACGGGGAACAAAAATTAAACAAACTGCAAAGAGTGCAACAGCAAATAGGAGCATGGTATTTTCCCCTTTTAAGACTCCTGCAATACCATTTTTCTGTTTATTCATACGCTACCTCCTCATTTCCCTTGCTTGCAAAGAGCATAACATTTTCCTCCGTTGCCTCTGCACTATCTAAAAATCCTGTTACATACCCTTCACGCATCACCATAATACGATTCGAGCAACCAAGCACTTCCGGTAACTCCGAAGAGACTAAAATTATACTTCCACCACCTTCTACGAAATTCTTCATAAGTTCGTATATTTCTGCTTTCGCATTGACATCAATTCCTCTCGTCGGCTCATCCATAATCAGAATTTTAGACTTTGCAAGAAGCCACTTTGCAATAACCACCTTTTGCTGATTTCCACCTGAAAGATTCTTTGTGACCGCCAAATCGGAAGGTGTTTTGATTCTCAACTTTTCTATATAAGATACGGCTTCCTGCTTTTCCCACAAAAAGTCAATAAAACCGTTATGACTATTCTCTTTTAAGGAAGCTAAACTGGTATTCTCACGAACTGTTTTCTCCAGTAATAGCCCCTGTCCTCTTCTATCTTCCGGAATAAGTCCAATTCCTCTTCGGATAATCTCTTTAGGACTCTTCCCTTTAATACTTTCTCCATACAATAGCACGTCACCATGCTCATAAGTGTCTGCACCAAAAATAGCACGCATTAACTCTGTTCTTCCTGCACCAATTAAACCTGCAACACCAAGAACTTCACCTTTATATAATTGGAACGAAACATTTTTAAAGCGATGAGCAGAAGATATCTCTTTTACTTCTAAAACAACTTCTCTTTTCTCTGGCACTTCTGCCTTATAATAGAATTGAGAAATTTCTCTACCCACCATCATTTCAACCATTTTCTGTTCTGTTACTGTAGAAACAGGTACCGTTGCAATCTTTGTACCATCTCTAAGAACTGTAAGGGTATCTCCCATCTCTAGAATTTCTTTTAAACGATGGGAAATGTAGATTACTGCTACATTGTCTTTCTTCAGCTGACGGATGACGCGAAAAAGAGACTGCACTTCATGATCTGATAGGGAACTCGTAGGCTCATCCATGATAACCATTTTACTATTCTGCGAAACGGCTCTGGCAATTTCCACCATCTGTTTCTCACCGTTACTTAGTTTATGGACCGGTGTGGTCGGATCAATCGCTACATCCATTCCATCTAGAATTTTTTTGCATTCGGCAATCATCTTCCCTTTATCCAAAAAACCGGATTTTTTCTTTTCCCTTCCTAGGAAAACATTTTCGTAAACTTTCAAATCAGGGATGACACTTAACTCCTGGTGAATAACACTGATACCGCGATGCTGGGCTTCACGAATATTTTTCGCTCCGGGTGCTCCTTCTATCAGCACTTCACCTTTATCCGGCTGATAAATGCCCGAAATAATCTTAATGATTGTAGACTTTCCTGCACCATTTTCCCCTAAAAGCACATGTACTTCTCCAGGATAAAAGGCAATGGAGATATCCTCCAGAACTTTCACGCCGGGAAACTCTTTATGAATATGTTTCAGCTCTACTAAAGCCTCTCTTTTCTCATCCATCATCGTTTACTCCATACTCTTTGAAAAAGGCGCCCTTCCAGAAGGACGCCTCCTTGTAAACAGTCTTTTATTACTTTGCATTCTTCGCATCAATGATATACGGCGCAATCAAAATCTCGGAATCTACCTGCTCTCCTTCCAAATGCTTCTTAATTGCTTCCAGAGTGGACTTGCCAATTCCTGCAGGATCCTGTGCTACATCAGCAACCCAGTTTCCACCCTTCTTAATTTCAGCAACACCTTCCGGATTTCCGTCATAGCCAATAATCTTTGTCTTTGCACCGGCAGCTGTAATGGAAGAAAGTGCTCCTGTTGCTGCAGGGTCACCTACGCAGAAAACAACATCGATGTTGTCATTCTTTAAAAGCATATTCTGCATAACATCTGCAGCTTTCTGCTGGTCTCCGGAGTAGTTCTGTACATCTACAATCTTGATGTCCGGAGCATTTTCTTTCAGATAATCTGTAAATCCTTTTTCTCTATCTACACAGCTCTCGATTTCAGAGTATGTGATGACTGCTGCATTTCCTTTCTTGTCGGTAAGAATATTGTTCACTACATATTCAGCAGCAAGCTGTCCACCCTTCTTGTTATCTGTAGCAACATGGGTAACCGGCTTTCCATCAGAAGCGATATCCATGGTAAATACCGGAATGCCTGCCTTATCAGCCAAATCAATCATGGACTTGGATCCGGCTGAGTTTGTCGGAGCAATCACGATAGCATCTACCTTCTTGGTGATGAAGTCCTGTACCTGACCAAGCTGCTTGTTTGCATCTCCGGCTGCATCCTGTACATCCAAGGTCCAGCCATACTCTTTTGCCTGCTCTTCCATAGCAGATTCAATGCTGTTATAGAACACATGTGTACTGTTTAGAAGGCTCACACCAATGGTCTTCGCCTCTCCTTTACTTTGCTCTTTTGCAGCTTCTGTCTCACCAGCTTTCTCAGTAGCTTTCTCACTAGCCTGCTCTGTTTGCTTCTCTGTTCCTGCTGCTGTTGTACTCTTTGCAGCACCGCCACCGCAAGCCATAAGGGACACTGCCATTAAGGCTGCGAGTGCAAAAGAAATACCTTTTTTCATCAATTTTTCCTCCTCTTTAAATTAAATTGGTAATATTCAGAACGGATGCAGTAAAATTGCATTTCCGTTTTGATACAAATTGTAAAAACTAAGCCTTATTTACGCTATTCAAAACCTGCATCTTATGCATAACAAGCTCTTTCACTTTCGCTCTACCTGCACCATTATATTTCTTAGGATCAAAGGCATCCGGATTCTCCGCTATAAACGCTTTCACTCCCTTTGTAAATGCATCTCTTAGCTCAGTTGCAAAATTCACCTTGCAAATTCCAAGTCCTGTAGATTTCTTTACATCCTCATCCGGTATTCCGGATGCTCCATGTAATACGATAGGAATACTTACCAAACCTTTCGTCTTCTCCAAGATATCAAAACGTAGTTTTGGAACCCCTTGATAAAAACCATGTGCATTTCCAATTCCAACCGCTAGAAAATCCACCCCCGTCTGCTCTGCAAACGCTTTTGCCTCCTGCGGATCGGTGTAGGCCTTTTCACTATCCTTCACTTCATGCGTGTCTTCTTTACCTCCGACTGTTCCAAGCTCTCCCTCAACCGGAACTCCCATAGCGTGAGTAAACTCCACAACCTTCTTTGTAAGTTCAACATTTTCTGCAAAAGGAAGTTTCGAACCGTCAATCATGATAGAAGTATAGCCGGAGCGAAGCGCCTTCGCACAAAGTTCCGCGCTGTTCCCATGATCCAAGTGTAATGCTACAGGAACCTTTGCTTTCCCTGCCACCGCATTCACCATTCCAAAAAATAGGTCCGTATCTGCATACTGCAGGCTTCCCGGAGTTGTTTGAATAATCACCGGAGAGGACGACTCTTCTGCTGCAGACACAATTGCCTGCACCATCTCCATGTTCTCTGCATTAAAAGCGCCTACTGCATATCCCTCTCTTTGTGCTTTTAACAAAATATCTTTTGAACTGACTAAACTCATTCTGTTCCCCTTTCTCTAACCTATGATGAAATCTTACTTTATCTCCTCTATTTCCACTTTTGAAAGCATCTCTTCCAAATCCTGCCTTTCACATAGCTCTGTCCCGGGGTGAAGAAGAGATCCCGTTGCACAAGCTACCGCATAACGAAAAACCTCTTTGTCCGGAAGCCCTTCCATCATAGCAAGACAAGCACCTGCAACCATAGAATCCCCCGCGCCTTGCACACCTTGCACCAAAACCTTCACTGGCTTTGCCTGATAAACCTTACTTTCTGTTAAGAACACGGCGCCTTCTTCTCCAAGCGAAATACAAAGATAATGGACTCCCCCCTGAATCAAAGTCTTTCCAAAAGAAAGCATCTCCTCTTTATCTCGGAAAGCTTTCCCATATAGGATTTCCAACTCCCCTCTATTTGGCTTCACAAAAAACGGCTTTGCCGGAAGCGCCAAAGAAAGTAAATCCCCACTGGCATCCAAAATTGTTTTCACTCCCTTTTCATTGGCCTTTTGGATTAAATCCCGATAAATACTTCTCGGTACTCCGGGCGGGACTGACCCATCTACAACAAGAATATCCGTTTTATCCCACTCTTTGTCCAATAGAGCAAGAAATCCCTCTACATCTTGTTCTGTAACTTCTCTCCCTTTATCATTAAACTCACTCATCACTCTTTTTTCCGTGTCAAAAATCTTCACATTGACACGCAATGCTCCCGGAACAGAATATAAAGTATACGGGCAATGAATTTCCTTGAAAAATCGTTCTAATTTTTCTTTATCCTCCTGATAAGAAAAACCCGCCGCCTTATTCTGAATTCCCAGATTCTGTAGTGCAAGACTAACGTTGATTCCTTTTCCGGAAATATCCTCTTGCGTTCTTAAAACTTTGTTTGTTCCTCCATATAGAAATTTTTCAATTTCAATGGTGCGATCAACGCAAGGGTTTAACGTTACTGTCAGAATCACTGCTCTTCCCCCTTTACAAAATCAGCCATGGCCTGAAAGATAATATACACGGAAGTTGCACCGGCATCCTGCAGTCCAATTGCCTTTTCCCCAAAATACTTCGCCCTTCCAAAACGTGCCTTAATGGTCTTGGTATATTCCATACCTTTCTTTGCTGCTTCAGCCGCCTTCTGTAAGCCTTCTGTTAAATCCAAACCGTCTTCACTACCTTCTTTCAAAGCAAGCACAGCCGGCTCCAGCGCATCCACCATGGTCTTGTCTCCCACTTTCGCTTTTCCTCTTTTCTTTAGAGAAGCAAGGGAAGTGAAGAATACTTCTGCAAAATCCTTCAAAGAGAATGTATCTCTTTCCTCTCGTTTCACAATGCCCGAGATAAACACCGTTCCAAAAAGTACACCCGATGCACCGCCCATAGTATCTAACAAACAAGTTCCTACGGCTTGGAAAACCTCTTCACAAGATCGTGGATAGAAGGTCTCCAACATTCGTTCCACGGCAAGAAACCCTCGCTTCATGCCCGTACCATGGTCACCATCCCCAATCTTTAAATCTATTTCCGTAAGATAAGGCTCTGCTTCCACAATTCTCTTCGCTACGGACTTCATCATTTCTTTTAGTTGTTCTTTATTCAATTCGTTCATAGTTTATCTACCCTACATCCGCTAAAGTAATCCGAATTTTCAAATCTTTCTTTTATAGAACAGTGGAGAATATGCCTCTTGCCGATAAAAATCTCTATATTGCTCCTGTATTTTTAAGAAGGTGAGCGATAATCCTCCGGCTCCCTGTGTCGGAAAAAGAGACTGAACAAAAGTATCAAACACCTTTATCTTTTTACTCTGCAAGAACTCCTGCAAGCTATGTAGTAAGACACACTCCTCTAAAACGGTAGTTGCCTGAAAGGGATTCACAAAAACTGCAATCTCACTTCCTTCTTCTATCTGTAAGTCATGAATGAGAGGTTCCGCCAACTTTTCTATCATCTCCTCTGCAAGGGGAAGCTCTGTCCTTTCTTTTCCCATCTCTCCGTTAAATCCCATGCCGTATTCTACAAAACCATCCGGTAAATCATAGGCTTCTTTTCCTGTTTCAAAGACAAACGCAGGTGATGTTGTGACACTTGCTGTCGCCAGATTCCGGTTTAACTCTTCCCCAAGAGAAACCAGTTCATCCAGACTAAGTCCTGCATCCCTCGCAGCGGAAAGAACCTTTAAGACAATGGTAACTCCGGCAATTCCTCGTCTTTCTTCTCTGTCAACAGCAGAATCTACATCATCTGAAACATAAATTTGTCTCGTTTTTATTCCTTCCAATTCTGCAAGTTCACTAACTAATTCAAAATTCAATACATCTCCGGCATGGTTCGTTGCGATACACAGAACGCCTTTCTCATGGGGAAGCGCACGAATCGTCTTCAAAATACTTCCCGCTGCGGGTGCAGTAAAAACGTCCCCTAAAACACAGGCATCTGCCAGTCCTTCTCCTACGTAGCCAATCGGCCAAGGTTCATTCCCTGCTCCTGCCCCAATCAAAATAGAAACACCGGCTTTTTTACCTTTGTAGAGAATTACTTTTTGCCCTTCCAGACGTTCGAAAAGCGTCGGATAAGTTTCCGTATACCCGTTAATCATATCTTCAACGGCTTGATCGGTTCCATTATGTATACGATTCATTTCCTTCCTCCCTGCTTTTCTTTTTATTTCACATGCTCAGCATGAATTTCATTGGAAAAAGTTTTAAAATAGCTGATATTTTTCTTCTCATTTTTCCTTGCCACCAGCATGTATATACAATCCACCATGACAAGCTGTGCAAGATTCTCACTCGACGGATCAAATAGGTTCCCATCCTGTGCATTATAGTCATATGCACTGAACAAAGTATAATCCGACACCTTTGACAGTGGAGACTCCTTAATGCTACTAATTCCCACTACCTTTATTCCTCTTTTTTTTGCCCTTTTTGCACCTTCTACTACAGACTTACTTAAGCCAAAATTACTCACACAAATCAGTAAGTCTTTTTCTTCCAAAATCGAGGTTATATTCACAATTTCATGCGAATCACTAAACTTCATAATGGGATAACCAATTCGATAAAGCCTTGAAAAAAGGGCTTCCACTGTAATCTTAGATCTTCCAACTCCAATGACCGCAATCCTTCTGGCCTTATGGATTAAGTCTGCCACCTTCTGTATCAGTGAAAAATCCAAAATCCCCCAAGTTTCTTCCAACTCTCTTACACTCTTTGAAAAGATAGTTTTACAAATTGAATAAGCGTCTCCACTAATTGTTTCCCCATTATAATTCAGCTCACTCTTAGCTTGTCTTTTCTCCTCTCCTTGCTTCTCTAATACAATAGGTAAACGAAAATCACGAAATTCTTTGTACCCCATCATCTTTACAAATCTACTTACAGATGCAGTACTAACCCCACTTCTTTGCGCTAACTCGCTAGCCCTTTCGACACCTTCTATCTCATCCGTATCTATTAGATAATCTGCAATCTTCTGCATTGCTTCATTCATTTGAGGATATAATGACTTTATTTCTGTAATCACTGATTGGCGCACAATCGTTCCGTTCCTTTCTTGTATATTTGTTTCACGAAATAAATATACAGTAATTTTTATTTCATGAACACTTTATTCTTATTATTCAAAAATGTCAATTACTGTAAAAGATTTTCGTAGAATCAGACAAGAATACCAAGAGATTTTATGCAAAATAACCGATTAATGATCCAAGATAACTACATAGTGAACTCTATAAAAAAACGATAAATCCGATTTGTACAGACTTATCGTTTTTTTATATTTATAACTTTTTTCTCTGTTGTCTCTTCCAATGCCCCAAGTATTCCAAAATGCTTTTTATTAAGAAATCCGCTCTTAGTAAAAGCATCGGAAGAGTCTGCATCATCAATCTCAACAACACTCGGGCGAGTATAACGACTCCTTTCTTCCTCCTTCACCCTCTCCGCCTTTTATATTCCAGTTGATACTTCTCTATTTTCCTATAAAAGCTACTTCTGGAAATACCAAGCCTATGGCAGATTTGCTGTACCGTATAATCCCCTTTTATCAATTGTTCCAAACCGGCTCTCTCCATTTCTTTTATACTGCCCTCATTTTCCAAAGACGCAAAGCTTCTATTCATGGCTGTATTATTTTTAAAATAGCTTTCCAGACAAGTTTCTATAGTACTTAAGTCCTTCTTTCCAATCATTCGCCAAAGCTTTTGATATAGCTCCTCAATCCCCTTAATATCCTTCTCTCCATACATTTTACTGTAGTAAAGTACTCCGCTTCTGAAAAAGCGTTCAAATACAGCTCTGTTATTGTATACGCTCTGAAAATCCACTATTCTATTTTTTGTAATAATGCTGTATAAGCGATAAGAAAACAGGTGTGCATGAACCAATTCCTCCAAGTTTTCGTTAGTACAAAAAATAAATTGGATAGAAATCTCATCCTGCTCTCTTTTTTTCACCTTCTCCACTTCTTTTTCCAGATAACACGCTAATTTTTCCTGTACAGATAGTAGCATCTTTTCCGGTTGCACAATAATAAGGCTCCCTCCCTGCATCTGCCAAAGCATACCGCGCTCGCCGAACATGAAGCTTGTCATTAATTCTCTATACACATTCTGCATATAAATGACTCGGAGTTCCTTTAAGCGTCGTTCCGAGTAATTTACAATTGCTTTTCCTATCAACTCATTCAGAGCATTATCTTCACTTTGAATTAATATACACTCCTCTTTGCTGACTCTATTTTTACATTCTTCTATTGTTTCTTTCCCTACATATTTTGATAACCATGAAAAGGTAACCATAGTGCTGTTCGAGAAGATATTCAGTTCTTTTTGAATCTGGCTATAGGGCTTAAACTTACATAAGAATTCTTTCTTTTCTTCTTCTATAACAATCGGAATAATGCTGATGGTCCCATAAAATGAAAAAATTCCCCTTTCTATGGTGATTTTAGCCTCTTCCACTACTTTCCCTTTTTGCAGATATTTATCCAGTTCCTCGGATAATTCCCGAATATTACCGATAGACTGTTCCAATGAAAAAATAGAATGGAATGAAGCATTTTGGTAAATAATATTTCCAAAATGATCGCAGTAGAGTAGGGCATCCGGCAAAGCTGCAATAATGGATTCTACTCTTGTTAGCTTTTCTTTTAATTTCTTTTTCGATTGATGCTCTATGATTCTTTTTCCGATAAGCTCCGCCATGTTATCCATAAACATAAGAGTGGAATCTATTTTTTCAAAGAACTTTTTTCCTCTCTTTTTGCTGACAATTAAAGCAAGAGCTCCTATCACCTCCGTCTTATCGCGGATAGGAACTCCCACAAAACCGTCAATTTTACATTGCGCATATCCCTTACACTCTTTGCATTTCGGAACAGACTCTCTGTTTTTTACATAGAACTGTTCTCCACTTTCTATGACCGTATAAATAAGAGAGCCATAGTCAATTTTTTGATACATATCATAAAAGACCAGCTTTTGCCCTAGCAAATTCAAATCTGAATCCACGATAATCACATCGATATTTAATACATCCGAGACTACATTTGCAAATTGATTCAAATAAGACTTGACTGCCATCGCACTCTCCTATTGCTTTAATTCATTGTCAAAGCAGAGCTGAACCGTATTTCTTCCACTTTATTTTTGTTCCGGGAATATATTCATTATACTAAAAAGGGGCTGTAAAAAATCAAAATAATAAAGTAATTTTTGCAATATAGGTCTGAATGCAGGGTAGTCTGAGCCCGTCGGTACTTGCGAAAAACAAGAGAATCGAAGTTTTTCGCTTAGTATCCGTTATGTAAGGACAAACTTTTCATCAGAAAAGTTGTCCTGTACAAGACCAAGGTCCGCAGGGACTTGCTTTGCGAAGCAAAGTGAGCAGTGGTTAACAAAACCACTGCTCAGTCAGGCGAAGCTAGCGAAAGCGTGCCCAAGTTCAGACCTATATTGTTAAGAAAACTATTTTGATTTTTTACAGCCCCTTCTTTGTGACATTTTATACAGCACTGTATACAACTCTCAGAATTTATCTCTTTTCCTTTGCATACTCTTCGGAAATATCTTTAATCCACTGGAGTCTTTCGAGATCAATATCCTCTCGGATGGTACAGTCAGCACCAAGTCCCACACCCTTAGTTCCACTCTCATCCAGAATACGATATATTTCTTTCTTAATCTCTTCCTTTGTTCCGGTATACAGAAGGCTTCCTTCCGCATTATCAAATCCACCGAAAACCGGCTTATTATTCAATATCTTTTTTCCCTCTGCAAGAGAAATATTCTCAGAATAAATCGCCCAGTTGAAAGCCTTTACGGGATAATCTTTATACCATTCCAAACGGTTTGTATACTTTCCATATCCGCAAATGTGGAGGAGTACATTATCCGTATATTGAAGAATCTCGTTTAAAACTTCCAGATCCAATGGCTGTACTCTTTCTTTATGCACTTCCTCGGTAAAGCTCTTGTCCTGTACACACTGCACACTGTAATAAATTCCGTCTACATCCGTTTCCGTAAACAGCCTCTTTACAAGCGCCTTTGTATCCTCGGCGATGCGCTTTGCAACCATAATCATTGCCTTAGGATCTTCCTTAAAGAGTCTGGTAAACTTTGTAAAGTCCTCATCATATTCCTCAAAGCGGAGACGAATATACTGTAGCGGAGAAAAGATATTATAGTATTTATAGACATCTTTTCCTGCATGAGCACAGATTTCCTTTACATAATCCACCTGTGCCTGAATCCAAGGGTGATTCTCTCCGACAGATTGTACTTCCTTTAACTGCTCCAGTGTAGTAATGGTAGACTTGCAAAGAGACGGATGTCCAAAGAAACCGTCAGACATAATCTTTATAAAGTCCGGCTTTGCCTCATCGATGTATTTTTTTTGTTCTGCAACAACTGTCCTCATGATGCTTGGGTCTTCCCATCCATAGTGGTTGTGAAAGGACACAAAGTGGTGCCAGAATCCGCCAATAACTCTTTCACCTTCTTCATTTGCCAAAAAAGCATTCATTAATTCTTTTCTGTTTTCCATGTTTACTCTCCCTGTTCTCTATTCTTTTCCTGTGCACAGTAGGTTATCCAACGCAGACGTTCATTTGCAATGCTGTTCGGTACCGAGCAATCCGCTCCAAGGATGAAGGAGCGATATTCACTCTCCTCTATGCAATCCTCTGCAAATTTCTCTACATCCGCTCTATCACCTTCTGTTATCAAAGTTTTAGGATTGTTATCAAAACCGCCGAGAATGCATTTTCCGGGGAATAATTTCCTTCCCTCCGACAAACTGACGCCTTCCGTATGTACTGCCCAGTTATACGCCCCTGCTTCGTAGTCTTTATAGAAGTCTAAATTGTTTTTGTGATGTGCATAGCCGCAAATATGGAGGATATTATAAGGACTTAATTCATTTGCAAGTTTTAACACGGCAAGCTCGTCTTCTCCCACGATTTCTTTGTAGGTCTTCTGATCATATTTCGGGCTCTGTACATTTTGCACACAGTAATAAATGCCATCCAGTTTTGTTTCAGTAAGGAGTTTTCTTACCAGTGTCTGAATATCCTTTCCGAGCTCTTTTCCCGCATGCTGCAACTCTTTAGGATAATTCTCTGCCAGATACACAAAGCGTTCAAAGTCCAAATCAAAAAATTCCAATCGGATTCGAATCCACTGTACAGGAGAAAAAATATTGTAAAAGCACATTACCTTGTCGGAAAAAAGCTCCGTCATCTTTTTAAGATGCTCCACCTGCTCCGTAATCCAAGGATGATCTTCCGGGAGGCTTTTTATAGTGAGAAGGTCCTCCCCATTTCTGAGAGGATTTTCCATCACAGTCGGATGCCCGATAAATGCATCATTCATAATCTTCATGATATCGGGCTTAACTTCCTCAAAAAACTTTTTATGCCCTTCTATGGCTCTTTCTTGTGCAGCCTTATCACCGGGCTTGGCAAACTGCTCCTTTTCCGGGAGGAAATGATGCCAGAATCCTGCAGGTACTTCCTGCATTTTTTCCCCGGAAAAAGCCATTTTAACTAGATTTCTTTTGGATTCTTGCATCTACTTTCCTCTTTTTTCTAATGCCTTGTTCATTAAGACCTTAATTTGCAGTGCCATGGTAACCGCACCGGGGTCCAAATGTCCCATTCCCTTATTGCTCTGATAAGTTGCCCGTCCTTTAATGGATTCCATATTTCTGGTTTCTTCTGCACCCTTTTCCGCTGCAGCCGCTACCCTCTTACACAACTCTTCGACACTTGCTCCCTCTTCCAAAGTAGCCTTATAGGCTTCTACCGCAGGGTACAAACTGTCAATCATGGTTTTAAATCCGGGCTTAGCCTGTCCTCTTTCCATAATGGCGTTCAGCATTGCATTTAAAATCTCAAAAAGTTCCTCTTTATGGATAGCTTCCTTATCCTTCATCACTTTGGAGGCATGCAGGTAAGCACTGCCGTAGAGCACTCCGGAAGAACCTCCGATCACCGCCATCATGATTTTTCCGATTTCTTTTAACTCGGAGCTTAAGTCCATGGCCTCCAATCTTTCCTTTTCTTCGGTGAGTTTTGTGAAGCCCATGTGCAGGTTTGCCCAATGATCTCCGTCTCCTGTCGCAAGATCAAGATTGGTAATATACTCCTCTTTTTCATTTAATTCCTGATTAACGGCAACAATATAGTCCATATAATCTTTACTGTTTAATGTAAAATTCATATTTCCTCCTCATTAATCGATCTTCAAAGCCGGAGTGTCGCAGGATGCATCCAACAGCGTCTTCATCTTGTCATTCAGCTTTAATAAAGAAAGAGAGCAACCTGTCATCTCTAAGGAAGTGGTATAGTTCCCCACAAAAGTCTTGTATGCGGTAATATTCTTTTCCTTTAATAATTTTTGTACTTCATAGTTCAGGATATAAAGTTCCATAAGCGGTGTTCCCCCTAAGCCATTGACCAGTACCGCTACTTCACTGCCTTCATAGTCATAGTCATCCAAAATTTTCTGAAGTAGAATGGCCGCAATCTCTTTCGCAGTCTTCATGGTAGTCTTCTCTACTCCGGGCTCTCCATGAATTCCCATTCCGATTTCGATTTCATTTTCCCCAAGGGTAAATCCCGGTCTTCCCACAGCAGGTAAAATACAGGGGCTCATCGCCATGCCCATACTTCTAAGGTTTTCCACCACCTCTCTGGCTACTCCTGCTACTTCACTAAGAGGAGCGCCTGTCTCAGCCATGGCACCGGCAATTTTATGAACAAACATGGTGCCGGCGATTCCTCTTCTACCGGTAGAATAGGTGCTGTCCGGTACTGCCACATCATCTTTTACAACAACACTTTCTACCTGGATTCCTTCCATTTCCGCCATATCCTGTGCCATACCGAAGTTCATGATATCACCGGAATAGTTCTTTATTACAAACAGTACACCCTGCCCCTTTTCCACCTTCTCAATAGCAGCTTCAATACGATCCGGACTCGGAGAGGAGAACACATTTCCGGAAACTGCGGCATCCAGCATTCCTTTTCCTACAAAGCCGGCATGAAGAGGTTCATGGCCTGCTCCGCCCCCGGAGATAACCGCAACCTTCTTATCCATATTTTTGCGATATATCACTTCCTTTTCCGGAATATACTCCAAGGTATCGCTGTTTGCCATCTGTAAGCCCATAAGGCACTCTTTTACTACGTCTTCCGGCTTGTTAATTATCTTTTTCATGCTTTATCCTTTCTTTATCCTATTCCTAAATATGCTTCTTTTACCTTGGGGTTGTTTGCGATTTCCCTTGCATCTCCCTGCATGGTAATGAGTCCATTTTCCAAAACATAGGCACGATTAGAAGTCTGTAGTGCCAGGTTTGCATTCTGTTCTACAAGAAGTATAGTTACACCCTGCTTCTGTATTTCCTTAATCATGTCAAAAATCAATAAAACAATATTGGGAGCAAGTCCCAGAGACGGCTCATCTAAGAACAAGAGCTCCGGAGAAGACATCAGTGCACGTCCGACAGCAAGCATCTGCTGCTCACCGCCGGAAAGGGTTCCGGCCTGTTGCTTGATTCTTTCTTTTAATCTTGGAAACAAAGTGAATACTCTATCGTAGTTTTTCTCAATCTCTCCTTTATTGCTGATTGAAAAGGCTCCAATCCTTAAATTTTCAAGCACCGTCAAATCCGGGAAAACTTCTCTTCCCTCCGGAGAAATACTGATTTTCTTCTTACTTAACTGGTAGGGAGCAATATTGGTAATATCCTCATCATAGAGCATGACTTTTCCGCTACTGGCCTTCTGAATTCCCGTTACAGTGCTTAGCAAGGTACTCTTTCCCGCACCGTTACTTCCTATCAGAGAAACAACCTCTCCCTTATGAATTTCCAAGTCTATTCCCTTTAAGGCGTGAATTGCCCCATAATGCGTATTAAGTCCCTGAATTTTCAGCATTTTGCAACCCTCCCAAGTACGCCTCTATTACCTCTTTATTGTTTGCAATTTCCTTAGGCAAACCGTCTGCAATAGGCTTTCCATGATCGATTACATAGATTCTGTCGGAAATGTTCATGACCACGCTCATATCATGCTCAATCATCAAAATGGTATAGCCCATGTCTCGAAGTTCACGGATAAATCCCATAAGCTCTAAGGACTCCTGTGGGTTCATCCCTGCTGCAGGCTCATCCAGTAAAATCAACTTCGCTCCCGTTGCGATGGCTCTTGCGATTTCCACCTTTCTTTGATCTCCATAAGGAAGATTTGCCGCATACTCATCTCTTCTGTGATCCAGCTTTAAAAGTTGCAAAAGTCTAATCGCCTGTACTACTCTCTCATCTTCTTCTTTTCTAAAGCGTTTCGTTCGTAAGCTGGAATCTAAAAATGTATATTTTGTTCTGTGATGGGTTCCCACAAGAACATTTTCAATGACTCTCATGTCATGAAAAAGTCGAATATTCTGAAAGGTTCTGGCTATCCCCTTGTGCACAATTTCAATCGGCGGAAGATGGTGGATTGCTTCCCCTCTGAAATAAATTTCTCCGTGATCCGGTTTATAAATTCCTGTCAACAGATTGAAAACAGTTGTTTTTCCTGCCCCGTTGGGACCGATAACACTGATGATTTCTCCTTTTCTTATCTGCAGATTCACATTATCGACAGCCTTAATACCGCCGAATTGCTTGGACAGATTTTTTACCTCTAAAAGCATTTCTTCCGTACTCATACCAGCTCCTTACTCTCTTTTGCCAAATCCTCCTTTGCCTGACGAGAAAGAGGATAGGGTAGCCTGGATTTCCAGCCCAATAAGCCTGCCGGGCGGAAACGCATCATCAGCACCAGAATCACGCCGTACAGTACGAAACGGTACTCCATAAGGAAGCGAGATACTTCCGGAAAGGCAATCAGCAAAATAGCGCCGATATACATTCCTCTCTGTGTTCCCATCCCTCCTAAAATCACGATACTGAGTATCATTGTAGATACGTCAAAGTTGAAGGTATTCGGATCCACATAGCCGATTAAGCGGGAATACAGGGAACCGCCCAGAGCACAAATCATAGCGGAAATGACCATAGCCAGTATCTTATAAAAATTAACATTTACTCCCATCATAGTGGAAGCAAGTTCATCTCCCTTAATTCCTCTTAATGCTCTACCTGTCTTGGAACGAACTAGGAAGAAGCAGAATAGGCTGACGAGAAGGAGGAAAAATAAAGCAAGATAGTATAATCCATAGTTCTGCACGGTCAGTTCCATTCCAAAAATCTCAGGCTTCGGAATATTCTTTATTCCTAAAGTTCCACCGGTAACACTTTGCCAGTTCATCAGAATCATTTTCATAATCTCTCCGAACCCCAAAGTAATAATCGAGAGATAGGTTCCTGTTACACGAAGACTTGGAAGCCCCAGAACTACACCGATTACACCGGCTAAAAGCATCCCTAAAAGAACAGATGGGAAGAATGGCATCCCGGCTTTCATGGAAAGAATCGCACTGCAGTAAGCTCCGATAGCCACGAATCCTGCATGCCCCAGAGAAACGAGTCCGGTATATCCTGTTAGCACATTTAATCCCAGTGCCAAAATGCTGTAAATTCCAATTTTTATAGTAACAGTCAGTAAATACTGGTTAGATAAAATAAACGGAAAAGCCAGCAGAAAAAGAATTAAAGCCGGAAGCAAAATCCGCTTCTTCTCATGTACCCATTTTTCCATCTGATGCAAGTTCAACATTTCAGAAATAGCAAAGCTCTTCTTTTCTTTTGCTGTAGAAATGTTCTTATCTTTATTCTCTACCATAACTTACACCTTCGTTATTCCTTTCCGTCCGAATAATCCTTGCGGTCTCAGTAAGAGCACAAGAATTAAAATGATAAAGGCGATGGAATCTCTATAGGTTGACCCCAGGAAGGTCGCAGCCATACTTTCCGAAACTCCGACCATAAGTCCACCTATCAATGCTCCCGGCAAGCTGCCGATTCCGCCTAAAACCGCTGCCGCAAAGGCCTTCAGTCCCGCCATAAATCCCATGTTGGGATAGACAATCTGGTAATATCCGCTTACCAATGCTCCGGCTATTGTTGCCGAAACACCAGCGAGGAAAAACGTGAAAGAGATAATAAAATTCACGTTGACTCCCATAAGATTGGCAGCTTTCGGGTTTTGTTCGCAGGCTCTCATGGCAAGTCCTATTTTCGTCTTAAACACGATGAACATCAGGATTCCCATAAGAAGAACCGATACTACAAACATCATGATTTGGGTGACAGAAATGGGGAATTTTCCAAGCATTACCGTTCCTTCTCCAAATACGGAGGGGAAGTTTCTTTTTTCCGAACCTAGGAAGATGATTAAGAGGTTCGTGATTATATTGGAAATACCGATCGTGGTAATGAGGGAGGCGATTGGCGGTGACTTTTTCTTTCTTAAAGGTTCCAATGCCACTTTATCGATTACAATTCCCAAAATTCCTGTCAACAGCATCGCAGCAATGATTCCCGGGACTATTCCGAATTGCATCCCTATAAAAACCATAGCCATCTCTGCACCGAAAGCATAAATTGCACCATGGGAAAAATTCACCAAACGAAGAATTCCGAATACAAGGGAATATCCTACAGCAATCAAGGCATATCCCATTCCCAGTGCTAATCCATTTATAATCTGCTGTGTGACCATAGCTACTCCTATTTCAATATCAAATACTCTTTAGAATAGAATGGGAAAAAACATAAGCTATGTTCTTTCCCATCCCCCTTGAATCGTTCTAACTTTTATTACTTGTCCATCTTCACAAACTTACCGTCTTTAATGGTTACCTTTACGAACTGCTTATCTACATCACCGTTCTCATCAAACTTGATTTCTCCGGTTACACCCTGGTAAGTAGTCTTATAAATCTGATCCTTTACCTTTTCGGAATCAGTTGTATTTGCATCCTTGATAGCAGTAAGAAGGATACCTACTGAATCATAAGCCTGAGAGGTAAGAGCGGACGGAGCATTGCCGTAAGCTGCCTTATAGGAATCAACATAAGACTTAATCGTCGGATCATCGGACTCGGAGAAGAAGATAACCGGGAAGCATACGCCTTCCACTGCACTTCCGCCAAGTTCGATTAACTGCTGGCTGTATGCGTTGGAGAATCCTACAACCTTAATATCCGGATTAATCTGCTTATACTGCTTTGCAACAGGTGCTACCAGATTGTACATTCCGCAGCAAATAACTACATCCGCACCTGCCTCGTTTAACTTGGTAATAGCCGGCGTATAGTCGTCGGATCCTTCCATAACTTCCTCGTGTGCAACCACTTCCGCATCGGTCTTGGCAATCAATTCCTTAATGATGGAGGAAGTATTGGTTCCCCAGTCTGTCATGATACTGATGATACCAACCTTTTTCTTTCCTAAGTCATTCACCGCAATATCAATGCTTGCTGCAGCCTCTTTGGAAATGACGGTATTATTTCTGAAAATGTAATCTCCGATTCCGGAGTAATCCGGGTGAGACGCTGACGGAGAAATTTCGATAATCTTGTTCTCCTGATAGATAGGAGCCGCTGTCATACATACTCCGGAGGAGAAGTGACCAATCACGCCGACTACCTTCTTATCGGAAATAATCTTCTGTGCAATGGTTGTTGCTTCCTCAGCGGTGTTTTTATCATCATACTGTACGATTTCAATCTGTTTTCCTAAAACGCCGCCATTATCGTTCCACTCTTTCGCCTTCAATACAGCAGCATTGTAAAATCCGATTCCGTACTCTGAATTATCGCCGGTCATAGGTCCGCAAACTGCAATTTGAATCTTATCTCCGCTTGCTTTTGCATCGCTACTCTCTGTTTTCGCTGTTCCTCCGCCGCAGGCACTCAATAATGCTGCGCAGAGTAAGCCGGCAATTAAACTTCTTTTCTTCATCAACACACCTCCTAATTTTTTTACGACGAGTAAAACATGCTCTGTTTTCTCCTTATTTGCATGATTCTATCTTATGGTATCCGGAGGATATTATCCATCATTTTCGTGCATTTTCACTAATTTCGTTAATTTTATACTGAATTTTTTTGGTAAATTATTAGCGAATTAGGCAAGGCAACTTAGTATTTGTCTCATTTTGGGACATTTATAATGCATTGCTGCTTGGAGAGAAAAACAGAGGCATTAATTTATTTTATACTCTTTGTCAAAAAATACATACTACCTTTTCCCTATACCAAAAGAAAGGTTTTCCCTATATAAAAAAAATGATTTTCTATGCAATATAGGTCTGAACTTGGGGCACGCTCTCGCTAGCTTCGCCACGTAACGGATACTAAGCGAAAAACTGCGTTTCTCTTGTTTTTCGCAAGTACCGACGGGCTCAGACTACCCCTCATTCAGACCTATATTGCAAAGAATCCCTTTATTTATTTGATTTTTTATACAGCATCTATCCTATTTTACATACTTTTACACCGTTTCCACTCCGGGCTTCACATAGTGAATTTCACAAAGCTCCATTCCTTCTTCCACTGTTTTAATTGGAAGAATCTGCAACTTTTCCTTGACCTCATCCGGGACGTCCCGAAGATCGTCTTCGTTTGCTTTAGGAATCAAAACGGTCTTTACGCCGGCGCGTTCCGCTGCCATAAGCTTTTCCGGAAGTCCGCCGATCGGATTAACGAGGCCTTCCAGAGAAACCTCTCCGGTCATCGCGATACGCGGACTGACTGCCTGTCCTGTCACTAAGGAGGCAAGGGCAATGGTGAGGGTAATTCCGGCAGAAGGCCCATCCTTCGGGGTTGCTCCGTCAGGCACATGAATATGCAGATCATTTTCCTTGAAAAGTTTTGCTTTATCGGGGAACATAGACTTCACAAGGCTGATGGCAATCTGCGCCGACTCCTTCATGACGTCACCAAGCTGTCCGGTAATGTTCAGCTTTCCTTCTCCCTTTGTGAACATACTCTCAATATAGAGAATCTCTCCTCCGACTGCGGTCCAAGCAAGACCGGTAACGATACCCGGCTTTCCCTCTTCCTTGACTTCTCTTCTGTGAAGCGGATTCATGTCCAGATATTCTCTCAAATCTTCCTTCCCTACGGAAATCTTCTCTCCCTTTCCCTTAACAAGATGAACTGCCGCAATTCGGCAGAGGGTGTCAAGTCTCTTCTTTAAGCCTCTGACACCGGCTTCTCTTGTGTAATCGGAAATAATATTTTCCAAGGCTTCATCCGTAAGTTCTACATTTTCCGCTTGTAATCCTACACCCTTTAATGACTTCCTAAGGAGATGACGCTTTCCAATCTCAAATTTCTCTCTCGGAGTGTAACCCTGATACTGAATCACTTCCATACGATTTAAGAGGGGCGCCGGAATGGTATCCAGGGAGTTCGCCGTACAGATAAAGAGTACATCGGATAAATCATAAGGCACATTCATGTAGTGATCCGTGAAGGTATTGTTTTGCTCCGGATCCAAAACTTCAAGAAGGGCTGCCGCGGGATCTCCGTTATAGGACGAAGACAGTTTATCCACCTCATCCAGCACCATGACCGGATTGGAAACGCCGGACTTCTGTATCCCGTCCATGATTCTTCCCGGCATAGCACCAAGATACGTTCTTCTGTGTCCGCGAATATCTGCCTCATCTCGCACACCGCCAAGGCTTACACGAACATATTTTCTTCCGAGAGCCTTCGCAATACTTTTTCCAATACTGGTTTTACCGGTACCGGGTGCACCCACAAAGAGGAGAATAGACCCGGACTGCTGCTTTTTCAGATTCATGACCGCAATCTGCTGAATCATTCTCTCCTTAACCTTCTTTAAGCCGAAGTGATCCTCGGACAGGATCTTCTCCGCCTCATCAAGGTCTATTTCCTTCTGTTCTTCCTTCTTCCAGGATAGTCCGGTCAGGAAATCCAGATAGTCATAAAGCATACCGGCTTCCTGGCCGTTTGTGCCTTCATTTTTCAGGCGATTTAAAATCTTCGTAGCTTCCTTTTTCGCCGTCTCATTCATGCCGGCTTCTTCAATACGAAGTTCAAACTTACGGAGGTCGGAAACCTTCTCCGGATGCATCTCATCGAGCTCTTTCTGGAGGTAATCAATCTGCTTTTGGAGGGCCTGCTCCTTATAGAGTTTTTGATAATCCTCCTGCTGCTGGGTTCTCGCATCGGTGGTAACCTTCGTCACCTCGATATATTCATAGATAATCTGCTCCAGCATCTTCGTACGAACGGAAAGTCGATCCTCCTGCAGGACATGGTACCGCTCTTCGTTGTTAATGCTAAGCCAGGGGGACAGAACACAGCCGACCTCTTGAATCGACTTATGGCGTTCAATCATACCCGCCATAACCTTCCCTGCATGAAAACGCCCTACCAAGTCCTTCAGCTCTTCCTTAATTTCTCCAAGCTTTCTGTCAGCCTCTTCCTGATCCAAGTCCTCCACATCATAAAGAGGGATTGTCTTTAAAACTAGGGGCTGTCCTTCCTCCTGAGAAAGCTCCTCAATACTTACTCTATTGCCTGTTGCAACAACTGCATAGCCGTCCTGACTGATTTCCTTGATTGTACCTTCTACCGCTACAGGATACACTTCCTCTTTATGAAGTGCCTTGGTATCCACTTCATTTTTATGTAAAACAGCCAAAAGAAGCTTGTCCCCTTCTTCTACTGTCTTTCCTGCCAGAGTTCTAAAATTATCAATCTGAAAATAGATGGTGGAATTCGGCAAAATCATCATGTTGTAAACCGGTACTACTCGCATAGCCTGTCCTCCTCGTTCCTTATTTTTTTCTTTGGAAAATACCTTTAAAGCCTCCTCCACCTTACCGGCATGCTCCAGCTTGTCTTTAGGAAAATGCACCTCCTCGACTGCTTTCTCGGAAGCTGCAATTTCCTTCTCTTTCGGAATTTCTCTGGAAATGGCAGAAATCATCCCTTTCTTTTTCTCTTTTTTTTCTGCCTCTTCTTTCCTTCCTCTTATCCATTTTTTTAGTGCGTCCACTAATTGATTCATTTTCATACACATCCTCTTAAAAACAGAAAAGAAGCTTCTGCTCTTCTTCCCCGTTTTAGCTTCAATGATATACGGGAGTAGTTATTTCCCGCACTGTATAGCGTCAACAACGCGAAAAAGCTGTAAAGTATCTCCCTAAAAGTCCAAGGACTCTTTCAGGTAATCCAACTTACAGATTTCCATAGCCGTTTCGATAAAGCTATATTTGTTGTTAGCAGTCAAATATATAGAGTGCTAACACTTTTAAAAGAATAACACCCTGTATACAGGGTGTCAAGTTCTTTAGAAATTGTTTATTTCTAGTCCCACTCATGTTTGTTCCGCTTTTCTCTTTTCTGTTCGCGATTAAAATAATATAGGAAAAGGCCGAAGACGGAAAGACTGAAAGAGGTTCCGAAAAAGAACATTCCGCTTTCATCTCCCGTAACTACCTTTCTGGTTACTGTAAAAAATTTGGTCATAATTTTCGGAACTTCTGCAAGTACATCACCCTTATCTTTATGTTCGTATATCTTTGGGTCCTCTCCCGGAGGAGTAGACGGTGCGGGCGGTGTTTCCGGTGTGGAAGGTACGGGCGGAGTCTCCGGCACCTTTGGATCCGGGGGTCTATTCGGGTTAGGCGGCTTTGTCGGATCAGGCGGTCTCGTCGGATTAGGCGGAGTTTCTGTAGTGGGCTCCGGCGGTTTGGTATATTTATTATGAAAAAGGATTTCTCCCTGCTTCACATCCTGCTTTGCAGGATCCGGATTGTCATTCTCCGTCACAACAATGGCAGCCGCCAAGTACGGAGGATAACTGTGCCCCATCGAATCTTGCGTCTGTAACCCTACTCTTATTTTCACGGTATACACACGGCTGTCATACTCCATATGCGGATTCGTCCCTGCAATCTGCCGAATGGTATACACATATTTCTCATTTCCCGCAAACGACTCCTCATGAAACTGCATAGCGGGAAATGTAAGAGTCCTTTTTTTATTTTGTGCGGAAAATACGCCCTCTATCGTATCCGGTACGGGCAATGCCGAGGAAGGGCTCACTTTCTCAATAATAAAACGGAATGCTTCCGCCGGAACTTGTTCTCCTTCCACTTCAGCCACTATCGGTATTTCTAAAGATGCCGGTCTGGGGGCCGCAAAAACCACAGCTGTATTCATCCATTTTCCTAACAGAAAACAGAAGGCAAAAAAGCAAACTGCCAATATACGAAAAATCGCAAGTTCTCTTTGCACTTCCCTAGCTTTCATCTTGCCTCCCCTCCTTTCCTACTCTTTGAGACCCAAATCCACCTCTCGCATTATATTATCGGCAATATTTTCAAAAATATATATGCAATTTAATATTTATTTATAACGAATATATTCTATTCCCGAACATTACGAGATATCGCTAAAATAGTATGGCTAAAAATTGTATTGCTAAAATAGTATTACCAAAATAGTATTACCAAAATAAAACCACTAAAAGCTTTATCCCTCTCGGGGAAAAAAAAAAGACCTGAGTTCTTCGCAACTATTGCTTAAACTCAGGTCTTTTTTATCGCGGAGATGATGGGATTTGAACCCATGCGCCGGTTGCCCGACCTACCGCATTTCGAGTGCGGACCCTTCAACCACTTGGGTACATCTCCTTATAAAGGCAATACAAAAGGTATAAAAAAACCGGCGAGATAACTCACCGATTATTCTCCTTTGCTGCCGGCGACCGGGGTCGAACCGGTATGAGATTTGTGTCTCGCAGGATTTTAAGTCCTGTGCGTCTACCTATTCCGCCACGCCGGCAAGTTAAGATGGAATCTCAACTGCGTCGCTTTCAATGCAACAGAATTATGATACTGAATCCCTCTCTTTTTGTCAATATTTTTTTGGAACGGAGAATACCTCCTACATTTGCATGAGTGTTTTTCTTTATCCTCTTCTCCGCTATGTTTTCCCGTTTTCTTCTCCCTCATTTTCCTGCCCTATAGTACTTTTTTATAGTATACTGTTAGCGTAGTGCTTTCTTAGCATTCATAGGCGTTTTTGCAAACGGCAAATTCGGCCTTCCAACAAATATATTTTTATTGATAAAATATAGCGACATTATGAGTGTTACTCATTTAAGAATTAAAGGAGCAAGATGAACATAATCCAAAAAATAGCTGAGGACTTATCTCTTAAAAAAATGCAGGTGGAAGCGGCGGTACAGCTTTTAGACGAGGGAAATACCGTTCCCTTTATTGCACGTTATCGTAAGGAAGCAACGCACGGTTTAAATGACGAGGAACTCCGTAGCCTTGAGGAAAAGCTGCAATATCTTCGGAATCTCGAGGAGAGGCGCGAAAGCATTTTAAACAGTATCGCGGAACAGGGGAAGCTCACGGAAGAGCTGAAGGCGCAGATTGAGGCGGCCGATACCGCAGTGCGTCTGGAAGACCTCTACCTTCCCTATAAGAAAAAGAGAAGAACCAGAGGCATGATTGCCAGAGAAAAGGGCTTAGAGGGACTGGCGAAGGCCATTCTCACCCCCGGTGTAAATCCTGTAAAGGAAGCGGAAAAGTATCTTTCCGAGGAAAAGGAAGTCTGCAGCGTGGAAGAGGCCTTGAATTATGCAAAGGACATTCTTGCGGAAGAGTTCTCCGAAAATGCCTCCTATAGGGAATGGATTCGCAATAAGACCATGGAACTTGGCAGTATTTCCTCCTCCAAAAAGGAAACAGAGGAAAATCCCGATGCAAAGACCTATGAGATGTATTTTGATTATGAGGAAAAGGTAAAAACCATTCCCGGCTATCGTACGCTTGCCATAAACCGCGGAGAAAAGGAAAAGGTTCTATCTGTAAAGCTGAATTTCCCGCAGGAGGAGATTTTGGCATACCTCGAAAAGCAGGCCGGAAAGGCTTTGCAGGGAGAAAATCTCCGGCTCTTACAGGAAGCGGTGCAGGATAGCTTCAAGAGGCTTATTTCCCCCTCTATCGAAACCGAAATCCGAAATATCTTAACCGAAAAGGCGGAAGACGGTGCGATTGCCATTTTTGCAGATAATTTAAAACAGCTTCTTATGCAGGCGCCCATTGTCGGGAAAGTCGTGCTAGGCTGGGATCCGGGCTTCCGTACCGGCTGTAAAATCGCCGTAGTCGATCCGACCGGAAAGGTACTGGACACGACGGTCATTTACCCTACTCCGCCTAAAAATCAGGTGAAAGAAGCAATGGCTGCGATTCATAAGCTGATTGAAAAACATAAGGTGGATATCATTGCCCTTGGAAATGGCACGGCCTCTCGTGAATCGGAAAAGGTCATCAGCGACTATATTCATGAGACAAAAAGTAAGGTGCAGTATGTGATTGTCAATGAAGCCGGTGCCTCTGTCTACTCTGCAAGTAAGCTTGCGACAGAGGAGTTCCCGAACTTTGACACGGGAGAAAGAAGTTCAACCTCCATGGCAAGGCGACTTCAAGATCCGCTTGCCGAGCTGGTAAAGATTGAGCCAAAGGCCATCGGTGTCGGGCAGTATCAGCACGACATGAATCAGAACAAGCTGGAGGAACAGCTGAACAATACCGTGGAAGACTGCGTTAACCATGTAGGTGTAGACCTGAATACCGCATCCGCAGCCCTCCTTTCCTATATTTCCGGTATCAACAAGACACTGGCTAAGAACATCGTAGTGTATAGAGAAGAAAACGGCGCTTTTAAAAGTAGAAAAGAATTGTTAAAGGTGGCCAAGCTCGGTCCCAAGGCCTTTG
Organism: Oribacterium parvum ACB1; assembly: GCF_000238055.2. GTDB lineage: Bacteria > Bacillota > Clostridia > Lachnospirales > Lachnospiraceae > Oribacterium > Oribacterium parvum. The sequence continues at coordinate 895,993 of NZ_KE148312.1, forward strand.
AGCAAAGTGCCGGCTTTCTCCGTATCCGAGAGGGTAAGGAAGTGCTGGACAGAACCTCCGTGCACCCTGAGTCCTATCAGAAAACAAAGGAACTCCTCTCCCTTCTAAACTTGAATGAAAAAGACATTGCCGAGGGAAAGGGAAAGGATATTGCAAAGATGATTTCCGCCCTTCCCGGAGGAATGAAAGCTTTAGAAGAAAAGCTTGCTATCGGAAGCTTTACCTTAAAGGATATTGTGGAGGCTCTTGCAAAGCCGGGAAGAGATCCTCGTGAAGATGTGCCCGCACCCATTTTGCGGAGTGATGTTTTAGAGCTTTCCGACTTAAAAGAGGGGATGATTCTCGAGGGTACAGTCCGAAATGTCCTGGACTTCGGAGCCTTTGTCGATATCGGCGTGCACCAGGACGGCTTGGTACACATCTCCGCCCTTTCCAAAAAGTTCGTAAAGCACCCTCTCGATGTTGTAAAGCTTGGTGATATCGTGAAAGTAAAAATTCTCTCCGTGGATATGGAGAGGAAGAAGATTTCACTCAGTATGAAAGATGCGGAGTAGTTAACCATAGAGTAGAAAGATTTAGGATAAAAAACAGAAAAGGTTCAGGATAAAAATAGAAAAGGTTTTTTAAAAGGATATTGGAATAAGGGGTAATCTGAGCCCGTCAGTACTTGCCAAAAGCGAGCGAAGTGATGCTTGAGGCTTAGTACTGATACGAAAGGACAACTTTTCATCAGAAAAGTTGTCCTGTACAAGACCAACTTCTGAAGGAAGTTGCTTTGCGAAGCAAAGTGAGCAATGGGCTACCGAGCCCATGCTCAGTCAGGCGAAGTTAGCGAGAGCGTGCCCCTGTTCCAATATCCTTTTACTATACTTTATTATGTTACTCTAAATTTTCAAGCTCCAGGGAGCTTTCCTCCCAGATGGCGTATTGCTCTTCCAGCTCTTTATCTATTGCTTCCTGCTCTCTATGAATTTCCATGAGGCGCCCGACATCGGACCCGACTTCTTCCATGGAGGCAGTGAGCTCTTCTTTTCGCTCTTCCAGCTTGGCAATCTTCTCCTCCGCCTTTTGCAAGGCATTCTGCCACTTTCTTCTCTTTGCGGAGAGCTCCTTCTGGCTTTCCCAGTCGAGTCTCTTGCTCTCCTTTTCTTCCAATCTTTGTGCTTCTTCCGGATCTATCGCTTCTAAAGGCATCTTATCCTTTTGTAGTGAATCTCCGTAGGCACGAACATCTTCCTTCTTTTCGATATAATAATCGTAATTTCCGATGTAATTATCAAAACGGTTAGAAAAGAGCTCTATAATTCTCGTTGCCGTTTTATTGATAAAATAACGGTCATGGGAAACATAGAGGACGGTTCCCTCATAGTTTCGAATCGCTTCCTCTAAAACTTCCTTCCCCTGAATATCCAAGTGGTTCGTCGGCTCGTCCAAGATAAGAAAATTCGCATCGGAGAGCATGAGCTTTGCAAGGCTTACCCTGCCTTGTTCTCCTCCGGAAAGATCCTGAATCCGCTTATACACATCGTCTCCGGTAAAGAGAAAAGCGGCAAGAACATTTCGCACCTTCGTGTTATTCATATCCGGATAGCTATCCTGAATTTCATCAAAGAGGGTTTTTTCCATGTTGAGCACAGCGTGCTCCTGGTCATAGTAAGCAATCTTCACCTTCGAGCCTAAACGAAATTCTCCCTCATCCGCCTGTACAAGCCCGTTTAAAATCTTCAGTAAGGTCGTCTTTCCGGTCCCGTTATCTCCGATAAGCGCTACATGCTCTCCTTTTTGCAGAGAAAAAGTCCCATGGGAAAATAGACGCTTTCCGTCATAGCTTTTTCCGAGCTCTTTCGCCATTAAGACATCGTTTCCGGAGCTTTCCCTCGGAGAAAAAAGAAGCTTCATCTCATTCTCGAGTTCCTCAGGCTTCTCCAGTCTTTCCACCTTCAAAAGCATCTTCTCTCGAGATTCCGCGCGCTTAATGCTCTTCTCCCGATTGAATTGCTTCAGCTTCTCAATCACGGCCTCCTGATGCTTGATCTCTGCCTGCTGGTTTTGAAAAGCTTTCCACTCGGCTTCTCGAAGCTGTCTCTTTTTTTCCGCATAAGCGCTGTAATTTCCCTGGTACATTCTGACCTTTCCTCGTTCCAGGTCAATGACCTTCGTCACAATCCTATCCAAGAAATAACGGTCATGGGAAACAAGAAGCACTGCTCCGTCATAACGCTTTAAGACTTTTTCCAGCCACTGAATAGAACCGATATCCAAGTGGTTTGTCGGCTCATCCAGAATCAGCAGATCGGGTTTCTCCTGCAAGATTTCCTCGAGGCGCTTCCTCGTCTTCTGGCCTCCGGAAAGAGTGTCGTAGTCTTCATTCTCCGTTTCTATATCAGCATGTTGCTGTGCCAGGTAGTCCATTTTCTTCTCTTTGGAAAATGCGATGCTCCCCTCATCTGCCTCCTCAATTCCCAGAATACATCGGAGCAAAGTTGTTTTGCCTGAACCGTTGATTCCGACAATGGCCGCTTTTTCCTTATCTTCCAGATGAAACGATACATCCTTCAGCACAGTCTTTCCTACGTATGCTTTACTTAGCATGGATACATTTAAAATCATAGGACTTAGTATACTGGATTCCTGCATATTCGGCTATCCTTTTTTCCCGATGTTTTCGCTTTAGAGCTTGTTTAGTATCTCTATTTCCAGTTTATACCATTAGCCAAGGAATAAAAGCTAAATATACTCTTCCTATTCTGCCCCTTCCCGATGAGCTCTCCACATAGAGCAGTTCGATTCTGCTTCTTATTTTGAACATGAGAAATTCGAGAAATTCTTGTCAATATTTCCGAAATGCATTAGAATGAATAGAACTTTACCGGGAGTAAAGTATTTGGTCTATTTATATAAGGAGGAACGAATATGGCACACGTAGTTAGTGATGAGTGCGTAAGCTGTGGTGCTTGCGCAGCAGTATGTCCTGTAGAAGCTATTTCCGAGGGTCCAACAAAGTATGTTGTAGATCCGGATACTTGCATCGATTGCGGCGCTTGTGAAGAGCCTTGCCCAACAGGTGCTATTGCTGCTGAATAATTAACATAAGCAGAGTATAGTTTAAAAGAGCTGTCCGGATGGACAGCTCTTTTCTTTTTAGGCTTATAAAAGGCATATAGAGAGTTATGGAGTTATAGATCAAAAGGCGTTTATGCCTAAGTCCTAAGCATAGAACAACATTCAGCATTAGTTTTACTCCATGAGCCACAATATCCTTCTTTTGGCTATCGGCTTATTCTCCGCTAAGTCTTCTCGCTATAATTCTCTCTATTTTTTTATAAAATACTGCCTTTTTCTTTCTTCGCTGCCACTCCCTTTCAATCTCATATAAGAAGAATAGGGAAGTCAAGGTAAGTCCACAGCTTATAGCACGAATCTCCGGAAGGATGGACAAGATTCCAAATAATGAAAACAGCAGTAGGGATGTAATAAAAATTTCGAATGTTCTCAAATTTATTCTCATGTTTTACTCCTTTATCTAAACGCCAGTTTGTTTTTATTGTTTCACAAGAATAACACAGAACATTCGTTTTGTAAAGATATTTTCGAATATACGTTCTATAAAATTGCATTAAAAAAGCTGTACTAAAGAAGCTCTTTTGATTCTTTAGCACAGCTTTCTTCTTTTTTCTATATTTTACTACACAACAAAGGGTCTTCGATAGAAAGGCATCCTGTCTTTTACTGCCTTTTCCGCTATATCGGCCCTATACGACATTACCGCAAAGGGAATTCCCTCTGAAAAGTCGTTTCCTACCGTAGTAATGTTTGCAAAACTCGGCTGTATGCTTCCTACATGACTGACAATACAAAGATTGAAGCTCTTTCCGTTTTGCTTTGCGCCAAGGAGATAGGCAGCTGTAACATTACGATCATCACGCATATACTCTGCAAGTGCCTCTTCCAGCTCCTTGCTGTCTCCCAGAGGCTCCGTAAACTCCATATTCTCATCCGGTCTTACCGGAACTTCTCCCATAAGTTCAGCCTGCTCCACATGAATGCAGTCCACAATAAATTTTCTCCAAAGGATAAAATTATCGCTGTTCATGTTAATCACAAAGCCGGAAATTCTGGGATCTCCAAGTGCCATTAGAGCTGCCTGATGAAAGCTCAGAATCGCCGTGGTCTCTTTTTCGTGTTTCCATTGCTTGGCTTTTTCCTGCGAAGTAAAGAGTACATAAAAATGATTGTGATCCTTATCTTCCACAACAGCAAAGGCAGGCTTTCTATCTTCGCCTTCTCCCATTGTACGCATAGGCACATAAAACTCGGCATGATGAATCAAGGCATCTACTAATTTATCTTCCCAATCTCTACCGCCTTCATTTTTCATGCCATTGATGGCCATCATGAGACGGGCATTTTTCTTTTCTCTAAAATCGTTCATGAACTCCTCCTTCCGAGGTATTCTACCACAGCCGGAAGCAGGAGACAAGAAAAGCTATTGTACCCACTCTCCGCGTTCATTTACCCGGAAACCGTTAATTGTTGTATTTTTCGCCATAGCACCATTATCTTTAAAATAATAGTATATCTGTTTTCCGTTTACATTGATAGCAATCCAGCCTGTACGCATTGCACCGCTTGCATCAAAGTAATAGCTTTCCTGTCCGATTTGGAATATTCCACTTGAGACCATCATGCACTGGCGATCACCGGCATCCGGTATAAAATAATACCATATATTGTTAATCAGCTTCCAGCCGGTTTTTGCATCACCGTTACCCGGCTCCAAATAGAACCAATTGCCGTATGCACTCTTAAACCAACCGGTTTCCATTTCTCCCTGTCCATTAAAATGGTACCAACGTCCGTTCCAGTCCACCCAACTGTTAATTGCAGGCTGACCGTTTGGATAGCGGAAATACCACTTTCCGTTAATCAAGCTCCAGCCGATAGTTGAGGGAATGTTAGCATTGCCCGGTGTATTATTCTGTGCTTTATTCTGTCCGAAAATCTGTGTTTCGCTGTACTTTCCATCTCCGTTAGAGCGATTGTTTGCAGCAATGTATAAGGTATCGGATTCTGCATCTTCCGATGCCTTTCCACCTTTCTTCTGCGAATCTGTATATGGAATACTCCTTACATTGAAGCTGTAATTTCCTTCTTCCGTCATCCAAGGATAAAAATTCAGGCTTAATGCATCCGTAGTAATCTTTGCAAGCTGTCTTCCTTCTCTATAAAGCTTTACTTCATAATATCCTGAGCTGTTCTCAGCTTGAGACCAGGTGGCGCGTCCCAGACTTGAAGCGGACCAGGCAAGATTCTCCGGCGCATCAAAGCTTCCGGAAATCGGCTTAAGTTGAAGCACAATCTCCAGCTCCGTACCGCTGACACGCTTTGCACTGACAAAACTTCCGTTACTTACTCTTACGTTATTACTGCTGTATGCTCCGGCAAATTGGTAATTAATAACATCTCCGTTGTTCTTTTCTTTGCTGTCAGCTACAAGATACAAAAGTACCTTAGGCTCACTTCCTACACGAAGAACATCGAAATTGCCGCTTTCCACCCACTGTACCGCATCCACGTGATATCTGTCGGTATTTCCCGTACTAAAGTCCGATTCACTGATGTTTCCAAGAGATGATCCGGCCTCTAACTTACTAAGATTCTTATCCACCTTGATACTGATATTGGTAATCGTACTGGTACTGTCCTTTGCAAATGCAGGAATTGCAAAAAGAACCATGCATAAAAGGGACAAAAGGAATCCCACTCTTTTTCTAAACATATGCTCCCTCCATTTCTTTATTCCTTGCCTAGTATAAAGCATTTTTAAGTTCAGAATCAACTTGCTTTTCTCTTACAAGATAATGACTGCCGTTAAGAAAAAAGAGACTGTGGAAAATCACAGCCTCTTTTGCAATCTGTTCATTCGTTTGTTACAAGTACTATTCCGTTAATGCACTTGTCGAAATTCTTTATACTAACTCTAAAAGAACTTCCATAGCAGCATCTCCCTTACGAAGACCCACTTTAACAATTCTTGTATATCCACCCTTACGGTCAACATACTTCGGTGCAATCTCATCGAAAAGCTTCTTAGCGATGTCTACCTTCTTGGTGTTCTTCTTTCTGCCGGCTACAGTGCCCGGTCTTTCTGTCGGAACATAAGTTGCGGCTAAAATCTGACGACGAGCCTGAAGACGAGAGGGCTTATCCTTCTGAATGGACTTCTCCACTTCCTCGTAAACAGTTACCTTCTTACCGTCTACTACTTCCTTCACTCTCTTTCCGTCAGCGTCTTTCTTCGCTACCTTTGCCTTCACGGCAACCATCTCATAGTTATCCTTCTCTCTTACGGAAAGAGCGATAAGCTTCTCAACCTGCTTACAAACTTCCTTTGCTCTTGCCTCCGTGGTAAAAACCTTACCATAGCGAAGTACATCTGTAGTTAAGGATCTAAGCATAGCCTTTCTAGGTGCTGTTGCCTTTCCTAATTTTCTATACATTGCCATTTTATTTCTCCTTATCCGTGCTTTTTAGTCTTATCGGGTAAAATCCTGAGTCCGGTTATTCTTCCGGAGTGGAGAGTCCTAAGTTTAACTCGCGTAATTTCGCAAGTACCTCTTCGAGTGACTTTCTTCCCAGGTTACGAACCTTCATCATGTCCTCCGGTGTCTTGGAAGTTAATTCCGATACCGTGTTAATCCCTGCTCTCTTTAAACAATTATAAGAGCGGACACTGAGCTCCAGTTCATCAATGTTCATTTCTAAAACTTTGTCCTTATCATCCTCTGCTTTTTCTACCATGAGCTGTGTTTCGGCTCCTTCAGAGGAAAGTGTTACAAAGAGATCCAAATGCTGGAACAGCATCTTTGCCGCAGCGGAAACTGCGTCTTGAGGAAGCATACCGCCATCCGTATACACATCCAAAGTCAGCTTGTCATAGTCTGTCATATTACCCACACGGGTATTCTCCACAGTCATATTGACCCTGTCGACAGGAGTATACAGCGCATCCAAAAGAGTATAGCCCTTCGGATACTGTGATGCCTTCTCCTTTACTGTCCCTACATAGCCTTGTCCCTTAGTAATTACTACTCCAATAGAGAGCTTCGCACCCTTCTCAAGACTTGCGATACGCAAGTCGGGATTAATGATGACAAGTTCCGACTCTGCTTTAAAATCCGAAGCCTTCGCTTCCTCTTTATCACTGACCTCCAGATGTGCCTCCAGCTGTTCTACATCCTCCGGAATGGAGACCACGAGAGATTTTAAATTGGTTAAAACCTCGTCGTAGCTTTCCTTTACACCGGGAATTTTATCCCCTGAAAGTCCTTGAATCTTAATTGCAGAAACCGCAGCCCCGGGCAGAGAGGACAGCATCATTCTCCGTAAAGAATTCCCTAAGGTCGCGCCGTATCCTCTTTCCAAAGGTTCACAAACAAAACGACCGAAGCGCTTATCCTCTGAAATTTCAAGAATTTCAATGTTTGGTTTTTCAAAATCAAACATGCCGCCTCCTTTTTTAGGCCAAACGACCTTCTCTGTGCATGGCACAGCTTAGTCGTGAAAATAAGAATGCACACTTTTCATGTGTGATTCTTGCTATGCATTATTACTTAGAGTACAACTCGACGATTAACATCTCGTTTACCGGAACATCGATATCTTCTCTGTGCGGTAAATTCTTAATGGTTGCGCTCAGTTTCTCTTCATCCACTTCCAACCAAGCGGGTACCATTCTGCCGCCGGTTACTTCCGTGATGTCCTTATATCTTTGAGCAGTCTTCATGGACTCTTTAATAGCCACAACATCTCCTGCAGATACAAGGTAAGAAGGAATGTTTATAATCTTACCGTTTACGGTAACGTGACGGTGCCCTACTACCTGTCTTGCCTCACGTCTTGTTCTCGCCATCCCCATACGGAAAATGACATTGTCAAGTCTACTCTCCAAAAGAACCATTAAGTTCTCACCGGTCTGTCCGGGAAGTCTCTCTGCCTTTGCATAGTAGTTACGGAAAGGCTTCTCTAAAACACCGTAGATAAACTTTGCCTTCTGCTTTTCACGAAGCTGAAGACCGTACTCACTCATCTTTCTTCTGGCATTTCTAGCCTGTCTGTTTGATTTCTTATCGACTCCCAAGAATACAGGGTCAAGTCCAAGTGACCTGCATCTTTTAAGCACAGGAACCTTATCTACTGCCATATTATCCTCCTAAATATCAAGTTCTGTTACTTTAATAGTAACATCTCCAAAATTTGATACGCCCTTTACACCATCGGCTTCTTCGGGCTGACCAAACGGTCATACTGTTTACGTATAATGCTTACTCCGCTATAGCAGATTCTCTCTTATATAGCAGATTCTCTCCTTATAAATATAAACCATTTATAGAATGATAAGCTGAATAATTATACTCTTCTGCGCTTCGGCGGGCGGCATCCGTTGTGGGGAACCGGTGTAACGTCCTTAATGGATGTTACTTCGAGTCCGTTTGCCTGTAAGGCACGAATCGCTGCTTCTCTTCCGGAACCCGGTCCTTTAACCATTACATCCACATACTTTAAGCCATGTACCAAAGCTGCCTTTACAGCAGTTTCAGCAGCCATCTGAGCTGCATATGGAGTAGATTTTCTTGAACCTCTAAATCCCAGACCGCCGGCACTTGCCCAAGAAAGAGCATTTCCCTGTGCATCTGTCAAAGTAACGATTGTGTTATTGAAAGATGATTGGATATGTGCCTGTCCGCGTTCAACGTTTTTCTTTACGCGCTTTTTTGTCACTCTCTTACCAGTTGACTTAGCCATAGTTAAACTAACCTACTTTCCTTTTTCATTTCTTCCTGTAATTAAAACATGAAGATCCTCTTAGTTACTTTTTAGACCTTACTTCTTCTTGTTAGCAACGGTCTTTCTTGGTCCCTTACGGGTTCTTGCATTGGTCTTGGTCTTCTGACCTCTTACCGGAAGTCCCTTTCTGTGACGGATTCCTCTGTAGCAACCAATCTCCTGTAAACGCTTGATGTTCAGAGCGATCTCTCTACGAAGGTCACCCTCTACCATCTGGTTCTCTGCGATATAGTTGGCAAGATCCTTCACCTCATCGTCTGTCAAGTCCTTCACTCTGGTATCCGGATTTACGCCGGTAGCCTGAAGAATCTTATCAGCGGATGATCTTCCGATTCCATAGATGTAAGTCAAACCGATTTCGATTCGCTTTTCTCTAGGTAAATCCACACCTGCAATACGAGCCATCTTTGTTTCCTCCTGTTAATTAACCTTGTCTCTGCTTATGCTTAGGGTTTTCACAGATAATTCTGATGGAGCCCTTTCGCTTGATTACTTTGCATTTTTCGCAGATCGGTTTTACTGATGATCTTACTTTCATAAGTAAAATTCCCCTTTCCTTTACGAATTTGAACAGAGTTGCCGTATAATTCTAGCAAAACAGTCTATAAATGTAAAGCGAAACCTTTACTTATCTCTCCAGATTATTCTTCCCTTGGAAAGGTCATAGGGAGAGAGCTCGATCGTTACTTTGTCTCCGGGTAAGATACGAATATAATTCATACGAAGTTTTCCCGAGATGTGAGCAAGTACCTGGTGTCCATTTTCCAGTTCCACCTGAAACATAGCGTTCGGTAACTTCTCCAGTACTTTTCCTGTAATTTCGATTACATCTGATTTCGACATACTCTGTTTATCCTTTCATAAGACTCAGGATTTCCGGTCCGTTGTCTGTGATCAATATTGTATTTTCATAATGTGCGGTCAGCTTTCCGTCAAACGGAACCACCGTCCAGTCATTGGAAAGAACTCTTACTGCGGGATCCCCCTCTGTAATCATGGGTTCAATCGCGAGCGTCATCCCGGCCTGCAGCTTCGGTCCTTTTCGGTTCATTCTAAAGTTTGGCACCTCCGGATCCATGTGCACCTGATGACCTATGCCATGTCCCACATATTCCCGAACCACACCGTAACCTCGACTTTCCACAAAATCACCTATGCTTCCGCAAATATCATTTAGGTGATTTCCGGGTATCGCCTGTTCAATTCCTTTGAAGAAGGCTTCCTTTGCCGTATCCACAAGCCTTTTCGCCTCCAGGGATATCTTTCCCACTGCCCAAGTCCGTGCCGCATCCGAGTGATAGCCCTTATAGTTGGTGCCGATATCGAAGGAAACGATATCTCCTTCTTTTAAGATTCTATCTCTCGTCGGTATCCCGTGAATAAGCTCTTCATTTACGGAAACACAGCAAGCTGCCGGAAAGTCATATAGGTGTAAAAAGCTTGGTGTGCATCCGGCCTTTCGGATGAGACTTTCTGCATAATCGTTTAACTCTAAAGTACTTTTTCCGGGAGCAACCGCTTCTCCGACCTTTTCATGAACCTCGGCAAGTACCTTTCCGGCATCCCGCATCAGTTCAATTTCTTTTTTAGACTTTATTTCAATCATGCTTAAACCTTTTCTTCTTTAGATTCTCTGCTTCAGCTTCTCTACTTCAGCTTCTTTTGTTAATAATTTCCTTTACTTTCTCAAATACTGCATCCAGCTTTTCCATTCCGTCTACTTCTTCCAGGATATTTTCCTTCTTATAATAAGAAATAAGCGGTTCCGTCATTTCATGGTAAATCTTTAAGCGGTTTTTCACTGTCTCCTCATTGTCATCCTTACGCTGAACCAGTTCTGCTCCACACAAGTCACAAATCCCCTCTTTTTTAGGTTTTAATGTTTCTGTATGGTAGATTGCGCTACAGTTTGGACAGGTTCTTCTACCGGCCATTCTTTTAATAATGAGGTCATCCGGAGCTTCCACATCCAAAGCGAGATCTATTTTCTCTCCCTGCTTTGCTAAAGCTTCTTTCAGTGCCTCTGCCTGTGGAATTGTTCTCGGAAAACCATCCAAAATATAGCCGTTCTTACAATCCTCTTTGTGAATTCGATCAAGGAGCATCGCAATGGTAATATCATCGGGCACGAGCTCTCCTTTATCCATGAAGCTCTTTGCTTGTTTTCCAAGCTCCGTTTCTTCCTTTAAGTTGGCTCTGAAAATATCACCTGTTGAAATGTGTGGCAAATGATATTCATTTGCAATGCGACTAGCCTGGCTTCCCTTGCCTGCGCCGGGAGCACCTAACATAATAATTTTCATTTTCAGCCTCTTCTAAAGTGTGAAAAACCACTATGAGCCCCCTTAACTTACAGATATTCTATAAAAATCTGAAGCTAAGGAGGCTTATAGATTAATTGTCTAAGAATCCCTTATAATTACGAATTACCATCTGTGAGTCTATTGCTTTTAAGGTCTCCAGAACCACACCCACAATAATGATGAGAGATGTTCCCGAGAAGGAAATACGACTCACATTGAAGACTCCGGAGATTATGATGGGTACCAGTGCCACAATGGCAAGTCCCGTTGCTCCGATAAAGATAATATAACGGAGAATTCCATTTAAGTAATCGCTGGTCGGCTTACCCGGACGAATGCCCGGAATAAATCCGCCTTGCTTCTTCATATTATTCGCTACTTCCAATGGATTGAATGAAATGGAAGTGTAGAAATAGGCGAAGAAATACAGCAATGCGATATAGAGCACCAGACCTATAGAATAAATCGGAGCATTCGGGTTCATCCAAGAACCGGAATTCAGCGCCATAATAATCTTCCCGATGATTGTTCCGTTATTGACATGAAGAATCTGTCCGAGTACTACGGGCATCGTCATAAGGGAGGATGCGAAGATAACCGGCATAACGTTTGCCGTATTGACCTTCAGAGGAATCTGAGACTGCTGGCCTCCTACCATTCCTCTTCCCTGCACACGTCTGCTGTACTGTACCGGAATTCTTCTTTCCGCATCTTGCAATACTACTGTAAAGCAAACCATGCAGAAAATAGCCGTTGCTATAATGATTGCCGCAACAACCATGGTCGCTACATTATGATTCATAATGAAGCGTTCATATAAGGTAATAAAGTCCTGCGGAATGGAAGAAAGGATATTGAACAAGAGCACTAAGGAAATACCGTTTCCTACTCCCTTATCCGTCATTCTCTCACCAATCCACATCAGAAGTGCCGACCCTGCAGTCATGGCCACTACGCAAATCACAATACCCGCAATTTTACGTAGAACACTTCCCTCAGCATATCCAATCAAAAGTCCGGAACCGCCAAAGCCTACCGCCATCGCTGTCGACTCCAAAAGGGCGAGACCGATGGTTACATATCTGGTATATTCCGTGAGCTTTCTTCTTCCCTCTTCTCCATCCTTCTGCATCTCTTCCAGGGCAGGAATTGCCACGGTTAGAAGCTGAATAATAATGGAAGAAGTGATGTAGGGCGTAATGGATAATGCAAATATACTGAGCTGCTCGAAGGAACCTCCGGTCATGGTATTAAACCATCCGAAAGCATCGTTTCCGGCCATACTCTTAAATAAATCTCCAAAATATCCCGGATTTACACCCGGGATAGGAAGATTTGAGCCAAAACGAATTACTACAAGCATCAGGAGTACGAAAATCAGACGATTTCGTAAATCCTTCACTTTAAATGCATTCCGTATTGTTTGAAGCATTAAATCACCTCACAGGTTCCGCCACAAGCCTCAATCTTTTCTTTTGCACTCTGAGAAAATGCATTTACCTTAACGGTAAGCTTCTTTGTCAACTCTCCGTTTCCAAGAATCTTAACACCGTCATTTAACTTACGAACAATTCGTTTCTCCAGTAAACTCTCCAGTGTAACCTCATCTCCGGCATTGAAACGATCTTCCAATACGGAAACATTGATTCCGGTAATTACCTTAGAGTTGGGATCTGTAAATCCTCTCTTCGGAATACGACGGAAGAGTGGCATCTGACCACCTTCGAAACCAAGTCTTGGTGCACCGGAACGAGCCTTCTGTCCTTTATGTCCCTTACCTGCCGTCTTACCATTTCCTGAACCGTGGCCTCTGCCGCGACGGAAATTCTGGGAGTGCTTAGAGCCCTCTGCAGGTGATAACTTTGCTAACTCCATATTTCGCCTCCTTAGATTTCTTCCACTTTAACCAAGTGATTCACTTTCTGAATCATCCCCTTGGTAGCGCCGTTGTTGGGAAGCTCAACGGATTGACGAATCTTCTTTAATCCAAGAGCTTGCACAGTTGCCTTCTGCTTAGGGATGGCACCGATTGGAGACTTTACTAAAGTAATTCTTAATTTATCTGCCATGATAACCCTCCCTTAACCTGTAATCTCTGCTACGGTCTTTCCACGAAGAATAGCGAACTGCTCCGGTGTCTTCATGGAAGTAAGACCCTGTAATGTAGCATAAACCACATTTGTCTTATTGTTTGATCCTAAGGATTTAGTACGGATGTTTTTGATTCCTGCGAGCTCGCAGACCATACGTGCCGGACCGCCGGCGATGATTCCGGTTCCTTCCGGAGCCTTCTTCAAAAGAACGGTGGAAGCACCGAACTTTCCGATGTAATCATGCGGTACAGACTTATCCTCATTTACAGGTACAGTAACCATATTTCTTACTGCAGCCTCTTTTGCCTTACGAATTGCTTCCGGAACCTCAGTTGCCTTACCGGTTCCGCAACCTACATGGCCATTACCGTCTCCTACTACAACAAGAGCGGAGAATCTCATGGTACGACCACCCTTAACAGTCTTCGCTACACGCTTGATAGCTACAACACTGTCGTTCAGTTCTAACTGATTTGCGTCAATTTTTTCGCGCTTCATCTTAGTGATTTCTCCTCTCGATTAGAATACAAGTCCGGCTTCTCTTGCAGCATCTGCAAGGGCCTGAACCTTACCATGATACAGGAAACCTGCTCTGTCGAAAACGACTTCCTTGATTCCCTTGGCAACAGCCTTCTCAGCAATAGCCTTACCAACAAACTGAGCTGCCTCAATATTATCGGTAAACTGCAAATCTGCATTCTTATCTAAGGTAGAAGCTGCGCAGAGAGTTGTCCCTGCAACATCATCAATAAGCTGTGCATACATGTGCTTGTTTGAACGAAAAACTGCAAGACGAGGTCTCTCAGGAGTTCCGGACAAACGGTTTCTGATTCTTGCGTGCTTTTTTTGACGAAGCTCGGCTTTATTTTTCTTACTAACCATTCTACTTTCCTCCTATTATTTCTTACCTGTCTTACCGACTTTACGACGGATAACTTCGGTAGAGTACTTGATTCCTTTGCCCTTGTAGGGTTCCGGAGCTCTCTTACCGCGAATCTCTGCAGCATACTGTCCAACCTTTTCCTTATCGATTCCTCTTACGAAAATGGTATTGGTTCCTTCCAGTACTGTCTCCACGCCTTCCGGATCTTCCATCGTTACAGGATGAGAATACCCCAAAGTCAAAGTCAGAGTCTTACCCTGCTTAGCTGCTCTGTATCCTACACCGTTAACTTCCAGTTTCTTCTCGTAACCATTGCTTACACCCTCAACCATATTGAAAAGCAAAGCTCTGCTCAGTCCGTGAAGAGACTTCTCTTTTTTATTGTCATTCGGACGAGTAACCACCAAGTGGCCATCCTCTTCCTTAATTGTGATTTCTTTTGCAAAGGTTCTCTCTAAGGTTCCCTTTGGTCCCTTTACCTTTACTACGTTGTCCTTAATCTCAACAGTAACACCTGCCGGGATCGCGACCGGTAACTTTCCGATACGTGACATAGTATACTCCTCTCTTAAATTCTCAGTAAAATACTGTTTTCAGAAAATATATTCCGACAGATTACCATACAAAGGCAAGGACTTCTCCACCTACACCCTTTTGTCTTGCTTCCTTGTCGGTGATAACACCCTGGTTTGTAGAAATGATTGCAGTACCTAAACCGCCAAGGACTCTCGGCATGTTCTCTTTGCCGGCATATACTCGAAGACCCGGCTTGGAAATCTTTCGAATTCCGGAGATAATCTTGTCGTTCTTTGTAGCTCCATACTTTAAGCCAATCTTAATGTCCTGGAACTTTCCGTTCTCTACGATTTCGCAGCTTGCAATGTATCCTTCTTTAAGAAGAATTTCAGCAATAGCCTTCTTCATCTTCGATGCCGGAATCAATACTGAATCATGTTTTGCAGTGTTTGCATTACGAATTCTTGTAAGCATATCTGCGATTGGATCACTCATACTCATGTTTACGGATATCCTTTCTTCTTTTCTATTGGGATGCGCCCTATGCACTATCCTCTATTTGTAAACGAAATATCTTGTGCATGCGCACAGGATATTCGTTTTACAATCATTTTACCAAGATGCCTTACGAACACCGGGGATTTCTCCCTTATATGCCAACTCACGGAAGCATACACGGCAGATTCCGTACTTACGAAGTACAGAGTGCGGACGTCCGCAAATCTTACATCTTGTGTATTCTCTTGTGGAGAACTTTGCAGGTCTTTGCTGCTTTAATTTCATTGATAATTTTGCCATATTTTCCTCCGATTATTTCGCAAAAGGCATATTGAACAGGGTAAGAAGCTCTCTGGACTCTTCGTCAGTCTTCGCTGTTGTTACGAAGATGATGTCCATTCCTCTAACCTTGTCTACCTTATCGAACTCGATTTCAGGGAAAATGATCTGCTCTTTGATTCCAAGGGCATAGTTTCCTCTGCCATCGAAGGCATTCGGGTTCACACCACGGAAGTCTCTTACTCGAGGAAGAGCCAAGTTTATGAGACGATCAGCGAACTCATACATCTTCTCTCCACGGAGAGTAACCTTACAACCAATAGCCTGTCCCTCTCTGATCTTGAAGTTTGCAACAGACTTTCTAGCCTTGGTGGTTACTGCATGCTGTCCGGTAATAATCTCCAAATCACGTACTGCACTGTCGAGAACCTTGGAATTTTCTTTTGCTTCACCAACACCCATGTTGATGACGATTTTTTCAAGCTTCGGAATTTCGTTAACATTCTTATAGTTAAACTTCTTCTGCATAGCTTCTTTGATTTCGCTATTGTAAATTTCCTTTAATCTAGCCATCTTTCATTCCTCCTTTCTCTTAGTCAATAACCTTACCGGTCTTCTTCGCTACACGCACCTTCTTGCCGTCCTCTACCTTAAATCCGACTCTGGTTGCCTGTCCGTCTACAACAAGCATTACATTGGATGCATCTAAAGCGGCTTCCTTCTTTAAGAGACCTCCCTGCGGGTTAGCCTGGCTCGGCTTCTGGTGCTTGGTTACCATGTTGCAACCTTCTATCACTACCTTGTTGGTCTTCGGATCGAAGGACAAAACCTTACCCTCTTTACCTTTATCCTTACCGGTAATGATTCTTACCATATCGTCTTTCTTAATTCTACGCATACGGCTCCCCTCCTTATAATACTTCCGGGGCAAGGGAAACGATCTTCATGTAACCATGATCTCTTAACTCTCTTGCTACCGGTCCAAAGATACGGGTGCCCTTCGGAGTATTATCCTCCTTGAGGATTACCGCTGCGTTTTCATCGAAACGGATATAGCTTCCGTCTTTTCTTCTTGTTTCGTCAACAGTACGAACCACAACAGCCTTTACAACATCACCCTTTTTTACCTGTCCGCCTGGAATAGCATCCTTTACGGAAGCCACAATGGTGTCTCCAATAGCGGCATATCTTCTGGTTGAGCCACCCATAACGCGGATGCAAAGAAGCTCTCTTGCACCTGTGTTATCAGCAACTCTAAGTCTTGTTTCCTGCTGAATCATATATGCTCCTTCCTTGCTCCTGTATTACTTCGCCTTCTCAATGATGGAAACGAGTCTCCATCTCTTGGTCTTGGACAAAGGTCTGGTTGCCATTACCTTTACTGTATCTCCCTCACCAGCCTCATTGTTTTCATCATGAGCGTAAATCTTAACGGTACGCTTTACGATCTTCCCAATAAGAGGGTGCTTCACGTGATCTTCGATAGCGATAACGATGGTCTTGTCCATCTTTGCACTAACCACCTTACCGGTACGGGTTTTTCTCAGATTTCTTTCCATTCTTCTGTTCTCCCTTCTCACGCTTTCGCTTTCTCAGTGATAACAGTCTGAATCCGAGCGATGTTTTTCCGAACCTCGGTAATGCGGGCTGTATTATCCAACTGATTGGTTGCATTCTGGAATCGCAGATTGAAAAGTTCTTTCTTTGCGGAAACCAGCTCTTCATTCAGCTGCTCAGCTGACTTTGCCTTCAGCTCTTCTAAATAGGTATTCTTTTTCATTAGTTATCACCGCCTTCCAGATCTGCTTTTGCGACGATCTTGCAGTTACAGGGAAGCTTGTGAGAAGCAAGTCTAAGCGCCTCTCTGGCAACTTCTTCCGGTACACCGGCAATCTCGAATAAAACGCGGCCCGGCTTAATAACCGCTACCCAGTAATCGGTAGCACCCTTTCCGGATCCCATACGTACTCCTAACGGCTTAGCAGAAACGGGCTTATCCGGGAAAATATCGATCCAAACCTTACCACCACGCTTGATGTATCTTGTAAGGGCAACTCTGGCTGCCTCGATCTGATTGGATCTGATCCAACAAGGTTCCATGGAAACAATACCGAACTCACCGTGGCTAATGGTATTACCTCTGGTAGCTTTACCGGTCATTCTGCCACGCATCTGCTTACGGAATTTCGTTCTCTTAGGCATTAACATAGTTATTTCTCGCTCCCTTCCTTATTTTTCTTGGCAGGAAGAACCTCGCCCTTATAAATCCAAACCTTTACACCTAATTTTCCATAGGTTGTATCAGCTTCTGCAAATCCATAGTCGATGTCTGCGCGAAGAGTCTGAAGAGGAATGGTTCCCTCGCTGTAGAATTCTCTTCTTGCAATATCGGCACCACCAAGACGTCCACCTACGGAAGCTTTGATTCCGAGTGCGCCGGCCTTCATGGTTCTACTCATAGCCTGCTTCAATGCTCTACGGAAAGAAACACGGTTCTCCAGAGAAAGCGCAATGCTTTCTGCTACAAGCTGTGCATCTCTATCCGGTCTCTTAATTTCCTTGATATCGATAAAGATGTTTCTGCTTGTGAACTTCTGTACTTCTTTCTTCAGCTTCTCAATTTCTGCACCGCCCTTACCGATAACATAACCCGGCTTAGCAGTGTAAATTGTTACGCGTACCTTATCCTCAGCTGCTCTTTCGATTTCAATCTTAGAGACATTTGCGGAATACAGTTTTTTCTTTAAAAACTCTCTGATCTTATGATCTTCGATAAGTGTATCAGCAAAGTTTTTCTTGTCTGCGTACCATTTGGAATTCCAGTCCTTAATGATACCGACTCTCATACCGTGCGGATTGACTTTCTGTCCCATTCCTTGCCTCCTTTTACTTTCTTTCGTCCAAAATAACAGTGATGTGAGAGCTTCTCTTGAAGATTCTGTAAGCTCTTCCCTGTGCTCTGGGATGAATTCTCTTTAATGTCGGTGCGCTGTTTGCGAAGCACTCTGCAACATAAAGCGTATCCCTATTCATATTGTTATTGTTCTCTGCATTTGCAGCTGCGGACTCAAGAAGTTTCTTAACCAATGTAGAAGCATATCTTGGGTTGTAGGTTACAATTCCTAAGGCCTCTTCCAATCCCTTGCCACGAATAGCATCTAAAACAAAGCAAGCTTTCTGTACAGATACTCTAGCATAAGAAAGCTTAGCGGAAGGTCTTTTATCGCTGTTTGCATTTCTCTCTCTTTTAATCTGAGATCTATGACCCTTTGACATTTTTCATGTCCTCCTTTCAATTATGCAGATTATCCTCTTCTCTCGTCGCCGTTACCGTGATGTCCGCGGTAAGTTCTTGTAGCAACGAATTCGCCTAACTTATGTCCAACCATATCCTCTGTAACATATACAGGAACATGCTTTCTTCCGTCATGAACCGCAATGGTGTGTCCAACAAATGACGGGAAGATTGTGGAACGACGAGACCAGGTTTTCACAACTGTCTTTTGATTCTGTGCATTCAGTGCATCTACTGCCTTTAAAAGACTCTGATCTGCAAATGGTCCTTTTTTAATAGAACGTGCCATTATTCTTTCTCCTCCTCAATTATTTGATGGCTCTACCATCACGTCTTCTTACGATAAGCTTATTGGAAAGCTTCTTCTTGTTTCTGGTCTTCAGTCCAAGTGCAGGCTTACCCCAAGGTGTGCAAGGTCCGCTCCGTCCGATAGGAGCTCTACCTTCTCCACCTCCGTGCGGGTGGTCGTTGGGGTTCATTACGGAACCGCGGACTGTCGGGCGGATACCCATGTGACGCTTTCTACCTGCCTTACCGAGGTTAATGAGGTTGTGGTCTCCGTTTCCTACTACACCGATGGTTGCACGGCACTGGATGGGAACCATTCTCATCTCACCGGAAGGAAGTCTTAAAGTTGCATACTTTCCTTCTCTTGCCATAAGCTGCGCAGCATTACCTGCAGAACGAACGAGCTGAGCGCCCTTACCCGGCTTTAACTCAATGGCGTGAATCTCGGAACCGACAGGGATAACAGCGAGAGGTAAGCAGTTTCCTACTCTTGCCTCAGCCTGTTCACCGGACATAACCTTCATACCGTCTGTCAAACCGTTCGGCGCAAGGATGTATGCCTTGGAACCGTCTTCGTAAGAAAGAAGAGCAATGTTTGCGGAACGGTTCGGATCGTACTCGATACCGATAACCGTTGCAGAAACGCCGTCCTTGCTATTTCTCTTGAAGTCAATAATTCTGTACTTCTGTCTGTTTCCACCACCGTGGTGACGAACCGTAATCTTACCCTGGTTGTTTCTTCCGGCAGTCTTCTTGTTTTTCGCCAGAAGGGACTTTTCCGGAGTCTTCTTTGTGATTTCAGAGAAGTCGGAACCGGTCATGTTTCTTCTGGACGGTGTATAAGCTTTATATGTCTTAATACCCATGAATACTTTTCTCCTTTTTTTCTTCCTGCGTATAATTGAGAAATTTTTTCACGCAGGTCTTTGCTTAAATTACAGAGCGCTGAAAATCTCGATTTCCTTGGACTCGGCGGCCAATGTAACGATTGCTTTCTTTCTCTTTGCTGTCTTTCCAAATACCATGCCTCTTCTCTTGGTCTTACCATCCAAGTTCATGGTGTTTACAGCCTTTACCTTTGTTCCTTCGAACATCTTCTCTACAGCTTCTTTAATCTGAACCTTGTTTGCTTCAGGATGAACCAAGAAGGTATACTTCTTCTCAGCCATGTCTGCCATAGACTTCTCTGTTACTACAGGACGAAGGATTACATCAAAATATTGTAAGTTAGCCATTATGCGTATACCTCCTCAACCTTTAAAAGAGCCGCCTTCGTAGCTAATACTGTGCCATATCTCAGAACATCATAAACATTTAATTCGTTTACCTGAGCCGTCTTTACATCCTGAATGTTTCTTGCGGAAAGCACGGTATTCTTATCATTTTCATCTAAAAGAACGAAAGCCTTCTGTACATTGAGGGCATTAAGCATGTTTTGGAAATTCTTGGTCTTGATTTCATCAAAATGAATCTCATCCACAACAATCAGCTTATTCTCTGCCACTGCATTGGATAATGCAGACTTTAATGCAGCTCTCTTCTCTTTCTTGTTCATGGTAGTGGTGTAATCTCTCGGTGTCGGAGCAAATACTACTCCGCCGCCCTTCCACTGCGGAGCGCGAATGGAACCCTGTCTTGCATGACCTGTTCCCTTTTGTCTCCAGGGCTTTCTTCCTCCTCCGGAAACTTCCGAACGAGTTAAGGCTTTCTGTGTGCCTTGGCGTTTATTGGCAAGCTGTGCCACAACTGCAAGGTGTAATAAGTGCTCGTGAACCGGAGCGGCGAAAATCGCATCATTCAGATCCATCTTGCCAACTTCCTTACCCTGCATATTAAATACAGATACGTTAGCCATTACTATGTTCCTCCTTCCTTTCGTCTTAGGACTTTACAGCTTCTTTGATAGTAACAAGAGCTTTCTTCGGTCCGGGAACTGCACCTTTCACAAGGATAATCCCCTTCTCCGCATCAACACGCGCTACAGTAAGATTCTGCGTTGTCACCTTTACTGCACCCATGTGGGAAGGCATTGCCTTACCGGGAAGCACTCTGGATGGTGTTGCGGATGTACCGTTAGATCCCTGATGACGATGAAACTTGGAACCGTGAGCCATCGGCCCTCTGTGCTGTCCATATTTCTTAATAGCAGATGCAAATCCCTTACCCTTGGAAGTAGCACTTACGTCTACCTTATCTCCCTCAGCAAAGATATCTGCCTTAATCTCATCTTTAACCTTATACTCTTCTGCATTCTCAAAACGGAATTCTCTTAAGAATCTCTTGTAAGAAACGCCGGCCTTGTCGAACTGTCCCTTAAGAGGCTTGTTCAAAAGCTTCTCTCTCTTCTCTAAAAATCCCACCTGAACTGCCTTGTAACCGTCGTTCTCAAGGGTCTTCACCTGGGTAACTACACAGGGACCTGCCTGAAGTACAGTTACTGGAATCAACACGCCGTTTTCATCCCAAATCTGTGTCATTCCTACTTTTGTTGCCAAAATAGCTTTCTTCATCTGTTCTCCTTTCTACAGCGGAACCTCATCGGTTCATACTAGAATTATTTGTTTTTCATCTTGATGTCTACGAATACACCTGCAGGCATCTCCAGTCTCTGAAGACTGTCCATAGTCTTTTGGTTCGGATTGATGACATCAATCAATCTCTTGTGTGTCCTCTGCTCAAACTGCTCGCGAGAGTCCTTGTACTTGTGTACCGCACGAAGGATGGTAACTACTTCCTTCTTCGTGGGAAGTGGTACAGGGCCGGAAACCTGAGAACCTGTCTTTTTGCAGTTCTCTACGATTTTTGCGGCTGATTCGTCCACAAGGCTATGCTCATAAGCCTTTAAGGTGATTCTCATTACTTGACTTGCCATAAAAAAAGTCGCCTCCTATCGGGTTATTGACGATAAGTTGGTGACTGTACACGTTTCCGCGCGTATCTTATACAAATACACACGCCGCACCCGCTGCTTGGTGCTTAAATTGTAGTACAGTGACCTGCCGTCAGTTTCTAAACTTGACATTCGCTCCGGAAAGTTCTCTGTAGAAACTTATGCCTTACGGTTTTCGCTTCTATAGTAATCTTCTCCTTCATCGCTATCATGCCACAGCCGTACAAGGATAACATAAAGTCCGTGGTCTGGCAAGGTATTTTTTGCAAGTTTTGTATTAAATAGGAAACAATCAAAAATCTCTATTTCTTCTTATGGAGCGGCTTTGCTTGTACATAGACTTCTTTTTTCCACGCCTCCGAGCGTGTCATAAATACTATAACAAAAAAGGAGCCTTGTAAAGCCCCTGTTTTATAAATAAAAAAAGATATTTTATTCAGCACCGACTTTTTTTAAGAAATGCTCGGTATATTCCATGCCGTGATCTGGTTCCACCCACATCGCTTCTATTTCTATTGCGTATTCCCTCCGCATCTTTTCAAGCAGCTCTTTCCCATCTTCCACAGAAAGGATAAAGAGTGCCGTCGAAAGCGCATCCGCTATACCGGAGTCCTTTGTCAGAATGGTCACAGAGCGGTGCAGGTTTGCAGGATACTTTGTTTCGGGATCCACAATATGCGCATAACGGACTCCATCCACGGTAAAATAGCGCTCATAGTCGCCGCTCGTCACCAAAGAAACATCTTCAATTTCTCCGGAAACAGCGTAGGGTTCCTCCTCCGTGCCATCTATATAGAAGGGATTTTGTACCGGACAAACCCACTTGGCACCGTCCCCTTTCTTTCCGATTGCTCGAAGATTTCCCCCTATGTTTAAAAGATAAGCTTTACCGCCTGCCTTTTCTAAAAGCTCTGCCGCTTTTTCCACTGCCCAGCCCTTTGCGATTCCTCCCACATCTAAACGAAGATACGGATCCTTAAAAAACACGGTCATACTCTCTTCGTCCAAGATTAAATCTTCTATATTGCAGTGCTTGGCAGCCTCTTCCAAATCCTTTGCATCCGGTAGACTTGCATTTTCCGGATTAGCAATCCCTGCCTCTCGCTTCTCATGCCAAAGGGAAAGGACCGCGCCATAGGCTATATTAACTTTTCCGTTTGTTTGCTCGTAGATTTGCTTTCCGAATTGCAACAAAGACATAATTTCCGGCTCCACTTTCACAGGCGCTTTTCCGGCCTCCTCATTGACCTTCTTCAAATTTTCCAAGTCAGGATAGTCCGTATAAACATCAAAAAGCTTATGATAATGCAGCAAAGTCTCATGGACCAGTGTCGATTTTTCTTGAAACGCTTTCTCCGATTCTTCATATCCGATGACCATGGAGGCCGTATCAAAAACATCGGTAAACTGATCCTGATATCTTTCTTTCCTTCCGCAGCCCACTATTGAAAAAGCAAGGAGGACAAGCCCCAGAAAAGCCCAAAGTCTCCATGATTTTTTTTCCCAAAAATAGATTCTCATTGTACTGTTTCAACCTCAATTTATATCTTTTTTCTACCTTTATTCCGATGGATTTTACGCAGTGTTCTCCATAATACAGGATTTAGTTAGGAAAAGCTACCTTTTTCACTCTGTATAAATTCGATTCTCTCCGGCTCTATACTGATACTCTAGACTGATTTACTGCCCTTATAGACAAAAAAGTTATTCTTTGCTCTTCTTTTTCCGATAGACAGATAGATAGCCAAGTGCTGTTGAAGTAGTTAGACGCAACCGGAAGCAACCGGAAGCAACCGGAAGCACTCAGAAACAATCAGAAGTAGTTGAAAGGAGTTGGAAAAGTTTGGAGTCGTTGTAAAGAGTAAGAGTAGTCGAGAGTAAAAAGTTGTAAGTAGTGGTGAGGACTTTTCAGAAAGGTACGGAAGTAAATGATTAGAAGATGGAGTTGCCTCTTTCTTCTTTTGCTTTTCCTCTTTCCCGCAAAGGAAACATCGGCACAAAACGGAAATTGGATTATGCAAAAGCAGGAATGGACGTATGTTGATGAATATGAAAAGGTTATTCCGGGCTGGGTGAAATATAAGGAATACTGGTATTATATTGACCCTGCCCGAGAACGCATGCTCACAGGTTGGCTTCTTTATGGAGGAAAATGGTATTTTCTCAGCAACAGATCAAAAAGCCTGGGCAAAATGTACTGCTCCTGGTGCATTATAGACGGCTATGCTTACTATTTTGATGAAAACGGTGCCATGGCGGAAAAAACCACAGTCCAAGGAAAATATCCCGTAAATGAAAACGGACAGTTCATTGGAGAAGACGGCAAAGCAAAGTACTATGAAAAAAGTAATTTTCGTACAAAGCCAAGCACTGTAATGGATGAGCTTATGGCAAAGGCCGAAAAAGAACAGGAGCAGCTTTCTATTCCCAGAATTGCAGGAATAGGAAATCCGACCTTCATTACACACTTTGGCTATAACCCGAACGGAACCTTCGATCCCGGTCCCCAAAATCCATGGGCGAATAAAGAATATGTCGATATGCGGCAATATGACATGAAAGAAATCTTCCCGGAAGAAGTGCCTGATCCCCCTGACTATAATGATAATGAAGAGGAGGAAACCGAAGAGGAAGACGATGAAGAATAAGCTTTATTTTTTCTTACACTCTCTCATGCCCTCGTGAATCTTATCCACCATATACTGAAGCATTTCTTTCGTCATGCCCGGATAGACGCCGATCCAGAAGCTATGTTCCATAATATAATCGGTATTCTTCAGCTCTCCTACCACGCGGTACGCATCCGTTCCGCGAATTTGATCAAAGCAGGGGTGCTTTATCAGATTTCCGGAAAAAAGCAGTCTGGTCTGGATATTTGCCTTTTCGAGGAAAGCCGTCAAATCATTTCGTTTTACACCGGACTCCTCCTTCACGGAAAGCAAAAAGCCGAACCAGGAGGGATCCGCATTTTTAGCCGCTTCCGGAAGAATTAAGCCTTCTATATCGGAGAGCGCCTCCTTCAAAAAGGCCCAGTTCGCCTTCCTCTTCTCGATAAAGCGCGGGAATTTCTTTAACTGCTCCACACCGACAGCCGCCTGCATATCGGTTACCTTTAAGTTATAACCAAAGTGGCTGTAGGTGTACTTATGGTCGTATCCCTTCGGAAGTTGACCGTATTGTCCCGAAAAACGGTGCTTACAAAAATTGTCCTGTCCGGAGGGGCAGATACAATCTCGTCCCCAGTCTCTATAAGAAAGAATTAATCGGCCCAGCTTACTGTCATTGGTATAAACGCAGCCTCCCTCGCCCATCGTCATGTGATGCGGCGGATAGAAGGAGCTGGTGCCGATATCGCCGAAAGTCCCCGTAAAGCGGGTCTCTCCGTCTATGGTATAGCGGGATCCCAAAGCGTCGCAGTTGTCTTCGATAAGCCAGAGATGATGCTTATCACAGAATTTCTTGATAACTTCCAGGTTAAAGGGATTTCCCAGGGTATGCGCAATCATCACCGCCTTCGTTTTCTCGGAGAGCGCATCTTCCAGACGGCTTACATCAATATTGTACTCCGGCACCGTAACATCAAGGAAAACGGGAACCGCCCCGTACTGCAGTATGGGGGTCACTGTAGTAGGGAAACCGCAAGCCACCGTAATGACCTCATCTCCTCTTTTAATTTGCCTTTCTCCCAGTTCCGGTGCCGTAAGCGTCATAAAAGCAAGAAGATTGGCCGAAGATCCGGAATTGACCAGATAGGCGCGCTTTACGCCAATCCACTCCGCAAACTTCTTCTCAAACTCATCGGCAAAGCGTCCCGTAGTGAGCCAAAAATCCAAAGTGGCATCGGTTAAGGACAGCATTTCCTTCTCGTCAAATACGCGGGAAGCATAGCTTACTCTGTCTCCCGGCTCAAAATCTTTCTTCTGTTCCTTAAATCTGTGGTAATATTCCGCTACCAAATTCTTGATTTCTTCACGGGCCTCCGCTTCGCTCTTCCATTTTCCCATAAATCCTCTTCTCCTTTACTGCCCCATTCTCTCGCACCAGTTGGCATCCACATCATAGCCATAGGCATAAATCCGTCTGTAAGCCGACTCCTGCCAGCTTTCCCGGAAAGTTCCGTCTTCACTGATAAAGAAGTCCGCATTCATATATCGGATAATAATATAGCCGGAATCTTTCTGGTCAAAACCGTTTCCGCGGGAAAAATCAATTCCATTCCCCGTATTCCTACGCATGACCGCCTCGAGAACCGGGAGGGTGACTTCATTGATAGGCAGTTTCATGTCAGGAATATCGATGAAAAACCCGCCTTTTTCCTTTAGATAAACACAAAGATAGCCGAGTGTTCCGTTACTGACACACTTACAACGCTTAATGGCATGAAGGGGAATCTGATGCTTTGCCCCGATAATCACACCGTCCTTCAAGATAATATCCTTCTCTCCCAAGGTAAAACCGAGGTCGGTTTCCAGGCTATCCAGATTGTTCGGAAAAGCGCTCCCTAATTTACTCGCGGAAAGCGCCACAAGAAGTGCTTTTGTTTCTTTAATATTGTGCCCGTTATTCCAAGCTTGGGTATCCAGTTCAAACTCGGGAATCTCCTTACTGTCTTTCAAGTAGCAACGCACGTCGTAATTCTGATTGGAATTGCAATAGTTGGTAATGAGGGTTCTTTTTATCGCTGAAAAAGGAAAGGAAAACGCCTTCTTTCCATTTGCGCTCTGATAAGAAAAACCATCCTTGGAAACCGTTAAGCTGTGCCCGCCTCCCAGCATTCCTTTCGCTTCAAAATGAAATGTTTCCGTGTCGAAAATTGTACGCATCTCTTCTCCTCTTCCTTATATAACAATCACTTTAGACAAGATTTTGCAGGCTTCACCTGCTCCACATGTTAAGAACTAAAAAAGAATGCGCTGTGCTGCGCATTCTTTTCCCGAAAGCAAAACGCAAGGATATTGTAGTATTGCAAAACAAAAATAGCAATGCCCTTCTCCAATTCCTACCGTTTCCTATTGTTTCGCCTGTTCCAAAGCCTTTTCCACCGCATGGGCAATGCCCTCGCTACTGGTGGTGGCTCCCGCCACGGCGTCCACATCGGTGCTTTGCTTTTCCAGAATTTCCGGAATTACCTTCTTCTGTGCGTCAAAGAAATATTCCTCATCGTCCTTCGTTTTCACAATGTCAATAGCTGTCATCTTTCCGCCGGAAATGGTGACCTTCACCTCCACATTGCCATTGTAAGCAGAAGCCTTTCCAAAGTATTCTCCGTCTTTATAAGTACCTGATGCACTATTCGCATCCACAGCTTTAGAATCGGAAGAAGCAGCCGTAGAATTCGCAGAGGCTTTATCTCCGCTAGCTTCTAATGCAGAATCACTTTTCTCCTCCCCGTTTCCGATGCTTTCCACACTTCCTTTATTTTCGGCTGCATTGTCCGCACTTTCCTTGCTTTCCGCTACGGTTTCCTGCGCTCTGATTTTATCTACATTTGCTTCCAATGCGGCGCGGTATTTTCCGGCACTGTAAAAGACGCTTAGAAAAAGACAGACAATCGGTAAAATCCCCCCAATGCGAAGCAGCGGGACTGCCTTTTTCTCCCTAGACTCCTTCTGCACTCTATACTGCCTGATTCGTAAGAATCCGTAGAATCCAAAAATGAAGCTGTAAAGCATCAGGGTGAAGAAATACTCTCCCTTTCCTCGAATCAACGCTCCTTGATAGATAAAGAAAATGTGCAGATACAAAAGCAGGTAAAAAAGATAAGACCAATTTTGTAACCTCTTCCAAGTCTTAGCCTGCATTTTCCGCCGAACGGTCTGAAAGGAGGTAATAGTGAGCGGAATTAACAAAAGAATCATGAGGCAAGACACGATAGCCGCATGAAGCTCCATCAGACTGATGTGGCCCTGTCCAAGGAATAAGGCGCCAAAGTATTTTCCGCCAAAGGCCAAGTTATGGGCTAAAGTAATCAGAGATGCACAAATAGCCATTTCCCCTCGAAGAAGATAGATGGTCTTTCTTCCGGAAAAGCTCTTGGGAAGCACCGGTGCCAGCATAACTAAGATAAAGAGAGAGCCTGCGAGTATTCCCCTTTGCATGATTTTCTTAAAAAAGAAGTCCAAAAAGGGAAGTCCTCCCTCCCTTGGATAAAAAATACTCACCAAGGAAAGGAGGATGCAAATCCCATATAACACTGCCGGCTTCTTCTTTACTGCTTTTCCAAAGAAATGGAAAAACGCCAAACTGCATAGTAAAGTAAGAGTCAGAATCATTGTACAACTACCTCAAACTGTACATCAGGATATCCGTCAGCCTTGATGCTTACCGGATAGGTTCCGGGGCCGTCAAAGTACTTCACTTCCTTATCATCCTTCTTATATGTAGCATCCGTATTCACGCTGCCGTCTTCATTGAAAATATTCTTTCCGAATCTTCTTCCGGCACCGCCCTTAAACTCCTGCTCTCCGATGGTTGCAGAACTTGTGGAGGCAATGTAGTTTGCAATCGTCAGCTGATCTGCATTATCAGCAAGGCTTAACTTATTGTTTTCAAAATGGAAGTCCTCCGCCTTTAAGCCGGATTCTACCAAAACAGTAAAGGATACATCGGAAAGATTGTCGTTAGAGAATACCAGCTGATACTTTCCGGGAGTCATCTCCTTCGGCAGTACCAAAACTCCTGCCGTTTCCGTATTTACATCGCCCTTAACCTCACTCTTTTTACTGAGAACCTTACTAAGGCTGTAGCTATCTTCTCCGGTAGAAAGCTGATAGTTAACCTTCGTTCCTTCCGGACTATAGCTAACCTTCTCATCTCCGCTCACCTTGTACTCTGCCGGCGCAATCTTCTTTACATGAAGGTCTACAGGAATCTCCACATCATCCTCATCCATTAAGAAATAGGTGATTTTCACAATATCCTTGTCCTGCAGATCTTCAAAGCGTTTGAATTCCTTCTGTGCTTTATGGTTTTTATCTTCGAAAGCCACCGCGGAAAATGCCAGCTCTTCCGGCTTTAACCAGATATTGTCCTCATGCTTTAAGCCATACTTCGCACCGTCCTTGGTTTCCAGAATCGCTCCCTGTACAATTTCGGAGTCGATATCCAAACCGTCTACATCAATCTCATAATTCCCATAGGAAGAAGTAGTGGTAATATCTGCTTTTGCATCCTTTGCTTCCGTAGTGGTACCCTGCGTCTTGGAAAGGGTTCCGTCAGAATTTAATACCTTATACTCCTTCGGTTCCGTACTCACTTCACTTTCAATCGCTCCCATCAGGGTAAGAAGCGCGTTCTTGCTTTCCTTCTTCTCCTCTAAAGCCTTCTTGGCATCCTCATAGAGAGACTTCGGAATCGCAACATTTACATGCTTAATTCCCTTATAAACGGAGCCTTCTCCCTCCACTGCACCGTCCGCCATCACAAACTTCTCCACCTTCTCCTTCGTGGGAGAACTTACACTGTCATACATTCCGGTTTCACGAAAGCCGTCCTTCGCTACCTTGTCTTCCGCATCGAGCTGTGCCTTTACGTCCTTTCCCTCTTCCGGGGCAATATCCTTTAATTCTCCATAGTAAAAGTCCGCATAGGGAACCGTCATTTTCACAAAGACATAATCTGCTTTTTCCTCTGCTGCCGCAGTGGTTTCTGCCGCCTTTTCCGTGCCTTGTGCGGTAGTGGATACATCCTCCTGTTTTTTTCCGCAAGCCAATACGGAGGATGCCAAAATGATTGCCGATGCCCCAAGAATCCAATGTTTTCTCATAATTCCCCTTTCCTTCCATTTAACTGCTTCTCACTATCCTGTAAGATCCCAGAAAAAACGAGATATCACTCATTTCCCTTCTTAAAGCAAGATACCGCAGATTTTGCGAGCGATACTTGTTAAGAATACGAAAAGCATCCTCCTATTCATGAATAGGCTGATGCTTTTTTAATTCCATTAGCCCGGATAGTCCAAACAAATATACAGTTAGTTTAAACTATTTTTTCAGGCTGTATTATGACAGAGGAAAGAAAACTTGTCAATTATATTTTGTATAATGTTAATCTATTTTAATTATTCCATTCAAAACTGTGCAGAGCGGTAATTCTTGAGCCCTTATCCCCACTCTCGCACTCCCACTCGATGCTTTTTAAGAGCTTTTTTCAATTCCTCGAGCTTCTGAAGTTCCTTCTTATTCGTACCGATCATAAAGACTTTTGCGATTCCCTTCTTTCGCCGGATTTTTACGATATAGCGTCTGCCGCCTCTCCCGGAGGCATAGCTGATGTGCACCGCTGCCATTTCCGAGAACGGCACTACGCGTCTTCCTATACAGTAAAATGCAGCATGAATATAAAGAGTATCTCCCACAATATGAAACGGTTCCCAAAACTCCCCGCCGGTCCGGAGAATAGATATTCTGCGGAACAGCCAAAAGGCGCAGACTGCCGCCAAGAGATAATGAAACGGATTTAAAAGCGGATTCATCAACCACTCTTGCAGGGAAATTGAAAACTTTTCCAGCATCTCCGTCATCTCTTCCTGCCTTTCTTCTCAGAAGGGACATTCTTTTTCAAAAAATACATAGATAAAAGAACATGCATCTTAATATCCCCATTTTCTTACGGCAATCCTGTGCTGAAAAAGTGCACGCTCCAAGTCTTTGAGCTGCCTCTTTCCTTTCTCATCTGCAGAAATAACAAAGCGCTTATTCAGACCTTTTTCTCTATGAATCTGCACGGTAAACCTTGCGCCCCCTTTTCCTCTGACATAATCAATATCTACCGTTCTCATCTCCGAGAAAGGAACATCCCGCCTTCCTATACAGAAAAGCCCGGCATGAATATATAAGGTATCCCCCGTAATATGATAACTATCCCAAAAATGCCCGCCGGTTTTCAGAATCGAAAATCTTCGGTAAAGACAAAGTAGCTGAAGAAATAGAAAAACCCCAAAGAGTAGGGGAAAAAAGGAATCCCCCGCCCTGGATTGTAAACCGGTTTGCAGATAAGACAACCACTCACTCAGCATTCTTTTTACCCTTTCTTTTCAAAGGTCTCCGGAGAATAGTAAACCACCTGTGTTCCTCCGTTTTCAAAGGAGAAAGGAATATAGAGGAGATCCCGCATGGCCTCCATTACACCCTGCTGCTTTTCTTTCTCCACATAAAAAAGCAGGAAACCGCCTCCGCCCGCACCAAGAAGCTTTCCACCAAGTGCGCCAGCACGAAGTCCCATTTCATAGAGGAGATCAATGCTGTCGGTACTGATACTCTTTGCCGTCTTTCGCTTTAATTCCCAAGTACTGTGCAATAGCCTTCCGAAATCATCCAAATCTCTCCCCTTAGAGCAAAGGATATCCGCGCCCTCATCCACAAGGGCTCTCATCTCTCGAAGAAGCGCATTCTTGTCTTCCGGGGAACTGCTTTGATTCGCTTTCTGAATTTCGGAAGAAAAACGGGTAAAGCCGGTAAAGAAAAGCATCAGATTTTCATTTAAACGCTGCTTCCTTTCCGGAGAAATAAGAATTGGACTGACCCGATAGCCTTCCTCTGAAAAATCAATACGGTTCAACCCTCCAAAAGATGCCGCAATCTGATCCTGCCAGCCACCGGCTTCCTTGCAAAGAACTCTTTCCAAGTGAATTGCCTGATCTGCCAAAGTCTTTTTATCCACGTATTTTCCTTTTAAGGCATGAAAGGCATGGAGCATCCCCACCGCAAAGGAAGAGCTCGTTCCAAGTCCCGAGCGTGCCGGCAAATCCGCCTCATACATCAGACGAATCTCCTGCATATCGAGCATACGCATGGCTTCCCTGATTGCGGGATGCTGAATCTCCTCCAAACTGTTAACACGCTCCGTCTTGGAATAGGAAAGCTCGGTACTGTACTGAAAAAACGGAGGAAGATGGCGAACATTGACATAGCAGTATTTGTCAAAGCTGGTGGACAGTACTGCACCGCCATATTCCTTAAAATACTCTTCCATATCCGTTCCGCCGCCAAAAAAAGACATACGGAAAGGGGTCTTTGTAATAATCAAAGCATTTTCCTCCTATGATTTCGAATCCATGAATAAGACGAAATAAGCGCCTAAACACTGAGCATTATAGGAGATATGCCGCTTTCACACAAGCAAAGTTTTCCTTAATAAAAGAGAATTTTTCTCATTTCTTCCTTAGTAAGCGTCTCATCTTTAAAGGGCAAAGTAATTCGCTTTTTATATTTTGCAGATAGATAAATAGCCTTTACCAACTCTAGAGTTTTTCTGCCTTCTACTCCATCCACCAGAGGTTTTTTTCCTTCTATAACCGAAGCATAAAAATCTTCCAACTGCATAAGATGAGTCGTCCCCCAGTAATCTTTCCCCACGGTAACACTCGGCTTTACTTCTCGAAATTCTTCATAGTCTTTTCCCAAAAAAGAATATCCCATGTCCTGAATCAAGCCGAATCGTCCTTTTTCTCCGCAAAACTCAATCTGAATCGGAGTGTCAAAGCCATTTGTATTAGTAGCATAAAGATGGTATTTTACTCCATTTTTAAACATAATAAAGGCTTCTGCCGTATCCTCCACAGATAATTTGGGATGGCTACGATTGAAAATAGAAGCCTCAACCCAATCCACATCTGTAGACAAAATATAGCGAACTCTATCAATACTATGAATTGCTTGGTCTATGATTGTTCCTCCGCCCTCGTATTCCCATGTTCCCTTCCAATCACTCTCCTCATAATAAGAATCCGGTCTATCCCATGTTAAAATAGAGCTGACCGTCTTGATTCTCCCGTAAATACCGTCTTCAAATCGTTTCTTCAAAGTAGAAACCGATTGGTTAAATCTGGTTTGAAAAATACAGCCCAATATTTTTCCCGTTCTCTTTTCTGTCTTTATCATCTCATCTGCTTCGTCTAAACTCATTGCAAGCGGCTTCTCTGTAAGCACATTTTTTCCATGTTCCATTGCCGCTACACTATAAGGCTTATGTAGAAAATGAGGAAGGCAAAGATGGATTACATCTAAGTCCTCATCCAAAATATCTTCAAACGTAGCTGTATATCGGGATGAAAAGTCTGCCGCAAATTTCTTCGCTTTTTCTATATCCTTATCTACAGCATATTCCACTGTTATTTTATCCGAAAGTTTATGAAACACATCACGATAACACTCCGAAATCCTCCCGCAACCGACAATTCCGATTTTTAATTTCTTCATTTTGCCCCTTTCTATTCCAATCTTTCTTTTAACCAAAAACAAACTAACCTAAATGTATCCCCTGTATACCCCTACTAGTAAAATGATAATATCTTGAAAATAAGTAGTCTGCACAGGCAATCTGAATCTCTTCCTCTCTCTCCTTTCTGTAGTTTAAATGCAAATCCTGCATAATATAAGTAAATCCAATTCGATTGATTTCTTTTTTTAATTCTTTTAAAAAATCCTCCCCCCATAAATAAAAGAATCCCCCTAAAAGAATTAAATCTGGAAAGACCATTGTAGATGCATTACATATAGCCAAAGACAAGTCATGTATATATTTCTCTTTTATTTCCGTAAAAAAATCTCCATCTAACGCTTTCCTTTCAAATACCCATTGAAAATATTTTCCTTCTCCTAAAGCATAATCATTTTTTTCTCCAATATAACTTTGGATTTTTTCTCTTAAGGTAATTTCTCCTATTTCTGCTTCTAAACATCCTCTAGATCCACAGCTACATTTCTTTCCCCCAGGGCAAACAATACAATGTCCAAATTGAGTCAATTTTCCTCCCGCATCTCCGAACAGTTGACCTTTCATAAAATATGCCGCCCCAATACCGCTCGATAAATTTATGTAAAGAAAATTTTTATCCTGCAGTCCAAGTTGATTCATCGCGGCAAATCCTAAAATCGCATTATCGTTAAAGAGGGCTATAGCATCTTCTCCTGCATTTTCTATATCAGAAACAATCCGCTTTCCCATATCTTCATTAATCCCCAAAGGGTGTGAAAGAATACCTTTTCGGTGCAAATCCACAATGCCCGGTAACATAACTGAAGTCCCAATATAATGGTGATTTTTTTCAAGTTCTTTTCTTAAGGCACGGATAATCGCTATTGAGCGCTTACCATAATCAGAAACCGATAAAACAGAAAAATGAGAACTGTATAATACTCTTTTCTCTGCAGCCCACTCTTGACACATACTTACTACACTTGCTTCAATTCCTGTCGCCTTCCAAAAAAGTACTATACAAAAAAAACAGCGAAAGTCTGTTTTTATCAGTATTGGATTTCTTCCCACACAGCCATCTTCTTCTTTTTTTCCGTCCTCAAAAAGAGCTCCTATGGAGATGAGTTCATCCACCAAGGAGGAGCTTGAAGGCCTGCTCAACTCCAAAGCCTTTGCAACTTTTGCCCTAGAGACATTGGAGTTATGCAGCACATATTCATAAACATTTTTTAAATTTCGTTCTCGTATATCGATTTGTTTGATTTGTCTCATCCCATCGACCTTTAACCTAACAACACGTAGAAGAGTATAAATTTTGACTTTACTATATCTTTTTTCAACTCTATTATTTCTAGTTCATTAAGCCTTCAAGATACTGCTTCGCATAAAGAATATCTCTAATTTGCTCTTCTCCGGATATCTCCCTTTCAATTGTAATATCTCCCTGATAACCTACATCTTGAAGCTTTTTTAAAAAGAGAGGATAATTCACCTTTCCATCTCCAATCCTAGTTTCCTTTCCCAGCGCTTTAGGAGAAGTAGGATAAAGGCCATCCTTCCCGTGAACTCCGCGTATCTTACTACCGAAAATCTCCACTGCATCTACAGGGTTCGCTTTACCATATAATAAGAGATTCGCGGGATCTAAATTTACTCCCAAAAAATCCGATTCTATATCCTCTATCATTCTCATAAGTGTTATAGGTGTCTCCTGTCCTGTTTCAAAAAGAAAATACTGCTGATTTGCTTCACACACCTTCATTAAATCCTTTAAGACCGCAAGAGTCCCTGTATACTGCGGATCATTCTGGTTTTCCGGCAGAAAACCTACATGCGTGACCAAGTCAGAAACACCTAAATCTTTAGCGAAGAAAGAACCTTCCTTTAAGCTTATTAATCTCTCCATCCTAAATGTCTCCGGAACTAAACCCAAGGTAATTGGTCCTTCTGTAAAATTCCAAAATGTAGGTCCTTCCCATCCACACCAAAAGGCAGTAACATGCACTTTTAGTGCTTCTGTCACCTCTTTTATTTTTTTTGCATTTTTCTCAGAATTAAAAAACTTTCTATCCCACGACACCACTTGGCAACTGTAAAGACCAAGATCAACTAAATTTTTAAACTCTTTTTCAATATCCGAGCTACAATTTAAGCGAACAACACATCCGATATTCATGATTTATCTCCTATCCTTTTACAGCTCCTGCTGTTATTCCTGTTACTATATACTTTTGCATAATTAAGAAAAAAAGCAAGCTTGGAATGATACTCATCATCGTACCAGGTAAAGCATGAGACCAGTCTGTACTTTGAACAGAGAAAAACATATATAAGGCATTCTGGATATTCATAGAACTCATCTTTGTTCCAACAATTAACTGATTCGTAATAACATCATTCCAAGTAGAAAGAGCGTCCAAGACCAATACCGTCGTTAGTATGGGCCGCAAAAGAGGCAAAATAATATAGAAGTAGCATTGATAAATATTCGCCCCATCAATATACGCACTTTCTTCCAAAGTCAAAGGAATTGTATTGATATAATTATAGATAATATAAACTGCCAAGGGTAATAACAAGCCCACAGTCACTGAAATATATCCTATACGAGTTCCTATGAGGCGAAAACCTCCTAGAAATTTGGTCAAAGAAATCATATAGGTCTGAAATGGTACCATAATCGGAAGGAGAAGTAGCATAAGGCTAATTTTAGAAAGGAACATATGCTTTCTTCTTGCCAAAAAGTAGGACGCCATCGGCGCTAAAAGTAAAACCATTGCCGTTGTAATCACAGTATAAAAAACCGTATTCTTCAAGAGCAAAGGAAAATTAAACTTGTTCCAAGTCGCAAAATAGTATTGCAAGGTCCATTCTTTAGGAAGCTCCAAAAAATGGTTAATAATCTCTGCATCTCCCTTAAAAGAATTCATAAAGATAAAGATAAGAGGCATAAGCCAAAAGAGAGATAAAAAAATAGTGATAACGAAAATCCCTTTACTAAGAATTGCCTTTTTCACATCTCCACCTCCCATTTTTTTCTAAGTCGGAACAGGGCAACAGTAATACAAAGTACAACCATTACAAAGAAAAGTGATTTTGCAGTTGCAAGACCGTAATGGTTTGCACTAAAAGCCTCCTTATAAATGTTAAAAGAAACTGTATTTGTACTATTCACCGGCCCACCTTGAGTGAAAACCATAATAATATCAAATAGCTTTAATCCGAACATCATAGATAAGAGAATACAAATAGAGAGGGAGGGGATCATTAGGGGTAGCATCACTTTCATAAAGCATTGCTTACTGCTTGCCCCATCAATTACAGCCGCTTCCACAAGCTCTCTTGGAATTGTAATAATACCCGCAATATAGTTCACCATATAGAAACCGATATTCTGCCAGATGGTCATTACTAAAATGATAATAAAAGTAAGTTTCGGTCTTCCCAACCAGCTATAATGAAAGAATGGAATACCGGTAATATCATAAAATCCGGAAAACACAGGTCCCAATATAAACTGCCAAACCAAACTTATTGCTGTAAGAGATATAATGTGAGGAACATAATACAAGGTCCTTCCCACCTTACTTGTAAAAGTATTTTTCCATAATTGGAGTGCCACAAAAAGAGATAAAATATTCACGAGAATAACATAGAAAAAAGTATAACGCATGGTAAAAAGAAAGCTCTTCCAAAACACTTTATCATGAAATACTTTCGCAAAATTCTGCAAGCCCACAAAAGTTGCTGACTTGGAGATTCCATTCCATTCAAACAAGGAATACACCATATTTAAAACGAATGGTATATCCGTAGCCAGTAGCACAAAAAACAGTGCCGGAAGAACAAAGAGTATAAAATGGATATATTGCCTCCGACCTCGATGTATGCTTCCCATACCTTCTCCTTTCTCCGGATCCTATATATAAACATCTATCCCTATTTTGATTAGGAACCGGAGCACAGCCCAAGACTGGCCCCGGTTCTTAATCAAATGAATTCTTAATTTATTGAAATGTATATTAACTCCATAGATCCAGCCTTAAGCTTTTATTGCAAATTTTTAAAGTAATCCTCAAAGCCTTGCGTTACTTCATCTTTTGTATACTCTCCAAGAATATAACCCTGAATCAATGGCCCTACTGTATCAGAGTAGGTCGTATCACAAATGGTATGAATCCATCCATTAGTCTTTCCAGCCTTTATGTATTTCTGAGCATCCTGCGGAAGATCACCAGAAGGTTGTAAATCAGAAGTCGTACTTGCAGGAACGGCATCAACGCCCTCTGTCATCCACTTTGCGCCGTCTTCACTACAGAGAACATATTCGCAATATTCCTTTGCAAGATCTAGATTTGGAGAATCCTTATAAACTTGAAATACCCAACCTACAGAAGATAAGATTGTATTATCTGCTTCAGTACTGCCAACCGGAACAGGAAGGAATGCCAGCTTAGTATCCGGTCCCATCTTTGTAAAATTAGCCTGTGCCCAGTCTCCCATATGAAGCATTGCCGCTTCTCCTGTAGCTACTGCATTTTCAGCAGGCTCCCAACCAGTCTCCACAGCCTTATCCCCATCATACTCTTTAACCAAATCTAAAAGTTTAAAGAAGTTATCCCAGTGTGGAAGATCTTTAAAGGTTTTTTCCCCGCTCTTCAAAGCCTTTACTGTACCTTCTGCATCCAAAGTCTTATCCATAATAAAGTGGGTTGCCATCTGTCCCAGTGCCCACTTTTCCTTTCCTGCAATGGAAAGAGGCTTTACTCCATTCTCCTGAAGCTTCTTGCAAACTTCCCCTAATTCTTCAACAGAATTGGGAAGTGTTGTTATGCCCGCCTTATCAAAAACATCCTTATTATAAATAAGAGCCATAGTCTCATAAGTCCAAGGCAAACCGTAGATTGCACCATCTTCAGTCTTAGTAAGGTTTAAAGCATCCTCTTTGAACTTCGCCAGTATCTCTGCATCCTTCGACCAGTCATAAGAGTACTCGTAGTAAAGCTGAGCGCCTGCTCCTGGCTCATTTAAG
Organism: Oribacterium parvum ACB1; assembly: GCF_000238055.2. GTDB lineage: Bacteria > Bacillota > Clostridia > Lachnospirales > Lachnospiraceae > Oribacterium > Oribacterium parvum. Next base: position 934,113 of record NZ_KE148312.1, read on the forward strand.
AAAATATCAGGGATATCTCCAGAATTAAATCTAGACTGTAAAAGAGTATTACTATCATTTGCAGCATGCTGAATTTCCACCTTTACACCCGGGTGATTCTCCTCAAATTTTTTAATTACTTCATCATAGGCTTCAATTCCATATGCCATGGAATCATAAACTTTTAAGACTATTTCCTGTCCATCCTTTTTTTCCTCCGCTTTTTCTGTCTCCTTAGAGACAGTCGTCCCCGCCTGATTCTCCTTCTCTTCCGCCTTCTGCCCGCAAGAGCAAAGAAGCATAGCAGAAAGACTCACCGCCATCATTACTGCCATCATTTTTTTCATACACTTTCTCCTTTACTTAAATATTTTCCTACACAGACCTTATCTCTAAGGTCTGCTTTTAACTTTGCTTTGTTTGTTCCCAAAGTTCTACCCCAAGTCTTACCGACTCAATAGCATCTTGCAGAGATACCGGTTTTTCCTCATCTTTCCCCAGCAGGTAAGAAATAAACTTCCGATCTTCAATCAAGTAGGCTCCCAAGCTCTTGATGTTGATTTCACTCTGAATCTCTATCTCATCTCCAGCAGTCCTTACCTTCTCCTGCTTTCCATCTGCACATAGAAAAATATGCTCTTTATCAATCGCAGAATTATATTGTATAGTCGCCTTTTCAAAATCCGCACGATAGTTTGCTTGGAATGGATAGGAATCGGAATGATACCAACTAGCCTCACTTAATACTTCCAAATCAGAATACTTGGCCTTAGTCAAAACATGATTCACCATTCCGCTTTCAAACTTCGTAAAATGAATAACTTCAGCTTTTAATGGCTCACCTAAAACAAATCTCATAAAATCCAAATCATGGATATGTAAATCCAAAATAACACTCCCGGATTTTTTCTCGTCGTGGAACCAATCTTCATAGCCCCAACCCACATCCCCAGAAAGCCTTTCAAAGGATAAATCTAGAAGCTTGCCATATTTTCCCGATTCAATACATGACTTCAAAAATCGATATTCAGGCATATGTCTTACCACTTGTCCAATACATATAGGTTTTGTATAGTCTTTCTCCATAGCTACAAGTGCATCGCAATCCTTTAGGGATAAGCATACCGGTTTTTCACAAAAAATAGAAAGCTTCTTCTCCATCGCTTTCTTCATTAGTGAAAAATGTTCATAGCTTGGCGCAATGATAAATACTGTATCTAAATTCTCCTTTTCCAAGAGTTCTATTCCATCTGTGTATATTTGGGCATCAGGAAAAATTTTTTCCGCCATCTCTTGACGTTCTTTTCGTTTATCCGCAATTGCAGACACGAAAATATCTTCTTTACTAGCAATTTCTTGTAAACAGAGCAAATGGGTATATCCCATTCCTCCTACACCGATAAAGCCAATCCTCATGGAACCCTCCTTATCTTTCTATAAAAATTAACACGAGCAATTTCGAATTATTATATATAACTATTGTATTCATAATTGTAATGTCACTTTACAAATAAATCTATTCATAGTTTTTATGATATTTTATCATATTTTTTGTGCATTATGCATAATTCGTCCTAATGTCATATCTTTAGCTATTAAAAAAGAAGAGACAAAAGTCTCTTCTTTTTGAAAACAATACTATCTTCTGCACCACCTCTATGCATCGCATTGATGAGTCTACATTTTTTCCAACAGTCCCTGAAGAAATTGCTTAGTATACAGAATATCTCTTATCTTTTCAGCGGTAATTTCTTTTTCTATTGTGATATCCCCCTGATATCCTACTTCCTGCAGCTTCTTCAAAAACAAAGGATAGTTCACTCTTCCGTCACCGATTCTGACTTCTTCTCCCGGCTCCTGTCCGGAAGTCGGATAGAAGCCGTCCTTTCCGTGTACACCGCGGATTTTGCTTCCAAACATTTCTACTGCATCAATCGGATTGGCCTTGCCATATCGGAGAAGGTTTGCAGGATCGAGATTAACACCAAGGAATTCCGATCCGACATCTTCCATTGCTCTCAAAAGGGTAGCCGGTGTCTCCAGCCCTGTTTCGAATAGAAAATACTGCTGGTTGGCTTCACAGACCTTCATCAATTCCTTCAGCGCTAAAATTGTGCCTGCATACTTTGGATCTTTAGGATCTTCCGGTAAAAATCCCACATGGGTAGCCAAATCGGAAACTCCAATATCCTTAGCAAAGAAAGATCCTTCCTTTAAGCTTATGAGTCTCTCCATCCTATACGCTTCCGGAACCAATCCCATAGTCATCGGTCCCTCGAAGAAATTGGAAAACTTCGGACCTTCCCATCCACACCAAAAAGCACTAATCTGCACATTTAAAGCTGCAGTCACCTCTTTCACTTTCTGTGCATTCTTTTCTGAATTGTAAAACTTTCTGTCCCATGAAATAAGCTGACAACTATGAAGACCCAGTCTTACCAGATTTTTCAGCTCTTTTTCAATGTCCGAATCATTCCCCAAGCGAACCACACAAGCAATGTTCATTTATTTTCCTCCTAAATAGCATATACATCACGCAAGCAGTAATAATTCTTTCTCTATTGTAATGTCGCACAAAAAACTATTCCACATACAATTTTTATGCTGTTTAATAAATATTTTTCGATGATTTCCTCAATATATCTTATAAAATCATCACGGAATAAGACCTCCGAGCTTTGACATCCGGACAGCTTCTTTTTACTTAAATAGACACTCCTCTCGTCTAAAATATTCCACATATAGCAAATCGACTAGTTTTTTTATTTTATAACCTTTTTTAATTAAAAAAAGGGGCTGTAAAAAAAATCAAAATAATAAAGTGATTTTTGCAATATAGGTCTGAATGCGGGGTAGTCTGAGCCCGTCGGTACTTGCGAAAAACAAGAGAAATGCAGTTTTTCGCTTAGTATCCGTTACGTGGCGAAGCTAGCGAGAGCGTGCCCAAGTTCAGACCTATATTGCTTAGAAAATTATTTTGATTTTTTTTACAGCCCCTCCGGGTGTTGCTCTAGTGAATTTCTGCCGGATGATAGGTCTCCACAATTTCCTGTACCATTTCCCGGACATCCGCATCCTTGTTTTTATAGGCACACTGCATGAGTCCGTCTATCTTTTTCAAAAACGCATCAATATCGAAATGCAAGGGTTTACCAATATGAATACGGCTGTTTTCCGTTTCTTCCAGCCCCTCTTCCGCCATAAGCTTTTCCTCGTACAGTTTTTCTCCGGGGCGAAGTCCGGTGTATTGAATCTTGATATCCATATCCGGCTTAAAACCGGAAAGACGAATAAGATTCCGAGCTAAAGTATCAATCTTTACCGGAGACCCCATATCCAGGACAAAGATTTCTCCTCCCTTTGCAAAACTTCCCGCTTCCAGTACAAGGCTTACCGCCTCCGGAATAGTCATAAAGTAACGGATGATATCCGGATGGGTTACTGTAACAGGACCACCCTTTTCGATTTGCTTTTTAAAAATAGGGATTACAGAGCCATTGGATCCCAAAACATTTCCAAAGCGAACCGCAACAAACTCCGTATGAATATTGTGGAATACAGTTCCATCTCCGGCCTTATCCGCATTTTCCATTCCCTTATGGGTATAAAGTTGTGGAATCTCTTCCGCCTTTCCTGCTTTTATTTTGGCATCAAAAGCTTGGATAATCATTTCGCAAAGACGTTTGCTTGCACCCATGATATTGGCGGGATTGACCGCCTTATCGGTGGAAATCAGCACAAAGCGCTGACAGCCGTGCGTCAGTGCGGCATATGCCGTTTTATAAGTCCCCAATGCATTATTCTTAATGCTCTCACAAGGGCTTTCTTCCATCAAAGGAACATGCTTATGTGCGGCTGCATGATAAACAATATCCGGGCGATAATCCTCAAAAACCTGAAACATACGACGGGAATCTCTGACCGAACCGATTAATACCGTAAGACGCAGATTGGGATATTTCTCTTTCAGCTCCAACTGAATACTGTAAGCATTGTTTTCATAGATATCAAAGATAATCAGTTCCTTCGGGTTATGCGCCGCTATCTGCCTGCAAAGCTCCGATCCGATGCTTCCGCCTCCACCGGTAACCAGTACGGTTTTCCCGTTGATAAAACGAAAAACATCCTCCAAGTCAACACGAATAGGGTCTCTTCCCAATAGATCTTCTACAGAGACATTTCTCATCGCGGAAACTGTTACTTCTCCAAGAACCAACTGGTACATGCCGGGGAGGTTTTTCAGTTCACAACTGGTTTCATTACAGATATTCAAAATATCACGGCGCTGTTCTGCCGTGGCAGAAGGAATTGCCAAAAAAATCTTATCGACAGCAAACTTTTCAACTGCTTCCAAGATACTTTCTCTTCCTCCTACAACAGGAATATTGTCAATCAGTCTTCCCCACTTGTTTTGGTTATCGTCGATAATACATACCACGTCGCCCCCCACTTCACCGGCACGATGAATGTCACGAACCAGCATCTGTCCTGCTGCCCCTGCCCCAATCACCATAATACGCGACTGTATTCTCTTGGAATTGATTTTCCGAATCAGAAGAATAAAGCGATAGGAAAAGCGAATCCCCAGAACCGCAAAATACTGAAGCAATGCTCCGATAAAATAATAGGAAACCGGCATTCTGCGAAAAAGTATGGTAATTCCTACTATGTGGAAGAGGGAGCTGACCATGGTTGCCAAACTGACTCGAAGCAGCTCCGAGTAACTGGCAAACCGCCATATACTCTTATATAATTTCAAATACCAAAAAACTGCCAAAGAAAAGAGGACGTAAATGGGGAGAAATCTCCTCCAAGCTTCTATATATGGAGGATCAATCATCGAGAACCGCAGATCAAAGCGTAACCACAAGGCAATAAGATAAGAAATCCCCAGTGCCAAGGCATCGTAAATCATAAGTCCGAAGGCCACAATATGCCAGTGTTCTAATCGAAATCCGTCCTTCTTTTTTTTCAATTCTTTTTCCATGAATACTCAGTCACTCCATGTTGTTGATTTATGCTTTAAAAGGAAATTTCTCTCCGGGACTTACCGTAACATCCTCTACCGTTTCCTCTCCCTTTGTAATGATATAATGTACGGCATACTTCCGGAAAAAGCTGCCATATTCCGTATCCGTGGACTTGGTATAACGGAAGTCCTGAATGAAAGCTTCATTTGCAATATTTTTCATCAGTTCATCCATAAAGACAGCCAGGGCTTCCTGACTTACATTATCAACAATCTCCACCTGGACCTCCACGGTCTTTGATGCATTATCTCCGGAAATGTTTAAGTTCTTTACAAAAGGATAATCCTTCGGATTCATCTCATCCAAAACATCATCATGAATCTGGTCAAAATCCATAGGAATATCCACATCTGCCGCCGCAGTCGTCATAACCGGAGTTTCCTTGGTTCCATATGTCGGCTTACAGGAAGAGAGAGTCAAAAGAGTAAGACCCGACACTACAATATAAATCCCGACTTTGTGCAAACCATTCTTTTTTTCTCTGTTCATTTTTATCCACCTGTCCTTGTCATTTAAGCTTGTGAGCCCCAATCCTTCATTTCATAACGGCTATTATACCATGCTTCTCCCGTATTTCTAGGAAAAACTGTCAAAGAAAAGGAGCCGTGAGGTTCCACGACTCCTTCAAACTCAACTCCCTCTAACCGGGTAATTCTATTACTTTCTCGGATTCTTAATCTCAGCCTGTGCTGCAGCAAGACGTGCTACCGGCACACGGAATGGAGAGCAAGATACATAGTCTAAGCCGATATTATGGCAGAACTCAACGGAAGACGGATCTCCACCGTGCTCACCGCAGATTCCTACATGTAAGTGAGGATTAACCGGCTTTCCTAAGTCGATAGCCATCTTCATCAGCTTTCCTACACCGACCTGATCCAGCTTGGCAAACGGATCGGACTCGAAAATCTTACTATCATAGTAAGCATTCAAGAACTTTCCTGCATCATCTCTGGAGAAACCGAAAGTCATCTGTGTTAAGTCATTGGTTCCAAAGCAGAAGAAGTCTGCATTCTTTGCAATCTCATCCGCGGTGAGACAAGCTCTCGGAATCTCAATCATGGTACCTACCTGGTAAGCAAGCTTCACGCCGGCCTTCTTGATTTCCTCATCAGCAGTCTCAACAACGACCTTCTTAACAACGTTGAACTCTTTTACTTCGGAAGTAAGCGGAATCATGATTTCCGGCTCAAGCTTCCAATCCGGATGCTTCTTCTGTACGTTGATTGCCGCACGGATAACAGCCTTTGTCTGCATAACGGCAATCTCCGGATAAGTTACAGCAAGACGCAGTCCTCTATGTCCCATCATCGGGTTGAACTCATGTAAGGAAGTGATGATATCCTTGATTTCCTGAACGGACTTATTCTTTGCCTTAGCCAGCTTCTCAATCTCCTCTTCCTCCTGCGGTACGAACTCATGGAGAGGCGGATCTAAGAAACGAATGGTAACGGGATTCCCCTCAAGAGCTTCATAAAGAGCCTCGAAGTCACCTTGCTGGAAAGGAAGAATCTTCTCTAAAGCTTCTTCTCTCTCTTCCTTTGTATCGGAAACAATCATCTCACGGAAAGCGAAGATTCTCTCCGGATCGAAGAACATGTGCTCTGTACGGCAAAGACCGATTCCTTCAGCACCAAGCTCCCTTGCCTTCTTTGCATCGGCAGGAGTATCGGCATTGGTACGAACAGCAAGCTTTCTGTACTTATCAGCCCATCCCATGATACGACCGAACTCACCGGCGATGCTTGCATCTACTGTCGGAATAAGTCCCTCGTATACATTTCCTGTAGTTCCGTCGATGGAAATGCAGTCTCCCTCATGGAAGGTCTTTCCGCCGAGAGTGAACTTCTTGTTTGCCTCGTCCATAACGATATCGCCAAGACCGGCAACACAGCAAGTTCCCATTCCACGAGCAACTACGGCTGCATGAGAAGTCATACCGCCACGAACGGTTAAGATACCCTGTGCCACCTTCATTCCGGTGATATCCTCCGGAGAAGTCTCTAAACGTACTAAAACCACCTTTTCGCCACGAGCTGCCCAAGCTTCAGCATCGTCTGCGGAGAATACCACCTTACCGCAAGCAGCTCCGGGAGATGCACCGAGTCCCTTTCCAAGCGGAGTGGCAGCCTTCAACGCCTTCTGATCAAACTGCGGGTGAAGAAGGGTATCCAGGTTACGAGGATCGATCATGGCAACTGCCTCTTCCTCGGTACGCATTCCTTCATCTACTAAATCACACGCAATCTTAAGTGCTGCCTGTGCGGTTCTCTTACCGTTTCTGGTCTGGAGCATGTAAAGCTTTCCGTGCTCAACGGTGAACTCCATATCCTGCATATCTCTGTAGTGCTTCTCCAGAGTACTGCATACCTCTGTAAACTGCTTAAATGCCTCCGGGAACTTCTGCTCCATCTCATTGATGTGCATCGGTGTACGAACACCGGCTACTACGTCTTCTCCCTGTGCATTGGTTAAGAACTCACCGAAAAGTCCCTTGTTTCCGGTTGCCGGATCTCTTGTGAAAGCCACACCGGTTCCGCAATCGTCACCCATGTTACCGAATGCCATGGACTGTACGTTTACGGCTGTACCCCAAGAATAGGGGATGTCGTTGTCTCTACGATAAACGTTTGCACGGGGGTTATCCCAGCTGCGGAATACCGCCTTGATAGCACCGAAAAGCTGTTCCTTCGGATCGCTCGGGAAATCCTTACCGATCTTCTCCTTATACTCTGCCTTAAACTGCTCTGCAAGCTCATGAAGGTCTTCTGCGGAAAGCTCAACGTCCTGCTTAACGCCCTTTTTCTCCTTCATCTTGTCGATGAGTTCCTCGAAATATTTCTTTCCAACCTCCATAACAACGTCGGAGTACATCTGGATAAATCTTCTGTAGCAGTCCCAAGCCCATCTGGGATTTCCGGACTTCTCTGCGATAACTCTTACTACATCTTCATTCAAACCAAGGTTTAAGATCGTGTCCATCATACCCGGCATAGAAGCTCTTGCACCGGAACGAACGGATACAAGAAGAGGATTCTCATGGTCTCCAAACTTCTTTCCCGTAATTTCTTCCATCTTCTTGATATGCTCTTCAATCTGTCCCATGATTTCCGCATTGATTTCTCTGCCGTCCTCATAGTACTGTGTACAAGCCTCTGTTGTGATTGTGAAGCCCTGCGGAACCGGTAAACCGATATTGGTCATCTCCGCAAGGTTTGCTCCCTTACCGCCAAGAAGCTCTCTCATACTTGCGTCACCCTCCGTGAAGAGGTAAACCCACTTTCTTGCCATCTTTAACCTCCTTATATGTCTCTCTTACAAATGAATGTAAAGAAGATAAGTTTGAATGCTGTACATGATGTACATTTTCCTGTTTGAAACCCGTGCTTTCCCTAAATATAGGCAAATACGCACTAAGCGGAATTATATACGACAGGGCATTTTAAGTAAAGGGACGAATGGGATAAATCCGGATTTTTTCATATTTCTATGCCTTAAATCGATAGCCTACGCCCCAGATTGTTTCAATGTACTGCGGTTTTACCGCATTACTCATTTCAATCTTCTCACGAAGCTTTTTGATATGCACCGTCACCGTCGCAATATCCCCGATTGAGTCCATCTTCCAGATCTCTTGGAAAAGCTCTTCTTTTGTAAATACCCGGTTCGGATGCGCTGCAAGAAAGGCCAAAAGGTCAAATTCACGGGAGGTAAAACTGACTTCCTTGCCGTCTACAAAAACCCTCCTTGCCGTTGTATCGATACGCAGTCCGCGTATCTCTATGATTTCATTTTCTTCTTTTCCGCTGTCTCTAAGTCTCTTATAGCGGGATAGATGCGCCTTCACCCTCGCCACCAGTTCACTTGCTGAAAAAGGCTTGGTCAAATAATCATCCGCCCCAAGTCCAAGTCCTCGAATCTTATCGATATCATCCTTTCTGGCTGAAACCAAAAGAATAGGGATATCTTTTTTTGCTCGAAGCTCCTGTGTAACGGAAAAACCGTCCCTACCGGGAAGCATAAGATCCAAAATCAGAAGATCGTAGTCCGTGCTAAGAGCCCGTTGCAGCCCCTTTTCCCCGTCCTTTTCCATATCCACTAAAAAGCCGGAAAGCTCCAGATAGTCCTTCTCCAGTTCTGCAATAGAGGCATCATCCTCCACGATTAAAATTCTCTGTTTCTCATCCATATATTTCCCCTTCCTTTGGCGAAAGAAATGATTCTCCGAATCAAACTCTGCTATGACTTCGTACCACTCTCCATAAAGTATTTTCTGAGCACAAAATGAATGCTTGTTCCTTCTCCCAACTCACTTTCGGCCCAGATACGTCCCCCGCTGTCCTCTATAATCTTTTTTACAATGGATAAGCCTATGCCGGAGCCCCCTGTTTCCGTTCCTCTTGCTGTGTCCGAGCGAAAAAACCGTTCAAAGATATACGGTAAATCCTTTTTTTCTATTCCCTTTCCATTGTCTTTTATAACAATTTCGACAAAATCACCTGCATCCAAAAGACTGAACTGAATCTTCGGCTCTTCTTTATCCATATATTTTACGGCATTGGAGACAATATTGTTTAAAACCTTCCGTAACTGCTCCGGATCCGCAATGACCTCCACCGTGTCTTCCACAAAAAAATCGGTACCGAACTGAAAGCCCAGACTGTCCAAATCAACTGCAATTTCCACACTATAGTCCTGAAAATATTCCAGTGCGGGCAGACGTACAAAATGATAGGGAATCCTGTTGGTTTCTATCTTCGCATAATAGTTTAACTCATCAATCAGGCGATTCATCTCCACTGCCTTATGATAAATCGTTTGCAGATACTTCCGTCTTTTTTCTTCTGTAGAAGCAACGCCTTCCAATATCCCCTCTGCATAACCTCGAATTGCCGTAATCGGAGTCTTTAAATCATGTGCAATATTACTGACCAACTCTCGATTTTCCTCTTCATCCCGCATCTTCTCTTCCTGATTCTGCTTCAGCTTGATACGCATTTTTTCAAAAGCTTGCGTCAACTCCCCGAATTCGTCATGCGTCTCCGCTTCCAGGGTAAAGTTCAGGTCTCCGCCTTCGATTCGTCTGGCGGCATTTTTTAAAGTATCAATCGGCTTAACTATTCCGTTATAAATCCAAGCCACAAGAAAAATACCGGCAATCACAAGAATAAATATATTTTGCTCCATTGTCGTAAGACCTTGTGTGGAGAGGAAAAAGAGGAAAATGGGCAAAAGTGTACTGACACAGAAGCTGACCGCAACTCTTCCCATTAAGCCAAGACTTTTCATCTCCCCTCCTTTCAGCACCATTACGAAATGCCCGTTTTATTGAACCCCTCCGTTTTATCGGATTCCTCCATTTCATCCTAGTATTTTTTCAGAAAACTCGAGTGCTGCAGCAATCACCGCGTCCATATCGTAATACTTATACTCACCGAGTCGCCCCCCGAAAAGCAGCTTCTCCTCTTTCTTCGAAAGCGCTTGGTATTGTTCATAAAGAGCCTGGTTTTTCTCATCATTAACCGGATAATAGGGTTCATCCCCCTTCTTCCACTCTGCACTGTATTCCTTGGAGATGATGGTTGTCGGAATATCCTTTCCCTCTCGGTCCTTTCCGAAGGTAAACCACTTATGCTCGATAATTCTCGTATATGGACTCTCTTCATCCGTATAGTTTACGGCTGCATTTCCCTGAAAGTTCGGAATCGAAAGCTCTTCTACCTCGAAACGAACCTTTCTATACTCCAGCTCCCCAAGACAGTAGTCATAATAGGCATCGATTGCTCCTGTGAAAATGACCTTCTTTGCCCTACTCATCCACTCTGCCTTTTTTTTCAGAAAATCCACCGAAAGCTCTACCGGAACCCCTTCCAGCATCCTCTCTACCATGGCGGTATAACCCTCTACAGGAATTCCCTGATAGAGCGCATTAAAATAATTGTTGTCATAGCTGAGACGCACCGGAAGACGGCGAATGATAGAAGCCGGTAAGTCCTTGCAGGCTCTTCCCCACTGCTTTTTCGTGTACCCCTTAATCAACTTCTCGTAAATCTCTTTTCCGACAAGAGAAATCGCCTGCTCTTCCAGATTTTTCGGTTCTGTAATGCCAGCCTCCCGCCTTTCCGCTTCAATCTTTTCTGCGGCTTCCTCCGGTGTAATGACTCCCCACATTGCATTAAAGGTATACATGTTGAAAGGAAGCGAATAGATTTTTCCCTTGTAATTGGCTATTGGGGAATTCGTAAAACGGTTGAATTCCGCAAACTGCTGTAAATAATTCCAAACCTTCGTATTGTTTGTATGGAAAATATGCGCTCCGTAATGGTGAACCATAATCCCATTTTTCTCATAGGAATATACATTGCCTCCGATGTGGTCCCGCTTGTCGATGACGAGGACCTTCTTTCCTCTCTGCTTCGCCTCATGTGCGAATACGGCGCCGAAAAGTCCTGCCCCTACTACAAGGTAATCCAAATCTTCCATACTCTACTCCTCTTCTATGTATCGACAATCTTTCAGACTATTTTAACAAATTTTCACTCTTTATTATAGCTGTCTACGTATTTTAACCGAGAAAATCTTTACTCTATTCATACTCCGCCGTCTAGCAGAATGGGTCCGAAATGGAGACACAATCATAGTACCTCTTTTTCAGACCCATCCTACATAAAAGCTATTCATAAACTCGCTTTTTCGCAGCTTCTTATCTCTCCCTGAAGCTAATCCTTCTGTTCGATAGCATCCAGCGTCCTGCTTAAAAGCTTCTTCATAACCAGCATTTCTTCATCACTTAACGGAATACAGGCACGCATACCCACCGGAACCGACTTCGCAGTCTCCCGCAACTTCTCTCCCTCTTCTGTAATACGTACACAAAGCGCTCTTTCGTCTTCCTGATAACGGGAACGGCTAATCAAGCCCTTCTGTTCCAATCTCTTAAGGAGCGGAGTAAGCGTACCGGAGTCCAAATATAAGACCTCACCCAAATCCTTTACTCTTACTTCCTTCTTTTCCCACATCACCATCATGGTAATATACTGCGTATATGTCAAACCCAAGGGATCCAGAAAAGGCTTATACCTTCTGGTTACTTCCTTGGCACATGCATAAAGAGGAAAGCAAAGCTGATTCTCCAATCTTAACGCCTCATATTCTCCCTGCATTATTCTTTCCTTCCCTTGTTATAAAATGGGGCAATATTGCTCATTCCGATTCAATCAACCCTTAACTACTTACAATTCATGTTCGTGAATGTAATTCACTGCGGCCAATGCCGCAACCGCTCCATCAGAAGCTGCTGTTGTTAACTGACGTACTTCCTTGGTTCGGCAATCACCCGCTGTAAAGATTCCCGCCGTTCTCGTTAAGGTATTCTCCCCCGCAGAAACATAACCTTTACTGTCTAAATCCACAAGTCCCGCAAAAGCCCCGTTGTCCGGAACCTGTCCGATAGCAACAAAAAGTCCGTCCAATTGAATGTCTCTTTCGCCGCCTTCCTTATCCGCCACTACAATTCCGGTAAGGCCGCTCTCGTCGCTCTTTAATTCTTTAATGGTGGAGTTTAAAACCAATTCCACATTGGGCTGTGCTATCAGGCGATCCACCTCAGCCTTATCTGCCCTGAATTCCTCTCTTCTATGAATCAGATACACTTTCTCTACATAACCGGAAAGGAAAGCAGCATCTTCCACCGCCGTATTTCCACCGCCGTTTACCGCAACGACCTTTCCTCTATAAAACATCCCGTCACAGGTTGCACAATAAGAAACGCCCTTCCCTACAAGCTCTTCTTCCTTATCTATTCCCAAGGTCCTGTTTTTTGCTCCTGTAGCTATAATAACTGTTTTTGCCTGATATACATTGTTTTTCGTTTCTACGACTTTGTACTTTCCATCCTCTTTAATGGCGACTGCCTTCTCAATCCGTATATCCGCCCCCAGATCCTTCGCCTGCTTATATAGATTTGTAGCAAATTCAAAACCGGAAATCTTCTGTATAGCAGGATAGTTCTCTATCTCAGGAGTATTGATAATCTGTCCGCCATAAGTGGAGGCCTCCAAAACCAGAACGGATTTTCCTGCACGAAGTCCATAGATTGCTGCGGAAAGCCCTGCAGTTCCTGCTCCGATAATAACTAAATCAAACATATTTTCTCCCTCTTCGAAACAAAGTCTATCTCGCAAAAAAGGACGGCCATAGCCGCCCTTTTTGTGCCTTCGACTATAGCCCTTATTTTAAAAGTTCTAAAACCTGTTCCTTTGGAAGGAAGCCGGTGTTCTGCTTATATATCTGACCGTCCTTAAATACGATGAGAGTCGGGATGGCACGCACGCCATAGCGAACCATAAGTTCCTGCTCCTCATCCGCATTAACTGCATAAACTTTAAAGTCCTTTGCCTCTTCCGCAATCTCTCCGATAATCGGGGAAAGCATCTGGCAAGGTCCACACCAGCTAGCCCAAAAATCCACCAAAACCGGCTCCTTTGCCTTCAAAACCTTCTCTTCAAAATCCTTTGCTGTAACACTTGGTGCTGACATAACTTAACCTCCTCTATCAATCAAAACGAATCGGGCTTTGCAAAAAGAATCTTATCATCCTTTTTCCATCACCTTCATTGCCCTTGGCAAATCCTGTGATACCCTGTTTGCCCTTTACAAAAGCGAAATCTATGTGAACTGCAAGATTTCTCTTGGAATCAAAACAATTGTATACAATCAAATTGATTATGTCAACACTTTTCCTATAACTCTTCCTCCAAGCTTAAGGCCTCCCGAATCAAGTCATAAGAAAAGCCCTTTCTCATAAGAAAAGCATAGAGTTTCTTTTTATCTTTCGGATCTGTAAGGTCTAAAGACTTTTTTTTCTTTTCCAAGCAATTTAGGAGAGCCACCCTTTCCGGATTGTTCTCTTCTTCTCTCTGCTTTTCCTGAAAGGCTTCTATCGCTTCTGCCAAAGACGCAGAATCCACCCCTCGTTGGAAGAGCTTTGCCTTCATATCGCGAAGGGAACGCTTTCCACCGTTTTCTTCCAGATAACGAAGAGCATATTGATAATCATTCAGATATTCATATTCCTTTAAAAAAGCCATTGTTTTTGCAATAATCTCTTCCGGATACCGCCGGGACTTTTCTAACTTTTCTCTGAGGCGCCTCTCCGTTTTCGCTGTCCCTGTAAGAAGATAGAGACTGCGTTCCTTACATCTTTGCAAAAGCTTTTCTTCCGAAGAGAGGGAAGCTCTGTCCAAAGGATTATGTACTTCTATGCTTGCTTCCCATTCCTTCATTGACTTTTACTCCTTCTCTGATAGAAAAAAGCATCGTTCTGATTCTTTAAGCTTCCTGAGCAGAGGTATCCACAGCGCTCTCTTCCTCTTCTACCGCATTGATTACCGCTTCCAGATACGGATCCTCTTTTAAACCGTATTCCTTCCGAAGCTCTTTTTCGAGCTCCGCCATAAGCTTGGGATGATCCTTCAAAAAGGTCTTGGCATTCTCTCTACCCTGTCCGATTTTATTGCCCTGATAAGCAAACCATGCTCCGCTCTTCTCAATCATCTTCTTTTCTACTGCCAGGTCCAAAATCTCTCCTTCCTTGGAGATACCACTGCCGAAGCTGATGTCGAACTCCACCTGCTTAAAGGGAGGAGCAATCTTATTCTTCGCAATCTTTACCTTTACACGGTTTCCGCTAAACTCTCCTTCCCCCGCCTTAATAGACTCTCCCTTCCGAATATCGATTCGCACGGAAGCATAGAATTTCAGCGCTCTTCCTCCGGTTGTTGTCTCCGGATTTCCAAACATTACGCCCACCTTTTCACGAAGCTGATTGATGAAAATAAGAATGCAATTGGACTTCGAAATAATGGCTGTCAGTTTTCTAAGTGCCATGGACATCAGTCTTGCCTGTAACCCCACATGGCTGTCTCCCATTTCTCCATCGATTTCCGCCTTGGGTACCAGTGCAGCAACGGAGTCTACAACCAGAATATCCATTGCGCCGGAACGAACCATGGTTTCCGCAATATCAAGAGCCTGCTCTCCGGAGTCAGGCTGAGATACATATAGATTGTCAATATCCACACCGATTGCCTGCGCGTAGCGGGGATCTAAAGCATGTTCCGCATCAATAAACGCTGCAATGCCGCCTCTCTTTTGTACCTCTGCAACGGCATGCAAAGCCAATGTGGTTTTTCCGGAAGACTCCGGCCCGTAGATTTCTATAATTCTGCCTCTGGGAAAGCCGCCCGCACCAAGTGCAATATCCACGGAAAGGGAGCCTGTAGGTACCACTTCGATATCCTTATTGACTCCGGCATCTCCCAATTTCATAATGGATCCTTTTCCGCAGTCCTTCTCTATCTTTGTTAAGGCGGCATCCAGTGCCTTCAGCTTCTCCTCATGGTCCACCAGCGCTACTACCGGGGCCTTACTCACTTTACTAGCCATATTTTCTCCTTTTTACATATCTCTTCCAATAAGATAAGAATTTTTTTATCACGGGTATCCGTCACACAAGCTCCAGCAACAGTATTGTTTCCTTCTTCTTCTACGCTTAAAGCTTCGACTTTTGGCATTATAACACAGAACATACTTTCTTTCTATACTTCATATTCGGATAAGGTTTCATTCTATTTTGAGGCGATTGAGCCTCTTAAATAGCCGTTTTAGGTAATAAAAAGGAATAAAAAGGCATCCTTCCTTTATCAAATTTTTTGATATTGTGAAAAAACAAAAAAAGAGAAGCAGGCAAGACGAAAATAGAAGTACTTTTCGATTTTAACCTGCTTCTCCAATACTTATTCTGTTAGAAATACCTTATTTTTTCTTCCGATAGAAGGTTCCTTCCAGCGGAAGCTTCGTTCTGAACTCATGGTCAAAGGCATAGTATGCATTTGCAATGGCCGGAGCGATAGGAATACTTGCAATCTCTCCGATTCCCTTTGCGCCGTGTGCGAACGGGAGAGGGGTATCTTTTTCCACATAAATGGCATGGATGTTCGGAATCTGGTTTGCACGCAGAAGGCCCAAGGTACCCAATTTCGCAGTAGGCACACAGTCCTTTAAGGGGAAGTCCTCGGTTAAGGCATAGCCCATTCCCATGAGTACACCGCCCTCAATCTGTCCCTGAATGGATACCGGATTCACAACTTTTCCGGAATCATGAGCGGCATATACATCCGTCACTCTTCCCTCATCATCCAAAATAGCCACATTGGTTGCAAAAGCATAAGCTACATGGGATTTCGGGTTCGGGAGATCCGCACCAAGCTTATCTGTCGGATCAAAGAACTCGTAAAAATATTCTTTTCCGTTCAGCTCTTCCAGCTTCCCTCCTGCTGCATCAAGATCTTTTTTAACCTCGGCAGCCAGTCCCCTAACCGCTTCACCGGTAATCAGCGTCTGACGAGATCCGGAGGTCGTTCCGGAGTCCGGGGAATCCTCGGTGGATCCTCTGGAAATACTGAGTTTCTCTATGGGAAGGCCGGTTTCACTCTGTAATATCTGGGTGAATACCGTACGACAGCCCTGTCCGATATCGGAAGCTGCGGTATAGACTCTAAGCTTTCCGTCTAACACTTCCGCTCTTGCTCTACCTTTATCCGGAAGTCCTACACCGACTCCGGCATTCTTTAAAGCACAGGCAATGCCCGCTCTTCCGGGATGGGCTTCATAAACATCCTTTACCGCAAGAAGCGTTTCCTTAAGTGCCGTGGAACAATCCGCAATCTGCCCGTTCGGAAGCACCTTTCCGGGTTCGATGGCATTACGGAAGCGAATCTCCCAAGGACTGATTCCCACCATTTCCGCAAGCCTGTCAATCAGCATTTCCAAAGCATACTCACTTTGACAAACACCGAAGCCTCGGAAAGCTCCTGCAGGAGGGTTATTGGTATAATACCCATATCCCAAAATATTCGTATTCTGATAGGTGTACGGACCTACGGAGTGCGTACAGGCTCTCTCTAAAACCGGGCCGCAAAGAGAAGCATAAGCTCCGGTATCAAAGTTGATTTCACAATCCAGCCCCTGGAAGATGCCGTTTTCATCGCAGGCCAGAGTAAAGGTTCCCTCCATGGCATGACGCTTCGGGTGGAAGTTGATGGATTCCTGACGAGAGAACTTGACCTTTACAGGTCTGTTCGCCTTCAAAGCCATAAGCACTGCAATATGCTGTACGGAAACATCTTCCTTACCGCCGAATCCGCCGCCGACCAGCTTGTTCTCCACTACAATACGGGAAGGATCCCAGCCCATCATAATGGAAATTTCTTTTCTGGTGTCGTATGCCCCCTGGTCGGTGGTATAGACCTTTACACCGTCCTTATACGGGAAGGCAACAGCACACTCCGGCTCCATAAAGGCATGCTCTGTAAAAGGTGTGGAGAAGCTGTCCGTCACAACATACTTTGCGTTCGCAATAGCTGTCTTCGCATCTCCGCGACTTACATGTCTTTGCTGGCAGAGATTTCCGTTTTGATGAATCTTCGGGGCATTTTCCGCCTTGGCCTCCGCTATGCTTCTTACCGGCTCCAAGACCTCGTATTCTACCTTCACAAGTTTCTTAGCCGCCTCCAGAATAGAAGGAGTCTCTGCACAGATCAGACAAAGCGCATCTCCGATACAGCGGGTAATGTCCCCTTCGGCAATCATAACGTCCCAGTCTTGCTGGATATGTCCGACCTTATTGTTCGGAACGTCCTCCGCCTTTAAGACGCAAAGTACTCCGGGGAGACTTTCCGCAGCTTCCGTATTGATTTTCAAAATCTTCGCCCTCGGATGCTCGGTACGTACTGCACCGCCGTAGGCCATATTTTCCATCTCCACATCATCCGGGTATTCTCCTGTACCAAGTACTTTCTCCCGGACATCCACACGGAATGCGGACTGCCCGATGCCGAAGTCTTCTCCGCACTCCAATCCGGAAAGAATCTTCTCTTCTCCGCGAAGCACCTTAGCTGCCAGGTCAATTCCTTCGATAATCTTCTTATATCCCGTGCAACGGCAAATATTTCCGCGAATGGCTTTTTTAATATCCTCTTCCGTCGGATTCGGATTCTCATCGATAAGCGCCTTCGCACTCATCACCATACCGGGAATACAGAAACCGCACTGCACGGAACCGCAGCGGCCGAAGGCATAGACATAGGCCTCCTTCTCTTTAGTACTTAGCCCTTCCACGGTCACGATATTCTTCCCTACCGCCTTCTTGGTTGTCAAAATGCAGGAACGCATAGCCTTACCATCAATAATGATAGTACAGGTTCCGCAAGCTCCCTCACTGCAACCGTCCTTTACCGACTTGCACTTTAAATCATCTCTTAGATAGCGAAGGAGAGGCTTATCCTCCTCCGTTCCCACTTCTCGACCATTTACAATAAAACGATATTGCTCCATTTTAACCTCCTGCGGCTTACTTATGTGTTGCCAAATAAGTTTCCTCTACTGCTCTTTCTACTGCCTTTAAAATATTTTCATAACCGGTACAACGGCAAAGATGCCCGGAAATCAGCTTACGAAGCTCGTCTTTCGTGTAACGCTTACCGGATCCCACAATCTCTACAGCGGACATAATAATCCCCGGTGTGCAGAAACCGCACTGTACGGCTGCTTCCTCGATAAAAGCTCTCTGAATCGGACTTAACTCTCCATTTTCGCCTTTTAATCCCTCAACTGTCATGACCGATTTTCCATCCGCCCACATTGCGAGGTAGATACAGCTGTCTATCGCCTCTCCGTCTACCAAAACGGTACAGGCACCACACTCTCCTACCTCACAGCCCTTCTTCACCGAAGTGAGATCCAAGCGGTTTCTCAGGGTATCGAGCAGGGACTCACGCTCGTCTACGGCAAGCTCTACTTTTTTTCCGTTAACGGTAAAATGAATGATTTTAAGCATGAATCTCTCCTCCCTGCAGGCGAATTGCCTCCTCTAATGCCCTCTTTGCCAGAGTCGCGATAATCTGTAAACGGAATTCCTTGGAAGCTCTCCAAGAACTTCTGGGATTCACTTCTGTTAAAGCAATCTTTACATATTCCTCCATCCGCTTTTCATCATGGATATCCGCACCCTTTAAGCTTTCCTCCGCTTTCTTACAACGAATCGGCGTCGGAGCCGCTACCCCGTAAGCCAGCCTGCAATCCAGAATGCTCTTCTTATCTTCACTCAGCTTTACCATAGCGGCGCAGCCAAGAGTAGCGATCTCCATGGCCTTTCTCTTTCCGTACTTAATGTACTTTCCGCTCCAGCCCTCGTAATTTTCTCTTGGAATTCTGAAGCCCGTACAGACTTCATTCCATTTTCTAACGGTTTTTCCCGGTCCGGTATAAAACTCGGAAATCGGCACCTCTCGCTCTCCCTCCGGCCCTACCAAATGTACTATCGCATCCAGCGCTCTGATACTTGCCGCAGAATCCGCAGAGGTTGCACCGTTACAGATATTTCCTCCAATGGTTCCCATATTTCTAATCTGCGGTCCTCCCACAGTATCCACTGCCTCTCCCAGCATAAGGAGATGCTTCTGAATCAAAGGGTCATTGGTAATATGAGTGAAGCTTGTTCCGGCACCGATAAAGAGGTCCCCGTTCTCCAGCATCTTCACACCCTTGATTTCTTCTATATTTTTAATGGAAACCAATGCTTTTCCCGCATCTTTTCCTTCTCTGACACGAATGAGCACATCGGTTCCGCCGGAAATCACTTCCGCATTTTCATTTTCCGACAACGCCTTCACCGCATCTTCTACGCTCTTTGCCTCGTAAAACTCCTGAATATCGAACATTACTCACCCTCCCTTAAATAGTCTCAAGTAAACCGGCTTCTCTGAAAGCATCGGTAAGTCTCTGGGCAGTCATCGGCGCCGTGTTCATTGCTACACCGGTAGCCTGTAAAATGGCGTTTCGAATGGCAGGTCCTGCCGGAATAATAGGAGGTTCGCCCAAGCTCTTGTTCCCGTAGGGGCCTGTGGGATCATCCAATTCCACAAAATCCACCTGCATGTCCGGAACGTCCATAGCGGTAGGAATCTTAAAGTCCAAAAGATTGTCATTCAAGACTCTTCCTGTCTTCTCATCTACAAGAAGCTCCTCGGAAAGAGCGAAACCGATACTTTGTGCGATACCGCCGTGTACCTGTCCCGTTGCGGTTGCATGGTTGATAATCACACCGGAGTCATGCACCTGCACAAGATTCTTTACTTCTACAAGTCCAAGCGGAATATCCACCTCTACCTCTACAAAGCAAGCACCGGAGGAAAAGCTGTTTTCCTTACAATGGTTCGTAAGCTCAGCGGTAATGTGTACGGAACGATCCAGGGAATAGAATGCGGTGTCCGCCAAGATCCGAAGAGGAAGCACGGCTTTTCCGTTCTTCTTCTCGATGATTTCCGACTCCAGAACATCTAACATCTCCTTGGTGATTTCTTCGTCTTCCTTTAAGCCATACGCTTCCCGGATTGCCTTAGCGGCAGCTGTCACTTCATTTAAGTATACGGTCTTAGAGAAATCCTCTACTGCATGATTCACCATATACACGGCATAGTCGATGAGTTTTCTCTTAAACTCTTCCGCAACCTTCTTACAAGCCTTACCGGAAACATAGGTCTGGCGAGACGCGTAAGCCCCGGTATCGAAGGGTGCCGTATCGGTATCCTGTGTGGATTCAATATAAATATCTTCGAATCGAAGTCCGGAGGACTCTGCTGCCATCTGCACAAATACGGTATCCGCACCCTGCCCGATCTCCGTTGCTCCCATAAAGAGCTGTGCGGAACCGTCCTGATTTAATACCATACGGGCAGAAGCTGTCTCCAAAGCAATGGGGTACACACCGGTCTTATAACAGAAAATAGCCATGCCGATACCTCTGCGCTTCTCTCCACTCTGCGGCTTATCATACTCCGCTCTCTTTTCCTTCCAGTGCACGAGTTCCGCGCCCTTTTCCATGGTCTGCTTTAAACCGTAGGAATGGAAGGTAATGCCGTTATGCGGGTCTTTAAAGCCTGCCGGCATGCAGTTTTTCATTCGAAGCTCCAAGGGATCGATTCCCAGCTTCTTTGCGATATCGTCCGTCTGACACTCGGTAAACCAAACCGACTGCGGAATACCGTAAGCTCTCATCGCACCTGCTGTAGGTGCATTGGTATAGACTGTCCAGCAATCCACCTCCGTACCGAGTTTATCCTGATACAGTTCCTTATAGACATTTCCGCAGTTGGCACAAATCGCATGCCCGTGAGAAGCATAACCGCCGTTGTTGGAAAAAGCCTCCAGCTTTCTTGCGAGGAACTGTCCGTCCTTCGTCACCACCGCCTTCGTGTGTCCCGTAATCTGGTGTCTCGTTCTGGTTCCGTAAATGGTTTCCTCTCTGGAAATCTCAAGGCGAACCGGTCTACCGCCAACCTGCATGGACATATAAGCATTCAACGGCTCATAGAGCATATCCTGCTTGTTTCCAAAGCCGCCTCCGATATAGGGCTTAATAATCCGCACCTTTCCCGCCGGAACGCCGAGCGCCATGGAGGCATAGAGCTTCACAATATGCGGAATCTGGGTGGAGCTGACAATGGTAATCTTTCCGTTTACGTCCACATAGGCAAAGGAAACCGGAAGTTCGATATGACAATGGGAAATCTTCGGCGTGTCATAGACTTCCGAAAACTCTACGATATTATCCTCTCCATACTGTTCTTTTGCTTTCTTTACCCCTTCTTCATAGGTAAAGTCCTTTTCCACCATTGTCATATGGCTGTGCACAATGACATTGTCCTTACGAAGATCCGGATGAAGCGGAGTTGCCCCTTCCTTTAAGGCTTCCTCTACGGTTGTCATTACAGGATACTCTTCGTACTCCACCTTCAAAAGGCGAAGCGCCTGAGAACAGGCTACTTCATTTTCCGCAATAACACAGGCAATATCATCTCCATAGATACGAACTCTCTGATTCAAGAGCTTTCTGTCGCATATATCTTGGTGTGCCTTCTCTACGGACCAAGGATGTCCGGCAGTCGGGAACTGGATATCCGGTACATCAAAACAGGTAATAATCTTTACCACTCCGGGAACCTTCTCCGCCTCTGTCGTATCGATGCTCTTTACCAAACCGTTTGCAATCGTGGAATGATAAACCTTGCCATGCAAAATATTCTTCGGCTCCAAGTCCGCAGTATACTTTGCTTCACCCGTTACCTTGCCATAGGCATCTACTCGAATCTTGTCTTGTCCTACCTCTCTCATAGAAATCCTCCTGACCTCCTGACTACCAAAAGCAATCTATCCTAAGCTTTTATTTCACAAACTGATGAATGGGCTATCCTATTCTTTTAATTAAAAAAGAATATAAATTCCCAACTTTCCTTAATATAGTATAAAATTTGTTTTTTCTAGCGTCTATTCACAAAAATAAACAGTATTTTTTGGATTTTATCATGCATTATATACCAAAAAATTATTTAGATTTTCCCTTCCTTTCTCTATATTCTTCCCTTTTCTATGCCTTCCTTTACAAATTCGATTTATTACTTCAACTTTCTGAAATATACCCCTTATTATCTGCTATATTTTGTGCAAAATACAAATATTTTTTATTCCAAGTTTTAATTTAATTCCATTTTCTCCAAGATAGACATTATTTTAACCAAGTGCTACACTTCAGCTTAAGTAAATTTATAAATATTTTATATTTATGGAAGAGGAACGTTCCTTTTCCATAAAGAAGGAGGACAAATGAGTCAAGAAAAAGCAGGAAATGTCTCTATGGAGAACATCTACCGTCTGGACGGCCGTGTACCTGTTGGAAAAGCAATCCCTTTCGGCCTGCAGCACGTACTTGCCATGTTCGTATCTAACCTCGCTCCCATTACCATCATTGCCGGAGCGGCACAGCCCGCACTTTCTCAACAGGAGATTGCATCTCTGATTCAAAACGCGATGTTCGTCGCCGGAATCGCTTCCATGATTCAGCTCTTTCCTATATGGAAGGTTGGCGCAAAACTGCCCATCATTATGGGTGTGAGTTTCACCTTTGTAACCATTTTATCCACCATTGCCGCAAATTATGGCTACCCGACCGTAATCGGCGCCGTATTGGTAGGCGGCATCTTTGAAGGAACTCTGGGACTTTTGGCAAAGTACTGGAAGAAACTGATTTCTCCCATCGTATCCGCAACCGTAGTAACCTCTATCGGCCTTTCTCTCTTTACGGTGGGTGCCAGATCCTTCGGAGGCGGCTATGCCGAAGATTTCGGTTCCGCAACAAACCTAGCCATTGCAAGTATTACTTTACTGACCTGCATCATATGGAGCATTTTTGTAAAAGGCTATATGAAGCAGCTTTCCGTTTTGGCCGGTCTTGTAGTCGGCTACATTCTATCTATCTTTGTCGGAAAGGTGGACTATAGTACTCTACTTTCCAAGGGCTTCGTTTCTCTTCCGAAGATTCTTCCTTATATGCCGAAGTTTAACCTCGGGGCTATCGTTTCTGTTTGCATCATCTTCCTGGTATCCGCAACCGAAACCATCGGTGACACCACTGCCATGGTTGTATCGGGACTCAATAGAGACATTACGGAGAAAGAAATCTCCGGTTCACTCGCATGTGACGGATATGCTTCTTCCATTTCTTCTCTCTTCGGATGCGCTCCGGTTACTTCCTTCTCCCAAAACGTCGGTCTAATTGCCATGACCAAGGTTGTTAATCGCTTCACTATCGCAACCGGCGCTGCTGCTATGATGCTCGCAGGTCTGCTTCCTCCTGTAGGACAGTTCTTCTCCTCCCTTCCCCAGTGTGTATTGGGAGGCTGCACCATCATGATGTTCGGTAGCATCGTTGTTTCCGGTATGCAAATGATTGCTTCCTGCGGATTTTCACAGAGAAATATCGTGATTGCTTCCCTCTCTTTGGCAATCGGTGTAGGCTTTACCGCCAGCACGGAAGCTGAAATTTGGCACATTTTCCCGTCCATTGTGCAGATCGTATTCGGTGCCAACGTCGTTGCGGTAGTATTCGTAGTAGCCCTTCTTTTAAGCTTTATCCTTCCGAAGGATATGGATGTGAAAAAAATCTCTGTTGAGTAAAAAATGTTTTAGAAATATATATTAGAAAATCAAGACTTATAAATTTATTGCCGGCTTTTTTAATTCTTCTTTTGGCAAATATTAATTTATCTAATATAAGTACTTGAATTAATAAAATATATTTATTTTAGCGATACAATAAACATTATTCCGCATTTCCCCGTTGAATCCTGAAAGATAAAAGAATATAATTACAGAACTCGAACTAATATCTTTCTTTTTTGTAAACAATTATAAAGAAAGATAGGGGGGAAGGAATTTGCAACAAAAGAAGTTGTTTTTCCTTGTTACTAATTTTTAAGTCCTTTTAGGAGGGGGATTTCAAATGACCAACACAGTTCAAACAAAAGCGAATCCCAAAGCAGGCTTCTGGTTTTGTAACTTCGCCTTCACTTTGGAGCGTTTCAGCTACTACTCCGCAAAATGGTTAATCATCCAGTTTATTGCGTTGGAAGCAGCTAAGGGTGGCTTAGGCATCACGGATGGTTCCAATGCGGTTTATCAGTCCTTTTTCGTTGCCTTTACCTACCTGGCACCACTTTTCGGATCTGTTCTTTCCGACCGTTTCTTCGGTGCAAAGTACCTCGTTCCAATCGGAATGGCTCTGATGAGCCTTGGTTACTTTGTAGGCTTTAACGCACACAGCTTAGGCGGAATGGCTCTCATGATCGGTCTTGTATCCATCGGAACCGGTCTCTTTAAGCCACAGACCAACTCTATCACCGGCCTTCTTTTCTCTGATAAGAAGGAGCTCGACAAAGCATTCTCCACACAGTACTCCATGGTTAACTTGGGAAGCTTTATCGGAACAACTTCTATCGGATTGATTGCAGGAAGCTACGGTTACAGAATCTGTTTCTTGGTTTGTGCCGTTGCTATGTTGATTAACGCTGTTTTGTTCGTTTGTTCTTGGAAATCTCTCGGCGAAGTCGGTGCAAGACCCTTCAAAGAGAATGAAAAGAAGGATACAAGCGCAGCAGATTCTGAAACAGTGGAGAAAAAGCCGCTCACCAAGATTGAGAAGCAGAGAATCGCAGCTATCGTATTCGTATCCGCCTTCTCCGCTATTTTCTGGATTTTCTGGTATATGGCTTATCTTCCGGTTTATGATTACTGGGGAACTGCAATTCAGGAAGCAGGAAAAGAAGTGTATCGTATGAACTGGCAGATTGGAAGCTTCCAGGTTCCGACTTCCTTCTTCGATTCCTTGAACGGTTTAGTATGTATCGCTCTCGGCCCAATTCTCGGTATACTTTGGGAGATGGATGCAAGAAGACCGAATGGCGGATTGACTATCTTTAAGCACACTGCATTAGGTCTCGGCCTTTTGGGAGTTGCTTTTGCCGTTTTTGCCTTTGCGGATATTACAAGAGGCGGACAGCCTGCAAACTTGCTCTGGGTAGTTCTCTTCGGATTTGTTTTATCCTTCGGTGAGATGACCTTCTCCCCGCTTGGTAACTCCTTCATTTCCAAGTTTGCTCCGAAAAGACTGCTTTCCGCAATGATGGCGGTATGGACTTGTGCAATCTTTATTGCAGGACTTTCCTACGGTGCACTGTATAACGCAATTTCCAAGATCCCCTTTGCTACATCCAGCTTCGGTATTGCTGCAATCTTAATTGTTGTTGCTGCAATCCTTTGGGGTATGGACGGTAAGTTAAGAAGTCTTGTTATCGAAGATAAGAAAGACTAATAAATGAAAGCAAAAGGGCTATAAAGAAACAGTACAAACGAGAGACAGTATGCTTTGCGCACGACTCTCGTTCAGAACAAAAAAGGTGCTCAGATTCCCATCTGAGCACCTTTTTGAATATAAGCTTATAGGACAAAACGGGTTGATAAAAACCGCTCTACAGATAGATAAATATACCATCAGGAATGCCCCTGCTCGTTTTTATACTGCAAAACATCTCTTCTACGGACTTTTTATCCTGTAAAACGAAAACGGCAAAGATTGTCCAGCGTCTTTCTCCCTAATACAAAAAGAAGAAGCAAGGATAAGAGGAGCAAAAAGATATAGAAGAGAAGAATCAGCCAAAAAGGGATTCCCTCGTGCCAGAACGGCTGTTCCAGTCCTCCGGCAAAAAAAGCATCTCGGAAAGGGCGATGGAATACATAAATCGGCATTGAATAGTGACCCATTTTCATAAGAAAAGTCTCTCTATCCTGAAATACTCGTTCCATTCCAAAGTAAATCTGACTTCCCCTGGAAGTAATTTCCGGTTGAATACTCTCCTTCTTCTGCCGAAGAAAAATCAGGAGCCCATAAAAGAAATAAGCAATGCAAAGGGAAAAGGGAATAAAAGCGATTCTTATCAGGGTCGGGTGTTTTTTAAAGAAAGGCAGAATCGCTTCGCCCTCGATACGGTAGCCCCAGGTACCGTAAAAAACGCGGGTATAGGGAAGAAGTTTTGGCAAAAATAGAATTATAATCAGGGTAAAACAAAATCCCAAAACGAAAGGGGGCCTATGTATTTTTTGAAAAGAAAAATCGCCGAGTTTCGCAAGCATTCCCAGATAGAAAAAAGGGGCAAAGCCCAGAATTCTGTCTGAAGCCAGAAAATCCTTCCATTCTTCGCCGATTTTCATAAAGGACAAAGGGATAGAGAGTAAAATCAAGCATAAAAAATAAAAGCTGATGACCTGCTCTCCCGTCTTTTTTCTACGAAAAATTTCCATAGGGAGGAGAGTCAGCTCCAAAAAGAAAAGGACAAGAAGATACCATGGTGTAGAAGATTCATGAAAGAAATCCGGCCAAGTCGTATGCACATCATAGAAGAGGATGTCAGCACGATGTAACATGAATTTCATCAATATATATAAGAGAAGATAAGAAAAGAGGGAACGAAAACTCGTCCCTCTTTTTTTCCATTTTCCATAAGCAAAGTAGCCGGAAAGAAAGAGAAATGCCGGCATATGAAAGCTGTAAATCAGATAAAAGCTACGGTTAAACAGAGGATAAGGGCTATCGCTAAGCGGAAGAAGAAAGTGTCCCAGTACAACCAAAAAGATGAGAAATCCCTTAAAACTGTCGAGCTCCTTCACTCTTTTCTTTGTTTTGTCTCTTCCCTTTTCCTTCCTTTCCTCTTTTCGTATACTCTCTCGCAAAGTGACTCTTCCCCCTTTTTTCATTCTTTACTACAAAAGCAATTATCCACCAATTACTGTCTCTTTCCGCTGTAAGACTCTCCTTATCAGCTGAAAATAGGCTGCAATGCCTTTGCAAGCTTCTCTTTCTCTTTTTTTGCTTCTTCCTTTGTCTTTCCCAAGGTTGTGTAATAGGCCTTAATCTTCGGCTCTGTTCCGGAAGGACGGACAATAATGCTTTCCCCATTCACTAAAGTATAAAGAAGCACATTTGCTTTCGGAAGTCCGGTTTTTTCACTATCCAGGTAGTCTAAAGCTTCTTTTACGGCAATACCGGCAAATTCTTTCGGACTGTCTTTCCGAAGCGTTTCCATAATCCCCTTCATCTTATCCATGCCGGAAAGTCCCGGGAAGGAGAAGCTGTCTACCGCATTCAAATAATAACCGTATTTTGCATATATTTCTTCCAATCGAGCCTTGATGGAAGAGCCGTTCTTTCTGTAATAGGCAGCCATTTCACAGATGAGCATGGAAGCCACAACCGCATCCTTATCTCTTACCGCTGTACCGGAAAGGTAACCATAGCTTTCCTCGAAACCGAAAAGGAAGCGTTCCTGTTCTCCCTTCTCCTCTAAGAATTTAATCTGCTCTCCAATCCACTTAAATCCGGTCAAGGTGTGGCGCATCTCCACTCCATAGTCTACAGCCACCTTGTCTGCCAGCGGTGTGCTGACAATGGACTTGACCGCAATCGGATTCTTCGGAAGTGTTCCTTCCGCCGTTCTTCCTGCTGCAATATAGTCTAAGAGGAGTACTCCCATCTCATTTCCGCTGACAAGCTCATACTCTCCATTTTCCGTTCGCATGGCAATTCCCACACGGTCTGCATCAGGATCTGTCGCAAGAAGCAAATCCGCATTTTTCTCCTTCGCAAGAGCAAGTCCCTTTTCCATCGCTTCGAAAATCTCCGGATTGGGATAAGGACAAGTGGTAAAGTATCCATTCGGATATTCCTGCTCCGGCACAATCGTAACATCGGATATGCCGAGCTCCCGGAATATCCGGGTAACCGGCTCCAGACCGGTTCCGTTTAGCGGGGTATAAACCAAGGAAAGCCCTGCATCCTTGCACACGCCGGGATGCACACTTTGGGAAAGCACGGACTGATAAAAAGCCTCCTTACATTCCTCTTCTACAAAACGAATCAATCCCTGATCTACCGCTTCGGAGAAGGACATGGTCTTAGCACCGCTTAAGACATCCGTCTCTTTAATCTTGGCATAAACCTTATCCGCCGCTTCATCCGTCATCTGGCAACCGTCACTGCCGTACGCCTTGTAACCGTTATATACTGCAGGGTTATGGGAAGCTGTGAGCATAATTCCTGCACTGCAATGATAATATCTTGTCGCAAAGGAAAGTGCCGGAACAGGCATCAAAGCATCATAAAGGCGAACGGAGATTCCATTTGCAGCAAGAACCTGAGCCACCTCTTTTGCGAAGGTCCAGCCCTTTAAACGAGAATCATAGCTGATGGCCACCAGCTTCTCCAGTCCTTCCTCCAGGATATATCTTGCCAAGCCTTCCGTTGCCTGTCGAACCACAAAAATATTTATGCGATTGGTTCCTACACCCAAGGTTCCGCGAATCCCTGCCGTACCGAACTCCAAGGCTACGCCGAAGTGCTCTTTAATCTCTTCCTCTTTTCCGGAAAGCAGATTCAGCTCTCTACGCAGGTCAAAATCCAATAAATCCGCCTTTGCCCAGCGCTCATACTCTTTTTTGTAGTCCAACATACTAAACCTCCATTTTCTTGCCATAATACTCCGCTACTCATTATTTTCTTATTCTACTACTTTATTTCTCAAAATTGCAGAGGCTTCCGCCAAATTATAAGTAATATTTTTATAGCCGTATCAATACGCTTCTTTCAATATTAAAAACGCCTCTTTCTAACAATGAAATAGGATGATACAAAGAATTTTATAGCTGCTTTCAGCTATCTAAGAGTCCTGATTCCTGTAGATAAGAAATCAACTTCTCTTTTTCATTTTCCTTCGGCTCTTGTAAGACCCGGTCAAAGGCAAGCTGTAAAATCTCTCCCATCCTCTTTCCCGGAGAAACACCTAAAGAAATGAGGTCTTTTCCGCTTAACATAAGCTCGGACAAAGACACGCAATTCTTTTCCGACTCCACCTTCGTAATCCACAAAAGGCGCTCTTTCACAATGGATTCAGCTTGTTTTTTTGTAGTGATTATTTCTCCTGTTCGTCTTTTCGATTCCAATAAATCGCTTTCCAATGGAGAATACAACTCTGCTTCATCCTGATGCAGCAACGCAAGACGCATCTCATAAAAATCCCGAACCATCTTTAAGCCGTATCTTGCGATACGCTTTCGTAAAGCATAAGGGCTCTCCACTTCCTCTTCGGAAAATAAAGCTGCAAAATGGCTGCCTCCCTCTATACTCTCTCTATCAAGCTTTAAATCTCTTAAAATTTTACGAGCCAGGTCCGGTACATTTCGAAGAAACAGGCCAAATCGAACAATTTTTTCTACCGGAGCAAAGGGAAGCAACTTGGGAATCCCGCTTTCCTGAATCTTCGGAAAGTCCTCCGTAATATAGGGGGCAAGTCCTGTAGAGAAAAACATTTCTACCTTATCCGGATGTGCGCTGGCCAAAAGCTTCCACAGCTCTACTGCAATACGCTCTTTGGAGACATTTTCCAAGCTTTCCTTTAAGCTTTCGATTCCCAGATAAGCCTCTTCGTCCAAAGAAAAATCAAGTTGTGCGGAAAATCGAATTCCGCGCATCATCCGAAGGGCATCTTCCGCAAAACGGTCCTTCGCCTTTCCTACTGCACGAACAATTTTCTTTTCCAAATCTTCCTGTCCGTGAAAAGGGTCTATAATTCCTCTCTCCATGTGATACGCCATCGCATTAATCGTAAAATCCCGTCTTGCCAGATCTTCTTCCAAAGAGCCTGTAAAGGACACTGCATTCGGATGTCGGTGATCCGTGTATTCTCCGTCAATCCGATAGGTCGTCACTTCAAAGCTCCGAATCCCTCTCTCCACTTCCTCCGGCGGCACAAGAACGGTCACCGTCCCGTGTTCAATTCCGGTATCCACGGTATGTGAAAAAATTCTTTTTATCTCATCCGGCTTGGCAATGGTCGTGATATCCCAGTCCTCGGGATCTCGCCCGAGAATTCCGTCCCGGACACAGCCTCCCACGATATAGGCCTCAAAACCCGCATTTTCCAAGGAACGGATAATGAATTCCGCTCCCTTTGGCATCGTAATCTTCACTCTTGTTCATACCTCAAGATTATTTACTGTTTCAAATCATGACTTTATAATTCGATAGCTTATTCTTTCTCTATGCTATCCTTCTTTGGAAGCATGACGGATACGGCACGCTTCAGGATTTCCAGATGCATCTCTTTATAAGCTCCGCCAAACTCTCCGTCCAGCGTCCATCCAAGCTCTTCTTCCGCCTCTATACTAAGGTTCTTAGTCTTAAAGAACTGTACCTGTGGATTGTTTTCCGGAATATTTCCGCTCAGAGCGGTACTGATAATCTCCCCATAATCCGCAATATTTTTCGGTGCACGAATCAGTAAAACCTCAAATTCTCCATCCTGTAAATCCACAGCCAGTTTTTCTTCTAAAGAACTTCCGGGGAAACCGGTAAAGCCTCCAACGGAGCGGGAATTGAAAATAGCACCAAAAATGTATTCACCCGAAAAAGAAGAACCCCCCGATGTGATTTTCAAAGAATAGCTCTTACTCAAATTCTCCGGCATCGTACGAATCGACTCCAGAATATAAGCCATATGCCCCAAGTTGTTTTTTAATTCCTGATTGGTTCCATAGCTTACCTTGGTAAACGCACCGAATGCCGCAATATAATTAAAATACAAGTCATTCAACTTCCCAATATCATACTGAAAGGGCTCTCCCTTGACGATACCTCCTATATTTTCCTTAAGGTCCTTGGGAATTCCCAGAGAAGCCGCGAAGTCATTGGTTGATCCTGTCGGAATGTAGCCAATCGGAGTCTGTATCTTCTCCACCATCAGGCTGTTCACCAGATAGTGCAAGGTTCCGTCTCCTCCGACACAAACGATAAGATCAAATCTATCTCTATATTTATGCACAATGTTTTCTGTATTCAGTTTTTTGGATTTTGGAAGAATCGGAAAAACAGTCAACTCACAATTTTTCTTGGCAAACTCCTCCACAATATTGTAAAGAAGAGTCTTTCCCTTTTCTTGCCCACTACTGCTGTTAATCAACAAAAGCACCTTTTTTTCCATCATTCCTCCCTCCACTCTCCATTTTCCCCTTGCTTATTTCGTCATTATATACTGAAAAAGGGGCTGTAAAAAATTAAAATAATAAAGAGATTCTTTGCAATATAGGTCTGAATGCGGGGTAGTCTGAGCCCGTCGGTACTTGCGAAAAACAAGAGAAA
This sequence comes from Oribacterium parvum ACB1, assembly GCF_000238055.2. Taxonomy (GTDB): domain Bacteria; phylum Bacillota; class Clostridia; order Lachnospirales; family Lachnospiraceae; genus Oribacterium; species Oribacterium parvum. Next base: position 965,760 of record NZ_KE148312.1, read on the forward strand.
CGCAGTTTTTCGCTTAGTATCCGTTACGTGGCGAAGCTAGCGAGAGCGTGCCCCAAGTTCAGACCTATATTGCTTAGAAAATTATTTTAATTTTTTACAGCCCCTCAAAAAAACTCTCTTAATAGGCTCTTCCCCAATAAACCATCTTTGTCGCTTTCTTTCCGCAAACAACACAGCTATCGGAAATTTCTTCCTGCTCCATAGGAATACAACGGGAGGTAATGCCGGAATACTCCTTCAGCTTATCCTCACAATCTCTGCATCCGCACCACATAGCCCGTACAAAGCCCGGCTTCTTATCGAGGGACGCTACTAGCTCATCCAGGTTCTTCGCATCGGTGGTTCTTTCCTTCTGGAAAGCAAGCGCTCTGTCATACATATCTTTTTGCATCGCTTTTAAGAGTTTCTCTACCTCAACGGTCAGTCCGGAAAGCTCTGCTACAATCTTTTCCCGATTGTCTCTTCTTACCAGTACAGCCTGATCCTTCTCAATATCCTTAGGCCCGATTTCCAGACGAAGCGGAATACCGCGCACCTCTCCATCCGCAAACTTAAATCCCGGAGTCTTATCGGAATCATCCACCTTGACACGGATACCCGCCTTAAGGAGCTCATCCTTAAGAGCATAAGCTTTATCCAGTACTCCTTCCTTGTTCTGCTGAATCGGCACGATAACAACCTGTACCGGAGCAATTCTTGGCGGAATGACAAGTCCGGAATCATCTCCATGAACCATGATCAGTGCACCGATGGTCCTTGTTGTAATTCCCCAAGAAGTCTGATGAACTGCTTCGATTTTATTTTCCTTACTTAAATACTGCACATCAAAGGCCTTTGCAAAGCCGTCTCCGAAGTTATGAGAGGTCGCACACTGTAAAGCCTGTCCGTCATGCATCAGTGCTTCTACCGTATAGGTCGCAATAGCACCGGCAAACTTCTCCTTGTCGGTCTTTCTGCCCTTTACTACCGGAATAGCAAGCTCATTTTCCAAAACATCCGCATAGATGTTCAACATAAGGAGGGTTCTCTCTTCCGCTTCTTCCGCTGTAGCATGAACGGTGTGTCCCTCCTGCCAAAGGAACTCTCTCGTTCTTAAGAAGGGTCTTGTTGTCTTCTCCCAGCGCACTACGGAGCACCACTGGTTTAAAAGTTGGGGTAAATCTCTATAGGACTTTACGACCTTGGAATAGTAATCACAGAAAAGTACTTCAGAGGTCGGACGAACACAGAGTCTCTCCTCCAGTCTCTTGGAACCGCCGTAGCTTACCCATGCAACCTCCGGAGCAAAGCCCTCCACGTGCTCGCTTTCCTTCTCTAAAAGAGACTGTGGAATAAGTAAGGGCATCGCGCAGTTCTGCACGCCGGTAGCCTTAAAACGGGTATCCAATTCGTACTGGATTCTCTCCCAGATGGCATAGCCTGCAGGGCGAATTACCATGAAGCCTTTTACGGAAGAATAATCTGTCAGCTCCGCCTTCTTCACTACATCCGTATACCACTGCGCAAAATCTTCCTCTCTGGAAGTAATCTGCTCCACCAATTTCTTATCCGCCATAGTCCCCCCTCTATTAAAAAGCGATTTCGTCTTTTCTTTAAACACATTTTCCCTATATATTCCTTAGAATATATCCTGTTAAAAAACTATCTATTGATTTTACCCCATGAAAATCAGAATCGCAAGGGTTGATTTGGCTCTTTCCATGCCTAAAATTAATCTTCATATCCCGCCGCCAAAAACATCGGTTTAATTATGATAATACGGTCATAGACCTTTTGAGAAACCTGCTTTGTGCTGTCGAGCTCTTTTAATTCCTTCTTTAGAAGCAAATATGCCTCTTGCACGGTTGTTGCCTTACCCTCCAGAATACTCTGCCGCATCCACTCCAGACAAAAAGGATGGGCATACTGCGGAGGAAGAGGAAAGTCTACGGACAGATAGTCTTTCATTTTTCGAATCGATTCTTCATACTCCTTTTTCACCGCTTCCCGATTGTTTTTTCCGGTCGGTCGGACGCGAAGTCCCATCATAAGAAGCATCAAAGCAAAACCAAGAAGGACGATTGCAAGACTTTGCTCTCCATTTTTATAAAGGAAAAATGCCGAAAAAAGACACAATACCGCTCCCAGAAAAAGAAGCAAAGCAAAATGTCCATAATAGGGGTTTGTACTTTGTACCATTCTTTCCCGCTTTGCCTGCACGGCAAGGCTTTGATATAAATCTTCCCGTCTTAGTAAAATCGCCTCTGCCTTTTCTATTTCCGAAAGGGCTCCTTCCGCTTCTTCTGAAAGCTTCGGAAGGAGTTTCGCTTTTTCTTCCGCTTCCTCTGCACGAAGCTTTTCTTCCGCACGTTTGCTCATGGTAGGAATTGCCGGAAAACGTTTCCTTATTTCAGAAAGGGCTTCATCCACCCTCCACTCCTTTCGAATGAGGCAGGCCTTTTCTTTTCCTCCGTCATACTCCACAACAAGATAAGACAAGCTTGCAAAGATTCCCTTTCCGGAAAAGCCGCCCTTACTCATGGCAACACGTTTATACACACGCTCTACCGCCTCTATCGGTATGTAGTACATCCTGTCAATATAAAAGGAGTTTAAATAGAGGGCTTTCTCTCCGATTCCTATCGCTCCGATACGCAGTGCCTCCCTTTTATCCTTTTTTAAAATATCCTTTTCCAACTTTTTCTCACTTAGGGGAAAATTCATAGCCTCACCTTTCTATACCATGAAACAATATCTCATCACTTTTCTATCCGAATACAATTCTATAGATAAAGAAAAATATACCCCGCTTCCTCTAAAGAAAGCGAGGTGAAAATTTTACTATTGATTCAATATTTCCTGTAAACCATGCTCCTTCTAGATATTTTCACTTAAAAGAAACTCCGAAAAGCAGCAAGTCCGGAAATCCCTTATGCTTTAGCTTCTCCGGAAACCGGCTTCTTCGTTGCTCTTAAGAAGAGAATGAGGAAAACTGCCGCAAGGATAATTCCTACCGGATAAGCCACAGTAGTGGTCAGCCCAAAAGCACCCAAGCACTCCGGTGCACAGAAGAAATAGGTCATGGAAACCGCACTCATGAACACTGCAGGAACTGCCGTAATCCAATAATTCTTCTTCTCTCTATAGAGATACATGGACGCAGCCCAGAGAACAATCATAGCCAATGTCTGGTTGGTCCAGCTGAAGTATCTCCAAACAATCGCATAATCCAAGTGAGAAATAACTGCACCGGCACCAAGAATCGGAAGGGTCAAAAGACCACGTTTCTTGAAATCATTCTGGTCAATCTTGAACCAGTCCGCAACAGTAAGACGAGCGGAACGGAAAGCCGTGTCTCCTGAAGTAATCGGGCAAGCGATAACACCCATCATGGCAAGCAGCATTCCCACGGATCCCATGGTAGTCTTACAGATGTCGTAAACGGTAGTGGAATTTCCTCCACCTGCTTCCAAGAGCTTCGCGCCGCCGTAAATGGCACAGCCTGCTGCTGCCCAGATGAGCGCAATAATACCCTCTGCAACCATGGCACCATAGAAAACCATTCGTCCCTGCTTCTCACTCTTCATGCAGCGTGCCATAAGCGGAGACTGTGTTGCATGGAAACCGGAAATAGCACCGCAGGCTACAGTAATAAACATAAAAGACCAAATCGGAAGACCGCTCGGATGCTCATTTCTAAAATGCTGAAAAATCTCCGGAATCACAAAACCGTGAGAGAAGATACCGATTCCCACTCCGACTGCCATGGCAATCAGACAAATACCGAAAACGGGATAAATCTTTCCGATAATCTTATCGATAGGACAGAACGTTGCAATTAAATAGTAAAGCAGAATAATCCACAGCCAAACTTCTTTACTAGTAAGTAAAGCATTTGCAGAACCGCCGGACTTAATCAAGGTCACAATCAGTCCTGCAGGGCCTACAGCAAATACGGTACCTACCATAATTAAAAGCACTACGGAGAACACACGCATCAGATTCTTCATACCGAGTCCCAAGTAGTTACCGGTAACCTCGGAAATGGATGCACCGTTTGATCTCTCACTGAGCATTCCGGAAAAATAGTCATGCACACCGCCGGCAAAAACCGTACCGAAGGTAATCCATAAAAATACAACCGGCCCCCACTCAGCACCTGTCAAAGCTCCAAAAATCGGTCCTAAACCGGCAATATTTAAGAGCTGTACAAGGAACAACTTCCATTCCGGCATGACGACATAGTCTACACCGTCGTTAATGCGCACTGCCGGCGTCTCTCTGTCGTCCGGACCGAAGGTATTCTCTACGAACTTACCATAGGTAAAATATCCGATAATCAGAATAAAAAGACATACAAAAAAACTAACCATAATTCGCCTCCACTCTTTTTCTCCTGTTTTTACTGCAAATATTATAAATTTTCGGTTTTTCTCTCGCAAGAAGAAGATTTCACGGAAAAAGGGTACTGAATTAGGTTATTTTTTCTTTTTATCGTTATTTTGCATAAAAATATCGCTCTGTTTAATGAATGTTTCAACAATTTTCAATATAAAACAAGGAAATGAACGCTCTAAAACTAGCCTCAAGAATGATAAGCAATTTTAAAAAAATATTGTATTCAGTATGTAGTATTACAAAATCCGGGGAAGTACTCCCTCCTGCAACATCCTTCTTAATTCTATAGATAAAAAATTCTACAAATTGAAAAATTTCTACAAATTGAAAAAAATTGCAATTTCAAGGCTCTTCTATCTTTTATCTGCGGGCTTTCTCGTTACCTGAAAAAGCTGCGGGCGTAAATGGACTTCTCCCAGCACCACACCCTCTCTCTGTCTAAGAATTGTTTCCACGGCAGATGCCACATCGGAGGGAAGGAGATAGCTCGCTCTGTTTTCTCCTATCGTAAAATCCGCATTGCGGTATAAATCGGTATCCGTCATATCCGGTAAAATGCTGTGCACCTTTAGTCCCGACTTTCTATTTTCTGCAAAAAGACTCCTTGCAAAGGAAAGAAGCCCCGCCTTTGTTGCTCCGTAAACTGCCCCGTAGCTGTTTTCATGAAGGGCGGTCACAGAAGATATAAAGAAGATATGCCCTCTTTTTTCCTTGATGTCTCTAAGAAAAAATTGGCTAAGGAACAGAGGTGTTTCCAAATTCACTTTCATCATCTCCGAAATCTTCTCCTGATTCAAGCTTTCATGAAAGCCGTAGTAGGCTACTCCTGCGGAGTGAATAAGAAGCTCCGGCTTCTTCTCCTGAAACGAACGACAAAAATCCCGTACCGCCTGATTATCCCGTAAGTCGAGTTTTACGGGAATAAAAGGAAGCTCCATCTTGTTAGATGGCCCGTCCTCCGGCTTGTTGTTTGCTTGCTTCTCATCTTGCTCATCAAATAGCTTAGAGGCTTGCTCTTTAGATAATTGGGTTTCCTGCTCTTCCGATAGCTTTTCAAAATCTCTGCCTATCCCATAGACCTGATAGCCCATTTCACAGAGTTTTTCCGAAATAGCATAGCCTATCCCGCCGGAAGCTCCCGTCACTAAAGCAACTCGATTCTCCACGCTTTCTTTTTTCTCTGTCATTTTTTACTCCCCATTCCACCCTGTAAACAATCTTCATAGACAAGCTTTATTGCTCTTGTTCGTGATTTACTTCAACATCTTCGCTCCATCTGAATATTTTCTCTCTCGGCATGTTTTCTTCCAGCTTATGAAGGAGAAATCCTTCTATCTCTTCCTTTATTTTTTCCGGATAATGATAATACCCTCCCGTATTTTCATAAGGAAATACAGTATACGGAGATTGAGGAAAGGCTTTCAGCATAGGCTTAAGGTAGGTCTCTGAAATGCGGAAGCTCCCCACGCTGCAATCGTAGAGCTTGGCCATCGGAATTTCTCGGAAAACAGTATCCAAAAACACGTTATAAAGTTCCTTCCACTTCTCATGGTAAATCATCGGATCAAAGCAGAGTCGAATAGAATATCCTTCCTCTATCAACAATTTTGCAGCCCTTAGACGACTTTCAAGACTTGCGGAACTGTGCTCCGCTCTCTGTACTATTTCCTCCGGAGAGACTGTAAAAGCAAAGATGAGTCTTTTCCTTGCCTCGGCAGAAAGCTGTGCTCTCTTGATTTTCCGAAATAAGGCTTCTCCACCCGCCTTGGTCCGCACTTCAATGCGAAGTTTCTCCTCTCCTTCCAAAAAACGGGAGAACTTTTCTACATAGGGGAAAATCTCCTCTAAGGCCAACAAGTCCGTATCATAGGAAATGCAAAGATATAAGCTTCCCTTTTCTCGAATCCACTTTCTGCAATCCTGAAAATAATCTTCTATATTCAGAAAAAGGACCAGATTTGCGGAAGGGTACATTCCCTGTAAATAACAATATTCGCAGTGGAATGGGCAGTTCATAATCAAAGAACTGTAGCAAAACTGTGTCTCACTAAAACTTTGACAAACCGGCGCACCGGGATAGATTCTCTGCCCTTCTTTTGTTGCCAATATAAGCTTTTTGCTCCGCTCCTGCATAAATCGACTTTGTTTTTTTCTGTTAAAGAGATCCTTATAATGCCGGATGAGAATGATTTTAGCCTTGGGGAATTTCTTCAGTATTGTCTCTACATCCGCATGTCCCCATATTTCCCTTTCTACATAAATATGAGAAAAATGCGGGTGGAAAGGAAGAGGATCCTCCTCTTTCGATATAGCATATGGAATTTTTCTTTCCTCTCCTCCTCTATCTTCCACTTCTTTTTTCGTCTCCAATAAGCAAGGAAAGTCCTCTTCGGTAGTGGAGGAGAAATGGAGTAAATCGTCTTCCAGCTCCTGCAAAATCTTCTGTCCCCCTCGCTTATCCCGAACAGGAAGAAAGCCTTCCTGTCTTTTCTTCTGAAAATACTTGTTCCAAGAAAAATGAATGCTCTTTCCATAGTGAAGCAATTTTTCCAGTTTCTTTTCCAAGACAAAGGAGAGGCGAAGTTCTTGAGAAAGAAGCTGCACTTCAGACAAAAACGCCTCCTCTTTCTGTCTTTCTTTCTCTTTTTTCAGACTGATTTCATCCAAAATCCGGATAAAAGAAAGAACTTGTTCCTCTTCCCGTTTCAGAAGTTTCCGAAATTCTTCTTTCACTTTGTTTATTTGCTTCTGTGACTGCTCTTTCTCGCTTTCTTCCGCTGTATTCCCTGCAAAATTCAGCCCAAAATCCGTTCCACAGCGAAGAATGAACATATCTTCCGTAGAAAGAAAGCTATATCCGCTTTGGAAAACCGCAGTCGATTCCATATCATAAAGAAAAATTTCTTCCGGATAGGGTATTTCTTTAGAGAATTTTATAGAACTTCCTTTTGTTCTCTTCTTTGAAGCATTTGCCGGAGAAGCCTTTAATTCCCCTCTGTCAGGCAAGTAAGGCAGACCTCTCCCTAATATCTCCGCATCCTTCCAAGAAAGCCTTTGGTCTCCGGTGATAAGTCTTGCCTCCGGAAAGGAAAAGGCGTAAAGCATATCCGGGTAGAACTGTCGTCCCGTTGCCCATTCCTGAAGGGCATGAATCAAGAACCAGCTTCCTAAACAGCTTCCCTCGGCGGTATGTGGTGCTTTCAGGATTGCAGCACTGCCCAAGGATAAGAGAATATCCCCTCTCTTTGCTCCCTCCTTTGCCAAGGTCGCGGAAACTGCTGCCGCTGCATTGTTTCGCCCTTCTCCGCAGATAGTCAGCAATATCCTTCCTTCGGATTCGCTAAATTCACTCGTACAATACTGCAAAAAGGGAAACGAAGTTTTTCGTTTCCCCATCTTCAATGCTTGAATTATATTTTCTACTTCTCCGTAGTGTGCTGCAAAAATAAATAGCATTCTGTCCTACTCCGCATTTCTGTAAGCTTCTCTGTAGAAGTAGTCTTGCGAGTCAAAGCGCTCCTCTCCCAAGCCCTCCGGGTCATGATAGAAACCGTCGGAAAGAAGCCATTTCCCCTTCTCCGTATCCTTAAAGCCAAGGTCGAAAATCTCCCGCACACGATTCTTATTTTCTTCATCGAGTATCGGCGCTGCAACCTCCACTCTTCGGAGCGTATTTCTGGTCATACAATCCGCACTGGCAATATAGATTTCTTCCTCATCCCCCTGCCCGAATCGATAGATGCGGGAGTGCTCCAGGAATCTTCCCACTATACTGTGAATCCGGATATTCTCCGTCCTTCCGGGAATACCCGGAATGAGGCAACAGATTCCTCGAATCAGCAGCTGAATCACTACCCCTTTTTGAGAGGCTTTAATCAAAGCATCGATAATGTCTTTGTCTGTCAGTGCATTTAGCTTTAAACCGATATAACCGCCTCTTCCTTCCTCCGCCTTTCTGCCTTCCGCTTCTATTTTTTCCAAAATGGCATTCTGCAAGCCTTTTGGCGCAACGAGAAGGGCAGAGCTCTTTTCTACTGTTTCTCCAAGAAGCAGAGTACGGAAAACTTCCTGTGCATCCTCTCCTATCTCTCTGTTGGCCGTCATAAGGCAAAGGTCAGTATAGAGAGTGGCCGTTTTTTCATTATAATTTCCCGTTCCAATCTGGGTAATGAAGGAGACGCCTTCCTCGGTCTTTCTCGTAATAAGGCAAAGCTTGGAATGCACCTTATAAGCTGGAAGACCGTAGATTACCTGGCATCCCGCATCCTCCAAGCGTCTTGACATCTCGATATTCGCCGCCTCATCGAACCTTGCTCTTAATTCCACAAGAGCAAGGACTTCCTTTCCATTTTCCGCAGCCTCACAAAGCGCATCCACAATCTGACTGTGGCTCGCCATACGATAAAGGGTAATCTTTATGGAGTGAACCGACTTATCCACTGCCGCAGCCTGTAAAAGACCGATAAAATTCTTCATACTCTCAAACGGATAAGAAAGAAGGATATCTTTCTTTTCAATCTGATGAATGATATTTTCATCCTTTCGAATCTTTCCGCTCATTCTCGGGCTGTAGCGAGGATAAAACATCTCCTGATGTTCTCTCTTGGCATTTTGCAGAGTGAAGAGGAAGGACAGGTCAAGAGGCGTTTCACAATGGATAACATGGTCTTCCGAAATCCCTAAATACGTAGCCAGCTTCTTCTTAACCGACTTATGGAGCTCCCTACTAAGTTCCAGTCTTACCGGATTTAAGCGCTTTCTTTTCTTTAAAAGCTGCTCCATCATTCCTCGGTAATCCATATCCTCATCGTACACGTCTCCTGCATCAATATCCGCATTTCTTGTAATGCGGATGATGGATTTCTCCCGAATGGTATACGCCGGATACAGCTTCGAAACAAAGTGGAGAATCAGCTCTTCGGAAAGCATGTGGTAGCCCTTTCTTCCCGGAATCTCTATCAATCTCTTAAAAACCGGATTCCAGCAGGGAACAATCCCCATTCTTTTCTTTCCGCCCTTTGTTTCCAGACGGGCCACCGCATAAAGCTCACTGTTTTGTAAAAAGGGGAAGGGCTGCTGTTTCCCTACAATCATAGGAGAAAGATACGGACGAATTGCCTTATCAAAGTATGCCTCAAGCTGGCTCTGCTCTTGTTTGGACAGTTTTTGAAAGTTGATAATATGAATGCCTACCGGCTCAAGCTCCCCCATAAGCTGGGTATATATCTCCTTTCGTTTCTGCTCAAGCCTCTCCACTTCCTTTAAGATAAGCTTGATTTGCTCCTTACTGCTTAAGCCTGTTTTATTGTCCTTGACTGTTTTTTTATTCTCCATCTGCTGCATGAGTGTGCCCACACGAACCATAAAAAACTCATCCAGATTGGTCTGATAAATGGAGACGAACTGCAGACGTTCCATAAGAGGCACACGAGGATTGGCTGCCTCATTTAGAACACGCTCATTAAACAAAAGCCAAGACAGCTCTCGATTTTGATAACATTCCCGATTTTCCTTCATGGCCAAAATCCTTTCTACATCCTTGTATTAAAGGTCTATAACGACAAATTTGCGGAAAAATATAATATTTTTCCGCAAAGTCGAATTAAGCATTCGCTTGTTTTTCATTTTTTGCCAAAAGCGGCATGATGATACCCAGAATGGAAAGCACCAAGGGAGTGATTATATTCAATGCCATGGTAAATGTATCCTTGGAGTGCATCCCTAAGAGACAGCTTGCGGCAGTAATCAAGAAGCACCAAGCGCCGAAAGCCAGAGCCACAGCATCATTCTTCACAAAACGATATTCCGGATGGAATTTATCTCCGGCCTTACGAAGAGCAATGTAGGCAGCAAATACCCAAAGGTAACGAAGAGGCATACATACGGAGTTCAACTTAGTGAGCTGCTTTAATACCGCTGCGGCGCCCGGAACAAAGGACTGTGCCAAGATGATAGATCCGGACAGTACAGCTACCATAATGATACCGTTTGTGTAAGCCCCAACATCATTCTGCTTTAAGAGCTTCTTCGGAATAAACTGCTTTGTATCTTCATTATCGAGAAGCATACGAAGAGGTGCATCGATACTCATAATGAGAACTGCAAACTGTCCAATCATATTGCAAAGTGCATAAATCACCAAAAGAGTATCGCCAATGCCATAGTACTGTCCCAGACGCTGGAATGCCCAGTAAGCACCGTTTGCCGCATAAGAGTTAAAGCTCTCTTCCGAAGCATTAATCACAGTCGGATCAAACATCATACCCATCGCAATGGTTCCGAGCATAGCACAAACCACAACCATGATAGCCAGCGCAATCATTCCCTTCGGGAATCCCTTACTCGGGTTCTCTACCTTATTTACATACGGAGAAATCTTCTCACATCCGCCAACCGCAAAAACCAGGATGGAAAGGGAGGTAAAATATTCCAAACGGAAATTCGGAATCAAGTTCTTTAAGCTGAAATCAAGGCTCACATAGTCTGCCTTCGGATTGATTGCCGGAGCTGCAAACATCATCACGATATAAAGCAAAGACATCACAAACATACTGGAACCTGCCAAAGTTGCCATCTTCTTCAAAGGATTTAAACCTCTACTTGCTACATAGCAGAAGATTAAAAGAAGGGCAAAGGTAATCAGCTGAATGTAAATACTCGGCAAACGATCATAGAGCTCCGCACTACGGAAAATCACCCAAGACAATGCCTTCAAACCGCCACTCGGCTTACTGGCAATATAGGTGATGTGACAAGCCCAGTAAGTCCAACCTGCATAGTACGCAATCTTGGTTCCCATGGTCTCGCGAATCCAGGAACTCACTCCTCCACCTGCATTCTTAAATGCGGAACCAAGTTCTCCAACCATTAATGCATAGGGCACGAAGTATAAGGCAAACATGAAAATCCAGCTGAAAATAACCTGAATTCCATTAAACCAAACGAAGCCGTTTACCACATTACCAAAGCCCCAAACCGTAGAAAATGCCATAAATGCGAGCAATTTCCAACTAATCTTTTTTTGTTCCATACTCTCTCCTTTATTTCTTAAATATATAGTTTCTTCAGTAAAGGACTGCTCCTCTCCTGTAAAAACACCCTTTTACTCATTTTTAATACTTAATTTCCAAATTCCCGTCTCCTCTTCCGAGTACGGAAGAAGAATAGAACAGCTTAGCCACTTCTACAAGATAGTAGGTATCTTCTACACCCGCCGTCTCATACGGGGAATGCATGGAAAGCTGAGGTAGTCCGATATCCACGGTGTTTAATGCCACCTGACTGTTGGAGATATTCCCCAGTGTGGAACCTCCAAGCATATCGGAACGGTTTGCGAAACTCTGGTAAGGCACCTTCGCCTTTTCACAGAAGCTCTTAAACACGGCAGCGGATACGGCATCCGTAGTATACTTCTGGTTCGCACTGTACTTCAGTACAATTCCCTTATTCATATACGGTCTGTTTAAAGCATCCGCCTTGTCGAGGTGTGCAGGATGCACGGCATGTGCATTGTCTGCGGAAACAAGGAAACTGTTCTGTAAAGCCTTGATATACTCTTCCTCTCCCATACCGAAAGCATAGAGAATTCTATGCAGTACATCTTTTAAGAAGCTTGAATCCGCACCCTGCTTCGTACCGCTTCCTACCTCTTCGTTGTCATAAACGCAGTGGAGTGCCACGCTCTCCTTCGGCTTAGCGGCAAGAATTCCCTGTAAGGAAGAAAAGGCACACTGCAGATCATCCAGTCTTCCACTTGCGATGAACTCTTCCTTTCCGCCCAAAATCGTTGCCTTTTGTCTGTTGTAGAGAAATAAATCCCAATCCAGAATGCTCTCTTCTTTTACGGAAATCGCATCCGCGACAATCTTCTTGAAACTTCCCTTTCCTTCGATAGTGGAAAATAGAGGCAGCATATCCTTCTGTGCATTGAACTTGTAGCCGTCATTCACTTCCCGATTCATGTGAATCGCCAGATTCGGAATAATGAGTAAGTCTCGGTCGATGTTTACAAGTTTTGTCTCTACTCCCTTCACACTCTTAACCAGCACTCTTCCCGCAACGGATAAAGGTCTGTCCAGCCACGGAGAACAAATCATTCCGCCATACTTTTCTACATTGAGCTGAATGTATGCCTTGTCGATTTCAAGTTCCGGATCTCCCTTTATCTTAAACACGGGAGAATCGCTGTGGCTTGCCATCATCTGGAAGCCCTTAAAGGATTTTTCCGGAAGGACAAAGGCGATGAGTGCAGAGCCGTTTCTTGTCACAAAATACTTTCCGCCCTTCTTTAATTTCCAGTCCTCTCCCTCGTACAAAGGAAGGAATCCTTCCTCTACAAGGATGTTTTTCATATTTTCCACTGCAAAGAAGGCATTGACACTTCCGTCAAGAAAGTCCATCAGCTTCCTGTTCAGTTTCTTTACCTCTGCTGCTTTTGCCATACAAACTCCTTTCTCTATCCACTTTCTCTATACATATTCTTATGGAGGGGAAGCCCTCCCGATTATATCTATAATGATTTTCTTTTATTTGCCCTCAAGCATTATACAGGAAAGCTTCATACTTGAGAAGTAAAAAAATAGGATGTTTTACTAGGTTTTATTTTTCACAAATTTTCGACATCCTTTTTTCTTTTTTACAATCGTGATTTTCAGCAGACTATAAATGTTGCATTTGCAACACCACAATTTATATGAATTTGCTATACTGTTTCCCGTAATCGAGAGTTTTCAGGTTTTAGAAGAACAACCTAAGGCAGACATTGTATGCCTTTGCTCTCTTTAAAGAATAATAGTTTTGCTCAGAATGAGTCTTTGGAGAAAAACGGAGCAGAACAAAAGATTTAGGAGGAAAATAAAATGGCAAAGATTTCCAGCGATATGTTAGTAGGACAAATTGTAAACGAGCACCCGGAGTTAATCGACACCTTACTGGAGGTAGGAATGCACTGCTTAGGCTGCCCCAGCTCTCAGATGGAGTCTCTGGAGGACGCTTGCATGGTACACGGTTTAAACCCGAATGCGGTACTGGCTACCCTGAACGCAAAGTTAAGTGAGGTTTCTGAATAATGAGTGCTTTTTTAGGACCGATTCACTATTGGCTTTATAATAAAATCCAGCTGCAGGAAGAGCTAATTCGGAAAATTGCGGAGTATGGTGAAAAATCCGGCTGGGCAGTATTTTCCGAGAAGCACTTGGAGGAGAAGACGGTAAACAAGGAGCTTCGTCCCTTAAATGAACTGATTGATGTAATGAATATCCACGGTTGGCTACAGGAAAGAGTACAGGATGCAGAAGCACGTTATGCCCTTTTGGTAACAAGCATTCTGGCAGAAAACCCGGAAAGACTTTCCGATTTGGAAAAAATTGCCTTTCAGTTTGGAAAAGAGCGGGCACTTGCTCCTGAATCCGATGCGGCCGATGCTTACAGGAAGATGGACGATTCCCTCTTAAACGGTATGCCCTGTGACAGAGTCAATGTCATCACGGAGCAGGATCCGGCTCGCACCTCTTGGGTACAGGAAGAAGATATTCATGCTCCCTTCTGGACTGCCGTAAACGGAGATCCTTCCGTTTACTATCAGCTTAGAAAGAAAATCATGGAGGGAATGCTCTCCGAAACTGCCCTTCACTTCGACACGGACGAGGAATGGCACTACAGCCTGTATCAATAGGCAAATCCACAAGAAAGAGGACAGAGATGAATAGAAGTATTGCCATTATGGAAGAAGAGCACAGCAATATCAACAGAGCCCTTGCAGTGGTTCGCAAGATTTGCCTACAGCTTATGGGCGGAGCAGAGGTGCCGGACAGCGATTTACGACAGATTATTGATTTCATCAGAGGCTATGCGGATAAACATCACCATGGTAAGGAGGAAAAATTCCTCTTCCCGGTTATGGTGGAAAAGATGGGACCCGTAGCAGATAAGCTTGTTACCCACGGAATGCTCGTAGAGCATGACCTTGGAAGAGCGGATGTACTTGCTCTGGAAACAGCCTTAAATGAGTATCAGAAAACCCCGACTCCGGAGTTAAAGCTGGATATTCTCTCCTACGCGATGGCTTATGCCCACCTCTTACAGCTTCACATTGAAAAGGAAAACAGTGTGGTTTATCCTTTCGCGGAACGAAGCCTGAGCACAGAGGACTTCCAAGTTATCAACGATAAGAGTGAGGTCTATGAGGCGGAGAAAAAGAAAGAAGGTGTACAGGATAAGTACCTGAATGCTTTGGAAATCCTTGAAAAGAAGTATCTTCACTAAATAGAGAAGGGGCGCCACAACAGTAGTGCCCCTTCTTTTTTTATACAAATGTGTATTGCGTGACGCTTATCCTATCTCTTAAATCTCTCTCTGCGTCTTTAAAATAAAGGTATTCCTGTCAAAATCAATGATACCTGCATCCTTTAAAGAAGCCAGCTCCCTCGTCATTGCGGAACGATTTGTACAGAGGAACTGTGCCATATCCGTACGACTTAAGGAAAGCTCAATGTACTTTGACTTCTGCTTCTGTGCCTGCAAAGAGAGGTATGCAAGAATCTTTTCCCGTAAGCTTCCGCGGGAAGTGACCTCTATTTTTTCCATAAGCTGAATATTCTTCTTGCTGATTAAGTCAAAGAGATTCTCTATCAGACGGAAGTGGAAGCCGCATTGGTTTTTGCAGACATGAATCGCCTTTTCAAATGACAGGAAGAGCACCTCCGTTTTCGTTGCGGAAAGAAAGGAAAGATATTCGTCCTCGGATGCACTGTTTCCAAATGTTTCTCCGAAGATTTCCCCCTCCCCCATATAAGTGAGCAGAGTTTCTCTTCCCCATACATCCGTCTTAATCATATGAATGCTGCCAAAAAGAACTACTCCCACATGCTTTTCATGATTTTCCTCCAAGTGAATCAATTCTCCCTTTTTATACGAACGCACATAACTTTTCATACAGTAAAGCAAAGCATTCAGATTTTCCTTCTCAATGCCCTTAAATATTTCCATATCCGAATAGCGGAGTACCTCCTCTTTATTCAGTTTCTTTCTCTCTTCCATGATCTGACATCCGCCTCCACAATTACAGCAGGCCTTCATTTCTTCTGACATAGTCTCTCCTTTACAGCATCTCCCATAATCGAATATCGGTATCCCGGTATAGACTTCCTTTCTTATCGCCTTAACTTTCTCCCCGAAAAAAATAAACTTATAACTCGACAATCTCAAATTGTATTTAATTAATGCATAGTCTAATTCTAGTTTGTTGCGCATGCAACACATTTTTTCTCCCCTTTATAGCAAAATGAAATGCATCGAGTGAGAGGGGCAGATTTTCAGAGTTATTCTGTGAAATATTCGCTCCGCTACAAAGTTATTTTGAGTCATTGTTTTTCTTAGGAGGGAAAAAATGGAGAATAAGATGTTTTGTTATCAGTGTCAGGAAACAGCCAACTGTTCCGGCTGTACCGTATCCGGTGTTTGCGGAAAGAAGCCGGATGTCGCAGCCATGCAGGACCTTCTGGTTTATGCCACCAAAGGCTTATCTGCTGTAGCCGAAGAGGCAAGAGCGGAAGGAAAGGAAGTTTCTCCGGACTTAAATCACCGTGTAACGATGAACCTTTTCATCACCATCACCAATGCGAACTTTGATAAGGATGCGATTGTGGAAAATATCAAGGAAACCTTCGCCATGAGGGATGCCGTAAGAGCGACTCTTTCCGACAGTTCTAAGCTTCCAAAGGCCGCAACTGTAGAAGTTGCAGAGAAGGATTACGAAATCTTTGCCCAGAGCATCGGTGTTTTATCTACTGAAAACGAAGATATCCGTTCCTTAAGGGAATTGATTACATACGGACTTAAGGGCCTTGCAGCTTATTCCAAGCACGCCAATGCACTTTTAAAGGATGACAGCAATGTTGATGCTTTCATCCAGAAGGCTCTTACAAAAACATTGGACGACAGTCTTTCTGTTGACGATTTGGTAGCCCTTACCTTAGAGACCGGTAAGGCAGGCGTAGAGGGTATGGCTCTTCTGGACAGTGCCAACACTTCCACTTACGGAAATCCGGAAATCACCAGCGTCAATATCGGTGTTGGAAAAAATCCGGGAATTCTCGTTTCCGGACATGACCTTAGGGATCTCGAAATGCTCCTCGACCAGACAGAGGGAACCGGCGTAGATATTTACACCCACTCCGAGATGCTTCCTGCACACTACTATCCTTTCTTTAAGAAGTATAAGCACTTTGTAGGAAACTATGGAAATGCATGGTGGAAGCAGAAGGAGGAGTTCGAGCCGTTTAACGGACCAATCCTCATGACTACAAACTGTATTGTGCCTCCCAAGGACAGCTACAAGGACAGACTTTGGACTACCGGTGCGGCAGGATACCCGGGCTGCAAGCACATCGGCGGAAAATACGGCGAGATTAAGGATTTCTCTGCTATTATTGAGCAAGCTAAGTCCTGCCCGGCTCCGACGGAAATCGAGACAGGTACCATCGTAGGTGGATTTGCGCACGAGCAGGTATTTGCTCTTGCCGATAAGATAGTAGAAGCTGTAAAGTCCGGCGCGATTAAGAAGTTTGTCGTTATGGCAGGTTGTGACGGAAGACAGAAGAAGAGAGATTACTATACCGAATTTGCCAAGGCTCTTCCGAAGGATGCTGTCATCTTAACCGCAGGATGCGCAAAGTATAAGTACAATAAACTGGAGCTTGGAGATATCGGCGGAATTCCAAGAGTACTGGATGCCGGTCAGTGTAACGATTCCTATTCCTTAGCCTTAATCGCTTTGAAGCTGAAGGAAGTGTTCGGCTTAGATGATGTAAACAAGCTTCCGCTTGCTTACAATATCGCTTGGTATGAGCAGAAGGCCGTTATCGTTCTCCTTGCCCTTCTCTACTTAGGGGTAAAGAACATTCACCTTGGACCAACCCTTCCCGCCTTCCTTTCTCCGAATGTAGCAAAGGTTCTCGTAGAAAACTTCGGTATTGCCGGAATCGGAACCGTAGAAGACGACATGAAGCTCTTCTTCCCGGAGACGGCCTAAACCTATAATTCATTGTTGTTCAAAACAGTTTGTAATGCATAAAGCAGGGTGGAAAGTATGTAAATCTCCATTTTGCCATAATACGTAAGAACAGAAAAAAGAGCTGTAAAAATCAAAATTTCTTTACACTTTGATTTTTTACAGTTCTTTTTTCTTTCCAAGAAAAGCTTAATTTTTAAAATTTGTATTCTTCTTTCACTCCAAAAATTAAGTAGAAAATAGTTTTTCCATATGATATATTTATATATACAATAAATTTTACATAATACTCGATTTAAGCAGTGTAGTTCTTAGGAAAACAAACTTTCCGGAATTCACTTGGGTACTTGTTTTTCCTATGCATTCCACGGCATCTTTCCCAAAACGGGAGAAAGTGAGTGTAGTATGTACCAAATTCAAATTAAACGAATTTACACAGAAAAGTCCGACACGGATGGCTTTCGTATATTAACCGACAGACTTTGGCCAAGAGGAATAGCTAAAGAAAAAGCTGCCATTGATTTCTGGGCCAAAGAACTCAGCCCCTCCACTTATTTAAGAAAATGGTTCGACCACAAGGAGGAGCTTTTTACCCGTTTTCGTGAGCTTTACAGAGAAGAGTTGGAAAAAAATCCGGAAAAAGACAGTTTTATCCGGCTCGTGAAGGAAGAGCTAAAAAAAGAAGCGGTTACTCTCCTCTTTGCTTCAAAAGAAGAAAAACTGAATCAGGCTACAGTTCTTGCTGAATGGCTGAAGGAACAGCTTTCGGAGAACACAAAGGAACATTCCGCTTAATGCGCAAAGTGGAGAGCAGAAGGGAAAAGAGATTTCTAAAAAAGCTCTTCTACAATATCTTGTACCGTCACAATTTCTCGAAGCTTTCCGATATTTGCTCCCGAGAAAAAGAGTCCCTCCTCTATATTTCCTTCCACAGCAGAAATCAGGGCATGGGTGATGCAATACTTTACTGTTCCGGGATCACAAGAATGAATACAGCGGGAGCAATGTTTCGGCGGAATCCTTCCAAGCAGTCCCAGCTTTTCCAGCATGGGACTGTGCACCGCTCTCCCCGGCATCCCTACAGGACTATGAATTATACTAAGATCCATTTCTTCTTTGGAGAGTAGGTATTCTTTATAAGCATCGCTTGCATCACATTCCTTAGTACCGATAAAGCGGGTAGCCATCTGAACTCCGTAAGATCCGGCCTCTTGCATCCGGATAATATCCTCTTTACTCCAGATGCCTCCCGCGGCAAAAAGCGGTATCTTCCTGCCATATTCTTCTTCAAAACCCTCCAATACGGACAAGACCTCCGGAATCAGTTCCTCTAAAGACTTTGCCTTCCCTTCCTCCACTTCAGACGCCTTAAATCCCAGATGCCCTCCTGCCAAAGGGCCTTCCAAGACAATAAAATCCGCGGTTCTCTTGTACTTTTGACTCCAGGTTTTCAGTAAGACCTTTGCCGCTCTTCCACTGGAAACAATCGGAGCAATCATAGTCTTTCCCTCCGGTACAAATTCCGGAAGACTTAAGGGCAGACCCGCTCCGGAAATCACGGCATCAATTCCCTCTTCTACAGCTGTTTTTATTGCATCCTCCCACTGCTTTGTGGCAACCATGGCATTGATGGAGAGTAGTCCTCTTCCCTCACTCAATTTTCTTGCCTTTCGGATTTCCTTCCGCAAAGCCCTAAGATTGGCTTCCTCCGGAGAACGACGAAAGTCCTCTTCCTTATATCCGCAGTCAGCAGTACTGATGCAGCCCATAGCACCGGACTTTGCCACTGCGCCTGCTAAGCCGGAAAGGGAAACACCCACCCCCATTCCTCCCTGAATCAAAGGAATGGCCAAACCTCTATTTTTTAACTGATCCATTTTTCCATCCTTTCTGTAATCGAAAAGGAATCCCTTTTTATATGATTAAATATTTTTAATCTTATGGATACTTAATCTTAAATCTTTTGAAAAAGGCAGTAAAGAGATTTTTGTAGGAACTTTCTTGTATATTTATTAATTTTTTTGAAATAATTGTCTTCTTGCACTACAACACAGGCTATTCAGTCCGAACAATTCCTTTCCGTTTTTCTATGGATACTTGTCCAAAAGCGAGATATCACACGATATCCATTATGAATAAAAAAGAGGCTCTGCATACACAGAACCCCTCTTGTTAATAGACTTTAGCCAATTTCAAGGACTTATATCCCAAAGGTACCCCCGTTTGTCGGAGGATTATAATTTTCTATTTTCAAGGAATCATTAAGCCTTTGCAAGTGCCTCTCCAAGAGCCTTACAATTTGCAAGCCCTTCTTCGTCCGGTGTGAGATTGCAGATTACCGGCTCAGCAACCAAAACCGCCCCTGCTTCCTTCATTCTTGCCTCCCAGCTGCGCATCCACTCGCCATCACCCCAGTCATAGGAGCCAAAGAGAGCAATCTTCTTTCCGGAAATGGACGGAATCAGTTCCTCTACGAAGGGTTCCATCTCTCCTTCATCCAAGACTTCATCTCCCATAGCAGGGCATCCTAAAGCAAATACTTCCTCTCCTGAAAGCTCTTTCGCGGAAATATCGGAAACGCTCACTGCTTTTGCGTCTTTTCCTGCTGCCTTAACCCCCTCTGCCACTGCCTCAGCCATAGCCTCCGTGTTCCCTGTCTGACTCCAAAATACAACTTTAATCATTTTATGTCCTCCTTATATATGTAGAAGAATATTTTCTTCTCCTTTAACTATATCCTATTATTTTACTAGGATTGTTTTGTTGCAATAGCAACGTTTCTCTTATCTATACTTTTCTTTTCAAGGCTCTCGATTTGCTAAGTTTACTCATTTTTAAAAGCTATCGCTTCTAGGCCGCCTTATCCTTTCTCAAGCCGTAGCTTTCCACGATACTCCGTAGACTAAAGCCGTCCTCCAATAACTGTAAAAATTTCTGAATACAAGAGTCATAAGCACGAAAAAGCTGTAAAGCCGCTTCTTCGTTTGAATACACCTTCCAGTAGCCTGTTAACTTGGCTTTTCGGTACGGATCTTCCATGTATATGCGAATATCCTCAGGAGGATAGCCTAAAAAGATACCCACCTCATGGGGGAAAGTCGCTCCACAATCCTTGTACTTTCGAAAACGCTCTTTAAAGAGAAACAAATAGTTCCCTGTCTTATCCTCTTTATATCCCAAGTCCAAAGAAGAAAGAAATCTCCGCAAGTTCCTATTCTGTAAATGTTGAAAAAACACAGACTTTCTATACAAGAAGATGCTTTCCTTCTTTCCGGAATGAAGCGTTTCTATTCGGAAATCATTGTAGCGAGAAAATAAACTCTCCAGCATTTTCTTTTCTTCATAGCTCACCGTAAAGATTGCCGCAGGCTTTAGACCTGCAATCACCGGAGCATTAAGGCAGAGATGCTCGCGCACATAATCTTCGACAGAGCTTTTTTTTCTACAAAAAAATCCGTTCCATTCCATACTTTCCCTTTCTTAGTTAGTTTATAATAACTAACTATAATGCTGATTATATTAGTAATAGCTAACTTTGTCCAGTGCTTTTTATTTCTTTATCAACTGATTATTTCTTTATTAACTGATAAAATCTTTACTCTATTTATATCCGGTAAAAAATACTTTATAAATCCACTGTTTCTTCCAGGGAGGAGTGTTATACTGGTTTGTGGAAAAGCGCTGTATAGACCGATGATCTACGGAATCTTAGCTGTTATACGATGTATGAAACACAATGTGCTATATCCGAGCTTCTGTAGGCCCGGCTTGAAACAAAAGTGATAACTGAAAAAGGAGGCATTATGCTTTGCATTGAAAAGGGAACAATTGTAAGCCCCAGAGAGAGTTTTAAGGGCAATCTCTATATAGAAGGAGAAAAAATCAGAAGAATTTTCAGAGAATCAGAGCAGAAGGAAGAAACGGCTTTTTTAGAAAGCCTGCAAGAAGAGCCCGAGAGGATTGATGCCGAAGGAAGGCTTCTCTTTCCGGGATTTATCGACTGTCACACTCACTTTGAGCTGCATGTTGCAGGAACGGTAACCTGCGATGACTTCCCTTCCGGAACCAAGGCCGCTATAGCCGGCGGAACCACAAGTATCGTAGACTTTGGTACACAGTATAAGGGTGAAACGCTCATGGAGGGCTTCCATAACTGGCAGAAGAAGGCGGATAAGGGTGCCTCCTGTGATTACGGTTTTCACATGTCCATCACGGACTGGAACGAGAGCAGCAAGAAGGAATGTCAAAAAATGATGGATGAAGGATTAAGCACCTTCAAGATCTATATGACCTACGATATTCAGGTAGATGATGAAGAAATGTTTGAAATCCTGGAGGAACTGAAAAGGGTAGGCGGCATTACCGGTGTTCATTGTGAAAATACGGGCATGATTGCCGCTTTGCAAAAAGAACTGATTTCCGACCCCAAAACGAAAGCAAGGGTTTCTTCCCATTATCTTTCCAGACCGGATGATGCAGAGGCTGAAGCCATTAACCGTATGCTCTACATTGCCAATGTAGTGGATACTCCGATTATTGATGTTCACCTTACCTGTGAAAAAGGACTGAATGAGATTCGAGAAGCAAGAAAAAGAGGACAGACCGTTTTTGCCGAGACCTGTCCTCAGTACCTGACCATGACAGAAGACTTATATAAGTCGGAAGATTTCCTGACCTCCGCCCGCTATGTCATTGCACCGCCTCTTAGAAAGAAATCCGATCAGGAAGCTCTATGGAAGGCGCTTGCAGACGGAGAAATCCAAACGGTCTGCACGGATCACTGTTCCTTTACTCTTGAACAAAAAGGCTTGGGGAAGGAGGACTTCCGAAAAATCCCCGGCGGAATGCCCGGTGTAGAAACCAGAGGCGAAGTGATTTTCTCCGAAGGCGTGGTAAAGGGACGGATTACAAAGGAAAGAATGTGTGCTCTTCTTTCCGAAAATCCGGCAAAGCTCTATGGCATGTATCCGGAAAAGGGTGTTCTTCTGGAGGGATCCGATGCAGATATCGTGATACTTAATCCGAATAAAAAGAAGACCATCACCAAAGAAACTCAGGTTTCTCGCTCCGACTATGCACCATTGGAAGGTTTAGAAGTACAGGGTGTGATCGAGGAAGTCTACTTAAGAGGACAGCTTGTCGCAAAGGAAGGGAAGGTAGTGAAGGAGAATCGAGGCAGGTACTTAAAACGAAAAAAATTTCAATCCGTAGTGTAAGAATTTTTTAACTTCCCTAATCTTTTCTTTATATATTTTATTTTTCTTTAAGTCATAAAACATAATTTCATCACAGAAGGGAAGTATCCTATACACAGTTACATAAGATGTAACTACAAAAAAGCTTTTCATACTCAACTCCGGGACCTTCTCCTGTAAATAAGGGTTTCGGAGCCCCCTTCAAAATGATAGCGAAAAGAGCAAGGCGAAGGCCTTGCTCTTTTGCTGTTCTATAGTCTTTTCCAAAATTCTGTTTGCCGTTTCAATATCCTATCAAACTTTCCACAATCCTATTCGTTTTTCTGCTTTTCTACTGCTCCTCTTTGTCCTGTAAAACTCTTTCCTGACACTTCTTTGCCAAAGCTCGGAATGCAGGGATGGACGCTTCTATTTTTTCATAGGGTAGACAATAGGCAAGACGGAAATAACCCGGAAGGCCAAAGCCGTCTGTAGGAACCAAAATGATATGTTCCTCTTCTGCAAGCTTTAAAAATGCATCCGTATCTTCCATAGGAGACTTCATAAGGAGATAGAAAGCACCTTGCGGCGGAACGCATGAAAAGCCCATTTCGCTAAGCTCCGTATAAAGCAGTTTTCTATTTCTATCATAAAAACTCAAATCCACCTTTACATCAAGGCATTGTCCGATGACCTTTTGAAATAAAGAAGGTGCATTCACAAATCCCAGGGTTCTTCCGGCAATCACCGCCGCAGCCATCAGCTCTTTTCCCTCCTCTACTCTATCCGAGATAGCCAGATAGCCGATACGCTCTCCCGGAATAGACAAGGTCTTTGAGAAGGAGTAAAGGTAAATGCTGTTCTCATAAATCTCCGGCATAAACAGCACTTCTCTATCGTCATAAGCCAGTTCTCTATAAGGCTCATCACAAATCAGATATATCGGGTGTCCCAGCCTTTCCTCTGCACTCTTAAGGATTTTAGTGAGAGCACGCAGATCCTCTTCACTGTAAATGATTCCGCTCGGATTGTTGGGGTTGTTCAGGATGACAGCCTTGGTTCTTCTCTTAATCATCTGCTCCGCCATGTCCAGATTCAAGGAGAAATCCTCTTTTCTCATGGGAACCACGGTAAGCTTCGCCTTGTAATGCGAAACATAGGCCTTATATTCCGTAAAATACGGAGCAAAGCAAAGCACCTCATCCTCTTCATCCAGAAGACAACGCATCAGGATATTCAAGCCCCCCGCAGCGCCGTTACACATCAAGATATTCTCTGCCGAATAAGCTAATCCAAAGCGTTTTTCAAGATGCTCCGCCACCTGCTTTCTGACATCGGGAAAACCGGCATTTTTCATGTATCCGTGAATCTCATGCGGGTCCTGATTCTCCAAAAGGCTGATAATGGCATTCTTTACCTCATAAGGCACGGAAGCAACCGGGTTTCCAAGACTAAAGTCATAAACCTGTTCCTTTCCGTATTTCTCCGCCATTTCCTGACCCAGTTCAAACATCTTTCGAATTACGGAGTTTCCCTCCATAAGACTCTTCATGCTTCGTGCCAAAGTCATGCTTTTCCTCCCAAAGAAGACTCATTCTGCTTCTTTTCATGCAAAGGTTTAAGAGCCGCTGTCTTTAAGTCGTTAAATCCCGCATCCTCGGAAACCGCCTCGGGATTGTTGCGCAACATGGTTTTAATCCACCAGTGCATCTTGCCGCTATGCTCATTTCCTCCATCTTCCAAAAGAGCAAGTCGCTCTTCCAGTCTTTCTCTATTTGCTTCCAAGTCTCTAAGTTTTCTTGTCGAGGGGAAGGAAAGTGCTCCTCCTACCGAACTTGCCATTGCCGAAACGGAACTCTTTACAGAGTCTGCCACTGCCAAAGTAGAGTCCTTCACTGTACCGGCTACAGCCAAAGTGGAATCTTTCACGGTACTGGCCATAAACTTTGCCGCAGCAACATTTCCCTCCGTTTTTTGTACAGTCCGAAATTCCTCAGCAGAAAGCTCCAGCTCCGCCCTTGCATCCGCGAGCCTCTCATAGACCTCCGCAATTGACTTCCGAAGATTTTGTATCTCTTCTGAATTCGCGGCAAGGCGCGCAACTCTTTCCTTGAGTTCCAGGGCTCCGATTGTGGAAAGGATGACATCCTCCACAAAAAGGGTATAGAACATCGTATTAATAATCACGAAAGTAATATAGCTCCAATCCGCAGGTATAGCGGAAATCCTCGGATGTAAAACCCGCATCAAAAAAATGGCAGCGCATCCCCAGCCTATCGAGGCAGGTACACAGATATAGCCGTGAAAGTTCAAGGGATTCTGAGAATAATCCCACCACCTCATGTGAAAGAGCTTGTTCATCGTCACCCCCGTGACAAGCTCCAAACAAGTTCCTCCGATAAATCCCACACAAAACAGGTAGAGGAGATTCTCCTCATGTCCGTGCGTTAAAAGAACCAGCAAGCAAGATCCTACCCCGTAAATAGGAATCCAAGGGCCATGACAGAAGCCCCTGTTTTGCAAATGTCCCGATTTAACGGAGCAATAGGTGCACTCATAGCACCATCCAAAAATACAGTAGAGCATAAAAAAAGTAGCCCACTGTAACACAGTATACGACCCCATAAGAATATCCCTCTAAACGTCCAATTCCAAGGTTATATACTAGCACAAAGCAGGCTTTTTTACAAATTGTACACTGCAAAACTCTATCCGGTTTTAGTCCGGTTTTAGTCCTTTTCCTCTCCTTTTACACGAATTCTCTGCCGAATTCTCTTCTCTGTTTCCGGCTTTTCCTCTCTTTCTTCCCGTTCTTTCTCTATCCCTTTTTTCGGAAATAAAAAAGCATCTGCAGCATAAGTAAAAAACTGTTCTTTTCCGAATCCCCCTTCCGGATTTTCTTTTCCAATCGCTTCCCCCTCCGCTACAGAGAATTGCCCAATCCAATCTTGAAAATCCCGTTCCACGGAAGAAAGTTGTTCTTTCTCATCCAAGTTTTGAAATATTTCTCCCAGAGATTCTTCTAACTTTTGGGAAATGGCATCCTTCATTTCCCAAAAGAAAGGATAAAAACGGCTGAACATAGGGTTGAAATTTCCAAAAAGTAAGACATCCGGGCTGACCTCCAAAACATTGGAAATAGAAAGTAACATTTCCAAGCTACATCCTACACTTCCGATTTCCAAGCGGGAAATAGTATTCGTCGTTGTATATACCAAGCTTGCCAAGTCCTTCTGTCTGAGTTTCTTCTGTATGCGATATTTCTTAATCTGCCTTCCGAGCTGCGCATAATTCAGCTGATTGTTTTTCCAACTATTTTTCGCCTCGCCGTCTCCACGCGCCTTTTCCGTCCCCATGTTTTCGTTCTCCTATAGCCAATCTCCGAAAATCGAAGCTAACGCTTCATCCTTCCTTCTACCGGCTATAGTAGCTTTATTTCTGTTTAAATAAGAATGTCGGGAAATGTAGATTCATTTCCCGACAAGTAGAATTAATCTTCCCCTTTAATCCTTACAAAGCGTTCTCCGGTACCGTAAACCGTAACAATGGGAGAAACTTCCATAAATGCATTTGGAAAATGCTCCGCAAGATAAGTCCGAATCAGCGCGGATTGTCTGGGTGATATGATAGAAGAAAGCATGATCTTATCCGACTTCGTATAAGCACCCACAGCCTTATACATCGTCACGCCTCTGCCAAGGCTTAAGATATAACGGGTAATATCATCACTGTCATCCTGACTCGCAGGAATGATATTCGTTTTATAGAGCTTCTGCCGGAAACCGAAAAGCATATAGTCCATAATGTAAATACAGATGACATGGTTCACCAATGCATAGAGAGCAACATCCTTATTAAATACAAACCCCAAAGAAATCAGGATACTGCCGTCCAAAAACAACATAACACGGCTAAGAGCAACTCCCTTAAACACCTTTCGATTCAGGATTCTCGCAATGGTATCCGTTCCGCCAAAGGTCACCCCTGCACGAAGCACAAGGCCTGACCCCAAACCATAGAAAATGGAAAAGTAAATGCAAACCAAAAACATTTCCCCCTGCACGAATACAAAGTGAAACATCCCGGTCAAAACCAAAAGTGTCGGGTAGAGGAAGGAGACAAAGATAATCTTCATAAACTCTTCCCGCCTTAAGGTAAAGAAGGCAATAATCAAAATGGTAATGCTAAAGACATAATAAATATAGCTGTAATTGATTCCCGTGAACCGTTCCGCCATCTGGGAAAGACCCGTCACTCCGCTGGTGGACAATTTGTTGGGAACCAGAATACAGTTCACAGAGAACGCCGTAATAAAGCATCCCAAAATAATCTGCAAATAATTTAAAATTCTTCCCTTGTTCTTCTTAAGCACTTCCATCTTTTTGCTCCTTCTGTCGGATATGCATCTTAAAAATACCGCCGACTATTATACTGACAAAGCAGAGGAGAAAACAAGACCGCTCTACCATTTTTTTGGCGTATAATGAATTTCCGCTACATTATACACCGTGATAAAAGCCTTCGGATCTTCCTTCTCTAAAAAACTCATCAGCTTCTGGTATTCCTGCCTGTCCACTACCGCTACAATCTCCTTTTTTCGTTCATGACTGTAGGCCCCTTCAATATCATAAACACTCATTCCGCTATGCAGGCGATGTAAGATGTAATCCGTAATCAGATCCGCCTTATCCGTGATAATACATACCCGCTTTTTAATACTTTGTCCGAAGATAAAATGGTCCAGAATAATCCCGTTAAAGTACGTCCCGAGAATCGATAAAATAACCGTTTTCTTATCGAAGGCAAAGATAGAAAGGGCAGCAATAAAGAGTCCTGCAAGTCCCAGAGCCTTCCCAAGTTCCATGTGAAGGTATTTCTGCATGAGCTTTGCTACAACATCCAGACCGCCCGAACAGGTATTTCGGTTAAATAAAATCGCAAGACCGATACTTACAAAGAAAATATACGCAATCACGTCTAAAAGCACATCTCCGGTCAAAGACTGATTGTTTGGAAACAACTTCTCAAAAAGAAGCATAATGGCCGGAAGCACAATCGTCGCATAAGCCGTCTTATAGGCAAAGCTGCGACTTAAGAAGAAATAGGCAACGAGCAGAAGCACTACATTCATAATCATGGTCAAAGTTGCAACAGAGAGAGGCAGAAAATGATTCAGGATAATCGCCAGACCCGAAATGGACGAAACCGCAACATGACTCGGCACCTGAAAGAAGAAGATGGCCGCCGCCACAATCACAATTCCCAGATTCACCATAAAACTATCTTTTAATTTCGCAGTTAAATCTTTATTCATTTTGACTCCTCCACTTTTCTTTCTATATTTACTCTTCCACTTTCTATATTTTCCCTTCCGCTTTCCATTCTATATTTACGCTTCATCTGATACAATCGGCTTCTTCCTCTTTCTTTTTGCCTCTTTTGTCTTTTTGAGAAGCTGTTTATACATATATAGCATGGCAATCCCCAAAACCACAGCATAAAACGGAAAAAGGCCCGTTCCGAAGTTCTTTGCCAGAACACCGAAAACAGGAGGCAGACTCAGGCTCCCGATGTATGCCGAAGCCATTTGCTTTCCAATTAAGGCAGAGGTATTTTCCGCTCCAAAATTATAGGGGGTCGAGTGAATGATGGCAGGATAAATCGGTGCACAGCCCAGTCCCATAAAAAGGAGGCTGAGAATAACAAAAACTTGTCGAAGCTCCATACCGAAGAGCTGCTTTCCGGAAGAAAGACCGGCCGGAAAAAGAAGGGCAATCCCCAGAAAAAGAATCGCGATTCCTCCCAAAATCAGCTCCTCGTCCTTCCATTTTGCAGAAAAAATACCGGCCAAGAAACGCCCGAAGGTGATTCCGAAATAAAACAAAGCCACAAAAGATGCTGCAAGCTTGGCATCAATACGCAAGGAATAAACCATAAAGGAGCCGGACCATAGTCCGATAGTCTGCTCAATCGCACAGTAGAAAAAGAAGCTCGCAATGCACTCCTTCGCACCGGGAATCCGAAGAATCTCTCGAAAAGACATTGCTTTTTTCCCTTCTTCCGATTCTGTATCCATCATTAGTGAATTTGTTTTTGCTTCCGGAGTTGTTTCTGCTCTCTCTTTCGTTTCTACTTCCGAATGCACTTCTGCTCCATCATGCAGTTCTCCTTTTGCTAAGCCATTCGCATCTTCTTTCTCCTTCCAAAGTCCAAGACTTAGGAATAGCAAAAATGTAAGACCCGATTGGAGTATCCCGATTAAAAGATAGCCTTTAGACCAAGAAAAACCCCTTTGCAGAACAAAGCCCATAATGTAGGGACCGATTGAAGCACCGATTCCCCACATACAGTGTAGCCAGTTCATATGCCTGCTGGAATAGTGCAAAGCAACATAATGATTCAAAGCCGCATCTACCGAACCTGCTCCAAGCCCATAGGGAATGGCAAAAAGAAGCAGCATATAGAAAGAACGACTCATCGAAAATCCAAAGATGGCCAAAGCGGTGAGCAATACGGAAAATGCGGTTATCTTACCTGTTCCGAAGCGCCGATTTAAGCTCTCGCTCTTTAGACTGGACAGAATTGTGCAGCAGGAAATCAGCATATACACACTACCCGAATAGGAAAGAGGAACCTTCAGCTCCTCATGCATAATCGGCCATGCGGAGCCGAGTAAAGCATCCGGAAGCCCCAGACTGATAAACGAAAGATAAATGATTAGCAGTAAAAACGAAAACATCATTCCCCCTATTTCCCAAAAACATCACTTTTTCTGAAAAGAACAAGCTACAAAAGCAGTTCTTTCGCCCCTTTTCCCTGATTTGTCCTACTGTTGTGTCTTTACCGGATTATCCGATCTAGCCCGAAGCTCTTTCAGGATTCCGCCGGTAATCAAAAAGGCAATACATGCCGCAAAAACATCGCTCACGGGCTGAGACAGCTGCACACCGAAGAGACCGAAAAGAGGCGGCAAAATGAGCAGGACCGGAATCAGACAGATTCCCTGACGAAGAAGAGCCACAATACTTGCACGGAACGGATATCCCGTAGTCTGACTAAACATATTGGCCATGGTAATCTGCGCAGCAAGCGGAATGGTAAGGCATTGCAGGCGAAGCGCCAGATAGCCGATGCGAATCACCTCCGCATCCTCTCTTCTAAAGACGGTAATCAGCGGCTTTGCAAAGAAAAAAACCACCGCTCCCATAACAATTAGCATAAGAAAACATACCTTCAAGCTAAAATAATAGGCCTGTTCTACCCTCTTGTAGTTTTTCGCCCCATAGCAATAACCGCAAACCGGCTGGAATCCCTGTCCAAAACCGATGACAAGGGAATTTAAAAACATCGTAATACGCATGACGATTGCCATGGCGGCAATCGCGGCATCTCCATAGGGGTGTGCCGAAAAGTTCAAAATGATTGTAGAAATCCCGGCAATGCCCTGCCTGGCAAGACTCGGTAGCCCGAACTGCAAAATCAGACTATAACGTTTCAAACTAGGCTTAAAGTTTTTTAAGGAAACACTGATGCAAGCCGGCATCTTATTGCATTGATAGAGTAAAATGAAAAAGGAAACCATCTGGCTAAGTGTGGTTGCAACTGCCGCACCCATGATTCCCATTTTAAAGCCGTAGATAAAAAGCGGATCCAAGAACATATTTAGGATGCCGCCTGTAGCAATTCCCAGCATGGAATAGAAGGAGTTTCCCTGAAAGCGAAGCATATTGTTCATCCCGAGAGACGCCATAATAAAGGGTGTCCCGAGAAGAACATATTTTGCATAGCTTATAGCATAAGGAGCTATCGTCTTTGTAGAACCAAGCGCATAAATAAGAGGTATTACATAAATAATACAGAAGAGGGCGATAAGCGTTCCGAGAAAAAGCTCCGTAAAAAAACCGATTGCTACAAAGCGTTCCGCTTCCTCCTGCTTTTTTGCACCCAGCAGGCGGGAAATCTCATTTCCACAGCCCATCCCGATCATAAAAGCAATAGCTTGGATAATCGCCATCATGGAATAGACGATTCCCACCGCACCGGAGGCGGAAGTCCCGAGCTGAGACACAAAAAAAGTGTCTGCCATATTGTAAACAGCCACCACAATCATCGATACCATAGACGGAAGTGCAAGGCGCGGAATCAGAGTCTGTACCGGCTCTTCCATCATCTGCCTGAACTTTTCTTCCTCCGTAAGAATCTTCCTCATTGATTTCTCCCTCTCACCAAACCTACCGCTTCTATCCGACTACTCTATATCCCTTTCGATTGATTTCATCGTTTTTTTAGAAAATTCGCTTATTCCAAAGCACAAATCTGTGCCTTCCGCTTACAAAGTTCTTCTAAAGAAGCTTAACCTTGCGAAATCGCTCTATTCTATGTTAGGATAGCAAGATACTGTCTAAATGTGCTTTATT
The DNA here is from genome assembly GCF_000238055.2 of Oribacterium parvum ACB1. Classification (GTDB taxonomy): domain Bacteria; phylum Bacillota; class Clostridia; order Lachnospirales; family Lachnospiraceae; genus Oribacterium; species Oribacterium parvum. The sequence goes on from NZ_KE148312.1 coordinate 996,737, forward strand.
ATACTACTGCAAGAGGGATTTTGCAAAAACACCGTTAAGGCATTCCATTATTTTCAGTTAATCAGGGGTTAATATATGAAGCGTTTTATTCATTATGTAAGTCATAGTGTTGCTGCCATGATTGGTATTTCCGTCTATATCCTGGCAGATACTTTTTTTATTGCGTCTTATTCCGGAAGTGACGGACTTGCCGTCTTAAATCTGGCACTCCCTCTCTACGGCATGATGAATGCTCTGGGCTCCATGCTCGGAATCGGAAGCGCAACAAGATACAGTATCCGTAAGGCAAGGGGCAAAGATGTAAACTCCTTCTTTTTACAAGCCCTTTTCTGGAATGCCGTATTCAGCATCCCTTTTTTGATTGGCGGACTTTTCTTCCCGAGGCAGATTTTACAGCTTTTGGGAGCGGACCGGGAGCTTCAGGACTTGGGAATCCCCTATGTTCGGACGATTCTCCCTTTTGCTTTCTTCTATATGGCCAACTATACCACCGGAGCCTATGTGCGAAACGACAACAATCCATCCAATGCTATGATTGGTTCTGTCATCGCGAGTCTTTTTAATATCGTGTTTGACTATATCTTTATGTTTCCGATGAACATGGGTATGGCCGGAGCAGCGCTGGCAACCGGACTTTCCCCTATCGTGGGATCCGCCTATTGCCTCTTACACTACTGCAGTAAGAAGAATACCATTCCCTTCGGTTGGCAAACACCGCGCTTTAAGCATCTCTGCGCCTGCTGTCAGCTCGGTCTTTCGAACTTTGTCGGAGAAATCGCGAACGCCGTCACCATTACCACCTTTAACATGCTCATCTTAAAGATCTCCGGAAATATCGGAGTAGCAAGCTATGGAGTCGTTGCCAATGTCTCTGCAGTCTGCAACGCCATATTTAACGGTCTTGCACAGGGTGTACAACCTCTAATGAGCCACAGCTACGGAAAAAAAGACAATAAAGCCCTGAAAAAATATCTGCAATACGGAATCGTAACCGCATTGCTTTTTTCCCTGACCATTGTCTTTACCGTAAACTTCAAAAGTGATTTCTTTATTTCTCTATTTAACAGTGAAAATAATGCAGGTCTGCACAAGTATGCCGCAGAGGGCATCCACCTTTACTTCTGGGCTTTCTTCTTTGTCGGAATCAATACCCTTTTGGTATCCTATTTCTCCGCAACGAATAACCCGAAGCCTGCCTTCCTCACTTCTTTGATTCGAGGAACCTTTGCCATCGTCTTCTTCGCCTTGGTCCTTTCCTCTATCTGGCAAATGACCGGCGTATGGCTTGCCTTCCCTTGCTCGGAAGCCTTTTCTCTCCTTGTGATTCTCTATTACTATAAAAAGGAGCAGAATGAAGCAAAAGAAAGAGCTTAGCGCTCTTTCTTCTCAAAAGGGGCTGTAAAAAATCAAAATAATAAATAGATTCTTTGCAATATAGGTCTGAATGCGGGGTAGTCTGAGCCCGTCGGTACTTGCGAAAAACAAGAGAAACGCAGTTTTTCGCTTAGTATCCGCTACGTAAGGACAAACTTTTCATCAGAAAAGTTGTCCTGTACGAGACCAACTTCCGAAGGAATTTGCTTTGCGAAGCAAAGTGAGCAGTGGTTAACAAAACCACTGCTCAGTCAGGCGAAGCTAGCGAGAGCGTGCCCCAAGTTCAGACCTATATTGCTTAGAAAATTATTTTGATTTCTTCATCACGAGTATTGCTCGTAAAGAGAGTAGACTACAGCAGTTGAATCAAGCAATGGAAAGACTTTTCCTCTTCCGGTAAGATGGAGAGGAAGTCCTCTTTCTTCGCGATGTCTTCCTCTATACCTTCTCTTCCGGGAAGAGAGGTCCACGGCTCTAGGCAGAGGAAAGGCGCATCCTTCCCATAGGGTTGCCAAAGGCCAATATAGGGATAGTCCGGGTATTCCATATAAATCCCTCTTTCTGTCCCCTTCTTTCTGAAGAAAAGAGCGGATCCCGTTCCGGATAAAACCACTGCATCCTTTTTAAATAAAGCGGAAGTGAGCGAGAGCGTTTTTTCCTCTAAGGAAATTTCTCCTCTATCTTTTTTTGTGAAACAGTCCTTGGAAAAAAGAATCTGTTCCGCTTTTGTTTCCCTCAACTTGGGAAAATACACTTCAAACTCCGATATTTTCTCTTCCGAAGAAAACAGCCGGAATCCCGGGTGTAATCCCAGTCCGAAATACAGGGTCTCCACGCCCAGATTTTCTACCTTGCACTCCATAAACAGGCTCTTTCCCTCCACCCTGTAAAACATTCTTAAGCGAAACGAAAAGGGATAGGACTGTCTTGTCACCGCCGTATCTCTAAGCTCCAGAATACAGCTTTCCTGTTCATTTTCTACAACACGGAAAGTATTTTCCCAAGCAAAGCCATGCAAGCCCATGGAGTACTTCTTCTCATTATAGAGATAGCATTTCCCTTGAAGACGTCCGATAAAGGGAAATAAAACAGGCGCCTGTTCCTTCCACAATGCGCCCCCTTGCCAAAGAAACTCTTGCCCACTCGTCTTATCAAAAACAGAGTGGAGCTCAGCTCCTTCTTCCTTTATCTCTACTCTTAGTTCATCGGATTCAATACGCAACATAAACTGCTCCTTTTACAAACCACCACAGCAATCTTATCTGTATTGTACCCAAATTCCGGCAAAACTACTATGCTTTCTTTCTATTCCTGCTATGTCTGTCCAGAATAGCCTGCTGCTCTTTCGTAAGGTGAAAGTCCGTATGATCCAACTCTTCATGTCCGACATGATCGCATTTTCCTGACTTCGCATAACTGCAAAAAGCACAAGAACCGCTTCTCTTGTGTTCCTTCCGTAAAGCGCGAATAATCAGGAAAATCAAGCCTGCCACAAACAAAATCACCACAATATTTCCCATTATTTTACCTTCTTTCTATTTCTCTATCTTTCCGTCTTTCAACTTATAGACCCGGATTCTTCCTTCTATATTTCTATCTGCATTCCAAACTCCTATCCCCACTCCTTTTTTATCATTTTTTTCTAAAATATATTTTCTCTAAACTAAGTCATGCAAGAATTAGTTTTGAATAACTAATTCCTATTATAGAGGATTCCCGCTCGAGATAATAGAAAGAAAAAATAAAATTTTTGAAAAAATCCTATATCGCATGCACTGAAAGCAAGCCTTGTTAAGAATGCAATACTTCTTAAGAACACAATACCCTCTTCTCAAGCGAAGCAGGAAGAGGGTATTGCAATATATACTGGGGGGACAGTTCAATTTATTAGAAATGCCAAGAAATATCAGGCAAATTCCTTTAAGCCATCGCTCTCTCTACGGCTCTTTCTTCTTTCTCGGAAAGGGTATCCGCTTCCTTATAAGGACGGAAGAGTCCCCAAATGCCAATCAGAATCAGCGCAATTGCCACAATGGTGAAGAAATTGAAGCTGACAACACCGGCGATGAGTCCGCCAATCTGGTAGATTACGAGAGATACGCAGTAAGCCAAGAAGCACTCCCAACCAATGGCAAACATCGTCCAACGACCATTGTTCATCTCTCTCTTGATGGCGCCGATTGCTGCGAAGCAGGGAGCACAGAGCAAGTTGAAAGCCAGGAAACTGTATCCTGCGATACCATTTCCAAAATACTCACGAACCTGTGCCCAAATCTGATCACCGGACTCGGCAAGCTCTTCTGCACCCTGATAGTGGAAGAGGGTTCCGAAAGTACCTACTACATTTTCCTTTGCAATGAGTCCGGTAAGCGCTGCCACTACAGCCTTCCACTTGCCCCAACCAAGAGGAGCAAAGAGCCATGTAAAAGCATTACCAAAAGCGGCAAGAATGGATGTATCCATGTCATCTTCCGGAAGATACTGCATCTGGAAATTAAATCTGGACAAGAACCAAACCAGGATGGTCGCAAGGAGAATAACGGTACCTGCCTTCTTTACGAAAGACATTCCTCTCTCCGCCATACTCTTTAAGATATCGATAGGACGGGGCAGGTGGTACGCCGGGAGCTCCATAACGAAAGGCGCCGGCTGTCCTGCGAACATCTTTGTCTTCTTTAATACGATACCGGAGAACACGATGGCACAAACGCCAAGGAAATAAGCACTCCAGCCTACCCATGCGGAATTATTGAATAACGCGCCGGCAAGTAAACCAATAACCGGAAGCTTTGCGGAGCAAGGAATGAAGGTGGTCGTCATAATCGTCATACGACGGTCTCTTTCATTCTCTACGGTACGGGAACCCATGACACCCGGTACACCGCAACCGGTACCAATCAGCATCGGGATAAAGGACTTTCCGGAAAGACCGAACTTACGGAACACTCTATCCATGATGAAGGCAACTCTCGCCATGTATCCACATCCTTCCAAGAATGCAAGGAAAAGGAAGAAGGTGAGCATCTGCGGCAAGAAACCGAGTACCGCACCAAGACCGGCAACAATACCGTCAATCACAAGTCCCTGTAAAGCCTCGTTCACGTTCATGGACTCCAGAAGACTTGTTACCGCACCCGGGATGGACGGAAGATCAACCAGTCCAAAGAAGGACCACGGATCTGAACCGAAAAGCACGTCATTTACCCAGTCGGTCATCTTCGTTCCCACTGTGGAAATGGAGATATAGTACACGGCAAACATGATGAGTGCAAAAAGCGGGAGAGCAATAAAACGATTCGTAACAATAGAGTCAATCTTATCTGATGTCGTAAGACCGGTCTTTCCACGCTTCTCATAAGCAGAAGAAATAATACTCTGAATATACTTATATCGCTCATTCGTGATGATACTCTCCGCATCATCGTCTTCTTCTTTTTCAATTCCGGAAATAATACTCTCCACATCGACATTCTTTGCCTTCTCCGGAAGCTCATTTCGAATCTTGTCGTCTCTTTCAAAAAGCTTGATAGCAAAAAATCGTGCAAGCGCTTCGGGAACTTCTCCGCTAATCTTACTTTGAATCTCGGAAAGCGCTTTTTCCACATTTTCAGAAAAACGGTGTTCAATCGCAGGTACTGCACCGCTGTTTGCTTCCGCTACCGCTACCGAAATCAGCTCATCAATTCCCTGATTGCGAAGTGCGGAAATGCTGATTACCTTACAACCCATGGCTTTACCGAGAGCTTCCAGGTTCAAAACATCGCCGTTCTTTGTTACGACGTCCATCATATTGATGGCCATGATTACCGGAACGCCAAGCTCCTTTAACTGGGTGGACAGGTAGAGGTTTCTCTCCAAGTTCGTGCCGTCCACGATATTTAAAATGGCATTCGGTCTATTGTTAATCAGGTAATTTCTCGCAACCACTTCCTCGAGGGTATAGGGAGACAGGGAGTAAATTCCGGGAAGGTCGGCAATCACGATGTCCTTATGTCCCTTTAACTTACCTTCCTTCTTCTCCACCGTAACACCCGGCCAGTTTCCTACATACTGGTTCGAGCCTGTTAACTGGTTAAATAATGTTGTTTTTCCGGCATTCGGGTTACCGGCAAGTGCTATTGTTACAGCCATCTTCTTCCTCCTAAACCTTCTCTTCCACTTCAATCATCTCCGCATCCGCCTTACGAACAGAAAGTTCATAGCCTCGAACGGTAATCTCCAAAGGGTCTCCCAAGGGGGCTACCTTACGCACAAATATCTCTGCACCCTTTGTCAGACCCATATCCATAATTCTTCTTTTTACAGCGCCTTCTCCTGTTAATTTCTTCACCACAGCACTCTGTCCCGGTTTTAAATCTTTCAGTGTCATACTCTCCTCCACCTTCTTTCCTATCTGTAACGAGTCAGTGCACATTATTTTGTGTTAACCCGCTAAATACCAACTCAGACTCTGGAACTAACTCATAAGCATTTCCCGTTAGAAACGCTAGACTATAATCTTGTTTGCCATCTCTTCACTGATGGCCACCCTTGCATCCTTAATCTTTACAATGACATTTCCAAGAGATGCAGAAATCACAGTCACTTGTCCTCCGACCACAAATCCCAGGTCACTCAGGTGCTGCTTCATCTCCGCAGAACCGCCGATTCTTTTGATTTCCAGTGGTACACCGGTACCGGCCAATGTAAGTGGCATAGTCTCCCTCCTTTCGCTATTCTTGCTCTTTTCCGTCCCAAAACAGACAAGAGCAAACTAAGCTCACTCTATGGTTAGCATTTAAAAACCATCTAATAAATTAGCACCATCTAACTTAATTGTCAACTGAGGAACTTGATTTTTCACTCAGGCTCTTGCAATCTCCTTTTTTATTTCAAGGTGTCTACTTTTATTATCAATAAATTTGTCTACTTTTCTTGACTGCTACAAAAATGCTTGAAGTCTATGTAAAAATGTGTAATTTTTTTCTCGAATTCTTGAAAAAATGTGTAAAACATCACTTGAATATATTGTAAAAATGTGTAAAAAATATTTAGCAAAAAAGAGCCGACAGCAAAGCTGCCGGCTCCTCTCTTATACTACCACTATTCAGAACTACTTTTTGTAAGCCCCTTCTTTCCACTTTACATAGAAGTCTTTAATCTTACCAAAGGACTCCGGACTTAAGACGTGCTCAATTCGACAAGCATCCTGAGAAGCTGAATAAGCGTTTACTCCTAAAGCCACCAGTACATCGGTTAAAACTGTATGTTTCTCATAGGTAGTCTGCGCGATGGAAAGTCCATGCTCCGTCAAGGTCAGAGCTCCCTTTTCATCCACTTCCACCTTACCCTCTTCCTTCAGTCTCTTTAAAGCAATACTCACGCTGGGCTTCGAAAAGCCAAGCATATTGGCGATGTCAATGGCACGAACCTTTCTGTGATCCAAAGATAACATTAAAATTGCCTCTAAGTAGTTTTCCTCTGATTCATGACTCTCATACGGTTTCATCCTGTCCTCCTGCTATACTTTTATTTAATCTATAGCTATTCCTATCAGCTTTACCTTTAACAAATAGTTCCTTTATTATATCCTATCAAGCGGTGGCAAGTCTGACAGAACTATCCTAGCGTAGGCTCCACTCTTCTTATCTTCCGGATGAGGTTCCAAACCAATAATGGTTATAGACTTTGAATCCGGGCCATATACCCATTCTTATATTGAACCTCATCCCTTGATACCTCAAAAGTCAGAAAGATCTATCGGCTCTGATACTTTTCCTAAACGAAAGTTATGAACCGCTTGATCCATATCTCTCAGCGTCTTTTTAGAAATCATTTCCGGAGTGGTAAGTTCTCTTGGTTCCAACATAATACATCCATTTTCATATTCACGAACATTGTAATACTGATATTTGGCACCGCGAAGAGTCACACGTTTCTTGTTATCAATATGAACATCATAATCTTTAACTACTTCCACAAAATCACCTCCCTTAAGATGTGGGATATCCCACACTTATAGTGTAGGTTTCACGTAGAGCACTGTCAAGCTATTTCTCTGTTGCTAATTGAGCCGCTAATTTGTTCCCCCTACGCCGACTTGTTCATTTCCAAAGCCAAACTTTCATTCTGCTCCTTCGCATTCTGTACGAGAAGCTGTACTTCCTCCTTCTTCTCTTTCGGAAGAAGTGCGGTCATGCTCTTTAATCCGGTCGCAATAGTCGAAAGATTATGGAACAGTGCAGAGCCGGACGGAGTAATGACTCCGAAGAATCCCAATCCGATAAGTGCTGAGTTAAATCCGATAATAAAGCGATAGTTATCATTAATTCGGCGCATCAGGCGATTGCTGATTTCCTTTAAGATAACCAGCTCATAAAGGTCTCCCTCTTTCACCGTGATATCGGCAACTTCCTTCGCAATCGCCGCTCCCGCGGAAATGGCAATGCCCGCATCCGCCTCGGAAAGAGCCGGAGAATCGTTGATTCCGTCTCCTACCATGATGACCTTGCGTCCCTTCTTGTGTTCTTCCTGAATAAACTTCGCCTTGTCCTCCGGAAGCACCTCTGCATAGAACTCGTCCACACCGACCTTCTTCGCCACCGCTTTTGCCGTGTGTTTATTGTCTCCGGTCATCATCACAACCTTATTGATGCCCAAGTGTTTTAACTTACGAATAACATCCTTTGCTTCCGCACGAAGCGGATCCGATACGAGAATTACCGCCGCAAGCTGACCATTCACCGCAAGATAAAGGGAAGAATATTCCTCCGGAATGGCATGGAACTTCGCTTCCTCACCCTTCGGCACTGTACACTTCTCATCTTCAAAGATAAAATGATAGCTTCCGATCAGCACTCTCTTCTCTTCGTAAATGCTGGAAATACCGTGCGCTACAACATACTCCACCTTGGAGTGACGCTCTGCATGATGTAAATCTCTTCTCTCCGCCTCTGTTACTACCGCATTTGCCATAGAGTGAGGATAGTGCTCTTCCAGACACGCCGCCATACGAAGCATCTCGTCTTCGTCAGCCCCCATAAAGGTTATAACCTCTTCTACCCTGGGCTTTGCATAGGTCAAGGTACCTGTCTTATCAAAGACAATGGTATCCGCCTCGGAAATCACTTCCATGAACTTACCGCCCTTTACGGAAATGTGATACTTTCCGGCTTCTCTCATTGCGGAAAGCACCGCAACAGGCATAGACAGTTTCAGCGCACAGGAGAAATCCACCATCAAAAAGGCCAGCGCCTTCGTCACATTTCGAGTAAAAAGATAAGCCAAAGCTGCACCGCCAAGACTATAGGGAACAAGCTTATCCGCAAGATGCGAAGCCTTGTCCTCCGTAGAGCTCTTCAGCTTCTCCGACTCCTCAATCATTTTCACAATACGATCATAGCGACCGGAGCCTGCCTCTTTCTCCACGATAATGCGGCATTCTCCCTCTTCCACAACCGTTCCCGCATAGGCATAACTGCCCTTTGTTTTTCTAACCGGCACAGACTCGCCCGTCATGGAAGCCTGATTAACCATAGCCTCTCCGGAAGAAAGCTTACCGTCTAAAGGAATCATATTTCCGGTGCGGACAATGATTTCCGCCCCTACCTGTACTTCATTTACAGGAAGAAGCACTTCCTCGCCCTGTACCAAGGTCCAAACCTTATCTACATCGAGAGACATCGTACGAGCCAGGTCATCCACCGACTTCTTGTGTGTCCACTCTTCCAGAATTTCTCCAATGCCGAGCAGGAACATTACTGAAGATGCCGTATCATAGTCTCCCGTGAGAATCGATGCGGAAATCGCTACCGCATCAAGAAGAGCAACCTCTATTTTCCCTTTTAAAATGCTTCCCATTCCCTTAAGAACATACGGAATCGCCTTTATTCCCGTCAGTATTCGCTTTAAGGGAACAGGGAAAAAGAGGACATTCACTACACGGTTTACCACCGTAAGAACCAGCTTGTCCTCATATTCCCGATTCAATGCCCTTCCGGTATGATCCGGCACAAGTGCCACATTCTCCTCATAAGAAAAACGGGAGAGGGCAAGAATAATCCCCTCCCGTGTTCCTTCATAAGAAATAATGGCGTCTGCCGTTCTGTCGTTTACCTTCGCGTAAATAACACCCTCTTGGGCTTTCAGATAATACTCTAAAATATCCGCCTGCTCCACAGTCATCCTTGGCTGTAAAGCATGAACCCTCATACGACCCCGGGATTCATGTAAAATCTTACACTTCATTTCCCTTACCTTTCCCTTACTCATCAACTAAACAAAATAGCGAATTGCTTGCATACGATATTTCGTATTACAAGCGATACGCCAAGATTAAATATTAAACTTCTTTGCCGTCACACTCTGCTTCGCAGTCACAGATTAAAGACTTCTCTTCCTCTTCCGCTCTCTTCTCATTGATGCGCTTTGCATCAGCATAAATGTCTTCACAGTTCTCCTTAATGCTGGTGCTGACCTTCATAACACAGTCCTGACCGCGGAGCACAGCTGCCGCTGCCTCTGTGTACATCTTCTTCGCATCCTTGGAACCCAAAATCTTCATTCCGGCTGTACCGAAAAGAATTCCGCCTGCAAAAATCCCAATCTTCTTCCATGCTACATTTGCTAAAAACATAAAACCCTCCTTTAAAAATACAATCTACTAATTATTCCGTTCTGTAAAATGAGCTATCAGCTGCCTCATAATAACAGTTGGTAAATCCATATACAGGACTGTTCAAAACTCTGCCTCATCAAAAAAGCAGCCTATATGCAACTATACCGGCTCACTCTCTCTACCAAGAAGCAATAGTTTAATGAATTTACCGGTAGTATAAAATAGGAATTATTACTAAGTCAAGGCTAACCCTTTTGTATTTTATTTCCATTTTTAATACAATGTAGTCTACGCTAACAATGGTTAGTTCTTCATAACTTTTAACATCGATTATGGAGAAAGTCAAGAGGGAGGAAGGCTCAGATTGCTCTCTTTTATAGCTAAACTGCATTTGTCGTTTTTAGAAGATGATACATGAGATAATTTTGTTCTGTTGACGAAATTGGTGCAACAATGGTTAAACCGCCAAAGTGTGCCACTAAATCATGACTGAGAGCTAATGCCGGTCTCCTATTCTTCTGCTTATGACCAAGGCTGGGATTAAAATCAACATAAAAGATATCTCCCTGTGAAACTACCATGACATCTCCTCTCCTTCTGCTTCACCCCAGTCCAACTCTTGATGACGAAGGCCATCATCCTTCCAATCGGCAAATAGTTCATGAATACTACTTGCTTTCTTGGTTTCCGGTGTCAAAACAATGGACTGACCTTGTACAGAAACTGAAAATTTTTGGTTGATATCAATATTCAATAACTTTAAAACACTTGCAGGAATTCGTGTTGCTTTGGAATTCCCCCATTTTGACAATGTTGTGTATTCATGTATAGCCTTCTCCATATTTTCCTCCTGTATACATGACATGAAGCCTATCCGGAAATGAGATTTCCGTTCTCTACTATATCTTTTTCGATGTTCTTTTTTGTATATCCAATATATATTATTATATAACTCACTTTATCGTATGCCATTCTTTCCGTCAGGAATACAATAGAAAAAACAAAAAAGAAAAACGAGATATCGCACGCTTTGCGCACGATACTCGTTATGAATAAAAAGAAGGCCCGAGCTTGCACCCTGACCTTCTCATCTTCGGAACGGCTGTCCTGTTTCTTAAGCAGCACGTTCTTACATCCATTTTCAGATAAATTACTTAAGAGTAATCTTAGCGCCTTCAGCCTCAAGCTTAGCCTTGATATCATCAGCCTCAGCCTTGGAAGCACCTTCCTTAAGAACCTTCGGAGCTGCCTCAACGAGATCCTTCGCTTCCTTCAGTCCAAGACCGGTAGCCTCACGAACAACCTTGATAACCTTAATCTTGTTTGGTCCTACATCAGTAAGCTCAACGTCGAACTCAGTCTTCTCTTCCTCAGCTGCACCGGCACCTGCACCAGCACCTGCTGCTGCAACTACTACACCTGCTGCTGCGGAAACACCAAATTCCTCTTCGCAAGCCTTTACCAAATCATTTAATTCCATTACGGAAAGTTCCTTAATTGCTGCAATAAACTCTTCAACAGTTAACTTTGCCATTGTATTTTCCTCCATTAATATTATTTTTTCGAACAGAAATATTCTGTTCCTTGGTTTTGACGAGAATCACTTCATCCGCGTCTCGCCCTTAGGACTTTGTCCTAAAAAGATTCGTTTTCTTTCGAATGCTCGAAAACAGGAATCTCCCTACTTCTATGCATTCATTCGCACTTCAGCGTCTTCTTTAAGCTGCCTTATGCAGCTTCTCCGCCGTCCTTCTGTGCAATCTGGTTAAGCACACGAGCGAAGTTTGTAACAGGGGATTTGATCGATCCGAGAAGTCTTCCCAGAAGCTCTTCTCTGGACGGAATCTCTGCCAGTGCCTGTACTGCCTTTGCATCGTAGAACTTTCCTTCTACAACAGCGCCCTTAAACTCCAACTTGGGAGAGGTCTTTGCAAACTTTGCAAAAATTCTTGCTGCTGCAGTAGCATCATCCTTCGATACGGCAAGAGCGGTAGGTCCGTCTAAAACCGGATCCAACTGAGCGAAGTCCGTTCCCTCTGCTGCTCTCTTAATCAGGGTGTTCTTGAAGACCTTGTACTGCACGCCTGCTTCTCTCAAAGCCTTACGAAGTGCTGTATCTTCCGCAACGGTAAGTCCACGATAGTCTACTACAGTGGCTGCCACAGCGCCGTCCAAAAATCCCTTGATTTCGTCGATAATCGGCTGCTTTAATTCAACCTTTGCCATCTTCGGTTTCCTCCTTCTTTATTTTTAGAAAGTATTAACGCGAATGGGCTTTTGTGTTTCCACGAAACTCCCGTAAGAATTAAAAAATCCCCTGCCAAAGACAGGGGATGAAAATACGAATTCCATGCTTCATTTCTGAAGCCAATCCTTTATTCTTTCCTCGGCGGGCGATTGCTCTTTAGATCCTTTAGCTTTTCGTTCGATGCAGAAAAACTGCGATATACGACCATGGAAGCTATAGATACCTGCTGTCTTCGGTTAATACCTTGCAGATACTAGCATCTTTCCGAAGAAATGTCAAGAATTTTTAGAAATCGATTCATGCCTCTTTCGGGCTCCAGTACCGAATCTTCACATACTGTACCCCTTCCGGACTCTCCCAACGAATCCAGTCCTCTCCTTCATAGTAATAATCTTCTTCAAAGGCGGTTCCGGAAATGGGGATATACTCCGGGATGTCATCCGGGGTAAAGTTGAAGACCTTGGTGCCGTCCTCAAGGGAATACTCCATGGACTCGTCCAGATGAATGCCTTCCAGCTTCTTCACCCAGTAACGGACGGTTCTTCCGTTTTCCTCAGTTTCACCGGAGAACCAGTAGAGCTTAAAGTTTGCAGTTACCGGAATCTCTTCCTGATCGTGGAGCTCGATATTCAGGGCGCCGTCATGGCCGGACTGTTCGCCCTCATGCTTTGCCTGCTGCTCCGCCGCCTTCTTCTGCTCTTCTGCCTTCTTCAGTTCTTCCTCCTTCTTCTGCTCTTCCGCAAGCTTTTCTTCCTCGGATAAAGGCACGAAGTTTTTCTCCTCCTCAGCCAGCATCGGCTCTAAATCAATGTTTTTCACTTCGTTATTTCTTAAAGTAATTTCTGTTGTACCCTCTTCCGGAATATAGAAGTTTGCGGAATATTTTCCGTGGGGAGAGTTAATCAGGCGATTATCCGTGACTTGAATCTTCTTCATTTCTCCGTAAAGCTTTTCAAAATGAATAGAAGCCAGGGCATTGCCGTAGAAGTCGTTGTCAGTTCCGGTCTGAATCAAGAGATTTCTCTTAATAGAAATATTTTGGTTGTCATCAAAGTTATAGCCGGGGAAAACGGTGCTGACACGAAGTCCGGATCCGGAAGTGATATCCTTCACCAGATTTCCTTCAATGCAATGGTTCGCACCTCCGTGCAGAGCAATGCCGGCAGCTCGCCAAGTCAGCTCCACCGTGTTGTTTAAAAAGGCATTGTTCTCCGCAGGCTTGGATTTCGTATGGATATAACGAACCCGCTCTACCCCATTGACCTTTTCCTTGATTTTCACAATCGCCTTGCTGGCAAAGGTTGCCAGACCGTCATCGCCATTTCCACGGATATTGGAGTTCTGCACCTTGGAATTCTTGGTTCCCTGGGCAAAGTTCACCCCATCCGCAAAGTTGTTTCGGATACGGCTGTTGGAAACGGTCAGGTTCTTGGTATATTTCATCTTATCCGCTTCCACATAGTCTCCTACCCAGATTCCGCACTCAAAATGCTCAAGCCAGAGGTCATGGAGCTTGGAATTCTCTCCCAAAACACCGGCGATTCCCTTGTAATTTGCCTCCTGATGAAAACGGGACTTTAATTCGGAATCCATGTATAGGTTATCCATCTCAACATTTGAACTGCTGTCCAGAAACTCAATACCGCCTCCGGCCTGCTCCTCAGAGGTAAAATGAAGCTGTGTGTGCCAGATTCCTGCACCGGTAATCCGCATATCCGTAGCACTTATCACCAGCTTTCGGTCAAAATCGAAGGTTCCCACCGGAATATATAAGGTCTTGTTCTCCTTGTCCGCGTCTTTCAGGGCATCCAGAAATGCTTTGGAATCGTCCTGTCCATCGTTTGGCACCGCGCTGTAAGGAGCGTCTGTGATGGAAATGCTGTTGCTTGGGGCGCCCTTTGCTTCAGGCGCCTCTTCCAGCTCAATAAAGTCGATTCCCAGTTCATCCGCTTTTTTATCGGTTCTGCGGATGGTGAGTACGTCACCCTCCTCCAGTTCCATTAATTCCTTGTTGTCATTTTCCAAGAGAAAATGTCTCTCATCAAAACGAAAACGAGAATGAGAGCCGGCTATCTTTTCATCAAAAACATCATTTTCCTTCACATACTGCCAAGCAGAACTGTTGTCCAACTCCAGCGTTTTCTTTCCAAGAAGCTCTCCATTTCTCTCTACAGAAATCTCCAGCTCTCCGGATGCATTCTCCGGCATGGTAAAACGAAGGGTCATGGCATTGGCCGCCTTCTTTAGCGTAAAGCGTAATGAAGAATCCTCCTTGGTCAACTGTACATAGCTCTGGTTGGAAGCCTCCATCTCCGTTTCATCGTAGGTCGTGGAGTGCTTCAGCACCGCATCACTTCCAACTCCCTCTTCCGCCTCGTAGCGAAGGTAGGGTAGCTTGGCACCGTAGTCATGGCTTTCCTTTGTCCAAAGCTCCGTCCTCGTTTCCGCAAATGCGGTTCCATGAGAAAGAAGTCCCAGACCTGTCATGGTCAAGAGTAACGTAAGTTGTTTTCTGAATTTCATTCTTCTTCCTTTCTTCTCCAAAAATTCACTTTTTTTAACGTAGCTTTTTTAGTTTAGAGGGAAATTCAGAAAATATTATGATTTATTTCGGGTATAAAAATTAAATAATTGCAAAATTCGTTGTAATTTATTGTTTTCTGTTATACGCAAAATGCCCATTTGCAACTTACTGCAACTTAGCGCAACTTAAAATCAGTAATACTCCAGCTCAGCATTGTTATATCTATTTTGTCCTATAAGCCTCAATAGCTTATATAACAAAATAGACTACTTGGGTCTTATCCCAAGTAGTCTTTAGAAATTTTCTTATGCACCGAACTGTACTGCATCCAGCTTCACACCGGGGCCCATGGTAGAAGTCAAAGTAATGGACTTCATGTAAGCACCCTTTAAGCTTGACGGACGAGCCTTAACGATAGCTGCCATCAAAGCATCCAAGTTGGACTTTAACTGCTCTTCAGTGAAGGAAGCCTTTCCAACAGGAACGTGGATGATGTTCGCCTTGTCCAGTCTGTACTCAACCTTACCGGCCTTAGTATCAGCAATAGCCTTCGCTACATCCATGGTAACGGTTCCAAGCTTCGGGTTCGGCATCAAGCCCTTCGGTCCGAGCAAACGTCCGATTCGTCCGACAACCCCCATCATGTCGGGAGTTGCGATAACAACATCGTAGTCAAACCAACCGCCCTGAATTCTTGGTACAAGATCATCCGCACCAACGAAGTCCGCACCTGCTGCAAGAGCCTCATCCGCCTTTGCATCCTTAGCAAATACTAAGATACGAACGTTCTTACCTGTTCCTGCAGGAAGAACAACAGATCCTCTAACCTGCTGGTCAGCGTGACGACCGTCACATCCGGTTCTGATGTGTAATTCCACTGTCTCATCGAACTTCGCAGTTGCATTCTTCTTAACCATAGCAATTGCATCTGCTTCACTGTACTTAACCTGTCTATCTACAGCCTTTGCCACTTCGGCATATCTCTTACCCTGTTTCATTTAACAATCGCCTCCCCTTCTTATTGTTCTACGTTGACACCCATGGATCTGCAGGTTCCTGCGATCATGGACATTGCAGCTTCGATTGATGCGGCATTTAAGTCTTTCATCTTTGTCTCTGCAATCTTCTGAAGGTCAGCTTTAGAAATTGTCGCAACTTTATTCTTATTGGGCTCGCCGGATGCCTTCTGCAGCTTACATGCTTTCTTAATGAGAACAGCAGCCGGAGGAGTCTTCGTGATAAAGCTGAAACTTCTATCTGCATAAACCGTGATAACTACGGGGATAATCATGTCGCCTTCATTTGCAGTTCTTGCATTGAACTCCTTTGTAAATGCAACAATGTTAACACCGTGCTGTCCTAAAGCAGGACCAACGGGGGGAGCCGGAGTTGCTTTTCCAGCGGGAATCTGTAACTTAATGTAACCTTCTACTTTCTTTGCCATATAGGCACCTCCTTGTGGTAATTGCGGGTAAACCCTCCCACGAGCTTGCTTTGCAAGCGGTGGCTAAATGTACTCCATGGGATAAAATCCCTCGGGTATTACCAAATCTTATCTTAACTTCTGCACTTCGCCGTAGGACAGTTCTACCGGGGTATCCCTACCGAACATCTCTACGTTAATGGTGACAGTCTTCTTCTGGTCATTGATCTGGGTAATGACACCAATGGTATCCTTCCATGTTCCGGAAATAACACTCACTGTGTCTCCTTCAGCGAAATCAACCAATACCTCAGACTTCCTGTATCCTAAGGTGAGGATTTCTTCCTCGGAAAGAGGAACCGGCTTAGATCCGGGTCCTACAAAACCTGTAACGCCTCTGGTGTTACGAACAACATACCAAGTTTCATCGTTCATGACCATGTTTACAAGAACATAGCCCGGAAACATCTTCTTGTCTGTCTTCTTCTCCACACCGTTCTTCATTTCAATAACCGGTTGCATGGGAACACTGACCTCTAAAATCACATCTTGAAGGCCACGGTTATCAATGGTTTTCTCCAAATCCATCTTGACCTTATTTTCATAACCCGAATAGGTATGCGCTACATACCAGCGGGCTTCTGTGTTTTTCTCTGCCATCTTCCCACCTTTACTTTACAAGAATCAATCCAAGACCCCATTTCATGGCAATGTCTAAGCCGGTAATCAGTAAACCGATCAGGATACTGATGGCAACCGTAGCAATAGACTGCTTAATTACATCCTGCCGTGTAGGGAAAACAATTCTTTTGAATTCCGCTTCCAAACCTGACAAAAAAGAACTCAGTCCGGACTTTTTCTCTCCTTGCATTATTTTGTCTCCTTATGCAACGTGTGCTTTTTGCAGAACTTACAATACTTGGTCACTTCCATACGCTCAGGATGAAGTTTCTTCTCCTTTGTGAGAAAGTAATTTCTTTGCTTACATTCTGTACATGCTAATATAATCTTTGTACGCACGGCTTTCACCTCCAATGATTTTTAACTTCGCATGACTACGAAATTAGTGCATAAAAAATAGGGCATTGCCCCAAGTACCATGCAAGTCTAGCATGGATGAGGTGCCCCGTCAAGCAGTTTATTTAGAAACTTACCTCCGTCTTATAATGCTTCGTCGCCTTTAAGAACTTTGTGAAAATGTCTTTAGTCCGCAGCTTCAATGTTGCAAAATTAGTATTCTTGCCTTTACTTCTCTAAAAACAGTTTTATGATTTTTTCTTATATTCTTTTACTACTCTTTCTACCTGCTCTTCTAACTGTTCTCTATCCGGAATATATAGCGTATATTTAGAAGCAAAGATCTGGTTAGACAAGCTACCAAGCGCATATTCCGCCTGTATACTATCCTTGTTCGTACAAAGAATAATCCCGATAGGTTCATTATCCATTTCATCATTCACTTCGGCTTTATAGTAGTTCAGATACATATTAAGCTGTCCCACTGCTTCAGGCATTAACTTAGCTGTCTTAAGTTCAATAAGCACATAGCTTCTTAGGATTTTATTGTAAAATACCATATCAACGTAATAATGGGTATTTCCAAGTGTTACCCTTTGCTGTGAACCTACATACATAAACCCTTTGCCAAGTTCAAGTAAAAATTTTTCAATATGAGTTACAAGTGCTTTTTCTAAATCACTTTCCATAATCGGTTTTTCTTCAGGTAATCCTAAAAATTCAAATACATAAGGATCTTTTATGATATCCTTTGGAGTGGCTATTTCATTTCCCTTTAGAGCTAGATCTAATATTTTTTCTTTATTTTCATCCCCACTTGATAGCAATAATCTCTCAAATAACGATGTATTTATTTGTCTTTTTAATTCCCTTACGGACCAATTTGCATTGACAGTTTCTTTTTCGTAAAAGTTACGCTTATTCTTATCCTCAATAGTCAATAATTCACAATAATGAGACCAACTCAATTTAACAGACAGTGTCTGTTGAATTTCATATTCTTGATAGAATCTCCTCATAAACTGTAGATTAGAAACCGAAAATCCACGCCCAAATTCTTTAGTCAGCATTTTAGACAAATCTTTCAGTAAAGTTTTCCCATACCCGGCCCTATCTGAATGACCTTGCTCATCTTCTACAATAATTCTCCCTATTTCCCAATAGGTTTTTACCAATATATTATTGACTTGCTTCGCTACATCCGTTCTTGCATTCTCCATTAGCATTTTAATATTTGCATAAACATCTGCATGGAGATTGTTAACTAAATTATTCATAGACCTACCCCTCCCCTTTTAAGCTTACCTCCGTCTTATAATGCTTCGTCGCCTTTAGGAACTTCGTGAAAATGTCTTTCGTCCGCAGCTTCAATGTTGCAATATTGTGGCAGGGATGAGCACAGAGATACTCTTCTTTCATTAAGTCTTTATCCACAAGAAGCTCCACCAAGTCCTCTTTATCATGCATTAAACCGAAGACAGAGGCCGATCCCGGAGTGCAGCCCAGTACCCGCTCCATTTCCTCTCCATCCGCAAAAGAAAGGTGTCCGCAGCCGATTGCTTTCGACAACTCTGCCGTCTTAAATACCTTCTCACCCGGCATCATAAGAAGATAGTAAAAACTGTGCTTACTGTTCGTAAGAAAGAGATTCTTGCATACTCTTGCGGAAAATGCCTCTTCAATCACGGCGCAATCTTCCATGGTATGCGCTTCCGGATGATCCACCCTCTCATAAGAAATCCCCAGTTTATCCAGATAATCATAAACCGCAAGTTCCTTTTTGCTTCTTCCTTCACTTTTTTCCGGGCGTCCCTTCTCTACCGTTAAAGCCATGTTTTCCCCCATCTTGTTTTTCTCCAATGATTCTTTGCTTCATTTCACACCGCACTATTTAACAAGCCAAGATCCCTTCCATATGAATAAAATATCATAATTGCGCATTATTTTCATTATAAGGCGTCATAGCGATTTATACTTGTTTCTGTCTTTCATTTTTTCAGAAATATAATTCTATTCATTGTAAATACTTCCACTTTTCAGAAATATAGTTCTATAAATCTCATAATTTACCAATTTACAGAAGTATAATTCTGTACTACTATAAGAACAGGCTTGCAAAAATATATAAGAATAAGATTCTTACCTGCGCCGTCCTTTCCAGGTACTTTCTATGTCTTTTCAAGTAAAGCAAGCGGAGAAAAGGAGATTTATGTATTTAAGAACACAGTATCTAAACAAGTTAATATCCTTTCGAGATACCGACTTCATTAAAATTATTACCGGAGTTCGTCGTTCCGGGAAGTCTGTACTATTAAAACAGTATAAGGAGTACCTAGAGAGCGAGAACGTTCCCTCTGACCATATTGTATACCTTAACTTGGAGGCCTATGCCTATCGAAACGTGCAGTCAAAGGAAGATTTAGGCACTCTACTGGAGCGTCTCTGTCCTGAAGACGGGAACACTTTTTATCTTCTCATTGATGAGATCCAATATGTCGATTCATGGCAAAAGGTCATCAACGGTTTTCGGGTAAGTTATAACTGCGATATAGTTCTTACCGGGTCTAACGCAAAGCTATTGTCCGGCGAGTTAGCAAGCCTGCTTAGTGGAAGATATGTAGAAATCCCTGTATATCCTTTTTCCTTTCATGAGTTTCTGGAGGCGAAAGGAATTCCCCTAAATACACGAGAAACGGATATCGCCTATAAAGAATATGAAAAGTACGGAGGACTTCCCGGAGTCATTCTCTCTAACGAAGAGCTGAAGTCCGGTATTCTCTCAGGTATATATGACTCCATACTTTTAAATGATATTGCAAGCAGAGGAAATGTACGAGATACCTTCGCGCTAAAAAGAATCGTTTCTTTTTTAGCCGATAATGCCGGTCAGATGATCAGCAGCACAAAGATATCCAATCTTTTATCCCACGAGAAACTATCCATTTCCTATCATACTGTAGGAAAATATCTGGACTTACTACAGGAAGCCTTTTTGTTTTATGAAGCAATGCCTTATGATTTACGTGGAAAAGCTTACTTACGACAAAATGCAAAGTATTATATGGCGGATCACGGTCTTAGAAACATAGCAGTAGGATTCCAGGAGGGCAATTACGGAAATCGCTTGGAAAATATTGTCTTTATGGAATTGCTCCGTAGAGGCTATACCGTCGATGTCGGAAGACTTGAAGAGAAGGAAATTGACTTTATAGCAAGAAAGAATGGAAGCGTCGAGTATTACCAAGTCTGCTACCGACTACCAAGCAATACCCACGAAACGGATAATCTACTGCAAATTCCCGATAATCACAGAAAGGTACTGATTACAGGACGCTATGAAGATAGCGGAAATGTAGAAGGTATCGAACTCCTATATATAGTGGATTGGCTTACGGAAAGCAAATAAAAACCTCTCCGATAAGCGGATCATCCGGAAAAAAAATAACAGCAAAGAGCCCCCGGCGTCGAAACGACGCCGAAGACTCTTCTCAATACCTCTATACCAAAAGATGTCCATCCCCCCTGTAAAGGTATCACACATTTTGTTTCTTATATCCTATGCTTCTTATTTAAATAAGGAAGCACTTGATACCTTTAGGCTTTCTTCTCTTTCTTTTTCTGTCCAATTCCCCAGAAGAATAAGGAACACATGGAAGTGGCTGCAAACAGCCCGTATAGTGCCATAGAACTACTGTCTCCCGTTGCAACCTTTCTGATTGCTCCAAAAACCGCAGGAACTTTCTGAATCGCTTTTACCGGATCAAAAGGTCTTACCTCACCCTGTACTTCCGGTGTCTTCGGAGTAGGCTGTGTCGGGCTGGGAGGTGTATTGCCTCCGGGTGTTGTGCCACCGGGAGGAGTATCTCCGCCACCGCCCGGATTCGGGCTTCTGTTATATCTATTCGTAAAGCTTACATCTCCACTCTTCGTTCCAGAATCCTTCTTGCCAACCCAATAAACCGCCTTCAAAAATCCGGGCTTTTTCTCATCCTCAAAAACTTGTACGATTACAGTATACTCATCTTTACTCAGTTCTAAATTGTTCGCAGCTTCCGTAGTCTGTCTGATTTTATAGATTAAATCTTCTCCCTCTCTTGTCTTTGTAGTATATGTAATCTCAAATTCCACCTCGTGTTTCTGATTGCTTCCCGATCCGACTCTTGCAATTTCACTCGGACTGGGAAGGGGAGCATTTGGATTCTTCGCATCTGCTTCCATCTTTACACGATATGTCGTCTCCGGGGCATTCCCGGAGACATTAATCTTCACGGGAAACTTCAGTGTATAAGGCTCCATTGCCTGTGAAGCCATGCTCAGCCCTACCGAAAGGAAAAGCACAGCCGATAGAAGCTTACCAGCTCTTATAAAAAACTCTTTTGCTCTCATCTCCGTTACTCCTCCCTTTATGGGTTTACTCTTGCCATTACAACTGCTCGACCATTGGTCAATAGTGATACACAGGTGGAAAGAGCCATAATCTGGTCTCCTTCTTTCATCCCGATATCTCTGTAATTCGTAGAGTGTTCTTTCAGATACTCTACCAGTTCCATAATATGTCCTTCTCTGTTGCTTGTGTTGTAAATCATCCTGTCGTACGCATCGCATTCCATCATTGCGAAGATTTCCAGCTTTTTAGAACTTCCATCCGGTAAAAATAAAGTTCCGCCTAGATGTTCATCGAAGTATTCCTTCTTCTCAAATTCTAAAACATCACCATACATCCCGCCATTTTCCATGTGATGACCGTAGGTCACCATGTAGGGATCTGAAAAATCAGGCTTGTTATCTGCGCTTAGAAAAATCGCACCGGATAGGGAGAAGTCTCCTGTAACATCTCTATTGACATACTCCATATCGTCCTCTCCTTGGACCATGGGATAGTCAATATGTGTTCCATCGATCGTTATCCAGCCTCTCGTATCCGGATTTATGGCAAGTAGCTCTTGTAAACTTAACCTCGTCCCTTCTGGATTGTCTAAACTCGGCTTAAACTTTAGTAAATCATTTTTCAGGAATGCTCCGGTCATGGTTACATAGGTGTCCCAAAGAGAATAAGCGCCGAAGGATAGCATCGTCATCATAAGAATGATGGCGAAATAAGATAATATCCTGTCTCCCACTTTGGCCGCTTTCGCTGCTATATTCATTCTCTATCCTTTCCACTCCTTTTCCCTGTACACGATGTGTACACAATAAACTTTGACTTTTCCTTGCCATAGAATTCAAAGTTTATAATCTACAAACCCTGTATTTCAGTACTCCTCCCGGGGTTCCCCCCGGGATTCCTACTGATTCAAAATTTCCTATTTCACTCACTAAGCTTGGAGAAGAAGATTTGTTTGCCCAGTAAGCTATTTGGAAAGATTTTGATGTGTTTTAAATTGAAAGTTCGGAAATTATTCCTCTTCCTTCTTACGGTTTACGAATACCACACCTAAACCACCTGCAACTGCAAGCATCATAGCGTACGGCGCAACATTCATGATGATACCGGTCGGAGCAACACCATTCTTTGTATTGGTTACAGTAACTTCTGAGCCATCCTTAACAGAATTGAAAGATGTTTTGTAAGCTGCTAAACTTGCTGCAGTTTCATCTAAGTTCTGAATATAGGTTGCACTATTCGTATTGTTACTTCCAACGCCCATTGTATAAGAAGTGCCATCCAACTCTTCTACATGAACCTTATCGCCTACTGTTAATCCACCGATGTGGACACCATCTCCACCGGCTGTTAAGTCTACGGTAATTGCATTAGTCTGTCCGCCTTCAAAAATAGTGTATTGCTGAGTAGGATCTACAGGACCAACACGATAGCTAAAGCTCTCAGTCTTTCCTGCAGGCTGGTTATCCGGTTCTACGTAAATCTTAAGTTTAAATGTATTCTTGTTATCGCTAATGTTACCCTTACGAACCTTCTTGATCAAAACATCATGTGTTGTGTCGTTCGGATTCGGATCCGGATTTGGGCCCGGGTTCGGATTGGGGTTCGGATTGGGATCCGGATTTACTGGAGGAACATGCATTCCGTAGTTATTGTAAATCGTATCTACCTTAGCATTTTGCATCCAGTTTCCTGTAGCATTATCTGCTCTTTGTACAAAAGCTTTAGGTTCTTTTCCCTGCTCTCTATAAACCAAGACTTTATACTTAGCGTAGGAATAATTGATACCTTGGTAGCCGGTCTTTTCCTCTTCCATATTGAAGAGGAAATATCCATATTGATTTCCCAGATCTGCTTCTTTTACTTGGATTTCAACTTCCTTTGTGAACTGTCTTCCTTGAGCTGGAGTTCCATCTTTGTCTGCAATCACCGCTCCAAATCTGTCATTAGCCGGATTAAATTCTGCATCCTGAATTTTAACAGCGGTAGCAGGAGCTATATTAAGCTGGTACTTTGTAGTGCCTACGGTAACTTCCGTTTCTGTTGCAGGAGTAATTTTAAATTTAAACGCTGTATTCGGTGCAGGAGTGATTAAGTCTGTATAAAGTACCTTCTTCCAGACCCCCGCCTTCTCATAATCTGTCGGAGTCGCGAATGCAGGCATAGCCATAGACATTACCATCATTCCAGATAATGCCAGAGTTGCGAGTTTGTTAAAATTCTTTCTCATGTTTTCTCTCCCTTTTTAAAAAATAGTAGAAACATTGTGTGATATATAAACAGAAGGTTGCGATCCTTCGATTTATTGTGCTACTTGAAAGCCTTATATTCTTTCTTGTCCAGTCGATAATACTCGTGTCTAAACAAGTTCTCTTCCGATGCAGATGCATCTGCTGTTGGAGACACCGGAGTCGCCATTTCAACTCCTTTCGTCGATATTCGGTGCATCGAAGTTCTTTTCCAACTTTGTTCTTCTTCAGCAGCTGTATCTGCATCGGAAGAGACTCTTTATTAGGTTTTCATTGAACTTGCCAGTGGTTCTTATTGCGAAAGGATGTACTCTATCCTTTCTTTTTGTTGCCCAAAGCCTCTGTTGCAGTAGACTTTCTGTTCAGAAAAGAATATTAAATCTCTATTCTTTTCTTTTTCTTGATTGTGAGGTATACCCCCGCCATCGCTACAAATCCGAAGATACTGAGAAGATAAGGTGTTGTGTCTCTCGTTAAACCGGTAGGAATCGTAAACTTCGTAGGGTTTTCGAAGGTAATAATTGCTCCATCATACGGTTCTTCAAGTGCTTCCATATACGTGAACTCATTATGATTATCATCCTGCCCTGTTTGAGCTTGAATTGTACGTTTGCTTCCCTTCCAATCAGACACTATCTTCGCCTTTTCGTATCCTTCACTTTTCTTTTCATAAACCTGGAAAAGATAGTTTGGCTTTAAAGAAATCTGAATCGACTCTCCATCTTTAAGTTCAAAAGAAATCGTATACTCATTAATTTCTTTCGGGCTCGCAAGATTGATTGAAGCTTTTCTAATCTTAAAATCAGAAGAATTTGGGTTTTTCGCTATCAATTCATTTATAATTGAGTCCTTTTCCGCGTCACTAAGCGACTGTCCCGTACCCCCGTCATGCTTTTTGATTACAAGGTGGAACTGAAACTTTTCAGTGGAAGATGCCGTAGGTCTTGCCATTCCTGTGACTACCTTCTTAACCGTAATCGTCTTCGGGTTATCCTTTTTTTCATAGCAGTTTGTGATTTTGAAGACATTGTCCGGTTTGCACGGTTCCAAGCTATCTAAGCTCTTAGGTCCGGATTGAGAAATAATCGGATTTGCACTTTCGGAAACATCTTTAAGCTGATAGGCACTACCCGAAAGTTCAATCTTCTCTACAGCCCCATCCGGTTTATTACAATACTCCAAAATCTGATATCTCTTACTCGGAATAAGGTTGTCAACCGTGATTTTAAGCTGTGGAGCCTTCCCGCTTTCCTGTACTATCTTAAGTGTAACCTTGTGTTTAAAATTATCCGATCCGGTAACTTCCAAGGTCACCCCATCTTTAAAGTTTGCCGGTTCCGTCCACCACGAATCGTCTTTCAAGTTAAGTTCAAGAAGAGAAGCAAATTCATAATTTTTTTGCCCATACTGATTTAATCCTTTGAATTCCTCCGCCTGGACTATAAACTTCAGCTGCTTTAGTACCTTCTTTCCGAAATCCGTTATCTTTCCGCTACTGCTATCAATAAGCTTCGTTCCTTCCAGACCCGAGAAAGTTTTTTCGATAATCAGAGAGCCTTTACTGATAATCGGCTTGTTATACTTTTTAGTCTGTGGAGAACCTTCTGAACCGTTCGGTTTTTTTGTTTTATAAGTGATGTCCGCATACTCATTCGTGAACAGACCAAACTTACGTGCTGAAGAATTGAACATGCTATCCGGTTTTCCATCCTCATGGTATTCCCGATGCAGATAAGTCTTATAAATGTCATTTAAATCCGTTCTGTCCTCACCTTTATCGGTATATCCCGAGTCACTTTCGAACAACCTCTTCGCCTCTTCCGTAGGTTCTACCTTCGCCACCATGCGGATGTCGTAGCCTGCCGGTAAAGCGAAATCCTCCGGATCCGTCTTTAAAGTAAGAAGCCATCTCTTCCCGTCATAGCTCAGTCCGCTTATCCCGGTTTCCCCGGCATAAACTTCTTTCGCCTCTATCTTGAAGCCGTTTAAGCCAAGATCCGCCATCTTACCCGGTTTCAAAATCTCTTTGACTTCGACCGCCTGATTGTTTCCATTCGGCTCCATCTTTACCAGCTGTCCGATTACATCCGGCTTACCGCCCTTCATAACCGGTTGAACATTCTTTGTCAGAACATCTCTAATTACAATATTCTTAACCTGATTACCCGCTTCTCTTTCATATATCTGTTGTAAAGCAGAGCTTAAACCACTCTCCTGAGAAGCATCAAAACACTTGTATCGTATATTATCTACTAGCGCTTTTTCTCTTCTGTCAGGATGTTTTGTTTCGTTGTAGTTTTCATGCGTTCTATGATTACCGTCCTCATCATAGTATTGGCCCATAGCAAAGTCATTTAAGTAATTCCAGTTCTCTTTTTTACCAACACCGATACTATAGAACGCATCTGCTGCGGTGAGGCTGTGAATTTCTCCTCTCGCTCGATTGAGTGCGGCAAAGTCTATCGAATATCCATTACCGAAGCTCCAGCCCTGACTATAATTTCTTCGAATCATATAATAATCCGAATCATTGAATCGATGTGTATCTTCGTAAACGCCATCCGCTACAATGTAAGATAGTTTTGGATTTCCTCCCGCAATGAATATAACAATCTTCTGTGCATCGGCTCTCGCCTTACTGTTTTGATTAACAAGACCTCCGGCCGCAACCTGATAATTACCGCTCTGTCCCAAGAGTACCTTGATATTTCTGATAGCCGATTCGTAGTTTTCACCACTGACTCTATTACTCGTGATTGCCTTCTCATTAAGTGCATCCAATTGATTCACAATCTGATTAGGCTGATCGGTAAATCCGTATAGATGTTTGGTATCATTATACGGAGTATCCGTTACATTAAAGCCATGACTCTTGCCGGCGTCGTCTGTCGAATTTTCCAGAAACTGCAATGCACCGTTCTTATCTCCTCGGTAATCCCCCACAAGGTTAATGTCGCCTTCGGGGCCTCCTTTCATATGCGATATATTTTGATAATTCTGTGTATTAAAATAGTTTTGGTCATACTTTGCTTTAGCATTTTCATCAATATTTCCAAAACTCTTATCTCCATCCATCGTTACCAATGCATACCGTACATCATAATCAGGATTAGAAGAAAGCTTCTTCATAAAAGCCTTAAGCTCGCTCTTCACCTTGGAGGACTTTGCATCATCCGGATTTGTAGCATAATCCTCAGTTCCCAACTTATTTGCTTTTCCTGAGAAATTAAAATCCGTTGCCATCACCGCAGTATTATCATAAACAAAAGCAATATCCAATTTTTGTTTCTGAGTCTGTGGCTTTACCTGGCCGGTCAGAGTTAATTCATACGTCCCGTCCTGCTTATCTGTAATATATTTTTCATTCAAAAGATCAGGCGTTATTTCTCTATTATTCGGAGTCTTTGCATTGCAATAATTTAAACGGTAGATAAAGTAAAAATCATGGACACAAGCAGTATAATCAAAGTTATAATCAGCTACATGAGTTTCACCTTTCGCTGTCTTGAATCCGTTACTCGTAATATAGTACACGTACTCCCCATCTTTTAATTCCGGCAGTGCACTATATATGGGTCCATTCTGGTATCCTACCCACTGCAAATCATAATTCGGAAATGACTTATAGGCGTAAGATTGGTTAACTTTACCATGCTGATAGTAGAGATAATTTGATCTTCCATCATCTCGCAATGTATATATCGTCGGTGCAATCTCTCTGAAATTTCTATCTACATAGTGGAAGCGAATTTCATTGACTTTCCAATCGGATCTTGTCCAGCGAACGATATAGGCCGAGAAAGAATCTACCGTAAATTCTTTGGTAATATTCTCTTTATTTTCGTTTTTCTCCTCTTCGTTTGAAAAAGTCTCTTCTTTCTCCGCTTCTGTTTTCTTGAATTCCTCAGATGCAGTTTTTTCGGACAGAGCTTTCTCTTTAGACCCTTCGGATAACTTCAGTTCTTCTTTTTCATTCTTCTTTTCAATTTCTGAACGAAGTACGGTCTCTACATACTTTACCTTACCGCTGTCCTTATCCTCTACGATATGATGAATCGCAATGGTATCCGCAGTTGCCTCTTCCGGAACCGCCTTTTTATCGAACGTAAGTCGTACAGAAACCGGAACTTTCGGTTCTATTTCCTTCGTTCTGTCGTTCTTACTCACAAAGCGAATATCCAGTGCGTCGGAGCCTTCATAAATCGAGTGCTCCTTCATTGCCTCAACTTGCTCTTCCGTAAGCTTCTCGCCTTCTTTTTCGCCCTCTTCTTCCGGCTTTACAAGGCGCTTTGCTTCCAGAACAACTTCCTCTACTTTTCCGTCTGCATCTGTAAAAGCTTTGTCATCATAGAACACTTCTACAGTCGCAAAGCCTTCGATTTCAACGTTCTGACTCTTTCTGCCAAGCTCGTTTAAACTATACTGTGTGAATCTTGCAGTTTCCAGTTCGCCCAAGAACTCTTCATAGTGACTGATCACTTCTTGTAAGAAGCCGGTGAAGTTCTCTTTCTTTTCCTTCACTGTTTCTACAGCTTTACTTTCCGCTGCAGTTTCTTCTGTAGCTTCGGTTTCTTCTGTGACTTCAGTAGTATGCTCCTTGGTTTCAGCTGATTCTTCTGCACTCTCTGCTTCCGCAGTCTCTACTACAGTGCTTTCCAAAACCGTAGTTTCTTCACTACTACCTTCCGTAGAAACAAGGCTCACGGAAGAAGCTGCACTTTCCGACTCACTCTCTTCTGTCTCTTCAGCACTTGCAGTTGCTTCTGTCTCTGTACTTTCTGCTTCTGTAGATTCTTTCACTTCCTTACTTGCCACGACCGTAGTCTCTGTCTTCGGCTTCTTTTCATCCTTCTTCAACTTATCGAGGAAAGACTTGAAAAGCTGTGTCTTCGGGGATACGACTACCTTCGGGTATGTATTCCCATCAACAGAAAGCTGGAAGCTGATTCTGTGATCCGCCTTATTCTTATAAAGGAAAGTGATTAACTCGCTTCCTGTCAGTTCCGTATTTCTTTCCGTTTTTTCGATATTGCTGTCGGACGCATGAACTTCCTCTGCTCCGCTTTCCTCTTTTTTCTCAACTGCCGACTTTGTTTCTTCCTGCTTAGTCTCCGGGAAGAGCTGTGACAGCTGGCTGTTTCCATCATAAAGAAGCAAGCTTTCTTTGCTTTCTTTTCTTACAAGTCTCTCAAGGTCCTTCGCATCTCTTTCTACAAAGACCTGCAAGCCGGCTTCTTCTTCAGCAAGGCTCTCAGAAAGTCCTTCGGAAATGCTGTCAAGCGGAATCTCATAGACTTCTTTCTCGGAAGAGAAAATCTCTGCATACTCTTTCTGTAATTCCTCGTCTCCGCTGTAACCCTGTAAAGCCGCGCCTTCTACTCGATCTCCCTTTTCGATGGCTTCCTTCGCCGCTCTTCTTATATCTTCGCCAAGCAGTTGAACCTTCACCTGCGTGCCGGAGACGGAGATCTCGTTCGTCTGTTCTTTTTCTTCCTGCTCTGCTCTTCCGGAAATGGTAAGACCATGATAACCGGTGAACAAAAGACAAGCTATCAAGAGCATAGAAAGCTTCTGCTTCATGCCCTTGTTCATTTGTGCAATATAATTCCTATTATTCTTCATCGCCATCGCCTACCTCTTCGCATTTTCCATACCATACAAAATAGTAAGAAAGTCAATCTTTCCGCATGAATACAGAAAGGCTCGATGTAGCGGGCGTTCCTTCACTGTAACCTACTCTATTTAAAAATCAAATCCCTCTGATTGCTTCTTTTCCAAGCAATGCGTATCCTGTAATAAATTTTATCAGTGGCATTTTCTTTTTCAATAGACCTTGCTTAAGAGGGGTTCAAAATGTAATAGAAACGGTTTTTCTCATTTTTTGTGACGATTTTTTCACTTTTCAATTGGCAATTGTGACGATTTTTTTAAGAATTATGATTTTTTGTTTGTTTATAATTTTTTTAAAACTAAAAAGGCGAAATATTTTC
Source organism: Oribacterium parvum ACB1 (assembly GCF_000238055.2). Lineage (GTDB taxonomy): Bacteria > Bacillota > Clostridia > Lachnospirales > Lachnospiraceae > Oribacterium > Oribacterium parvum. The sequence continues at coordinate 1,026,542 of NZ_KE148312.1, forward strand.
TTAAGTTTCCACTTGTTTTTTCCGCTCAAGTTTCTTTCGAATCAAAAGTGGGATGTCGTATAGTTCACTTGCGTTATAGGTTTGAGCTAAGTTCTATTGTTTTCTTGCACATTACTTGCTATATAAAACAATCGTGCAGGCTATAGTTCAGCCTGCACGATATGTCCGAAGTTTAGTTCGTCTTGTAAAAGTCCGTATACATAGCCCGGACTTTCTCTATATAGCCCGGTACCCGGTTCCATCAATTTGTCATAAACCTCCGAGCTGTATATAATCTTCATTGCAAAGTCATACTCCATCCCGGATGTTTCCGATAAGATTTCCACAAGATCTTGGACCATATATTCTATCATTTGCTCTTCTCTACTCATTTTCTATTCCTCTACCCATTTCCTATTCTTCCACTTTCTTCAGTAGCCGAATAGCTCTATCCGTATGAAAGGAGTATTGATTCGTTGTTTCTTTAATATCCACATTGCTTCCATGATAGAGTCGCATTAATACTCACCTCCATTGGCTCTACACACTCTGCTTAAATCTTCAATTGCATCCTCTAAGCTAAGTGTGTGCTCTATTTCATAGTGCTCTTTAAGGAAAAGGATTCCTTTGTACTTCTCTAAATATTGAAATGCTTCTTTTGAGGTAATTTCAAATTTTTTGGCAAACTCATTTACACATGCCACTGTATAGTTTATTTTCTTTTTTAATTCGCTCAAGCTATCCTCCTATTAATTCTTTTTCTTTACTATACGTATTTCTCTTTTATATTGAAAAGGGTTTTTCTTGTTCTCATTTTATAATTTCATAGTTACATACTCTATTCGGAAGTTTATCATAGTATTCCCTCTCCCTTCAATTCCACTTTCGTGTTTTTGTAGCTTTGGTGTTTACTCTTTTCTACTATTAGCCTTTTCCGCTCTAGTGTCTTGCATAGTGGTAAACTCCCGGTTCAATAAAATTCTCGACTATTTCTTGGAAAGCTATGCTATGATTTATTGTACGAAAACTTGTATATTCCATAGTAAAATATTCAGTGGTACCTTGTAGTTTTGGGGTGCCATGACCAAACAAAAGGAGGGATTATGACAGTACAGGAAGAAAAATCCTATAAAGAATTGGAAATTTTATTAGAAAGATATCCTGTCTTGAAAGCCGTACAGGAAGAAGTATGGAAAGCATTTTTGTGCATGCGGGATTCTTATGAGAGGGGGGGGAAGCTACTTCTCTGTGGTAACGGAGGAAGCGCTGCAGATAGTGATCATATTGTCGGGGAGCTGATGAAGGCTTTTTGTGCAAAGCGAAAGATTAAGCCGGAACTGCAATCTCGTTTGCAGGCGCTTTACGGAGAGGAAGCGGAGTATTTTACAAAGCATCTGGAGCAGGGGCTTCCCGCGATTTCCTTCAGTTCTCAGACCGCTCTCCACACTGCCTTCAGTAATGATCAGGACGAAGCTCTTTTTTATGCGCAGTGCCTTTTGGGATATGGAAAAAAAGAGGATGTACTGCTAGGAATCAGCACCTCCGGCAATGCAAAGAATGTGGGTTATGCTTTAAAGCTTGCAAAGGCTATGGGAGTGAAGAGCATTTTACTGACAGGAAAAGATGGTGGGGCGGGGAAAGACTTGGCTGACCTTTCCATCATCGTACCTTCCGGGGAAACCTATCAGATTCAGGAACTGCATCTTCCGATATACCATTGTTTATGTCTTATGCTGGAGCAGTATTTTTTTGGATAGCCTATAATATCGCTTTTGCCGCATCTAAAAATGTATTGCAAATTAGCTTACATTTTTATATTATAGATTTATATAAAGGATTGTGAGGAAAAACAATGCAATTCGAGTGGGATGAAGTTAAAGAAAAGAAGAACATTGAGAAACACGGAATTTCATTTAAAACAGCTTCTATGGTTTTTCTAGATGAACAACGGTTAGAGTTTTTTGATGAAGTGCATAGTAGCCACGAAGACCGATATATAACAATTGGATTAGCCGGTAAAGTTTTAATGGTTGTTTACACCTTTCGAAATCCACTTTATAGAATCATATCCGCAAGAATTGCAACAGAGAGGGAAAGGAGAGCGTATTTTAATGGCTATGAAAAAATATAATCTTGATCAAAACAGTAAATTGACCGATGAACAGATTTTGGAATTAAAGGAAGCAGCTATGCGCCCTTTCTCTTTTGATGAAGATTGCCCTGAGCTAACGGATGAGGAACTAGCCCAGTTTAAAAGAATTTCAGAAATAAACAAAGAGGAAAGGAGAAAACAATCCGTAACTCTACGCTTGTCTCCACGTGCTCTAAAAAAGGCGAAGTCTCTTGGAAAGGGATACACCTCCGTGTTGAGTCGTATATTAGAAACCGCTTTGGATGACAATGATTTACTAAAAAAGAGTCTATAATATCGCTTTTACCGCATCTAAAAACGTAGGAAAGTAAGAGAAGTCTTGCTTTCCTTCTTTTTTTGCTCTCTCCATCTCTTCCTTTCCGTAACCTGTTCCAAGGAGTATGGATTTTACACCGAACTCTGCTCCTGCCGTGCAGTCAAGGAGCTTGTCCCCAATCATACAAGAAGAGGAAAGCCAGTTCTTTCGCTCGGAAAGACTGCGGTTTTCTTCTTCCAGCTTCTTGTACTCCCTTTCTGTCAGCCGGTAGGCGCTTTGGATTGATTCGCCGATTTTGGGCTTTCGTATGGGGGCAAGAGCATCTTCTTTATTTCTCTCTTCCAAAAGCATATCCCATTCCGCCTGATAAAAGAGTCCCGTCTTCGGCTTTCTGCAGGGACAGTCAGTATTGTACGGAGGGAGACCCTCCAAGTGATGAGGACAGTAGTAAATACCTTGTAGGAAGATACCCTGTGTCTTAAGTTCCTCTCTCATATAACGGTGAAGCAGTTCTGCATCTTTCTCCGTATAATAGCCTCTTCCGATTCCTGCCTGATTCGTAATCACAACAAGTTGAAAGCCCTGTTCATAGAGAAGCTTCATGCCCTCTACCACTCCGGGCAGAAAACGGAAGTCCTCCGCCCTGTGGAGGTAGGAGACTTCCTCATTGATGGTTCCGTCCCGATCTAAAAATACGGTTTTTTTCAGCATTTCCGGTTCTCTATGTCCTTTCTAAATTGCGCATAAACACGATTACAAGGAACTTAGTGATCTCCATAATGAGATCCACATTCTACTATCTCTAAAATATTTCCCTTGACACAAAAAACCATACGATTCTTTTCATCAATGCGAACACTCCAATATCCTGCCAAATTACCGGATAATGCCTCCGGCTTTCCTATACAGTTGTATCCGTTCCTATCAATGTCTTTTAGCAATCTGTTTATCTTCTTTAATGTTTTCTTATCTTGGACTTGCCAATAGAGATACTCTTCCCACGCCTCATCATGCCATATCTTTTTCATTATTCAGCCTCTATGAGTTCATGCTCATGAACTTTTTTCCCTGCTTTCATATCCGCAATACGTCTTTCCAGCATAGCAATATGCTCTTCACTGTAAAATGGATCTACTGATACTTCAAAAGGTATTCTTTTCTCATTTGCAACTTTAGTCAGAAAAATATTGATTGCAGAAGACATGGTTAACCCCATCGCCGTACATGCACTTTCCGCTCTCTCTTTAATCGAATCATCCACTCGAAAATTTACTTGCGCCATAGTTCTATCTCCTTTTTTCTTTAGTATATGACAGATATTTTTCATTGTAAAGTATTTACTATACAAACACAAGGATTGGCAGAAGTCCTCCACCTTATGAAGCTAGGAGACTTCTTCGTTCATCGTCCCGTTCTCTATGTCTTTCCGGAACTGTGCGTAGTCTTCCGGTATCCCGATGTCCATAAAATAGCCGTCCGAGGGAAGTGCCTGAAGATATACGCCGTCCTCCAGCCATGCAGGAATACAGTCATTTTCCAGACTCTGCTTTCCTTCCGGAATCTTCTCAATGAGGCTTTTTTTCATCACATAGATTCCCCCGTTGATTTCGCCGGGCTTCGGTGATTTCTCCTCATTTAGGCTCATTTTCTCGTTCCAGCGAAGTATGCGCCCTGTCTCATCTTTTAGGATTGCCCCGTAACGAGAGATATCTTTGATTTTCCTACTGGCTATGGTCATTACGGCTTGATTTTTAAGCTGCTCTGCCAGCAGATTTTCATAGTCCGTATGAAAATAGGTATCCGCATTTAAAACAAGGACATTTTCCGCAGAAACATGGGAAAGAGCGTTTCTGATGGCTCCACCTGTTCCTAGGGGGCTTTCCTCATAAGAATAGGATATGGATAGTCCATATTCCTCTCCGCTTTTAAAGTATGCCTCTATCTGCTCTCCCATATAGCCGAGAGCAAAAATCAAGTGCTTTACGCCACTCTCGGAAAGCATTTTCACAAGATAATGAAGAAAGGGCTTCCCCGCTATATCCGCCATAGGCTTCGGGCGGTCGGAGACCACCGAGCGGAGCCTTGTTCCGAGGCCTCCGCATAAAAGAATTGCTTCCATAGATTTTTCCTAGCTCCTTCGTTCTTAACTATGCTGTGCTCGTATTATATTGCATTGACTCATGTATAGGCTTATGCACTCAGAGTATCCGCCATTTCCCGCTCTTATTGGATCCTTCTCTTCTAATGATTTCCATTCTTCTTAGCTCCGCGAGATATCTTTCCGCTGTGGGTCTTGATATGCCAAGCTGTATTGCAATCAAATCCGATGCCACAGAGGGGTTCTCATTGATTATTTCGAGTAGTTTTTCTATTCTTTCTCGCTTCTTGACCGCTATATGAGATAGTTTAGATTTTATCCCATCATTTATTCCATCAATTTTGCCGTTTTCGGGATTTATCCCATCAATTTTAGCTTTTTCGGGATTTATCCCATCATTTATTCCATCATTTTCGCCTCTTAGGCGATTTATCCCATCATTTATTACCTCAGTTATCACCTCAATTTTGCCTTTTTTGGGATTTATCACCTCAGTTTTGCCGTTTTCAGGATTTATCACCTCAGTTTTGCCAATTTTTTTTTCATCTTCCACATCGGAAATAAATGCGGGATGGACAAAAATTCTTGAAATAAAATAACTATGTTCTTTATCCGTCTCAAACTCCGGTAGAGGTGATCCATTCCTTTTGATTGCATCCAATATTTTCTTGAATCCGGTATTTCTGCCTTCTGTAAGATGAAGTTCCTTAAGAAATTCTCCAATACGACGATTCCTGTATCTGCGGTTAGAAACACGATAGTCCTTCAGTTGTTCACGAGTAACTGAGTAAACCGGTCCGGGATAGCTCACAATTTCAATTTTGTCTTCCTCTATTCTGACTTCTATTGGCTCTCGAACATCATATGCTTTATGATACACAGCATTTGCCAGTGCTTCCTCCAATGCCGCGTAAGGATAGTTATAGATGTGATCAGCCTCCGCTCTGTCGGGATGCTTAATGATTTTCCGCTGAATATAGTTATTACTGATATATCTCAAAGCATCTTTCAATTGCTGATCGAGTGGTCCCTTAAAGGTCTGCTCATCAATTTCGTCTCCTCCAAGTCCCTTGGGAAATGCCACAACATCAATCTGCGCATATGGAAAAAACTTCTCCGGCTCGTCAGAGAAGAACATCAATCCAACATTCTTCGGTTTTCGATACTCAGGCATAGTATTACAGATTCCCATATCTTCGCAAATTTTTTCCAACGGTCTGGAATCTAAATCTTTTACCATACTGCTTCCGACAGCAGAAAGGTACTGCCTAATCAGATTAATATTCAAATCCGTCATTTCTGCCTGATGATTTACACGATCATCAAACGGAACCTTGTTGGATAGGGAATAAAGCTCATTTAATTCATGCTGAGAGGGCTTTACTGTGCTTGCCATCTTGCGAATAAAATATGTGCGTTCTTTCGATGCTACTGCCTTAGCTTTTAGATATGTAAAATTGTCCGGACTACTGTACGGTCTCACATCTCCACCCGGTGCCCATATTACAATGAGTGTTTTCCCTTGATATTCAACCGGTGCAACAACAGGAAGATAACGTGGCTGAATTAGATTGCACTTGTTTAGCAAATCTTTCATCATCCCATCAACCTGGCTGACCGGTATTCCCTCAACCGGAAGTACGGGACGTCCATTCTCCTCTTTCACACCAAGAACAATATAGCCACCTCCCCAGTTATCAATATCATTGGCGAAAGCGCAAATCGTTTTTAGCGATGCTTCAGGCATCCAGCTAGTCTTAAATTCTATACGAGCTCCCTCGACCACATTCCCTATCAAGAGGGTTTCTATACTTGTTGGAAGTCCCATTTCATCACCTCATTTATGACCTCAGTCTCCACTTCTCCGGACTTTGTTTCACTATAAATATGATTTTTGGATTGTATATGATTTTAGCCGCATACTGCGATTTTGTAGCTGTTGAAATAAGGGGTAATCTGAGCCCACCGGTACTTGCGAAAAACAAAGGAACTGCAGTTTTTCGCTTAGTATCCGCAAGGACAGACTTTTCATCAGAAAAGTCGTCCTGTAGCGGACCAACTTCCGAAGGAATTTGCTTTGCGAAGCAAAGTGAGCAATGGGCTACCGAGCCCATGCTCAGTCAGGGTGAGGTTAGCGAGAGCGTGCCCCTGTTTCAACAGCTACAAATCGCAGTATCACAGGATACTCTTACAATCCAAAATCATCCTTTATCCCCTTAAACACTGCATCCGGGGAGAAGTACTCCGCGATAAACTCCGTTGCTTTCTGTGAATACTCCCGAATTCTCGGTAAGTTTTGGTATAGCAGGACTCCTTCATCGGCAAATTTCCGCGGATCATCCTCCACCACCATGACTTCTTCCGCATGAGGAATGCCCTCTGCACCGCAGGAGGTAGTCAGAATAGCTGCTCCTTCGTGAAGTGCTTCTACAACCTTACCCTTTACCCCTGCACCATAACGGAGCGGAACAATCACAAGGCGACTCTCCTGATAAAGCTCATGCAGTCTTTCATCACTCACAAAGCCGAGTACCTCGACTCCCTTTATTTTTTCCAAGTCTTTCACCTTGTCCGTAATATGGCTTCCTACTATACGGAACTTTAAGTCGGGTAGCTGTCTCTTCATAAAGGGCAGAACTTCTTCACAGAACCAAAGGACAGCATCTTCATTGGGCGGGTGGGCAAAGCCTCCTACAAAGAGGATGCCCTCTCTTTCTTCTCCGATTTTCTCTACTGCTGCCGGCTTATCGAAGACATAGGCGGTAATGGCCTTTACCGGGATGCTGTCATCTATTTTATGGATTTCCTCCACTTCCAAAGAAGACGGATAATAGCTCATTTCCGCCTTTCCCATAACAGAAAACTCCATATTTTTAAAGTACTGGATTTCCTCCAAAAGCTCCGGCCTTTGCTCGAGCTCATACTCTCTTTGGAGACGAAGGAAGTGCAGGTCGTGTCCGTAGAATATAATCTTCCAGGGGGTATTTTCCTTAATATAGTCAATATATTTCGTTGCAATATGCGGACGATTGAGGTAAGCGATATCGATCATCTCCTTATTTCGCTCCATCCAGTTCCAGATATCGCCCTGCATCTTTGTGCCGTAAAGCACCTCGATTCCGAGTTCCTCCAAAGCGGAGGTATAGGGTTCTTCATGAAGGAAGTTATCTCCGAGGAATTTCACGATGACGCCCTTGTCTGTCAGCATTTTCAGATATTGATAGGTCGTTTTTGATCCGGCATCCTTGTCAAAAGTCGGAACATAGTGATCGACAAAGAGAACATAGCGTTTTCCCTGTCCTCTTTCTCTTGCACGAAACGGATTCGGATTTCCGGTATTCACACTCTGCTTCTTCAGCTCTTCCTTCCACTTTTCCTTGAATTTCTCCTGATTTACTTTCTGATAGCGCTTTAAACCGCTACCCTCCACATCGGTGCCGTTCGAGATTCCCTCATAGTGAATAACCTTCGAGCGTGGCTGGTACAACACCTTAAACCCATGCTTTCTGACTGAAAAAGCAAGGTCGGAATCCTCACAGTAAGCCGGTGCAAAAAGCTCGTCAAAGCCCCCTATTTCCTTCCAAAGGGAAGTGCGAATGAGGATTGCGGCACCCGAGATGTAGTCCACTTCCTTCACATAATTATATTCCGGCTCATCCGGGTTCTGCAGTCTTCCGTAGTTCCAGCCGGAGGCATCGGACCAGATGATTCCACCCGCCTCCTGCAGTCTTCCGTCCGGATAGACGAGCTTGGAACCCACCATACCGGCATCGGGGCGTCTTTCTATAAGCTCCACAAGGGAAGAAAGCCAGCCTTCGGTCACTTCCGTATCATTGTTTAAGAAAAAAATGTATTCTCCTCTTGCGACTTCCGCAGCCTGATTGCAATTCTTTAGGAAGCCCATATTTTCCTTGTTTCTGGCAATGACGAGGTTCTCGGAGAATAAACGCAGGTCTCTTGTAGCATCGGTAGACACATCGTCTGCAATAATCACTTCGTAGGGCGTTTCTTCCTGACTCGTATGGGCAAGAATCGATTGCAGGCAGCGATAGGTATAGTGAATCTGGTTATAGCAGGGAATGACGATGCTGACCTTCGGCTGCTCTATTTTTTCAAAACGGACTTTTCCGCGCTCTACATAGGCCTTTCCAATCTTAAAATGCCCCAAGATCCGATTTCTTCCGTCCGGAAGAAGATAAAGAAGTAAGGTTCTGATGGGATGCAGGAAGGTCTGTGCGATATAGTATAAAATCAGTCTTCTCTTACTATCCTCCGGGAAACGGCGATTAAAGGCGGAAGAGACTTTTCTTTTAATTTTGGAAAGAAGGCTCTGGTTCTTCTCAAAGTACGCCTTTTCCGTCTGAAGCTGTGCGATATCCCTTTCATGGGTAGTGATTACCTTTTCCAGGTTTCCTACATGCACTTGGGTAAGGCGGAGCACTTCTCTTTCTTTTCTTAGAGAGACATCCTTATCCTTGATATCCTCCTGTAGATGCGCAATAATCCGTTCCTTTTCCTGAATCTCTTCCTTTTGCTTTTGGAAGTTTTCGGGACTGAAGCGCTGGCTGCGATACGCCCAGACATTGCTCTCTTCGCTCTCTCCGTGCACTTCCTCCTGAAATTCCTGCTCCTTTTTCTCCATAAGAAGAAGCTCCGGCTTTCCCACGGAAAATAAACGGAAGAAGCTCTCCTCATCCTTATATCTTAGCTTTTCTTTATAACTTTCATACCAGTAGTGAAGGATGCGGTACTGCAGGAAACTTCTCTCCGCTCCCTCCGGGAAAACCCACTCGCAGTCGATGAGAACCGCATCATCGCCTGACATCAAAACATTTTCAAAAAGTAAATCGTAGTTTGCAGGAGCAATCCACTCTTCTCTTCCGAGAAGAAGATCTAAAGCTTCCGTGATTTCCTTAACCGGCGCTTTTCCGTCCGTTATGAGCTCGCCAAGGATTTCGGAAATGCTCTTTCCCTTTAAGAAGGGGTACACAACATAAGAAAGAGAGTCCGAAGATTCGTAGGCTCTCCGAAACTGTTTTTCTTCCAAAACCCGGATCTTTCGATTCGCAAAAAAGACTTCCATCCTCTTTCTTTTCTCGGGAAGGCTTTCGATATGCGGGTTTGCTTCCTTTGTGATACTTTCCTTTAAAACAAATTTTTCTCCCTTTTTATCGGAAAGAATCTCTGTTTTAATGGCATAGCAGGGTTTTCTGCTCGCATTGTACTTAAGATAATTAAGCTTATTGCTATGGATATCCTTCATTTCGGATATGCCGACATTATTTTTTCTGAAATAATACAAAAAGCAGGGTGCGAAATTCGGAAAAACACCTTCTTCAGAAAGTGCGGCGATACTTCCGCTTTCTTCTCCTTCCTGCGGTAGCCTATCCTTGGTATAGAAATGAATCGGATAGTCCAGGGAAGGAAGCGGGAAATAAATTCTGTCCTCGCTCTTCTCATAAATGCTTTTCAGATTTTTCCCGATTTCCTGCAATTCTTTTAAGCTTGTGTAGCTCAGTTCCTTCTCTATATAGCCGGTGCTTAGGCTTTCCAGACTTTTTTCATTTTGTACACCCAAAATGACCGCGCCGCCCGGAAGAAGCCATTTTTCCGAAAAGCTGAGGAGCATTTTCTCTATGGAATCCTGGAATAGAGTGAGGATACGCTTATTTAACGAAGGAATAAGGACATAGTCATACTGCCCTTCTTCTAAGCGAAGGGAGAGGCGCTTCACTCTCTTTTTAAGCTTGGAAGCAAAAAGCTCTTCCGACTCCTTATCGCAAAGGAGGAGAACCTTGGTATCCTTCTCGAGGCCTCCCTCTGCCGGAAAGAAATTGATCCAATCCATCAGATTCCATTTATACTCTGCAAATGTCATGCTTCGTGCCTTTCCAGAGCCACTTCGGACTCCATATCGTAAATCCCGACTGTGTTTTTATTGGACAGTACGGTGATGCTCGTGATGTCATATTTTCTATCGTAAACGGTATGTTCTCCGCCTTCAAAGCCCGTACAGGAAATGGAAAGCAGATACTCTCCGCCCTGCAGGTTCATCTTTTGGCTAAAGGAGCAGATATACTCGTCTCCCGCCTTTACAGCAGGGATATTTTCCCCTTCAAAAAGCGTATTGGTTCCGCTTAAGTCCATCCCCCGCTTATCCTTTATCGTGAAGGTGAAAATGGGAGCGGCTATCTCGTCATAGAAGTGAATCCTCTCCCGAATGGTAAAGCACTCTCCTTTTATGAGAATATTACTGAGCTTCCCGTCTTTGTCGAATATACCGAAGTCGATAATCTCCGCTTTCCCGTTTCCGTAGAGTTGTGCGGAAGGGTTAATGCTCATTTCGTCTTTCATAAGGCGGAGAGCTTTTTCCTTGTCTTGTGTAGATGGAGTACACAGCTTGCCATCGGAGGGCTGTTTTGTACTGTCTTTCGCAGCGGATACTATCTTATCCGCACTTCGCTCTTCCTCTAAAGCCAAGTCCGCTACTCCCTTTTTCTCCGTTCCTCCTCTGTTCTCCCCTTCTCTCTTTTCCTCCGCTGTGCTGCCCTCTCCTAAAAAATCCTGCTCGTCTACAAACTTCTCCGCAACCGGATTTTTTCCGGCAAGAATCTTCTTATATTGGTCAACCATCTGCCCGGGGAGACCTTCTCCGACCTTTTCTCCCTTGTTAAAGAGGATGACGCGGTCGCAATATTTCATAACGGAGCCAAGGTCATGCGTTACCATAAGAATGGTCGTGCCTTTCTTCTTCAACTCATCCATCCGATGATAGCATTTTGCCTGAAAGAAGACATCTCCGACCGAAAGCGCCTCATCGACAATCAGAATCTCCGGATCAATAGAGATATACAGCGCAAAGGCCAAGCGCACAAACATTCCGCTTGAATAGGACTTCACCGGTTGGTGCACGAAGTCTCCGATATCGGCAAAGTCTAAGATATCCGGGAGCTTCTTATCCATTTCCTCCTTGCTGATGCCCATCATGGTGCCGTTCATGTAGATATTTTCTATACCGGTATAATCCTGATTAAAGCCGGCTCCAAGCTCAAGAAGAGCGCAAACCGTTCCCTTTGTTTCCACGCTGCCGCTTGTCGGGCTGAGAACCCCGGTAATAATCTTTAGCATGGTAGACTTTCCAGAACCGTTTGTTCCGATGATGCCTACCGCTTCGCCTTTATTTACCGAAAAAGAAATATTTTGCAGGGCAAAGAAATCCTTATGATAGGATTTCTTTCGTATACTGATACTTTCCAATAATCGGTCTATAGGACGGTCATACAGACGATAGACCTTACTCACATTTTTTACGGAAATCAACTCTTCATTCACCGGTTTACTCTCCCCCTGGCTCTCTTACTTCACCCTCTATGGGCATTTGGGAAAATTATAGCATTCTCAAGGGTTCCGGTCAAAGAAAGCTTGCTATCTTTGATGAATTTGCAGGCTTATTACTGTCCGGTTAATTTAAGAAACTTATCTTCATTATTTACATTTCCACAATGCCATAGGATGATTATGAATGCGTTCCAGAATCTCGGCATCCTCAAAAAGTAATTCCGGTTTGTATTGTTTTTTAATGAACATTTCCATATACTCCATCTCTTTGTCTGTCAGTTTCATAAGGCGTTCTATATGTTCTTTTGCAATTCTCTTTTTCTCTTCCAAGTCAAACTTATCCTTTGCAGATAAAACCGGAAATAAATCTGATTTTATTTTTGAAAAAATAAGGCTATCTATAGCTGACACATCAAATCCTTTAATCACTTCTTTTGCGGAAATTGTGGCATAAAATAGTATGCATTTTCTAAACATATTCTTTTCATCTGAAAACAAGTTCATCTCAATCATGTTACAGTAATCATATAAATCTCTTGCAGCGGCTCTACTTATTAGTGCATTAGCTTTTGCAGCAAATATTTCCATTGCTGCGACAGTCCTAACCTTGAATGCATTTCCAAATAGTGTTGTTAAAATCACTCTATCTTCTGCAGGAAGTAAATGCGTCCTCAAGGAATAGTTTATTTCTATTTTTAACATATCATTATTGCCTGCTGCATTCGTATAATTATAGTGAAAAGCATCCAGGCTGTGGCTAAACCTGGATGCGCCAGACAAAAAATACCCCTGCTCCGCCATATAGCTTTTTAGCGTTTCTGTCAGTTGTTTTCTTTCGATTATGGATTCTTCCCTCGTCAGATTCGGAATAAAATCCAAGTCTATATCAACAGATAATCTTGGAAGCCTGAAAACAGTCAGATTGATAGCTGTCCCACCTTTAAGTAGCAAATGTTCACGCATATATGTCTGCGTATTTAGAAATTCTAGAATCTTAACCAGCCGAAGAACCTTTTCAAAGGTATCTCGAGTAAAGCCATGTGCACGAGCTTTTTCATCCAACGCTTTTCTATTATACTGTGGCATCTTCTATCCCTCCATTCTTCAATTTCTTCATATCCTTCGGATATACCAACTTCCACTCACCGGAGTAGGCGGGTTCGTTGATGCCGTTTGTTAGGTATCGCTTTGCATTTCCGCTCTTATTCTTACATACTTTTAAAAAGTTAGCGCTTACCCCCATCTCCAACTGATATTGTTCAAATATAAACCCTAGTTTCTGATATAAAAAGGTACTCCCATAAGCACTCAGATATTGTAATAACTTATCCTCATTAAGATTTTTAAAAGAGGTTACACACATAAGCACTTCTTCCAGCCCTGCTATAAGGTTAAGATCTTTTATGGAGTCCACTATCGTCCGCTCTTTATTCGTAATCCTGATGCCACCGCTAAAATCCGGTGAATCTATGCCTTCATTTATCCCTTTTTTTACATAATGATATCTATACCCATCAAAGGCAAAGTCATGGAATCGTGTTTCAGAACCGACATAAATCTCATAGAAGACTTGATCTGTGATTCCATAATACTCAAAGGCTGTATGGTGAGATACATAAGAAGAAGACGTAATGGCAGATGCAATCTGAAACCGGTTCGCTACAGGTCCTCCATTTTCCCCACTCACACAGGTATATAATCCATTTCGAATTTTATAAACCATTTTTTCTTTCAGAAGTTTTCCCAATGCCACCCTTGCGGTTCTTTCGTTTGCATATAACGTATTCACTTCTTTCATAGAAAAAACCGGATATTGAAGCAATTCATAGTATAAATTCATATCTTCACTCCATTTTGTTATTATAATGTTTTATTTTACACTATTTTATAGGTTTTTTGTACGCATTTTAAACCAATTGCTCGATTTAATTAAAAAAACAGCTCCACTTTCGTGGAGCTGTTCTTCTTAATCTACCTGGTATGGCAGCAATGCAATGTGTCTTGCACGCTTAATCGCTGTTGTAATTGCTCTCTGATGAGATGCGCAGGTACCTGTGATTCTTCTAGGAAGAATCTTACCTCTCTCGGAAATGTACTTTCTGAGAGTTCCAACATCCTTATAATCTACCGGCTTAGACTTCTCACCGCAGAATGCACATACTTTCTTTCTGCTACGGAAGCCGCCAGCCCGTCTTGGTCTTGCTGCACCGCTTTTATCTGACTTCTGAAATGCCATGGCTTTCCTCCTTAAAATGGCAAGCTAAATCTTGCCCTCTTTCATCCTGAGGAAAACTTCCCAACCTAGGTGAAGGGGAGTCCCTCGTCCTCTACCCCATCAGGTATACTCATAAATCCTTCGCTTAAGTCATCTGTTCCGCCCATAAACGGACTACTTGACTCTCTGGAATAGGAAGAGCTTCCGCCTCCCTGTCCTTTGCTGTCTGCGAACTCCTGATCCTCCACAATGATGTCTGTGGTATAAACAGTCTGTCCGTCTTTGTTCTGGTAACTGCCGGTTTGAATGCTTCCGGAAACCAACATACGCATACCCTGATGCATATACTTCTCGGCAAATTCCGCTCTCTGTCCGAAGGACACGCAACGGATAAAGTCAGCAGTAGGCTGACCGTCGCCTTGGTTTCTTCTTCCTCTTCTATCCACCGCAAGCGTATATCTTGCGATAGCCAAGCTATTCTCTCCTTGTGAATACCGAATCTCAGGATCTCTTACCAATCTACCCATTAGGATAACTTTGTTCATCTTTTACTCGCTTTCCGCTTGCTTATTCAGCTACAGTTTCTGCTGCAGTCTCCGTTGCCTTCGCCTCAGCTGCTTCTTCGGGCTTAACAACAAGATAACGGATTACCGGCTCCATGATACGAACCTGGTTCTCGAGCTCGTTAGGAGTGTTTGCATCTCCTGTGAACGGGATGAAATAGTAGTAGGCTTCCTTCATGTGCTGAATTTCATAAGCCAGTCTCTTCTTTCCCCACTCTTCGATGTTCTCGGAAACAGTACCATTGTAACGGGTAATAAATCCCTTAATCTTTTCAATGGCTGCTGCTCTCTCTTCATCATCGAGCTTCGCACTGAGAACAACGCATAACTCATACTTGTTCATTCGCTTTTACCTCCTTATGGTCTCTGGCCTTTCCTTTTGGAAAAGCAAGGAATAGTGATACAGTCGCCTATTTTAACAAAAAAACCGTACTTCCGCAAGCTAATTATTGATTTATTTTTGTTTTATTGCTTTATTTATTTTATTGTTTTATTACTTTATTGATTTTATTACTTTATTGATTTTATGTCTTTATTTGTTTTATTGCTATATTTGTTTTTGATTGTTTGTTTTGACTCTTCTTTTTTGAATTATTATTTTAACTGCTTTTTTGAATTATATTTTGATTGCTCTTTTTATTCTTAACAAAGATAACTCGCGTAGCGTGCAGTATCTCGTTTATTTTTTTCGAATCAGATGTCATCCCTAAAGTACAACTTTTCTTTTGAAAGTCTATGGAGAAGTTCTTCTTCGCCCTCTTCCGGATAGCCTGTATAGCGGCAGAAGAGCTCCTTATTCAGAATCTTCATCATAATAACGGGATATTCCGGAAGCTCATCTTCTTCGGAGGAGAACTTTGCTTCTTCCTCTCTCCTACTTAAGAGTTCTTCCGTAGGAATCGCATAAAGCTTGTAGTCCGACAGCTTTTCCGCTTTTAAAACATCCGCTTTCTCCGATAACAAAAGCTTCGTATCCTTTCCCGCCTTTTCTTCAGATTCTCTGAAAGTCTCCGGCTCATCCGTGATAAACTTCGCTACAGTCTGAAAGCCATAGGGCGTATAAATCTTCTCCATTACAGGAAGTAGGAAGCAGAAGGCTTCTCCTTCCTCTTTCAGGAGCTGAAAGCTATAGCTGAGCAGCTCCCCCATAATTCCCTGCTTTCTCTTATCTTTTCTCGTTGCCACCGCATAGATATAGCTCGCCGTGATTTCCTTTCCGAAAAAGGAGAGCTGAAAGGGATTTAAATGCAGCATAGCAATCACTACGCCGTCCTCTTCCATGGCAAGAATCCGTTTCGGTCTCTTCTTGTAATAAAAGTCCAGAAAGGCTTCCGTGTCTTCCGGAAAAATCTCTCTATACAAGTCTTTTGTTCTCTCCTGCTCTTCCGGTGTATTAAGAAGCAGAATCTTCCTGCTCATACTGCATTACCTCTTCCTCAAACTTATCTACAACAAAGTTCTCATAGCCCTTGAAGTCCTTCTGTACAACCATGTATTTCCGTGCAAAGCCAACGGGATTATAGCTTTCCTTCGCCTTTCTTAGGCCGGCAAGCCCCATATCATCCTCTCGGTTCACGAGCTTTGCCTTAGGAAACTCATGGAGTAAAAATTCCTGATTGATAATCTGATAGATACCGGGAATCTCCGGGTTACCTTTTTCTATGGAAATGCAGGCCATCTCCTCCCTCGGATTATAGGCCCCGATAGAAAAGGCCTCCAATCGACCATCAATAAAGATTCCGCCAATATAGTGATCAATGCTCATGCAGTTCTGCAAAACCTCATGAATACCCTTGATCTCATACTCCAGGGTATCCTCGCCGTTGCCTTCTTCCTTGACACGAGACTGATACCAACGATCCAAAAACTCCCAAACAACGACCTTCTCACTGCAGCAAATGCTCCGGTACTCCCAGCGTCCCTCATATTCTCTCTTGAACTTGTTGACCCGATTCTTCTTCTTATAAAAACGCTTTCCCGGCAGGGTCCGAAGCTCCTCCGCATCATAAAGGTAGTCTTTGAAGTCTTCCTCTTCCTCCACAAGGTAACGGGGATTCTCCTCCAAGGTGAGGAACTTCACCGCCTCCTCATCCGCAAGATAAATCTTTAAAGGCTGCTGTAAAACTTCATTAAAGTACTCCTCAATTTCTCGAAAATAAATCGGAAGATCCTTTTCGTCACAGTAAGGCATCGCCGTATACTTCTCGCCCTCTCTGTCCATCAGAAGAAAGAGGGCCTTGTCCTCCTCTTCCGCAATCAAAATATCGCAATACTCCCGCCATAAGTAGCTGTCGAGAGCACAACTGTCACAAGTTCTATTCGGTCTGCGATAAAAATACGGCGCTATATGCTTTGAGTCTTCGGCCCGTAGTACTGAAAATTGCAGATTCTTTGCATCCGGCATGAATATTCGTTCCTTTCCTTTTATACTCTTGGTCTAACATTTTACCATAGATTGGGAAAAGAAAAGGAAAAAAGAACGCTTTTCCTCCTTTCTTTATGCTTTTTTTAGCTTTCATCGGGAAGCATCTTCTCTGTAGACTCCTCACCAATGATTTCACCCAATCTAGCATAGGAAAATGCACTTGAATAGCCCTCATATTCGGATAATATCCATATATGGATATGGTTTTCTTTGCCTCATCTCTGTAAAAAGGAAGATGACTTCCCTATGTTGTTCTATTTTTTCTTTCTTCTTTCCCGATTCCGTATATATAATTCAACTCCTCCGTATACTCCCCTTTATTCTTATACACTACAAGGGGAGGCAGAATCCGAAGCTCCACACCGGCATCCTTTACCGCCTCAATCAAAAAGAGTTTTGCCTCTCCCTCCACATAGGAATGCACCATTTGAAGTCTTTTCGGCTCGAGCTTATTTTCCCGTAAAATGCTGATGATCTCCGCCATTCTCTTCGGGCGATGTACCAAAAAAAATTTCCCGCCGGATTCCAAAGCAAAGCTTGCAGCCCTTGCCACATCCTGAAAACGGCACAAAATCTCATGTCTTGCGATTAATTTCTTCGAGTCCGGATTCTGCAGGTCTGACTGCATATAGGGCGGATTTGCCGTTACAATCTGATAGCGGTGAGAAAGCCGTTCTCCATTTTTCTTTCTTAGCTCCATAATCTTACAGAGGTCGCCCGTCAGCATTTCCATACGCTCTTCTTCCTGATTTAAGGCTATGGAACGCCTTGCAAGCTCTGCCGCTTCTTCCTGGATTTCCAGTCCGCAGATTTCCTTGGCTTCCGTCTTCGCGGCAAGGAGCAGGGGCACAATACCGTTTCCGGAACATAAATCCAAAACCCGATATCCCTTCTTTACGGATTCTTTAGCAAATGCGCTAAGCAGCACTGCGTCTATTCCATAACAAAAGGCTTCCGTATCCTGCACAATACGGTAGCCTTTACATTGTAAGTCGTCGATTCTTTCCACAGCTTACTCCAAATCCATTTTCCGGCGAGGCTTGAACTTTAGGTCGGAAACAGCATACTCTCTAAGCTCTTTCTCATCCTCTTTTTCCAAATTGACAATCAGCTTCACTTTCTGGTTTAAGACGGAAACGGAAACCACTTCTCCTTTTAAGCCGTCTTTTGTCGTAACAAAATCTCCCAATGCGGGAAGCTTGGAGTTTAAGAAGTCGTAGACCTCTTCTTCATTTTTTAAACAGCACATCAGTCTTCCGCAGACCCCTGAGATACTGCTGGGGTTTAAGGAAAGCCCTTGGTCTTTGGCCATTTTGATGGAAACCGGTGCGAATTCGGAAAGGAAACTATGGCAGCAAAGCGGTCTTCCACATACACCAAAACCGCCAAGCAGCTTCGTTTCATCTCTCACTCCAACCTGCCTAAGCTCAATTCTTGTTCGGAAAATTGCCGCAAGATCCTTTACAAGAGCACGGAAATCCACTCTTCCCTCTGCAGTAAAATAAAACAATGCCTTTCCTCTGTCGAAGGTATATTCTACATCAATAAGCTTCATTTCAAGGCCGTGCTCTTTGATTTTCTCCTGACAAATCGCATAGGCCTTCTGCTCTTCCTTATGGTTCTCTTCGTATTTTAGCCGGTCTTCTTCCGTTGCTTTTCGAATAATGTCCTTTAGCGGGGCAACAATTTTTTCCTCCGGCACTTCCTTATTTTCCAAAAGAATCTCTCCGTACTCGACTCCTCTGGAAGTTTCCACTATGGCATATTCTCCACGGGAAAAGTTGACTCCCCTGGGAGAAAAATAGTACACCTTTCCCGCTGTTCGAAACTTAACGCCAATTACTTCTGTCATATAGTAAAACTCCTATACCTCTTCACTTAAAAGAAAAAACAAATCCATTAACTGCAAGGAACTCTGCACATTATACAGCTTTCCTTCCTTATATCGTTCCATATACTCTCCCCATCGCCCCAAGGCTCTGAAGGAATATCGTTCTCCCATTTCCACAATATGCACGACAGCTTCTCTGCCGTATAAAAGCTTTGTATCTTTAGAGCATTTATAGCATAACACATCCCTTAAAATAATATCAAGAAAGCAAAATAAATCCTCGCTATCCACCGTACTCAGCTCCTCGACAAATTTTTGCATTTCCAGCTGGCTCTTCCGATTGATTTCCCGTATAAACGGAAGAAGCCTTGCCAGAATCGGATTCTGCATGAGTGTCTCCCAACGCTTCTCTATATCCATCTCTCCGACAAATACTCTTACAACACGGCTTAGAACCGTAGGGAGGAGTCTTGTCGCATTCTTTGCAAGAAGAAGGATTATCACATGCTCCGGTGCCTCTTCCAAGGTCTTTAAAATCGCATTCTGCGCTTCTATAGTCATACTGTCGCTATTCCAAATCAGATAGACCTTGTACTTCCCTTCTTTCGGCGATATCTCTACAGTCGCTTTCACATCCCGCCGAATCTGCTCTATTGAGATACTCCCCTTCTTTCCGCCTCCCTGTTTCTCCTCGAAATTCACAATAATGCAGTCCGGATGCTCTCCCTTTTGCACCCGGGCTGCAACGTTTTCCTTATATTCTTTCGCGCTTGCAAAGCCTTTTTCCTGAAAATGCTCTTCTTCCGAAAGCACGGTCGCAGCAAACTGCCCTGCCATCCTCTCCAGTTCTTCCTCTTCCTGCCCAAGCAAAAGATAAGCATTGTGAATTCTGCGGGTGGAGATTGTATATTGCTTCATTTTTTATTTTTCTCCAAATCTTTATCTTGCTGTAACAAATTGTAAGATATGCCCCGGCATATTGAATCAGCGATTATATCCCGATTTATTAAATCACAGATTGTATTCCGATATATTAAATCACAGATTGTATTCCGATATATTGAATCACAGATTGTATTCCGACAGATTGTATTCCGATATATTGAATTAAATATCAGTCAAGGCTATGGAATAAGACATTCACGTAAATCCCCCAGTATTTCCTCAACACAGGCGGAAAGTTCGATATTCCGGTATCGTTTCTCAATTTCAGCTTCTTGCAGCTTTTCTTCAGAAAAGTCTTCGTCGTCTGCTTTAAAACGACGCTGAATTTCCTCCTCCGTCATCTTTCCTTTCCCTTCCTCCCGAAGAAGGGCTCTTTGTAGGCGGAGCTCTGTCGGTACTTCAATATAAATCGGAATAATATTTTCCTTTCCAAGCTTCTTCTTTAGCTGCAAATAGCTTTCCAAAGTCCCGATAGCCAGCATAGAAGCAGTATCGGTCAAATCTTCCTCCGCCTCGGTCCCTTTTTCATGATTCTTTGTTCCTGCAGAATCCGCTCCGCTTTTCCGTTTTTCCTCCGGTAAAATTGTACCGTAGTACCATTTTCCAAAAACAGTGTCATAAGCCCGGTATTCCGCCATTTCTCCGGAAGCAATATAGCCTAAGAATTCCTCTTTTGTTATAAAGTGGTACTCTTGTCCTTCTATTTCCCCCTCTCGCATAGGGCGGGTAGTATAGGGAATCAGCTGCTTCCAGCCGGTTCTCTCTAATAATTTATGGAAAATGCTGTCCTTTCCTGAGGCTGATTTTCCCATAAGGTAATATATCATTCTGCTTTCCTTTTTATAATAACCGTAGAGCGAATCATCATATAAAACGTATGGAAAGAAGTTATGGTGAAACCACGCCGGGGCCTACTTCATCATCACCATGGTCTATTTCGGGCCCTTCTCCGATTACGGCATTGTCCGGGTTTTTCGTTCCTTGGCTGCTTTCTTTTGTTTTTGATTTTTTGCTTTCAAGGGTCGGAGACTCCCCTATACTTTCCTTCTCTCCCTTCCCTTCTTTCTCGCTTTTACTTTCCTTCGTTGTACTACTTTCCTTTGTCTTATCTTCCTTTTCTTTAGCCACTTCCGTAGTACTTTCCTTTTGGCTTTCTGCAGATTCCACAGTACTTTCTTTTGTGCTTTCCGCCATGCTTTCCTTTTCTTTCTTTTTCGTTTCTTTCACTTCTTCGGTGATGACTACCGCTTCCTTGGTCTGTTCTACGGAAGCCTCGGTTTCCTTAAGGTTCGGTAGAGTAAAGCCGTAAATATTTTTGAAAAGAATAAAGCCTGCAACTATGGTTACTACAACAATAGAAAGAGCAAATAATAAGCGGAGCACATCTCCGATAAAATTTGCTTCATCATCCACTCTTTTTCGTTTATTTCGTTGATCTTTCATAATATCTCCCCAAAATGAACTGTAATTTAACTATTCTATCATTTTAGAAGCTTTTTGTCTTGAAAGAAATGCATTTCTCCCAAGGAGATATGGATTAATTCTCTACAGAGATGCATTTCTCACAAATTGAAATGGATTTCTCCTGAAAAGATAAGCTTCTCTTCACCGCTGTCCAGTTCTACTTTGAGTTCCCCTTTTGGAGATATTTCGATAACCTTTCCCTGCAGTTCAACTCCATTTTCCTCAAAATAAACCGTCTTTCCCAAAACAAGATTCTTTTCTCGGTATTCTTTCAGGACTTCCTCTTCATTGCAAATGGAAAAATAGTGATAAAGTATTGTTGCAATAAGAATATTACGGTCAAATTCTTTGCATTTTTCTTCATCATAGCTGCCGAAAAGAGAGCCGGCAATATTCTCCAATTCCTTAGGGTATCCTTCTAGGGGAGTAAATAGATTGATTCCGATTCCCATAATGCAATATTCCAAGCTTGGACTTTGCTGCGCTGAACCGTTCTCCAATTTGAATGTCTGATTCGGATTCGTCGAAGTAGAATTTTCTTTCGTAAAATTCGAGTCTATCTTCGCAGTGAATACACCGGAGCAAAACTTCCCTTCTGCAAGGATGCCACAGATTTTTTTTCCCTGTAAAAAAAGGTCATTAACCCATTTAATGGATAAAGATATTCCGTAAAGCTCCTCTATTGCTCGTACTACTGCCACAGCTGCGTGTGTGGTAATGAGTATAGCATTTCCTTGATTATCTTTCGGTCTTGTAAATATAGAAAAATAAAGCCCCATCCCCCTTGGGGAATAAAAGCTTTTTCCCTGCCGTCCCCTTCCTGCAGTCTGGTAATCCGTAAGAAAAACAGCCCCCTCAGGTAGTACTCCCTGTTTTAGAAAGTCTTTCATTTCTGAATTGGTAGAAACACTTTCTAATAAAATATGGATTGACGGTACTATCGGATTTGATTCTAAATCCACTTTATCTATATAATATTGCAGTATTTTTTTTCATCTAAAACGAGCATTACGATTCTCCGGCCCTTTCCAAACTTTCAATTTGCAATAAACCGGCATAGTATTCCTCCAGTTTAGAGAATAAATCCTTATAATCCTTCAAAATCTGCTTACGCTTCAGTTCTGCTCCGATTGCATCATAAAGATAATCATCCTCTTCTTTGATTGATGCAATATCAAGCCTTCCTTCATCATCGAATTGCATCAAAAAAACACCGCCTATATCCTCCGTAAAAACAACGGCAATCTTCTGCAGACTTTCTTTTACTTCTTCAGGCAAATTCTGAAACCGTGGATTAAAGAAAAATTTCTCTATATAGGAGTTTGCGCCGCACAGAACTCGCTTAGCAGACTCGCCTTCTTCTTTTATAATCATATTGTTTATCCTTTCAGTCTATACTTGATCCCTTGGTCTATAATACGTGTTTTGTTAACATTTATCAATTCATCCGAAGTTCAAATCGCCCTACAGCCTTTATTTATCTAGCTGAAGAGCAGTTTTCATCAACCCGTTTTGTCCTATTAGCCATTATTGTATTTCTTAAGACTGCGTTTTTAATAAATCACTACCACCCGTCAAACGGGTGGTTTGCTCGGGGCTATAAGCCCCTGCTACTGGCCAGCGTCTAAAGGCGCTGGCTTTCATTTTGGACTATGGGAAGTTTGCTTTGCACCTTCCCACAGCTCCATTCAAGCCATATTGCGTTTGACTCGTCGCTACCCCATAAAGGGGTATTGGTACTACTGCACTTTAACCCTTAAAAGGGTCTTCATATTCTTTAACACTTAGTTTATCCAAAGCTATATCGTGTTTTTCTTGATCTTGGATATACTTTTTTATTGTGGCTTCATTTAAACCTACTGTACTGACATAATAGCCTTCGGCCCAAAAATGTCTGTTTCCAAATTTGTATTTAAGATTTGCGTGTTTATCAAATATCATTAAGGCACTTTTTCCCTTTAAATAGCCCATAAAAGAAGAAACGCTAATCTTAGGTGGAATACTAACCAGAATGTGTACATGGTCCGGCATTAAATGCCCTTCTATAATCTCCACTCCTTTAAAGGCGCAGAGCTGCTTGATAATATCCCGAATATCTGACTTATATTGATAATATATTATTTTTCGCCTATACTTCGGTGTGAAGACAATATGATATTTACACATCCATTTCGTATGTGCCAATGCATATTCTTTCTTCGCCATAAAATCACCTTCCTTTTCTACAATATAGCTTGAACAACTTTATTGTATTAGGAAAGGTGATTTTTGTATAACAAGTGTTTCCCACCCGCATAGCGGGTGGTTTTTTGTATCAGAGCTAACATTTTTCAAATGTCAGCTCCGATACTGGCTAAAGTCCATTAATAAAAAAATCTCAAGGACTATCCTTGAGATAAATAAATGACGCCAACGAGACTCGAACTCGTGATACCACCGTGAAAGGGTGGTGTCTTAACCGCTTGACCATGGCGCCAAACTCTTTAGCAGAGTGAAAGGCGAAGACCGGATTTGAACCGGTGATCAGGGTGTTGCAGACCCACGCCTTACCACTTGGCTACTTCGCCACACTTTTCTCGGTGAGAGAATAGTGAAACGCCTCCAGATGGACTCGAACCAACGACACCGCGGTTAACAGCCGCGTGCTCTACCGACTGAGCTATAGAGGCATAAATAAATATCCGTCAGAAAAGGATTATATCGAATAGGATAAACCCTGTCAAGATAAATCCGCTTTGTCCCGAAGAACATTGCTAACTCTAGCAGTAAAACAAATCAATCAGACGCATTGGATAAGCCCTCGACCTATTAGTAACTGTCAGCTGAATGTATTGCTACACTTACACCTCAGTCCTATCTACCTCGTTCTCTTCAAGGGGTCTTACTCTTGCGATGGGATATCTCATCTTGAGGTTGGCTTCACGCTTAGATGCCTTCAGCGTTTATCCATTCCCAACTTGCCTACCCTGCGATGGGATTGATTCCCAACAGGTTCAGCAGAGGTCAGTCCATCCCGGTCCTCTCGTACTAAGGACAGATCCTCTCAAATATCCTACGCCCGCGCCGGATAGGGACCGAACTGTCTCACGACGTTCTGAACCCAGCTCGCGTACCGCTTTAATGGGCGAACAGCCCAACCCTTGGGACCGACTTCAGCCCCAGGATGCGATGAGCCGACATCGAGGTGCCAAACCTCCCCGTCGATGTGAACTCTTGGGGGAGATCAGCCTGTTATCCCCAGGGTAGCTTTTATCCGTTGAGCGATGGCAATCCCACTTTCATACCACCGGATCACTAAGTCCGTATTTCTACTCTGCTTGGTCCGTCAACCTCGCAGTCAGGCTCCCTTATGCCTTTACACTCTTTGGATGGTTTCCAACCATCCTGAGGGAACCTTTGAGCGCCTCCGATACTCTTTCGGAGGCGACCGCCCCAGTCAAACTCCCCACCTGACATTGTCCCTTGACCGGTTTACGGCCTAAGGTTAGAAATCCAATAACATAAGGGTGGTATCCCAACAGCGACTCTGATAATACCGAAGTACTATCTTCTCAGTCTCCCACCTATCCTGTGCATACATTACCGAATCCCAGTATCAAGCTGGAGTAAAGCTCCATGGGGTCTTTCCGTCCTGGCGCGGGTAACCAGCATCTTCACTGGCACTTCAATTTCACCGGGTGCATTGTTGAGACAGCGCTCAAATCATTACGCCTTTCGTGCGGGTCGGAACTTACCCGACAAGGAATTTCGCTACCTTAGGACCGTTATAGTTACGGCCGCCGTTTACTGGGGCTTCAATTCAAAGCTTCGCTTACGCTAACCTCTCCTCTTAACCTTCCAGCACCGGGCAGGCGTCAGCCCATATACTTTACCTTACGGTTTCGCATAGACCTGTGTTTTTGCTAAACAGTTGCTTGAGCCTTTTCTCTGCGGCCCAGTTGCCTGGGCACCCCTTCTCCCGAAGTTACGGGGTCATTTTGCCGAGTTCCTTAACAATGCTTCTCCCGCCGGCCTTAGGATTCTCTCCTCATCTACCTGTGTCGGTTTGCGGTACGGGCTTACTAAACACTATAGCGGCTTTTCTCGCCACAGAGTTAAAGAGCTTCTCTACTTTATTTCGATCCGCATCAGGTCTTCAGATTATGTAGCGGTTTTTCCTACTACACTCCTACCTCCCTTGCACCGGTCTTCTCATTCCCGGCTCTCTCTTTCTCCATGTGTCCCCACATTTCTGATTTAGTAAGGTACTGGAATCTACACCAGTTGTCCATCGACTACGCGTCTCCGCCTCGCCTTAGGCCCCGACTTACCCAGGGCAGATCAGCTTTACCCTGGAAACCTTAGATATTCGGCCTGGAGGATTCTCACCTCCATCTCGCTACTCATTCCGGCATTCTCTCTTCAAAACAATCCACGGCTCCTTCCGGTACCGCTTCATCTCGTTTTCAATGCTCCTCTACCGATGGTTTACACCATCCCTAAGCTTCGGTGTCATGTTTTAGCCCCGTTAATTTTCGGCGCAGGACCTCTCGACTAGTGAGCTATTACGCACTCTTTGAATGTGTGGCTGCTTCTAAGCCAACATCCTAGTTGTCTATGAAATCCCACATCCTTTACCACTTAACATGTACTTTGGGACCTTAGCTGTAGATCTGGGCTGTTTCCCTTTTGACTACGGAATTTATATCCCGCAGTCTGACTCCCGCTTATATCTTACCGCCATTCGGAGTTTGATATCTCTTGGTAGACTTTGACGCCCCCTCAAGAATTCAGTGCTCTACCTGCGAAAGACTTATCAGCGAGGCTAGCCCTAAAGCTATTTCGAGGAGAACCAGCTATCTCCGGGTTCGATTGGAATTTCTCCGCTATCCACACCTCATCGCCACCCTTTTCAACGGATGTGCGTTCGGACCTCCACCAAATTTTACTTTAGCTTCATCCTGGACATGGATAGGTCACCCGGTTTCGGGTCTATATTTACTGACTTAACGCCCTATTTAGACTTGCTCTCGCTTCGGCTCCGGACCTAAAGTCCTTAACCTTGCCAGTAACTATAACTCGCCGGACCGTTCTACAAAAAGTACGCGGTTCAGCTTGCGCTGTTCCACAGTTTGTAAACACAGGGTTTCAGGTTCTCTTTCACTCCCCTCCCGGGGTCCTTTTCACCTTTCCTTCACAGTACTAATCGCTATCGGTCACTGAGTAGTATTTAGCCTTGGGGGGTGGTCCCCCCGTCTTCCTGCCAGGTTCCACGTGTCTGACAGTACTCTGGATACTGCTTAATCCTTTACGCTTCGTGTAAGGGGCTTTCACCCTCTATGGCGCCTATTTCCATCGGCTTCCACTCACTTACAGATCTTTATGCAGTCCGAACCCCGAGGTGCACGCACCTCGGTTTGGGCTCTTCCGATTTCGCTCGCCACTACTTTCGGAATCACGGTTGTTTTCTCTTCCTCCGCCTACTTAGATGTTTCAGTTCAGCGGGTTCCCTCCGTACAGTTATGTATTGGCTGTACAGTACTGGAGGTCTTCTCCAGTGGGTTTCCCCATTCAGATATCTGCGGATCAACTCGTATTTGCCAATCCCCGCAGCTTTTCGCAGCTTATCACGTCTTTCTTCGGCTCTCAGTGCCTAGGCATTCACCCTATGCTCTTATTGCTTAACCAATTCTCCACTTGATCGCTCAAGTGTTTTGAGATACTAGCGTGTATCTCTTTTTCTGATTGTGAAGAAGATTTCTCTTCTTACTCTCGATTGTTTGTACAAGTTTTACCTTGTACCCTCGGATGTCTTACTCTATTTACTAGAATAATTATTTTCTTTCAGATATTCACTTATCAATGTACATCGCAGCTTTCACTGCGAATGGAGATAAAGGGATTCGAACCCTTGACCCCCTGCTTGCAAGGCAGGTGCTCTCCCAACTGAGCTATACCCCCAAAGCTTTCGCTTTTAATTTTTCAAAAAAATGTTTGGCACCCACCTATCTTCCCGTGCCGTTACCAGCAAAGTATTTTCGGCCGTTTAAGTCTTAACCGTCGTGTTCGGGATGGGAACGGGTGTTTCCCCTAAACGCATCAACACCAAACAAGAATGAACTATTTAATTGTTTTATCAAAGATACTTTTTTCGAATTCACCTTTATAAGGGTTTTCTCCGGAATCGGATTACCGTCGAAAACTTTTCTTCGAAAAGTAAACTCTTCGATCCTACCTTTATAATCAAAAATCGAATAACACACAAACCCCTACTTTATCCTTAGAAAGGAGGTGATCCAGCCGCACCTTCCGATACGGCTACCTTGTTACGACTTCACCCCAGTCATCCAGTCCCTGCCTTCGGCAGCTTCCTCTTTTGGAACACTGACTTCGGGGCATTACCAACTCCCATGGTGTGACGGGCGGTGTGTACAAGACCCGGGAACGTATTCACCGCAGCATGCTGATCTGCGATTACTAGCGATTCCAGCTTCGTGTAGTCGGGTTGCAGACTACAGTCCGAACTGAGACGTTATTTTTGAGATTTGCTTAAGGTCGCCCTCTTGCTTCCCTTTGTTTACGCCATTGTAGCACGTGTGTAGCCCAAGTCATAAGGGGCATGATGATTTGACGTCATCCCCGCCTTCCTCCAGGTTATCCCTGGCAGTCTAGTTAGAGTGCCCATCTTACTGCTGGCTACTAACTATAGGGGTTGCGCTCGTTGCGGGACTTAACCCAACATCTCACGACACGAGCTGACGACAACCATGCACCACCTGTCACCATTGCCCCGAAGGGAAAGTGCATTACACACTCTGTCAATGGGATCTCAAGACTTGGTAAGGTTCTTCGCGTTGCTTCGAATTAAACCACATGCTCCACCGCTTGTGCGGGTCCCCGTCAATTCCTTTGAGTTTCATTCTTGCGAACGTACTCCCCAGGTGGAATACTTATTGCGTTAGCGACGGCACCGAGAAACTTTGTTCCCCGACACCTAGTATTCATCGTTTACAGCGTGGACTACCAGGGTATCTAATCCTGTTTGATCCCCACGCTTTCGAGCCTCAACGTCAGTTATTGTCCAGTAAGCCGCCTTCGCCTCCGGTGTTCTTCCTGATATCTACGCATTTCACCGCTACACCAGGAATTCCACTTACCTCTCCAACACTCTAGAACAACAGTTTCCAAAGCAGTCCCCAGGTTGAGCCCGGGGTTTTCACTTCAGACTTGCCATTCCGTCTACGCTCCCTTTACACCCAGTAAATCCGGATAACGCTTGCCCCCTACGTATTACCGCGGCTGCTGGCACGTAGTTAGCCGGGGCTTCTTAGTCAGGTACTGTCATTATCTTCCCTGCTGATAGAGCTTTACATACCGAAATACTTCTTCACTCACGCGGCGTCGCTGCATCAGGGTTTCCCCCATTGTGCAATATTCCCCACTGCTGCCTCCCGTAGGAGTTTGGGCCGTGTCTCAGTCCCAATGTGGCCGGTCATCCTCTCAGATCGGCTACTGATCGTTGCTTTGGTAGGCTTTTACCCTGCCAACTGGCTAATCAGACGCGGGTCCATCTTATGGCGATAAATCTTTTCACACTCTGCCATGCGGCAATGTGTGCTTATGCGGTATTAGCAGTGATTTCTCTCTGTTATCCCCCTCCATAAGGCAGGTTACCCACGTGTTACTCACCCGTCCGCCACTAGATAACGCATCTTCCGGCCGAAGCTTTCCAATACGCATCTCGTTCGACTTGCATGTGTTAGGCACGCCGCCAGCGTTCATCCTGAGCCAGGATCGAACTCTCATAATAAGTACTTTTCATAAAGAAAAGTATAAATCTGTCATCACTGACAGTTAAAGTTCAGTCCAAGTCAAAACTTAGCTTAGCTTTTGTTTTTCCTTAATTACTGTAATTAGGTTTTTCGCTGCACATTTCTGTGCTTCTGAATTTTCTCTGCCGGAACTCCGGCTTTTTTGTTCTTCTTTAGAAGAACTTATTTCAAGAATCTTCAGGGTCTGTGTATTATTCGATCTTTGATTTTCAAGGTTCCAACTGTAGCTCGTTTGGAGCGACAGCCTGTGTATCTTAGCACTGCGAATTCTGCTTGTCAACAAGAAATATGTATTATTTTCAGAAAAAGTTTTGACTCTTTTAAAAGCTACAAGATATAGTTTCTCACTCATCCATATTTGGTGTTTTCTATTTTTTATTTTCACTAATAGAATTCCATTTTTTACCGATATACTTATTGTATCTTTAATCTCGTATCTTTTTGTATTCATTGATACTAGAACCAGGGAGTTGATGATATGGAGTTTCCAAAAGAATTTTTTTTGGATGAAGTCAGAGAGGGTTTCTATGTTCCGGCTATGATGAAGCGTGCTTGGGCTGCCGAAATAGAAATTTTATTCGAAATTGATAAAATATGCGAAAAGCATGAGCTTCATTATTGTATTGACTATGGCACTCTTTTGGGGGCTATTCGTCACCGGGGCTTTATTCCCTGGGATGATGATATTGACATCATGATGATGCGAGAAGACTATGAAATTTTCTCTAAAGTTGCTAATGCGGAACTTCCTGAAGAGTTAAGTTTTTGTTCAATTATGGATAATTCCAATTACGAGTTGACCAGCCATGTAAAGCACAATAAGATGCTGATTTCCTCCAAAGCATTAGGCAAATATCATAATTATCTATATGGAGCCGGAGTAGATATCTTTCCTTACGACCGTCTATCTACTGACCATGAAAAAGAGAAAAATCGAATAGAATTATTTGATGCCCTATGTATTCTGGCATCCCTTCCTTCTATAGACGAAAAAAATATAACCGTGTTGGAGTATGAAACAAAAAAAGTCGAAAAGTTATTGGGTATAAAACTACAGTATTCTCCAAATTACAGAAAAGAACTACTTCAGCTCTTAAAAGACTGCGTTCAAAAATTCAATCAAGATGGAGGCCATAAAATTGCAAGCTTACCGGATTTAACCCTTTATAAAGATATGGGAAAGGGAGTTTTTGAGGATTCATGGTTTGGAGCGGATAGCTTTATGAATTTTGAATTTCTATCCCTTCCTGCACCTAAAGAATATTTTGCAGTTATCAAAAATAAGTATCATGATTATGGTTTAATGAAAAAGGATGGAGGAGCACATAACTATCCTCTATATAAAAAGATGGAAGCAGAGTACATGAAAGGAATTGGAGGAAAACTTTTTTACCAATACCCCATCGATAGGAATGAGTTAAAGGCGAGAAATAGTACTGCATTTTTTTCCAACAAAAAGGATAGCGCAACAGAACAGGAGAAATCTGTTTTGTTTCTTCCAAGTCTATATTCCCACTGGGATACCATGAGGGGGGTATTTGAGGAAGCACGTAAGGATAAAAAAATGGAATGCTTTGTAATGCCCATTCCTTATTATTTTAAAAACGGTTTAGGAAACTGCTCTCCCGTACAATGGGATTTTGAACTTTATGAAAATGAGTTAGGAAAGAATTCTCCATATCTTTTAGATTTCAGAAACTTTGATTTAGAGGCATTGCATCCGGATGCCGTCTTTATTAACGAGCCATATGATGAATACAATTTAAGTTTTATGGTAGAACCGTCTTTTTTTAGCAAAAAACTGAAACATTATACCAAGCAGCTCTTTTACATTCCTTGGTTCGTGACTTCTGAAATAGATATAGAAAATCCGGAGAATGGGAAAGCGATTGTAAATGCGGAAAATTATATTGTAATGCCTGCCCTTGTACATGCTGACTATGCCATATTGCAATCCGAAATGATTGTCAAACTGTATAGGGGAATTTTGGAAAAAGAGAGCGGAAAAGAATATGCGAAATACTGGGAAGAGAAACTTCTCCCCTTGGGAATTCCCTTGTCGGATAATCGCCCTATTGGAGAGAATCCTGCTACTAAGAATATATGGAGTCATTTAAGGAAATTGATCAGGGAATAAAATTTGAATCAAGTAGCATTTAACCCTCTATATAAACATGAATTTAGGATTACTGCATATTTCAAAAAGGAGAAGGAACTTCTATGACCAAAGTCATCACCTATGGTACCTATGATTTATTACATGAGGGACATCTTCGGCTATTAGAGAGAGCGAAGGCAATGGGAGATTACCTCATTGTGGGGGTAACCTCTGATAATTTTGACAAAAGCAGAGGAAAAATCAATGTCAAACAGTCCTTGAGTGAGCGATTGGAAGCAGTAAAGAATACGGGTCTTGCCGATGAAATCATTGTCGAAGAATATGAAGGACAGAAAATCGATGATATTCAAAAATATGGAGTCTCGATTTTTACCGTAGGCTCAGACTGGCAAGGCCATTTTGATTATTTAAAGGAATATTGTGCAGTAATATATCTCCCAAGAACCAACGGAATATCCAGCAGTGAAATCCGCGCGGAAAACAGAAAGTTGAATCTGGGACTGGTGGGAGGCTTTGAAGAAAATATACTCAATAAATACTATCAGGAAAGTGCCTTTGTAAACGGAATCGTCGTCTCCGCTCTTTTTAATTCCAGCCGGAGTGCGGATGCTTCCATAAAGGATTATGATGATTTTTTAGAAGATTGCGACTGCGTCTATATCCTCTCCCATCCACAAAGTCATTATAAAGAAATAAAGCACGCGCTGGAAAAAGGAAAGCATGTTCTTTGTGAATCCCCGATTGCCTTAAACAAGAAAGAATGTGCGGAGCTTTATGCACTCGCAAAGAAAAACGGGCTGGTTCTTATGGAGGCCATAAAAACCGCCTACTCCAACGCCTATAATCGCTTGATTCTTCTTGTAAAATCAGGAAAAATCGGCAATGTTGTTTCCATTGATTCTACCTGTACAAGTATGCAAGGCTCAAAGAACAAGAATTCCGAGAAAGCATGGAACAGTATCTGTGCATGGGGACCAACCGCCATGCTTCCTATTTTTCAACTCTTGAATTCCCCTTATGAGGAACAGATTCATTCTTTATTTGAAAATGAAGAGCTGAAATATGACAGCTTTACTAAAATTGACTTTAGTTTCCCTGCCGCTACCGCTTCCATCAAGGTCGGGCGGGGAGTAAAATCAGAGGGCGAGCTCGTTATTTCAGGAACAAAAGGCTATGTCTACGTTCCGGCTCCCTGGTGGAAAACCGACTATTTCGAACTTCGCTTCGAAGATCCAAATGAGAACCGTCGTTATTTCTATCCTTTGGAGGGTGAGGGAATTCGCCATCAGCTCCTTGCCTTTTCCAAATCCATTTTAGAGGGATGGAACGCCTCTGACATAAAATCGGAAATTTCCATGAAAATCAGTTCTGTGATGGAAGATTTTTATGAGGAGAGGAATATGAAAAAGCTCGCCGGAGCCAGCTAAAAGGATTTTATGGAAAGACAGGAGGTTTTATGGCATATGTTGTGTCTTTTCCTCCGAAATATCAGCTATCTCTTCCCTTCTCATAGAAACCTTACGTTCCATGAATTTATCCAGTTCCAGTTTAATAAGACTTGCTACAGGGGCAGCTAGGAAGATTCCCAAGAATCCTCCCAGGCTGCCTCCTATAATGAGCGCAATAATAACCACAAGCGGATGCACATCAATATTTTGAGAAAGGAGTCTCGGGTTTATCACATTTCCGTCCACAGTCTGAATCACAAAAAGAGCTATAAGAGCCGGCAGAATCTTAGTAAAATCTCCATACACAAGACAAACCAAAGCGGTCATTCCGTAGGCGATAAAAGGACCAACATAAGGAATCAGGTTCCCAAAACCGGTCAGAACACCAATGACAACAGCATAGCGAACCTGCAAAACACTAAGACTGACGCTGACCAGCACTGCCATAATTGTGCCGTCAATAATCTGTCCGCGAAGATAGCCTGCAAATACGCGATCTGCGTCTATAAAGAAACGACGGAGCTTCTCCAATCTTCTTTCTCCGAAAAGTAGACGAAAAATTCTTGCCCAGTAGGAAAGGATTTTTTGTCCGTCCGCAAGAAAATAAAGCGAAAATATAATCCCAAAAACCAAGGTACTGAGTGCTCCCGCCAAGCTTCCCAAGGAAGAAAATACGCTGTTTCCCATATTTTGAAAAAACACCACCGCTTTTTGAAGCAAAAGCTGAACCGCTTCCTTTGCATCCTCTCCCCCAATAGGCAGATTACCCAGTCTAACGTAAAGATCGGAATAAAACTTTTCTATCGTAGAGGCAAAATCTTCAATGCCTTGGAACAGGTCTTCAAAGCGCAGAACCTGGATACTTTTTGTCAGAGTGGAAAGGAGAAGAGATCCCAAAAATACAACTCCCAATATCAACAAGAGAAAGGTCATAAGAATGGAAATATTTTGGCAAAGGCTTTGCTTCTTGGATAGCAACGCATTTTTCGAAAGTATTCTTTCAAAAAAAATGGCAAATCGGACTTAGAAGATAGGCAATGGCAAAGCCGAGAAGCAAGGGCGAGATAACCTGGGATGCCCAAGGAAATAGATTTTGAAGATGCGCCCCCAGCTCCGGAAAATGATCTAAAATACGAACTCCAAGATGATATAAAAGCGCCAGAACCAGAGCATAAAAAACAACTAAGGCATAGTTTTTGTTCCATAGATTTTTCCAATTCATTCCCTTACCTCTACATTAAGTATGTTCCCGCCGATTTTTTAAGGGAACTCTTTAGGATAAAAAAGTGCACGAAAGGTTGGAAACTACCACTTCAACCAGTTTCTAAACTGCCTCCTACACCTCTATTTCACCGGCTATATTAGCATTAAAACTGATTGATAAGAAGAGGTACAATTACATATTTATGCTTTCCAGTTTCGAAATTTATACTGTCTGTCTATTTCCTTTAGATAGTTCTTCTTTTTTACTTAAATTTTAATTCGCTGAAATGCGCTTTATTTCTAGCTTTTATAACAAAAATGTGGATAAGTCCCTCGATTTTCTTCGAAAAACCAAAAAAATCTTTGACTTATCCACAAGAATTACACTTTTACACATTGCCAAGGGATTTTTTATCTTTTGTATTCCCCTATTTTCCGATAAAGGAAAATAAAAAGTTACGATATTCATACACCTCTAAAATTTCCCAAGAAATTCTTTAAACGGAGATTTTCACTATTAAAGAGTTCTTCTGAAGTTCCTTGGCAGAGCACTTCTCCTTCTGCCATGAAAAGAATTTTGTCGGAAATCTCTCTGGCGAATCCCATCTCATGCGTCACGATGACCATCGCCATTTGCTCATTCTTTAAGGACCTAATGAGCTCCAAAACCTCTCCGGTCAGCTCCGGATCAAGCGCCGAGGTCGGCTCATCGAAAAAGAGAATCTTCGGTTCCAAGGCGAGCGCTCTGGCAATCGCCACCCTCTGCTTCTGCCCGCCTGAAAGAGAGTAGGGATATTGTCCCGCCTTATCCGAAAGTCCCATTCTCTCTAATAATGCCATTCCTTTTTCTACGGCATAGGTCTTTTCTTTCTTTTGCACATGAATGAGGGGGGCGATGATATTTTCCAAAACCGTCCAATGCGGAAAAAGATTAAAGTTTTGGAACACCAAACCGAAAAGCGCTTTAGCCTGCTGCCTGTTTGCTGTATCCCAGCCTATAGAATCTCCCTCTTTCCGGAGCGACTCAGACTGTGCTTCTCTTTGGAAAACCGTTTTTCCGTCATAAAGAATCGTTCCGGAGTCGGCACTCTCCAAAAAGGTCGCAATCCGAAGCAGAGTGGACTTTCCGGAGCCGGACGGGCCGATAATACTGAGCACCTCTCCCTCCTTGCAACTGAGGTCGATGCCCTTTAAGATTTCCTCCCCGGAAAAGCGCTTTTTTATTCCCTTCATTTCCAATATTGCCATATTTTCTGTTCCCCTTTTTCTTACCGCCTGCTGCTTAAGCACTATTCTCTTCGCTTGCTATCCGATAATTACGCACTATTCTCTTCGCTTACCGCCGTCTAATGATGCCATTTCCATCCCGAATTTTTCATAACCGTCGCTTAAAACAAAGGGCGTTGCATCCTATCACCTATAGCTTTCTCTATTTTCCCTATTTGGCACTATAGTCAACTATAATAGTCCAGTTTCTTTTCGAAACGTTCCATAAGGAAAGCCACGATAAAGTTAAAGATATAGTAGAGTATTCCCGCCATAATGAGGGGGAGCATGGAGCTTTGTGAAGAAGAAATCGCCTTCGCCGTCGTGAACATTTCCATCACCGAAATGGAAAAGGCCAGTGAAGTATCCTTTACGAGCGTAATTACCTCATTCGTGATAGACGGCAGGATATTTTTCCATACCTGCGGGAAAATGATGCGCAGGAAGGCTTGCCTTCTGCTGTATCCCAGAATTTCCGCCGCTTCCAGCTGTCCCTTATCCATTGCCTGGATTCCGGAGCGATAAATTTCCGCAAAATAACCTGCATAGTTTAGAACAAAACCGATATAGACCGCCATCATCCGGTAGCCCGGGTGGAGCTGGATTTTGAAAATGTAATAGGGGCCGTAGTACACCACGAAAAGCTGGAGCATAAGCGGTGTTCCGCGCATGATGGAAATATAGACCTTTGTGGCATTTTGTAAAATCGGATTCCGGCTCATTCTGCCGAAAGAAAGAAGAAGCCCGAGCGGAAGGGAAAAGAGAAGGGTAATCAGGAAGATACTCAGGCTCACGCCGAGTCCTCCTAAAAGTTTAGATAAAATCACATACCACTGCATCTGCATTCCTCCCTCTTACCCTGTATCTCCCTATTTCGACCACTCCCGTTTCCCGTAAAATGCCTCCTCTTCCGAGGAGGCCGTTCCTTTTTTTAATTAGTATCTTACAATATATCATTCAAATCCGGCTACCGGACAAATTGGGATCCTCGTCTTTTTACTCCAAAACAAAACTGTCCTTTGCGCCGAACCATTTCTCCGTGATTTTATCTATGGTTCCGTCCGCCTTCATTTCCAAAAGCGTCTTCTTTACTTTTTCAGCAAGCTCCGTATTGCCTTTCTTAAAGCCGATTCCGTACTCCTCTGCGGAAAGGGTATCCTTTAACAAGACAAAAGGCTTATTTGCCGTTTTAATCTGATACTCCGCCACCACGGAGTCCATGCAAATGGCATCACAGGCGCCGGTTTCCAAATCCATCATGGCGCTTTGGTAGTCTCCCACCTCAACCAAAGAGGAAAAGCTGTCCTTCAAGCTCTTATTTTCCTCACGACTTAACGCCTCTAAGCCCGAAGAATCCTTCTGCACTTCAACCGTTTTTCCGGCCAAGTCTGAAAGAGTGCTGATATTGCTGTCCGCTTTTACCACAAAAACCTGCTTGTTTGCCATGTAAGGGCCGACAAAAGTATAGTTCTCTTCTCTGCCGTTCATACTGAAGCCGTTCCAGATGCAGTCAATATTTCCGGAGTTCAGCTCCAGATCCTTTCCGTCCCAGTTAATCGGTTTCGCCACAAACTTTAGGTTCAGGCGCTTCGCCACTTCTTCCGCCAGTTCCAAATCATAACCGGTGTAACTTCCGTCCTCCGCCACAAATCCCATGGGCGGAAACTCCTGATCAAATCCTACCGTAAAACTGCTCGCCTGTTCCGCCTTTTTGCCACCGCAGGCGGTCAGAGCCAAAGTTGTTAAAGCCAAGACTCCCAATACCAGTACGCTCGTCCATTTTCCTTTTTCCATCATCTTTCTCCACATCGTCATCTTCTACTCCTCCCTTAAATACTGTTTTGATGCTACTTTGTTGCTGTTTTGTTGGTTTACCGGTTTTTACTTGTTGTAATTTTTTTCTTTGCCCTGTTTTATAGTTTTTGCACTTCATTCCGTTAAAAACTATTTCCTTTGTTTATTTAGCGTGATAACACATTACTACACTAAAGTATTGCTGTCAAGAAAAAACTTTCGGTCTTTTCTCTGCTGCAATTCTTCCACAGTAGGAAACCCGAAAGTTCTCTTTTCTATATTTTCTACACTATAATACCTCTACCTGACAAGAGCGTAGGGTTTCCAGCGCTGCCAAATGCTTCTCTTTTGTCACACCCGCACAGCAACTACTGTCCACGGAAATAGGAATCTCCGGAAGAAATGCCTTCAATAAAAGGGCATTCGATACCACACAAATATCCGTGCATAGACCGACAAGCTCTATTGTGAAATCAGGGTAAGCGCCAATCTCTGCATCCCCGCGTATCTCTACAGTATCCTTTATATTCCCTGTATTTTTTGCCATAGTTGCTTCTTCTATCACTTGCTTTGTAAAAAGAGTTCGCATAGATTCCGCTAATTGAAGGCTTCCGAAGCTTCCCTTTTCAAAGAAATGATCCGGAAGAATGAGTTCTTTCAGTGCCGGATGCAGCCCCCAGCCTTCGGTCCCTTTTATACAGTGCGGCACGGGAAGCATTTTCCCCTCCTGCGTGGATAGATAGTCCTCTCCATGCGTATCCAAGGTGGCATAGACCATTTCCTTCGGATAGGAAAGAATCTTCTCTTTTACTTTTTCTACAATCCCCTGCGCTTCTTCCGTACCGAGAGAACCGTCAATAAAGTCCTTTTGCATATCCACTACAATAAGGTAATGCTTGCCTTTCCCCTGCTTCTCATTATTATTTTGATTGTTTTCCATTTGAATGCCTCCTCCGTTGTGCTTTTCCATTATGCTATTCCAGTGCGATTTTCTTTTGCGTGTTTTGCGATTTTCTTTTGCATTTTCTCTTGCGCATTTCCGGCGCTTTTCTTTTTCTATATTACTCCATTTTTACTTTTTTCCAAAATCCCTCACAGCCCTCTACAATATCTTCATAGCAGGCTTGGAATTCTCCACTGTACCAAGGGTCTGCAATAGGATGAGGATGGTCGGTATAATCCCCAAGAAGAGAAACTTTTCTTTTCGAATCTCCTCCGAAAATGCGTTTCATGTTCTCCCGATTCCGCTCATCCATCCCGATAAAATAATCATATTTTTCGTAGTCTTCTTTCTGTAATTGGCAGGCTCTTTTTTTACTACAGTCTATTCCCAGTTCCTCCAGGATTTCCCGCACCGGAGGATAGACGGGATTCCCCTGCCCGTGATAAATTTCTTCCGAAGAAGTGGCTTTGGAAGATACTTGAAAATCTTCTGTTCTTCCATTTTCCTCCAAGATTCTTTTAAATAGATATTCCGCCATGGGACTACGGCAAATATTACCGTGGCAGACGAAACAGATTTTTTGCATAGTGTTTTCCCTCCTAAAATGCCGTGGATTCTATTTCTATAGTCATCTCCTCAGCCGTTTTTTCCGGATTACTGATCAATATTTCCAGTACAGCTTTTTCTGTTTTATTT
Organism: Oribacterium parvum ACB1; assembly: GCF_000238055.2. Taxonomy (GTDB): domain Bacteria; phylum Bacillota; class Clostridia; order Lachnospirales; family Lachnospiraceae; genus Oribacterium; species Oribacterium parvum. Next base: position 1,065,088 of record NZ_KE148312.1, read on the forward strand.
ATACCGACATTTGTACCGACACTTTGCCTGCTCATCTCCAATACATTTTTTATTATAGGAAATTCTGCACTTAGTATAATTGTCTGTGATTTCAAAAACTTCTTTGCCATATTTCTTAATAATTGTCGGAGCGTAACTTATTTGACTTTTATAAACAGAAGGTCATATACGCCGGTATACACACTATTCCATCTTTCATGACCAGATTTCTTGGGTGAATAATATAACTCTCCCCTATTCTTGCTTTATATTTTTCATTAAATCTATTGAGAGAAGCTATAGAATACTTTTTCCCTGACTTTACCTCTATAGGATACATTTTATATTTCAACTTACTGTTATTGGATATAATGAAATCAATTTCTATATCATTACGGTGTTTTTCAAGTGAATAATGAGTATAAAAGTACAATTTATGTCCATTTGCCACAAGCATCTGCACTATGACATTTTCATATAACATTCCCTCATTAATAGATAGTTTATCATTTAGAATCTGTGCATATACCTCACTCTCTAACAACTCGTTTTCATCAAATGCATGACTGAGCAAAAGTCCTGTATCCCCCATATAGCACTTTACATAAGTTCGTTCTTCATTGATTGAGAGGCCAACATTGGGATCATTACACAAAAAACACTCGTTTGAAATCATAGAATCAGACAGCCAAAAAAAAGTTTCACTATATCGATCCGCATAACTGCCTTCCTGTATATTTTTGAATACGACACGTTTCTCATGCTGTGACAATAATCCCGGAATTTGATCAAAAATCGCCAAAACTTTGCCACGATACTGTGCCTTAATCTTCATAATATCATTACGATACAATTTCAAAATATCCCGTTTTTCAGCATCCACTAAACTGAAGTTTTTTTTATTTTCAATGTAAATGATAAGCGGTTTTGGCATGCCACCCACTAGCATATACTGCTTAAAAAGCATCATTGCATTATTATGCATACCTCTTTCCAAAGGCTCCCGCTTTTCAAAACATCTTTTTATATAATTTAAAAGCTGTTCTTCTCCCAGCGCCCAGGCAAATTCCTCAAAATCAAGCGGATACATGGTAATGCTTCTCTCCTCTGAGGGTATTACAATATCCTTAACATTTTCCTTGATGGATATCAATGAACCGGTTTCTATATAATCGTATCTACCGTCAGCAACAAGATACTTTATTGCGGCTCTTGCTTGTGGAAACATCTGTACTTCATCAAAAATCAGCACAGATTTTCTTGTAACAAGATTAACCCCATAGTAGGTACTAAGCAGCATAAATAAATCATCAAGCTTGTTCAAGTATTGACTAAAGTATTCTTCTACAACCTTATCCTTCTTTGCAAAATCTATAAGAATATATGATTCATATTCTTTCTTTGCAAATTCTTCAACAATTGTAGATTTGCCAATACGCCTGGCGCCCTCCAGCATTATCGCTTTTGTTCCACCGCAGCCATTTTTCCACTCCAATAATTTGCTATAGATTTTTCTTTTTAAAATCATCCGATTCTCCTCGCAGTTACAATCTACCTCATTGGGTGGACTTTTTGATTATGCGCAGTGTTTATATATGGTATTTCTTTGATTATACGCACATTATATTGGAATTTTTGATTATACGCAAGTATAATATTTTATAATTTTATGATTATGCGCAGTTATCTTCATCTATACCCTTGCCACTATCATGGCAGATTAGGGACTTTCACCCCTTATACTATAGGAGATACAAAGAGACACGAAAAAAGCACCCTGCATCACGCAAAGTGCTCTTCTCGTAGGTAAATGGTAATGCAGAATAGTTACTGCAAAGTATTCTTCTTTTCCGATTAAGCCTTCTTCATAAAGCTGTAGGTATAAACAAACTGATCCGGAGTGTAGTTATCAAGCTTTACTCCGTCAACCTCTGCGTAAGGATAACCGAAATCATTTAAAGCCTCTCCATCCTGCGCAGGATTCAAGCTAAGATCTCTTCCATCAGACAAAATCATACGCTCTGCATCGCAGTTGCCAAAGTAGTATTCCTGCTTCTCCTTGGTTTCTGTCTGATCCTTTGTCCAATTATTCTTTAAAACAGCCTTCAACACATCGGCGGGATCTGCGGAAACCCAACCGGTTCCCTTTAAATAAAACTCTGCCCAGCAGTGCTGATTCTTGGTAATATCCTCCGCATTGATACGGATTCCGAAATGCTCTCTAGCAGGAATTCCGGATGCACGGCAAAGGGCTACAAACATGGAGTTAATATCGGTACATTTTCCGGTCATGGTGGTATCCAGAAGAGCACAAACGTCTCCCTCTCCGCAGCCTTTTACACTCTCATCACGGTTCATATTGGCAATAACCCAGTCATAGATGGCTCTTGCCTTCTCTAAATCCGTAGTTTTTCCTTCGGTAACTTCTGCGGCCTTGTTCTTCACCTGATCATTTAAGGGGAGATTCTTGGAAGGCTCCAGATACTTCTTCACATCCTCAGGAAGCTCCGCCTTTTCATCTTCCTTTAATTCAGGGCTAATGATTTCTTCTCTCTTTACCTGTAAATCCAGCTTTACCACTCTATCGGCAGGCTCGGCATTTTCATCCCATTCCACATAGAGCATCTGATTGCCCCAGTCGTCCGTGTTCATTTCCGCCTTAGCATTTCCGGCATCATACTTTACGTCCTCAACAGTCTGATACTCATTGCTATGTGGCACAGGAATCCAAAGACGAACCTTCTTTCCCTTTTCATACTTGGATAAGTCTACGGTATTATTCACTGCTCCCTCTACCACCTTCTTTTCGGAAGCCTCCGCCTTTTCCGTCTCCTTCTCAGAGCTCTTCTCTGTCGCAGCAACAGATTCCGTGCTCTGCTCCGTTCCCTTTGCACTACTCTCAACATTACTTGCTGCTTTATTTCCGCAGGCAGCCATCAGCATTCCTACTGTTCCCAAGAGCAACACCAAATTTAAGCTTTTTTTCATTTTTTCCTCCTTAAGCCACTCTTTTTAAACTGTAACGGGGAAAGTATACGCCTATGGTGACCGAGATAGAAATTGATTATTTCTATAAAAATAGCTATTTATTTTAAATCCACATAAATCAAAAAAATCTTTCTCGAAGAGATAGGATGATGAACCTCCAAAAATTGTAAAATCTATCAGGATAATCCCGCTAAGCAGTTCAAAAGGAATTTTCATGGTTAAGATAGGCTCCTTTCTTCCTCCGGCTCATAAATCCTGCGAAGCGCTTTTTGCTTTCCCAAAATCAGAACAAAACCGGCCAGTAAGGTGAACGTTCCGCCAATCGTAATGCACCACCGATAATCCAGAATCTCTCCGAGAAAGCCCATCACCAAAGAAAATGCACTGCAGCCGGCTGTAACCAGAACCCCCTGGAAAGCATTGACCCGAGACCGGAGTCTTTCCGGAATATACCTCTGTACGGCTGCATCTCTTATGATGGCGCTGTTACTCCCGAGAAAGCCGCAAATTCCTCTGTTTAAAAGCATCAAAGGATAAGGAAGCCAGAGCAAACACATGTCCATCGCGGAATATGTTTGATAGACAAAAAACACGAAACCGAACTTCTTCTTATCCGGAATTTTAATTCGATATTGTAATGCACTGCCGATGGACCTTCCTATAAACTCCACCACGGAAAATGCGGCATACATTGCCGCCGTGAAGCCCGGAAAAGTACGGAAAAAAGCGATGAGAAGGGGAGAAAATCCGGTGTCAACACCATTGCTCACCGCCATATATTCATAAAGCCCCAAAAGACCGCGTTCTTTCTTTAAATACTGTACCGCCTCCCGTATGTCCGAGACCCATGCCTGAAGAGAATAGGTCGCAGAATCATGCCGTTCCGTTTCATCCAGACGAATAAAACTCTCCGTGATAGCGGCAAGAAGCGATAGTCCACCCTGCGCAATCAGAATCCATGCCACACCGAACGTGTCCAAAAGCACTGCGGCAAACGGGGTCATAATCACCGTTAAAACCGGATAAAGCATAGAAGACACCGCGTAACCCTTTTGCTCCGCGCCTTTCGGGATAAGCTCCGGATAAATACTGGTGAAGGCCAACTCGTCTATCGATCCGAGACAGGCCAGAAGCAAAGACAGCGCGAGATACCCGATGTAGGAAAAGTCAAAAAATAAGAACCATAGTCCCATGCCGAAAATCAAAAAGGAATTTGCAACATCTCCCATGACCAGAAAAGTCTTTCTCGGAAGTCGATCCATAATAGGCGCAATGACGATAGGAATAAACAGGAAGGGAAGAAGCTGTATTGCGAGAATCAGAGCGGATGCCAAAGTGCTCCCGGTTTCATCGAAAACCAGGAATGCCAGCGCAAAACCTCCTGCAATTCCCCCGATTGTACCCATCGTAGACGCAAGAATCACCAAGCTGAAATTTCGATTCCAGAGTTTTGTTGTTGTCATATTTCCCTCAGCAAATGATATAGTAACTTCGTGTTTCTTAGGATAAGGGGCTTATCCCTTATCCTTACTCTACTATATATGCTTTAATGAATATAAAACAGTCCTTTTCTCACAATCGCATTATGAGTAAAACAAGATACCGCCCTCTCCGCGAGCGATACTCATTAAGAATTATAATTCAATATTGTGATAATAAGGATAAAATAAAATCGTAAGAATATGAAAATAGCACTTTCTATATCTTTTCTCTGCTTTGTGATACTGTATAAAGAAAATAAGGAAAGGAAAAATCATGAAAATCCATAAATCCACCATCATTAGCCTCGCTTTTTTAGCCGTCGTTTATCTTGTTATGCAGTGGAGAGGAAATATTGCATCCGTGGAGAAAAATAGTCGATCCATTTCAGAAACAGAGGGTAAAACAATAAAATCCGATAGAGAAAAAGATCAAAAAGAAGCAGAAACAAGTTCTGATAACTCATCTTCCGAAAACGATCTCAAAGCAGTTTATGCTTCCTATTTAACGCTCTTAAAAGAAAAGCAAAAAGACATTGAATCCTATACCTGGCAAATTTACGAAGAAAATCCCGTGGGAAGACATTTAAAGATGGAAACAAAGGGAATTGCCATTACCGATGTTTACGGAGACAGTACGCCGGAGCTTCTCTTTATAGACGGAAGCCAATACGATGAGGAGGGAAATGCCATCCATGCAAACCTTCACATTTACAGCTTCCAAGACGGAAAGCCTGTGGAAATTGCGAAGAAGGAAAATCTGGATTATCAGGTGGGTGGCGGCGCTGTTTACGATATTTTCCTGACAGAAAAAAATAAGCGTCTATATATCGAGCAAAGCGAATTCGATGCGAGGGACACGGAAGTGCTTTACCTTCTTTCCGCGTCAAGCAGCTTCCCTTTGGAGTGGGACAAGCAGGCAAGCTATAGCTATGATCCGGAAAAGAGTTTTGAAAATGATGCCACTTCTCCGCAGCGTTCCGATGAAGAATTCATCCTATATGATAAGCCTGTAGAAAAGACGGACTACTACGCCTTTAAAAAAAGAATTGAGGAAAAAAATCCGAAAAGTTTGATTAGTAACTTTGGAGGAGAAGAGAAAAAAGAAAGTTCCGCTCTGAGCTACAGTGAGGCTCTCTCCTTTTTGGAAAAGCAAATACAATAATAGAATCGTCTTGGAATAGTAAAGGCAATACTATAATCGTCTCGGAGTAGCAAAGTCCGGCCATTTTTCTACGAAGACATCGTTTTTGCCCTAAAATCAAGGCTTTGCAACTCTCGGTTGTCAAATTGACAAGCCCGATTTCTTCCCTGCAACCGGATTTTCCGATAGTATGAGAGACGTAAAGACGGAGTGAGCAAAAGCATTTTCCAAAGCAAACATTCTTTCCTATCTTATAGAATGCGCTCGACACAAAAGGGCAGGCTCCATAAAGTTATGAAGAAGAAAGTGCATCGGCTCGAATACAGCATCATAAAAGGAGTAGAGTATGATACTTGCAGACAAGATTATTGAATTAAGAAAGAAAAACGGCTGGTCTCAGGAGGACCTCGCAGAGAAGCTGGATGTCAGCAGGCAGTCTATTTCCAAGTGGGAAGGCGCCCAGTCCATTCCGGATATGAATAAGATTTTGAAGTTATCCGAGGTTTTTTCCGTAAGCACGGATTATCTCTTAAAGGATGAGATAGAGCTGGACATCCCGGGAGAAGCCCCAAAGGTTGATACAGACTCTTCCTTTAAAGAAGTTCCCGTTTCCATGGAGGAGGCCAATGCCTTTCTCGCGTACAAGAATCAGGCCGCTTCTCAAATTGCCTTAGGGGTATTGCTTTGTATCCTTTCCCCTACCCTATTGATTGCTTTAGCTACCCTTCAGGAAAGTGCCCGTATTCCCCTCTCCGAGGGAAAAGCAGTCGGTATCGGGGTGCTCTTTCTCTTCCTTCTGGTAGGAGTCGGGGTAGCCTTATTTATCAAGAGTTCTATTGAAGGGGGGCGTTTTCACTATATGGAAAAAGAGCTTCTGAATACCGCTTACGGGGTAAATGGTATGGTGCAGGAGAAAAAATCCCGTTTCCAGGGAACGTATACTTCTCAGATGATTTTAGGTATTTTTCTTTGCATCATTGCCGTAAGTCCCATCTTCGTCAGTATGATTCTCTACGGAGAAGATGATCTCCATACCGCTCTTGCGGTGCCCTTCCTCCTGCTTTTTGTGGGAGTCGGCGTCTTTCTGATTGTCAGAACGAATATTATTTGGGATTCCATGAACATGCTTTTAGAGCAGGGAGAGTATAGAAGGGAGAAAAAGATGGATGAGCATAAAAATGAAACCGTAGGGCAAATATACTGGTGCTCGGTAACGGCTATCTATCTGGGATATAGCTTTATTACCCGGCGCTGGGACATCAGCTGGATTGTGTGGCCTGTCGCTGGAGTGGGCTACGGTGCAGTATGCGGCATTGTTAATTCCTTTAGAACGAAGATTTAAAATCTTAAAAGAGTGGGTACAAAAGCCCCCACTCTTTTTTGTGTCCGAACTAGTTTTTTCTTTAAATCATCTTATTTTTATCTTTTCGATTATCCCTTATTGGAATTCGGCATGCTTAAATTTAAGCTATACCCCCGCATCCCTCCGTGCTTTTCTTGTCAGTCTGTTCCTCTTAAAGCACTCCTCGGTCTCCCTTGGCTCAAAGAAATGCTTTTCTTTTTCCGCTAAGCAGTTTTTGATTCTAAGATAATCCTCGAAAGAAGACAGCTCTCCTGTAAACAGTAGATACTCCCCTTTATAAATCGAGTCCAGAATCTTGGAGGTACTGTTTTTCTTATAGAAAGTAAAATGAGGATAAAAATGGATTCTGCTCCCGGTTCCGTCGTGTAGCTGAAAATCTATGAAGCCGATTCCCGTATAGGGAATACTCCGGCTTTCTCCTTTTCGATAGTGTAGCACTATTTCCTCTTCATAAAATACGGCTTCCACAAGATAGGATTGGAAGAAAAACTTATAAAGCTCCCGAAGAGCAACAAAACTGCAAAGGAGAAGTAGTGCAAAGATAAACCAAATGCTGCTGTCCCATCCCACGTGTGCGTAGAAGAAGGAAAAAAGTCCCGCGAAAAGCAGCAAAACAAACAAAGCCGAAATAGGATTGGGAGAATCATGAGTGATTTCCCAATGACAATTTCCATTTTCATCCTGGTAGGTATTCCTTTTCATCTTTAACTTTTAAAGGCCGGCCTTAAAAAACTCACAAAAAACCGCAAAGCCCCTTTTTCCTCTCCAATATTTGCCGAATCATCCAAAAAATCTCTATTAAAGCAGAGTTTACTTCATTGCTTCTCTCCACTCCTTCTCTTTAAAACCCACAAGGACTTTCTCTCCATACAAAAAGATCGGTCTTTTCACAAGCATACCGTCTGTCGCAAGAAGTGCCTCCTGCTCCTCTTCTGTCATAGACGGGAGTTTATCCTTTAGCTCCATAGCTTTATATACCAGTCCGCTGGTATTGAAAAAACGCTTTAGAGGAAGTCCGGAGCGCTCCCGAATTTCGTGAATTTCCTTTGCGCTTAATTTCTCTTCCTTTATCGGGCGCTTCTGAAAAGAAACTCCCTCTGCCTTTAAAAAATCCTCCGCCTTCTTACAAGTTGAACAACGGTCATAGCCGATAAGTATATTCATATTTTCTCCTTTCAATTGAAATGAACTATTGACTGACTTCGGGAATTGACAAAGTTTATACGTTAGAGATATCGCAAGCTTTTTGCATGATAACTCGATACTCATTCTAAACAGAAGCATTTTACCCTATCTTGGTAAATTCCACAATCAATCGGACTCTTATAAAAGTTCCATCCATCTTATCCCTTACCCTTGAATATATCCTTATTAATATTGTAAACTTAGATGGTTGTTTTTAATAAAATCAAGACAAATAAGATAAAGAGGATAAACTATGACTGTCACAAAAATAGAGTGCCCCAATTGCCATGGCCAACTTGATATTCCGGAGGGAATGAAGGAAGGCTTTGTCAGCTGTAAATTTTGTAATACCAAGGTATATATCGAGCCGTACAAGCCGAACATCACCCAGAATTTTAATATAAAGGAAGTGAATTACAATAAGCCCGGTGCCACCGTGCGTAATAACTCGAAGGAGCTCAATGTAATTGCGATTGTCGCCGCTCTCGGCATTCTTTCCACTGCTTTTCTGTTTGTAATTATCCTTCCCCTTCTTCGTTTTCGTTCTCCCGGAAGCGTCAGCAGTAAGGAAAGCTACCGAACGTCTCCGAAAGCGGATGTGATGAAAAGCTTTTCCGAAAAGGCCTTTTCCAAGCCGTTGTCAAAAATTACGGCGAAGGACTATGCTTCTTTACAGTACCTTGCTATCCGGAAGAAGAAGGATCCTTCTGACGGAGTGGATAAATGGTTTTTCTCTTATTCCACTTCCGTGGACGATTCCGGAAAGCCGGTCGAGGAACATACTGCCTATCTTCCCGGAGCGGATTATCTGGATGAAGAGGATCTGCAGCCTTTCACCGGTTTGGTTTCTCTTTCCATCGGCTCCGGTTTTCGTTATTCCTATGATGATGACAATGCCAATGATCTGCGTTGTCTCCCTAATCTGCAATTTTTTTCTACAGAATATAGTACTTTTGGCGAAATGGAAAGAACACTTCTATATCCCGAGAAAATCCTCGGTCTTTCCGGCGTCAGTTTTTGTGACGAGTCAGTCTACAGTTATGATGACTCCAAGGCGAAGGATATTACAGATATTTACAAATCCTTCTCCTCTTTACAAGAGCTTTCCGTATCGGTAGACTCGGATTTCGAGCCGGGAATCAGTGTTCTTAGCTATTTTCCGAATCTGGAATACTTAGCTTTAAGAGTAGAAAGTGGTAGAGATGAGCCTCTGGACCTCTCTCCACTCTCCTCTTTAAGCAGTTGTAAAAGCTTATTTATAAACGGACCCTATTCGCAGTCTGTAGGAAATCTTAGTGTTCTATCCGGTATGCCGCAGATTGAGAATTTGGGAATTTCCAATATTCCGAATTTTAAAGATTTACAGTTCGCGCAAAATATGCCGAAGCTAAAGTCGCTCCATCTCGTAAGTCTTCCGATTCTTTCATTGGACGGGCTTAGTAATATAAGTTCTTTAAACAGCCTTTACCTAGACTGTAGTAATCTGAAAAATGCCGATGCTCTGTCGAGCCTTACTTCTTTACAGACTTTGGGCTTTGCTTACCATAATTATGAGATTCCGGATTTACACGGCTTATCCGCTTTGGAAAATGCGGAGGATTATTGTAATGACTTGGATAAAATCTCCGGTATGCCATCTCTTAAGAGTTTAACTATCCATAATAATGCACAGGAATATGAGGGAGACTTCCTACGCGGTATGAATAGCCTAAGTGATTTAGTGATTGTCGGAAACGGCATTATAGGAGAGGTACTGCCTTCTTTAGGGCCGGCTTTACGGGAGCTTCCTTCCCTACAAAAAGTTACTTTCCGCGGAACTCCCATGGACAGTTACCAAGACTACAGCAGTTCTCTTTCCAATCTCGGTGTAAAGGAACTGTATTTTCTGCTCGAAGACGACAGCATCACGGCGGATAAGCCTCTTCTTCCTCTTTCTCTAAGCAAACTGGAGGACGATTATACGGTTCAAGTCTTAAATCTTTCCCTTGCAAAAATCCAAAATTTGGATGATGAAACAAGGAATTTCTATCCCAACGCGAAGGCCTATCTCTCCCATTTTAAAGCTCTGAAAAGACTGTACATTTCCGGAAATACACTGGAGAACCTGGATTGCATAGAGGGCCTTACGACTCTCGAAGAGTTGGATATTTCGGAAAATTACATCTCTGATGTCTCCGCCCTCCGAAATTTCCCGAACTTAAAGAAAGTAAAGCTCTCCGGAAATCCCGTAGTGAATGCAGAGATGATACCGGATAACATAGAGGTTGTTGCAAGCTTGGACTAAGTAGCGGACTGAAATGTCCAAATTGAAATGCGGATGTAAAGATATGAATGAAAAAGCTCCTTTAGTAAAATTCAACTAAAGGAGCTTTTTGATGGACATCTCTTGCAAAGCGTGCGCTTGATTATTATTTCTTTAAACTTTGTTCTTTAATTCTATGTTAGTTCTTCTTCGTTTCCGTCTCTGTACTTGCCGCTTCTGAAGTACTTGCCGTTGTTTCCTTCGTGCTGTTTCCGGCATCTTTTCCGATATCCATCTGTGTCTCATAAGGCACTTCCTGTTCTGTCACTTTAATCTTGGACTCGACATATTCCATTACCGCATTTCGGATGGCTGCCTCTTCTACAAGCTCCTTACCATACTGCTCTATTAACTTGATACGGTTGGTCTCTTCCCCAGTAAGAGAAGACTCTGCCTCGGCAAGGCTATCCAAAAGTGCATCTGTAGCACGAATATTCTGTTCATCAGCAAGCTTTCTCATAATGAAAAGCTGCTTTGCATAGGCTTCCGCATTTGCATAGGCATCTTCTTTAAACTGCTCTACAGTCTTGCCGGACATATTGATGACGTCGGCTGCACTCATGCCGTATTGCTTGTACTGGTTTAACTGTGCATTGAGGATATATGCCTTTGCATACTCCAAGAATTTCTTGGAAAGCTCTACTTCTGTCTTGTCGGAAATCTGCTGAATTGCCTGATCCTGAATCTCAGAGTGATAAGCAAATTCTTTTCTGTTCTGCAGCTGTTCTCTGACCTGATCACGATAGCTCTCTACTGTCTCTGCGGTAGTACCTGCATAGTTCTTTACCCATTCATCCGTGAGCTCCGCCTGACGCTTTACTGCATTGACCGTAACCTCGAATTCCGCATCCTTTCCTGCCAAATCGGTATTTCCGTACTCTTTCGGAAATGTAACCTTAACAGTTACCTTTTCTCCTGCTTTTTTACCGATGAGCTGATCTTCAAAGCCCGGAATAAAACGTCCGGAACCAAGCTTCAAGTCCTGCTTTTCCGCCGTTCCGCCGTCAAACTTTACACCGTCAATAGAACCGCTGTAGTCAATATTAACCGTATCACCTTCCTTGGCTGCTTCGTCAACGGTGGTCAGATTCTCTTCCAAAGTCTGATTGATGGCATTGTCCACTTCTTCCTGAGTAACGTTCTCCATGGGTGCCACCGTAACAGAAATGGTGCTAAGATCCGGAAGAGTAATCTTGCCCATCTCGGAAACCTTCGGCTCTTCCGGGACAGTCATACTCTCCAGTTCCTTAATCTCCGGACTGTCCTCTGTTAAAGTGGACGGACTCGCCTTATCCGTTTCTGAAATTTCAGATTCGGACGCAGTGCTAGCCTTAGTGCTGTCCTCCGCCTTCTTTCCACAAGCTGCTGCAAATACCGCCATAGCCATAATCGCTGCTACGGCAAAAATCTTCTTTTTTCTCATAATACTCCTTACTCTATTTTTTTGAAAAAGGAGAGAGGAAAATCCTATATTTTCCTCTCGTCTCTTCTCCTGCTCTGATTTTCTCCCGGTCCAAAACCGCGCTTTATCTGTTGAATGCCAAAAATGCTTTATAGGTATAGTAAACGTCCAGCTTTGCTGTAAGTTCAAAAGGCGCATGCATGGAGAGTACCGCCACACCTAAGTCTACGGTATCCACATCCATATTGCCCATAAACATAGCAATCGTTCCTCCGCCGCCTTCGTCCACCTTACCAAGTTCGCCAATCTGCCAAGCTACACCGGCATCCTCCATGTAGCCGATAACCTTCTGCATGGTCTCTGCAGATGCATCGTTGGAACCGCCTTTTCCTCTTACACCGGTATATTTGGTAAGCACCGGTCCATGGTTGAAAAATGAGGAATTCTGTTTCTCATACACATCCGGGAATGTCGGATCATAGGCTGCATTTACATCGGAGGAAAGGCAAATAGAATTCCGAAGAATGTCTCTTACTCTTTCTCCCTCGCACTCTGCAAGATCTTCTACAAAATGCAGTAAAGCGTCAGACTCCATTCCCGTATTACCGGTGGATCCGATTTCTTCCTTATCTACCAGTGCAGTTAAAGAAGTATACTCCGGCTTTTTGCAATCAAATTCTGCCATAAGTGCTGTATAAGCACAAACCTTATCATCCTGTCCGTAAGCACCGACCATAGAGCTGTCCAAACCTACGTCAACCGCCTTCTGTGCAGGCACAAGAGTTAACTCGGAACGCATAAAGTCTTTCTCGGTAATGCCGTACTTATCGTGCAAAATGGATAAAACCCTCAGCTTAAAAGCTTCCTTCACTTCCTTATCGTCTACCGGAAGGGATCCCAAAAGGATATTCAGCTCTTCTCCCTTAATACCCTCGTTCAGTTTTCTCTCGCCCTGTGCTCTTCCTAAATGCGGCAAAAGGTCGGTAATCACCAGTACAGGATCGCCGGGCTTCTCTCCGAAATCCACATCGATTGCCTTTCCGTCAGCAAGCATGATTCTGCCGTGAAGGGCAAGGGGAATGGTAGTCCACTGGTACTTCTTGATTCCTCCATAATAGTGGGTCTTAAAGTATGCCAGCTCCTCTGTCTCATAGAGCGGATTCGGCTTTAAGTCGATTCTCGGGGAATCGATATGCGCAATATTGAAATGAATTCCTTCATTCAGGGGCTTCTTTCCGATGGTCACAAGATAAAGATTCTTTCCTCTGTTTACGTAATAGAACTTATCTCCCGTCTTTGTCTTTATGCCACGGCTAAAGGGCTTATACCCTGCCTTCTCCGCTAAAGCTACACTGTAGCTGACACATTCTCTCTCTATTTTGGAATGATCCAAAAAAGTTTTATAGCCCTCTGCAAATTCCATAGCCTTCTCTATATCTTTCGGGTTGTCCTTTGCAATATGCTTTGGCTTGAAAAACAACTTTTCTTCCAATTTTTGTCCTTCTGTCTTTCCCATAAAACATTCCCTCCTTTAAAATGAATTACTTCCCAGCAAGTTGGATTTATTCAAAAGCATTTTACCATTGTAACACTGCTATAGGAACAAAAAACTTGTTTTATCCTAGCTTCTTCTTGTGTTCTAAATGTGAAAACTTCCAAGCTTTTCTTAAAGAGCAAGAAAGTGCTATTTCAAAACATTTTCTACTTTACCATTCCAAAACGATTCAATGGCCAATAGCAGATATAGACCTTTGCCAGCATCTTCTCTCTTTTTACAAATTGATTTTCTCCCCAGAAGCGCGCATCCGCGGAGTTATTTCGGTTATCTCCCATCATAAAATAATAGTTATCCGGCACAGTCACATCAATCTCCGGGAATTGATTACCATCTACAATCATAGGCTCCGGAAGATAATTTTCCTTTATCTCTTCCCCATTTACATAGACCGTTCCTACAGGAATCTTTCCGGAAGCAGACCGTACATTTAATTTTGTAATATAGCTTGCATCCACTTCACCGGTTTTCTTAATTTCAATATGATCCCCCGGCATACCGATAACTCGTTTTACATAATAAATCGGCTGATTCCGCTTATCTTCCCTACCGCAAAGAGGGCAGGTTCCGCGATCCGTCTCTCTATAGGTTTGTCCGTCATTTCTACATTTATAGCCATAAAGGAAAATAGCGATATCGTTTCGCTTTACTTCTCCGAAGCGATACACCAAACGAGAGCCAAAGACCCGGCTCCCTGCCATAATGGTATTTTCCATGGATCCTGTAGGAATAGTGGAATTGGCGATGACGAAGTTATTCAATAAAAATGCGGCAATCCCCGCCACAAGGATAATTTTAATCCATTCGAAAAGCTCTCGTATAAAGCTCTGCGGTCTTTTTCTGCTGCTCCGCTTCTTATTCTGTACTTCTATCATTTTCCTTTTCCTCTCTATTGTTGCTTTTATAAATCCTTCTCAAAAAAATTCAGACAAAAAGTAAAACATGGGATTATGATTCTTCCGCTCGTCTCTGTTGTCCTTTTGTCATATATTCATGCTCTTCCTGTAACTCCTTATAAAGCTCTGCAAGGCTCCAGTTCCTGTTGTTTTCCGTTTCCATGCACTTTAAGTCTACTCTGATTCCCAGCTTTCTCAAATCCTGCAGGAAACTCCCCACCTCCTGGCTGCTGAAGCCGATAAATTTTAGAAGCTCAGCTTCCTCCGGAAGTGTACTTAACTCCTCCTCGGCCGCCGTCAAAATCTTTATTTTACGAATAAGAGCCAGATTTCTAAGCCCCCTTAGTTTATCGGCATCTTTTTTATTTATATAGAGTATTTTCTTCTCCATTTATCCTACTTTCTTTTTTTCATTATTTTCTTCTAAGAAACGAATGATTCTCTCTATAATTTCTTCTCTTACATCTTCATTTAAGACTTCGTGACGTAGTCCCGGATAAATACGAAGCTGCAAGTTTTTATTTCCGGCCTCTTTTAAAATGCCGTAAAGATAAGCAGGGCCCTTCCCATACTCTCCCACAGGATCTGCTCCTCCTGAGACAAAGAAAATAGGGATATCCTTCAGCTTTAAAATTTCCGAAATACGGTTCACCTTAATTAATTCTTCTATCAAATCTCTGTATGCCCCAAGGGAAAATCCTACCGTAAGCGGATCATCTATTTTCCGGCGTATTACTTCCGCTTTTGTGCAGATCCAATCCCCTAAGCTTTCCGGATTGTGAAGCCCCCGACAAAAGTACTTAGCCATCAGGCGTCCTTCCGAACTGCCGTCCGCCTTTCCGCCCCGCATTGCTTTCTGTAACTCCAAATAGCCTTTTGACCCATGTAGAAGAGGACTTGGCCCGGCTGTACCGGAAAGAATTAAACCATTGACTTCTCCCGTATACTCTGCAGCATAATCTCTTGCTATAAAAGAGCCCATCGAGTGCCCGAAGAAAAAAAGCGGTAAGTTGGGAAACCATCTTTTTACCTGAATCAGCATCCTGTGTAAATCATGAAGAATGGCAGGAAATCCATCGTTATCTCCAAAATATCCGGGAATACTTGCGCTTCTCCCGTGCCCCTGAATATCCTGTGCACAGACTACATACCCTTCCTCCGCCAAAGCCTTAAAAAGGTAATTATACAATTCTGAATGTCCCTGCATTCCATGTATAACACAAACTATGCCTTTTTTGTCTTGCATCTTTTCATTCTGCCAGAGGGTTTCATATATTTTGCCAAGGCCGTTACTGGCACTTCGATACCATACTCGTTTTTCCACTGTCTTCCTTTCCTGATCCTACTACAGGAATCTTTCCCTATTTCCTGTTTCATAGTAGCAGATTGCAGGACGTCTTTCAAGAAAAGGAAAGGCTACTCCCCTTAAGGTTTAGCACTACATTTTCATAATATTTTAGGAAGGTTTTTCCCTTCCGAAGTTTTGAAATTCCCCCTATCTTTCTGTTTAAAAAGTCCCATGATTCTATTTATTTTATTATTGGAAGAATCATGTTATCATAGAAAAGGAGTTTTTTATCATTCATTATAGAGAGGAGGTTCCATGCTCATTTGTCCTATATGTGATTCAACATTGACAAATCGATTCTGCCCGCTGTGCAGAAAATTCGTGAAAGAGCCTTGGGTCTTGGATGATCATGTCTATATCAATCGTTCCCATTCCCTGCCGGATGACTTTTGTGAATATCATGGAAATGGACGTAAAACAACCTATCTGAACAGAACTGCGGAGAAAAAATCTCCTGTCATTTCTGCCCGGGTAAATCCTATGGCAAAAAGCCCGTCCCCTGTATTGCATCAGACGTCCGGAGCCTTG
Source organism: Oribacterium parvum ACB1 (assembly GCF_000238055.2). Lineage (GTDB taxonomy): Bacteria > Bacillota > Clostridia > Lachnospirales > Lachnospiraceae > Oribacterium > Oribacterium parvum. The sequence goes on from NZ_KE148312.1 coordinate 1,081,256, forward strand.
TCGCAAAAAGCGAAAGTGTCCGGTATGAACGGTATAGCCGCGGATGCTTTTCACAGTGCTTTTATAAACCAAAGGCCAAACAATACTCAAAGGAAAAAGTAAAAAAGTTTAAAAACAGCGGTATTCTTCACTTCGACAAGTTTACGGAGGAATACGGAAATAACAGAAAGGATAGAAATTATGCCAATTATTGTTTTTTTAGTCGTATTACTGATTGTTTTTCTCTCTACTATCCGTATCGTGCCCGAGGCATGTGCCATGGTTGTAGAACGTCTTGGAAGCTTCCATTCCGTATGGAGACCGGGTGTTCATATCCTGATTCCCTTTATGGACAGAATCGCAAAGCGCATTAACTTAAAGGAGCAAGTAGCCGATTTCCCGCCCCAGCCTGTTATCACAAAGGATAATGTCACGATGCGGATTGACTCCGTTGTCTTCTTTGTAATTACCGATCCGAAGCTCTATGCCTACGGTGTGGAAAATCCCATCGCTGCGATTGAAAACTTAACCGCTACTACGCTTCGTAATATTATCGGTTCTATGGACTTGGATACCACTCTGACCTCCCGTGATGAAATCAATACCCAGATGCGTTCCTTACTGGATGTGGCAACAGATCCCTGGGGAATTAAGGTAAACCGCGTAGAGTTAAAGAACATCCTTCCTCCCGATGCAATCCGTGAAGCCATGGAGAAGCAGATGAAGGCGGAGCGTGAAAAAAGAGAGTCCATTACTCTGGCAGAGGCAAAGAAGCAGTCTGCGGTCCTTACTGCAGAAGGTAATAAGCAGGCCGCTATCTTAAATGCGGAAGCCGATAAGCAGAAAACCATTCTTGCTGCCGAGGCACAGAAGGAAAAGGAAATCCGAGAGGCGGAAGGTAAAGCACAGGCTATTTTGGATGTACAAAGAGCGGAAGCGGAAGGGATTCGTTTACTCCGTGAAGCGCGTGCAGATGAGGCAGTGCTTCGAATTCGTGCTTTAGAAGCTTTTACCAAGGTTTCCAACGGTCGATCCACAAAGATTATTATTCCCTCCGACTTACAGAACATGAGCGGTTTAGTTAGTGCTTTAAGAGAAAGCAGCAGTCCCTTTGATGGAAAGGAAGAGCTTCCTTCTTCTGTGCAAAATACAACCGAAGGAAATACAGTTGCAACTTATCGCGATGAAATTCGAGATGAGGGCTAAAATATAGCATGATTAAAATTATCTTTTTTGATATTGACGGTACCCTTCGCCCCTTTGAAACGGGAGTGATTCCGGAGGCTACCAGGCTTGCTATAAAGAAAGCGCGGGAGGCAGGAATTTACTGTGCCATTGCGACCGGAAGGCATTGGGTGGAGATTTACAACGAAGGTCTTGTAGATGGCATGTATTTTGATGCCTTTGTGACCTTGGACGGGGGATACAGCTATATTTTAAACGAACAGAAAGCCAAAAAGCATTTTTTACTCAATCCGGGAAACAAGCCCAAGGAATATCAGTTCCTTATGGATATTCCGGAAGAGGAGCTTCCTTACTTCGATCCTAAGTTTGGTGAAGTGCTTTTACGGGAAGCAATCCCCTCTTCCATGGTGAAACGTTTCCTTTCTCTTCTTGAAAAGCATCCATTTCCCGTTCTTTTTTTGGAGGAGCGACGTCTTTATGCAAACTTTATAAACGAGGATCTTTTACGCACTCTTGCCTATGTGCATACAGGAGTACCTCCTCTACTTCCCCTTTCGGAAGCGGAAAAAAACGAACAGCTGATGCTGATTCCTATTTTGCATCAAGATCAGGTTCCTCTCATAGAAGAAGCTCTTCCGGACTGTCACCTGATTCGTTGGTCTGATGGCATGTCCTTTGATATTGCCAAAAAAGATGTTTCCAAGATTCACGGTATTCGAAAAATTATCGAGCGATTAGGCATCTCCATAGACGAGGTTGCCGCTATCGGAGACGGTTGGAATGATGTCGAGATGCTGGATTCCGTCGGTTTAGGGATTGCAATGGGTAATGCCAAGCCGGAAGCTAAAGCTGTAGCAAAGCACATCACGGAGCATATCCTGGAGGAAGGTCTTCCTAAAGCGGTGGATTATATCCTCAGTTTAAATCAAAAATAGTAATACTATTCTGCTACTGCTCTCTACTCCATTCCACTTTTAAATGCAAAAGAAAGCGAGGTTTTTAAGTGGAATGGAGTTTACTTTCCGCTCTGAAAGGGAAGAGGTCATGAAGAAAGAAATTGAAATTGTCAGAGAAAACATTCGCCATGCCTGTAGCCGTGTAAACAGGTCGGAAAAGGAAGTACTGCTGCTTGGTGTATCCAAGACAAAGCCTTATTCCGCAATACAAGAAGCCTATTCCTTAGGAATACAGGATTTCGGAGAAAATAAGGTGCAGGAAATTCGCGATAAGTATGAACTTATGCAGGAGGATTGTTTGATGAAAGACTGTCCTCCCCATTTTCATATGATTGGTACATTGCAAAAAAACAAGGTAAAGTATCTTCCCGGAAAGGTAGTCCTCCTTCATTCTGTGGATTCTGTTTCTCTTGCCGAGGTAATTGATAAGGAATTTGCAAAGAAAGACTTCATCGCAAGAATCCTTATCGAAGTAAATGTTGCTAAAGAGGACAGTAAATCCGGATTTTACATAGAAGAGTTGGAAGAAAAAGTAGCGGAAATGGCAAAGCTTTCCCATATAGAAATAAGAGGACTGATGACCGTGGCACCCTTCACCGAACATCCGGAGGAAAATCGTCCTGTTTTCCGCGCTTTGCGAGAAAGCCTGTTTTCTTTGCAAAAAAAATTCCCCTCTCTTCCCTTAGCGGAGCTTTCCATGGGAATGAGCGGAGATTATGAGGTTGCCATTGAGGAAGGTGCTACAATTATACGGGTCGGCTCCTTCATTTTCGGGGAGCGGAATTATCAAAAGCTATAAAAGGCAAACAGCTATACTGTTTGCAACGCACACCAATTTTATAAGTGTAAAGTGATGCCAACTGCAAAACAGAGCTTATTAATGCATAAAAGGAGCTGTAAAAAATTAAAATAATAAAGAGATTCTTTGTAATATAGGTCTGAATGCGGGGTAGTCTGAGCCCGTCGGTACTTGCGAAAAACAAGAGAAACGCAGTTTTTCGCTTAGTATCCGTTACGTGGCGAAGCTAGCGAGAGCGTGCCCCAAGTTCAGACCTATATTACTTAGAAAATTATTTTAATTTTTTTACAGCCTCTTTCTTTATGAAAAGCTCAGCATCGTTCTCAAAAACTGCATAGCTCTTCTTTGTTTTACTATTGTATGATATCGCAAATGTGCAAAAGCAATCGCAATGTTCTGCAATGATTCCTGTAATGCCACTGTCTTATCGGATAATGTCAAAAGATAAGCCAGCTTACTGTTCGGAACTCTAGTCGATAAGGGGAACATATGCGTTAAGATTGCTCTCTTTTCCACATGATTTAAGTAAAAATTCTGTTTCTCCGAATTCTCTATCGCATCCTCTCCATGGTAGAAGCAATACCATCTTCCATCATGACTTGTACCGTCATCCTTATGATAATCAATCATACAAAAGTCATGGAGCAAACCAATCTTTCCTGCGCTTTCCGCGTCCATATTCCACTTCTTTGCCAATCTGTACGCCATCATTGCGACCCTCACGCTATGCGCATAGGTATTCGTACTGCCATGTCTTGGGACATTTTTCAGCTTTCTATACTCTTCATTTTCTACAATATATCTGAATTTCTTCAAAAACTCCAGCTGTTCCCTTTTTACTTTCATTGGGATTCTTCTCCTCTTTATAGCTCGCAAAGCAGTCCTGTGCATAAGCCGGATCACTTCTATACTTTCCAAAACCTAACTCGTATATCATACTGTCATCGGAGATAAAAAATCAAGAATTTTTACACATTTTTAAAAAAGAACTAGGATTTATCTTTATTTACGATAGATTTGCACTGCTGTAGAAATCCTCCGCTTCTATATCGATTTAAAACAAAAAAATATAAATTCTATTCCTTTTTTCTTTTTAGCCTTTTACCACCTTTCTTATCTTTACGTTGAATAGAGTAAAGATTTGTCAGTCTTAATAATCTTTACAGTCCTTACAATTAGAAGTATTATGTTTTTGTTTTTGTAAGGCAATACGTAAAACTATCGGATACATAAGAGATTTGAAATACTATGGATATACAAGAAGATAAAGATAGAGAACTTAATTCTAAAGTTCTTTCAAAAAAGGAGAAGGAGAAGGAGAAGGGCATCTTAAAAAAGTGGATCTTCTCTACTCTTGTTTTTTTGTTTAGCTTTTTTTCATTCTTTCTGTACTTCTCTCTTTATTTTCTTCTTAACAACTGGAATGAATTAACTGTTGACGAAATATTGTATCACTTGAAGGCACCCATGGGAGGGGCTAACGGAGATCTTGTACGGCTTTTCCTCTTGTCCGTTCTTTTGCCGTCTTCCGTGATTGTACTGCTTCTTTTTTGTTTCTATATTTTACTGCAAAAATGCAAACTTCAAGAGCCCTGCTCAGTTTCTCCCCCTAAAGAAGTGCCTGCTGGAGCTCTTCCGGCTGTAAAGAAAAATCCGCTTTGTGCATTGCATGAAAAACTCATTTCGAAAAAAAAGACGATTTTTTTCAAAATCCTTGTTACGCTAAAACACTGTTATTTACTTCTCTGCTTCTGTTTGGGCTTCTTCTTTTTCGTTTTGACTATTGCCGATGCCTGGGAGAGTATTTCTTTGGGAAGCTATCTTCTTTCGCAGATTCAGTCCTCAACTTTTATAGAAGATCATTATGTGGACCCCAAAGGGATTGAGCTTCATTTTCCGGAAAAAAAGCGAAATCTGGTCTACATCTATATGGAATCCACAGAGCTGACTTTCATGGATGAAAAACATGGTGGAGCTTTTCCGGAGAACTTGCTTCCGGAAATGACCAAACTTTCTGAAGAGGGGGAAGATTTTTCCGGAGAAGGAGCAAAAAGAAATGGAGGAATCTCTCTACCGGGGGCTACTTGGACTATGGGCGCCATCTTCGGACAGAGTACGGGACTTCCCTTAAAAATATCCATAGAGCAAAATTCCATGGACAGCCAGAAGAGCTTTTTCCCTTCTGTTGTTTCCCTACAGGATATCTTAAAAGAAGAAGGCTATACACAGAAATTCCTCTTGGGCTCTGTTGGCTATTTTGGCGGACGAGAACTCTTTATGAAGGACCACGGCGATGTTAAGGTAGAAGACTTCAGCTATTGGAAAAGAAAGAATAAGTTTCCAAGAGACTACTGGGTAAACTGGGGCTTTGAGGATGAAAAGCTCTATACTTATGCAAAGGAAGAACTGCTTTCTCTTGCAAAAGAGGATAAACCCTTTAACCTGACTCTACTCACCGTAGATACACATTTTCCTGACGGCTATATCTGCAGACTTTGTAAAAATACCTATCCGGATAACCAATATGCCAATGTATTTAATTGTGCCTCCAGACAAATTACGAACTTTGTAAATTGGATGAAAGAACAGGATTTTTATGAAAATACCACGATAGTGATTTCCGGAGACCATCCCACCATGGATCGGGACTTCTGTGATAATGTACCGAAATCCTACCAAAGAAAGGTCTATACCGTCTTTTTAAATTCTGCTGTAGCACGAAAAGAACAGAAAGAACGGGAATACTCCACCTTTGATTATTTTCCGACTACCTTAGCTGCTATGGGAGTGGAAATTCCGGGAGAGCGTCTTGGACTGGGGACTAATTTATTCTCCGATGAATCCACTTTGACAGAACAGTTTGGTAAAAAGGAAGAAAAGAAAGAGTTGGAAAAGCGCTCCGACTTTATGATAAAACTTGGCGGAATTGATAAGAATTCTGCATTCAAACAAAAGGAAGAAAAGGAACTGAAAAAGAAAAAAGAGAAAAAGGCGGAAGAGGAAAAGAAAACAAAAGAAAACGAGGAGAGAGAACGGAAGAAAAAACAAGAATCGGAAAATGCAAAATAATCCATTTAAAAAGAGCTTGGTACTTTGACAATTGTCCATTACCAAGCTCTTCCTTTATTTTCAAGAAAAGCTTTTCCTACCTTGCTCTTCTTGTATTCACTTTTAGCCTCATACATCCTCTGATCCGCTTTTTGTATTACAAGGCCGGTTGTAACGATTTCACCTTCCAGGCGAATCTCCGCAGAAACTTCACTATAGGTGGCTGTACCGAGAGATATACTGACCGGGAATCTTGTCTTTTCCTTTTCTTTAATGTTTTCCAGATTCTCCAAAATCTGTTTGGAAACTTCCTCCAGATACTCTTCCGGACTGATTACCGCAATAAATTCATCTCCTCCGTTTCTACCGCAAAATCCGCAACTTGCGCTTACTGCTCCTTTTATTGCGAGGGCAACCATGCGAATCAACTGATCTCCCGATTCATGGCCAAAGTGATCATTCGTGTATTTTAAATCATTAATATCAATAAAAATCACTCCATAGTCCGTTAAGTGTTGATTATCCAAAACGTCCAGTTTTCTTTGCAGATATTGCCGGTTTCCCAAGGCAGTCAAGTTATCCGAAAAAGCCAAAACTCGCAAATGCTCATCCTCCAGATTTCTCTGCATCACAAGAATCAGCTTAAAGGAGAAAGCGGTGATAAATACAAATATCATTAGAATAATTAAAACCTTTGAATAATGTACTTTTACAAACCATTGTAAAAGTAAGGGCCATTTATGCGTTACACTTGCGGATAAAATAAGTCTAACCTGCTCCATAATTCCCAGTATAGCAACATAAACCAAGCCTACACCAAGAATATGGTCAGAACTGTTTTTCACCACTCTACCGGGGAAAATCAAGCTGACGATAGTCGAAAGTAACATAACAATCTGAACCCCCTGTGCCCAGCGTAAATGCCAAACGTAAGTATAGCCTGTAGGCAATAAGTAAAGAGCAACGGAGAGAAGAAAAAGTAAGAAAAGAATGGAGCCGGCAATTCGCAGGTATTTTTTTACCAGCGGGCGCTCCGTTTCATAGCTTGCATAAAGCGGAGCCGTAGAAAGAAGCAGGTACATACCGATATACTCTGCAACCGCATTCATATCTTCATAATTAGTCAGCATATACATCATTCCGGAATTTCCCAGATGCCAAAGCGTAATGGCAAAGATCATGCTCATAAGCCAAAATCCTTCACGAGCATAGATATGAATGCTTGAGAAAAATGCAAACATCATCATGGCCAGAAAAGTAGCAACAACGGTCATGACAAATATTGCATACGATGTTTCCTGTCCGATGATGGTAAAGAAAAGAGAGTCCGACTCTGCCATCATAACCGGGGAATCAAAGTTGTTTTCCATGTAAGGCATCTTCGGAAATATTTCTACGCGTATTTCATCACCATAGGCCTCTATAGGAACCGGTATACATACCTTTAGGTTTCCTATCATATGTCTTTTCAGATGTTCTCCAAACGAAACAATCAATTTATCCTTATAATAAGCCTTTACCACGCTGTTATAAAAAAAGAAGTTAATTGCCTGATGCTCCTTTTTCCAGTTTTCTTTCAGTGGGAGATGCAATATGATTTTGTCCTTTTTAGAAGAAAAATTAAATAAGTGACTGTCAAAGTGATCGATACTGCCATCCTCATGCAGAACTTCCACGGACATTTCCGTAAGAACGCGATAATTTGTAGCAGGAACTCTTCCCCATATACTTAAAAAAAGACGTAGAAAAAGAATCCCCGATAAGACGGAGAAAAACAATAGGATAAACGTTCTATTTTTTTTACACAGTAGATATAACTGTTTCATTTTTCACCCTACTTTTCTCTATTCCTACTTTTCTCTATTCCTGCTTTTCTCTATCCCCGCTTTTCTTTATCCCTGCTTTTCTTTATAAAAACTTCTTCCTCCCCTTATATCTACACTTTCATTATACCCTCTTTAATAAAGCTCGGTTCCATAAAACTATTTTATGCCCAACGGTTGCTCGACCTCTTATGAATACATTTATCTTCATACATGCGGGCATCCGCCTTTCGGATTACATGACTGGTTGTAATATAATCCTCTCCTGCAAGCTTAAGCTCCGCTTCCACTTCCTTGTAACTGGCGATTCCCAAGGAAAGGCTGATGGGAAACGGAACATGCTCCGATTCTTTTACACAGGCAAGATTCTCTCGAATCTTTTCTGCAACTCCTTTGACCTTTCCGGCCGGGCTGATGACCGACAAAAATTCATCTCCGCCATTTCTTCCTGTAAAGCCTCCTACACTGTCTACCGCATCCTTTATCGCAGAAGCCACTATTTTAATCAGTCGGTCTCCGGCCCCATGACCAAAATGGTCATTGGTATATTTCAAATCATTGATGTCCGCAAAGATAACAGCATAGTCCGTACTATGGCTGTTGTCCAAAAGATCCAATTTTCTCTGCAGATACTGCCGGTTACCTATAGAAGTAAGATTATCCGTATAAGCCAGTATTTTCAGATGCTTCTCTTCTAAGGTCTTCTCCAAAATATAGGCCACTTTAAAGGCATAAGAAGTCAGGAAAGTAATGAGCAAACTATATATTAAAAATCTGGCAAAGGGTGTAGAAGTAAACCACTGTAAAACCGGATGGCAACGTTCTGTAATTCTGCTTGCAAACATGATTCTGATCTGCTCCAAAAGACCAAAAACCGCCACAAAAATCATACCGTACTGCATAATATAATCGCCTCTTTTCTTCGCCTGCTTTCCGGGGAAAAGCAAGCTGATTAAAGACGAAAAGACCATTATAATCTGTATTCCCTGTGCCAAGCGAAGATAGGTCACAAAGCTATATCCGGTCGGCAAAAGATAAAGAACTAAACAAAGAACAAATACCCCACATAAGAATCTTCCGGAATATGTGAGATATTTTTTTACTATCGGACGTGAGGTTTCATAGCTGGCATAGAGTGGAGCACTGAAAAACAACATGTACATTCCTATATACTCCACTACCGCATTAAAATTCTCGTTGGAGGCAGATGCATAAATCATACCGCTGTTTCCCATATACCAAGAGACTATGCCATTAATTAAAAGCATCAACCAGAATCCTTCTTTTGCATAGTCTTGCGTAAAATACAGACAAGCTAAAATGATGAGTCCGATATAACTTCCGATTAATACCATATAGAAAAAAGCAAAGGAGGTCTCTACTCCCAAGATAGGGAAAAATAAAGCATCATTCATCGACATTAAGACCGGAAAATGAAAGTTGTCTTCCATAAAATTCATTGTCGGCTGTATTTCAATACGAATCTCATCGCCATATGCCTCTATCGGCACGGGAATAAAGATTCTCAAATGTCCAATCATATGTCGATCTACATTCTCCCCGTAACTTGCCAAAAGCTGATCCTTATAATAGGCCTTTACTACTGAAGAATAGAAAAAGAAATTGATAGACTGGTATTCCGCCTTAAGATTTTCCTCTAAAGGAAGATGTATGGTGAGCTTATCTTTTTTACCGGTATAATTAAACAAATTACTCTTAAAGATGTCTACTGTACCATCCTCATGCTTAACCTCCACCGTCATCTTAGAAAGGCGGTGAAAATGGTCTTTCGAAACCGCTCCTTTTAATCCAAAAAAACAGTACAGCAAAAAAAGAGCAACAAAAAAGATGACAAGGACATGAACTATACTGTTATTCAATTTAAAATTGAAAAGCCTGTTTCTCACTACCCCACCCCATACTTTCCTAAAGTGAACAAATGAACATCTAAAGCCTTTTCGTATGGCTTCTATCCACATTTAAGAGCTCTTTTTTCTCCTTTTTCTTAAGACTTACCCTAACACTATCTCGACAAATTCACCCCCTCTTATAAGCTTCTCTTCCTCTGCATTACTCGCCCTAAGCAAACCTTCCATAGGTTCTAAGCATTTCCCTCATAACTGCCTTTTTTTCTTCCGTAAAGGCATTCTTCTCCATCCTCCACTGCCAGTTTCCTTCATCCGTTCCCGGTGCATTGATCCGACCTTCTGCAGAAAGCTCCAAGTAATCTCCTGCAGGAATAACGGCAAGAAAAGACGTAGCGGATAAGGCTTTCTTAATCAAAAGCTCCGTCATGGCATTCCAATCATTATGGGAACGGGAAAGATAACGGTAGATTCTGTTTCTGGAGTCCTCAGAAACAGTCTCAAACCAGTGCTTTAAAGTATCGTTGTCATGTGTACCGGTATAAATGACAGAATTGTTATCTTCATACATGTGCGGAAGATAGACATTTTCAAAATCGGAATCAAAGGCAAACTGTAAGACCTTCATGCCGGGGCAACCGACAGCACGTATAAGATCTCGCACTCCTTCCGTAATAACTCCCAAGTCCTCGGCAATCATCGGCAATTCTTTCTTGTTAAAATACTTTTGAAAAGCCTCAAACAGGGCTAGTCCCGGCCCTTTTCTCCACTCCCCGTTTATTGCCGTTTTTGCTGCATAGGGCACGGCATAATAGCCTTCAAAGCCTCGAAAATGGTCCACTCTAAGAAGGTCAAACCGGCTAAAGCAATACTCCATTCGCCTACACCACCAGGCGTAATTGTCTTTTTCCTGGGCTTCCCAGTCATAAAGAGGATTCCCCCAAAGCTGGCCGGTTTCCGAGAAAGCATCCGGCGGCACACCTGCAACAAATCCGGGATACCCCTTTGCCTCCGCATCACAGGCAGATTCCTCTTCGATATTTCTCCCCTTCCAACTGAAGTCAAACATTTTACGGTTTCCCCAGACATCCGCACTGTCCATCGCACAATAAATCGGGATATCTCCTAAAATCCGGATTTCCCTCTCATGGGCATAATCCTGTAAAGCCTTCCACTGCTTTTCATACTGCTGCTGCATGAAGGCATAAAAAGCAATCTCGTCTTTATTCTCCTCTATAAACCGCTCAATGGCGGAAGCTTCTTTATTTCGGTATTCCTTCGGAAACTTCAGCCAGGAGCGACCGTCAAACTTTCCTTTTAATGCCATAAAAAGACAGTAATCGAAGCTCTCTTTGCTGCGCGTTGCTAAAAGAGAGTCCACATCTCCTCCCTGTATCTTCCAGTTCTCATAAGCCTTTCTAAGAGTCGGAAAACGTCTTGTATAAAGCAGTCCGTAGTCTATCTTATCCTTACAGGAAGAAAAGCTCTCCCTCTCTACCATAAGATCTTCCTCTGTGAGAAGTCCTTCTTCTTTCAAGGTTGGAAGGTCGATAAAATAGGGATTTCCCGCAAAGGTTGAAAAAGACTGATAGGGTGAGTCTCCAAAACCTGTCGGTCCCATGGGTAAGACCTGCCATATCCGATTTCCCGTCTCCTGTAAAAGATCCACAAAGTCTCTGGCTTCCTTTCCAAAGCTGCCGATTCCATATTCTCCCGCTAGGGAAAATACAGGCATAAGAATTCCCGCCTCTCGTTGTCTATTCTTCATTACTACTCCTCCATTCCCATACTTACTATGCTTACCATACTTACTGCCCTTACTTTATTTACTTTTTTAACTTGTCTCGCGGAATATCCATTTTTTAGCTTTCCGCTCTTCCCGAAATTGCCAGAATATACACTTCCTCTGCTCCTGCATCCAAAAGCCTCCTGCTACAGGCTTCCATCGTTGCTCCTGTTGTGAATATATCGTCAACAAGGAGTATTCTTTTTAGTTCTTCAGGTAGCTCTCCACAATCCATCGCGGAAAAGAGATTTTGCAAACGCTCGGCAGGACTGCAATCCTTCAGTGCTTTTGTCTTTTTATTTCTTTTTAAAACATCGCTGTATAGCGGAATCCCTGTCTGCTTTTCCAAGCCTTTTCCGATGATTTCCGCCTGATTGTAGCCTCTTTTTCTTCTCCGCTCTTTGTGAATGGGGACAGGAACAATCCCTTGGATTCCCAAGTCCTTTAATTTTTCTTGGAATCGCTCTCCAGCCCGCATCCCGAAAAACAGACCCTTATCCTTTCTCCCGTGGTACTTTAGCTCCGTTATCGCCCCTTCTATTTCCTCCGTCAATTGATAAAGCATCATTCCCCCGGAGAAGGAAAAATGATGGCGCTTACAATTTCCGCAAAGGCTTTCCTCCTGCCGCAGAATACTGCGACCGCAGCTTTTGCAGGAAGGCTCTTCCATAAAAAGTTCCTTTTCCCTGCATAGAGAGCAGATATAGCCTTTTTCCTCCAAAACTTCATCGCAAAGAATGCATCTTGGAGGGAATAAAGCATTCAGAATTCCCTCTTTCCACCTTTCCTTGAAATCCATCTCATCTCCTTTTTCATATGGATTCTATATTTTTTCTAGATTTCCCATTCCTTTAATCTTGCTTGTCCTAATCCTCGTCTCCTGCTAAGCGAGATTCCGCAAGCTTTTCAAGCGATACTCGCTGTGAGCATAAAGGCTCCTAAAGATCGGATAATCGTTCCTGCATTTCCTTAATCTGCTCAGATAGACCGGAATAGCGTTTTTGCTCCGTTGCATTATGAACCATGGATTGAAAGACATAGGGATCTCCCAACAGGCAAACACAGGACTTAGCTCTAGTCACAGCCGTATATAGAAGATTCCGGGTCATAAGGAGCCTTGGTCCCCTGTACATAGGAAGAATCACCGCTGCATATTCCGATCCTTGCGACTTATGAATGGTGATGGCATAGGCAAGCTCCAAGTCTTCGCAATCCGAAAAGGAATACTCTACTTTCTTCTCTTCAAAAAACACAGTGAGCGTCTGTGCATAGTGGTTGATTTCCGTTATACGACCTATATCTCCGTTAAAGATTCCTTCCCCTTCTTCAATAGGGATATTGTATTTTCCGGGAATCTCCCAGGCGAGCTTGTAATTGTTCTTAACCTGCATAACCTTGTCGCCCATGCGAAAAACCGTTCCATACAATTCTTTCTCCGCCTTGTTTTTATCCTTCGGATTGAGATTCTCTTGTAAATAGCGATTTAGGTTTTCTACTCCCAAAGCACCCTTTTTCTGCGGAGACATCACCTGAATCGATAAAGGATCGATGTGCAAGTATTTCGGTAGCTTTTCCTTCATCAGTACCGCTATGTCGGAAAATATTTTTTCAGCCTTATCTCCCCGTATAAAAAGAAAATCTCTGGAACGTTTCCCAAGTTCAGGCTCGATGCCCTCATTAATCTTATGTGCATTCACTACAATATCCGATTCCAGTGCCTGACGGAATATTTTCTTTAACTGTATCGTTTTAATGCATTCGGAGGAAAGGATATCTCTCAGCACATTTCCGGCACCTACAGAGGGAAGTTGATTACTGTCTCCTACAAGAATAAGTCTTGTTCCGGGATTTACAGCCTTTAAAAGAGCGTCCATCAGATAAAGGTCTACCATGCTCATCTCATCCACGATGATGACATCTACCTCTAGGGGATTCTCTTCATTTCGTTGAAAATAGCTCGTAAAGCTCTCTTCGTCTTCTTCCTCGCCTTCTTTCCCCATATACTCGAGGAGACGATGTAATGTTTTTGCAGGATAGTCGGTCGCTTCTCCCATGCGCTTTGCCGCTCTTCCTGTTGGAGCTGCCAAAGCGATATTCTTTCCTCTTTCTGTAAACAATCTGAGTATTGTCTTTATCGTTGTTGTTTTTCCGGTTCCCGGACCTCCGGTAATCACCAGTATACCGGATTTGGCTGCAAGACTTACTGCCTCTCTCTGCAAAGAATCTAACTCCAGTTTTTCATTTTTTAAAATCTTCTCTATCGACTTCTCCCAAGACTCGCTGTATGCTTCTCCCTCCTCTATATTTAACGAAAGAAGCTTCGATGCCACACGTATTTCCCGATAAAAAGTGCTGCTTCGGTAAACTCGCTCTCCCTTAAGCTTGACCCTTCCCTTTATCTGTAAGTCCATCAGTTCCTCTTCAAAATCCGGAAGAGGCATCTCCAGGATTCTCTCCGCTTCCGACTTTAAAAGAGAAAGAGGCAGATAGCAGTGTCCCGCCAGTTCCGCCTGCAAAAGAGTATAGCTGATGCCGGCTTGGATACGAAAAAGAGAGTTCGGTTCTATTCCTACCCGCCTCGCAATACTGTCACACTTTTTAAAGCCTACCCCTTCCAATTCTTCCGCAATACGATACGGATTTTCCCGCAGAATGGTGTAGATTTCTCCCTGAAAATGTTTATAAATCTTGTATGCCAGGTTTAGGCTTATGCCGACTCCCTGCAGGAATAGAAGCGCATCCTGCCTGTCCTTTTTTCCGGACAGCTCTGCTGCGATATCTCTTGCCTTTTGTTCGGAAATCCCGCGAACCTCTGCCAGTCTCTCCGGCTCTTCTTCCATAATTCTGATGCTGTCTTCCCCGAACTTCTTTACGATTCTTTGGGCTATGGCTTTTCCGATTCCTTTGACTGCTCCGGATGCCAAGTATTCCTCAATACCGAAAATGCTGTTCGGTTCCTCCAGAACATACTCCTCCACAAAGAACTGCTTCCCATATGTCGGATGATCTTTCCATCTTCCCTTAGCTTTTATCTTTTCGGAGACCACAATATGGGAGAAGCTTCCCACACAGGTACACTCTTCTCCCTCTCCCTCTATAGTAAATACGGTATACCCGCTTTCTTCACTTCGAAAAACAATGTGGCTTATCTTTCCTTCCAGCTCTTCCAAAGTAGAATTAGAAGTCATCATCATCGCCGGCTAAATCAATGGATTTTCCTGTGCCAATTGCCACTGCGGTTAACGGATCCTCTGCAAGCATTGTAGTAATACCGGTTTTCTCTTGCATCAACTTATCAAAGCCGTAGAGAAGGGCACCGCCCCCCGTCATGACGATTCCACGTTCATAAATATCTGCAGCAAGTTCAGGCGGCGTTCTCTCCAAGACATTGTGTACGGCATTGACAATCATCATGGCAGGCTCAAGTAAAGCTTCCATAATCTCATCCGAGCTGACTACGACAGTCTTTGGAAGTGCGGTAACCAAGTTTCTGCCTCGAACTTCCATCGTTACATTTTCAGGACGTTTGCTGGCACAGCCAATATTGATTTTAATATCCTCAGCCGTTCTTTCTCCAATCAGAAGATTGTGCTTCTTTCTCATATAACGGAGTATTGCTTCATCGAAATCGTCTCCCGCTATCTTAATGGATTCGGAAACCACCGGACCGCCCAATGCAATGACCGCAATATCCGCTGTTCCTCCTCCGATATCGATAATCATATTTCCCTGTGCCTTGGCAATATCAATTCCGGCACCGATTGCCGCAGCTACAGGTTCTTCTACCACGCTCACTTCTCTTGCACCGGCATGATTCGCAGCGTCCATAACCGCCTTTTTTTCCACCTCTGTTGCACCGCTGGGGATGCAAACACAAATACGCGGTTTACGAAGTGTCCTTCTTCCTACCGCTTTATTGATAAAATACTTCAGCATTTCCTCTGTAAGGGTGTAGTCGGAAATCACCCCCTGCCTCAAAGGCCGAACAGCGGCAATATTTTCCGGAGTACGTCCCAGCATCAATCTGGCATCTTCTCCATAAGCTACAACATCATTGTTGTCTTTATTAACCGCAATCACGGATGGTTCCTTCAGAACCACTCCTCTTCCTTTTATATAAACCAAGATACTTGACGTACCCAGATCAATCCCTATGTCATTTGAAATCAGCGAAAACATGGATTCCTCCGTATATGATAAACGAGTTATACCTTTATTACTGTATTCCTCGGAAATGAGATGCTGCCTGCTTAAGGGCAACATTTATTGTGTAATATAAAAATGTCTTTTTTAGTATAACTGAAAGCCCTTAAAAGGAAAAGACCCTCCTAGCTTGTTTTCGTGTGTTTTTCGCTTTTGTACAGTTCCTTATTACAAAAGATATCCTATTGGTAAATATCCCTCCTTTGCCCGATTCCCAACACTAAAACAATTATATTGGATAATGCGTCAATTTCCTCTTCTTGCTTTCTAAGAGAAAATATGGCAAGATTTTACACAGAAAATTTAGGGGGTATGAAGATGGCAAAGCTTGTGGATTCAAAGGAAACCATTGCCGTTTTACAGAAGACAAATTTCCAATTCAAAAAACAATTCGGTCAAAATTTTTTAATCGATTCTTCGGTTCTGGAGCATATCTTAAGCTTTTCCGAAATCAATAAAAACGACTTGGTTATTGAAATCGGTCCCGGAATCGGAACTCTTACGGAGGCTCTTTGTGAGAGGGCAGGATTCGTTGTGGCAATTGAAATCGATGACAAGCTGATTCCCATCCTGGAAGAAACTCTTTCCTCCAAGGATAATTTTAAACTCATTCACGGCGATGCATTGAAAGTCAATTATCTTTCCCTTCTGGCAGAGCACAAGGAGTTCTCCTCCATAAAGGTTGTAGCCAATCTTCCTTACTACATCACGACTCCTATCCTGATGGATCTTTTGGAAAAAAGGCTTCCGCTTAAGTCCATCACGGTGATGGTACAGAAGGAAGTGGCGCTTCGTATGAAGGCGGCTCCGGGAACAAAAGATTACGGTGCACTCACTCTTGCCGTGCAATACTATAGCAATCCCGTCATTGTACAGGAAGTGCCACCGCACTGCTTCATTCCCCGACCAAATGTAAGCAGTGCAGTGATTCATCTAAGCCTACATGAAAAAACACCGGTATCCGTTCAGAATCCGGCTCTTTTATTTAAAACTATTAAATTTTCTTTTATGCAAAGACGAAAAACTCTTGTAAATGCACTTTCTTCCGGATTTCATATAGAAAAAAAAGACCTGCAAGCAATGCTCGGCTCTCTGTCCTATCCGGAAAATGTCCGCGGTGAAACACTCAGTCTGGCAGATTTTGCCCTTATTGCCGATGGAATCGAGGAGTTACAGAAGAAAAGCTAGACCATCCTTTTTGTTATATTAAATTCCTCATTTTAATACAGGAGCTGTAGGGTTATTTTACAGCTCCTGTTCGTTTCTCGGAATCTACGTCTTCGGCAAAAATGCAAAGAAAGCATTGTGTACCATGTCATATCTTGCCGTAGCATCTTCCTTTTTCATAAGATTGGGAGAACTGCTTCCTCCCAGAATATAGCTGGTAATCTGACTTCCGTTATAGCCGGTGATCAGTTCCCAGTTGTTATCTATACGAATCATAAGCGGGTAACCTTTAGAAGTATAATACAGTGCAGCATTTAAGTTTACTCCGTAAAGATTCAGAATCTCTCCTCCATTGCTCTCTATGCTGCTTCTTACATCGGGAATTTGAGCAATAAAGTCTGTGACCTCATCTTCTCGAGGCTTCCCTATAATAACACTCGGTCTATCGGTTCTGTTCCACAATATTTCCTGCTTTTCATTCAGAATATAGCCAAAATCATCATACACTGCAAAAATAGCCGTTTCCATATTTTGATAATTTCCCCTGTAATGTCCCAAGGAATAGGCATAAAAAACTGCCTTATCAGTCAATTTACTTTGACTCAGTTCTATTGAACCTGCCTTCTCTATGGAAAATTTCTCCGGATTTTGCATACTAATCTTTTCTATATTTTTTCCCGGAAGCGGGAGAGTATAGACCTTTCCGAACGCTCCCTGCTGCTTTGCCTCAGGAACAAGCTTGTTTTCTTTCGGCTCCTCCTTATTGGAAAGCACACTGTCCTTTCCGAAGTATGCATATCCGTTTTCATTGTGAGTATATTCGTCAAAACGCAACTGATTTCCGACGATGGAAAAATTGGAAAAATATAAATTCTCTTTCTTGTAAGATAGCTTTTGTTTCAAATCCGGACCGATTATGCGAATTTCCTCCATAGGGATTTCTCCCTGCGGATTCCATTCTTTACCTTGCTCCTTACTCTGCACCCCCAGTACCAAATCATCTTCAATAAATCCGATAACCGAGAATAGCTTATTTTCCTCTGTAATGTTTTGACTCTTATCGGATTTTAAATTCCGAAAGACCACGGTCTGGCTCAACTCGGATTCTCCATTTTTTTCCTCATAGGCCAGATACTGCCCGCCATCGCTGGAGGCAAGTTCCGATTTTTCTAAAGAAGAAGCCATGGTTAGTACTTCAAAGCTGTTGGTATCAATCCCGTAGACCGTTCCTCCATAATACAGGTAAAACATCTTATTTCCTGCATGATAAGAAAGTCTGTTCATGCTTTCTTCCAGTTCCTCTTTATTTTCCTTCAAAGGAAGAAAGAAATTCTCTACTACAGTATTTTCCGAATTGTCATAAGTGTAGAAAACGATACCCGTATATCCTTCATGTCGTCCTCTGCTGATGTAACCGTAGACCATAAAGTCTACATCTCCGTTCGTTTTTACATCCATGAGTCGAATGCCATGAGAGAGAAAATCTCCTCGGAAGCTATCATTTTCTTCCGTAAGATAGCTAAAAATTCGAGTCAACATTCCCTCGCTATTTAATCTATAAAGTGCATTTCCTTTGGAAAAGGCATAAAATGTCTTATTATCCGAGTATTTCGCCTGCACTCTTTCCGGGCTATCCACGCCCAATAAAATTTCTTTGTCGCTAAAACGAAAGCTTTGTCCGTCAAAGATTTCCGTACTTTGTCTATCGAAGTCCATCAGATAGATTCTCTGGCTGTCATAGCGCATAACAAAATTATCCTCGTTAAAGAACCTTCTTATATGCCCATTCTGGTCATTCGCCTTAGATGCGTAACGCACCTGAACCAGTCCCATGATCCCATTGATTTCCTTCAGACTGATTTCCGGTTCCCCATCCATAACCATTGCAGTATCACCCCAGGTAATCTGTTGAAAAGAGGAGTGAAGGTTTACATGCGAGAGGTCGGAATTGTCCATCGTATCATCTGATTCCAAATACGTGCTTAGGGATCGTGCCTCCGATTTGGAAAAAGATTTTCGGGTAAAATCTTCTCCCAAACTTAACATTTCTTCTGCCATCTTATCCTTAGCTAAAATAATCCGAGTATAATAATGCAGACTGGTTTCTCCCATATCCAAACTCAGACGAAGTTGGTATTCCTTTCCCTCCTGAATCAAGTTTTGAATGGGAAGAATAATTTTGATTTCCTTGCCCGACTTCTCCAGCTCCGCTTTTCCGTCCTTCTCAATCAGCTCAGATCCGTCCAGACTTCGAATATCATAGTGCGCAGATTCAACGGAAAACTTTTCTGCGTCTGCCACAAGAGTTAATTCCCGGTCATAAGGAAGAGCGGCAATACTATCTCGAATACTTGAACCGTCCATTTCCTGATAAAAACCATGCAGAGGATTGATTCTTTTATCTCCCATTTTCACATAAAGGTATGGAAGCTTGGACTCACCCATGTTGGCATAAACCCGGCTGTTTCTATCCATGGAACGATACGCATGGATAAAATAAAAAAGAAGAGCGACTAAAAAAATGCCGCTCAGAACCAGCTTTCTTGTTCTCCTTTTCGTCCAAAACTTTTTTTTCTTATAAATTCCGCTATTCACGAAGAGTCCTTTCTCAGTCTTTCTTCCTTCTGTAGCCCAGTGCCTCTTCTAAGGCCAGTTTTTCTTCCGCTCCCAATTCCACTGAGGTACTGCCTTCCACAACTTCCTTGATATACAAGAAGCTACCCTCCTTGGCATGAACGGAGTTCATCACAAATCCCGTATTATCATAGTTTAATATTGCAAGTGCAAAGGAAAGATTACCTCCCAATCCACTGTAAGCATTGTAACGAATGAGTCCTGACTTCTGAAAAGCGATTCTGTTATTGTTATGAAGAACCTTCAGCATCTCTCTTTGGTCCTCTAAGAGGTCTTCCGACTTTTCTACATGCCTCTGCAATTCTATAAAATAATCTTCCAACGTCTCTGCATCTTTTCCTCTCATAAAATAGTCATATTGTCGATACAGCTTCTTATACTTGGATTCCGCTCTTAGAGCAAAGAGGAGTGCAAGCAGAGAAACCAGCAGAGAAATCAGCAACAAAGCGGGAAGAAACTGTTCTATCATCGTACTTATATTTCCCATTTATCCCTTCGCCTTTCCTTCCAGTAGGACATATATTCTTTCCAAATCCTCTTGGGAATAATATTCAATTTCCAATTTCCCTTTGTTCTCGTTTTTCGGAATGATTTTTACCTTTGTTCCAAGGTTTTCTCTCATTTTTTCTTCCAAATCTTTAAAAATGCTGCTTAATTGTCCGGACAAAGGCTTCTTTTTCTTCTTTTGAACGGTTTGTTCTTGGCTTCTCTTTTCTACTTCCCGAACAGAGAGCTTCTTCTCCACACATTCTCTGGCGAGCGCGAGGCGCTTCTTTCCTTCCGGTATAGCAAGAAGGGCTCTTCCGTGTCCTTCTTTTAGCTTTCCCTCACGGATATAGTTTAGAATTTCCTCTTCCAGTTTCAAAAGACGGAGACTGTTTGTTATGGTTGTTCTCTTTTTAGACAGTCTCTCCGCAAGCTCTTCCTGACTCAAATCATATTCCGAAATGAGGCTTTGGTAAGCCAGCGCCTCTTCTACCGCATTCAAGTCCTCTCTTTGAATATTCTCAATAATAGAAACTTCCCTACTCAACTTCTCGTCATAGCTACGAACAAGAACAGGTACCTCTGTAAGTCCCGCAAGCTTTGCAGCACGGAATCTTCTCTCACCGGCAATAATCTCGTAAATCGGACCCTGTTTTTTTACAAGCAGAGGTTGAATAACGCCAAACTGCTTAATACTTTCGGAAAGCTCCTTCAACTCCTCGTCGGAGAAACGCTTTCTGGGCTGAGAAGGGTTCGCCTGTATCAGAGAAATCTTTAGAAGTTTTGCCTCCTCTCCACCCTCTTTTTTTTCTATTTTTCCGGGATTTGCAGCAAAAAGGCTGTCTACACCTCTCCCTAGTCCGTGCTTTGCCATAGCTTCTCCTTTATAACTTCCTATACTTCTTTTTCCAGAATTTCCCCTGCAAGCTTACGGTATGCATCCGCACCTGTAGAGCCGCCGTCATAGAGGTTAATCGGCAGACCATGGCTTGGTGCTTCAGCAAGTCGCACATTTCTGGGAATTATGGTATTAAAAATTGTTACAGTAAAATGTTCTTTTACCGCACGAACAACATCCTGCGAAAGCAGATTTCTGCCGTCATACATGGTAAAAAGAATTCCTTCGATACTTAAAGCTTCATTAAGTGCCTCTCGAACAGTTTGAATCGTCTCCAGCATCTGGCTTAATCCCTCCAGAGCATAATATTCACACTGTATCGGAATCAGTACCGAATGAGAGGCGGTAAGCGCATTAATCGTCAAAGTACCAAGACTTGGAGGACAGTCAATAAAGATATAGTCATAATCTTTTTCTATCTTATCTAAAACGTCCTTTAAAAAGTAATTTTTATTTTCTTCATTGGCAAGCTCAGCATCCATGGCTGCCAGATTTCTGTTTCCCGGCAGAAAATCCACATTTTCCACGATTTCCGTCTGTAAAATATCCTCTATCTTAAGCTCTCCGCTCAAAACTTCATAAATGCTTTTCTCCGCATCCCGTACACCCAAACCGCTTCCTGCATTCCCCTGCGGATCAAAATCCAGGAGCAGAACCTTTTGTTTCGCTTCCCCAAGGGAAGCCGCTAAATTTAACGCAGTGGTCGTTTTTCCAACCCCGCCCTTTTGATTTGCAATGGTAATAATTCTTGCCACTTTCGAACCTTCCCCTTCTAAAATGTTTCACGTGAAACATTTATACTATATCCATAAAATCCATGCAAGTCTCGAAAAATATCCTTTCAACTTTCTTGAAATTTTAACCGAGCGGTTCTTTGCTCGGAATTCCTGCCTTTCTCGGATATTTTTTTGCCGTATTCTCTATCTTTTGAATAAGGAGCAGGGACCGCCCGATGTCCGTCTCTGGAAGCCTATATTCCAGGATTTCTTCCAGCTTTCCGCCTAGAAGATATATTGCTTTCTTCCCTTTTTCCATTTCTTCCGAGATGTCCATAGACTTCATAGCAAGAAAATACCCTCCCTTCTTTACAAAAGGAAGATCGTATTCACTTAGGGTGGAAAGATTGGCCACTGCTCGTGAGAAGACGAGATCGTACTGTTCTCGAAGTTCGGGATTTTTCCCCAAATCCTCCGCCCTTCCATGATGAAAATCCACTCCTTTAAGTTCCAGTTTCTGCACAACTTCTTCCAAAAAGTGAATTCTCTTTTGCAGCGAATCGCTTAAGGAAAGGGAAATACCCGGAAAAGCGATTTTTATGGCAAGACCGGGAAATCCTGCCCCTGTCCCTACATCCATACAGCGCTTTCCTTCTATCCAATTGGAAAATGTTTCACGTGAAACATTTAGCTTTGCCATTGCGAGAGAGTCGATAAAATGCTTCACAATGACATCGTCTTCCTCTGTAATAGCCGTAAGGTTCATAACCTTATTCTTTTCTACCAGTAAAGTATAGTAGCTATAAAATTGCTGTAGCTGTACTTCTTGTAGATCTATGCCTAGCTGCTTCGATAAAGTAGAAAGGCGACAAAAAAAATCTTCCCTTGCCATAGAATACTCCTTATACCTGTCATTCTTTCCTGTACTTTTCCAAATAAACCAAAAGTACGGAAATATCCGCAGGACTCACACCGCTGATACGAGAGGCCATGCCGATATTCTCGGGGTGAATCTTATCCAGCTTTTGTCTTGCCTCAAGACGCAGATTTTGCATATTCTTATAATCGATTTCCTTCGGAAGTTTCTTTCTTTCCAGCTTCTTAAAAGCTTCTACCTGCTGAATCTGTCTCTTGATATAGCCCTCATACTTAATTTCAATCTCCACTTCCTCACAAATAAAGGCGGAGAGAGAAGGGCGCTCCGGATCCAACTCCTCAAGGTTCTTATAATTGCACTCCGGTCTCTTGCAAAGCTCCAGTAGAGAAATCCCGGACTGAATGGGAGAGGAGCCAAGACGACTTAACACGGCATTGTTTTTTTCATTGGCTCCGATATAGGTATTTGCCATTCTTTCCACTTCTTTTTCAATACTCTCCCGTTTTTCCCGGGTTTTCCTGATTTCCTCTTCGGAAATGAGCCCCAAGCTGTAGCCTTTTTCCCGAAGACGCATGTCCGCATTATCCTGCCGAAGCAGAAGACGATATTCCGCGCGACTCGTCATCATCCGATACGGCTCTTTATTTTCCTTTGTGACCAGATCATCAATCAAAACACCGATATAAGCTTCGGAGCGATCCAGCACAAAGGCTTCTTCTCCTCTTAAACGCTTCACGGCATTCACCCCCGCCATAAAGCCCTGTACGGCAGCTTCCTCATAGCCGGAGGAGCCGTTCATTTGACCTGCAAAGAAAAGCCCGGCGATTCGCTTCGTCTCCAGATTGTTCTTTAATTCCAAAGAATTTAAGCAGTCATACTCTATCGCATAGGCATGGCGAACCATTTCCGCCTTTTGGAAACCGGGCATGGTATGAAGAAGGGCAATCTGTACATCTTCCGGAAGGGAAGAGGAAAGTCCGGAAAGGTACATTTCATTCGTATATCTTCCCTCCGGCTCCACAAAAATCTGGTGGCGGTCTTTGTCCGGAAACTTCATCACCTTATCCTCGATGGACGGACAATACCTCGGCCCTGTTCCCTCAATGCTTCCGTTATACATCGGAGCACGATGAATATTTTCCCGGATAAGACTATGTCCTTCTTCATTCGTATAGGTTAAGAAGCAGTCGTCCTGCTCAATCTGCACCGACGCGGGATCCGTCGAGAAAGAAAAGGGAACTACCGGAACATCTCCCTTTTGCACTTCCATCTGAGAAAAATCAAGACTTCTTCTATCCACTCGAGCCGGCGTTCCGGTTTTAAAGCGAAGGAGAGGAAATCCCAGCTCCCGAAGACTGTCGCTCAATTTTTCAGCCCGTCTTAAGCCGTTCGGGCCGGTTTTCTCCGAAACCTCTCCGTAGATGCATCTCGCATTTAAGTAAACTCCCGTGCAGATAATTACCGCTTTCGCAAAATACCTGGCTCCGGTACTGCTTTCTACCCCTCTTACTTCTTTCTTCTCTTCATCCGTCAGAATGGATACGACTTCTCCCTGCCGAATATGAACACGCTCCTGGTTTTCCAAAACCTCTCGCATATTTTGTGAGTAAAGCTGCTTATCCGCCTGTGCTCTTAGGGAATGCACCGCAGGGCCCTTTGATTTATTCAACATTCTGGACTGAATAAAGGAACGGTCGCAGACCTTTCCCATCTCTCCTCCAAGGGCATCCAGCTCTCGCACAAGATGTCCCTTCGAGCTTCCTCCGATATTCGGATTGCAGGCCATCATGGAAATGGCATCGGGGCTCAAGGTAAATATCAGCGTTTCCATGCCCATTCTGGCGGAGGCGAGTGCCGCTTCCACTCCGGCATGTCCTGCGCCCACCACAATCACATCATAGTTTTCTTCAATTAAAGACATTTTCTTCCTTTCAACGCTGAAGCGAATCCTATTTCTATACTGAATTGGAAAGTCTATTTTTCGCTACAGACTATTTAGAAAAATCAATATTCTAAAATCAAGTTATTTTCCCATACAAAACTTTGCAAAAATCTCGTTCACAAGGTCCTCGGAAACTTCCTCTCCCAAAATTCGTCCCAGTGCGCTATAGGCACCCATCAGATCAATACTTAAAAAGTCCTCGGAAAGAGATAAGCGAAGGCCGTTTCTCACTTCGAGAAGCGCTCTCTTCGCTTCTTCCAGATCCACTCTCTGTCTCTCGCTATGAATAAATATCTCAGAGGAAAAGGAGAGTGAGCCGGAGAAGAAGAGTTCCCGAATTTTTTCTCCCAGCTCCTTTATTCCCGTCCACTCTTTAGCGGAAATTGCAATAACGGGAAGGCCTGTTTTTTCTTCCAGCTCTTTTTTTGTTAAGACTGTTTCCTGATCTGTCTTATTCAGTAAAACAATGGTCTTTTTCCCTTGTACAAGAGAAAGGATTTCTTCATCTTCTTTTTCAAATTCCTTTAAGGCATCCACCACAAAAAGGAGCAAGTCCGCATGCTCTATGGACTTCTTTGCCTTTTCAACTCCGATTCCTTCCACGATATCTTGCGTATTTCGAATCCCCGCAGTATCCATAAGGTGCAGGGAAAGACCGTCCAGACGGATATTTTCTTCTACCGTGTCTCTCGTTGTACCCGGTATATCCGTAACAATCGCTTTTTCCGCACCGACAAGAGCGTTTAAGAGAGAGGATTTTCCGGCATTGGGCTTTCCGACTATCGCGGTATGAATGCCTTCCGTAAGCATTCTTCCTTCCTCACGAAAGCGGAGGAGTTTCTCTATTTCTTGCAATATATATTCCGTGTGCTGAGCGCATTTTTCCGAAAAGCCGTCCAGGGAAATGTGTTCCGGGTCATCGAGTGCCGCTTCAATAAAGGCCGTATCCTCTAAGATGAGACTCCTGCATTCCTTGATTTTTTCTCCCAAAGCCCCCTGAACGAGTGCCAAAGAACTTTGAATGCCCGCCTCGGTTTTCGACGCAATCAGGTCTGCCACTGCCTCCGCCTGCGATAAATCAATTCTTCCGTTCAAAAAAGCTCTCTTTGTAAATTCTCCAGGTTCTGCGGCTCTCGCCCCATTTTTCAGCGTTAAGGTAAAAATCTTTTGCATGAGAAGTACGCCCCCATGACAGTTGATTTCCACTACATCTTCCCCCGTATAGGACTTCGGCGCTAAAAATGTCGATACCAAAACCTCGTCCACCGCTTCCTCTTTATCATAAACAAAGCCATAGCAAATGCGATGACTTTCTCGAATATCCAAAGGCTTTCCGCTCTTGGTTCTCAATATTTTCTCCGCAATGGAGAGGGCTTCCTCTCCGCTTAAACGGATGATACCGATTCCGCTTTCCACTAGCGCGGTAGCTAAGGCACTGATTGTATCCACAGTCTCACCTCCTAAGCTTTTTATTTTACTCATATTCTTTCCGCTTTGCAATCAGAGAGAAAAAATCCCCTCGTGAAAGAAATACTTCGACTTGTCTGTCTACGCCTTCCTTTCACGAAGGGATTCTTATTCATAGCGAGTATCGCTCGCAAAGCGTGCGATATCTCGTTTCATTAAAAAATCCGATATTCCATGATTCTCTAAGTCTTTAGTTATGCATTAATACTTAATTTAATTTTCAGCCCGATTCTCTTTCGGATATCTGTTTTTAAATCTTCTATCCTGACGGAACTTTCCACCATTCTTAGCAAAAATCACTACATGACGGAACGGATCATCACCCTCAGACTTAGTCGATACTTGAGAATCATTTTGTAAAGAAGCATGAATAATTCTTCTCTCATAAGGATTCATCGGCTCTAAATTTACGGGCTTTCTCGTCTTCTTGACTTTATAGGCAATGTTCTTTGCAAGACTCCTAAGGGTCTGCTCTCTTCTCTTTCTGTAGTCCTCTGTATCCAGCTTTACACGAAGATAGTCTTCCTTGTGGTCCTTATTTAAGACTAAGGAACAGAGATACTGTAAAGAGTCTAAAGTCTGTCCTCTTTTTCCAATAAGGATTCCCATATCCGGTCCTACAAGATTGATATAGAGCTCATTGCTGTTTTCACGGAATTCCATCTGCATCTCCACATCCATTTCCATTCCGGAAAGAATAGAAGAGAGGAATTGTCTTGCTTTCTCTTTATTTTCCGCAACTTCCTCTTCTGTTAAGGGGTGGAATTCTCTCTTTTCAGGAACTGCATTCTCTATAGCCTTGTTGTCTTCAAAGCGTCTATCTTCTTTTCTTTCTCTTGGTGCAGGAATCGGATCATAACCGCCGCGACTAAAACTCTTCTGCGTTTCACTCTTCCTATTGTTCTGCTTCTTTTCCTTGAAAAAATTCTCTTTCTTGTTCTCAGAAGCTGTTACCGTCTCGTTTGAAAGCTCTTTATCTTCTGTTTTTTCAGCTTTCTCTACTTTTTCCTCTTTCCTGCTTTCCTTCACATCATTGCTTGGCATCACTGTCTCTACAGGCTTTTCTTCTACTGCGCCTTCTTCCTTTGGAAATGCTTCAATAATCCATGGCTTAGCACCGATTCCTAAGATTCCCTTGCTTCCCTGCACAAGTACGGTATATGAAATTTTATCTGATGTGGTATGTAACTGAATGGTTGCCTTGGTAATGGCTTCGTCCATTGTCTTTGCGGATACTCTGATTTTATCCATAGCTTTTCCCCCTAAGCTTTATGACTTCTTTTCATATTTTTCATTATATAGCTGCACCATATTTGCCTTACTTGCTAAAGATCCTTCTTTTGCATTTTTATTATAATACTCGGTGGAATCCTTTGTCTTCTGGCTCTGCTTTGCAATGCGCTCCATTCGATTCTTCTCCTCGGAATCTTCTTTCGCCTGCATTGATTTTAAACGGTTTTCAATAGACTTTTCATCTATAGGAGGAAGTCCTCTTTTTGCTCTCTTTTCATTTGCCTTTGCCATAGCTTCCTGTAAAAGCTGTTCGTTGGTTTTCTTTCCGAAATACCAGTTCAGAATAAGCTGCTGAATCAGCATAAATAAGGAAGAAGCAATCCAATATAAACCGATACCGGATGCAAAGGAGAAGCAGAACCATACAGACATTAAAGGCATCATAACATTCATGCTTTTCATCATCTGTGCAGACTGGTCTCCCTCTGCGGCCTGCGGCATACTTTGCTTTTGCATAAGCACAGTAGATGCCCATTGTGTAAGACCTGCCAAAATCGGAATCAGCCAGTAGATATTCGGCTTAAGTCCATAAGCGGAAGGTGCTGTTGCCAAGTTTAATCCCAAAAAACTGTTAATTTCTGCAGACTTTGTAGCGGCAGTTTCAATAACGGAAGTCGCCTGTGGAAAAAGCTCGGGGAGCTTAGCCCACTGTGCAGGGTTTAACTTATATAAAAAGTCTATCACAAAGTTATGTATTGCTGTACTGTCATACTTTTGCGGATCATCCAAGCCTAAATTATGTAAGGTTTTTAAAACAGCCTTAAGACCGTTATTCTCGCCAAAAGTTACCAGCGCCTGCGCTGCATCCGCACCGCCGATAGCGGAAGATACATTTTCATAAATTGTTTTTACGGCCGGTACATAAGCCGGAATATTCATAATAATGCGATATAGAGCAAAAATAATAGGCATTTGTAAGACTAAAGGAAGACAACCTGCTGTCATTGATGTGCCATATTTTTCATATATAGCGCGCATCTCCGTCTGTTGAGCCATCATAGATGCCTGATCAGTCATATTCTTATACTTTTCCTGAACCGCCTTAATCTCCGGCTGCATAATCTGCATCATCCTAGAGGATTTTTGCTGCTTTAAGGAAGTCGGAAATAAAATAATTCTTGTTACAAGGGTAAACAAGATAATTGCTAAACCGATATTCGGAATACCGATTTGATCCAAGAAACTGTAAATTGAGTTCATTACCAGACCAAGGAAAGTTACGATAAAATTCCAAATTGGTCCAAAAATAGGAAAATTCCAAGTATTTTTCGTTAACAAAATTAGATAATTCAAGTTTTCTCCCTCCATCTTTAGGGAACAGGATCATATCCGCCTTTGGCAAAAGGATTACAACGAAGAATCCTCCATATTGCCAACCATAAACCTTTCACACAACCGTATTTTTGCACTGCTTCATAGGCGTATTGAGAACAAGTCGGTGTGTATTTACAAGAGCCGTGTCCCTTTAAAGGAGATAAAAACTTTTGATAGAATCGAATCATTCCTAAAAAAACGCTCTTCATACTCTCTCCTTTTCTAGGATAATCATATTTTTGAACTGACTTTCTTCCTATTTAAATAGATATTTATTTTACTATACCAAAAAGTCAAAATTTTAGAAAACGGCCTTCCATACTAAAAAGAGTAAAAGTCTTTTTCTTTTATTCTTCTCTGTCTATTATATGATGCCTGCTACATAATTCCAGATATGCTTTTTCAAAATCAAAGTAAGAACAATCTTTTCCCTTTTGTCTTACCACAAGTATGATGTCTTTACCCAAAACAATTTCCTTGTGTAAACGGAATATTTCACGAAGCTTTCTTGCGATTCCATGTCTGACAACGGAATTCCCCACCTTTTTAGAACAAGAAATTCCCAAACGGTTAAAAGAAAGATGATTATCAATCACATACATCACAAAACAGGAATTGGCACAAGACCGTCCTATTCTATAACAATGTTGAAAGTCTACATTGGATTTTATGGATGGAAATCGCTTCATTAAATATCTCCATGGTTGAAGAAAGACCGCTTTACAGCGGCCTCAAATTTCGTATTCTACATCTTATGCAGATAATCTAGCTCTACCCTTAGCTCTTCTGGCAGACAAAACCTTTCTACCATTTGCAGTGGACATTCTCTTTCTGAATCCATGCACTTTGGCTCTTTGTCTGGTCTTAGGCTGGAAAGTCATTTTTCCCTTATGCATACGGACACCCCCTTTTTATAGTGTATGGCATAAGCCACCAATCGTTTCTCCGGGAATTATTCGTCCTTACGAAGGTCCCGAATAAACTCCTAATTTTGGGTAAACATCGTTGTTTATTATACTGAGCCTGTCTATACTCGTCAAGAAAAACTTGAAAGAAAAAAAATCTATAAATTAATTCCGTATTTATCCACATTTTTATCCACTTATCAACAAATAAAATAGATATCCACATTTTGCTAATTTTTTGTGGATATCTGATATTTTTATCCTCTCAATTTTTAACAAATACACGGTTTATAATGGTTTAAATGTGGATAAAAAATTATCAACATTTAAACATTTTTTTTTCATCCACAGATAATGTTCAAAAATATCGATAACTATGCTCATGTCGAACTCTTTTACTCTTAAAAACAAAAAAAATCACATTTTAAACTTATGACTTTCAAACTTGATAAAGAATTCCCCATGCTGTAGAATGAATAAGCTATTCTTCTATCTATTCATAAATCATTAAAAGGGTGGAGTATGACAAAGGATTTAGAGATTATTAAAAATAAATGGAATGAAATATTGGATATGTTAAGGGAAATCACGCCCGTGGCAGATGTCACATACGAATTATGGATAGCTCCTATGAAACCGTATGATTTTGTTGATAACAAACTTGTCATTTTAATGAACACAAAGGAACATTTTTCTCTTTCAATTATAAGAAAAAGATATAATGATTCTTTTCGTATAGCCATTATGGAAGTTACGGAAATCAATACCGAAGTCTTGATTATTGATGAAGCCGGATTGGATTCTCTCTATAAAAAGGAAGAAAAAGAAGATTTAAGTCTTACAGATGCACTAAAAAATGCAAATCTAAATTCCCGTTATACTTTCGATTCTTTTGTAGTAGGTTCTTCCAATGATTTAGCCCATGCTGCCTGTGTAGCAACTGCAGAACTACCCGGAGAACAGTACAATCCTCTCTATATTTACGGAGGTGCAGGACTTGGAAAAACACACCTTATGCAATCCGTTGCTCACTTCATTTTACAGCAAAACAGAAATGCAAAGATTCGCTATGTTACATCGGAGACCTTTATCAACGAGTTTGTAGACAGCATTCGAAACAAAAATAACAGCTCTCCTGCTGAATTCCGAAAGAAGTATAGAGAACTCGATGTTTTGCTGATTGATGATATTCAATTCCTAATAGGTAAGGAAGGAACACAGGAAGAATTTTTCCACACCTTTAATACTCTTTATGACAATAGAAAGCAGATTATTATTGCTTCCGATAAACCGCCCAAGGACATTGACAACCTGGAAGAGAGACTTCGCTCGCGATTCGAGGTCGGACTGATTGTAGATATTCAGATGCCCGATGTGGAAACTCGTATGGCAATTCTTCGTAAAAAGGAAGAACTCGAAGGCTACAATATTGATAATGAAGTAATTAAATACATTGCAGATAATATTAAGTCCAATGTAAGAGAGTTGGAAGGTGCATTGACTAAGGTCGTAGCAAAATCGAGACTGGTTAAACAGCCTATTACCTTGGCTCTGGCGGAAGAACTTTTAAAGGATCACATTACGCCAAGTGAAAGAAGAGAAATAACTCCGAAGATTATTATAGAAATTGTAGCGGATTATTATAACTTAAATCTTTCAGACCTGGCATCTCCAACGAAAAAGAAAAACATTGCTTATCCCAGGCAGATTGCGATGTATCTTTGCAGAGAGATGACCAATGTTCCCCTAGTTACTGTAGGAGAACTTTT
>NZ_KE148312.1:1112500-1417500 GCF_000238055.2 Oribacterium parvum ACB1
GTTGTGGCGGATGAGGTCGGAAACCTTGCACAGAAGTCCGCTAAAGCGGCACAAAATACAGCCGGTCTCATCGAAGAAACCATTGAAGCCGTTGATAAGGGAGCAAAGATTACAGCGGAAACGGCAGAGTCTCTTTCCGTGGTATCGCAGAAAACCGAAAAAATTAACAGAATTATTTCTTCCATTTCTTCCACCTCGGAAGATGAGGCAGAGGGCATTAAGCAGTTAAGTAACGGGTTGGAGCAGATATCCACAGTAGTGCAGAACAATACTTCTACTGCAGAGGAATCAGC
Organism: Oribacterium parvum ACB1; assembly: GCF_000238055.2. Lineage (GTDB taxonomy): Bacteria > Bacillota > Clostridia > Lachnospirales > Lachnospiraceae > Oribacterium > Oribacterium parvum. Next base: position 1,112,794 of record NZ_KE148312.1, read on the forward strand.
GGCTGCATCTGAAGAACTATCCGGTCAGTCGGAACTTCTGAATCGTCTTTTGGATAAATTTCAACTCAAATCAGAACCTTATGACAGAACGAAAGGAAAGTAAAACGGGATATTGAATGCTTTGCGAGCGATACGCATTAAGAATAAAAGAAGGGGCTGTAAAAAATCAAAATAATAAAGGAATTCTTTGCAATATAGGTCTGAATGCGGGGGTAGTCTGAGCCCGTCGGTACTTGCGAAAAACAGGAGAAACGCAGTTTTTCGCTTAGTATCCGTTACGTAAGGACAAACTTTTCATCAGAAAAGTTGTCCTGTAACAGACCAACTTCCGAAGGAAGTTGCTTTGCAAAGCAAAGTGAGCAGTAGTCAACAAGACTACTGCTCAGTCAGGCGAAGCTAGCGAGAGCGTGCCCCAAGTTCAGACCTATATTGCTTAGAAAATTATTTTGATTTTTTACAGCCCCTTACGTCTTCGACTTCTTATGCGTGTTCCTTCAAGGCAAATATCGTATTCACATTTACTTCTCTTCCTTTAAAGTAAATCTCGTCATCAGGTTATTCAGGATTGCAGCCTGTCCGGATAGTTCTTCGGATGCTGCGGCACTTTCTTCAGCGGTGGCAGAGTTGTTCTGTACTACAGAGGAAATCTGGTTCATTCCGATATTAATCTGGCTGATATTCTCCGCTTCGGACTCCGATGCAAAATTGATATCCTTGATAATCTGACTGATTGTCTTTGTTCTTTCGGATACATTTTTCAGGGAGTCAGCGGTTTCTTCGGAAATCTTTGCTCCTTTTGCAACGGCATCGATGGTCTCTTCAATTAATACTCCCGTGTTTTGTGCCGCTTTAGCGGATTTCTGTGCAAGGTTTCCGACCTCATCGGCTACAACGGCAAAGCCTTTTCCGGCTGATCCGGCTCTTGCGGCTTCAATTGCGGCATTTAGAGAAAGAATATTGGTCTGGAAAGCGATATCATCAATGGTCTTAATGATTTTACTAATCTCGTTGGATTTCTCCGTGATATCCTGCATAGCACGAGAGAGCTCGTTCATCTTGTCGTTACTTTCAGTGACTGCATCTCCGGCATCCTTACTCATAGAAGAAGCCTTCTCTGCCATAACGGCAGTCTCCTTGATGGTATTGGAGATGTCATTCATGGTGGCACTCAACTCTTCAATAGAAGAAGCCTGCTCGGAAGCACCTTGAGACAAGGTCTGAGAAGCACTGCTGACCTGCTCGGCTCCACTGTTTACTTCTTCTGCCGAAGTGGAAATTTCCGAAACAGTCTTGGATAAATCCGTTGTGATTTCCACAATAGTGCTAAGGAGCGGCTTGTATGCGCCTTGGTAATATCCGTGCTCATCTTCCAAGTTCATAGCGAAGTTCCCGCGGGACAGTTCCGCTAATTTCTCTGACAAGTCGGAGATGATGGCACGGATGCGTCCGATAACACTTTGCATGGATTGCATCAGATCTCCGATTTCATCCTGATTGTGATAGCTTATATGGATGTCGAAATCGCCTTCCGCCATTTTCTTTCCGGCATCTGCTACAACCTTTAAGGGTTTTAGGCTCTTTCTTATGATTACAACCATGACAAGTGCCATGAGGATTACAGATAAAACACCGAAGAGGGTGCCTAAAAATACCAGTCTGTCGACCTCTTTATCATAGTCGGTTTCTGTTATGGAAAGGCGAACCCACCAGAGATTTCCGTGGAGATTGATGGGGCTGAAGTACTCCCTGCGGTCGACCCCGAGTTCATTCGTAATCTTCCTGCTAAATGCCTCCTTGCTGTCAAAGCCTTCCTGCAGTTGACTCAGTGCCTTTTCGGGTAAAATGTCCTTTAAGAGCTTTCCGTCATAATCCGGATTTTCACTGTGAATCACACCGTGGCTGTCCAGTACATTTGTAAACATACTGGGGAAGCTGTCATCTACTTTTTGAATACTGTCTATGACTGAGGCGTCCACATCTGTGATAATGGTGCCCTTAAACTCTCCATCTAAAATAATCGGATTACTGAAGGTAATCTCGCTATGTGTTACGCCGTCTTCTTCTTCGACATAGAGGTCAGTGATATACTTTTCCTTCGTTTCTTTTACTTTTGCATAGTAATCTTCGTTGCATATATCATCGTATTGAAAATTGGAAACAGTCATATCTTTTTTGCTGATTTGTGAAATATAAGGGGAATAGTCCTTTACGCCGGGAAGAAAGGCATTCGGTTCAAAAAGAATCCCTGCACCGATAAGCTGATCATTTCCTTGCAGTGTGGCATAGAGAGAATTCAAAATATAGCTCTCTCCGATATACTGCGAATAGGTAATATCCCGATTCACAATCTGACTTTTAAAGACAACGGGCTCCATGGATTCCGTGGGCTTTGGTGTATCATAATCTCCGCTTATAATCTGCCAGAGATTTTCCGGTCTGTCTCCGATTTTTTCTCCTTTTGAGTGGGAATAAATGAGTTGTAAGCCCTGTGCAATATTGTCGGATATCCCTTCCGCTTTTGTCATCACGGATTCAAAATCCGAACTGGCCGCAGCAGCTTTATCGTTCATATTGTCATCAATTCTTTTATCGATGGCAATTTCAAACGAATGAATCAAAAAATATAAAAGTCCTGCCAAAATACAAAAGGAAAAGATGCCCAGAAAAATAGACATCCTGGTGCCTAACTTCATCCTTCTTAAAAAAGAAATGCCTTTCCCGTTTCTTTGTTCTTTCATTGTCCCTTATTCCTCCTTGAAAACGAACTCTCCCATCCTTAAAACCTCGCGAATTCCTTGACCTGCGAAGGCTTATCTCTATTTAATCATCGGTAAAAAAAGGAAAAAAATAAATCATATTTTGCGTAGATGAAAAGAAATTTTGTGTTTTTAGAGATATAATGCTAAAGTTACAACATTCTCATAAAGAGTAGCTTGAAGGAGGAAAAGATGAAAAAAATCAAGAAGAAAGCATTGCTTCTGGGGCTTGCACTTAGCGTTCTTACCGCTTGCGGAAAGCAGGGCAAAAAGAGCGAAACGGAAGTGCAAGGCACTACGAATGCGGTAAGCGAGGGGGCTACGGAAAAGGGAACAGAGAAAGCGGCAGCGGAAAAGCCGGAGAAACAAGTAGTGGAAGGCACAGTCAGTAATACAATAGATATGACGAAGTATGAAAAAGGGAAGAAGATTCGCCTCTGGGTTCCGCTTCCGCATGACAGTGAGTACCAAACGGTTGACGGTATTGAGTATGATGCGGGAAATACATCCTCGGTAATCAGCGGAGATGATTGGGAAAATCAGATGCTCTATGTAGAGTGGGATGAGAATGCGGATCCTGCAGACAGAGTCGTTAGCATCCATTTTGATGTAAAGAGAGAAGAGGTGCTTCGTCCGGAATTAAAGGAAGAGGATACGGAAGCTTTGCCTGAGGAGGTAAAAAAATATCTTGAACCCTCCAAAAATCTTCCTTTAAACGATCAAGTCAAGGCAAAGGCTATGGAAGTTACAGAGGGAAAAACGACGGACTTGGAGAAGGCTAGAGCAATCTATGACTGGGTCATTGCCAATATGAACCGAAACGAAGATGTGAAAGGTTGCGGAGAGGGAGATGTCTGTGCTCTTTTAGATACTACTATGTCCGGAAAGTGTACGGATATTAACTCTATGTTTGTGGCTCTTTGTCGTGCGTCCGGAATCCCTGCAAGAGAGCATTTCGGCATTCGCATTAATGCGGAGGACATCACGAAGAACCAGCACTGCTGGGCAGAGTTTTATTTAAAGGGAACAGGCTGGGTATCTGCCGATCCTGCAGATGTATTAAAGGCTGTCCTGAAGAACAATTGGACAAAAGAACAGGAAGAAACAAAAGAAAAACAGGAATATTACTGGGGGAATCTGGATGCGGAAAGAATCATTCTTTCGGACGGAAGAGACCTGAAGTTAAACCCTGCACAGGCGGGAGAGGTGCTAAATGATTTCGGATATCCTTATGCGGAAATCGATGGGCAGAAACTGGATAACTATACTCCGGATCAGTTTGTTTATACCTATAGCTTTGCTAAAAAGAGCTGATGTGCTTTTAGCTCAGTACTTGCCTCTCTATCTTTCTATAATAAATCCTTCATTTTTTGCAAATAGGCAAATGTTTTTTTCCATGTTATACTCTTAAAGAAATATAGGAATCAGATGCTTTTTTTATATTGTACGGTAGGATGCCTGTATGGTCGTGCGTTCCTGCGGTCGGATGAGCGGATCTTGGATTTCCTAAAAAATCAGATTAAGGACTGTATAATGGAAAAGAAAATAAGTTTGAGAGAAATTATCGTTGTGGCATCCATGTTCTTCGGGATGCTTTTTGGCGCGGGAAATCTGATATTTCCCGTATCCATGGGACAAAAAGCGGGTATAGAGATGGTTAGCGCCGCTTGGGGATTTTGTATCACCGGAGTAGGCCTCCCTCTTCTATCCGTTGTGGCGATGTCAGTCAGTAAAACATCGAGTTTGACCGATATGGCAAGCTTTGTCGGAAAGCGCTTTTCCATATTTTTCACTACAATCTTATATCTCTGTATCGGTCCTCTTTTTGCCATTCCCAGAACGGCTACGGTTCCCTTCCAGGTTGGGATCGTTCCCTTTCTTCCGGAAGATAAGATTACACTCGGACTATTTTGTTTCAGCCTTCTCTTTTTCTCCATTGCCTTAGTTTTATCCTTAAAGCCGGGAAAACTTTTGACTTATGTGGGAAAAGTTTTGAATCCGATTTTTCTTATTTTCTTAGGCGTTTTATTGCTTACGGCACTCATCTTTCCGATAGGAAGCTTAAAAACACTTCCTGCAACCGGTGGATACGATGAGGGGAGCTTTCTAAAGGGTATCTTCGAAGGCTATAATACGATGGACGTTCTTGGGGCGCTTGCTTTTGGAAATATTTTGATTCAGACGATTCGAAATTTAATGGAGAATCAAGGCGATAAGGAGGAAAGTACGGAGAATGGAAGCGTATCTCTTATGACCATTTTATCGGGATCCATTGCGGCATTCATGATGATCCTCATTTACTTTGCCTTGACCTATGCCGGTGCGCAGAGTCGTATTGCCTTTTCCGTTCAGAAAAATGGAGGGGATGTTCTACACTCGATTTCCACCTATTATTTTCATAGCTTTGGCGGCATTCTGATTGGAATCATCATCTTCTTTTCCTGCTTAAAAACGGCTGTGGGACTCATTACTTCCGCTTCTATGGCCTTTGTGGAAATGTTTCCGAAGAGTCTGCCGTATAAGGTTTATGTCTGTATCTTTACTTTCTGTTCCTTTGCCATTTCCAATGTGGGCTTAAGTAAAATTATTTTCTATAGTATACCGGCTCTTTTCTTTATATACCCGATAAGCATGGTACTGATTCTCCTTTGCCTTTTTGGACGTTTTTTCGGCTATCAGAGAAAAGTATTTCAAGCTTGTATATATTTGACGATTCCCTTCGCCCTTTTGGACGCCCTGAAAATCCTTTTGGATGGGGGCGCATTGAAGGGCTTACCCTTTAGTGAGAATCTGCTTTCCGCACTAAAGCATATTCCCTTATTTTCCATAGGACTCGCATGGATTTTTCCATCGATTGCGGGCGTATTGCTGGGCGTGGTTTTGTGTTATACTGATAAGGTTCAAGGAAAAGAAGCAGACTAAAAACAAGAGACAAAAAAACAAGAGACAAAAAACAAGAGAAGAACTAAAAGTAAAAACAAAAAAGAGAGCAAGGTAAAAGAAAAAACCGGAATTGACTGCAAGGATAGAGGAGAAAAATCATGAAAGTGTTGATTTTAGCGGGGGGACTGGGAACCAGGATTTCCGAAGAGTCGCATCTTAAGCCGAAGCCTATGATCGAAGTAGGAGAGATGCCGATTTTATGGCATATTATGAAGTATTATTCTTCTTTTGGCTTTAATGAATTTATTATTTTGGCAGGGTATAAGCAGTATGTGATTAAAGAGTATTTTGCAAATTACTTCCTGCATAACGCCGATATCACCTTTGATATGAAGAAAAATACCATGGAGGTGCATAACAGCGAGGCGGAGAACTGGAAGGTAACAGTGGTAGATACAGGACTTCATACCATGACCGGAGGACGCATAAAGCGAGTGGAAAAGTACTTGAAGGATGAGCCTTTCATGTTGACCTATGGAGACGGCGTTTCCGATGTGGATTTGAACGCTCTTCTTGATTTTCATAAGAAAAAAGGAAAGCCTGCTACGATTACTATGGTCAATCTTACGCAACAAAAGGGTGTTTTGGATGTAGATACGGAGGGAAATATCCATTCTTTTCGGGAAAAGGAAGAAAAAGACGGTGCTGTAATCAATGGCGGTTTCATGGTTTTTGAGCCGGAGATTTTTTCCTATCTTGATGGAGATGAGACGATTTTGGAGCAGAGCCCCATGCAGAGATTGGCAACGGAAGGGAAGCTTTCGGGCTATTATCATGAGGGCTTTTGGCAGTGTATGGATACACAGAGAGAGAAGAAGCTTCTGGAGGAGCTTTGGGCTAGCGGAAAGGCACCATGGAAGAGGTGGTAAGGATGAATTTTCAGGACTTGAAGGAATTTTATGCCGGAAAGAGGGTTTTTGTTACAGGACATACCGGCTTTAAAGGATCTTGGCTGTGCCTTCTTTTAGAACTTTTGGGAGCAAAGGTTTACGGTTACGCTTTGGATGCGGAGGAAGGAGAACTATTTTCCATACTTTATCCGAACTTGACAACTTTTTCTTCTGCGGAGGAAGATTCCAAACGTAAAAAGGGAAACGACAGTAAAAAAGATAAGTCCTTGGCGGAAGAGGAAGAAAGGATTCAGTCCTTTACGGGAGATGTACGAAATTATGAGCAACTTCGTTCTATTTTACAGTGGGCTAAGCCGGAAATAGTCTTTCACCTTGCAGCGCAACCTTTGGTTCGGGAATCCTATCTCTATCCCAGAGAAACCTATGAGACCAATGTCATGGGGACGGTAAATCTTTTGGAAGCCGTGCGCTTTACGCCTTCCGTTCAATCCGTTTTAAATGTAACGACAGATAAGGTCTATGAGAACCATGATATGGAACACCATGCTTTTACGGAGGAGGAAAAGCTGGACGGCTTTGATCCGTACTCCAATTCCAAGTCCTGCTCCGAAATTCTGACACACAGCTATAAGAAATCTTTCTTTACCGAAGCGGACGGAAAGCGAAAGAAGGGAGCAATATTGCCGCGTATTTCCACTGCCAGAGCGGGAAATGTAATCGGTGGCGGAGATTTTGCGAAGGACCGGATTATCCCGGATTGCGTAAGGGCAAGTGTAGATGCAAAGCCGATTGGGATAAGAAATCCTTATTCTGTTCGCCCCTATGAGCATGTTCTGGAGCCCTTGGCGGTGTACTTGGAAATTGCGGCAAGGCAGGCGGGCTTTGTGAAGGGGCTTTGTCCGGAGGATTTTTCTTTGGAAAAAGGAAAGGACTTTGCAGGTTATTACAATGTAGGACCGGATCGGGAGGATGCCATTACGACCGGAGAGCTTGCGGGGCTTTTTGTGGAATTTTGGGGCGGAAGAGCCCGTTGGAAAAACATGGCCGAGAAAGATGCTCCGCATGAAGCGGGTTATTTGCAACTCAATACCAATAAACTAAGAAGAACCTTTCAGTGGGAGCCTCGATACACGGTGAAAGAAGCAGTGAAAGAGACGGTCTCCTGGTATAAGGCATGGGCAAATGGAGAGGATATGCGAGCTTTTTCGATTAAGCAAATCGAGACCTTCTTTGATAGAATACAAGGGTGAGTAATGAATCTTCAAGAAAAACAGGAAAAGGGACTGCAGATTCTTTTGGCAATCGATGCAGTATGTAAAAAGCACAATATCCGTTATCGTCTGGATTCGGGAACGCTCCTCGGGGCAGTGCGCCATAAGGGATTTATTCCATGGGATGATGATGTGGATCTCTGTTTTCTTCGTGCGGAGTGGGAGAAATTTGCAAAAGTTGCAAAGGAAGAATTGCCGGAACCTTATAGACTGGTTTTACCGAGCGAATATCGTAACGGAAAAGCCTTTTACGACTTTGTCCCAAGAGTAGTGGATTGTAGTACAAAACGAAGAGAGGCGGAAACGGAAGGAGATGCTTTTTACGAAGGGAAATTGAATCATCTTTGGGTGGACTGCTTTATTGCGGATACCCTGCCGAAGAGTCCTCTTTTTGCCCGATTTTATCGTTTTCGACAGCAGATGATCTTCGGACTTGCCATGGGGCATAGACGTGTTGTCCATTTAAGAAAATATAGGGGCATTTCGCGACTTTTTGTTTCCATTCTGTCGAAGATCGGCTACCTTATCCCTATGCCCTTTCTTTTTTCCTTACAGGAGAAATGGGCGAAGGCGGATCATTCACCCGGAAATCCCTGTAGTTATTATTTTTCCAATTATCAGCCGGATTTTCAGTATTGCAGTTCTAAAAGGGAGTGGGAAGAGCCTCTCATTGAGGCGGACTTTCAGGGATACAAGCTACCGATCCCCAAAGGCTATGATGCGATTCTCCGTATGCTTTACGGAAAGTATGAAATTCTGCCCAAAGAAGAAAAAAGAGTACCAAGTCATGAAGAAATGATTTAGTGAATATAACGGAACATGGAGAAAAAGAATTGAAAAAATGTAGTCTTATCGTTTCGGTATACAATGAGGAAGCAAGCCTGGAGAAATTTTTCGAGGCTTGCTCTTCGGTTTATGAAAGAATCGGCGGAGAATATAATTTGGAGCTTCTTTTTGTGGATGACGGTTCGGTAGATAAAAGTCCTCTTATACTGGACCAAATTGCGGCAGAGCATCCGGATTGGGTTCGTGTAATTCATTTTTCCAGAAATTTTGGACACGAAGCTGCCATGACGGCAGGTTTGGACTATGCCGGAGGAGACTTTCTGATTTTTATGGATGCGGATCTGCAACATTCTCCGGAACTGATTCCGGACATGCTGAAAAAGTACCGGGAGGGCTTTCAGGTCGTCTCCATGGTGCGGACAAAAAACAGCTCTGCGGGGCTTATCAAAAACATCAGTTCAGCGGCATTTTATTGGATTTTAAATCATTTGTCTCCCTTGCACTTTGAGGCAAATGCCTCCGATTTTTTCGGGATTTCCGCAGAGGTACAAGCGGTACTGAAGAAGTATTATCGTGAGAAGGTTCGCTACTTAAGAGGCTATGTGCAGTCTGTGGGCTTTCGTAAAACAACCATAGAATATGAAGCGGGAGTAAGACAGGGAGGGAAGAGTCACTATTCCATACGTAAACTTTTGGTTTTTTCAAAGAATACTTTGCTCTCCTTTTCAAATCTACCGCTAAGGCTTGGGATTTTTGCTTCCGCCTGCAGTATGTTCTTGGGGGTTCTTCTGCTTTTGTACACCCTCTTTACCAGAAAAGGCGCTCCATCCGGTTATGCGACCATCGTGGTTCTTCTTTGCTTTATGTTCGCCGTTCTCTTTTTTGTGGTGGGAATCATCGGGGAGTATATTTCCCTGCTTTTTGAGGAAATAAAGGACAGGCCGATTTATATCGTTTCAGAAACGAAGAATCTGGAGAAGAGAGACAGAAAAGGAATGGAAGAAGAAAAAGTATAGCCGGATTCAACTCTGAAGAATAGGAGGGATGAAGTTAAATTCGCAGAAAAAGAGATATGTAGAGTGTATAGAGATAGGAAGAACAGCACGAAAATAAGATATTTGATATAGAAATTTTTTATCCTCCGGAAAGATTTTTTTAGAAAAGAATTTCCAAGATTTACAAAAGAAATCTCTATTTTTTTTTAGGAGACAGCAGTTTATAATCCCTTAAGAATTCTAAAATTCGTTTTCATGAGGAGGAAAAAATGAAAAAGATTTTAAGCATGTTAACTATTTCCGCTATGGCAGCTTCTACATTAGCAGCTTGCGGAGGTGCAGCAAAGACTGAGACAACCAAGGCAGCTGAGACAACCGCTGCAGCATCAGAAACCGAGAAGGCTATGGAAGGAACCAAGGCAGCTGTTGAAGCGATGAGCGGCGACCTTGCAGACAAGAAAGTTGGAATCTGCATTTATCAGTTCTCTGATAACTTCATGACTTTATTCCGTACAGAGCTTGAGAACTATCTCATCTCCAAGGGATTCAAGAAAGAGAACATCAAGGTTATGGATGGCGCTAACGATCAGGCTACACAGACTAACCAGATCCAGAACTTCATTACCGATAAGGTAGATGTACTCATCGTTAACCCGGTTAACTCTTCTTCCGCAGCAACCATCACAGATATGGTTCAGGCTGCAGGCATCCCTCTTGTTTACATCAACAGAGAGCCGGATCAGGATGAAGAGAAGAGATGGGAAGAGAAGAACTGGGATGTAACTTATGTAGGATGTGATGCTCGCCAGTCCGGAACTTTCCAGGGTGAAATCATTGCAGACATCGGTATGGACAAGCTTGATATGAACGGTAACGGCAAGGTTGACTATATCATGATTAAGGGTGACCCCGAGAACATCGACGCACAGTACAGAACAGAGTTCTCCGTAAAGGCTTTAGAGGATGCCGGCATGCAAGTGAACAAGCTTGACGAGCAGGTTGGTAACTGGGATCAGGCACAGGCACAGTCCTTAGTTGCTAACGCTTTAGCTAAGAACGGTAAGGACATCGAAGTTGTATTCTGTAACAACGATGCTATGGCTCTTGGTGCTTTACAGGCTATCCAGGCAGCAGGAAGAACAGTTGGTGAGGATATCTACTTAGTTGGTGTAGACGCACTTGAAGAGGCTTGCCAGAACGTACTTTCCGGCACACAGACAGGAACCGTATTCAACGACTTCCTTACACAGTCTCACACAGCGGCTGATGCAGCTATCAACTACCTTACAGGCGCAGGAAATGACCACTACATCGGTTGTGACTATGTAAAGGTTACCAAGGACAACGCTAAGGATATTTTGGCACTCTTAAAGTAATATAATAAGTTTTAGTTTTCGCTCATTTATTTTGGGATTAACTTCGTCGGTAAAGCTATGAACTGCAGAATCAAGACTTATCTATAGTTCACCCGGCGATGGGGATGAGCTATTGGAAATGAAGGAGTGAAGGTGCCCGGCATCTCTCCTTCATTTCTTTTTCTAAAGAGTGAATCAATCATATATTTCTAAAAGAACGGATAAATCGTGTATTAAAAACGAATAAATCGTGTATTTTTTCTGAGGAATGAAAGAATCGTATATTTTTAATCTATAGATAGAGTAGAAGGAAGACATTTTCCTGAAAAGAAGCAGGCGGAAAAGCCTTTATGGAAGATGCCTTACGTCTTAAAAGGATTTAAATCTTAGAAAAGACAGACAGCAAAACAAGAGAATAAGACCTAATAGAAATGGAGGACTAGATGGCAGATTTTAAGTTGGAAATGAAAAATGTATCAAAATCATTTCCGGGTGTTAAAGCGCTGGATAATGTACAGCTTTCTGTCCGTCCGGGAACTGTTCATGCCCTCATGGGGGAAAACGGTGCAGGAAAATCTACTTTGATGAAGTGCCTTTTCGGCATTTACAAGATGGATCAGGGAGAAATTCTTCTGGATGGAGAAAAAGTAGAAATCAACAACCCGGATGAGGCTATGGAGCACGGAGTGGCAATGGTGCATCAGGAGTTACAGCCTGTGCTTGCCCGTTCCGTCGCAGAAAATATGTATCTTGGAAGATTTCCGGTGCATAAGCTCGGTCCTCTACAGGTCATTGACCATAATAAAATGCATAAGGAAACCGAGAAGTGGTTGTCGGAGCTTGGATTGGATTACAATGTAAAGGCGCCCCTTTCTTCTCTCTCCATCGGACAGATGCAGATGGTGGAGATTGCCAAGGCGGTTTCTCATGATGCGAAGGTAATTATCTTCGACGAGCCGACCTCTTCTCTTTCCGATAAGGAAGTGGAGTTCCTCTTTAAGGTTATGGGAGACTTAAAGAAAAAAGGCGTATCCATGATTTATATTTCCCATAAGATGGATGAAATCAAGAGAATTTCCGATGACATCACCATCATGCGAGACGGTACCTACGTGGGAACCTGGCGTGCGGAAGACATGACGACGGATCAGATTATCGCAAGGATGGTAGGACGTGAGTTAAACAATATTTATCCGGAACACCATCACGAAATTGGGGATACCATTATGGAAGTAGAGGATTATACCTCTATCCATGAGAAATCCTTCCGCGGAATAAGCTTTTCCATAAGAAAGGGAGAAATCCTCGGATTCGGCGGTCTTGTCGGAGCGCAGAGAACGGAGCTTATGGAGGGAATCTTCGGTATTCGCCATATTGCTAAGGGTAAGGTGAAGGTGCACGGTAAGGAAGTCAGCATCAAAAGACCGAAGGATGCGATGGAAGCAGGTATCGGTATGATTACCGAGGACCGTAGAGGAAACGGAATCTTCGGTTGCCTTTCCATAAAGGACAATGTCGGTGTTTCTATTTACAACAAATACTTAAGAGCCGGAGTGATGCTGGATCATCCGTCTATCAACAAGATTGTGGATGACAATATTAAAAGACTGTCCATTAAGACACCCAGCATGAAAGAACAGATTGGGAACCTCTCCGGAGGAAACCAGCAGAAGGTTATCATTTCCAGATGGCTTGCAAAGGATCCGGATATTCTGATTATGGATGAACCGACTCGAGGAATCGATATCGGTGCAAAGCATGAAATTTATGAGATCATGGAAGAACTTGCAAAACAGGGAAAGGCCATCATCATGATTTCTTCCGAGATGCCCGAGCTTCTCGGTATGGCGGACAGAATCTGCGTAATGTGTAACGGAAAGCTCACAGGTGAGCTTAATAATAAGGAAGAAATGACACAGGAAAATGTCATGAACTTTGCAACTATGTTCTAGGGGAGAGGGAAAATGCAAAAGACACAAAAACAAAAAATTACAGATTTTTTAATCAATAACGGTGTCATTATCGTTATGTTTATCCTGGTAATCTATACAGGACTGACCACAAAGAACTTTTTGACTCCGGATAACGGCATGAACCTGCTTGCCAATATGTCCTACCGTTTGGTTATCGCACTCGGTATTGCAGGTTGCGTTATTACGGCAGGTTGTGACCTTTCCGCAGGTCGTATGATTGGTTTCGGTGCTTGCCTTGCCGGTACCCTACTGCAGCAGGTGGATTACTCCGGAAGATTCTTCCAGCAGGAGCCTTGGGCTTCCCTTGGAAACGGCTTCCTTTTAAAGATTACTCCGTTAAATCCTTTCGTGGTTTTACTGCTTGTTATGGTGGTTTGCGCGATTTTCGGAACGATAACCGGTTGGTTCATCGCTTATCTCTCTGTACCGCCTTTCATTGCCACTCTGGCTATGATGGAAATCATCTACGGTTTGGGACTTTTGTTCACGAACGCAACTCCGCTAGGCGGATATGTTGAGTCCTACACCCTGTTCTCCAGAGGAAAGTTCTTGGGCTTAAGCTTCTTGATCTGGATGGCTCTCCTTATGGCAGGCATCACTTGGTTCATTTTTAACATGACTCGTCACGGAAAATATATGTATGCTATCGGTGGAAATGCACAGGCTGCCGAGGTTGCCGGTGTACCGGTGAACATGACTCTCGTTATGATTTATGCCAAGGCTGCCGCATTCTACGGAATGGCAGGCTATATGCTTGGTGCAAAAGCCGGCGGTGCTTCCGTAAATACCGGTCTCGGCTATGAGATGGAGGCGATCGCTGCCTGTGCACTCGGCGGTGTATCGGTAACCGGTGGACGTGGAAAGGTATCCAGTGCATTTATCGGAGTAGCGGTGCTTGAGCTTTTGAAGACGGCGCTACAGTATCTCGGTGTGAATGCAAACGCACAGTACATTGCAATCGGTATCGTTATCTTTATTGCGGCATCTCTCGATATCCGGAAATACCTTACCAAGAAGTAAAATCTTCTACATTTTCATACCATGCCTCTCGGGATTTCCAAGTGCAATGCATAAACGAAATTCTGCGGAAGCAAAAAAGAGCTTCGCCCTTCGCCCGGCGGAGCTTTTTTCTTTTACAAGACTTTCTTGACCTTCCTAAAAAATGGTCTTATTATCGGAGTGTATTTGTATTTTTTGAGGATAAACAGAGCGGATTGATGGAGGGAAAAATGAAATTTAAAGATATGCAATATGAGCGTATTCCTGTAGAAAAGATAGCGGAAGAGGCAACAGCGCTCATAAAAGAGCTTAAAGATGCGAAGAACTTTTCCGATGCGGATGCGACGTTTATAAAGAACGAAAACTTGCAGAAGCATGTTGAAACCATGGCGAATCTTACCCATATACGTCACTCCATCAATACGGAAGACCGCTTTTATGACGAAGAAGAAAACTATTGGAACAATGCGGCTCCGAAGATTCAGGAGTATAAGCAGGAATGGATTAAGACTTTGCTTCTTTCTCCTTTTAAGGAAGATTTTGAAAAGAAATATGGAAGTATCGTCTTTATCAATGCCGAGATGGATTTAAAGACTTTTTCTCCGGAAATCATTCCGGATTTACAGAAGGAAAATGAACTGGTTACCGCCTATGAGAAGCTTCTTGCGAGCGCGCAGATTTCTTTTGAGGGAAAAAGCTATACCATTTCCCAAATCTCTCCCTTTAAGAATGATAGGGACGATAGCAGAAGACTTTCCGCATGGAAGGCGGAGGGGCAGTGGTATAAGGAGAATCAAAAGGAGCTAGACAGTCTATACGATCAGCTGGTAGCGCTTCGTACCAAGATGGGAAAGAAGCTTGGATACAAGGATTTTACAGAGCTTGGATACTACCGGATGCAGAGAAACTGCTATGACAAAAAAGATGTAGAAAAGTTCCGTGAGGCGGTACAGAAATATCTTGTTCCGCTTGCGGCAAAGGTTTATGAAAAGCAGGCGAAGAGACTCGGGAAGTCTTATCCCTTGAGTTTTTCGGATGCGGCAATGGAGTTCCGCTCCGGAAATCCGAAGCCTGCGGGAACGCCGGATGAGATTGTTGCAGCCGGAAAGAAGTTTTATGATTGGCTTTCTCCGGAAACTTCCGAGTTCTTTAATCATATGATTCAGGATGAGCTGATGGACCTGCTTTCCACAAAGGGAAAGCAGGGGGGCGGCTATTGCACATCAATCCCGGATTATAAGACACCTTTCATTTTTGCGAACTTTAATGGCACCATGCACGATATTGATGTCATAACGCATGAGGCCGGACATGCTTTTGCGGCTTATTTGAATCGGGACCGTGTTCCCTTTGCGACGATATGGCCGGGAATGGAAGCCTGTGAAGTGCATTCCATGTCTATGGAATTTTTTGGAGAGGCTTTTTCGGAAGCGTTCTTTGGAAAGGATGCAAGGAAGTACAATTATTCTCACCTTGCAGGGGCTTTAACCTTTATCCCGTACGGCACCATGGTGGACCATTTTCAGCATATCGTCTATGAGAATCCGGATTTGAGTCCAACAGAGAGACACGCCGAGTGGAAAAAGCTGGTGCAGATTTATCAGCCGTGGTTAAAGCTCGACGGAGAGATTCCGTTCTATAGTGAGGGAGAGGGATGGCAGAGACAGCATCATATCTACTCCATGCCTTTCTACTATATTGATTACTGCCTTGCCCAGACTGTGGCACTGGAGTTCTGGAATAAGATTCAGAAGGATCAGAAGGATGCTTGGAAACACTATATGGATTACACCAAACAGGGCGGTTCGGTCGTATTTACAGAGCTGTTGAAGAATGCCGGCATGGAGAGCCCCTTTGAGGAAAGCTGCTTAAGAGGAATCTGCGAAACGGCGGCCAAGTACCTTTCCGACTATGACCTTACGGGGATAGAATAATGGGGATGTTTCAATCCCCCTATGATAGGGGCGGTGTTCTTTCCAAGGAAGCCATAGCGGAACGAAAGAAGATCTATCGTGATGAGAGAAGTCCGGAAGAAAGGAAAAAGGAGAATAGATTACTCGTTCTCTTTTTCCTTCCTATGATTCCTCTGATGCTCCTTCCCGGCTTCTTCCCTAAGGCAGGTCTTTCTCGAACGGCATATCTGATGATTCCCTATGCCTTGGAAGCCATTGCGGTGCTTCTTAGCGCAGTCTGCCTGGGAAGCTTTCTCTATGAGTCAAAGGGGAAAACACTGCATAGAGAAGATGGTTCTGTGGTAGAGCATGCAATAGATGGAGGAAGCTACAGGAAATATTTTCAAGGTCTGATCGGAAGGGCGGCGATTTCTTGCTTCCTCGGGATTTCCTTTGTATTTATAGAAATCCTCTATTTGCTCCTTGCAAAAGAGGATAAAAATTTTTTGATAGAAGGCGTAATTCTTTTAGTCCAGATGGGTTTTTTCGCGTGTTCCCGAGGTTTTTACTTAAAAACAAAGCAAGTAATTTGCAATTGGAGATTGTGAAAAATTTATTTTTACTTTATAATGGTTCAAATATTTCGCTTTCATTCTTTAATGGATGTTGTGTACAAGACGCATGATATCTTGTCTAAATGGAGAAAGATTCTAAAGCGTTTCATTTTCAGAAGGGAGATTGTAGTATGAAAAAGAACAAAAAAGTCATCGCTTCCTTACTTGCGGCAGTGATGGCAGCTTCTCTTCTTGCAAGCTGTTCCCAGGGTACAGCGGAAAAGAAGGGAGACGATCAGACCGGAAACACCACAACCGAGGCTTCCGGAGATTCCAAGGCTATGGTATATGCTTCGGACGACTTTAACGCAAAGTTCTCTCCGTTCTTTGCAGATACCGTTCCGGATCAGGACATTACCAACATTGTCAATGTCCCATTGTTTCCGACGGATAGAAACGGTGCTATTGTTTACAAGGGCATCGAAGGCGAAAAGAGGGAGTATAACGGACAGGAATATACCTACAACGGTATTGCAGACCTTGAAGTCACAGAAAACGCTGACGGAACCGTTTACTATGATATTAAGATGAAGGACGGCGTGACTTTCTCCGACGGAGAGCCTCTTACTGTAGATGATGTTATCTTCTCTTTCTACGTACTGTCAGACCCCACCTATGACGGAAATGCTACCGTTTTCTCTACTCCGATTCAAGGTATGAAGGAATACAGAAGCGGTGTAGATACACTTTTTAATCTTATTCTTGCGGCAGGAGAAGAGAATACCGACTTCTCCAAGTGGACGGAAGAGCAGCAGAAGACCTTCTGGGCGGACTATAAGACCGCGGTTGATGCTTTTGTAAAGGAAATCGTAGACCTTTGTGTAGCAAACGGACTGAACAAGGAAGGCGATTCCATTGCGGCTTGTGCGGCAAACTACGGCTATGAAGGCTTAAAGGATGATGCTACGGCTATGGACTTCTTTAATGCTATGCTCGAGAAGTATGACGGAAGCGTAACAAAGATGAGTGCGGCAGAGAGCGCCGGAACCCAGTTTGCGGAACTTATGCCAAGCTACAAGGACTATGCTGTCGGCGTAGAGACCGGTGAGTCCGCTCCGAATATCAGCGGTATCCAGAAGACCGGAGAGAATACGCTTCGTATTGTGGCTACCAAGGTTGATGCGCAGATGATTTATCAGTTGGCTATTCTTGTGGCACCTCTTCATTACTATGGTGATAAGGCAAAGTTCGACTATGATAAGAATCAGTTCGGCTTCCCGAAGGGCGATCTTTCTTCTATAAGGGAGAAGACATCCAAGCCGCTTGGTGCAGGTACTTATATTTTTGAAAAGTATGAGAACGGTGTAGTTTCTTTTACTGCAAATGACAAATACTTCGACGGTGCACCGAAGGTAAAGAACTTTAGAGTTAATTACGTAAGTGAGGCGGACAGACTGAACTCCATTTTGGCGGGTACAGTGGATATTGCAGCACCTTCTTTCACGACAGAAGTGGCAGATGCCATCAAGAAGGCAAACAGTAACGGAGAGCTTTCCGGAGATAAGGTTCATACAGTAGCGGTAGATGCTTTAGGATATGGCTATATCGGTATCAACACCCACAATGTTTCTGTTAATAAGGAACCGGGAAGCGATGCATCGAAGAACCTCCGTCGTGCGTTTGCAACCATTTTCTCTGCATATAGAGATCTTGCCATCAGTACTTATTACGGAGATAGAGCAAGTGTAATCAACTACCCGATCAGCAACACCTCCTGGGCGGCTCCGCAGCCTACCGATGACGGCTATGAGATTGCCTTCTCCAAGGATGCTCAGGGGAACCCGATTTATACCTCCGATATGAAGGATGAAGATAAGTACGCAGCAGCGAAGCAGGCGGCACTCGGATTCTTCGAGGCGGCAGGCTACACTGTAGAAAACGGAAAGATTACTGCAGCACCGGCAGGCGCAAAGATGGAATATGAGGTTATGATTGGCGGTGGCGGAAACGGTGACCATCCCTCCTTCATGATTTTAACCGAGGCAAAGAAGGCCCTTGCTGATATCGGCATGACCCTTACTGTAAACGACCTCTCCAACTCTTCCGATATGTGGAACAAGTTACAGGCTAAGCAGGCTGAGATGTGGTGTGCTGCATGGCAGGCTACACCGGATCCCGATATGTTCCAGATTTACTATTCCGACATTGCAAACGGCGGAAAAGAGCCCGGCGGATCCAACTATATGTATCAGATTGAAGATCCGAAGCTCGATGAGATGATTTTACAGGCAAGAGAGTCAACTGACCAGGAGTATCGTAAGACCATGTATAAGGCTTGCTTAGATAACATCATTGACTGGGCTTGTGAAGTTCCCATTTACCAGAGACAGGAAGTGACTACTTTCTCCTCGGAGAGAATCAATGTGGATACCATTACACCGGATATGACATCCTTCTATAAGTGGTATTTTGAGATTCAGAATTTACAGCTGTCGAAGTAAAATGAACAAAACTTAGTTTTGTACGTAAATCTTGTTTCGGGCTTTAACCGCGTTCCTGAAGAAAAAGGAATGCGGTTTTTCCCGATACTGAGCAGATATAATGCGGGCTTTTACCGCCATTTGGAAGAGCAGGTTTGTAGTGAAAAAGTATATTATCAAACGATTATTGTGGTCTGTGTTGATTTTATTCATCGTGGCCTTTTTACTTTATATTTTGATGAGAAGTCTTCCTACCTCTTATTTGGAGCAGATTGCCAGACAGAAGTCACAGCAGCCGGGTTCCAAGACCTTTGAGGAGTGGATGCAGCAGCTCGAAGCAACCTACGGAATGGATAAGGGGATTGTTCCGGGCTTCTTTGCGTGGCTTTCCAAGGCTATTCGCGGAGACTTCGGAGACAGCTGGAAGTATACTGTTCCGGTAACCCAGAAGTTTGCGGAGGTAGTGGGCGTTTCCTTCTGGATGGGCCTTATTGTGATGGTTCTCGAGATGCTGATTTCGATTCCTCTCGGAATCATTGCAGCTACAAAGCAGTATTCTGCAGCAGACAATGCTATTTCTGTCGTTGCTCTGGCGGGAATCTCTCTTCCCACCTTTTTTACGGCGTCTTTACTGAAGCTCATTTTTTCCGTTAAACTGGGCTGGTTTGATTTAAACGGACTGGTAGGGAGGAACTATGATTTCCTTTCCCCTATGGGAAAGAGAGGGGATATTGCCCTGCACCTTGTGCTTCCGATTATTACCCTATTGATTGCGAGTATCGGTGGATATATGCGATATATTCGAACAAATATGCTTGAGGTTTTAAGTTCCGATTACATTCGTACGGCAAGAGCGAAGGGACTTTCCGAGCGTCGTGTTGTGTATCATCATGCTTTTAGAAATACCTTGATTACCTTAGTAACCATCTGGGGAACTTCCCTTCCGGCTCTTTTTTCCGGAGCGATGATTACAGAGCAGCTTTTCTCTATTCCCGGCATTGGCTATATTTCTTACCAAGCCATGATTTCCGGGGATATTCCGTTCTCCATGTTTTACCTGGTATTTATTGCCGCATTGACTCTGATCGGTAACTTAATCACCGATATTTTATATGCGGTAGTTGACCCTCGTGTTCGTATTGCGTAGGAAGGGGGGTAAAGATGTCTGAGATGGAAAAAAATACAGTAGTAGAAAATGCCGTGCCGGAAAATACGGTAGAAGAAAATACCATGACGGAAAAGGCTGTAGTAGAACAAAGAGTGGAAGAAGCTGTTGCTTCGGATAGCAGGATAGAGGACTCTACTGCAGAAAAGGAACAAGAGGATACAAATGCTGAATACTCCCTGAATGATGATCGACGTGTTAAGACCCTTTCTCCCGGTGCGATGGTAGCCAAGCGTTTCTTCAGAAACAGTATTGCCGTACTTGGAATGGTGGTTTTGCTTGCCATGTTTTTATTTTCCTTTCTGGGCGGTGCGATTTCTCCTTATAAGGAGTCCCAGCTCTTTTATCGAAAGGACGTGCAGAGCCAGAAATATGCCGGTGTAAAGGTGAATACGGAGCTTCGTTATCAGCAGGCTGAAAAGGATGCTTTTCCGGCACTGGCACAGGCGCAGTTTGTCTTGGCAAGAGGAAAGAAAGAGACCGAGTTTAAGGCGGGGGATAAAGAATTTACCTATGAAGAAGCGGGAAAAGACTTCTATATTATAAGTGTAAAAGGTACTTCGGACCCTGTTGCATTTGCCGCTATTGACTTAGTGACAGCGACCGGTGCGGAAACACCGAGCTTTGCCGAGCAGTTAAATATCTTAAAGGCGTATAGCAATAAAGAAAGTTCCTTTAGCTTGGACGGCGCAAACTATACCATTGCAGAGGACGGCACCGTGGAAAAAGACGGGAAGGAGTATGCAACGGCAGGGCGTTACGTTATCAATACGATTATGAGTGACGTAAAACTATCTGAGGAATTCAAAGAGAAATTGCTGTCGGAGATTCAAGCGGACAGTAAGAGCTTTACCTATCAAGATGCTGACGGTAAAGAATCCGTATACAACATTGAATATGATGCTCCGTCAAAAGCATATAACATCAGACAAACCAGAGAGCAGATGGTCTATGACACCTATTCCGCACCGAGTAAGGCACATCCTCTCGGAACCGATAAGAACGGTATGGATATGCTGACAAGACTGATGTACGGCGGAAGAGTATCTCTCTATATCGGTTTTGTCGTAGTTATCATTGAGACCTTAATCGGTATGATTATGGGTGGAATTTCCGGATACTTCGGCGGATGGGTTGATAATCTGATTATGAGAATAGTGGATGTATTCTACTGTATTCCGACGATTCCTATCTATATTATCATCGGTGCGGCAATGGATGCGTTGCGTGTGGATCCGAAGCTTCGAATGTTCTATCTGATGCTGATACTCGGTTTCTTCGGTTGGCCGTCTATCACCAGACTTGTTCGCGGACAGATTTTGACTCTCCGTGAGCAGGAGTTCATGACCGCGACAGAGGCTACGGGTATTAAGCCGGTGCACCGCATTTTTAGACATTTGCTTCCGAACGTTATTCCGCAGCTTATCGTAACCTGTACTATGAGTCTTGGCGGTGTAATCCTGACAGAGGCGGTTCTGTCTTTCCTGGGACTCGGAGTAAAGTTCCCCTTTGCTTCTTGGGGCAATATCATTAACGATGTAAATAACACGTATGTACTGAGTAACTATCTATTTATTTGGGTTCCGGCCGGAGTTTGCTTACTCTTAACAGTACTTGCATTCAACTTGGTGGGCGATGGCTTAAGAGATGCCTTTGACCCGAAGATGAAACGATAGAATCGAGGAAAAAACTATGGCAAGAAATGACGGTTATCTTTCCGCAAAAGAATCGCGGAGGATATCGAAAGAAAATAAAGCAATCACATCCAAGCTGGAAAAGAAGCGCAGACGGAGAAATGTTCCGGAAAGTGAATATCTTACGGAAATGAAGGATCCGAATAATGCGGTAGAGTTTGAAAACCTCCATACCTTCTTCTTCACCGATGCGGGAACCGTAAAGAGTGTGGACTCTGTAAGCTTTGATGTTCCCTTAGGAAAGACAGTCGGTGTAGTAGGAGAGTCCGGTTGCGGTAAATCCGTAACCAGTCTTTCTCTTATGCAGCTGTTGCAGCGTCCGCAGGGACAGGTTGTAGAAGGCTCCATTCGCTTAAATACAGGGGAAAAGGTCTATGAGATTACGAAGACCCCGGAGCATGTTATGCAGCATCTTCGCGGAAACTTCATGTCCATGATTTTCCAGGAGCCTATGACCTCTCTGAATCCGGTTTTCAAGATTGGAGATCAGGTGGATGAGGTACTTTTCTTCCACGAGAATATCTATAAGACGAAGGAAGAGATTAAGAAAAGAACAATAGAGCTTTTAGAGATGGTTGGTATAGCCAATAGTGAGGGTGTCTACAATATGTATCCTCATGAGTTATCCGGCGGTATGCGGCAGCGTGTTATGATTGCGATGGCACTCGCCTGCAATCCGAAGCTGATTATTGCCGATGAGCCGACCACAGCCCTTGATGTAACAATTCAGGCGCAGATTCTGGATCTTTTAAGGGGGCTAAAGGATAAGATTAATTCCTCTATCATGCTGATTACGCATGACCTCGGTGTCATTGCGGAGATGGCCGATTATGTAGTGGTTATGTACTCCGGTCGAGTAGTGGAAGCCGGTACTGCAAAGGAAATTTTTGCGAATCCTGCACACCCTTATACCATCGGACTCATGGCTTCGAAGCCGGTAGTCGGAAGAGAAGTGGATAAGCTCTATTCCATTCCCGGTAAGGTACCAAACCCGATTAATATGCCAAACTATTGCTATTTTAGAGACCGTTGTGATAAGCGGAAGCCTTGCTGTGACGGACTGTATCCGAGTGAGATTTGGTTATCCGAGACACACAGAGTCAGCTGCTATCTCTATGATGAAAATTGTGAAGCAAAAGCAGAATGAACGATACTATAAAGCTGAGAGAATTTTTGTGTATGTTTGATTATGTCAAAACTGCTTTGTAAGGGAGTCGGTACTGTATGCTTTGTTAAGCACAGAAGTAATTCGAATTCAATTGTAGAGAATGTAAAGAAGAAATCGAGGAAATGATGGAAAAAAGCGAAATGAAAGACTTCACGCCTATTGTTCATAACGAAGAGAATATTCTGGAAGTAAACGGATTAAAAAAATACTTCCCGATTAAGGGAGGTTTTTTCAACACCGTTGTCGGGCAGGTAAAGGCTATCGACGGAATCTCCTTCCATATTAAGAGGGGAACCACGATGGGACTTGTAGGAGAGTCGGGCTGCGGAAAGACTACAACGGGTAGAACGATTTTACGTCTTAGTGGAGAAAAGACTGCAGGGCAAGTTCTTTTTAACGGAAGAGAGGTCTATGACATCTCTAAAAAAGAGATGAATGAAATGCGTACCAAGATGCAGATCATTTTCCAGGATCCCTTCTCCTCTCTTTCTCCGAGACTTCCGGTTGGCGAAATCATCGGAGAAGCAGTAAAGGAGCATAAGCTCGTTCCGATGAACGAGTATGAAGAATATATCGATAAAATCATGGATGAATGCGGTCTTCAGCCCTTCCATAAGGGAAGGTATCCGCATGAGTTTTCCGGCGGACAGAGGCAGAGAATCTGCATTGCAAGAGCTTTGGCACTGAATCCGGAGTTCGTAGTCTGCGACGAGCCGGTATCTGCTCTTGACGTATCGATTCAGGCACAGGTTATTAACCTTTTGGAGGATTTACAGGAGAAATTTAACCTGACTTATCTCTTCATCTCCCATGACCTGTCCGTAGTGGAACATATTTCCGATACGGTTGGTGTTATGTATCTTGGAAATATTGTGGAGTTCGGCGATACAAAGGATCTCTTTGCCAATCCGCTTCATCCTTATACGAAGGCCCTTTTCTCCGCGATTCCGATCCCGGATCCGGAGGCGAAGATGAGCCGTATTATTCTGGAAGGAAGTATTCCTTCTCCGGCAAATCCCCCTTCCGGCTGTAAGTTCCATACCCGTTGTAAGGAATGTATGGAGATCTGTAAGACACAGGTTCCGAAAAAAAAGGATATGGGGAATGGTCATATTGTATACTGCCACCTTTATGATGATGTAAAAGCTTAAAGAAATAAAATTGAGTTTGCAGCTTTGTGTGATGAACGAGTTTGTATGTTTTCCTATGAAACTTCTCAAAAAGAAGATTTCCACACTTTGTGAGCAACACTTGTTATGAATTGGAAAAGAGGCTGTAAAAAATCAAAATAATTTTCTAAGCAATATAGGTCTAAACTTGGGGCACGCTCTCGCTAGCTTCGCCTGACTGAGCAGTGGTTTTGTTAACCACTGCTCACTTTGCTTCGCAAAGCAACTTCCTTCGGAAGTTGGTCTCGTACAGAACAACTTTTCTGATGAAAAGTTTGTCCTTACGTAACGGATACTAAGTGAAAAACTGCGTTTCTCTTGTTTTTCGCAAGTACCGACGGGCTCAGACTACCCCCGCATTCAGACCTATATTGCAAAGAATTCTTTTGTTATTTTGATTTTTTACAGCCCCTTTTTTTGTTCATAGACTTTGGCCGGTATCAGAGCCGAGATTCGAAAACCTTAGCGTTGATTATACATCTTTTTTTAAAGTTGCAGTAATGATTTACATATGAAAAAGGAGAATAAGGAGCAAAGAAATAAATGAATCTTAAAGAATATAGACATAAAGATGTAACCTATAAAGAAGGAAGCTTGTCTATAATATTAAGTGCCTGATAAGGGTATGACTGATTTTTATCGAAGGCTTCGGATTAAGATAATGCCGGATGAAGAGTGAGAAAGTAGAAGAAGATAATAGAAGAAATCAGTAGGAGAAAACGGCAGAGGGGAAAATAGGAGAAAAAAGAAACCATATTGAAAAAGTGAAAGATTGTTAAAGCAATACAACAATACAAAGGAGTAATGAAATGAAGAGTACAAGAAATGAAATCCTTCGGAATATTTCCGGAAGTATAAAGGAAAGGAACGGCTTAACAGCACAGTATCCGTTATATCGGAATAGATTAAGACCGATTATTATATCTTTGCTTGTATGTGTTCTTGGCCTATTTTTCTTTGGAAAAATCGTCTATGCAAGAGAAAATGTGCATAGATTAAAGAGCTATTACAGCTTATATTATAGAGATAGCGGTTTTCAAAATTACAGCAACGACGCACAGCGCCATAGCAGAAATGATGCCTATCCGACGGGCATTAAGATCTGTCTAAAGCATCAACCGGAAGGGATGACCGGTACCATTCAGTATCAGGCAAATATTTCAGGAACCGGTTGGTCCGATACTTATGAAAATGGGCAGTCGATTGGAGAAGGACAGGATATGCCACTGGAAGGGATTCGTGTATTCTTAAACGGCGACTTAAAGGATAAGTATGATGTTTACTACAGTACATTGATTCTTGGCGAGTGGCAGCCATGGGCAAAGAACGGGGAAGACAGTAATCCTGTCGGAGTGGGAAAGCATATCGATGGCATCCTGATTACTGTAGTCAGTAAGGGGGAAGCTCCGGTTGAAGAGAAAGCTCCTGTAGAAGAAAAAGCTGCAGCAAATGTGGGAAACAGTCAGATTGATCCGGCTAAGCCGATGGTGGCATTGACCTTTGATGACGGTCCGGGAAACTATGAGGATAGAATCGTTGCAGCCTTGCAAAAATACAATTCCAAAGCAACTTTCTTTTATGTAGGTACACAGGCAACGAAATTTCCGTCTACGGTAAAGCGTGTGGCAGATGCCGGAAATGAAATTGGAAATCACAGCTATAAGCATGAAAATCTTCCGAAGCTGTCTCAGGCGGCAATAGAAAGCTCCATTAATAAGACCAATGAGATTTTAAGAAATCAATCCGGTCAGTCTGTAAGCTTGGTTCGTCCGCCCTATGGTGCAACGGCAGGGAGTGTAAAGCCTGCTTTACGAGCAACGGGACAGCCTTCTATCTTATGGACCATTGACACCTTGGATTGGAAGACAAAGAATACAAAAAATACAGTGAATGTAGTCTTGAATCAGGTAAAGGATGGAGATATTGTTCTGATGCATTCTATCTACAGGCAAAGTGCAGAAGCTGCAGAGCTGATTATTCCTGCGTTGAAAGAGAGAGGATACCAGCTTGTGACCGTATCGGAACTGGCAAAAGCAAGGGGGATTACCATGGAGGCAGGGAAGAATTACAGTTCTTTCCGTCCGAAGAAATAATAGTAAAAAGACTTTCGCCTATTTCCGCAAGTTTCATTAAAACAATTTCATGGATAAAATCTATAAAAATAGGATGTAATTGATATATTTCCAATGAAGGAGATGGCAATTATGAGTAATGAAATTAGAATATTTGAGGGTAAGCAAATACGATCTTCTTGGAATGAAAAACAAGAAGAATGGTATTTTAGTATAGTTGATATCATCGAGGTTCTTACCGAAAGTAAAAATCCAAGAAGATATTGGAGTGATCTTAAAAGAAAAATGAAAGAGGAAGAAGGAGCAGATCAACTGTACGAAAATATCGTACAGTTGAAATTAAAAGCGCCGGATGGAAAAATGCGTGAAACAGATGCTGCTGATATGCAAGGAGTCTTTCGTATTATCCAATCTGTTCCATCGCCTAAGGCGGAGCCATTTAAAATGTGGCTTGCTGAAGTAGGAAAAGAAAGAATTGATGAGACCATAGATCCCGAGATTACAATAGATAGAGCCCTAGAGACCTACCTAAAAAAAGGCTACACAAGAGAATGGATTAATCAAAGGTTACAATCTATCCAAGTAAGAAAAGAACTGACAGATACATGGCAAGAACACGGGGTTACGGAAGGGAAGGAGTATGCCATTCTTACCAATGAAATCTCAAAGGCTTGGTCTGGAATGACCACAAGAAAGTATAAAGACTTTAAAGGCTTAAAAAA
Source organism: Oribacterium parvum ACB1 (assembly GCF_000238055.2). Lineage (GTDB taxonomy): Bacteria > Bacillota > Clostridia > Lachnospirales > Lachnospiraceae > Oribacterium > Oribacterium parvum. Next base: position 1,139,639 of record NZ_KE148312.1, read on the forward strand.
GGAAAATCTAAGAGACAATATGTCAACGACTGAACTTATATTAAATATGCTTGCGGAAACAGCTACAAAAGATATAGCAGAGTCTGCTAATCCCAAAGGTTTGGAAGAAAATAAAAAGATAGCAAGGCGTGGTGGGAATATTGCGGGAAATGCAAGAAAAGAAATAGAAGTAGAAACAGGCAAGCCTGTCATTACATCAAAAAATGCCATTGATTTTGGAAAGTTAATGGATAATGTTACAAAAATAGTAGAAGAAGGAGAAAGGAATGATGGAGAATTGCAGTGAGTAAGAAAGAAAGCGCCCAGATCGTTAGATCTGAGCGTTTTTTTTCTAGTGACCGAGGAATACAGCGTACCTTTGTAGAATCTTTTGTTTTGAAATCTTTCTCTGACTATTAAATCAAAAGGTAGGAATAATCGTTGTAAACGGTATCCACAATTTCTGCTAGACGATAGAAGAGCTTTGTATTCTTATCGCCTACCTTGTAGTTCATCTTCTCGCCGCCTACGCGTACAATGGCATTTCCATCATTGTCAACGAATGCAAATCCGTCGTTTTTGGAGTCTTCCATTTCCTCGGCTCTGTGGAAGAGGGTGAACTTCTCCTTGTAAGGAGCGGAGTTGTATGGGCAGAAGGTTTCACAGTTACCGCACTCGTTACACATGTAATCCACGTGGATGATCTGGTGCATCTCTACGCCGGGAACCTTAATCGCGAAGTTTGCACGGTTAGGACATACATCGCAACAGTTCTCACAGATGTGGTCACAGGCAAGACAACGCTTATCGGGATTAAGTCCTTTCTCAGGCTCTTGAAGATTACCCTTCTTAGCATAGATTTTCTCGTCTGTAGTCTCGGAAGGACGGTCGGTTCCGATGGTCTTGTTTAAGATTGCTTCGCAAGCAAGCTTCGCATCGGCAATAGCCTTTACGATTACGGAAGCGCCGAAAGCACCGTCTCCTGCAACGTAAACGCCTGAAACGGAAGTCTCATTCGTTTCCTTCTTTAATACAGGAAGTCCCTTCTCGGTAACGGCAATACCGTTCTTCTCATAGAAAGAACCGTCTACCTTCTCACCGATGGATGCGATTACGGTATCGCAGGGAATTTCAACCACTTCGTCGCTTTCCTTAACGGAACGTCTTCCGGAAGCATCCACATCGGAAAGTACCATGCGGTGGCAAAGCAACTTACCGTTTTCGTGAGTAAATGGAGCAAGGAGCTCCTGGAAGTTTACGCCTTCTTCGATAGCCTCTTCCAATTCTTCCTGATCCGCAGGCATGTAGCGCTTTGTTCTTCTGTAAACCAGGTAAACATTTTCTACACCTGCATTTCTCTTAGCGGCTCTTGCAACGTCCATAGCGGTGTTTCCTGCACCTACTACAACAACGTTCTTTCCTAAGTTTACCTTGCCGTCCTGTGCCTTGAAGTCAGCAAGGAAGTGAAGGGCATTGTAAGCCTCTCCCTTTTCTAGAACAAGGGGAGCTTCCTTGTGGGCACCGATAGCAACGATTACAGCGTCAAAGTTATTTTCCTTACGGAAAGCATCAATATCGTTCACTTCCTGTCCAAGGTGGAACTGAGCGCCGTACTGCTTAGCGAGGTTTACGTCCTTCTGAATCTCTTCAGCAGGGATACGGAAGCCCGGAATAACATTCGCTACTACACCGCCGGCTACAGCATCTTTATCGTATACATGAACTTCTACGCCTGCTCTTGCCAGGAAGAAAGCGGCAGAGATACCTGCAGGTCCTGCTCCGATAACACCAACCTTCTTCTGCACTGCACCTTCCTGCTTTAATCCGGGAAGAACCGTGTCATATCCGCCTCTTGCGGCGATTAACTTGTTGCTACGAATCTGCACATCTGTTTCATAGTGATTTCTGGTACAAGCAGACTGACAGGTGTGGGTACAGATGTTTCCGGTCATGAAAGGAAGCGGGTTCTTGTCTAAGATAACCTCTAAAGCTTCCTTGAACTTGCCTTCATTGACCAAGCGGCCATAGCTTGTGATATCCTGATGAATCGGACAACGGTCACGGCAAGGCATGGTGAAGCAATCTACCAAAGGAACCTTCTTCTCGGACTTTCTGTTCGGAAGCGGCTTCACAGGCTTAACCATGTGCTTATCTCTCTTAGCATCTGCAATCATTTTCTCTACTAAGGAGAGGTCTACCTTTTCCCAAGGCTTTGCAAGGTCTTTCTCCAAGAGCTCAGCCATCTGGATAAAGCGGAGATACCCGCCGGTCTTTAAGAGGGTGGTTGCCATGGTTACAGGCCAGATTCCGGCTTCTACAATACGTTCAATATTGAAGTAATCCGCACCGCCGGAGAAGGAGATACGAAGGCTTCCGTTAAAGTCTCTGGTCAGCATCTTTGCTACGGACATGGAAAGTGCAAAGAGGGACTTTCCGGACATGTACATTTCCTGAGAAGGAAGTTCGTTGTTCTTCACATCTACCGGGAAAGTGTTGGTAATCTTTACACCGAAGTTTAAGTTTAAGCCCTTTGCCAATTCCTGCAAACGCTGTAACATCGGTACGGCGTCGCTGTACTGAAGATCATCCTTAAAGTGGAAGTCTGTGAAAGCGATGTAATCGTAGCCCATTTCATCCAGAATTGCACGAGCGGTTTCATAGCCTAAAAGAGTAGGGTTACACTTTACGAAGGTATGCAAATGCTTTTCCTGAATCAGGTAAGAAGCAATCGCCTCAATCTCGGAAGGAGGACAGCCGTGAAGCGTGGAAACGGTTACGCTGTTGATGATTTCAGACTGAATCGCCTCTACATCTTCCTTCGTCACCTTCTTAAAACGGTCAAGGTTTGCAAGAAGCCATGCCTTACACTCCTTAAAGATTTCGGTATCCTTAGCGTCCTTCATTTCGTTGATAAAGCGGTCAACCTTGGGAAGCTTGATTCCTTCCAGATCATATCCTACGGAAATGTTGAACTGGAAAGCATCGGGATCTCCTAAATCGTACTCCTTCGCCATAACCTTACAAGCAAACCAAGCCTTTACATATTCTGCATAGGCCTGCGGTACTTCCAACTCTGTGGACCACTCACAGTTGTAACACTCGTCCTCTGCTGTGATACAGGGCTTAGCTACACAAGCTGCCAGCTCTCTACCATCCATCTTCTGTACGGTCTTTAACTCGAAGAAACGAGCTCCGCCGTAGTAGGAAGCTACGATGTTCTGGGCAAGCTGGGTGTTAGGTCCTGCAGCGGGTCCAATCTGTCCTTCTAATTTTCTGCCAAAAAGAGTGTTTGGCTGAAGGTTTTTTGCCTGGTAGCATTTCTGCATACCAAAAACAGCTCCCTCCTGATGCTCCGTTAAAATACGGTTCATCAGCCTGTCAAAGGGAATCGGGGTCATAATATCGCTCATAAAATCTCCTTTACGGGAATCTGCCTTCCTAAGGAAGTCGGGCATTCCTCTTTGCCCGATCTTTTCTTTTGCAGGAAGGCTTTTCCCTGATGGGGTATTCCCGCCTGACCGGGAATGGCCCATGAATGTTGCGAACAAAGTTCCCAGAAGGAAAAGGGTTCTCAGCTACCCTTTTCTTCTATAGAATAACTTTGTTGTTTTTGAAGTTTTTATCCGTTAATTTTCTTTGCCAGTCTTGCCGCGCCTTCTCTACTACGTGCAAGTACCTTTTCTTCATCCACACAGAGGACTTCTCTGTCCTTCATGAGTACTTTTCCGTTTCCAACCGTGGTGGTTACAAAACGACCGTTTGTTCCGAAAAGCATGTGGCCGTTCAAGTTGCTGCTATCCAGTGGTGTGTTCGGGATGTAGTCCATAATGATAACATCGGCGGAAGCTCCTTTTTCTAAAACACCCAGCTTCTTCTTGAAATAACGGTTTGCAATCTTGGCATTGCCGTTAAAGAGCATCTCGGGAACCTCGCCCCAAGCAGCGCCCGGATCACAAAGATGATGCTTGTGAAGGATATTTGCAACCTTCCAAGACTCTACCATATCATGGGTGTATCCGTCTGTACCTAAACCGGTAAGTATTCCTTTATGTACAATCTCCATGGTGGGAGGGCAACCGCAGGCATTTCCCATATTGGATTCCGGGTTATGAACCACCATGGTGTTGGTATCCCGAATCAAATCCATCTCGTGCGGATTGACATAAATGCAGTGTGCAAGGAGCGTTTTCTCGCCGAGAACGTCCCAGTCATAAAGGCGATCTACAATACGCTTTCCGTGCTCCTTTAAGCAACGATGAAGATCCAGGATATCTTCTGCCACATGGATGTGATAGCCGATTTCCTTCGGTTTCTCCGCGCGGCATTTTTCCATGGTTTCATCGGATATGGTAAAGCTTGCGTGCATTCCCATCATGCCGGCAATGAAATCGTCGGTTTGGGAGAGAGCATGACGGGCAAAATCAACATTTTCCTTAATTGCGGCATCCGCCTTCTCTTTTCCGTCACGATCGGAAATCTCATAGCAAAGAACGGAACGCACGCCGAACTCTCTTGCGGCTTCTTCAATGGCAAAGAGAGAGCCCTTGATTTCGCCAAAGGAAGCGTGGTGATCGAAAATGGTGGTTACTCCGTTCTTAATACACTCTAAATAGGTAGCTTCTGCGGAAATCTTGGTGAGTTCATTGTCCAGATTCCGGTCGATGGTCCACCAAAGTCCATCTAAAATCTCTAAGAATCCGTTCGGATTATAGCCTTTTATGGAAAGACCTCTTGCCAAAGCGGAATAGATATGCTCATGGGTATTGATGAATGCGGGAAGAATCAGTCCCCCTTTTGCATCAATAAACTCAGCATCTTTATACTTGTTTCGAAGTTCATGGAAATCCCCGACCTCCAGTATGGTATTTCCTTCTGTCACTACAGCTCCGTTCTCATAAGAAGAACTGTTCCCGTCTCGGGTAAAAACACGACCATTTCCCAGTAAAAGCATAGAATAAAACCTCCTTGACTACATAAATTGTATACAGTTTATATAGAAATTATATATATAAAGCGATTTTATCATTCACTTTAGACAAGTGCAAGACGATTCAGAAAATTTTTTATTAAACTAAAAAAAATTTTGGAAAAAGCATTGCAAAGAAGAAAATAAGTGTTAAGATAAATATGAAAATTATTTAGCTTGACAAATGAAGAGATGTCTACTTCATCAAAAAAACGAAGGGAAGGAGGAGAAGATTGGAACAGGAAAACAGCTTGGAAATGCTGGTAACGACTGCACATGGAATTGCCCGTCATTTTGGAAGGGACTGTGAGGTTTGCATCCATGATATCAGTAAAAAAGATTTAGAGCATACGATTGTCTTTATCCTTAACGGTCATGTTACAGGACGGAGTGTGGGAGACGGAGCATCCAAAGTGGTGTTGGAAACTTTGGAAGCTTTGGAAAAGGGCGAGTGCATCGTGGATCATTTGGGATACCGGATTCAGACACAGGACGGTAGGATTCTGAAATCTTCTTCTATTTTTTTAAAGGATGACAGTGGGAAATATCGCTGGATTTTGGGTATTAATTACGATGTAACTGCCCTGATTAATATAGACGCAGCCCTGCAGTCCATCACCACAGTGGAAAAGGATGAAAAGCAGAACGAAGGCAGGATTCCGCACAATGTGAACGACCTTCTGGACAATCTTATCAATGAGAGTGTGAAAAAAATAGGAAAACCGCCTGCCCTCATGAATAAAGAAGAAAAGATTAAGGCAATACACTTTTTGCGGGACGCAGGAGCGTTTCTGATTACAAGATCCGGGGATAAGGTTTCCAGTTTTTTCGGAATCAGTAAATTCACTTTGTACAGCTATATAGACCAAAGTAAGCGCTAATTCACAAAAGAGTTGTTTAGAGCATTCTTCTCCATCCATTTTCGAGGAGAAATAAACATAAAGAGTAAGGTTAACGTAGTTTTAGGAGGAAAAAGATGCAGGAGTTAAAGTGGAAAATCAATGAAATGCCAAAGACAGAGGATAAGAATCTTCCCCTTATGTCGATGGAAGAAGTAAAGAAGGCAAGAACCTTCCATGAGAGTTTCCCGCAGTACACGCAGACCCCGTTGTGCAAGCTTCCCCATATGGCGAAGTATCTGGGATTGGGCAATGTTTATGTAAAGGACGAGTCTTACCGTTTCGGCTTAAATGCCTTCAAGGTACTTGGCGGTTCTTATGCCATTGCGCGTTACATTGCAGAGGAAACAGGAAAGGATATTTCCGAGCTTCCCTATAGTGTTTTAACATCCGACAAGCTGAAGGAAGAGTTCGGAACAGCAACCTTCTTCTCCGCTACCGACGGAAACCACGGAAGAGGAGTGGCTTGGGCTGCAAACAAGTTAAAGCAGAACTGCGTTATCATTATGCCGAAGGGTTCCACCGAGACTCGTCTGAATCATATTAAGGCGGAGAATGCCAAAGCATGGATCTCCGATGTGAACTATGATGAGTGTGTAAGACAGGCGGCGGCTCTTGCCGAGAAGGAAGAGCACGGAATCGTGGTGCAGGATACCGCTTGGGAAGGCTACGAGAAGATTCCGGCATGGATTATGGAAGGATACGGAACCATGGCGGATGAGGCGGCTGATCAGCTGGGAGAAAGACCCACACACGTCTTCGTACAGGCCGGTGTCGGTTCCTTGGCCGGCGCAGTTGTAGGATATTTTGCTAACCGTTATAAGGAGAATCCTCCCATCATGGTTGTGGTTGAGGCTTCTGTTGCGGATTGCCTTTACAAGGGTGCTGTGGCAAATGACGGAGATATCCGCATTGTTGACGGCGATATGATTACCATTATGGCCGGTCTTGCTTGTGGAGAGCCGAACATCACGTCTTGGGATATCTTAAAGAACCATGCAAAGGCCTTTATCTCTGCAGAAGATATCGTTGCTGCAAGAGGAATGAGAATGCTGAACGCTCCGCTAAAGGGAGACGATCAGGTCTACTCCGGAGAGTCCGGAGCAGCAGGCTTCGGTGCATTGGCGGCAATCATGCTGGAAGATGAGTTCAAGGATTTAAGAGAAAAGTTACAGCTGAATGAGAACAGTAAAGTTCTTTGCTTCAATACAGAGGGGGATACGGATCCCGAACGTTGGAAGAATATCATCTGGGAGGCAAAGGAAAAATAAGTTTTCGTTTGGGCTTTTCGAAAGTAAAGTTGCTATTCAGGACGAGTAGCATGGATAGGCCATGATGCCACATTCATAGTGAGTAGCGTGGATAAGCCACGATGCCGCATTCATAACGAGTAACGTGCATGATTGCACGATGACTCCTGTAAAGAGATGGTTCATTTTTAAAAATAAGGAGGAAAAAAATGGGACAGTTAAGTAAGGATGTATTGGAGGAGATTAAGAAGAGAGCAGAAGGCTATAAGGCGGACATGAGTGCTTTCTTAAGAGCAATCGTAAAGAACCCCGGAGAGTCTGCAGACGAGGCAAAGCACGTTGAGACTATCAAGAATGAGATGGAGAAGGTTGGCTTTGATGAGGTTAAGGTTGATCCGCAGGGTAACGTAATGGGATTCATGGGATCCGGAAAGACCCTGATCTGCTTCGACGGACATATCGATACCGTAGGAATCGGTAACAGAGCAAACTGGACATTCGATCCGTACGACGGATACGAGGATGACACCAAGATTGGTGGAAGAGGTGTTTCCGACCAGCTTGGCGGAACCGTTTCTGCAGTATATGCTGCAAAAATCATGAAGGACATGGGACTTCTGAACGATAAGTACCGCGTTATGGTAGTCGGAACAGTACAGGAAGAGGACTGTGACGGTCTTTGCTGGCAGTACATCATCAATGAAGACAAGATTCGTCCGGAGTTCGTTGTATCTTCCGAGCCTACAGACGGCGGATTATATAGAGGACAGAGAGGACGTATGGAGATTCGCATTGACGTGAAGGGTGTTTCCTGCCACGGTTCCGCTCCGGAAAGAGGAGACAATGCAATCTACAAGATGGCTGATATCCTTTCCGATGTTCGTGCATTAAACAACAACGGCGATGCTGAGTCTACATCTATCCGCGGATTGGTTAAGATGTTAAATCCGAAGTACAATGAGCAGTGGAAAGAGGCTCGTTTCTTAGGAAGAGGAACGGTTACCGCGTCCGAGATCTTCTTCACTTCTCCTTCTCGTTGTGCAGTAGCGGATAGCTGCGCTGTATCTCTTGACAGAAGAATGACCGCAGGAGAGACTTGGGAGTCTTGCCTTGAGGAAATCAGACAGCTTCCTGCTGTAAAGAAGTACGGCGAGGATGTAGTGGTTTCCATGTACAACTATGATCGTCCCTCCTTCACAGGATGTGTATACCCGATCGAGTGCTACTTCCCGACATGGGTACTTCCGGAGGATCACAAGTTATGTAAGGCTTCCGTTTCCGCATACAAGGATCTTTTCGGTGAGAAGAGAATCGGTGAAGTGGACACAGTGGCAGAGAGAGAGCCGAGACCTCTTCTTGACAAGTGGACTTTCTCCACAAACGGTGTTTCCATCATGGGAAGAAACGGTATTCCTGTTATCGGATTCGGACCGGGAGCTGAGGCTCAGGCACACGCACCGAACGAGATTACTTGGAAGAAGGATCTCGTAACCTGTGCAGCATTCTACGCAGCACTTCCACAGTATTACTGTGACTAATATTTTCCTAAAGGAAAATAATTGTAGAGCGTAGGTAGTAGGTAATTATGGTGGGTGTAAAAGCCCGCCAAATCATAAAAACTAAAACAAGGCTGAGCCTTAAAGGAGAAAAAATGGATAAGAAAAAAGCATTTGAAGAGCTGGTAAAAGAGATTAAGGGATTGAAGACGGACGACATGTACTTAAACGACTTCTTTCTGACATGGGAAAAGTCCGATGATGAGTTAAAGGCAGTATGGGATGTAGCAGACGCACTCAGAAACTTAAGAGAGAGAAATATCTCTACGAAGGTTTTTGATTCCGGACTTGGCATTTCCTTATTCCGTGATAACTCCACAAGAACTCGTTTCTCCTTCGCTTCCGCTTGTAACCTTCTCGGATTAGAGGTTCAGGACTTGGATGAAGGAAAGTCTCAGGTTGCGCACGGTGAGACCGTTAGAGAGACTGCTAACATGATTTCTTTCATGGCTGACGTGATCGGTATTCGTGATGATATGTATATTGGTAAGGGAAATGCTTACATGCACGAAGTTGCTGAAGCTGTTGAGGCAGGAAACAAGGACGGCGTTCTCGAGCAGAGACCGACTCTTGTTAACTTACAGTGTGATATCGACCACCCGACACAGTGTATGGCAGACGCTTTACATGTGATTCACGAGCTTGGCGGAATTGAGAACTTAAAGGGTAAGAAGCTCGCTATGACATGGGCTTACTCTCCCTCTTACGGAAAGCCGCTTTCCGTTCCGCAGGGTGTAATCGGTCTTTTCACAAGACTCGGCATGGAAGTTGTTCTTGCTCATCCGGAAGGATATGATGTAATGGGTGATGTTGTGGATGTTGCTAAGAAGAATGCCAAGGAGTCCGGCGGTTCCTTCAAGGTAACCAACGATATGAAGGAAGCATTTAAGGATGCGGATATCGTTTATCCGAAGTCTTGGGCTCCGTTCGCAGCGATGGAGAAGAGAACCAACCTCTACGGAGAGGGCGATACAGAGGGCATCAAGGCTCTGGAGAAGGAGCTTCTTGCACAGAACGCTCAGCACAAGGATTGGGCTTGTACAGAAGAGATGATGAAACTGACCAAGGGTGGAAAGGCTCTCTACATGCACTGCTTACCGGCTGACATCACCGGCGTTTCCTGCAAGGAAGGGGAAGTAGATGCTTCCGTATTCGATCGTTACAGAGATCCTCTTTACAAGGAAGCTTCCTTCAAGCCGTATGTTATTGCAGCTATGATTCTTTTAGAGAAGTTCAAGAATCCTGCAAAGGTTCTGGAAGAGCTGGAGAAGCGCGGACAGGATCGTATCATGGATATCGAGAAGTAAGAAGATAGCAACGCTTTAAGCGCAATGCACATTACAAACAAGAAATTGCAAGCATTGCGAGATGATGAATTAAAGACAGAGCGCTCCGAGTAATCGGAATGCTCTGTTTTTCTTTAGTTTTTAACAAGTGGCGAAGCGAAGTCTGAGACAGCTTGTTTGTGAAAATAAATAGGAAAATAATTTCTCTTTTTCAGATTTGAATAGAAGTTTTTTTGTTTAAATGGTACAATCAAGGATATCTTTGAGATAGCTTGCGGATGGCTTTGTATTGTTATTTGGAATGGCTTTTGAAGTGGCTTTGAAATGGCTTTTGAAGTGGCTTGTAAAAAAGCTTTTTGCAATGCCTTTCGTAATAGTTATAGGTGTTGAAAGGAGAAGTAGAAATGGACAGTATTGCAGAGAGAATCAGCGAGGTCGGAATTGTTCCGGTAATCAAGCTGAAGAATCCGGAAAGAGATGCCGTGAATTTAGCGAAGAGCCTTTGTAAGGGAGGGATTCCGATTGGAGAAGTAACATTTCGTGCGGAGGGAGCCGACACGGCGCTTCGACTTATGAGTACGGCGGTTCCGGAAATGCTCCTTGGAGCCGGTACGGTTACCACGACGGAGCAGATAGACAGAGCCATAGACGCCGGTGCAAAATTCGTGGTATCTCCCGGTTTTGATGAGGATTTGATTCGTTACGCACAGGAGAAGAACATTCCGATTTATCCCGGAGTAAGCTCTGCAAGTGAGTATCACAAGGCTTTAAAGTATGATTTAAAGCTCTTGAAATTCTTCCCTGCAGAACAGCTTGGCGGGCTTCCGATGATTAAAGCTCTTGCAGGTCCCTTCCCTATGTTTAAGATTATGCCCACAGGAGGTATTTCTCTGAAGAACCTTGGAGAATATATGGCTTCTCCTCTTATTGCCGCTTGCGGCGGAAGCTATATGGTAAATGACAAACTGATTGAAGACGGAGAATGGGAGGAAATCACGAGACTTTGTGAGGAATCCGTTGCCATTATCAAAGAAGCAAGAATGCATAGATGAATAGATATAGGGTGAGTATTACATTTTCAATGCAATTAGATAGTTTTAAAGAAAAATCAGATAGAGAATAGTTGGAGGTATTCATGTCAAAGGTAGTCTGTTTTGGAGAAATTATGCTGCGTCTGCAGCCCTATAATTATGAGCGTTTTATTCAGGCGGAAAGAGTGCAGTTCAGCTTCGGCGGAGCGGAAGCGAATGTAGCGGTTTCTCTTGCGAATTTCGGAGTGGATATTGCTTATGTTACGAAGCTTCCCTCTCACATGGTCGGACAGGCGGCAATCAACTCTCTTAGAAGATACGGGGTGGATACCTCGAAGGTTGTGCGTGGAGGGGACAGAGTAGGGATCTATTTCAATGAGAAGGGCGCTTCCCAGCGTCCCAGCATCTGTACTTATGACAGAGCGCATTCCGCTATTTCCGAAGCAAAGAAAGAGGATTTTGATTGGGAAAGCATCTTTAGCGGTGCGGAGTGGTTCCATTTTACCGGCATCACCCCCGCCCTTTCCGAAAATGTACTGGAAATCTGTAAAGAAGCCTGTCAGGTGGCAAAGAAAAAGGGTGTAAAGATTTCCTGTGACGTCAATTATCGCAGTAAGTTGTGGACAAAAGAAGCGGCAAGAGAGGCTATGACGGCTCTTAGCGAATACATTGACATGATTATTATAAATGAAGAGGATGCGAAGATTGTTTTCGGAATCGAAGCGGATAAAACGGATGTCAATACCGGAAAGTTAAACAAGGAAGGCTACGAGGAGGTAGCCCGGAAGCTCATGGAGCAGTTCCGATTCTCCGAAGTGGCTATTACGCTTAGAGAGAGTAAGAGTGCCTCGGACAATGATTGGTCCGGTCTTCTTTATGACGGAAAGGAATGTCTCTTCTCGAAGGTTTATCCGGTGCATATCGTAGACCGTATCGGCGGAGGAGACAGCTTTGCGGCAGGACTTATTTACTCTCTCTTAAAAGGAGATACCGGCAGAAAAGCACTCGAGTTTGCCGTGGCGGCTTCCGCACTAAAGCACAGTATTGAGGGGGACTACAATATGGTCACGGTTCCCGAAGTGGAGAAGCTTGCCGGCGGAGACAGTTCCGGAAGAGTACAGAGATAAGCTGATATTTTGAACTATAAAAGGCGGTATTTAGCATTTGCTAATATTTTTATAGTTGCTTTTGGAATAAGCACTATACTTTGTGAAAAAAATGGCGTAAAATTCTACATAGTAGCTGTGCGGCGGCATTTTTTTTGATGCTAAGAGACATGAAAGATTAAAAAATCCGAATTGTCCGCACCGTGGAAGAGATGGAAGCATATTAAGGAAAGGAATAGGGAAAAGCTATGGATCAGGAAAAGTTACAGCGCATTTTAAAGAAGATGGAAGAGCGTGATTTATCACAGATGATTATTACAGACCCTCCTGCAATTTTCTACTTAACAGGAAAGTGGATTATTCCGGGAGAAAGAATGCTCGCTTTATATATTAATACGAAGGGCGTGAAGCACCTTTTCGTAAATCGTATGCTTCCGCAGGAGAAGGACTTAGGCGTTGAGATTACTTATTTTGACGACACGGAAGATCCTGTAGCGATCCTCTCCGGCGTGATTGAGAAGGATAAGCCGATCGGTATCGATAAGACTTGGCCGTCCCGTTTCCTTTTACGCCTCCAGGAATTAAAGGCAGGAAGCTCTTTCGTGAACGGTTCCGTTATCGTAGATAAGGTTCGTCAGATTAAGAGTAAGAAAGAGCAGGAGCTGATGATTGAGTCCTCTCTTGTAAACGATAAGGTTATGGAAGAGCTTGTTCCTTATGTTGTGAAGGGACTTTCCGAGAAGGAATTAAATGCCGTTACCAGAGATCTCTTTAAGAAGCACGGTTGCTCCGGTGTATCCTTTGACCCGATTACCGCATATGGACACGGTGCCGCAGATCCGCACCATGTAACGGATGACAGCAAGGGAAAGAAGGGAGATTGCGTAATCCTTGATATCGGCGGCGTGTTAAACGATTATATCTCCGATATGACCAGAACCGTATTTATCGGTGAAGTTAGCGAAAGACATAAGGAGATTTACCAGATTGTTCGTGATGCGAACTTAAAGGGTATCGCTATGGCAAAGCCCGGAAACAGAATGTGCGATGTAGACCTTGCTTGCCGTAACTATATCGAAGAGAAGGGTTACGGACAGTATTTTACGCATAGAACCGGACACTCCGCAGGAATCGAAGACCATGAAGTTGGAGACGTTTCTTCCGTAAATGAAGAAATCATCGAAGTTGGACAGTGCTTCTCCGTAGAGCCGGGTATCTATATTCCGGAGGAGAATATCGGTGTTCGTGTAGAAGACCTGGTAATCATTACAGAAGACGGATGCAAGATTTTAAACCACTACACCAAGGACCTTCTTGTAGTGAAGGAAGACGGAAGCCTTGTAGTTGCAGAGTAAAATCTGTAGAGCTTAAATGAGCTTGACAGATTGCATTCGACAGATTGAACTCGTCAGGGAAGATTCAATCTGTATACTGGAAAGCGATTAAAACAGAATAAAAGGATAGCGTGACTATAGCTGATGCGGAAAGCAAGTAGACTATACTTGCAGAGGCGGAGCTATAGTCACATCTATGATAAAAAATTAACAAACTTGACAAAATGCTATAGAAAAGAGATTTTGTCATAAGAGGGAGAGAGACAATGGCTAAAATTACTGAAGGAACAATGCCCTATTTGGGATATGAGACATATTACAGAATTGTAGGAGAGAAGAACCCGAATAAGGCACCTTTACTTTTATTACATGGTGGACCGGGATCCACACACAACTATTTTGAGGTGTTAGATGATCTTGCCGACAGAGATAACAGACAGATTATCATGTACGACCAGATCGGATGCGGAAACTCCTTCGTAGACGGACATCCGGAACTTTGGACGAAGGAAACTTGGGCAAATGAGCTTGTGGCTCTTCGTGAGCATTTGGGACTCGATAAGGTGCATCTTCTCGGACAGTCTTGGGGCGGTATGCTGGCTATCATCTATGGCTGCGACTATGCACCGAAGGGCGTAAAGAGTATCGTGCTTTCTTCCACCCTTCCCTACAATGCAATCTGGGAAAGTGAGCAGAAGCGTCGTGTTAGCTATATGACCGCGGAGCAGCAGGCTGCTATTAAGAAGGCGGAGGATACAGGAAATTACGACGATCCCGACTACCTTGCAGCAATCAATGTTTTCATGGAGAAATATTGCTACGGCGTAATCAACGAAGATTCTCCGGAGTGCTTAACCAGAAAGAAGAAGGCCGGAGTTGAGCCTTATGTAGTAGGCTGGGGACCGAATGAATTTACACCGACAGGAACGCTTAAGGATTATAACTACATGGAGAAGCTGCACAGCTTTGCTTATCCGACCTTAATCTGTGACGGTGCGGAAGACCTCTGCTCTCCCTATATCGCTAAGATGATGTATGATGCGATTCCGAATGCAAAGTGGGAGCTTTTTGCTTACTCCAGACATATGTGCTTTGTGGACGAGGGTCCAAAGTACAAGGAGATTCTCTTAAAGTGGTTAAATGAGAACGACTAAGCGCTAAAAAGATAAGGTGCCGATGATACAGTGCGTTGATATAGAGAAGTTGCCTGTTAAAAGCGGGTGACTTCTCTTTTTTCTATAAAATAATATTCGTACTCCATCGGAAGCGACTAAAATAGAGTAAAGAATTTGGAATGGCATAAAGTCGGAAAGGAAGCAAAATGGGGAAAAAAGTCAATCTTGCTGTAATCGGGTTAGGACAAAGGGGCGCCGAGCTTTTGAAAAATGTCTATACGGAGCACCCGGATGTGGAGTTTATTGCGCTCTGCGATGTATATGAAGACCGGGTGGAGGAGACTGCCCGGGTGTTAAAGGAGATGGGAAGGGTAGAGCCGAAAAAGTTTTCCGACTATCGGGAGATGCTGAAGATGCCCGAATTGGACGCAGTGCTTATCTGTGCCTCATGGGAAATGCACAGTGAAATGGCAAAGGACTGCATGCGCGCAGGAAAGGCGGTAGCCTGTGAGGTAGGCGGTGCCTATTCCCTGCAGGAGTGCTGGAAGCTCGTGGAGTGCCATGAAGAGACGAAAACACCGCTGATGTTTATGGAAAACTGCGTGTACGGAAGAGATGAGTTGATGGTTCTTCGTATGGCAGAGGAAGGCGTTCTTGGGGAAATTGTGCATTGTGAGGGAGGCTATCGCCATGATCTGAGAGAGGAGATCTCTTTCGGGCGGGAGAAGCGCCACTACCGCCTGGATAACTACATTCATCGAAATACGGAAAATTATCCGACGCATGAGCTTGGACCTATCGCAAAAATCCTGCATATCAATAAAGGAAACCGAATGTTGACTCTGAGCTCCATGGCATCCAAGGCTTGCGGCTTGCGAGAGTATATCCGGGATAAAAAACCGGAGGACCAAGTTCTTCGGAATACGGTTTTTCAGCAGGGAGATGTGGTCAATACCATGATTCGCTGTGCAAATGGAGAAACGATTCTTCTGACTTTGGACACCACCCTTCCCCGCTACTATTCCCGAGGCTTTACCGTGCAAGGCACGAAGGGGATGTATATGGAGGACAATGCCTCTATTTTCCTAGATAATGACGAGGGGGCGAAAGACCACTTTGAATGGAAAAAGCAGTGGGGCAACGTGGAGCGTTTTCGTGAAAAATACGAACACCCGCTCTGGAGGGACTACCTCAAGGCGGGTGTGAAAAAAGGACACGGCGGCATGGACTATCTGGTCTTTTCCGATTTTATAAAGGGAATACAGGAAGGTAGCCCGATGCCCGTGGATGTGTATGATATGGTGAGCTGGATGAGCATTTCCGCCCTTGCGGAAGAATCCATTGCCCTCGGGGGACAGCCGGTCGCTATTCCCGATTTTACAAATGGGAAATGGATTAAATAAGTGCTTTACTCCACCCTGGTGCAATACATAAAGTAGCAATGTCCACTGGAGAGATGTTGAACTCCTCGCAGGTTCGGGCGGATTAAGTAGTTATCCTTGGGAAATACCAACGGAACCATAGGCAGGTCCTTTAGGAGGAGATGCTCTGCTTTATGCAATGCTTTGGAGCGCTTCTTCCCGTCCGTTTCTTTTGTGGCGGTTTCTATGAGAGAATCATATTTATCATTATGATAATGAGCGCAGTTGTTTGGATCTTCGGAACGGAAGAGGTTCAGTAGTTGCAGAGGCTCGTCGTAGTCATAGACCCATGCAAAACGGCTAAGCTCAAAGTCTCCTGTTTTCTGGGCTTCGGAAACGGCCTTCCAGTCTCGGGTATCGATTTCCATCATAACCCCGAGCTCTTTAAATGTACTTTGCAGGTATTCCGCAATACTGTCGTTGGCTCCTCCGGCGTTGTTCAGATATTTTACCTGCGGAAATCCCACTCCGCCGGGATATCCTGCTTCCTTCATGAGTTTTTTTGCCTCTTCCAGATCCTTTTCATACTCATCAATATGGAAGGGGCTCTTATATTCTTTTAAGCTCTTTTCCATAAAGGAGCTGCCGTTAGCAGGATCGCTTACACCTTCACAGACAAGGCTTGCAGCAGGGCTCCGGTATCCTTCAAAAATAGTATCCG
Source organism: Oribacterium parvum ACB1 (assembly GCF_000238055.2). GTDB lineage: Bacteria > Bacillota > Clostridia > Lachnospirales > Lachnospiraceae > Oribacterium > Oribacterium parvum. Next base: position 1,156,243 of record NZ_KE148312.1, read on the forward strand.
CGATATGCTTTTTATCAATAGCAAGAGCAAAGGCTTTCCGTATCTTCACATCATTAAAGGGAGGCTTTTCCGTATTAAAGACTATCCCGGAGGTTCCCAGGAGAGGATAAGCCTTAAAAGCGTCGGAGTTTCGGAGATTTGCCATTTCCTCAGACGGAATACGGTTCGTAACATCCAGACTTCCCTCCAGATAGGCATTGTAAGCGAAATTATCGTCGCCCGTAAGATGGAAGACCAGCTCTTCTACCGTTACCCTATCCGCATCGTAGTAGTAGGGATTTTTCTTTAGAGAGATATAGTCCCCGTTTACGTATTCACTCATCTGATATGCACCGTTAGAGATGTAGGAGGAAGGGTCTGTGCACCAAGATTCCCCCTTTTCCTCGATGATATCCTTCCTAAGAGGAACCAGAGCAGTGAAAGCGGCAACTTTATCAAAATAAGCAACAGGACTGTAGAGTTGAATGACCAGCGTTTTTTCATCCGTTGCCTTGACTTGGAGCGCTTCGAGATTTCCATGGCTGGCTTCTTCGTATCCGGCAACCATATTTAACATATCGTAACTATAGGGCGCTGCCGTCTTCGGGTCTGCCAGTCTTTTAAAGGCATAAACAAAATCTTCGCTCGTGAGATCCTTTCCGTCAGACCATTTCAGTCCCTCTCTAAGAGTGAAGATCCAAGTTACCTTATCCTTGGAAACTTCCCAGCTTTCCGCCATGGCGGGAAGAATGCTTCCGTCTTCACCGTATTTTACCAGACCTTCAAAACAGTGCATAATCATCGTTCCGCCATCTAAGGTGGAATTACGCTGCGGATCCATGGTTTCCGGCGACGGACCGATGCAGACATCGAGCTTTGCAATCGGATCCCCCTCTCCGGCGTTTAAGTTCTGTTCTCCTTCTGCCGTGGCGGAAGCCTTGCTTTTATTTTTCTTCCCGCCGCAGGATGCGAGAGAAAGAGCAATCATACTCAGGCAGAGAATCTTCGCCAGTACTTTTTTCATATAAACCTCCTTGTATCGTTTCCTTCCTTATAAAAATGCAAAGATGATTTCCTGATAAGAATTGTAGCGGTATTTCCTTAGACGCTGTATAATCGCTAAGGATGTACTACCAATTTCGGCGAAAAATCACAAAATAATTATATGAAATTAAAGAAGAATGAAGGTTTATACGGATGAGAGAAGAGGAGAATCAAGAGAAGAGCAGAAATCGCATAAAAGGAATCCTCTCTATTATTCTTTCCGCTGCCGGTTTTGCAGGAATGGGATTTTTCGTAAAGATGGCAGGAAACGTGCCGGTTATGGAAAAAGCCATGTTTAGAAATGCGGTAGCCGCGATAATCGCGCTCCTTATGATGAAACAGGGCAGGGTGTCCTTTTATGTAGAAAAGGAAAACAGGAGCAGTCTCTTCCTGCGTTGCTTCTTTGGAACGAGCGGTTTGCTTTGTAATTTCTGGGCACTTTCCTATCTTAAGCTGGGAGATGCCAGTATACTACAGAAAATGGCTCCGTTTTTTTCCATTATTATGTCCATCTTCATATTAGGAGAGAGGCCGAATAAGATTGCGATTCTTTCCGTAATCCTTGCCCTGTGCGGTGCGGCCTTTGTGGTAAAACCCGGTCAGGGGCTTCTCGGGATTCCGGCTTTGATAGGACTTCTTGGCGGATTTTGTGCCGGAACGGCATACACCTTTGTGCGAAGATTGGGCTTAAGAGGAGTCAAGGGACCGCAGATTGTTTTTTATTTTTCGCTTTTCTCTCTCATTGCGGTTTTGCCCTTTTGCATACTGCAAGGTAGGGCTATGAGCGGAAGAGAGCTTCTTTTTTTACTGGGCGCCGGAATATGTGCCGCTATGGGGCAGATTTTTGTTACGAAAGCTTATGCCTATGCCCCGGCAAAGGAAATCTCGGTCTATGATTATAGTCAGGTACTCTTTTCCGCCCTTTTGGGATTTTTTATCCTGCAGGAAGTACCGGACCTTTTCAGCTTTATCGGCTATGCCCTAATTTTTGGCGTTGCCCTTTGGAAGTGGAAAAAGGGATAGGGAAGAAATACAATACAGCATGTACTATGAGGAAGTAAAATGAAGGAAGTAAAACAGAATCAATTAAACGAAGTAAAACAGAATCAATTAAATGAAGTGAAACAGAATCAATTAAATGAAGTGAAACAGAATTTAATGAATGAAACGATACAGAAGAGGAAATCGAGGCGCGTATTTTCTAAAAAACAACTGAGTGAAGCGCTTTTACAAAAGATAGAAGAAAAAATCAGAAAGATTGATGTAAAGTATGATGTCAATATTGAACTCATAGAAGACGGAAGTAAAGCCTTTGCAAGCTTTGGAAAGAGCTACGGGCTGTTTAAAAATGTGCGGAGTCTTATCCTATTGAAAGGGAATCCGGGAATGCGCCACTTTCGGGAGAAAATGGGCTATTATGGAGAAAAGCTTCTTCTTTTCGCGGAGAGCTTGGGCCTCGATACCTGCTGGGTGGGCGGAACCTTCGACCGGGAAAGCTTCTCTTATCCAGAGGAAGAGCATATACAGGCTGTGATTCTACTCGGCTATGCCGGAGACGGAGGAATTCGGGAAAAACTTCTCTCATCCCTTCTTCATAAGAAGAAACCCTGGGAAGCCTGTATAGAAGGAGACAGCCCCTATCCGAAGTGGGTAAAAGAGGGAATGGAGGCGGTTGCTCTTGCGCCGAGTGCCTTAAACAAACAAAAGCCCTTCTTTCATTATCATAATGGAATCTTGACTGCGACAGTGAAAAATGACTTTGAGATGGATATGGTGGATTTAGGCATTGCCAAGCTGCACTTTGAGCTTGGTGTGGGAAGCGGACACTTTGTTCTGGGAAACGGTGCAGAGTTCGCTCCGGAGGGCTGATAGCATCATAAAAGACAGCAAAAAGAGCCGAAGCGAATGAAGTCTTACAAAATTTGTCAAGGATTTTATATTGTTTTTATAATTATTTTTTATTTTTTTCTTGCTTTTCTCTATCCAAGTAGTATGATTAAGCTCGTTGTGTGAAAAGGCAACTTAATTGTACACAATTCAGTAGGGGTTGTTCAGAAGGATTTGAGGACTCCGGAAATCGAGAGAAATGAACGTATTACACTTCATAGTGCGAAGAGGAAAAAGAGTAGCGCTGCTATGAAGGAGAATTCATGAAAAAGGGAGAATACAAATGAGAAAGAAGAATCTTAGTGTAAAAGTAGCGGCACTTGCAATGTCCGGAACCCTTGCTATGGCTCCGATGACCGTTAGAGCAGAAGAAGCCGCAGTAGCACCTGCAACAACAAGTACAGAGACAACGGAAACAACAAATTCGACTGCAGCAAACACGGCAGCAGCAGAAAGCAGCGCAACTGTAAGCGGAACAACTGAAAGCGGTACAGGAGCTACTGCGGGTACGACAACTGCACCGGCACCGGTAACCGTGGAGGAGACGCCTGTAGATTCGAGTACGACAGTACCGAATAATGTGAATACCGTTGTTTCTGATGATGATAAGCAAGGAACAGATATCGGCCTTCAAATTCGTAATCGAAAGCTGGAAGCAAAGATATCCGCTTCGGATGCTAACGAAAATGGCGAGGACCCAATTTCCGGAAAGAATCCGTCTTTAAATGTAATTCCTGACATTGCTAATTTAAAAAATAAAGATGTTGTAATGCAAGGAGATCTTTCCATTGCAAAGGACGGAAGTACGGACTATGATACAACCACTACAGATCTTTATGAAGTTAATAAAGAGGATACTTACTCTTTAAAGGCGAAATTGGATGTGAATGCAGTAAACAACGCAATTAATGCATCTGCAAAATTTCATCCTCTTATGCCCTATGTGAATGTAGACAAGATGGAAACAGGGCTTCGTGCAAAATTTGAGATGGCAAACAATCTTGATGGAAGCTTCCATCTTCCGACGGACCTTGAGGATGCCAAGAAGCATTATGAGTTAAAATCTGACGATGGTAATCCTATGATTTATCGCATTAACTATGGCAATTCCAATTTTGCAAAGGACAAGGTTGAACTCGCTATGGATTTGGATTTGAGCAAATATCCCAATCCGCAGGACCAGATCAGTACCTTTGGAAGCCTAAACAACCTGATTAACAACTCCGCTAAAAAGATTCAGCTCATTATGAAGGGGATTAAGTTTAATTCCGCATCCGCTAATGCAGAAGTAAACGAGACGCCTACGGAAAAGACCACAACTGCAGAGGGAGCAATCCGCGGAACCTTAGTGGGCTATATGAAGGCGGATGTAAGCTTCTTAGGGATAAGTGGTAAAGCCTCCTATACTTGGGGCGCTATTCAGAATGCTGATGGCCGTGATTTTGTAGTAGGTCGTGATAGAGTTGCAGGCGCAAAAAACGGCATTAACACCGTGGATCTTACTGTAAAGATGACGACAACAGAGAATAAGGTACAACCGGTTAATCCCGTACAGCCTGTTAACCCGGGCAATGGAGGAAACGGCGGTAACGGTGGCAATGGCGGAAATGGTGGTGGAGACAGAACCCCGATTATTCCAACCGTGACTCCTGTTGTAACACCGAATGAGAATACTCCTGCTGATCCGGGACAGGTTCTTGGTGTAGACCGTCCGGTTTCGGTTGACAATGCAGTAAGCGTTGAGGAGAAAAAGGGAGAGGTGCTTGGTGCAACTCGTCCGAGTACTAAGGCAGTAGCTACCCGTGCAACGGTTTCTACAGGAGACAACAATTACTCCGCTCTTTGGGCTTCCCTTTTCGGATTGTCCTTAGCATCTCTTGCAGGATTTGTAGTACTTCGTAAGAAGGAGCAGAACTAAAAAATGGAGTTTCTTTAAGAAAAATAACTCTTATAAAAAAGCTTGTCTGTTTGATGCGGACAAGCTTTTTAATTATTAAAGAGTAACACTTATGAATCGTAGGCTATCGCATATCTTACAAAAAAGGCTGTAAAAAAATTAGAGCTGACGTATTTATTGCTGTGCCGACCTTTTGAGGGGTAATCTGAGCCCGTGGGTACTTGCGAAAAACAAATGAAATGCAGTTTTTCGCTTAGTATCCCCTACGTGGCGAGGTTAGCGAGAGCGTGCCCCGAGAAGGGTCGACACAGCATAAATCAGTTTTGATTTTTTATAGCCTTTTTTGTATGTATAGAAATAAGCCCTTCAGATTACATAAGCTCTATCTGAGTTCTCTATCCTTCTCTTTCAAACTGAACTTTCCGACAAGACCATTCATTTTTTCAGACTGTTTGGAGAGCTCCTTTGAGGCTGCGGCAGATTCTTCTGCAGTTTCCGTGTTGCTCTGTACGACAGAGGAAATGCGGTTTAAGCCCTCATTTAACTGATCAATGCCCTTTGCTTCTTTTTCCGAGGCAAGGGATATAGAGGAAATGATATTGTTGATTTTTTGTGATTGCCCGGAAACGATAGACAAAGATTCCTTCGTTTCTTCGGAAATCCGTGCTCCCTTGTTAACGGCATCAATCGTTTCCTCAATCAGAAAGGCAGTATTTTTGGCGGCCTTTGCCGATCTTTGCGCTAAATTTCCAACCTCATCCGCAACGACGGCAAAGCCCTTTCCCGCTATCCCCGCTTTTGCCGCTTCGATTGCGGCATTTAGAGATAAGATATTGGTTTGAAATGCAATATCGTCAATGGTTTTGATGATCTTATGGATTTCATGTGATTTTTCCGTAATATCCAGCATAGCAGAGTTCATTTCTTCCATTTTTTCATTGCTGTTTCCGACCGCTTTCTCTGCTTCCTGCGAAAGACTAAGTGCGTTTAAGGTCATTTCTGCCGTTTCTTTTATGTTTATGGACATATCGTTCATGGTCAGGCTCAGTTCTTGAACGGCATTTGCCTGATTGGAAGCGCCTGTAGAAAGGGAGTCGGCAAAGGTATTTACCTTACCGGCAGCGGTATTGACCGAGAAAGAGCTCCCCTTGATTTCGCCCATAGTGCCGTTTAAATCGGCTAAGATGTCCTGCAGGTTTTGCAATATGGGTGCATATTCTCCGATATAGAGCTCTGTATTCCGAAAGTCCTCGGAGAGATTTCCTCTTGCAATCTGAGAAAGCTTTTCCGATAAGTCTTGAATGATGCTTTGTATTCTTTCCACTACCTTCTCTATACTTAGGAAAATGCTTCCGATCTCGTCCTGATAGGGATAGTGTATATCATGGGAAAAATCTCCCTGCGCAAGGGAGTCTCCTGCAAGTACAATTTTCTGTAGAGGAGCCAGACTCTTTCGAATAAAGAAATAGCCGGCAAAAACCAAGACAAGGATTCCCAAAAGGGCGAGAGGGACGGCAACCATAACCATACTGGAAATGGCAGAGGTATATTCTTTTTCGGAAACAGCGATAGAAACCCACCAGGTTACGCCCTCCACCCGAATCGGTCTTGCATTGTATTGAATCAACTCTCCTTTTGCATTTCGAATATAGGTAGAGAAGGCTTCATTTTTGGCAAATAGGGATTCTAAAAGTTTTGCGCTCTTCTCCGGAAGGACCTCCTGTATGGTTTTTTCATTTTCTTCCTCGTTCATGCTGTACATGATTCGTCCACTCGTATCGATGACACTGCTGTAAAGGGTTTTAAAACGCTGATCCTCCTGTTTTACGATACCGAAGGCGGATGTGTCCATGTCCAGGATGACCACACCTTTAAACTCATCTGCATAGAATATGGGAACAACTACGGACACAACATATTCGTTCGTGCCGTAGTTCGGGTAGGCGTTCGTGAGTACCAGCCCCTTATTTTCCCGGGCACGGATATAGTAGTCCTGATCCTTGTAGTTGACATAGGCGGCATTTGTGACTTCTCGCTTCTCGACCTGCTCCCTTGTCATATAGGGGGCATATTCTTGTACGCCCTTATAAAAAGCTTCCGGCTCCAAAAATACTCCTGCACCGAGGAGTGCTTCGTTATTCTTGATTGCGGAATACAGAGAATCCAGAATGGTGGTTTCCGCATTATATCGACTTGCAGGAATGGCAGTACTGATAATGCGGGAATGAAACATGGTGCCGCTCATATCCTCTGTTTCCAAGAGCTTTCCATAGTCGTCATAGATGGTCCATGGATTTGCGGGAATTCCGCCGGGGAGATCGTTTTGCTCAAAAATATACATCATCCCCTCTTTGATGGTGTTTCCTATGGTTTCTTCCCGGGTAACGACATTTTCCAGATCGGCAATGCCCAGACTGATCTTATCGTTCATATTGCCAAGCAGGGATTGGTAGAGAGCATTTTTTCCCATATAGATAATGGAAATGCTGATGGCGGACAGAACAAGAATGCTTAATATACCGGTCATGATAGACATCCGGGAGCTTAACTTCATCTTTTTCCAGCGGAAAATCGGCTTGCTGTCTGCTTTATTCTTCATTTTTAACTTCCTCTCACACGAACAAAATCTGAATGCTTATTTATATCGTCCGAGAAAAGGGAGATTATTAAAAATAAGTCCAACCGGAAGATAAAATATAGAAAAGAAAGAATAAAAAATATTTATCAAGAAAATGAGAACTGTGACTTTTGCAACACTACTGTGTTTGGCTTCATGTTACAGTATCCTTGCAAGAAGAAAGGAGGGAAGATGAAGCTGGATGCAGGAAAAGTATTTTCCATAGCAAAAGAAAATTGTCCTCTTAGAGGATGCACGGTGTCTAAGGAGATAGAAGGCGGAAGCAATCCGATTATCGTCTTTTCCTTGGATAAGAATACAGACATCAGTCCGGAGATTTTCTCGGAACATAAATTTCTGCTTCTCCATGAGGGAGACTTGGAGATTTATGGAAGGGAAGAAGAAAAAAAGAGAGAAGATCTAAAAGGGCGGACAGTTTTGTCTTCCGGGGAATCCATTCTTTGTAGGATTGATGAGCCGGTAGGGATGTGCACAAAGTTAGGTGCAGTGTATACAGAAATTAATTTAAGGAGGGAAGATATCATGAATGAAGTAATTAAGGCAGGTGAGGTTTTTCAATTAAAGGATTTGCTGCCATACGGAGACGGAAAGATTGTCAACATGGATGTTGCGCACAACGAGAAAATGAAGTTTGTGCTGATGGCTTTTGACGAGGGGACGGGCTTAAGTGAGCATGCAGCTCCCGGAGAGGCGATTTTCTTTGCACTTGAAGGGGAGGCTATCATTAATTATGAAGGAACGGATCATACCATCCATGCCGGAGAGCAGTTCCATTTTGCTAAAGGCGGAAGACACAGTGTGAAGGCACTCGGAAAGTTTAAGATGGCACTTTTGATTACTTTGGAATAATTTGATTCTAAGAGTACAATACTGAAAGCTAATTTGAAAAAGCAAATTGCACAAGTAAAATTCTGAAAACACAAAAGAAGACTTGATAAGGCACCTCCATTTCTGTACAATAGACTGTACAGAAATGGAGGTGCTTTTATGATAGCGGTAAACTATACAACAATGAGAAATAATTTGAAGGAATACTGCGATTTGGCTACGGACAATGGAGAAACGATCATCATTACTCGAAAAGAAGATAAAAATGTAGTTGTTTTAAGCCTGGAACAGTTCAATGAGATGGAAAAGGAATTACGAAATGCACGGTATTTAGATAAACTGGAGAGAGGATTTAAACAATTGCTGGAAGGTAAAGGAACTGTACACGAATTAATTGAGGATTAAGATGAGAAAGATATGGTCCGATGAAGCATGGGAGGATTACCTGTATTGGCAGGGACAGGATAAAAAGACATTAAAGAGGATTAATTCCTTAATAAAGGATATAGAGAGAAATGGTTTACAAGGAATCGGAAAATCTGAACCCTTAAGATATCGCGATGGCTGGAGCAGAAGAATTGATAAAGAAAATAGGCTTGTTTTTACCATTGTCTCAGGAGAGTTGCTGATTGTTTCCTGTAGAGGGCATTATGAAAAATGATGTTCCTGTGGTATTATAGTTCGGAACAGCATACAAAGATTTGAAATTAAGAAGCAGTTTATTAAAGAGATTTTTGAAAAATAAGGAGGTACTTTTATGCTTATCGATCGTATGGAGAATATTCATTATTATGCACCGCTTCTTCCGAATCTGGAGAAGGGCTTGGAAGCGATTTCCAATTTAAAGAAAAAAGGCGAGTTTGCACCGGGAAGATATGATTTTGACGGAGGATTTTTTAAGGTGGAAAATGGGACTACGAAGTCCTTCGAGGAAGGAACGTATGAAGCTCATAAGAAGTATATCGATGTGCAGATTATTGAAGAGGGTTCGGAAGAAATCGCTTGGGATACTTTAGAGGAGCTTACGGAAAGCATTTCTTATAATGAAGAAAAGGATGCAGCTCGCTATACAGGGGACTTTGCCCATCAGATTAAGATTACGAAGGGGATGTTCTGGGCGGCTTTTCCGTGGGACGGTCACAGACCGGGCGCTCACTCGAAAGAGGAGCAGAACTATACAAAGATTATTTTGAAGCTTCCGTTTAAGGCATAATCTTGGGAATGAGATTTTTTGTAAAATAGAGTAGAAGATGGTGAGAAAATGAATAAAAAGAAAGTAAGAATCGAGAATAAGGAGGATGCGCTATGAATTTACAAGTGATTGCGATAATCCTCTTTATTCTTATGTACGTTGTGATGATTGTGAAGACAGAGTGGAGGCTGTATGCGATTTGGGGCGTAGCCGTGCTCTTTGTGCTTTTTGGCATTTTACAGAGAAATCCGCTTTACTGGCTTTCGGTTATCAACTGGAACGTTATCATGATGATCGGGGGCACCATGGTTATCGTCTACTACTTTATTGAGTCTAAGATGCCGAATCGCTTAGCGGAGATTATTTTGGAAAAATGTCCTACGGTGATGTGGGTGATTATCCTGATGTCTCTCTTTGCCGGTGCAGTTTCCGCTTTTATTGACAATGTAGCGACCGTGCTTATGATTGCACCTGTAGGGCTTGCGATATGCAAGAAACTGAAAATCAGTCCGGTACCGATGCTCCTTGCGATAGCGGTTTCTTCTAATTTACAGGGAGCGGCAACCTTGGTGGGAGACACGACCTCTATCATGCTCGGTGCCTATGCGAATATGAACTTTATGCAGTTCTTCTTTATGCATGGAAAGCCCGGTATATTCTTTGCGGTAGAACTTGGGGCTCTCCTTACGGTTCCGGTTATGCTCTTTCTCTTCCATGATTTAAACCAGCCCGTGGAAGCGGAGGAAAAGACGAAGGTGGAAGGCATTTTCCCGACGATTGCACTTTGCGGAGTTGTAGTATGCTTGATTATCGCGTCCTTTATTCCGAATACGCCGAGTACGATTAACGGTATTATCTGCGTTGTGATTGCTCTACTTTGCATGGCAGTTGATTTTAAAATGAAGAAAATGCCGGAAAACATCAGGAAGGCGATTCTCTCTATAGACTTTGAAACACTTTGTATCTTAACCGGCTTATTCTTGGTTATTCAAGGCATTACCGATGTCGGCATCATTGATATGGTGGCAAATGGAATTGCGAAGGTCGGCGGGAAAAACATTTTCCTTCTTTATACAATTATTGTTTGGGGTTCCGTGCTTTTCTCGGCTTTTGTCGATAATATCCCCTATGTGGCGACTATGCTTCCGATTATTACGGGAATCTCACAGTTACTGGGGATGGAACCTTATCTTCTTTATTTCGGGCTCTTAAGCGGTGCGACCCTTGGGGGGAATATCACTCCAATCGGTGCCAGCGCGAATATTACCGCAGTAGGGATGCTTAAGCAAAACGGTTATACCGTAAAGTTTTCCGACTTTATGAAGATTGGCCTCCCCTTTACCCTTGTGGCCGTGATGGCAGGGTATCTCTTCATTTGGTTTACTTGGCATTAAAATGGACGGTTAGAGAAAGAGCTATCGCATTTATAGAAATAGAGAGATATAGAAACAGAGCAATACATAAAATATATTTATTAAAAACATAAATAAATATTCTATAAAAATAGCTTATATAAAATTTATCCCTGACGAAAACATAGTATAGGCAAAAAAATTCATCTTTCCAAAGCCGGCAAAGGAGAGTATGGAGTGAGGACAGGGAGGTTCTCTGAATAGGACAGATACAGAGCGTATTGCCAAATCCAAAAACAATACGAATCGTATCAAAAAAAGTGCCTAATAGGAGGAAATTTATTTATGATTATTCAACACAATATCGGAGCTATCAACGCACACAGAAATTTATTCAATAACAACTGGGAAGTTCAGAAGAATATTGAGAAGCTTTCTTCCGGTTATAGAATCAACCGTTCTGCAGATGATGCAGCAGGTCTTGCTATTTCCGAGGATATGCGTTCCAGAATCCGTGGTATTGATCAGGCTACAGTAAACGCACAGGATGCAATCGGATTAATCCAGACCGCTGAAGGTGCTCTTACCGAGACTCACGCTATGTTACAGCGTATGGTAACTCTGGCTACACAGTCTGCTAACGGAACTTATAATTCCACTGCACGTACTGCAATTCAGTCTGAGATTTCTGCTCTTAATGCTGAAATCGATAGAATTGCAAATAATACAGAATTTAATGGTGTGAAGCCGTTAATTGCTAGTACTGCTACCCCATTGCAATTCCAGATTGGACCTTCTGCAGCTGAGACCTTGAGGGTTGTTCCGGCACAGATGACTACAACTAACTCCGGTTTAGCTATAGGTACGCTGACTGTAACGTCTATTAATGATGCAAATGGTGCAATTACCAAAATCAATGCTGCCATCACTAAGGTTTCTACTTACAGAGCTCAGCTTGGTGCAGCACAGAACCGTTTGGAGCATACCATTAACAACTTAAAGGTTACTTCCGAGAACATGACTGCAGCTGAGTCCAGAATCCGTGATACAGATATGGCTAAGGAGATGTCTGCATTTACAAAGAACAATATTCTTGTTCAGGCTTCTCAGGCTATGCTTGCACAGGCTAACCAGACTCCGCAGGGTATCTTACAGTTACTCAGATAATCTTATCGCATGGAGTAAATCGTTGATTTAACCTGTTATGCGGTTTATGGAGTCTCGATGGTATATTGCAGGTTCTGTAAACGAACGTGAAATGAACGAAACGAGATGCTGCGCGTTATGCGAGCATACCCGTTAAAAATGAAAAGTTGCCGGGCTAGGTAGGGGCCCGGCAACTTTTTATGCTTATAGAATCATAAGAAGCTTTTTTACGTCTTCTTCCGTGGTTGCCCAACCGGTACAGATTCGCATAATGGAGTGGGTTTCATCAGGATTATCCCAGTGTGTGAGCTCCACTCTGTCTTGGATTCGTTCCACATCCTCTTTTTTCATTAAGATAAAAATCTGATTTGTCGGAGAGCCGATTGCAAAGGGATAGCCCTTTTCCTTTAAGCCGGAGCGGATTTTCTCCGCCATCTTTATCCCGTGTTCTCCGATTTGAAAGTATAAATCATCCGTGAAAAGTGTATCAAATTGTACACCGAGCGCTTTCCCCTTGGCAAGTAGTGCGCCATGCTGTTTTATGATTGTCGGAGAGAAAGAAAAGTTTCCCTTTTGCGGGATGACTACCGCTTCTCCGAACAGGGCACCGCACTTTGTTCCGCCGATATAAAAGACATCACAGAGTCTTGCAAGATCGGAAAGGCTGACATCGTTTTTGGGACAGGCGAGGGCATAGGCAAGGCGTGCTCCGTCGATATAAAGAGAAAGCTTATATTCATTGCAAATATCCCGAATATCCTCCAGTTCTTCCAAAGAATAGAGCGTGCCGAATTCCGTGGGCTGAGAGAGGTAAACGAGCCTTGGTTGCACCATGTGTGCGTTGTTTCCGTCGGCATGGAAGTGCACCATATACTCGCGAATCTGTGCGGGATAAATCTTTCCCTCGATATGGGGAAGAGTCAGAACCTTGTGGCCATGTACTTCGATAATTCCCGCCTCGTGGGTAGCAATGTGCGCGGTATCGGCTGCAATTACTCCTTCATACGGGCGTAATATTGTAGAAATGACGGTGTCGTTCGTCTGGGTTCCTCCGACAAGAAAATAGACATCCCCTTCCGTGAGTCCGCAGGCTTCTAAAACCTTCTTTTTGGCAGATAAGGTAAATGAGTCTGTTCCGTATCCCGGTGCTTTGATGAGGTTTGTTTCATAAAGTCTATTTAATATTTTTTCATGACAGCCTGCCAAATAATCAGAATTAAAATAGAGTTTATCCTCTCTTTCTTCCATTGCCGTTTTCTCCTTCATCATCTCTTATTACTTGATTTTAACAATCTGTCTTTTCTTACTATAAATTATCTTTGTTTATGGTCTAGACTTCTATTTTCTTTCCTTATAAATGGAATGATTATCTCTCTTTATAAATGAAATTATTTTATTTTTTAGAGATACTTCTTTACTTCCTTCTTCATCTCATCCCATTTCGTTTCCATGTCCTTTACTAAGGCAATCTGGGTTCTTGCGCGGTCCAGATTATGCCCGGGACGCGCTGTATGGAAATAAACATCTCCCTCAAGATAGTCCGTTAAGAAGCGCATACCGCATTCCAAGGTCATAATCTTCGCACCCTCCGGAAGAGATTCGATTTCTTTTTTTGTAAGCTTTCCTCCTGCTCCCTCTAAAAATCCTTTTACATAGGTGGAGAAAAGGGGAAGAGAAAGAGAAACCTTGGAAAGATCTTTTTCATCCTCTTCTGCAGTATTTGCGCCGAAGCGAATGGCATCCCCGAAGTCGAAGATGGAAAGACCGGGCATCACGGTATCTAAGTCAATGATGCAAAGTGCCTTTTCCGTTTCCGCATCAAAAAGGACATTGTTTAACTTGGTATCGTTGTGGCTGACACGAAGTGGGAGCTCTTTTTTTGCGAGAAGATCCATAGCATAGGAGAGGTCTTTCTCATGATTTAAAAAGAACTGTACCTCTTCTTCGCAGTCCTTCCTTCTTCCGAATGCATCCTTTTCCAGCACTTCCTTAAAGCGGGCAAAGCGCTTTACACTGTTATGGAAGTCCGGAATGGTTTCGTGCAATTTCTCTGCCGGAAAAGAGGCGAGAAGATTCTGAAAATGCCCGAATGCACGAGCGCTTTCATAGAAGTGCTCGGGCTTCTCCACGAGATTATAGGACTTGGTCCTCTCTACAAAGAGATAAACGCGGAAGAAATTATCTTCTTCATCTTCATAGTAAGCTTTTCCCTCTTTCGTTGGGACAAGGCGTAAGCCCTCTCGTTCGGGGGCTCCTCCCGCCTTTAGAATCTCCTTTTCCATAAAGGCGCAGACCAAAGAAACATTCTCCATGAGCTCTTTTGCATTTTTGAAAATGTTGGTATTCATTCTTTGCAGGATATAGTCCCGCTCCGCCTTTACGAGGAAAGTATCGTTAATGTGCCCTGAGCCGTAGTGCTCGAAAGCCTTTACCTCTCCCTTTATTTGAAAGTGGGAGAGGGCGTTTTCTATTTCTTTTTTACTTAATTCTTTATTCATGATATGCGGTCCTATTTCATTTATCAAATTTCTTACTACATCATTTATTACTTTATTCACTAGATTATTTTATTACTTTATTCACTACATTGTTTTATCACTTTGCACAGTACGGTGTTTTATTACGGGTCTTCCGCTGCCGTCTTATTTCTCTTGTGAAGCTGTTTTCTAAAGATCTTAGCCCTTTACACCGCCACCGGTTACACCTGCAATGATTCGCTCGGATAAGAAGAGGTAGAGGATGAAGGTGGGAAGGAAGACGATGATTACGGAAGCAAACATCCCTGCCCAGTCCCCGGTGTACTTCATGGAGTTGATCATGGAGTAGAGCCCTACCGCAACGGAACGCACCTTGTCGGAGTTTCCGAAGATGAGGGAGATAAAGTACTCATTCCATACATTGATGAAGTTAAAAATACTCACAGTAATGATGCCGGGCTGTGCCATCGGAAGCATGATGAGCCAGAAAGTTTTTCCGGGAGGACAGCCGTCAATGGCGGCAGCCTCTTCGAAGGCACGGGAAATATTGGCAAAAAATCCCATTAGGAAAATGGTCGTGTACGGCACATTGATTCCCACATAAAGGAAAATCAAGGTCAATTTATTTGCCGTGACATTGTTTAAGATATCGAGCCCTGCCACAAGAGCAAAGAGCGGAAGTACAATCATGACAACCGGTACACCCATGGAAGCCACGAAGGAATGCTGCATCAGCTTATTCCCGAAAAACTCAAAACGGGAAAGGGCGTATGCCGCCGGAGCACAAACCAAGATGAGTAAACAAACAGAAAGCAGAGAGTAGAAAAGGGAGTTAAAGAAAATGGTGGACACATCGGAGTTCACCCATGCCTTTTCATAGTTCTCAAAGTGGAAGCCGCTGCTTAAAAGTTTATTGGCAAAGATTTCCTTTGTTGTGGAAAAGCTTGCAATCAGTACCCAACCGAGAAGAACCACGGTAAAGAAAATCCAAAGGAGGAGGAGCAGATAACCCGGTAAAAGACGCAGCTCCTTCTTCATACGGAAGGGCTCAGCATAGTTTTTTTCTTTTTTAAATAATGAAAACATAGTCCCCTCCTTAAAATTCCAGCTCTTTATCCTGTAAGAGCTTATTACATATTGTAAAAATGATGACAACGCAGATACTTAGGAGCACACCGACTGCAGCACCGATTCCGGCATTTCGTTCCGTTACGCTGTTTCCGGCTCCAAAAATCTGCATATACATATAAACCATGGGGGTAATCGTCTGCGTATCGGCGGTTACAGTGGAAAAGAGCTGTGACCAAACGAAGAAACCTACACTGCTGACGGACCACATAGTGATATTCGTGTGAAACATTCCCTTTAATAGAGGGAGGGTAATGTGTTGAAACTGCTGAATCTTGTTCGCCCCGTCGAGGGTTGCCGCTTCAAAGTAATCACTGCTGATTCGCTCGATACCGCTTGAGAAAATGAGCATGTGATAGCCCACCATTCCGAAGCAGTAGGCAATGAGGAGCGCCATAAACTTATGGTCGTTACTCAGCCACTGAATAGACGCGAGTTTCGGCAGATGGAGAAGTGTGAAAAAGCTCTTCAAAAGACCGAATTTCGGACTGTAGACATATTGTAGCCACATGGTTGCAAGGGCTACGGCGGAGACAATATTCGGAAGGTATATCATAGCGCGGAAAAAGCTTCTTCCACGGATTCCGGAAGTGATAATGACGGCAAAAAGCAGTGCCAGGGAGAGCACAATCATTCCGCCAAAAAGCCAGATGCGAAACAGATTCCACATAGAAATGCGGAACAGCGTCGTATTTAACAGCTTTCCATAGTTGGAAAAACCCACAAATTGCCACTTGGCAAGACCGTCTGTCACCCCCTCGATACGGAAAAAGCTCATTAAGAGCGTACGCAGGATGGGGTATAAGAAAATCAAGATAAAAAAGATCGCTGCCGGACTTACAAAGGCAATCAGCATGGCGGAATTCTTTTTCACAACAACCTCCTAAAACAATTCTTAAAAAAAGGAAGTGGCGCGATGGTTCGGAGCCACTTCCCAAGATTCAAAACGAGTATCGTTTATAAAACGCGACACTTTACTTCTTCAAGTTTGCAACGAACTCTTCAGCGGTAATGCTTCCACCGCAGAGCTTCATGAAGTTTTCCTTCAGAATCGGTGTCATGTCAACATTATCTTCTGCAGAGGCTGCCCAAGGATAACGAGTCTTTAACTCTTCCATAACCGGTCTTACATTCGCAAGCTGCTTCGGCCAATCCTTGTTGTCGGAATCAGCAGGGATACCTAAGGATTCCTGAGAAAGCTTCTCGTCATACTTTCCCTTTGTGAAGAACTGGATTAACTTGAAGGCATCCTCTGCCTTTGTGGACTTCTTATTGATGGCAAATACCTGTGCGCCGTAGTTGGAAGCCTCTACACCGTCTTTTCCGTCTTTTACTGCAGGATAGCTGAAGCATCCCCAGTTAAAGTCTTCTCCGGTGATATCCTTCACTTCGTTCGGAAGCCAGGAACCGTTTAAGTAGATTGCAGCAGTTCCGAGAGCGAGCTCCTGGTTCTGTCCTGCAGGCCATACATTGGATGCGATCTGCTCGGAGAAATATCCCTTCTTTGCAAAATCCTCATAAGCCTTCGCTACCTCTAAAACGGAAGGATCGTCCCACTTACCTTCTTTTACGATTTCGGAAGCTTTCTCATAACCGTTGATTCTGGATAAGTGATAGCCGAAATTGCTTAAGATGTATGCATCGTCACTGGTGATGGGAGTGAAGCCGGCTTCCTTAATCTTAGCACAAGCTGCGTCTAACTCTTCCCAAGTCTTCGGTACTTCTGTAACACCTGCCTTGTCGAAGATTTCCTGATTGTAGAACATAGCGAAAACGTTCGGCTGGTAAGGAATGGACTTTAAAGTACCGCCGCCTACTTCACGGCAAGCATTGATTAAACCTGCATTTGCAGTCTTCTCGTAATCATTTGCCTTGGCGAGCTCTTCCAGATCCAGAAGATAATCGCCCCAAGTCTTGTTTACTCTGTCGATATCCTCGTCAAAGAGGTCGATATTGGTTCCGGCATCAAGAGCGGGCTGTAATCCTTCACGAATACCGGTTCTTCCCTTGAACTGTACATCTACAGGAATGCCTGTTTCAGCAGTAAAAGCTTCTACTGCCTCTTTTAAAACCTGTCCCTGTGGCTCTGTTGCTTCCCACATGGACCAGTACACTAAACCGTCGGAAGATGCTTCTGTTTTTTCCGCATCAGCTTTCTGTGCTTCTGTTCCTTCTGCCTTTGTGGTTTCAGCAGGCTTTGCTTCCTCGTTCTTTCCGCCACATGCAAAGAGTGCCAAGCTGGAAAGGAGTACTACGGCTGTTCCTAAAATTCTTCTTTTCATTTGTACCTCCCTAAACAATTCCTCTTTTTGCACAATGTGCCAAATAAAGAGGGTGAATTCTTCGTCAGTATAGGTCGAAATAACATAAAATTCTTTATCTTTTTAGATAAACAATTTGCATAATTAAGTACTATCCTTTTTTCGCAAAACGATCTTTTGTGTTTTTGTAAATAAAGAAAAACGATTTTCTTTGTTTTTCTTGGAAAAGGAAGAATTATCTTCGTTTTTGAACGCCTTTAGTTGAACTCATCATTTTATAATCAATGACATTTACTTCATCTTAGTCTATTGTGTACCAATGCATTGCTCCGGGGAGAAGCTCCGCGGAATGCTTCCGTCCTTTTCCGTCATAAAAATCGGTACTTTGCTTTTCCTTACTGTTGTTCACTACGGCGTAAATTCCCTTTTCCGGATACGCATGAAGCTCACAGGCAAGATTCGTGCATTGCCATTTTCTGATTTCTTTTTCCTTGTGCGCACTGTAAAGGAGAGCGCGGAGGAGAAGACGGGTATTTTCCATATTGTAAGGAAGACCCGCTATATAGATTCCTCGTCCCTTTCCGTAATCGTGAGCGGATAAATGCACAGAGCCGTCACTGTACTCCAGAATCTCCGTTTCCTTTTCCAAGGCGTAGATGCTCTTCTGACTTTCTCCGAAGTTTAAGTTTTCCGCAGGGAAGTCTTCCAAGAGGAAGTGCTCCGTTTTTGCGGTTTTAAAGTATTTATCCGTAGAGAGGCTAAAGCCCATTTCCTTGTCTACACCGAAGATGTCTGCAAGCTGGAAATATTTTCCCTGGAAAGAGCAGGCGCTCGGTTCTCCGACACCGATAAGTCCTCCACCGTTATAAACAAAGGCGCGAAGAAGACTTTGGAGCTTTTCTTCCTTCCAGATTTCTCCGCCCGACCAGGAGGTCATAGCATCTCCGGCATTGATAAGAACATCCACATCCTTTGGAACGCCCTTCTCTAAAAGCTCGTCAAAGGAGTAGAACTCCACATCTGTGTCCATTCCGGATAGGGCTTCCAGGATTCCGAAGTAGCTGTAGGCCTTTTGATAATAAAGCGCATGGGCAACCATGTAGGCCTGCCAGGAGCGAAGCTTACCCCAGGCATTGACGATACCGACTTTCAGCTTTGCATAAGGCTTTGTACCTTGGACTTTCTCGTAAAGATCACGGAATTCTTCCGCGACTTCCGCAATATAGTCAATAAACTTCGGGAACTTATAGGCAAGGCTTAAGTAGCCGCCATAACCGATGCGGTCCACGGGTTTCCGCATAATGGCGCGACGCGCACTCACCCAGTTTTCCATGGCTTCCGGCACAGGATCGTTTCCCTCGTAAAAGGTGTCCGGAAAGAAGTAGGGGAGGAAGCGTCCTTCTGTGTAACGCACCCCCGGAATATCCGCAATTAAGCGAAGTGTTGCACCGCCTCCGACACTGCCGACCACGCTGTCCAGTCCAATTTCCTTAAAATACTTGCCGTAAGGCTCGGTCCCGATCCAGTTGTCTCCGAGAAACATCATGGCTTCTTTTCCGGCTGCGTGTACGAGGTCTACCAGCTCTTTCGCTTCCTTTGCTACGAAGCGGGCGATAAAGTCCATGTAGTCGAGGTAAGCCTTTGTCGGGGTACGGAAGGTGCTGTGGAAATAGCCCTCATCCACAAGGTCTTCCGGGCGAAGGCGGTAGCCGTATTCCTTTTCAAAGGCTTCCAAAGCCTCTACGGAAACCGTTCCACCGTAGCCGAACCAGTCTACGAATTTTTCCTTTTCTTCGTGATTAAACTGCAGGGTAAAATGATAGAAGAAGGTGGTGAAACGCACTACATCCGTCTTCGGATGAGCTTCCAGCCAGCGCTTTAACTCCTCCTTTGCAAAACGATTGCTGTAGGGTTTTCGAATATCAAAGGGAATATCTGCAGGTTTATCTCCCCAGTTGTTCGTGATGTGGTTATACATTTCCGTCGGATCCCAGAGAGCAAAGGCGAGGAAACTCAAAGTATACTCATGAAAGGGAGTGGCATCTTCCAAGATAAGAAGGGCGGTTTCTCCATCTTGCAGAAAATAGGAAGGAAGTCCTGTTTCCTTTGTCTCTTCTGTAGAGCTTTTCGAGTTTTCTTTCGAAGCTTCGGCTTTCTCGCCGGAGCTTTTTACGAATTTATCCGGTGAAAGTCGCCATCTTTCGGGAGAAATCACTTCTCCTGTTGTTCTGTCGATGAGCTCCCACCACTTCTTCGGGTCATGCAGGAAGTCCGGTGTAACCTGCTTTCTGAAAAAACCGTCCATATAGGGGATTTCCAGATGATGGGAAAATGCGGTTACTCTTTTGGACATGAGGTAAAACTGCTGGCATTCTTCCATGTGTTCTTTGGCAAATTCATTGTGCCCTCTTGCCACAAAATAGGTACTGTATACCTTCACCGGAAGGGAAAGGGTTTCCTCGTCCAGTTTGGTTCCGTCGCTGTCTCGTATCGCATCCGCCCCGAGGCGTGCAATCAATTCTTCCGTTTCTTTTAGAAAATTGTTTTCGCTGGGGAGGGTAAGTCTTCCGCTTGTTTTCTTCATGCTGTTCTCCTTCTAAGCTTTCGGTACTGTCTGTAAAGTAGAGGTATCCTGTTTTGAATGAGGATCATTAGTATAGTATCTGCTATTTTTTTATTATAGAAAACCAATCTATCCTGTCGCATTATAAAACGAATTCAAGGGTCTAGCCATATCCATCTATTGTACTATTGCTTACTTTATTGGTACAATTGATCACAGAGGTATTGTATTATTTTTACTTAACAAGTGGCGCAGGCGAAGTCTGGGGCACCTTGTTCTTAACGAGTATCGTGCACAGAGCATGCGGTATTTCGCTTATAATCAGTATCGTGTGCAGAGCATGCGAGATCTCGTTTTTAATCGGTACTGTGCGTGATGTGACAGTTAATTGAGGACAGAAAAATGGACTACCAAAGTGTTTGCTTAAAGGATTGTATGGAAATAAGAGAGATTGTCTCCCTCCATTATTTTCAATATAGAAGTGATTTTACCTTCCCCGGGGAGACACATCCCTTTTGGGAATTTGTTTGCGTGGATGCAGGAGAGATTACGGCGCAGGCAGGAGAGGAAACATATCGCTTAAAAAAGGGAGATATTCTTTTCCACGCACCGAATGAGTTTCACTCGGTAAAGGCGGACGGGAAAAGCAGTCCCAGCATCGTGGTAATCAGTTTTTACTGTGACAGCCCCTCTATCTGGCGTTTTCAGAAAAAATGCTTACGAATCAGCGATAAGGAGAAGAGTCTTCTTGCGAAAATCATCACGGAGGGAAAAGGGGTTTTTGCAGGGAGAATGGATCAGCCCTACCAGAAGAAACTGCTCTTTTTGGAGGCGGAAAGCTTTGGAGGACAGCAGCTTATCCGCCAGTATCTTTCCGAATTTTTGATTCAACTCTATCGCCGTTATTTTTCCTATCCTCTCCCGATGGAGGCGGAGGACTATTATGTGGAGAAAAGTTCAAGGCAGAGTGAAAGCTATAATCGTCTTGTGGAATATCTGGAAAGCCATGTCTATGAAAAACTTAGCATGGAGCGGATTTGTAGAGATAATCTCATGGGACGCTCCTACGTGCAGAAGATTTTCCGGGAAGTCGGAAATACCGGCGTTATGGCTCTGTTTTCCAAAATGAAAATCGATACGGCAAAGCGGATGATTCGGGAAGGACAGCTGAATCTCACGCAGATTGCGGATAAGCTTGAGTTTTCTTCGATTCATTATTTCTCTCGTCAGTTTAAGAAGGAATGCAAAATGTCTCCCTCGGAATATAGCTCCTCGATTCGCTCGCTTTCGGAGGAGAGCGGGGGCTAAGCGTCCTTATTTAGTGCGTTCAAGAACTATTTTATAGATTTCAATATTCTATAAATTCGAAAAGCTATAGATAAAAGGAATTTGTCTAAGAAAAAAGCTTGCTCTATGCTAAAAGCAGGAAATATGAAAATAGGCGAGCTGTTTTTGGTTTTTTTCTCATGCTATGTGTAATGGAATCTTATTAAGATAAATATGTAAGGCGTGAAGAATTAGCTTGTACTTGAGTAGAGTATTTGGTCAATGATTAGGAGGAAGCTATGAAGTTAGTTAAGGATTTACCGGAAATATTTGCAAGCTTTTCCGAGCAGAGGCAGAAGTCTTTTCTTGCCGTAAAGGAGTGGAAGGATAAGGGAAAGCCGGTTGTGGGATCGTACTGTACTTATTTTCCGAAGGAAATCGCGATGGCGGCCGGGGCGGCGAGTGTATCTCTTTGCGCAACCTCCGATGAAACGATTCCGGAAGCGGAGAAGGATTTACCGAAGAATCTTTGCCCACTGATTAAGTCGAGCTACGGCTTTGCGAAAACCGACAAGTGCCCCTTCTTTTATTTTTCCGATGTGGTGGTGGGGGAAAGCACCTGTGACGGAAAGAAGAAAATGTATGAGCTGATGAGCGAGTTTAAGGATGTCTTTTTCCTCCGCCTTCCGCATGAGCAGACGGAAAAGGCGGTGGCGCTTTACAGAGACGAGATTGTGCGCTTAAAAGACTATCTGGAACAGAAGTTTGAAGTGAAGATTACGGAGGAAATGGTGCGGGAAGCGACAAGGGTGAATAACCGCGCAAATAAAGCTCTGAAGGATTTGTATTCCGTTATGAAACATGACCCTACTCCCGTTTCGGGCTACGACATTTTCAAAGTCCTCTACGGCTCCACATTCCGTTTTGACCGTGCTGCTCTTGCGGACGAGGTCAATGCCCTTCGAGAGAAAATTGAGCGGGAATATACGGAAGGAAAACATTTTGAAAAAAGACCGAGAATCCTCATTACGGGCTGCCCTATTGGCGGAGCCACGGAAAAGGTCATTCGTGCCGTGGAGGACAACGGTGGCGTTGTTATCGGTTATGAGAACTGCAGTGGAGAAAAGGCGGTGGGCATTCAAGTAGAGGAAGATGCGGAAGATATTTATGAAGCGCTTTCCCGGCGTTATCTTGCAATCGGCTGCTCCATTATGACGCCGAACAAGAATCGTTTTGACAGCCTTTCGGAGATGATTGATGAGTACCACGCGGACGGCGTGCTGGATATGACCTTGCAGGCCTGTCATACCTATGCGATTGAGACCAATAAGGTCCACCGATTTGTTACGGAGGAAAAGGGCATTCCCTA
The DNA here is from genome assembly GCF_000238055.2 of Oribacterium parvum ACB1. Classification (GTDB taxonomy): domain Bacteria; phylum Bacillota; class Clostridia; order Lachnospirales; family Lachnospiraceae; genus Oribacterium; species Oribacterium parvum. Next base: position 1,179,270 of record NZ_KE148312.1, read on the forward strand.
TATCAATGTGGAAACGGATTACTCTCAGACGGACATCGGACAGCTGAACACCAGAGTAGCGGCCTTTATTGAAATGCTGTAAAGAAATTTGCAAGGCGAAGAAAAAAGACGATAAGAAAAATTTGCAAGGCGAAAAGGAAAACGCGGAGATATTTTTTCGTAAAAATGCTTTCAAAGAAAATGGACTAAGCGGAAAGGGACTAAAAAATGGAGAGAAAATTTCTGGGAATTGATATCGGTTCCACAGCGGCAAAGGCGGTGGTACTCGATGAAAAGGGAGAGATTGAACAGGCCTTCACTGTGCCTACCGGTTGGAGCAGCTTTGAGGCATTAAAGTCCATAGGTTCTAAACTCAGTATGCCGATGGACGAGGAGCATTACGCCTGTATCGCAACGGGCTACGGTAGAAATGCGGTAGCCTTTGCGGGAAAGACCATGACGGAAATTACCTGTCACGCGAAAGGCGCAATGACTCTTTTTGGAGAAAATCCCATGAATGTGGTGGATGTCGGCGGGCAGGACACGAAGGTCATTACCTGCCGGGGAAAGGCCGTAGAAGAATTCTTTATGAATGACAAATGCTCCGCCGGAACGGGAAAGTTTTTGGAGGTTATGGCGAATCGCTTGAACATTTCCTTGGAAGAATTGAATGAGCTTGCGAGAAAGCACACGGAAGAGGTGAAAATCAGTTCGATGTGTACGGTGTTTGCGGAGTCGGAGGTGATTTCTCTCGTAGGACAGGGAATTGCAAGGGAAAATATTGCCTACGGCATCCTGCAGTCTGTTGCAGGAAAGGTTTCTCAGATGCTCGGGAAGCTTCGAAACCAAGAACTCGATATTTACCTCACGGGCGGACTTTGCGAGGCGGAGTATTTTCAAGAGCTTCTTTCGGAAGTACTTGGAAGACCGATCCATTCCGACAAGTATGCACGCTACGCCGGCGCCCTCGGGGCGGCAGTCTTTGCCAAGGAACAGGCAGAGAAGGGGCGGATTTAGAGCTTTACTTAGCATAATTCCCCCGAATACCCTATTGCACAAAGTCGCTCTCGCTCGGTTATAAGCTCCCGGCACTAAGCATCAAACTTCGCTTTTGCTCGTTTTCTGCAAGTGCCGAGCTCTCCAAACGCTTTGTTCCACAGGGTATGCGGGGGAATTTATTCATAGTGGGTAAAACGCATAAAAGACCAATGCTCGCTTACAATGGATTTCATGCTTAGTTTCTCTGTTGGAAACTGTCTAAATCCTATACCTTCGTCAGAACATAATCGAGATCCATCGTGCGTTCTCCGTCTTCCAGGACAAAGCAGGGAATCCCGATGCGCCCTTCATCCGGATAATCCTTTTTCAAAGCCTGTTCCCGGAAGGGCTTATAGATTTCTTCTTGCTCACGAAATGCAAGAAAACGTTTTAGATTATATAAATTCTCACTTAAATCAATAAACTCAAAATCTGCGCCCTTCTCGCTCAAAGCTTTCTTTGCTTCAACACAACCGGGGCATTGCTGACTTCCATAAATTTGTACTTTCATCTTTCTTCCTTTCTTGACTGAGTTTAACTGTTGTAAAGACCCTTAGTTTGACTATGGCGAAAACAAATATATATTTCTGTATATTGTTTATTATTCTAACATGAATTGCAAAGAATCTAAAGTAAGTGATGCAGGGACAATATTTTAATTGTCACAGAATTTGGGACAGTTTAGAATTAAATGAGCAAGAAAAACAAAAATCGATATAAAATATTTCGATATATCAGTTGTTGATAGATTTTTGTGCTGTGATATAATAAAAAACAAGTGAAATTAAGAGGGAAACAAAGAGGAGAATAGAGATGAAGGACTACTATCTGCGTCTTACGGATTTAGAGATAAACGGTTTAAAAAATGTAAAAAACGGAAAACTGAATTTTGTAAATAAAAGAAAGGCATTTAAAGCCAGCGTTCTTGGACTCTATGGTCAGAACGGTACCGGAAAGACGGCTCTTATCGATGCCTTGCATATTTTAAAATTGCTTCTTTCCGGAAAGTCGATTCCGGATGAGTATTGTAACTATATCAATGTGGATTCCCGGGAGGCAAATCTCTCTTATCGTTTCCGGATTTATGTTTCGGAAACGGAAAATTATGATGTAGATTACGAAGTTTGTTTGACGGTGGACGAGCAGAGAGAAGAATCATTTTCAACTTCCGTGGTGGCGGAGGAGGTGCTCCCCTATTTATCGGAAAGAGAGGGGAATCTATGGAATTCCTTGGGAAAAAAGAAGCGTCGATTGGAAATAAAAAGCGAAAAGCTGAGTTATGCCTATACGGATGGGGAGAAGAGGATTAAAAAGCATACTTTTCTGCAAAGCACAAGGACGGAATTGATTGCTCCTAAAAAGTATTACGCACTTCTCTTTGGAAGGAAAAAGGAAACAGCGGAAAGGTTGAAGCTCATCAGTTTGATGGCAAAACAGAAATCGCAGTCCTTATTTTTTTCTGTGGCATTTTTGCAACTGCTTTTTGAACAGCTGAATGCGAGTAAAACTCCGAATGATGAACTTCTCTTTCATATCGATATTTTGGTTAAGTTAGCAAATTACGGTCGTACCGAACTTTTTGTCCTTGGTGCGTCCAGCACGGGGAAGATTAATTTAGGAGAGCTGCCTATCCGGTATAAAGCTTCGGAAAAGCAGGAACACGGGATAACGGGAGAATATTTTCTGTCTTTAGATGAGGCGACTGAACTACCGGAAGAACTTTTTCCGGAGGCGAAGAGATTGATTCAAAACATAAATGGTGTTTTGGAGCAAATCATCCCCGGCCTTACCATCTCCGTAGCGGACCTAGGTGCTGTTATGCTTATGGAAAACGGAGAAGGAAAAAAGGGCCGTCGCATACAGCTTATGTCCAATAAAAACAGTAAAGAAATCCCGCTTCGTTACGAATCAGAAGGAATAAAGAAGATTGTCTCCGTGCTGCATCTTCTAATAGGAATGTATAATCAGTCCTCTATTACAGTGGCGATTGATGAGTTGGATGCCGGGATATTCGAATATCTTCTTGGAGAAATCCTGCACATCCTCTCGGAAAAGGGAAAGGGACAATTGATTTTCACCTCACATAACCTGCGTCCCTTGGAGACGATAGACCGGGGCTTTATTGCCTTTACAACAACAAATCCCGAGAACCGCTACATTCGCTTTGCCAATATAAAAACAACCAATAATCTGCGTGATTTTTATTTCAGAGACATTGTTCTCGGCGAGCAAAATGAGCCGGTTTATGAGATGACCAACAATGCAGAGATAGCCTTGGCTCTGAGAGAGGCGGGTGAGTAGCTTGACTCGGAAAAAAATTGTCTTCATTATTGTAGAAGGTCCATCGGATGATGAAGCCCTTGGGGTAATCTTTAGCCGTGCTTTCGATAAAAATGCTGTTTATGTGGAAGTGATGCATGGAGATATCACCAGTGTAAAAGGAAATCACAGTGGAAATATTGTAGGAAAAGTTGGAGATTTACTGAAACAATATGCGAAGTCCAATCACTACAGTAAAAGTGATTTTCTGGAAGTGATTCATATTATGGATACGGATGGCGCATTTATTTCCGATGAAAATGTGGTAGAAGATCATAGCCTTAGAACTTTGCAATACAGCTTGTCGGAGATTCGTTGTAAAGATGCCGCCTTAATTCGCAGTCGAAATAAGCAAAAAAGTGAAAATATGGATAAGCTGAGCAGACAAAGTCAAGTTTGGGATTCCGTTCCTTATCGATGCTATTATATGTCTTCTAACTTAGACCATGTCTTACACAATCTCTTAAACTGTTCCTCGGAGGATAAGGAGAGAAATGCTTTTCTCTTTGCTAAAAAATATAAAAATGCTCTAGGAGAATTTCTGCAATTTCTTTGCGAATCGGATTTTTCCGTAAACACAAGCTACAGGGAGTCCTGGGATTTTATTAAAGAAGGACTGCACTCTTTGGAAAGACATAGTAATCTCGGACTTTGTTTTAAAGAAATTAGAAGAGGAGAATGAAGGGGAAATGTCCGAAATTATTTCCGTAAAGTTAATTTGACAGCCCCTTTCTTTTTGTTTATAGTCTCTGTGGTTAAAAGTCTGATGAGATGATGAAGAAAGCTGTTTTTGAGCTGAGAGGCTACAGTGCGAAGCGATAGAACAGGAATTTTTTAAAATAGACGCCTGAAAAGAGCAAAGTTTTCAGAAAGAGGACAAAATGTTTGAGAATTTAGAAGAAGTAAAAAAGCACTATGAGGAAATCATGGAGAATCTCACGATTCCCGAGGTGGTTTCCGATATCAACCAATATAAGAAGCTGATTTTAGAGCAGAGTAACTTAGAGCCCGTTTATAAAGCCTATATCGCTTTCCGAAAGGCGGAGGAAAGCGAGAAAGATGCCCTTTTAATTTTGGATAATGAAAAGGACAAGGACTTAATCGAGATGGCGAAGGAAGAGCTTTCCACGGCGAAAGAAGATCAGGAGCGCCTTACGAAGGAAATTCAGCTCCTATTGCTCCCGAAGGATGAAAATGACGACAAGAATATCGTTATGGAAATCCGCGGAGGTGCCGGCGGAGAAGAGGCGGCTCTTTTTGCAGGCTCTTTATACAGAATGTATACCAGCTATGCGGAAAAAAGAGGCTGGAAAACGGAGCTCGTTTCCTTTAATGAAACGGGACTTGGCGGACTGAAGGAAGTCGTATTTATCGTAAACGGACAGGGAGCATACTCGAGACTCAAATACGAGTCCGGCGTACATCGCGTACAGAGAGTTCCGGAAACGGAGAGCGGCGGAAGAATTCATACCTCGACTGCAACGGTGGCCGTTATGCCGGAAGTGGAAGATGTGGAGGTGGAAATCAATCCTGCCGATGTCAAGATGGAGGTTTTCCGTTCTTCCGGTGCCGGCGGACAGCACATCAATAAAACCTCATCTGCAGTGCGCCTTATCCATGTTCCTACCGGAATGGTTGCGGAGTGTCAGGAAGAGCGTTCTCAGGTACAAAACAGAGAAAAAGCAATGCGTCTTCTTCGTGCAAGACTCTATGAGATTGAGCTGGAGAAGCAGCAGAAGGAAAATGCGGAAGAAAAGCGCTCGCAGCTCGGAACCGGAGATCGTTCGGAGAAGATTCGTACCTATAACTTCCCGCAGGGAAGAGTAACGGATCATCGCATTAAACTTACCCTTTACAATATGGACGCCGTTTTGGGCGGTGACCTGGACCTTGTGATTGATCCTCTCATTACCGAAGATCAGGCGGAGAAGCTGGCAAGACTGGAAGAGAATGCATAAAGCCGAAAAGGGGTTCAAATGAGCGGAACGGAAAGAAACGAGAAGTTCCCGGAGAATGCTTGCGGTAAATGTGCAAGAAAGCCTTACAAATGTATGGAGATTCCTGTGAAAGCCTTGCAAGGAAAGAAATAAGGGATAGAATCAAATAGAAATATATCTATTTATGAAATGGAAAGTTAAACCAAAATCCAAATAGAGTTAAAGCAGAGGGAAAATGGAAAAGAGAGACTATTCAGATCTGAGAACACGCGGACGAAAGAGAGCAAGAAGGGAGGGACGGAGTATCCTTCCTTTCTTTCTTATCTTATTTGCTTTTTTATTGGCGATTGCCGGTTTTGGTGCATATTACTATGTGAAAAAATATATGCCGACGAAGGAAAGAGCAGACTTAAACAGCTATTTTTCCGTCTCGGGAGATAACGTAGAGATATATCTGAATCATGAGAAGGTAAAGGATGGAGAACAGCTGACACTGGGCAGGATGCGGGACGGAGAAGTGTATCTACCCTATGGCTTTGTAGTGAAGAACCTCAATATCCGCTTTTACTATGACGATACGGAGAAGAACCTTCGCTATGCGCTTCCGGATAAGCTCCTTCTTTTTACCGACGGAGAAAAGGGGGAGGACGGGAAAGTGGATTTCTTTACCGAGGGAAAGAGCATTTTCATAAGTCTGTCTCTTATTGAAAAGCATACTGCGGTTTTAAATCGCAGCTATACGGATACGGAGCATAAGCGTGTATTTTTGGAAAATGAATTTAAGCCTGCCACAGTAGCAAGCCTTAAGAAAAAAGAGGCGGTTCGTGTGCAAGGTGGGGTTAAAAGTCCGATCCTTACCGATTTGGAAGAGGGAGCTAAGGTGATTATCCTCGAAAAAATGGAGAAGTGGTCCAAGGTGGAGACGGAGGACGGCTTTATCGGTTATCTTCGAAACAGTCGTCTCAATGAGCCCACAAGCGAGGAACGCAGCAGCGATTTTAAGGACCCGGAGTACAGTCATAAAAATCTGGGTGAAGGGACTTATCCGGTGCTTGCTTTCCACCAGATTACCAATGCGGAGTCCAACCAAGGCTTACAGACACTTCTTCCCAATGCGTCAGGGGTCAATATCCTGGCTCCCACTTGGTATGTGATGAAGGATGAAGAAGGAAATTTAACTTCCTATAGCGATGCTAGTTATGTGGAGCTTGCCCATAGTACGGGAAGAAAAGTATTTGCCACAGTAAACAACTTTGATGCCGGAAAAATCAATCTGAAGACGCTGCTTTCCAATGGAACGAAGCGAACAAAGCTCATTGACGCTTTGATTTCGGATATGAAGGGAAAAGGCATTGACGGAATCAATGTGGATATTGAGCTTCTTCCGGAGAAAGCGGCACGGGATTATCTTCAGTTTATGCGGGAGCTTTCCATTGCCTGCAGAAAGAATGACCTATATTTAAGTGTGGATTGCTATGTTCCTTTCCCCTATAACGCTTACTACAATATTAAAGAATTGGGAACAATCTGCGACTATGTTGTAATTATGTGCTATGACGAGCACTATGCAGGCTCGGAAGAAGCCGGTTCGGTATCTTCTCTTTCCTATGTGAGCCGTGGAATCGAAGAGACTGCGGCAGTAATGGACAAGGACAGAATCATCATTGCCCTTCCCTTCTATACGAGAGTCTGGATTACCGATAAGTCCGGAAAGCTCCGCTCCGAGGCGCTCTCCATTAAGGCGGCGAAAGAGTGGATTACGGAGAAAAATGTTTCTCTTGAATGGCTCAGTGACATCGGTCAGAACTATGGAAGTATTCAGGACGGCGACGAGAAGAAAGAAATCTGGATGGAAGATGAGAAATCCATGGAAGAGAAGATGAAGCTTCTTCATGAAAATGGTATTCACGGCGTTGCGGCATGGAAGCTGGGACAGGAGCCGGAGGGATTTTGGTCTATCCTTACAGGGGAATAGTAATGGAAACAAGGATATTTTCGAACAAGGATATCGAGGAAGCGGCGCGGATTCTGAAGACAGGCGGGCTAGTGGCTTTTCCGACGGAGACAGTTTACGGTCTTGGAGGAAATGGGCTGGATAAGGAAGCTGCACGAAAAATCTATGCGGCGAAGGGGCGTCCCTCGGACAACCCCTTGATTCTTCATGTTTCAAAAATGGAAGAAGTGATTCCTCTTGTGGAGAGTGTTCCGGAGAAGGCGAAGCTCCTTATGGACAGCTTCTGGCCCGGACCGCTCACACTCATTTTAAAAAAATCGGCAATAGTCCCCTTGGAAAGCACGGGGGGCTTAGATACCGTGGCACTCCGCTGCCCGGACAATGCTCTGACTTTAGAGCTGATAGAAAAGGCAGGGCTTCCTATAGCGGGACCTTCTGCGAACCTTTCCGGAAGTCCGAGTCCGACAGAGGCTTCTCATGTGTACCATGACCTTGCGGGAAGAATCGAAGGCATACTCGATGACGGGGCAGTCGGCATCGGAGTAGAGTCCACTATTTTGGATATGAGTACGGAAAGACCCACTCTTTTAAGACCGGGAGCAATTACTTTGGAGGATCTTACAGAGGTACTCGGAGAGAAGCCGGACATAGATCCTACCTTACTCGGAAAGAGCATGGAAGACGGTTTTGTACCGAAGGCACCGGGAATGAAGTATCGCCATTATGCTCCGAAAGCAGAGATGATTTTGTTTCGCACTTTAGAGCATAAGGGCGCGGAAAGTAAGGTTAGAGAAAGTATGGCAAAGTACCTTGAAGAGGAGAGGGGGGATTCTTTTCAAAAAAAGATAGCCATTCTTTGCGCGGAAGAAACAAAACCCCTCTATCAGGAGATGGCAGAAAAGAAAAACATCAGACTGAAGATTCTTGGAAGGCGAGAGGATCCTTTATCCATGACACACAATCTTTTTCGGATTTTGCGGGAATGCGATGAAGAAGGGATTAATCTGATTCTTTCAGAAAGCTATCCGGAAGAGGGTGTGGGATTTGCTTTGATGAATCGTATGAAAAAAGCGGCAGGACAAAAAATTATTCTGATAAAATAAACAAAAAACTTTTAAATAGTTCATTTTAACTTAGAGTATATGTAAAAATCAATAGCCTATTCAAAAAACTTTTATAGCAAAATCCTCTAGAAAGTCGTAATTCATAGGAGTAGAATAATAAAAAAGAATGTAGATTGGCGACCTACAGAAAGAGGTGCCTATGAAAATGAAGAAGGAGGATAGAAACATTCATTTGAAGGAACAAATGATGTTTTCAGAGCTGTTAGACCGACTGGAAGAAAGACAAGACAGATTACATATAGATTATGACGAGGAGGAAGGGGCAGCTGAGGGGTTTGGCAGCCTCTTTTCTGACTTGCAGGAAGATATAACACTTTGTGAAGAAGATTGCCCCGAAAAACGGAGTCCCAGCTTCGACCCGAGTGCTTTGCCAAGAGAAGGGGAGTTGCTAATCGAAGGGGAGAGACTCTGTCTTCTTGCGATTTCCGAAAAAGATTGTAGGGGGTACTTGGAGGTGGAGTATGACTCCTCCTTTATCAAAGAAGCATTTACGGATGAAAGCTTTTTAGAGAAAGTTTGGGAGAGCTTCTTTCAGAAAAATAAAGCCTACTATAGTATTTTTGATCTAAACAGTGTCTTTTTAGGATATTGCGGAATTCGAAATCTCCAGGCAAAGCCTTGGGAACTGTCAATTGCATTAAAAAGAGAGTATCAGGGACAGGGAATCGGACCGGAGAGTTTACAGCTGTTGATGAAGGCTCTAAAGCGGCGAACAGGAGAGAGGATATTCCGCGGAAGAGTTGATGCGGATAATGAATCTTCCATCAGCATGATGCGGAAAATAGGGGCAAAGGCGCACGGCATCAGTGAAGTCTTTCTTCGCGGAGAACGTCTTGCCGCCTATGAAAAAAAGAATAAGTATCTGGTGGACGATCGTTTAAAGGAACTTGCAAAAGAATTTAAAGTGGAACCGCAGGAGCTAATCGGTCATGCCTTAGACTTCTGGATTGAGTTGCCTGCATAAAAATGAGGATATAAAATAAAGGGGCTGTAAAAAATTAAAATGATAAATAAATTTTCAGCAATATAGGTCTGAACTTGGGCACGCTCTCGCTAGCTTCGCCTGACTGAGCATGGGCTCGGTAGCCCATTGCTCACTTTGCTTCACAAAGCAACTTCCTTCGGAAGTTGGTCTTGTACAGGACAACTTTTCTGATGAAAAGTTTGTCCTTACGTAACGGATACTAAGCGAAAAACTGCGTTTCTCTTGTTTTTCGCAAGTACCGACGGGCTCAGACTACCCCGCATTCAGACCTATATTGCTTAGAAAAATATTTTGATTTTTTACAGCCCCTTTTTTAATTCATAACGAGATATCGCGCAAAACCTGCGGTATCTCGTTATTTTTTCACAAAAAACAAGGTCGGATTTTGTTATAAATACGAATACTTATCAATTCTGTAAATATGCTATACTTAGAAAATCAAAGTGTAAATTTTCTTTGGAAATCAAGCCTTTTTTAAAGTGAAGAAGGGAAGCCGTCTTTGGGGAACTTGTTTTTTAGAAGAATATTGAAGCTTAGACAGACTATGTATAGGAGGCTTAAGAAATGGAACAGGAAAACAGAATTGCCGTAATGGCGATTATTGTGGAAAATCGGGATTCCGTGGAGGAGTTAAATACGCTTCTTCATGAATACGGAAACTATATCGTGGGAAGAATGGGTTTACCTTACGAGAAGAAAAATCTGCATATCGTATCGATTGCCTTGGATGCTCCCAATGATACCATTTCCGCACTTGCTGGAAAAATCGGAAACATTTCCGGTATCAGCGTGAAAACGGCCTATGCCAGTGTGTAGAGAGAGCTTTTCTCCGGCGCTTTTTCCGTCTGAGGGTGAGGAAGGATATATTCCGTATTCAGAAGAAAAGGGGAAAAGTATTTCCGAACTCTTGCATCTTCTTTCTGAAAAGCATCAACTCAGTCTTTCCGCCTATGAGAAGATTCTTCAGGAGAGGACGGAGGAAGATGAAGAACTCGCAAGAAGCCTTGCGAAGGAATGCACGGAGAAGCATTACGGAAATGGAGTATATACACGAGGACTCATTGAGCTAACGAATTACTGTAAGAACAATTGCTACTACTGCGGAATTCAAAGGGAAAATGCGGAGGTGGAGCGGTATCGTCTTTTTAAAGAGGAGATTCTTTCCTGCTGTGAGGAGGGCTATCGCCTCGGATTTCGGACCTTTGTAATGCAGGGAGGAGAGGATCCTTATTTTACGGATGAGCGTATTGTGGACATTGTTACGGCAATTCGAGAAGCATACCCTGACTGTGCGATAACCCTTTCTATCGGGGAAAAGTCCAGAGAGTCCTATGAGAAATACTATAAGGCGGGGGTGAATCGCTATCTGCTTCGTCACGAAACCGCGGATGAAGAACATTATCAGTACCTCCATCCAAAGGAGTTAAGCTGGAAGAGAAGGATGCGTTGCTTGCAGGATTTAAAGGAAATCGGTTTTCAGGTGGGCTGCGGCTTCATGGTAGGCTCTCCTCATCAGACGGTAAAGACCTTGGCGAAGGACCTCTACTTTATCCAGGAATTTCAGCCGGATATGTGCGGAATCGGACCATTTATCCCGCAGCACGCAACAAGATTTGCAAAGGAGAAGGCGGGAAGTCTTAGAGAGACCTTATTTCTTTTAGCACTTCTTCGGCTCATTAAGCCTAATCTCCTTCTTCCGGCAACAACGGCCCTCGGCACGATTGATGAGCATGGAAGGGAGCTGGGGATTCTTTCCGGGGCCAATGTGCTCATGCCGAATCTCTCACCGACAGAAGTCAGGAAGAAATATCTCCTTTACGACAATAAAATCTGTACGGGAGATGAGTCTGCACAGTGCAGAGCGGACTTAGAGAAGAAAATGAAAGCAATCGGAGCGGAACTTTTAGTGGATAGGGGGGATGCGAAAAAAGAGAAAGAGAGCGAAATAGAATAAAAAGTAAAAAGAGCAACAAAAAGTAAAAGGAACAATAAAAAGTAAATGAGCAACAGACCGCCTTGCTGTGAGCGAGAGAAACAAAAGCAAGTGCAGAAACAAATTATAATATTAAAACAGTCTATTTATTTTATCTGAACGGAATGGTTCTTTTTTGAATAAAAGTCGAAGGGAATACTTCTTTTTTCGTTAGAAGGATTTACTGCGACAATGAGGGAAAGAGAGGAATTGTGGCAGATTTCCTCATTAAATTCAAAAAGATCTTCGGACCGAAAGAAGGGAGCATCATGAACTACAATCCAAAATCTTTAAAAGCGGAAGAATTCATTTCCCATGAGGAAATTCTGGAGACTCTTCGTTTTGCAGACGAAAAGAAGAACGACAGAGCCTATATCGAATCGATCTTAGAAAAAGCAAAACCCATTTACAATCCAAACGGAAGCTTACACTGCGGAGGACTGAATCATAGAGAAGCCTCTGTCCTTTTAGCCTGTGAAATTCCGGATTTGAATGAAAAAATGATCAAACTTGCGGAAGAAATCAAGCTGGCCTTTTACGGAAATCGTATCGTGCTTTTCGCTCCGCTCTACCTTTCCAACTACTGTGTAAACGGCTGTACCTATTGCCCATATCACGCGAAAAACAAGACGATTGCAAGAAGGAAGCTTACGCAGGAGGAAATCAGAAAGGAAGTCATTGCTCTACAGGATATGGGGCATAAGAGACTCGCTCTGGAAGCGGGAGAGGATCCGGTACATAATCCGATTGAATATATTTTAGAGAGTATCAAGACCATTTACAGCATCCACCATAAGAACGGAGACATTCGCAGAGTCAATGTCAATATTGCCGCGACCACGGTGGAAAACTATAGAAAGTTAAAGGAAGCAGGAATCGGAACCTATATTCTTTTCCAAGAGACCTATCATAAGAAAGCCTATGAGGAGCTTCACCCGACCGGCCCGAAGCACGACTACTGTTATCACACGGAAGCGATGGACAGAGCCATGGAAGGCGGTATCGACGATGTGGGAATCGGCGTGCTCTTCGGCCTCGACAAATATCGCTATGAATTTGCAGGACTCCTCATGCACGCGGAGCACTTGGAGGCGGTGCACGGGGTAGGACCGCATACCATTTCCGTGCCGAGACTGAAGAAGGCGGACGACATCGATCCGACTCAGTTTGATAACGGAATTGATGACGAGATTTTTTCGAAGATTATTGCGTGCATTCGTATTGCCGTACCCTATACCGGTATGATTATTTCCACAAGAGAGTCCGAAGAAGTGCGAAAAAAAGCACTTTCTATGGGGATTTCTCAGATTTCCGGTGCGTCCAGAACCTCGGTGGGCGGCTACACGGATGAGGAAAGACCGCATGATACAGAGCAGTTTGATGTTTCCGATCAAAGAACCCTCGATGAGGTGGTCCAGTGGCTTATGGACCTTGGCTACATCCCCTCTTTCTGCACTGCCTGCTATAGAGAGGGAAGAACCGGGGACCGCTTTATGGCACTTTGTAAGTCAGGACAGATTCAAAACTGCTGTCACCCGAATGCTTTAATGACCTTGGCAGAGTACCTGACCGACTATGCAAGTCCCGAAACCAGAAAAAGCGGAGAAGAGCTGATCAAAGAGGAACTGACTACAATTCCGAACGAAAAGCGAATGAGAATTGCAGGGGAACATATCGAGAGTATCTATCAGTCCAACAAAAGGGATTTCTATTTCTAGTTTCATATATGAAAATTGGAAGTAGATGATTTTCTGTTATTTTGTGATTGCCGTATGGGGACAATCTGAGCCCGTGGGTTCTTAGTTTTTGGTATTGTAAAAACTTAGAACCCCTACGTGGCGAGGTTAGCGAGAGCGTGTCCCCATATGGCAATGCAAAATGAAGAAAGTTTAACTCCATTATCTTCACTTTAAGGAGGAACTATGAGCTTACAGGATACACCGCAAAGTGAGCGTATTCATATCGGCTTCTTCGGAAGGAGGAATGCAGGGAAATCGAGCTTGATCAATGCTATTGCAGGGCAGAGAGTTTCCCTCGTTTCCAAGACCCTCGGAACAACGACTGACCCGGTCAGAAAATCCATGGAAATATTGCCCCTTGGCCCCGTAGTTCTTATTGATACTCCGGGAATCGATGACGAAGGAAGTCTTGGGAAAATGCGTGTTTCTCGCAGTAAAGAGGTAATTCGTGAGACGGATATCGCGTTGCTTGTTTTGTCTGCGAAGGTTTTTATAGAGGAAAATGCCGGGGTTTTTCAAAGGGGACTTGAAAAGGAGAAGTCTCCTTCTGTTTTTACTCATAGTAAAGTTTCAGAGCAAAAAAAACAGAGTCTTACAAAGGCGAAAAGCGGAAAGGAGCTGATTCCTGAAACGGAACGGCTCCTTTTGGAAGTTTTTAAAGAGGAACATATCCCTGTGATGCTGATTTTCAGTCAAGCAGACAGATTAAGCGAAACGGAGAGGGAAGTGCTGGAAGAAGCACTGGAAACCTTAGAACAGAAAAAGGGAGAATACGGCATCCAAAGTATAAAGCTTATCTCCGGTCTGTTTTCGGAGGGAAGAGGTGATTTTACCGGAACCGGAGGAGATAAGGGGAGTGAATGCAGAGAATATACTTCCGGAAGCGAAGAAAGCAAGGAGAGCGAAGTCGATAAGCGAAGTAAAGGCATTGAAGAAATCAAAACTGCTTTGGCAGAGTTTCTTCCTAAAACGGAAGAAAGAAGACTTTTTTCCGGCCTTGTGGAAGCAGGAGACTTCATTGTTCTTGTGACACCGATTGATGAGTCTGCACCGAAGGGGAGACTTATTTTACCTGAGCAGATGGCAATCCGAGATCTTCTCGATTACCATGCCATCCCGATAGTTACGCAAGTAGAGGAATTAAAAGCCGTTATGGAAAGCCTCGGAAACAAAGTGAAGCTTGTGGTAACGGATTCGCAGGTCTTTAAAGAAGTGGAAAGCATCCTTAAGAAGAATATCCCGTTAACTTCCTTTTCTATTCTTATGGCAAGATATAAGGGCTTTCTGGATTATGCAATGGAAGGCTGTGCGACTTTGGATTCGTTGGAAGAAGGGGATAAGATCTATATTGCGGAAGGTTGCACCCATCACAGACAGTGCGGAGATATCGGTACGGTGAAGCTTCCGAGAATGATTGAGAAATACAGCGGAAAAACTCTTGACTTTGTTTTTACAGGAGGAAAGGGCTTTCTCTCTGAAGAAAAACGCCAAGGAATCAGGCTGATGATTCATTGTGGTGCTTGTATGCTGAGTGAAAGAGAAGTACAATCTCGGTACCGGGATTTTCTGGATAGGGAGATTCCCATCTGCAATTATGGACTTGCTATGGCAAAGATGACGGGGATTTTGGACCGAGCGGTTATGATGCTGTAAGAGGAAGAATGAAATAAGAACAGGATAGGAACAGCGTAGAAATAGGATAACAACACTATAAGAACAGGATAAGACGAAGGAAGGACTTTTCATGGTGCGTTTGATACATACAGCGGATTTGCATTTGGATTCTGCATTTTCTTCCCGCTTTTCGAAGGAAGAGGCGGAGGAGAGGAGGCAGAACTTACTTATGGCTTGGAACAGGCTCCTTTCTTATGGTATAGAGAAAAAGGTACAGGCTGTTTTGATAGCGGGTGACTTATTTGACAGTGCAGTAGTATCCCGCTCTACGATGGAGATTTTTCTTTCTTCAATTAGGCGGAATCCCGATATTTCCTTCTTCTATTTAAGAGGGAATCATGACACGGAAAATACTTTTCGCTTTCAGGAAAACCTGCCGAAGAATCTCTTTCTTTTTTCAAAGGGAGGGAAGAAATATCGCTTAAATGAGAAGTTGATTTTGGCAGGAAAAGAGTATTACGGAAGTACGGAAAGAAACAAAGACGGTTTTTCGGGGCAGTCCTTTTGGGATTTCAAGGAAGAGGACTGCAATCTTTTCATGCTGCATGGGGAGCTTACCGAGTCGGACATACGATATCCTTTAGATTCTGATTCCGGTATAGGGTTCGGAAGCGAAGGAAGGACTAAACAGGATAGAAATGCCCAGACAGATAGAAAAGTACAGCAGGGCAGAGATACATGGGGAGACAGAGAAGAGCAGCAGGATAAGGATGCGGAAAACGAGGTGCAGGACAATGCAGGAATCTCCTTAAAAGCACTTTCCCGCTACCCTGTTCATTACCTTGCTCTTGGGCATATCCATAAAAGGGGAGAAGGACAGTTTGGCAGCATACGGTATGCATATCCCGGTTGTCTGCAGGGAAGAGGCTTTGATGAAGAGGGAGAGAAGGGATTTTTCTATCTGGAGGTAAATGAAGAAACGAAGGAAATCCAAACGGAATTTATTCCCATAAAAGAGGGGGAGTTCCGGATTTTAGAGTTGGAGCTTTGTGAAGAAGACGACAGCCTCTCCGCCTTGGAAAAGATAGAAGAAAAAATAAAGGAAGAGGCTTGTACGGAGAAAGACAGCCTAAGGATTCTCTTAAAGGGGGAAAAGAGTCCCGAGGGAGAACGAAATCTTCGCTATCTGGAGAGAGCACTTTCTGAGAGATTCTCTTATGTAGAAGTCAAGGAAGAAAGTCGGCTTGTGCTTCGAAAAGAAGATTATATCCATGAAAAGAGCTTAAAGGGTGAGTTTTTACGCATGGTCAGTGATAGCGAAAGCTTGAGTGAAGAGGAAAAGGAAAAGATTATTTTGCTCGGAATCGGGCTTTTACAGGGAGAAGAATTATGATTATCCAATCTTGTCATATAGCACAATTTGGAAAGTGGAAGGAGAAGAACTTCGACTTTTCGGAGGGCTTAAATCCTTTCCTTTGGGAAAATGGAGAAGGGAAGACTACCCTTATGCATTTCTTTCACATCCTATTTTACGGATTATCCGGCGAGAGAAAGCAGGATGTTTCCGAAAATGAGAGGAAGCATTACATGCCGTTTCAAGGCGGAAGCTTCGGCGGGAATATCCATTTTCAGAAAAATGGCAAGAATTATATCCTGGAGAGGAGCTTTGGACTTAGAAAGGCGGAGGACAGCTTTCGCCTCTTGGAGGAAAACGGGAAGGATAGCCATGATTTTACGGAAAATATAGGAGAAGAGCTGTTTTCCCTGGATAGTGAAGCCTTTCAAAGGGTTTGCATGATCAGCCATGAGGACCTTTCCCTTCACTTTAATTCAACCGTACATGCAAAGCTTGGAAATGTTTCCGATGATGACGAAGATATGAAGAAGTTCCAGAAGGTGCAGGATACTTTAAAAGATGCCATCAATGCACTTTCCCCGAATCGACGAACCGGTGCCATTTTTAAGAAGAAAATGGAAGAGGAGAGTCTTGGTATAGGACTCTTCCAAAAGAAGGAAGAGGAGGAACGGGCGCTTGCTTTAGAAACAGAAGTGCTTCGTCTGGAAGAAGAGAGCAGAAAGAAGGAAGAAGAGGAAGAAAAGCTGGCAGAAGAAGTCCGGAAGGGCATTCTGGAAAAGGAGAGCCTTGGAAAAAGAGTGGAGTACAAGAAACTTTCGGAAGAGTTGGAAAAGGCCCGTTTCCGCTATGAAAATGCAAAAAAATGGTATTATCAGGAGCGATACGAGGATTTAAGCTCTTTAGAGCGGGACAATCTTTGGAAGGAGGAGATGCAGGAGCTCAGAGAGAAGATTGCTTTACTAAAGAAGGAGGCCGAACAGCCTGTTGAGTCTGTTCTTCCGGAAGTAGAGGAAGAGAAAGAGAAGAGAAATCCGCTTCCCTTCCTTCTGCTTTTTATTGCAGGACTTTTTCTCCTTCTTTTTGTTCTTAAAATTGCAGGTCTCCCTCTTCCGCTTCCCGGAAGTCTTTCTCTTTTGATTGCGCTGCTTTTGTCCTGCATTGCTTTTGCCGTTTTTTACGGAGAGAAGGAGAAAAAACAGCGGGCCGTAGGAAAGAGGAGTTTGGAAGAAGAGAAAAGACGAAAGACGGAGTCCCTTAGAATTCTATCTTTGGAAGAGTTGCTTACCCGTTTCCATAAGCTGGAGGATATGCTTTCCTTGGAAAAGGAAGAGAAAGAAAGAAAAGAAGAGTTGGCTGCTTTTATGGAAAAAGAAGGAGAAATAAAGGAAATCTCCGAGGAAGAGTATGTTTCCCTGGAAGAGAGTCAGAAACAGCTTGATGCAGTAAGAAAAGAGCAGGAGTTCTTACGGGACAGAATCAGGGAGAAGCGAGAGGAAAGGGAAGATCGGGTGGAAAGCCTGAAAGCCCTGTCCGAGCAGGAAAGAAGACTTTTAGCTACAAGAGAGGAAAGAATTGCAATGGAGGAGCGGATTCACATCCTCCAGGCATGCAAAGAATACATGGAGAAGGCAAAGGAAGCTTTTTCTTCCGAGTATAGAGGGCCAATCCTTGAGGGCTTTGTTCACTACTTCCATGCACTATGCGGAGTGGAGCAGGAATTTGCCATTACGGATGAGCTGGAAATTGAGTTTATAGAAAGGGGAATCCGTAGGAATCTGGCGTATTTTAGTGAGGGCTTACAGGATCTCTGTCGTTTTGCTTTAAAGCTCGCTGTTTTTGATGCTATGTTCCCGGGAGAAAAGCCGGTCCTCTTCCTGGATGATCCCTTCAGTCATTTTGATGATGAAAAAGGAAAGAAAGGTCTTGCTTTACTGCAGGAGCTTGCAAAGGATAGACAGATTTTCTACTTTACCTGTTCTTCTATGCGTGCAGTAAACTAAAAAACAATACATTTCAATAGAAGAAGGGGCTGTAAAAAAATCAAAATAATTTTCTAAGCAATATTGGTCTGAACTTGGGGCACGCTCTCGCTAGCTTCGCCTCGTAACGGATACTAAGCGAAAAACTGCGTTTCTCTTGTTTTTCGCAAGTACCGACGGGCTCAGACTACCCCCGCATTCAGACCTATATTGCAAGGAATATCTTAATTATTTTGATTTTTTTACAGCCCCTTTTTTGTATGAAAAAAGTGATTTTAGCAGACTTCATCAGGCTTTCGTTCCCTCAAAAATAATCATTCGATAAGATAAAACTGCCTTATATATTAAAAAATAATACCGATATACATACATGAGGTAGTATTTTAATATATTTCCCCTGCAGAAAATAGAGGATGAAAAGCAGGAGAAAAAGGAACGGTAAAGCCGAGAACTGCGGTTGGAAAGCATTTACATCTGCAGGAAGGCAGGGTTTAGCAGCATAAAGAAAGAGGTGAGGGAGAAGGATGAAAAAAAGAATGAAAAAATGGCTGGGTTGCGCAGCAGCGGCAATCATGGTCATCGCCATGGGAGCGACGGGCTTTGCGAGAGACTTTGATACAGACCAGAACCTTAGTTTTTTTGGAGGTTCAGGAACTGCAAACGTCGGTGTACACTCGACCGGTCAAGCTTTGGGAAACACGGTATCCTTTGATAAGGTGATTTTGGTGGAAGATGGAGGAACGGAAGCTGTAGATGAACCCTATGTTAAATGGAAATATACGATTCGTCCGGTAAAAGACGACGGTACAGTAGACACCATTAATGCCGGTCTCGCTCCGGATGTTGCGGCGACCTACAAAAAGGGGACAACTACGATTTCGGACGGAACCAATACAATCCTTGTAGAGCCCGGACAAGCGGCACAGATTACAGGCGGTACGGAGAAGACGGCGGAGTTTAAGGCGGATACCTATAATATTCCTACCGCTGTGATTACAGCACCGGATGTACAGACCTTTACCAAGACGGTCAGCTTCAGCTTTGACACTACGCAATTTACAAAACCGGGAGTATATCGCTTCGTTATTACAGAGAGTGATCCGGAGGGAGCCAATAAGACCGATGTGGAAGATATTGGCGGAAAAGGAGATAATGGAGCAGGCGAAACAGATGTTCCTTATCAAAGAGAGCGTTTTTTGGATGTTTATGTCAGATCAAAAGATAACGCAGGAGTCATAACGTATGAAATTTATGGTTACGTAATGCATAGCGGAGATACGGATAAGGATCATAATGCAACCGGAAATAAGTGGGCACAGCACAAGAACTCCGGTTTTGACGGCGGTAAACAAAAAGGAAATGGTAAGCTTACTCCACAGGGTTATACAAGGTATATCCCGAGAAAGGTTAAGATTAAAAAGAAAATTTCCGGTTTGGTACCGACGGATACACTTTTCCCCTTTACGATTCAACTATTGCACGGCGCAACACAGACCGTTGCAGGAAATGACAACAAAGATATGCAAATTAAGGTAAAGTATCCGGGATTCACTGCGACAGCTCCCAATACTTATGAGATTATGACCATTGATCAATTTAACGCAGCGGTGCGGAATTTGAAGCATGATGAAGAGGTGGAAATCATCGGTTTACCGAAGAGCACTACAGTGGTTGTAAAGGAGCAGAACAAGAACTTTGTCGGTGCGGTAAAGTCAGATTTGACCGGCTATAAGTCCGTTGATTTGATTGATGCGAATAAGGATACCACCATTACGGTGCCGACCAAGGTTTTAAAGCCGGATGCTACTTCTACAGACCCGGATTCTTTCTCCGCTGAAGTAACCAGACAGTTGACTGCGAATGATTTGGGTCTTCTCTACCACAACCATGTGGATGAGATTACGCCGACCGGTGTAGTCCTTACGGTAGTGCCGTATGCCATGATGATTTTTGTATCCATTAGTATGGCGTTTATGTTCCTTACTAAGAGAAAAGAAGAATAACAAGGGAGGCGGAAGATGAACATTGGCGTTATTGCCGCGAAAGTCGGGGACAAAGTAATCGTCATTTTTGCGGTAATACTCATGGTTCTTCTGATGAGCTACGGAAGCTTCTCCCTTTGGTATACCTATATGACCATGCAGGAGGGCTTTCTGAACAATGAACTGATGGCGTTAAAGCCCTTCGCAGATAAGGATGGAAGCTTAAGCTTCCAAGATCTCCTTATGATAAATGAAGATGTTCGGGCTTGGATTACCATTGACGATACCCATATTGACTACCCTATGGTACAGGGGGAGAACGATATGGAATATGTCAATAAAGATGTAATGGGGAACTTTTCCCTTTCCGGTTCCATTTTTATGAGCTACCGGAACAAGCCCGATTTTTCCGACCCCTATATCCTGACATACGGACACCACATGGATAGTGGAGGGATGTACGGAGATGTAATGCAGTTCATTGAACCGGAATATTTCGAAGCGCATCGGACAGGAAGCCTGATATTACCGGACAAGATAAGGAAGTTGGAGATTTTTGCGTGTTTTGAGGGGGATGCCTATGACCCCTACATCTACAATGTTTTGGATAAGGATGGCAATATGGGAGGATTTCTGGGATATATCCGGAAAAATGCCCAACAGTATAGAGAGATTAATATAAAGGATACAGATCAGATTATCAGCTTATCCACTTGTGTCTCTGCTTCCACCAATGGACGAATGGTGGTATTTGCCCGTATCAATCCATAGAAAGAGAGGGAAAATATGGGGAGGGGAAAACGAATCGTTTGCCTAATTGTGTTTGCCCTGATGATTTCTTTGAGGCTGGTCTTTTCCTCAAAAGCGGGAGAAAGTGCCTTCGGCACACTTCCACCGGTGAAAGTGGAGATTCCCTTTAGTGTGGAACTGCTTGGAGATGATACTCCCGTTACGGATTTTCGTGTCTATATGGAGCCCTCTGTTGAGAGTCCCAACGCAACTTTGCCGGAACCCTACTATCTGGATATTCGAAGTGAATCGAGAAGGGAAGATCGCAGCTTCGGAAAAATGTTGTTTTATAGCCCGGGACGATATTTTTATAAGATTAAGCAGGAACAGAAAAATTATGAGGGCTTTCACTATGACAGAACGGTCTATGACTTGGAGATAGAAGTGCTGGAAGCGGATATGGATGCCAAAGGAAATGCAGTTTCTCCTTACCTTTATGCAATTGTTCACGGGAAGAAGGAAGGGGAAAATAAAGAAACGGAGTATTTTACCTTTATAAACTCCTATAAGGCGACGAAGACGGAAAAGTCTTTGGCTCTTTCCGAAAAAGGACTTCCTCCATCCAATCAGCTGTCTGCGCCTCATACAAAAAAAAGAGAGGTACTGGGGGCAGAGCGAGGAATGGTCGGAAAATTACAGGGAGTGATTCCCAAAGCTCTACGACTAGCAAGGAAAATGGCGACTAGCGATGAAAGCAGTATGATGCTTTACGGACTTGCAACGCTTTTTACGACGGGAAGTCTTCTCCTTTGGCTTTACAAAGTTAAGAAGCACAAAGAGGAGATGAAAGAAGAGCTTAAGAAAGAAAAGGAAGACTGAGAGAATACGTAAGAAAACGAAGACTAAGAGATTAAGTAAGAAAACGAGTAAGAAAACACATAAGAGAATACGTAAGCAGAATAAGTTAGAGGATAAGGAAAAGAATAATTAACTTAATAAGGTCATTTCCATAGCCCGGTAGAAAACGATAGTTCGTTAGAGAGAGGGAAGGTGGGAATCCGGAAACCGCTGTTTTTAAGTGCATGCTCGGATGAGCGTAAGGGATGCATGAAGAGACTGCGGTTTTTTAGTGGAGAAAAGCTTGTCCGATTATGAAGTATAGGCAAGACAGGGATTATCGTGTAAAATAAGATGAAATCTACAGATGGTTTTTTAAGGCTAAGATTGTTATACTAGAAAGGTCTGATGAAATGAAACTGGCACTGATTGTGAATCAAAAAAAAGAGGATGCGGAGAGTTTTCAGAATATTATTTTGCAGAATCTTGCGGAGAGAAAGATTCATCCGGAGCTGTTTTTAAATAAAAATTTTCAAAGGGATGATTTTACAAATACCGATTGCATCATTACTCTTGGAGGAGACGGTACGATTTTACATACGGCGGGAGTGCTGGAAGGGATGGAAGTGCCTATTTTGGGCATCAATACCGGGCACCTCGGCTATTTGACCGAGATTCGGAAGAGAAGAGAAATAGACGGTGCAATTACAAGACTTTTGGCAGGAGACTATGTTGAGGACCGGAGGTCCATGCTACGAGGGAAGATCGTTCGGGAGGGAAAAGAGATTTTTTCCCGTCTTGCTTTGAATGAAATTCTGTTTTCCAGAGTCAGAGGGGTCAGTATTCATCATTTTCAGGTGTTTTGCGACGGTATGGAGCTGGTTCGATATTCTTCGGATGGAATCATTATTTCCACCCCCACCGGATCGACTGCTTACAATTTATCTGCGGGAGGCCCTATTATTTCTCCGGAAGCACAAGTCTATATCATGAATCCCATCTGTGCCCACAGCTTTAACAACAGAGCGGTGGTTTTGGATGATCGTCGTGTGCTGGAGATTATCATGGAAAAAGGAGATCAGGTCCTTTCCTTTGATGGGGAAGAGCCTGTGGAACTGTTTTCCAAAGACAAGATCATTATTGAAAAGGCTAAAGAAGAGACGGTGCTGGTGAAGTTTTCGGGAGAAAGCTTTCTGCATACTTTAAGAGAGAAGATGGCATTGGTTTAGAGTGCGTTCAGAAAGGGGAACGATGAAGAAGAGCCGACAGAATGGTATACATTCCCTAAAGACTGCGCTTCATTATAAAAGAAATCCTCAAAAAGGAGGAAGAGCATGCTTGAGCAACTGATGGTGAAGGATTTGGCATTGATTGAGAAATCGCTTGTCGAATTCGGCCCCGGCTTAAATATATTAACGGGAGAAACCGGAGCCGGAAAGTCTATCCTGCTCGGCTCCATTCAGCTTGCCTTGGGGCAGAAGGCGAATAAAGATATGATTCGTCACGGGAAGGAGCAGGCCGTAATCGAGCTTTCCTTTTCGTTAAAGAAGGAAGAGGAGAAGGCACTTGAAGAGCTGGAAGAAGACCTGGAGATTGAAGAGGGGAGCCTTTTCATTCGCAGAAAGATTTCTGAGAAAAAGTCGGATATTCGGGTAAATGACCTTGCCGTAACACTGGGAAAGTTAAAGGAAATCAGCGGGGAACTCCTGGATCTGCACGGCCAGCATGAGCATTACAGCCTTCTTAAGGAAGGAGCACAGCTTGCGATTTTAGATAATTATCTGGAACGAAAGGGAGAAACGATTCTTTCTGCGGTAAAGGCAAGTTACGAAAACTATCGGGAGAAGAAAAAAGCGCTGGAACAGTATCGACTTCCCGATACGGAAAGACTGAGAGAACTGGATTTTCTGAACTTTGAGTTGGAGGAGTTGCAAAATGCGGCTTTAGAAGTCGGAGAAGAGGAGCGGATTGCAAAGGAATACTCCCTTTATGAGAATATGGATCATCTGAAATCTTTGCTTTTACGCGTACAGGACAATCTTTCCGGGATGGATTTTCACGCTCCGGTAAAAGAACTGGAAGAAGCAGTCGGATATGATGATTCTTTACAGAATCTATTGGATACTGCCTACGAGCTGGAAGCGGTAGGAGAAGACTGCTTAAGAGGAGCAGCACATTATCTGGATCATGCAGAAGTGGACGAGGAGAAGTTCCATCTTCTGGGAGAACGTTTGGATACGATTCGTACCGTGATGATGAAGTACGGCGGTTCGGAGGAAAAGGCCTTAAAGGCGATGACGGAAAAGGAAGAGCGGAAACGTTTTCTGGAAGACTATGAGATAGAACGGGAAAAGGCGGAGAAGGAATTGCGTTTTTCTTTTGAAGAGCTGGAAAAGAAGGCGGAAGCCCTGTCCGAAGTAAGGCAAAAGGTTGGAAAAGAGTTGGAAAAGCTCATCCAAAAAGAAATGCAGGATATGGGATTTCTGGATACACAATTTGCCTTTCAGTTTCAAAAAAAGAAGGAGATTACGGAAAAGGGCTTTGATGAGGTAGAATGTTTCGTCAGTTTGAACCCGGGAGAGCCGCTTAGGGCGCTTCGAGAAGTGGGAAGTGGAGGGGAGCTTTCTCGTATTATGCTTTCCATTAAGACCGTTTTGGCTGATACGGATGCGGTTCCGACTCTTATCTTTGACGAGATTGATACCGGTATTTCCGGAAGAACGGCGGAAAAGGTGGGGGAGAAGCTGCAAAAGATAGCAGCAAAGCACCAGGTTATCTTGATTACACATCTGCCGCAGATTGCAGCGAAGGCGGACAGGCATTTTCTCATTGAAAAAAATGTAGTGGACGGAAAGACGAAAACAGAGATTCACGCACTGTCGGAAGAGGAGTCTGTTGAGGAGCTTGCAAGGCTTTTAGGGGGGGAGGATCTGACTGAGGAAGCTCTCCAGAATGCAAGAAGCTTGAAGAAGAAAGCAGAACGGAAATAATGCGAAGGAGTTCAAGATGAAAAATATACTATTTTTGGCGTCGGAAGCGGTTCCCTTTATTAAGACCGGTGGTCTTGCGGATGTGGTGGGTTCTCTTCCCAGAGAGGTAGACAAGAACTATTTTGATGCCCGAATCATGATTCCCAAGTATATGTGTATGAAGGAAGATGACCGGAACAATCTGCAGTATGTAACGCACTTTTACATGGACTATATGGGACAATCCCGTTATGTCGGGGTGTTGAAGAAGGAAGTGGACGGGGTTCTTTACTACTTTATAGACAATGAATATTATTTTGCCGGAAACAAGCCTTATGGAAACTGGTACTGGGATCTGGAAAAGTTCTGCTTTTTCTGTTATGCCGCTCTTTCCGCTTTGCCGCTTTTGAATTTTCATCCGGATGTAATTCATTGCCATGATTGGCAGACGGGATTGGTACCGGTTCTTTTAAAGGATCGTTTTGCGGGAGGGGAGTTCTTCCGTTCTATTCGCTCTGTTTTTACAATTCACAATCTGCGCTTTCAGGGAACTTGGGACAAGAAGACGATACAGCGTTTTACAGAGCTTTCCGACTACTATTTTACTCCGGATAAGCTCGAATTTAAGAAGGATGCCAATCTCTTAAAAGGCGGTCTTGTTTATGCGGATGCCATCACAACGGTAAGTAGGACCTATGCGAAGGAAATCCAGACCGCGTTCTATGGAGAAGGGCTGGAGGGGCTTTTACAGGCAAGAGACCATGACCTTCGCGGTATTGTAAACGGAATTGATTACAATGCATGGAATCCGAAGAGAGACCCTTACCTTGCTTATCCGTATGATAAGGTAAGCGTGCATAAGGAAAAGGGAAAGAACAAGCGGGATTTGCAGGAGAGTCTTGGACTTGCCGTAGATGATGAGACGATGCTGATTTCCATGGTAACGAGACTTACGGACCAAAAGGGCTTGGATCTTGTGGAGCGTGTTTTTGATGAGCTTTGTCAGGATAGAGTACAGTTTGTGATTTTGGGAACCGGAGATGAGCATTATGAGAACCTCTTCCGCTACTTTGCATGGAAGTATCCCGATCGGGTCTCCGCACAGATTTATTATTCGGAGGAAATCAGTCACAAGATTTATGCCGGCAGTGATGCCTTCCTGATGCCTTCGCTTTTTGAGCCTTGCGGACTTTCTCAGTTGATTTCACTGCGCTATGGAACGATTCCTATCGTAAGAGAGACGGGGGGACTATGTGATACGGTAGAGCCCTTTAATGAATATGAGAAGAAAGGTACGGGCTTCTCTTTCTCCAATTACAACGCACATGAAATGATGGCGTGTGTACGATATGCGGAGCGTATTTACTATGACGATAAGAAGTCCTGGAGAGGACTTGTGAGTCGAGCAATGAAGGCGGACTTCTCATGGAAGAGCTCCGCATTACAGTATCAGGAACTCTATGACTGGCTCGTAGAGTGGAGATAAGGCTTGGTACTTAGTATTACTTTGTGATTTTGCCCCTGACGGAAGAAAAGTGGAACAGGCGGAATAAATCGTGATTCCGCTAAATAGAAAGGGATAGAGAGAAAGCGAAACATGGGCTTTTTCATGGAACAGTTGTTATCAAATTATTTACTGATGTCGGCACTTGTTTCCTGGTTTGTGGCGCAGCTTATTAAAACAGCTATTGATGCCTATTTCAATAAAGGAATAAACTGGGAAAGAATGACCGGATCCGGCGGGATGCCTTCCAGCCATTCTTCGACGGTTGTTGCTTTGGCTACCGCTGCCGGTGTATCTTATGGTGTAGACAGTGCTATTTTTGCAGTGGCACTGATCTTTGCTATTGTAGTTATGTATGATGCGACAGGAGTGAGGCGAGAGACGGGAAAGCAGGCCGTGATTTTAAACCGGCTTTTATTGGATAATCCTTTCTCCTGGACCGGAAAAGAGTTTGAAAAGAAGCTGAAGGAGTACGTCGGACACAGCCCTTTACAGGTTTTAATGGGGGCTATTTTGGGACTTATGATAGCACTCATAATGGGATATTTATATGAATTTATTTTTATTTAAAGAGGGAAGAAGGAGAGTCGGATTTCGTTCTTATCTCTTTTTCGTATTGCTTTTTTCCGTCTTGTTTTTCAACTCCTGTAAAGGAATTGCCATAAGCGGGAAGACGGAAAATGTACCGGGCTACAGCAAGGCGGAAGCCATGCTGGTTCTCGGATCGGAAAGAAACCGTTACCAAAATATCATGGGGCCGGAAGTTTGGAATATTCCAATTACGGGACAGCTGGAAAAAACTTATGGAGCCTATTTTATTGATAAAACCAAAGAATTTCTGCAGGATATCCGTACCTTAAATCTCCTTGCGGAGGAAAAGGGAATCCAGCCCAACAGTACGGAGATGGAAGGGATACGAAAGGCGGCAAATAAGTTCTACACCTCCCTGTCCGAGGAAGATAAGGTCTTTTTCGGAGATTGTACGGAAAAGGATGTAGTGGATATGTATACCGCTTATTTTACGGCGGAAAAAACGGTGGACGCACTTCTTTCCAAGGTAGATACGGAGCTGAGTGCGGCGGAATCCAAGGTAATCCGGATAGAGCAGATTGTCGTAAGTGATGAAGAGACGGCCAGAGATCTCTTGGAAAAGGTGAGAACAAGCGGAGCAAACTTCACCTACTATGCAAGACAGTATTCGGAGGATCCGGAGTTTCAAAAGCAACTTTCCTTCGGAGAAAAGGAAGATAAAGTCTATGAAACGGCATTTTCCTTGAACAATAATGAAATTTCCGACATTGTTTCGGAAAACGGCAAGTTTTATATCATTAAATGTTTGGATTCCTATGATGAAGAGGCGACGAAGGATAGAAAAGAAAGACTGGAGCAATCCATTCGAGTGTTGCGCTTTAATGAAAGCTATGATGCATATCAGAAAGAGCATATTGTGCGTTTCAGAGAGCCTTTCTGGAAGACAATCGACTTGCACGCCGGAGAAGGCAGCACGGCGGACTTCTTCTTTTCCGTGTATCAGGAGTATGTGAAGATAGATAAATAGAAAGAAGAAATAAAAAGGGGCTGTAAAAAAATTAAAATAATTTTCTAAGCAATATAGGTCTGAACTTGGGGCACGCTCTCGCTAGCTTCGCCACGTAACGGATACTAAGCGAAAAACTGCGTTTCTCTTGTTTTTCGCAAGTACCGACGGGCTCAGACTACCCCTGCATTCAGACCTATATTGCAAAGAATTCCTTTATTATTTTGATTTTTTACAGTCCCTTTACGATTCATTCTATAGGGCTACGATAATCCCTTTGTCGTTGGCATAGATGGTAGCGACTCCTCTTGCATTCGTGATCACAATATCTCTAAACTTTGCCGCCTTTTCGAAATCAGCCTTTACCTGCTCTGCTCTTTCCGGGTCGTTTACATGAGTGATGACGAGACGCTTATTTTTTACGGCATCGACTCCACCTGCTTTTTCTACGGCAAGCTCCACCATTTTCTTGAGCGCTTTTTGCATCCCTCTTTGTTGCCCGAATTGTACGATGGCACCATCTACCGCTCCCATTACGGGTTTAATGTTTAGGGCACTGGCAAGGAAAGATTTCACACCGGTAAGGCGTCCGTTTTTCCGCAAGGTGTCCAGACTTTCCAGTACAAAAAGGGTGGTGATTTCGGAACATTCCTTTTCGATTAGGGAGATAACTTCTTCAAAGCTTTTTCCTGCTTCCTTTAATTCCTGAATCTCCATACAGAGTTTACACTCTCCGGCACTTGCCGAATTGGAGTTAAAGATATGAACCTTTTTCTTTTCTTCTCCGGCATTTTCCTCGTAAAGGCTCTGCCCTATTGTTGCAGCCTGAAAGGTTCCGGATAGCTTAGCGGAGAGAGTCACAATATAGACCTCTTCCGCATCCGAATCTTCAATCGCCTTCTGAAAAGCTTCCGGAGAGGGGCAAGCGGTCTTTGGTCCGACAGGAGATTCCTTAACTCTTTTTAAAAAATCCAATTGATCAAAATGCTCATCATCCAAGATGGAGTAGGAAGCGATTTCCAGGGTGAGGGGAACGCTACGGAAGACGGGATTCTTCTGCATTTCCTCCGTAAAATCTCCACAGCTGTCGGCAATAATTTGGTATGACATAAGTCCTCCCCTTTCTTATCTATAGGTTTAAAAATCTCTTGCGTGATAAAACACCGGAAGAGAATAGTATTGTCTTTTTTAAAAAATAATGTAGTTTTTAAAACTACATTGGAATTATAACGAGCATACCATAGCACTGTCAAGCTATCCTTGACAGAGTGCAGTACTTGCAATAAGATTTTTCAAGAGAGTAGTGGAGAAAGGAAGGACTTATGCCAACGAAAGAAGCTAAGATGTCCCATAATACGGAAAGAGATATTCTGGTCACAGGCCATCGCAATCCGGATACGGATTCTATCTGTGCCGCCATTTCCTATGCCCGTTTTAAAAATAAATACAATAAAACGAATCACTATATCCCCTGCAGGGCAGGTAGCTTGAATGCGGAGACAAGCTTTGTCCTTGATTATTTTAAGGAAGAAAAGCCGCGCCTCTTGGAGAGTGTCAAAACACAGGTTTCGGACGTGGCTTATCGGAAAACCCCGGGTGTCCCGAAAAATATGTCCTTAAAACAGGCCTACCAGATTATGCGGGACAGTCATGTGGTAACTCTTCCTGCGGTGACGAAGCAAGGAATATTAGAGGGGCTGATTACAATTTCGGATATCGCAAAATCCTATATGAATGTCTATGATTCCGCTATCATTTCTACGGCGAAGACACAGTATAAGAATATTTTAGAAACCCTGGAGGCAACCCGGATTACGGGAGATATTGAACGCTTCTGCCAAAAGGGAAAGGTCGTGATTGCGGCAGCCAATCCGGAGATGATGAATTACTATATTGAACCGCATGATATTGTAATCCTCGGAAACCGAGCGGAAAGTCAGCTCTCCGCTTTAGATAACGGTGCGGACTGCATCATTATCTGTGAAGGAGCAAATGCCTCTCCGACCATCCGTGACCTTGCCGAGCAAAACGGCATGATCATCATGGTAACTTCTTATGATGCCTATACGGCGGCACGCCTCATCAATCAATCTATCCCGATTGACTTCTTCATGACGAAGGAAGGAATCCTGAGTTTTCAGGAAGAAGACTATGTAGATGATATCCGGGAAGTTATGGCGAGTAAAAGGCATAGAGACTTCCCGGTCTTAAGTAAGGAAGGAAAATACCTCGGGATGATTTCCCGTAGAAACCTGATGGGTGCCCATGGAAAACAGGTTATTATGGTAGACCATAACGAACTCGGGCAAGCGTTGGAAGGGATGGAAAATGCAGAGATTCTGGAGATTATCGACCATCACCGGCTGGGAACCATACAGACTCTTTCTCCTGTCAGCTTCCGAAATCAGCCCTTGGGCTGCTGCAGCACCATTATTTACAAAATCTATCAGGAAAATGGAGTGAAGGTGGATAAGAAAACGGCAGGGCTTCTGATGTCCGCCATCATTTCCGATACTCTGCTCTTTCGTTCCCCTACCTGTACACCCGAAGATGAGAAGGCTGCACGGGAGCTTGCAAAAATTGCGGGCGTCGATATTGAGGCTTATGCAATGGAAATGTTTGCAGCAGGCTCCAATTTAAAACAAAAGACAGATAAAGAAATCTTTTATCAGGACTTTAAGATTTTTACCGCAGGGAAGATTCGTTTCGGTGTGAGCCAGGTCACTTCTCTAAATGAAGAAGAGCTGGACGGTTTAAAAGAGAGACTATTGCATTTTGCGAAGAGCGCTCTGGAAAAAGAGAATTTGAACATGGCCTTTGTGATGCTTACGAATATTCTTCGTCAGGATACGATTCTTCTTGCAGTAGGTCCCCGTTCCGGAGAGCTGATCAATATGGCCTTCTCCCTGGAGAGCGAAAAGGTGGTCTATACGCTTCACGGGGAGAGCGTAGAAGGTTATTCCGCACGAATTCCCGAGCTGGTTTCCAGAAAGAAACAGCTGATTCCGCCCCTTTCTCTTTTTGCGGAACAGTTATAATTATAATAAATCATCAGTGGTTCCCGAGCATCCTCTTCCGCAAAGACGCTCTCGCTCGGTTCCGGCTTAGCGGCACTAAGCATCGAACTTCGCTCTCGCTCGTTTTCTGCAAGTGCCGAAGCCTCCAAACGCTTTGCTATAGAGGATAGCTCGGAAATCACTGGATTGTATTCATAAAAGCATTCTACGAGGCTGTGCAGGAATAAGCCTGAATAACAATTGCTGTAGGAAGCAAAAAGAGGAAGAAGGAATGAATATATGTTTAATCGGGATGCCATCCAGCGGGAAGAGCGTCCTCGGAAAGATGCTTGCGAAGAAACGAAGGATGCGATTTTTGGATCTTGATACGCTGATTCAGGAAAATACCGGCAAGCTCTTAAGAGAGATCATCGCGGAGGAGGGCAGAGAAGGCTTTCTTCGGATAGAAGAAGAGGCGGGGGCGTCTCTTTCCGTGGAAAATACGGTCATTTCTCCGGGAGGATCCATCTGCTATGGAGAGAGGGCGATGAAGCATTTACGGGAGATTTCGAAGGTTATTTTCCTGCATGTCCCTTATGAGGAAATGGAAAAAAGAATCGGTGATCCGGTGAAGCGCGGGGTAGCGATTCCGGAAGGCTTTACGTTAAAGGATCTTTACGAAGAAAGAACGGCACTCTACCGTAAATATGCCGAATTCACACTGGAAGAAGAGAATTTATCGGCGGAAGAGTGTCTGGAGAAACTGATGCAGTACTTGGACCGTATATAAAGGATATTGAGAAGCGGAATTTTCAGGGCGGACGGCGCGAGGATTTACTTTAGGGAAGAACAATGGAAAATATTGTAATCGGGCTTTTAGCCCATGTCGATCGGGGAAAGACCAGTCTTTCGGAGAGCCTTCTCTTTGAAAGCGGGCAGATTTCAAAGAAGGGTCGTGTAGATCATGGAGACAGCCATCTGGACCATGATGAGCTGGAGCGAAAAAAAGGGATAACCATTTATGCAAAGAGTGTTTATTTTTCAAGGGGAAATAAGCGCTTTTTTCTTTTGGATACTCCCGGGCACAGAGAGTTTTCCGGAGAAATGGAGCGTGCTCTGCAGGTTCTAGACTATGGGATACTCCTTTTGGACGCGAAGGAAGGGATAGGAAAGAGGGAAAAGGAGCTTTGGACACTTGCGAAGGAGGCAGGGCTTCCACTCTTTTTCTTTGTCAACAAAATGGATCTTTTCCACGGGGATAAAAAAGACTTGCTGGAGGACTTGAAAAGGAATTTCCCGGAGGAAAATATCCTGGATTTCCATTTATTTCAAAGAGAGTTGTTTCAAGATGATTTGTCTAGAGGTGAATTATTCCAAAAGGGTTCCTTTCAAAATGATTCCTTTCAAAATGATTCCTTTCAAAATGATTCCTTTCAAAATGATTTTCCGGAAAAGAATCCGGCGCAATGTGATTTTCTTGAGTCTATTGCCCTTTCCAATCTGGAAAGCACGGAAGAGTATCTGGAAACAGGGAGTCTTAGGCTTTCGACGGTAGTGGAGTCTATAGAGAAGAGACAACTGATGCCGCTTTTTTTTGGCTCTGCCTTGCAACAAGAGGGGATAGGCGCATTTTTAGAGGCCCTTTCCGCGCTTACTGTGATGCGTAAAGCGGAAAAAAGAAAAGAAGAAGCAGGAGAAGATGGGACAGGGAGAGAAAGAGAGGAGAAAAGAGAGGAGAAAATTGAGGAAAAACGAGGGGTAAAGACAGTAAGAGATAAGTCCGAGAAGGCAGGCTTTATATATAAAATCACCCACGACGAAAAGGGAAGAAGAATTGCAAAAGGACGGCTCTTTAAGGGGAGTTTGGCTCTTAGAGAGGAATGGATAGAAGGAGAGAAGCTGACGGAGCTTCGTATGGAGCAGGGAGAGCGCTATGATGAGATTTCTCTTGTTGAACCGGGTATGCTTTTTTCCTGCCCTGTGTCGGAAAAGGTCAATCAAGGATATTTTCCGGAAGAGGCCGGGAATAAGACGAAAGAAAACGGTTTTTTCAGACTGAAGCTTACGATAGAGGGAGATGATATTCTGCGCTACGCTCGTGAGATTTCGGCCATCGCGAAGGAATTTCCGGAGTGGAAGCTGCATATCGAAGAAGAAAGCAGGACGGTCCTTTTGAACTCTCTCGGAAATCTGCAAAGAGAGCTTATGAAAAACATTTTTCAGAAAAGAACCGGGAAGGAACTGGAGTTCTCCGCGCCGGAGCTTGTGTACGGGGAAGGTCCGCGGAAAGAAGCCTACGGAAGAGCCGTCATAGAAAGTCCGGGGCATTATTTTGGAATCTTTATACGACTTTCACCTCTTTCTTATACCTTGTCCGAAAAAGAAAAAATATTGCAAAAGGAAGAAATACTGAAAAGCGAAGGAAGAAAAGCAGGAGGTCTTCTTTCTATTTCGGAAAAGAGTTCTCTAAAAAAGGACTGGATCAGTCTTTTACAAAATGAATGGGAAGACTTGGACCTAAGAGGCCCGGCTTTTTCAGGACCCTTTACTAACTATCGGATAGAGATTTTGGAGGCAGAGTGGACGGAAAGCCGTTCCTATTATATGGATTTAAAAGGAGCTCTTTGGGAGGCTCTTAACATGGCGAAGAACAATGCCGGGCTTCATCTCTATTCTCCTGTTTTTTCCTATGCGATTCGAACAGAGCAGGATACTACGGGGCAGGTTCTCCAAGAGATTGAAAGACTTTCCGGAAAGCAGGAAGAGCTTTTTATGGAAGAGGAAAAGGTCCTTCTAAAAGGAAAGATGCCGGGGGAAAGCTTGCCGGAGTTTCTCGAGATTCTGCAAAGAAGGGGAATCGATGCAGACTATCATTTTTCTCATTTTGCGGAAATGGAAGAAGAGAAGGAAAGGAAAGTTTTCATAGAACGCATGGGCGATGAGGAAGATTGGGAAGCTCTTTTCTACGGCAGAGAAGAGGCGGAATGTATCGAGAGGGGGATTTTGCCTAAGAAGAAGGAGAAGACGGGAGAGTTCATCAGCGATATAGAACTGGAAGAAATCTTCTTAAAGACCTTCGGCCCAATTCGAAACCGGGGGCAGGAAGCCTTGCTTTCCGAGCAAAAACTTGTTTTGTCGAAGGAAAAGGAAGAAAAGCAGAGAGAAGCCAGAGCACAGTATGAAAGAAAGTGGAGTCCCGGGAAGAAGGAAATCCTTCTTGTGGACGGGTATAATTTTATGTTCGCGAAAAATGACTTAAAGGAGCTTGCGACGGAAGATCTCATGGCCGGAAGGGAAAAGGTGGTACAGCTTTTATCCGAGTATGCGGTATTTTATGACAAAGAGGTTTATCTGATTTTTGATGCCTATCATGTAAAAGGAAATCAGGGAAGCAGAAAGCAGTTTGGAAAGAACCTCGAGCTCATTTTTACAAAAGAAGGAGAATCGGCGGATTTTACACTCACAAAGCTTGCTAAGGACTTTTCGGAAAAGGGAAGGAGGGTCAGCGTCGTGACTTCGGATCAGGCGGTACAGGTACAGGCCTTCTCCGGAAAGGGAGTCAGTCGTTATTCTTCACGGGAATTTTTCGTTATCTTAGAAGATATGCGAAAACAGATTTCGGAAATGGATTTAAGCTGAGTGTTTTTTTTCTCCCACCCCACCCCTGCCTCCTTCCTTATTTTGAACTATTTTTGTTTTTGCAGCTCTGTTCTGTTTGACGTAAGGGACAGCCAATGATAAGATATCGTACGGCAACGATGATTGTGAAATTTCATCACTATTATGAAAAAATTAAGAACAATAAGGGGAATGGGAAAGTGGAGTATCCGAAAGCCCATTTACAAAAAAGGGAGAGAAGAAGTGAAGAAAATAACTTTAGGAATGACCGCACTTGTGCTTGTACTGAGTCTTTCGGCTTGCGGAGAGTTAAAGGAAGCACAGAATGCATTTAAGAAGGGAAACGAAGAGAAGGAAACTGCAGCGGAGGGAAAGAAATCCGCTTTAAACAATCTTCTGGGGGCAATGCAGGGTAATAAAAAATCCTATGAAGACGATACTCCGGTGAGTGACTTGGAAGCCTACAACAATTATGTTGATTTGAGTAACTTTATGACCGGAGATGTGGAAAGTGCCTTGGACCGATACTTTGCCGGCGTGGAGGCGTCATCCGATTTTCATCCGGTGGAGAACGGATATTATATCGCGAACGGTTTTTCTTCTACAAATTATGATTTTCTGGATACCGTGGAGTCTCAGGCGGATCTCGGCACGGCCTATCCGGATGTAGATAATGCAGCTATGGAATTGATTCCCGCATTGAGAAACCTGATGCAGGTTTTGGATGAAGCGGCGGACTACGGAAAGCAGAAGAGCTATCTGGACGATAATTATGCAAAGGGAGAGGAAATTCATACTCGTTTTGTTCCTGCCGTAAACAGCTATGATGATTTGCGTGTTCCTTTCTTGAACAGCTTAAGAGACATCCTGAAAGAGCAGCAGAAAAAGGATCTGGAGCGTTTGGAAAAAGAGGGCTACACGATTCGCTATCAGATGCTGAAGCTCACAGTACTGAAGTCCGAGATTATGAATGTTATCTATACGCAGGAAAGTGTTTCGGATGAAAATATTCTTTCTCTGGATGTAACGGACATTAAGCCTAAGTATGAGGAGTATTCTTCCATTTTGGCTGAGTTTGCAACAAACTACAAAGATAAAGCGGAACAGGAAAAGGAAGGCTTTGAAACATACCAAAGTACACAGCTTGGTCTGTTCTATGATGCGGTAGTAAACTTTAAGGTACAGACTCAGGCGCTGATTTCTCGCGTAGAGGAGCAGAGAGAATACTCTGAAGCGGAGAAGTTGATTTTAAGAACTGCAGACGGTTCATTGGAGCATCTTGCAGAATGCGGTTCGGATGTGACTTCCAGATATAATTCCGTAATCGATTAAAGAGTGATTTTTGAAGTTCACATGGCTGAAAAAAGCGTAGAATTTGACAAAACAAGGAAGTTTCCGTATAATTCCGATAATATTTCCTGCCGGGAGCATAGAGAAATGATGTTCCTTTGCGGAGAAAAGTTAAAGAAGTAAAAAGATTCATGATATACAGCTTTGGAAAGGAACAGTCATGGAGGACGACGGGGACGGGAATACGCAAAACCCTACTCTAAGTAAGAAAAAAGAAGTATTTTTATATTGAGGATCAAGAAGAAGGTATAGTGGATTGCTGCTATGCCTTTTTCTCGTTGCATAAAGGAGGATTAAAAAAGCATTATGCTGGGAAGAGTTGTACTCTTATTTGTATTGATTTTGGTCAATGGATTTTTTTCCTGTGCGGAAATCGCGGTACTACAGGTAGGAGAAGCAAAAGTAAAGAAACTGAGCGAAGAGGGAAATAAAAAAGCAAAGAAGCTTTTGCAATTTACGGAGGAGCCCTCTCGCTTTTTGTCGACCATACAGGTGGCGATCACCATGGCGGGATTTCTCTCGAGTGCCTTTGCGGCGGAGAGTTTTGCAGGCTTGTTGGATGCTTTGGCGCTCCGCTTCCTTCCCTCTTTCAGCATAGGTGTGATTCATCCTATTTCTATTGTCCTGATTACCCTTGTATTATCTTACATCAGTATTGTTTTTGGAGAACTGGTACCGAAGAGGCTTGCGCAGGTACATACAGAAGCAATTGCTCTGAATATTGCGTCGATACTCGGCTTTGTTTCTCTTATCAGTACACCTTTGGTCTTTCTTCTTTCCGCATCGACCAACGCCATTCTTCGTTTGATCGGTATTGACCCGGATGAGGATGCAACACGCATTTCTGAAGAGGATATACTTTTGATGGTAGACGAAGGGATGGAGAAAGGAACCATTGAATCCTCGGAAAACGAATTTATCCAGAATGTCTTTGAATTTAAGGATTTGATAGTGGAGGAAGTCTGCACCCATAGAACGGATGTGGCAATGCTTTATATAGAGGATACGGATAGGCAGTGGAGGAGAACCATACATGAGCACCGCTATGCCTGTTATCCAATCTGCGGAGAAGACGATGACGACATTATCGGAATCCTGAACACCAAAGACTATTTCCGTTTAAATGACTTAAGCCGCCCCAACGTAATGAAAAATGCGGTGGAACGCCCCTTCTTTATTTCTCAAAACATGAAGGTTTCCGATTTGTTTGAAACCATGAAAAAGGAGCGGAAGTACTATGCCGTGGTACTGGATGAGTATGGCGGAATGACGGGAATTGTGACTCTCCATGACCTGATTGAAGCGCTTGTAGGAGATTTGCATGAAGAGGATGAGATACCGGAGCCGGATCCGATTGAAGCGGTAACGGAAAATGAATGGATTATTCTGGGGACAGCCGATCTAGAGGATGTAAATGAGGAACTTAAGATTAATCTGGACTTGGAAGCGGCCGATACCTTCGGCGGATATATCATGGGAATTCTCGGAAAGGTTCCGGAGGACGGAACGAGCTTCCATCTGGATACGGATAATCTCAGTATTGATGTAGCGGAGATCAAGAATCACAGAATCGGAAAGACGATAGTGCGCTTGATTGAGCCGGAAGAGAAAAAAGAGGAAGAGGAATAAAAAAAGAGAAATAAAGAATGCACTTGACAAATGACGAAAAAAGTCTAGCATAGTTAGTTGTGTTAAACCGATTAATTATGGAGGCAGATATGGGAAATTATATCATTATAGGACTTGTAATCGTAATCATATATTTTGCGGTGCAGAGTGTCATAAAAAGAGGAAAGAACGGTTGCTGCGGAGGCGGATCCTGTTCCGTGCATGAAGTAAAAGCGGAGGATCAGGACTTGAGTCACTATCCCTTTAAAGCAGTCGTTACTGTTGAAGATATGCATTGTGAGAACTGCAAGAAGAAGGTGGAGAGTGCCTTAAATGCAGTACACGGTGTTTGGGGAAAGGTTGATTTAAAGAGTAAAACGGCAGAAGTCCGGATGAAGGAAGAGCATACGGAGATGGAGATTCGAGAGTGGATCAATAAGGCCGGCTACGGCGTTTCTCATGTAGAACTGGAAAAGATATAAACTAGAAAAGAAATAAACGAGAAAAAAACGAAAAGAAATAAAAAAAAAATGCAAAACGGAATGCCAATCTAAAAGAAGAGGCATTCCGTTTTATGGTAATCCGTCCATAATCATGGTAAAATAGATGAGTTTGAAAGAGATGGAAAATCACGAAACGGAAGGACAATATGAGAGAAGAGCAAAAAGACTTTCATGTAGAAGACATCGAAGAAAAAAAGCCGGTAAAGCTGATTGAACGGAGTCTAAAATATAAGGGTTCCGTTTTGGAAGTGTATGATGACTATGTGGATGTGGGAGGGCACAAGACCCACTGGGATTTTATTCATCATATGGGAGCCTCGGCCGTACTTCCGGTTCTTCCCGACGGGAAGATTCTTATGGTCAGGCAGTACAGACATGCTTTGGGCAGGTTTACCCTGGAGATTCCTGCCGGAAAGAGGGACAGTGAAGATGAGGATTTTCTTCTTTGTGCGAAGAGAGAACTTTCCGAAGAAACGGGCTACAGCAGCGAAAACTGGGAGTTCCTACTCTATGTCAACACAACCGTTGCCTTTTTGGATGAAAAAATCGGCATCTATGTGGCAAGAGATTTGAAAAAGGGCGAACAACATTTTGATATCGATGAAGAGATTTTCTTGGAAGAATGGGAACTTTCGGACCTGCAGGAATTAATTTATGCAGGGAAGCTTACGGACGGGAAGACGGTAGCGGCAATACAGAGCTATGCGGCAAAGTTTCGCAATGCGTAAATAGAAACGGAACTTTGTGCACAAGGACTCTTGCTTAATCACGCGGCAACGGCTTATAGGAGATAATCCTTGTCTGTTATTGGAGGTTCAGGCAAGAGATTAAGAAAAGAGGAGAGTATGAAAAAAGAGCATTTGGCGGATTATGTTTTATCTATTCCGGATTTTCCGGAGAAGGGGATCATTTTCAGAGACATTACTTCCCTGATTCAGGATCCTGACGGTTTAAAAGATTCTGTGGACGGGCTCATTCGTTCGTTAGAGGGGATTGACTTTGACCTGGTCATCGGTTTGGAAAGCCGAGGCTTTATCTTCGGAACGGCAATTGCCTATGAGCTTCACAAAGGTTTTGTTCCGGTAAGAAAGAAAGGAAAGCTTCCCCGGGAGACGATTTCCGTTGCTTACGATCTTGAGTACGGAAAGGCGGAGGTGGAGATTCATAAGGACGCCATAAAGAAGGGAACAAAGGTGGTTATCGTGGATGATCTCATTGCTACCGGAGGAACCCTGGAGGCCGCTTGTAAGCTTGTAGAAATGCTTGGCGGAGAAGTAGTGAAGATTTCCGTTGTGATGGAGCTTGCCGGCTTGGAGGGCAGGAAGAAGCTTTCCGGCTATAAATTGGAATCCTTGATCTGCTACGAAGGAAAATAGGGTCATGTCTGAAGAATTAACGAAAGAAGATGTCCGAAAAATAGAAGAAGAGATTGTAAAGCGAAAGCTGGAGACGCGTCCGAAGCTGATAGAAGCGGTAAAAGAAGCAAGAGCGCAGGGGGATTTGTCCGAGAATTTTGAATATTATGCCGCAAAGCGGGAGAAGAATCAAAATGAATCCCGCATCCGTTACCTGGAGAGAATTCTGAAGTTTGCCAAGGTGATTTCTACGGAGAGTAAGGACGGTGAAGTTGGAATCAATGATACGGTGACCCTGTTCTTTCCTGAGGAAGGAGAAGAGGAAGTCTATCGACTCGTGACTTCTATACGCGGACAGTCCTTGGAGGGGAAAATCTCCAATATTTCCCCGCTGGGAAAGGCGATTGTCGGGAAGAGAGAGGGTGAAACGGTAGAGGTGAGACTCGAAACCGGCGCATCCTATACAGTTGAGATTCGGAAAATAGAAAAAACGGGAGAAAAAGAAGAAGAGGGCATCCGGAAATTCTAGATGCTCTCTTTTATTCTTAACAAGTATCGCACGCGCATCGTGCGATATGGTTTATAACAAGTGTCACACGCGAATTGTGCGGTATCTTGTATTATGAGTATCACACGCGAGGCGCACGGGCTTTCGGATAGAAAACTACCCTGTCAGAGAGGAATCCTCCACGGGGAAAGCCATGATGTCGCTATGCCCAAAGTTTTGGAAGTCTGCATGGCGATAGAGGTAGTTCATGATTTCCCTCCTCTTTACCATCCCGATAAAGTGCCCCAAGTCATCGACTACAGGCACAAAGTTTTGAGTTACAGCCCTATGTACCAAGCTTTCCATGGAACTGTTGATATCCACGGCTTCATAGTGCTTACACATGGGGATATCCTTTACCATGATTTTTTCCGCTTCCCGAAGGTCTAATTTCAACTGATTTTTTATCTCCCAGAGCAAATCACCTTCTGTCAGAGTTCCGGCGAACTTTCCGTCCTTTGTTAAAACGGGAATAGAAGAATACCGATGATATTCCATTTTTTCCAGAGTGTTCCGCAGACTATCCTCTTCCTCCACATAAGCTACATCACACTTAGGAGTCATGAAGAACAAAATATTCATAAAAGTGAAACCTCCCACTTTTCATTCTCGTCTTCTTATATATCGACAAGATTCACAAAAATATACCTTTGCTCTAAGCATAAAAAGAAGATATGACAGAATTGTGACTGGAAGCTTAAAAAAGAAAAAAGAACTGCGATATTTTGAAAACTTATCCTTAGGAAAAGGATAGGGATGGCTATCTACTTAAAATACGAGTGAAATAGACTCATTTTGACAAGGCTTAAGGAACAGAGTAAAATACTCCTATATCAAAGAATGGAGTCATTATGCTTTTAGACAAGAAGGAAGACCGACCCTTAGAAAGACCTAAGGACAATACTCCACCTGAAGAGCTCTTGCAGATGCTTCTTGAAAATGTGCGTTCCTACCACCCTTCCGAAGACCTTTCCATGATTACGAAGGCATACGAAGTGGCGAAGGAGCAACATAAGGACCAGAAGAGAAAATCAGGGGAGCCATATATTATTCATCCCCTCTGCGTAGCCATCATCCTTGCCGACTTGGAAATGGATAAGGAAACGATTGCGGCAGGGCTTCTTCACGATGTGGTGGAAGACACCGGTATGACCTTAAAGGACCTGGAGGCGGAATTCAATCCGGATGTGGCAAGTCTTGTGGACGGTGTAACCAAGCTGACACAGTTGAATCTGAATTCCGACAAGGTGGAGATGCAGGCGGAGAATCTGCGGAAAATGTTCGTCTCCATGGCAAAGGACATCCGTGTGATTATCATAAAACTTGCGGACCGTTTGCATAACTTAAGAACGCTGGAATACCAGAGTCCGGAAAAGCGAAAGGAGAAGGCGAGAGAGTCTTTGGAGATATACTCCCCTCTTGCGGATCGACTCGGTATCAGTAAGATTAAGATTGAGATGGACGATCTTTCTTTAAAGTACCTGGAGCCGGAAGTTTATTATGACCTTGCGGATAAGGTGCACTTTAAGAGAGAGGCAAGAGAAGACCGGATCAACTCCATCGTGGAAGAGGTGCGGGAACATATAGAAGAAAGCGGTATTGAAGCGAATATTAAGGGAAGAATCAAGCATTTCTTCTCGATATACAAGAAGATGGTGAATCAGAACAAGACCATAGACCAGATCTATGATCTTTTTGCGATTCGTATCATTGTGGAGACGGTGCGGGACTGCTATGCGGTGCTGGGGGTAATTCACAAGATGTACACTCCGATTCCGGGCCGTTTCAAAGACTATATCGCGATGCCCAAGCCCAATATGTATCAGTCTCTTCATACCACTGTTATCGGAAGAGACGGAGTGCCCTTTGAGATACAGATTCGTACCTATGAGATGCACAGAACCGCAGAGTTCGGTATTGCGGCGCATTGGAAGTACAAGGAGCAGGGCGGATCCAACGAGAAAGCCACGGAGACGGAGATGTCCAAGATGAAGTGGCTGCATGAGATTTTAGAGTGGCAAAAAGACGAGTCGGATTCCAAGGAATTTATGAACATGGTGAAGTCCGACCTCTCTCTCTTCAATGAAAATGTTTACTGCTTTACACCGACGGGAGATGTCAAAAACCTGCCGCAGGGCTCTACGCCGATTGACTTTGCTTATTCCATCCACTCTGCCGTGGGAAATAAGATGGTGGGGGCAAAGGTCAACGATAAGCTTGTTCCGATAGAGTACCAATTACAAAATGGAGACCGGGTAGACATCATCACCAGCCAAAACTCCAGGGGACCATCCAGAGATTGGCTGAAAATTGTAAAGTCCACCCAGGCGAAAAATAAGATTAACCAATGGTTCAGACACGAGCAGAAGGATGAGAATCAGGATCGCGGTAAGGACCTTTTGGATAAATATGTGAAGGCTAAGGGGCTTTCCCTCCCGGAGTTGACCAAGCCCGAGTATATTGCGGCAGTTTTGCGCAGATACAGCTATAGAGACTGGGACAGCGTGCTTGCGGCAGTGGGACGAGGCGGTATCAAAGAGTCACAGGTTATTTCGAAGCTTCTCGATGCAAAGCACAAGGCGGAAGACAAGAGTATTGATGATAAGACGGTTTTAAAGAATATTGAAGATCTGACAAAGAAGCCGGAGGTAATCCGAAAGTCCAAGTCCGGTATCATTGTAAAGGGGATTCATGACCTTGCGGTACGCTATGCAAGATGCTGCAACCCTGTACCGGGAGACGAGGTGGTCGGCTTTGTGACAAGAGGACGAGGAATCACGGTTCACCGTACCGACTGCATTAACATCATGGATTTATCTGAGGATGAGAAGGCACGCCGAATTGAGGTGGAGTGGGATAATAACCCCGGAAACGGAGAGAGCTATTCTACGGAATTACAGCTTTTTACCAACAACAGAATCGGCTTAATTGTAGACATTTCCAAGGTTTTAGCGGATGACAATATTGCGATACAGGGGATGAATACCCACTCCGCAAAGAACGGAAAGGTAACGATTCTTCTGTCCTTTGAGGTGCCGAACAGGGAGGTTTTGAATACAATCATAGGAAAGCTCAGAAAGATTCAGGGTGTTTATGAAATAGAGAGAGGTAAGGGGTAAATGTTGCAAGTAAAACGAATCTTAGTGGGAATCGTTGGGACAAACTGCTATATTGTTTATGACAAGGATACGAAGGAAGCGGTTGTGATTGATCCCGGTGCGGAGGAGGAAAGAATCATTTCCTTCATAGAAGAGGAGGGCTTAAAGCCGGAAGCGATTCTGCTCACCCACGGGCATTTCGATCATATTTTGGCGGTACCGGCACTTAGAGAGAAGTACAAGATCCCGTTATATGCAGCTAAAGAAGAGCGGGAAATGCTCGGAGACGGAGAACTGAATCTTTCCGGAAGAGATCCGGAGGACAGTGTGGAGATTAAGGAATTCATTCCTCTTCATGACGGGGAGGAACTGGAATTTCTTGGAAGGAAATGGAAAGTCATCACAAGTCCGGGACACACTAAGGGCTCTGTCTGCTACTTTTTGGCAGGAGAAATTCCCTATCTTTTCAGTGGCGATACGCTCTTTTTGGAGTCCTACGGAAGAACGGATTTATTTAGCGGAAGCGAGAAGGACATTATCAAAAGTATACGAGAAAAGCTCTTTCTGCTTCCGGATGATACCTTGGTTTTTCCGGGGCATGAGGAAAGCACAACAATACGAAATGAAAAGAGCTATAATCCGGTTAATTTCT
Organism: Oribacterium parvum ACB1; assembly: GCF_000238055.2. Taxonomy (GTDB): domain Bacteria; phylum Bacillota; class Clostridia; order Lachnospirales; family Lachnospiraceae; genus Oribacterium; species Oribacterium parvum. The sequence continues at coordinate 1,222,552 of NZ_KE148312.1, forward strand.
TTAAGTAAATTTTATCAGGGCTGTAAAAAATCAAATTAATTCTTGAGCAATATAGGTCTGAAATGGGGGCACGCTCTCGCTAGCTTCGCCTCGTAACGGATACTAAGCGAAAAACTGCGTTTCTCTTGTTTTTCGCAAGTATCGGGCTCAGACTACCCCCGCATTCAGACCTATATTGCCCAAAAATATTTATTATTGTGTTTTTTTTACAGTCCTTTTTTGAGTTCTTAAAGACGATCCTTTAAGGGATGCAGAGTTTTATTTTGAAAGAGGAAAAGTGTATAAAATTTTCCTCTTTTTTTGTATTTATTTTTATAGGATTTCCCCTTTTCAAAATAGAGCTTTTGTCGTATGATAAGGAGCGAAAACACAATATGTAGTGCAGAATCAAAAATTCAAAACAATATCATGTTCATTTTTGAAAACAAGGCTAAGTTATACATACAAGTTTAAGGATTCATAAAGCCTGGAAAGATTGTCTTTTCCGGCTTTTTTTCACGGATAGGGGGAAATATGGAAACGGAAGTTTTACTCATGAAGAATGTCATTAAGCGGAATGGAAAAGAAGTAAAGTTTGATGTCTCAAAGATTGTTCATGCTATTGAGAAGGCCAATCATGAGGTAGATCCCATCTTTCAGTTAAACAGCTTCCAGATTCAGGCAGCTGCAGAGTCTGTGGTCAAGAAGATTCAGGCGAAAAGCTATGCTGTAAATGTTGAAGAGATTCAGGATATGGTAGAGACCGCCATCATGGAGATGCGCGGCTATGAGGTGGCGCAGAAGTATGTTCGTTATCGTTATAAGAGAGAGATGGCGAGAAAGGCGAACTCCACGGACGACGATATCTTGGCACTCATTGATCAGGCCAATGAAGAGTTAAAGCAGGAAAACTCCAACAAGAACCCGGTTATCAACTCCACACAGAGAGACTATATGGCGGGAGAGGTTTCCAAGGATTTAACCAGGAGACTCTTACTTCCGGAAGATATTGTGCATGCCCATGAGGAAGGCATGATCCATTTTCATGATTCCGATTACTATGCGCAGAAGGAGCATAACTGTGACCTTATTAACTTGGAGGATATGCTTCAGAACGGAACCGTGATTTCCGAAACGATGATTGAGAAGCCGCACAGCTTCTTTACTGCCTGCAATGTAACCACACAGATTGTGGCACAGGTGGCTTCCAATCAGTACGGCGGACAGTCCTTTACGCTTTCCCACTTAGCGCCCTTTGTGGACATTTCCAGACAGAAGATAAGAGAAGCTGTCATCGAGGAGAGAAAAGAAACCGGTGAAAGCATGGATGAGGAAATCATCACTAAAATCGTGAACCGCCGCTTACGAGAAGAAATCAAGAGCGGTATCCAGACTATCCAGTATCAGCTGATTACCCTTATGACCTGTAATGGACAGGCTCCCTTTGTGACGATGTTTATGTACCTTGATGAAGTGGAGAAGGGACCGGTACGGGATGACCTTGCCCTGATTATTGAAGAGGTGCTTCGACAGAGAATGCAGGGGGTGAAAAATGAAAAGGGCGTATGGATTACCCCTGCTTTCCCGAAGCTCATTTACGTTTTGGATGAGGACAATATTTTTGAAAACTCTCCTTACTATTATTTGACCGAACTTTCCGCAAAGTGCACGGCAAAGAGGATGGTGCCCGACTACATTTCCGCAAAGAAGATGAAGGAGTATAAGGGAGGAGACGTATATCCTTGTATGGGTTGCCGTTCCTTCCTTACGGAAGACAAAGAAGGACTCGGAGAAAACGGAAAGCATAAGTACTACGGTCGTTTTAATCAGGGTGTAGTAACCATCAATTTAGTGGATGTGGCTTGCTCTTCCGAGGGCGATATGGAGAAGTTCTGGGAGATTTTGGATGAGCGCCTCGCGCTTTGCCATAAGGCACTTCGTCTTCGTCATGAGAGACTCCTCGGCACGGTTTCCGATGTGGCACCGATTCTTTGGCAGTACGGCGCACTCGCAAGACTGAAGAAGGGAGAGACCATCGATAAGCTCCTCTTTAACAACTACAGCACCATTTCTCTCGGCTATGCAGGGCTTTACGAGATGTGTGTCCGTATGCTCGGTGTTTCTCATACGACAGAGCAGGGAAGAGAGTTCTCTTTAAAGGTTATGGAAAAGCTGAATGAGGCCTGCAAGACCTGGAGAGCGGCAGAGAATATCAGCTACTCCGTATACGGTACTCCTATGGAATCCACTACTTATAAGTTTGCAAAGGCTTTAAAGAAGCGCTTCGGGGAGATTCCCGGGGTGACGGACAAGAACTATATTACGAACTCCTACCATGTACACGTTTCGGAGAAAATCGATGCCTTCTCGAAGCTTTCCTTTGAGGCGGATTTCCAGAAGCTTTCTCCGGGCGGCGCAATCAGCTATGTGGAGGTACCGAATCTCCAAAACAACATTCCGGCGGTACTGAGCCTCATGAAGTTTATCTATGAGAACATCATGTATGCGGAGCTGAATACCAAGTCCGATTACTGCTGTGCCTGCGGCTTTGACGGAGAGATTCAGATTATCGAAGACAGCTACGGCAAGCTCCAGTGGCGCTGCCCGAACTGCGGAAATACGAATCAGGAACAGCTTTCCGTGGCAAGAAGAACCTGCGGTTATATCGGAACGCAGTTTTGGAATCAGGGGAGAACACAGGAGATAAAGGATCGGGTGTTGCACCTGTAGACTTTATTTCTGCGCATAAAATTATGCTTCCACATGATGTGTATATTGAAACAGGGGCACGCTCTCGCTAACCTCGCCACGTAGGGGATACTAAGCGAAAAACTGCATTTCATTTGTTTTTCGCAAGTACCCACGGGCTCAGATTACCCCTTATTTCAATATACACATCATTGTGGATGTTTTTATCTTTTAGGGGAAGAAAACCATGCATTATGCAGAAGTGAAATATTTCGATGTGGCAAACGGGCCGGGGATAAGAGTCAGTCTCTTTGTCTCCGGCTGTCCTCATGCCTGTCCGGGCTGTTTTAACGAGATTGCCTGGAATTATGAATATGGAGAAAAGTATACGGAGGAAGTGGAGGAGAAGATTCTTAAGGCTGTTTCCAAGGCGGAGATTCAGGGCTTGAGTCTACTTGGCGGAGAGCCTCTATATCCTGCGAATCTTCGTGCCCTTTTGCCACTTCTTCGGAAACTAAGGGAAAGGCTCCCGAAAAAGGACATCTGGTGCTATTCCGGCTATACCTACGAGGAGCTTCTTTCCAGAAAAGGGGAAGAAAAAAAAGAACTCGAAGAGCTCTTTTCATACCTTACCGTCCTTGTGGACGGACGCTTTATAGAAGCGGAAAAAGATATCACGCTCCTCTTCCGGGGGTCTAAGAACCAAAGGTTGATTCTTGTTGAAGAAAGCAGGAGGAGGGGAGAAGTCGTTTTGTATAATCAATAAACACCCCACTCCATTACCCGTCTAAAGACGCTCGCGCTCGGTTCCGACGTAGCAGCACTAAGCATCGAGCTTCACATAGCTTGCTCTCTGCAAGTGCCGACGTCTCCAAACGCTTTATCCGGATAATGGAGTAGGTGTTATGAATACAAAATGACTTTTCTGATGAAAAGTCATATCTTTATTTCCCCGGATCAACCATGGAGATGATGTTCATATCCTTATCGAAGGTTACTTCAACCTTGGTGCCGATTTCAATACCCTGTGAGAGTCCGGAAAGATCACTTTTCTCGGTCTTTGTCAGCTCGTAATCTTTTCCGTCATTTCCTTGGATGCTTACACTAAACATGGCGGCATCGGTAATGGTTCCGTTGATTACGGTTAAATCCTTCTTTTCTTTCTTGCCGGATTCCTTTCCTTTTGCTTCATTCTCTACTTCACTTGCTTTTTCCGTACCGTCCTTAGACTCTGTATCCTTTTTTTCGCCTTCATCCCCCGATGTGATTTCCGTTGAGACTTCGGCAGCTTTTGTCGTTTCCGTAGTGGCTTTCTTCGCGCAAGCCATCAGACCAAGTAAACCGACTACTCCTATCAATAATACAATTTTCTTCATTTTGTGCTCCTTCCTGGAAAAGCCTTTAGAGACTTATCCATTATAGAATACAATTGTTAAAATTCTTTGTTCAGAGAAGGATTATATTTCTTACTTTTCAAACAATTCTGTATTTCTTGATTTAACGTTTTTTTGCAGATTGTCTACTGCGCTCCTCCGCTTCGTTCAGATTCTTGGATACGGTAATTTCCTGATTATCAATATGCTCCTTCATCAAGGCCTTTGCACGAATGATGTCTCGAATGCGGATGGCTTCCAGAATCTTTTCGTGCTCGCTAATCAGAGTTCCGCGCTGCGCTTCGTCCTTAATATACTCCAAGCGGTAACGATACATTTGCTCCCGGAGGTTGTTAATCATCTGAATTAAACGCTTGTTTCCGGTAGCGGTATAAATGATATCGTGATAAGCTTCATCGGCTTCGGCAATCTCCATCTCCGTACCGGTCTCCACGATTTTTTTAAAATGTTTTTCCGCCTCTTGAAGCGCCAGTAACTGCTCTTCGGTGATGCGCTGGCAGGCAAGGTCTGTAGCGAGTTCTTCCAGTGCACCGCGTACCTCTAAAACATCCTGTAGGGACTTATGGGAGATTTTTGCGACTTCAGCTCCACGCCGAGGAATCATGAGTACCAGCCCCTCCAGTTCCAGCTTACGAATCGCTTCGCGAATGGGAGTTCTGGACACCCCGAGCTTTTCTGCAAGCTGAATCTCCATGAGCCTTTCGCCCGGTTTCAACTCCCCCTTTAGGATTGCCTGCCGAAGTGTGTTAAAAACCAAGTCCCGAAGCGGGAGATATTCGTTCATATTGATTGTGAAATCGCTACCCATACTATCCTCCTTTAAAAACATTTCCTATATTGAATGGGGTATTGCAGTTATGTCTGATGCGCTAATAGGGAGTTTTTTTATCTATCTATTATATGTATGCCATAAAGTGGAAACTCTCTTTGTCTTAATTAAGCATAAGCCTCTGTAATCCAGGCATTCTCAATTAGATCTTTATGTTCTCCACTACGAAGGCTTTGAAGTATCATTTTCGCTTTTTCCTTTTCTTTTTCCGGGAAAATACCGAAAACGGTTGGACCGGATCCGCTCATAAGGGAAAGCAGCGCGCCCTCCTTTATAAAAAAGTCCTTCAATACTTGAATTTCCGGCCTGAGAGAAATACTGACTTTCTCCAAGAGATTGCCGCCAAGCGCACAAATATCTTCCAAAGATCCACTTTCCAATTCCTTTATCATTCTGTCCACATCGGGATGTTCTGCGTCAGTGATATTTTTCAAGTGAAGATTCTCATAAATCAACTTTGTAGATAGGGAAAATGCAGGTTTTACCAAAAGGATGGTGCAGGGTGGAAGAGTGGGAAGTTTACAGAGCTTTTCTCCAATTCCCTCCGAAAGAGAACAACCTTTATGCAGGCAGAATGGAATATCGGCACCGAGCTTTACAGCACGCTTTTCCAGTTCCTCTGTACTTAAGTTCAGATGGAAGAGTTGATTTATCCCGTGAAACACCGCAGCAGCATCAGCAGAGCCTCCGGCCATACCGGCAGCAACAGGAAGACGTTTCATGAGCCGTAAGCTTAATCCTTCTTCGATGGAGAACTCATCCATAATAGCCTTTGCGGCTCTAACCATGAGATTCTCTTCATTTGTGGGGAGAGAGGGGAGATTACATTCCATCCGGATTCCTCTTTCTCTCTCTTTTTTTATAAAAATACCGTCATGAAGGGCAACTGTGTGCATAATCATCTTTACTTCATGATAGCCGTCATTCCTTCGTCCCAACACATCCAAAGAAAGATTTATCTTTCCGTGAGCTCTCAGCTCGATTTCATCCATAGTAATCCCCTTGACTACACAATCCTCTTTGTATACAAAGTCCCTTAGATTTTACTGAAAAAATTGCATTTTTGCAAGTACAAGAAAAATCCCGCAGCAAAGGCTACGAGATGAGAAAGTTATGCAATAAGGAGTCATTCATTAAAGGAAACAGTATCTAATAGTTTGTTTAGTTTCCGATCAAAAGAGAAAACATCGTATTTTTTATAAAATTTATATGCATATAAAATGCAGTCTACAAAGTCTAAATTTTTTTCAGCAAAGCATTGAATGCCAAGCTCTAAAACATCTCTGTCATCAACATTTACTTCTAAAAGGAAGGTAAGCAAGGATTCTTTTAAAGAAGATTTGTTAACTTGATAGACCCCGGTCAATACATAAACAACTTCGGCTAAAACAAAAATGGGAACAAAGGCTTTACCATTACTAATTAGCTCTGAGACTTCGGAAGCCATATCGATATGGTCGTTTAAAATGTATCTCAATACTGCATTTGCATCAAGTAGAACCATATTTTTTTCCTACCATTTCGTTCCATGCATTATTTTCCTTATTCCATAAATTTGTATTAGCATATTTAGATAAGGAGCCTCTTGCGGATGTAGAAGCCTTTAGAGGCTTTTCCTCGATGAACTCGTCTAATACAGTAATGATAAGTTTTTGATTTTTTTTGGCATGAACTTGTTCAAAAGTTTGTATCTGTTTTCCGTCATAATAACCATTTAATGCAAGCATAGGAAATACCTCCCTTCTAAAAAATTCAATTATTATTGCTTTCCTACACTATAACTTGAATTCCCCTTCTTCTGCAAGCGTTAAAACAGTTTGAAAAGGTTTAAAATAAAAAATACAAGGAATTGCAATGAAAAAAGGAAGAGCCGTTTAAGCCCTTCCCTTTCATTGTTTATCTACTGCTTCTCTTTTTTCTCCCTGCAAAGAGGCTTGTGCAGAAGCCAAGGCCTGCCATAGCAAAGAGCGCAAGGTTCATCCAGATGTTTCTTGAATCCTCTGTTTTGGTATAACCGCGACCTACGCCTAAAACGGCAGGTCTTTCTGCGCCGAGAACATTTCCTTCCGGCGTACGAACAGCGGCAAGAACTTCTCCAGGATGCTCTGAAGGAGGTGTCGGAGGATTCGGTGTATTGCCACCGCCACCAGGATTATTCGGTGTGTTTCCGCCGCCGCCCGGAGTTCTCGGATTATTTCCGCCACCGCCCGGAGTTACAGGAGGAATCTCCGAAGGAGTGCTCGGTGTCGTCGGAGTCGGAGGAATCTCTGAAGGAGTACTCGGAGTAGTCGGTGTCGGAGGAATCTCCGAAGGAGTGGCCGGTGTCGGAGGTGTCGGAGGAATCTCCGAAGGAGTAGCCGGTGTCGGAGGTGTCGGGGGAACGGTAGGCTTCTGTGAATTTGTAACAGTGAATCCATTTGCTGCATCCCCTGCAATTCCTACAGTAAAACCTTCTACCGTAACTTCTTCAATACCATAGTTAATAGCTCTTCCCTGCGCATCTTCTTTTGGAAGATTGGAGAAGGATGCCTTCCAGTTGTTTGTTGCGGATAATACAAGCTTTTGATCAGGATCCTTTACTCCGTTCTTTTTAAGGTAAACTTCAATTGTTGCCGGAATTGTAGCGGGATTTGCCGCATCTACAATCCATTGCTTTTCTACGGAGAAAGCTACGGTTTCCTTCTGTGGATCTTCCTTCTTTTTGTTGGTAACTTTTACAACAAAGGTTTTATTAACATTATCGGGGTTCGTCAAATCATCTGTAGTAATAGAGATAGGACCGGCATTCAAAATATCATAGCCATCCGGAGCTTTAGTCTCCTCCAATTCATAGTCTGCATAGAGAAGACCATCGAAGTTTATGATACCATTATCATCCGTTTTCGCAGTTTTGGTATAGCTACTTCCCTTTTTCTTAAGGGTGAATTCCGCATCTTTTAAAGGCTGTCCGGGAACGCTGTCATCCGTTTTTTTAATCTGAATGGTATAAGTGTTTAATCCGTTTAAAATACCACCCTCGATATTCACGAAGGAATCTCTGACTTTTAAGTCGTGCTTAATATTGGAGTCCCCCACAAGCTTTGCCTGATTGTTGTATGCTGTTGTCTTTGGCGTATCATTAATTTCTGCGTAGTAAACAAAGGTATAGCCGTCTCTTGGATTTAAATCTCCAATAGTATACGTAAAACTTTTTCCGTCTTCTGCATATGTCGGATTCCAAGGATTGGGTTCAGCGTCTTCATTGGGATTATCCGGCTTTCTAAGCTTCCATGAACTTCCTCTATCCGGACTGTTCTCATCATCGGTTGTTGCATTTTCCCATTTATTGTTTACCCAGTTTACGGAATACCAGTTTCCCTTTTGCATTGTGGGAGAATAGGTTTTTATATCACTTTCTGTTAAATCGCTCTTAGTTGGATCAAAGTAACTCAGTTCAGGAGAGATTAATTGATCCACCAATTTAACATTTTTTAAATTACCGGCTCCTGCTACTCTTATTACATTTCGTTCATCAATAGTAATCTTATACTGAATTAAGTAATGCGTAATTCCTTTTTTGTCGGTGACCAGGAACATCTTTCTATCTGAGGCTTTCCAGAAACTAACCGGGTTGTCCCTGTTCGTTACCTCATAGTTTACCGTATGGTTAATTTCCGTTTTGTTGTTTACGGTAATCTGTAAGGGGGCATTTTTTGTCGATTCTTTGAGAACGGATTTATCTATACTTGCAGCAAAGTATACATTTCCGGAAGTTGCGGTATAGTTTTCAACTTCCTTAGTAAAGGTAATCTTAATCTCCTTACTTCCCGCATCATAGATTCCCTCTGCCAAGGTGATGGACTTACCTGTATCATCCTTACCGGGGATAGAGAACTTACTGCTTTCAGACTTTAAAACATCCGGAAGTTTAATCAGAATGTAATCGTCTTTCTTTACATTCTTTGAAGAATCAATATGGATGTCCGCTTTAAATTGCAGACTCTGGTAGCTTGTAATAGTGGTTCCGTCTTGTACATCTGCATTATCAACTGTCAATTTGTAATTGGACAAAACTCCATCGATTGCCTTAGGTGCACCGGCAACTTCCGTTGCTGATGCAGCGATTAAAGCATTCAAATCTTCTTCGCTGAAGTTCTTGCTCAGCTCCTCAAGCATGGCTAAATCATCGAAGCCATCTTCGTCATTAGCCTCATTCGCTTCTTCTGCAACTCTGTTTGTTTCTTCCTTACTACCGTTTTCAGTGAGCTCTACATTTGGAGCTTCCTCGCGCTTTTCCTCCGTAGAGGAAGCGATTTCTACTGCTTCGTTTTCAAGGTTTATCCCATCTTGATTGCTTCCTGCAGCATTGGCAAAGGAGAATCCCTGCCAAACCATCACAAGTGCAAGCAAAAGGGACAAAATCTGTCTCTTTGCTTTCATAATCTTCTTCTCCTTATTCTTTCTTAATGAAACATTAATAAATTCTTATCGAACACACTTTACCATATAGAAAAAAGATTTCAAGAGATTAAAATAAATATATGGAAGTGCTTGAGTCAAAATATTAATAAAATATAAATAAAAAATTGAAATTTTTCTTCATAATTGTATTATTTGTACAATTAATTTCATTAATAAAAAAATAATTGTCTATTTTGTGAAAAAATATCCTTCCTGCCGTAAAGATTCCTTAAAACTATAAATTTTTTTTTTGGATAGAAAGTTTTTTGAATAGAGAATTGAAACCTTTAAACTTGTTCAGAATAGGGAAGAAGAGAAGTTGCAAAAAAAAACCGACCTCCAATTGTTAGAATTTTAGGTCTAACTTTTGGGGGTCGGTACACGGCTTATGCCGTTTCTGTCGGTTTTTTATATAGTATTACTTGGAATGGAGATTTATCTTTTATCTCTTTGCTCTTTTTCTTTCATAAAGAACCGTTGCCGTAAGGCCGCAAGCTGTTAAAGCGAAGAATAAAAGGTAGATCGGCATCCGTGAAGCATCTTCCGTTTTTACAATTCCTCGTCCTGCTCCCAAAACGGAAGGGACGGTCTTGTCTACACCAAGCACAGTAGCGACTGTTTCCGGATTGCTTTCGGGATCACGATTCTTTCCCAAGACATTTCCGGGAGTGGGCTCTGTAGGAGTACCGGGTGTATTGGGACTCGGCTTCGGCGGATTTCCGCCACCGCCATTTCCTCCGCCACCGTTTCCACCGCCGTTAGGACTTGTGGGAGGAACGTCGTTTTTTGTATTGACAAAGACGTTCACATAGCCGGTAGCCGGATCGTTCTGTGTTGTTGCCGTATAGCCGGAAACATTTTCCTCGGTAACTTTGTAACGGATTTCTTTACCATTTGCATCAAGCTTTGGCATATCAAAGCTATGCTGCCAAGCGTTGCCCTCGTTTAAGGTATAAGTAGCTACCTTCTCATTGTTGGCAAAAAGCTGAACATTTAAGTGATCAGGGTGTGCTCCGCTTCCTTTCCATTTCTTTGTAACCGGGATAACAACATTTCCTCCGTTATAGTTCGTGATGGTGAATTTGTTCTCATCGGAACCGGAGATAGCGGCATTAAATCCTGCTATGTTTTCCTCGGAAACGGTGTACACGATTTCCCCTCCGTCAGCACCTTCCTTCGGAAGATTGGAGAAGGATGCCTTCCAGTCGTTTGCTGCGGATAATTCTACCGAAAGATTATCATCCTTAACGCCGTTCTTTAAAACGAAAACCGTAACCTTATCAGGTTTGTTGGTTGCAAGAGTCGGATCTAAAACCCATATCTTTTCAACGGAAAAGCTTGTGCTCTTTTTCTTTACTTCCTTTTTCTTATTCAGCACTTCCACTTCCACAGTAGACCCGTTTGCGATGGAATCCTCAAAATCCTTCTTGCTGATGGTACGGGGAGTGGAATTCTTCTCGTAGCCTTTCGGAGCTTCCACCTCGGTCAAGACATAGTCGGCTTTCAAAACATTTTCCAACTTTGCAATACCGCTATCATCGGTCACAATGGTCTTTGTATATTTAGTCTTAGGATTAACTAAAGTAAACTTTGCTCCCTGCAGAGCTTTGCCGTCATCTCCGACTTTCTTAATCTGAATATTGAAATTTTGTCCGTTTAAGAAACCGCCGGCTTCACTGACTACAAAATCTCTAAGCTTTTCTGCGGGAACAATTCCCTTACCGGTAAGCTCTGCTGAATTATTGAATTTATCGCCATTTTTAAAAGCTTCGTTAATCTCAACATAATAGCTAAGTTCATAACCGTCATCAGGAGCAAGAGTTCCTAAAGAATAGCTAAAACTTCTTCCATCTGCGGAATATTTTGGGCTATCCGCTACTGCCGGAGCATAATCATCAGGGTTCTGTCTATTTCGAAGGCTCCAACTGTTACCTCGATTGGCATCGGTGTCATCAGGGGCATTCTTCCAAGCACCATTCTGATAAGCTCCGGAACGCCAGATTCCTTTTCTAAGAACAGGAGCATACTTATCAATATCAGCCTGATTCAAGTTCAGTTTTGTAAAATGATTTTTTACATCAAAGTAAGTCAGCGCATCACTCTGCAGTGTGTCGGTAAAAACAATATTTTCATAGCTTGTAGCACCGGAGTCCTTTTTAATATTTCTCATATCCAGGGTCATTGTGTAATGGATTAAGTAATGGGTATTCCCGTCCTGGTCTACAAGCGGATAAAGTTTATAGTCGCGATCCTTATAAAAGCTTTTCGGATTTTCTTTTGTTACAATCTGATACTCTATATTGTAGTTGATGACCGTTTGTCCGTTGATTTCCATCTTAAGCGGAGCACTTGTTGTGGACGCTACCTTTTCTTGGTCAATTCTCGTATTAAAGTATACCTCTCCATCCGTACCGCTGTAGTTTTCGGCATCCTTAGTGAAGGTGATGAGGATTTCCTTGGTCGTCTCATTGTAGCTTCCTTTAGCCAGAGTTTTCCCGCCTGTTCCCGAAATGTTAAAGCTCGTGTCTGTGGACTTTAATTCCTTGGGAAGCTGGATGGAGATATAGTCGTTCTCTTTAATATTTAAGCCCCGCACCTTAATCTTTGCTTTAAATTGCAGATTCTGATAGCTGTAAAGGCTTCCGCCATTCTGCAAAGGGGTATCATTGTTTATCAAGAACTCCGGGTCGTATATAGCACCTTCAATTTGCTTGCCTGTGCTTTCTAAAGAGGTGCTTAATGCGGCTGCCATTGGGACTGTGCTGTCGCTTGCGGTATAGGCTTCCAATTCCGTGCTGAAAAGTTCCGCTTCGTTCGTATTTTCACTTGTCGAAAGCGCTGTTTTTTCCGTGCTTTCACCGGTCGAAAGCGTTGTCTCATACGTATTTTCGCTTGCTAAAAGCGCTGTCCCGTTGCTGCTGCCTTCTGCGTTCGCAAAGGAAAACCCCTGCCAAACCATCACAAGAGCAAGCAAGAGGGACAAAATCTGTCTCTTTGCTTTCATGTTCTTCTTCTCCTCAAAAACAAAAAATTAAATATATTTACGATTAGTTACTTTAACATATAGATTCAATATTTCAATATAAAGAAAAGAATATCGTAGAATAAAAAAAATTATCATAGAAGAAATTGATTTAATGATATTAGATTATAATTTTTTATAATTCTTCTTCAATTCGCCATAGTGTGATTTCTCTATTTATGAAAAGGAGAAAAAATTCGAGAGAATAGAAAAGAAAAATGCATTCCGACTTTATGGATATTCAGTTTAAATCGTGCTACCATTTGTACATATCTTGCTGATAGAGAGGGATAAGCTATGGGTAAAAAGCTAAAATATATTGTCGGTATTTTGATTATCGGCGTACTGCTGTTTTTCGTGTTTTTACGTCTTACAAAGCCAAAGGAAGAGGTGGAAGCGAAAGCGCTGCCGACTGTCACGACCATTTCCATGGAAAAAGGGAATATTTCCGTAAAAGAAGAGCTTCTCGGAGAGATTTCCGCAAACGAGCAGTTCGTATTACTCAGTAAGATTTCCGGAGAGGTTTTGGAGATTTATAAGGAAAATGGAGCGGAAGTCAAAAAGGGGGAGAAGATTGCTCTTTTAGATAACCAAAAGCAGATTGATGCGGCAAAGTACAGTCTGGAGCAGGCGAGGGCACAGGCGCAGGTGGCGTCGGACAGCCGGGACAGGCTGGCAGCACTTAGGGATTCGGGCGATATTTCCGTACAGGATTTTGAAACGGCGAATGCACAGGCGAAGGCTATGGATGCACAAGTTAAGGCGGCTAAGCTGAATTATGACACACAGCTTGAGTTTGCATCGATCACTGCGCCGGCAGACGGCATTTTACAAAACAGCATTCTGGTGCAGGGCGCCTTTGTTCCGCAAGGAACACAGCTTGGCACGCTTATGGGATCCGGTGCACAGCAGCTGAACTTTTTCGTTACGGAAGAGTTGGTAAAAAAACTGCAGCTTGGGCAGGGGGTTGTTGTGGAAAAGGGAAAGGAGAGCCATACCGGTTCCATCACGGAGATTTCTTCTGTCCTTGTTCCGCAGACCGGACTCTATCCGGTTAAGGCGAGCGTGGAAAACACAGCTTTTCCGGAGGGCTCCAAGGTGAAGCTGAGTCTCATAAAGGACAGTCGCTCCGATGTGGAGACCCTTCCTGTTAATGTGATTTATTACGAAAATGAAGAGGCCTTTGTTTACATTTTTGAGAGGACAGAGGGAGAGGAAGGGGTTCTTCGCAAGAAAAAGTTGGAGCTTGGGCTTATGGGAGAGGAGAAGGTCGAGATTCTTTCCGGTTTAAGTCCGGATGATCAAGTGGTTTCCTCCTGGAATAATGAGATGTATGACGGAGCCAAGGTGAGATTGCAGGCTGAATCCGGAAAAGCAGGGCAGACAAAAGATGAGCCGGTGCAAAAAGAGTCTGTAACAGAAAGCACAAAAGAGTCTGTAAAAGAAGAAAAGGGGTAGAAGCGGATGATATCGATTACGAAATTGGTTCTGCGCCGCCCGGTTTCGACTTTCCTTGCGGTGCTTTCACTCGTGTTTTTTGGCTTTATTGCCTTTACGACCATGAAGATGGAATTGCTCCCGGACATGAATTTTCCCTACATGATTGTTACCACCGTTTATCCCGGTGCTTCTCCCGAGGATGTGGATGAGCTTATTTCCAAACCGGTTGAAGAAGAGGTTTCTCTCCTTTCCAATGTGCAGGAGGTGCAATCCCGTTCCATGGAAAATCTTTCCATGGTCATCATTCGCTACCGTTACGGCACAAACATGGATAAAGCCTATGACAATTTAAAAAAGAAGCTGGATGTTTTAAAGGCGAATCTCCCCGAGGATGCCGAGGATCCCTCTTATGTAGAGTTTGATATCAATGCACAGCCCGGCATGGTTCTTGCCGTTTCGGATAAGACGAAGGGAAATCTCCATAATTATGTGGAGAACAGGATAGAGCCTGAGCTGGAGAAGCTTTCTTCGGTTGCGTCCATTTCTTTGTCCGGCGGTCAGGCGGAGTATGTTCGCGTGGAGCTGTCGGAGGAGAAGCTTGCCCAGTATCATTTGACCATGGAAAATATTATCCAGATGATCAAAGCTTCCGACTTTACCTATCCTGCCGGAAAGACAAACTACGGGAAGCAAAATCTGTCCCTTAGCGTATCGCAGGATTATTCCACGATTGAGAAATTAAAGAACCTGCCTCTTACCACGGGCACCGGCAGTACTTTATACTTAAGGGATCTTGCGACTGTGGGTTCAGCGCTGGAAGAAGAGAACAGCATCGGGCGATATAATGGGGAAAATACCGTCAGCCTGAGTTTAACGAAGTCGCAGGCTGACTCGGATATAGGGATGAGTCAGGATGTAAAAGCGGTTATCAAGGACTTGGAAGCGCGGAATCCGAATCTTTCTATCCATATTATTCAGGACAATGCGGACAGCATTAAATCCTCCCTTTCCAGTGTTTTTCAGACCATGATTATGGCGGTGGTCATTTCCATGGCAATCATTTTCTTTTTCTTCGGAGACTGGAAAGCGTCTCTTATTGTGGGCTCTTCCATTCCGATGGCGATTCTCGGTGCCATTGTCTTTATGTATGCCATGGGCTACAGCATGAATATGCTGACTCTGTCCGCTTTGGTACTGGGTGTGGGCATGATGGTGGATAATTCCATCGTTGTTTTGGAGGCGTCTTTCCGTGCGATGGACGAGGTTCAGGAGGAAAGAAGGTCGAGGAGGGAAGCGGCGATTTCCGCAGTGCGGATTGTAGGAGCTTCCGTCTTCGGCTCCACCCTCACCACCTGTGTGGTTTTCCTCCCGCTCGGCTTTTTAAAGGGAATTTCGGGACAGTATTTTAAGCCGCTGGGCTTTACGATTGTCTTTTGTATGTTGGCATCTTTGCTTTCTGCAATTACGATTGTCCCGCTCTGCTTTACTCTCTATAAACCGAAGGAAAATGAGAAAGCAGTGGCTTATCGAGCCGTACGGAGTTTGCAGGATTCCTACAGAGAAGTGATTGGGCGCTTTTTACGGCATAAGAAGCCGGTGGTTTTGGGCACCTTCCTTATCCTTCTTTTGTCTCTGTTTCTTGCGACGCAGATTCAGTCTGAACTGATGCCGGAGATTGACAGTGCAACCGTACAGATTTCCATTACCCAAAAGCCCGGTTTAAATACGGAAGAAAAGAAGAAGACGATTTTGGAAATAGAGGAAATGGTGTCGAAGGATCCGGATGTGGAACGCTATACCACCATTTCCGGAGGGGGAGAAGGGTTTTCCGCCTTGTACGGATCAAACGGCACGAGTACCGTGACGGCGTATCTTAAGAAGAAACGCTCCATGTCTACAAAAGAAAAGGCCAAGACTTGGGAGAAGCTCCTGGAAACAAGGCCGAATGAAGTGATTTCGGTAAAATCCGTAAGTGATGCCAATTTCGGGGCAAGTGATGAGGATGTCAAGACAACGGAGGGCTATGAGGTCACTTTAAAAGGATCAGACTTAGATATTCTACGAGAAAAGAGCAATGCTATTGTTACGGAAATGCAAAAAATGGATAGCCTTACCGGAATTCATTCCAGTTTGGAAAATGCCGCTCCGCTCTTAAAGGTGGAGGTCGATCCTTTAAAGGCTGCGGCAGAGGGGCTAAGCCCCGTTGTGGTCGGACAAAGCCTGAATACGATTTTGGCCGGAAAAGCAGTTATGAAAATGGACTTAAACGGAGAAAAGGCGGATGTTCGGGTGGAATATCCGAAGGATAGCTACGATACGCTGGAAAAGCTGAAGAATATTCGTTTTTCCACACCAAGTGGCGGTATCGTTTCCTTAGACAGTATCGCTACTGTCAAATTCACGGATTCCCCGGCAAGTATTCTTAGGGAAGATAAGAAATACCAGGTGAGCATCTCTGCACACTATACGGAAAAGGCGGATAAAAATACGAAGAAGGAAGTGGATAAGCTCGTGGACTCGTATCTTGGAGAGGATTTGCAGATATCCGAGAGCATAAGGACACAAAATATGAGAGAAGAGTTTACCGACCTCTTCCGTTCCATTGCCATTGCAGTCTTTTTGGTCTTTGTTGTGATGGCGGGACAGTTTGAGTCCTTACGTTTCAGCTTCATGGTTATGACTACAGTGCCTTTCGCTATGATTGGTTCTTTCGGACTGCTCTGGCTCTTTGATGCGACCATTTCCATGACTTCCCTTCTCGGCTTTTTGATGCTGGTCGGAACGGTAGTAAACAACGGAATTCTCTATGTGGATACCGTAAATCAATATCGAGAGGAAATGCCGCTTGAAAAAGCCATAGTGGAAGCCGGAGCAACAAGACTCCGTCCTATCCTCATGACGACTCTTACGACTGTCCTTTCCATGGTACCGATGGCGATGGCTATCGGGGAAAACGGAAAGCTTATGCAGGGACTGGCTCTTGTTGATGTGGGAGGACTGACTGCGTCCACTCTGCTTGCGCTTCTCCTCCTTCCGGTGTATTACAGGATAATGTATGGGCGAAAGAAAACACCAAATCTTCACAGTATTGCTATAGAAATGTAAAAAGTAAGATGAAACTGTATGCTATAGTAGAGGGCGACAGAGTGGAGTTTCCTTTCAGGTAAAGAGTTTAGATACGAGAGACACTTTAGTTGAATTAAGAAGCAATTCTGTTTAGTGAATGAATGTATCTTGGTTTTTGGAGGATAAAATGAAGAAAAAGGGTCTGATTTTACCGATTTCCTGCATTGTTGCGAGTATGGCGTTTACCCCTTCCTTTGCGGCAGGACGTTACGGTTTTTCGGAGAATGTGGATACGGCACCGATGCAGACTTCCTATGAGAGGGAGAAAACTGCGGAGGAATGGGCAAGTCTTCGGGATAATACGATTTCCTGGGAGGAAATCGATGCTTTGGTGCATGAGTACAATCCTACGGTTTCTTCTCTTTGGATTAATTTTCGTGACAGTGACCGTAGAGGTTCTTACAATATTGATGTGGAGTCGGCGCGCTCTGCGGTAGAAGATGCCTATGAGAAAGCGCTTCTTGCTGCAAATGGAAATGCGGTTCAGGAAGCCTTGGCAGAGTTACAGTATCAGAGTGACAGCAATACCTTTTCTGCCGATGCAGTGGCACAAAACAGCGATAGGGAGCTTGCGAAGCTTTCCATAGAACAGACGGAAAAGAATACGATAGAAACGATTAAGAAGTCCTTTATCAGTAGAGAGAACGGCATCTTACAAAGACAGATTGATGCCTTAAATCTGGAAGATGCACGGAGTGACAAGGAAACCGCCGAGAGAAAGAAGGCTGTCGGACAGGCTACGGAAATCGATGTTTTAACGGCAAAGGCTGCAGCGGATCAGGCAGAAATTCAGTTAATGAGTGATGACAGTACCGTGAAGAAGACTTCGGAGCTTTTGCAAGTGAGTCTTGGCTGGAAAGCAAATGCCGAGCCCGTTTTCCCGACGATTCCGGAGACGGCAAAAGAAAGTGTTGAACAGATTTCCCTTTCGGAAGACACGAAGAAGGCTGTAGACAATAATTTGAGTCTGCAAATCAACGAAAGAAAGTTGAATCTTTCCGAGGGGGAAGCCAATAGAGAGAACTTATCCAAAAGAATAGAGAATCAGAAGGAAAAGATTCAGTCGGATCTGCTTTCCCGCTATCAGAGCTTAAAGCAGGCACTGGACGCGCAGGCACAGGCTGTTTTACAGGAGGAAAATACGAGAAAAAGCTATGAAAAGGCGGAGCGAAGCTTGCAGCTTGGAACAATCAGCGTAAAAGCAAGAAATAAGGCGAAAAACGCCTATACCATTGCCGGCTTACAGAAGAAGCAGGCAGATTTAAAGCTTACGGAAGAATATCTTGATTATCGTGCAGGAGTGAGCGGACTTGCCACTGCGGAGTAGAGCATTATAGGAAGAAGACCCTAGTAAAGAATTGTATAGATGAGACAAGTGTGTATAAAATAAGCTCGAATACAATCAGCATAAATACACTGAGCATAAACACAATTAGTAAAAAATGCGTATAAACACAATGCGTATAAACACAATGCGTATAAACACAATGCGTATAAACACAATGCGTATAAACACAATGCGTATAAATACAATGCGTATAAATAAAATGAGTGGAAAAAAGATGAATAAAAATACAATGAGCGGAAATGAAAAGTGTGCGTATAAGGCTGAATCAAAGTGGAAGAATGGAATAGAGAAGAAGGCTTTGATAGCACTTTGTTCCTTCTCTCTGCTTTCTCTCTCCGCTTTTCCCTCTTTTGCGGAGAATGCCAATAATAATGTAGAGAGCGGTACAAACAATACTGTAAGCGGCGATGCAAATGCTTGGAATCTGGAAGACAACAGCATTTCTTTTTTTGAGGTTCCGGAGCTGGTGAATCACTACAGCAGTATAGCGGAGATGGAAAAGGATCTGATTTCCCAAAGCACGAAGGGAATGGAGGGGGTAAAATCTGCTGTAAAGGAGCAGAAGGCGGATATTGTAGATGCTCTTTCCGACAATATTTCCCTCCTGAAGGATCAAAGGGACAATACAGAAGATAAGACTGTAAAGGAAGCACTCGGAAAAGAGATTGCAAAGCTGGAGAAGGTCAAGAACAGTAAGAAGATTCTTCCCGGACTGGACAGCAGCTTGGTCGAGGCAAATTATGCTTTAACGGAGCTTGCAAAGACGGATAAGGAGATGACGAAAGCGGAAAAGAAGACGGAAAAGTCTATTCGTTCTCAGTTTCTGACCGGAAAGGCTCTGCTCTCCGATGCGATGCAGAATCTTCTTTTCAGCTATGCACAGACGGAAAATACTCGTAAGATGCTGGAAAAACGGGTAAGTCTTATGCAAAGAAGTCTGGATAAAATAAGAAAAGAGCAGAGTCTTGGCAAGGCGACCGGAAATGATGTTGCCGCGGCGGAGCTTTCCTTAAAATCGGCTGAGGCGGATCTTAATAAGCTAAGAGACGGAATGGACACGATGAAGAGAAACATCGGCTTAAGTCTGGGCTGGCACATGAATACCTATCAGAATATAACGATAGAAAGCATTCCGGATTTTCCGAGAGAGTACTTAAACGGAAGGAATCAGGAGACGGACTATCAAGCTGTTTTGGCAAGAAACAGTGAATATGGTGAGATTCTTCGGGAAAAAGAGAAGAACATTACCGGCTGGACGGAGAAGAAACAAAAGGAAAGAGAAAAGTCGGAAGAGATTCGCAGTGCTGTGGAGGCTTTATGGGCAACGGTGGAGGAAAAGGCTCTTGCCTTAAAGATGGCGGAAACAAACGCGTCTCTTTCTCAATTAAAGAAGGATCGAGCCGCTCGGATGGAGGCGCAGGGACTTATTAGCAGAGTTGATGCGGAAGGCATGGAGCTGGATGCCCTTTCTTCTGAGAATGCGTATGAAAATGCCCGTTTGGATTATAATCAGGCAGTTTTTCGCTATGAAGAAGCGGTGAAGAAGGGAATTCTGAGTTTAGAATAGGGAACAAAGAATAAAAAAAGAAAGAACAAAAGAACAAAAGAACCAAAGAACCAAGAAATAGGGGCTTGTTCGTTTAAAATAGCAGAAAGCAGTTAGCAAGAAAATTCTTAATCTCAGATCAGAAAGCAGAGAACAATGGAAAAAGAGCTGTGGAAAAAGAGGAAATTGGAAAAGGGCGGGAAGCTTTGGAATAAAGTAAAACGAGGCTTTCTTTCCGTTTCATCGAAAGAGCGGAAAGAGAAGGATAGAAGGGATGAGCGGGTAGAGCATGTTTTTGTAGTGCCTTGCTACGGAAAGTCCCCTTATCTGGAAACGATGCTCCGGTCTTTACTTGCGCAGAAAAAAAAGTCGCCCATCTACCTCTGCACTTCCACGGAAAGTTCCTTTTTACAGGAGCTTGCCAAGAAATACCATCTGCCCCTCTATATTCGAAGAAAAGAGCCTTCCTTGGCAAAGGACTGGAATTTTGCTTTGGAGATCGGCAGGAAGAGAGGGAAACTTGTGACGATTGCGCATCAGGATGACTGCTACCATGAGGACTATAGCTTTGCAGTCTGCCATGCGTACCGGAGCTTCCCGGACGGAAGCCTGATTTTTACCCAGGCAGAGGATATCAATGCCGAAGGAGAAAAAATCCCGAATGTTTCCGAAAAAATCAAAAGATTGCTTCGCCTGCCCTACTGCTTAACGAAAAAGACAAATGAGCTACCCTATAAACTCTTACCGCTTTCCTTCGGAAATCCCATACCCTGCCCAAGCTGTACCTATGTGATGGACAAAACCCCGGAATTTCTTTTTGACAATAAGAGTAAATTTGTAACAGACTGGCGGGCCTTTCTCCGACTGGCAAAAGCGGAAGGCAGGTTTCTTTATGTCAAAAAACCGCTCTTATACTACCGAAGACATCCCTCTTCGGAGACACGTAAGCAGATGAAGGACAATCGGAGAAGAAAAGAAGAACGGGAGGTATTACAGAGCATACACGGGAAGCTCTTAGGCGGAATCCTTTCCTTCGTCTATTCCGCATCTTCCCTCTTTGCCTGATGGATAGCAATAAATTAGGACTGTAGAAAGAGTTTTGGTTTTTCGTGCAGTTGTAGGTCTGAATTCGGGGTAATCTGAGCCCGTCAGCACTTGCTGAAAGCGAGCGTAAGCGACGCTTGAAGCTTAGTACTGCTAAGGGGGTACCTTTTCTTTAGAAAAGTACCCCCTGTACGCAGACCAACTTCTTTCAGAAGTTGCTTTGCAAAGCAAAGTGAGCAGTGGTTAACAAAAAACCACTGCTCAGTCAAGGCGAAGTTAGCGAGAGCGTGCCCCGGATTTAGACCTACACTGCAGAAAAGAACTTTCTACAGTCCGTTTTTTAATTCTTAACAAGTGGCGCAGGCGAAGCCTGAGACATCGTGTTCTCCCTCATCATGCTGAACTGATCCATGGGATAGTTCTTCAGATTGTCCAATACCTTTCTGGTATCCGCTTCTTCCATCAGGCTTTCTCTAGCCTTCTTAATCTCACTCTCCGCCTTATGTCTGGAAGGTCCACCCACACAGCCGCCTTCGCAAGCCATGCCTTCGATAAAATCCTCCGGAAGCTTGCCGACCTTTAAAAGGGAAAGTGCAGTGACACAGGCTTTCCCGCCGGAGCAGGCACGAAGCTTAATATTGGTGGTATCTTCGCCTCTTTCCCGCATGCATTCCATAACGGCATTGGCAACACCGCCGGAGCTTGCAAAGCCCTTACCCCAGAGGGAGGCTTCCTGATATGCCTTTACTTCCGGCTCCATGCTGATGTCTTTGGAACGTAACAAGGAAGTAAATTCTCCGAAGGAGAGTACATAATCCGCATTTCCTTCGATTCCCATCTCTTGTGACTCCGACTTCTTTGCCATGCAGGGTCCGATAAAGACGGTGATACAACCCGGATGAGTCGCTTTTAAGTAGCGGGAAACGGCTGCCATGGGAGAAATAGTTTGGGACATATTTTCATGATACTGATCCGGAAAATGTCTCTTTAAAAGGTGGATAAATGCCGGGCAGCAGGAGGTAGTCATCTTCTTTCCTTCTTTTCTTGCTTCCGACCACTCAAGAGCCTCGTAAGCTGCCGTCATGTCTCCGCCCAGTCCTACTTCCACCATATCGGTAAATCCCAGCTTCTTTAAAGCGGTTCGGATAGAGCCCATGGAAATGTCTTTTCCGAATTGCCCTTCCGTTGCCGGAGCACACATCGCAAAGACTTCTTTTCCGGTCTGAATTGCTTCAATAACATTCAGAATATAGGTTTTTGTGGAAATGGCACCGAAGGGGCAGGAGTGTACACACTGTCCGCAGCGGATACAGCGCTCATCATCGATAACACAAAGTCCGTTCTCATCATAGGTAATGGCATTGACCGGACAGGCCTTTTTACAGGGACGGGTGAGCTGCGCAATAGCACTGTAGGGACAGGCCGAGGCACAGAGCCCGCACTCTTTACATTTCATTGGATCAATGTGTGCACGCTGGTCGGTCATGGTGATTGCGCCGAAATGACAGCTGTTCTGGCAGGCTTTGCCGAGACACAGACGGCAGTTGTCCGTTACGGAGTAGGAAGAAATGGGACACTCTTCACAAGCCGGGTCGATAACCTGAATAACATTGTTTGACTGCCTGTGCGGATTCGCATTTTCATTGCAGGCCAGACGCACTCTTCTACGCAGTATTTCTCTTTCCTTATATACACAGCAGCGGAAGATTGCCTTCGGTCCCGGAGAAATCTCCCGAATCAGCTTTTCTGTACTCTCTTGATTAACGTTGTTTTCCCATGCAAGTCTTGCAAGACCTTCAATTACCCTGTGTTTCAGGGGGATAAAACCCTTATCATTGGTTACCATAGCGTTTCTCCTTATAAACCATAGACTCTGCTCTTTCAGGGGCGCACCCTGTCAACTCGGAGGTAGTATAACATATTTTTAACAAAGTGTTGTTCTTTTTCCGAAAATGCCTTTCCGCGCTTATCCAAGACCTGCAGACAGCCGATAAACAATTGCAGGGATGTTTTTTGTTCGCGTGCAATGATTTAGAAAAGAGAGATATGGCTGAGTGAAGCGAAGTCTCTTGTGAATTAGTGTATGAGAGAGGGAGAGCTTATGTCGCTAATGGATATTATTTTCGGAGAATCCGAAGAGGGCAGTCCTCTGAGTGAAGAGGAGATGATTTTAAAGCCGGTACGTGTTCTTGGCGTAACAGGGGAAAAAATTACAACCGTGAGCATCGGAGAAAGCTTGGATATCGTACAGGAAAAGGAAGAAGGACTGATTCGTTTGGTTCAGCGAAATGAGAGGAATGAGGAGATACGAAGCCTTATGAGCTGTCCTTATCCTCAAAATGCGGATGCCAGAAAAGAGCTTGTGGATATGATGACATCCGTAAAGCTCGATATTGCCAATGCTTATCTAACGGGAAGAGAGTGTATTCGAATTCCAAGAAGTAAATACGAACTTTTTATTTACATGAGAAGACGTCCTACGATTCCGATTGATATGAATAAATTAAGCAGAGAATTGTCTTCCGGTGAGGCACGGGAAAATGTGGGGATGTTTCGCTCCTTTATGGAAAAAAACCCGCGTTTAAATATTTATGCGTCAGTGGATTCTCTTGCCATGGATACGGCGTATCGTATTTTGAAACAGGAGTTTAAGGCCTTGAGCAATGTGCGCTTTATTCCGCTGGATAATCCGAAGAAAAAGGAAATCAGCTGGGATGATCCGCGGATTCAGGAGAGTTTACGTTATACCCCGAACGTCGCCTCTATCGGACTGGGAATAAGCGGTGGAGAAAAGCCGCAATATGGTCTGGAACTTCTGAATGAGGACATTACTTCCGTAGTGATGAAGGCCTCCTTATTGGGGCACCACAGTTGCAATATTCGTGAATGTATGATTGATGCCCAGGCGGTGGGCCATGCTAAAGCGATGTGGGAACTGGGAACAAAACGGGGAAAGAGTCCTGAATTCATTCAGAAAACAATAGAGGACCTGGCTTTTGAAGATGCCTGCTATCGTATTTCGGAGAGCAGTGCGAGAGCCATTATTGAGCATGCACGGCAAAGAGGTTTTTGTGAAGGAGAGGACATCGGGCTGATTCGGGTTCCTGTTTTAGACAGATTTTTACTTTTGAATCTGTTCAGGCAGGCGGATGACGGTTTCTTGGTCTATGAGGAGTCGAAAGGCTTTCAATATTATAAGGATGTGACCGGAAAGCTGGTCATTCAGTTTGGATGGACAAAGGACGGATTTTGGTATATTGCTCCTCCGGATAAGGGGGAGCGTGAAATTCGTGCCGATGCGGCTCAGGTCATGCTGGAAGGAAAATATCTGAAAGCCTTACAAAAAATTTTGAAATCCAATCGAAATCGTTCTGTAAGCGGTGCTTTTGCAAAGCTCAGAGAATTTATTGAATCCTATCAGAAACTGGGTATGGGATTAAATGAGCAGCAGGAATGTATCCGTACTGCAAGAGATTATTTCGAAGGAGAGGATATGGAAGAAATCATGATGGTAATCGAGGAGATATTGTCTACACACTCCTTGTATGAAAACTTCGGTTTCTAGATTTTTTAAGGTGATGCAGGAAAGAACGGCATCACCTTTTTAAAGAGAGTGAAAATTCGCTTTACTCAGGTGGAAAGGGCATTATGAAGGAAGAACGAAAGAAAATCATTTCTTTAATTTCCGTGGGAGCGGTGCTTCTTTTCCTTGTGGTGGCCTATTTTACAACGACAGAGGATACGGTGCAGGAAAGTTTTTGGTCTTTGCTTCCTCCGCTGATAGCGATTGTGCTTGCGCTCGGTACGAAGGAAGTGTACAGCTCCCTTTTTATAGGCATTCTCTCAGGAGGACTGCTCTTTAGCGGATTCAGTTTTGAGGGAAGTATCCGGCATATTTTTATGGACAGCATTATTCCTGTGCTCAGTACCTCCGCCAATGTGGGAATCATTTGTTTTCTTGTGATTCTGGGAATGATGGTACAGTTAATCAATAAGACGGGAGGCTCTCGAGCCTTTGGAGAATGGACCAAGGGCGTGATTGAGACAAGAAGCGGAGCCATGCTTGCTACAGTGGCGCTAGGCTGTCTCATCTTTATTGACGACTATTTTAACTGTCTTACCCTAGGCTCGGTCATGCGGCCTGTAACGGACAAACACAGAATCAGCAGAGCGAAGCTTGCTTATATTATTGATACCACGGCAGCGCCTATATGTATCATTGCTCCCATTTCCTCCTGGGCCGCAGCTGTTTCGGGTTTTGTGGAAGGGGAGGATGGGATGAAGATTTTTTTAGAGACCATTCCCTATAATTTTTACGCTTTGCTTTCTATTTGTATGATGCTCTTCCTTATTATATTGAAGGTGGATTTTGCTTCGATGTGGGTTCACGAAAGGAATGCGGAGGAAAAAGGAGATTTATTTACAACTGCGGAAAGACCTTACGGAGAAGGGGAAGAGGATAAAGGGAATAAAGGGAAAACAGGAAGCATTCCGGATATGCTTGTTCCCATTTTTTTACTTATTCTATCCTGTATTATCGGCTTGATTTACTCCGGCGGCTTCTTTGCGGGGGCTGATTTTATCACTGCTTTTTCCCATTCCGATGCACCTACCGGTTTGGTGCTCGGTTCTTTTATGGCACTTGTAATCAGCCTCATCTATTATTTATCAAAAAAAGCCATTTCTTTTCAAGAAGCGATGAACTGCCTGCCCGAGGGCTTTAGGCAAATGGTACCTGCAATCCTGATTCTTACCTTTGCTTGGAGCTTAAAAGCTATGACAGACAGCCTTGGCGCAAAGGAGTTTGTTTCTGAACTGGTGGAAGGAAGAGCGGACACTATGCTTTCTTTCCTTCCGAGCTTTGTATTTCTTATCGCCGTAGGGCTCTCTTTTGCAACAGGAACTTCATGGGGAACATTCGGTATCTTGATTCCTATCGTGGTGGGGGTTTTTGATAAATCGGATTACAACATGATGATTATTTCTATTGCTTCCTGTATGGCGGGAGCGGTTTGCGGAGATCACTGTTCTCCTATTTCCGATACGACGATTATGTCTTCAGCGGGAGCGCAGTGCGTGCATTTGAACCATGTTAGTACGCAGCTTCCTTATGCCATTTTGGTAGCCTTGGTATCCTTTTTTGCCTATATTATGGCAGGGTTTATAAAAAATCCGTGGGTCTCCTTTTCGGCGGCTGCCATTCTGCTTTTTTTCATTCTATTGCAAATAAAACATATTCAGATAGCGAGAGAAGAGGAAAGACAGAGAAAAAAAAGAAGGGTATTACGTTAGAACTTTGCGACAAGCCCGATGAAATGTCGGGTTACTTTACTCTATTTCCGGAACTTATTATTCAATCCACTAAAAGAATTACATAAACTAAAAGAATTAAATAAATTAAAAGAACTAGATCAACTTGAAGAATTGAATAAACCGGAAACATGAAATGGGATAAAATATTAAATAAAATAAAAATATCAAATATTTTATTTATTCATTAAAACGCCTTAAGTAGTTTTTGAAACTGCTTAGGGCGTTTTTGAAACTACATATCTTAAAAAAATATTTCATTGATTTTAATTATATAGACCATTATAGTATATCTGCTAAATAGTTAAATATATTTTATCTTTTCCGGAAGAGAGAACACTGCTGACCGAAGTATAGGAAAGAATAATCGGTTATTCGTTACTCCCTAAATCATCCGGAATATTGTGAAAGGAGAACAAATGGAATTCGAGAGATTAAAAGAGATTATTGTAGACACTTTGGCTTGTGATGAGGAGAAGGTTACTTTAGATGCGGACATGGAGAAGGACTTGGAAATTGATTCCCTTTCCTTGGTGGAACTCCACATGGCTTTAGAGGATGAGCTGTCTGAGACCATTCCGGACGGAGAAATCGGAAAGCTGCATACCGTAAAGGACATTCTCGATTATGTAAACAGTATAAAGGGCTAAGCGGCCAGGCAAGAAACTTTTATGAATAGCCGGATTTCATGTTGAAGAACAGTTCAGGAGGGAGTATGCAGTCACCGATTAAAACCTTGGTAGATATGGTGAAGGACAGGGATTTAAAGCAAAAAGCACTTTCCGATAGAGTGGGCAGTACAGCGCCGATAAAAATCCCTTCTGCCTTTATTGCCTGTAAAAAGTGTGGAAGAAGGGCGCTTCGCGCTCGCTGGGAGGAGCATCTTTTCGTATGTCCTAACTGCGGAAGCTATGCGGCGGTTGGCGCTTATTACCGTTTGGAAAAGCTTTATGATTCGGGAACTTTTCAGGAATTGGATAAGGATATTGCAGTAAGGGATCCCTTGGATTTTCCGGACTATAAAGAGAAGGTAAAGGAACTGGAAAAAAAGACCGGTTTAAAAGAAGCAGTAGTTTCTTCCAAAGGAAAAATCGGAGGCATTCCTGTGGTAGCTTTGGTCATGGACAACCGTTTTTTAATGGGGTCCATGTCTCAAGCGGTCGGCGAGAAAATTACAAGGGGAATTGAAGAAGCGGATAGACTTCGTTGTCCTCTTATTATTTTTTCGGCATCCGGTGGAGCAAGGATGCAGGAGGGAATCTTCAGCCTTATGCAGATGGCGAAAACCTCTGCGGCAGTGGAATTGTTTTCCGAGCACGGCGGACTCTTTATCAGCGTTTTAACCCATCCTACGACAGGAGGGGTTACGGCGAGCTTTGCCACTTTAGGAGATATTACCTTGGCGGAGCCGGGAGCACTCATCGGCTTTGCGGGACCGCGCGTCATTGAGCAAACCATCAATCGTAAGCTTCCGAAGGGGTTCCAAAAGGCGGAGTACTTGGAAAAACATGGTTTTATTGATGCTATTGTGGAACGAAAAAATATGAGAGAGAGTTTAATGCAGATTCTTTCTCTTCATCAGGAGTAGAAACAGACGGTATTGTTTAGTCTTTTAAAGGATTTTGTTCGCAAAGCGTGAGGTTTTTGCCGGAAGCGGAAAGGAAGAATATGAGTCAGGAATTAGCGGAAAAGAAAGCGTTGGAGCCGGGGGAGAAGGTTTTCCTTGCCCGTCATCCCAAAAGACCGCATATTGAGGATTTTATTTCCCATATCTTTACGGATTTTTTTGAGCAAAAGGGAGACCACCTCTATGATGAAGACCGCTCTATTTACGGAGGGATTGCCCGTTTTCACGGAAAGCCGGTGACAGTGCTCGGTCATAAAAAAGGGAAGGGCATGGAGGAAAATATCGCCTGCAACTTCGGCATGCCCTGCCCGGAAGGTTATCGTAAAGCAAAGAGACTGATGGAACAGGCGGAAAAGTTTCATCGTCCGATTATCACCTTCATTGATACGCCGGGAGCTTATCCCGGACTGGAAGCGGAGGAGCACGGACAGGGTGAAGCGATTGCAAGGAATCTTGCTTTTATGAGTTCTCTTCATGTTCCAATTATCAGTATTATCAGCGGAGAAGGAAACTCCGGAGGGGCACTGGCCATCGGCGTCGCAAATAAGATTCTTATGCTGGAAAATGCCATTTACTCCGTATTAAGCCCGGAGGGCTTTGCGACCATTCTTTGGAAAGACAGCTCGAAAGCGGGAGAGGCGGCAAAGGTGATGAAACTTACCGCGGAGGACTTAAAGGAAGCCGGTATTTGCGATGCTATCGTGCCGGAAGTCCCGGGCGGTGCTCAAGAAGATCCGGAGGCTTTGTTTTTGGAATTGGAAAAAGCACTGGAGAAAGTCCTTTCTTCCTATGAGGGAATGAGCCCGGAGGAGATTCGTAAGGATAGACTTAGGAAATACAGAAACATCTAACAGCATAATTCAGGAATGAACTGCCAAAGCGAAATAGAGGAGTGGTAAGCCGATGTGCTTCCATTCTCTTCCTGTAAAAGCTTAGGCGAAGACAAGATAAAACAAAAGAAATGAGGAAAGATGCAGGGATTAAAAATAATCGGACTGGGCTCGGCACTTCCCGGAAAGCGTGTCCATAATGATGATTTGGCCAAAATCATGGAGACCAGCGATGAGTGGATTTTCAGCAGGACAGGAATTCATGAGCGGCGCTTCTGCGAGAAAGAAGAAAGTGCGGCAACGCTTGCCATAAAGGCCGGAAAAGATGCACTGGAATCTTCCGGTATCTCCGCTTCGGATTTAGGGGTAATCCTTGTGGCGTCCATGTCACCGGATTTCACTGCCCCGAGTATGGCGGCCATTTTAGCAAAAGAGCTTTCTGCGGAAGAAGACTGCATTGCACTGGATATTAATGCGGCATGCAGCGGCTTTGTCTACGGCTTGGAAGTAGCAAGAGGACTTCTTGCGTCCTTGGAAAAGAAAAGAGCTTTGGTAGTCGGAACGGAGCAACTTTCCCGTCTTTTGAAAATGGAAGACAGAACCACCTCCGTACTCTTCGGAGATGGAGCCGGAGCGGCTGTGGTAGAGGAAAGCAATACGGACTATGCTTCCTTTTTAGGTTCCCGCGGGGATTTTTCCATCGTGTCTCCGTCTTTATATACCGGAGCCTTTGACGGCTTTTATGAGGACGGGACGGAGAATCCGGAGATACTCGGGCAGGGAGCAACGGAAGGAAAGCATGAGAAGATAGACCACCTTATGATGGACGGGAAATCGGTTTTCCTCTTTGCGATAGACATTATCCCAAGGTGTATAGAGGGGATTTTGAAAAAAACGGGAGAACGCTTGGAAGGGATAGACCATGTAGTGTGTCACCAGGCCAATTCCCGCATTATTCGAAACGTCGTTCGTCACCTGAAAGCGAAGCCCGAACAGTTTTTTGAAGATATGGAGCTCTACGGCAATACATCGGGGGCTTCCATTCCATTTGCCTTAAAAGATATGGAAGAGCAGGGACTCTTGAAAGAAGGGGAGAAGCTCCTCCTCATCGGCTTCGGCGCGGGGCTGACCTTCGGTGCCGTGGAGATTGTTTACGGGGAAGGCAAGAGATAATCGATTTCATGAAAGAAATAGAGAATGGGTTCTTCTGCATACTTTGTTGAAAGAGAAAAACGAAGGAGAAGAAGTGACAAAGAGGAGAAGAAGTGACAAAGAGCAGAAGAACCAAAGAGCAGAAGTATCAAAGAATAGAATAAGTAAAGAATAGAATAAGTAAAGAATAGAATAAGTAAAGAATAGAATAAGTAAAGAACGGAAGAAGTAAAGAAATAGCAGATATCGAAGTACGAAGAATGTTGAGGAAGGGCTAAAAATGCGATTAGACGAGATGCTGGGGATTCGTTATCCGATTATCCAGGGAGGAATGGCAAATATTGCAACGGGAAGCTTTGCTGCAGCTTGCTCCGAAGCGGGAGCACTGGGACTCATTGGTACCGGAGGAATTCGCGAGGCGGAGGGACTGAGAAAGGAAATCCGAATTTTACGGGAAAGAACGGAGAAGCCCTTTGGCGTGAACCTGATGCTCATGAATCCGGAAACGGAGAAGATGGTGCAAATCTGTATAGAGGAGAAAGTACCTGTAGTCACTACAGGTGCGGGAAATCCCGGTATCTACATGGAAGCGCTGAAGACAGCGGGCTGTAAAGTCATTCCGGTTGTAGCTGCGCCGATCCTTGCGGAAAGACTGGAGAAGCAGGGAGCGGATGCCGTGATTGCGGAGGGATGTGAGTCCGGAGGTCATGTCGGGGAAATGACAACGATGTGCCTGGTGCCGCAGACGGTAGACAGTGTGAATATCCCTGTCATCGCAGCGGGAGGCGTTGCGGATAAGAGGCAGCTAAAGGCGGTTTTTGCACTGGGGGCTGCCGGTGCGCAAATCGGAACCGCGCTTCTTGCGGCGGAGGAGTGTCCTATTCATGAGAATTATAAGGATGCGATTTTAAAGGCAAGAGGTTCAGACACCGTGGTTACCGGAAGAATCGCCGGAGTACCGGTTCGAATCTTAAAGAATCAGATGAGTAGAGAATACCTCCGACAGGAGAAGGCCGGAGCGGAGAAGATGGAACTCGAAAAGTTCACCTTGGGTTCCTTAAGAAGAGCGGTCTTTGAAGGAGATACAAAAACCGGCTCCCTTATGGCAGGACAGACCTGCGGACAGGTGGGGGAAATCCGACCGGTTGCCGAGATTTTAGCCGATATATGCTCCGGAATCATAGATTGATTTTTGCACCTTCGTTGCGGTTCCCTACGCCTCTCTTCAAAAGGCGCTCTCGCTCGACCTCGATAGAGCGGATACTAAGCATCAAACTTCGCGTGCGCTCGTTTTCTGCAAGTACCGGCGTCTTCACACGCTTTTTCAGAGAGGTGTAGGGCACCGCAACTAAAGAAATAATCAAAAATCAAAGTAACATGATAAGAGAGAAGTATAGGGAAGATTGTGAGGAAAAGGCAAGAATTATGGCAGAGGATATAGAAGCCTAAACTAAGTAAGAGGATGTGAGAAGCATAGGGTAGGTCTGATTGGCATAATCCGGGCATACTCAAATATCGGAAAGGGGAAGTGATGAGCAAACGGGCATTCTTATACGCCGGACAGGGCGCGCAGATAAAGGGGATGGGAAAGGATTTATATGAGGCCTTCCCTGCATTTCGAAAGGCCTATGATGAGGCGGCACTGGATTTTGATGTGAAGGAGCTTTCTTTCTTTGACCCGGAGGAGAAGCTGAATGAAACGCGCTTCACCCAGCCGGCACTTGTTGCCTTTGCGACGGGAATGACGGCCTTACTTAGGGAAAAAGGAATTCATCCGGACTACTGCCTGGGCCTGTCTCTCGGAGAGTATTCCGCGTTGGAAGCAGCAGGCGTATTTTCCGCAAAAACCGCTGTAGAGCTTGTGGCTTTTCGCGGAAATAAGATGGAAGAAGCCTCAAAAGGAGTAGAGTCCTCTATGGCGGCTATTCTTGGGCTTTCCGAAGAAGAATTGGAGAAAATCGTGCTTTCTGCCGGCGGAGAGGTTTATCTTTGTAACCTGAACTGCCCCGGACAGATTGTTATCGGGGGAGAAAAGACTGCTGTAGAGCGTGCGTCAAAGCTCGCATTGGAATCCGGTGCGAAAAAAGCGATTCCCTTAAAGGTTTCCGGCCCCTTCCATACGCCTTATATGGATAGTGCGGGAGAGGCTCTTGCAGAATATTTTCAAAAAATCAAGTGGCAGGAGCCGAAATGCAAGGTGCTTCACAATGTGCTGGGAAGAGAAAGAAAAGAAGGGGACCCTTCGATTCCGGAACTTTTAAAGGAACAGGTGGCAAAGCCCGTAAGAATGGAAGAAAGCCTTAAGCGTGTATTGGAACTTGGTGCTCGTGACTTCATCGAGATTGGACCGGGAAAGACGGTATCGGGCTTTCTTAAAAAAGTTGCGAAGGAACTGGGAATCGAAGACTATAGAGTCGTTTCCTTGGAAACAAAAGAGGATGTGGAGGCGTTCCTATCTACAGTGGAGTAAAAAGGCGGATTGGAATTTTGAGGCTTTGTCTTTGGAAAAACAGAGAAAGGGAAGGATTGTGGAAAGAGAGACTTGTTTAATTACCGGGGCAAGTGGCGGAATCGGTTCCGCTATTGCTTTAAAAATGGCGGAGGAAGGCTATAATCTCGTCTTGCATTACGGAAAGAATAAAGAGGCGGCGGAGGAGCTTGCAAAGGAGATTAAAGTAAAGAATCCGGAAACGGAATTGCTTCTCCTCTCTGCGGATATTCGAAAGGAAGAGGAAGTCAATGCCCTTGTGGAAGAAGGCTTAAGCCGTTTTTCTTCCATAGAAGTCTTGGTGAACAATGCCGGTGTGACCAGGGATCAGCTTCTTTTGAAAATGACATCGGAAGACTTTGACTGCGTAATCGATAGCAATCTGCGAAGTGCCTTTCTTTTCTCCAAAGCAGTGTCCAAATATATGATTAAAAAGCGATACGGAAGAATTGTACAGATTTCCAGTGTGGTAGGGATACACGGAAACAGCGGACAAAGTAATTATGCGGCATCGAAAGCAGGACTTATCGGATTTTCGAAATCTCTCGCCAAAGAGCTTGCCGGACGAAATATTACGGTCAATGTCATTTGCCCCGGCTTTATTGATACCAAAATGACGGAGGTTCTGTCTGATGCGGTGAAGGAGGCGCTTCTTTCTTCCATTCCGATGAAAAAATTCGGTACAGGAGAAGATGTTGCCAATGCAGTAGCCTTTTTTGCAAAGAGAGAGTCTTCCTATATTACGGGGGAAAGTCTTCTTGTAGACGGCGGTATGGGAATGTAGCCTGTCGGTATGTAAATAGAAACGAAAATCTATTTTCCTGAAAGAGGGAGAGACGGAAAACAATCTCTACGGGAATCAAGCAAAATAGAGCAAAGAATCATAGGGAGTGAAAATGGAAAAGAGACGAGTGGTAGTGACAGGACTGGGGACGGTGAACCCCGTCGGAAATACGGTAGAAGAGAGCTGGAAGGGGATTCGCGAAGGAAAGATCGGTATCGGGGAAATCACTGCCTTTGACAGTAGTGCCTTTTCCGTGCACCTTGCCGGAGAAGTAAAGGATTTTCATCCGGAAACGGTCTTCGATAAAAGAGAATTAAAGCATATGGCGCGCTTCACGCAGTTTGCCATGATTGCTGCGGAAGAGGCTATGCTGGACAGCGGAATTTCCGGAACCCTCCCGCCTGAAGAAATGGGTGTCATCGTTTCCAGTGGAATCGGCGGTTTAAAGACCATAGAGGAAGAGCATACCAAGGGCGAGAAACGAGGCTTTGAAAGAGTGAGTCCCTTCTTTATTCCGATGTCTATTTCCAATATGGCGGCAGGAGAGATTGCCATTCGGCACAAGTTGAAGGGAATCTGCATTTGCCCGGTCACGGCTTGTGCCGGCGGATCCAATGCGGTAGGCGATGCCTTTCATCGTATTCGGGACGGCTATGAAACCGCCATGCTTTGCGGCGGAACAGAGGCGGCCATCTCGGAGCTTGGAATCGGTGGATTTGCAACGATGAAGGCTCTTTCTCCGGCGACAGAAGTAAGTCGTGCTTCCATTCCTTTTGATAAGGAACGCTCCGGTTTTGTCATGGGAGAGGGATCGGGAATCCTCATTTTAGAGGAAAGAGAGCATGCCTTAAAAAGAGGAGCAAAGATTTATGCCGAAATCGTAGGATACGGGGCGAACTGTGATGCCTATCACATTACTTCACCCTCCCCCGGAGGAGAGGGCGCAGCTGCCTGCATGGAACTTGCCTTAAAGGATGCAGGAATTACATCTTCTGATATTGATTACATCAATGCACACGGCACTTCCACTCATTTAAATGACCTTGGAGAAACAGCGGCGGTAAAGGCTGTTTTCAAGGAAAGAGCTTATTCCGTTCCTATTTCCTCCACAAAGTCCATGACAGGACACTTGCTTGGTGCAGCCGGAGCAGTAGAAGCCATTTTCTCCGTCCTTGCCCTTCGCGACGGCTTTGTGCCGGGAACGATGAACTATCAGGTAAAGGATGAAGAGCTGGATCTGGACTATGTGCCGAATAAAGGGCGGGAGAAAGAGCTTCGTTATACTATGTCGAACTCTCTCGGCTTCGGCGGACATAACGCTTGCCTTGTCTTTAAGAAATAGCAAAGGAAGTTATAAAAAAGGAGTAAATAGGAGGAAACGACCCTCTATACCCTTACGGGCAAAAGCGTTTGGAGGCCTCGGCACTTGATGAACACAAGCGTAGCGAAGTGTGAATCTAGTACCGCTAGGCCGGAACCGAGCGAGAGCGTCTTTTGCCGGAAGGGCTAGGGGGCGTTTCCTTTAGAAGTACTTATGAAAGGAACGCACTATGCCAAAGTTAAATATAGAAGAAATCGAAGCAATCCTCCCGCACCGTTATCCGTTTTTACTGCTTGACAGTGTGGAGGACTACACCCCCGGGGAGTTTGCTGTTGCAAAAAAATGTGTTTCGGCGAATGAGCCGTTTTTTCAGGGGCATTTTCCAAAGTTCAAGGTAATGCCGGGAGTTTTAGTGGTGGAAGCTCTTGCGCAGACAGGTGCAGTAGCTCTTCTTTCTCTTCCGGAGCATAAAGGAAAGATTGCCCTCTTTGGAGGAATCAAGAACTGTAAGTTTAAGACTCCGGTTCGACCGGGAGATACGCTGGAGCTTAGTTGTCGTTTAACGAACAGAAAAGGCCCGATTGGGATAGGTGAAGCGGAAGCGAAGGTGAATGGAAAGACGGCTGTAAAGGCGGAGCTCAGCTTTGCTATCATGTAAATTGCGGTTTTGTCATACTAAGAAGTTCGGACCGATTCGAAAAGGAAATTATTTTAATAATAGGAGCTGTTCATAGTCAATAAGCAGTGCAATATTATTAAAAAAATATTAAAAAAAGAAAATATTGCTTTTGAAAAATGAATATAAACATATGGATTAAATCATTTAATTAAAAAAACTCTTAAATATAGGCTTCTGCTATTGGAAAAATCGTAATTTTCTGTTAAAGTTGGATTGAAATAGAAAATTGCTTTTATTTTAACAAAGTAAAAGTGCGTGATGACAATTTAATTTTTGAGAAAAGAGAAACGTATGTTTAGTGATGCCATATTTGGTCTTTACGACAAATTTCGGATTTATTTTTATATGCAGGTATTTGCGAAGTTTGAAAAAAGAGAGGCGAGTCTCACTACTGTAGAAAGCTACAGCATAGAATGCATTAAGGCTCTGGGAGAGCCAACTGTGCAGGAGTTTGCCATCATGATGGGCATTTCCGCGCCGAATGCGGCCTACAAGGTTAATGCTCTTATTCAGAAGGGTTATATTGAGAAGATTCAGGATGAAAATGATCATCGTGAATTTCATCTTCGTCCCACAAAGAAATTCTGGGACTATTACGAGGTTTCTTTCCGCTATGTGAAGAAAGTAGAGGAGCGTTGCAAGAAACGCTTTACGAAGGAAGAAATGGAAAAGCTGGAAGAGATGATTCATATTATTACCACAGAACTGATGCCTGAATTGGATACGGCAAAATTTACCAAGGAAGGTGTAGAACGTCATATTAGTATTGGGGCTGAGGACTAAGTGCAAATCTCTGTCCGAAGCAGTGCGTTTTCAAAGGGCTTCAGGCTTGGATATTCCTGATTTGTATTGAAAGAGCATCCGATTGCGGATGCTCTTTTTATTTCTTGCACTAAGACTTTTACCTGTGCTAATATAAGGCAGTATATGCCTAAGGAAAAAAGGCAAAATCTTTTGCAAAGGAAGTACGAAATGAACAAGAAATTTAAGGCTACATTACAGTTGTTGGGAGTCCTGATCCTGACTGCGGCGTTCTGCGTTCTCGGCTATATGAACGCAAACAATATTAAGCTCGGTTTGGACTTAAACGGAGGTGTTTCCATCACTTACCAAACTGTGGACGAGAATCCCACTGCGGAGCAGATGAGTGACACGGTGTATAAGCTGCAGATGAAGGCACAGAGCTATTCGGATGAAGCGCAGGTGTATAAAGAGGGAGATAATCGAATCAATATCGATATTCCCGGTGCCACGGATGCCAATGCAATTCTCGAAGAGCTGGGAGAACCCGGAACACTGGAGTTTGCGGATGAGAACGGAAATGTGCTTCTTACCGGAGATGATGTAAAAACAGCTTCGGCGGGAATGACCAACCAGAACAATAATAAGGAATATGTGATTGAGCTTGTCTTTAATGAGGCGGGAGCGAAGAAATTTGAGGAAGCGACCAAGAACAATGTAGGGAAGCGCATTTACATTATCTATAATAATGAAGTGATTTCTTCTCCGAATGTAAAGGAAGCGATTAGCGGCGGTCAGGCATCCATCAGCCCGATTGAGTCCTATGATGAGGCGAACAAAATTGCTTCCACCATTCGTATCGGTGCTCTTCCGGTAAAGCTGACCGAGCTTCGTTCCAATGTAATCGGTGCGACCCTCGGTGTGGAGGCAATTGCGAGCTCCTTAAAGGCGGCTGCTATCGGTATTGCGCTGGTGATTCTTTTCATGTTGCTTGTTTATCGTCTGCCGGGGCTTGCCTCTTCCATTGCTTTAGTGCTGTATGTAGGGCTTGAAATGGTACTTCTACAGGCATTTGAAGTAACCTTGACGCTTCCCGGTATCGCCGGCGTTATTCTTTCCATCGGTATGGCCGTGGATGCGAATGTCATCATTTTTACCAGAATCAAGGAAGAGCTGGGACAGGGGAATTCTGTAGAAAAGTCTATTAAGGCCGGCTTTGAGAAGGCGCTTTCCGCTATTTTGGACGGAAATATCACGACCCTTATTGCGGCGGCGGTGCTTTATCTCCGCGGTTCCGGAACGGTAAAGAGCTTTGCGACCACCTTGGCAATCGGTATCGTGGTTTCTTTAATCACGGCGCTTTTTGTGACAAGAGCACTTTTATATGCTTTCCTTTCCATGGGAGCGGAGAATCCGGCTCTTTACGGAATCAAGAAAGATACCAAAATCATCAACTTTATCAAGTTCCGTAAGATTGCCTACCTTGCTTCTGCGGTAGTGATTGTTGCCGGCTTTGCCATGCTCGGGATGAATAAGAAAAACACGGGTTATATCTTTAACTATGACCTTGACTTTAAGGGCGGTTCTTCCACAACGATTACCTTTGATAAAGATTTAAGTATGGAGGAAGTGGATCAGCAGGTTATTCCGCTCTTTAGGGAAGCAACCGGCGGGGATGCTTCCGCACAGGCGGCGAAAGTGGCTGGAACCAACGAAGTAATCATTAAAACAAGAACCATGTCAACGGAAGAGAGAGCAAAGCTCTACAACAGCATTCAAGAGAAGTTCTCCATCTCCGAGGATAAGATTGTTACGGAAAATATCTCCGGTGCCGTTTCCAAGGAAATGAAGACGGATGCCGTTTGGGCACTCACGATTGCCATCTTCTGTATGTTGATTTATATCTGGGTTCGTTTCCGGGATATCAAGTTTGCATCCTCTTCTGTACTTGCTCTTGCGCACGATGTGCTTGTGACAGTAACCTTCTACGCGGCATTCCGCTGGGCGGTAGGCTCCAATTTTATCGCTTGCATCCTGACTATTGTCGGATATTCCATCAACGCGACCATCGTGGTATTTGACCGTATTCGTGAAAACATTCAGAAGGGCGAGGTGAAGAAGAAAGGCTTGGAGTTTGCGGTAAATGAGGCGATTTCCAATACCCTTACCCGTTCTATAAATACATCGATTACGACTTTTATCACGGTATTCTGCCTCTTCCTCTTCGGCGTAAGCTCTATTCGAGACTTCTCTATGCCGCTTATGGTAGGTATTGTTTCCGGTGCTTGGTCTTCGGTATGCATTGCCGGACCGCTTTGGTATGATTTTGTAAATATGTCCAAGAAGCGGAAGGAAAAGCTTTCTGCAGAGAAGGGCAAGAAGTAAGCTTGTCTTGAGCAGGATTGCCCGGGGTTATTAACCGGATAGAATACGATGAGAAATCATAGAGAAATGGATGTAGAGTCAAGTTCACTGTAAAGTAAGGAGCGGATATGGCGACTGTCAAAATGAAATATGAAATAGTCGGACAGTGCGGAAGGGCCAAGTCCGCTCATATGGAAACCGTACACGGCGTGATTGAAACTCCGGTTTTTATGAATGTGGGTACGGTAGCCGCTATTAAGGGCGGAGTATCCACGGATGACCTTCGGCTAATCGGAACACAGGTGGAGCTTTCCAACACCTATCATCTTCATGTAAGAACCGGAGACAAGGTGATCAAGGAGCTTGGCGGACTGCATCGGATGATGAAATGGGATAAGCCGATTCTCACGGATTCCGGCGGCTTTCAGGTCTATAGTTTAGCAAAGACCGGACGGAAGATTCGGGAAGAGGGAGTGGAGTTTCGCTCCCATATTGACGGGCGAAGGATTTATATGGGGCCAGAAGAGTCCATGGAGATTCAATCCAACCTGGCTTCCACCATTGCCATGGCTTTCGATGAGTGTCCTCCGGCACTGGCGGACAGGCAGTATATTGAGCCCTCTGTGGAGAGGACGACACGCTGGCTTCTTCGTTGTAAAAAGAGGATGGAAGAACTGAGTCAAGAGGAAAGCACGATTAACAAAAACCAGCTTCTTTTCGGTATCAATCAGGGCGGCGTCCTTTCGGATGTGCGAATTAACCATGCTAAGCAGATCTCCGAGCTGGAGCTTCCGGGCTATGCCGTAGGAGGTCTTGCAGTGGGAGAGAGTCATGAAGACATGTATCGGATTCTGGATGATGTAGTGCCCTTCCTTCCAAAGGATAAGCCGACCTACCTTATGGGCGTCGGTACACCGGAAAACATGGTGCAGGCGGTAGACCGCGGAATAGACTTTTTTGACTGCGTATTCCCGAGTCGTAACGGAAGACATGGGCATGTTTATCATGCCTCCGGCAAGCTGAATCTTTGGAATCTCGCTTATGAAAAGGATTTTCGCCCGATAGAGGAGGGCTGTGACTGCCCGGCATGTAAGGGGATTCGCTTGGAGGACGGAAGCTACACGGGTGGTTATTCCAGAGCTTATATTCGCCACCTCTTAAAGGCGAAGGAAATGCTCGGTATGCGCCTTTGTGTACTGCACAACCTTTCTTACTATAATCGTTTGATGCGGGAGATGCGTTTTGCGATTCGGGAAGGAAGGTGGGAAGCATGGAAGACGGAAGCGCTGTATAAGCTGAAGATTCAGAATTCCTAAAGCAGAGATTTGAAATCTAAGATTTTGCATGGATAAAAGCCTTGCTTTTTTCGATAAAAGGTGCAAAATGAAGGACAGAATTGTAAAGGACAAAAGGAGAAAAATATGGGAAACATTGGGGTATTCGGAACGGTAGCGTACATTTTGGTCATCGTCGGTATTTTCTATTTTATGGGAGTTCGTCCTCAGCAGAAGGAGAAGAAAAAGCAGCAGGATATGTTGTCCAGCTTGGCTGTCGGAGATACGGTATTGACTACTTCCGGTTTCTATGGAGTGATTATCGATATGACGGATGATACCGTGATTGTAGAGTTCGGCGGAAATAAGAACTGTCGCATTCCTATGCAGAAGGCTGCTATTGTGCAGATTGAAAAAGCAAATTAAGTTTTATTTATTGCCACTCGGTTCTCGGGTGGCAATGCTTATGCATAACGAATATTGGATGAAGAGTGTATGATATCTTTTGGGAAAAAATAAGCGATGCATTTGTTCTATGTATAATACGCAGGAAAAATTGTTTTACCTAAGATATTTGGGAAATGGAAAACGGAAACAAAGAAAATCAAGAGGGTCGAAATGAAAAATTTACTTTTACTTTTTGGCGGACAGTCCACAGAACATGAGGTTTCCTGTCGTTCCGTCCTTACTGTGGCAAAAGCGGTAAACAGAGAAAAATACCGTCCGCTTTTTGTGGGAATCACGAAGACCGGAGAGTGGATTCCGGTTGAGAATACAGGAAAAATTGAAGATAATAGCTGGAGAGAAGGAAAAAGAAGAGCGGCGCTTCTCCCGGATGCGGCTCTTAAGTCTCTTGTTTTTATGGAAGAAGATGGAAGCTTCCATTTGGAAAAAGTCGACATCGTGTTCCCGGTTCTTCATGGAAAGGGCGGTGAAGACGGGACGGTTCAGGGGCTTCTGGAGCTTGCGGAGATTCCCTATGTAGGCTGTGGGGTATTATCCTCTGCCATTTCCATGGATAAGGTATCCACAAAGCTTGCCGTGGAAAAAACACTGACAAAACAGGGTGTTCGTCAGGCGAACTACATTGCATTGCGGCATTCCGAGTGGAAGAAGGAAAAAAGAAGAGAAGAAATATGCGTAGATGTAGAGCGGGATTTGCATTTCCCTGTATTTGTAAAACCCTCCAATGCGGGTTCTTCCTGCGGAGTCAGTAAGGCGGAAAACAAGGAAGAGCTTTTAAAAGCGGTAGATTTTGCTCTTACAGTAGATAGGCGTGTTTTGATTGAGGAGTGTATCAAGGGAAGAGAGCTGGAGTGCGCAGTATTTTCCGGTATACCCGGAGAAGTAAAGGCTTCCTCCGTTGGAGAAATTAAAGCGGCGGCGGAGTTTTATGATTATGATGCCAAGTACAATAATCCGAACTCGCAGACAGATATTAATCCGGACTTACCGGAAGGGATAGAGGAAAGAATTCAGAAGGCGGCAAAATCCGTTTTTCTGGCAGTGGACGGCTTCTCTTTGTCCAGGGTGGACTTTTTCTTTACGGGAGAGGAAATTGTATTTAACGAGATCAATACGATGCCGGGCTTTACTTCTATTTCCATGTATCCTATGCTGTTTCAAAAAGCGGGATGGAATATTGAAGAGCTGGTAGAGAACCTGATTTCCAGTGCAGAAAACAGACCGACATAGTTCCTTCCTAGACCTTAAGAATTTCATAAATAATTATTTCTTTAGACTTTAAACTTTTTTGGAAATAACTGCTATACTTAAAACATAATCGATTTGATAAAAAAGTTTGCTTTCTATCGCCTGAGGGTTCTGTTATGCACGCAGAACCCTTTTAATGTATAGAAAAACGAATTGACTTTTGTGCGGTTTGATGATGAGGATAGAGCGAACCTGATGAATACAGGCGGATTCTTGTTTCGCAGTATGGATTGCCTATTGGCGCTTTTGGTTATAAGGCTCGAAAGGGCGGAGAGAAATGAAGGTTAAAATCAGATTAAAAAGCAAGCAAAAAATCGGAGAAGAACTTGATGAGTTTACCATAGAGGAAAAGGGAGTACTTCTAAATCGCGGAAAGAGTTATCTTCTGAGTTATTTTCAGGATAACATCCACCATTCCCTGGAGTTTTTTCCTTCGGAAAACAAACTGGTTATGATGCGAAACTGGAAGGAGACGCAGCGAGTGGAATACCTTTCCGGCATCAAATGGTCTGTGGACTATGAAACGGAGCTGGGGGCCATGCCACTTTCTTTTGATACAAAGGAAGTGAAATATCTCTATGAGGAATTTTCGGCAGGACGTGCAGAACTGCGTCTTTCCTATCTTCTTTATCAGTTTGAGGAAATGATTGCGGAGACGGAACTCTCCATTGCAATTTTCCCCTTGAAAGGGTAGAATACTTTCGTTGTTCCAATTCGTAACGGGCTATATGCGTAAG
This sequence comes from Oribacterium parvum ACB1, assembly GCF_000238055.2. Lineage (GTDB taxonomy): Bacteria > Bacillota > Clostridia > Lachnospirales > Lachnospiraceae > Oribacterium > Oribacterium parvum. Next base: position 1,264,428 of record NZ_KE148312.1, read on the forward strand.
CTGTGCAATATCTCGTTTCGCTATGCATAATCATTTTGAAAGAAGAGGTTGTTTTTTATGTTGCTTGCGATTTCTGCTCAAACGGTGTTCTCTGTGCTTATTACAGTTCTTATTATTCTTTCTGCTGTCTTGGTTATTCTGTATATTTTGGGACGTCGCCTGCAGGCAAAGCAAGCTATGCAACAACCTATGCTTGAAGCCAATACCATGGAGGTCTCCATGTTGATTATTGATAAGAAGAAGCTTCGGGTGAAAGAAGCGGTGGCTGCCGGACTTCCTGAACAGGTGGAAAAGGAGATGCCGATTTATGCTCGTATGTCCAAGCTTCCGGTTGTGAAGGCGAAGGTTGGCCCGAGAGTCCTGACTCTTATGGCGGATCCTACAGTCTATGAGATAATCCCGGTTAAGAAGGAAGTGAAGGTTGCCGTTTCCGGAATCTATATTCGTTCCATTAAGTCTGTTCGAGGCGGAGTTGTGCCTGAAATGCCCAAGCAAAAGGGCTTTTTTGCCAAGTTAAGAGGAAAGGCTGAGAAGGTCGTAAAAGAAAACGGGACAGAACAGAGTAAGAAGAAAAAGTAAGAAATTCTGCAGAAATGATCAGAACCAATCCGAATTTGTTGGATAAAAATATTCACAGAAATTCATAAAATATAGAGTAAATTTTTTACTATGCTTTGCCTTGACAAGAGGAAGAGGGAAATGATAGTATGAAGTTTGCTTATTCGGCAGACACAGGGCAAACTATGCCCTTTTTCCGCACTTTGGGGATAGGATGCCGGATTGAAGTGAACGAATCGTCAATTTTTTACAAGAAAAGGATACCCAACAAGAGCTATAAAGATATCTGCATATCTTATTCCCCTGTAGGGTGCTTTTTATTGTGAATTCTCAGCAAGGAGACGGGTCCGTCTCGTATATTAGGGGTGAACGGTCGATGAAAAAAAGCAAAATGCATCCGGTAAGAACCGGGAAGAATCTCAGGATGACTTTCTCTCGCAGTAAGGAAGTTCTTGAAATGCCAAACCTCATTGAAATCCAAAAGGATTCCTATGAATGGTTTTTGCATGAGGGCTTGAGGGAGGCCTTTGATGATATTTCTCCCATCCAGGACTTTGCCGGTCATTTGAGTTTGGAGTTTGTGGACTTCAAGCTTGTTAAGGATGAAGCAAAGTATAGTATAGAAGAGTGTAAGGAAAGGGATGCTACTTATGCAGCCCCGCTTAAGGTAAAAGTTCGCCTGTTTAATAAAGATAAGGAAGAAATCAACGAGCATGAGATTTTCATGGGAGATCTTCCTCTTATGACCGAGAACGGCTCCTTTGTAATCAATGGTGCAGAGCGAGTTATCGTATCCCAGTTAGTACGTTCCCCCGGAATTTACTACGGCGTAGATCATGATAAAGTAGGTAAGGAGCTTTACAGTTGTACAATTATTCCGAACAGAGGTGCTTGGATTGAGTATGAAACCGACTCCAACGACATCTTCTTTGTTCGTGTAGATAGAACCAGAAAAGTGCCGGTAACGGTATTCATTCGTGCGCTTGGAGTCAGCTCTTCGAAAGAAATCCTGGATCTCTTCGGAGATGATCCGAAGTTACAGGCATCCATTGAGAAGGATCCTTCCGAGAACTATCAGGAAGGCCTCTTAGAGTTATATAAGAAGATTAGACCGGGGGAGCCTCTTTCCGTTGACTCTGCGCAGTCACTTTTGAATTCCATGTTCTTTGATCCGAGACGTTATGATCTCGCAAAGGTGGGAAGATATAAGTTTAATAAGAAGCTTCACTTAAAGAACAGAATCAAGGGACATACCCTTGCGGAAGCAGTTTATTCTACTGAAACCGGCGAGCTTTTGGCAGAAGCCGGAACCATGGTGAGCAAAGAGCTTGCAACGACCATTCAGGACGCTGCGGTTCCTTTCGTAATGATTGACGGCCCGACCCGTACGGAGAAGGTGCTTTCTTCCATGCAGGTAGACATCAGGGCATGGATTCCGGAAGAAATTGATCCGGAAGAGCTTGGTATCAATGAGCTGGTGTATTATCCCGCTTTAAAGGCACTTTTGGAAGAAGTGGGAGAGCAGGGCGTTGAGAGCCTTAAGGAGGCGATTCGTAAGAATATCCATTCCTTGATTCCAAAGCACATAACAAAGGAAGATATTTTTGCATCCATCAGCTATGCTTTAAATATTGATGAAGAAATCGGAACGCCGGATGATATCGATCACCTTGGAAACCGTCGTATTCGTGCCGTTGGAGAACTTTTACAAAACCAGTATCGTATCGGTCTTTCCCGTATGGAGAGAGTGGTTCGTGAAAGAATGTCCACACAGGATATGGATGAAATTACTCCGCAGTCCTTGATTAACATTAAGCCGGTTACTGCGGCTGTAAAGGAGTTCTTCGGATCTTCTCAGCTGTCCCAGTTCATGGACCAGAACAATCCGCTTTCGGAGTTGACTCATAAGAGAAGACTTTCCGCACTCGGACCGGGCGGACTTTCCAGAGACCGTGCAGGGTTTGAGGTGCGAGACGTACATTATACACACTATGGAAGAATGTGTCCTATCGAGACCCCTGAAGGACCGAACATCGGACTCATTAACTCTCTTGCGTCTTATGCAAGAATCAATGAGTATGGTTTTATCGAAGCCCCCTATCGCGTGGTGGATAAGACGGATAAGGCGAATCCGATTGTAACCGATAGGGTGATTTACCTTGCGGCGGACGAAGAGGACAATTTCGTAGTAGCACAGGCAAATGAGCCTCTCGATGAAGAAGGACATTTTAAGCATGACAACGTTTCCGGAAGATACAGAGACCAGACTTCTGCCTTCCCGAAAGCAAGTATCGATTTAATGGACGTATCCCCGAAGATGGTTTTCTCCGTGGCGACTTCCATGATCCCTTTCTTACAGAACGACGACGCAAACCGTGCCCTCATGGGATCCAACATGCAGCGTCAGGCGGTTCCGCTTCTGACGACAGAGTCCGCAGTAGTAGATACCGGTATGTCCAATAAGGCTGCTGTTGACTCCGGAGCCTGTATAGTAGCGAAGAACAGCGGCGAGGTTACCCTTTCTTCCTCGTCTAAGATTGTGATTAAGAGGGACAAGGACGGGGGCTATGACGAGTATAAGCTGATGAAGTTTATGCGCAGTAACCCCAGTAACTGTTACAACCAAAAGCCGATTGTGGATACCCATGACCATGTGGAGGCCGGCGATGTTATTGCCGACGGTCCGTCCACAAAGAATGGAGAAATTGCCTTAGGAAAGAATCCGCTTATCGGATTCATGACATGGGAAGGCTATAACTATGAGGATGCTGTTCTCCTTTCCGAGAGACTGGTACAGAACGACGTATATACTTCCGTACATATTGAAGAATATGAGCTGGAAGCAAGAGATACCAAGCTCGGACCGGAAGAGATTACTTCCGATGTACCGGGTGTCGGCGATGATGCCTTAAAGAACTTGGATGAAAGAGGAATCATCCGTATCGGTGCTGAAGTAAGAGCCGGAGATATCCTAGTAGGAAGGGTTACCCCGAAGGGAGAGACCGAGCTTACTGCAGAAGAGCGTTTACTTCGTGCCATCTTCGGCGAGAAGGCAAGAGAAGTAAGGGATACCTCTTTGAAGGTACCTCACGGTGCTTATGGTACGGTTATCAATACCATGGTATTTACCAGAGAGAACTCCGACGAGCTTGCACCGGGAGTTTCTCAGTCTGTCCGTGTTTACATTGCACAGAAGCGTAAGATTGGTGTAGGAGATAAGATGGCAGGTCGTCACGGAAACAAGGGTGTCGTTTCCCGAGTGCTTCCGGTTGAGGATATGCCTTATCTTCCGAACGGCCGTCCTTTGGATATCGTATTGAACCCGCTCGGCGTGCCTTCTCGTATGAACATTGGACAGGTGCTGGAATTACACCTTTCCCTGGCTGCAAAGGCGCTGGGCATCGATGTATCTACCCCGATTTTTGACGGTGCAACCGAGGTGGATATTCAGCAGACCCTTCTTCTGGCAAATGATTACGTCAATCTTAGCTGGGAAGAATTTTCCGAAAAGCATAAGGAAGAGCTTAATCCGGAGGTATATGAGTACTTAGGGGCTCATCTTGAGCATAGAAAAGAGTGGCAGGGCGTACCCATCGGCATTGACGGAAAGGTACAGCTTCGTGACGGTAGAACCGGAGAGAAATTTGACGGTCCGACCTCTATCGGATTCATGCACTACTTAAAGCTTCATCACCTGGTTGATGATAAGATTCACGCAAGATCAACAGGTCCGTACTCCTTAGTAACCCAGCAGCCGCTTGGTGGAAAGGCGCAGTTCGGCGGACAGCGTTTCGGAGAGATGGAGGTTTGGGCACTGGAGGCTTACGGTGCCGCTTACACCTTACAGGAGATTCTGACGATGAAGTCGGATGATGTTGCGGGACGTGTAAAGACCTATGAAGCGATTATAAAGGGACAGAATATTCCGGCACCCGGAGTACCTGAATCCTTCAAGGTACTTCTTAAGGAAATGCAGGCACTTTGTCTTGATATGCAGGTTCTGGATGAAGAGCAAAACGTTGTGGAGATTACGGAAGATCTCTATGATGCAAACCAGGATATGCATAGACTCTTATCCGGCGGAGATTATCGCACGGAAAAGCAGGAGAACTTCGGAGCTTACGGCTATACAAAGCAGGAATTTAAGGACGGAGAACTGGTAGACAGCGAAGAGGGAAATGATGATGCAGGGGAATTTTCCGATCAGGATGCGGAGGAATTCTTTGAAAGCATCACTTCCGGCTTAGTAGATGATGATGGTGAGGACGAGTAGAGGAGGAAAAATGGCAAACTTTCAAAGTGGAAATGAGCCGGTACAATTTGATTCCATAAAAATCGGTTTGGCTTCTCCGGAGAAGATTCTGAATTGGTCTTACGGAGAGGTAAAAAAGCCGGAAACCATTAACTATAGAACCTTAAAGCCGGAGAAGGACGGATTATTCTGTGAAAGAATATTCGGACCGGTAAAGGACTGGGAATGTCATTGCGGAAAGTACAAAAAGATTCGATATAAGGGAGTAATCTGTGATCGCTGCGGTGTAGAGGTGACCAAGTCTTCCGTGCGTAGAGAGAGAATGGGGCATATTAAGCTTGCCGCTCCGGTTTCTCATATCTGGTATTTCAAGGGCATCCCTTCCAGAATGGGCTTGATTTTGGATATCAGCCCGAGAATTTTGGAGAGAGTTCTCTATTTTGCTTCTTACGTGGTTTTGGATCCGATGGAGACAAGTCTAAGTTATAAGGAAGTGCTTTCCGAGAAGGAATATAGAGATGCAATAGAGCAGTACGGCTATGGTAATTTCCGTGTAGGTATGGGTGCAGAGGCGATTTTTGAGCTTCTTTCTCATATTGATTTGGAGAAGGAATATAGCAGTCTTCGTTCCGAGCTGGACAACTCTTCCGGACAGAAGAGAGCCCGTATTGTGAAGAGGCTGGAAGTGGTAGAGGCCTTCCGTTCTTCCGGAAATAAGCCGGAGTGGATGATTCTTACAAATCTTCCGGTTATTCCTCCTGATTTAAGACCGATGGTACAGCTTGACGGCGGACGTTTTGCGACTTCCGATATCAATGATCTGTATCGTAGAATTATCAATAGAAATAATCGTCTTGCGCGTCTTTTGGAGCTTGGTGCACCGGAAATCATTGTTCGTAACGAGAAGAGAATGTTGCAGGAGGCGGTAGACGCTTTAATTGATAACGGTAGACGAGGACGCCCTGTGACCGGTCCCGGAAATCGTGCACTGAAGTCCCTTTCCGATATGTTAAAGGGTAAGCAGGGACGTTTTCGTCAGAATCTCTTGGGAAAGCGTGTAGACTATTCCGGTCGTTCTGTTATCGTAGTAGGCCCGGAACTTAAGATTTACCAGTGCGGTGTGCCTAAGGAAATGGCGATTGAGCTCTTTAAGCCCTTCGTTATGAAGGAACTTGTGAATACCGGTAAGGCACACAACATTAAGAATGCAAAGAAAATGGTAGAGCGTCTGGATGAGGGCGTTTGGGACATTCTCGAGTATGTGATTAAGGAGCATCCTGTTATGTTGAACCGTGCTCCGACCTTGCACCGTTTGGGTATTCAGGCTTTTGAACCGATTCTCGTAGAGGGTAAGGCAATTAAGCTTCATCCGCTCGTTTGTGCGGCCTTCAACGCCGACTTTGACGGAGACCAGATGGCTATCCATCTTCCCTTAACGCAGGAAGCACAGGCAGAGTGCCGTTTTATGCTTCTTTCTCCGAACAACCTCTTAAAGCCGTCAGATGGTGGCGTGGTTGCGGTTCCTTCTCAGGATATGGTACTGGGTGTGTATTATCTTACGCAGGAGAGAGAAGGAGATACAGGAGAGGGCATGCTCTTTAAGTCCATAGATGAAGCGATTCTTGCTTACGAGAATCACTTCGTGACCTTGCATGCAAAGATTCGATGTAAGATAAGAAAAGAATGGGTTTCCGAAGACGGACAGAAAGAGAAGCTGGAAGGAATTATCGAAACCACGGTAGGTAGATTGCTCTTCAATGAGATTATTCCGCAGGATTTAGGTTTCACCGATCGTTCTATTCCGGAAAACAGACTGCTTCCCGAGATTAACTTCCTTGTAAAGAAGAAGAACCTGAAGCAAATTCTGGAAAAGGTTATGGATGTGCATGGAGCAATGCAGACAGCACTGACTCTCGATGATATAAAGGCTATCGGTTATAAGTATTCGACGAAGGCTGCGATGACCGTATCCATTCACGATATGACTGTTCCGGCAAGTAAGGAAGAGCTTCTTGAGCAGGCGCAAAGCACCGTTGACAGAATTGCAAAGAACTTCCGCCGCGGACTGATTACGGAGGAAGAGCGTTATAAGGAAGTGATTGAAACTTGGAAGAATACCGACGATCAGTTAACCCATGATCTTTTAACAGGTTTGGATAAATACAACAACATCTTCATGATGGCCGATTCCGGAGCCCGTGGATCCGATAAGCAGATTAAGCAGCTTGCCGGTATGCGTGGACTCATGGCGGATACAACCGGTAGAACCATCGAGTTACCGATTAAATCCAACTTCCGTGAAGGACTGGACGTTTTGGAGTACTTTATCTCTGCACATGGTGCTCGTAAAGGACTTTCCGATACCGCTCTTCGTACAGCTGACTCCGGTTACCTTACCAGAAGACTGGTAGACGTTTCTCAGGATTTGATTATCCGTGACTTGGATTGCGCTGAAGGAAGGGAGACGATTCCTTCCATGGAGATTACTGAACTTTCCGATGGACAGGAGAAGATTGAGTCTCTACAGGAAAGAATCACAGGAAGATTCCTTGCGGAAGATATCATCGATCCGGAGACCGGTGCAATTGTCATCAAGGCAAATCACATGGTTACTCCGAAGAGAGCACCTCTTGTTATGAACGCGCTCACCAAGATGGGAAGACAGTCCGTAAAGATTCGTACGGTATTGACCTGCCGTTCCAAGTCCGGAATCTGCGCAAAGTGCTACGGAGCAAACCTTGCAACAGGGAAGCCGGTTGAAGTGGGTGAAGCGGTTGGAACCATTGCCGCACAGTCCATCGGTGAACCGGGAACACAGCTTACCATGAGAACCTTCCATACAGGAGGTGTGGCAGGTGGAGATATTACCCAAGGTCTTCCCCGTGTAGAGGAGCTTTTCGAGGCGAGAAAGCCAAAGGGACTTGCTATTCTTACGGAGATTCCGGGTGTGGTTGAAATACGGGATACCAAGAAGAAGCGAGAAGTGATTGTTACGGACAACGAATCCGCACAGTCTAAAACCTACCTGATTCCTTATGGTTCAAGACTGAAGGTTGTGGACGGACAGGTACTGGAAGCCGGAGATATTTTGACGGAAGGTTCTATCAATCCGCATGACCTCTTGAAGATTAAGGGAGTTAAGGCAGTACAGAACTACATGATTTCCGAGGTGCAGAGAGTTTATCGTCTGCAGGGTGTAGAAATTAATGATAAGCACATTGAGATGATTGTTCGTCAGATGATGAAGAAAGAGCGTATCAATGAGGCAGGAGACTCCCGCTTTATTCCGGGAACGACTGTGGATCGCTTGGATTTCGAAGATGAGAACGAGAGACTCATTAAAGAAGGAAAGACTCCGGCAGAAGGAAAGAGAACGATGCTCGGCATTACCAAGGCTTCCCTTGCAACCGATTCCTTTATGTCTGCGGCTTCCTTCCAAGAGACAACCAAGGTGCTTACAGAAGCGGCAATTAACGGTAAGATTGATCATCTTATCGGACTCAAGGAAAATGTCATTATCGGTAAGCTGATTCCTGCCGGAACCGGTATGAGAAGATATCGTAATGTAAAGCTTTCTACCGATAAGGAAGAGCATGTAGACTATACCCCGAATGTTTCGGAGGAAACTTCGGAGCCTCTTAGCACAGAGGAAATCTTTGATGCTGATCCGCAGGGACTTTCCGGACTGGCGGAAGCCTTAAGAGCCATTAAGGATGGAGAGAACGAGCTGTAATTGGAAAACAAAAACATAGGGAGAAATGGGTAAGCCCTGCCTAGACAGGATATCCGTTTGAAAAGGGACGCTCATTCGAGTGTCTCTTTTCTTTCGAAAAATGGGAGGGAAACAATGTCAAATCTTACGAAAAGGGCCTTGGAAGCCTCTTTAAAGAAATTGCTTCTAAAAAAACCTTTGGATAAAATTACAATTTCGGATATTGCGGACGACTGCGGAATGAATCGCATGACCTTTTATTATCATTTTCAGGATATATATGACTTGATAGATTGGTCATTTGCGGAAGAAGCGGAGAAGATTCTGGCGGGAAAGAAGAGCTATGAAACTTGGCAGGAAGGCTATCTTCAGCTTTTTCTTTCCATTCTGGAAAATAAGCCGCTGATTATGAACGTTTATCGCACGGTCAGTAGAGAGCAACTTGAGCAATATTTGTTTAAGGTGTCGTACAGACTTCTTCGTGATGTTGTAGAGGAAGAGGACAAGGAAGGAGTAGTCAGCGAAGAAGATAAGGACTTTATTGCCAACTTCTACAAGTATGCTTATGTCGGGCTTATATTGGATTGGATTCAGCGTGATATGAAAGAGAATCCTGAAAAAATCATTTCGCGTATGAGTCTCCTTATGCAGGGAAACTTTGCAAGGGCTTTGGAGGCGTATTCAAAATATCGGTAAGCATCGGAATATCGGATCATTTAGGAAGTTTTTTTTGAGATCATTTAAGCAAAACAGTCGGTTTGATAAGTTTTTTATCATGCCGGCTGTTTTGTTTATAGTTTTCCTCTTTTTAATGTACTAGAATAAGGCTGTAAACAAAAAACAAAGAGAAAGAACAAAGAGAAAGGGAGGGTTAGAGAATGTATTATTCCAGTGGAAATTATGAGGCATTTGCCCGTCCGGAGAAGCCGGAAGGGATAGAGAACAAGTCGGCATACCTGATTGGCAGCGGTTTGGCATCTCTCGCAGCAGCCTGTTTTTTGGTAAGAGATGCTCAAATGGAAGGAAAAAGAATTCATATTCTGGAAAAGGAATCTCATCCGGGCGGAGCCTTAGACGGAGATAAAATGATTGCGGGTTATGTCATGCGGGGCGGCAGAGAGATGGACAATCATTTCGAATGTATGTGGGACCTCTTTCGTTCTATTCCCTCTATCGAAACCGAGGGAGTGAGCGTACTGGACGAGTACTATTGGCTGAATAAAAAAGATCCGAATTATTCTTTATGCCGTGCGACCAAGAATCGCGGAGAAGATGCGAAGACGGAGAACAAGTTCGGTCTCTCCGACAAAGGCAGTATGGAAATCATGAAGCTTTTCATGACGCCGGATGAAGATTTGGCTAATGTGAAAATGACGGAAATTTTCGATGAAGAAGTTTTTAAGACTAATTTCTGGATGTATTGGCGAACCATGTTTGCCTTTAAGGACGATCAAAGTGCCTTGGAAATGAAGCGCTACATGCAAAGATTTATCCACCATATTGGCGGACTCCCGGATTTTAAGGCATTGCGTTTTACCAGATACAATCAGTATGAATCCATGGTGCTTCCCATGGTAAAATATCTGGAGGAGCATGGAGTACAGTTCCATTACGGTGTCAGCGTGACAAATGTGCTTTTTGACATTTCTGCCGGAAAAAAGCAGGCAAGGCGGATTGAACTTCTGCGAGACGGTAAAGAGGAAAGCATTGATTTAACGGAAAATGACTTGGTTTTCTATACGAATGGCAGTAATGTGGAAAACTCCACTTACGGCAGTCAGACCGAGGCCACCGGTATGGACGGGGAGATTCACCCGGGCGGCACTTTCGACTTATGGAGAAGGATTGCTACGCAGGATTCATCTTTCGGAAAGCCGGATAAATTCTGCATGGACCCGGAGGACAGCAATTGGGTGAGTGCTACGGTAAATACCTTGGATGAAAAGATTCTTCCCTATATCAAAAATATTTGCAAAAGAGATCCTCTCTCCGGAAAAGTGGTAACCGGCGGAATTGTGACCGTCACTGATTCCTCTTGGCTCTTAAGCTGGACCATTAACCGTCAGCCCCAGTACAGAAATCAGCCAAAAGGACAGGTTCTGGTTTGGCTCTACGGTATGTTTTCCGATAAGCCGGGGGACTTTGTTAAAAAATCCATGCGGGAATGCACCGGACAGGAAATCTGTGAAGAATGGCTTTATCACTTAGGCGTTCCGGTGGAAGAGATTCCGGAGCTCGCAGCCCATAGTGCAAATACCGTGCCTGTGATGATGCCCTTCGCCAGTGCATATTTCCAGCCTCGTGAAGAAGGAGACCGTCCCCTGGTTGTGCCGGAGGGTTCTGTAAATTTTGCATTTATCGGAAATTTTGCGGAAACACCCAGAGACACGGTGTTTACTACAGAGTATTCCATTCGAACAGCAATGGAGGCAGTGTACACCTTGTTAAATGTGGATAGAGGAGTTCCGGAGGTCTGGGGCAGTGTATATGATATTCGAGATTTGTTAAATGCCACGGTGGCCCTTCGGGACGGAAAGAAGATTACAGACTTACAGCTCGGTTTTATTCAGGATATCGTGCTTAAGGCAGCCTTAAAACGAATCAAGGGAACAGAAGTGGAAAAACTTATGAAGAAGTGCAAAATGATTTAGATTTTGAAGATGCAGTCACGGAATGCAGGAATCTTCTTACAAAAAGCCCTCAACGGTGAAAAGTTGAGGGCTTTTATTCAAAACGAGATATCGCCCGCAAAGCGTGCGATATCTCGTTTTGCTATAGTACTTATCGCATATTTCTACTAGTGAAATTAAAAAAAATGGAATATAATACAGATATTATTAATTATAAGTTAAACAGGTATAGTAGGAGCAAATACTTGATATGAATGAATCCATGATTCAATTTTCCTATGATGGGCTTTGCCTGCGATTTGATAAGGAAAATTTGAGATATTCTATTTTGGCAGGAAAGACAGCTTGGGAAACGGAGGAGAACTTTTCTCCTTTCTTTCGCGTAAAAGCCTGTGAGAAGCCTATTTACTTTAAAGAGGCCAAAGAACAGAAACATGAGCTTGTGAAAAGCGGTGTAGGAGAAGGGATTCGTAGCAGCTATAGCGGCTTTGCTCTTTCCGAGTTTTCTTTTGAGACCTTCGTTTGGGTAGAATACAGCACAAAGCAAGTCTATTTTGAGTGGATTCCTTTAACAGAGGCTCCTCTGAACTGTGTAGAGCAAGTCTTTTTCCCGGGACCCTTTTCCTTCAAAAAGGAAAGTAAAGATTGGTACACGATTATTCCGAAGGAGCAGGGAATCTTGATCCCCAATACTTGGGATGTGCGCTTTAAGCAGGACGGCTTCAACGGTCGTTTCGGAACAGCGAGTGCCTATCTTCCCATCTTTGCACAGGTAAAGAACGGGGAAGGGTATCTCGCGGAGAGTCTTACTCCTTGGAATATGGGCTATGAAGCGGTGCATGAGGCGGGGGCAAATGAATCCACTGTGCAATTTCGTATAGAGCCGAGTCTCGGACAGATGGAATACCGTCGGATTATGCGCTATATCTTCTTCTCGGATTGTGATTACAATTCTATTTTAAAATGCTATAGAGAACTGGCAAGAGAAGAGGGAAAACTGAAGACCTTGAAAGAAAAGGAGGTGTCCACTCCTTCTGTAAAAAAACTGATCGGTGCATCTTTTGTGCATAAGGGAATCAAGACTTGTGTACAGTCGGATTCTGAATTTTTCGATAAGGATGCTCCGGATAAGAATAATCGTCTAGTTCCGTTTAAGAAAAGAACGGAAGAGATGAAGGCATTCAAGGCGGACGGAGTTGAGAAACTCTATCTTCATCTTGACGGATGGGGCGATGCAGGCTATGACAATAAGCATCCGGATGTAGGACCTGCCTGTGCAGAGGCCGGTGGATGGGAAGGGATGCGAGAGCTTTCTAAGACGATGGAAGAGCTGGGCTATCTCTTTGGCATCCATGATCAGTACAGGGATTTTTACAAGAAGGCGGAAAGCTATGATGATGACTTTGCCTGCAAAAGTGCAGACGGCAGTATTTATAGCCATGCACGCTGGGCGGGAGGACCGCAGGCCTATCTTTGTACCATCCAGGCACCATACTATGTGCGGAGAAATTTCGAAAGACTTCTAAAAGAAGGAGTACATTTAGACGGAGCGTATCTCGATGTTTTTACCTGTAACGAGGGAGATGAGTGTGCAAATCCCCGCCATACAATGAGGCGTAGAGATTCCTATGAGTACAGAAATGCCTGCTTCCGTTACCTCTTAAGTAAGAACATTTTGCCAAGTTCCGAAGAGGTCAATGACTGGGCTGTTCCCTGGCTTGTATTCTGCCACTATGCGCCATATGACTTTATGCTGAGAGAGCCGGGAAGCCCGAAGTACGGGATTCCGATTCCGATGTTTAATCTGGTTTATCATGACTGTCTCATTATCCCTTGGATGATGGAAAAGCTTCCGGAAGAGGACTACATGCTCTATGCTCTCTTAAACGGCGGTGCACCGTATCTTGTGCGAGATCCTGCTTATATGGGAATTGACGGAGCCTTCACTTTGGAAGAGGAAATGCCATGGAAGACCCACTTGGAAAGAGTCCGGACGGTCAGTGATTTTCATGAGAAGGTTGGGGAAGCGGAGCTTGTCCGTCATGAAATCCTAGATGAGAAGGGCTACAGGCAAAGGTCCGACTTTGCAAACGGCTATTCTGTAGAAGTGGATCTGAAAGAGGGAACTTACCGGATTTTTCTCCGGAATAAGGCATAAAGATATTCCGCGAATAAGCTATGAAGATATTCCCATTAAGAAAAAGCTATACGGATATGCCTTTTAGGAGATAAAGATACTTTAGGGGATAAAGATACTTTTAGCAGATCAAGATAATAAAAAAGTTAAATCAAAGTTCACTATGCCAAGGGGGATTTACTCCTCAAAGGCTTAGAAATAGCAAAGGAGAAAATTATGAAAAAAAGAACAAAAGCATTGCTCGCTTGGGCGGCAGTACTCACCATGGGAGTGAGTGTATTGGCTTCTTGCGGAAACAAGACAGCGTCCGGAGATTCTGCGCCTGCAGGGGAGAATAAGGCTGAAGGAAAGACCGCCTTATCTCTTGCCATCTGGGATGAGAAGCAGAGACCGATGATGGAGTCGTTAGTAGAAGCTTACGAAAAGGAACATCCGGATGTAACGGTAGAAGTACAGTTAACTCCCTATAAGGGCGGAGAGTATTGGACCAAGTTGGAAGCGGCTGCGACAGGCGGAAAGGCACCGGATGTATTCTGGCTAAATGTTCTCCATACAGACAGCTATGTAGACGGCGGTATCCTTGCGGATCTTACGGATGCTATTGCCAAGTCCGATATTAAGGACAATTTCCCGGAATCGCTTGTAAACAACTATGTAAGAGACGGAAAGAACTATGCAGTTCCAAAGGATTTTGATACCAATGCACTTTGGTACAATAAGGAAATCTTCGATAAGGCAGGCGTAAGCTATCCGACAAATGATATGACGTATGAAGATTTGGTGGCAAAGGCGGAGGAACTCAAGAAAGCGGGACTTCCTGACGGTGTATATCCTTTCGCGTGTCCTGTAGACTTCCAGACTTGGTACTATCAGACGGTTTTTGCAAATGGCGGTTGGATTCTCAGTGAAGACAAGAAGACTTCCGGATACGATGATCCGAAGACACAGGGCGGTATTCAGTGTTGGATTGATATGATTGACAAGGGACTTTCTCCCTCTTCCGCAGCTCTTTCCGAGACTTCTTCAGACGCTATGTTTGAGGGCGGACAGCTGGCTATGAACTTTGCAGGGTCCTATATGGTTCCGGAATATGCAGGAAACGATACCATTAAGGATAAGATTGACTGCGTTGAACTTCCAAGCTTTAACGGCATTGAGACAAACTGCATCAACGGTTTAGGCTATGCGGTGTATGAAGGAAGCAAAAACAAGGAAGCCGCTACTGACCTCGCTATTTGGCTTAGCAGCAAGGAAGCTATGGATATTCAGGGCAATGCTGGAGTAGTTATTTCTGCAAGAAATGAATCTCAGGAGCTATTTGCCAAGTCCAGTGACAAGTATGATCTTTCCGTTTATACTGCTCATACCGATAAGGCTTATCCGCTTCCGGTATGTAAGAATGCAGCTGAGCTTTATGACATGGAGTCCAAGGCTTTACAGAAGGCATATAGCGGAGAAGAGAGTCTTGCTGATGCTTGTAAGGCATTGAAGGTGGAAGCGGACGCTTTCCTTGCAAAGAATCAATAAGATAAACGGGATATCGCAACTTTAGGGACGATACTTGTTAAGAATCAGACTATCCCGGGAGAATTACGCTTCCGGGATAGTTTCTTCTTATACTGAAGCTCTTGCAGAATACGGCAAGGCTTTCAGCCTTAAGATAGAAGGAGTAAGTATGAAGACAGAAGAGAAAAAGACAGGGATGTCCTGGAAGGTAAAGGACTGGATTGCAGGCTATGTTTTTATTGCGCCGGTCACACTCGGTCTTTTGGTTTTTTACATCTGGCCCTTTGTCCAGAACTTTTGGTTCAGCTTTAATGATGTAAATAAGTTCAATGTGACGCATTTTATCGGATTCGAGAATTACAGACAGCTTTTTTCCGATAAGGAAGTATTTCAAACCTTTGGAAATACGCTGAAATATGTCGTAGTAACCGTACCGGTGGGCTTGTTTCTTTCTCTTGTGACTGCAGCTTTACTAAACTCGAAAATAAAGGGAAAGTCTCTTTATCGTACCTTCTATTTCCTTCCGTCCGTAACGATGGCTGCAGCGGTTGCCATGGTATGGAAATGGGTCTTCAATGAGAAAATGGGGATTTTAAATGCGCTGATTACTTCTTTTGGCGGCCCGCGTATCGGCTGGCTTACAAATCCCAAAACGGCTATTTTTGTTGTCATGTTGGTCGGTCTTTGGATGAGCGTAGGCTACAATATGATTATTCTCCTTGCCGGAATGCAAGGCATTAACAAAAGCTATTATGAAGCGGCCGAGATTGACGGAGCGGGACCGCTGACTCGGTTTTTTAAGATTACCGTGCCGCTCCTCACCCCGACCATTTTCTTTGTCATGATTACCTCCATTATCAGCGGCTTTCAGGTCTTTGATGTGGTCTATATGATGGTTTTGAAATCGAATCCCGCCTATGAATCGACGCAGACGGTAGTCATGCTTTTCTATAGACAGGCCTTTGATTACGGTTATAAGGGATATGCCGCGGCCATTTCCATTTTGATTTTCGCGGTCATTATGCTGGTGACACTTGTGCAGTTCTCCGTGCAGAAGAAATGGGTAAATTATTAGAAAGGAGGAAGAAGTATGAAGCAGAAATTATCTTGGAAAAAACTCTTTGTGCATCTAATCCTTATTGCCGGACTTGGTGTTACCATCTTCCCCTTTCTTTGGATGGTTTTGACTTCTTTCAAGACAAGTGGAGAAGCAATGGCAATTCCACCAACCATTTTCCCGAAGAAATTCATTACGGAAGCCTATACGCAGATAGTGCGTTCGCTTCCCTTTGTACGGATTTATCTGAATACGATTTTTTCTACCGTGGTGACAGTCCTTGCCCAGCTTCTCTTTTGTTCTATGGCGGGATATGCCTTTGCCAGAATAAAATTTCCCTTCAGAAATGTCATTTTTATCCTGCTTCTTTCCGTACTCATGGTTCCGGGGCAGATTTTCCTGATTCCGCAGTATCTGATTATCCAGAAAATGGGGCTTTTGGATACGATTCCGGCACTTTTTATCCCGAATCTTTTCAGCGCCTTCGGTACCTTTTTGATGCGGCAGTTTTTTCTCTCGCTTCCGGAAGAATTGGAGGAGGCGGCCATTATTGATGGCTGTAGTCGCTATCAGATTTTTGGAAGAATCATGTTGCCGCTTGTGAAGCCCGGCCTTGTGACTTTAAGTATTTTTACCTTTAAGTTTGCCTGGAATGACTTTATGTGGCCTCTTATTGTGAACACCTCTCCGAAAAATATGATTTTAGGACCGGCTCTTTCCACTTTGCAGGGACAGTATACGACACAGTACCCTATGCAGATGGCAGGGGCGGTTATGGCAGTTATTCCCGTGATTCTCGTCTTCTTCATTTTCCAGAAGCAGTTTATTGAAGGGGTAGCACAGTCCGGAATTAAAGGATAAGAATTTTTTGAAAATGTTGAAAAGCGTAACCGGCTAACTTATTTTCTTGTCTTATAGAGTAGAATCATCGTTCGTGTAATTTTTTTTGGGAGGAAAATTATGAAAAGAAAGATTCGATACGGGAAAGTGCAAGTGGGAGCGGCAGTGTTGCTTTCTTCCTTACTCTTAAGTTCCTGTTCCGGCGCAAAGCAGACTGCTTACAATGATTCTGCAGCAAATTCCGTATATAAAGAAGAAGCGGAACTTAGCGGAGTGGGAGGAGAGCAGTCGGGACTGGCTAAATCATCCGGAGCAGAGGCGGAAAACGGTGAAAGGGGAACTTCTTCCGATTATGCAGAGGGAAACTTACAAAATGAGATTCCTACGAATGCTGTCGAGGAGACAGAGACCAATACCGATATGGCGGCTCTTTCCGAAAAGAAGATTCGGACCGTAAATATAAGTCTTGCCGTTAAAAGTGTGGAAAATGCCGCCAAAGAATTGAAGGACAAAGTTAAGACGCAGGGTGGCTATATTGAGTCGGAAGACTTTTCGACCCTCAATGAGTGGGATGATACAAAAAGAATGAGCTTTACCATTCGGATTCCGAAGAACAATGTGGACGGCTTTTTGGAATTTTTAGATGGCGAGGGGAGAATCCTTTCCAAGTCGGAAAACTTGCAGGATATTCGTCTGCAATACAGAGATGCAAAGAACCACATCAAGGCCTTGGAGACGGAGCAGGAACGAATCCTGGCTCTTATGGAGAAGGCGGAGACGGTAGAACAGTTAATTGCTCTGGAAAGCAGACTAACGGATATTCGTTACCAGTTGGACTCCTACAATTCGGAAATTCTCGAGTATGACAATAAGGTGGATTTCAGTACGATTTATCTGGAATTACAAGGCACGGTGGATGATCAGCTAAACAGCAAGCCAAGCTACAGCTTTTCGGATAAAGTAAGAGATGGTTTTTATAGAAATATTTTAGCTATCCAACTTTTCTTCTTGAACATTGCCGTATTTGCCGTGGTGTATATTCCGCAGATTATTCTTGTTCTTCTGGTCATTATGGCACTGCTTCTTTTAAATAAGAAGTTAAATGCGAAGGCAAAGAAGCAGAAAGAGAAGGATGCCAAAGCTTTGAAGACGGAGGATTCTGTAAAGACGGAAGCGTCGGAAGAGTCGAAAGATCCAATCTAGACAAAAGAGGATATGAAAAAGAACTAAAAAGAGCTGAAAAATAAGTCACCACGAAAAGACCGATAAATCCGGCAAGCACCGGTTTATCGGTCTATTCTAAATTTTCTTTTGGGACTTTTTTTACAGCCCCTTTATTATTCTGCTTTTCCAACGGCAAGGCTCTGTAGAAGTCCGTTTTGCAATTCAAAAATCGCACTCTGATCCTTTGCTACAGCAGAGCGATTCGTTTCCTCTGCATGAGAGAGCTCCTCCCGCAGGATAGAAATATGCTTTGGGGCATCAATAGCGATGCGAACCCCGTCTGCAGCAGTTTCAATCACTGTAAGGCGGATGTTATCTCCTATTAAGATGCTTTCGTTCTTTTTTCTTCTAAGGATCAACATGGTTTTCCTTCACCTCTTTCTTCCACATCCCTGTGGAATCTTATCCTCTATACTGCAGCTTTTTCTGCTTGTAAGTGAGTAAAGCTGCCAAGTTTGTGCTTGTAGTCATAGCCACTGGATTCCAGTATGACCTGCATCCCCTTATGATTCTCCGGATTGATTACCAAAGGACACTTCAGATTTACGGTATTGCTTAAGTAATCGTCTTGTAAAATGCAAGTTACATAGTAGCTTAACTCCTCTGCGGTCTTTACACCAAGGTAGCTTAATTCTTCCTCGGTGAGGGAAGGAGTGTAATCAGGATCTAAAGCAAAAGGATTGATGACTACGAAGGCAACATTCGGATCCTCCACACCATGCAGGAGAAGAACGGTAGAGTCTTCTTCTTCGTTTAAACAGAGCGGAAGATAGTGCTGCACCTGACTGAAGCCGAAAAGCCCGTCAGAAAAGTGGAACAAATCCTTCTCCTCATAATCGATAACGCCATAGTCCTTGGTTTGTAATTGCATATTTTCCTCCATTGAATAATAATGATAAGTCTACACTAGCTTACAATATCCATATTTTCCCCTTCTAAAGGTCTTTTGGGAAAGTAAACAAAATCTCCAGTGTACTCGAACTTTATTTCCGGCATCTGGGTCACGATGACCATTTCCATCGCAGGGAGATAAACAATCTCTCCCTGATGAACCCTCATCTCAAAGGCTCCCCGGTCCTGTAGATAGCCGGCACTTTTTTCATTTCGTAAAGCCTGAACCGTAGCTAAGGCTTCCATGCTCGTTGCAGCAGCGCTTTGCGTAGTATCTGTGGTGTGGAGATTCGGGGTAGAAGCCGTCTGCCTTGTAAGGGATAAAGCATTCGGATTTATCTCCATTCTGCGCATCCTGTGTACCAAAGCTCCGTAATTGACTTGACCGGAACTTCGATAGCAAAGGTTTACTGCACGCCGGTACCCGATATCGTGTGTTCCGGCAATTTGAGCTTCCATTGCACCCATTCGAAGCGCTCTCCCTCGTGCTTCGTCGAGTAAATCAGAGGGGACCAGCCTTCCGCCTATCGAGAGGTGGATGGCCCTAAAGTCGGTGGTACTTATTTTAATGACTTGTCCCATACACGCCTCCCTCTTAAAAGTCCGGCTTAGTAACAGATGAACAGTAGAAAAATAAAGTCATTTGTTTATTACGGACTTCGGAGAATAAAAACAGCTTTTGGCTATTTCCATCCATAAAGAGAAGAACTCTTAACTTACAAGAGCGTCTTACTCCGTGTCGTGATGGTCAGGTAATTTTGAGAGATGACCAAATCATTTTATCTACCTACAAAGTCAAACAAGGATGCTTGCATGATATGCGCTCCTACCTTCATGGCTGCATTGTAACTGTATTGATAGGAATACATCTTTACTGCAGCATCATACTGGTCGATGGCCAGTTTAGCACTGTATTCATTCTGTAAGCTGTCCATGGTAAGATCGAGTCCCTTTTGCGTGGATTCCAAAGTGGCATACTTGATGCCCAGTACGCGGTAGGTATCGCTTACTCTGGATTCCGCATCATCATCTTGAAGGATGAAGTCGGATAGATCTTTATGGAAACGCTCTTTCGCGGTAGATACACCGGTATTGGTTTTTAGTGCATCAACATATTGGTGTGAAGTAAGGATGGCTTTGGAAAGTAAGGCGATAGGAGAATTCATCAGAGAATCCTCTTCCTGGATAACCGCTCCTCCATTGCTTGCTCCCTTGATACGATTGATGGCATCCGTATCACTGAGAGATTTCAAGGCATCGGAACTAAGGCCGGTAATCATATTCAGCCCACCGGTATAAGTATCGATCAGCGTACTGCGGTCCCGGAGAGAACCGTAACCGGTGCTCATCTTGCCCTGCTCTCGCATAGCGGATAGAATAAACTTTAAAGTATCCGCTTCGCCCATGGGAGTTCCGTTTCCGTCTTTTCCGGAGAAATCATTTTTGTAGTGTGCTCCATCAAAGCTGTACCGGATATTCATCTCGGTAGTCTGCGGGTCTCCCGGAAACTTATGCTTATAGGTTAAAGTAATGCTTGGGGGAGTACCGTCTAAATCCTCTTTTAAGGAGAAGGGTACGGTAGTCATATCGTTTCCGCCATATACATAGAAGTTATCATACTGGGAGTTTAAGGTATTCACCATGGAATGTAATCTTTGAATAAACTCCGACTCAAAGACACCTACGGTTCCGGGTATATTGTTATTTGGCTCATTTTTTAAGCGAATAACATTGGTATTCACTTCTCGCATACCGTCTTGAATGCTTAAAGCTCCTTTTTCCTGTTGAATCAAACGGTTTTTCACATCATCGATTACAGATTTCTTGGCCTCCGCATCATTATGCTGATTTTCAATTCTCTTTCCGGCGTAATAGGCAATCGGGTCTTCCTCGGCTTTCTCAAAGCGACGCCCGCTTCCTACTTGCTCCATGGCTCTGTTCAGCTTACTATGGAGGTCATTCACATGTTGTGCATAATCCTGATAATAGGTTCTTGCTGTTACTCTCATTTTATTTACTCCTCTATATCTACGAAGTCCATCCTTTCTCTACACTTGACTCCGTATAGCCGCTGTTCCTTTCTATCTGGCATCGCTTAGCAATAAAAGAGACAATGCCTCTTTTTCTGTCAAAATATATATCGTTCGAGTTTTTCAAAACTATAAGTAATTTCGGAAAGAACTCTGATGAAAATAGAGTGAAATAGAAAAAAGGAGAGAAATTTAGATATTTTTTCTTTTGAAAAAACATGCTACTATACTGCGTGTGGTAAAGAGACAGCTTTAATTCTTGGAAAGGGAATGAAGATAAAGAGATGAAGAAAATATTGTTAATCGGAACAGGAGGAACCATTGCCTCCAAAGAAACGGGAGACGGATTAAGCCCCGGACTTGCCGCCGAGGAAATTGTGAATTATGTACCGGAGGTAAAAGACCTCTGTGAGATAGAAGTTTTCCAGCTTTGTAATATTGACTCGACAAATATGAATCCAAGGATTTGGACGGCTTTGGCACAGGCGATAAAAGAAAACTATGACCGCTATGACGGCTTTGTAGTGCTTCACGGCACGGATACTATGGCCTACAGCTCCGCGGCGCTTAGCTATATGATTCAACATTCCAGAAAGCCGATTGTCGTAACCGGATCACAGCAGCCCATAGAAAAAGAGGGTACGGATGCAAGAGTGAATTTACGGGACAGTATTCTCTATGCGATGGATGAGTATTCGGAAAATGTAGTGCTTGTTTTTGACGGAAATGTCATTGCAGGCACGAGAGCGAAGAAGATGCAGGCTCGTTCCTTCAATGCCTTTCAAAGCGTAAATTTTCCCGTTCTTGCGAGAGTGCAGGACGGGAGAATCATTCGCTATCTTCCCTATATTCCGGAGAGGGAGCCGGTTCGCTTTTTCCCGGAAATCAGTGATTCGGTCTGTGTGTTTAAGCTGATTCCCGGAACAAGACCGGAGCTTTTGTCTTATTTGTTTGAAAACTATGATTGCATCGTGATAGAAAGCTTCGGAGTAGGAGGAATTCCCGATGCTCTAATGGACACCGTATACCGAGAAATGAAGAAGTGGAAAGAGGCCGGAAAGGTTCTTGTCATGGCGACCCAGGTTATGAACGAAGGCTCCAATATGGAGATTTACCGCGTCGGACAAAAGGTAAAAAAGGACTTCCAGCTGATTGAAGCCTACGATATGACACTGGAAGCGGTTGTGACGAAGCTTATGGTGCTGCTTAAGCAGTACAAAAACTCTTACGAAGACTTGCAAAGGGCATTTTATAAAGAGGTGAATCACGACATCCTTTGCGCTGTATAGGAATCTCGAAAAGAGGGGTGTAAAAGCTGTAGTTTTACTTGCTTTCATTTGTTCCTGTTCCGCCTTCCTTTTTATACAGTGCGGAAGGTTTCATACGGCTACGCACGGACTGGATAATCGGAACAAGGAAGATGGCCACGATTCCACCGGCAAAGCCGTTGTTGTAGAGGTTTGTTCCATTGTAGACCGCGCCGACATTTAGAGCAACGGAAGAGTGAAGAAAGCCTGCCACCATTCCCCAGAGTATCCCGAACTCTCCCGTAATCGGTGCGAGAGTGGTGGATAGAATCAGGGTCAGCGTAGAACTCGGATCGTTCAAGTCCCAGATTTTTAAGTAACTTGCAATAATGACTCCGATCAGCACCGGAAGAATATTTCGGATGTGTTTTCCGAGGGCACTGAAGCCGACCACACAGAAGATGGAGCCGATGGTCGGACCGTTAAAGTCTCCTCCAGTATAGTAGAGGAGGAGCGTCATCAGAAGACCGTTTACACCCATATTGAATATGGTAGGATAGTCTCCGTATTTTTTTAAGAAGTCCGGACCGCCCACTCCGCTTTCTTTCAGCATTTCGAAGTAGGAAGAAAGGGTTTCCCCCCTCCCGATGACAAGAGAAAGAAGAATAAGCGTTAAGAAAAGTGCAAGAAGACTGTGAAATCCGAAGAGTCTGTGTCCGGTATCCCAGAGCAGTCGGGACTCAATTTTGGCGCCGAAGGATTTCATAAGGGAGGTCACGATGGTGGCGATGATTCCGCAGGAAAAACCGACATTATAGAGAGAATATCCCATATGAGCGTGTTTGGTATGAAGAGAAATCGGAACCAAAACATAGCCGATGATAAGCCCCACTGAAACCGCAAGGAGCAGCTGCCAATGAAAAGGCAGAGTCTTGGTCAGCATGATTTGCGTGATAATGGGAGAGAGAGTGGTGCCGTAAAAACCGATATAGAGATACTTTTTTATCGGTACTTGGTGTACTTTTGCGTATAATACATAACCCATTAAGATAGACCAGATATTCAGAAGGTTTTTTCCGAAGAGAGAAAAACCGAACATAAGACAAGCTGCTACGATACAGCTCCCGTCAAAGTCGGACTTGGTAAAGCAGAGAATCCCGAGTGAAATGATGGCAAGGCAGCCGGCGTTGAAAAAAGCGGCACCGACGCCTCCGACAACAAAGTAGTCGGAAATCAGAATGTCGGGCTCTCTGATAATATTTTCAACACCCTTAAGAACCTCTCCCGGTGCCTGCTGAGTAAGACTGATCAGCATAAAATAGAGAGGGACACAGCACATCAAAAGATAGCGTTCCCAGTTCGGGAGTGTATGATGCAGTTTTTCAATATTTTTTTTCACCTTTTCGTGAACCTTTTCCTGCACGGATTTATGAAAAAGCTGGAGTTTCATGCGTTACCTCTTCTTATCCTTAATGAGTATCACTCATATAGTATGTGAATTTTAAAAAGCTAAGCTTAAAAAGCTTACGTATCTCTTTCGGATTAATTATAAGAACAAAAAAATACTACAGTAGAGGATAAGAAAAAGCAAGACATAAAAAGTAAGAGAGTAAGAGAGTAAAAGAGGAGTCTCCGGTGAAGAAGACTCCTCTTTTAGGGGGATTGGATATATATCAAAATTTGAAAGAACGCTTGTTATCTTCCGATTGCCAGCAAGGTTTCCAAGGTATCATTTAAGGTAGTCATAAGTCTTGCGGCTGCATTGTAAGAGGACTGGAAGGTCATCATATTTGCCGCTTCTTCATCAAGACTGACTCCGGAAAGCTGGTCTCTGGAGGTATTCAGACCGTCTAAGACGGTCTTATTGATGGTATGCGCATTGTTGTTGGCATAGGAATCGGTAGCCAAAGTAGTGGATACATTGTTCATATAGTCCCCATAACTGGTTTTGGTATTGTTCATTTTCATCATGGGGCTAATCAACTGCTCAAGCATCTCCAAAACCGTATCGGTTGTATCCCCCTGATTGG
The DNA here is from genome assembly GCF_000238055.2 of Oribacterium parvum ACB1. Lineage (GTDB taxonomy): Bacteria > Bacillota > Clostridia > Lachnospirales > Lachnospiraceae > Oribacterium > Oribacterium parvum. The sequence goes on from NZ_KE148312.1 coordinate 1,288,542, forward strand.
TTAAGGTGGGACCGTTTCGGAAACCGTGGGTTCCTACATGCGTGGTTCCGTTTACCCAGCCTTTGGAGATTCCGATATTTGCTGCAGTCACATCATCCGGAATATTTCCTCCGGTCGGACCGGCTGTTTTATCTCTATTAATCAGTAAAACATGGTTCGGGTTTGTCGGATTCGGTGTTACAGTACCGTTATAGTCTGTATTTCCCTTCTTATTAACTGCATTCATATTTTTGGTAAAGGTTTCTGCAAGGAGATCCAACTTACCCATATAGAAGTCATAGCTGTAGGAAGTCATCTCGTTGCTTGCCTTTAAATCAGCTAAGTTGATTACGCCTCCTGCATGAGAGAGCTGACGAATATCACAGGAAGAAAGCATATCCAAGTTAGCCTGTACACTGCCTGAAGCAAAGCGAACCTTCGAGGTATCCGTAGTAAAGCTGTCCGGTGTACCGACCCTCTTTTTGAAACCGGTAAACTTCAGCTGTGTATTTAAAGGATTGTCCTCCGAGTACGGTTGTGCGGGTAAGGCGGGGGTCGCAAGCTCCACTTTTCCTACATTGTAATGTCTTCCCGTAGCATCCTTTAAATCCGCATCAATAGAACCGTTTACCAAGGTGATTTTCTTTATTTCCGTGTTGCCGCCCGTGCTGTCCCGGTAAACAAGATTGACACGGATATCCTCCGGCCAATCGGAGCGTCCTGTGACATTTCCCGCGGAATCATAGTTGTAAATACGATAGCGGGTCGTCGGCGGGGTGGCCGAGGTATACTCCTCGGAAAAAGTTTCCACCTCAATGGGAATATACTTGGAAAGCTCATCCAAACGCTTATTTCTCTCATCCATTAATTCCAGTGAAGGATGTTTCATAAGCTGGTTCTTTTTGATTCTTCGGTTTAAGTCTCCGATTTCTTGTACTAAAGTATTTATTTTTTGAATGGCACCGTTTTCGGAGGTTCCGGTTCCATCTATTTTACGAAATTCATTCTTTTCCGCCTGAATAATGCCCTCTGCGGCAGAATTTAAAAGCTGTGTCATAGCCTGGACTCTGCCCATGAATTCTCCTTCATAGACCGGGTCCTGTATCTTAGAGGGATCTTGCATGTTGAGAAGAGATTTTTGGATATCATCAAAGGAGGCGCGGAGACCGTTTATCTTTGTTTCATCTAAAAATCTGGACAACGCTTTTAAAGACTCTCCGAGTTCCTGAGAATAGGATGCCCTTCCATTTTGGGCACGATATTGCTTATCCAGGAATTGATCACGAAGTTGTCGCATTCCGTCCATTGCAACACCGTATCCCACATTCGTTTCGTTCGAGTTGGTATAAAACGAAGTCGGATTTTTATAGTTGATGGACGATGTTTTCATATCCTGCCGTGTATAGCCTTCGGTGTTCATATTCGCAAGGTTATGTCCGACTACATCCAGTTTTTTCTGATTCATCCGCATTGCGGACAATGCCGTATCGAAGCCGGCAAAAGTCGCTCTTATCATAACTCCTCCTTGAAAAAGAGAAGCATCCTAAAAAGAATGCTTATACCCTTCTATCCCTAAATTTTTTCGCTTCGGTCTTTCCCTCGAGCTTTTGGGAAAGATCGATTAAACGTACCTGCATGATTCTATCGGCAGTTTCTTTCGACTGTATAAAGCGATGCAGATTCTTTTCCAGATTTTCGATGCTTTCCGCCCATTCTTCCTTCTCCTCATCCGGAGCTTTTTCCAAAATGGAAGGAAGAGAGGCGGGAACCAATCCCAGTTCTTTTTGTAATTTTTCCCGTTTCTTCTCTAAGCCCTTGAAACGGAGTAAAGTGGGCTGTGCCTCTGTCACCAATGCGTCAATTTTATCCTTTGCATTGTTTGAAGCGGATATACTTAGGGAATCTTCGAGGTCACAAAGAGAAGAGAGCAGAGCGGACAACTCCGTATAAACGGGGCGCAGCTCATCCCACTTTTTTTTACATTCAACAGTCATGATATTTTCTCCAATAAAAACTTTAGTCCTTATAGCCTAAGAGTTTTTCTGCAATGCGTCTTGCATTGGGGCGATAGGCACCGGATTGTACCTGTTGATGAAGCTCAGCCACTTTCTTGTCCGAGGCACCGACTCTGATGGAATCGGCAGTTGCCTTACTAAGGGCTGCTACAAAGCTTCTGTCATCGATTTTGTTTCCGCCGGAAAGAGATAAGGTATCCGTATCCGGTTTTTTGGCCTTTTCAACCTGCACAGCGGGTTTCTTGGCTAAGGACGCCTGACGAGTCTGATAATCTACGCGGGTGTTAAAATCAGGTCTGATTGAAAAATTCATTTTTCCTCCTATAAACGGCGTTTTTCTCCTCTATTCTCACCGTTTTCTTTTGCAATTATTCTAGGCAAAGCATCCGCCCACTCCCTCGGGAAAGATTCTTGCACAGGGGAAATAGATGGGGTATACTTCCTTTAAAAGAAAAATTTTCATAGGAAATACCCTTCTACCCCTACTATATCGGCGAGAAATTTGTCGATATAAGTAATGTACAGTTGAAATACGAGATTAAATTTCGTTTTTTTATTAGAACAATTTTACACTTTGGGAGGGAAAATGGCAAACATTTTACAAGTAACATCTGCCCCCGTGACTCCGGATCCGTCAGTGCAACATGGTCGTGTGGCTCCGGATATGTCTGTTAAAAATCCGGTAAATCCATCTGCGGTTAACCGGGCAGATGGGCAGGAGACAGGACAGACAGGAAGTTCCACGGGAGAAGGACGGTTTTCTGCGGTCGATTTCGAAGGAAATTACGCGGCCTTTTTGAGAGAGCTCACGGACAATGTGAACCTTCCGAAAGAGATGGAAACCGTACTTTTTGGGGAAGGCGCTGTGGCGCTAAGCCGAAATAAGGAAGAAATCAGTGAAGTTTTAAAAGAACTTTTTTCTTCGATGGAAATGGACAGTCCGGAAGAGTTAAAGGATTTTTTACAGAATCAACAGCAGGCACAGATTAAGTTTTCCGGGAATCTGTTTAACAATTTAAGGGGAATGTTACAAGGTAACATTTCTTCCTCTTTGCGTACCGCAATTTTGAACTTTGCAAAAAGCTATAACGACTACAGTTCGTCCGGGCATTTTTTAGCGCAACTGGAAACCATTGCGGGCGACATTGATAAACTCCTCTTACCTTCCTTTCAAGGGGAATTCGAGGATTTGATATCGCAGATGAATTTTAAAGGGGGCATGGGAGAGGATAAAGCGAATTCTTCCTTAATAAATGGTCAGATTATTCCTTTCTTATCCAACTATATTTCCCGTACCCATGATTACGGGGCTGTGCGTAATGCAGCAATTCTCTTTGTGCTTTATGCTGTAAAATACGAAAACGGATCGGAAGAACTTCTTGCAAAACAAAAAGAGGCACTATTGAATAATTCCGATTTTCGATTGCTTTTTAAGGGAGATCCGGAGGAAGCTTTCCAAGAGAGCTTAAAGAATCTGGAGATGAAAACAGGAAATAATTTTACAAAGCTCTTCAACCAATTTCTCCTTGCGGGAGCGGAGGGAAAGACGGGAACGGAAAATATTTCTCAGTTTCAAGATGTCTTAAGAGGGCTTTTACTGAATGAAAGTGTATATATGCCTTTGCAACATCTTGTTTTACCCTTCCGATACGGAGAGAAAGATGTGATGAGTGAGATGTGGGTGGATCAGGATGCGAAGGATATGAATGGAGGAAAGCTGACCAAGATGCTTTTAAAATTCAATATCCAGAACTTGGGAAGTTTTGAAATTATTTCCGGTATTACCGACATGAGAGTGGATATGAGCCTGTTTATGCCGGAAGATCTGATGGAGAAGCAGAAGGATGTGGAAGGAGTTGTAAACACGATTTTACGGCAAAACGGTCTTTCTGTTGCGAATCTGGGAATATATCAAAAAACAAGAGATTTTAAATTGCAGGAAGTCTTCCCGGGACTTAAAGATGCGGAGAAGGGACTAAACGTAAGAATTTAGACAGCTTTTTTCCCTTTTAAATAGAGAAAAGACTGCCGATAGAATAAGCAGTGCGTAGGAGAAGGAGACAATGGCGGATTTCAGTAAACTCATGGAGAGAAAAGCAGCGGCGCTGAAATATGACAGTGAGAAAAATGGTGCACCCATGATTGTTGCGGCAGGAATGGGGCATATGGCGGAAAAAATCACGGAAACTGCCATGAAAGCAGGTGTGCCGGTGTATGAGGATGACAGTTTGGCGTCCTTGCTTACCCAGATGAAGCTGGGGGCAGAAATTCCGGAAGAGCTTTTTCAGGCAATTGTAGAGATCTATATTTATTTTTTAGGCTTTACGGGAGATGCAGAAAAAGATAAGGAAGAACAAGAAAAAAGAAGAGAGGAAAGACGGATTAGAGAGCTCCAAAAGAACGAAGCAGGGCAGGAGGAACAGTCCGGACAAGAGAAAGAAACGAAGGTACGGGAAAGACTCTCTTCTTAAGGTTTGCCTAAGGACAGGCATAGAAGAGCGAGGTTTAAAATGAAGGAGCAGAGTATACGGAAGAGTTTTGTTCTCATAGTATGTCTTTTTTTTGTACTGTTTTTCCGGGAAAATGGTTTTGCGGCATCCTCTCCGATACGAAATATTCGGGTGAAAGTGCAATCCCGCCTGGAGCCCGGAGATAGTCCGGGAGATATCCGAATCGAGGGAGCGGAGGCAGAAGCGCATGAAGTTGTTGCCATGGCAAAAGGGAGTAACTTTACCATTACAAAGGCGGAATGGGGTAGCGGGAAAAAGTCCTATGTAACCGTAGGTGATGAGCTTAAGGTAGTGCTGGTGCTTACTCCCGTGGATGTTACAACGAACTTCTTTCAGGCCGCCTATCACTCCGGAACGTTCCATATAGAAGGCGGTTCTTACGTTTCCGCGAAACGAGAAGGAGATGATCTTCATCTTACTGTAAAACTGAAAGCGGTACAGGGAAGATACGATGCGCCTGTTTCCGTAGACTGGAATGCAAGAACACTCGGGCAGGTTTCCTGGACTCCCGGACAATCGGATTCACACAGCTACCAGGTTCAGCTTTTCCGAAACGGAAATCGTATTTTTGAGCTGGCAAGACTGAATGCAACACAATACAATTTTTACCCCTATATGACGAAGGCGGGAAATTATACGGTACGGGTAAAAACGATTCTGAAAAATGACAAAGAAAAAAATTATGCAGGAAGCAGTACATACAGCGAGTCTTCGGAGCTGGTAATTGACGATAGAGATGTATCGGATGGAAAAGGAAGAGTCGGAGACAAGGTTGTCAGCGGAACAGAAAAGAAGGTCGGTTGGGATAAGGATGGAAATGAGTATGTCTATCGCTTACCAAGCGGAGCACTTCTTACCGGCTGGGGACATATCGGCGGCTACTGGTATTATTTTCGACCGGACGGGAAAATGGCAAAAAGATGGGAGAATGTAAACGGAAAGTGGTATTTCTTCCATGAAAACGGAGACATGGCTGTCGGATGGATTAAAGACAATAACAACTGGTATTACCTTGTTCCGGATAACGAAGCCGTAAACGGACTGGTTTCCGGAGAGATGCTTGGGCAGGGTTGGCACATCATAAGCGGCAGATACTATTACATGGAAGAAAGCGGCAGAATGCATAAAGGCTGGCTACTTGATCAGGGGAGATGGTATTACTTAAATGAGCTGGAGAATTCGCTGGAAGGCGTCATGTTCAGCGGTTTTATGGTACGGAATGAGAAGACCTATTATTTGAACAGTAACGGAGCTATGGAAACGGGCTGGGTCTCCATAGACGGAAACTGGTATTATTTTCAGAAAGAAAGCGGGGAAATGCTTAGGAATACCTGGGTAGACGGTTTCCCCTTAAATGCGGACGGTATATTAGATGAAAACAGCTTTAGGCGATAGATGAAGAAGGAACCCTTCTTATCCGCTGAACTTGCTTATAGTTTTTTCCCTTTCGTCGATGTAAAGAAGAAGGAAACGAAAGAGATACGGCTCTTTTAGACAAGCTGAATGAGCCGTGCTAAAAGGCAAGGGACCTGCCGGATAATGAAGGAGAAGGATATGAAAAAGGGGAAGAAGAAGGCTTTAGGAACGTGGGAACTTCGGGTTTTGGAGTTTACGGAAAAGCTGATTCTGCTTCTCCTTTTAATTTGGCTGATTTTAATTCCTTTCAGTAACAATGCAAGGGCGGCAGAATCGACGGTCATTGAGACGATTAAAGTCAATTTTGCAAGTCGGTTTGGAGATCAGGAGGAAATCGTTCCCCCTGATGTTACTGTCTCTGACAACGATGTCGAGATTACGGATGTGCATTACCGAAAGGACTATGATTACTGGGTTCCGGGGCAGAAGGTAAGAGTGGAAATCCTTTTGCATGCAAAAGAGGGAAAGGTATTTTCCGCTGTGATTAACCGCTCCAAAGTAGGAGTCAGCGGTGCAAATTTCGTAGAAGCAAAGCTCATAAAAGGGAATAATCTGTTGGTCAAGGCGGATTATATCCCGATGATGGTTCTTGGTAATGTAAGCTATGCAGCTTGGAATGGTGCACACTCGATGGGAATCTGGGATAAAGTTCGTTTTGCTCCATCCTATACGGTAGCACTCTATGGAGATAATAAGCTGGTACAGGAATTTAAAGGGGTCAAAACCAGTTTTTTTGACTTCGGAAAATATATGAAGGACAAGAGGAAAACCTATTACTACGAAGTCAAGGCAGCACCTCTTACGGAAGAGCAGAAGAAATATTTAAAAGAAGGACAATATGTCATAGCCACAACAGATGAGGTGCCGGAGCCTGCAGGAAGCGGACCTGAGCTTGAACCGGAGCAAAGCATTGAAGACTATTTAAGCGAAGGAAATGGAGTAGAGCCCAATTCTTGGCGCTATGTGGGGAGACGCTGGTACTTTTTGGATGCATCCTGTCGAGTCAAGAAAGGCTGGCTGGAAAGAAGCGGAGAATGGTTTTTCTTAAATCCGAAGAGCGGTGCAATGGAGACCGGTCTCGTAGAGACAGGAAAAGATAAATTTGCTTACTTCCGGGATGACGGAGTGATGCTAAGCAATACTTGGGTGCATTACGGACCGGATGTGTGGTATCTCTTCGGGCAGGACGGATACATGATAAACGGTTGGTGGAAGAACAGCCGGGGAGATTGGTTTTACTTGAATCCCGAATTCAAAGGAAGGATGCATATCGGTTGGTTAAAATATAAAGAAGACTGGTACTACCTTGATAAAAACGGAGCCATGCTAAGAGGCTTCCAGAATATCAACGGAAAAACCTATTTCTTTGTCGAAGACGGGAAAATGCTTAGCAATACCGATGTGGAAGGAAGACATTTAGGCGCCGACGGAGCCGCAACATAGGACAGCGGCGTCGATTTCATGATTTTTTTGTTTGATTTTATTGATGAAAGCCTCTTGTCTCACCTAATGAAAAAGCGTTTGGAGACGCCGGCACTTGCAGAGAACGAGTGTGAGCGAAGTTCGATGCTTAGTGTCCGTTTCGTCGGAATCGAGCGAGAGCGTCTTTTGAATAGGTGGGACAAGAGGATGATCTGCAAACATTGAAAAAAATCATGAAATAGAAATATCCGCTTATCTTTGCGGCAAATTCTGTCGATACAATTGTAATTCGTTTGGAATACTAGGAGAAGGAGTTATTAAGATGGATTTATTTCCTTTACAAAGTGGACTACAGGGAGTGGTAAGGGGAGTGCAGAACAATCCGATACAGGGTCTGTCCCAAGCCGGGGACGCGCTGTCTTTTCGGAATGTCCTTTCCACTACGGTGAGAGAGGGAAGCCTGCAGGGAACGAATGCGTTTACCAAAGCGAGTGCTCTTCCGGGAAGGGCTGCACAATATGAGTCTATTTTCGACGAAGCGAGTCGAACCTATGGGGTATCGAAGTCGCTTCTTCTTGCCGTAGCAAAACAGGAATCCAATTTCAACCCCAATTCCGTTTCCCATGCGGGAGCACAGGGAATCATGCAGCTTATGCCCGGCACGGCAAAAACACTGGGGGTGAAGAATGCCTTTGATCCTTATGAAAATATCATGGGAGGAGCAAAGCTTCTTCGGGACAATATCAAGAGCTTCGGTTCTGTTCCGCTTGCCCTTGCCGCATACAATGCCGGTCCCGGGGCAGTGAAGAAGTATGGCGGAGTACCGCCTTATAAAGAGACACAGGACTATGTCAGAAAAATCATGGCTGACCTCGGAGACAATGCGTATCAGGCAAAAAGCCACTTTAATTATAAGGGAGATCAGGGAGGAAGCAGTTCAGCTTATTCCGAAAGCAACTTGGGACTCGGAGGAGGGAATGGAATTTTCGGAAACAATTCGCTCTTGTCGTTCTTGGGTTCCTCCGGAGGAAACTCTCTTCTTCTTTCCGGTGTGATGCAGTCTCTTCTTACGCAGAGTCTGCTACAGGGAAGACAAAGAGAAGCGGCAGCAGGGGATGGAGACAATTCTACCGTGACCTTGGACAGGCAGAGTTTTCAGAGCTTGGTATCGTTATTGCAGATTCAGATGATGATGCCGGCTCGAATAGGTGAAACGGGAGAACGGATATAAAGCAGAGGAAAAAGGAGAACTCCTCTTTTTGAAATTAAGAAAGGAAGGAGCAGATTATGGTTTTACGGGACTGTAAAAAGGGAATGGTGCACTGGCCGGAGGGAGATAGAAATATTCCCGTACTGGTCGAAAAAAATGATGAGGAAATCATTCTTTATTTTAAGGGATATAAGTTCGAAGACAGACGCTTTATTTCGGAGATTGACTTTTATGACCTGCAAAAGGGCATGATAGTGACACTCTCCGAAGTTCTTATGCGTAAAAATCCGGCCTTTCCGGAAAGCCCCTATCCATGGATCGGAGTTTGCGAGGTACAGGAGGTTCTCCGTATCGTGCAAAGACAGAACGACGTCCGTGTATCTGTTGCGATGGAGCTTCCCTTTGTAAAAGAGACAGAGCCGGATGCAGAAGATGGAGAAAGCGAGGAACTCCACTTCTTCGGCGTTATCCGAAACCTAAGTGCCGGCGGTATTTTTATGGAAAGTTCGGAACCTTTGAAAGAAGATGATATTGTACGCTTCCGCTATCGCTTCGATAAAGAAGACCGGGAATTAAAGCTTGTGGTAGTTTGGATGAAAGCTGCCGAAAACGGAAACTTCGGCTACGGGCTTCGTTTTCTCCGGATGAGCCTTGGGATGGAATCGGAAGTGCGGAATCATGTGTTCAAACTGATTTCCGAAAATGCGAAGAAGAAGTAGGGGAAGGATACCGCTATATCTGTAGTTCAAGTTTTAACTTTTGTGAGGGAGAACAAAGTGAAACTTTCTTTAACAATGATTATCAAAAATGAAAGCCGTTGCATAGAGCGTTGCCTAAAGGCAATTATACCTTATGTAGACATGGTAGTGCTCTGTGACACAGGTTCTACGGATGGAACCCTGGAAATTTGCAAGGCGTGGGAGGATAGGAAGTTCTTCCATGTTTTTTCTATTCCCTGGGAGAAGGATTTTTCAAAGGTGAGAAAACAATAAATTGTCCAACGAGATAAGGAAAATAAAGGAGTAAGATGGAATTTACAAGAGAGTTTTTCTATGATGAAGTACGAGATGGGTTTTATATTCCGGGGATAGTTAAAAGATTGTGGGGGGCCGGACTTACAATTTTATCTGAGATTGATAGGATTTGTAAAAAATATAATATTCCTTATTATGCAGATGGCGGAACACTTCTTGGAGCAGTGCGGGACGGTCAATTTATCCCTTGGGATGATGATATAGATATCATTATGAGAAGGGAAGATTTTAAGAGATTCAGCCTGTTTGCCAAGAAAGAACTGCCTGCAGAATTGGACTTGGAATCCTTGGAGTTAAACACAGAGTATTCCAACTTTACTGCACATCTAGGGAAAAAAAATACGGATTTTCGACCGGAATTACTTAGAAAATATCAAGAATATCCCTATCCGGAAACGATAGATATTTTTATCTTGGATGAACTTGCTCAGAACCCTGAAGATGAAGAGTTTAGAGAAAAAGTCTTAAAAATGTTAGGGGGAATTCTTAAATACGATGAAAAATATGGAAAAACGGAACAATTGCTGGAAGAGTTAGAAGAGATAGAAAACGTATTGAAAATCCGTTTTGATAGGGAGAAATCACTGAAAGAACAATTGTTCCGTGTTATGGATAGGGTATGTCAGGAGTTTAATGGTACTGGAAGTGACATGCTTGCGATAGTCCCTTGGATCGCCTATTTTGGCATATATAGTTATCCTCGATCTGCCTTTGAAAAAAGCAATAGGATTCCCTTTTGTAATACTGAAGTTCCGGCTCCGATAGGGTATGATACGGTACTTCGTGCTGAATATGGAGATTACCATAAAAAGGTAAAAGCCGGAGGCTTACATGCCTATTCTTATTTTAAGATTTGTGAAGATGAACTCAGAGAGAAACTCAAGGAAGGGTGGATTTTTACTTATCACTTTTCAGAAAAAGATTTGGAGCACCCCGTTGTAGAGAATTTCCGAAATCTCATCATAAGGACAGTAGAAGAGTTTACCGGTCTTCATAAGGAACTCTTTTATACTTATACAAAGAGAGATATTCCCGGCTGTCTTTCGGATATTTCTAATCTGCAGGAACAGGCCATTGTGTTGGGAAAGGCGATAGAACGGAAAAAAGGAGAACAAGTAGTTTCCATTTCCGTAATAGAGCAATACTGTGAAGCACTGTATGAGGCTTATATGGCATTGAGTGAACTATTGCCTATGGAAGATTTATCTATTTTATCCGCTACAGTACATAAGGAATTAAAGCAAAAATTGAAAAAACCGGGATATTACTTAAAGAAATTGCGCTCCGCTTTAGAAAAGGACTTCAAGAGACAGGTGGTGTTTCTTCCGCATAGTGCCAAGCATTTTGAAAGCCTTCGCCCTTTAGTGGATGCGCTTCTACAGGCGGGGGATACGGAATGTAAGATTATTCCGATTCCCTACTATGATCGGTATGGAGACGGAAGCTTGAAAGAGATGCACTATGAAGGGGATAACTTCCCCAAGGAATATGAAATCACAGATTATAGGCACTACAACTTTGCAACAGAGCTTCCGGATTGTATCGTAATCAATTCGCCATACGATCAGTTTAACCAGGTGTGGGCGGTGCATTCCGCTTTTTATAGTCGGGAAATGAAAAAATATACGAATAAGCTGGTGTATATTCCCTGGTTTGTAACCGACGAAATCAATCCGAAGGACGAAGAAGACGGAAAAGCCTTTCACAATATGAAATACTATGTGGAAGTGCCCGGTATTTTTCATTCCGATCTAAGTATAGTGCAATCAGAAGGGATGAAAAAAGCTTATCTTGCTAAAATAGCGGAGTTTGCGGGAAAAGATATCCGAAAAAAGATGAGTAAAAAGATATCCGGAGCAGGCTCTTGTCTTCTGGGTGAGAAAGAAGGGCAGGGAGTCAAGGAAGTAGTGGAGTGTTTTAGAAGATTTCTATTCGCATCGAATAAAAATATTGTGTCCAAAGCTTGAGATTTCTCTTTTTAAGATTTTCGTAGAATGAAGAAAGCAATCCAATATAGAGAAATGCAAAGAAGGAGTATTATGCAATTTGAAAGAGAGTTTTTCTATGATGAAGTTCGGGATGGATTTTATATTCCCGGAATAATGAAAAGAGCGTGGGGGGCAGAACTCACGATTCTCTCTGAGGTGGATAGAATTTGCAAGAAGTATGATATTTCCTACTATGCGGATGGCGGAACACTTCTTGGGGCCGTGCGAGATGGACAATTTATTCCTTGGGATGATGATCTTGATATAATGATGCTTCGAGAGGACTATAATCGCTTCGTTCAGGTGGTTCAACAAGAACTGCCTGAAGAAATGTCTTTTTATAGTTTTGAGGTATGTAAAGAGTATGAGACATTTGCATCGTCAGTGGGGAAAGCCATTATCGGATTTGACGCTGCATTACTTAGAAAATATCAAGAGATTCCATACTCACTAGGTATAGATATTTTTGTCTTGGATGCGCTGTCTAATGATCCGGAAGATGAGGAGTATAGAAATACAATATGGGAGTTGTTCCTTGAAATTCTTAAATTCTTAGATAAAGATAAAAAGAGAGAGTCGTTTAATCAGGCATTAAAAGAAATAGAAAACTTGTTTGATCTTCATTTTGATAAGGGAAAAAAACTCAAACCGCAAATATACAGACTTCTTTATCAGTTGTTTCAAGAGTTTAATGAAGCAGGAGGGGATTATCTGGCAAATATGCCTTATTACGCGTTTAAGGGAACATGTAAATTTCCCCGTTCTGCTTTTAAAAAAACCCGCTGGATTCCTTTTCATGGTATGCAGCTTCCGATTCCGGCAGACTATGATGCGATACTCCGTTCGGAATATACGGATTATCATAAGAAGGTAAGAAGCATAGGGGAACATGATTATCCCTGCCTTAGGGCTAAAGAGAAAGAACTGCACGATATCTCACAAGGTAAATGGGATTTGCATTATCATTTTTCCGATAAAGATTTGGTTCACTATGAAATACAGAATTTTCGAGATTTAGCGATGTCTATGGCGGAAGCATTTACCGTATTACAAAAACAGCTTTTTGAATATTATCATGAAGGAGATATTCATTCTTGTCTTTTGGGGCTAGCTTCAATGCAGGAGAAAGCCATTTTATTTGGGAATGCCATTGAGCAGAAAAAGGGAAAAGGTACAGAGTCGGTTTCCATATTAGAACAGTATTGCGATGCTTTGTACCACGCTCATGAAGCTTTAATGGCTATCGTGGAATTGAATGTAAACGAAATAGATGAGCAGGGAAGAAGAAATGAAATGCATTTCCCAATGGATTTTTCTTCTGCATTGCAGAAAGAAATGCAAAGAACATTGAAAAAACCCTCCTATTATTTAAAAAAATTAAATACAGCTTTGAAAAAGGAATTTAAAAAGCAGGTCGTTTTTCTTCCGCATAGTGCTAAACATTTTGAGAGTCTTCGACCTTTAGTGGATGCGCTTCTAGAGGCGGGAGACACGGAGTGTAAGATTATTCCGATTCCCTACTATGACCGATACGGAGACGGAAGCCTGAAAGAAATGCATTATGAGGGGGAGGATTTCCCTAAGGAGTATGAAATCACAGATTATAGAAACTACAACTTTGCAACAGAGCTTCCGGATTGTATCGTAATCAATTCTCCCTATGATCAATTCAATCCGGTTTGGATGGTGGATCCTCATTATTTTAGTGGAGAGTTAAAACAATATACGAAAAAGCTGGTTTACATTCCCTGGTTTGTGACAGATGAAATAAACCCGAAGGAGAAGGAAGATGGGAAGGCATTTCGTATTATGGACTATTATGTCAATTTACCCGGGCTCTTTCATTCCGATTTAAGTATAGTGCAATCAGAAGGGATGAAAAAAGCTTATCTTTCTAAAATAACGGAGTTTGCGGGAAAAGATATCCGAAAAAAGATGAGTAAAAAGATATCCGGAGCAGGCTCTTGTCTTCTAGGTGAGAAAGAAGGGCAGGGAGTCAAGGAAGTAGTGTCGTGTTTTAGAAGATTTCTATTTGCATCGAATAAGAATCTTGTATCCAAAGCTTGAGATTTCTCTTTTTAAGATTTTCGTAGAATGAAGAAAGCAATCCAATATAGAGAAATGCAAAGAAGGAGTATTATGCAATTTGAAAGAGAGTTTTTCTATGATGAAGTCAGGGACGGGTTTTATATCCCCGGTATAATGAAAAGAATGTGGGGGGCGGAACTCACGATTCTCTCTGAGGTGGATAGGATTTGCAAGAAGTATGATATTTCCTACTATGCGGGTGGCGGAACACTTCTTGGGGCAGTGCGAGATGGACAATTTATCCCTTGGGATGATGACATTGATATTATGATGCTTCGAGAGGACTATAATCGATTTATCCACTTTGCGCAGAAGGAGCTTCCAAAAGAATTACTTTTTATTGCTACGGATGTGGATAAAGACTATGTTGGTTTGGCGGCGATGGTAGAAAAGGTTAAAGTTGGATTCGATTCTGAATTACTTAAAAAATATCATGAATATCCTTATTCGAGTGTGATAGATATTTTTATTTTAGATGAAATAACAGAGGATGCCGAAGAGGGAGAAGAATGGGAAAAGAACTTAAGGATGCTTGGGAGTTTTCTTGCTATTTCTAAAAATGAAGAAAAGAGTCCAGCTCTTCTTCATAAGCTAAAGCAAGTAGAAAGCATATTAGGTATTCATTTTGACAGAAAAAGAGCTCTGAAACCGCAAATATGCCGGATAATGGATAAACTATTTCAAAGGTTCAATGGACAAGGAATGAGACAAGTATCGATTTTACAGTGTTACATTCCTTTGGGCATATGCATTTACCCTCGTTCTGCTTTTGATAAAACAGAATGGATTTCTTTCCATGGTATGCAACTTCCGGTTCCGGAGGGTTATGATGCAGTGCTCCGTTCTGAATATGCGGATTACCATAAGAAAGTGAAGGGCGGTCCCGGTCATGAATATCCTTTTTTAAAGATACCGGAGAAAAAATTTATTGAATATGTGGAAGGCAAATGGGATCCTTACTATCATTTTTCCGAGGAAGATTTACATCGACCACACATACAAAACTTTCGAGATATAGCCTTACTGCTGGAAGAACATCTTATGGAATTACAAAAACAGATTCTTGAAAAGTATAAGAGCGGATGTATTCAGTCATGTCTTTCCGCGCTTGTCATTGCACAGGAAGAAGCGATTGCTCTTGGAAATGCTATAGAGCAGAAGAAGGGAGCCGGAACCGGGTCGGTTTCCATACTTGAGCAGTATTGTGAAATAGTGTATCAAACCCATCAAATAATGAATGAACTAGATGACTCTCCCAAAACAAAGTCAGAGAAAGAAGTGGAATGGAAGCTTAAGGAAGCAGAATCCTGCCTGCAGAGATTAGATAATAGTTTAAGAAAGTTGTTTAAGAAAAAGATTGTTTTTCTGCCACATACTGCAAGGCATTTTGAGAGCCTTCGCCCGTTAGTGGATGCTCTTCTAAAGGAAGAGGATAAGGAATGTAAGATCATTCCGATTCCTTACTATGATAGGGGAGGAGATAAAAGCTTGAAAGAGCTGCATTATGAGGGAAGGGAATTTCCCAAAGAATATGAAATAACAGACTATAAGACCTATAACTTTGCAGAAGAACTGCCGGATTGTATCGTAATCAACACCCCTTACGACGAATTTAATCTAACATGGACCGTAGACCCGTTTTTCTACAGCAAGGAGATGAAAAAATATACGAATAAGCTGGTCTATATCCCTTGGTTTGTAACGGATGAAATCAATCCACAGGATGAAGAAGACGGAAAGGCCTTTATCAACATGGAACACTATGTAACGGTTCCCGGACTCTTCCATTCGGATTTAACGATTGTGCAATCGGAAGGGATGAAGAAAGCCTATCTTGCAAAAATTGAGGAGTTTGCAGGGAAAGATATCTCAAAGAAGATGGAAAAAAAGATATCCGGAGCGGGATCTTGTCTCTTGGGCGAGAAAGAGGGACAGGGGATTAAGAATGTGGCAGACTTCTTTAGCCACTTTTTATTAAAAGCATAAAATGCGAGAAAATTAGAAAGAAGTTTCTTCTAAAAAAGATATAGATAAAAGGGAGAGATATGACATTCGAAAGAGAGTTTTTCTATGATGAAGTCAGGGACGGGTTTTATATCCCCGGTATAATAAAAAGATTTTGGGCGTATGAACTGACAATTTTATCCGAGATTGACAGAATCTGTAAAAAATATAATATTCCGTATTATGCAGATGGAGGGACTTTACTGGGCGCGGTCCGGGATGGTCAATTTATTGCTTGGGATGATGATATCGATATCATGATGCTGCGAAAGGACTATAATCGATTTGCGCAGATTGCCCAAAAGGAACTTCCGGAAGAACTTTCCTTTAATTCTTTAGAGGTGAATCAAGACTGCGAAGAATTGGCGGCTTCAGTGGGAAAGCAAGTTGTTGGATTTGCTGCCGAATTACTTAGGAAGTATCACGAATATCCCTATGCAGGATCAGTGGATATTTTTATTGTAGATGAACTGGAAAAAGATCCGGAAGTGGAAGAGCATAGAAGCTTATTACTCAGGAGAATATTATTCCTTATTGAAGCAATTGAGAAACACGGGAAAAGCAAAGCGGTTTTGAAAGAAATAAATGAAATAGAAAAAATAATGAAAATTCAGTTCGATCAAAGGACTGCATTAAAGCCACAATTACGCCGCGTAATGGATAAAATATTTCAGGAGTTCAATGGACGAGAAGGGGACCAACTTGCTATCATGCAGTTTTATGCATTTTTGGGAAACTGCAAATACCCTCGTTCCGCTTTGGACAAAAGCAAATGGACTCCATTTTGCGGTATGCAGCTTCCGATTCCGGAAGATTATGATGCAGTACTCCGTGCCGAGTATGGGGATTATCATAAGAAAGTAAAGGGTGGGGGTGGACATGGCTACCCTTGCTTAAAGAAATATGAGAATAAATTGAAAACTTTGATGAAGGGAACATGGGACCCTGACTACCATTTTTCCGAGGAAGATTTAGTTCGTCCTAAAATACAGAATTTTAGAGATATAGCCATTTCTATGGCGGAAGCTTTTAAGCTTTCGCATAAACAACTTTTTGAAGATTGCCTAAAAGGGGATATCTCCACTTGTATTTCAAGGCTTTCCCGGATGCAGGAAGAAGCGATTGCTTTTGGAACTGCGATAGAACAGAAAAAGGGAGAGGGTACGGAGTCGGTTAGAGTATTGGAAGAGTATTGTGATGCTCTTTATCAGGCTTATAACGCTTTAAGCGATTTAACGGCTCTTAAAGAAGACGGAATAGAAAAGCAAAAACAGACAGAAGAAATCTGTAGATCTACAGATATTTCTTCCGGCTTGCAAAAAGAATTGGAAAAAATTGCAAATACCCTTTTGTATTATCCGGAAAAATTGCAAACTGCTTTGAAAAAAGACTTTAAAAGGCAGGTTGTCTTTCTTCCGCATAGTATGAAGTATTTTGAGAGCATACGACCTATAGTGGATGCAGTTCTTAAGGCGGAGGATATGGAGTGCAAGATTATCCCGATACCTTATTTTGATAAATATGGAGATGGAAGCCCGAAGGAAATGCACTATGAAGGAGATGCTTTCCCTAAAGAATATAAAATTACCGACTACAGAACGTATGACTTTGCGAGTGAACTCCCGGATTGCATTGTTATAAATTCCTCTTACGATGAATTTAATCAGGTATGGTCCGTTGCGCCTTCGTTTTATAGCAAGGAGATGAAAAAGTATACGAATAAGCTTATCTATATCCCCTGGTTTGTGACAGATGAGATTAATCCCCATGCTAAGGAAGATGAGAAAGCTTTTATTAATATGGAATATTATGTAACGGTTCCGGGGCTTTTTCACTCGGATTTAACGATTGTGCAATCGGAAGAGATGAAGAAAGCCTATCTTGCAAAGATAGAGGAGTTTGCAGGGAAGGATGTCGCAAAAAAGATGGAAAAAAAGATAGCCGGAGCAGGCTCCTGTCTCCTGGGAGAGAAAGAGGGAGAGGGGATTCAGAATGTGGTGGACTGCTTTAGGCTATTTTTAGAAAAATAAAGGAAAGAAGTATTGGCTGGTAAATAAGCTTATATAGGATTACCAAAAAGCACAGATGGAAAATTCTTTTCGAATCCGGATTTTTACCATGGAGGAAATTTTTATATGGATTACAGGAAACGATATTGTACACTCTCGAGGATTTTTTGGATAATACGCCACTTTCTTTACCGTTTGACCAAGAGTTTTCTCATGGCAAAGTAAGAGAAATTACTGAAAATATAGGGAATACGGGCGAAAAGGTCAATCATAATTTACAAGAAGGAGTATGGAATGAAATTCGAAAGAGAATTTTTTTATGATGAGGTCCGGGATGGCTTCTATATACCGGGAATTATGAAGAGAGCGTGGGGAGCCGGACTGACTATCCTGTCTGAAATTGATAGAATCTGTAATCAATACGATATTCCATATTATGCAGCTGCAGGAACTCTTTTGGGAGCTGTCCGAAATGGTCAGTGTATTCCTTGGGACGATGATATCGATATTATGATGCTTCGTAAAGATTACGATAAATTTAAAGAGGTTCTAAAGGATGAACTTGCAAAAGAATTATCTTTTAATACTTTAGAAACACAGGAGCATCATTATAGTTTTTTTACAACAATATCAACACAGAGTGTGGATGTTCATTCGGGATTACTTCGCAAGTACCAGGAATACCCGTTTATGGCATCAGTAGATATTTTTGTTATAGATGAACTTTCCGAGAAGCCTGAGGAGGAACAAAGAAGAAGAAGAGTATTGATGGGATTTCTTGCTATTTTAAACAGGTTAAAGAAAAATCCTGAAAAAGATGATACGTTTCAGGAAGAACTTAAAAAATTGGAAAATCTGATTTCTGCGCATTTTGACAGGGACTTGCCTTTAGAAAGACAATTATATAAAGAGATTGAGAAAGAATTGATTAAATATAATGGAAAAGCTGGTAAAAGGCTTACCTGTATCCCCTGGTATATTCTTCACGAAGACTATTCGTATCCTAAAAGAGTTTTTGAAAAAAGGAAAAGAGTCCCTTTTTATACCGGATCGCTTCCCATACCGGAAGGCTATGATGTAATACTTCGTGCAGAATTCGGCGAATATCATAGGAAGGTTAGAGCAGATGGAGCGCATAACTACCCTTATTTTAAGAAATTTAAAGGCATGCTGCAACAGCATTTTAAAGACAGATGGATGCCGGAGTATTCTTTTTCAGAGGAAGACTTAATAAGACCGGAGATTCAAAACTTCAGAGACCTGGCTATGCTTACAGTAGAGGCATTTCACTCTGCACTAACAGAATTAATGGATGCCATAGAGAATAGAGAGTTTCCAAGATGTCTTTCAAAACTTGCTACTATGCAGGAAGAAGCCATTACTTTCGGCAATGCCATAGAGCAGAAAAAAGGAGAAGGCACGAAGTCGGTTTCTTTGATAGAAGAGTATTGCGAAGCCTTATTCGAGCTTTATCAGAGGATATCCGAGCAGGGCGCGAGAGGTGATTTTTCGAAAGGTTCAGCTCTTTTAGTGAAAGCACTTAAAAAAGAGAGAAAAAACATTCTAACTTGTCTTGAAAATTTACAAGCTGCAGTGCAGAAAGACTTTAAAAAGCAAGTTGTCTTTCTGCCACATAGCGCAAAGCACTTTGCAAGTCTTCGTCCTTTGGTGGATGCTTTGTTAGAGGAGGAAGAGATAGAGTGTAAGATTATTCCGATTCCCTATTATGACAAATGCGGGGACGGAAGACTGAAAGAAATACACTATGAAGGAGAGGATTTTCCGAAGGAATATGAAATTGTAGATTACAACTGTTATGATTTTTCAGTAGAGCTTCCGGATTGTATCGTGATCAATTCTCCCTATGATGAATTTAATCCGGTGTGGACCGTGGATTCGGCTTTTTACAGTAAAGAGCTTAAAAAGTATTCCAATAAGCTTATCTATATACCTTGGTTTGTAACGGATGAAATTGATCCGAAGAATGAAGAGGACGGAAAAGCCTTTACCAATATGGAATATTATGTGACGGTTCCGGGACTCTTTCATTCGGATTTCACGATTGTGCAATCGGAAGGAATGAAGAAAGCCTATCTTGCAAAGATAGAGGAGTTTGCAGGGAAGGATGTCACAAAGAAGATGGAAAAAAAGATAGCCGGAGCGGGCTCTTGTCTCTTGGGAGAGAAAAAGGGGCAGGGAATTAAGGAAGTGGCGGAATGGGTTAAGGCTTTTGCTCTAAAAAATAAAGAGAAGAAAAATAAAGAGAAGAATAAAATGAAGCGGGAATAGTGAATGCAAAATAGGAAATAAAAATCATAAAACCAAGGAATCCGATATTGATGGATAAAGAAGGAGTAAAATGAAATTTGAGAGAGAGTTTTTCTACGATGAAGTCAGAGATGGATTTTATATTCCGGGAATCATAAAGAGAACGTGGGCAGTTGAACTTACGGTTCTGGCAGAGCTAGATAGGATTTGTAAAAAATACGATATTCCTTACTATGCTGTTGGAGGGACTCTTCTTGGAGCGGTACGAGATGGAAACTTTATTCCTTGGGACGATGATATCGATATCATGATGTTAAGGAGCGACTATAATCGATTTGTTCAAGTGGTAGAGAAAGAGCTTCCGGAAGAATTGGGCTTCAGAGCTTTGGAGATAAATCATGATTTTTATAGATTGTGGGGAGCCTTAGGAAAACAAGTTATTGGATTTGAATCGGAAGTTCTTAGAAAATATCATGAATGTCCATTTGGAGTTTCCATAGATATTTTTAAAATAGATGAACTTCCTATAAATCCTGAAGACGAAGAATTGCAGAAAAATATATTGAATATGTTCTCTGTTGTTTTTCAAATTATAGAAAAGAATGATAAAAGTAGACTTCTCTTTAAGGAGTTACAAGAGATAGAAACATTATTACAAATAAATTTTGATAGAGGGAGGGACTTAAGACCACAGGTAGCTTATCTTATGGATAGGATATTCCAAGAATATAATGGGAATCAAGGTGAGTGGCTTGCAGTGATGCCTTTCTATTTTGATCAGGGAATATGCAAGTATCCTAAATCCGCTTTTGACAAAAGCAAACGGATTCCTTTTTGCGGTATGGAACTTCCGATTCCGGGAAACTATGATGCGGTACTTAAGGCGGAATTTGGAGATTATCATAAGAAAGTGAAAGCGGGGGGTATTCATGACTATCCTTGTACAAAAACATTGAAGAAAAAGCTGCAGGATTTTTTGGGAGTAGAATGGGATTCCGATTATCATTTTTCTGAGGAAGACCTAGTTCGTCCCAAAATACAGAACTTTCGAGATATGCTGCTGTCTATAGTAGAGTTCCATATGGCTTCTCAAAAACAGCTTTTAGAAGAATATGTAAGAGGGGATATTTCATCCTGTCTTTCGAGACTTTCCGCAATGCAGGAAGAAGCCATTGCCTTTGGAAATGCCATAGAACAAAAAAAGAGAGAGGGAAGCAAGTCGATTTCTTTAGTAGAAGAGTATTGTGAGGCTTTGTATCATGCCTATCAGTCTTTAATGGGATCGAAAGAGGAGGGAAAGGATAAAGAGGAAGGCCGGGAAGAAATTTGCTTTCCGAAAGATTTCTCTCCGAGCTTACAAAAAGAACTACAAAGAACACTGAAAAACCCTCTTGCTTGTCTAAAAAAATTGCGAGTAGCTTTGAAAGAAGAGTTTAAGAAACAGGTGGTCTTCCTTCCTCATACTGTAAAGCACTTTGCGAGCCTTCGTCCTCTAGTGGATGCTTTATTACAGGATGAAGAAATAGATTGTAAGATTATCCCAATTCCTTACTACGATAAATATGGAGATGGGACTTTGAAAGAGCTACACTATGAAGGAAAAGAATTTTCGAAGGAATATAAAATAATCGATTGTAGAAGCTATGATTTTTCAATAGAACTTCCGGACTGTATCGTAATCAATTCTCCCTATGATGAATATAATCCGGTTTGGACCGTGGATTCGGCTTTTTACAGCAAAGAGCTTAAAAAGTATAGCAATAAACTGGTCTACCTCCCTTGGTTTGTAACGGATGAAATCGATCCGAAGAATGAAGAGGACGGAAAAGCATTTACAAATATGGAATATTATGTAACGGTACCCGGACTCTTCCATTCGGATTTAACGATTGTGCAATCGGAAGGAATGAAGAAAGCCTATCTTGCAAAGATAGAGGAGTTTGCAGGGAAAGATATTAAAAAGAAAATGGAAAAGAAGATATCGGGAGCGGGTTCTTGTCTTTTGGGAGAGAAAGCAGGGCAGGGAATTAAGGAAGTGGTGGAATGTGTTAAGGCTTTTGCTCTAAAAAAATAAAGAGAAGAATAAAATGAAGCGGGAATAGGGAATGCAAAACAGTAAATAAAAATCATAAAACCAAAGAATCCGATATAGATGGGTAAAGAAGGAGCAAGATGAAATTAGAGAGAGAATTTTTCTATGACGAGGTCAGAGATGGATTTTATATTCCGGGAATCATTAAGCGACTTTGGGGGGCCGAGCTTACGATTCTATCCGAGGTTGATCAAATCTGCAAAAAACATGATATTTCTTACTATATTGCTGGGGGCGCTCTAATTGGAGCGGTACGAGATGGTCAGTTTATTCCTTGGGATGATGATATTGATATTATGATGTTTCGTAGAGATTTTGAAGTTTTTACAAAAGTTGTACAAGATGAGCTTCCGGAGGAGCTGAGCTTTTTGTCTCTTTCCATTAAAGAAGATTTTTATAGTTTTTTTTCAACGGTGTGGAAGGGAGAGTTAGGAGGTCGAGAAAAAATACTAAAAAAATATAGTGAATATCCTTATCCTGTGACGGTTGATATAATAATTTTGGATGAGTTATCCGGAAATCAAAAGCTGGAAGAAGATAGAAGGCAGCGGTTGGAAGCGCTGCTTTCTCTATTAATCGCCATGAATCAGGGAGAGGAAAGTCAGAGATTTCAACTTGCATTAAAAAGGGCAACGGCGGAGTTCAGATTCTCTTTTTCAAAAACCTTACCGTTAAAAGATCAACTATATAAGAAAATGAACGAGATATTTCAGGAAGAAAATGGAAAGGGAGGAGAAGAGATCTCCTGCATTCCTTGGCATGTCTTTCAAGAAGAGTATAGGCTTCCAAAAGATGCTTTTTCAAAAACGAAGTATATTTCATTGTGCAATATACAGTTTCCTGCTCCGGAAGGCTATAATGCAGTGCTTCGTGCAGAATACGGAGATTATCATAGAAAGGTTAAAGCAGGAGGAGCACATAACTATCCCTATTTTAAGAAGTATGAAAAAGAACTGAATGATAAGGCAAAAATGAAGTGGAAAAAAGAATATTCCTTTTCAGAGGAAGATTTACGAAGACCGCAGATTCAAAACTTTAGAGACTTGGCTATGCTTACAGTAGAGGCATTTTACTCTGCACAAAAAGAATTCATGGATGCCATAGAGAATAGAGAGTTTCCAAGATGTCTTTCAAAACTTGCCACGATGCAGGAAGAAGCCATTACTTTCGGCAATGCCATAGAGCAGAAAAAAGGGGAAGGCACGAAGTCGGTTTCTGTGATAGAAGAGTATTGCGAAGCCTTATTCGAGCTTTATCAGACAATATCGGAGCAGGGTAAAACAGGTGATTTTTCGAAAGGTTCAGCTCTTTTAGTGAAATCGCTTAAAAAAGAGAGGGAAAACATTCTAACTTGTCTTGAAAATTTACAAGCTGCAGTGCAGAAAGACTTTAAAAAGCAAGTTGTCTTTCTGCCGCATAGTGCAAAGCACTTTGCAAGTCTTCGTCCTTTGGTGGATGCTCTGTTAGAGGAGGAAGAGATAGAGTGTAAGATTATTCCGATTCCTTATTATGACAAATGCGGGGACGGAAGACTGAAAGAAATACACTACGAAGGAGAGGATTTTCCAAAGGGATATGAAATTGTTGATTACAACTGCTATGATTTTTCAGTAGAACTTCCGGACTGTATCGTGATCAATTCTCCCTATGATGACTTTAACCCTGTGTGGACAGTGGATCCCAACTTCTACAGTAGCGAACTTAAAAAGTATACCAATAAATTGGTCTATATCCCTTGGTTTGTAACGGATGAAATCAATCCCAAGGATGAAGAAGACGGAAAAGCCTTTACTAATATGGAATATTATGTGACGGTTCCGGGACTTTTTCACTCGGATTTAACGATTGTGCAATCGGAAGGGATGAAGAAAGCTTATCTTGCAAAAATAAAAGAGTTTGCAGGGAAAGATATTTCAAAAAAGATGGAAAAGAAGATATCCGGAGCGGGCTCTTGTCTCTTAGGAGATAAGGAAGGACAGGGAATTAAGGAAGTGGTAAAAGAATTTAAGAATTTTTTATAATAAATATCATAAAATATATTTTCCATCCGGGAGCTTTGCGGTAGAATAGACTGCGAATTTTTTTGTTTTATCGGCTTATCTTTATAGTTGCTCTTGAAAGAGGTCTATAAGGGGAGAGGAAAAAGGCCTTAAAGGAGAATATCGTAGTTATGAGGAAAGAATTGATAGAAGCGCAGATTGTCCTGGGGAGGGATGATGTAAAAAGAGAGCTGAAGGATTCGATTCGTCGTAATGCATGGAAGAGAATCTTTCTCGTTGCGGGAAATTCTTTTTTTAAGCTTCCAATAGGAAGAGATTTTGCAGAGATAGAAGAAGAAATGGGAATTACAGTGGAGAAGTTTTCCGGCTTTTCCGTGAATCCCAAGTTGGAAGAAGCGATAGAGGGAAGTAGAGCGTTCAGTGCTTTTTCCGGAGATGTCATTATCGCGGTGGGCGGCGGTTCCGCAATGGATACGGGAAAGTGTATCAAGCTGTTTTCCGCCGTGCCTGAGGAAAAACTTTTCCAAGTTCCTTGGCAGGATAACGGGGTACCCTTTGTGGCTATCCCCACTACGGCGGGTTCCGGCTCGGAAAGCACTCCCTTTGCCGTATTGTATCGGGACGGAGAAAAGCTATCTATAGAAGATGAAAGTATCTATCCGCTGATTCGCGTAGAAGATGCAAGAAGTCTGGCTTTCTTACCGCTTTACCAGAAGAAGGTATGTCTTATGGATGCCTTGAGCCATGCCATGGAGGCTATCTGGTGTAAGAATAGTGTGGGAGACAGCATGTATTACGGGAAGGAAGCGATTGAAACGATTTTGGATTTCTATCAGGCTTACTTTGAAAACCGGAGTGATGCTCTTCAGAAAATAGCCTATGCTGCAAATCAGGCCGGAAAGGCGATTGCCATTACCAAAACTACCGGAGGACACGCACTTTCCTATAAGCTCGGAACACTATTCGGGCTTCCTCACGGCCTTGCAACGAGCCTTGTTAATAAAGAGCTTTATCCCTTACTGACAAGGAATAAAGAGAAGATGGAAGACTTGGAGAGCCTTCGCTTTCTTGCCCATTGCTTTGGCGGGAACAAGCCGGAAGAGGGGGTGGAACGTTATCTGGAATTTCTGGAAGAAATGGATCTCATTCCGAAAGAGAGACGATTCTATCTGGAGAGAATGGATTTGCAAGACAGTTCTCCCGAGAAAGAGCAGGATTTTTGGAAAGGGACGCTGGAGACTTTAACGAAGTCGGTCAATGTGGAAAGACTGCAAAATCATCCCATGCCTCTTAGCGAAGAAGAAATCAGCGGAGTATATCGTTCCATTCTGATGATAGAAGAATAAGAATTTATATTGGATTTGAAAATTAAATTAAGAAATAGCTTTCATATAGTATAGGTCTGAAAGGGGGAGAATCTGCGTTCGCATCCTCATTTCAGGCCTATATTTTTTCAGGTCTATATTTTTTCAGGCCTATTTTTTGTTAAAGACATCATTCATTTTTGCTGGCATCTTTTTATAAAAAATATTAAATATGTGTTTGGGTTTGAAATTGCATTTATATTATTTAAGAATTCTGTCGAAACGACTATTGAAAAGCGAAGTAAAGGCGGAAAACGTTATATAATTAAAGTGAAAAACAAAAAAACATTAATTTTTAATTTTTCTATTGACACTGCTTCGCAATATGTTATAATCCGAATTGTAAGTTAATTTGAAATCCTGCTAGCCAAGGAGATAGCAAGGGAAGCACGACTTACCAGCAGATTCTGACCGGATCTGTTTGAGCAAAACCGGGGAAACCCGGTGACGCAAAGCTATAGGGCCTGTAACATGGCAGCCAGTTGCGATCTTTCAGTATGAAGATGTTCATTTAAAACAAATTTCATGTGAAGATTACGGTTAGCTGGCAATCAGGAAGGATCCTGAGTGTCGGTTTTTTTATACTCGAAAAGGAGCAATTCTTTTCAAAACTATATGGTTTTTAACCATGGCAAACCCGGGGAAACCCGGTGACGCAAAGCTATAGGGACTGTAAAATGTCAGCCAGCTGCAATCATGGATCCCCTGACCAGGGCGAGATGATTCTGCTTCCTGACTCCCTCGTAAAAGAAGGAGTTATCACATGAAGAAACTAGTAATAAAATTATTTGTACTTACAGCCATTTTTACCGCATTCTTTGCAATTACAGCTTATGCTGCAAAGGGAAATGCACAGGACGCATTTGCAAAAGTGAATGAAATCAGAGTAGCAAACGGATTAAGCCCGCTTACATGGAACGGACAGATTGAGAATGCAGCGAAAGTTCGCGCAAACGAAATCGTAAGCAGCTTTTCCCACACAAGACCGGATGGAAGTTCTTGGTATACGGCAGATGCAAGTGTTCTTTACGGAGAAAATCTTGCACAGTATTACGACAGTGCCGATGAAGTAGTTGCAGCTTGGATGAATTCTCCATCCCATAAGGCCAATATTTTAAAGCCGGAATTCAAGAGCGGCGCAATCGCAGCCATTGAAGTAGACGGAGAAGTATATTGGGCAGAAGAATTTGGGATTTAAGCAGTATGCAGAGCTTTTTATAGAGTGAAAAGCCCGAGCGAGTTTGCTAAAAAATAAAATAGTAGAAAAATGTGAATCATTGAACGTGAAGGAAGGGTTGCCGACAGATCATCGGTAGCCTTTCTGTGCGTTTTGAGACAAAATTCCGCTAATCCTCTTTTTTTATCCTGCAATTCATAGTAAAGTAAAGAAAGACACAGGGGGGCGACTATGGAAGAAAAAGAGAGTCTGAACAGCACGTTTATTGTCGAGGTGAAATGCATGGAAAATGATACCTGGCAGGGAAAGATTACTTGGGCAGAGAAAAACCGCGGACAATATTTTCGAAGTGCTTTGGAACTTCTAAAGCTCATGGATAGAGCCTTGACGGAAGGAAACTTCCATCTTGAGGAAGACGAGGAAGGCAAAGAAGAATAGGAAGAATAGCGGAATATGGACAAGCAATTAGACAGCCTTTATGCCATTGATTTACTGGGAATTCTTATCAGTGGCAGGGAAGAGGGAGACTTCCAAGGGGAGCTCGTGCAACAATATTCAAAGGATAGAATTCCTTTTTATGGTACCTTGGATTTAATCAAAAAAATGGAATCCTTCTATGATGAGTGGGATTACCCGGAGGCTTCTTCCAGAGAGAGAAGCTTTCGAAAAAGAGAAAAATACAGCTACCCCGACAGAAGAGGAAAGAAACGATTGGCGGACGAAGCGAGTCATTTAGAAAAGTTTCCTATAGTAGAGGAGCGTGGCAGCAAAGGGAGCTTTTTTGTACACACCAAGTTCAGGCAAAGAACGAGCTGGCAAGGAGATGTATATCATGGGGAATCAGGAGATGCCTATTCCTTTTCCAGCGTGCTTCACCTGTTTCGGATTATGGAAAGGGAATGTGCAAGGTGAAAAAACTGATATTCCTGCTTCTTTTTCTTTTACTTGTTTCCTGCGCAAAAAAGCCCAGCGGCAAGATACAGGGAAGAGAGATTCGTCTGGCCTATGATAAGGATAATTATCCGTTTACGGCAGAAGACGGCGAAGGAAATCCCATTGGCTTCGAAATAGAACTGATAAAAATGATTTCGGAAAAAGAAGGATTCAGCTTGAAGTTTCTCCCTAAAAACCAATCCGCCTTGGCCCCATCCGTGATTACCGGCACTTCCGATATGGCAATGGGAGGCTTACTTAAGGAAGAGGAAGAAACGCGAATTCAGTTTTCCGAATCCTATGGGATGGTAAAGCTTGGACTTCTCCTTTCTCCTTACCTCTTTGGAGAGGAGGGCGAGGACAGTGCGGATGTCTTCGATAAGCTTCGCGGAGAGACCATTATGGTAAAAGAAGGGAGCCTTGCGGCAAAGCTTTTGGAGAAGCAGAGAGAAGAAAAAGGCTATTTTCTGAAAGTGGTACAGAGCAATGAAGATTATATTCAAAAAGCGGAAGAAGGCGAGGCGGATGCCGTTGCGGAAACGCTTCCTGTTCTGGAAGTGTTAGCAAACAAGATTGTCTTTTCGGATGTAGAAAAGTCATTCAGCAAAGCCGGAGTACGGATTTATCCTATTCAAGAAGAGGAGGAACTTTGCTTTATAGTCAGTAAGGGGCAGAATGGAGAGATTCTTCGCGCATTTGAACGCGGGTTTCGAAAACTAAAGGAAGACGGAGAATACGAAGCGCTTTGTGAACGCTATGGATTCTCTTTCGCGAAAACAGAATAAGACAGAGAATTTTTAAAAGGGGAGTTATATCTCCTCTTTTTTTGACGATAAATCTTGTAGACCTCGTACAACGGTAATGATTAAGGGGGAGAACA
The DNA here is from genome assembly GCF_000238055.2 of Oribacterium parvum ACB1. Taxonomy (GTDB): domain Bacteria; phylum Bacillota; class Clostridia; order Lachnospirales; family Lachnospiraceae; genus Oribacterium; species Oribacterium parvum. The sequence goes on from NZ_KE148312.1 coordinate 1,316,931, forward strand.
TATTATCCTGCCTTTCTTGTTCGTTTCGACAGAATACTTCGGACATTGATCCAAATATTTCAGGTAGGATGCCACTATATCGGAGGGAACCGAATTGAATAGCAATCAGAATCCGCTTCTTCCGAAGTGGATAGAAAAAAGAAATCAATTGAGAGAGGGAGACTTTGATTCCCTCAGCAAAACCATAAAAAATCAGTTGTTCCGGGAGCTTGCAACAGAGTTCATGGAGGAGGGACAGCTTCTTTGTTATTTTAATATTGTGGATTTTAAACTGTATAATGATCGCTTCGGTTTCGAGATGGGAGATGCCTTATTGGTGGAAATGGCGAATATCTTGCAAAAAGCCTTTCCGGATGCCCTTATCACTCGTATGTTTGCAGATCAGTTTGCCTTGTTAAGCAAGGAAAAGGACTGTGTTGATACACTCATTTCGGCACATGAGGATTTTTTGAACCTGAAAATTCCTATGGCTCTGGATTTTAAGGTTGGAATTTACAGCATTTCTGCTAAGAAAAATATAATTAATGCTTGTGACAGGGCTAAAACAGCCTGCGACTGTATCAAGAAAGAGAGGGCGGTTTTTTATCGCTTTTATGATGAAGAACTAAGTCATCTGCTTCTGCAACATCGATTTATTGTGGACCACATTGAAAAAGCAATAGAGAACGGGGATATTTATGTTTACTATCAACCTTTGATTCGTGCACTTTCCAAGGAGGTTTGCGGATTGGAAGCCCTTGTTCGTTGGATAGACCCGCAGTTTGGCATGTTCTCTCCGGCGGAATTCATTCCGGTTTTAGAGGAATATCATCTAATTCACCTCTTGGATATCCATGTTATTTCTCTGATTTGTCAGGAGTTTGCGGCAATACGGGAAAGAGGGGAGGAAATGATTCCGGTATCTCTGAATCTTTCCAGAATGGATTTTGAGCTTTGTGATATTTTCGGAGAATTGGAGAAGCTGGTAGAAAAGTATCAGGTACCAAGAGAACTGTTGACTCTGGAAATCACGGAGTCGGTGCTGAGTAAGAGCCCGGCACTGATCAGCAGTAGAATCAAGCGCTTCCATGAAGCCGGTTATAAGGTATGGATGGATGATTTCGGATCAGGCTACAGTTCGCTGAATGTATTAAAGGATTTTGACTTTGATTTAATCAAGATAGATATGATGCTTTTACAGGATTCCAATGAGAAGTCAAGAAAAATCATCAGCTCTATCGTGGATATGGCCAAGAAAATCGGAATCAGAACCTTGGCGGAAGGGGTAGAAACGGAGGAACAGCTTGATTTTCTTCGAGAAATCGGATGTGAGAAGTTGCAAGGCTATTATATAGGACGCCCCGGACCTTATCAAAACAGTATTCTGCATTGTAAAGAAAACGGGTTCCGCTTTGAATCACCGGGAAAAAGGCAGTACAACGATGACTTAGGATATATCAATCTTCTGAGCAACGGCTGTCTTCCGCCTTCCGCTCTGGAAGAAAAGGAAGATATCGCACCGGGGATTCCGCTTTCTATAGTAGAAATGCTTGGAGACAGAATCGAGTTTCTCTATGTGAATCAATCTTTTCAACGGGAGCTTGCAATAGCAGACGGCTTAAGTGTGCAGGAGACGGAGAGACTGATAAACGACAAAAATACGGCACAGTATAAACAGATTCGTTCCTTTCTATCCGCTCTTTCGGAGGGAGGAGGCAGTGATATGGATACGATAGAGGGAGATTCCCTCTGTTCGATTCGCGGAAAGGAAATCAGCCACATACCGGGAAGAAATGCCTATCTGTTGAATATCCAGGTTTATCGCGGTGATTTTCTAAAGCTGAAGCAGAAGAAGATGATGGACAAGGTTAAAGATCTGTACAACGGCTATGAGCTGGTACTTCTATGGAATCCAAGTCTTGGACAGAATGAATTGCTTTATGAAAAAAGTCACGGAAGTCTTGCTCCGGGAGACAGGGATTTCTTGACGGAATATGCCAAAACCACATTTTCCAAATCGGAGGAAAAGCGTTTCTTTCAATTTCTGAGGAAGAACAATGTGATAAGGGATAAGGAAACAGTGAAGGAAGAAGCCTTTTTCGGAAGAGACCGGGAAGGAAAGAAAAGGATTTTTCTTGTGAGCCTCAAACCTTCCGCACTGGAGAACGGAACCAAGGTTCTGCTTAGTGTCAGAAGGGTTTGGAATCCGGGAATTGCAAAGCTTGTTGCGGGAGGACTTGGGAATAAGGATCCAATCCGAAAGGATGCATAAAGCGGGTAAAAGATATGCTTTTGCCCGGGACAAAAAATGAAAGGAAATGTTCTGAAAAACTTAATAAATAAAATTAAACAAATTATTTATAGGAAAATTCAGAAAAAAAGCAGAAATATATATATTTTTACAAGAATATTAGGAGAAAAAGACCAAAAGTTTAAATAACTTAAAGAAAAATCACAAAAAATATTAGAGAAAACAATGAAAGCAATAAAGAGTACTCTTGTAAAGAATATTTATATTTGCTATATTACCTAACACACACTTAAAAAATACTTAAAATTGTTCGCTCAGAACTTTTTGAATTTTTTTGAAGAATCGGCATCGTGAGAAAAAAGTTGAGCAAAAAAGTCTTTGTGTCCTGAAGGAGGAACAACATGGACCATACAGAATTCATTGTCCCTATGACTTCGTGGAAATTAGGGAATGTTTTTGCAAATCAAGGGATAGGAAGCGGAAGTTCCGAATCTCGTGCGGCGCATACCAATCTTTTTAAAGATGTATTTGTGTCCGCCATCAATAATGTGAAAACAACGCAGTTGGATGTAGAAAACAAACAATATCTTTTGGCGACAGGTCAGCTTTCCGATGCCCACAGTCTTCCTATTGCGGAGGCCAAGGCACAAATCAGCTTGGACTTACTTGTATCGTTACGGAATAAAGCATTGGACAGCTATAACGAGTTGATGAAGATGAACATGTAAGGAATAGGGGAGCTAGCAGGTGCAAAAACTCAAGGAAATGTGGCAGAAGCTGTCACTAAAATCAAAAAAACTCTTGGGCATCATTGCTGCGGCTACGGCTTTAGTCATTGCAGTGGCGGTTTTTCTGATTGCCAGAGGTCAAAAAACAGAATATCAAACCCTTTTTAGCGCACTGAGTCAAAGTGAGGCACAACAGGTGGTTTCCCTTTTGCAGGAACAGAAAGTGCCTTATCTCTATGACGGAAAGAGCGGATCGGTCAAGGTTCCGGAAAAGTCGGTAGATACCTTAAGAGCGCAGCTTCTATCCAAGGGATATCCGAAATCGGGATTTACCTACAATATGTATATCGGAAATTCCGGACTGATGACGACGGAATCGGATAAGAAGCAATACACCCTCTATGATTTACAGGATCGACTGGGGGCTACGATTCGTCTCTTTGAAGGAGTTCGGGACGCCAAAGTCACGATTGCGGAAGGCACGGAGCAGAATTATGCCATAGAAACGGAGAATCCGATTGATGCCAGTGCCAGCGTAGTGGTAACGATGGAAGACGGGGAGAAGCTGGGAGAAAAAAATGCCGAGGCAATCAAGAACCTGGTTGCCCGCTCTGTTAAGGGAATGAATTTTACCAAGGTATCCGTCTTTGATGCAGGAACCATGGAAGAAATTAAAACGGAGGAAGATGGTGACGGAGCTTCCGGAGCAGGCATGGCGAATCTCACGGCTACCGTGGAAGAGAATATCGCTGCCAATATAAGACGGGTACTCGGGAAAATTTACGGTATGGAGAATCTGGCTGTTTCCGTAAAAGGAACGCTGAATATGGCGAAGCTGATTCAGGAAAATACCCAGTATTCGGTTCCTGAAAAAATCGAGGCTACGGATAAAACGGGTCTTCTTCATAATGAAGAGGTGGCAGGAGAAAATGCAGGCGGTTTCGGAGAAAATGCAGCGGGTGTCGCCGGTACGGACTCCAATGCGGATACGCCGCGGTATACCGTACAAAACGGACAGAACAGTGCTGACGGATACGCCAATTCCAGTGCGGCGAGAGAATGGCTATACAATGTTTTAAAGGAACAGAAGGAGATTTCTCCCGGTGTCTTGGAAAATACCACTGTGGCGGTGGTGATTAAAACGGATGATTTGAGTATTCCGGAAAAAGAATTGGTCAATCTTGTTGCAGATGCTGCGGGAATCGAAAGAGAAGACGCAGACAGTAAGATTACCGTTTTACGTTCTATTACCAAAAAGGATGAGGAACAGGTGGAAGAGGCTCCGGCAGAGCAGAAGAGCGTACTGAGTCGATTCCCGCTTTGGGCATTGATTGGTGCAGGTGTTTCGGCATTCTTATTACTTCTTATCGTGATTCTTCTTATCCTGAGAGCGAAGAAGCAGAAGAAGCTGAAGAAGCTTATGGAAGAAGAGATGGAAAATCAGGAGGCACTTAGCGTAAAGCCGAGTGATGAAATTGCAGCGATAGACGAACCGGATGAATATGAACTGAGTGCGGAAGGCAAGATGGTTCACGGTATGAAGCTAAAGAAGAGCATTGGAGAGTTCGCCGATCAAAACCCACAGGTTGTAGCAAAACTGATTCAAAGTTGGATGAGAGAAGAGGAGCAGAACCTTGGCAGAAAACAGCGTAGAAGTACAAAAAAATAAAGGAAATAAAAATCCCGCAAATCCGGAGAAAACGGAGCCGCATCAGGAACTGAACGGAAAACAAAAAGCCGCTTTGGTTGTGGTTTCCTTGGGAGCAGATCGTGCCTCTCAGATTTATAAGTATCTGGGAGAGCATGATGTGGAGGAACTGACCTTTGAGGTTGCAAAGATGGGAAGAACGACGAACTCCATGGTGGAAGATACTCTGGAGCAGTTTTACCGCCTTTGCGTGACCCACAAGATGATGACGGACGGCGGTATGGAATATGCCAGGGCTGTATTGGAGAAGGCCTTCGGAGCAACGGCAGCCAAGTCTTTGCTCGATCGTGTTTCTCATACGCTGGCATCCAGACCCTTCAATTTCTTCTCAAAGGGAGATCCGAAAGCTTTGCTTTCCCTTTTACAGAACGAAAGACCGCAGGTTATTGCCCTTATCCTTTCCTATATGGATGCGGAGCAGGCAGCGCAGATTCTGGAGACTCTTGTAGAAGCTAAGCGTATTCCGACCGTAGTCGCCATGGCAAAGATGGATCGTGTTTCTCCGGAGGCGATTGCCATTGTGGAAGAAGAGATGAGAAGAAAGTTCGATACCATCATTACCAGTGAGGACAATATGAACCTTGGCGGTATTGACTTTGTAGCGGACGTGATGAACCACATTGACCGCAGCAATGAGAAGAAGATCTTTGACGAATTGGATGTAACCGATCCCGATCTTTCTACAGATATCAAGGATAAGATGTTCGTATTCGAGGATATTCTTACTATGGACGATCGTTCCGTTCAGCGCTTCATCAGAGAATGCGAGTCCAAGGATATTGTATTTGCATTAAAGACGGCAAACGAAGAAATGAAGCAGATTTTCTTCCACAATATGTCCAAGCGTATGGCGGAAACGGTGCAGTCCGATATGGAAGTATCCAGAAATGTCCGCTTAAAGGATGTAGAAGAGGCACAGCAGCGCATTGTAAATCTCATTAGGCTACTGGAAGAAAAGGGTGAGGTCATCATCAATAAGGGAGGCGATGAAGACAATGTCCTCGTCTAGAAATATTATAAAATCCAGATACAATAAGGAGCTTTCCAGCTATGTCTCTCTTCTGGAAGCCGAATCCGCAGTGGCTTTAGCGGATGTCGAAAATGCGGTAGAGGAGGAAGAGCAGCAGAAGGAAAGCTTGGGGATGGTTCTTCCGGAAAAAAAAGAGGAGAATCCTTACCATGAGACCTTACTTCACCTTGCGTTGGAAAAGGCACAGCACATTATAGACGGTGCTGAGAGGGAGGCCGAAGAGACCCGCTTGAAAGCCCAAAAAGAAGGAAGGGAAGAAGGGTATCGGGAAGGTTTTGCGGAAGGAAAGAAAGAGGCGGAAGAAAAAATTCTTGCGGAACACGCGGAAGAGCTGGAATCCTTTAGACAGGATTTAAACCGTACCCTCCGTACCGTGGAGGATGCCAAAACGGAAAGACTCTACCGCTATATGGATGAGTTAAAGGACGTCGCTATCGCTGTTGCGGAAAAGATCATTCATGTCAGCCTTCGGTCTTCCGGAGAAGTTATTCGGAGAATGATTTTAAAAGAGGCGGAAAGAATCAAGAAAACCACTTGGTTGAAACTGCACATCGACAGGCTGGATTATGAAATGCTGATAGCGACGGACTCCGATATTGCATCGGAACTGGCCCAGGTTTCCGACAACATCAAGTTTGTCATCGTGGAAAAGGAAGAACCGGGAACACTCATCATGGAGACGCAGGAGGAAATCGTAGATGCAGGGATAGCGACACAGATGGAAAACCTGCGAGAAAGATTGGGACACTTGGATACCCAAGAGAGTGAGTAATCAATGTATGAAAATATTCTCTCCACCATTAAAAAGATGGATACTGTCGAGAATATCGGAAAAATTGAAAATATCGTAGGGATGTCTATGGAGGCTTCCGGTACGGGAAAGTCCAGTATCGGAGATATCTGTATGATTTACAGTGATGAGACGGAGACGCAGGTTGCTGCGGAAGTGGTCGGATTCAAAGGAGACCATGTACAGCTCATGACTTATAAAAGTTCCGTGGGCATCACCTCCGGTGCCTTTGTGCGGAACACACGGCGAAGACTGCGTATTCCGGTAGGCGATTTTTTAAAGGGAAGAATCGTCGATGCACAAGGGATGCCGATAGATGGAGGCGCGCCCTTCCCGGAAAGTGAGTACTATACAGTCAATAATTCGTATATGAATCCTTTGGACAGACCGCCGATCAGAGAGAGACTTCAGTTTGGTATCAAGGCAATAGACGGATTGAATACCATAGGGAAGGGACAGCGTATCGGCATATTTTCCGGGTCAGGTGTAGGAAAGTCAACCCTGATGGGAATGATTGCCAGAAATGTAAAGGCGGACATCAATGTGATTGCGCTTGTAGGAGAGCGTGGTCGAGAAATTCTGGAGTTTGTGGAAAAGGATCTCGGAGAAGAGGGAATGAAACGTACCATCTTGGTTGTGGCGACCTCCGACCAGCCTGCAATGCTTCGTGTGAAGGCGCCCTTAGTTGCGACTACGATTGCAGAGTATTTCCGGGATAAGGGCATGGATGTACTTCTTATGATGGACTCCCTAACCCGTTTTGCCATGGCACAAAGAGAAATCGGACTTGCAACGGGAGAACCGCCCATTGCAAGAGGATACACTCCTTCCATTTATGCGGAATTCCCGAGACTTTTGGAAAGAGCGGGAGCCTTTAGAAAAGGCTCCATTACCGGGGTTTATACGGTACTTGTCGAAGGAGACGATACCAACGAACCCATCGCGGATACGGTCCGCGGTATTTTGGACGGACATATCGTACTATCGCGTCAACTTGCGGCTGAAAATCATTACCCAGCGATAGATATCGGTATGAGTATCTCCCGTCTTATGACGGAACTTGTCTCCGAAGAGCATAAAAAATATGCCGCAAGAATCAGAAACGTTCTTGGCTTATATCAAAAAAATGCGGACCTCATTGCTATCGGTGCATATAAAAAAGGATCCGATCCTAAACTCGATGATGTTATAGACAGATACCCTGCTATTAACGAATTTCTAACGCAAAATATAGATGAATCATTTTCCTATGAAGAAACAGTAATAAAAATGGAAGAAATAACCGATATTCCTTAGGATGCAGGATATTCCAAAATAGAAAGGACGGGCAGAAATGAAAAAGTTTTGCTACAGTCTCGAATCAGTCTACCGGTTTAAGCAGAATGTTTTAGACAAGAAGAAGGAAGAACTTGCGAAAAAAGAACAGGATGTTCAGAAGCAAAAAAACCTTTTAGAGGAGCTCAATGATGAGTTGCACTACTATGAAGCGGAGTTTGAGCGAATCAAGAAAGAGGGCTGTTCTATCGAAAACATGATGATTTACGTGCGCGGACTGGAAAGAATGGAAAAACGCATAAAAAAAGAAGAGAACGAGCTTACACGTCTAATGGTTATCGCGGAGGAAAAGAAAAAAGAAGTAATCAAAGCCCATATGGATACCAACACCTTTGAGAAATTAAAGGAAAAAAGGCTGGAAGAATATCGCGTACAGGGACGAAAAGCGGAGGAGTCCTTCATTGAAGAATTTGTTACTCATGCAATGAAGGCCTAGAAGTAGTACAGGAGACAATATGGCGGAAATAATGATGTTGAACAACAGCACAAGTACAATTCAACAGAATCCGAGCCTTTCCTTGGGAAAAGAGAGTTTGAAAACAAGGGGAGGGGAAGCAGAAGACCTTGCCCTGAATTTCGGGAATTTCCTTCGTGCTTCGAAAGAAGAGAACGGAAAAGAAGAAGTGGCGGCAAAAGGGAAGAAGAAGGATGTAGAAGAGCAGCCAAGGGAAGAGAAGGAAGTGAAAGTTAAGACGCCGGATGAAAAGAAGGCGGAGAAAAAGCCGGAAGAGAAAGACATGCTTTCCGAAGAGGAAAGAGTGGATAGCCTTGCCTTGGAAAATAACTTTCTGATGCAAAGAGATCAGCTGAAGGTGGAACTGAAGACGAAGCTGGAAGAGGCGAACGGATTAAGCGGAGAAGTAAAGGCGGTAGAAGAGAGCATTCGAAACCTTCCCGCTATAGAAGAAAGCTTCAAAGAAGAAGGCGTGGAAAAGGCAATTGCTTCCGAAGAGGATTCTTCCAAGATATCGCTTCCGCTAAATGAAGAGAAGCTTGAAGAGAAAGGCGAAGAGCTTTTGAAACCCGATTCAGAGAAGAAGCCTGCTGTGCAAAGTGAAAAGATGGAAGCGGCTGATACAAGAGAAGAAAAGAAGGGAAGCAGGATCCTGAAGGACCGAATTGCGCGTCCCGACTTAAAAAAAGAAGACTTGCAACAGATGGGAGAGCTTAAAGCGGAAAAACCTTTTAAAGCGGAATTAAGCCCTCTTCCCGGAATCGAAAAAGCGGAAAACTTACATCTTGTCACAAAAGAAGAGTCTATAACAAAGGATGTGGCAGAGCTTTTAGCTGAGAAAATGGATCTCCATAAGGGAGAGCTGAAGATTGAGCTGGAACCGAGGACCTTAGGCCAGATTACCGTAAAGGTAAACTTTATAGGCGGAAAAGCCAATGTGGTGATTTTAGCGGAGAATCCGAAGACGCTCCATCTCTTACAAAACGGTGCAGGAGAGATGGCAAGAATCTTGGAAGAGAAAACCGGAGAAATTACAAAGGTCATTGTCCATGAGGAGAATCAGGGTGAACAGTTCTTTAGGGATAACGATTCGAACAGCAAAGAAAACAAGAATGAGGCAGAACGTAGGCTAAGAGAAGCGGAAGAAGAGAAGAATAAGGGTAACACCGAGGAATTCCTACATAGAATGAGACTCGGTCTTACGGAGTAAGGAGAAGAATATGGGTATTTCAAATGTATCTTCAGCAAGTAACCCCTATGAAACAGGGAGCTACTCGGCGAAGGCCAATGAGAAAAATACATTGACAATTGAAAGCTATTTTAAGCTTTTGTCTGCGCAACTTGCTCATCAGGATATGACTAATCCTATGGACAACAGTGAAATGATGGCGCAGATGACACAGATGGCAATGGTACAGAGCTTGGGAACCATGACCACCAATATGAAAGAAGAGATGGCATTGACCAAGACAACTTACCTTGCCGGGCTTATCGGAAAAGAAGTAACAGTCAGGGTTCCGGAGGAAATACTTGCGGCTAATCCTAGTGCAGCCAAGGAGAAGAGCGGTACGATTGTTTCCGTAAACTTAAGCGGTAAGGAACCGACCTTCCGGATAAATGGCGATACAACGGAATATCCCTTAAACAGTTTGATACAGCTTAGACAGGCAGGAACAGGTACTGCTTCATCGAGTACCCTTCCTGCCGCCCCCTCCACCGGAAGTCCTGCCACACCGGGGCCGGGAGGTCATTAAAATTTAATTTTTCTATTATAGAAAAGAGAAAAATGGTCGATAGTCAAACGTAAACTTATACAGATTGCAATACCTCTTTTTAGAGAAAATTCAGATCTCGGAAAGGAAATAAAAGAATGTTAAGAGCAATGGATTCTGCTGTAGCAGGTTTAAGGGCACATCAAAACAAATTGGATGTAATCGGTAATAATATTGCCAATGTCAATACCTTTGGTTTTAAGTCACAGGCGTATAGCTTTAAGGATGCAATGTACCAGACCTCCAGAACTTCTTCAGGGGGAAAGACGGATACAAACGGAAACGGGATTATCGGAGGTGCTAACCCGGCTCAGTACGGTTACGGATCTCTTACCGGATCGATTGCAACGGACTTTACAACCAGTACACCGACCTATGTAGGCGGATTTAATGCAGCCATCAACGGTTCCGGTTTTTTTATCACCAGTTCTTCCAATAAGAAGGTGGTGTTGGATCCTGCAGATATTCGGGCAACTACGGCGGTACTGAAGAAGAGCAATTTCGCCTATACCAGAGTAGGACAGTTCTCTGTGGATGCAAACGGCTATATTGTGGATGCAAATCATAATTTCGTATACGGCTTCCAGCCGGATTCTCTGACAGAGCCTACGAAATATGGAGACGAGGGCAAGGATTTAGTTCCTTTAAGAGCTCCCGAGTTAAAGGCCGACGGAACGGTTGACCTTACACCGCCCTCCTTTGCAAACCGTGCAGCACAGATGAAGTCGATTGAAATCGGCGAGGACGGTATTATAAAGGGCATTATTGATTTGAAGACCCTCGGACCACCCGCACAGATTACAGCAACTTCTATCGTTTTAGGAAAGGTCGGCGTGGCTTCCTTCCAGAATCAGGAAGGTTTGAGCAAGGCAGGAAACAACACCTTTAATGCCGGAGTCGGGGATAATACGGGATATATTTCCGCAACCATGCCGGGAGAAGGTTCAACCTCCACTTTGATGGCCGGCTATCTTGAGGCTTCCAACGTAGATCTTGCCAAGGAGTTCTCGGATATGATCACCACGCAAAGAGGTTTCCAGGCGAACACCAAGATAATTACCGTGTCTGATGAAGTACTACAGGACCTTGTTAACATGAAGCGATAAGGGAAGAAGCTTCTAAGCTAAGTATACACTTATCTGCGGTTTATCTTGCGGGATAAACCGTAGATGAGTCATTACCCGATTAGGTTGAAGAGAGGAAGGGAATCATGATTCGCCTAACAAAGTTAAACGGAGAAGAAATCTTTTTAAATTATTTTCAGGTTTTATACATTCGACGAATACCGGAGACGAAAATCAAGCTTGCCAATGGAGACTTTTACCTTGTAAAGGATAGCGTAGAGTCTATTATCAAGCAGGTACAGGGGTTCTTGGGGAATTGCCTTACTTTTCAGAATAAGCTCCACGACGGAGATGATGTCCTTGAGATAAAGGGGACAGAGGTATTCTGATTAGAAGAAATAAGCAAGGAGGCTAATGGATAGAGTATGGATTTATCAATGATTATAGGCTGGGTAGTGGCCATAATACTAATCATTAACGGTATTACCGCTGATAAGCTGATGAATTTCTGGGATATTCCCAGTATTCTGATTACCGTAGGAGGAACTCTTGCGGCAATTGTTGCCAGCTATCCTTTCCGTATACTGAAGGAAGTTCCGAAACATATCGCTATCTGCTTCCGGGGCAATAAGAAATACAGTGTACCGCAGGCTGTGGATTCGATAGTGGATTTGGCATTAATTGCAAGACAAAGCGGATTGCTTGCCTTGGAAGAAAGAGCGGAGGATTTAAAAGAACCGTTTTTCAAACAGGCGGTCTTGATGATTGTCGATGCAAATGATCCCGATAAAGTAAGAAAATCCTTAGAGAAACAGGTGGAAGACATGATGATCCGACATGAAGAAGCAAAGAGCCTGTATATAAGAGGTTCAGGCTATGCACCTGCTTTCGGAATGATTGGAACACTGGTAGGACTGATCAATATGTTAAAGGGGATGAATCTTTCCGGATCCGGAGGTTCCAGTACGTTGGGACAGGACATGAGTGTGGCCTTGGTTACCACCTTTTACGGTACTATTTTAAGTAATGTTTTCTTTCATCCTATTACACAAAAGTTGTCGTTAAGAGATGCTGAAGAAATCTTATATTGTCAGACAATCATCGAGGGTGTTATTGCCATTCAGTCGGGTGAGAATCCCAAGGTAATAAGAGAGAGACTTCTTGCCTCCCTTGCACAGAAACAGCAGAGTAAGATTTTGGCAAGGGTCGGACTGAACTCGTCGCATGGAGCGACTGAAGGAGAAAAGTAATGAAGAGAAGAGGAGGTGGACCGGAAGGCGGTTCCTGGATGGACACCTATGGAGACATGGTTACTCTTTTACTGACTTTCTTTGTACTTCTTTATTCGATGTCTACCCTGGATGCTGCAAAGTGGGATGTTTTTGTCCGCTCCATTTTTCCGAACGGAAGACCGGGAGAGAAAAGTGCGGAGCAGATTATTATAAACGGTAAGTCAACGAATGAGAGCGAAAGTGCGGGAGCAGGAAACCCTTCGGAGTTAACAGAGACGATAGAGAATGCAGAAGACCTGTATCTTCAGATTGTCAAAGCCCTGAATGATGCCGGAATTTCCGGTGTAGAGGTTTCCCGAGGGGAGGATTATACCTTTGTGGTATTTAAGGATAAAGCCTTCTTTGATGGAGACAGTTCCGTGATTACAAAGCAGGGGCAGGAAACCTTAACCGTCTTCTGTGATGCACTGCAAAACAGTGGAGAAAAGTTATCTCAGGTCAATATTATGGGACATACGGCGCAAGGAGATCCCACAAGACCGAACAATCCGAGAAACGACAGAATGCTTTCGGTTATGAGAGCCGCGGAAGTTTGTCTCTTTATACAGGGAAGAGGAATCATCGCTCCCGAAAAACTCATCAGTATAGGATATGGGCAATTCCATCCAATTGCGGATAATGAGAGCTCTGAAGGCAGAGCGAAAAACCGAAGGGTTGAGATTCTTCTTATCGATGAAGGGGCTCAAATTCGAGACATAAATGAGTATTTTCAAGAATATTACAGCGGAAAGAACGCCGATAAAACGATTGTAACTTCAGGTGTTCCGGAAAATATTGAAAATGGAAACAATCAGGAAGCACTGCAAGAGGTTTCCCCTGAAGGGGAAGAGCCTCAGGCAGAGAATATAGAGGCAGGCGGAGAGATGGCAACGGCAGAAGTGCAAGCTCAGCCGGAAGCAGTACCGGAGGAAGTACCGGTTCAACCGGAGGAAGCCGTTCCCGCAGGTCGTGCGCCTCACTCTCAGGAGCAGGCGCGAAATAAGGTACCGACTGTCGCCGGTGTTTCTCGTGAAATTCCCGGAGAAGAGGAAGAGGAGTTTTTTCCTTACCTTGTAAGAGAGCTTTCCAGAGGGCTGGGACTGGGACATTCACGATAAGAAAAAAAGGAAAGAGAATTGCAATCGGGGCGAAAGGGGTTAAGTGAAAAAGGGAAAGCTTTTTCGCAACAGTTCAGGAAGAGGTTTGTAGATGGCAGACGTATTATCTCAAAGCCAAATTGATGCGCTTCTGAAATCCATGCAGGACACTCCGCCAAAAGAAGAGGCGGTGGAAACGGATCTGGACGAGATTTTAGACCAGCTTAATAATGAGGAATCGCAGGTTCAAGAGGATCATTACAGTAAGTATGATTTCTACAGCCCGAGGAAGTTTACCAAAGAGAAGATTCGTTTATTAAAGAGTATATTTGATAACTATGCTCGAATCTTGACTTCCCAGGTGAACGGTATTTTCCGTACTACAACGGATATTACGGTTTTGGAATTACGAGAAACCCGGTATTACGAGTACGTCAATGCTTTTCATGAAAACGACTGTATGACCATCGTGGAAACCCATGTTGAGGGAAAAGGAAAGAGCAATGTGCCTTTGATGGCTTATCTTTCTCCCGGATTAACTCTGACTCTGGTCAGTCACATGCTGGGCGGTACGGAATCCTTCTTAAAGACGGAAGGGGAATATCGCTACACGGATGTGGAAATGGCGCTGTACAAAAGGATTATGGACTATATCGTTCATGCCTTGGGAGACGGATTCAGCAATTATATCAATGCGGAGTTTAAGATCGCAAAGGTAGAGACGAACCCCTCCATGGTTCAGGAAGTCGGTTTGGATGAGACGGTAGTCATTGTCGTATTGAACGTTGACATTTCCGGTCTTGCAATGGAAAGAATCAGACTTTGTCTTCCGGGAACTCTGCTGGAGCATATCTTCAAGATTATTGATAACCGGAAGCATCTGGCAAGAGGTTTTGCTTACGAAAACAACCAGGACATCATTATGCAGCATCTCCGTGCGTCCGAGTTCCCGATGACCGGACAGCTCGGTATTGTGAGACTCGATATCGAAGACTTGTATCACTTAAAGGTAGGCGATGTAATCGATTTGAACAGGGAAAAGGATTCCGCAGTGAAATTATATGTGGGAAGACAGCCTTGGTTTACCGGAAAGATGGGAGTTTTCAAGAAAAATATTGCTGTTCGTATAGAGGAACGCATTATGCAAAAGGAAGATCTGCCGAAAGAAGATACAGCAGAGGAAGATCTTTTGGAAGAGGTACCTAGGGAAGAGGCATCCGGTGAAAAGTTGCCGGAAAGCATTGATGTAAGTGCCATGGCAGACAGTCCCGATGCTGACGCTAAGATAGAAAGTCCCAATACAGGCGTTATGGCGGAGGATGTTCAGGAGCTTTTGGAAGACGTGAGTTCGGAGTATTCCTTAGCTGAGTAAGGTGGAAAAAGATACTCTTAAGGTGGAGACACCAGGAGATATAGAAAAGCAAAGATAAGGATAGGAGAAACGAAGATGGCAAAGATTTTGTTAGTGGATGATGCAGCGTTTATGCGAATGATGGTCAAAAACTCCCTGACCAAGGGAGGGTTTGCAGATTGCACCTTCGTGGAAGCACAGGACGGCATGGAGGCGGTAAAAAAGTTTGATGAAGAGAGCCCGGACTTGGTGATTATGGACATTACGATGCCCAATATGGACGGTTTGCAGGCCTTGAAGAAAATCAGAGAGGGACATCCTGAGGCAAAGGTTGTGATGTGTACCGCCATGGGTCAGGAAAGTATGGTAGTGGATGCTATTAAGTCGGGGGCGAAAGATTTTGTTGTGAAGCCTTTTAATGCCGAGCGTATCACTTCTACGGTTAAAACCATTTTAGGGGTTTAAAGAGAGAAGAGGAAGAGTATGTCATTTTTAAATTCATTTGATATCAGTGCTTCAGGTTTGAGTGCGCAGAGAGTCAGAATGGACATCGCTGCAGAGAATATTGCGAATGTGGATACCACAAGAACGGAAAGTGGCGGAGCTTACAAAAGAAAAGATGTCGTTTTGGAGAGCTTCGGAGCACGTTCTTTCCAGCAGGCGCTTAGGAATGCGGCAAATGGCAAAGGCTTCCGAGGGCAGCATGCGGGAGTTAGAGTGCATAGTATTATTGCGGACGATCGGGAAATGAAGAGGGTCTATAATCCGAATCATCCTGATGCGGATGCCCAAGGCTATGTGAATTATCCGAATGTGGACATTTTGAAAGAGACGGTAGACTCCATGTCTGCGACTCGTTCTTATGAAGCAAATGTAACAGCGCTCAATGCCATGAAAACGATGGCACAACGTGCGTTGGAGATTGGTAAATAATAAGACAGGGATTGTTTGTATTAGTTAGCGGGTTGTGTTTCATGTGCTTAAAAGCAACATAACTCATTCCAGGGAATATAAAGGAGTATGATTGATGAGTACCACAAGATTCAATGAAATGGAAATAGATGCTATTGGCGAGATTATGAATATCAGCCTTGGGGCATCTGCGACGACAGTATCCACTCTTTTGGGCTCAAAAGTAAATATTACTACTCCGGTAGTACAGGTGAAAAGAAAGGAAGAATTTGACTTTCATGATTTGGAACCTGCGGTAGGAGTAGAAATTTCGTATGTTACGGGAATAAACGGAAAAAGCATTATGCTCTTCTCCAGAAACGATGTGCGCATCATTGTATCGACGATGATGGGGGCAGATATTTCTGCGGAAGAATTTGTAATGGATGAAATCAATACCAGTGCGATTCGCGAGGTTATGAACCAGATGATGGGGGCCTCGGCAACGGCACTGTCTGAGTTTTTGGGAACAACGGTAAACATTTCCACTCCAATCTCGTATGAGATTAATGATGGAGATGCCTTTAAAGATAAATGTTTTAAAGAAAGTGAAGTAAAAGTAGCGATTCGCTTCACTTTAGAGATTGAAGGAAAGCTGAAGAGTGAGTTCATTAACATCATGTCTGTAGATCTTGTGAAACGTCTCTTGGAGCCATTTAAAGCACAGTACGGTTTAGCGGAAGAAGCCGAAGCGGAAATCCCGGATGCTTATCCGGAGAGTACCGTAGCGGAAGAGTCTGTGGAAAGCGGCAGCGCAGAAGCACCTATGGATAGAAGCGGTGCAGAAGCTCCTATGGAAGTCGGTAGTGCTGAAAAGTCTGTGGCAAACAGTGCGGAAGCTCCTGTTGAAGCAAAGACGGAGACACAAGAGGAAGTACAGAAGGAGATGCACGAAGGAATACGGGAAGAGATTTTGCAAAGAATTAAGAAAAGAAAAGAGGAAGAAGACAGTGAGAAAGTGCCTATTCCTCAAGATGCAGGATCCCTTGATCCGACTCAGTCGGATGTACTTCTGGACAGTCTCTTACATGGTGGAACGGATGAAAACAATGTAAGCACAGCTTCCGAAGGAACAGCGAACAGGTCGGCAGAGAGCTCTGCACAGTCCGTTTCGGGAGAGAGTCCCTTTGTTAATCCGGGAGGGAATGGCTTTGCCGGAACAGTAGGGAGTACGATGCAGACAGGAAGCACAGGCCCGACGCAGGGGTATCCGGAAGGAATTCCTGCCGGAACACCGATGATGAGCATGCCACAAGGCGTAGAAATGGGGGGCAATTTGGAACCGATGACCATGCAGCTTATCAATCAAATGCAGCAGTCCCAGAACCAGATGATGGAATTAATCCGGGACATGAAACTGGAAAGAGATAAGCAAAACGAAGCCAATATCATACGTCCTTTGAACTCAAAAGAGTTCCAGGAGGATGATGCGGAAAGAGATGAAAATGCAAGTAACCGTGAACTCCTTATGAAGGTTCCTTTGGAGATTTCCGTAGAAATCGGAAGAACCAGAAAACTGGTAAAGGATATCTTGGAATTCACACAAGGCTCTCTTGTTGTTTTGGATAAGATGGCGGGAGAACAGGCCGATCTCTATGTAAATGGAGAATGTATTGCCAAGGGAGATATCGTAGTTGTTGAAGATAACTTCGGTATTCGTGTAACGGAAATCTTAAAGAAAGACATCAATGAGGAGAGCTTATAATGTTTACGGAAGACAGTATTTCCTTGGTATCGGGTTTTCTTCTCCTTTGTCTTTTCCTGCTGGGAGCATGGGCACTGAGCCGGTTTATCGGAAAATACGGTAGAGCCTTTCAAAAAGGGCGCTATATGAAGGTTGTGGATTCAATACAGATCACGCAGGACAGACAGCTGTTTATTCTTTGTTTGGAGAAGGAAGACCGCTGTCTACTTCTCGCATCCGGTCCTGAAGGCTGCAACTTGATTTCAGAACTGAAGGCGGATTACCCGGAGGCGGCAGCCTTGCCCGGGATGAATCCGATAGAGGAATTTCTCCTTCTTGGAAGGAAGAAGGCAGGGGTGGATTTTTCCCATATTTTCCGAGGAAAAGCGGGAGATGGGAAAGTAATAAATGACGAGGGAGCGAACAATTTCGGAAAGGAGTCCGGATGAATGAGTTATTAACTGGATTAAACGGCGGGTCCGTGCCTACACTGGAATTGATTTATCTCCTGACTTTTGTGGCACTGCTCCCGTCTATTGTCATTATGATGACTTCTTTTACGAGAATCATCATCGTTCTGTCTTTTACCCGAAGCGCCATGGGAGTGCAGCAGACTCCTCCCAATATGGTTTTAGCCGGTGTTGCCTTTTTTCTGACGCTGTATATCATGGCTCCCACTATCAATAAAATTAATGTTGAGGCCTATGAACCCTATAAGAAGGGAAACCTTAGTCAGGAGCAGGCGCTGGACACCATGGGAAGAGATATGAAGGAATTTATGCTGCGAAACACGGAAGTAAAGACGCTGGAGCGCTTTGTGAGTATGAGCAAGGCGGAGCTGAAAAAAGATCCAAAGGATTATCCTTTAACCGTAGTGGTGCCGGCTTTTATGACCTCTGAGCTAAAAAGAGGTTTTACTGCGGGCTTTTTGATTTACCTGCCCTTCCTGCTTATAGACGTGGTAGTTTCTACCACACTTATGGCAATGGGAATGGTTATGCTTCCCCCGGCCATGGTCTCGATGCCTTTTAAGCTCTTGCTTTTTATCACAGTGGATGGCTGGAACCTCCTGTTTTCCAGCTTGGTACACAGTTTCCGATAGATATGGTTTTAGAGATGAAAAGAGGACGGATCAAAGTGAAAGCGAAAAAAGGACAGTCTTCGGATAATGCGGAAAAGATCGGGAAAGGGGGATGCAATGCTGAACAGCAGTGAAATTCTGGATATTATGAATCAAACCTTTATGCTGGCCTTGCGTGTTGCCCTGCCCTTTCTTTTGATTAGCATGATATTGGGTATTGTGGTAGCCATCTTTCAAGCCGCAACTTCCATCAATGAGCAGACACTCAGTTTTGTACCGAAGCTGATTGCCATTATCATCTTACTCTCTGTTCTGGGAAGTACCCTTTTAAAGACGATGCAGGATTTTTTTACTATGATTCTCGGTCTGGTAGCGGGAGGATAAGATGCTGATTTTATTTTCCTATATAGTGATGAGAATGAGCGGAGCTGTGGCGTTTAACCCGATATTTGGAAGAGTGAATTATCCAAACAAAGCGAAAGCGGCGTTTATCCTGGTCTTGTCTCTTCTTTGCTACAACTATACGGGCGGGAAGCTTACAGTGGAGCCTACAAGCTTTATCGAATACGGTTTTCTTCTCCTGAAGGAACTGTTTGTGGGTTTTTGTCTTGGCTTTTCCATGGATCTTGCTTTTTTATCTCTGCGCTTTGCGACCTCCGTCATTGATTTTTCCATGGGACTGAGTATGTCGCAGGTATTCGATCCCCAAAGCCGTTCACAAGCCACGGTCAGTACGGGACTGTTTTACGGATTTTTACTTTTGCTTTTCCTGTCCGTTGACGGGCATCTCCGTTTTTTGGAGATTCTCTTCCGGACTATAGATACAAACCCCTTCGGTCAAGTGTCGATACGACTTCTTATGATGCCGAAGCTGATGCTCAGTCTTTTTGTTGCTTCCATGAAAATGGGATTGGAACTGGCCTTTCCGATTATGGGCATAGAGCTTATGACGGAGGTGGCCCTGGGAATACTGATGCGTGTTATTCCGCAGATTAATATTTTCCAGGTGAACTTCCAGCTGAAAATTGCCGTCGGACTTTCCATGATTTATTTTCTGATGATTCCCATTTCGGATAAGATGAAAGACATTATCGGTAATGCGTTTGAATATCTTGGAAAAGTAATGCAGTTGTTATAGAAGAAAGGGAGGAAAATAGTGGCAGACAGCGAAAAAACCGAGGCGCCTTCCGAAAAAAAGCGAAAAGATGCCAGAAAAGAAGGTAATGTTTTTCAAAGTCGAGATATCGTTACCGTTGTGGTTCTTTTTGGGGTTTTCTATGCTGCGCGTTTTCTCATTCCCTTTATCTATGAAGATTTACGGAATTTTCTCGCCTATATTTTGGAATTGATAGAGGAGAGAGAGCCGGTATCCAATCAATTGTTATACCGCGTTATATGGCTTTCCGTAAAAATGGCACTGCCTTTACTGCTGATTACCATGTTTTTGGGCGTTATGGCAAGCCTGGTGCAGACTCGCTTCAATATCAGCTTTAAACTGCTTTCGCCAAAGCTTTCGAACTTAAGCCCTACAAAGGGACTGGGGAGGATTTTTTCCAAACGGAATCTGGTGGAGTTGATTAAAAATATTATTAAAATATTGATTCTAATCAGTTTTCTCTACTCGATTTTAAAGGCGGATATCATTCCTATTTCCAAAATGATTCATATGGACATTAAAAATTCAAGTATTACTTTGATGAGTATGATGTTCGACTTGATTACCCGAATCTGTGCTGTCTTCCTTGCTATCGCTTTTTTCGACTTTATGTATCAAAAATGGCAGTATGAGATGGATCTTAGGATGACAAAGCAGGAAGTGAAGGATGAGTACAAGCAGTTGGAAGGAAATCCGGAAATCAAGGGTAGAATTCGCCAGATGATGCGCTCCAGGGCCAATCAGAGAATGATGCAGGCGGTTCCCGATGCGGATGTGATTATTCGTAACCCGGAACATCTTGCCATTGCGATTAAGTATGATCCGGATAAGAATCAGGCTCCGATAGTCCTTGCAAAAGGACAGGATGAGCTGGCACTGAAGATTGTGGCTGTGGGAGAGGAACACCATGTTACGGCAATTGAGAATAAGCCTCTGGCAAGAGCCATGTATCCGGTATGTAAGGTGGGAAAAGAAATTCCCGGAGATTTTTACGGAGCTGTTGCGGAAATTCTGGTTTATATCTATCGGAAAGAGAATAGACAGGATATTTTAGAGAAAGCAAAGGAAGATAATAGGAATGCTTAGACGACTTTTGCAAAATTCAGTGGTACTTTTTGTACTGGTAATCATATTACTTTTGATTATTCCGTTGCCACCTGCCCTTGTGGATGTGGCAATTGTAATTAATATGGCGATTTCCATGATGATTCTGGTGATCACCATGACGATTCGAGAGCCTCTGGAACTGTCTATTTTCCCCTCTCTGCTTTTGATTACCACTCTCTTTCGACTGGGAATCAATGTTTCTACAACGAGAAACATTCTGACAAGAGGCGGAGAGTCCGGTGCGATTATCAAAGCCTTCGGTGACTTTGTTGTACGGGGAAATGTGGTCGTCGGATTAATCATCTATTTGATTATCGTCCTCATGCAGTTTATCGTCATCACCAAGGGTGCGGAACGTGTATCGGAAGTTGCTGCGCGTTTTAAATTGGATGCCATGCCCGGTAAGCAAATGGCGATTGACGCGGATCTTTCTTCCGGCATGATTACCGAAAAGCAGGCCAGAGAAAGAAGACAGAAGATTCAGACGGAATCCGATTTTTACGGTTCCATGGACGGTGCCACGAAGATTGTAAAGGGAGACGGAATCATGTCTCTCGTTACTACGGCAATTAACCTTATCGGTGGAAGTATCATCGGTATCGTACAGTCCGGACAACCTCTTGCTACCGTGCTTTCCACCTATTCCATCGCAACAGTCGGAGATGGTCTTGTAGCACAGATTCCTTCCCTTTTGATTTCCGTTTCGACGGGTATGATTGTTACAAGAGCGGTTTCGGAAGGCTCTTTAAACGAGGATGTATCCAGACAGTTTACACAGCAACCCCGGTCTATCATGATTACCGGATTGGCTATGCTGGTACTCGTGCTGATTCCGGGGATGCCCATATTGCAGATTATCCCGGTTGCGGCAAGCTTTATCGCTGCAGGCTTCTATCTGGAGAAGAAGATTAAGGAAGAGCCTGAATTTGCCAGAGCGGGAGGAGAAGGACTTCTCTCCCCGATGGACGGAGACGGCTTGGGCTTAGAGGAAAATCAGGCGGAAACGGCTGCACAGAGCGAAGAAGACTATTACAAAGATGTAAACAATGTCTACAACCTCTTGCAGGTGGAGCCTGTTGAAATGGACTTCGGATATAGCCTGATTCCTCTTGCGGATGAATCGGTTGGAGGAAGACTCATTCAGAGAATCGTGATTTTCCGAAGGCAGTACGCACAGGATATGGGCTTTGTAGTGCCTTCCATCCGCCTTCGTGATTCCTCGAGTCTCGGAACCAATGAATACAGTATCAAAGTAAAGGGGGAGGAGATTGCCAGAGGAGAAATCCTTGTGGATTACCTGCTTGCTTTGGAACCGGACGATGTAGAAGAATCAGTTGACGGCATTGAAACCATTGAACCGGCCTATGGGATTCCTTCTAAGTGGATTCGACCGGAAAATCGGGATAAGGCGGAGATGTATGGCTACACGGTCATCGAACCTCTGGCGGTAATGCTTTCCCACCTTTCGGAGACCATCAAGAGACATTCCCATGAGCTGATGAGCAGGCAGGAAGTTGTCCGTCTTGTGGAGAATCTGAAAAAAACCGCACCGGAGCTTTGTGAAGAAGCCTTTCCGGGAGTCATCAGTTATAACCTCTTGCAAAGAGTCCTGACGATGTTACTCCGCGAAGGAATCTCCATTAAAGACTTGGAAACCATTGTGGAGACCTGTTTTGAGACCATCAGTGAGAACGGTTTACCGGTAAAGGATGTGGATCAGATTGTGGAGAAGGTTCGTGCCGCTTTAAAGAGAACCATTACCAGAATGTACTGTGAAGACGGCAACATGAAGGTGATTACCATCGATGCGGCTTTAGAGCGAACCATGGTCAATTCCCTCTCCAGAGGAGAGAACGGCATGTATCTTGCCTTAAACCCTGAACTCCTACAGAGTCTGGTTCGGCAGGTTGCGGAAGAGTGCAGAAAATTTAATAATCTTTCCGGCCCTCCGCTCATTTTGACCTCACAGGTTATGCGTATCCATTTTTACCACCTGATAGAGCAGTTTTATCCAAACGTGCGAGTACTTTCCTTTAATGAAGTAGCCAGCAATGTGCAGATACAGGCAATTGGAAGCCTGCAACTGGAAGAGGATACCGAAGAAAAAGGAAGCGCTTAGAAAGAATACGGAATAGCTTAAAGTTGAAATCCGGGAAAAGAGGAATCCATCTTGAATGCTTTAAAATACCCAAGTTTAGAAGAAAAGTCCAATGAAGAACTCTTCCTTTTGTATAAAGAAAATCATGCCCAGGAAGTGAAGCAGGAACTAACTATGCGATATGTTTATATCGTGCGTTCCATCGCATACCAGATGCGGGAGATGTACCATGACTTTATGCAGACGGATGATATCGTAAATGAAGGTGTTATTGAAATCATGCGCGCCATCGAGCGTTACGACGAGAATCGGGATAATAAGTTTGAAACCTATATCTCCCGTCGTATCCGCGGTATGGTGATAGATATGATGCGTAAAAATGACTGGCTTCCGAGAAACTTTCATAGAGACAGCAGGAGTGTGGAGACGGCAAGCCTGGAATTGAATTCCCGTTTAGGCAGAGTGCCTTCGGATGAGGAACTTGCGGATTATCTCAATATCAGTGTAAAAAAGTTGCAGAAGATTCAGCGCATGAGCAATATGGTAAACGTTCTTTCTCTTGACATGACTTATGATGAGGGAAATGAAACCTTGCTGCAGATTCCATCCAGAGACAGCAGCACCCAGCCGGAATTTAACTTTATGCATAAGGAAAATGTCCGTGCTCTGACTTCTGCGATAGAAGCTTTGCAGGAAAAGGAAAGGCTGGTTATTTCCCTTTATTATGTGGAAGAGCTGAATATGAACCAAATTGCGGAAGTCATGGAAATCTCTCAGCCCAGAGTTTCTCAGCTCCATAGCATTGCCATCCGGAAGTTAAGGAAATATATGGATGAACATGGAGAGGGATAGCGTGTTTTCCGTTAGTACCGAAAGCGCCATACGCTTTACTTGGAAAAGGGAACGCGATTCAATCTAAAATAAGTAAAATAAATCCGTAAAATCGTTATAAAATGAGGAAAAGAGTCCGATAATCAAGGAGCGAGATGCTTATCCCTGTGGAAAAAGGGACGAAGACCAATTTCGTGAAGGATAGAGGACTCTTTTTTCTGTATCCGGAAAAGAAAGGATGAACTATGTATCAAGGTTTTTATGATTTAACATCGGGCATGATTACCCAAAGAAGAAATCTCAATACCATCAGTAACAATATGGTCAATATTCAGACTGCGGGATATAAAAAAGATACTATGGTCAGCACCACATTCAAAGAAGAGATGATGGTGCGCACCGGTAACTATAACAAGAACCATCCAAAGGATATTGCTATGGCTTCCCGCATTAAATCCGCAGCAAGAACCTATACGGACCACGAACAGGGGTCCTATGAAACGACCGACGGAATTTACGATGTTGCATTGGGGGGAAAAGGATATTTTGCCATTTCTACGCCAAGGGGAACGATGTACACAAGGGGTGGTGCCTTTTCCGTGGATGAAAATGGAGTGCTGGAGCTTGCAGGAGTAGGAAGAGTACAGAGTACGGACGGACAAGATATCGTGCTTCCAAACGATAATTTTGCGATTGATCCGGACGGAAGTATTTACGACCCGCAAAGCACGGGAGAGCAGAGAACGGTATACGGAACGCTGAAGGTTGTTGATTTTGTGGATTATAACGCAATGCATAAAGAAGACAATAACCTTTTCAGCACAAACCAGGCGGAGCTCGATAAGCCTTTAGATACCACGGTAAATTGGAAGATATTGGAAAAATCCAATGTGGACATGGTTGAAGAAATGACGACCATGATGAGCTCCCAGAGGGCATTACAGAGTGCTGCGCAGATGCTTAGGATGTATGACAGTGTGATGAGTAAGGCAAGTAGTGATGTAGGGCGAATTTAAGAGGTAGAGGGATAATCTTATGAATATGTCATTTTATGTTGGCGCACTTGGCGCAAGTGCCAGCCAGAAAAAGTTGGATGTTATCGGAAATAATCTGGCAAATATCAATACAGACGGTTTTAAGCCGAAGAATGCCGTTTTTTCAGAGCTGATTAATTATAACTTGAACGATTCTCCGGAAGCAAGAACAGAGTTACAGGCAGGTGCCGGTACGACGGTGGTCAGAACCAATACCGAGCACGGAACGGCTGCATTTATGAGTACCGGTCAGCCGAATGATTATGCGATAGGAATGGATCATGCCTTCTTTAAATTACAGGATCCGAAGTCCGGAGCAATCAGCTATACAAGAAACGGACATTTTCATATAGGAGAGTTTCCCGACGGAAAGTTCTACCTGCTTACCGAATCCGGGAAGCATGTTTTGGATGAGAAGGGTGAAAAAATGCTCGCCAATGAAAGCGGCTTAAGGATGCTTGCGGATGCGGCAAAGCAAGGACAGGATAGGGAAAACAATCTATACGAGAACGAAAACGACGAAGAAAGCATAGAAGAAAAGCGACAGAAGGTTGGAGTTTATACATTGACTTACCCCAGTCGATTAGTAAATAAGGGAGACAATGAATTTGCAGTCCGCGCGGGAGATACACAAAATGTAGACAAGGCAGTAGAAAACCCGGTGCTGGAGGAAGGAACGCTGGAACGCTCCGGAACGGATATGGCAAAGGAAATGACCCGTCTTATAGAAAGCCAAAGAGCGTTCAGCTATGCACTAAAAATGGTACAGACATCGGATGAGGTGGAAGGCACCATTAACCAATTAAGAGGATAGGAACCTTGTTTTAAGATGAGGAAATAGAGAAATGAAGATAAACCGCTATGAAGATCTGAATCTTCAAGAACTGGATGTCATGAAGGAAATAGGAAGTATTGGAACGGGTCATGCAGCTACGGCTCTTTCCAAGCTACTGCAGAGAGAAGTTCGCATTACGATTCCCAAGGTGCAGATTCTGGATTTTGACGGTGCGGTAAAGAGAATAGGAAAGGAAGAGGAAATCATCGGTGCAACGCTTGTGCAGATGAGCGGAGATCTCGACGGACTGATGCTGTTTCTCTATGATAAACGCTTTGCAAGGAAGATGCTGAAAAAACTCTTGCAAACGGAATACAAAGATTTTGATGCCATGGATGATATGGCATTTTCCGCTTTAAAGGAAGTCGGAAATATCATCATTTGCTCTTATATCAATGCCTTTTCTCAGCTGGTGCATGTAGATTTGCACTTGTCCGTGCCCAGCAGTACGGTGAATATGTTGGGAGGAATTCTTACGGTACCTATGGCAGAGTTCGGATATGAATCGGATAAGCTGATGTACAGTAATGCGGATTTCCTCATGGATGGCAAAAGTCTCCCCTCCTGGCTTTTGATGCTTCCGGATATTCACTCCTTGAATACGATTTTGGAAAAGTTGGGAGTGTAAGATGCAAGCGGATAAGCAATTAAAAGTTGGGATTGGGGATATGAAGCTGACCCGGGGAGAGGGGGTCCTTGTCACATATGCCTTAGGCTCCTGCATAGGACTGGCATTCTTTGATTCCTATATCAAATTGGGAGCCCTATTACACATCATGTTACCGGAGAGAGCGAACGAAAATGACCCGAATCTCTTTAAGTATGCAGACACGGGAATTCGGGAAACTTTACGAAAGATGTCTGCCTTCGGGATGGTGAAAAGCCGAACGACCGTGCGTATTGCAGGCGGTGCCAAGATGTTTGAAATCAGCGGAAATGCAGGTTTCGGAAACATCGGGCAGAGAAATATTGACAGCGTGAAAAAGATTCTGAAAGAAGAGGGAATAAAGCTTACGGCGGAAGATACAGGTGCAAACTACGCAAGAACCATGAGCCTGAACACCGAAACCGGGGAGGTCCAGATCAGAACCTACGGAAGAGAAATAGTTCGGATTTAAGGATAGAGGAAGTGCAATGGAATGGGGCAGGATGCAGGCCCGAGTTTAAGGAAGAACGGAAAAGGGAGAGGTTATACGAAGATGAAAAAGAAGAATGAGAAGGAAGGTATTTTACTGGAATCCGGAACGAATGAAATTGAAATTATGAAGTTTCGTGTTCTGGGAGAATTCTACGGAATCAATGTGGCAAAGGTAAAGGAAATCATGATGACGGAAAAGATTAAGCCCATGCCGCATTCTCATGCATCGGTAGAAGGATTCTTCAAGCCCAGACAGCAGCTTATTACGGTTATCAATCTGGCAAACTATCTGACGGGAACCACTCCGGAGCAGGGAGCAAGAGACCTCTTTATCATCACGCATTTTAATAAAATGATGGTGGCATTCCGTGTAGATTCTATTGAAGGAATAAGCCGTATTTCCTGGCAGAGCATCCAAAAGCCCGACAGAACTCTGGCAAACGGCGCTGAGTCCGTAGCAACCGGAATTGCACAGTGTGACAATCAATTGGTAACCATTTTGGACTTTGAAAAAATAGTAGCGGAAATTGCTCCGGCTACCGGGATTAAGCTGGAAGAAATTGAAAAAATGGGAGCAAGAAGCACGATTACTGCACCGGTTGTGGTTGCGGAGGACTCCGTTTTGTTGCAAAAAATGATTGGTACCTCCTTGCAAAAGGCAGGATTTACCGATGTTCGGGTATACAATAACGGACAGGAAGCATGGGAATATATTTCTTCCCTGAAGGACGATCCGGATCTGTATAAGAAAATCAATCTTGTGATAACGGATATTGAAATGCCTATGATGGACGGACACAGGCTGACGAAACTCATGAAGGAAGATATGCGATTAAAACGAATACCGGTTGTTATCTTCTCTTCTTTGATTAATGAGCAGATGCGCGTGAAGGGAAAAGAGGTGGGAGCGGATGAGCAGCTTTCCAAGCCCGAAATCGGACATCTGGTTGAAATTTTGGATATCTTGATAAAACGCTTTCGTGAATCGGACCACGCAGTACTGGCACATGGAGCATAAAGACTTTGGAGAAATATACTAAGAATAATCATTTTTCTACAAAATAAATCAGGGATGGTGAGAAGGAAAAAGTTTTTTCACCATCCTATTTTTAAATCTTATAGTAAATTTAACTAGAATTTATGAAAATTCCTAGCAAAAGTTTTGTGTATTGAGTATAATAAGGAGGAAAAGGGATGAAGAATCACAGGAAGAGCGGCATTGCGGTATTGTTTGGGCTTTGTATGATGAGCGTCCTTTTGTTTCCGGAAAAGGCAGAAGCGGGAAGCAATTTTTCCGGAGACTGGGTAAAAGAAGGTAATAGCTGGTATTTCTTTTTGGGACCGAATGAACCGCTCGAAAATGAATGGCTTGACTACAATGGAGAGAGCTATTATATCGGAAGCGGCGGGAAAATGGCTACCGGGAGATTCGTGGATCCCGAAGACAAAGCGGAATACTTTTTTGATACGGATGGTAGGCTGCTGGAGGATGAGTTTAGTAAGAGTGGAGAACTGTATATCGGAAAAGGTGGTAAGGAGCTCCGTTATTTTAACGAATACTGCAGTTTTATCCGAAAAGAGCTGGAGAAGCTGAAAGGGAAGGACTTCGGAAAAAAACGGGAAAAGGACAGCGGAGAGAAAAATGCAAAAACAGAGGAAGAAGCAATTCATCCGGCTGCATTTGCACTTTTGGACATCAATGAAGATGGCTATAAGGATATTATCCTTTTGCAAGACAGGGTAGGGGAGGAAACAAAGTTACATCCCACTATTTTGTCTGTCATATTGTATCAAGAACAAGTAGCTGCACAGAAAGGAAGTGGCGGTCAGTCGGAGAGCGAGTCTTTGCCGGTAAAACAGAGAACCCTCCTTCCTCTTTTGGAAGAAGAGGGGAACGGTGACTATGCGACTGTGATTCGAAAGAATAAACTGAGCGGAGAACCGGTGTTTTTACGGACGAATGGTGCGGAGGACTTTTCCCTCTTCATGTATAAGAAGGATGAAGGTCTAACAGAGCTCTATTCTTTGGTCGGAAAGAGAGACCAAATGGGAGGAATAGAGTATTATTCTTTTTCCGACAAAGTCAGTTTTCAGGATTACCAAAGCGTATTTTTGACCATCCAAAACCAATTTGCCGAACCCTATTCTCTTAAGGCATTTAATTTGGATGAAGAAGGCCTGACGAACGCTCTAAAAGACTTCAGTAAGGAAGAACTTTCTTTTTATGCATCTCAGGAGTTTAATCAATAGCAATCCGATTCTTGCATGCCAGGAGGTTTTACTTTGTCTATTATTATCACCGTATCGAATCAAAAAGGAGGTGTCGGAAAGACGACTACCTCTGCAGCTATATGTGCAGGTTTTGCAGATAGAGGTGCGAAGGTCCTGGGGATTGACTTGGATCCCCAAGGGAATCTGGGCTTCTGTATGGGACTGGAAGGCGTGAATGGCAGTACAATTTTAGATGCTCTGCAAGGAAAATTAAAGTTGCAACAGGTTGTACGTCGTTTGGGAAAGGTGGATATCCTGCCTTCGGACATTTCTCTTTCCGCAACAGGACTGGAAAAGCTCGAGCCCGGAAAAAGGGAGACGGCTTTAAAGGAAGCACTTTCACCCATGATGGATTATTATGACTATATTGTGATCGATACACCGCCAGCTTTAAATTTACTGACCATCAATGCCTATGTGGTATCCGATTTTTTGATCATTCCCATGACTACGGATATTCTGTCCCTTGTTGGACTTTCTCAGCTCAGAGAGACGATTGATTCCGTAAAGCGCAGTTTGAACAGTAATCTTAAGGTCTTGGGGATTTTACTGAATAAGTTTGAGAAAGGAACCGCTCTCTCAAGGGATGTGGAAGAGATGACGGAGGATCTGGCGAAGCAGATTTCCACCAAGGTCTTTAAAACGAAGATTCGACAAGGTGTGGCTATTGCCGAAGCCCCTGCACACGGAGAAGACATTTTTACGTATAATAAATATTCCCCTGCGGTGAAAGATTATTCCCGCTTTATTGATGAAATTGCAGAGGAAATAGAGGAAAATGTTCGTGTAAGTGAGGTGGTGGGATAATGGATAATAAGCTTGTAAGATCGAATAAAACTTCTCATGTGATGAATTTACTGACTTCTACACCGGGAGGCAGTGCGGAAGGGCTTAAGAATTTGGAGGAGAACTTAGCAAAGGAGACTGCGGAAGCAGTGCAGGAGAATACGAAAGCTGCAGAAGAGAACAGCGAAATAAGCACAGTGGATCTCTCTTCGCGCCTTATCCATAAAGCGGAAGAGAAATTTTCAAAACTTCGTACAGACCCCTCCACAGCCAATGCAGAATCCCATCCGGGAGAGAATCTCTCTTTCGATGCCGGGATGCTTTCTGATTTTCATAAAGCGGCGGAGAAAACAAGACAGGCTGCAGAGCACTTTGACGGTGCGGTAAGCAATTTTAAAACGGCAGTAGACAGTTTTGACAGTCTGGAAACAGAAAAAATGGGGCTCGCAGAGATGAAGGAAAATGAAAAGAAAGAGGAGGAACTCGCATTGAAACCGGAAGTTTTTTCTCCCTCTTTTAACAAACGCAAGGTTACCGTCATAGACGAGTCTTCGGAAAATGATAAAATCACCAATGAAATCCAGGTCAATCTGGAGAAGAATCTTTTAGCTGAATACAACGAGCCGGAACCGGAATTTCATATCGTGAATGTCATGGCGGAGATATTAAAGACCAAGGATGTCCCGGGCCTGATGAGACAATACGGAGGATGCACCTGCGACAAGTGCATTGCCGATGTCACGGCTCTCTCTCTGACAAGACTTCCCGCGAAGTATGTGGTTTTGGAAAAAGAAAAGACAAGTCCTATGATCGGCTTTTACCAGAGTAAGTTCCGTTCGGATATTTTTGTGGCCATGCTTAGGGCGACTTTGGATGTAAAAGAGCATCCGCACCATGATACGGAAAGAGGAAAAGATACCACGAAATTTGATGAAGGGGAAAGAAAGAGCCTAGGAACCAATGCTTTTAATCTTTTGAGAGACGTATAAGAAGAGACAAGTGAAATGAAATATGTAGATGGAAAAAAGAGGGCTACAGAATCTGTGGCTTCTCTTTTTTTTCTTTCCTTATATTCTTTTACGCTTTTGCCGATAATGTCGTGAGAAGTTAGCAGAAAGAATGTCCTGGAAGGGAGTCCGGGCTTCTTGGGGCTTTTGAAAGGGCATACCGGTGAGAAGTTTTCTTACGTTAAAAGTCTTGCTAAACCGTAAGCGAGGAACACCTACTTTTCTCGTTTAAATCAGGAAACCGTGTCCGGTATAGAGGACCGGCTTTTTAAGAGAGGAAGGATGAATCATGGGAAGTTTAACAATGGGTGCAACCCAGGGAAGCTCCGGAATAGGAAATACCTCTTTACGTGGTTTTGGAGGGATGTCTTCCGGTTTGGATAGGGATGCTTTAATTGAACAGATGACAAAAGGAACGCAGGCAAAGCTTACCAAAGCAAGACAGGAGAGTACAAGAATCGAGTGGAAGAGAGATGCCTTCAGAAGTCTTTCCGATAAGACGCTGGATTTGCAGGATGATTTTCTTTCGTATTCTTCGCGCTATTCCCTGAAGAATTCCGAATTGTATTCGACCAATATGGTGGATGCAAGAGGAGATAGCTCTGCCACAAAATTCATCACTGCACGCGGTGCGTCGGAGATGAGTAAAAATCTAAAGATTGCTGCAGTGACGAAGCTTGCAACGGCAGAGTCCGTTGTTTCTGATGTGAAGGGCTCGGTTACCGCGATTAAGACGGGAATCTCTCTAAATGCAATGTCGGGAGCAAAAAAAGCGAAGATCAGTAATTTAAAGGGAACCTCTCTTCAGTTTGGAAACTATGATACAACAGGTGCCTTTACGGAGAAAACCCGATTTACTTTCCCTGCGTCGTATACGGACGAAAATGGCAAGACTGTGGAAATCGACTATACCGGAGACAAGCAGAAGCTGGTAGAGGATCTGAATAAGGCGGCAAAGCAGGCAGGAGTAAAGCTTGGAGAGCACCAGGACCTGAAGTTTAAGTATAATCCGGGAGCAACTCCGGGAAATGACTTTATCAGCATTGAAGGAAGCTCGAATTATGTCATTAAGACTGAATCGAGCGCACTGGAAGCGTTGGGATATGAAGCAGGGCATCCGGGAGCAACATCGACCGGCAGCGGCTCGGCTGCTTATGGTTTAGGATTGAATCATTTTAATGCCGGGACGGCAGCGGCTCATAAATTTACGCAGAAATCCTTAAAAGAAACGGATTATTTGGATTACCTTGCGGATAAAAAGATCAGCATAAGTTTTGGAGCAACAAGAAAGGATGTAAGCATCCTTACAGAGCAACAGCTTAACCAGATTAAAACGGCATCGACCGATCCGAGTACAAGACTCAATGCAGTAAAGGCGGCGATGCAGGAGAATATAGACCATGCTTTCGGAAACGGAAAAATCAGGGTAGATAGAGACACGGATCATCTTACCTTGAACAGTGTGAACGGAAAAGACACGGTTACCGTAAATGCTGCCGATAAAATCGAAAGAGATAATCTGGGGATTCAGGAAGGAAGCTCCAACAGAGTCTCCGTATCCAGCTCGATTATGAGTAACCTCGATAAACTGGGACTTGGTTCCTTTAGCGGAAATAAGGCTGCTTTGAATACCGCCCTCTCACACTTGAAGATTAACGGGAAGGAAGTAAAGGGACTTAGTTCTGATATGACGGTATCGGAGATGCTGCGGAAGATTAATGATGCCGAGGTCGGAGTAAGAGCAAGCTATATGGAAGGATCCGGACGTTTTGTGCTGGTAAGCAGCGAGACCGGAAGCGGAAGGACGATTGATTTAGGGAATGCTTCGGATCCGAACAATGTTGCCGCAAAGATTTTTGGGGTAACGGCATCGGGAGGCGGTCAGATTAATCATGGAGAAGATGCGGAGCTCGTTTATAATTATGGAAACGGAATCAATGAAATTGCACATTCTTCTTCCAATACCTTTAACATTGACGGCTTGGAAATCACGGCAAGCGGAAAATTCGGTGTGGAATTTGATCCTAGCGGAAATCCGGTAACAAGGCCGGATGGAAGCTATAACTATGATAGCTCCAAAACAGTAAGCTTCAGTTCGAAGGCCAATGTTGAAAAAGCTGCTACCAATATGAAGAAATTCATAGAAAAATACAATGAACTGGTGAGCGAAGTTAATAGTGCCGTAAGAACGCGAAGAGAAAAAGGGGTCGATCCTCTTACCGAAGAACAAAAGAAGCAGATGAGTGAAACTTCGATTGAAAACTGGGAGAAGAAGGCAAAGCAGGGAGTTCTATACGGAGAAAGCTCTATCAGAAACTATAGTATGTCCTTAAGTTCCGTGATGACGAAGATGATGGGAGACTTGGAGAAGGCCGGGCTTAGCTATACAGATATGGAAGAAGCGGGCATTACCATGTCATCGGATTTCCAGGATGGCGGAAAGTTGGTTTTTGATGAAGAAAAGTTTAAGAAAGCCATGGAGACGCATCCGGAAAAGATTGAGAAGATGATGACCGGATACCATGGTTCAAAAGGATTGGTGAAAATCGTGGAAGAGACGGTAACACCGTATGCAACCCGCTTTTCAAGTAAAAATGGAGGATCTTACGGAGAATTAATTAAGCAAGCCGGTTCCAACAGGATGTCTTATACGAATCTCTCTTCCGTCATGCATGAAAAGCTAAAGGAGAATGCGGAGAAGATTGAAAAAATCAAAGCGCTGCTCAGCACCGAACAAGATCGATATATCAAGCAGTT
This sequence comes from Oribacterium parvum ACB1, assembly GCF_000238055.2. Taxonomy (GTDB): domain Bacteria; phylum Bacillota; class Clostridia; order Lachnospirales; family Lachnospiraceae; genus Oribacterium; species Oribacterium parvum. Next base: position 1,350,497 of record NZ_KE148312.1, read on the forward strand.
CTCGCAGTTAGAGCAGTTAATCAGCAAGATGAACGCTCAGGCCTCCTATCTGAGCGGATTGAATAATTAGTTTTATCTTAACAAGTTGCATGCACTCATAAGGAAGGAAAGAGGATGTGAAGAGAATTGTCACATCCTCTTTTCTTTATAGTAAGAACTTTTTTAAAAAAATCCTTTATAAAAACGGAATACCTGACGAAATACTTTAAGAGATGAAATAAGGATTCAATACCGAGAGGATGTGTATCGGAAAGAATTTTCTTTTATCAGATGTATAAAAGAGTCCAATTCCAGTATGTAATCAGCTATTTTCTAAACACAGGAGAAGTCATGAACGAGTATCAAAAAAAGTATAAGGAGCAAAGTATTATGCAAATGAGTCAAGGAGAACTTTTGATATTGACCTTTGATGAGGCAATCAAGTGTTTAAAGCAGGCGGATCTTGCCTTGGGAGAGAAGAACTATAATAAGTTTGATGAATTATTGGACAAGTGCAATAAAATCATTCATTACTTACGAAAAACACTGGATATGAAACAGGAAATCAGCCGCGATTTAATGGAATTATACGACTTTATTACCTTTGATATAGGTTTGGTAAAGGCGGGAAGAGAAAGAAGGCAGGAAGAGCTTCCTAAGCTTGCAGATATCCTTAATGATCTTCGAGAAGGTTTCTATGGTGCTTCTCAAAAGGTTACGGATGTCCATATGCCTGAAGAAGCTAAGGTGGTAGGATAGTCGGAATAGATACGGGCTGCTTGTAAGAATTGGAAAGGGGGCTGTAAAAAATTAAAAGTGCCAACTTTGATTTTTTTACAGCTACTTTTCTGTAATGGGGGAGAAATAGATGGACATGGAAAGGCTTGCCAGTCTATATCAGAAAAGATATAATATAACGAATGAATTAAACAGGATAACGGATGAGCTTCTTGTGTCTTCCGAGAGGCAGGATAATGTAAGTATGGATCTTCTTTTGGATATGAGAGAAGAGTGTATCCATAACTTGGAACAGAATGAAATGGAAGTTCGCGAGATGGTGGAAGTAAGCGAACCGGAGGCGAAAATTTACCAAAAGATAACCGGTATAGGGGAAAAGGAAAGATCTTCCTTAAAGTATCCGGAAAAACAGGTTGCGGAGTTATACCTGAAAGTCGGAGAAGTTTTGGAAGAGGTAAAGAAGAAAAATAAGCTGATGCTTTTTCGGGCCAATCGCTCGAAAGACTATCTTGCTGATAAAATACTGGCATAAACAAATTTCGATTTTAAGAGTGCTAAGAAAGGAAAGCAATGAATCGAAGTGTGTATGAAGGCAAGTTTTTGCTGAACCTGGTGGGGGGAACCTTACGACAGGATGAATCTTTTCCTGTGATGCGGAATATGAATTGGGCGAGACTGTATCGTATTGCCGAGTATCATGAAATCACTTCCGCAGTATATCTTGGTATGCTTTCGGTGGGGGCAAGGGTTCCTGCCCTTTTTGGCGAGCGTTTTTTTCAAAGGTATCAGGAGGCGGTGCATTACGGAGAGATTTATGAGGCTTCGGAGTTGGAAATATTATCCGTGTTTCAGGCCTTCAAAGTCCCTGCAATCATTCTGGAAAGTGCCGCTGTTCGACGTCTCTATCAGTTACCGGAAACTGCGGCAAATTCTCCGCTGAGAGTCTATATTCCGGAAGAAAGCTATTATCTTGCAAAGGGTTATCTTGTGGATCTTGGGTATATCACGGATGAACAGTATAAGGGCTTTGGAGAAAGCATGAGACGGGTTGCCGGATTTCGTGTTGAACTATATCATACCCTCCCCTATCTGACGAAGACCTATAAGAATTGCATGAAGGGCATTTTAAACAGGGCCTATCCTGACAAGCAAAATCCTGCTTTGAAGGTCCTGTCCTTAGAGAGCAGTTATCTTTTCCGTATTGCAGAGGCATCCTATCATTTTTGCAGCGACAGTTTGCGAGTCAGGGAGCTTTTGGATCTCTATCTGTTCTACAAATTATTCAACAAGGACATGAACCGTCGTTTTCTGGATGCGAGAATCAAGGAGCTGAACATCGGTCTTTTGTCACAGACTCTGCTGCACATGGCGGATATGTGGTTCAGTAGCCGGAATAACTCTTTATTTCCCTATCCGAAAGAAGACATCAGCCTTTATGATGATATGGAAAGCCGCATACTCTCGAACGGAATGGTAGGAAGAGACAGTATTTCCGAGGCCATAAAGTTAAGAAAAGAGATTCGCAATGTGGAAGACCAGGAGGAGCGGGTAGAAAAATGGAGAAAGTGGAAGGATAAGTGGAAGAACCGCTTTAAAGCGTTGGGAAGACAAATCAGATGGCTGTTCCCGGATAAAAACTATATGACGAGCCTCTATCCCGTACTTGAGAAAATGATTTTCTTACTCCCGTTTTGTTGGATAAGAAGAGATATAAAGCTGATCTGGATTATGATTCGTACGAAAAATGAAGTGCCGGAAGAAGTTCCTGAGATGAATGACAGGACGGATTCCAGTGAAGTTGCAAAGTATCGTAGAATCAGAAGCATTTCCTCTACAGAAGACATAGGCTATTCGGATGATCCGTTTAGAACGGACGGAAAGAAGAAGGCATTCTATAAAGGAAGAACCGGAGCTTTGGAGGAGGGAGTCGCAGGAGATACCGAGGCGGAAGAGCTTCCCTTAAATAAAGACTACAGTTTCCTGTCTGAAGAGATCAATGAAGAGGAAGAGGCGAATGAGGGGAAAGAGACCGACTTAAATCTTTGGGATTTTAAGGCGGCATCTCAATCCGGTGCATTATCGACTCCGTCTTCTACCTCGAGCTCTTCGTCGACTTCGGCGTCGTTTTTAAAAAGGAACGAAAAAGAGAATGCGTTGTCTGAAGAAGAAATACAGAAATCCTATGCGCAGGGCTTACCCAGAGAGATGGATACAGAGCCTGACCCCTTCGTAAATCGGGAGGCGGCTCCGGAGCAGTCCGGTGTTTGGGATTCTATCCCCAAAAAAGAGCATACGGATGACCCCTCTTCCGCCATTTTCGGAAAACTCAGTGCGGAGGATGAGGATAAGGCGGTGGGGGCCCTTAGTTCGTTTTTGGATCAGGATTCTGCTTCCGGCTTAAGTGAAGAAGAAATTCAGGAAAATATCAGACTGATTGAGGCTCGATACAGACAAATCTTGGAAGGAAGCGGACTGGATGTGGAAGATACAAAGCCGCATGTCGGAAAGGAAGCGGAAGAGATAAAAAAGACGGAAGAGCCGACCGATCCAACAGAGATTACAGACGACATGATTAAAAGCATTGAGGCGGAACTGGCCAGAGATGCGCAAGGTAAGCAAAATCAGCCAGCAGGACAAGGCGTCCGTGAAGTCGAGTTCAATCTTCCGGGAGGAAGGCAGTCCGGAGCGAGTAAAAATCATGGTGAACAAACTGTTCGCGAAGTGGGATTTGATTTTCCGGGTGAAAATAGGACAAGAGTAGCTAAAAATCCTGGCGAACAAACTATTCGTGAAGTGGGATTTGATTTTCCGGAAGGAAATAGGACTACAGCAAATAGAGCTGCTGCTGGCCAAGGAATCCGTGATGTCGAGTTCGGCTTTCCCGGAGGAAAACAATCCGGCGAAGTAAAGGCAGCAGGACATGGTGTTCGGGATGTTGAATTTAATCTTCCGGGAGGAAAACAATCCGGTGAAGCCAAAGCAGTAGGGCAAGGCATTCGCGAAGTGGATTTCAATCTTCCGGGAGGAAGACGACTTGAAGCAGAGAAAAATCCACATGGACAGGGAATCCGTGAAGTGGAATTCGGCTTTCCCGGAGGAATCTCGGGTGAAGACAAGCATTCAGAAGGACCGGGTATTCGAAAAGTGGAATTTGCATTTGCCGGAAAGCCAAAGGCGGAATCGGGAAGAGAAAGCTTTAGCAGTGCAAAGGAAGAAACCGTGATGGTGGGCGGTAAAAGTATGAAGGTTCATTCCTGGATGTTCCCGAAAGAAAAGCATGAAGAGAAATAGCCTCTCTTTTCGAGGGACAAATATCCTTTGGGAAATGAATTCCGACAGAACTGTTATTTTTAGCACAGTGTAAAAAATTCACCTTGGTATAGGGTGAATTTTTTATGTGTATGGAAATCCGGATATAGGATAGAGTTTTTTTCTGTATTGTAGGATGCGATATTATATAAATTGCAGGATGTGTTATTATACAAATTCATTTGACATAAGATAAAAAAAGGAGTAAAATTACAAAGCATTTTTGCAATGGGACAGGTAAATTATGCTCTTTTATACGTTTTACCGGTTCTGTGATTACTTAAAGCAGGGCCTTAGGCCCGGGCTACATTAAATACTGAAATCAGTCCCTGACTGGACCAGAGTAAGTAGCCTACACATAGGAGGTTGTTATGAATTCTTACGTAGCAAAGGCTTCTACTATCGAAAGAAAGTGGTTCGTGGTAGATGCAGAGGGGAAGACACTCGGACGTCTTGCATCGGAAGTAGCATCCGTTCTTCGCGGAAAGAGAAAGCCGACTTTCACACCGTTCTTAGACTGTGGTGACTATGTAATCGTAGTGAATGCAGAGAAGATTCAGGTAACAGGAAAGAAGCTGGAGCAGAAGCTGTATCGCACCCATTCTCGTTATGTCGGTTCCATGAAGGAAACTTCTTTAAGAGATATGAGAGCCAACAAGCCTGAGCAGGTTATTGAACTTGCAGTAAAGGGAATGCTTCCCAAGGGACCTTTAGGTAGACAGATGTACAAGAAACTTTTCGTGTATGCAGGCCCGGAGCACAAGCACCAGGCACAGCAACCAGTTGCATTATCAATCTAAGGGAGGAATAGAGAATGGCTACAAATAGAAACTACGGCACCGGTAGAAGAAAAAGCTCTGTAGCAAGAGTGTATATCATGCCGGGTACAGGTAAGATTACCGTAAATAAGCGTTCCATTGATGAGTATTTCGGTTTGGAGACTTTGAAGACCATCGTTCGTCAGCCGCTTGTGGCTACACAGAACGAAGGCAAGATTGATGTACTTGTCAATGTATGTGGTGGCGGTACCACAGGTCAGGCCGGCGCTATCCGTCACGGTCTTTCTCGTGCACTTTGCGAGATGGACAGCGACTTCAGACCGGTTTTAAAGAGAGCAGGATTCCTTACAAGAGACTCTCGTATGAAGGAGAGAAAGAAGTACGGATTAAAGGCTGCACGTCGTGCTCCGCAGTTTAGTAAGAGATAAGAAAAGACATATCAAGTATATGGGACTCCTCAAGAAATTGGGGAGTCTTTTCTTATCCCTCTAAACTGCGGAACGGTTTGCCGTAAAGGCCCACAATTACTCGCTGGGAATATGCCAAAGGGCATATTCCCTTTACGCTCGTACAGTTCTCCAAGAGATAAGAAACGAATTCATATTCTATGGGTTCCCTGTGTATACGGGGGACCTTTTCTTTTTGCTTTTTTCAACTGACTTTCGTTTCTTATCTCCTTTCGCCCTGCGGAACGGTCTGCTAAAAGCAGATCGTTACTCGCTGAGAATATGCCAAAGGGAATATTCTCTTTACGCTCGTACAGTTTAGTAAGAGATAAGAAAAGACATATCAAGTATATGGGACTCCTCATGCAACTGGGGAGTCTTTTCTTATCCCTCTAAACTGCGGAACTGTTCGCCGTAAAGGCTCACAGTTACTCGCTAGCAAGATGCCAAAGGGCATCTTGCTTATCCGCTCGTACAGTTCTCCAAGAGATAAGAAACGAATTCATATTCTATGGGTTCCCTGTGTATACGGGGGACCTTTTCTTTTTGCTTTTTTCAACTGACTTTCGTTTCTTATCTCCTTTCGCCCTACGGAACGGTCTGCTAAAAGCAGACCGTTACTCGCTGGGAATATGCCAAAGGGCATATTCCCTTCACGCTCGTACAGTTTAGTAAGAGATAAGGAAAGACAACAATTATTTTTATATGAAATTTGCATATTTCAAGAGGATTCAGAAATTTGTTGTCGTTGAAAAAACTTCAGCAACCAAGAACAGCGTATGACTTTTTGTGGGGGCAATAACAGATTAGAAAATAAAAACGTAAAGCATGTTGATATTTTATTATTTTCGGCGCATAATAAGATTACAAGAAAATAAAAGAGGGAAAACTGTTTTTAGAGGAGAGCCACCTATGAAAATACTCCGTATCACCGCACAAGGACTTCCGTTATTCAAAGAAAACTTGGATATTTGCTTTTATGCGCAGCAACGTGTTTGCGAAGAAGACAAAGATAGCCTTTACCGTTTGACGGATAACTACTATCTTCACTCTGCCTGTGCTTTCATTGGAATTAACGCATCAGGCAAAACATCGGTGTTAAAGGTCATTAGTTTGGCAATGAATATTGTGAAAAATGAGCCCATCAATCATGTGGAGGCAAAAAGCATTCTTGGCGGAACAAAGAAAGCTACAATCCGCACCTATTTTTATGATAAACGCAGTTATATCTGCTGTTTGGAAACTGTAATTGTAGCCAAAAAAGCGAAAACAGAGGAATGTGTGTATACGATTCTGTCTGAAAGCCTTTGGGAAAAGCCGATTGCAACCATTAGGTCGAAAAAGTATCTGACTGATTTTACAGGAATGAAGCCGGTAGAACAGCGCAATAGCGATGAAGCATACCTTTCTGATGATGTCAGCTTTATCATTGCACATAATAAAAAAGCGAATGACTCAGTGGAAATATTCAGCTTGCTTTCCTATACGAATGTGAATGTGCTTCCATTTACCGAAGATATTCCGTTGGAGGTAATTGCATTTCTCGACTCGACTATTGAAAAATTATGCTTTGAGAAGACAGAGGGAAAAACATTTATCCACTTGAAGTTTAAGGATGAAGAAGAGATTATCCTGAATAATGCGGCAGACCTTGAGCAGTATCTATCCTCCGGTACGATTAAGGGTATTATTACATTCTCGATGGTAAAGGAAGTTCTTCGTTCAGGAGGTTATCTTCTGGTAGATGAAATAGAGAATCATTTCAACAAGGAAATTGTAACGACCTTAATGCGCTTCTTTATGGATAGTAGACTAAACAAAGACGGCGGAACGCTTATTTTCACCACGCATTATCCGGAACTGCTGGATGAATATGACCGAAACGATGGGATTTGCATTGTAAGAAACCGTAATGGTATTATAGCAGAAAATTTGAGCTATATATTGAAGCGTAATGATATTAAAAAGAGTGATGCCTACCAGAGTGGCTTCCTTGAGGGAACAACGCCGGCATATGAAGCGTATATCCGCTTGAAGAAAAGCCTAGCCGCTTCTATCCATTAAGGAGGAGGCAGAATGGAATTAGCAAAGTATAAGGCGTGTATATGTGAAGGCTCTGCAGAAGGAGCTATTATCGACATATTGGTTGATAATGATCTTCTGATTTTCAAAAGAGAAGAAATGCTGGAAGAATGTGTTATCCGTTGCAGAAGCGCTAAGCGATTTGAGGAGCGATACTTACGGAAGGGATTTGATGAGCGGATTTCTGTGATACGGATTTTGGATTCTCGTAGAGAGGGATTTCGATTGAGTAATGCATATGAGCAGAAAATTGACGTGGTAAATGTCATTACTGCTCCAGAAATTGAAATGTTGATTATTCATACGGAAGAAGCATATGATCAATTTAAGCTTTCCGGAAAAAAACCAAGCGAATTTTGCAAGTCAAATCTTCGGATGCATGATGTGAAGTCGTATGATTTTGTGAAGCAGTATTTCAGTAACCCACAGCTCTTAGTGAAAGCCATAAAAGAGTATCGTAGAACAGTAAATATTCCCAAAGGAGAATACTGTTTGTCTGATTTACTGAGATGAGCTTGGAAAGGTTTTTGATACATAGACCGTGGCTCAAATGATCACTAAGAGGAATGGATAACAGTTTACAGAAAACAGAATAGAATCATCTTTGATGTTGGAACGTTGTTGAGGAAAAGGCTTATGGCAAAGGATGAGTATTTAATTACGGATAGACCGCTGAAAGCATTGACGATTTTTGCCATGCCGATGATTTTGGGCAGTTTCTTTCAGCAGGTTTATAACATGGCGGATTCCATTATCGTTGGTCGCTTTGTCGGGTCTTCCGCACTTGCCGCTGTCGGTGCCTGTGCAGCGCTGACCAATGTTTTCATTTGTGTGGCGCTTGGTGCCGGTGTCGGAGCCGGCGTTCTTGTCAGCCGCTATTTTGGGGCCAAAGAGTATGGGAAAATGAAAACGGTTGTGTCAACCTCTTTGCTTAGCTTTCTTGTTCTAAGTCTACTTCTTTCCGTCTTCGGTTTTTCTTTTTCCTACGCGATGATGGAAGCTTTGCAAACGCCTTCCGATATTCTTAGGACCTCGGTGCTGTATCTCAGAGTCTATTTTATCGGCTTTCCGTTCCTTTTTATGTACAATATTCTCTCCACCATGTTCACGTCTGTCGGAGAATCCAAAATTCCGCTTGGACTTTTGATTTTTTCCTCCATCTTAAATATTTTTCTGGATCTTTGGATGGTAAGAACGCTTGGCCTCGGCGTGTTTGGCGCAGCCCTTGCGACGCTTATCGCACAAGGCGTTTCCGCCGTACTCTCTCTTCTCCTATTCTTTTATCGAATAAAGCGCTATCAAAGCAGTTTTCAGTGTTTTGATACTAAAGAGCTGTCTTCCATGCTTCGAATTGCTGTTCCCTCCGTGCTTCAGCAATCCACGGTTTCCGTCGGGATGATGATTGTACAGTCGGTGGTCAATCCCTTCGGCACACAGGCACTGGCGGGGTATTCGGCAACGATGAGAGTGGAAAATGTTTTCTCTTTGATTTTTGTCTCTATCGGGAATGCCGTTTCACCGTTTGTTTCCCAGAATCTTGGTGCAAAGAAAATTCGTCGTATCAAAGAGGGCTATCATGCGGCACTTCTTCTCGATATCGTGTTTGCCGTTTTTGCCTTTCTGATTATTGAAACCCTGCACACAGAGATTTCTTCGCTGTTTCTCGGAAAAGACGGAACTGTTCTCGCCTATCAGGTGTCTTCCGATTATATGAGATGGCTCGGCTATTTTTTCCTCTTTATGGGAGTGAAAATGGCGACTGACGGCGTTCTTCGAGGACTTGGAATCATGCGGCCATTTCTCGTTGCTAACATGGTGAACCTTGCGATTCGCCTGTCCGTGGCCTTATCTATGGCACCTCGTTTCGGCATTTCCTTTGTCTGGCTTGCCGTGCCCATAGGTTGGCTTGCCAATTTCCTGATTTCTTATTGTGCGCTGAAGAAAGCCTTTCCCGGTGAGTCCGGCTTATCCGCTCACTAGTGCAGTTTATACACCGACAAGATGCGAACCTATGCAAAATACTTATAAATTCCCTCGTCTATTCCTTTCTCTGATGTTGCCGGAAAAATACAATGCAAATATTGTCATGAAAAAACAATTCCTATATAATCACTGGGAATTGTTTTTTGTTTCAGGGAAAAGGAGGAAAAAGAGTGAAGAAGAAATGGATGAAACTGTTCTCTATTGTGGCGTTAAGTTTGGCGGTAACAGCCTGCGGAGCTGCAAAACAGGAGAGTAGTGAAACGAAGACAGGAACAGCTGCACAGTCGGAGAAGGCTTCTGAAGGGCAGACGGAAAAGGCTGCAAGTGCAAGTACAGAAAGCGATAGCTTCACTTACATTATTGACGGCGATACGGGAAATACTTTGAATCCGCTTACAGCGGATGACCGCTACGGCTTAATGACTACGCATGCTTTATATGCTCCTCCTTATCATATTTATGGAGACGGAACAATTGATTATATCTTGGCTGAAAGCATGACTCCGTCGGAGGACGGTTTAACTTTAACCATGAAGCTGAAGGACGGTTTAAAGTGGAGTGACGGAGAGCCTCTTACTGCTGATGATATTGTTTTTACTTATGATAGTATCAACAAAATAAGCAAGAATCTCTATATCGGAGATGATCCCATTACGACGGAAAAGCAGGATGACAGAACCGTGCTCTTCCATCTGCCCTCTGTTTCCGCAAGTGCCATGGAGATGCTTTCCGACGAAATCAGCATTATCCCGAAGCATATTTTCGAAGGGAAGGAAAATGCGGATATTTCCCTTTTGGACGATAAGGTTGTAGGTTGCGGTCCCTATACTTTTGAAGAGTATAAAACAGGAGAGTATCTGAAATTCAAGGCCAATCCCAACTATGTGAAGGGAAAACCTTATATTGATACCTTGATTTACAGAATTATTGAGAAGTCCGATACCGCGACCTTGGCTATGCAGAGCGGAGAAGGGGACACCCTCGTTCTCACACCGGATATGATTGAGCAATATAAGGGAAATGACGGCTTTACTCTGTATAACTACAGTGAAGGAAGAGTTCCCTATGTTCGCTTAAATGTCAATGCCGACACAATGAAGGATAAGAACTACAGAGAAGGCATTTTAAAGGCTTTAAATCGTGATGAGATTATGCTTGCGGCATATGGAGATAAGGATTACTACGAGCTGGGATATTCTTTCCTTCCCTATGATAATAAGTATTATACGGATGATGTAGAAAAATGGGATCAGGACCTTGAGAAAGCAAAGGAACTGACCAAGGACGGCGCGAAGAGCTTAAAACTTGCCTATGTTACCAACAATGGCGTTCTCGAAAGAGAGGGGCTTGCCATCCAGTCGGAATTAAAACAGGTAGGAATCGATGTAGAACTTGTCGGAATCACGGACGTTGCATATTCCAAGATGTCCAGAGAAAAGGGCAATAAAGAGTATGATATCGTGCTCGGCGGATATGTAATGGGTAGTGATCCGGATACCTTCGCTATGCTTTTCTCCTCTCAGAAAGACAACAGCATGAGCTTTAGCAATGCGGAAATCGATAAGCTCTTTGAAGAGGGAAATGCGACCTTAGACGATTCGAAGAGAATGGAAATCTATAAGAAGGTGCAGAGACTGGTTTCCGAAGAAGCAATCTATTATCCGCTCGGTACCAATCTGAGAACCATCGTGACCAAGAGCAATGTGGATCCGGAAGAAGCGAAGCTGGTTCCGATTTATACCTACGGTGATCTTTCCAAGCTAAAGTTTAAATAAAAATATAGTAAATAAAAATATAGTAAATCGAAATACAGTAAATCGAAAAATAGTAAAGTACAATAGAGTAAATTACAATATAGATTGTTCGATTTAGGAAGATAAAATAATGGAGATGGAGTTATCCATTTCCATTATTTTATAATTCATAACGAGTATCGCTCGCAGAGCGCGCGGTATTTCATTCTTGACAAGTGGCTAAGCCGAGACCGAGGATATCCGTTTTAGAAGGATATCGGTATAAACACATGATGCCTCGTTAAGAAGTTAGTTTTTTTTTACAAAAGAAATCAGGATTTTATGGCTAAATATATAGTAAAGAGATTAATACAAACGATTCCTCTGCTTTTTCTTATTACGGTGCTCTGCTTCACCTTAATGAATCTGGCACCCTATGATGCAGTGGATGCCATCGCGAGTTCCAAGATGACAGAGGCGCAGAGGGAGGAAAAGAGGGAAGAACTGGGACTGTTAGATCCTCTTCCCGTGCAATACATTCGCTGGCTAGGGAGAGTGGCTAGAGGAGACCTCGGAAATTCGCTCTTAAATCATACCAGCATTTCGAAGGACCTTCTGATTCGGATTCCGAATACCATCAAGCTGGTCCTACCTTCCTATGCTACCGCGTATATCCTTGCGATTGTACTGGGGCTATACAGCGCAAGCTTTCAAGGAAAATGGCCGGATAAGTTGATTGACGGCTTCTCTACGCTGGGACTTTCTTTGCCAAGCTTTTGGATAGCGATGATCTTTATTTATTTTTTTGGATATAAGTGGAAGATCTTTCCCTTGCAAGGGATGCAAACGATAGGAAAGGAAGGGGATTTCTTGGACTTTATTAGGCATCTCGTACTTCCCTACCTGGTTCTCGTGATCGTTTTTCTTCCGGACTTATGCCGTTATGTCCGCTCCTCTGCGATTGTGGAGCTTAGACAGGACTATGTATTGGTACAAAAAGCGTTCGGTGCTAATAAGAAAGAAATACTTTTTCATCATGTTGCCAAAAATGTTCTCTTACCGCTTTTTACAAAACTCGGTATGGCTTTGCCGCTTCTTGTCACAGGTGCAGTTATTACGGAAAGTGTATTTGCCTGGCCGGGTGTCGGTTTATATTTTGTAAAAGCCGTGGATTCTTTGGATTATCCTATTGTTATGGCGGTTTTGCTTTTTTCCGGAACGCTTGTGATACTGGGGAACCTCCTCTCGGATATTCTCTATGCACTAGCGGATCCGCGAATTGCCTTTTAAGAAAGAGAACCGGTGGTATGAGGATTAACAATTTCTTTTCTGCATTGAAAAAGGATAAGCTTGCGCTCTTAGCTCTCTTTTATCTTCTTTTTGCAGTTTTTATCAGCATAGTGGTTCAGTGGATTCCTATTGACCCGGACCAATTGGATGTAATCCATGCTCTCGCATCGCCTTCTCCGGCGCATTTTTTCGGTACGGATGAGGTGGGGAGAGATTATTTTATACGCGTACTTTATGGAGGAAGAGTCTCCTTATTAGTAGGCTTTTTATCCATGCTTATGAGTATGAGCATAGGCGTGGTTTTGGGGCTTGTTTCCGGTTATTTTGGGGGCTTTGTGGACGCGATTCTTATGCGTATCGTAGATGTGATTTCTTCCATTCCCTGGATTATTATGGTTATGGTCATTGGAATGATTTTTGGAAGAGGCTTTCTCTCTTTAATCTTTGTTATCGGACTTTTGAGCTGGATGGAAATCGCGAGACTGATTCGATCGGAGGTTTTGTCTTTAAAAGAAAGAGAATATGTACAGTATGCAAGATTCCTCGGAATTCCTTCAGGAAAAATTCTCTTCTCTCATATTTTCCCGTCCATCCTTCCGACTACCATTACGGCTTCTACCGCAGCAATTGCCTCATCGATTATGGTGGAAAGTGCCCTTAGCTTCCTCGGAAGAGGAATTTCTGCTCCGATGTCCAGCTGGGGAAGCTTATTGCAAAGCTCGCAGAAGTTTTTGCAGAAAGCCCCTTACATGGCGGTCCTTCCAGGAATTCTCATTATTCTGACCGTATTTTCCTTTAATAAGCTGGGAGGGGTTTTACGGAAATCTCTGGATCCCGCTGTGTTACAGGGGGCTTAGCCGGATATGTAATCGGGGAGATAGCGTGCACCAAGAAAGCAGGTACCAAGACGAAAGCGGAAAAGAATGAACTATATTGCTTTACATTTGGTAGTACTGTAGTTTTTTGTACTATGCATTTTATGAATCCAGTAAAGATAGGACTAAGGTAAGAATATAACTAAGGTAAAGATATAACTAAGGTAAAGATATAACTAAGGTTAAAGAGATGAATTGGGAAGAAAACGAAGAGCAAAGAAAAAACGAAGGACAGAGGAAAAACGAAGAGCAGAGAAATAAAGAAGTGTACAGAAAAAAAGAAGGATATAGAGTGGAAGAAAAGAGAGTGGTAGAAGAATATAGAGTGCAAGAATATAAAGAGCAAGAAGAGGAGCTTCTTAGCGTAGAGGACTTAAGTGTGGAGATTCCGCTTTCGGAAAAAACGGTTTACCCTGTTTCCGGTATCCGCTTTTCTCTGAAAGAGGGAGAACTTGCAGCGATTGTCGGAGAGTCGGGAAGCGGAAAATCCGTGGCAATGAAATCCATACTCGGTCTTCTTCCGAGTGGCGCAAGAAGAACAGCGAAGAAACTGTCCTTTAAGGGGAAAGACCTTATTTCTTTATCGGAGAAAGAGTATTACGGCATCCGGGGAAAAGAAATCTCCATGATTTTCCAAGATCCCATGACCGCTTTAAATCCTCTGATGAGAATTGGAGAGCAGATTTCCGAGGTCATCCTTCGGAACAGGAAAGAAAAAATGACCAAACAAGAGGCGAAGGAAGAGGCAATCCGTCTCCTTTCTTCCGTGGGGATTACCGATGCGGAGAAAAAATACAGGCAGTATCCGCATGAATTTTCGGGCGGAATGAGGCAGAGAGTCTTGATTGCCATGGCGCTGTCCTGTTCTCCCGCACTTCTTATTGCGGATGAGCCTACTACGGCGCTTGATGTTACGATTCAGGCGCAGATTTTGAAGCTTTTAAAGGAAGAGGCAAGAGAGAGAAACACGGCGGTTATCTTAATTACGCATGACCTTTCGCTTGTTTTTGAAAATGCGGAAAGCCTCTTCGTGATGTACGGCGGGAAAATCATGGAGAAGGGTAAGGTAGAAGAAATCTTCTCCACTCCGGCACACCCGTATACGAAAGCGCTTCTTGCCGCGATTCCGTCGATGGAAATGGAAAAGGGAGAGAGGCTAAAGCCGATAGAGGGGAATCCGCCTTCTCTTTTTGAAAAGCCCATGCGCTGTCCGTTTCTTGAACGCTGTAAGGAGAGGATGCCTATTTGCGAAGTGGAGCTGCCGAAAGAGCAGAGTTTAAGTAAGACGCATAGCTTTGCTTGCCACCAAAAAGTGGAGTTTAAGTAAGGGGCATAGCTTTTTTGCCAAAAAAATAGGAGTCTAGGCAAGACAGATAGCCTGGCTTGCCACAAAAGAGCAGGGTTTAAGTAAGGCACGTAGCATTTATTTATTATAAAAGAGAAAATCCAATGGAAGGCATATGGTGCTTGCCGGTCATAAAACGGAAGAGGAATAAATGAAAGAAGAAATATTACGAGGAGAGGGGATAAAAAAAGACTTTCCTATTCGAAACTTTTTTGGAAAAAAATTAGGAAATATTGCGGCGGTAAAGGATGTCAATATTTGCTTAAATAAAGGGGAGACCTTCGGTCTTGTCGGGGAGTCCGGCTGTGGGAAATCCACCTTGGGGCGTTGTCTCTTGGGGATGATTGACAGAACAGCCGGGAAGCTCTACTTCCACGGCAGGGAAATTCCGATGGGGGAGGAAAAGTCGATAAGGGAGATGCAAAGAAAGATGCAAATCATTTTCCAGGACCCGTATTCCTCCTTAAATCCTTACTGGACAGTTCGGGAAATTCTGGAAGAGCCGCTCTCAGAGGAGCGTTTATCGAAAAAAGAAAAGGAAGAAAAGATAGAGAAAATTCTGGAGAAGGTGTCTTTAGCAAAAACGGATCTTGTGAAGACTCCTTATGCCTTTTCGGGAGGACAAAGACAGAGAATCGGTATTGCACGAGCCCTCGTAAAGGAGCCGGAGCTGGTACTTTGCGATGAGCCGATTGCAGCTTTGGATGTGTCCATTCAGGCGCAGGTTGTGAACCTGCTCAAAGATTTACAGGAGGAGTTAAAACTCAGCTATCTTTTTACAGCGCATGACCTATCTATGGTGCGCTATATCAGTGACCGCATCGGGGTGATGTACTTGGGGACAATTGTAGAAACGGGAGATACGGACAAGGTCTTTTCATCCGCACTGCATCCCTATACGAAGGCGCTCCTTGCCGCTGTGCCAAGACTTAGCAAAGTCGCAAAAAAGGAGGACATTTTGGAAGGAGAGGCGGAATCTATCGGAACGGAAAGAGGCTGTCTCTTTGCTTCCCGCTGCCCATACAGGAGTGCACAGTGCCTGGAAGCTCGGCCGGTACTGGAGAGTGCGGCAGAAGGACATCAAGTGGCTTGCTTCAGATGGAAGGAGATAAACGGGTAAGGGTGAAGAAAGTCTCTAACTTACTTTAATATCTCCGGCTCGTCTTTTGCAATATAAGCCTCTAGGGTATTTCTATCCACCAAGGATGGCTCTACGCCTTCTCTGGTAATGCTTAAAGCTGCGGCATAAATGGCGATACGGATTGCCTTATCAAGAGGATAATCAAACAAAAGATAAGAAGCAAGAGCACTGATAAAGGCATCAGCAGCACCTGTTGTGTCGATGGCGCTAACTTCCTTTGCAGGGAAAAGAGCACAGAGACCCTTTCCTTTTGCAAAAAGACCGCTTTTTCCAAGCGTGATGATAACCATGCCGGCTCCGCTTTTTAAGAAATAGTCAGCACAGCTTTCCAAAAGGCTGATGTCCGACTTTTCTTCTATTTGCATCTTCTGCAATTTTTCTGCAAGCCTTGGCTCATCTAGGGATAGGAGAGTGAAGGCTTCTTCAAGGTTAGGAACGAAAATATCCGTTAAGGACAGGATTCTTTGCTCAATTTGCCTTATGGAAGAAGGCTTGAGGATAACAGGAATCCTGTTTTTTTGTGCAAGAAGACAGGCCTTTAAAACGGCATCTTGCGGGATTTCCGTATTTAAGAGGCAGACTTTACAGTCGCTAAAGGCGGGAGCGGCCTCTTCGATGATTTTTCTACTGACACATTCATTTGCACCGGAAAGAATGGAAATCATGGAATCTCCCGTATGGTTTAAAAAGATATATCCTTTTCCCGTGATTTCTCCGGGGATACGTTTTAAATAAGTGGTATTCACGCCCTTCTGCTTTGCGGTTTCGTAAATGGTATCCGCTTCAAGGTCATCTCCAACCAGTCCGATAATGGATGCGTTGTGCCCTAAATTGCTGACGCCAATGGCTTGGTTCATACCTTTCCCTCCCAGATAGGAAGCGGAACGTGCGGTACGGGTTGCGATTCCGGGGCTTGGGAGTTCCCGGAAAAAGAGATAGGAGTCTATATTGACACTGCCAAGAACCACAATTTTTTTTCTCTTCGCTGTGGAAGGCGCGGCAATCGAATTATTGTGGTTTAAGCTGTATGCAGGCAAAAATGCTGATGGTTTCTTCTTGGCAGAAACGGAGTTTTTTGAATCTTGGGAAGCTTCCATCTGCGCGATAAGGCATTTTCCTAAATACTCTCCGAATGCTTCAAAAGGAATAAGGAGAGCCGAAATTTCGGAGAAGTTATGGATATTGCTTTGGTGCTTGCATAAAGTGGTCAGGGAAATATCGTTCGGGATATGCAAGTGCCGATTCAATAATCTCTGGTACACACGGAAGCAATTTTGAAAATGAAGACTCAACACGGCAGTAATACTGCCGCCGGAGATGTTCCGATAAAATTTATCGTTGTCTTTGGAGAAGAGCAAGTCCTCTGTAAACGGCAGAGAGTTCTTGTATAAGCAGTTTTTAAAGCCTTCTATAAATTCTCCACGAATAGGACTGTCTTTCTCCGCGATAAGGGCGATTCGACTGTGTCCTGCTTCCACTAATTTTTCTGTTAAAAATTCCGCCATATTTCTATAGGACATTGCCGGAAGAAAATCGGTTCCGACCATTTCTTCTTCCGCACTAAACAAAAAATAAGGTTTTTTGCTTTGTGAAAGCTGTGACTGCACATCGGGAGACAAGCTTTTGTTTATCGGGTTAAACAGAATTCCGTCAACATTACTGGAAGAGAGAAGTGCCAGATTTTTCAATTCCTGAGAAGGGTTCAGATGACTTTCCAATACAGTGATGCCATAACCACGGGAACGTGCGATATTCATAAGACCTTTCAAAAGTCGTTCATCAGGGATGCAGTCCCGAAAAACAACTCCAAAAATACTGGATTTTTCGGGGTATTGATTCCGCACGAAGGAATAAGGCTTGTAATTGTATTCTTTGGCCAAAGAAAGGACGTGTTCTCGTGTTTGTGTGCTGATATTGGCATCCTTGTGGTTCATGATTTTGGAAACGGTGGAGACGGAAACGCCTGCCAGTTGAGATAATTCCTTTATGTTCATCTGTGTTCTCCCGATTTTAAAAGTATAGATATCATATACCAAAATTTAAAGATTTAGAATCAGGAAGAGGGGAAGAAAAGGTGCTTCGTGCAGAAATGAAGTGCTTACTCCTATACAAAATAAATAAAATGAACAATGAAAAAATAGAAGAAAAAACGAAAACAATTCGTTCTCAATAGTAAATAGATTAGATAATACAGATAGAACAAAGCGAAATGCACAAAAATAAAAACATATTTAGTGTGAAATAGATGAAAATCAAAGCCTTTATATATTCGTATTGACATGAAATGCAGAATTGATATATCTTATGAATAAGAAAATAAGTATAGGAAAATGGTTTCCTATACAAAAAGTCAAAATGAAAATTCGGATAATTCATTTTAGCGAAGGAGGAAAAAGAGAATGAAAAAAATTCTTGCTGTTGCTCTGGCGGGTGTACTGAGCTGCTCACTACTACTTGGATGCGGAAAGTCTGCAAATGAGGTAGCGCAGTCCAAGGCCGAGAATACCGAAGCGGAGACTGAGGTAAAGGAAGAAAAGGAAAGTGAGAAAGCGGATGCTGCGGAGAAGAAGGGGATTCGTGTATGTATTGTTTATACAGGAAACTTAGGTGACAAGTCTTATAACGATTCCTGTAACGCGGGTGCCAAGAAGGCGGTTGAAGATTTCGGAATTGAATTAAAGTCTCTTGAAGGAACAACTGCACAGGAATGGGAAGCAAATCTTGTTGCCGCTTGTGAAGAGGGTTATGACTTAATTATTGGTGCTTCTTCCAATATTGCAGATTATATTACAGAGCATGCCCCGAATTATCCGGATGTTAAATTCGCTGTAATTGATACCACGGTTGATCTTGATAATGTGGAATCCATCAGCTTTGCTCAGAATCAGGGATCCTTCCTTGCAGGTGCAGCGGCTGCAATGTTCACACAGAAGACCGACATTCCCAATGTAAATGATGCAAATGTTATCGGTTGGGTTGGAGGAATGGATATTCCGGTACTGCATGATTTCTACATTGGATATGAGCAGGGAGCAAAGTATATCAATCCGGACATCAAGATTCTTCAGGCATTTGCAGGTTCTTGGACAGATCCTTTAAAGGGAAAAGAGTTAACTCTTGCACAGTATGAGCAGGGTGCTGATATCGTGATGAACGTTGCTTCCGGAACAGGAACAGGTATTCTTGAGGCGGCTAAAGAGGCAGATAAGTATGCCATCGGCGTAGACTTAAATCAGGATGCCGATCAGCCGGGACATATTTTAACATCCATGGTAAAGAGAGTGGATAATGCTTGTTACCTGGTAATCCAGTCCGTAGTTGATGGAAGTTTCAAGGGTGGTTCCACACAGTATCTGTCTTTGGCAGAAGGCGGTGTAAGCTTAACCGATTTCGCAGAAATCAAGAAGGCACTGGGGGAGAAGTTCCCGCAGGATATTGTGGATAAGTGTGATGAATTGGCTAAGAAGATTATCTCCGGAGAGATTGTAGTAGAAAATTACGAAGGTTTCGGTCCTAAAGCATAAAGCCTGAAACTTTGTCTTGGGCATGGGACTCTTAGAGTTTCCCATGCCCTTTCTTTATCCAGGGAATGAGGGAGAGTAATGAGTGAATATGTTGTAGAAATGAGGAACATCGTAAAATCCTTTGGAGAAGTACATGCCGTTAAAGACGGACAGTTTAATCTGATAAAAGGTGAAATTCATTCTTTGATTGGAGAAAACGGAGCAGGTAAGTCAACTATGATGAAAATGCTTTATGGTATGTATCCCATTGATTCCGGTGAAATTGTGGTAAAGGGTGAGTTGATGGGGAAGCTGGATCCTAAGCTTGCGATTCATCATGGAATTGGCATGGTTCATCAGGAGTTCATGCTTGTCAGTGATTTGACTGTGCTCGAAAATGTCATTTTGGGCTTTGAGCCAAAAAAAGGTTTCCAAATTGACTTTGAAAAAGCAAGAAAAGAGATTCAACATTTTATTGACCAGTACAACATGGAAATTCAGCTCGATAAAAAAGTGAGTCAGATTTCTGTCGGAGAAGCGCAGCGAGTTGAGATTATAAAGACGCTGATGAGAGGGGCAGATATCATCATTTTAGATGAGCCTACCGCTGTTTTGACTCCGCAGGAGACAAGAAAACTTTTTGAAATTCTAAATAATCTAAAAAAAGAGCAAAAGTCTCTGGTTTTCATTTCTCATAAACTAAATGAGGTTATGGAGATTTCGGACCGTATTTCCGTAATGCGACAGGGCTTTTATATGGGATCTGTTTCCAAGGAAGAAACCTCTCCGCTAGATCTAACCAAGAAGATGATTGGACGTGAAGTCTTTTTAAATATTGATAAGACTTATGAAAAAGCCGGAAAGAGAATTCTAGATGTACAGGATGTTTGGGTTCCCAGCCAAAAGGAAACTTCTAAAATCAGAGGAATGTCTTTACATGTGAATGAAGGAGAAATTGTAGGAGTTGCCGGAATTGATGGAAATGGACAGTCTGAATTGATTGAAGCAATCACAGGGCTTCGCCCGGTTGAAAAAGGTCATATCTTTTTAGATGGAAAGGAAATTACAAACCTTTCTCCAAAGAAAGTAAGAGCGGTAGGGCTAGCTCATATTCCGGAGGACAGAAATACACGTGGATTGAACCGAACAATGAGTATAGAAGAGAATCTTGTGGCGGTGGAAGTAGATAAAGCACCTTATTCGAAGGGAATGGTAATGAACAGCCCTGCCATGGATAAGCACGCAGAGGAAATGGTAAAGCTTTTTGATATACGTCCAACCGATTACAAGCTTCCGACCTCCTCTTTGTCCGGTGGAAATGCCCAGAAAGTCGTTGTTGCCAGAGAGGTTTCCATGAATAAAAAGCTTCTTGTTGCGGCGCAGCCCACAAGAGGAGTGGATATCGGTGCAATTGAGTCGATTCAGAAAACCTTGGAGGAAGCCAAGAAAAATGGAGCCGGAGTTTTGCTTGTTTCTACAGAGCTGGAGGAAATCACCTCGCTCTCGGATAGAATTATCGTTATACATGAAGGAAAAATAACAGGAGAATTAAGTGCCGGTGAGGCAAATGAAAATAATCTCGGGCTTCTTATGATGGGAGGCAGTGTTGAAAAAAAGCTGGAAAAGGAGGGAGAAGCGCATGAATAAGTCATTAAACAGTTTTCTGAAGATTCTATTTACCTTTTTTCTGGCTATTTTCATCGGAGCTGTCTTTATCTTGGCTATTGGAGAGAATCCGATTGATGCCTATTTGGCATTACTAAAAGGGGCATTGGGAACAAAGTTGGGAAGAGGAAATGTAATCGCAGGCTTTACACCCTTACTTTTAACGGCAACTGCTTTTGCTGTTGCGGCAAAGGCCGGAGCGTTCAACGTCGGAGTGGAGGGAGAAGTTATTCTGGGAGGCATTACTGCTGCCTATATCGGAATTAATTGGGGCTTCCTTTCTGTTCCCCTTCTATATCTTGCCTGTTTTACGGGGGCGATTGTGGTAGCCATGCTTTGGGGCCTGATTCCTGCTATTTTAAAAGCATACTTTAACGTATCGGAGGTCTGTGTCACTATTCTTATGAATACAGTAGCACTTTATATCGGCTCTTATTTGGTGAGTGGTCCGATGAGTGCAGGAGTTGCGACACCGCAGTCTAAGCCTGTGCTTGTGACCATTCCGAAAATCATGAAGCCATCTTCTGCAAATATGGGCGTGTTTATAGCCATTGCGGTTGTAGTTGCCGTAATCTGGATGACCTACAAGACGAAGTGGGGCTATAAAATCAGAACCGTTGGAACCAATCCTGCTCATGCAGATTATGTCGGTATCAACTCCAAGAAGGTCTTTGTCGGCGCAATGCTTCTTTCCGCTGCTCTTGGCGGGACGGCAGGATGCATAGAGGTTTTGGGGGTGCACGGATATTATCTGGACGGCTTTGCAAGAGATCTCGGTACCAACGGAATGCTTGCGGCACTGATTGTAAAGTCCAACATGCTGTTTACTCCCTTCCTTGCCTTTTTCCTTGCAGTGCTGAAAGCCGGTGCAATGGCGATGCAACAGGCTACAAGTGTACCAAAATCGATTGTGGATACCATTTCAGCGGTATTTATCATTATTGCAACCATGGACTTTGTCATTGAACTGGGAAAACGTAGGAAAATGGAAAAAGAAATGAACGCTACTGTAGCTGTAGAGAAAAAAGAAAAAGGAGGGGAAAAATAATGTCAGAAAATGTAGGAAAAATCTTTAACTTATCCCTGATATATGCAACCTTCCGCGCCTCGACTCCCATTATTTATGCGGCATTGTGTGCTGCAATCACACAACAGGCCAATATTTTAAATATTGGAACAGAAGGGATTATGCTTGTTGGTGCATTCACAGCCGTAGCAATCAGCTACTTTACGGGAAGTTGGATTTTGGGAGTTCTTGCTGCAATGCTTGGCGGTGCTATGATTGCCATGATTATGGCGGTAAGCCATATTAAGTACAACTCGGAAATCTGTGCTATCGGTATGGGAATCAATCTTTTGGCAATCGCGTTAACGAAATTCATGTTGCAGGTATTTTTTCATACCAGCGGCAGCTTTTCCAATCCTGCTATTGTTGCCATTCCAAAATTGCACTTTTCTTTTTTGGAAAATGTACCGTTTTTAAATACGCTCTTAAATGACTGGCGCTTTACAGAGTGGTTTGTCATTGTTTTCATTCTCCTCCTACAGTTTATCTTCTATAAGACGGTATGGGGATTAAGGCTTCGTGCTGTAGGACAGTTCCCTATGGCAGCACAGACTGCAGGAATTCAGGCAAATGCAGTGAAATATCAGGCGATGCTGATTTCGGGGCTGATCGGAGGTCTTGCAGGGGCACACTTGTCTTTGGGATACGTACTCAATTTGTAGAGAATATGACAAACAGTCGAGGCTTTATGGGTGTCGCGGCGATGTATTTCGGCGGTGCCAATCCGGTGTTGACTGCAATGGGATGCCTTTTGTTCGGATTTTCCGACTCGGTTGGAGCTAGATTGCAGGCCTATGGAATTCCGGCACAGTTTATTTTGATGATGCCGTATATTGTAACCATTGCGGTACTTGCCATTTCCATGGCTATCAAGATGCAGGCTGCAAGAAAGAAGGAATCTTCCCTGCTTACCCATTCTGTAGCTTAGAATATTTTGCAATAAAGACCGCGGTAAAAAGGTCTATGTATAGAAAAGCTATAAAAATAATTGCGTAAGGAATCTTAGTCACTATATAGATTCCCCTTGTATAGAGTGGATTTTATAAATTCAGTATGGATAGAAAAGGAGAAAAGATGAGTAAAAGAAAAATCATTTTAGATTGCGATCCGGGGCATGATGACGCAGTGGCTATTTTGTTGGCCGCCAAGAATCCGAATTTGGAATTACTCGGTATTACCGTTGTGGCGGGAAATCAGACTCTGGAAAATACACAGAGAAATGCTTTGCGTGTAGTACAGCATTTAGGTCTGGATATCCCGGTCTATGCCGGCTGCGGACAGCCGATGGTTCGAGATAAGGTTACTGCCGGGGACATTCATGGGGAAACAGGACTGGATGGTCCGGTGTTTGATCCGTTGACAAGAAAAATTGAGGCGGAACATGCGGTGAATTATATTGTAAAAACACTGATGAACTCGGATGAAAAAATCACTATGGTGACTACGGGACCGATGACCAACTTGGGAATGGCGATTCGCATGGAACCGAAGATTTTGGATAAAATTCAGGAAATTGTATTCATGGGAGGCTCTTATGCAAACGGGAATGTGACTCCCGCCGCAGAATTTAATATTCTTGCAGATGCGGAAGCGGCGCATGTATGTATTTCTTCAGGGCTTCCCATTACTATGGTGGGACTGGACGTAACCAGAAAAGCGCTTTGCTATCCGAATATTGTAGAAAGAATGCGGAAGATAGGAAATAAAGCTTCAGATCTCTTTGCGGATTTAATGACGTTTTTCTGTAAAACCCAGAAAGAAGTATACGGATGGGAAGGCGGTCCTCTTCATGACCCGATAACCATTGCATATCTGATTGACCCGACTGTTATTACAACAAAGCCGATGAATGTGACGGTGGATGCTTCCAGCTCCCAGTCTTATGGCCGTACGAATTGCGACTTTTTCGGTTATATGAAGAAAAAAGAAAATGTAAATGTAGGAATAGATATAGACGTGGAAAAGTTCTGGGACCTTGTTGAAGCGGGCTTAAAACTCTACGATTAAATTTTCCGGAGGATGACAGTGGAGCTTTTAAAAGAAGTTTTAGAAAAAAACAAAGAAAAATATCTGGAACGATTATCTGAATTGGTTGCCATAGATACGCATGACTTGGGGCATGGAATCAAAGGCGGTTTGGAGAAAAAAGGACAGGATTATATAGCAGAGCTCTTTCGGAGTATGGGAGCAGAGGTGACTTTGGATCCTATGAAGGAAGAAGATATAGAAAAGTGCTTTACTCTCTATCAGGAGGGAAACCTCGGGCACAATCAGACAGATCGCTATAATGTTTATGCGACGTTTCAAGGAGAAAAGAGTGGCAGAACCTTGATGTTCAACGGTCATATGGATGTAATGCCGGCAGAAGAGGTGGAGGAGTGGACCAGTCCTCCATTTAGCCCTTCGATACGAGACGGGAAGATTTTTGGAAGAGGAACAGCGGATATGAAGGGCGGCCTAATGGCTGCTACGATGGCGGTTCAGCTTCTAAAGGATGCGGGGGTTCCTTTTTCCGGAACAGTGAAAATCAGCTCTGTTTGTGATGAAGAGGGTGGTGGAAATGGCTCTATGCAGGCCATCATGAGCGGGGAAAGAGCGGATGGTGTTGTGGTCTGTGAAGGCACCAGCGATGAGTTGATTTTGGCACATATGGGCTTTGTCTTTTTTAGAGTCAAATTTACAGGAAAATCCTGCCATTCAGGAGCAAAAAAAGAGGGTGTAAGCGCTATTGATAAGGCGATTAAAGTAATACAGGCTCTCAATGAAAAGGAGCATGAATGGTTGCTTCATTACAAGCATCCACTGTTACCGGCACCGAATCTGAACGTAGGTGTGATTCATGGCGGAACCGCGGGATCAACTGTTGCGGATGAATGTATGTTTGAAGTTTGTGTACATTATCTTCCGAATCAAATGAGTCATAATCAGGTGGTAAAGGAATTTCGGGAAGTTGTGGAAAGAGTTGCTAGGTCTGATGCATGGCTGGAAGAGCATTTGCCGGAAGTCAGTATTTATCAATCAGGTGGCGGATTTGAAATGGAAGAAGATGCGCCGTTTGTGAACAGTTTTAAGCGGGCTTACTCTGAAGCTAGGGGAAAGAAGGTTAAGGTGGTTGGGTCCCCTGCAGGTTGCGATTCCCGTTTATGGAAAAATATTGCGGAATGCCCGACCATTCAGTTTGGACCCGGGAACCTTGCACAGTGTCATGGCATTGACGAATGGCTGGATTTGGAAGCGTATTATCAATCTATTTTGATTTATGCAGAACTGATACTGGATTTTTGCAAGGCGGAATAAGCCATATTTAAAACGAAATTCATATTTTATAAGATGAATTGCATGATTATCGTATGGGAAAGGCTTTTCATAAGACGGATCGAATCCGGAGTGAAAAGTAAGTGTAACAATACAAATGAAACAAATAAGAAAAGGAGAGAAAAATGGCAAAGAGAGTTTTATTGGCGGGTGAATCTTGGATGAGCTATACAACCCATGTAAAGGGTTTTGATACTTTCTATACTTCCGTTTATGAGACGGGAGAGAAGTATATTAAAAAAGCATTTGAAGAAGGCGGATATGAGTTTACCTTCCTGCCGAATCACTTAGCTATGGAGGAGTTTCCCTTCAGTCTTGAGGAATTAAAGAGATATGATTTGATCATTCTTTCCGATATTGGAGCGAATACCCTTTTGTTACCGGGAGCTACCTTTACTCGCAGTGAGTTAATGCCGAACCGTTGCAACCTGCTTCGCGACTACGTATTGGAAGGCGGTGCACTTTTAATGGTTGGAGGATATCTGACCTTCTCCGGTGTGGATGCTAAGGGGAAATGGCAGGATACCGCGGTACAGGAGGTTTTACCCGTTCAGGTTCTTGCAACAGATGATAGAATGGAGCACTGTGAAGGTGTTCGTCCTGTTTTTGTGAAGGATCATGTAGTTTTCGAAGGAATAGAAAAAACTTGGCCAAGAGTTTTGGGATACAACAAGACCATTTTAAAGCCGGAAGCGGAGCTTCTTGCAAGTGTTTGTGGTGATCCTTTCATTGCTCTTGGAGAGTACGGCAAGGGGAGATCGGCTGTATTTACAACGGACTGTGCACCGCACTGGGCACCGCCCGAGTTCTGTGAATGGAAAGATTACAATCGTCTGTTCCAGAATCTTGCGCGTTGGCTGATTAAAGAATAAAGGAACTGAAATAGGGGCTCATATCGTGATAATCCATTTTGGAGAAAGCTAATTTTAAAGACTATCCGAAATGAGTTCCTTGCTTATCATTGACGGGAGAAGCTATGAAGGTTTTAAATTTTGGTTCTTTGAATATTGATTATGTATACAGTCTGGATCATTTCGTTCAAAAAGGAGAGACTATATCCTCTGATGCCTTACATATTTTTCCGGGAGGAAAAGGATTAAATCAGTCCGTTGCTTTAGGGAGAGCTGGAGTTTCCGTTTCCCATGCCGGAGCGGTAGGGAAAGACGGAGACTTTCTTTTAGAGCTACTTAAAGAATCCTGTGTCGATACAAAATATATTCAAGTTTTAGAAGGGGTACAAACCGGTACCGCGATTATTCAAAATGATAAGAGTGGAGACAATTGTATCATTCTTTATAGCGGTGCAAACCATCAGATTACAAAAGAGCAGATTGCCAATACGATTTCGGATTTTGAAAAAGGAGATTTCCTTGTTCTACAAAATGAAATAAACGGTATGGATAGCATCGTGCGGGTTGCAGAGGAGAAGGGATTAAAGATAGTTCTGAATCCTTCGCCGATGAATGAGAAGATTTTGGGATTGCCCTTACAGTACGTTGATTATTTTGTTCTAAATGAAGTAGAAGCTGCACAGATTCTTGGTTTGGAAAATATAAGTGAAAAAGATGGAGAGAAAATTGTTCGAGAACTCTATAATACTTATCCGCATGCCAAGATTGTTCTGACTCTTGGAGCGGAGGGCTCGATTTACTTTGACGGAGAAAAGCTGTATAGGCAAAGAGCCTATAAGACGGAGGTTGTAGATACTACAGCTGCGGGAGATACCTTTTCCGGTTTCTTTATCGCCGGCATCTTACGCGGAGATACTGTGGAGCAGGCAATGGATACGGCGGCAAGAGCGGCAGGGATAGCGATATCCAGACCCGGAGCGGCACCTTCCATTCCCAAAATAGAGGAAGTTTTAGAGTTTTCATTTAAGTAGAGGGAGCAAAAGCGCTCCCTCTTTTTACAAATTGAGATAATTATGAAAGTTGTGTTCAAAAAAAGAATAGTTTGGGTATCCAATGTTTTATTTTCTGTTATCATCTGTACTTCATTGATCAGAAGAATGTAAATCTATTAAACAAATATTTTTCATTTTTGTTTAATAGATTTACAGCTGGGGGGGATTTTTTAAACCGGATTTCACACGCTCTACACATGATACTCGTTAAGTATAAAATACGAAAGCGAAAATCGTGTTTTTTTGCCTTAAAAAACTGTCAGTTATATCGAACAAAAACCTTCTTTTTCCTTCATATATAAAGTATAATGTTCATATTGACTACATGGAAGATGCTTATATCTTGAAAAAACAAGAGGAGGATGCCCGGATGATTCAACGAGAAAGATACATAGATAAGATAAAGCCGTTTATCGGAAAGGATATTATCAAAGTTCTGACCGGGATTCGCCGATCGGGGAAATCAGTCATGCTCCAACTGATTCAAGAAGAAATTCGAAGTCAAGGCATCGCTGATACGCAGTTTATCAGCTTCAATTTTGAGTCTTTGGAAAATGCTGATTTCTGTACGGCAGATTCTTTGTACCAAGAACTGAAAAAAAGGATTTCATCTGTTCAAGGAAAGGTTTATTTGTTTTTTGATGAAATTCAAGAAGTGGAGCAGTGGGAAAAATGTATTAATTCTGTCCGCGTTGATTTTGATTGTGATATCTATATCACAGGTTCCAATGCAAAGCTTCTTTCCGGAGAGCTGGCAACATATCTTGGCGGACGCTATGTAGAGTTTGTGGTTTTCCCATTTTCCTTCGAAGAATATCTGGAATCTATAAAACAGGAAAAGGAAGAGGTTTCCGTTACAGAAGAATTCAAGAATTATCTGGAAATGGGAGGGATGCCTTTCCTAATGAATCTCCGCTATGATAAAGATGCTTCTATGCAATATCTTAGAGATATATATAATTCCGTGCTCTTAAAGGATGTGGTTCAGCGTAACAACATTCGAGATGTAGAACTATTGGAGAGAATGATTTTATATCTTTTAGACAATGTGGGACATAGCTTCAGTGCAAGAAGCATATCCAATTATTTAAAGCAGGAAAATCGGAAAGTTTCTGCAGAAACCATTTTAAATTATAGCAAGGCATGCTGTGATGCCTATCTTTTTATACAACTTAGGAGGGAAGATCTTCAGGGGAAGAAAATTCTTAGTGTAAATGAAAAGTATTATTCGGTAGATCACGGACTTCGGGAATCCATTCTGGGGACGAATGCAAGAAATATTGATCAGATTCTTGAAAATATTGTCTGCATGGAATTGCTGAGACGAGGCTATACAGTGACAATTGGAAAAAACGGGGAGAAAGAAATTGATTTTATAGCCCAAAAAAATAAAGACAAGCTGTACATTCAAGTGGCTTATCTCCTTGTCGGATCCGGTACTATAGAGCGAGAATTTGGCATCTATGACTCGATTCGGGATCATTACCCTAAGTACGTCCTTTCTTTGGATGAATTTGATATGAGCCGTGACGGTATAAAACATCTAAATATACGGGATTTTCTCCTTAGTAAAGAGTTTTGACAGCTTTAGGAAAGAAAAGGAACTTTAGTCTATTAAACAAAAACAAATATTTTTCATTTTTGTTTAATAGACCAAAAGTGAATATTTCCCCTTTTTCAAACCCCCCTTTTTATGGCATAATGGCTTGGCATGGTTAAATTATGGTCGTTGTATCAGAGTATTAAGAGAAAGGGAGATTTATGAAAAAACCTGTAATCGGTATTTCCACAAGTGTGCTTGTGGATCAGGAGAGCGGCTTCCCCGGATATGAGAGAATTTATGTCAATAAGGACTATGTTTCGTCAGTGATTTCCGCAGGAGCAGTTCCTCTCATGATTCCGATGGATGATACGGAAGATAACTTGAGGCAGACTTTAGAGCTTGTAGACGGGGTGATTTTTTCCGGCGGACATGATATTGCGCCGATTCGCTATCAGGAAGAGCCACATCAGAAATTGCAGGAGATTTGTCCGGAGAGGGATGAGTTTGACTTTTTGCTCTACCGGCTTGCTAAGGAGAAGAAACTTCCGATTTTGGGAATTTGCCGCGGTTTTCAGCTTATGAATGTTTCCGAGGGAGGAAAGCTTTATCAGGATCTTTCTCTAAAAGACACGGAAAGTTTTAAGCATTCTCAGGGGCATGGTCCGAGTATTCCGACTCATACGGCAAAAGTGGAGGCAGGTAGTAAGTTCCACGATATTCTCGGGAAAGAGGAGATTCGCGTAAACAGCTTCCATCATCAGGCGGTAAAGTCCGTTTCGGAAAATGTAGTGATATCGGGAAGAGCTTTGGATGGTGTGGTAGAGGCGATTGAATTAAAGGATTATCCTTTTGGAGTAGGCGTTCAATTCCACCCGGAGATGCTGCAGGAGAAGGAAGAGGATATGAAGAAGATTTTCGTGGCACTGGTTTCTGCTGCAAGGGAGTATCAGGGGAAAAAGTAATCTTGCTTGAAAGAGACTTTCGGGTAGCATATCCGATCATATAAAGTTTTTTAGGGAAAAGATAGTCCGAAGTACAGACTAATCAGAAGGATTTGCGCTTCGGTCATTTAAGTAGAGGGAAGAAGAATTAAGTTCAAAAATTCATAAACAGATGCTTAAAGCAATAGAACTTGCATAATAAGTCCATGTCCTAAGAATAGAGGTGCTTTAAGTATTCTCCTGTTTCCCGGTTGTAGAGAAGCTCTTCCTTCATACTGCGGTACTGGAGTGGACTCATACCTATTTTCTTTCGGAAAATCTTGGAGAAACTTAGCGGATCATGGTAGCCGACCTGAAAAGCGACTTCCGCTACGGAACGCTTTGTCCTCCGAAGCATCGATTTGGCATTTTGCATACGGACATAAAGTAGATATTCTTTGGGAGAATACCCCGTATCCATCTTAAAGCTGTTAAAAAGATGGGCACGGTGTACTCCCATTTTTTCTGCAAGAAACTGAATGCTGAGATCCTCACCGTAGTGCTCGTCGATGTATTCACGCACATCATGACTCAGACTTCGTAATTTCTTTGTTTGCTTTAGACCCTTTACCTCATCACTTTCTTTATCTCGGATAAGATTGGCAAAGAAAAGATGAAGATAAGCTACACGCGAGATCTGATGCTCTAAGCTGAATTCTTTTTTATCTAAAATCTTATTAATGTATTGGAGAAGATCTTGCACATTGTGCACGATGCGAACGGGCTTTGCGGGACTAAAGCCGGCATCGGACAAGAAGGAATCTGCATCGATTCCTCTACATGCCAGCCAGAAGTAAGACCAAGGATCCTTTAGATCGGCTTCATACCAAGCAAGGGTATGAGGGTAGAGAAGAAATGCATTTCCGGCAGAAAGTTGGTAGAGTTCACCGTTCACACAAAGTGTTCCCGATCCGGAATAGACAATATGAATTAGGTACACATCCCTTTTGTTCGGGCCATACTTATGCCCGGGATGGCAGCGTTCTTTTCCGCAGTACATTAGCTGCAAGTCCGAAGCCTTGCATTCTGCATCCTGAAAATTAATATATTGTTTTTCACCCTCTAAGAAGGGAACATCTCCGGAGAGAGAATTTTCTCTTGTTTTTCTCATTTTCTTTAGACTGCTCCATGATGTGTTTCGACATTGTGCATATTGCTTTTAAAATACGAGTGGAACCGCTATTTCGGCACCACTCGTTGAATACGCTTGTTTTTTATCCAAGATAGAAAACAAATTCAGCTTCTTGTTTACTTATATTGCTTTAATGAGGAAAAGTAAAGATGCAAAATCTCCACCTTTCCTGCTTAAATCTTCTCTGGCAATGGGAATACCGATTTCCATAAGCTCTGCTCCGTAAGCTTCATAAGATAATTCTTTGTCTTTCAGATTATACCCTGCATGGAGGACAGTGGCTTCTTTTCTCTCCAAAGATGGATTTAAATTGGAGCTAATCCGGTATAGTTTATTTTCCTCCAACCCTTTTAGTTTAAAGCGAATCCAGGAGGCATTTACAAAATTCAGCTTTTGGAAATACATGGCAATGGCTTCCGCCTTATCCGGGGATACAACAGAAAAGCCGCATTCATTTCCTTCAAAGGGAGAAAGTAGCCTGTAAAAATCTCCCTCAATCTGTATGAGTCTTCTGTGCTCCTTCATAAAGAGGATTTCTCTCTTAACTTCTTCGATTTCAGTAGGAGAAAGAAGATTTAGATCAAGTTCATAACCAAAAGTTCCGAAATAGGCCATATTGGCACGCGTTTCCAGCGGAGTATTTCGATAAAGTTGTTGATTCGGCACAGCGGATACATGGGCTCCGATGCTTACAATGGGGTAAGCAATGGAGCTGCCATACTGAATTTTAGCCCTTTCTGCCGCGTCACTGTCGTCGGAACACCAGGCTTGCGGAGCGTAATAGAGTAAGGCGGCATCAAAGCGTGCACCGCCACTGGCGCAGGATTCAAAGAGAATATCCGGAAATTCCGTAGTCAAGCGATGGTATAGATCGTATACACCAAGGATATAACGATGCATCATTTCTCCCTGCCTTTCCGGCGGAAGAGTAGCAGAGTAAGGCTCCGACATATAACGGTTCATATCCCACTTGATATAGGAAATTTTCGATTCGCGAAGGATTTTAGCTACTTTTTCATAGATGTAGTCCACGACTTCTGTTCTGGAATAGTCCAGAACATGCTGGTGTCTTGCGTGAGAGGGGAAACGCCCCGGTGCATTGATTATCCAGTCGGGATGCGCACGGTATAAACCGGAATCCATATTGATCATTTCCAACTCAAACCAAAGACCGAAATCTAAGCCCATGGCCACGACTTTTTCCGATAATCCTTTTATTCCGCCCGGAAGCTTTTCTAGGTTAGCATCCCAATCGCCAAGTCCTCGATAATCATCATTTCGTTTTCCGAACCAGCCATCATCCAAAACAAAAAGCTCTGCTCCGACTTCTTTAGCTTTTTTAGCAATCTGCAGAATTTTTTCTTCGTTAAAATCAAAGAAGGTAGCTTCCCAGTTGTTCAGGAGTATAGGACGTTCTCGGTTTTTCCATTTGCTGCTCATTAAGCGATTCTTCATAAAACGATGGTACGCTTGACTGAGCCCGTTTAAGCCCTTGTCGCTGAATGCCAGAATTACTTCCGGGCTTTGGAAAGATTCTCCTTCACATAGGCAGTAGGAGAAATGCTCCGGATTTATGCCGAGCATAACCCTGCTCATTTCAAAGGTGGAAACTTCTACCTGAGAGAGAAAATTACCGCTGTAGACCAGATTGAATCCATATACTTTTCCCTGATCTTCATCCGCTCCCTTTCTTAAAAGTGCAATGAAAGGATTATGCTCTGCTCCTGAACAGGTTCCGTTCAAACTTTGTATGCTTTGGATTCCCATTTCCAGCTTTCTTTTCTTAAGATAGCGTTCTCTTCCCCAAGCACCGGAAAGATGCAAAAGAGAGAAATCCTTGTCCATAAACTCCAGACTCATACTCATGGCTCTTTCCAGAAAAATCTTTTCTTTTCCCTTCTGGGTAAAACGAACGTTTCGGCAGAGTATGGGATAATCTCGATACAATGTATACTCCAAAACCATTTCGGTTTGGGACAGATTATCAAATAAAGTAATGTCGAGCGTCAATGCTTCCTCTTCTTTTTCCACATAGGACATGGGGAGTGGAAGATAGGAGGGCTTTCCGCTTTTTACCTCATGACAACGGTACTTAAAATCGGATACACGGGAACCATTTTCCTGTAAAATGCTAAAGGCAGGGCTCCGGTAGTCTCCTGTACCGTAAGAAGGGTATTCCTGTGCACTGTAATGCATGGAAAGAAGTCCCGGCTCGGGAATGCATACGCTCATCTGTGACCTTCTGGCTTCTTCGTGTAAATAGGAAAATCCCTCTCTGTCAGGGATTCTCTTTCCATAATAAAGGTGCTCCAACTGCTCATTTTCCATAATGCGCATAATATAGGATATTTCTTCGTTATAGAGGTGAAAAACACGTTCTTCTTTATGAAATACAATTGCAAAATTCATTGTATGCTCCTTTTATAAAATGTCTATGTATTCTTTTATAAAATGCCTATGTATTCTTTTATAAAATATCTATGTAATCTTTTATAAAATATCTATGTAATCTTTTATAAAATGTCTATGTAATCTTTTATAAAATGCCTATGAATTCTCTTGCCGGAATGGATAGGACGTCTAATAGTAGCTTTACTACAGCTTTCCTCCACTGGTTGCAATTCCTTCGATAAATTGCTTTTGGAAGAAGACATATAAAATAATCATGGGAAGACAGGCAATCAATGAGGCTGCCATGAGTTCCGGGAATTTTGTCACATACTGTCCCTGCATCTTGGCTAAGGCAGAGGAGAGGACGAGCATATCCTTATCCGTGTTTACAATTAACGGCCACATCAGATCTTTATAAGCAAAAAGTGCGGTAAAGATACCCAGAGCCACCATGCTGGAACGCATAAGAGGCATCATGACAAATAAGAAGCATTGTCCTATATTGCAACCGTCCAGTCTTGCGGCTTCCTCCAAGTCGGTCGGCAGAGTCATAAAGCCCTGACGCAGAAGGAAGGTTCCAAAGGCGGTAACCATACCGGGAAAGACCAGAGCAAACATGGTATTCAGCATTCCCAGTTTGGAAACCATCAGATATTGCGGAATCAAAAACACCTGATTCGGCACCATCATTTGAAAAAGGACAAGGGAGAATGCCAGATCTCTTCCGGGAAAATGCAATCTTGCAAAGGCATAGCCGGCAAGTGTTGCAGTTACTATTGCACAGATCACCCTAAAGAGAATCAAGAGGAGTGTATTTCTGTACAATAGAAAAAAATTCATATTGCGGAAAACGGTTTTGAAGGCATCGGTTCTCCATTGTTTTGGAAAAATGACAAAAGGATTGACGGAGGTAGCTTCGGTAGCTGTTTTAAAAGAAGTTAAAACCATCCAGAAGAAGGGAACAAGCATCGTGATGGAGACAAGTATCAAAGCCGAATGGACGATGATTTTTGAGATTTTTCTTTTTCTTTCTAAACTTTCCATCTTCCCTCCTAATTATAAATGACCCATTTTTTCTGCGCGATCATCTGTAATACTGTGACCAGCAGAGTCAGGAACATGAGGACGACAACAATAGTAGAGCCATATCCGATATTTTTATTTACAAAGGAATATTTGTAAAAAAGATAAACCAAAGACTGGGTTTTATTGAGGGCCGGATTTGTTTTATCCATAATCATGTAAATCAAATCAAAGACCTGTAAGGAGGCGATGACGCGCGTAACCAGTACAAAGAAAATGGTTGGAGAAAGAAGCGGTAAAGTGATATGGAAAAAGCTTGTCACGGCAGTAGCGCCGTCAATCTCCGCCGCTTCATAGTAGTCTCCCGGTATTTCTTGTAGCCCTGCAAGAAAGAGAACCATGTTATATCCGAGGATGGACCAGATGCCGATAACGGCAATACTGTAAAGAGAGAACTTGGGATTGCTGATCCAGCTGATTCTTAGGTGTAATATATGGTTGATTAAGCCGAAGTCCGAATTATAAAGCCATCTCCAAACCATGGCGATCGCAGCGGGAGCGGCAACCATAGGAAGGAAAATGATTGTTCTGTATAAAGATCTTCCTGCTATTTTTTTATTTAATAAGATAGCTAGGAGCAGAGAAATAACAATGGAAAACGGCACCTCCACCAAAGCATAGCGAACCGTATTCCATAGTGCCTGCCAAATCTCTGCATCGGAAAAGACATTTTGATAGTTTTTAAATCCTACAAAAATATTTCCCTTTCCGAAATCTCCTGCTTTATAAAAGCTTTGGATAATCGTGTTGATGATGGGAATAATATTTAAAATGACTAAGCCGAGTACGGTTGGAAGGATAAAAAGCCATCCCCAAAGGAACTCGTTTTTTTCTCTGCTTGTAAAGGAAAATAATCCTTTTTTCTGTCCAGCCATGACTACTCCTTTAAAAGAGAGCTGTGAAACACAGTCTTTCGATACTTGTATTCACAGCTCCCTCAAAAAACGATTTATTACTTATGTTCTTCAGCGAGTTTCTCATTCATCTGCGCAGCCATCTGCTTGCAAGCTTCTTCCATGGTCAGCTCTCCGGTATACACTTTGGTTACCAGCTGTGTGTTGACATCTTCCCATGCAATAGTACTTCTGGAATAGGGAAGAATCTCCATATCGTCCATCATATTGAGATAAGCTTGTAAATTAAAGGGAGCGCTCTTTGCCCACTCGTCGGATGTGCCCTTGTAAGCGGACATGGTTACACCAAGACTTGCCTGCTTTCTCTGTGCCTTCTCGGAACCGAGATATTCAATCAGCTTCCATGCTTCTTCCGGATGCTCGGTATTCTTTGCAGCAGCCCAACCTAAGCCGTTGTAGATGGAAACTCTTCTTCCGGTAACCTTGTCCTTCGGAAGTTCTACACAGTCTGCATTGGCCAAACTGAATTCATTATTCTTATGTGCGGCAATCATCCAGGAACCCTGGAAGCACATTGCAGACTTGCCGGACTGGAAAAGTACATCCTCCGAATTCTCAGCCATGGTTTCTGCAGAGGGAATCAGACCTTCTTTAATCCAAGTCTCTACATACTTCATAGCTTCGATGCTCTTTGGATCATCGTATCCGGACTTGGTCTTATCATCGTTTAAGATATAGCCGCCTCTGTCTAGAATCATGTTGTAGTATCCGGCTTGGTCATTGTCCGGCTTTAAGCAAAGACCGTACTGTGATCCGTCCTCTTTCTTCAGCTTACGAGCGGCATCGGTTAAATCATCCCAAGTCCAGTCTACGGTAGGATAGTCCAGTCCTGCTTCATCAAACATCTTCTTGTTATACCAAAGCGCTATGGTGTCGATATCCTTCGGTACAGCGTAATTCTTACCTTCATAGCTATAAAGTCCCCAGATATCCTCAGGATAGTTCTCTGTCTGAATGACTTCGGAATTTTTGATTTGATCGGTCAAATCAAGAAGCATATCATTACTCATATAACGCTCGGATTCATTGGAGTGCATCCAGAATACATCCGGTAGCTGTCCACCCTGTGCAGCGGCTTCCATTGCGGTCCAATAATCTGCCCAACGAACAACGGAGATTTTTGTTTTGATTCCTGTCTCCTTTGTGAAATCATCCATGATTTCCTGGATGCCCGGTTCCTGGTTTGGATCCCAAATTTGCACGGAAAGAGTGGTTCCGGAGTCGGATGTCTGAGAATCCTCAGCAGCCATAGTGGTCTCCTCAGCCTGCTGGCTATCAGGCTTGCTGTCTGCCTGCTCAGCCTGCTTCCCGCATGCTGCGAGGGCCATGATGGAAAGCCCAAGAGTTAACGCGTACTTTTTCATAAAATGCCTCCTTTTGTATCTTTTGTAAATTTTTGTATAAGAAAAAGAATGGATAAAGGTCCACTCTGTATCTTCATTTTTATTACAAGAGAAGTTAGCTTTTTGTCTGAAATCCTCTTGATGATAGCAATCCGACTTCGATCCTGCTGAAAAATCGACCCTTTATTCCACTCTTAGAAAGTGTTTTATATTCTCTATACTGACTTGGAAAATCTCTAAAAATCTTCCCTATGCCTTGTATTATAGGCAACGAAAGTACTTTTGGCATGGCAAAATGTTGCGAATATCATGAAAAATGTTATGGTTTTTTATGATGCATGAATAGCTGCGTTTTCAAAAGGAAAAAATATAGCTTGTATATAGAAATACACCGGAGGATTGCCGCCGGTGTATTTGCAATTCTTAAAGACCATTGCTCAAGTAGCTTGCGCTGTCTCTTTACTGAATCAATATTTTTGAAATCTAATGCTTTGAATATTGATGGGATTCGACACCGGTGCATCGTCCTGGTTGGTTTCCTGTGAGGCGATTTTTTCAACAACATCCATTCCTTCATAAACCTGCCCGAGTACGGTGTAGCGGCCGTCTAATTCGGGGATACCGCCGACTTCCCTGTACTTTGCCTTTACATTTTCCGGGAAGGAAATAATGGGAAGGGAGGTTTCGTTTCGCACTTTGCTACACTGCACGATATAGAACTGATTTCCGTTTGTATGGGGACCGTTATTTCCCAAGCAGAGGGCGCCATTAAAGTTGTGGAGTTCCATATTGACCTCATCTTGGAAGAAACCGTTGTAGCTGGATTTTGATTCGTCTCCGGAACCGTCCAAGGCTCCTCCTTGGATAACATAGTCCTTGATGACTCTGGCAAAGGGGGTTCCGTTATAGAAGCCTTGCTTGGAGAGCGTAATCCAGTTTTGTACGGCAATGGGAGCCTTCTTAGGGAAGAGACGCAATTTAATTACACCCGCATCGGTAGTCATGATACAAACTTCTTCTCCTCGTCTTGGCTTTTCCAACTGATATAGGCTTACATCGGATACGTCGATTCCTTTATCCTGCCAGAGAATCCCGATGATTTTCCACTTCTGCGCTTGTGCATCCCCAAGCTGTGCCATTTTCATAAGAACGGTATGCTCAGTCACTTTGTTTGATCGTTCCGTAACCTGAAACTTTAATTCCATGATACCACGAAGATCATTGTACTCATCGGTCCCGCTTACACGGTGGAGTATCGGCATCTTACTGTAGATATAGCGGATGTCTTTTTTTCCTTCAAAGCTTCGGAAGAAATTACGGATTACTTCTTTTTCTTCTTCTGCAATATCCGGAACAATAAAGTCTTCGATGCCTTTCTGCTCTTTAATGGCCTTGATAAACTCTTCTTCACGTGCCTGCAAAAGAGTTTCGTCCCAGCGACGGGATAACATCTGCCAGGTCTGCACTTCGTCATCATAATTTTTGGCAAAGCCGGTAAAGGCAGTGAGAGAAAGTATTCCGAATAGGGCACAACCAAGTGCAAGAGCGAGTTTCACGAACGATTTTCTCATACAAACTCCTTTCTGTCATGAGAACTTATGCAAATTTACATAAGTAGAATGGTGAATTGCAGTTTATATTTCATTAATAATAACAAAATATTTTTAATATTTAAAGTATAAAATAGAAAAAACTTACTATAATTCATGCAAGGTGAAATGGATAGCTTTTCAAGCGTATGAATTAGATGTAGTAAAAAAGGAACGATTATCGCCTAAACTTCTACACAGGTAGCTATGGTATTTCTTTGGGAATCACGGTAAGATAGGTTGTTGTATTTTAGAAAATAAGCCGAATAGGCAGAGAGAATAGAGAGTATAAAATGAAGGCAAAGAACTTGGGAATCTTAGCGGCGGAGGGCTTTCCTGTGCCAAAATTCATCGTGCTTTCGGAAAGAGAAGAGCCGGATCTTTCTTTTTCCGAAAAGGACTTCTTTGCCGTTCGCTCCAATTTTTCCGCAGAAGACGGCGGGGAGCATTCCTTTGCAGGGCAGTTTTTGACGCGTTTAAATGTAAAAAGAGAGAAGGTAGAGGAAGCGGTGCAGGAGGTTTTTGCGTCCTACGCCGGAAGCCTGGATTATAAAGAAAAGGCGAATAGGGGGAAGGAAGAATACTGTTCCCAAAAGCAGGGGAAAGAAGAACTGCAGGAGAAAGCAGAACAGAAAAAAGCAGAACAGAAAAAAGCGGAACAGAGAAAAGTAGAATCGTCAGTAGAAACCGTCATCATTCAGGAAATGCTTTTTCCGGAAAAATCCGGTGTCCTGTTTACAAAAAATCCAAAAGGACTTCTCAGCGAAATGGTGGCGGTTCTCGGACAGGGTCTCGGAGATAAGGTAGTGGAGGATCAGGAAAATGTACTGACCTACCACTATTTTCCGGGGGAATGTTTGTATCAAGAGGGAAAACTGCGGGATAACTATATGGGAGATGAAAAGGATGCAGACTTAGAGAAAGCAAGTCGGATTCGCTTAGAGAACGAAAACTTTGCTGATTCAAAGAAAGACCATCGTGCCGGAACACTTGTTCTTACAGAGAAAGAGCTTAAAACATTATTTACCCTTGGCGAAAGAATCGAGCAGTTATTTCAAAAACCCATGGATATAGAATTTGCCATAGAAGGGGGGAAGATTTACATTTTACAGGCCAGAGAAATCACTACTTTAGACACACATCTTCCCATTCGAATTTTAGACAACAGCAATATCTCCGAAAGCTTTCCGGGAATCTGCCTTCCTCTTAGTGTGAGCTTTGCAAAGGAAATGTACTGCGGGATTTTTACTTCTCTCGGAAGACGCTTTCTGGGGAAAAAAGTTTCTTCCTATAAGGAACTTTTTCAACGCATGGTGGGAGAATTTTCCGGAAGAATGTATTATGAAATCTCCTCTTGGTATGATATCCTGCGTCTCCTTCCCTTTTCTAAGAAAATCATTCCGGTATGGCAGGGAATGCTTGGGGTATCCAATGAAGAAATATCCTTTTCCAAGAAGAAGCCGAGCTTCTTTTTAAAGTGCAGAATAGCCTTTTTATTTTGCTATTACTTTTTAGTTTCCCAAAGGAAAATGAAGGCCTTGGATTGCTTTTTTAAAGAGCGCTATGCCTCTTATACAAAACAGGTAGAAGACGAAGAGGATGTCAAGGCTCTATTTTCGCTCTTTTTAAAGATGAAGGAAGACCTCTTAAGAGAGTGGGATATTACTTTGATGAATGACATGGTGTCCTTTATCAGTACGCATCTGTATGGGAAGAAAACGGCATTTTCCTTAGAAACCATGAAGCCTGTGCGAGCGCTTTCCGCCTTAAAGGCAGTAGCTGGAAAGCATGGCTTAGACAGCGGAGAATACCGCAGGGAAAAGAAAAGCTATATTTCTGCCTATGGAGACCGGATAGAGGGAGAGCTGAAGCTGGAAACCAGAACCTACAGAACCAATGAAGAGCTTCTGGACCGGTGGATTTTGGATGCTTTAGAGACGGAAAAGGCGGGGCAAGATTCCCGGGGAGATTTTCCGAAAGAAAAGTATAGCCTTCGGAAAGACTGTTCGGAAGCGGAGCATAGTATGCAAAAAGCTTATGGGAAGAAAGACAGTTTTGAGAAAGATAGCATAGAGACAGATTGCTCGGAGAAAGATTGCGAAGAGACGAGCCGTATGGAGAAGCCCTCTGAGGCGAAACTGCGAAAGTCTTTCCTTTATCGTCTAGCCGAATCCTCCTGCAATAATCGGGAGATTTCCCGTCTTCATCGCACTAGATGCTTCGGTCTTATGCGGAGCATTGTAGATAAGATTGGAGAGAAAACGATAGGTTTTGATGTATACTATCTTAGCTTAGAGGAATTAGAGGAAATGCTCTTTTCCGGCAAGGATTTTTCCTTGAAAATTGCAAGAGACAAGGAACTTCGAAAGGCCTATGAAAGACTTCCTGTTTTGTCCCGGGTAAAACTCCTCGGAAAGGTGGATAGAGATCCTCTGGAAGGGGAAATTAGGGTTTTAAGTTATGAATCCTTCAAGGGAAAGGGAAATAAAGAAGGAAAAAGCCGGGATACAGAAGAGGGAAAAGGAGAAACGGAAAGAAAAGAGGATGGCGAATCCACTCCAAGAGTTTTCCTTGGGAGAGGCGTTTCCAAGGGCATTTTCCGGGGAGAGGTTTTAAAGATTAAACGCTTACAGGAGATAAGAGTAGCGGAGGCTAAGGGGAAAATCCTCTTAAGCTATTCTACAGACCCGGGTTGGTTCCCGTATCTCAATATGGCGGAAGGGCTCATTACGGAAAGAGGCTCTCTGCTATCCCACAGTGCCATTCTTGCAAGAGAGCTGGAAAAGCCTGCGGTGGTCAATATTCCGAATATTATGGAGGAGCTGCACAGCGGAGACATTGTGGAGATAGACGGGGATTTAGGTATTTGCAGTGTCATACAGCAAAGGGAAAAATAGGATTGCAAGACAAGTGAGAGGGGAAATCCGAAACTTTAATCTCCCACTTGTTTTAAAATAGAGAGGGAAAATGAAGAACTATCGAATCAAAGCGGTAAAGGATCAAGGGGAGAAAGAGCAGTTTTTAAATCTTCCCGCTATGCTATATAAAAAGGCACAGCTTATGCAGGACAGGAAAATGGAGGAAGCGGTACTTTCGGGAAAGCACATTTTAGTGCAAGGAAATCTTCGTTTTCTGCCCTTTCTTTGCGTAAGCGTTTCTGAGGAAAAAGAAAGCGTAGCAGGGCGGATTGCTTTAACACTGTATGAAGATGAGGACTACGGCTTTGCAGGCTTCTATGAAAGTATAGAGGAAGAGGAAGTTGCCCTTTTACTCTTGGGAGCCTGCGAAAGGGAAGCCCAAAAAGCAGGGAAAAAAGGACTGAAAGGCCCGATTGACCTTTCCTTTTTCGGGAGGTATCGTTTTGCTTTGGAAGAAAAAATGCCCTATACCGGGGAACCGGCGAATAAAGCCTATTATCCTTATCTTTTTGAAAAAGCAGGATTTCAGATCTGTAAGCGTTATGTTTCCCACTTTTACGATGTTTTGGATCCTTCCTATGAAAATGTAAAGGCAAAGAAGCGCTTGGAACATTTTCAGGAAAAGGGCTATCGATTTTTGCACCCTACAAAAGAGAACTTTGACCGATATCTTTCGGGAATTTATCCGCTTTTAATGGAGCGTTATAAGGATTTTC
Organism: Oribacterium parvum ACB1; assembly: GCF_000238055.2. GTDB lineage: Bacteria > Bacillota > Clostridia > Lachnospirales > Lachnospiraceae > Oribacterium > Oribacterium parvum. Next base: position 1,392,258 of record NZ_KE148312.1, read on the forward strand.
AAGGCTTTCGCCATATTGACAAAGAGTCTTTTCTAATCCTTTACAGCTCCTTAAAGTATATTGTAGATGAAGAAATGGTCTTTTTGGCTTATGATAAGGAAGAGCTGAAAGGTTTCTTCCTCTGCCTTCCGGACTATGGAAATCTACTGCAACAGTCTCTCAATCCGATTCGCCTTTTGCACATTCTTCTCCGGAAAAGAAGGCCAAGCTGCTATATTCTTTTGTATTTGGCGGTGAAGAAAGGTTCAGAGGGTCTGGGACTGGCCTTTTCTCAGCTGGTCGCGGAAAGATTAAAAAAGAAAAAGGCAAGGTCTATTGCGGCACTGATTCAAAAAGGGAAGGCCAGCGAAGGCTATTTTCAGGATAAATGCGTGGGAAGTAGAGAGTATGTATTGTTAGCAAAGGAGTTTTCGTAAACTTAGATGAAAAATATCACGTTTCGACAAAGTGTAGCCTGTGCTCTGAAAGGGCTGTATTTCGGTCTAAAAACAGAGAAAAATTATAAATATTACCTCTGTCTGAATGTCCTTTTTGTTCTATTGGATTTCTTTTTAAAAGCAGATTTGGCCACTTGGTATGCGGTGATTTTATGCTCTGCCGGGGTGTACGCAATGGAGTATATGAACACGGCAATAGAACATCTTTGTGATTTTTCGACAAAGGAGGAGCACCCGGAAATCAAGGTAACGAAGGATTTAGCGGCAGCAGGAGTGCTTTGCTTCGGCATTGCTTTCTTTCTGATTCAGGGGATTGCCATCGGAAAGTATTTTTTGGGGTAAATAGTATTTATGCAGTGGATATTGTCTTTATACATCACCATGTTCCCGGTGATTTTGGCAGGCGTTTTCAATATGCTGCTTTTGAAAATTCCTTTCTTGAAGAGTCGTTGCAAACCGATTGACGGAGGGAAAAACTGGACAGACGGAAAGCGGATTTTCGGGGACAGTAAAAGTGTTTTGGGATTTTGGCTCATGACTCTTCTTGGCGGCTTTATGGAACTCTTTTGGGGACTTCTCTTGCAGGGCTTAGGAGAAACTAAGCGAAGCCTTTTGTATTTGTACTTTGAAAATGCCCCCGGATTTAATTTTCTGATTGGCATGCTTTTCGGCTTTTTGTATATGCTCTTCGAACTGCCCAATAGCTTTATCAAAAGGAGACTTTCGGTTTCTGCATCGGAGCAGGGAGACAGAAGGCGAGGGCTAAAGCTCATTTTCTTTGTTTTGGATCAAATTGATTCCATGCTTGGGATTATGCTTTGCCTTGGCATACTGGTGCATCTGACACCTGTACAAACTGTATTAGCGATTTTCCTGGGAGGGTTTACCCATGTTCTCGTGAACTGTCTACTGATTCTCTTTAGGGTGCGGAAATATCTATAAAAAACTGAAAAATAGTCATTAAATAAATAGAATATATTGGCAAATAGCAGAGGAAATAGAAATACAAATGCTAAGAATATTTTGTTGCATTCGTTGAGGAAAAATTAATGAAGAAAATTTTTTTAGGGGTCTATCACCCCAGTGTGCTTTTAACCTATCTTGGACTTTCCCTTTCTTTATATGGAATCTTCTATGGGAGAAGCTTGGCATTTTCCCTTATTTTGCTTCTTCTTGCCGGGCTTTGCGATACCTTTGACGGCATGGTGGCCAACTCTTTTCAAAGAAATGATTTGGAAAAAGCCTTCGGAGTGCAGATTGATTCTTTGGCAGATATGATTTCCTTTGGCGTTTTTCCGGTGCAGATTTATCTACAGTACTTTGCAAAGCTTGGCATCTTTTCTTTTGCGCTTTCTGTAGTATATCTCCTTTCGGTGGTGACCAGACTTGCTTACTTTAACGTAAGCGCCGGGGAGAAGAGAGATTATTTCATTGGCCTTGCCGTGACCTATGCCTCTTTCTTCATTCCCTGCTATGGTCTTTTAAGTTTATATTTTTCCATTGAGAAAATCCTCCCCGGAGAGCTTTTGTATGTCTTACTCTCTTTCTTCTTCGTTTTTCATTTCAAGATGAAGAAGCCGAGTTTGAAAGCACGCATCGGCCTACTGCTTTTAGCTGTTCTCTTTGTGATTTTACTCGCGAGAAAGCTGTAGGCGGAAAAGCAAATACTGCCGGGGGAGAAACAATTTATGCAAAGAGAACATAAAAGCCGCATGTTGAAGACGTTGAAAAGTTTTATGCAGAAGAAGCAGACAGAAGGTATTAGGGAAAAAACGATAAAAAAGGAGCAAAATGCCCCTTCCATTATCGAGCGAAAAACAGGAAGGCTGATTCAAGAAGAGGAGTACGGACAGAAAGCCATTTATTTTTTGTACCATCATTTTCTCGGAAGACTTCTTCTCAAAATGATTTTTGCCCGCCCCTATTTTTCCTTTCTTCGAGGCTTGTATTACAACAGCTTTCTTTCTAAAAAAGAGATTGCGCCTTTCGTGGAAAAATACGGACTTCCCAAGGAGTATTTAAAGAAAAATTATAATAGCTTTGGGGCTTTCTTTTCCAGAAAAGAAGCGGTGTACTTAAGGGATGCGGGGAAAGAAAATACGAAGGACAATGGAGAGGATTGGAAGGAAAAGATACGAGAAAACGGACAGGAAAAAGGACGGGAAAAAGGACGGGAAGGGCAGCAGCCTTTTTATGCCACAGCATCCGGAAAGGTTCTGGCGTATAAAATAGATCAAGAAGGAAGGATTGTGCTTCCGGAGAAATCTGATTCGAAAAAAGAGAGCAGTACGAAAGGTAGTACGAAAAACTGTGCTAAAGGATTGACCGGGTTACAGGAAGATGCTACTCGGAAAGATAGACCGAATGAAAGACAGAATGAAAGACAGAATGAAAGAAAGGCATCCAATCCGCTCCCTTTGGAAATCAAAGGAAATCTCTATTCCATAGAAAAAATTCTGAAAGCGCCCTGTCCGGAATTCTTGAAAGGTGGAACGCTATTGGTTTTTCGCCTGAGCTTGCCGGACTATCATCGCTATATTTTCCCGGCTAGAGGAAAGCTTTTAAGAACAAAGAAAATCAAGGGAAGACTGGACAGCGTACGAAAAGAGGCAGCCCACTTTAAGGCATTTTCCGAAAACAAAAGAGAAATCAGTCTTTTGGAACTGAGTAGCATGGGGAAAATCCTTCATGTGGAAGTGGGGGCAATGCTGGTGGGGCATATTCATAATCATGTGGGATGTAAACCGTCTTTCGATAAAGTCGTAGAGTGCCATAAAGAAAAAGGGACAGAGTGTTGTAGAGAAAAGGGAAATATTCAAATTAGCGGGAAAAATCATTTGGCTCATTGCTTTGCCGCAGGAGAAGAAAAGGGCTATTTTTCCTTGGGCGGCTCGACTATTGTGGAAATGCTCAATGATAAAATTGTGATTGACGATGACCTTTTTGAGAATACGAACAAGGGCTTGGAAACGAAGCTGGAAATCGGGGAAAGGATAGGCTATGGAAAGGCTTAAACGCTTAAATATCTACTTTAAGGAAATGTATCCCATAGTGCCAAGATTGGGACTGGGCGTAATGATTTTCCTGGAAATCTACTTTATTGTGCTCTTAAATCATGGTGTGGGAAAGGATACACTTCTTTCGTATCACTCGGTAGAGGGACAGTCGGCATTTTACAGCTTTTTTGTGCAGCATGATATTTTGGGCATGCTAATTTGCAGCTTCACGGTTTTTAGCTTCTTACTTTGGCTAAGAATTGCGGATGACTTTAAGGACTATGAGCTGGATAAGCGACTCTTTGCTTTTCGCCCCCTTCCCTCCGGAAGAGTGACGAAGACGGATCTAAGGATATTTGCGACCATTCTCATTTCCTTTACCTTGCTCCTTAACTTCCTTTTTATGAAGAACTTTATCTTCTGCTTTATTCTTTACACCTACGGAAGCTTAATGGCGGTGTGGTTTTTCCAAAAGCATAAGATTGCAAAGTCCCTGCCACTGGCTCTCGTTACTCATAACCCGGTGCAGATTCTTTTAAACCTCTACGTGATTTCCTATACCATTATGAAGTATAAACTGCCCGTTTTCGATATTACCAATTTCATGGCAGTGCTTACCCTGTATTTTCCGGCGCTTATTTGGGAGATTTCCAGAAAAATTCGGGCGCCGGAGGAAGAGACGGAATATGTGACCTATTCCAAGCTTTTCGGCTATAAAAAATGTATCCGCTTTGTCTTTATTTTGACTTGGGTAGACATTTGCACGAACTTCATCCTGGTATGGAGGCTGAGCCGCTTGTCCGTTTTGCTCCTTTTCTTAAACGCTTTATGGTGTTCCTACTGCTTCTATGACTATGCAAAAAGTCCGGGGCGTTATCGTATTGTGTCCAAAGTGGAAAGATACACCTATATTCAGGAAAGCCTGATGATTTTAACGATAGTGGGATTTTTGCTTTTTGGAAGAATATAGAATAGTATTTATATATAAAATAAAAAGAATCTCTCCTATTTAGGGTAGAGATTCTCTTTTTTCGCAGAAAAAAAATTCTATTCGCTATATAATAAGAATAATATTAAAAAGAACTTATTTATCTTTGCGTGAGTAAATCGATTGCAGAAGCTTTGAGAATGAATTGATGAGGTAGCGTTCATGGAAGAAGTAGCATTGAAAGAGTATTGCAGAGAAGTAGAGCCGGATGGAGAAACAAAAAGTTATGCCTGGAGCACGGCAATAGGGTTACAGGCTATGGGGGGACTGCAGATTTCAAAGTTCCTGATTGATACGGCAATTCAAAATATCGCGGGTGGTATATCCATCAAAGAAGCCTGTAAAACCATTGAGGATTATTACGGAGAAGATGCAGAGGGAGCAGTGGATAGGAAGGCGGAAGAAGCGGATAGGCTTGCTGCCGGGACCTTTGCTCTTTTAACAGAGGGAGCATTTTCCTTTTCCGTAAATACCTATATCGCCATTCATCGGAAGCTTTTCGAGGGAATGGAGGATTCAGCCGGAAGTCTGCGAGATTTTAATATCAAAAGAAAAGAATGGGTGTTGGATGAAGAAAGTGTGCTATATGCCGGTGAAGCGGAACTGCAGGAAATGCTGGCATGCTTATTTATGGAGGAAAAAGACTTTTCTTATAAAGGGCTTTCCATGGAAGAAATCATTCGGCATCTTGCAGAGTTTATAGCGGAACTTTGGCAGATTCATGCCTTTTCTAAAGGAAGTACAAGAGTCTCAGCCATTTTCTTTATCAAATATTTGGAATCACTCGGCTTTTCTATTCAGAACAATACTTTTGCGGAAAATCCCTTGTATTTTAGGAATGCGCTTGTCCGTGCAAACTATACCAATCTGCAGAAAGGGATTTTTGGAACAACGGAATATCTTGAACTTTTTCTTCGGAACCTGCTCTTAAATGAACAGAATCTCTTGGATAATGAAAGCCTGCATATTAGCGTGGAGATAAAGAAAGCAGAAGAGGAAAGGCTTACGAGAGAACGGGAAGCAAAGAAGGAAGAGGAAAGACTTGCAAAAGAGTTGGAGGCAAAAAAAGAAGAAGAGAGAATTATCAGAGAGCTCGAAATAAGAAAAGAGGTAGAAAGAATTATCAAAGAGCTGGAAGTCAAAAAGTTGGAAGAAATCATTGCCAGAGAAAGGGAAGTAGAGCAAGTAGAAGAAAGGATCACCGAAGCCCATATTATAGGGGACAATGTGAATACAGAGAAAACTGTTTTTGCAGAAGAATTGTATCGAAAGGAGAGAACAGAGCGAGAAAACAGAATTGCAGAAAAAGTAAAGTTGGCGACCCATAAAGCGGTTATAGAGTGTTGTGATGTAAAAATGCAAAACGATAACGAGAATAAGGAAAGTGAAAAAGAGCATTTCATAGCGCTTCTTTCTCTTAAGTCCGCCGAGTTTTCAAGTAAAACGATAAGTCATATTGAGAGGCTATTTGAAGAATTTGCTTTCCAAAAGATATTTGGAAGAACGGCCGTTATTGAAATTTTGCATTTAAAGAACTCCGGTGCTTCGAAATTCCTGCTCAATCTGTTGCAGGCCGGTATTATTGAAAATGTATCCGGCTATGGCAAGGGAAAATATAAATTTAAAAAATAAATACAAACAATTCTATTGCGGATTTTTCTCAAAACAGGGAATCATGCTTATCTCTAAGGGAAGAATCATAGAATCTTGTGCCATGAGATGCTTTCTAAAATATATATAATTTTAAGTTTTGAAAGTATATGAGATAAAAAGTATCCATTTTGAAATAAGAGGAAGATATAAAATGATTCATTTTGAGACAAGAAAAGGCACAAAATTTAAAATATTGAAATTCTATAAGACAAAAAAGGATAAGTTTTGAAAGTATATTAAAACTGTAATTACAAAAACTAATACAATATATCCCTTTTGAAAGAGAAATAAAGATGAAAATACTGGATAGAAAAGAATATAAAAACAGACTGATTCGTTTGCAGGAAACGGAGAAAATAAAGATTATTTCCGGAATCAGGGGAGCAGGAAAGTCGGAATTACTGCACAGTTATCAGAAATGGATAGAAGAGCATGTGGAGGGGGCAAATATCCTTTATCTGGATATGGAAGACGCTCAAAATGCAGAGTTAAAAGACGGTCCATCTTTGCTTAGCTATATTGAAATGAAATATGAGGAAAAGAGCAAGAACTTTCTTATTGTGGAGGAGGTTCAGCACTGTAAGAACTTTGAGAAAGCGATGCAAAGTGTATATGAGAGAAAAATGTTTAACATTTACCTCTCCAGCTCCAATGCCTCTTTTTTGTATGAGGATAAAACTGCTTTTTGGGATGAAAATTCCATTGAACTACCGATTCACCCCTTTAGCCTTTCCGAATATCTTAGGTACTATGAAAGAAAAGATCCTTCTCCCGCCATTTTACCCGGCTATCTTAAATATGGAGGTTTATCCGCAACATTTCGCTTTAAATTCAAAGAAGATAAGACGGAATATATCAAGGAATTATACAATAAAAAGATAAAGAAGGATTTACGAAAGACATACGGCCTTAAAGATTCGGCTCTTTTGGACTCTCTGCTGGCCTATTTGATGCTTCATCTTTCTATCTCTACCTCGGCAAGTAAAATTTCGAGTCTGTTTAAAAAAAATCATTTGGAAACAAACCATATTACGATAGGAAAATATTTACAGCACCTTTGCGCTGCGTTTCTCCTCTTTAAAGTAAAACGCTATGATATCCGAAAGAAAGTCTATTTAGAAACTGCCGATAAGTATTACCTGACAGATCTTGGCTTCCGCTTTGCCTTACTGGAAAAAGAAAAACCGGACTGGAAGGGGATATATGAAAACCTTGTTGCAATTGAAATTCGAAGAAGAGGCTACGATATTTATGTAGGGAAGCTCTATCAGAAGGAAATCAACTTTGTGGCGATGAGAGAAAAGGAAAAACTTTACATACAGGTTACAGATGAAATAGAAGGGGAAGATACACTTACAAAAGCTTTATCCCCCTTGCGTGCGATTAAAGATTCCTATCCGAAGTTGCTTATTGCAAATACGGGAAAGGACGAGTTTGATGTAGATGGGATAAGGATATTGGATTTGACGAAATGGCTGATGGAAGGATAAGATTTTAGTGATTAAACTAAGCAAGGAAACGAATGCTATAAACCGGGAAAATAAGAATCATTGGAGGTAGAAACAATGTCAAAAAAGGATTCCGATTCACAAAGATCTTTTATGTCCTTTATGTATCGGGGAAAAGAGATATTTAAGCCCTTAAATACAGGATGGATTGATGAAAGAGTGGCGACTGTTCGGGAGTGGGTTGCCAATGTGTACTTTTATACGAAAAATGGAAGAACCATCATGATTGATGCCGGCTATAATTATGAGCGGCTGGAAGAAAAAATGGGCTGGCTCGATATTTCCCCATCTTCCATAGAGGAGATTCTTCTTACGCACCTCGATACGGACCATGTCGGTGCTGTTGAGAAGGATAGTGAAGGAATTTTTAAGAGCGCAAAACTGTATATTGGAGAAACGGAAAGTAAATATCTGACCGGGGAACTTCGCCGCAGAGTACTTTTTAAGCTCTATAAACTTCCGAAAGTGGATATTGAAAATGAAATCGAGCTCCTGCAAGACGGGGATGTTTTCTATATTGGAGATATTAAGGTAGAGGCGATTTTGGTGCCGGGACATACCTTGGGGCATTTGGTTTATTTGATAGATGATGCCTATCTTTTTACCGGAGATACGATTTGGTTCGGGTCGGACGGAGGCTACAGCTTCTTGAATTCTCTTGCAGAAGACAATGCACTTTCTATTCGTTCGCTTGAAAGACTGGAAAAGCTTTTAAAAGAAAGAGGACTTTCGCCGAAGATTATAAGTGGACATACAGGCTGGACAGACGACTTGGAATTTGCTTTTCGCCACAGAGATAAGATTTGTAATTCGATGAAAAAACAGAAGCCGCATGACCCTACAGCGCCATACGACGGCTATGACGAGAGGGAGGATACGGAAGAGAGGGCAAGAGGCGAGAGACTCCCTAAGGCATGGAGTTATGAAAATCTTTAATCAGCCGATGTTAGTAATATGGTTTAAGTGTGTAACGCGATAATCTTGCCTTTCCTACCAAAGCTTTTTATCGTGAGAAAAAATCTTAAGGAGAAAAAGATGAGAATGACAAAAAAAATCGGAGCAATGGTGCTGGCGGCAGCGCTCAGTCTTTCTATGGCACTTCCTGCCTTTGCGGGACAGTGGATTATGGAGGGAGACGGAAGATGGTGGTACAAAGAAGATAACGGAACTTACCCCAAGAATGCATGGAAAGAAATTAGCGGGGAGTGGTATCATTTTGACGAAGAAGGGTACATGGAGACAGGATGGATTTATGATCCTCTTATTGAAAAGTTTGGGGATCAGGTTGAGACGACAAGTCGATATTATTATTTAGACGGATCCGGAAAAATGTTGAAAAACCAAAATTATATCGGAGGGCATACCGATGAAACCGGTCTTTTAGAATGTGATGAACTGGGAAGTGAGTTTTCTACTTATGAACGATATAATTGGGGACGAAAAGGGCCTAAGCCCCCGGTTGATAATGCAAAATATCGTGGATATATTGAGCCTAATCCTGGTTTTGAGGGCTATGATTTGTATGAATATGATATAACGGATTACAAGAAGGATTTCTTTAAAGCTGTGGCGGGTCATATTAGTAGAAAAGAAGTTAAATTCGATGTTCCTCTTACGGTAGAAATGAGTAGAAGAGATAATGCGCTTCTTGTAAGCGGTATTGACCAGATTTTTATGTTGTATGTACTTAGCTATGATAAGTGGCATTATGATGTAGGAGAAGATGGTATAGCACATTTTACAGTGACCAATTATCAGGATGGTGTCTAAACCCCATATCGTTAACGAAGAAAAAGGGGCTGTAAAAAAATAAAAATAATAAAAAGATTCTTTGCAATATAGGTCTGAATGCGGGGTAGTCTGAGCCCCAAGTTCAGACCTATATTGCGTAGAAAAATATTTTTACAGCCCCTTTTTTGTAATATCTTTTATTAAAATTCTTCCGGATAAATCTCCTCTCCATTCTTCAAGTTGCATTACTTGAAGTAAATCATATATAATCGATAAGGCTTTTCTTAAAAGTAGGAGAGAAGCGATGGAAATTCATTATTTTAGATGGCTTAGCAGTTCGATAGGAAGCTTTTATTATGGCAGAACCTTCTTCTTTGATGGAAATTCCTTACTAAAACACAGCAGGAGCGGAAAATGACGGAAAACAAAAATTATTATAAGAAGAAACTCATTCTTTTCTTGTTCATCATAACAACTATTTTCGGATTATTGAGCCTTTTCGGCTATTACAGCGCAAAAATTCAAGACCCCTTGCAGCTTCTTTCTGCCGTATTGTACGGTACGATTAAGCTATTCTTATTCGTATCTCCGATTTCTCCGGAAGAGAAGACTCCTTTCATCTATGAATTCGCAAAGTGGGCGGCGCCGATCCTGACCTCCGCCTTTATCTTTACGCAGATTTCCAATGTCTTACTGCATGTAAAAAATGTACTTGTAAATCGCCTGAGTGCAAAGCATGTTCTCTTTTTTGGAAACAGCGAGATGGGGGAGCTTCTAATCGGCAATTTACAAAAAGAAAAAAACTATAAGATATCTCTTGTTACAAAGGATTTTCTGGATGAACGTTTAAAGAATAAGTACGAGAAAAAGGGAATTGCGTGTTATCAGCTTGATTTTGAGAAAAGCGATAAAAATGAAATCAAGGAGCTTTTTTCTACGCTGAATATTTCTAAAGCAAAGTACATTTTCTTCTGCGGAGAGTCGGACCTTGAGAACTTCTCTCTCTATGCCAATGTCATTCAGCGCATTAAACCCAAAAAGTCCATTTCCACCTATGTTCACTGTGAGTCCGGTACGGTGGCCGGCTATATGGAAGAACTGCTTAAGGAAGAGAGAAAGAAAGAAGAAAGTCTAAAGAAACTGGATAGTTTGCATTTTAATCAGAAAGACCTGACGGTGCGTCTGATTATGGAGGATGAGCTTGTGAAAAAGAGCATTTTCCGTAGTCTGACCGGACTTTCGGATATCGGTTCCGATACAAGCCCTGCTATAAGTTCTTATAAGGCATCTGATATAAGCCCTGCTACAAGTTCTGCTACGAGCTATACTGTAAGCTCTACCATCCCTTCTTCCATGCCTTCCGTTACGTTGGAAGCCAAGGATATATCTGTGGAAAATATGGACGAAGCGATTCGCCCTCCGCACATTTTACTTTTCGGAATCAATGACTTAAGTCTCCCTCTGATAAAGCAGCTTGCTAACGATGCGACCCTTTCTCTGCGAAAAAATACAAGACTTACGCTTATTGGTGATGTGGCAAGTCGGAATCCGGACATACAAAATCCAAACCAAGAAGTGGATATACAAAAAGTGGATATGCAAAAAGTGGACATGCAGAGCATGGCTCCCATGACAAGTTTGAAAAGAGCGCTGGAAATAGACTGCTTTGATCTTGGCAGCTCTACAGAGGAATGGAAACAGCAAGAGAAGCTGCGGCAATATCTAAAGAGCATCCGGGAAGAATCTGCGCCTCTGCTCATTTTCCTGATGCATCAGGATGTGATTCAGAACTTAAAGGCCTTAAACCTCATCAATCGTTACTTTGAAAATGTTCCGAAGATTATCCGCAATGTCTCCAACGTGGACTTAACGAAGCTTCTGCCCCAAAATCAGGGGAAGATTCGAAGTTTTGGAGACCTATCGGAGATTATGACGGGAGAGGTCATTATCCGGGAAGAACTGGACAAGCGAGCGAAAGCCTTTAACAAGTCCTATAATCAGGCGTCCTCTATAGCGGGAATGGGAGAGGGCACAAGCTGGAACGAGCTTTCCTATGTGAAGAAGAATTCGTCGAGACAGTCTGCATCTCACGCTGCGATAAAAGAAGAAATCCTGAAAACGGTTTTAAAAGGAAAAAGCAGTCAAGAGATGAGGACTTACCTAAAGGAAAAATTTGAAGAATTCGCCCGTCTTCAAGACTTGCAAAAAAAGAGCAAGGAAGCCTTTCAGAAGGAATTTCGAGCATTTCTAAAAGAAAATCCTGTACTGGACTTCCTTTCCCGACTGGAGCACAAGAGATGGTGTAACAGTTACTATGCTATGGGCTTTCGCTTCGGGGAAAAGAAGGATGAAAGTAGAAAGACACACCCTTGCCTGATTGAGGATTGGGCAATGGTAATCGGGGAGAAATTCGACATTTGTCACCCGGAATATGATCTGCTTTCCGTATTCACTCTGTTTCAAGAGGAACGCTAAGAGAGATATCCAAAAGCAGGATTAGGAGGAATAGGAAGATCACTATCCCAAAACAGTAGTAAGAGGAATAGTAAGAGGACTATCCAAAAGCAGTATAAAGAGGAATAGGAAGAGAGCTATAGAAGAGCAGAATTAAGAGGAAGATGCAGAGGAGTATTAAGGATGGAAAAAGAATATAAGTACGACGCCTTTATCAGTTATCGCCATGTGGAGCCGGACCAGAGTATTGCAAAAGAGCTGCACCGCATGATAGAAAGCTTTAAGCCGCCAAAGGAACTCTATAAAACCGGGAAAAAGACCGGTTTTCGTGTCTTTCGAGACAGGGAAGAGCTGGCCGCTAAGGATTTGAGTACCTCTATCGAGGAGGCTTTGCAGGAAAGTCACTATCTTATCGTGCTGTGCTCCAAGAGGACACCTTTATCGGAGTGGTGTGAGAAAGAGGTGCGGACCTTCAGAGCACTCCACGGAGATGAGAGGATTATTCCTGTGCTTATTGAAGGAGAGCCGGAAGAATCCTTCTCTGCACCATTAAAGGATCTGAAAAGAGGCGCGGATGAGAGCCTGCAAGATGTGCTTGCGGCGGATATTCGACCGGAAGAGGTGCTGAAAAAGGACTTTCCGGGCTATGAGACCTTACAAAATGAAAACAAAGGAAAATTGCATGAGCTTACGAAACAGGCACTTAAGCTCTTAAAAACGGAAAAGTATCGCATCCTTGCGGCGATGCTTTCTTGCAGTTTCGGTGACCTGAAGCAAAGAGATAAGGAAAGAAGAGGAAGATTGATTCTGACCATTTCCTCCCTTTCCGGTGCCATTTTCCTGCTTTTCGGTATATTTATGGCAAATGCCTACCAAAAGGCGGAGCAGGCAAGACAGGAAGCGGTGCAGTCCAATGCCCGCATCTTGATGAAGACCTCGAAGGACATTGCCAAAGAGGGGGATTATCTTAAGTCGGTTTTGGTGGCGCAGGAAGCAATGAAGTCTATAGGTAAAAACATGAAGTCCTATGAGAGCCTTTCGGGAGAGGAAAGCTCCATTTTAAATGATGCAATCTATCACGGAGGAGCATCGACCTTGACCTCGATTTCCACCGGAAACAAGCTGACCTATATAGCGCTAAGCAATAACGACAAGTACATTGCCTATGGCTTGGACAACAATATGGCTGCAATTGCCGATGTGGAAAATGGAGAAGTTGTGCGCGAGTTTTCGGGGCACAGCCAACAGGTGAAGCTGCTCGTGTTTTCCAACGATGACAAACTCCTTGTGAGTGCATCTTTTGACGGTAGTGTTATCATCCATGATGTGGAAACGGGAGAGGAAAAAGCACGACTGGAAATCCCCGGTGTGCCGATGCTGACTCGTTTTTCTGAGGATGGAACACAGTTTTTCTATGTCTCCTTTACCAGCAATACGGCGGACTTCTATGTTTTTGATACGACGAACTGGAAGGAGATAAGTAAATTTACGGTCGCAGAATCGGTCCGTTTTGCAGATATCAAGAAAGACGGAAGTGAGGTACTGATTGCTTTAAGTGAAAACAATGATCATCAGCTTACCAGAAGAAGCATGAAGGACGGCAGTATTTTGGAAGTAATAGAAAGAGAGGTGAAAGTGGATGCCATGCAGGCTGAATATAGTGTGCCTTACAAAACGGCAAGCTATTCTGCAGACGGAGAAAGCATGCTCCTTTTTACCGACTGGGATGTACGGAAAATCTCTCTTTCGGATAAAAGCCTTCTTTTTAAGAAGGATATAAACTTCAGTTCTACTGCTGTAAGGCCCTTTATAGAGAGTCCGAATGGGGAGAAACTGGTGGTGCAGTCCTACTCGAAATTATTTATCTTGGATGGAAAGAGCGGTGAAATACAGGATGAAGTCTATTTTGAGAATCTGGATATGAAGTATTTTAATTATAATTATGAGACGAATACCATCATTGCCTTCGGAGAAAATGGAAAATACTCTATTTGGAAGGATAAGGTTGTTGTTGAGGATGGTTTGAATTATGGGGGAGTTGCTCCCTCTGAACTGAAGTATCTGAAGGATGGAAGTAAGTTGATTGCCAACTCGCATGAAAGCCGAACAATCAAGATTATCGATACAAAGTCCAGAATCTCTGCAGAGCCGGTTTATGCAAGGGTCATAGCGAACTCCAACGATTCATCAAAGATGATTCTCTTTGACGGAAGAGATTTTTTTGATTTCTGCGGACAATGGAAAAACGAGTGAAAAAATCATACTGGATAATACTATTCCTTTTGGCCTTATGAAAAATACGAAGAGCTATATTGTTTCCAATGACGGACGGTACTTTGCCTCTATTTGGCAGAAAGGAAGTAGCGGAGTTCCGTTTTTGGCGCTCTATGATCTGGAAAAGAAAGAGAACAGAGAAGTGGAATTGGAAAGTATTTCTCCTGCCATCCATTTCTCAGATGACGGAAAGGAAATCCTTCTTTTAGATGAGAAAGAGGGGCTGAAGGTTTACAATACGGAGGACTTAAGTGAACTGCAAAGCTATCCGGAGATCAATGAATCGGCGGAAAGTATGTTCCTGTCGGAAGATAACAAAATACTGGCGCTGAACCGTTTCTCCGGTATTATCTCCCTCTTTAACTTGGAAACAGGAAAGCCGGTGGAGGAGATTCCCGGAGAGGCGCTCTATCTGGAGCGCAACGGAGAGGAAATTCGCATCAAAGGCATACAGAACAATACGGCATTTAACTGGAGTAGCAAAAGTGGACTTACAAGTATAGAGATGGATGAAGCCTGTGCACAGACACCGGTAGGCTTTGACGACGTCAACTTGTATAACGAGAACGCCGGACTGCTTCTTATGATTCGAAATAATGACACGGAAAGAAAAGCCTATGTGGTGGACTTTGCAAGCGGACGTCTGAAAATGAGTTTCACGCCCTCCATAAAAAAGTATAACGTGAACGGTCATATTTCTCCGGACGGAAAAACCATTGTCATCGACCAAAGTTATTATGCGAAGCAATACAATCCGGATGCGCAGGAAGCGGATTATATGAGCTCCGCAGTATATAAGATTCTGAGCAAAGAACAGGTGGAGGAAGAAATAAACAAGATCCTCGCCGGAAGAACCCTTACGAAAAAAGAAAAAGAGCAGATCGGTATAACGGCGGAGTAGAGAATTTGATTTTCTACAGTCCACTTTTCTTTAAAGGCTATATCCACTTCTAATTATAAAAACTAAACAAGACCACCCAATAGTCATTGCCTCGTGCGTCAAGGTAATACCCTGCACCGAATCGAACAAAGTCAGGACGTAGCATAAGCTGATTATGGCTTGTGCTATTTTGCCATGCCTGAACAGTTTTCATCGGAGTACGCTGACCTGAAGCAATGATTTCACCGCATACATCGGCTTCGTTTGTGATAGAACCGCCCTGGGGACGTGTGTGAGAAAATAAAACGGAACATTCTCCGGCTCTTGTTTTCGCAAGATGATTCAGTCCTGCACTTTCCTGTAGAGTGCTTAAACCGTGAGCAGCTCGATATTGGTTGATGCGGGAAAGAAGTTCTCTTTCATATTGCTCATTAACAGAAGTATTACTTGTATTGATGGACTTGGTCTGTACAACATTGTTTACAGTCCATGCTCCACTTTGATTTACGGTATAGCCATCCGGTGTAATCGTGTTTTCCGCCATCCATCCGTAGTCATCAAAATGATAACACTCGGAGATGCCGTCGTTGTTCCCGTCCAGCCATTGCCAGGAAGCTTTATGGTAGTTGCCATTTCCAAGGTCATACCACCATGCATTTCTGGAGATTCCCCTTGACCATCCAAGGGCAAATGCCGGAATGGCGGAGATAAGAGATAGAATAAAGATAAGGAATGTTGTTTTTAGAATCTTAAGAGGCTTTTTCTCTTCCGCTTTGCCATAAACTATATTTTTTTGATTCTGATATTCTGTTAATTTGTACTTGTTTGTTGTGATGTAATGCATAGATGCCCTCCTTTGCGGCATCATACTTCAAATTATCAAACCAAATCAAGTGAAAAAGGCAATACTCACAAAATTGTAAAAATAAACAGAATGTTATTATGCAAAAATATAATAAAAAGTAAGTAAATCGTTGTAACCATTACAAAAAATGGTAAAAATGCTTAAAAAAATATTCAGAAATTGTATATTATTAAAAAATAAGTATAATATTAAAAAATAGATTGTTTTAGTAATATTTATACAAAAACAATCTATTTTTATTGTCTATCCATTCATTTCATTTTCGATTACTCTATTAAGAAGAGTGATTCCACTATGAGCTGTCTTTTTAGAAGTGGCAGTATTTAGGAAGCCTTTATTAAAAAGCTTATAAATGAAAAGCTAACAACAGAAAGGCTTATGAATAGACCGCTCTTATAATTCATAACGAGTATCGCTCGCAAAGCGTGCGGTATCTCGTTTGTAAATCTTCTATTTAATCATAGTAACTAAACAGTACTACACAATAATCGTTTCCGTCACTGTCTACATAATATCCGGAACCAAAGCTTTCAAAATCCTTGACCAGCATGACGTGGTTGTGTGTTGGGCTGTCTTCCCAGGCTTGAACCGTTTTCTCCGGAGTGTGCATATTGCAGGCAAGAATTTCCCCATATACATCATTCTCGTTTAAAACGGATCCGCCCTGCGGCCTTGTGTGAGAGAAGCTGACTGCGCATTCCTGCGCTCTGACCTCTGCAATGGCGTCCAAGCTCTCTTTTTCGTCCAAGGAACTTAAAGAGGATCCTACGCGATACTGATTGATCTTATCGAGAACTTCTTTTTTAATAGGTAGACTTTGACTTACAGACGGAGATGAAGCGGCATTTACATTGATTGCTTTGGTTTGCACGACGTTGTTGACCGTCCATTCCCCGTTCTCGTTTACCGAGCAGCCGTCAGCAGTTACCGTGTTTGTAAGCAGGAAACCGTTCTGATCAAAGCGGTAACATTTTGCAACACCGCTTTTATTGTCATCAATCCATTGCCAGGTCGATTTACAATAGTTTCCATTTCCAAGGTCATAGCTCCAAAGATAGCTTGCCGTGTCTCTTACCCAGCCCCGAGCAAGTGCCGGAAAGGCAGATAGAAAAAGAAAAGCGGAGAGGAGAATGAATGTTTTATATGCTGTCTTGTATTTCTTTACTAGAAATACTTTACTACAGTTTGCTCCAATGTTGTGACGGTTTGTTCTGTGTTTTTTCATACCATTTCTCCTTTCGAAAAGTTTTTCTTCTTTGCGTGGCTCTTGATAAGGTGAATCATAATTTTAATTTATGTTTAACTGTTTTGTATATTATCGACATAAATTATCTAAAAATATAAATCTATATGTGAATTATGTTACTATAAATTTAAATATTCAATATTAAATAGAGAAAACAAACAATATAAATACCATAAAAATATATAAAACTGTACAAAATATATATAAACCGTAGAAAAGAATTAAAATTAAGGATGATTTAAGTAAAATAATAAAACTAAAAATAAAAAATAAAAATTTGCTTGTGGAAAATAGAAAAATAAAAGCAAAAAAATACGCAGGAGCCAGTCCTGCGTGTTTGAAATTCATAACGAGAATCGTGCGAAAAGCGTGCGCTTTCTCGTTTACTATATGTATTGCTTATTCTGTTCTTGAACTTGTCGTATCTTTTACACTTTCATCTTCCGTTGCAAGTTTCTTTGGATCTTCTGTTTTTATGCTTGCTATTGCAAGTTTCTCTGTATCTTCTGTCTTTATGCTTGCTATTTTAAGTTTCTCTGTATCTTCTGTTATTTTGCTTTCTACTGCAAGCTTTTCCGCCTCTTTCTTTCCCTTACGATGAAGATAAAATAGGATGCAGAACATCGGGATGATGCAGATATAGGTAAGATTGCTATATAGAATATTGTTAAAGTCCGTATCCAGAGCCGGGGGGAAGGTTCCGCCGATGTTGTTCACCGCATGGGCCAGAACAACAAAGAGGAGAGAACGGCATTTTTTCATAAAATAACCTAAAATAATGCCCATCATTGCAGTGTAAACACCCTGAATAAAACTGCCGTGCCATATACCGAACATAAGTCCTGAAAAGAGAAGAGCAAACCACGGAACATCCGAGGCCTCTTCAAAGCTGCGGAAGATGATGCCGCGGAACAGGATCTCCTCTACTAAGGGGCCGATTGCCACGATAGCAAGGAAAGTCCAGATATACGGGCCGGATTCCAAATCATCATACATTCCCGAAAAGCTTTCGAGCTGATTCCCTAAAGAAGAGGAGTGAGATGCAAGGAAATCCACGATACTAAGCCAGATACCGGATAAGCCGCCAACGCCGAGACCGATTACGATAGCGAAGAGGATCCCCTGCCATATCGGGATGGAAAGCTCCGCCTTTTTCTTGGGAAATACCTTTCGGTAGAAGATATAGCAGAGAATAGAGAGCACAGTAGCCAAAAAGGCATCCAAGAAAGCGGAGTAGGTCCCCCACAAATCAATCTCTATGTGAGTTATATTAAGGAACAGATTAAGCAAGTTAATGAGGATATCCCCGATTCGATCATAAAGAAAGAGAATCAGTAAGGGAAGAAATAAAAAAAACATCGCTCTTACGTTTAAGCCTTTTTTCTTTTCAAAACTATTTGTTTCCAATTTTTTTTCTCCAATCTATTTTAATCATTATGCAAAATCATGCAAAACAAATTGCAAAAGGAATACGAATACCCCTCTCTTTGTTGCGTGGAAAATTATAACGGAAGAATTAGAAAGTGACAATCATTCCTTTACACATACGCTTTCACTTTCGTAATAAATTTTGGTAATAAAAAAGATAGTATTCATTTCGGTGTTTTTTGAAAGACAATTACGAGCCAAAAGATTAAATTATATAAATACTTTGAAAAGAATTATAAAAATTTAATATTTATTTGTTTAAAGGTCGATATAGCTAACAGAACCCTACCAAATTGACTCTTTGAAGGAGGAGAAGGAATGAAGTTTACAAAGAAGATGGCTGCACTATTTTTTGCGACAGTACTCTGCCTGTCTATGGCTTTGCCTGCCTTTGCGGGAGAGTGGGTCTTTGACGGGCCGGAAAGCTGGAAGTGGTGGTACAAGGAAGATAACGGAAACCGTGTTACAAACGGATGGAAGCAAATTGACGGCGAGTGGTATCATTTTAAGGATAACGGCTACATTGATACAGGCTGGATTAATTTACCTAAAACGCTTCGGGGCGTAGTAGAAGATTATGCTTGGGAAGAGACTATACAACAGTGGTACTATCTCGATGCGTCAGGGAAAATGCTGAAAAATCAAAATTATATCGGCGGCTATACGGATGAAACGGGATTACTTAATGAGGATTGGTTTTTTGAAGGAAAGTTTTATAGAGGGAACACGAATCTGGAGAAAGTTCCGGCGCCTCCGGTAGAGGGAGCCAAATTCAAGAATCCCCTGTATGACGACGGATACTCTGTAGATGGACAGGTCGTGAAAGGTTGGGAATATGTATCACCAGACTACAAAACGGAATTTTTTAACGCTCTTTCCAGTGCGTTAGGCCCGGAACGAAATGATTTTTCTTACCGAATTCCACAAGGCGCTTACACTATGGATCAACCTTTCTTGGAATCGACAATGATTGATTGGTTCCGTAAAGAGACAGATAATTGGAGTTATTCGGAAGATGGCACCGGACTGATTCATGTGCACTGGGTAAATGAATAGTATTATAAACTAAAAATGTAATACGAAATCCTCCGAATACTTGTCATGAGCTTCGCCCTCCAGTAGAATAAAGCCATGACAAAGGAAGGAGCGGGGCAAGAAGGATGAATCAGATACTCTTACTTTCAGGGATAGTCATTATTCTCTGCGTATTTTTACATAAGCTTTCTATGAAAATGGGGATGCCGGTCCTCCTTGTAATGTATAGGTTAAAAACAGCATAATGAAGAATGGAGGATGCCTTGTGCAATGCACAGGGTGTCTTTTTTGTTAAAAAAAACAGGAGAAAAACAATTTATCGCAACCTTATAATAATTTATCCTTTAGACGATATTCCTGTAGGGATGATAGGAGTAGAAAGGCAAGGATTGTTTTTTTACGAAGTTTTTATAGAACCCATGCGCCAAGGAAGGGGAGAATTTTTAAGCATGGAGGGGGTTAAGGGTAGAGATAAAAATGCTTTTCCTATGAGTAGGGGAGAGGGATTTGATTATGAAAAACGAAAAATTTGCGAAGCTGAAGAATCTATTGGGAAAGGGAGATGGCTGGAAGAAGAAGCTGTCTATCTTCCTTGCCTTATCTTTAATCCTTTCGGGCGTGAAAGGCATTTCCTTACTGGGAATAGGAAGGGAAAATGATGCGCCGGAGGGAAATACGGTAGAAATCAGGGGAGACCGAATAAAACTCCATCTGGAGGGAGAAACGGTACGAGAGCTCGCGGAAAAAGCAGTCCGGGAGGGCAAGTTAATTTGTGCGGAAAATGGAGAGCTCAGCTATAGTAGAAACGAAGAGCTCTTGGCGCGATATAGAGAATTGTTTTCCGAAGAGAGAGAAGTATATGAGCTTCCGCTTGATCAGGTAGTGGAGGGATTGGATGAGCTTTCCGCTGTTGGCGGAAAGGTTCGTGCCTTTGTGGAAGTGGATCCGAAGAAGCAAAGAGGAAATACGGAAAAAGACAGTATGGATGCGGTGGCCTTATTTTCCGGAGACTCCGCCTTCGGAAGACTCTTACTTGCCGTGAAAGGAGAGTCTTATTTCGCAAGCGTAAGAGGACGAGATGTGTCTTCGGTAAGCGGAGAGGAAGCTGCTCCCGGTGGAGAAGGCGGGCCCGGACAGGAAGTAAAAGAAAAAAAGGAATCTGCCGGTATTACCGGTCCGGGTCAAGGCTTGCAAGCTGAGATAGAGACAGAACAGACAGAGGTAGTGCGTCCGGGACAGTGGATTTATCCGGAAAACACAGAGTCCGGCGAAGAAAATGCTCCGAAGCAGGAGTTTCAGCCCGGAGGAGAAACGGAAAATCAAGCGCAAGAAAACGAAGAAAATCTTCCTCATGGAGAGGGGATAGAAGGACCGGGCTCGGAAGTCGGATCTTCCAAGGAAAACGCAGAGACCGGGGAAGTCGGTCCTGCAGCGGACATGAGATCTGCCGGAGAAGGCTTAAGAGAGGCAGAAAGCCAAGAGCTTTCCGCTTATGGTACGGATACGGAAGCACTTTCCGGAGAGGGGACTTCGTCGGATCCGGCAGCTGATTCAGCCGCATCCGGAAAAAGCTCTATCGAAGAAGGAAATGCAGATGAGGCGGGAAATTCCGGAGAAACGGGACTTACGGAAAGCAGAGCGGAAATCCGGGAAACGATTGTTGAGACTGCGCAGCAGGAAGAAACAAGAAAAGAAAAGGAAGAAACTACAGCGGAAAGCGAGACGAAAAAAGGAACAACGGAGGAATCAAGCGAAACAGAGGAATCAAGTGCGGGAGAAGAGAAGGAGAAGCAAGATAGAACGGAGTATCAGCTGAATGGTACGGAGCTGATTTATTTCCTATGTGAAAATGAAGGCGATGATGATTTATCCTTCCACCTCTTTGTAAGTGAGAACAGCTATCCGAAGATTCGTGTACCGGGCAGAAATAAAGTGGGTAGACAGCTTCTACAGGACGGAAATCCCAGAAAAGCGGAAAATGCTGCGGATTCCGCCGGGGAAGAAGAGAAAGAAGAGGATGCCGAAAATCGAGCATCCGGATCCGGCTTAAGCTTGGATAAAGACGGAATAAAAGCACTGTATAAGGAGATGAAGGACGGCCCCGATGAATATTTTTCCGAACTTCGGGCAGTGAAGCTCCAAGAATACAGCTTAAATGAGCTGGGAAGAATCAGCCAAAACATAGAAGTGGAAGGCTTCGGTACAGTAGAGGTCTTCTATGATAAAGATGACTTTACGGAGAAAGTGGACTTAAAGGCGAGCCTTCTTAAAAAACCGGAGGAAGTGAAAGAAGAACAAGAGGGTGAAGCGACCACAGAAGAAAAAGAAGAAACTGTCGCAGAAGAAAATGTCGCAGAAGAATCTGAAGCAAAAAAAACGATTGTAGAAGAAGCATCTACAGAAGAGGGAGCGACGGTAGAGGAAGCACTTTCGGAAGAAGGAAGCGAGGCAGGAACAGCAAAAGGAGAAAAGGCAAGAACTTCAGATGTTTTGCAAGAAAAGGAAGTGGAAGCTTTAAAGAACAACGGCATCTACGATCAGTCCATCTCCTTGGATATTCATTTTGAAGATAAGGAAGGACGGGAAGTGGAACCGTCCTCCTCCGTTTCCATGCGTTTTTATATCGCAAAGACGGCACTTCCGGAAGAGGTCAACGAGGAGAATATCTCGATACATCACTTGGTCGAGAAGGAAAACGGAGAGATTGACCATGTGGAGCTTCTTTCGGCTGCGAAAAGTTCTGCGGAAGAGCCGGAAAATGAAAAAGGAATAGCGGAATCAGGAGAGGAAAGTGCTGAAAAAACAGAGACGGAGAAAGAAAATATCTCTCAGACGGAAAGTGGAAATACAGAGAAGGAAAACAGCGAATTTATTGTCCGGGAATTTGAAGTAAAAAGTTTTTCTACCTATTCCTTGACTTGGTCAAGCGGAAAAGCAAACAATAAGAATTATAAATTCTTTTTTGTAGACGGTGACTTCAGGCAGATGGGACCAAACATGGATATAGATATGTCAGAATTCAAGGCGGAGCGTCCCCTCTTTCAGAATAAATACTACAATCCATACCATGTTGCATCTCCGTATGATATATTGTATTTGTGTGCCCCCTTTGCCGGCTACAGCATCCATATGAGACAAGCAGACGGAGTCTCACCTGTGGCCGGTCCGGTAGTCTATCCGGGTTCTTTACCTCTTTCCAATATGAATACAGAGGGCAATAGGAATACGGGAGTAATTTGGCCGGATCCGGTTGTTTACCTGACAACGAAGAGAGTGATTAGGCAGTGGCATTATGATACTAATCAATATATAAATAACCCTACAACGTTTTGGACGGATATATGGTCTGCATGTAGTGAAAATTATTACCTTTTTTACAAATTAAACGCAAAACCCCATACTCACAGCTATCCCAAGTATGATATGGAGATGCAAAAGGAAAAGTACATTACGAAGAAGTCGGACGGCTCCTATGATCTGACATTAACCGCGAGACCGAGTGTGGCAGGCGGAGAGAAAAACAAACTGGATATCATCGTGGTTTATGACAAGTCGATCTATATGGCTTTGGATTTTATGCGCACGGTATCGGATTCGGAAGAATTCCCCTACGATGATGCAAGAGATGATAACAGTGCAAGCACAAAACACAGATACGGAAAATTGATATTGGGTAGCCTGCTGGATGATATTGCGAAAAACCCGGCTTACGATGCTCAATTTGCATTGGTCACGATGGGAGGAAAGAGAGATCTGAATCTCAATGGCGGGGAGTTCTCCGTATCGGATGCGGCATATAATGATGCGGAGAAAGTCATCGGCTTTACGAAGAATATCACGGCTTTTAAGCAAGAGCTGGATTCTATCAGCATAGAGAAGGAGAAGAAAAAGGCGCAGTACCAGGCAAATGCCTATGAGCATCATGGCTTGAACTATGCTGCAGGGATTAAAGCGGCGGAAGATTTTCAGAATGGCGCGGTAGTGGGAACGGACTGTGAAGCGACAAGATCGGATGCAAGAAGAGTGGTACTTTTTGTTACAGCGTATAACCCGAACTTTTCCTATTTTCCGAAATACGAAGGCGGAGGCAATACCAACTATTTCTTACGAAGAGCGGAAGATATTAGTGGGCATGCGACTGGTCAGATTCCCGGAAAAGTGGTAGACCGCTTGCAGCTTGGACCAAGCAGAAATAAAAGCTTAAACTACTATAATTATTTCATGAAACCGGACACGTCTTATGTTAATTTTGGGCCTTATGCCGGCTATTCCTACGGGAGTGGGCGAGGTTTCGAAGAAGTTGCACTAACACAGGCTCGTGGAGCATTAACGGAATTAAATGAAATCGATGCCTTTTATGCCATCGGTTTGGGACCGGATGCAAACTATAGCCATCTGGAAGACTTGATTGGAGCAAAACGATACTGGGCTGAAAACGGACATCCCTATGAGCAACCGCTAAGTAGCGATATAGAGCAGTCGGTTATCAAAATAACCAGTAACAGTTCTACCACGGATTTAACAGACATAAAAAATGGTCTTCGTTCCAAGATTGCACCGATTCGTATCAGCGACGTAAACATCTGGGATCAACTTAGCGAGAACGTGGAAGTAAACTTCGACAATGCGAATCCTGCCGATAAAGCTGCAAAGCTAAGAGCGGAGGTCTGGAAGGT
Organism: Oribacterium parvum ACB1; assembly: GCF_000238055.2. Classification (GTDB taxonomy): domain Bacteria; phylum Bacillota; class Clostridia; order Lachnospirales; family Lachnospiraceae; genus Oribacterium; species Oribacterium parvum. The sequence continues at coordinate 1,416,429 of NZ_KE148312.1, forward strand.
AGACGATGATGGGAAACCGATATCAAAACTGGAGAATCCTGACGATAGCGATTCAACCAGTAGAAGTCTGGGATTTTCGGGCTTTAAGGGAGTAGAAGCGACTTATGACCCCGGCAGAAAGATAATCGAATTAAAGACAAAACCCGGAGATTTCAGTTTTCCAAAGGGATATGAGATTCGTTTGACGGTGAATGTAAAACCGTCAAGGACAGCCTACGAAAAGTATCAGAAAAACGTTCTGGATTATTTTGATAAAGATAGTGAACGTTGGACTATAGCCGGAACAAAGGATATAGGATATCTTGATAATGTAAACGGAGAGAATATTAGCGGAACCAGAACGCCGGATCTAACTTCCAGCTTAAAAGAAGGAGATATCAGAACGGACCAGTGGTACCTTTATGATAAGGTGCCGGAAGAGGATTTCCACACCTCTTCGGAAAAAGAAGGATTTTATTCGAATGAAGGGGCTTACTTAAAGTATGTTCGATTTAAAGATAAAAATACCAGAGAGGAGCCTCCGAAAGAGAAGTATCAAAAACCTGTTGTACAAGTAGACCCGGGTACCATTCGTATTATAAAAAGTTTTAAGGGAACGGAGAGTGATGATGAGGAGCTTGAGTTGTTAAAATCCTGTTCCTTCAAATTGGAAGAAGAGATTCCGGGCACAACGAATTTCCGGCCGGTGAACGGCATAACAAAATTCACCATGACAAAGTCGGAGACGGAAACGGATTATGGTCCGCTTGTTACGGAGGAATATATCGGTACGAAAGTAAGCGGAGTGGGAAAGAATCTGACTCCGATTGTTCCCCCTGCGACAGTGCATGGCGGTAAAAAGCAATATGTTTTAACTATCACAGGCTTGGTGCCGGGAAGAAAATACAGAATTTCTGAAATTATGGCAGCTGCCGGTGAGGAAGCGACGATTTCAGGACGAATCCTGCGCTTTAAAAACTTGGAAATCGCTGCAACTACCAAAGCGAAAAACGCAAGCAGAACCTACGAAGTCGGAACGCTTACCTTGGCGGAAAATGAAACCAAAGAGCTGGGTGTGAAGAACGTCTATGAA
>NZ_KE148312.1:1422500-2450037 GCF_000238055.2 Oribacterium parvum ACB1
GAAGCTTAGGGATGGTGTAAACCATCGGTAGAGGAGCATTGAAAACGAGATGAAGCGGTACCGGAAGGAGCCGTGGATTGTTTTGAAGAGAGAATGCCGGAATGAGTAGCGAGATGGAGGTGAGAATCCTCCAGGCCGAATATCTAAGGTTTCCAGGGTAAAGCTGATCTGCCCTGGGTAAGTCGGGGCCTAAGGCGAGGCGGAGACGCGTAGTCGATGGACAACTGGTGTAGATTCCAGTACCTTACTAAATCAGAAATGTGGGGACACATGGAGAAAGAGAGAGCCGGGAATGAGAAGACCGGTGCAAGGGAGGTAGGAGTGTAGTAGGAAAATCCGCTACATAATCTGAAGACCTGATGCGGATCGAAATAAAGTAGAGAAGCTCTTTAACTCTGTGGCGAGAAAAGCCGCTATAGTGTTTAGTAAGCCCGTACCGCAAACCGACACAGGTAGATGAGGAGAGAATCCTAAGGCCGGCGGGAGAAGCATTGTTAAGGAACTCGGCAAAATGACCCCGTAACTTCGGGAGAAGGGGTGCCCAGGCAACTGGGCCGCAGAGAAAAGGCTCAAGCAACTGTTTAGCAAAAACACAGGTCTATGCGAAACCGTAAGGTAAAGTATATGGGCTGACGCCTGCCCGGTGCTGGAAGGTTAAGAGGAGAGGTTAGAGCAATCGAAGCTTTGAATTGAAGCCCCAGTAAACGGCGGCCGTAACTATAACGGTCCTAAGGTAGCGAAATTCCTTGTCGGGTAAGTTCCGACCCGCACGAAAGGCGTAATGATTTGAGCGCTGTCTCAACAATGCACCCGGTGAAATTGAAGTGCCAGTGAAGATGCTGGTTACCCGCGCCAGGACGGAAAGACCCCATGGAGCTTTACTCCAGCTTGATACTGGGATTCGGTAATGTATGCACAGGATAGGTGGGAGACTGAGAAGATAGTACTTCGGTATTATCAGAGTCGCTGTTGGGATACCACCCTTATGTTATTGGATTTCTAACCTTAGGCCGTAAACCGGTCAAGGGACAATGTCAGGTGGGGAGTTTGACTGGGGCGGTCGCCTCCGAAAGAGTATCGGAGGCGCTCAAAGGTTCCCTCAGGATGGTTGGAAACCATCCAAAGAGTGTAAAGGCATAAGGGAGCCTGACTGCGAGGTTGACGGACCAAGCAGAGTAGAAATACGGACTTAGTGATCCGGTGGTATGAAAGTGGGATTGCCATCGCTCAACGGATAAAAGCTACCCTGGGGATAACAGGCTGATCTCCCCCAAGAGTTCACATCGACGGGGAGGTTTGGCACCTCGATGTCGGCTCATCGCATCCTGGGGCTGAAGTCGGTCCCAAGGGTTGGGCTGTTCGCCCATTAAAGCGGTACGCGAGCTGGGTTCAGAACGTCGTGAGACAGTTCGGTCCCTATCCGGCGCGGGCGTAGGATATTTGAGAGGATCTGTCCTTAGTACGAGAGGACCGGGATGGACTGACCTCTGCTGAACCTGTTGGGAATCAATCCCATCGCAGGGTAGGCAAGTTGGGAATGGATAAACGCTGAAGGCATCTAAGCGTGAAGCCAACCTCAAGATGAGATATCCCATCGCAAGAGTAAGACCCCTTGAAGAGAACGAGGTAGATAGGACTGAGGTGTAAGTGTAGCAATACATTCAGCTGACAGTTACTAATAGGTCGAGGGCTTATCCAATGCGTCTGATTGATTTGTTTTACTGCTAGAGTTTATTTCGATATGTAGTTTAGATAAGGTATGCCGATATAGCTCAGTTGGTAGAGCAACTGATTTGTAATCAGTAGGTCTTCGGTTCGAGTCCGAATATCGGCTTAAGCCTAAGCATAGCTTAGGCTTTTTGTATGTAAAAAAGCTTTTGCTTTTGCTATAGTACTTGCTAAAGCATGGCATTTTCATTTATAATATTTTGCGGAACCGTAGCTCAGTTGGTTAGAGCACTCGGCTCATAACCGATCGGTCCAGGGTTCGAGTCCCTGCGGTTCCATCTAAGACAGTGCGTTGCATTGTCTTTTTTTATTTTTAGTTAACCTTCCTGGCTAAGTTGGCGGTAATTTCCTTTGAACCTTTCTCTTTTGTGAGGCATGAAAGTGGTAAACATAATAGATATCTTTTATGTTAAAATAAATAATGTTGCAGACGGATTTTCGGACAATCTGACGCTTTTTTAGTAACTTTCTTAAGTGCTATGGCTCCTGCTGCAGCGAATGTTTCTCGGTTTGCCATTCTTTTTGAAAAAGAAGAGATAGAGAAGAATGACTATAATCTTTCCGTGTCAACTTATGTAGAGAAAGAAGATACCGGAGAAGTTATTGATATAAAGGTATTAAATCAAGAAATAGCAGAGACGGTGAGAAAAATCGATGTTTTGAGAGCTTCCATAAATGAAATCGTAAAGGAGATGGATGATGGGGAATGATATCATCATTTACAATACAGAAGATGGTAAGGCTAAGATAAATTTACAGTATGAAGATGGTACGGTATGGCTTAGTCAATTGGAGATTGCAGAGTTATTCCAGACTACAAAGCAGAATGTCAGTAAGCATGTTAAAGCTATTTTTTTAGAAGGAGAATTAGAGGAGAAAGTGGTAGTCAACTATAAGTTGACAACCACTAAGCATGGAGCAATTGCTAATAAAACGCAGAGTAAGCAAGTTGCATATTATAACTTAGATATGATTTTGGCTATTGGCTATAGAGTCCGTTCTATTCGCGGCATACAATTTCGAAACTATGCCAGTAGCATATTGAAGGAATACCTAATTAAAGGCTTTGCCATGGATGACGAAAGACTGAAGAATCTTGGAGGAGGAAATTACTTTAAAGAGCTGTTAGAACGGATTAGAGACATTCGTTCCAGTGAGAAGGTGTTCTATCGTCAAGTACTGGATCTGTTTGCTACCAGCATTGATTATGATGCAAAAAATGAAGAAGCCAAGAAGTTTTTTGCTACCGTGCAAAATAAGATGCATTTTGCCATTCATCACCATACTGCCAGTGAGCTTATCTACAGCCGAGTAGATGGTGATAAGGATTTTATGGGACTTAGCACATTTAAGGGGGAATTACCCACTTTAGAGGAAGCGAAGGTTGCGAAGAACTATCTTAGTGCAGAAGAACTGAAGAGTCTCAATGCCTTAGTTTCCGGCTATCTGGATTTTGCGGAAAGACAGGCGCAAAGAGAAGTAAAGATGACCATGAAAGATTGGCGAGAACATGTAGATCGAATTCTTAGTGCCACGGGAGAGGACTTGCTCATAGGAAATGGAAGAGTGTCCAGGGAAATGATGGTGGATAAAGTGAATCAGGAGTATAGAAAATACAGTTCTAAAACCTTATCGCAAGTTGAAAGGGATTATCTTGCTGAGATAAAAAATATCGAAAGTATTGCGGGAAAAGGTGGAAAAAAAGATGAGTAAGATATCAGCTCAATAAGAAAGCCGATGATTGAGAATTTCAAAATTCCCATACCATCCCCAGAAACTCAGAAAAAATTGTAGAATGATACAGAAAAATTAGCACTCTATATTGATGAGTGCTAATTTTTGTGTTATACTTCTTTCTTGTTAGTGTTCAGGTCTTTCCTATAAAGCCTGCAAAAATTAGTGGAAAAGAGGTAGTGTTTATGCAAAAAAACGGTTCTTTATCTATTCATAGTGAAAATATTTTCCCCATCATCAAGAAGTGGATGTACAGTGACCAGGACATCTTCGTTCGTGAGCAGATTTCCAATGCTACGGATGCGGTGACAAAGCTGGAGAAGCTTTCTCTTATCGGTGAGTGGACGAAGCCCTCCGACTTTAAGGGGAGAGTAACGGTTACGGTTGAGCCGGACAAGAAGACAATTCGTTTTAGCGATAATGGAATCGGGATGACTGCGGAGGAGGTAGAGAAGTATATTACGCAGATTGCTTTTTCGGGTGCGACCGAGTTTATTGAGAAGTATAAGGACAAGGCAAACAGCGACCAGATTATCGGTCATTTCGGTTTGGGCTTCTACTCTGCATTCATGGTGGCTGATAAAGTAGAGATTGAGACCTTATCCTATAAAGAAGGGTCTACACCGGTGCATTGGGTCTGTGACGGCGGTACCGAGTACAGTATGACGGACGGTGAGAAGAAAGAGCACGGTACGGATATTACGCTTCATTTAAATGAAGACTGTGTGAAGTATGCCAATGAATGGGAACTTCGCTCCGTGATTGAGAAGTACTGTTCCTTTATGCCGGTAGAGATTTATCTCGATAAATATCCGCGAGACAGTGAAATCATTTCCAAGGATGAAAAACGGGATTCCGACATCGTACTCGAGGAAATTCCCGAGAAGGTGGAAAAGGATGAAAAGGGCGAAGAAAGAAAGACGGAAGCAAAGCTGAAGATTGAGAAGCGCCCCATTCTTTTAAATGATACGCATCCGCTCTGGGGAGAGTCTCCCTCTTCGGTGAAAAAAGAGCAGTATCTCGACTTTTACAGAAAGACCTTCCATGACTATAAGGAGCCGCTTTTCTGGATTCATTTGAATATGGATTATCCGTATCACCTGAAAGGAATTCTTTATTTCCCGAAGATTAATTCGGAGTATGAGTCGATTGAGGGAACAATTAAGCTCTATAATAACCAGGTTTTTATTGCGGACAATATCAAGGAAGTCATTCCGGAATACTTGCTTCTTTTAAAGGGTGTGATTGACTGCCCGGACCTTCCTCTGAACGTTTCCCGTTCTCAGCTCCAAAATGACGGGTTTGTAAAGAAGATTTCCGACTATATCACGAAGAAGGTGGCGGAGAAGCTATCCGGTATGTGCAAGACCGAAAGAGAGTCCTATGAAAAGTACTGGGATGACATTTCTCCCTTCATTAAGTACGGTGTGTTGCGTGACAGTAAGTTTGCGGAGAAGATGACGGACTACATTCTCTTTAAGGATTTGGAGGAAAAATACTGTACTCTTCCGGAATTAAAGGAGAAGGGTAAGGCTGTGAATGGAGCCGAAGCAGATATGGATTCCGATGCCGTTAATGCTGTTGCCAAGGAAGAAAAGTCTGTTGAAGAAAATGAAGCTAAAGAGAAGAATACTTCGGAAACGGAAAACTCTGCTGCATCCGATAAAAATAACGAGGCGGATGAAAAAGAGTCTGCGGGAGCTGACGATGCGGCACAGTCTGATAATAAGGAAGAAGAGAAGATCCAAAAGGTCTACTATGTTTCCGACAGCGTAGCGCAGAGCCAGTACATTTCCCTCTTTAAGGAGCATAAGAAAGAGGCGGTTTACCTTACGGAGCGAATCGACCAGCCCTTTATCACGGAGCTTGAGGCAAAGAACAGCGGACTTCGTTTCCAAAGAATCGATGCCGATGTGCAGGATGCCATGAAGGACGAGCTTTCTTCCGAAGAACAGGATAAGTTGAAAGAAGCGGGAGAAAAGTTGGAGAAGGCTTTTCAAACTGTTCTTTCCAAAGATAAACTTCATGTGAAGGTGGACAGACTTCTTTCCGAAACGCCGGCAAGTCTCCTCTCTATTTCCGAGGAATCCCGCAGAATGCAGGACATGATGAAGATGTACGCGGTGTCCGGTATGCCGATGGGAGAGCTTCCACTCGAGGAAACCCTTGTTTTAAATGAAAGACACCCGCTTGTGCAGTATCTTCTTCAGCATGGGGAAAGCCTTGAAAAAGAGGAGGGAAAGCTTATTGAAGAGCAGCTCTATGACTTGGCGCGCATCCAGAATGCACCGCTTAATGGAGAAGCAATGAAGAACTTTATTGCCCGCTCGGAGAAGATTCTCTTATCGCTTACTAAAGTAGAAAAGTAAGTTAGTGAATATTTTGTCAAAATTGCCAAAAACCGGTGGAAGAATTGGATTATTCCGCCGGTTTTGTCAATGGTAGAATATTTTCATCTATGGTATAAATATTAAGGTACTTTTAGTAGCTCGGTGAGAAAAAGTTTTTTCTTGCCATGAAGAGCGCCAAGACTATAGGAGTTGTCTGCATACCGGATTTAGGCAAATCTTAAGCGGGAAGACTTAAGACGGAAGAGAAAAATACATAAAAGAGCATTGCGAAGACAATGACATAGACTTGGCAAAATCAGAATGTAGGGGAGTTTATGAAGAAGGAGAAATTTTTATCGTACTTAGTCATCCTTGCCGGAATTTTGGTTGCCGTGATTTTGGGAATCCGTTCCTGGAGCGGTCCTTCTGTAAAAAAGACGGACGCACCCGCTTCAGCAAAGAAAACGACCGTTACCGTTCCGGGCTTTGGCGGAGATATGCAGATTGAAGTCAGTGCGGATGAGAACAAGATTTATGCGGTAAATGTGCTGAGTAATCAGGAAACCGAGGGAATCGGAAGCAAGGCTGTAGCGGCTTTACCGGAGAAAATGGTGGAGGAGCAGACTTTTAACGTAGACGGAATCAGCGGTGCTACGATTTCTTCCACGGCACTTCGTACCGGTGTGGAGCAGGCCTTAAAGGAGATGGGACTGGACAGCGAAAAGTTTGCCAAGGCGCAGGTTACTGCCGATTCTGTAAAGAAAGAAGATCAGAATCTGGAAGCCGATGTTTGCGTAATCGGTGCAGGCGGTGCGGGTATGATTTCCGCTATCACCGCAGCAGACAGCGGAAAGAAGGTTGTACTTCTGGAGAGTCAGGGTATTGTGGGAGGAAATTCCGTTCGAGCAACCGGCGGTATGAATGCGGCTGCGACCAAGTGGCAGGCGGAGAATCCCTTTGAAGAAGGATCCGGTGTGGAGAAGACCTTGGCTACTGCGGCGGAAAAATATGCGGACAATGCAGCGATTACCGCTTTGGCGGAAAAGGTGAAAGAGCAGTATGCAGCCTATCAGGCGAATCCGGAAGGATATTTTGATTCTGTGGAACTCATGGAGCTGGATACCATGATTGGCGGTAAGGGAAAGAATAATCCCGAACTCGTAAAGGTTCTTGCGGAGAATTCGGGTCCGGCTATCGATTATTTGGAAACTCTCGGTATGACAATCCATAATGTCGGTGCTTTCGGCGGTGCTTCCGTAAAGAGAATCCACCGTCCGGTTGACGAGAACAACAAGGTTATTGCCGTAGGATCCTATATGATTCCGATTTTAGAGAAGAATGTAAATGACAGAAAGAACATTACTCTTCTTACTTCCGTAACGGCGGATAAGATCGAGCAGGATGATGCCGGAAATGTGACCGCTGTGCATGCTCTTTCTGCAGATGGCAGTCAGGTCAATGTAAAGGCCAAGGCAGTCATCATTGCAACGGGCGGCTTTGCGGCAAATAAGGAAATGGTGGAGAAGTATCAGCCTTCCTTAAAGGGCTATATGTCCACCAATGCCTCCGGTGCACTTGGACAAGGTATTACCATGGCGGAAGCCATCGGCGCGGACACCGTGGATATGGACCAGATTCAGATTCACCCGACAGTGACGACTACGGATGCACACCTTATTACAGAGGGCTTACGTGGAGACGGAGCCATTCTTGTGAATATGGAAGGCAATCGTTTCACCGATGAGGTAGGAACCAGAGATGCGGTTTCCAAGGCGGAGATTGCGCAGACCGGCTCTCAGGTTTATCTCGTAATTGATAATAAGATGGTGGAGAAATCCGCTGTTATTCAGGGCTATATCAAGTCCGGCTACACTGTGACGGGAAATGATGCGAAGAGCCTTGCCGAGGCTATGGGCGTCCCGGCAGAGGCCTTTGAAAATACTTTAAAGAACTGGAATGAGGCGGTAGAGAAGAAGGAAGATGCGGAGTTTGGAAGAACAAGCTTTGCGGCCGCTTTAGATACCGCACCTTTCTATGCCATCAAGGTTACTCCCGGTGTACATCACACCATGGGAGGCTTGAAGATCAATACCGTCACAGAGGTGCTGAACAAGGAAGGCAAGGCCATTCCCGGACTCTTCGCAGCAGGAGAAGTTACCGGCGGAGTGCACGGAGCAAACCGCCTCGGCGGAAATGCCGTTTGTGATTTCACTGTATTCGGTAAAATTGCAGGAGAATCCGCAGCAAGTTATGCAAAATAATAAGATGCGGTAAACAGAATGATAGCATTCAGTGTTTTTGCTGAAAGAGCGAAATACATTTTCGCAGAAATTGCTTACATAGAAATTGCTCACGAAAGATAGAAAATTATCATTAGACCGTTTAAGGGATTTTATAATTGAACATCTTATAAAGGAAAGACTTTCGGGCGATATACAAATTACTTGAGGAACACAGAGAATTGTATAGAAGCATCCGGAAGTCTTTTTTTGATGTAAGAATATTTTAGGAATCTTAATACAAAATATGAAAATATTTTCGACTATACTTGCAGTATGCTTGAAAATGCGATAATATACTATAAGTTTTGAGAAGGACGTGGCATTATGAATAACGATTTGAGTCATACGCAGATTATCAGACCATTACAAGACAGCAGTTTGGCAGTCACAGAAGTGTTAGAGCGAGTTTATGAAGCTTTGAACGAAAAAGGGTACAATCCGATCAGTCAGATTGTGGGATATGTTATGTCCGGAGATCCTACTTACATTACGAGCTATAAGGGGGCAAGAAGCTTGGTTATGAAGGTAGAGCGAGACGAAATACTGGAAGAACTTATGCGGAATTATGTGGAAAGCAAGTTAAAGAAAGCGTAAGGTCTGTCCGGGAGAACCGGAAAGGCCTTTTCTTCTTTACGGGAGTAGTATGCGCATTTTAGCACTTGATTACGGTTCCAAGACAGTGGGACTGGCGATTACCGATGCTTTAGGCTATACTGTGCTACCTTATTCCACTCTTTGGAGGGAGCGGGAAGGAAAACTCAGGAAAACAGTGCAGGAGATTTGTGATATTGTTTTACGGGAAGATGTAGAAGAGGTGGTTTTAGGGCTACCCTTAAACATGGATGGCAGCCGTGGAGAACGGGCGGAAAAGGCTGCTGTTTTTTATGATTTATTAAAAAAGAAGCTGACTTGTCCTGTTGTGTTTTTTGATGAGAGGCTCAGTACGATAGAGGCCCGGGAAATTCTGGATGAAAATGGAGTCCCGAGAGCAAAACAAAAGGAAGTCCTGGACCAGGTGGCGGCCCAGGTTATTTTGGAGGACTATCTTAGGACGAAGAAAGGCGGTATAGATGGAAGGCGGAAGAATACGTTTGCAGTCAGAGGACGGCAGTTTAGAACTTGAGATTTTGGAAGAGACAGTGGTACAGGGAGTGAGTTATATTCTCGTAACGGATGCTCCGGAGGGAGAGGACGGAACCTGTTATGTGATGAAAGATGTTTCTGCACCGGAGGATGAAGAAGCGGACTATGTTTTTGCAGAAGGAGATGAGGCGGAGAGCGTAATGGATGTCTTTGCAAAAATGTTAGAGGGGAATGATATTACGATAGAGAGGTAAGAAAGGGTTATATGAAAGAAGAACAAAAGAGAGTAAGCGGGGATTCGCCACATAGAATTGTGAATTTTAATCGAAAAAATTTGACATCGAAAGAAGCCCTAGAGGAAAGCAGCCTGCATAGAGCGGGCAGAGGGATCAATAAATTAAGCAATAGAAGGAGCGGGGCAGGGAAGGATGTGCAGGGAGAAGCCGCATCCCCCAAGACTGCTCGTAGCGGTAAAATCAGTATTACGGGAAGAGCTGCGGCCGGTAGAACTGCAGCAGGAAGAACGGGAACAGGAAGAAGTGAAGGCGCTAAAAATACCGCTGGAAAGGCTCCTGCCGGAAAAGCGACTTCTAAAACCGGGGAAGGAAGAACTGTGGAGAAACGGTCTATGGCTACGGAGTCAAGAAATACAAGAGATGCAGAGCGATCCTCTGTATTGCCCACGGTACAGTTTACTTCAAGAAGAGGAAGCAATACGGAAAAGAGAGAATACAGCTCCGAGGACTTCCCGCTTCTTGCGAAGCCGATGGAGATTCAGGAAAGTAAGAATAAGGGAAAGAAACCGAAGCATACTTTCCAAGGCTCGGTTAAAGTCATTCCTCTTGGAGGACTGGACCAGATCGGCATGAACATTACTGCCATTGAAACCGAGGACAGCATGATTATTGTGGACTGCGGACTTGCATTTCCCTCCTTTAATATGCTGGGAATTGATCTCGTTATTCCGGATATAACTTATATTAAGTCACAGATTCATAAGATGAAGGGGTTTGTCATCACACACGGACACGAAGACCATATCGGAGCACTGCCCTATGTTTTGCAACAGATTAACGTGCCGATTTATGCGACGAAGCTGACCATGGCGCTTATCCAGAAAAAGCTTGTGGAAAACGGTATGGATAAGCTGGTTAAGATGAAGACCATAAAGTTTGGGCAGAATGTAAACTTCGGCGACCTGAAAGTGGAGTTCGTAAAGACCAACCACTCGATTCAGGATGCATCCGCACTGGCTATTACGACTCCGGCAGGTGTACTCATTCACACCGGAGACTTTAAGGTGGATTATACGCCTGTGTTTGGCGACCAGATTGATTTACAGCGTTTTGCGGAGCTTGGAAAGAATGGTGTCTTGGCTATGATGTCCGATTCCACCAATGCGGAGAAGCCGGGCTTTACCATGTCAGAGCGAACTGTAGGAAGAACCTTTGATGTGATTTTTGCAGAGCATCAGAACAGCCGTATTATTGTGGCAACCTTTGCTTCTAACGTAGACCGAGTACAGCAGATTATTAACTCTGCAGTAAAGTACAATCGAAAGGTTGTTGTGGAAGGACGTTCCATGGTAAACGTCATTTCTGTAGCATCAGAGTTGGAATATATTCACATTCCGGATGGAACTTTAATTGATATTGAAAACCTGAAAGACTATCCTGATGAGCAGACCGTACTCATTACGACCGGTTCGCAGGGAGAGTCCATGGCGGCACTTTCTCGTATGGCAAGCGGTATGCACAGAAAGGTGCATATCGGGCCGAACGACGTGGTGGTTATGTCCTCTCATCCGATTCCCGGAAATGAACTTGCGGTAGACCATGTTGTAAATGAGCTTTATAAGCTTCATGCAAAGGTCATTATGCAGGATACTCATGTGTCGGGCCATGCCTGCGCGGAAGATCTGAAGTTGCTTTATTCCTTGGTTAAGCCGAAGTATGCGATTCCTTTCCACGGAGAGTTTCATCACAGAAGAGCGGCAGCACTGATTGCGGAATCTGTCGGTGTAGAAAAGGATAACTGTCTTTTAATAGAAAATGGAGATGTACTGGAGTTCACTACAGACGGAGAGGGAAGCAGCTACTCCATTAAGGAAAAGGTGCAGGCAGGCGGAGTCTACGTTGACGGTCTGGGTATCGGAGATGTTGGAAATATCGTTTTACGTGACAGGCAAAATCTTTCTCAAAACGGAATCATAGTGGTCGTGCTCACCTTGGAGCGCTATTCCGGAAATCTGATGGCAGGCCCGGATCTCATTTCCAGAGGCTTTGTTTATGTAAGAGAGTCCGAGGATCTCATGGAAGAGGCAAGACTAGCCGTACAGAACATTGTAGACAACTGCTTACAGAGTAGGATGAATGACTGGGGCAAGATCAAGAACTTGATTAAAGACGGCTTATCAGACTTTTTATGGAAGAAGATCAAGAGAAATCCGGTGATTCTTCCGGTCATTATGGAGGTTTAATTTGGGGGGCAGCAGAGCACGGAATTCCTTCCGCTCTTTTACACAGATTTTGTTAAGCTTTTCGCTTAGAATTCTTTTCCTGATTTTCTTGCTTTTTCTGCTTCTGCAGGGGGTTAAACTTGCCTATAGCTATGGCCACGGCTTGCTTTATGAGCATGCCATGGAGAAGGAACCGGGAAGAGAGATTGAACTGGAAATCAAGCAGGGGGATAGCAGTTCCGATATTGCAAAAAAATTGGAAAAGCTGGGTTTGATTGACAATGAGGAGGCTTTCGTTTTAAAGGCAAAGCTTTATCATTCTTCCTTGCTTCCGGGAACCTACAGCTTGAGTACCGCAATGACACAGGTACAGATGCTGGATTTCATTACGGAAGAGGGAAAGAAGAATCAGGAGTTAAGCGATAAGAATCTCCTAAAAGACGGAGAAACGGAGGCAGAGTCTTCGGAGGAAGATGTAATCGGTGCAGGTAATGAAAATGCACTCGATTCCGAGACGACGGGCAAGGACGGAAATGCTACTGCCAAGGAAGAAAAACCGCAGGTTGTTGATGCGGGAGCTGAAGGGGAGTAGCTTGGAAGAACGAGATAGAATCAGCCAATTTATTCAGGCTTTCCAAAGAGACAATATAGACTTTTTGGAAGGGATCCGAGAGGAAGCGCAGAAGGAAGCAGTTCCGATTATTCGGGACGAGACCGCCGCGCTTCTTCGCGTATGTTTGGAAATGAAAAAACCGAAGTCTATCCTGGAGCTCGGAACGGCGGTCGGGTATTCCGGGCTTTTGATGCTGGATAGCCTTAAGGGAAAGACCAAGTTATGTACCGTAGAAAATTTTCCTGAAAGAATTATAAAAGCCGGAGAGAATTTCGCGAAAAGCCCGTATAATAGTGCTATCCGCCTTTTGGAAGGAGACGGAGGAGAAATTCTGGAGAGACTCGTGAAAGAAAGGGAGCACTTTGACTTTGTCTTTTTGGATGCGGCAAAGGCACAGTATCCCTTATGGCTTCCGAAGATTTTAGAGCTATTAAATCCCGAAGGTGTTTTATTTTGTGATAATATATTGCAGGAGAATCTTCTTTTAGAGAGTCGCTTTTTTGTAGAAAGACGACAGAGGACCATCCATAAGAGGATGAGGGAGTTCCTTTGGATGTTGAAGGAAAATCCGGAGCTGGAGAACAGCATTATTCCTATAGGGGACGGAGTGAGCATCAGCATTAAGAAAAGTTAGAGAAAAGTAAATGCGAACCAGATTGACGAGTAAAAGAATGAAAAAAAGGAATAAAAAAGAAATCGATAAGTCAGAGTGAAGCGATAAGGAAAAGCAAAGCGATAAGTAAAAGCAAAATCGATAAGTGAAAGCAAAATCGATAAGTGAAAGTAAATCGATAAGTGAAAGCAAAATTGAAAGAGATAGAAAGTAGAAAGAATGAAAAGAAAAATAGAACTATTGATTCCTGCAGGTTCCATGGAGGGGCTAAAGACAGCCATCCATTATGGGGCGGATGCGGTATATATGGGAGGAGAGGCCTTCGGGCTTCGTGCGAATGCCAAGAATTTTACAATAGAAAGCATGAAAGAGGCTGTTTCCTATGCGCATGAAAGAGGAGTAAAGGTTTATGTGACGGCCAATATTCTTGCGCATAATGAAGATTTACTTCCGATGCGAGACTATTTTATGGAATTAAAGGCTGTGGGGATGGATGCGGTACTGGTTGCCGACCCGGGTGCCTTTATGCTTGCACGGGAAATTATGCCGGAGGTGGAACTTCATATTTCCACGCAGGCAAACAATACGAACTATGAGACCTTCCTTTTCTGGTGGAAGCTTGGAGCAAAGCGTGTAGTTTGTGCAAGAGAGCTTAGCCTTCAGGAAATCAGGGAGATTCGAGAGCATATTCCGGAGGAAATGGAAATAGAAGCCTTCGTACACGGTGCGATGTGTATGTCCTATTCCGGTCGCTGTCTTCTTTCCAGTTTTTTTACAGGGAGAGATGCGAACCAGGGAGCTTGTACACACCCCTGTCGCTGGAAGTATTCTCTTATGGAGGAGAAGCGTCCCGGAGAGTATTATCCTGTTTTTGAAAATGACAGAGGAACCTATATATTTAATTCTAAAGATTTAAATATGATTTCGCATATTCCGGACCTTGTTGAAGCGGGGATAGACTCGCTAAAGATTGAGGGAAGAATGAAGACGGAGCTCTATGTGGCGACGGTAACCCGAACCTACAAGATGGCGATTCGGGATTATCTGGAGGATCCCAAGAAATACGAAGCGAATATCCCCTTTTATGAAGAGGAAATCCGAAAGTGTACTTACAGAGAATACAGTACCGGCTTTTACTATCGTAAGCCGATTGAAGAGGACCAGATATACGGCAATAACAGCTACAGTGCCGGTGCAACCTATCTCGGTACGGTAGAAAATGTTGAGGGAGATTGTGCTTTCCTCACCCAGAAAAATAAATTTTCCGTGGGAGAAGAGATTGCCATTATGCGTCCCGGAGAGAGAGACATTTTTACCAAAGTCCTCAGTATGGAGGATGCGGAAACCGGAGAAAGTCTGGAATCCTGCCCTCATTCGAAGCAGCCTTTGAAGATTCGCTTTTCCGTTTTACCGGAAAAACAGGATGTTTTACGAAGAATGGAGTAAGCCATGTTCGTCCTTTTTTTACTCATGGGAATTGCCTCGTTTTTATACTTTGCCTTTCTATTAAGCAGTGCGTCCTATCTTTCTGCTCTTTGGATTTGGTTCCTTTTCGGAATTTTGCACCTGTTTTTGGCATTCCTTTATAAAAGACCGTCTCGCTGGAAGAGAAAATCGCTATTCTTCCGCTTTAAGGTATTTTGCCTGACTTCCTATTGTCTTTTCGTCCTCTTGATTTTTTCTGTTTCTATTCTCTTAAGCCGTTATAAAAAAGGTGAGGAGGACAAGAATCTGGATTATGTTCTTTTGATTGGCTGCGAGCTGGAAAACAATGCTCCTTCTCCCACGATGTTGCATCGCTTAAAGCTTGCGGTAAAATATGCGGAGGAGAACCCGACAACCCTATTTGTTTTGGTAGGAGGAAGAGGGCGCCACAGTGCCAGCGCGGAATCCAGCGTAATGTTTCAACGACTTCTTTGGGAGGGGATATCCAGCGATCGTCTTCTAATGGAGTTTTACTCTAAAAATACGGAGGATAAAATTCGTTTCGGCTTGAACAGTATTGAAAAATGGATTGAGGAGCGTTATTTGGAAGAGGAGTTAGTACAGAGTGAGAAAGGGTACTATCCTGAAGACAGTAATTATACTTACCTAAAGGAAGAGTCCTTGGAGTGGGAGGATCGGCCTCCAAACGTTGGCATTATTAGCTCGCAATATCAGCTTTTTCAATGCGTGCGTTTTGCAGAGAAAGAAAACTCCTTCTATCATTACAGGACCTTGTCTGCGAAGGAGCCGCCGTATCTGATTCCTCATTACTATGTAAGAGAAGCAATCACTATTGCAATAAGAAGTATATTCAATCAATTGTAAAATGGAATTCCGGAACAGAATTGAAGAACAGAATTGTAAAATGAAATTCCGGAACAGAATTCCGGAACAGAATTCCGGAAAAGAATTGAAGAACAGAATTGTAAAATGGAATGGAAGAACAGAATTGTAGAACAGAATGGAAGAACGGATATGGATGCAGTAATGGAACGCATCTGAAAAAAGAGGTATCTGAAAAGACGCATCTGAAAAGAAGTATCTGAAAAGACGCATTTGAAAAGACTATCGAGGAGATGAAAGAAAATATGAAAAAATATAATTTAGTACAGGAGAAACATATCGCGGAGCTTTCCACGGAGGCGAAGGTTTACGAGCATGAAAAGTCCGGGGCAAGAGTACTTTGCTTAAAGAATCAGGATGAAAATAAAGTCTTTAGCATTGCCTTTAGAACGCCTGCCGCGGATTCTACGGGAGTCGCCCATATCACGGAGCACTCCGTGCTTTGCGGCTCGGAGAAGTTTCCCTTAAAGGATCCCTTTGTGGAGCTCATCAAGGGTTCTCTCAATACCTTTTTGAATGCCATGACTTATCCGGATAAGACGGTTTATCCGGTGGCATCCACCAATGACAAGGATTTCCAAAACCTTATGGATGTCTAT
Organism: Oribacterium parvum ACB1; assembly: GCF_000238055.2. GTDB lineage: Bacteria > Bacillota > Clostridia > Lachnospirales > Lachnospiraceae > Oribacterium > Oribacterium parvum. The sequence goes on from NZ_KE148312.1 coordinate 1,438,269, forward strand.
TGCGATGCCGTTTTTCACCCGAATTGTATAAAGAATCCGCATACCTTTTCGCAGGAGGGCTGGCACTATACATTGGATGAAAAGGGAGATTTAGGCTACAGCGGTGTAGTGTATAACGAGATGCGCGGTGCTTTTTCCGAGCCGGAATCGGTGCTGGAACGGTATATTTTCCACTCTCTTTTCCCGGATACCACTTATGGAAATGAGTCCGGCGGTGACCCGGAAGACATTCCGAGCTTAACGTATGAAGCTTTTCAGGCTTTCCATGCCCGTTACTATCATCCTTCCAATTCCTATATCATCCTTTACGGAGATATGGATATGGAGGAGAAGCTGAACTGGCTGGACAAGCAGTATTTAGCGAAGTTTGAAAGGATCAATCCGGATTCTGAGATTGCGCATCAGAAAGCTTTCTCGAAGATGGTGGAGGAAACCGAGTATTATCCGATTTCAAAGGAAGAGAAAGCAGAGGGAAAGGCTTATTTTTCCTATAATTTCGTTCTGGATGTAGGAATGGACGCGAAGAAAAGTTTGGCCTTCTCTTATATCGGCCATGCCCTCATTTCCGGCCCCGGAGCGGTGTTGAAGCAGCGGCTTTTAGAGGAAGGCTTAGGAGAAGACATCTTCGGAGGCTATGCGGACGGTGTATTGCAGCACTACTTCACCATTACCGCAAAGAATGCGAAGGAAGAGGATAAGGCGCGTTTCTTAAAGGTCATTCAGGATTGTATTCGAGAGGCTTCAGAGAAGGGCCTCGATCACAAGACCATTCGTGCAGCCATTCACCATGATGCCTTCCAGTATAAGGAAGCGGACTACGGGAATACCCCTAAAGGCCTGATTTACAGCTTAAAGGCACTGGACTCCTGGCTTTATGACGGAGAGCCCTGGCTTTATCTTGAGCAGGATCGTTATTTTAAGGAGCTGGAAAAGGAGCTGGATGAGGGCTATTTTGAGGAGCTTTTAAAAGAGTACTTCATGGATGTAAAGCACGTCTCTTTTGTTGCACTTCTTCCGAAGCCGGGGCTTACCGAGGAAAATGCGGAGAAGCTCGCGAAGAAGCTGAAGGAGAAAAAAGAAACTCTGTCTAAAGAAGAGATAGAAGCCATTAAAAAGGAAGAGGAGGCGCTCCTTCTTTATCAGAATAAGGAAAATAGCAAGGAAGCTTTGGAAACGCTGCCTGTGCTTTCACGAGAAGACCTCGGAAAGAAAGCGGAGAGCTATCTGAGAGAAGAAGAGAACCTTTCCGGGAAGAAAGTAATGCTTTATCCGGTGGATTCCAAGGGCGTACTTTACCTTCGTCTTCTCTTTAATACAAAGGATTTCTCGGAGGAGGAGCTTTCGTATCTTTCCGTTCTGAGTACCGCCTTTGCCTATATGGATACGGACAAGTACAGCTTCCAGGACTTGAACTCGGAGATCTATCTGCACAGCGGCGGCTTTTCAACAGATATTACTTCTTATCCCGATTTTCAAGATAAGAATAAATATACAGGCGTATTCAGTTTCGGTTTTAAATTCTTGGAAGGCGAGATGAAGCAGGGCCTGGAGTACCTTCAGGAAATCTGCTTCCATACGCATTTACAGGATGAAAAGCGTCTTTCCGAGATTCTTCTGGAAATTAAGTCCAGAGAGAGAATGAGACTGGAGGGGACAGGGCATAGCTATGCGGTCAATTCCGCTATGGAGAGTTTTTCTCCGACCTCCTCTTACCAAGAGAGAGTAAAGGGCATTCGCTACTACCATTTTATTGAAAAATTGGAAGAAGAATTTAGGAAGGACCCGAAGGCGCTGGGTGAAAGGCTGAAGACTCTTTCGGAGAAGCTCTTAAGGGGAAGAAATCTTCGTATAGCGGTAGGAGGCGATCTGGAGATTTACCGTAAGGAGAAAGAGGCTCTTTCCGCATTTCTCACAAAGTATTTTCCAGAAAAGGAAGAGTGGGAAGAAAGTGTATTTAGTCCGAGAAAGGCTGAAAAAAAAGCTTGGATTACTCCTTCTCAGGTTAACTATGTGGCAAGAGTGGGCTCCTACTATGATAAGGCATTCCCTTATACCGGTGCTTTGAAAGTCATGAAGAATGCACTTTCCTTTGATTTCCTTTGGAAAAATATTCGTGAAAAGGGCAATGCCTACGGGGCAATGAGCGGCTTTGGAAGAAACGGAGAAAGCTACGTGGTTTCTTTTAGGGATCCGCATGTAGGGCGGAGCTATGAAGAGTATAAGAAGATTGCGGCGTACTTACGGGATTTCGAAGCTACGGAGCTGGAGATGACGAAGTACATCATCGGTGCGATTTCGGAGATGGATACGCCAAAGACCGCTTACACGAAGTTCCTTCTCGGCTTAAGTTGCACGCTTTCACATTTAACGGATGAAGACTTACAGAGAGAGAGAGATGAGGTGCTTTCTGCAAGTCCGGAAGCCATCCGGAAGCTTTCCGGCTATATAGAGAAAGCCTTTTCCGAGGAAATTCTCTGCACCATCGGTAATGGAGAAAAGATAGAGAAAAACAAGAGCTACTTTGATGTAATCCGGGAAATTTAAATTACTTCGGAGAAGTAGACAAATTAAGATTTAGAAACGAAAGTGGATTAAGATTTAAAAATGAAAGTGAATCAAGTTTTAGAAATGAAAGTGGATCAAGATTTATAAGCGAAAGTGGATCAAGGCTTAGCAAAGCTAGAGCGGTCAAATGAGAGGGAGAATGGCATGAATCAGATTATTGAGGATTTTTTTGCAAAGGAAAATGGAAATGGAGAAAGCAGGGAGGATATGGTTAAATCCGGCTTTGTCTCTATTGTAGGTCTTCCGAATGCCGGAAAATCCACCCTCTTAAATGCGCTTGTCGGGCAGAAGATTGCGATTACTTCCAAAAAGGCGCAGACCACAAGAAATCAGATTATGGCAGTCTATGATGATGAGAGAGGGCAGATTGTCTTTCATGATACGCCGGGGATTCACAAGGCACAGAATAAGCTCTCCGTCTATATGGAAAGTGTGGCGGAAAAGGCTCTTGGAAACGGAGACCTCATTCTTTGGATTGTAGACAGCACGGAGCAGAAGGGAAAGAAGGAGGAACAGATTTTATCCCTCCTTTCCCACAGTAAAAGAAAGATTCTCCTTGTCTTAAATAAGATGGACTTACTGGGTGGAGAGGAGGCACTGGAAAGGAAGAAGGCGGAGTATCGGGACTGCCTTCCCTTTGTCGGGATTGTCGGCGTTTCCGCCTATAAGAACCAAGGCTTAGAGGAACTTCTGGAGACAATTTTCTCCTTCCTTCCCTATGGCCCCCGTTACTATGATGAAGATACGGTAACAGACCTTCCCGTACGAGAAATTGCAAAGGAACTTATCCGGGAACAGGCCCTCTACAAGCTTGATAAGGAGATTCCGCACGGGATTGCGGTACTCATCGACAGCATGCAGGAGAGGAAAAACGGAATCTGGGATGTGAAGGCAACTTTGGTATGCGAAAAGGAAAGCCATAAGGGAATCATTATCGGAAAAGCCGGCTGTATGCTGAAAAGCATTGGTAGCGGTGCCCGCATTCAGATAGAAAAGCTTCTGGAAGCGAAGGTGAATCTTCAGCTTTTTGTAAAGGTCAGGAAGGACTGGAGGGAGAATCCGGCATATTTGCAGGAGTATGGTTATAGAGAGCAGAAGTAAAGTGCGCAAGCGTCATAGAACAGCAGAAGCGTCATAGAGCAGCAGAAGCAAGCGTAAAGGGGCAAGCAGGCGGAAAAGCTTTGGTGAAAATGCAGAAGCAATGAGGAAGTAAAGCGAATATAATGTGTCAGGACAGAGAGGAAGGGTAGTGAAGGAAGACTTCGTTGTGCATGGGGTGGTGCTTTCCGAGCACAGTCAGAGAGAATTCGATAAAAGACTGAGTATTCTTACCATGGAACAGGGGAAAATGACGGTTTGGGCAAGTGGAGCAAAGCGTCCATCTTCTCCTCTTATGGCAGGGAGCAGGAGCTTTGTCTTTGGCACATTTTCTTTAAAGAAAGGGAAGAGTGGATATAATCTACAGTCGGTCAAAGTCGATGCCTATTTTGAAGAAATTGCACTGGACTTGGAAATGGCCTGCTATGCAGCTTATTTTTTGGAGTTGGCAGATTTTGTTTCGCAGGAAAATCTTCCTGCGGAAGAAATGGTCAATCTCCTCTATCTGTCCCTAAAGGCCTTGCTTCATAAGGATCTCCCCAATGAACTGGTGCGGGCCGTTTATGAGCTGAGAGTCCTGCTTTTGGAAGGAGAGTACAGTGAGCTGCCTCCCCGTTCCCAAAGGAAGGCAGTGCATGATGCTTGGGAACACGTACTTGGAAGCCCCCTGCAAAAGCTTTATACCTTTACTTTGGAAGAAGGGAGTCTGCGGGATTTTTGTGAAAATGTGGAGCTTCTTACACAAGAAAGCTTCTATAAAGAATTTCGCAGCATTAAGATATTGAACAGTTTGAAGTAGATATTGAACAGTTTAAAGTGGATATTGAACGGTTTAAAGTGGATATGGAATAGTTTGAAATGGATATGGAATAGTTTGAAGTAGAATATATCAAAGTGGAAGTGAAAGAGTTCAAAGTGGAGGTGAAAGAGTTTAAAGTTGGAGGGTATAGATTTTTTCTAAAAAAAGGGATAGACTATAGATTGTTTAATTCATAACGAGTTCCAATAGATTCTATGTTTCTGCGCAATGGTTGCAAGTCGATACAGGAAGGGAATTGCAATAGGGAAATCTTGCAGGGCAGGAAGTGTAATACAGCTATTTAGGAAGAAAGGGAAGAGGATAAAACTTATGGCAAAGAATTATACGATGGACACGATTGTATCCTTGGCAAAATCCAGAGGATTTGTGTATCCGGGATCGGAGATTTATGGCGGTCTTGCCAATACATGGGATTACGGAAACCTGGGTGTAGAGCTGAAAAACAACATTAAAAAGGCCTGGTGGAAGAAATTCGTACAGGAGTCCAAGTATAATGTCGGCATCGACTGTGCCATTTTGATGAATCCAGAGACTTGGATTGCCTCCGGTCACTTGGCAGGCTTCTCCGATCCTCTTATGGATTGTAAGGAGTGTAAGGAGCGTTTCCGTGCTGATAAGGTTATCGAGGATTTCTGCGAGAAAAACGGCATTGCGCTGGAGGGCTCCGTAGATGCTTGGTCCAAGGAAGAGATGGAGAAATTCGTGGTAGAGAAGCAGATTCCCTGCCCGAGTTGCGGAAAGCATAATTTTACCCCTATTCGCCAGTTTAACCTGATGTTTAAAACCTTCCAGGGTGTAACGGAGGATGCAAAGAATACGGTGTATCTTCGCCCGGAGACAGCACAGGGTATTTTCGTTAACTTTAAAAATGTGCAGAGAACTTCCAGAAAGAAACTCCCCTTCGGTATTGCGCAGATTGGAAAATCTTTCCGTAATGAGATTACACCGGGGAACTTCACCTTCCGTACCAGAGAGTTTGAGCAAATGGAGCTGGAGTTCTTCTGTAAGCCCGATACCGATTTGGAATGGTTCCAATATTGGAAGGACTACTGCCAAAACTGGTTATACAGTCTTGGGATGAAGAAGGAAATGCTTCGTGCAAGAGATCACGAGAAGGAGGAGTTGTCCTTCTATTCCAAGGCAACGACAGATCTGGAATTCCTCTTCCCCTTCGGCTGGGGCGAGCTTTGGGGGATTGCAGACAGAACGAATTATGACCTTTCCCAGCACGAGAAGGTTTCCGGTCAGGATATGAGCTATTTCGATGATGAGACCAACGAACACTATATTCCGTATGTAGTAGAGCCTTCCCTCGGTGCAGACAGAGTAACCTTGGCATTCCTTTGCGCAGCCTATGATGTAGAGGAACTGGAGGGAGGAGATGAGAGAACCGTTCTTCGCTTCCATCCGGCACTGGCTCCGATTAAGATTGGTATCCTTCCCTTATCCAAGAAGCTTGGAGAAGGCGCCGAGAAGATTCATGAGGAGCTTTCCAAATACTATATGTGTGAGTATGATGATAGAGGAAACATCGGAAAGCGTTACAGAAGACAGGATGAAATCGGAACACCGTATTGTATTACCTATGACTTCGATTCGGAAAATGATCATGCCGTAACGGTAAGAGAAAGAGACAGCATGGAGCAGGTTCGTATTCCGATTGCGGATCTGAAAAAGTACTTTGATGAGAAGCTTGCATTTTAAGAAAGAAACAGCAGTGTAAAAAAGGGACTGTAAAAATCACAAGTATTTTGATTTTTTGCAGCCTCTTTTTTATTCTTAACAAGGGGCACAGGAGCGGCTTGAGACATCTTGTTTCAATGGATTTTAGCCGGTATCAGGGATTACAATTGGAAAATGTCAGCTCTGATTCTTGGTATTATTGATTTTTTCTATCTGCACTTAAAAAAAACATGTTTTTATTGATTTTTTTGCTACAATAGATAAGTTAGAGAAATTATTAACACACGATTATACCTAGCTAATCTAGGCATGAAACATGGAGGAGAGCATGTACAAAATCACTAGAGTTGAGCATCTCGTTGATAAAGACTGGCTCATGGATGTGGAAGCACCTTATGTGGCTCGAAAAGCGGAGCCGGGACAGTTTATGATTGCAAAGCTAGGGGAGCTTGGAGAAAGAATTCCCTTAACCATCGCAGACTATGATAGGGAGAAGGGGACCATTACCATTGTGTTCCAGGTAATCGGTGCATCTACGGAGAAATTCAGTCATCTGAAGGCGGGCGATTATTTTACCGATATCGTAGGTCCCTTGGGCCGTCCATCCGAACTTGTCGAGATGACGAAGGAAGAACTGGAAAAGGAGAGTATCATCTTTATTGCCGGCGGTGTAGGGGCAGCTCCCGTTTATCCGCAGGTGAAGTGGCTTCATGAAAGAGGAATCGAAGCGGATGTTATCTTAGGGGCAAGAAATAAGGATCTTCTTATTATGGAAGAGGATCTTCGTAAAGTAGCGAAGAATGTATATGTGACAACAGATGACGGTTCTTACGGTGATAAGGGCGTGGTAACCGACGTTTTAAAGCGTCTGGTTAACGAGGAAGGAAAGAAATACACTCGTTGTATCGCTATCGGTCCAGTTATCATGATGAAGTTCGCGGCACTTACAACGAAAGAGCTGGGTATTCCGACCATCGTTTCCATGAATCCGATTATGATTGACGGAACGGGAATGTGCGGTGCTTGCCGTCTGGTTGTGGGAGACCAGGTGAAATTTGCCTGCGTAGACGGACCGGAGTTTGACGGACATTTGGTTGACTTTAATCTGGCCATGAAGAGACAGCAGACCTATAAGACAGAAGAGGGTAAGGCACTTCTGGAACTGTTGGAAGCTGAGAAGTCCCATGGTGGATGCGGAAATTGCAACTAAGGGAGGAAAATTATGGCTGATATGATGAAAAGAGTTCCTGTTGCTGAGCAGGAGCCGAAAGTTCGTGCAAAAAACTTTGAGGAAGTATGTTTAGGATATACGGAAAAAGAAGCGATGGAAGAGGCGGTACGCTGCTTGAATTGCAGAAACCCGAAGTGTGTGGTAGGTTGCCCCGTATCCATTCAGATTAATGAATTTATTCACGAGGTAAAGGAAGGAAACTTTGAGAAGGCGGCAGAAATCATTGCTCGATCCTCTGCTTTACCTGCTGTTTGCGGAAGAGTATGTCCGCAGGAGACACAGTGTGAAGGTGTTTGTATCCGCGGTATCAAGGGAGAGCCTGTTGCCATCGGAAAGCTGGAGCGTTTTGTAGCGGACTGGGCAAGAGAACATGGCTTCCAGGCGGCTAAGGCAGGAGAGCCGAACGGAAAGAAGGTAGCCGTAATCGGTGCAGGCCCGGCCGGGCTTACCTGTGCGGGAGACCTTGCTAAACTTGGTTATGATGTAACGATTTTTGAAGCTTTCCATGAACCGGGCGGCGTACTGCAGTACGGTATTCCGGAGTTCCGTCTTCCGAAGACGAAGGTTGTAGGACCGGAAATTGAAAATGTAAGGAAGCTCGGAGTAAAGATATTGACCAATGTTTTCGTAGGTCGTTCCATTACCGTGGATGAGCTCTTAAATGAAGAAGGCTTTGATGCCGTGTTCCTGGGAACCGGAGCAGGTCTTCCTAAGTTTATGAATATTCCGGGTGAAAGTGCAAATGGCGTTTTCTCCGCTAATGAGTTCCTGACCAGAAATAACCTGATGAAGGCTTATCTTCCGGAATCCGATACACCGATGCGTGCCGGAAAGAAAGTGGTAGTCGTAGGTGGCGGTAACGTTGCCATGGACGCTGCAAGAACCGCCCTTCGTCTAGGGGCAGAGGTACACGTTGTGTATCGCCGTTCCGAGGAAGAACTTCCTGCAAGAAAAGAAGAAGTGCATCATGCTAAGGAAGAGGGGATTATCTTCGATCTCTTACAGAATCCGGTAGAGATTCTGGTAGATGAGAACGACTGGGTAACCGGTGTGAAGATTGTAAAGATGGAATTGGGAGAGCCGGATTCTTCCGGAAGAAGACGACCGATTGAAATTCCGAATTCCGAGTATGTGATGGAATGTGATACGGTAATCATGTCTCTTGGAACCTCTCCGAATCCGCTGATCAGTTCTACAACGAAGGGGCTCGACACGGATCGCAGAGGCTGCATCATTGCCAAAGAGGAAAACGGAGAAACCACAAAGACTGCCGTATATGCAGGTGGAGATGCAGTAACCGGTGCAGCAACCGTTATCCTTGCTATGGGCGCAGGAAAGGCAGCAGCAAAGGGAATTCACGAATATCTTTCCAATAGGTAGTTGATTGGAATTAGATATCAACACCTTTTGTCCTATAACTCTCGTAATGAAAGAATAAAAAAACTTCCGACGTTTTTCGTCGGAAGTTTTCTTTTTGCAGTGCACTTGGCACATGCGCCTCTATTTTTTTATTTCTTTAGTTTTATTTCTTTTGACTTAGATAGCTCTTGTGTACTTCTTTAAGAAAGCCTTCTCGTCGTCATTTAAGTGCGGAGCGATAACCTCATAAACCTTTGCATGATAGTCATTTAAGAGTTTCTTATTCTCTTCGCTCATCATATCCGGGTTAATGGCATCAAGGTCAAACGGAACTAAGGTGATTGCTTCGAAGTAAAGGAACTGACCATACTCGTTCTTTACGCCCTTTCTTGCCAAAAGCTCATTCTCAAGACGGATACCGTGAGAACCTTCAATATAGAGACCCGGCTCATCGGTAATAATCATACCTTCCTGGATTTCTTCCACTTCTCCGGCTCTGTACTTATAACGGAAGCCTGCAGGACCTTCATGGATATTTAAAAGGTATCCTACACCGTGACCGGTTCCATGGTTAAAGTTCATATCTCTATCCCAGAATGGCTTTCTTGCCAGAATATCCAGAGTTAATCCGCTGCAGCCCTGGAGGAACTTTGCACTGCCAAGCTGGAGGTTACTGATGGCTACCAGTGTAAAGTCATCCTTCATATTCTGAGGAACCTCTCCTAAAGCGAAGGTTCTGGTAATATCGGTTGATCCCTCGTAGAAACCTGCACCGGTGTCGCTTAAGTACAAGGTTCCTTCCTTAAACTCCACATCTGTTTCCGGAGAAGAACAGTAGTGCACGATGGCGGAGTGAGGACCAAAAGAGGAAATCGGCTCAAAGCTGTCACGGATAAAGTTGCCCATCTCCTTACGGAACTCATCGAGCTTCTCGGAAGCACTAAGCTCCGTGATTCTGATCTTGCCGACATTTTCCTTTAACCACTTCATGAAACGCAGGTGCGCAATGCTATCCTTTATCTGCGCCTTGCGGATATTTTCAATCTCTACCGGATTTTTCAAGGCTTTCATCAGAATAGCAGGATTTCTCTTGTTTACAACATGTACGGAAGCAGGGATATTGTTAAAGATAGCATAGTTCAGCTTGGACTTATCTACCATAACAGTGATGCCTGTGGGAAGCTGCTTCACATCCTCGTAGATGGCATTATAAGGATGGAGATTTACACCTTCCTTCTTTAAAAGAGCCTTCAGATTGTCATCGAGCTTTCTTTCGTCAATGTAGAGTTCGAAGCTGTCTTTCTTGATGATGGCATAGGAGAGAACAAGGGGGAAGAACTCAATATCATTTCCACGAATGTTCAGAGTCCAACAGGTATCATCCAGAGTGGATACGATATGAGCATCGCAGCCGGCTTCTTCCATTTCCTTACGAATACGAGCCAACTTGGAAGCGGTACTTTCTCCGGTGTATTTTTCCTCTAAGAAAAATGCGGGCTCCTCGGAAAGAGGAGGACGATCAGTCCAGATTTCGTCGATTAAGTCTTCCTGATAATCGACTTTGGCACCTTTTTTCTTTGCTATTTCGGCATACTCATCTCCTTCTCCAACGGAAACAACACGTCCGTCGAAAGAAAGAGTTTGTCCGGCCTGCAAAATCTCTTCCAAATATTCGTTTACGCTAGGAACACCCGGCTCAAACATCTTCATCAGGGTAACGGTTGTACCTTCCAGCTGCTTGGCAGCTTGGATAAAGTAACGACCGTCAGTCCAAAGCTTTGCATCGTTTAACGTAATCACTGCCGTTCCTGCAGATCCGGAGAAGTTGGTGATAAACTTTCTTGCCTTGAAATGTTCTCCAACATACTCACTCTGATGAAAATCTGCAGTTGGTACTACATACACATCAATGTTTTTCTCCCGCATAAGCTTGCGTAATGCGGCTAATCTCTCTGGTACTGTCATAAGATCCTCCTTGAATGAACAAGCCGTAAAGACAGAGAAATACAGAATCAATCGGTTTCAAAAACCCTTCTTCCTCCATTTATTTTCATTTGGAAAAATAAACTGTATAAACCCTGCTCGGTCAGCAATTTTCAACCTTTTTCATTGTACCGCAAAAACGATTTTACGGAAAGACTTTCCGTAAAATAGATAGAAAAATCAAAATAAACAGGCTTAATTTGTAGAAAATTGCTTAGACTTCTTCCTTGTCCTTTTCTGCAAGGATTAATTCCTTTGCATAGGGAAGCGTTTTTATCCAGTCACAGAAGCTATGCCATTCCTGCAATTTATGTCCTTTTCTTGAGAAATACATATTGATGAGATTCTCGTAGTTCATGGTGCAGGTGCGCATCTGGTTGTAGGAGGAAGGGAGAAGCTGAATCAAGGTATACCAGTCCTCTCTCTTTTTCTCTTCCACAAATTTAAGGCGGATACGCTCTAAGTCCGAGATGGTTCTTTCCAAAATCGCTATTCCTTCTTCTGTCAAATGATCATGGGAAAAATCATCCAAAGAAAAGGCCTTGGAGTGGATTTTGTGCATTGTGGAAGTGGAGTTTGCAACAGTATGCACTTTATAGGTGTCGTATTCCTTCCACCAGTAAAGTGGAGCAGTGATATCGACAGAAACAAAAATCTGTCGGATATATTTTCTATGATCCGGACCGGCAAGACGTAATCTTTTAGCAAGAGATAAGTCATTCGGTCCTAAAATATATTGTCCGCTTTCGTCGTAGTAGGAGTCTCCTCTGTCCCAGGAGTTCATGGGATTTCTCGCCCCGCGAACGGCATTTTCAAAGTTCATTACACTGCTTCGTTCTAATTGAATCATGGTGGTCCTTTCTTATATGAATCACTCTTGTTTTCTGCTCCATTGTATCGAAGAAAAGCTTCTTTGAAAAGGGAAGTCGAAAAGTGAAAACTGCTATACAATAATCTTGAAAGATGCTAATATGTTGCCATGGTAAAGGCAAGATTTATTTGTCTGTTTTTATTCTTTTTTTATTCTTTGTCTTTGCGTTTCTTTTGGGTTTTCCGAGTCTTGAAATCCCGGATATTCTTTCTTTGTTTCCGGACTTTCTTTTTTTACACTCAAACGACAGTTTTTTTCTCAAAGAGCATTTTCGTGTTCGAACAAATTTTAAGTCTCAAATGTTCACTTCTTTGCTGCAAATATTCACTTTATTGAGGGCGAATATTCACTTTCTTACGAATAAATATTCACTTTCCGCTATTGTTTCCGCTGGCTTATTCCTAATATTCACTTTTTACGCCTTTTTCACTCGGCCCCTTAGAGCACTCTTTTTCCACGCTGCGTGAGACTGTCTCATATTTTATCCGACTTCTAAACATGAAAGTATCTAAATCTCATTTATTTATGAAAGGAGCACTTATGTATCCGTATTATTCTGAACATCCGGAAAAGCAAGAGAGTTATCAAGAAGAAAAAGAATTTGATGGGAAATATTTTTCCGATTATTCAAAGGAGTTTAGAGAGGAGGAAGAGTTAAGTTGTTTTTGGAAAAAATATTTAGAAAGAGGGAAGATTCTCCTTCTTCTTATTCTTCTTTCCGTCTCCGCATTCTTTTTTCTTGCCGTAAAAGACAGAGAGTCCGAAGTGCTATATGAAGGCAGAGCAGGCGAAGAGCAGACATATACGCAAAAAGAAGAATTTTCTGAAGGAAAAGAAAGTCGGAGTATGGAAGAAATGGAGCGTAGAAAAAAAGAAAGAGAAAGTCAGCAAGAAATCGAAAGGGTAACAGAAGAAACGGATATGGCTGATGAAAAGGAAATAGCAGATGGGAAAAAAGTGAACAAAGAAGAAACGGTAGAAGCGGAAAAAGGAAATAAAGAAGGAATAGAGGCGACTGAATCTGAAAGAAAATCCGACAAAAGAAATACTTCGACTAAAATCAATATCAATACGGCGAATGCAAAGGAATTGGAAAGTCTAAAGGGGATTGGACCTGCGACGGCGAATAATATTATTTCTTATAGAGAAGAATATGGAGGATTTTCTACGATAGAGGAAATTATGAATGTAAAACGGATTGGAGAGAAGACTTTTGCGAAGATTCAGGATTTTATTACAGTGGAATAAATGGAGGAGCGAAAGTTACTCTGCTTTTCAATGTTTACTTTAGAAAAAAGATTCGTGAATTATCGGTTCTGTCCGGAAATGTATAGAATATTGTAAGCTTTATCCCTTGTGCTTTTTGCCTTCGCCCTTTATCATTCTTATTATCTGTAAAATTATAGGAAATGTCGAATTGTGAGGATTACTTTAGCCGGTGTTTTTGGCTTTCTATAGGACAATCCCGCGTTAAGAGAAGTTGAGGGAGAAATGAAATTTAAGGATATAGAATTGAATCAAACAAAGGAATCGGAAAAGCGAAAGCTTGGTTTTGCTTTTAATAGAAAGTTTTATCGTGCCGGACTTGCAGTACTTTTAAGCCTTTCTCTCTGCCTGCCTTTCTCTACAATCGCTGAAGAACGGGTATATGGTATTAGCGATTACGGTCCTGTTTCTGTAAACGGAAATGGAGTCGGAAGAGGAAATGACCCGACCTATCAATACATAGAAGATTTATTGTACGGAAATGGAGTGAACACTCCGGCCGCAAACAATAATACAGCGGGAAATTCCTCTGCGAATCCACAGGTCAATTCCTCGGGAACACCCTCTGTGAATCCGGGAACCGCTGTAACTGCAAAGACCGGAAGTCTGCAAAATCTTGCGCAGCTGTCCGGAAACTCTTCGACAAGAACCTTATCTTCAGAAATTGATGCAAACTATGCGGTGGTCTATGATTTGGATAACGGTAGTATTTTGGCTGAAAAAAATGCTTCTCAGGCCATGTATCCGGCTTCTATGACGAAGGTCATGAGTCTCCTTATTTTTGCGGAAAGTCTTCCGGATATGAATAAAAAACTGACAATCACCCAGGATATTGTAAGCTTTGTGCAGGCCAGGGGAGCGAGTAACTGCGGTTTTATAGTGGGTGAAGAGGTTTCGGTGAAAGACCTGCTCTATGGAGTAATTCTCCCTTCCGGAGCAGATGCGGTTCTTACGCTTTGTAAGGAGGTCTCCGGGTCGGAGGCGGCCTTTGTGGAACGCATGAACAAAAGGGCGCGAGAAATGGGGCTGTCCTCACGGTGTAATTTTCAGAATGCAACAGGACTCTTCCACAGCACGCATCGTATGACAGTGAAAGATATGGCACAGATTATGGCGCTTGCCATGCAAAACCCGAGAGCCAGAGAGGTTCTGATGACGGAGAATTATCAGACCGCCCCGACCAATAAGCATGCAGAGGGCGTAAAGTTTACGAATCTCTTTTTACAAAGGATTAAAACGCAGGACTGCGGCGGCGCAACGGTACAGATGGCAAAAACCGGCTATGTGAGTCAGTCCAAGTTCTGCGTGGTAACAGCCGGAAAGGGAAGAAATGGAAAGAATCTTCTGGTTGTAAGCGGTCAGAGCTCGAGTACATGGCAGGCAATCAAAGATCAGGCTGCACTCTACAAGCTTTTTGGGGCGTAGAGGCGGCGGAATAGAGAAGTAGGAGAGTAATATGCCCATTAAGGTACAAAACAATTTACCCGCAAAATACATTCTGGAGTCGGAAAATATTTTCGTAATGGACGAAAATAGGGCCATTTCCCAAAATATTCGTCCGCTAAAGATTGTCATATTGAATCTGATGCCTTTAAAGGAAGATACAGAGCTGGATTTACTTCGTGTACTCTCGAACTTCCCGATTCAAACGGAAATCAGTTTTATGAAGGTTTCCACCTATAAATCGACCCATACCAGTTCGAGTCATTTGAATGAATTTTATGTGGAATTTAAAGATATTGAGGCAGACTACTTTGATGGCTTGATTATTACCGGTGCTCCGGTAGAGAAAATGGAGTTTTCGGAGGTGGACTACTGGGAGGAACTTTGTCAAATTATGGACTGGTCTAAAACCCATGTTTTTTCTACCTTTCATATCTGTTGGGGAGCACAGGCGGGACTGTATCACCACTATGGGATACAGAAGGTTCGCTTAGAGAAGAAATTGAGCGGAGTATATAAGCACCGCATTTTGCATCGTAAAAAAATGCTGATGAGGGGGATGGATGACGAGTTTTTTGTCCCTCAGTCCCGCTATACCGGTGTGGATGAAGAAGCTTTAAGGAGCAATAAAGAGCTTTATGTGGTAGCGGACAGCGAGGAGTGCGGAAGCTATCTGATTTTGGCTTGCTCTTCCAGACAGATTTTTGTTACCGGACACTCGGAGTATGACCGCTATGACCTGGATAAAGAGTATAAGAGGGATTTGGGAAAGGGTTTAAACCCGGATATTCCGGTGAATTACTATCCTGACAATGATCCGGAGAAGACGCCGATTCTTTCTTGGCGTTCGGGCTCAAACTGCATTTACAGTAACTGGCTAAACTTTGTATACCAAGAGACGCCTTTCGTCTTAGAGGAGATGCGTCCGGTAGGAGAGGACAGCTATCTTAGAGAAGATCACAGCAGCGAGCGTGACAGTACAATCAGCAGCAGGAGAAATTAAGTAACAGGAGAAACGAAGTAACAGTATAAAAATGAGGCATTATATAAGGATATAAAAGCATCAAAAGAAGTGGTATAAGGAGCGATAAGGAGGAGTATCAAAAGGAATAGTATAAGGAGCGATAATGGGTGTCAAAAGAGCTGGGTAAGCGCTATAAATAGTAGTAGAAGAATCGGAAACGGAATATAATAGAAACAATACAATGATATAAGCAAAGAAAGGAAAAACTATGGACGCAGTAGAACGCTTAATTTCGTATTTGAAGATTGACACCGAATCGATACCGGATCAGGACCATATTCCTTCCAGTGAAAAGCAGTTTGACCTGGCAAGAGTTTTGGAAAAGGACTTAAAGGAGCTTGGAGTATCCGATGTTCGTTTGACAGAGCATTGCTATGTGTATGGTAAGATTCCTTCCAATCTTTCCAGAGAGGAAAATGCAAAAACCCCCGCCCTTGGCTTTATTGCCCATATGGATACCGCACCTTCTGCAAGAGGAAAGAATGTCAAGCCTCGAATTATTGAGAACTATGATGGAAAAGATATCGTCTTAAATGAAACGGAGACGCTTTCTCCTAAGATTTTCCCAAGGCTCCTAGATGCTGTTGGAGATGATTTGATGGTTACCGACGGAACAACTCTCCTTGGAGCGGATGATAAGGCCGGTGTCGGAGAAATCATGGCAATGGCGGAATACCTTTTAAGTCATAAGGAAGTGCCGCACGGCGATATTTGTATCGGTTTTACGCCGGATGAGGAAGTTGGATGCGGTGCGGATATCTTTGATATTCCGGGCTTCGGAGCAGAGATTGCCTATACTGTGGACGGAGGGATACTTGGTGAAGTGGAGTATGAAAACTTCAATGCCGCTTCCGGAAAGCTGAAGATCCACGGTGTGAATGTGCATCCCGGTTCCGCTAAGGACAAGATGCTCAATGCCCTGCTTCTTGCTATGGAATTTAACAGCCTGCTTCCACCTTGCATTCCTGCAAATACAGAGGGCTATGAAGGTTTTTTCCATCTTTGCGATATGTCCGGCGAGGAAAGCCATGCGGAGATGAATTATATTATCCGTGACCACGATAAGGCGAAGTTTGAGGAAAAAAAGAAGATCTTTGCCGATGCCGCTGAAAAGCTGAATCAGAAATACGGGGCTAAGGGCGCATCTTTTGAGGCGGTAATCAAGGACAGCTACTTCAATATGAAAGAAAAGCTGAAAGACCATATGTATATTGTCGAGGTTGCAAAGACAGCCTTTGAGAAAGAAGGAGTGAAGCCGATTGTTACGCCGATTCGCGGAGGCACGGACGGCGCAAGTCTTTCCTATAAAGGACTTCCCTGCCCGAATCTTTCCACCGGCGGAGACAATTTCCACGGAATCTATGAGTATTTGAATCTAAGCTCCTTTAGAAAAATGATTGACGTACTTATCAGAATCACACAGGAAATGATTGGAAAAAAGCCGTAGAGAATCCTAAAAGGACCTGAAATAAGGAAGAGGCAAAAAGGGATAGAAGGAACAATGGGGGAAAGGATATGACAAATATCATCAACACGTTTTGTCCTATAAGCCCCGTTTGTCCCATAAGCCAGAAACGACAAAGAAAAGCTGTAGCGTTTTCCCGCTACAGCTTTTATCTTAATCTATATGAGTTCAACTCTTTAATCTATACTCATTCAATATTCAATTTTATAAAGTAGCCATTGGTCTATACCACCTTTTTTATTTCAGCCTGTTTATATTTTAAAATGGACTCGCACCATAGATTTTCTAAAATACAAATGGTTGATGGGGTATCTCTTATTCTCTTTTTGGGAACGCCTTCGACTGTTGAAAATAAGAAGAAAGTCTTCTACAAACCGATAGCCCTTTAGCTACGCAAATATTCGTTTTCTTTTATCTTAGGTTCGTTACCAAAAAGAAGCACATTTCTGGGTCCATGGGACTGTACCTCTCTTTCGTATTATAGTTCGCAAGTTCTTTCTGCTTGCACTTTGCTAAGCTGCTCTCCTTTCTCTTCAGAGAGAAGACTTTTTGCATTTGTTTTTCGTTTCTTGGCTAAAGTCTAACATAGAAAATTTCTTTTGTAAATAGATTTTTAGAAAAAATATTATTTTTATTTATAATAATTATTTAGAGAAATAGTAGATAAGAAATCGGTAGATTTCTATAGCGTAATTTGGAGATGAATTAGCCATAATGTAAATTAGAAATAAAAGTTTACATGAAAGTATTTTAAATTATCCCAGGGGATTGTACCGGGGAAATGGCATCTGCTACAATAAAGCTATTCGAAAGAAAATCCCTAATACGATAGACATCATAAAACTATAGATAACATAAGAATATAGTACATCATAAGAATATAGCTTAACATAAGAATATAGCTTAACATAAGAATATAGCTTAACATAAGAATATAGTACTGTAATTATGATTATAGTACATGATAAAAGGAGGGAGTTAAGATGGTTTCACTTTTTGAAGATAGAGCAGAGGCAAAGAAAAGATTGCGGGAAAAAGTCCAAAGCCTCCGAGGGAAACTGGGCAGGGACTCGATTGCCAAGTCGGACGAAGAGATTCAGCTTAGACTTTTGCAGTTACCGTACTTTCTTACTGCAGAAAGTATTTTCACTTATGTCAGTATGGAAAGAGAACCCTGCACAAAAGAAATCATAGATACCGCCTTTGCGATGGGAAAAAGAGTATATGTACCGCGCTGTCTACCCGGAAAAGAGAAGATTATGGAGGCTGTGGAAATCTTCTCCTGGGACGACCTTCAGCCCGGAACTTTGGGGATATTGGAACCGAGAAAAGAGATAGAGGGAGCGAAGGTACAAGTATTTTCCTTAATGATTATCCCTTGCGTTTCTGCAGATAGAAGAGGAGGAAGATTAGGACACGGTGCGGGCTACTATGATCGTTTTTTAGAGAAAAACGCAGGAAGCAAACTCTGCCTATGCTACGCTTCTTTGCTTTCCGAAAAGATTCCGATGGAGAAGCAAGACATATTTATGGATTATGTTCTTACAGAAGAAGAAATGATTCCCTGCAGAAGATAATCTTAAAGAAGTTCCTCCATATCTCTCGGAAGAGGAATTTCAAACTGCATCTTTTCACCGCTTTCCGGATGAAGGAACTCGATGGAGCTCGAATGGAGCGCCTGTCTTTTCATGTAAGGCGTGTAAGCGTTCCCGCCATATAAACTGTCTCCCAGTAAAGGGCAGCCGATATAGGAAAGGTGCACCCGAATCTGATGTGTTCTTCCGGTCTCTAAGCGAAGCTTTATACGGGAGAAGTCCTTTTCGGGAAAATATTCTACGGATAGAATATTGGTTACCGCTTCCTGTCCGTTTTGAAAATGTACCTCCCTAAGCATGTATTCATTTTCCACCCTTTGAATCGGCGCGGAAATACGAAGAATATCTCCGTTTTTTTCCAGTCCGGGAAGTGTTTTGAGGGACGTGGGGAGAGAGTCGGGGATTCCGAGATTCCCGGAATTCTTTGCATTCTCTTTGGAAACAGAATATGGAGAAGTGGTGTTTTCAAAAGCTAAGGCTGGATTTCCGTGACAAAATGCGGTATAGCATCTCTCGATTCTTCCGGCACGCATATCCTGATTTAGGAGGGAGCCGGAAAATTTATTCTTTCCTAAAAGGAGGAGACCGCTCGTGTCCAGATCCAGGCGGTGAATCATGCGGCAAACAAAAGGCTGAATTCCTTTTATTTCTTTATAGTAGTAGGAAGCGGCTCCTGCCAGTGTTCCTTCATAGTGCCCGGGAGAGGGGTGCGAAGGAATTCCTGCAGGCTTGTTCAAAAGCAGAATATCTTCATCCTCGTAAACGATATCTAAAGGAAGAGAATAGGGCGCAGCGGAGTCCTCCGCTTCCATTTCCAGAAAGGAAATACTTAAAAGATCTCCGTCATTAAGAAGATCGATGCTAAATGCCCATTGCCCATTTTTCTCTATCCCGTAGTGCGTTACTCCATTTTCTACATACTTCACTTTTTTTAAGCCGGAAATCATTCCTCGGGTATAGCGTTTCCTATGTAAAAAAGCTTCTATGGTCAGGCCATGGAAGCTTTTGGTAATCTTGTAGTTCAGTTTTCGGATATTCTGCTTCATTAGAATGCGAAGGTATCCTTTAAAGGAAGCCAAAGCTCATCCTTCTCGGAAAGAATCAGAGGGCTTCCGTCTTCCATGTAATAGCCGTCCTTATGTGCATTTCCCCGATACTCACCCTTTAACTCGGGCCACTCGATTCCAATAGAGGGATCATTCCAGGCAAGACCGCCCTCGTCACCGGGATGATAAAAATCCGTTACCTTATACGCGAACTCCGCAAAATCGGAAAGTACAAGGAAGCCGTGTGCAAAGCCCTCCGGAATATAGAACATTTTTTTATTCTCTTCGGTCAGGATGATGCCGAAGTGCTTTCCATAGCTGGGACTGGACTTTCGTAAATCTACTGCAACATCATAAACTCGTCCTTTCAGCACACGAACCAGTTTTCCCTGAGGGAATTCTTTTTGAAAATGCAGTCCTCGCAAAACACCTTTTTGAGACATACTTTGATTGTCCTGTACAAAAGTGAGATCAAGCCCTGCCTCCTTGAAATCTCTTTCGTTATAGCTTTCCATAAAATAGCCCCGACTATCCTTATGCACTGTAGGGGTAATGATGCATAAACCTTCGATATCGGTTTTTTCAACATGAATCTGTCCCATAACTGACCCTTTCTGAAGCTTTCTTTTTTTAACCAGCTCATAGCATACCATAAAGAAAAAAGAATGAGAATTTTTTTTCGAAAATTGCTTGACAAAAATAAAAGTCTTTATTATATTATTCAATGTTGATAGTGATTATCAATTTTGTTTTATTCAACTAACTAAGAATAAAGCAAAGGAATGAAGAAAGGGAAAGCCAATGAACTATTCCAGACAACGAGCAGAAGTCTTGGATCAGATTCGTGGACATAAGGATCATCCCACGGCTGATACGATTTTTGCTGAACTAAGAACGAAGGATCCCAGCATCAGCTTGGCAACGGTATACCGAAACTTAAAGCTTCTTTCGGATTTAGGAGAAATTCGAAAACTGAGTTTTGTTTCCGGAGCGGATCGTTTTGACCCTACGGTAAAAGCGCATTATCATTTTATATGTGAGAAGTGCGGACGGGTTTACGATGTACCGATGAAGGCTGCGGAAGTCTTGGATACGGATGTTCTGGACTCCGAAGTGGAGATGTACATTCCGGGAGTAATTACAAGTCATGACTTGGTTTTCCATGGAATATGTGATGAGTGTGGAGCTGTGGAGGGTTCGGCGCTCGGAGCAGAAGTGTAAAGAAGTGTCATTGTCAGGAATGCACGCTTCGAGTTGAGCAAATATTACTGCACAGGGCAGTGATGTTAAGTTGAGTGAGCCGGTAAGGCGGAAAAGGAGAAAAGGTTATGAAGACATGGGTTTGTTCAGTTTGTGGTTATGTTTATGAGGGAGCACAGGCTCCCGAGCAGTGTCCGGTATGTAAGGCAAGCTCCGATAAGTTCGTTGAGCAGAGTGGAGAGCTTACATGGGCTGCTGAGCACGTAATCGGTGTAGCTAAGGACGTTCCGGAAGATATCAAGAAGGATTTGAGAGCTAACTTTGAAGGTGAGTGCAGTGAGGTTGGTATGTACCTTGCAATGAGTAGAGCAGCTTATAGAGAGGGATATCCCGAGGTAGGCGACTACTACAGACAGGCTGCATTTGAAGAGGCAGATCATGCATCTCGTTTCGCAGAACTCTTAGGAGAAGTTGTTTCCGCATCCACTAAGGAGAACTTAGAGGCTCGTGTTAAGGCGGAGAACGGTGCTACTGCAGGTAAGGTTGACCTTGCTAAGAGAGCGAAGGCACATGACTTAGACGCTATCCATGATACTGTTCACGAAATGGCTAGAGATGAGGCTAGACACGGTAAGGCTTTCTACGGTCTCTTAAAGAGATACTTCAACTAATATAATTGATAAAACCGATTGATTTTATAATTGCTATAGATTAAAATAATACGGTCAACATCATGGTTGAGCCGAAGGAAATAGAGGAAGAGCGCTTCCTCTATTTCTAATTATTGATGAGTGTTGTAATCTGTTTTTACAATATTTCGTTTTTTATGTCTGCTATAGGAAAAATAGTGACACAGCTGTAGAGGAGGGTTATTATGGCAAACTACAAGGGTACGGAAACAGAGAAAAACTTATGGGCGGCATTTGCCGGAGAGTCTCAGGCAAGAAATAAGTATACTTATTATGCTTCTCAGGCAAAGAAGGACGGATATCAGCAGATTGCGGCTATTTTGGAAGAGACAGCGGCAAACGAAGAGTATCATGGAAAGATGTGGTTTAAGGAGCTTGCCGGACTTGGCGGCGGAATCGGAGATACAGCAGCAAACTTAAAGGCTGCTTCCGAAGGTGAGCACTATGAGTGGACCGAGATGTATAAGAACTTTGCAGAAGTAGCGGAGAAAGAGGGATTTAAGGAGCTTGCCGCAAAGTTCCGTCTGGTAGGAGCGGTAGAGAAAGAGCATGATGCTCGTTTCCAAGAGCTTTTACAGGGAATTTTAGATAATACCACCTTCAAAGAGGATAAGCCGACACTTTGGCACTGTAGAAACTGCGGTTTTATCTATGAGGGAGAGGAAGCACCGGAGGTATGTCCTTGCTGTAATCATCCGAAGGCTTACTTCGAGAGAAAGGCTGATAACTATTAAAGAGCACCGCTTTTGGAATTGCGTAGAGTTTCATAACGAATAGGGTGCACAAAGCGTGCAGGATTGCAGTATTGAAAAGAAGGACTGCATTGCGAGAGTATCGCAATGTAGTCTTTTACTTTTATCTAATTTTCAAAGAAAGACTGTGTTTATAGAATTTGTTTTATTTCCATAATACGACTTCCTTCGGAAAAATAAGAAAGCTTTTATACTTCTAAGAATTGACGGAAAGCACAGTTTGGGATAGACTTTTTAAGTGTTTTAAAGGAATGCTTTAGTTGCTTTTATTTCCCGGAATGGAAAGAGAGGATATAGATGAAGAAACCGACAGTTTTATTGATTCTTGACGGCTATGGAGAGAGAAAAGAGAAAGAGGGCAATGCGATTGCCCTTGCCAAGACGCCCGTTATGGACAGACTGAAGAAGGAATTCCCCTATGTGGAGGGACAGGCCTCCGGTCTATTCGTAGGGCTCCCTGACGGACAAATGGGGAACTCTGAAGTAGGGCACATGAATATGGGCGCCGGGAGAATTGTTTATCAGGAATTAACCCGAATCACAAAGTCTATTCAGGATGGTGATTTTTTTGAAAATAAAGCTTTAAAGGCTGCGGTAGAGCATTGTAAGAAAGAGGATTCCGCCCTGCACTTTATGGGCTTGGTTTCCAGTGGCGGAGTACACTCTCATATTGAGCACATCTACGGACTTTTGGAGCTTGCCAAGAGAGCAGGCTTAAAGAAGGTTTATCTTCATGCCTTTTTAGACGGTAGGGATACGCCTCCCGATTCCGGAAAATCTTTCCTTCTCGCTGTAGAAAAGAAGATGCAGGAGCTTCATGTAGGAGAGATTGCGACGATTTCAGGAAGATATTATGCCATGGATAGAGACAAGAATTATGACAGAGTGGAAAAGGCGTATCGCGCTATGGTGGACGGCACGGGAGAAAAGGCTTCTTCCGTAGAAGAGGCGATAGACGCTTCTTATGCGAAGAAGGTATATGATGAATTTGTACTTCCGACGGTGATTGAAAAAGATGGAGCAGTGCATACTGTTTCTGACGGTGATGCAATGATTTTCTTTAACTTCCGCCCGGATAGAGCAAGAGAAATCTGCCATGCTTTCTGTGATGATGATTTCAGTTTCTTTGAGAGAGGAGCAAGGAAGAATATATTCTTTGTCTGCTTTACGGACTATGATCCTACGATTCCCAATAAGCATGTGGCTTTCGAAAAGGAAGAAATTCATAATACTTTGGGAGAAGTGGTTTCCAACCTGGGAAAGAATCAGCTTCGTATTGCGGAGACCGAGAAGTATGCCCATGTTACTTTCTTCTTTAACGGAGGGAAAGAGGAACCTTATGAAAATGAGGATAGAATCCTTGTTCCTTCTCCGAAGGAGGTTCCAACCTATGATTTAAAGCCTGAAATGAGTTGCTATACGGTTACGGAAAAGCTGACTGAAGCAATCAGGTCCGGAAAGTATGATTTGGTGGTAGCTAACTTTGCTAATCCCGACATGGTGGGACACACCGGTGTTCTCCCCGCAGCAATCAAGGCGATTGAGGTAGTGGATGAGTGCATGGGAAAGGTTGTTGATGCGGTAGAGTCCATGCATGGGAATCTCTTCATTTTAGCGGATCATGGCAATGCGGATATTATGATTGATGAAAAGACGGGAGAACCTTATACGGCACATACGACAAATCCCGTGCCTTTTATTCTGGTAAGTGAAGAGAAACATAAGTTAAGAGAAGGCGGATGTCTTGCAGATGTTGCACCGACTCTTTTGGAGCTAATGGGTATCCCGCAGCCAAAGGAAATGACAGGAAAGAGTCTTTTGGAAAAATAAAGTCGGATTTTTATAATAGAGGAAAAAACCAAGGAGGGGAGGAGTCTTCTCCCTTGGCAGTAGAGAGGAGTAGGCATGAAAATCGGAATCTGCACCGACTCGGGTTCGGGAATCACCCCGGAGGAGGGAAGAGAGCTGGGAATCAAAGTGGTTCCTATGCCCTTCCGAATGGGGGAAGAGGAATATTTTGAAGATATCAACATGAGCCGGGAAGAGTTCTTTCAAAGGCTTCTTTCGGGAGAACTGGTTTCTACCTCTCAGCCCTCTATGGAGAGTGTTATGGAGGCTTGGGATGAGTTGCTTACGGAATACGATGAAGTTGTGCATATTCCTCTAAGCTCCGGACTTTCCGGATCTACGCAAACCGCTATCATGCTCTCACAGGATGAGCCGTATCTTGGAAGAGTTTTTGTGCCGGACAGCCGTGGAGTTTCCGTGACACAGCGCATGCACTGTATTTTTGCGAAGCTGCTTGGAGAAAAGGGCTATACCGGAAAAGTGATTCAGGACCTTTTAAATCATTCTACCGGAGAAAACGGGATCTATATCGGGGTACAAAACTTAAGCTACTTGAAAAGAGGGGGAAGGATTACTCCTATGGCGGCTGCAATCGGTACCTTGTTACAAATCAAGCCGGTTCTTGCCATCAATGAGGGAGGAAAGCTGGATTCCTACAAGAAGGTAAGAACGGAAAAGCAGGTCAGGGAAGCAATTATCGAGGGCTTACATCAGACACTTGAGCGATTGGGAGACCCGGAGGCGAGGGACTGTCATATTGCGGTTGCTTATACGGATAACAAAGAGCAGGCAGAGAACTTTAGAGAGCAGCTTAAGGCGGAGTTTCCGAATCGTTTTGAAGAGGAAATTGTGGTTCGCCCGCTGTCCCTCCTTATTTCTTGCCATATCGGGGAAAATGGTCTCGGAGCAGCAGTTATTAAAAGACCTAAGGAGCTGAACTAGTCTACCAGGTGCTGTAAAAAAATCAAAATAATTTTCTAAGCAATATAGGTCTGAACTTGGGCACGCTCTCGCTAGCTTCGCCTGACTGAGCAGTAGTCTTGTTGACTACTGCTCACTTTGCTTTGCAAAGCAACTTCCTTCGGAAGTTGGTCTGTTACAGAACAACTTTTCTGATGAAAAGTTTGTCCTTACATAACGGATACTAAGCGAAAAACTGCGTTTCTCTTGTTTTTCGCAAGTACCGACGGGCTCAGACTACCCCGCATTCAGACCTATATTGCAAAAATCACTTTATTATTTTGATTTTTTTACAGCCCCTTTTCTTTTACTTACGGATAAAGCAGGAGGTATCTCGCTTGATGGCTTCCTTTGCGTATTAGCTGTCAGGCATTTCTGCAGGGAGCGATGAAGTTACCCGGCAGGGGGCTACGATTTCATATTTTTTTCCGTCCGTTTTTATTTGAATTTCTCCGACTTTTGCCGTTTCTAAGGGAATGAGGCGGAAGTAGGAACATTTTTCCAAGGTGATTTGATGCGGATGTCCATAACGATTGTTCTTTCCGTAGGAAAAGAGTGCGAACTTTCCTTTTGTTTCTGAAAGAAAAATGGGAGAAGAGGAAGTTTTCGATCCGTGGTGCGCGAGTTTTA
Organism: Oribacterium parvum ACB1; assembly: GCF_000238055.2. GTDB lineage: Bacteria > Bacillota > Clostridia > Lachnospirales > Lachnospiraceae > Oribacterium > Oribacterium parvum. The sequence continues at coordinate 1,463,797 of NZ_KE148312.1, forward strand.
TGATATCCACAGAGGGGCTTTGCCCCTCTTTTTTTATAGCGGAAAGCATTGCTTCCTCGGCTTCTTTCGGCATATCACCGGTAAAAACCATGGAAAAATCTCCGTATCGAAGGATACAGCCTAGGGAATGTGCATTTGCTTCTTCCATGGGGGCATTTGTGAGCGGGTAGTAACAGCGCAGGGATAGAAAAGCCGATTTTTCGGAAGGCGCCGTATCGGAGGGAGGAAATAAGTCAGAGGAAGGAGCTGTGCCGGAGGGAGGAAGTGTGTCAGAGGGAGAAGTTGTGTCAGAGACAGAGTGATTTTTATTACCATACACTATACTGTTTCCGTTTTTCCAATACAGAAGCCTTGCTCCATGCCTTCCGGCAAGGCGCTTTAAGAGATCATAGCGATAATCGTCTTTGGCTTGTACCGGAAGAATCAGATTTTCAATCTGCAGTTTACATATGTCTGAGTGTGTGCTTTCCGTACTTCCCTCTTCCAAAATGGCTTGTATTCCGCTCGTGTGATCGATATCGGAATGGGTGATTAAGGCGTACCGGATTTTATGGATTCGCTTCGCTTTGCAGTAGGGCAGCAGGGTATTTTCCGGAAAATTTTTGTCGGAGGAGGAGCCGTTATCAATGGTCATGACAAAATTTCCTTTTCGAATAAGGAAGCCGTCGCCTTGTCCCACGTAGAGGGCGGTGATTTCCAAGTCTTTAGGTGGAGAGGGAAGAAAGAGCGGTATAGTACAGATAAATAGAAGAGAAAGAATATTTTTGAGATAGCATATTTTTTTTATCGCAAAGAGAGAAATGCAAGAGAAGGATGAGTTGATTTGCTTTTCCTTCTCTTTCTTTTGCATTTGCCTTCTTTTTTTTATTACAGATTGCAGAGGGAAGAGGAAGAGTATGTAAAAAAGAAAAAGATAGAGAAAGAGAGCGGGGAGGGAAAGTTTTCCTAAAAGAAGGGAAGAATAGGGAAGCTGCAGGCTAAAGTAAATGAGGCTATGGAAAAGGCTTAAAAGAAAAGACAGGCTTTGAGAAAGTAGCTTTACAAGAGGGAAGAAAAGAGGGGGAAGATGAGAGAAAAGAATAGAAAGAATCCCGAGAAAAAAGATAAAAGGAAGCAAGGGGAGGAGGAGCAGATTTAAAAGAGGGGCATAAAGCGGAAAGGAGGATTGTAAAAAGGAAAAAAGCGGAAATAAGCCGAGATAAAATAGAAAGAGCTCTTTTCCCCCTTCCTTTATTTTTTTTGGTAGAAGCCTTAAAAGTTCTGTGAATCTTTTCTTTCTCTTAGCTTTTTCCCATTTTTTAGAGAGGGCTTTCCGCCTCTTCTTACCGTCTCGTAAAGATAAGAGTAGGAGGAGAAAGAGACTGTAAAAGGAGCATTGAAAGCCGACAGAGTAAAGAAAGAGCGGTTGCAGGAAAAGCAGAAGGAGCAAAGAAAGTGAAAGCGAAGAAATCCTGTCTTGCCCTCTTCCCAGATTTTTCCCGAAGAAGTAGACAAAAAACATAAGCATAGCACGGAGGGTGGAGCCGGAAGAACCGGTAAAAAGAGCAAAGGAAAGAACGAAGAAGGAGGAAAGGATGGAGGCATAACTAAGTTCCATTCCAAGAAGGCGGAGGAGTACAAAACAAGTCCCTCCGACGAGAGATAGATGTAAGCCGGAAACTGCAAGGATATGGGCGATTCCCGCTTCCTGATAAAGACCTTTCTCTTCTTTGGAAAGGGCTGATTTTTCTCCGAGGAAAAGGCTTTTTAGAAAAGCACTTTGCTCTTCGGGATACAGTTTCTCTAAGTCACGGGAGGCTTGCCTTTTTAATTTGTAGAGAAGCTTTAAGAAGGGGGAGGAGTTGTTCTCTCGGACTTCTCCTTTATTCTTAACAAGTGTTGCTCGCATAGCGTGCAATATCTCGTTCTGAACAAGTGGCAAAGGCGAAGCCGGAGACATCTTGTTTGCCAGAAAAAAAGCTTCTATTCCTTCTCCTTTACAATATTGTAAAAAGGAGAATTCTCCTTCATTCATTGCAGGACTAAGCTCCATGAATTTTCCATGAAAAACTACCCTATCCCCGGGATAAAATTCTGTATATTGCGGAATTTCGGAGTCTTCCTGTGCGGTTTTTTTAAAAAGAACCTGTATTTTTTGAAAGGGTAAATTGTTTCGCGCCTCCCACTTCTCTTCCTCCTCTTTACCGAGTTCCTTCGGCTTTTTTCCTAAGGAACTATTGACTATACAATTTTTCAGAAAGATTCTATAGGCTGTTTCATTTTCCGAAATGTAGGAAATCGTGCCCTCTACGGTACAGTTTAAGGGGATGACTCTTTCAATACATTCCTGTTGCTTTTGAAAATGGCCAAGAGCGTTTTGAAAATGAAGAGAAGAAAGAAAAAAGAGAAAGAGGGAAAGAAGCAGAATTTTTTGTTTTTTCTTTCGGAAGAGAAGGCTCAGGTAGAAAAGGTAAAATAGAAGAAGGACGAAGCGGAGGGAGAGCGGAAGCTCGGGGCAGAGGAGCATTTCCCCGAAAAGCACGGAAAGTGCCAAAGAAAATAGGGGGCGAGAAATAAACATGGAAAACTCCTTAAAATGGAAATAGAAAAAAATAGAAAACAGAAATAGAAAAACAGAAATAGAAAAACAGAAATAGAAAAACAGAAATAGAAAAACAGAAATAGAAAAACAGAAATAAAAAATAGAAACATAGAAAAACAGAAAGCGAATCCTGTAGAACTTAGTTCATATCAAGCAATTAGATTAGATCAAGTAAAAATGAAACAATTAGCTTAAGCTTATAACAGGGATATGAAAGTAGGAAAGAATTCCGTACAGGAAAAGTACAAGGAATAGACCCAGAATGACTAATCCTATGGTAAGGAGCTTGTGCTTTTTCACAAAATCATACTCCATAGGGGCGGACATGCTTGTCTTTGTGAAGATTGTAAAGAATATCATAAAAACAAACAGTGCATAAGATAAGCAGATATAAAAAATGTCCATAGGCGTAAAAATGAATATGTTGAAAAGTGTTTTTTGATATAACATTCCTATCGTTACTTTCTAAGTCTAGCACAAGTGAAAATGAATTGAAATCGATGCAGAAAAATTTCATAAAGAAAATTTTATGGCAAAAAAAGAGTGCCATAGAAAATCTACAGCACTCCGGTTGATTTTTTAAAAGCTTACGCCATCTTATTTACAGCGTTGTAAAGCTGAGCAGTCTTACGAGAAGCGTTGTTTGCCTTGTAAACACCCTTGCTGCGAGCCATAGCAATCTTCTTCTGAGCCTTTACAAGCATAGTGTTTGCAGTTTCCTTGTCTCCTGCTTCACAAGCTACGAAAACCTTCTTCATATAGGTCTTAACCTCGGAACGGATAGCCTTGTTTCTCTCGTTTCTCTGTGCTGCAACCTGGATTCTCTTCTTTGCAGATTTGATATTTGCCATTTTTTACACCTTTCTTCTCATAAAATCTTCCAGCCGCGGAATTCCGACTTTATGAAACCCTTATTTTATATGTGTTTAGTCATTTTCAAAAGCTTGCTTTCAAATATCTGGACACGGACAGTTTGAAAACATACGCATCAATAATAGCGAAAAGCCATTTCTATGTCAAGGAAAAGGGCTTTGTATGGAAAAATATTCATTCTTATGGTATAGTTCCGTAGATAAATTTTGTGTAGAGAGCAAATCATTTTCCTTATAGGAGATACAATGGAAAAATTTAATCAGGACAGAATTCGAAATTTTTGTATTATTGCGCATATTGATCACGGAAAGTCCACTCTCGCGGATCGCATCATCGAGAAGACCGGAACATTGACAGAGAGGGAAATGCAGTCTCAGGTTCTCGATAACATGGATATCGAGCGGGAAAGGGGAATTACGATTAAGTCCCAGACCGTACGAATCGTCTATAAGGCGGAGGACGGAGAGGAGTATATTTTCAACCTGATTGATACGCCGGGCCATGTGGACTTTAACTATGAGGTAAGCCGAGCCCTCGCAGCCTGTGACGGGGCGATTCTTGTCGTGGATGCGACACAGGGAATTCAGGCGCAGACTTTGGCCAATACCTATCTTGCACTGGATCACGACCTCGAAATCATTCCCGTTATCAATAAGGTGGATCTCCCTTCGGCCGATCCGGAGCTCGTTGCGCATGAAATTGAGGATGTAATCGGTCTTGAGGCTATGGATGCACCGCAGATTTCTGCGAAAACCGGTTTAAATGTGGAAGAGGTTCTGGAAGCGGTGGTGCATCGTCTTCCCGCGCCGAAAGGTAATCCTGATAATCCCCTGCAGGCGCTGGTTTTTGATTCACTCTATGACAGCTACCGCGGCGTTATTATTTTCATGAGGGTCAAAGAGGGAAGAATCAAGAAGGGAACGCCGATTCGCTTTATGGCGACAGGTGCGGAGTTTACCGTAACCGAGGTGGGAACCTTTGCTCCGGGACAGTTTATTCCGGGAGAGGAGCTCTCCGCCGGCATGGTAGGCTATCTTACCGCCTCCATTAAAAATATCCGTGATGCTCGAGTGGGGGACACGGTAACCACAGTGGAGAACCCTGCAAAGGAAGCCCTTCCCGGCTATAAGAAGGTGCTTTCCATGGTGTACTGCGGAATTTATCCCTCCGACAGTCAGAAGTACCCGGATTTACGGGACGCCTTGGAAAAGTTGCAGTTAAATGACGCGGCACTCCAATATGAGCCGGAAACTTCCGCGGCGCTCGGCTTCGGATTCCGTTGCGGCTTCCTTGGACTGCTTCATCTCGATGTGGTGCAGGAAAGACTCGAGAGAGAGTATGACTTAGACCTGGTGACCACAGCGCCCTCCGTTATTTACCATGTCTATAAGACGGACGGCTCGATGATTGAGCTCACAAACCCGTCAAATCTTCCCGATCCCGCGGAGATTCTTCGCATGGAAGAGCCGATTGTAGAAGCGGAAGTGATGGTAACCTCCGAGTTTGTGGGCGCGATTATGACCCTTTGTCAGGAAAGACGCGGGGTATATAAGAGCACGGAGTATATTGATAAGACAAGGGCGCTTCTGAAATACGATTTACCCTTAAATGAAATCATCTATGACTTCTTTGACGCCTTAAAGTCCAGGAGTAAAGGTTACGCAAGCTTTGACTATACGCTGAAAGGCTATCAGGAAGGGAAAATGGTGAAGCTGGATATTCTGGTGAATAAGCAGCAGATTGATGCGCTGTCCTTTATCGTTCATGCGGATTCGGCTTACGAGCGCGGAAAGAAGATGTGTGAAAAGCTGAAGAATGAGATTCCGAGACAGCTCTTTGAGATTCCGATTCAGGCAGCCATCGGCGGTCATATTGTGGCGAGAGAAACAATTAAAGCACTTCGGAAGGATGTACTTGCGAAGTGCTATGGCGGAGACGTATCCCGTAAAAAGAAGCTTCTTGAAAAACAGAAAGAAGGAAAGAAACGAATGCGTCAGTTTGGAAATGTAGAGATTCCGCAAAGCGCCTTCATGTCCGTGTTGAAACTGGATGAGGACTAAAAAAGAGATTGTAGAATAAAGACAGGACCAAGCATACATTTTATGGGCATTGGATTCGGGGGACGCTCTCGCTAACCTCGCCTGACTGAGCATGGGCTTGGAAGCCCATTGCTCACTTTGCTGTGCAAAGCAGATTCTAAAAGAATCTGGTCTTGTACAGGACAACTTTTCTGATGAAAAAGTTTGTCCTTCAGCAGCAGCACTAAGCTTCGAGCGGCGTTATCACTAGCTCTCAGCAAGTGCCGGCGGGCTCAGATTCCCCCGAATTCCAATGCCCATAAAAATGCTACACTTTGTCTACTTTTCTTTGTTTATCATCTTTTTTTATCCTACTTGTACTTGTAGAAGCCCTCTCCGGCGTTCACTCCGGTCTTCCCCTGATCGATTTTTTCTTTCAGTGTTGCCGCAATCTTTCCCTGTACACTGTTCGGATCTTTTGCGGCAGGGTTTAAGATAACAATGTTGTAAGCGGTCGTTAAGCCTACGATATCCAGAATCTGGAAGGGACCGTAGGGAGCGCCTGTTCCAAGCTTCCAGGTTTTATCGATGGTCTCAAAGTCCGCAACGCCGAGTGCCAGTAAAGATTCCGCAGCGGTTAAGAAGGGAACCAGCATGGAATTTAAGATATAGCCGGGCTGTTCTTTTAAAACCTTGAGCGGAACCATGTTGATTTCTTCTGCAAAAGAAACGACCTCATCATAATATTTCTGCTCCGTACCGGCGTGCCCCATGACCTCCGCAGTATTACTCTTATAGATATTGTTTGCAAAGTGGAGTGCCAGGAATTTCTCCGGGCGTCCGGTGAAGCTTGCGAAAGTACTGGGAAGCAGAGTGGAAGAATTCGTCACCAGAACCGTCTTCTCCGGTAAATATTTTGCAAGCTCCGTATAGAACTCTTTCTTCTCTTCAATGTTCTCGGCTATGGCCTCAATTACAAGATCCGCATCCTTAGCGGCTTCCTCATAGGAGGAAGTCAGAACAATATTTTTGTAAGCTTCCTCTACCTTGTTCTTGCATTCCTCGATTTCCTCGGCGGAAAGCGGATATTTCTTGGAAAGCCCCCTTGCATAGGCGGAAGGGTCCGTCTTCATAGCTTCTAAAACTCCAAGATAAATCGCCTTTAGGCGGTCAAGCTTCGGTTGACAGCGCGCAATGGATTCCTCGCTTCTTAACCAAATCTTTACATTAAAACCGCAGTAGGCTGTCTGAAAAGCAATCTGACTTCCTAAAACGCCGCCACCGGCTACAGTTACATTTTTAAATCCCATTATTTTCTCCTTTTCTTTCGGCAATAAAATATTTGTTTCTTTAATTCTAATTTTATCTAGCAGATATAAATACCATTTATACCTTAAAAACGATAATTATTATCGTTATATTCAGTATACTCTTTTTTGAAAAGAAAACAAGTAAAATAAATTTTGCACAATATAATTTATTTTGAGATACTATTTGTTCAGAAGAGGCCTGAATAGATTCGGCATCGTTAATCACTTTGATTGGAAGTATGGAATTCTCTTCGGAAGACAGGTATACTGTTGAAAACACGTACAAGGTTTATAGATTCCGGCATTAATTCATCTATGTTTTGCTCTAACCGGTCTATGAATTTTTGTGTAGAGTGTGCGGATGGGATTCATCTGAATGCATAAAAATCTTGTTCATAACATGAATAACATTCAAAGGGAAAAGGATTTTGATTTTTGTATAGAAGAGGATAGAAGCGGGAGGAAAATCAAATGGCAGAGAAATTAGACTACAGCAATCTGGGCTTTGCTTACCATACACCGGAAAAACGCTATGTTGCAAACTTTAAGAACGGCGCATGGGATGAGGGAGGACTAAGCGGTGACAGCAACGTCGTGCTGAATGAGTCTGCCGGAGTTCTACAATACTGCCAGCAGGTTTTTGAGGGACTGAAGGCCTACCGTTGGAAGGATGGCTCTATAGTCTGCTTCCGTCCGGACTTAAATGCGGAGAGAATGTTTCGGTCAGCTGCTTTCTTGGAGATGCCGAGTTTTCCGGTAGAGCGCTTTCTCTCTGCCTTGGATGAGGTGGTAAAGGCAAATGCCGATTCCGTTCCTCCCTACGGTACAGGGGGAAGCCTTTATATTCGACCCTACCTTTTTGCATCGGGAATCGTAATCGGAGTACAGCCTGCGGAGGAGTACCAGTTCCGAATTTTTACAACTCCGGTTGGTCCCTATTTTAAAGGAGGGGCTACACCGATAGCACTGATGGTTTCCGACTTTGACCGTGCAGCGCCACATGGGACAGGGGCAATTAAGGCAGGCCTAAACTATGCAATGAGTCTTCATTCCCATGAGATTGCAAAGAATAAAGGCTTTGCGGAAAACGTATACTTAGACGCTGCAAAACGGGAATTTGTAGAAGAGACAGGAGGAGCAAACATCCTTTTTGTAGATCGGGAAGACCGCCTCATTGTACCGAAGTCGGACTCAATACTCCCTTCCATAACAAGACGTTCGCTTCTTTATGTTGCGGAAGAAATCTTACATATTCCGGTAGAGGAAAGACCGGTTCGCTTCTCGGAGATCCCCGACTTTAAGGAGTGCGGACTCTGCGGAACGGCAGCGGTTATCTCTCCGGTAGGAAAAATACAGGATCATGACAGAGAAATCCTCTTCCAGAGCGGTATGGAAAAGCCGGGAAAGATTATGACAAAGCTCTACGAAACGCTCTCCGGAATGCAGAACGGAGAGATTCCCGCACCGGAGGGTTGGATTAGAAAAATAGTATAACATATTTCTTTATTCATTTTGTAGATGTGAAAATAGGGGCACGCTCTCGCTAACCTCGCCTGACTGAGCATGGGCTTGGAAGCCCATTGCTCACTTTGCTGTGCAAAGCAGATTCTAAAAGAATCTGGTCTTGTACAGGACAACTTTTCTGATGAAAAGTTTGTCCTTCAGTAGCGGATACTAAGCTTCGAGCGTCGCTACTCTAGCTCGCAGCAAGTACCGACGGGCTCAGATTGCCCCTTATTTCCGTATCTACAAAACGCAAAGAATCAATAGGTATATTTTTATACTGTCTTTTCCTTTATAAAAATCGAAGCAATAGCTGATTTGAGAGATCCAAGCCCTCCGGTGTGAAGAAATACCTTGCGTTCTTGTGAATCAGATAGCCCTCTTCGACGAGCTTGGAAAGGGTTTCTCCGTAAAGCTGATGCATGTCCACGGAAAAGCGTGCGACAAAGTCCATTTCGCTGATGCCTTCGGTGCGACGAAGTCCTAAAAAGAAGAATTCTTCCATTTGCTCCTCCTTACTTAAGACATGTTTGTCTTCGGTAAGGAGCTTTTCTATATTCTCACGTTCTGTAAAGAGAAATTCCGGAGCATTCTGCGCATTTTCAGAAGAGGAAGCTTCGAATTTGGAATCATTCTTTTCATCATCGAGCGGTATTTTCATATATTTCACTAAAGAGTTCAGGTTCTTCCAGCGTGTTTTTTGAAAATAGGAGGATGCTCCGAGTCCGAATCCGAGGTAGGGAACATCAGACCAATAATTGTAATTGTGAATGGAGGCAAAGCCTTCTTTTGCGTAATTACTGATTTCGTAGCGTTCCATGCCCATTTTCTTCGTCCATTCAAGACTGAGAGAGTCCATTTCCAGAAGTTCCTCTTCACCGGGGATGGGGAGATTTCCTTCCTCCTGCATACGGAAAAAGCGGGTCCCTTTTTCTACAATCAAGTTATAGATAGAAAGATGTTCCGGTCGAAGCATACTGATATTCTTTAAAGTCCGCTGAAAGGACTTAGCAGTCTGTAAAGGAATTCCATTCATTAAATCCACATTGATATTGTTAAACCCGGAAAGTCTTGCATCCTCGTAGGCCTTCAAAAAGTCGATGTAGCGGTGCGTTCTTCCTAAAAAGGCGAGCTCTTCATCATTTGCGGATTGCAGTCCAAAGGAAATGCGATTAAATCCGGCTCTTTTATAGGAGAGGAGTGCCAGCTTCATGGTGGAGGAGGGATTGCATTCGATGGTGATTTCCGCATCCTTTGCGACAGGAAAATGAGTATGAATGAGCTCTATGGTTTTCGCTATTTCCGAAAACGGGACAAAGCTGGGGGTCCCTCCGCCAAAAAAAATAGAAACAATTTCATAGGGAGATTTAAGGAGAGGCTGACTGTCCTCCTCTATACCCGATGGCTTTACAGCGCGAAAAAGCAGTTCATTCCTGAGCTGCTCCATATAACTGCGCATCTTAGTCTCTTCCGAGGGGAAGGAGAGAAAATCACAGTAGGCACATTTTCTTGCGCAAAAGGGGATGTGTATATATAATGCAAGTGGTTTTTTCTCCCGTGCTGCGAGAGAATCCATATAGATTTTATATTGTTCCATGGGAGAAATCCTTTCGTTTTTCCCACACTTTACCACAGAGATTTTTTTTCGGCAAGGAGAGCGAAATGGCAACAAAACAGGAGGAAAGAGAAGAGTTTTCCAAAGCACAAAAGATTCTTACAGAGGAAATGAAAAGAGGGGAGTTTCGTCCTCTCTATCTTTTCTATGGAGAGGAAGCCTATTTGCTTTCCTATTACAAAAATATCTTTGTGAGGGCCTTTTCCGAGAATGAAGGAATCAATATTCATAGAGTGGGAGAGGATCTGGAAACGAAGAACTTGAAGGATCTTGCGGAAACCTTGCCTTTTTTTTCCCCATACCGTCTTATGCTCTTTGATGGAAAAGTCTTCGGAAAGAAGAAGCTGGGGGAGGATTTTATTCAATATTTAAAAACAAGCCCGGAATCTACTGTGATGGTCTTTTTAGAAGAAAAGATGGATAAACGCAGCAGCTTCTATAAAATAGTGAAGGAAAGAGGCTTGATTCTGCCTTGCGTGGAACAGGATTCCGTATTTTTACAGAAATTTGCTCTGGGAATCTTGAAAAAAGAAGGAAAAGAGATTGCGCGACCGGAGATGCAGGAGCTTTTGCAACGCACCGGCAGCAATATGTTTAGGATTCAGACGGAATGCCAAAAGCTTGCGGCTTTTCTTGGAGAAGAAACTGTGGTTACGTTAGAGAGTATAGACACTTGCCTAAAGAAGTTACCGGAAGACCGGATATTTGACTTAATAGAAGCGATGGGAAGGGGAAATCGTGAAGAACTATTCCATTATTATGGGGATTTATTGCAGTTAGAAGAAAGCCCGACAAAGATTCGGAGCCTGATTAAGAACAATGTGGAAAAGCTACTTCTTGTTCGGGAAAAGTTGACGGAAGGGCTATCCGAACGGGATATTGCAAGAGCGCTTTCCATGGAACCGTGGAGAGTGAAGAAATATACGTTAGAAGCCAGAACGTATACTTTGCAGGCCTTACGAGATCTTTTTCATGCCTTGCTTCGTTTGGAAGAGGAGATTCGAAAGGGAAAAATCAAGGAGCAGCTTGCTTTGGAACTCCTTCTTTTAGGAGAGGAAAAGTCCTATTTCAACTAAACGTTTGTTTTGAAAAACCTCAATATATTTAGAGGAACGTAAGAGAAATGAAAGACATTTTCTTAAAAATTGTGCTAGAATCCGAAAAATAAGGAGGTTATCTATGCTGAAAACATGGAAAGAAAAGCTAAGTGTAGTTTTTGCTTTAGCTTTGGTAATCTGTTCTTTTCCTTTGACAGCCATGGCTGAAGAAGCAGCGGCACCGATTGGAAAAGGAGAAATCCTGGAGTATTCTTTGGATCCGGAGAGCGCAAAAGCGGAAGAAACAAAGACCGTGAGTCAGGGATATACCAAGGGAGCATCACTTGGAACATTTCAGATTGTTGGATACAGCGGAGGAGGCTTAACTTACTCCGGAGCGCCTACACAGGCAAATCATACGATTGCGGCGGATCTTACCGTGCTTCCGTTAGGAACAAAGGTTTTTGTGGGGGATACGGTTTATACGGTAGAGGATATCGGGTCGGCTGTTAAAGGAAAGATGATTGATATTTATTTTTCCACTATGGATGAGGCAAGAGCATTGACTCGTGCCGGAAGGGTGTACAGAGAGGTTTTTGTTGCTGTACCTGCGAAGTAATAAAAGTATAGGGTGAATTTTGCAAGAAAGCTATTTTTTTGCAAGAAAGAAGGATTTGTATAGTGTACATTGAAAAAAGAAAGATTGTTATGGGTAGTTTTTTAGCACTCGCTCTTTGCCTATTTTCCTTAGGAACACCGGCAAAGGCGGAAAGTATTGTAGGTAGTTACATTAGTGACAACCTTGGAGACGTTTTATATTTTTCTACAGAAGGAAAAGAAAAGACGGAAGTAGAAAGGCAGGCGGAAAAAGCGGTTTTGGATGCGGAAAAGCCTGCAGAGGTTGCGGCTGTGCAGGGAGGACTCACACCTCTTGGCACATTTAAGCTTACAGGATACTGCTCCTGCCTGAGTTGCTCTGAGGGCTACGGAAGAAGAACGGCATCGGGAAAGCTTGCTACTGCAGGTAGAACTGTTGCAGTGGATACAAGAGTGATTCCGTTAGGGACAAAACTACTCATCGAGGGTAAAGAGTATATTGCAGAAGATATCGGCGGTGCAGTGAAGCACAACCATATCGACATTTACTTTGACACACATCGACAGGCACAATCTGTATATCGCTATGCGGAAGTATATCGCATAGGATAAACTATCTTTACCAATAAGGGACATTTTAAGGAATCCGGAGCTTTTTTGCTCCGGATTTTTTAATGCTTACAAAGTTGTGCGTCGAAGGAATGAATAAAAATTTACTATATAGTCAATAAGAACATATAAAGATAAAAAAATAAAAAGCACAAATTATTATTATATTTTAAAAAGAATTGACCGAAGAATGCCTTAGTGTGTATTTCACGTGAAGGTAGGAGGATAAGGAATGGATAAGGTACAGGGAAGTACAGATGGCAGTGAGACTTTGGAAGTAAAGTCAAGTGAACTTGGGGCGGAGAAAGATACAATCAAGAAAGATAAATTCGAGAAAGATACAATAAAGAAAGATACAATCAAGAAAGATAAATTCGAGAAAGATACAATAAAGAAAGATACAATCAAGAAAGATCAAACCGGATCAAAAGAAATCAAGAAAAAACATCATAAATCGGTTAAACTTTCTATTAAGTTGTCCATTATCTTGGGACTGATGGCTACGATTGTATTGTCTTTTTTAAATACTGTGGCCATAAAAACAACAAAGAAATATTATTTCGGTGCGATAGATAAAAATATGTATGATAAGGCCATAGCATCTTCTGAAGAGTTAACCGCCTTGATTTCCAGGATGGATGCCATTTCCACTATCATATATAAGGGGATGGATTCTCTAGGAGATGATGCAGCGGATTCATGGAATGTGGTGGACCTGGATAATAAAAAAATCTTTGTAAGCCCCATGGAAGAGGGGATAGAATTTCGTTCTCGTGTCTTAAGTGCAAGCTTAAGCAGAGCGCAGTATAACAGTGAATCCGTCCTTCTGGATTCTTTAAATGCTTTAATTGAGACGGATGAAAATGTGATTGGTGCGGGTGTACTTTTTGAGCCGAACGGATTTGTTGACGGGGTAAAAAGCTATGCTCCCTATCTGAATCGCGATGGACAAAAGAATAAAACACTGACCAACTCTACTTATGAACAGTATAGCGAAAAGGAATATTATACTGAGGCAAAAGAAAAGCAGCATACTGTTATTACCGATGTTTATGAGGATATATTGACCGGAGAAAAAGTAGTCAGTGTGTCTCGCCCCTTGATTTTTAATTCCAAGTTTTTAGGTGTGGTTTTATTGGATATTGATATCAAGCTTTTCTCATCCGTTCAACGGGAAGACAGTCGCTTCCCCAGTCTTAGCACACATATTTTGGACGAACACGGAGATATCATTTATTCCGCAGACAGCAGTCAAATAGGAAAATCCATTTCTGAATTTCTTTCGGAAAAGCAATATGGTGATATAGAAAGCTTAATGGAGAAGGGGGATGCATTTTCCAAAGAAGTGAAGCTTGCAAACAGAGATGTGAAAAATTATTATTTCGCACCGACCAATGTCCTCGGAAATACTTGGTGGATTACGCTGTCCCTTGCTAAAAAAGAATACTATGCACCGATTGCCTTTCTTGTTATTTTTGCAACAAGTCTTACAACGGTGATGATTCTTGGCATGGCAATCATCATGTACTTGCTGGTTACGAAGTTTCTTAAGCCTATTGAACGGATGGCAAAGCTGAGCAGTATGGTAAGAAAGGGAGATTTCAGCGGAAATGTGAATTATCTTAAGAATGATGAAATCGGTAAAATCGGGAAGGGCTTACAGTCTATCATGGAAATGATTCGGGAAATTACCGCTGACTTGAGTGAGAAGCTGGATAAAATGGCAAACGGAGATTTTCAGGTGGACTTCTCCAATGAGGAGCTTTATCAAGGAGACTTTCATCCGATGCTGGAATCGATGAAGCATATCAGCTACACCTTGAGCGATACCATGCAGGAGATTAAGGAGGCTTCCGAACAGGTGAGCAGTTCTTCCGATTTGGTTTCCGGAGGAGCACAGTCCTTATCGCAAGGAGCAACGGAGCAAGCCTCTGCTATAGAAGAGCTTTCTGCAAGTATGAATGAAATTGCCGATTCCATAAAGAGTACTACGGATAAAGCCGAAGAGGCAAAGCATCTCTCTCAAAAAGCAGGAGAGGCGGTAAAACTCAGTAATGAAAAGATGGAAGAAATGTCTCGTGCAATGGAAGAAATCACGATAAAATCCAATGAAATCAGTAAGATCATTAAGACCATTGACGATATTGCGTTCCAAACCAATATTCTCTCTTTGAATGCGGCGATTGAGGCTGCAAGAGCGGGAGAGGCGGGAAAGGGCTTTGCAGTAGTGGCTGACGAGGTCGGGAACCTTGCGCAAAAGTCGGCAAAGGCAGCAAAAAATACCGGCAGCCTTATTGAAGAAAGCAAAAATGCGGTAGAGCAGGGAGCGAAGATTTCCAAGGAAACCGGTGAAGCGCTTTCGATAGTATACGAGAGAACCGGAAAGATTAACGACATGATATTCGAGATAACCAAGGAGACGGTAAAAGAAGCGGATAATATGCGGCAGCTTACCATCGGAATGGATCAAATCTCCTCTGTGGTACAGAATAACTCCGCCACGGCACAAGAATCTGCAGCGGCATCCGAAGAGATGTCCGGACAGGCAAATATCTTGGACAATCTGGTATCCAGATTTAAGCTTCGTTCCTCATGATAATCCTCTAAGAAACTTAAAAAAAGAGCTTGTGAAAAGAAGTTTTTGAATGGAAGATCAAATTCTTTTCACGGGCTCTTTTATTCCTTGAAGCGATTTCTTTTTTCTGTTTTAGCAAGAGAAATTTATGTTATATTAGTTTAAGCTTTTTATTATAAATGGAGTAAAGGGGAAGATTGAATGGGATTTACGGAGGCGCAAAAAAGAGCGATAGAGTCCAAAGCGAGAGCCGTCCTTGTTGTAGCAGGGCCCGGCTCGGGAAAGACCACCGTACTTACGGAACGCTTAGTTTATCTTCTGAAAAATGGAGCGGAAGCAAAGTCCTGTCTTCTTCTTTCTTTTACAAGAGCATCCAGTAAAGAAATGGCAGTCCGATTTACTAAACGAAAGATTTCGGGAAGCATTCCCCATTTTTCTACGATTCACGCTCTCTGTCTCTCACTCCTTCGCGAGGGAAAGAGTGTGCAGAAGGAAGGACTTGTCAACCTTTATGAGAAAATGGATTGGCTAAGTGCTTATTTTTTAGAAAAGGGAATTGCGAGGGAGGAAGTGGAGGAACTGCTTCTTACATACTGCAATCAGATTTCCTATTTTAAGTCTATTACGGAAGAGGAAAGGCTCCGCTTCCTTCATGAGGAGAAAAATGATGAGTTTCTTCCTCTCTTTCAATATTATGAGAAAGTAAGAAAGTCGAGGGGAAAGCTTGATTTTGAGGATCTTTTGATTGAGGTTCTCTTGGAATTACAGAAAAATACAGCGCTGGCAGACAGCTGGAAAAGTCGTTATAAGCACATCTTGGTAGATGAGTTCCAGGACTTATCTTTGATACAATATGCTATTTTGAAGTCTCTTTCTGAAAAAGGAGCCTCTCTTTTTGTGGTGGGGGATGAGGACCAAAGTATTTACGGATTTCGTGGAGCAAGCCCCGATATTCTCTTTCGCTTTGCAAGAGACTTTCCGAATTGCGAGAGGATATTCCTAACAGATAACTTCCGTTCCAAAGAAGAAATCGTAGAGCTTTCGAAGCGTCTTATCGGAAAGAATAAAGAGCGCTTTCAGAAACCTTTAGCAGGAAGACGAGGAAGAGGCGGAAAAGCAAAGTATTTCGTTGTGGAAACGGGAGTGGAAGAAGCCCTGCTCCTTGTAGAGCATGTGACCGGTCTTTTACGGGAAGGATGTCCTCCTGAAGAAATCGCGGTGCTTTGCAGGAGCAAAATGCAGATTACACCCTTACTTCCGGAATTTATGGAGAGAGGCATTCCGATTGTTGTCATGGAAGAGCTTAACAATGTTTTTCAGCATTTTATCGGAAAGGATATCCTAGCTTACCTTAGGCTCGCTCAGAATAAGGAGAGCAGTCCGGAGCTTGTACAGATTCTTTCCAAGCCATATAGGGGACTTCGAAGAGAGAAGATTTTACATAAGAATTCGGGACTTAGTGACTTAAAGAAAGCTGCGAAAACACCGAGAGAACGTGCGGAGACGGGAAAACTGGAAAAGCAGTTGGAGGCACTTTCAGGACTTGCCCCAAGAGATGCCATACTTTTTATCCGAAAGGAAATCGGCTATGAGAAATATCTGGAGGATTTTGCAAAAAAGAAAAATAAGGACTTTACGGAGTGGTGGGAGAGTTTGGAAGAAATAACGGCAATGAGTGAAAGTTATCCGGATCTCGATGCCTTTTTCCGTTTTGTTACGGAATTTAATCGAAGAGCGCTGGAAAGGCGGAAACCGGAGGAAGAAAAGGGAATTCGCTTTATGACTTATCACAGTGCGAAGGGCTTGGAGTTTGACGAAGTCTTTCTCCCGGACTGCATAGAGGGAATTATACCGGATGGAAGAGCCAAGAAGGTCGCAGAGCTTGAAGAGGAACGGAGAAGTTTCTATGTTGCACTTACCCGGGCAAGAAAAGGAATTCACATCTATGTCACAAAGACGAGGTACAGTAAAAAAACATCGCCGTCCAGATTTATTCCGGAATTGTTGGAGGGCAGTTAAAGAAGACAGAAAAACGGAATGGATTAAAGAGAATAATAAAGAGAATATATTAAAGAGAGTAAAAACCGGATTGTTATACCGGAAAAGAGTGTTTTCAAAAAAGGGAGTAAAAGATGGAAAAATTGAAGATTTTAGTGGTGGATGATGAGGAGAGGATGCGGAAGCTCTTGCAGGATTTTTTAAAAATGAAGGACTATGAGGTTCTTACGGCAGGAGATGGAGAAGAGGCAATTGATATATTTTTCCAAAAGAAAGACATTGCCCTCGTGATTTTGGATGTCATGATGCCGAAGATGGACGGCTGGGAAGTCCTGAAAACAATTCGGGAGCATTCCAAGGTACCTGTGATTATGCTCACAGCACGCTCCGAAGAAAGTGATGAGTTAAAAGGCTTTGATTATGGTGCGGATGAGTACATCTCCAAACCATTTTCTCCGAAGATTCTGGTTGCAAGAGTAGAGGCTTTACTTCGTCGCACCGGCGTGCAGAAAGAGGAGGTTCTGGAGGTGGGCGGAATCCGCATGGACGAGTCGGCACACAGCGTTACAGTGGATGGAAAGGAAATTGAGCTTAGTTTTAAGGAATACGAACTTCTACAGTATTTTATTGAAAATAGGGGCATTGCCCTTTCCAGAGAGAAAATCCTGAACAATGTCTGGAACTATGATTATTTCGGGGATGCGAGAACCATTGACACGCATGTAAAAAAGCTGAGGGCAAAACTCGAAAGTCGGGGAGATTATATAAAAACCGTATGGGGTATGGGCTATAAGTTTGAGGTAGAGTAAAGATGAAAAAGCACTATTTGAGGAAGAAGTTCTCCATGATTTTTGCGGGAGTCTTCTTTGCTTTAATCGTGATTATGCTGATAGGAGATAATTTCTTCCTGGAGCGCTTCTATGAGTACAGGAAAGAACATGTTTTGCAAAATGCCTACCTTGAGATTGATCGATACTTGCAGGAGGGAGGAGGTTTCTCCTCCGTTTTTCCGGAAGAGAAATCAGGGAGCGGGACGGACACCGCTGTTACACGCTACATCTCCAATCTTACGGAAAAAGAGAACATTTCCGTGATTATCACGGATAACACAAGCTCTCGCTCTTATACCTCTTCTGCGAATCCGAACGCCCTTTTACAGCGACTCTCCTCTTATATTCTGGGAAAGAGCGGAGACAAACGTAAGTCTCTTTATGAGGGAGAAAACTATACAATAGTGAAGACGGAAGGGAGAGGGGATGATGGCGGTTACATGGAGTCTTGGGGCTATTTTTCAGACAACAGTACTTCCTTTATTATGTCCATGCCGCTTTCCAGCTTAAGTGAAGCGGTTTCCGTTTTTAACAGCTTTCTCCTTTTCTTGGGATTCATCACCATGGTGCTTGGCATAATTATCGTCTACATTGCAAGTTATGAAGTGACAAAGCCTATACAACAGCTTGCACAGCTTTCTCTTAAGATGAGTAAGCTCGACTTCTCCGCTCGCTTTGAAGGGGATTCCTCGGATGAAATTGCCACACTCGGGAATTCCATGAATGTCCTTTCGGAACGGTTGGAGGAGACCATCTGTGATTTAAAAAAAGCAAACAATGAGCTCTTAAGCGATATTGAAAACAAGACCCTGATTGATAAAAGAAGACAGGAGTTTGTGGCGAATGTATCTCATGAACTAAAGACCCCGATTGCACTCATTATCGGCTATGCCGAGGGGCTTTCCGAGGGGCTTTGTGAGGACAGCGAAAGCCGGACTTATTACAGTAATGTCATTCTCGACGAAGCAAAGAGGATGAATCACATGGTGAAGGATTTGATGAATCTTTCCGCCATAGAACAGGGAAAGGATCTTCCGGATTTTGCTCTTCTGGACTTCCCGAAGCTTTTGCAGGGCGTTATCTCCAGCATGGATATCCTTTTAAAGCAGGAGGAAATACAGCTCGAAGTGGAGATTCCGAAGGAACTTTACCTATACGGAGACGAGTTTAAGATAGAAGAAGTTCTTATGAACTATTTGCAGAATGCGATTCATCATGTGACGGAACCCAAGCAAATCAGCATTTATACTGAAAATCGCGGGAAGAATCTGGTGGAAGTACATGTCCGGAATACGGGAAATCCTATTCCGAAGGAAGACTTATCCCATGTTTTTGAAAAATTCTATAAGGTGGATAAGGCACATACCAGAGCTTACGGCGGATCCGGTCTTGGACTCAGTATTGTAAAGGCGATTATGGACAGCCACCACCAGGAATGCGGTGTGAAAAACACGCTAACCGGTGTGGACTTTTGGTTTACTTTAGAGAAGAGAGAAAAATTTTCATAGATTTGTTATCCTTATGCATTGTAATTCGAAATTATTTCGGAATTATGGAGAAGAGAATGCAGGAAAAAGAGGATGCAGGAAAAAGAGATAAAATTATTTTAATGTAAAAAAAGCAAATCTATGATAAAATACTTTGAATGCTTTATGGATTTAGAAAGGAGCGTACAATATGAATGAATGGAATGAAATGAATAATACAGAAAACAATGGCGGGTCTATCTCTGCCTTTACGCAAGGAACGCTTTCCGAAAGAGCCTATAATGTGGCTATCGGGGCACACCTTTTGGTGGGACTGGTTATTACCTATTTCTTGGCCTTGAGGATGCCTTATGTTTTTCCGCAGATTTATTCCGTGCATCCGATTGTTTTCTCTATCGGCTTTTTGGCGGTGGGACTTATCGGTGGACGCATTGCCGCAAAAGGAAATTATATTTTATCTTTGGTTGGATATGGTATGAACGTTCTGGCCTTCGGAACTTTACTGTCCCTGGTTACGGTTTTATATCCGGTGCAGTATATCGTTTTGGCAGCGCTGTTAACTACTGTAGTAGTGTTAACGATGACCGTAGCAGCTGTGATTTTCCCGAATGCTTTTCTGTCCATGGGAAAAACACTTTTTCTTGCTTTAATCGGCCTTGTTGTTGCTGAATTTGTGAGCTTGATTCTTGGAGTTTTCTACCCGAATATTTTCGCGATTATCGGCATTTTTATCTTCTCTCTCTATGTCGGCTATGATTGGGCCAGAGGGCAGCAGTATCCGAGTACGGCAAGTTATGCCTGCTTTACGGCATTACAGCTCTACATGGATATCATTAACCTGTTCCTAAGAATCTTAAGACTTCTCGCAAGAAGCAGAAGAAGATAAATACGGGGATACAGCTTGGCTTTTGCGGAGGAGATTCTGAACCCTATGGTGGGGGAGGGAGTTCCGCAATGGGAATTAGACAGCTTATGGAACCTGATTCTTTAGAAGAGGATGCGGAAAAGATGATTTTCCCATCCTCTTTTATGAGGAAAAGAGATGGAAAAATTAAGGGCTGAAATACGAGAAATCATGCAGGAAATGCTTTTGAAGAAGAATCTGTCTTCCGAGGAAGAGTTTCAGCATTGGTGGATTGACGAAGGAAACGAAAAACGATATTTTGCACTGCAGGGACGCTTGGAAGAGATGGAGGAACGGAAACGAAGAGAAAAACTTCTTTCTTATTACTACATGAATACGATGGAGGAGCCGGAAAAAACCTCCGAAGAGGAAGAAAAAGATGATTTGTAAACATTGTGGGAGAGAGATACAAGACAATGAAAAGAGATGTCCCTACTGTAACACGCCGGTTATTCGCATAAAAGTAAAGAGAATATGTGCCTATTGTAAGACGGAGATTAAAAAGGGAGATAAGACTTGTCCCGGTTGCGGAAGAAAGGTGCCGGAAAAGGTTCAGGAGATGCTGAAAAGAGAAGAGGAACAGGGCGGATTGTTCTACTCGGAAGACAAAGAAAGAGAAATAAATGGATGGGATACGGTGGATTTTAAGCTTTTGATGTTAAGCATCTTCCCGCCGCTTCTTGTTATATTCTTTCAGATTCTTTTTGCCAAGACCGGATTTCTGCCGGAATACATCAGTTCCGTTATTGTTTATTTTGCAAGTGCGATGTTGATCAGTTACTTTTTGGATCCGCTTTTGACACTAGCTTGGGAAGAGGAAAAGGGAAGAAAGCTATCCGACCCGAGACGTTGCCTTTTCTATCTTTGCCCGCTATACACTTTGTACTTTCTTTTAAAAGGAAGGAAGAAACCAGACAGCTCCTTGTTGTTTTTTTACGTTTTACACCTGTTTTTAGTGGTAATCTGCTTTTATCTATAATTTTGTCTGTAAAAGTGAAGAATATGATAAATTGGAAAGAAATAGAATTTCCGGAGGCGATTGCTCTGGATAAGATCATTTGCAGCGGGCAGTGCTTCCGACCGCTGGAATGGGAAGGAATTTATCGTTTTATTACGAAGGATTCGGTTTTGTATCTTAAGCAAGTTTCTGAAAAGAGGCTTGCTTTTTATGTCAATGAAAACGCTTCTGTGGTAAAACAGGGAGAGATGAGTAAGATTTTCTTGAAGGAAAACTCGGAAAGAATTACTTCGGAGGGCGCAGAAAAGCAGTGGGAGAAAATCTGGCTTCCCTACTTTGACGGAAGAAGAAAATATAAGAAAATCGAGCAGGATAATCGGGGGGATCTTCATTTGCAAACATGCATAGACTTCGGAAAAGGCTTAAGAATCTTAAAACAGGATCCCTTTGAAACTTTGATTACCTTTATCCTTTCGCAAAGAAAATCCATTCCGGCTATTCGTTCTTCCGTAGAAAAGCTCTGTGAACAGTTTGGAGAAAAGCGCTATAGTAAAGTGGAGGAAAAGGATGTATATTTGTTTCCCAGTGCGGAGGCGCTTTATCATGCCGATTTATCGAACTGCTCCCTAGGTTACAGAGTCCCCTTTGTGCAGGATGCGGTAGAGAGAATTGTGGAAGGAAGACTCGACTTATCGGCTTTGGAAAAACTGCCTACGAAGGAACTTTTAGAAGCACTGATGGAAGTGCATGGCGTAGGAATCAAGGTGGCTTCCTGTGTGGCTCTTTTTGCCTATTCCCGAATGGATATAATCCCGGAGGATGTTTGGATGAAGCGCATTTGGGAGAAGCATTATCAGGGAGG
Source organism: Oribacterium parvum ACB1 (assembly GCF_000238055.2). Classification (GTDB taxonomy): domain Bacteria; phylum Bacillota; class Clostridia; order Lachnospirales; family Lachnospiraceae; genus Oribacterium; species Oribacterium parvum. Next base: position 1,485,554 of record NZ_KE148312.1, read on the forward strand.
GAATCCCTATAGGGAAGATCCTGACGGAGGAATCATCCAGCAGTATCTTTTTCACTATGCCATACATCATAAGGAGGAATACTAGTGTCCTATTCATACTTTGCCTTGTTATCCAGAATGAAATACATCAATCGTTGGGCGCTGATGCGCAATGCCAGGGAGGAAAATCTCTCCGAGCATTGCCTGGAGGTTGCCATTTTAACGCATGCGCTCTGCGTAATCGGGAATAAAAAGTGGAATAAAAACTTATCCGTGGAGAAGGCGGTGCTTCGTGCACTGTATCATGATGCAGCGGAAATTCTGACCGGAGATATGCCGACTCCGGTAAAGTACCGAAAAGAAGAATTAAAAACTGCCTATAAAAAGGTGGAGAAGGAAGCGGAGGAACGCTTGCTCTCTACACTTCCCTCGTATCTCACGGAAGAGTTCGGAAAGGTATTTTTTCCGGAAAACTATGAAACTTTAGCTTATGAAAATAAATTGATTAAGGCGGCGGATAAACTCTCTGCTTTAATCAAGTGCGAGGAAGAGCTTCGCGCGGGTAATCAGGAATTTTCCACGGCGGCAATGTCCACTAGAAAGAAGGTAGAGGAAATGGCGGAGGAGCTTCCGGAACTAAAATGCTTTATAGAGGATTTTCTTCCGGAATACGGGAAGACCTTGGACGAACTGACAGAAGAGTAGTTTATTGGTTTTGCATGAAGATGAAGGTATAAAAAAATATAATGAAGTCATTTGTGATTTGGAAGAGAGGAAAAGCGGAAGAAATAGAGAAAGGGGATTTCGGCAAGAAGAAGTCGAAGTAAGGAAATGTTTTTATTTGAAGAAGTCGAGAGGAAGGGAGAAAGAGGGCTTGTACTTACAGGTTATTCCGGAAAGACAAGGTATTTATCCGTTCCGGCGTATTTGGAAAATGAATGCGGAGAAAAGCTTCCGGTACTGGAAATTGCGGCACATGCCTTTGACGGGAGAGAGGACTTGGAAAAAGTGGAGCTTCCGAAAACCATCCGTGCTTTACGGGCATTTTCCTTCTTTAACTGCAAGGCACTTCGGGAATTTACGCTTTGGGACAGTGTGGAAGATTACTATGACGGTTCTCTACGGCAATGTCTTGCTCTTTCGCGTATCACGGTTTATTTTGAGAGGGAAGAAAATTACCAGATTGTAAGAGATATTCTGGGGGATAGTGACAGAAGGCTGCAGTTTCATTTATATTTGTTGGACGGCTCGCGGAACACAAATACGGATTCCGTTGTGACTTCCTCTGGAACTGCGACTTCCTCTAGGGAAAAAGCTGATTCGTATGAGCGGAATAGTTCTGTACGCTCTTCAACTAAGGAGCTTTCGCTTCTCTTCCCCGGTTATGTGGATAAGGTTCGGGAAGATACCATGGCGAGGCAGATTCATGACACGATTGACGGCTGTGGCTATAGCTATCGGCAGACAGTCGGAAGAAGGAGAATAGATCTTCGGCTTTATGATAAGCTTTTTTTACGAGCGATTCACGATACGAAAGGAGCAGCGGTCTATATTGCTCTTGGACGCCTGCGCTACCCTGCTGAACTCCTTGATAAAGCGAGGGAAGACTATCTTGCGTTTCTTAGCGAGGAGGATAGCTTTTCCTTAAGTTTTCTCATTTCTGATGAAGAATGGGAATGGATAGAGTTTTATATGAATTTACAGATTTTTTCGGAAGAAGCGGTAAAACTGGCATTGAAGCTTTTGGCAAAGTATGAAAATGTAGAGCTTGCGGCAAGATTTTTGGACTATCAAGAAAAACATTTTGCGAAGGGGAAAAAGAAGCCGCTTTTCGATTTGGATGAACTGTAATGCATAGAAAAAATGTAGTGCATAGAAAAAATATAGTGTATAGAAAAACTGTAAAGTATAGCAAAAAGTTGTAGAAATATTTTTTTCGGGGATTAGGGTAATTGCTTCTTGTAAACGAACGAATTGGAGAAGAATGGGAGAAAGAAAAGGGACGGCACAAGGGGCATTAAATAGCCTTGGGCTTAGAATTTTAAATCAGTCGAAAATAGAGCTCAGCTTATCCATGAGATACCTCAGTCGCGCTTTGGATAAGCTCTCTTTTCAGATGGATTTTAATACGAGGCGAATCGGTACGGAGGGGGAGAAAATTCATTTTCATCCGGAGTTTGTTTTTCAGCTGTATGTGGAAAGTCCGCAGAAGCTGTATCGCCTCTATATGCATAGTCTCCTGCACTGCCTTTTCCGCCACATGTTTAAGACAGAGGATAAGGAAGAGGAACTGTGGAATCTGGCAACGGACATTCATGTGGAATATGTTCTGGATTCTATGGATATTCCGCTCCTCTATCGTCCGGCCTACCCTTTCCGAGAAAATTATTTTCAAAAACTCGAAAAAGAGGTGAAAAGTCTTAGTGCGGAGCGTATCTATGCCTATCTTTTGGAGCAGAACTTGGATTATACGGAAAAGGAGCGTTTGGAGCAGGAATTTGTAAAGGATGACCACTCTTTTTGGGCAAAGCTCGGCGAGGAAGAAAGCCCCGTAGATTCGGAAGGAACGGAAGATACGGAAGGAACGGAAGAGGCGGAAAGAACGGGAGATACGGAAGGCAAAAAAAATGCAGAAGCGGCTGAAGATACGGGAAGCCCTGAAGCAGAGAATGAGCCAAACAGTCCAAACAGTCCGTCCAATCCAAAGAAGCAAGGAAATCAAGAGGAAAAAGAGGAAGAAAAAGAGGAAAGCAGTCCAAATGACCTGACAGAAGACCGGAACTCGCCGTCTCAATCAGCAAAAGACGGAGACAGACAGTCCGATACGGTAAAAGACGGAGACAGTCAGTCCGATACAGTAAAAGACGGAGAAGGGCGCGAAAAGGAGAAAAACGGAGCGCAAGGCTCCGGAGAATCTAAAGATCCGGAAAAGGAAGGGCAGTCGAATAAGGGAAAGAAAAGCGCCGGGGAAGATGCAGAGAGTCGCGAGAAAAGACGGAAAGCGCTGGATAAAGACTGGGAGGATATCGGAAAGCGTACGGAAGAGGAAATGAAGGACGAGAAAGAAGGGGAAAAGAGTGAAAAACTTTTCTGGTTCCTGCATTTGGAGCACAAGTGCTATACACCATTTCAAGATTTCCTTAGAAAATTCTCTGTAGACCGGGAGGAGTTGAAGACCGACCCGGAGTCCTTTGACTTCGGATATTATTATTTTGGACTCTCTCAGTATGGCAATATGCCGCTTATTGAGGAAAATGAATATCGAGAGAAACGGAAGATTCCGGAGCTTGTTATCGCGATAGATACTTCCTATTCCACTAAGGGCGAAATGGTGAAGCGCTTTTTGGAAGAAGCACTGGCAATTTTAGCGGATAAAGAAGCCTTCTTCAGCAAATGCCGGGTGCACATCATAGAGTGTGATGATAGAATTCGGAAGGATCTTTTGGTGGAAGACGCGGAAGAGATGGAACGCTACAGGGAAAGATTCGAGGTGAGCGGCGGTTACGGCACAGATTTTCGACCGGTTTTTTACTATATTGAAGATTTGCAGAAAAAGGGGGAACTGAAGGAGCTTAAGGCTCTTCTGTATTTTACGGACGGAAGAGGAAGGTATCCGAAATATGCCCCAAGCTATACTGCGGCATTTATTTTCCCGAGAGGAGAAGATATTGACGATGAAAATGCCCCGTTCTGGGCATTGAAATTGTATATTTAAGCGGTTAATCTTTATCTTAAGACTGAGCATTCTGAACGAAAAGATAAAATTGCCATGCAATGAGTTTGGTTTATCTATTCCGGAATAAGAAAAGAAGAATCGGAATTACTGATAGACTAGGCTGTCAAAAGCCACTATATCAATTATTATGGAGTAGAAGAAGATGAACATACAAGAAGCAAAGGAAGAAATAAAAAGAACGGTGGAAGCCTATCATAAGAGAGACGAGGACGGAAGCTATAAGATTCCCGTGGAAAAGCAAAGGCCTCTTTTTCTGATGGGACCTCCCGGAATCGGAAAGACGGCGATTGTGGAGCAGGTGGCGGAGGAGCTCGGCATCAATCTGATTTCCTATACAATCACCCACCACACAAGGCAGTCTGCCATCGGTCTTCCCTTTATTTCCAAGAAAATCTATGGGGAAAAGGAGTATTCGGTTACGGAGTATACCATGTCCGAAATTGTGGCTTCGGTCTATGAGCAGATTGAGCGGACCGGTATTGAAGAGGGGATTCTGTTCCTTGATGAAATCAATGCAGTTTCCGAAACACTTTCCCCGACCATGCTGCAGTTTTTACAATATAAAACCTTCGGAATGCACCGTGTGCCGGAAGGCTTTATTATTGTGACGGCAGGGAATCCTTCCGAATTTAATAAGTCTGTTCGGGACTTTGATATTGCAACCTTAGACAGACTTCGTAAAATCGATATTGAAGAGGATTTTCAAAGCTTTAAGAGCTATGCCTATCAGGCAGGAGTTCATGGCGCCATTACCTCTTATTTGGAGATTAAGAAAGACCGCTTTTATTTTGTGAAGCAGGATATCGAGGGGAAACGCTATGTGACTGCGCGTTCCTGGGAAGACCTTTCAAAGCTTTTGCAGGTCTATGAGGAATTGCAGTATCCCTTGGAAAAGGAGCTTTGTCAGGAATATCTTGCCGACCCGGAGGTGGCGGAGGACTTTGCGCTCTACTACAGTCTTTATCAGAAATATAGAGAGATTTATCATGTGCCGGATATTTTGGAAGGGGCGGAAATGAAAGAGACAAGGGTCTTCCTGGAAGCACCTTTTGATGAGAAATTAAGCCTCTTATCTCTTCTTACGGATGCTTTGCAAATTGCTTTTACGGATTATGTGAAAAAGAAGGAATTGCTGTCCCGCATTTTCCATTTCTTGAAAAAGATGAAGGAAAGACTTTCGGAAGTTTCGGTTTCACAGGCTTTGGAAGAGGAAATAAAGCGTCAGAGAAAGAGAATGGCGACCTTAAAGGAAGCAAGGATGCTTTCCAAAAAGGAGGAGAGTATTCGTTTGCAACTCATCCAAATGCTCGGAGATTTTTACTCTGCTCTAAAGGAGAGAAATTCCACTGAGGATACAGGGAATAGAGAGGATAGGAAAGAAAATGAAGCGGATTTCAGCTTTATCAAAGATTGCTTTAGAGCAAAAGAGGAAGAACGGCAGCAGGAGGTGGAAAAGACCGGAAAAATGCTCAGTAATGCCTTGAATTTCCTCGGAAATACGTTCGGAGAGGGACAAGAGCTGCTCCTTTTCCTTTCGGAGCTTACGAAGAGTCCATATGCACTCAGTTTCCTTTCCGATGTGGGAAATGAGACTTACTCGCGCTACAATCAGTATTTGCTTCTTAAAGACAAGCAGAAGGCCCTGCAGGAAGAGGCGAAAGAGGCTTTGGGGGATAAGATGGAAAGCGGAATCAAGCAAATGGATAACAATGGAAAATAAGGAAAAGCCATGCATAGCAATAGAAGTATAGAGAAGAAGGATTAGGGATTAAGTATTGGGGATTAGGGATTAAGTATTGGGGATCAGGAATTAAGTATTGGAGCTTAGCGAAGGCGGAGTAACAGAAGAGAATGAACAGCATAATTTTTATAATGGAAATGATTGGAACAGTGGCCTTTGCTATTTCCGGAGTTCTTGCGGCAAAGGAAAAGAAAATGGATCTTTTTGGCGCGGTGACGCTTGGGTGTACCACGGCAGTTGGTGGTGGGATGGTCCGGGATTTAATTCTGGGACAAACGCCGCCTATTATGTTTTTACAACCGATTTATACGGAAGTGGCTTTTGTGACAAGTATCCTCTACTTTGTGTTTGAAAAAAGAACCCATAGACAAAGCGGAGAACATGTTACGAACTTACTGTATATTGCGGACAGCGTAGGACTCGGTGTCTTTGTTGTTGTGGGAAGTCTTGCGGCCTTCCGTGCCGGATATGGAAGTAGTCTCTTTCTTTGTACGTTCGTAGGAGTTCTTACCGGAATCGGCGGCGGGCTGCTTCGGGATATGCTTTCTGCGGAGCTTCCTATCATCATGAGAAAACGAGTTTATGGACTTGCTGCTATTTTTGGAGCGCTGAGCTTTTCCCTTCTTATGGAGTGGCATTATGAAGAGGACGTTGCTATATTCTCCGGGGTCAGTATTACCGCCCTTATCCGCTTTCTTGCGATTTACTATCATTGGAATCTGCCGTCTTTTAAGGAGGAATAGTGGAATCGATATTGTCCTCCAAGAAAATATAGAAGTAACAGTAAAATATAGAAAAGGTATCAAAAATCGCCATTTCGAAAAGCACGAAATGACGATTTTTTTAATGTGTATTGCGTTCAAAGCGTGAAGATCTCCGGTCTCTTCCGTTACATTTTATTCTCGGCATTCCTCTTTCTCTGTATCACAACAAAGGCAAGACCTGTAAGGGAGAGGAGGAAAAAGCTAAGGTAAAGATAGATAGCACTACGGTCAAAGGTTTTTGTCCATCCCCTTCCCTGAGCGAGTACTTTCGGAGTTCTGTTTGTATCATGTACTTTTGGACTATTTTCTGCGGGATTAGGTGTGGGTCTATCTACTCCTAAGACGTTCTCGGGAGGATTCATAGGAGCGGGAGGAGGTGTTGTTCCGCCTGCAGGAGGTGTTTCCATCACTCTTGGAGGAGTACTTCCGCCACCGCCGGGATTTCCGGGAGTATTACCGCCCCTACTCGGGGTAGGAGGAGTGCCTCCGTTATCATTTGGTTTAGGAGGAGTATTCTCATTGGTACCGGGAGTGGGAGGATTGTCATTTCCCTTTGGCGGGTCCGGGGTATTTTCTTCTTCAGGAGGGGTGTTACTTGTGTTTGTTATGATGAAGCCACGCCCTGAATCCAAACGATTCTCTACAGTACTGGTATAGCCGGGAACTTCTACTTCTTTTACTGTGTACTCTATTTTTTCGCCGTTCTTTTCTTTCAGTACAAAGAAATTGTGCTGCCAATCGTTTACGGCACTTACAGTAGCTGAGTCAAGGTATGAACCATTTCCCCAAAGCTCAACAACAATCTCTTTCGGACGCTTTCCTTTCCCTTCCCAAATCTTGGTCACCGGGATAACGAAGCTGTCGTCTTCATCATAGTAGTTGGTAATAGTGAATTTTGTGTCTTGCGTACCGGATATAGCAGCTTTATATCCCTTTACCGGCTCTTCCTTAACACTATAATCAATGTCCTTTCCGTCTTCGCCCTTTCTTGGCATTTCTTCAAAGGTATGTTGCCAATCGTTATCATCGGAAAGTATTGCGGAAAGCTCCTCTTTCTTTTCTCCGTTCACCAGAAGATAAACCTTAACCCTACTGGTGTCTGAAGTGAAATGATCCATCAGGACATCGAAGGGGCTTGCAGCGGGAAGACGGTTATTTTCACGATCATCGGATAAAACATCATGAGAATCGAAATCCGCCGTATCACTTAAAAGACTGTCATGCAAGGAATCATCGAATACAGGAAGTCTTCCGCTTAAATAATCATCAAGTAGGGAAGCGGGAGAGGGAGTACCGGGTTTTACGGTTAGAGCCCATTTCTTTTCTACAATGATATCTCGGGTGTTCGGATTTATTTTTTTGTTTGTGAGATCTAAGAGATATACCGCTTTATTATCTTCCTCTTTTATCAATACACTGTGTACTGTCTTATCTAACTTATAACCGGAAGGGGGATCCACCTCTACAATCTCATACTCACCGTCTGTCAGATTGTCAATAGTAACTTCTCCATCAGACCAGGTGGTGACCATCTTATTGTAATTGGAGTATTTCTTTGTGAGCATGAATTCCGCACCGTGTAAAGCTTCTCCGCTCGCTTTATCGGTCTTTTTAATCCTGATACTATGCTTTTTCCCTTGGAATGTGTTCAAATTTTGCTGTATTTTGTAAAAGCTGTTAATTTCTTCTGTATCAATTCCTACGAGTTTGGCACTGTTGTTGTAGGAGGAACCGTTCTCCGGGAATTCGTGGAGCTCCACAAAGTAGCGTAATTCAAAGCCTTCATTCGGAGCAATATGATCCAGATTGCATGTAAAACCGACAGGGTTATCTTTTCCGTCATGCACAAAATCGGGATAAATGGTTTCATCTTCGGCGGGCTGCAAACCTTCGGCATCGGATCGTAAAGAATAGATGGGTCCGGGATTGGCATCATCTGCGGCAGGCTCGAAATATTTTTTTCCATTTTGAGCCACTTTCCATTCACCGCTTCTCCATACTCCTCTTCGTAGAACGGGCTGGTATAGGGAGTCATATTCAGTGGAATATCCCGGATTGAGGCTGTACGGCATAAAGTATCCGAAGTTGCTTGCTCCTAAACGGTCCACAAACTGAACGGAATCATAACCGTTCTCATTATGCGTTCCTTCGAAACTTTTTGCGTCGAAGCGAATCACATATTCCATAATATAATGAAAGTTTCCGTCATCATCTTTTATTTCATGAACTTCTCCGCGAACGGATTTGGAAAAACCTTGCGGAGCGGTATAAGCATAAGTGGTATCTTCCTCTTGCCTATCAGTAGAGAGAAGGGAGACATCCGTATTGGTATCGGAAAGTAGCTCCGCATCAGTGACGTTGACTCCATTTTCTGTAAACTCGGAAAATTCATCGGAAGCCACTCTACTATCCGAAGTCTCCCTTTCGGATAACTCTTCAGAGCTGTTCAAGTTTTCCCTTGCACTTTCTTCTATTTCTACTGTTTCTGCATTTTCTGCACTGCTTTCTGCAATAAACAAGGGCATTTCCGCTTCCCCTTCCGCCTTTGCAAAGGAGTAGCCCTGCCAAATCATAAGTACAGAAAAAAGAAAGGCTATAATTCTTCTTTTTGCTTTCAAACCTGTATTCCTCCATTATTATAATTAAAAATAAAAAATTAAAGTACTGGTTGAATAGATTTACCATAGATTCCCTTTTTGAACAAGATGACAATGGAAATTTTATAATTATAGTGGAAATGTAGATTTTATTAGATTCTTAATTACTTAATTAATAAAATGATTGAGAGGTGTGCAAATATATAATGTATAGTTGTACAAATATATTCTTTGTGCTATACTGCTTGTTAAGCAGAAAGAGGTGATTACATGGCGATAACAGAAGCACAGGCGAGAGCTACAGCGAAGTACAAGGCAAAGAATTACAAACGTGTACCGCTTGACTTAAGAAAAGAAGAGTATGACGCGTTGAAGGAGCAAGCGGAAAGTATGCCTATGAATACCTTTATTAAGAGAGCCTTAAACTCCTACACGGGGCAAGAGATATTTAAGGTGTAAGAAGAAAGAGAGGGGAAAATGCCTACTATATCGATGTTTTACGGAATTATTATAAGGATGTATAGGGAAATTGGTGGACAGCACAAGATACCGCATATACACGCAGAATATCAAGGAGAAGAGGTAGTTGTAAGCCTTGAGGGTGATGCTTTAGAAGGTGGCATACCGAAGAAAAAGCAAAGTCTTGTTGTAGCGTGGGTAAATATCCATTATGACGACCTTTTAGCTAACTGGAATTTGTTAGAGAAAGGGGAAAAAACTTTTACTATTGAGCCTTTAAAATAGGGGGGGGGATATATGTTACAGCCTGAGTTATTAAGCGTTTCCCCAAAAGAGGGGTATAAGCTTCTTCTTTCTTATGAAAACGGGGAAAATAAAATCTTTGATGTTACCCCATACATAAGCGGGGCATGGTATGGGGAGTTAAAAGACCTTGAAACATTTAAAAAAGTTAGGGTTTCCAATCATTCCGTAGAGTGGGAAGGCGGGCAAGATATTGCACCGCATGAGTTGTATCACAATTCTATATCCGTATAAATACATACTAAGCTAATTAAGAGGGTTTAAAACCCTCTTTTTTTATTCTTAACAAGTGGCTAAGGCGAAGCCTGAGACATCTTGTTGGAGAGTTGAGAAAAGTTGAGAAGAGTTGAGAAAAAGTTTCTCGTTTTGGAAAGGGGGATATATGAATCCTTATCAAAGAGGGCAGAAAGCATTGTGCGGGGATTACTTTAAATTTTTGCATAAAAAAATCGAGGTGACAAGATTCGAACTTGCGACCCCCTGGTCCCAAACCAGGTGCTCTACCAAACTGAGCCACACCTCGGAAGCTTCTCGATTTTAAACGACAAACTTGCCAATTAACTATAGCGAGAGGAGACATCCTTGTCAAGAAGAACTTGGCAGTCTCTTGTTCCTTTGTAAAATACCATGATTTTTCTTGACTTTTCGTTCCTACAAGCTTATATTTGTTTGACGTGAGTTTTCTCGCGTCTTTCTTTATGTATTCCTATAAGCAGGGTGGTCACATAAAGAAGAGAAAAAATTATAGGAAAGGAGACCAAAATGCCAACATTTAACCAGCTCGTTAGAAAGGGCAGAGAAACTTCCAAGAAGAAGTCTACAGCCCCTGCTCTTCAGAAAGGATTCAACTCCTTAAAGAAGAGAGCAACTACGAACAGCGCTCCACAGAAGCGAGGTGTATGTACAGCAGTTAAGACTGCTACACCGAAGAAGCCGAACTCGGCTCTTCGTAAGATCGCCAGAGTTCGTCTTTCCAACGGAATTGAAGTTACATCTTACATTCCCGGAGAAGGACACAATCTTCAGGAGCACTCTGTTGTTATGATTCGTGGTGGCCGTGTTAAGGATTTACCCGGTACAAGATACCATATCATCCGTGGAACACTGGATACCGCAGGCGTAGCAAACCGTATGCAGGCTCGTTCCAAGTACGGTGCAAAGAAGCCTAAGGCTAAGAAGGCTTAAGTAGTTGAAGGAGCGCGTCGTATAAACGACAGCGTAAAACATGGTTTAGACATGGTTATGACGGAAGCATTTGGTCACAATTTCTTTTCAATAAAGTAGATGTGTCCAATTCCGCATGAACTCAGAGGGATAACCGAAAGAGAGTACCGTAGATCTAAATGCAATATTTAAGGAGGGAAGTAACGTGCCACGTAAAGGACATACTCTACACAGAGACGTGCTGGCGGACCCGATTTACAATTCCAAGCTTGTAACAAAGCTTGTAAACTCCATCATGTTGGATGGAAAGAAGGGCGTAGCACAGAAAATCGTTTATGGTGCATTTGAGCGAGTAACTGCGAAGGCAGAGAAAGATGCACTGGAAGTATTTGATGAGGCGATGAACAACATTATGCCTGTACTCGAGGTAAAGGCAAAGAGAGTTGGAGGAGCAACTTATCAGGTACCTATGGAAGTAAAGCCGGAAAGACGCCAGACTTTGGCTCTTCGTTGGCTGACAGAGTTCTCCAGAAAGCGTTCTGAGAAGACACAGGCTGAGAGACTTGCAAATGAAATTATGGATGCGGCAAACAATACGGGTGCTGCAGTAAAGCGTAAAGAGGAAATGCATAGAATGGCTGAGGCTAATAAGGCGTTTGCTCATTACAGATTCTAATAGGAGGAAAGACATTGGCTGAAAGACAGTATTCCCTTGAGCATACAAGAAATATTGGTATTATGGCGCATATCGACGCTGGAAAGACTACTCTTACAGAGCGTATCCTCTTTTACACCGGTGTAAATCATAAGATCGGTGAGACACACGAAGGTAGTGCTACCATGGACTGGATGGCACAGGAGCAGGAAAGAGGTATCACGATTACCTCTGCCGCAACGACCTGCCACTGGACACCGGAGAAAGAACATAAGAAGATTCCGGGTGCGCCGGAGTATAGAATCAACATCATTGATACCCCGGGACACGTAGACTTCACAGTGGAAGTGGAGCGTTCTCTCCGTGTACTGGACGGCGCAGTAGGTGTCTTCGATGCGAAGAGCGGAGTTGAGCCACAGTCTGAGAACGTATGGCGTCAGGCGGACACCTATCATGTACCGCGTATCGCTTTTATCAATAAGATGGATGTAGTGGGAGCGGATTTCTTCCACTCCGTACAGACTATCGTGGACCGTTTGGGTAAGAACTGTATCATCACCCAGGTTCCGATGGGAAGAGAAGATTCCTTTGTAGGAGTAATCGATCTCTTCGAGATGAGAGCTTATTTCTATAAGGATGATAAGGGCGAAGTGATTGAGATTACCGATGTGCCGGATGAGTACAAGGATCTTGCAGAAGAATATAGAGAAAAGCTCGTAGAAGGCATCTCTGAACTCGATGACGACCTTATGGAGAAGTATCTCGAAGGAGAGACACCGACTGAGGAAGAACTGAAGAAGGCGCTTCGTAAGGGAACCATCGAAGGAAACGCGATTCCCTGCCTTTGCGGTACTGCATATCGTAACAAAGGTGTTCAGAAGCTTCTGGATGCGGTTATTGACTTCTTACCGGCTCCGACCGATATTCCTGATATCCAGGGTACCGATATGGACGGAGAGCCGGATAGCAGACCGTCTTCCGATTCTGCACCGTTCGCGGCACTCGCATTTAAGATTATGACGGACCCCTTCGTAGGAAAGCTTGCTTATTTCCGTGTGTATTCCGGAACATTAAAGACCGGTTCTTATGTTCTGAATTCAACAAAGAACAAGAAGGAAAGAGTTGGTCGTCTTCTCCAGATGCACGCAAACAAGCGTCAGGAACTGGATGAAGTGTTCTCCGGCGATATTGCCGCAGCAGTAGGTTTTAAGCTTACTTCCACAGGAGACACCATCTGTGATGAGCAGCATCCGATTATTCTGGAATCCATGGAGTTCCCGGAGCCTGTTATCTCCGTTGCTATCGAGCCGAAGACCAAGGTTTCTCAGGGTAAGATGAGTGATGCTTTGGCAAAGCTTGCTGAAGAGGATCCCACCTTCCGTGTAAGAACAAATGAAGAGACCGGACAGACCATTATTTCCGGAATGGGTGAGTTACACTTGGAAATCATTGTTGACCGTCTTCTGCGTGAGTTTAAGGTTGAGGCAAATGTAGGTGCACCTGAGGTTGCTTACAAAGAGACCTTTACTAAGCCTGTCGATGTGGAAGGTAAGTATATCCACCAGTCCGGCGGTTCCGGTATGTACGGACACTGTAAGGTGAAGTTCGAGCCGATGGATGCGAATGCAGAAGAGACATTCAAGTTCCAGTCCACTGTTGTGGGCGGTTCCATCCCGAAGGAATATATTCCTGCCATCGAGAAGGGTATCCGTGATGCTGCAAACTCCGGTGTTCTTGCCGGTTATCCGGTACTCGGCGTAAGCGCAAATGTTTACGACGGATCTTACCATGAGGTTGACTCCAATGAGCGTGCTTTCGAATTCGCGGGCTCTATTGCTTTTAAGAACGCAATGCAGAAAGCAGATCCGATTCTTCTTGAGCCGATTATGAAGGTAGAGATTACTACTCCGGAAGAGTATATGGGAAATGTTATCGGAGACGTTAACTCCCGTAGAGGTAAGATTGAGAGCATGGAGGATATCCCGTCCGGAAAGCAGATTAATGCTTTCGTACCTCTTGCAGAGATGTTCGGATATGCAACCGACCTTCGTTCCAAGACACAGGGTAGAGCGAACTATTCCATGTTCTTCGAAAGATACGAGAAGTGCCCGAAGAACATTCAGGAGAAGGTATTATCCGAGGCGAAGAAATAAAGCAAAACCGCTTGCTTAATGCATAAACTGATGATAAAATCATGGGTACTGGGTTCGTTTTCAGGAACTTGGGATGTACTGCAATTCGCATGCTATGCATGCGTTGGTGCTTGGCATGATTTTTGTTGTATTACATTTATTAGGAGGGTATTGAAATGGCAAAAGCGCATTTTGAGCGAACCAAACCACACTGTAACATCGGAACTATCGGACACGTTGACCACGGTAAGACAACTCTTACAGCTGCTATTACCAAGGTTCTTGCTGATCGTGTAGCTGGTAACACAGCAACTGATTTTGCTAATATCGATAAGGCTCCGGAAGAGAGAGAAAGAGGAATTACCATCAACACCGCTCACGTTGAGTATGAGACTGAAAAGAGACACTATGCTCACGTTGACTGCCCGGGCCACGCTGACTATGTTAAGAACATGATCACCGGTGCTGCACAGATGGATGGAGCTATCCTTGTAGTAGCTGCTACCGATGGTGTTATGGCACAGACAAGAGAGCATATCCTTCTTGCTCGTCAGGTAGGTGTTCCTGCTATCGTTGTATTCCTGAACAAGTGTGATATGGTTGACGATCCTGAGCTTCTTGAGCTCGTTGAGATGGAAGTTAGAGAGCTTCTTTCCGAGTATGAGTTCCCGGGAGATGACATCCCTGTAATCAAGGGTTCCGCATTAAAGGCTCTTGAGGATCCGAAGTCCGAGTGGGGCGATAAGATCATGGAACTTATGGATGCAGTAGACAGCTATATTCCTGAGCCTGCTCGTGAGACTGATAAGCCGTTCCTTATGCCTGTTGAGGATATCTTCACTATTACAGGTCGTGGAACTGTTGCAACCGGTAGAGTAGAGCGTGGTGTTCTTCATGTATCTGACGAAGTTGAAATCGTTGGTATCAATGAAGAGACTCAGAAGTCTGTTATTACAGGAATCGAGATGTTCCGTAAGCAGCTTGATGAGGCTATGGCAGGTGACAACGTTGGTCTTCTTCTTCGTGGTATCAACCGTGATCAGATCGAAAGAGGACAGGTTATCTGTAAGCCGGGGTCTGTAAAGTGCCACAAGAAGTTTACTGCTCAGGTTTACGTGTTAACCAAGGATGAAGGTGGACGTCACACTCCTTTCTTCACAAACTATCGTCCTCAGTTCTATTTCAGAACAACTGACGTAACCGGTGTCTGCATGCTTCCGAACGGGGTAGAGATGGTTATGCCTGGAGATAATACAGAGATGGAAGTTGATCTTATCCACCCAATCGCTATGGAAGAGGGTCTTCGTTTCGCTATCCGTGAGGGTGGTAGAACAGTAGGTTCCGGAAGAGTTGTTAAGATTCTTGAGTAATCCTATATAGACTTTTAAAAAGCTGCTTGCTTTGCAAGCAGCTTTTTTTTTTATATAATATTTCATAGTTATTGTTATAGCTATGATTATTGGTGGCATATTTGCCTATGTATTTAAAAATCCGCAGATTTTAATGACTCTAGGACTAGTCGTAATGTTTGTATTATATATGTTCTGTGGCGTGTTCATATCTATTGATCAAATGCCACAGTTATTCCGAAATATATCTTCATATTTGCCAATAAAGTATGCAATGAATGACTTCTTTGACATTTGGAATATGGAGAGATTATTGGACAAGGATTTTTTACTAATATCTGCAGTGTACTTGGTAATAAGCACTATAGTTTTGGGCATCTGTATTATTAGAGAAAATAAAAGATTTATTTACAGTGGAGGGAAAAACAATGAAAAATAAGCAAGGGCTACGTATCATCTTAGAATTAGTTGCAGGAATGGTATTCTCGGTAATTTTGTGTTGCATTTTAATCTTTTTCGGCTACTCGACTTTCTATAAGGATAATTTTAATGAATACACCGTGAATATCTTTGGCCTACCAATATATGAGATAGTTATGCAAAGTGGGAAAGGACAGGGAACAGCATTTAACCAGAACATGTTTCTTGTCAACATAATCTGCTCAATCATCACGGTAATAGCGGTTGAAACAACTATTTTTATAAAAAACAAGAATAAACCGGAAATTACTGAAAAATAAGCCTGATGGACTGTTTTATATTTATGCCAATAATGTTAGCGGAGTAAAATAGAGGATCTATAGATATCAGTTAAATATACATTCATTGTATCCAATCAATGAGCACTTCGACACATCAAAGTTCTTACAATATGGAAATTTCGATTTTGACAATTTTAATTTTTTGTGATGTATGAATATGATATAAACAAAAACTATCTTAAATATGGTGAATTGTCATTATTAAATGTTTTTGCGGAAGCCGGAATTACTCTTTAGCTTTCATTTGTGCAGAGATTGGGAACTACGCAGGGAGGAGGATAGTATGAATGGATTTAAGGAAGTTATGGAAACATTACAGGAACAGAATATCGAGGTTCAGCTTGTAGAACATGAAGCGGCTTTTACTATGGAAGATGCAGATAGGGCTATAGAAGGAATTCCCGGAGTGAGAACCAAGACTTTGTTTCTGATGAATAAGAAGAAAACAAGGTTCTACCTGCTGATTATGGACGAGAATAAACGTCTGGATATGAGTGCCTTTAAAGAACTTGTAGATGATCGGCAGCTTAAGATGGCTTCTGAGGAGATGCTCTATGAGAAATTAGGTTTGCAGCCCGGCGGAGTATCTCCATTCGGTCTTTTGAATGACAAGGACGGGGATGTGGAAGTGTATATTGATAAAGACATTGCGGATGAAGAAAGAATGAGTTTTCATCCGAATACAAACGAGAAAACCGTCTTTATCAAGACAGTGGATTTATATCCGTTTTTGGAGCATATCGGACATCCTGCAAAAACAGTATTGCTATAGGTTTTTAGGACCATTTATTGCTGATTTAAAATCTGGAAGTAAGAATTCATTTTAAGAATAAAAAATCCCATTCGCAGAATTCTAACACAGAATTGCGAATGGGAAAATCTCTTGATTCAATTCTTTATTAAATCTTTCCAACTAAGTCAATTCCGGGCTTTAAGGTCTTTTCTCCCGGTGTCCATCTTGCAGGGCAAACTTCATTGCCATGCTCTGCTACAAACTGGCAGGCCTGAACCTTACGAAGAAGCTCATCCGCATTTCTTCCGATATTGCCGGCACTTACTTCATAGGTTACAATCTTTCCTTCCGGATTCACAATGAAACTTCCTCTTTCTGCAAGGCTTCCATTCTCCGGAAATACTTCAAAGGCCTTGGAAAGGCTATGGCTGGGATCGGAGAGCATCGGAAAGCTTAATTTTCCAATCTTGGAAGATGCATCGTGCCAAGCCTTATGCACGAAATGGGTATCGGTAGATACGGAATAGATTTCGCAACCAATCTTCTGAAACTCCGCATACTTGTTCTGCAAATCTTCCAGCTCTGTAGGACAAACAAAGCTAAAATCCGCGGGATAGAAAAAGAATACAGACCACTTTCCTAAAATGTCCTTCTTCTCCACAGTGCAAAAGCTGTCCTTGTGGTAAGCGTTAACGGAAAAATCCTCCACTTCCTTGTTTAATAATGACATACTACCTCCTTTTTCTATAAGCTGTTACTACTATGGAGTAACAGAAGTTTTTAAAATAATAATTATTATCATTATTCTATAGGAGCATTCTATCATTGTCAATGCAAAAATACAGCCGACTTTTTATTTTTGCTGTTGCTCTTTTATTTTTTAAATATAAAGTCGAGAAATCATAATTTGATATTATTAAATAAATAAATTTTGAACAAGGCGAAGGAAAATATTCCTTGGCCTTGTTTTTTAATGAATATTGCTTACGAAGTATGCCATACCTTTAGGGAACTGTCATACAGAGAATAAAGAAGTAATAACATCTTTTTTAAGCTATGGTCATACATCTATATTTTTTAGAAAAAATAAGGTAAGATATATCGGTTAAATAAAACAGTAAAGGATAGTTTTATGGGAAAAAACGTAGATAATTTAGATGATGTGGCAAATCTTCTTTCCAAAAAATCCGAACAGAAAATTATATTGAAGAAGAGAAACCAAAGCCAACGCATTTTGAGAAATAAAAGAAAAAAAAGAGAAGTCAATGAGGATAGAAAGATTATGCTGATTCCTATCCTTATTGTGGTACTGATTTTAATCATTAAGTTTTTGGAAGCTCTGGGTATGGGCGGAACTTTCCCGGATAAACGAAAAGTTCCGGTTTCCGCCTCGGAACTCAGCTCAGCGTCCAATATTCCCGAGGAGGCAACAGAGCCTGTTTTAAAGGAATACAACGACGACGTTCTGGAGAAGTTTTTCCAGGAGTATTTTCAGGCTAAGCTTTCTGCCGATGTAGATACCCTGTATCGTTTAAGTGGTGTTACAAACCAAAGTACAGAACAAAGAAACAAATTGCAGAGTCAGCTAAAAACACAGTCCGGTTATATTGAGTCTTATGAGGACATCAAGACTTACGCTGTTCCCGGTATAGGGGAGAATGAGAAACTGGTTTTCCTGCAATACAAGGTGCGTTTTCGTAGAGCAAAAACTCCAGCTCCCGCAATTATGTACTGCTATATGCGGGTAAATGAGGCGAATGCTTTTGAACTGGTGGAAAATAAAACCCCGGAGCAGACAAAATTTGTCCATGAATATATTCAGACTCATGATGAGGTAAAAGATTTAATCCAAGCTGTAGATTCTCAGCTTTTAGAGGCACTTTCTTCCGACTCTCGCCTTGCCGTACTTTATGATGCATTTCAAACCGGAAGAATATATACGGAAGATCAGGCTTCCATTGATTCCGAGGTATCTCTCATTGAGATGGATGATAACGGTCCGACGGAAGAGACAAGTGCAAGTGTTCCGGAAACAACCGATGGAGGAAGTACCGGGGAGAGTACGGAGAGCCCTGCTACTGAAGCATCCGGCGGGCAGGCAGGGGAAACGGCTCCGTCGGAGACAAACGAAGGAGCATAACTGTTCAGAGTTTTATGCCTCCCTGAAAAAATATTGCAGGGAGCGGAAAGAGATAAGATGAATACCAAGGATTTTTATTATGATTTACCGGAGGAGCTGATTGCACAGGATCCCTTGTTAAAACGTTCGGCTTCCCGGCTTCTTGTGATGGACAGGAAAAGCGGAGAGATAGAGCATAAGCACTTTGAAGATGTCCTTTCCTATCTTAGAGAGGGCGATTGTCTGGTTTTAAACAATACGAAAGTTATCCCTGCGCGTTTACATGGTGTAAAGGCGGGAACAGGGGCGCATGTGGAAGTTCTGCTTCTCACAAGGCTCACGGATAAAAGCTGGGAATGTATAGTTCGACCGGGAAAGAAGCTCCGTGTCGGTGCAGAAATTATTTTTGCAGAAAATTTACTTTCGGGAACAGTGATCGAGTGTAAGGAAGACGGCAACCGGATTATAGAGTTTCATTTTGAAGGCATATTTGAGGAAATCTTGGATAAGCTTGGAGAAATGCCGCTTCCTCCTTATATCACAAAACAACTTAGCGATAAGACAAGATACAATACCGTCTATGCAAAGGAAGAAGGCTCTGCGGCGGCACCGACTGCAGGACTCCATTGGACGAAGGAGCTTCTTGAGAAGGTGCAGGAGAAGGGCGTAAAAATTGCCTATGTAACGCTCCATGTGGGACTCGGGACCTTTCGCCCGGTGAAGGTGGAAGACGTGGAAAAACACCACATGCACTCGGAACTCTATATCATCGATAAAGAAACCGCAGACTTAATCAACAGCACGAAGAAAGCCGGTGGAAGAATTATCTGCACGGGAACAACCTCCTGCAGGACAATTGAATCGAATGCCGATGAGAACGGCGTTCTCCATCCCGGAAGTGCATGGACGGATATTTTTATCTATCCGGGCTATCGTTTTAAAGTCATGGACGGGCTTATTACGAACTTTCATTTGCCGGAGTCGACACTCATTATGTTGGTGTCCGCCTTTTCCAATCGGGAAAATGTCTTGCATGCTTACGAAGAGGCGGTAAGGAAAAGATACAGATTTTTTAGTTTCGGCGATGCCATGTTTCTGATTTGACACAAAATTCGTGTTTCAAAGAAAAAGAATCAATAACCAATAAGTTATTGATTCTTTTTCTTTATTGCTATATAGTAATAACAAAGGAGAATTTTTCATGTACGAAATATATTTTTATAAGAATCGAAAAGGTGTTTACGAGGTGCTAGAGTCTACATCATTTTCAGAAGAAAACGCAGAGGACACCTAGGAGAGAAATTGAGCAAGCTCTTAGAGAGATAGAAGATTTAAAGAAAAGAGGTTTATAATGAAAAATAGTGCTGTTTCTGATTTTACATGGAGAGATGTGCAAAAAGAGTTGTATACAGTGGAAGAAATTGCCGAGAGCGATTTAAGAGTCGCTCTGATTGGGGAACTTATCAAAGCCAGAAACGAAAAAGGCATCAGTCAAAAGAGACTGGAAGAGCTAAGTGGAGTGAAGCAACCCATGATAGCAAGAATTGAAAGTGGAAAAACTCTTCCGCAAGTAAATACTTTGATTAAGTTGCTTGTGCCGTTAGGAAAGACACTTGCCATAGTTCCGAACAAATAAAATGTAGTGGATAGAATCGAGAGGGGGCCCCTCTCTTTTTGCTTTTTGGAGCAAAGGAATAAGACGCCGGATTCAGTTCATTTCTTAAAATTTTTTCATTTCTTTTTCTCCCCTTTTCGACATGGATGATTGAAATGAGTCTTCCCTCTACGCACGATTGAAAACTGCCTTTCCTCTATGCTATCATTAGGAGCGTTATAAGAGAAGATACAGAGAGCATACAGATAACATACAGAAAACATATAGAGAATATACAGATATAATCGGAGAATACTATGCGAATCAATAAATGGCTCTCGGCAATGGGCATTTGCTCTAGAAGAGAGGCTGACCGCTTGATTGCGGAGGGGAAAATAAAAATAAACGGAAAGCTCGCGAGCCTTGGTCAGGAAATCAGCGGTGAGGAAGAGATAGAACTGGACGGGAAGCACATTTCCGGAGAAGGAGAGAAGCGGGAAAAGCCGAAAGAGGTTCTTCTTGCCTATTACAAGCCGCGCGGAGTGATTTGCACGACAGGAGAGAAGGATAGAGGGAAAAATGTCATTGAGGATATACAGTATCCCGAGCGTATTTATCCGATTGGGCGTCTCGATAAGGACTCTGAAGGCCTCCTTCTTCTTACCAATCAGGGTGAACTCGTCAATCAGATCAACAAGTCCCGGAGCGAGAAAGAGAAGGAATATATCGTGACGGTGGAAGAGGATATCACAAAGCATTTTTTACGGGAAATGAGCGAGGGTGTCTATCTTAAGGAACTAGAGAGAACAACGAAGCCCTGCATTGTTTTTCAGGAGGAGAATATTCCGGTCACACAAAGAAAGAGACAGTTTCACATTATCTTAACGGAAGGACTAAACAGGCAGATTCGGAGAATGTGTGCAACGCTCGGCTATACAGTGAAGCGTCTTAAGAGAGTTCGAATCATGAATCTGACTGTGGACGGGTTAAAGCCCGGAGAATATCGGGAGATTCGGAAAGAAGAGCTGGGGCTTAAGTAAATGCCACCCTGCTTTTATAAAGAAAGAATGATGAAAAGGACATGTGAAAAAGGATAAGGAAGAGTAAGGAAGAGTAAGTAAGAGTAAGGTATTCATCCTATAACTTTAAAAACAGAAAGAGAAACTATGGATAAGAGAAAACG
Source organism: Oribacterium parvum ACB1 (assembly GCF_000238055.2). Classification (GTDB taxonomy): domain Bacteria; phylum Bacillota; class Clostridia; order Lachnospirales; family Lachnospiraceae; genus Oribacterium; species Oribacterium parvum. Next base: position 1,506,823 of record NZ_KE148312.1, read on the forward strand.
GATAGAGGAGCTTGTAGAGCTTTTAAATCAGGCTGGGAAAGCCTATTATGAGGCGGGGCAAGAAATTATTTCCAACCTGGAATATGACAAAGCCTATGATGAACTGGTGCGTCTTGAGGAAGAGACAGGGATTGTCCTGTCAGCCAGTCCCACACAAAATGTCGGATACAGCGTGGCTACAGCCCTTCCGAAGGAGGAGCATGCGAGCCCGATGCTTTCTCTTGATAAAACAAAGTCCGTGGAGACTTTACAAAGCTTTCTCGGGGAGCAGAAGGGGATTCTCTCCTGGAAACTCGACGGTCTTACAGTAGTGATGACGTATGAGAAGGGAGAGTTTGTCAAAGCGGTTACCCGCGGAAACGGCAGAATCGGAGAAATTGTTACGGAAAATGCAAAGCGTTTTCGGAATCTTCCTTTACGGATTCCCTTTAAAGGAAGACTGGTTCTACGCGGAGAAGCGCTGATTCGCTATTCCGATTTCGCAAAGATCAATGAAGAAATTCCGGAGGAGGGGGCGAAATACAAGAATCCGAGGAATCTATGTTCCGGTTCCGTTCGGCAACTGGATCCGAAAATCACTTGGGAAAGAAGAGTCTATTTTTTCCCCTTTACGCTTGTATCGGTAGAGGAGGGAGAGGACGGGGCCTCCCGTGAGAGTGGAGGACTTCCCGACTTTCATAACAGCCATGAAGCGGAATTCGAATTTTTAGAGCAACAGGGCTTTCAGGTCGTGGGACGCAGGGCGGTAAATAAAGAGGAGCTTCCCGGGGCTGTTTCGGACTTTTCCGAACAGGTCAAGAAAAATGATTTTCCCTCCGACGGTCTGGTACTTCTTATGGACGATATAAGCTATGGAAAGAGTCTCGGGACTACGGCCAAGTTCCCTCGAAATGCCCTTGCTTTTAAATGGGAGGATGAGGAAGAAAAGACCATTCTTCGCGAGGTGGAATGGTCTCCGAGCAGAACCGGTCTTATCAATCCCGTGGCGATATTTGACCCGGTCGAGCTGGAGGGAACCGTAGTGAGCAGAGCGAGTCTTCACAATATCAGCTACCTGGAAGACTTGAAGCTCGGAATCGGAGATGAAATTACGGTTTATAAGGCCAATATGATTATCCCGCAGATTGGGGAGAATCTCACGAAGTCGGGGCAGCTCCCGATTCCGGAGCATTGTCCTGCCTGTCACGAGGAAACGAAGATTGTACAGGATAAGGAAGCGAAGATGCTTTACTGTGAAAATCCCCATTGTCCGGCAAAGCGAATTAAGCAGTTTGCTCTTTTTGTGAGCCGGGACGCTTTGAATATTGAGGGGCTTTCCGAAATGACTTTGGAGAAATTTATCGGAAAGGGATTTATTCAGGAACTTCCGGATTTATTTTCCTTAAAAGAGCATAAGGAGGAGATTATCGCTATGGAGGGCTTCGGACAGAAGTCCTATGATAAGCTTATTGAAAATGCGGAGAAAGCAAGGGAAACGAGCCTTGCGAGACTTCTTTACGGCTTAGGAATCGGGGGAATCGGAGCAAGTAATGCGAGAGTCCTTTCAGAAGCCTTTCATGAGAATGCGGAGGAGCTTTCCCGGGCGGAGCTCAGCGAGGTTGTGTCCATTAAAGGAATAGGACCGATACTCGGCGAAAGCATTGTCCGTTATTTTAAAGAAGAAGAAAATTGCAGGCTTTTCCGGAAACTCTTATCCATACTGCACCTCCATAAGGAGGAGAGAGCGGAAAATGCCTTCCTTTCCGGCAAGGTCTTTGTAATTACGGGCTCTTTAAACCATTTTCAAAATCGAAAGGAGCTGGAGGAGGAGATTCGAAAGGCGGGGGCAAGTACCGCTTCTTCCATTTCGAAGAATACTTCTTATCTTATCAACAATGACAAGAATTCTACCAGCAGTAAGAATAAGAAGGCTCAGGAGCTGGGAATTCCGATTCTTTCGGAGGAAGATTTCTTAAGGCTTCTACGAGGCGAGTAGAGGAGATAAAGCTATGCAAGGCATATATTCAAATAAGGATAGGAAGCTTGATGGCGATATATCTAGAAGAAACTAAGGAGAACGAATGAACTTTCAAGACTACGATATCTATTTTCCGCACCTGCAGATCGGAATCAAGCATCTCGTAAATCATATCAGCCCCTTCGGCTTTACGATTGCCTTTTACGGCATCATTATCGGTTGCGGCATGCTGCTTGGGATGCTTGTTGCGAGTAAAGAGTATGTGAGATGCGGCTATAAGGCGGATGATATTCAGGACTTTGCGCTATTTGTTATCATTTTAGGGGTGATTGGGGCAAGAATTTATTATGTCATCTTTGAATGGGACTATTATTCTCAGCATCTTATGGAGATTCCAAATATCCGGCAGGGGGGACTTGCGATTTACGGAGGGGTTCTTACTGCAATTGCGACCTGTATCGTTTTTTGTAAGAAAAAGAGGCTGGATTTCTTTCCCATGGCGGATGCCGGTGTACTTGGGCTTATTCTCGGACAGGCTATGGGACGCTGGGGAAACTTCTTTAATGCGGAGGCCTTCGGAGGCTATACGAATTCTCTCTTCGCCATGCGCATAAAGGAATCCATTGTGAATCCTTCGATGATCAATGACAATGTGGCGGCTCATCTGCAAATTATAGACGGAATCAGCTATGTGCAGGTGCATCCCACCTTTCTGTATGAGAGTGTATGGAACCTCTGCGTATTCTTTTTTCTCCTTTGGTTTTCCAAAAGAAAGAAGTTTAAGGGACAGATATTTCTCCTGTACCTTGGGCTTTATGGACTGGGACGTTTCTTTATCGAAGGGCTCCGTGCAGATTCTTTGATGCTTTTCGGTACGGGAATAGCGGTTTCACAGGCACTTTCTCTTGTCCTTGTTATTGTGAGTATTGTCTTGCAGTATCTTTTCTTGAAAAGAGAGAAGAGCGAGGAAAAGAAGTAATAAAAAATCGTCGATAGAAGAAAAAAAGGGGTGTGAAAAATCAAAAGATTTTTCAAAGCAATACAGGTCTGAACTTGGGGCACGCTCTCGCTAGCTTCGCCACGTAGCGGATACTAAGCGAAAAACTGCGTTTCTCTTGTTTTTCGCAAGTACCGACGGGCTCAGACTACCCCGGCATTCAGACCTGTATTGCCGAAAATTCTTTATTATTTTGATTTTTCACAGCCCCTTAAATATCTATGGTGGCGAGCGGTGGCTCAATATCTTCTTAGTCCTCGTTTTCTATTACCTGAAACTTGGCTACCAACTCATTCATAATATTAGCCTGTTCGGACAGCTCTTTTGATGCAGCGGCGGATTCCTGTGCAGTAGCGGAGTTGTTTTGCACCACAGCGGAAATCTGCTCCGCACCGATGGTTAACTGGTGGATTCCCTCTGCTTCTTCTTCGGAAGCCCTAGTAATTTTTTCGATTATTTCGGAAATGCTTTTTGCCTTCGCTTTTACCAATGCCATGGAATCAACCGTTTCCTGACTGATTTTGGCACCTCTTTCTACGGCGTCTATTGTCTCCTCTATTAAATTACCGGTGTTTTGCGCTGCCTTTGCGGATTTTTGTGCTAAATTTCCTACCTCATCCGCTACAACCGCGAAGCCCTTTCCGGCTTCCCCGGCACGGGCTGCCTCAATAGCGGCATTTAAGGAGAGAATATTGGTCTGGAAGGCAATGTCATCGATGGTCTTAATGATTTTACTGATTTCGTTGGACTTATCGGTGATTTCCTGCATGGCAAGAGACATTTCTTCCATTTTCTTATTACTCTGTTCGACAGCCTTTCCGGCATCGATTGTGAGCTGGTTGGCTGCTACGGATTGTTCTGCCGTTCCTTTAATCTGTTCGGAAATATCATTCATAGTAGCGCCGAGTTCTTCGATAGAAGAGGCTTGTTCCGAAGCCCCCTGTGAAAGAATCTGTGCACCGCCGGAAACCTGTTCCGCTTCGGAATTGACTTCTTCCGCGGAATTCTTAATTTCTTTCATGGTGTGCGATAAGTCCTTGGTAATTTCCCGTAAGCTAAGAATCAGAGGCCTGTAATCCCCTGCATAGAGTCTTTCGTCGGACAGATCTACACGAAAATCGCCTTGAGCGATGGAATTTAGTTTATTGCTTAAGTCCCCGATGATTTCTTTAATCTGGGTGGTTACATTTTTTAGAGCCAATGCAAGATGACCGACCTCGTCCTGTTTCTTGTAGTGGATAACCACATCAAGATCTCCATTTACCACCTTGTCACTTACGCGTGTCATCATCTTTAGTGGAGCCAGCATCTTTTTAATGAGCAAATAGGTACAGAGAATGAGAAGGAAGTCTCCGGAAAGGCCGATGGTCCACGCTAAGAAAACCAAACGATCCGTTACCTTTTGGTAGTCCTGTCTAGCGATACTCATAAGACTCCACCAAGTTGTATTTCCGAATTGATTAGGGGCGAGATAAACTCTTCTCCTTACACCGGCATTGTTTTTTATCACGACATGGAAAGATTTTCCGTCCTTCATCTTCTCTTTTATGGTTTTCAAATCTTCTTCTCTAAATGCATCGGTGAGAGTCTTCCCCTTCAAAGCTTCATCGGATGCATACATGAATTTGCCTTCGTTATTGATGACTGAAGTGAAGAGAGTGGGGAAACGAACGTCCTCATGATTTAAAACATTAAAAGCTTCAAGGTCAAGTTCAATAGTTACGACACCTTTGAAGTCATTATCCGCTATGATGGGATCACAAACGGAAATGACGGTTTTTTTACCATCGTCATCCAGGGTATAGGTATCCGTAATAGTGGGTTGTAGTGTCTCCTTGGCTTTAAGATAATAATCTTTGTCCTTATAATAATCATAGGGATAGTTGACGATGTTTCGCGTTTCGGCACCTTGAGCAGTTAGATACGGACCGTAGTTTCTCTCTCCTTCAATGACTTTTCTGTCTTCAAAGAAATATCCTGCTCCGGTTATATACGGGTTGTTTGTAATGGTTGCATACATGGAATCCATCATAACCACTTCCATATTATAGCGGCTTGCGGGAACGGCTCGGTCCAGAATACGGGAGCGGAAGGTGGTTCCTGACATTTGTGTAATATGCTGTTCAACCATTTGACCATCACGATTAAAATGAACAGTCCAAGGGTTGGCGGGGACGCCTCCTACAGCATCTTCTTGTGACCAGACGAAGTTGATGGATTGCTTCATACTCCCCGTGAGGGTAGTCACTTGTTTTAAAATATCACTGGTTTTCTCTCCGGTTAAATCCAGTAAATCATCCATATTTCTATCCAGATTTTTTTTCGTGGATTGGCTTCCCAAGTCTACTATAAAGTAGCTTAGCCCGAGCATGATAAAAAAAGACAGAATACCGAGAATAATGGATATACGAGTACTTAGACTTTGTGTTTTTAATTTCTTTGATAATTGCTTCGCATCCTTCGCTTTCATACAGAAATCCTTCCTTGTGATTGAAAAAACGGATAACCCTTCTTCCTCGAATATATTTTTCAGATTTGAGATGAATATCAAATCATAAGAGAACATACCTACATCATTAGTCGGCACATTTTCCTTGTTTATAATATGAAATTCTCTCTGTTTTTATTCTGAAAAAATATTAATAATTTCTCTCATGGATAAATATATTGAAACTGTGTTATACTCCTTCTATCGAAATCATCTTAAAAAAATGGAATAATGGATGTGATTTTGGACTATTTTACCAAAAGCGGCCTGGAGAGTAGGTGGAGAAAAGTCGATAAGCTGAAAAAGACTTTGCGAAGGTTAAATAAAAAGCTTATGGACTTGTTTTTTTCCTGTTTTTAGCTTGTAAAATAAAGGAGGGGTAGCATGAAAAATTTCTGGAAAATGGAGGAAAGTTTTGGAAAACACTTCAGCTATGCCTATATTGACTTGAACAACTATTTTGCAGATGAAATCTTTTTGGAGAAGAACATCGAAGTCAAGTTTATCCGGGAAATGGAAAGGGCGGATTCTCTCTACCGCATTGTGTTTTGTAAGGTAAAAAGAGAGGATGCGGAACGTTTGGAAGAGGCATTCAAGATATTAGGAGATAAAATGCTCCTTCTTGGTCATGCGGATTATCTGGCTGTTTGTGCGGAGCTGGAAAAGCAGCTGGAAAACGGATAAAATCATGTAGAGGATAATAAAGCAAGGATAAGAAAGTTAAGATAAGGAGGAAAAACGTTTGGAAGAGAAGCAGAGCTTACACATAGAGAACAGTTTGGCAGAGCACTTGGACTTAGCCTCTTTAGAGGAAGAAAGCTATTTGCTTTGTAAGGAATTTATAGAAAAGGCGAAGCTGAAGAAGGGGCAGCTCTTTGTTGTGGGCTGCTCCACTTCGGAGGTTTTGGGAGAAAAAATCGGAACGGCTTCCAGCTATCCCACGGCAGAAGCTCTTTTTCGGGGAATTTCCCGTGCTGCGAAGGAGGCGGAACTCTATCTCTGTACCCAGTGCTGTGAGCACTTAAATCGTGCCATTATAACGGAACGAGAGGCTGCTTTGGCACACGGTCTTATGCCTTATAGGGTCAATGTCATCCCGAAAGAGAAGGCGGGAGGATCCTTTTCTACAGTAGCGTATGAAAGCTTCCGAGAGCCTGTTGCCTTGGAAAAAGTCCGTGCTGACGGGGGAATCGATATTGGAGATACCTTCATCGGTATGCATTTAAAAGAAGTTGCGGTGCCGCTTCGCTTAAGCAAAAAAACGCTCGGCTCCGCCCACATTACTGCGGCGAGAGTACGACCGAAGTTTGTAGGGGGAAGCAGAGCGGTGTATGATGAAAGTTTACTCTAGGATGATTGCCCCTTATTTCCATATCTACGTAAATGCAAACAGTTCATAAACCTAGATATGAATCACATCCGAACGGTTCATATGGAGGAAGCTGTCATGCCGGAGCTGACTTCCATGGATGCGGTTTTCTCTTTGAAGCATAAATATTGGAAGAAGGAATGCTTTAAAAAAGTAGCACAGTATCCATATTATAAAAACTTCCGATCTGAGGCCTTGGAAATTAAAGAGGTAGCCTTCCAAAAGAAGGCTTGCATTTAAGCCAATATTCATTAGGGTAGCCGGGACGGCAAAGGAAAGATTCGTGGGCATGGACGGCCGATATAATTTTACGGCAAAGAGAGAAAGAAGCGAGATGTTATAAACGCAGATCGGCTTCTTTTCTTTTCGGTAGAAGACAACGGATTTTCGGTTGTAAAGAAAGCTGCCTCCTTTTTTAGTGAGGCATGCCTCGGAAATCCAAACATGGCTTACTGCAATGATTTCTTCCCAAGGCACAAACAGTTTTATGCCGGGAAGGTAAATCCCTTCCCTTCCGATCTTCAGTTTTTTATAAAAATAAAAAGGGATAGAGAAGAGGAGCAAGATGCCGTTTCCGTAGAGGGCAAACTCTCTCGGGCTTAATTGAAGTTGAACTAAGGAGAGATCAACATCCAGAGTTTCTAAGCCCTGCCTTCTTCCGACGACATAAAAAAAGAGAATGAGAAGGGCGAAGATAAAGCTAAAGTAGCGATAATAAATGCTGTGAAAGGAAATGCCGCCCTTCCACTGTTCTGCACTGTCATTCCTTTCCCTTATATTGCTTTTCATCTGTTTTCCTCTTTATTCCCTCTCTTTTTTTCCTATATTTTCTTTTTCCTTGCAATACACTTACAAATCGGATTACCCTTTGCAGAGAATTTTTCTTCATATTCCGTCAGGATATTTCCTTTGGAAAGCAGTTCATCATGGTGGAGGTCAAAGCTTTTTGCAAGAATATCCCAGTTATTTTCCTGAAAGCTCTCCAAGGAATAATCAAACAAATCCCGATTATCCGTTTTAAACTCGATATGACCGTCCGTAGAAAGAACCTTCTCATAGAGCTTTAGGAAGACAGGGCTTGTGAGTCTGCGGTTTGCCTGCCTTTTCTTTGGCCAGGGGTCGGAAAAGTTCAGGTAAATGGCATCGATTTCTTCTGCAGAAAAAACTTCTGTAAGAAGCCTTGCGTCCATACTCATGTAGTAGAGATTCTTTAGGACCAATCCGGATTCCTCCTCCTTTTCACGCCGTTTAATGGCCTTAAAAAGCACGCTGTCATAGCGTTCAATGCCGATGAAGTTAATATCAGGATTTTGCTTTGCCATTTCGTAGATGAACTTGCCCTTTCCCATGCCGATTTCGAGGCAAAGCGGATTCTTATTGGAAAAGAGCTTTTCGGAATACTCTCCTTTTAACTCCTCTTTATTTTGTATTACATAGATAGAATCGGATACGAATTCCTCCGAACCGGTAATATGTCGTAGACGCATAATTCTCCTTTGTTAAAAAACAAAAATAAAATTAATTAATGAAACATGGAAAAATAATTCCTGTTTCACTTTTGCCTATTTAGAAGCAATCTGCATAAGCCTCTTTAATTTTAAGATTTTCTTTATAGGATGAGAAACGCTCTTATGTTATCATAGAACAGCTATTTTAACTAGAAATATATTAAAAAGGGCAAGTTGTTTTTGTCTTATGCATTACCGGAGAATTAGATGAATAAAAATAGACTGATCATGAATAAAAACAGACTGATAAAAAGAGGAATTTCTCTTGTGCTTCTTTCCTCTATCCTGGGCTTATCTGCCTGTGAAAAAAAGTTGGGAGCGGAGCAGGAGGCGGCTGCCGTTTCCGGCTCGGATATTGTCCTGACTACGGAAGACAACGGGGAAGAATCCGTTGCGATTGCAGCACTGGGACTCAATGCCAATGTTCTTCCTTCCATTGAAGGCGTTACCATTGACGGGCAGGCGGAAGAGCTTGCACCGGTTAATCTTACTGTAGGTGTCATCAATTCCGTTGTGAAGGACTTACAGCAGCGTCTCATGCAACTTGGCTACATGGAGGACGATGAACCGACGACCTATTATGGGGATGCGACTTCCAAGGCGGTACAGTATTTCCAAAGACAGAGCGGGATGCCTATGGACGGTATCACGGGAGTAAGCACCTGGGATGCCCTTATGTCGGAAAATGCACCGCATTATGCGGCAAAGTTGGGCTTTCAAGGAGATGATATTACAAAAATTCAGTATCGTTTATATAACCTCGGTTATCTTACTGAAAGCGGGCAGATTAACGGAAACTTTGATGCAACGACCGAAACGGCGGTAAAAAAGCTCCAGGAGGTAAATCATCTGACAATAGACGGTACAGTGGGAACTGCTACGAACGACTTGTTGTATTCCGATGAGGTAAAGGCCAATATCATTGCGCTCGGGGAGCAAAGCGAGATTGTAAAGAAGTATCAGACAAGGCTTATTGCTCTCGGATATCTTTCCGGTGATGCCGACGGGAATTTCGGTTTAAGCACGCAGAACGCACTTCGTGCTTTCCAGTCCAGAAATGACCAGGTTGTAGACGGCTATCTCGGACCGGACACGAGAGTAATCCTGGATTCCGATTCTGCGAAGCCCTTCGGTATGCGTCTTGGAGAGCAGAGCGGAGATGTACAGAACATGCAGAAACTTTTGGTGAAATACGGCTATTTGTCCGGTGACAAAGCTTCCGGCTATTTTGGAGAACTTACAAAGGAGGCCGTGCTTTCCTTCCAGAGAACGAACGGACTTACTGCTGACGGTATGGCCGGAGCAAAGACCTTGCAGGTTCTTCAGTCCGGTTCCGCTAAGTCCAAGCCGAAACAGAGTACAAACAGACATAGAAATAACGGAAATGCCGGAGCGGCAAATGCAGGTGGAGGAGGGAATGCACCCGCACAGGCCAATATTCCTTCCGGATCAGGCGGAGCTACCGTTTCGGGCTCGGCTTCAGCACTGATTTCCATTGCCTCATCTAAGATAGGGTCTCCTTATGTATGGGGATCGAAGGGACCGAATGCTTTTGACTGCTCGGGATTCGTGTACTGGTGTCTGAATCAGGCAGGTGTAGGAACCTCTTATATGACCTCTTCCGGTTGGAGAAATCCGGGTAGATTTAAAAAGGTCGGTGCCTCTGAATTGCAGGCCGGTGACATTGTGGTTGTAAGCGGTCATGTGGGAATCTATGCCGGCGGCGGAACCGTTATCGATGCTTCTTCTTCTAACGGTAGAGTGGTACATAGAAGCTTTTCCGGTTGGTGGTCCAGAAACTTTATTACTGCGTGGAGAATTTTTAGCTAAAAGGGCTTTTTGGAGGAGAGTGAAAAGATGAAAAAGACAGCATTAATTGTTATGGCGGCAGGAATCGGATCACGCTACGGCGCAGGGATTAAGCAGCTGGCTAAGATAGGTCCCTCAGGGGAGATTATCATGGACTATTCCGTGCACGATGCTTTGGCGGCAGGATTTGATAAGCTGGTTTTTGTAATTCGAAAGGATATCGAAGCGGAGTTTCGTGATATCATCGGAAAGAGAATCGAAAAGATTGCCGATGTGGAGTATGCTTTCCAAGAGCTTAACGCTTTACCAAGCGGCTATACTCTTCCGGACGGAAGGACAAAGCCGTGGGGAACGGCTCATGCTCTTATGCAGGCAAGAAAATATGTGGACTGTCCTTTTGCGGTAATCAATGCCGATGATTTCTACGGAAAAGAAGGATATCAATTAATTCACGGTTTTTTAACAGAGGATAGGGCAGAGAGTAAGATGCTTGAAATGTGCATGGCAGGTTATCATTTGATCAATACGCTCTCTAAGCACGGTTCCGTTAATCGTGGAATTTGTAAGGTTTCCAAGGAAGGCTACCTTGAGTCTATTGAAGAAATCTTCGAGATTAAGAGAGAAGAGGACGGGATTCTTAGAGGCTTAAATCAGGGGAAAGATACGATTGTCTTGGCAGAAGATGCCATTGCTTCTATGAATATGTTCGGTCTTCCGGAAGAGTTTCTGGATATTGTTACGGAGAACTTCCCGGCATGGCTTGACCAATACGGGAAAGAAATGAAGTCGGAGTATCTTCTTCCGAGAGAAATTAACAATTTAATGAGAGAAGGAAGAGGAAGAGTAAGGGTGCTTCCGGATCATGACAAGTGGTTTGGCGTAACCTATCATGAAGATAAGGCACTTGCGGAAGAGGCCTTGAGAGAATGTATTGCTGCAGGGCTTTACCCTGAGAAACTCTATGATTAAGGGATAGTAAAATATAGCATTCTGTTTTAAAATAGAGGGAAATTCATTTCCCTCTATTTTTTATTCTGAACGAGTATTTTGCGTATTCAAAGAATAGATACAAACCATAGTTGCTTGCAAGGTCTGTGGAACAGACTTGAAAATGCTTAGAGATAGTGAGGTTACTTAGGTGTCGGATCAAGAAAGAGAATCTCGAAAAAGAAAGCTGAAAGAAAGAGTGATTCCGGGAGAACTGGAAAAAAAGGAGAGGGAGGAGCAGCCGGAAAAGGCAGGGGAGAGGATTGCCCTTCCCCGTCACTTTTTGCTTCCCCTGTTATTTCTTTTACTCTTAACTTTAGGACTTCTTTTCTTTTTTTATAACAGGAGAAGATATAGCCGTTTAACGAGTAAGTGGTCTGTGGATTTTTCGGAAAAAGGAGAATCCTCCGGAGAGTATTACAGTTTTTCAGAGGGGATAGTAAAGGTATCGAAGGATGGCGCCTCTTATCTTTCCTCTTCCGGAAAGGTGCTTTGGAATCAGGCCTACGAAATGGCTGCACCGCTTGTTTCCATCAATGGGGACTATATGGTGATAGGGGAGGAAAACGGCTCAAAGCTCTTCATTCTTTCCACGGAAGGCTTGAAGGGGCAGGGCGAAAGTTCTCTTCCCATTTTGAAGCTATCCATTTCGGAAAAAGGAGTGGTTTATGCCCTTCTTGCTGACGGAGAAAGCAGCTATATTACCGTATTTTCCAAAGAGGGAAAGAATCTGGATATCAGTATCAAATCGGTTCTTGGCGGAGACGGTTTCCCCGTAGATTTTTCTACATCAAAGGACGGAGAAGAGCTTTTGGTGGCATTTTCCTACTTGGACAAGACTGTTTTAAAGAGTCGTGTGGTTTTTTATAATTTTTCCGCCCTTGGGAAAAATGCGGGAGCGAATCGAGTGGTCGGCGGTTTTACCGATCATTTTTCCGGGAAAATGGTAGGGAGAGTTCACTTCTTCAACAATGACGAAAGTTTTGCGGCTTATAACGGGGGGCTCAGTTTTTTCTCGACGAGAGTAAAGACCAGTCCCGAGGAAAAGAAGAATATCGAAATCCCAGGAACGATCCGGATGATGAGCTATAACAGTCAATACCTCGCCTTACTCACGGACAATACGAAGGAGAAGGAGGAAGAGAACTATCGTCTTCTGCTTTTCAGGAAGAATGGAGAAAAGCTCTTTGATAAAGCGTTAAACTTTTTGGGCACTAAGATGGAATTAAGCGGGGATAAAATTCTGCTATATCAGGAGAAAAACTATAAGGTCTATGACTTTAGCGGTCGTCTACGCTATAATGGAGAAACGAAGGAGGGGCTTCTCTACCTTCGCTCCATGACGGATTTTAAAATGAACGGCACTGAGCTTATGCTCTGCTTTCCCAATAAGGTGGAAAGGGTAGTTTTGCAATAGAGGGAGAACAAGATGAATCAATATTGTGTAGGAATTGATGTTGGCGGTACCAGTGTAAAATGCGGTATTTTCACTTATAACGGAGTGCTCCTCGATAAGTGGGAGGTTATGACCAGAAAGGCGGAAAATGGAAAGTATATTCTGCCTGATGTGGCAGAGGAACTGAAAAAGCACCTCGATGAGAAGACGATTTCCTATGAAGATATTGCGGGAATCGGAATCGGTGTGCCGGGCCCTGTTGAGCCGGATGGACATGTAAGAGTAGCGGTCAATCTTGGCTGGAAAGACATTTACCCTGCACGAATTATGCGGGAGCTTATGGGGGGCAGAATTCCCTGTGCTGTAGGAAATGATGCCAATGTGGCAGCCCTTGGAGAGATGTGGCAGGGAGGCGGCAGAGGCTTTCAAAATATGATGATGGTAACACTCGGAACGGGAGTAGGCGGCGGTCTTATTTTAAACGGGAAAATTGTGGCCGGTGCTCATGGTGCCGGAGCGGAAATCGGGCATATCCATGTTAGAGAAGTAGAGGGAGAGCGTTGTGCCTGTGGCGGTATGGGGTGCCTTGAACAGGTGGCTTCCGCAACAGGAATCGTAAAAGAAGCGGAGCGCTTTTTAAGAATGTTTAAGGAGCCGTCTTCTCTTCGTATCTACGGAAAGGCGCTAACCGCTAAAATTGTTTGTGATGCGGCGAAGGAAGGCGATCAGCTTGCTTATTTAAGCCTTGACTTAAGTATGCGTTCTTTAGGCATCGTCTTGGCGCAAGTTTCCATGGTGGCCGATCCGGAAATCTTTGTTATCGGCGGCGGTGTATCCAGAGCGGGAAGTTTCCTTCTTGATCTTATTCGGAAGCACTATGAAGAGTACACTCCGATTTTAGAGAAAAAGGCGGAGCTTGTTCTGGCAACACTGGGAAATGATGCCGGAATCTATGGCTGTGCAAGACTCATGCTGGAAAAGGATTAGAAAGTCGGGAAGATGAATCAAAAGGTTCTGAAAACAATTGAATATACGAAGATTATTGCCATGCTGAAGGAGGAGGCCGACTCTTCTCTCGGAAAGGAGATTGCGGAAGCGCTCCTTCCTTCTTCCGAGCCGGAAGAGGTAAGGAAAAGTCTTTTGGAAACGGAGGATGCGGAGAATCGGATTCGCTTAAAGGGGCCTCTTTCTTTTAGGGGAATGACGGATATTCGCCTTTATTTTCCAAGAATCCGGCTTGGCGCAGCCCTCTCCATTGCAGAGCTTTTACATGTGGAAAAGATTTTGGAATTTGCGGAAAAGGCCAGGGATTTTGCGGGAGAGACGGAAGATTCGCTTTCCGTCTATTTTCGGGCTCTCTCTCCCTTGGAAGAAGTAAGGAGAGAGTTTCAGCGCGCCATCGAGTCGGAGGAACGGCTTAGTGATGACGCCAGTAAGGAACTTTCGGAGATTCGCCGTAAGGAGAAGGGAATCGAAGGAAAAATCAGCGATGAGCTGAACCGAACTTTAAATGATAAGCGGTCCATGCTGCAGGAAGGCGTCATTACCTTGCGAAACGGCCGTCATGTTTTTCCGGTTAAGGCGGAGTATAAGAATGCCTTTCACGGAATTGTCCATGATGAAAGCAGTACCGGGGCTACCCTCTTTATGGAACCTTTAAGCATAGTCCAGCTGGAGAACAGCCTGACAGAGCTGCTTTCTTTGGAGAAGAGGGAGGTGGAGAAGATTCTTCTTGCCTTATCCCTTCTTTTGCAGCCGGAAATCTCTGCTTTACAAGAAAATGTGGAGTGCATTGCACATCTTGATTTTGTATTTGCCAAGGCGAAGCTCGGAAAGAAAATGGAAGGAATCCGCCCGACTGTTTTGGAAGAGAAAAAGGTGAGTCTCCTTGATGCAAGACATCCATTGATTCCAAGAGATAAAGTGGTTCCGATTTCCATTCATATCGGAGAGGGATTTCGTCTTCTTGTGATTACCGGCCCGAATACAGGCGGAAAAACGGTCTGTCTAAAAACGCTGGGACTCTTACAGTTAATGGGGCAGGCAGGCCTTTTGATTCCTGCTTTTCAGGGCTCCTCCATTACCGTGTTTAGGGAAATCTTTGCGGATATCGGAGACGAGCAAAGTATAGAGCAGAGCCTTTCCACGTTTTCTTCCCACATGACCAATACCGTGAAAATACTGGCAGAGGCGGATGCGGACAGTCTTTGTCTTTTTGATGAGCTTGGTGCAGGAACGGATCCGACGGAGGGAGCCGCTTTGGCACTGGGGATTTTGCATGACCTCTTCCAAAGAAGAGTCACAACTGTTGCGACTACCCATTATGCGGAAATCAAACTCTACGCTCTTTCTGAGGAAGGAGTGGAAAATGCTGCCTGCGAATTCGATGTAGAAAGTCTTCGCCCGACCTACCGTCTGCTTATCGGTGTGCCGGGAAAGTCCAATGCCTTTGCGATTGCAAAGAAGCTGGGACTCAGTGATGCGATTATAGAGGATGCGAGAGGCAGAATCGGAGAGGAGGATCTGCACTTCGAGGACCTGATTGCCGACTTGGAGGATACAAGGCGACTTGCGGAACGGGAAAAGCTCGAGATTGAGCAGTATAAGGAAGAGGTGGAAAGGCTGAAAGCGAGAGCCAGAGAATCCACCAAGGGAATCGAAAAAGGCAAGGATAAGATTTTAAATCGAGCGCGAGAAGAGGCGGCAAGGATTCTTGCCGAGGCAAAGGAAACCGCAGATGAAATCATTAAAGAAATAAAGAAGAAGGAAAATGGCGGTTTCGGCTCTTTAGAGGCGGAGCAGCTTAGAACCAAGCTTAGAAAGAAACTGGAAGAGAATCAATCTGCCTTAGGAGCGCAGACGGTAAAGGGGCCTTCTCAGACTATTTCCCTGAAGAATCTCGCCTTGGGAGATAAGGTAAGACTCCTCAATATGCACGGCGTAGTGGGAACTGTTACGGAGCTTCCCGATAAGAGCGGGATGTTTACAGTCAGCGCAGGAATTCTCCGCACGAAGGTATCTGCAAAAGAGGTGGAATTTATTCAGCATAAGGAAAAGGAAGCTCCTACTCGAAATCAAGGGAAGACCGCGGGACTTGGAAGAGCGAAGGCTATGGGGATTTCTCCGGAAATCAATCTTATCGGGAAAATGACTGCCGATGCCCTGCCGGAGCTGAACAAATATTTGGATGATGCATTTTTGGCGAAACTCCCGCAGGTACGAATTGTACATGGTAGGGGAACCGGAGCGCTTCGGAAAATGGTGCATGAATGTGCCAAAAAGAATAAGCACATCGAGTCCTTCCGTTTGGGAGAATACGGAGAAGGTTCCGATGGAGTGACGATTGTATATTTTAAGAAGTAAGATAGTAGCTATCGTTCAACCGGCAGTATTTCATCCGTGTTGTTTCTAAAAGCAGGACAAACAAAAGGTCAAACAGAAGGACAAAAAAGAAGAACACGACGGAAGAAAGTCTCTCATACAGGGTGTGGCTTTGGCTCGACTGTGACAGAGGAGCAGCTTAGAAGATGGAGGAATTGTGGCAGAAAAACAAAGAATTCTAATAGTAGATGATGACAGCTCCATTGCGGAACTTATATCTTTGTATCTGGAAAAGGAGTGCTTCTCCACAACAATTGCGGAGGATGGAGAAGAGGCATTAAGTCTCTATGAAAAAGAGGGGGCAGACCTTTTGATTTTGGATTTGATGCTTCCCGGGATTGACGGATATGAGGTTTGCAGACGGATTCGCGCGAGCTCGGATGTACCGATTATCATGCTTTCCGCAAAAGGAGAAACCTTTGATAAGGTACTCGGCTTGGAGCTGGGGGCGGATGACTATATTTTAAAGCCCTTTGACACTAAGGAGCTCGTTGCCAGAGTAAAGGCCGTGCTTCGTCGTTTCCAGCCGGGAAGAAAGCAGGGAAGCTATGAGCTTACGGAGTCAGCAGATAGCGAAGAGCAGTTGCAAAAAGGAAAATATATTGCCTATCCGGATCTGGTTGTCAATCTAAGCAACTATGCGGTGCACTATCAAGGAAAATCCATTGATATGCCGCCGAAGGAGCTGGAGCTTCTGTACTTTTTGGCCAGTTCTCCGAATCAGGTTTTTACTAGGGAACAGCTTTTGGACAATATCTGGGGCTATGAGTTTGCGGGAGATTCCCGAACCGTGGATGTGCATATCAAGCGCCTTAGAGAAAAGCTTCCGGAAGGAGCGGATTGGGAGATTTCCACGGTTTGGGGCATTGGATATAAGTTCAGGGTAGGGTGAAGAGCTTGAGAAAGCATTTGTTTATTAAATTTTTACTGGTCTACCTGGTCTTCTTTCTACTTGCCTTATCCTTTGTCTCCTTCTACGGAGGAACTGCACTTCAGCATTATTTCTATAATACGGAGGGAAATGCGCTTTATAAGGAAGTGACGAGAATCGCCAATTATTACTCGCAGGAAGAGAATGGAAAGCTTTCCATCAGCGGACTGAGCAGTGAAATGGAAGGAAATATCCATAACAAGGCATGGGGCTGGACACTCATCAGTCCGGAGGGGGAAATCCTTCTTCATTATGGGCCGGAGAAAATCAAGGGAGAAAAAATAGCCGACTTTCATGTCGCGGAAAAGGGAGATAAAACCTATTACAGCGGAGATTTGCAGGGAATGCTTACGGAAGAACAACTCATCAGTAAGGCTCCGATACGCAGGAATTTTCAGAATCTTGCTTATCTCTACCTCCACATTCCACTTTCGGAAATAGAAGAAAAAAAAGAAGGGGCGATGGAGATTTTATTTGAGGTTTTCGTGCTCACTTTTATCTTATCTTTTTCCGTTTTCGCTGTATTCTATTTTTTCGTCTACCGACCGCTTCGGAAAATCACGGCAGGAGCCGTGCGCTATGCTGCCGGAGAATATCTTTATCGTATTCAGGTTTCTTCCGAAGACGAAATGGGATACCTTGCAGATACGCTAAACTATATGGCGGAAGAGATTCAAAAGTCGGATGACTATCAAAGACAGTTTATTGCGAATGTTTCCCATGATTTCCGGTCGCCTCTGACTTCCATAAAAGGATACTTGGAAGCGATGCTGGACGGTACCATTCCGAGAGATAAGGAAGAAAAGTATCTTGAACGCCTGATTATGGAGACGGATCGACTCAGTAAGCTTACACAGTCGATGCTGAGCTTGAATAAGCTGGATGAGGGCGGGAATCTGAATCGGAGTAATTTTGACATCAATAGAATGATTCGAGAGGTCTGTAGCAGCTTTGAGATGCAGTGTGCTAAGAAGAAACTGCAGTTTTCTCTGGTTTTTGCGGAGAAAAAGGAAATGGTTTACGGAGATTATCCTAAGATTCAACAGGTTCTTTACAATCTCTTGGACAATGCGGTGAAATTTTCCAAAGAAGGAACGGAAGTCATCGTGAGGACGGAAAGAAGAGGAACGAAGGTCTTTATTTCGGTAAAGGACCAGGGAATCGGAATACCGAAGAAGGACTTACAAAAAATATGGGAGCGCTTTTACAAGACGGACCTCTCCAGAGGAAGAGATAAACGGGGAACGGGTCTGGGACTAAGTATTGTGAAGAGTATTATCACGGCCCATAATGAACATATAGATTGCATATCCACGGAGGGAGTGGGCACGGAATTCAGCTTTGCACTCCCCATGTCTTTAAAGGAGGAGGCATAATCCTTGGAAGAGAAAGACTTTATAAAAGAGAAAATAGTGGGACAAAAGGGAAGCTGGAAAAAGAGAGGGAAAAAAGTGATTTTACTTTTTCTTTCCGGCATGATTTTCTCCCTTGGCGCATTTTTGACGGCAGCATTTCTCTTTCCTCTTCTTCCGAAGACGGAAAAAAAGAAAGAGAAGGAAACAGTGGCCTTCTCGGAATCGGAAAGCACGGAACTAGAGAGCAGTACGGAAGAAACGGAAGCCATTGAAGATGTGGTTCAATCCGAAATTCAGAAATTCGACTTCCCTATTTCTGCCTATGACAGCATGATGGGAAACCTGAAGAATATAATTCAGGAGGGAGAAAAGTCCCTTGTGGATGTAGAGATTTCCAGTGGAGGAGCGGATCTGCTCACGAAGGAAAAGAAGCAGGGAAACGGCATTATTCTGGAAAAAACCGGAGATTCCCTATTTGTCTTATTTCCTTGGAATAGCGAAGAAGGAGAGGAATATCGGATTCACTTTTTCCGGGAAAAAGAAGTGGAAGGAACAAAGGTTTCAGAGAGTAAAAAGGACGGAATTCTGATTTTATCCGTGCCTCTTAGTGCATTTAATGAGAAGGAGATGGAAAAGCTCAGTCTCATTCCCAGAGGGAATTCCCGTCTTTTGCAAAGGGGCGAGACCTTAATCGGTATCGGAGCTCCGAGCGGGAAGCTGTATTCGACCGTCTTTTCCTATGTATCGTATCTTTCTTATGAGGAGCCGGCTATAGACGGAATCCTTGAGGAAATCGAGCTGCAGTTAGCAGAAAAGGGAGAAGGAAATATCTTTTTTCTGAACACTGCCGGACAATTGGTCGGTTTTGCAAGGGGAAGTGAGGAAAGCTATCCGCGAATTACAGGTTTATCCGATTGCTTGGAGTATTTGGCACGTTTAAGCAACGGAAATGCTTTACCGTATCTGGGGATTCGCGTGCAAAACACGACTAAAAAAATGGCGGAGCTTGGGATTCCGGAGGGAATCTATATCTCGGAGGTGGAAGAAGGGAGCCCTGCTTATAATGCCGGCATCCAACCCGGAGATGTGTTAAAGAAGGGAAACGGAGAAGAATTAAGCAGTGTAAAGACCTTTCAGGAAGCCTTGCTTAAGCAGAATCCGGGAGAGATTTACCGAATCGCAGTTCTCCGCTATAATGGGAAGGAATATGTGGAACTGGAGTTTTCCTGTCCGCTTGGGACAAGGTAGGAAGGAATGTATATGAGTGAAAATATCCCTAACCCTAATCGTTTTATCGAGAATTTTAGGGATGGCACAAGAGTGAACAATGTGTATCTGGTGAAAATGAAGAACACGGCACTCACAAAAAACGGAAAGGAATACCTGAATGTAACCTTGCAGGATAGGACCGGAACAATCGATGCGAAGATCTGGGATCCGTTTTCACCCGGAATTGCCGAGTTCTCTACGCTGGACTATGTCTATGTGGAGGGCAACGTTGCATTGTATAACGGTGTGAATCAGCTAAGTATTCAAAGACTTTCCGTTGCAACGGAAGGAAGTTTCTATCCGGAAGATTTCTTGCCGGTTTCCAAGCGGGACAGGGAGGAAATGAAGAGGGAATTCTATGCTATGATTTCCGCTTTGGAGAATCCATTCTTAAGGAAGCTTTTAGAGAGTATCTTTGTGGAAGATAAGGCTTTTATGCAGGAGTTTTCTTTCCACTCTGCGGCAAAAACCGTGCATCACAGCTATGTGGGCGGCCTTTTGGAGCACACCTTATCCGTGGCCAAACTATGTCAATTTTATGCAGAGCACTATCCTGATTTAAACAAAGATATTTTGGTTTCCGCAGCACTTTGTCATGATATCGGGAAAATGAGGGAGCTCAGTGAATTTCCGAGAAATGATTACTCGGACGAGGGACAGCTTCTTGGTCATATCATGATCGGTTATACCATGCTTTCCGAGAAAATTGCCTTGATTCCCGATTTTCCGAATGCGCTTCGCTCGGAATTTCTGCATTGCATTCTTTCTCATCACGGGGAACTGGAATTCGGCTCTCCGAAGAAGCCGGCTACTATGGAAGCTTTGGCCCTTGCCTTTGCGGACAATACGGATGCCAAACTGCAAACCATGCGGGAGTTTATCGAGCAGGGAGAGAAGTCCGGAAAGGCGAAGGAAGGGAATGGTTGGATCGGATACAATAAGCTCTTGGAGAGCAATGTGAGGAAGAGTATGTTCTAAGCTCCCCTTGTCCACTGCCATGTACTCATAGATGCAATAATAGAAAAAAGTATTATAGTATTTTCATAAAGACGCTCTCGCTCGATTCCGACGCAACGGTACTAAGCATCAAACTTCGCGGTGCTCGTTTTCTGCAAGTACCGGCGTCTCCATACGCTTTATTCCAATACTATCAATACTTTTTTTCTTAAAATACATAAATATTCATTCATGCATTAGAAAGGACATTGCTTTGATTCAGATTTTCTTAGATGAGGCTTTGTTTCCGTTTGAGAGTGATATTCGAGAGCTTTGTAAGGCTTTTTATCCGGGGGAGGATTTTCAGCTGCATACGCCGGAGGGTGTGCGGCTTATGGAGACGACGCAGGAGGAGAAGAATGCCTTAAAGCGTGCGAAAGAGCAAAAGTCTGCCGTGCCCGTAAACAAGAAGAGCTTAAAGCGGAAAGATGCGGAAAAACAAAATCGAATTCTGACAGAGGAGGGGATTTCCGACCCTTCTCTTTTCCGTCTGTCCTTGGATTTACGGGGAGCAGAGCTATCTTTTAGCGGAAAGCGCACAAAGGATAAGTCGATTGTGAAGGCGTATCTTTACCGAATTTTAGAAGAAAAATGCGGGCGGAGTCTTCCTTGGGGGGATTTGACAGGGATTCGTCCGGTCTCTCTTTCCGGGAAGCTCCTGGAGGAGTTGGAAGAATTGACAGAGCCGGAAGAAAATCAGGAAAAGACGGAAGAAGAAGAACGCTTTTATACTGCCCTAAAGGACGAATACTGCTTGGAGGGGGAAAAGGCAGAACTCTTACATTTTCTTGCTATACGAGAAAGGAAGATTTTACAGAGAGCAGAGGAGAAAAGCGGAGTAAAGATAAAAGACGGCTTCAGCATTTACATTCATATTCCCTTTTGCCCGAGTAAATGTGCATACTGCTCCTTTCTTTCTTCCCCGATTGGGCCTTTTTCCGACTGTATTCCGGAGTATCTCGATAAGATTTCCGAAGAGCTGGATTTTGCACTCTATGAAATGGGAGAAAAGCGCGGAAAAACACTGCAAAGCATCTATATCGGCGGAGGAACACCGACTGCCCTTCCTCCGAAAGAATTGGAAGCCTTACTTCTTTTAGTGGAGAAAAAACTGTTGAGCTCGCCGTTTTCCAAGGTACTGGAATACACGGTAGAGGCAGGTAGGCCTGACTCTTTAACGGAGAATAAGCTCGCCCTCTTAAAAGCACACAGCGTGGACCGTATTTCCATTAACCCGCAGACCTTTCGACAGGAAACTTTGGATTTAATCGGAAGAAAGCACAGTGTCGAGTCTGTGGTGGAGCGTTTTTATGAAGCAAGAGCTCTGGACTTTGACAACATTAACATGGATCTCATCCTAGGACTGCCTTCAGAAAGGCTTTCCGATGTGGAGGAGAGCCTTCGAAGGATTCATGCACTTTCTCCGGATAATCTCACAGTACACTCTCTTGCGGTAAAGCGTGCCGCGAAGTTGAAAACGGAGGAAAACAAGTACAGGGGTGCTTATCAGGCAGGGGCGTCTTCCGAGGAATTTCCGCTGGAAAGAGAGTTTACCCTCTCTTATATCCCTTCTTGGAAGAAGAGAGAGAGTCGGAGCGAAATGGAGTGGATGATGCTTTCCGCCATGCAGACCGCAGAGGAACTGTCTTTATTTCCCTATTATCTTTACCGGCAAAAAAATATGGCGGGAAATCTGGAAAATATCGGTTTCAGTAAAGAAGGGAAGGAGTGCCTCTATAATATTTTCATGATGGAAGAAAAGCATACGGTTTTCGGAGTCGGGGCAGGAAGCTCTTCGAAAATTCTCTTCGGAAACGGAAGACTGGAAAGAGTGGATAACGGAAAAGACTTCCGCTCTTACATGGAGCATTTTGCGGAATATCAGGAGAAGAAGCGGAGGGTGCTGGAAGAACTCCGTGTATACAAAGAAAAACAAGATTGACAAAAAAATAACTAGCAATTCATAGGCGTTTAGCCTATACTAACTTCGGGCGGGATATTCTTTCGAAAAGTTATTCTTCGGAATTTCCTGTATTTACTATATGATGAAAGACCTTACCAAAGCATATACGTTTAACGAGTGTCGTGCGTGAATCGTGTGATATCCCGTTTCCGGACTTTGGATAGGGCAAATTAAGGAAATAGAGAAAAAGGGATGAAAGGGAAGGAGAAGAGATGAATATTCAAGAGAGAAAAGTGGGGGTTATCGGCTGCGGTTTTGTGGGATCCAGTTCCGCATTTGCCCTTATGCAAAGCGGTCTTTTTTCAGAAATCGTTTTAAATGATGTAGATAGAGAAAGAGCGGAGGGAGAGGCACTCGACATCAGTCACGGGCTTCCTTTTGCTAAGCCCATGAAGATTTATGCAGGAGACTATGATGATCTCATGGACTGCTCCATAATTGTAATCACTGCCGGTGCGGGACAGAAGCCGGGAGAAACAAGACTCGACCTGGTAAAGAAAAATGTAGGGATTTTTAAGAGCATTATTCCGGAGATTGCCAAGAGAAAGTATGAGGGAATATTGCTCATTGTGGCAAATCCCGTGGACATTTTAACCTATGCGGCGGTAAAACTCAGCGGCTTTCCGGAGAACAGAGTCTTCGGTTCCGGAACGGTACTCGATACAGCAAGACTGAAGTATCTTTTGGGAGAGCATTTATCCATTGATAACCGTTCCGTCCATGCCTTCATTATCGGAGAGCATGGAGACAGTGAGATTGCCGCTTGGAGCAGTGCAAATGTTTCCGGTATTCCTCTAAATGATTTCTGCGAGCTTCGCGGTCACTTGGAGCATGACGCCTCCATGAAACGCATTGCGGAAGATGTAAAAAACAGTGCCTACGAGATTATTGCGAAGAAAAAGGCAACTTATTACGGAATCGCGATGTCCGTTCGAAGAATCTGTGAGGCGATTATCCGTGATGAGAAATCCATCCTTCCCGTTTCCAGCATGCAACATGGAGAGTACGGGATTTCCGATGTCTCCTTAAGCGTTCCTGCGATTGTCGGAAGACAGGGTGTGGAGAGAGTGGTGTCAATTGATTTAAGTGAAGAAGAGAAAGAGGCTCTTCAAGCTTCTGCCGATACCTTAAAGAAGGTTATAGAGGATGCGTTTAGCTAAGTGTATAAATTAAGAAAATAAAAAAGGAAGATGCAGCTTTTGGAGAAGAATCCGCTAGCTGCGTTTTTTGTTCTTAACGGGTATTGTTTGCAAAGTTTGCAATATCTCGTTTAACAAGTAACACAGGTGAAGTCGGAGAGCTTGCCGGCATTCCAAAGCGGTGTAGCAATCAAAAGCATAAAGATTCGTTTTTTCTAAGAGTATAGGATTTGCAATTTCTGTAAACTAATTTTATAGGGCAAGAAAAAAATCATTAAAAAGAGATAATATATATATATATATATGACGAGAATAATAGTAAGTACGACATAGCTTGAAATGAATTTTTCGTTGCATTTTAATTTCTACTGAAAGAGTTCGGGATAGATGAGGAAGGAAACTAAAAGAGTGTATTTTAGAGAGTTAAGGAGGAGAAGATGAAAATAGCAGGAACGGAGTATTTTACCGGAGTATATAACAGAAGGATAGAAGCGAAACTGGGGATTAATCTTAAAAAATCGTATGATAAAGAGATAGAAAAGATTTTGGAAAGAGGACAAAAAGTAGTAGATTCCTTGCTTCTTTCTGATGAAGGGAAGAAACTTTCCGCTGAAAAAGCACAGAAAGGGACAGTGGGTAACGGAGAGGGAAAGAAGGATCATGGTTCAATTGATTTTCCTGAATCCGGCAAGATAGATATGTATGAGATTCTCTTAAGACAGCAGAAAGAGGTGGCGGCAGGGAGAGAAGCAACAGATGAGTTTTGGGAAAATCCGACCAATCAATGGTTGAATTTTACAAAATATTTGGATCAGCACGGTTTTTATGAAAATAGGAGTGATGAGGATGTAAAAAAATTTGAAAATTTGCTTTCGGAAATTACGAATGGGATGGACTTTTTGACCGGTCTTCAGTTTAATACGGGATTTATTGATGTAAGAGGATCATTTCATTCCGGACCAAGACCATATATGTCTAAGGCGGAAGCGATTACTTCTTTAGAAAGTTCTACAAATGCCTTGTCTTATCTTGCGGAAAAATTGCTTCCTGATGATCAAAAAGAAGGATTTAGTAAACTGATAGACTTATATAAAAGTCACAATGAAAAGATAATTGAGGATTACAAAAATCCATTTGAAGGAATGGAAAGAGCGATTGGGCTTAGCATAGAAAAAAGGAAAGATTACTTTGGATCTTCTTTAAAGCCGGTAGAAGAAGCAAAATACCAAAGTATGAAAGCCAAAATCACAAAAACAGATAAAGCGTATAAGGACTATTGGAAAGCCATTTCAGAGGAATTTAGACGATATAATGAGAGTCAGGACGATACTATTTTAAAGTCTGTAAAAGAGATATATCTGAATTTTGTGACGGATAATACGAAGGATGTGAACTTCAGAAATTATATGATGAAGAAGGCTAAAAGTACATTTTCCCATATCGAACATTGCTGGAAGAGAATATTGGAAAAAGCATAGAGGATTTTCAATAATAATATATTTTGTTGAATAATAATATAGATTATGTTATTATTCAATAAAAATGTTATCGAGGTTAAATTCATGGAAATCCTAAATAAGAATATTTTTGGTTTGAACTTTCAAGCTGAGGAAATAAATACTAAAGGGCTTCCTGTGTTTATGACAGCACAGAGAAGCTTTTTTAGAATGTCGTATAAAGAGATAGCCTTTCTTTGTGTGCAGCTTTCGAAAGAAGAGAGGTTTGGAATTGTTGCTCTGGAGAAGCAGTTGTCATTTTTATCTAATAAATATGGCATCCCGGTTGTGTTCGGATTTTCTGCAGTGACTAAATTGCAGCGTGATAAGCTACTTGAAAGGAACATTCCATTTATTACGGATAATGGTCAACTATATTTACCGTTTCTTGGTATGATGCTGAATAATACATTTAAGAAAAAGCAAGAGACGAGACGGGATAAAATGATGCCTGTAACACAACTGCTGTTTCTCTATATGCTTTATAAAAGCAAAGGGCAGGCTGTAATGAAAAAAGATGCTGCGGCTGCTATTGGGGTCACTAGGACTTCTATTACAAGGGCAAGTGAGCAGTTGGTAGCAATGGGGCTTATATCTCAGGAAATACAAGGTAAAGAATACTATATGAGAACTGAAATGTCAGATTTTGCACTTTACAAAAAAGCGAAGCCATATCTAATCAACCCTATTCAACGCATACTGATAACGGAAGCTGATTATAGATATAGCGAATATGTATATTCCGGGGAGTCGGCTCTTTCCAAGGTAACGATGTTAAATGAACCAAAGATTCCGGTTCGGGCTGTATATAAAGCAGATTTTAATGTAGATGGTGTAAAAGAGATTGATCCAAAATGGATAACTGAAGAGAAACCGCTATTTCTTGAACTATGGAAATATAATCCGGCAATGTTTTCAAATGACGGAATTGTGGATCCTATTTCACTGTCAATTTGCTTTGACGGAATTGCAGATGAAAGAATTGAAGGAGCAGTCGAGGAATATTTGGAGGGGTGGATATGGGGACCGAAATAAACAGTTTCATAGAAAAATTCAAGGATTACACGGATTGCTATACGGTAATTGGCGGGACTGCCTGCGATATACTTATGACGGAGGCGGGGACTGATTTTAGGGCGACAAAAGATATTGATATGATTCTGATTATGGAGGCAAGGTACAAGGAGTTTGCTCATATATTCTGGGAGTTTATCAAGGAGGGGGAATATCGCTTCGGCTGGAAAAACAGTGAAAAGGCACATTTCTACAGATTTACTGAACCACGTTCCGGATACCCTGCTATGATAGAACTGTTCTCAAGAGAGCCTGATTATATCAACTATATTCCGGAGGGAATTATTCCGATACATATTGATGAGAATACTTCAAGTTTATCTGCAATTTTACTCAATGATGACTACTATAAATTCATGCTCGCCGGGAGAAGAATTGTTTCAGGTATAAGCGTCCTTGATACGGAGCATCTGATTCCGTTTAAAATGTATGCCTGGCTGGATTTAAAGGACAGGAAAGCAAGAGGTGAACATGTAAATGAAAGAGATTTGAAAAAACATAAATATGATGTATTTCGGCTTCTTCAGATAGCTCGTAGAAATAATAAAATCAAAACAAATGGTATTGTGTATGAAGACATAATCAGATTTATGGAAGAAATTAGAATGGAGAATATTCCATTTGCACAGTTGTTCTTACCGTTTGAAATGGAGGAAGCACTAGCCTATCTGAGAGAAATATACATATGATTGTTATTCCGTAAGATTTTTTTGCTTGACAGCTCTTGTACTTCCGTGTAAAATCCGTTCTCAACAACTGAATATTGTAAACCGTTGAGGTGGAGATAACGGCAACGATGCCTTTACAGAGAACCCGCGATGCTGAGAATCGGGTAAGAAACAAATTGTCAAATGGACCACTGAGGGTGCAGGGAAACGGATTTTTCCGGAGTATTCTGCAACGTGTAGGGATACGTGAGTTCCCGGGGATATGTTGGTATCCTGCTAAGCGGCGCAGCGTAAGCTGTGAATCAAGGTGGCACCGCGGATAGATTATTTGTTTATTCGTCCTTGGCAAAGAAACTTTCTTTGCCGGGGACTTTTTGTATTTACCGAGACATAAAAGTCTAAGATGTTCTGTAAGCTTGCTTACAAAGAACATCGTAAACTTTTCCGGATCGCCCCTGACATGAGCACGAAGAAGCACGCAGAGCTTTGGGAGTGCGAATGTCAGGCAGGAATCGTAAAAGCACGAAGTGTGACGATTCCGTAAATACTATCATCTCCTTGGTAAAGAACATCACATTTACCGACCCCGGAAAAAAGGCGGGGAAGAAAAAGGAGGAAAGAACGATGCAGCTGAACAATGTGGATTTTGAGACTTATTTAAAGAACTATCCGGATGCAAACGGCTATTTTGGAAAGTACGGCGGAGCGTATATCCCCGAGGAATTAAAGAAGGCGATGGAGGAAATCGACCACGCCTACCGCACCATTTCCAAGTCCAGAAAGTTTATTGCGGAGTTAAGAAGAATCCGTAAGGAGTTCCAGGGTAGACCGACTCCTATTTCTCACTTGGAGAGACTCTCCGAGAAAATCAATACCGGTGTACAGCTTTATGTAAAGCGTGAGGACTTAAATCATACCGGTGCCCACAAGTTAAACCACTGCATGGGTGAGGTGCTTCTTGCGAAATACATGGGAAAGAAGAAGGTTATTGCAGAGACCGGTGCCGGACAGCACGGTGTGGCTTTGGCTACCGCAGCAGCATACTTCGGCATGGAGTGCGACATTTACATGGGTGCGGTAGACATCAAGAAGCAGGCACCGAATGTAGCCAGAATGAAGATTCTCGGTGCAAGAGTAGTAGAAGTAAATGATGGCCTTGCCACGCTGAAAGAGGCAGTGGATGCCGCATTCCTCGCGTACATGAAGGAATACAAGGATGCCATTTACTGCATCGGCTCCGTAGTGGGACCGCACCCCTTCCCCATGATGGTGAGAGATTTCCAGAGTGTAGTGGGAATCGAGGCAAGAGAGCAGTTCCTTGATATGACCGGAGAGCTTCCGGATGCAATCGTAGCCTGCGTAGGCGGCGGATCGAACGCTATGGGACTTTTCTCCGGATTCCTAAATGATCCGGTGACGATTTACGGCGTAGAACCCTTGGGAAGAGGAACCGCACTCGGAGATCATGCGGCAAGCCTTACTTATGGAGAAGAGGGCATTATGCACGGCTTTAACAGCATTATGTTAAAGGATGAAAAAGGAGAGCCGGCACCGGTATATTCCGTAGCGAGCGGTCTCGATTATCCGTCTTCCGGTCCGGAGCACGCCTTCTTACATGATATCGGAAGAGTAAAATATGATGTGGTAAATGATGACGAGACTATTGATGCATTCTTCACCCTTTCCAGAATGGAAGGCATCATTCCAGCGATAGAAAGCTCCCATGCAGTGGCGTACGGTATGAAGCTCGCAAAGACGATGAATAAGGGCTCCATTCTCATCAACCTCTCCGGAAGAGGAGACAAGGATATGGACTATATCATCGAGAAGTACGGGATCAGAGAGTAAGAAGAGAAATATAGGAATGAAGCTCGAACGGTAAGTATAGAGCTTCGAATAAAGAGACTGTAAAATATTAAAAGCACTTTATGCTATGCAGGTTCACTGCGAGACACGCTCTCGCTAACCTCGCCTGACTGAGCAGTGGCTTTGTTAACCACTGCTCACTTTGCTTCGCAAAGCAAATTCCTTCGGAAGTTGGTCTCGTACAGGACAACTTTTCTGATGAAAAGTTTGTCCTTACGTAGGGGATACTAAGCGAAAAACTGCATTTCATTTGTTTTTCGCAAGTACCCACGGGCTCAGATTGTCCCACAGCAAACCTGCATAGCAATAAATAGCATTGCTTTAATTTTACAGTCTCTTTTTTATTCATAACGACTATCGCTTGTAAAGCGTGCGATCTCTCGTTAAAAACCGATTGCATAAATTCTATAGTTTTGACTTTTTATCTATTCCTCTTTAGCTTGTGGTGCATGATTTTTTTCTAAGTTAGAAAAAAAGCTATTGACTATAACGTAATGTAATAGTTTATAGTCTTCCTTGTTAGGAGGTGCCTAGATGTATTTGATCAAATATGTTAGTGAAATTAGTGGTGTATCGGTGCGCACTTTACATCATTATGATGAGATTGGTTTGCTGTCTCCTCAAAAAAAAGAAAATGGTTACAGGTATTATACCGAAGAGGATATGACATTCCTGCAAATGATATTGTTCTATAAATACCTGGGATTTTCCTTAAAGACGATAAAAGAATTGTTAAAAAAGGGGGATGGGGAAGTACTATATCATCTAAAGGCTCAGCTCAAATTAATGCAAAAAGAAAAACAAAAACTCCTAACTTTGATAGAAACATTGGAAAAGACAATAGAATCAAAAGAAAGGAAGGTTTCCATGTCAACAAAAGAGAAATTTAAAGGGTTTAGCTATCAAGATAATCAAAAATATAAGCAGGCTGCTATAGACCTCTATGGTCGAGAAGTGATTGAAGAGGCGATCCAAAAGCAAAAGGGAAAAGAACAAGAATTAACCAATGGATTTAATAGAATATTCTTTGCTTTTTCTGAAAATAAGTCAAATGGATTGAGTGCCACAGCGCAAGAAAATATACAATTAGCGGAAGAACTATATAAACATTTATGTAGATATGCATTTGACTGCCCGATGGATGTATTTTCAAGCATCGCTTATGGGTATGTTCAGAATAAAGAATTCAAAAACAACTTAGATCAGTTTGGGGATGGAACAGCACAATATGTATGCGATGCCGTCCAACAATATGTAAAAGAGCAATAGGATTAAAAACTCCTTTTCACTCCTTCAAATTGCGGCACTCCTCTTGAAGAATAAATACGGTATAATACTCTATAGATTAGGAAAAGAATAGCTGACTTTAAGATACAGGAAAAAAGGAATGTAAAACTTTGATTACATACGACAGGAATAAAAGGAAAGCGATGATGGCTCGTACACAAACAACACAATCAACACACAACTTTATTCTTCTCTTGCTAGCGGACTTCATCTCCTCCTTTGGCTCCGGCATGAGCAATGTTGCTCTGACCTTATTTATCTATGGAAATACGAAAAACCTGATGAGCTCGGCGCTTTTTGCGGTTGTTACACTATTGCCTGAGCTTCTGCTTGCTCCTTTTCTTGGTAAAATGAAATTCCATGGCAGCTTTCGCTTTATTTTTGCTCTGGGGGAATTCTTATGTGTCATTCCCATGTGTATTTTGCTTTTTATCGATAATGTACTGTTAATCTATCTTGTATTCTTCCTATATTCCGCGATTTTCTTTATTTTGGAGTGCTTAAGAGCGGAATATTTAAAGCGGATTACGAAGGATGAAGACATGCAGAAGCGACAGAGTGCATCAAGAACGGTAAATATCCTCGTGACCGTTGTGAGTCCCCTCGTGGGAGCCGCGATTCTTACGAGTTTTGGGGTAAAGAGTATTTATATTTTGGACATTGTAAGCTATATTCTGGCAGCCCTGATCATCCTCTTCTTAAAGGGGATGGAAAAGCCGTCGCCTCCGGAAATGACTCGTACCGGGGGGACAGATATCATAGGAAGTATCCGAAAGAACAAAGAACTCTTTACAGGCTGCCTCATTTTATGCTTTGTAGGCGGTGCAGTTTCCATTTTGACCTTGGAATATATCTATAAAGTGCTGCATGCCGATGCTATGCAATATTCCATGCTCATGTCCGCTATGGCATTCGGAGGGCTAGTAGGAAGTATCATAGGAGGGATGCCCTTTACACAGATTCATCTTAGGAAAGTATCTTTTATTTGTACAATGATGATGGGAGGGCTCCTTTTGGCTGTTGTTCTAAAGCCTGTTTTTGGGATGTTACTCGTTATCCTGCTGTTCAGCGGTATACTCAGTGCGCTTGTTATGCTTTATTATTCGGTAGAATTGTTTAACAGGAGTGTGGAGGGAGAAATTCGGGGACAGTATGCCATCTTTCAAAATATCTCGGATGCCTCTTCGTTAGTGTCTAAACCTTTTGGCGGAATGTTGAATCAGCTGGCAGGCTGCGTGAGAGCAATCTCTTCCCTGGGAATCGTTTTTCTTCTTTTTGGTATGTACTCCTTTATGAAAAATATTGAATTCAACGAGAATGGAGAGCACTAAAACATAATGTGTAGTGAAAAATACCACAAAGCGATGAAAAACAAGGCTTTGTGGTATTTTTTAGAAATTTATTTGTTAACAGTACATTTCTTCTATAGAAATCAGTTTACAGTTTTTGCCCCTGAAAATATCCTGCATAGTATCTCCTCACTTTCTTTTCCAAGAGCAAAAATAGTAAAACATTGATTTTTGTTTGATTGAAATACTTATAGTTAAAATAAATTTAGTTAAATCGATTTCAGTTAAATTGATTTCGGTTAAATTGATTTCGGTAAAATCAATTTCTGTAAAATCTATTTTAGATATAATCTGTGGAAATGCAAGAGTATGATTTAGAAGGAGAGTCCTTTTTCTTTAGATAGGAACTCCTTTTCTTGCACATTTTCCGAACTTTCTATATACTCTACAAAATAAAAAAGAGAGGAGTAAGGAGCTATGGGATTTACACTGTTACATCGATTACCGTCCGCGGAAGAGGTTAGAAAAGAGTATCCCCTGTCAGAAAAGCTTACGGAGATAAAGGCGAAAAGGGACGCTGAAATCAAGGCGATTTTTAAAGGGGAAAGCAAGAAGTTTCTCCTCGTTATCGGTCCCTGCTCCGCGGATCATGAGGATCCTGTCCTCGAGTATTGCCACAGATTAAAGGAAGTGGCAAAGGATGTGGAAGATCGGATTATTATCGTGCCGCGAATTTATACGAATAAACCCAGAACCACGGGGGAGGGCTATAAGGGCATGCTTCATCAGCCGGATCCGGAGAAACGTCCCAACTTAACCGAGGGAATTTATGCAATTCGAAAGCTTCATATGAAGGTTTTGGAAGAGACGGGATTTTCCACCGCAGATGAAATGCTGTATCCGGATAACCTCAGCTATCTTTCCGACATGATGAGCTATGTTGCAGTCGGTGCACGTTCGGTGGAGAACCAACAGCACAGACTCGTGGCGTCCGGAATCGATGTACCGGTAGGCATGAAGAATCCGACCTCGGGAGATCTCGGCGTCATGCTGAACTCCATCTATGCGGGGCAGCACGGCTATGAATTTATTTTCCGAGAATGGGAAGTGAAGACGGACGGAAATCCTTATACCCATGCGATTATGCGAGGTTCACAGAACAAGCACGGGCAAATGCTTGCGAATTATCACTATGAGGACTTAAAGCTACTGCATTCCCTCTATGAGAAGAAGGAGCTTTTGCATCCTGCGGTGATAGTGGATACAAACCATTGCAATTCCGGAAAGAAGTACAAGGAGCAGCTTCGTATTGCGCATGAGGTCATGCATTCCAGAAAATATTCAACGGAATTGGCCCATTTTGTAAAGGGGCTTATGGTAGAGTCTTATCTTTTGGAGGGCTCCGCAAAAGTGGAAGAGCATATTTTGGGAAAATCGATTACCGACCCCTGTATCGGTTGGGACGACACTCTGCGCTTGATTTCCAATATTTACGACTACCAGAGTCAGACGAAGTATTGATTATGTTTCTTGTAAAATAAAACGGAGTGATTAGACGTGGATTGGAATGATGGCTATTTCGGTCTTTTCGTTTTCTTGCACTTTTATTTCTCTTCCTTTATACTTCTAGGAGCTAAAAGGAAGGGGGAGTTATGGGTTTTTCGTTCTTAAATCAATTGCCGACAACGGAAGAGGTAAAGAAGCAGTATCCCTTATCGAAGGAGCTGATAGAGAGAAAGGCGAAGAGAGATGCGGAGATGAAGTCCATATTCAGGGGAGAAAGCAAGAAATTTCTCCTTGTCATAGGACCTTGTTCCGCAGACCATGAGGATCCTGTGCTGGAGTACTGTCATAGGTTAAAAGAAGTGGCCAAGGAAGTGGAAGACCGGATTTTTATAGTGCCAAGGATTTATACGAACAAACCCAGAACCACGGGAGAGGGCTATAAGGGTATGCTTCATCAGCCTGATCCGGAAAAGCGCTCCAACCTTACGGAAGGGATTCTAGCGATTCGTCGTATGCATATCCGGGTACTCGAGGAATGCGGCTTTTCTACAGCGGATGAGATGCTTTACCCCGATAATCATAACTATCTCGATGATGTACTTTCCTATGTTGCAGTTGGGGCGCGCTCTGTGGAAAATCAGCAACACAGGATGGTGGCTTCCGGAGTGGATATCCCGGTAGGTATGAAGAACCCGACTTCAGGTGATCTCGGCGTTATGCTGAATTCCATTTATGCAGGACAGCATGGACACAATTTTATTTACCGGGGATGGGAAGTGGAAACGGCAGGAAATCCCTATACGCATGCCATTATGCGAGGTTCTCAGAGTAAGCATGGGCAGATGATACCGAACTATCACTATGAGGACTTGAAACTGCTTCATTCTTTATATGAGAAGAAAGAGCTACTGAATCCGGTCGTGGTTGTGGATACGAATCATTGCAATTCCGGAAAGAAGTATAAGGAGCAGCTTCGAATTGCCCAGGAAATCATGCATTTTCGGAAGTATTCCGAAGAGTTGGCCTATTTTGTGAAGGGGCTTATGGTGGAATCCTATTTAGAAGAAGGTTCTGCAAAGGTGGAAGAGCATATTTTAGGGAAAAGTATTACGGATCCTTGCATTGGTTGGGAAGATACGCTGCGTCTCATTTCGACGGTCTATGAGTATCAGGCGCAGATTCGATAATAGGAAATTTTTGGAGGAAAAAATGGGTGTATACGAGGAATTGCAGGATAGAGGCTTGATTGCGCAGGTTACGGACGAGAAAGAAGTTCGCGAGATGGTAAACAGCGGAAAGGCGATCTTTTATATCGGCTTCGATCCGACTGCGGATTCCCTCCATGTAGGGCATTTCATGGCGCTTTGCCTGATGAAAAGACTGCAGATGGCGGGGAATCGACCGATTGCCTTAATGGGCGGCGGAACGGGAATGATTGGAGACCCTTCCGGAAGAACGGATCTTCGAAAGGTGCTTACCGTAGAGGAAATTGACAGCAACATTGCCTGCTTCAAAGAGCAGATGAGCCGTTTTATCGACTTTTCCGAAGGAAAAGCCATTATGGTCAACAACGGGGACTGGCTTCGAAACTTAAATCTCATGGAGTTTTTACGAGAGGCGGGACCGCATTTCTCCGTAAATGAGATGCTGAGAGCCCGTTGCTATGTGAATCGTCTTGCAAACGGACTTTCCTTCCTGGAATTTTCCTATATGCTCATGCAGGGATATGACTTCTACCGCCTCTATGAGGACTACGGCTGCAATATGGAGTTCGGCGGTGATGACCAGTGGAGCAATATGCTTGCCGGAACGGAACTTATTCGAAAGAAGCTCGGAAAAGATGCCCATGCGATGACCATTACCCTCCTTACCAATAAGGAAGGAAAGAAGATGGGTAAGACCGCAAGCGGTGCGGTTTGGCTGGATCCGAAGAAGACCTCTCCCTACGATTTCTACCAGTATTGGAGAAATGTGGATGATGCTGATGTAGGAAAGTGCCTTCGCCTTCTCACCTTTATTCCGATGGAGGAAATCCGGGAAATGGACAAGTGGGAAGGGGCGGAGCTCAATAAGGCGAAGGCAATTCTTGCCTTCCATTTAACGGAGCTTGTACACGGCACGGAGGAAGCAAAGAAGGCGGAAGAGGCGGCGAAGTCCCTCTTTGCCGGATCCGGTGCTTCTGCGAATGTGCCAAGCTATACTCTTTCGAAGGAAGAATATGCGGACGGCGTGGATGTTTTAACCCTTTTGGTTCTCACGGGTCTTGCGCCTTCCAAGGGAGAGGCAAGAAGAAATGTGCAGCAGGGCGGGGTAAGCTTTGCCGGAGAAAAGGTGACGGATATCGGAAGAGTCTTCAGCCCGGAAGAGCTCTCCAAAGAGCCTCTTTTACAAAAGGGAAAGAAGAGTTTTGTGAAGATAGTATTCTAAACGAGTGAAGATATGATTCTAAGCGAGTGAAGATAGGATTCTAAAAGAATGAAGGTTCTATTCTAAACGGAATACTTGCCTTTCCTGAGTAATAATTATTAAAAATTAATATTCGAAAAAAAGAAAAAATATATAACATCTTCTTACGATATATTTACAATATACCTTATAAGACTTGTACTTACTTGCATACTAAAAAAAATCTAGTTATAATTTTACCGGAGTTGTCGAGAAGGCTACTCCGGTTTTTTATGAAAATGATTCTATACTGAATAGAAATAACAAGAAGTACGATTTTTACCTTTGTTGAAAAGATTATCATTCATATAATCCATGTTTCGGGAGTAGATATGTTTAGAAAAATAGTTTTATCCGTTCTTGCACTGATGGTGTTTTCTTGCGGCCTTATCGCCTATGCAGGAGAAAAGAAAGCAATAGAGATTGATGTTCCTTATGTAGAAGGAAAAGTAAATGATCCTGTTAGTAAGTCTGCAAGAACTGCTTATATCGTTACAGAGAATCCTACCTTGTCCTTTTCTTTGGAAAACGGAAAAAAAGTCGAGGTCATGAGCTATTGCAATGAATACCTGGAGGGGGAAGACAGGGGGATTCGCAACCGTCTGATGGGAAAAACCTTACTGGATGGAGAGAAGTTCACACTCCTTCCGGAAGAAGAATATGAAAGTGCTAAGAACAACGGCAGTTTGTACAACACGGCAGATCGTTGCTATGTACTTCGAATCTACAATGAGGGAACGGAAAACTACGATGAAATATACTTCGGTATTGTAGAAGAAGATATCTTCAAAGACTTCCAGGAGAAGGCAAAAGAAAGAGAGACTTTACTGCAGAAGAGAATCAGAGAGCTTGGACCGGCAGCAGCAAGAAAGAACTAAGATCTCGAAAATCCGTTACATGGAGAAAGAATGCATCTTGGTTTTGACAAGAAAAACTTGAATATGGACTAGGAAGAGCAGAGGGAAAACCTCTGCTTTTTTGTAAGATGCATCTGTGTTGAAGATGGGAATTCATTGTAAAAAAATATAGCTTACGAATTGTAAAAAAATCCGGTTTATGAATCCTCTATACGTTCACTTTGCATTTTGTTAAGATAGAATATAAAGAATAGTTTGATTCCTTTCTATCTAATAGTAAGGAGGCTAAGATTCCAGGAGGTTACCAATGCAAAACTTTGATTATTGTACACCCACAAGACTTATTTTCGGAAAAGGCGTGATTGAAGAGCTTCCGGAAGTAATGAAGCAGTTCGGTAAGAGGATTCTGCTTAGCTACGGAAGCGGAAGCATCAAAAAGATTGGTCTTTATGACAAGGTAAAGGCGCTGTTAAAGGATTATGAGATTTATGAGCTTCCCGACATTCAACCGAATCCGAAATATAATCCCAGTGTGTTGGATGGCGTGAAAATCTGTAAAGACAAGGACATTGATGTCATCCTTGCTGTCGGAGGCGGAAGTGTTTTGGATTGCACGAAGGCCATTGCCGCAGGAGCAAAATATGACGGAGATCCTTGGGATTTGATTACTTATAAAGTGAAGGCGAAGGCCGCCCTTCCGATTGTGGATATTATTACGCTTTCGGCAACGGGAAGTGAATATGATGCAGGCGGAGTGATTTCCAGAACCGAAACCAATGATAAGACGGGGTATAGTGATCCCCTTCTTTACCCTGCGGTTTCCTTTTTGGATCCGACCTATACCTTCACTGTATCTAAGAAGCAAACGGCAGCAGGCTGTGCAGATGCCATGAATCACATTATGGAGCAGTATTTCTGTGAGGACTCCACCCTTTTAAATGACGGTTTTATGGAGGCGGCATTAAAGAGTCTTATGATAAATACAAGAAAGTGTTTGGAGAATCCGGAAGACTACACGGCAAGAGCGGAGATGATGCTTTGCTGCACCTATGGCTGTAACGGCATCTACTCCCTTGGTAACAGTGAGTCCGGCTGGCCTTGCCACGGGATGGAACATGCGCTTTCGGCCTACTATGACATTACTCATGGTGAGGGCTTGGCCATTATTACCCCGAGATGGATGAAGCATATCTTAAATAACAAGACAGTGGATCGCTTTATGAAATATGGGGTAAATGTATTCGGAATCGATGCAAAGCAGGATAAGTTTGCGATTGCGGAGCAGGCTATTGATGCAACCTACAAGTTCTTCGAGTCCATTAACATTCCTATGCATCTTAGAGATGTGGGAATTGATGAGAAGAGAATTGACGAAATGGCAAAGCATGTTGCGGAAAATGAGGGACTGGAAGAAGCTTGGGCACCTCTCCTAGAGAAGGATATTGCAGAGATTTTCAGGGCGTCACTGTAAGAGGCGAAAAGATATAAAGTAAAAAACGCCCTAGGAAGGAAAGTTGGAGGAGATATACAACAGGAGTTGCATAAAGAGGTCAGGAGAAGATTTTATGAAGACATTGATAATTAACGGAAGTCCACGCATCGGGGGCAATACAAGCATTGCCCTCGCGGAGATAATTAAGGTATTTGAGCAGGAAAATATAGAAGTAGAAGTGGTGCAGATTGGAAACAAAGATATACGAGGCTGTATTTCCTGTGGATATTGTTATAAAAATGGAAAATGTGTCTTCAATGACCCTGTAAATGAGCTGGCAGAGAAGTTTGAAGCCGCAGATGCTTTAGTAGTGGCATCCCCGGTTTATTACGCTTCTGCAAATGCCACCCTGATTGCCTGCCTGGACAGACTATTTTATAGCACGCATTTTGATAAGACTATGAAGGTGGGAGCCAGTGTGGTTGTGGCAAGACGAGGCGGTTTATCTGCTACCTTTGATGAATTGAATAAGTATTTTACAATCTCAGGAATGCCGGTGGCCTCCAGCCAATACTGGAACAGCGTGCATGGATGCGAAAAAGGAGAGGCGAAGGAAGATTTGGAAGGCCTGCAAACCATGAGAACTCTGGCCAGAAATATGGCCTTTCTGATGAAGAGCATTGCTCTGGGAAAAGAAAAATACGGTTTACCGGAGCAAGAAGAGGGGGTAGCTACCAATTTTATCCGATAGGGAGAACATTTATCCGTAAGGTATCAATGCTTTGAAATCATTTGGTAATAAATGGAGGAAAACTTGATGATGATGAGTTTTTCTTCGGCCACAGCATCGCAGTTAGCGGCAGCCCTAAGAAAGGGCTATTGTCAGCTAATATTGAGGGATAAGAGAATACAGAGAATAAGAAGAGACAATACCTTCTCGCTACACAAAAAGGATATTGTAGCGAGAAGGTATTGACCTTTTCGCTACTAAATTTTAAAATTATAGCGAACGGGGGTGCTCATATGAACGAAGTAAATATCTTTGATCAATTACTTGAAGAACAGAATGGATATATTCGATTAATTGATGCTCAAAATGAAGGAGTATCAAAATCTGCAGTTCTGGATTATGTCCATAAGAAGGAAATGGAAAAGGTAGCTCCCGGCATATATATCTCGCCTGATGCATGGGAAGATAGACTATATTTGATTCAGCTTAGAAATAGAAAAATTATTTTTTCTCATGAGACAGCTTTGTATATTCATAATCTTTCCGATAGAGAGCCTTTTGCACCGGTAATTACTGTAGAACGAGGCTATAACGCAAAACATCTAAAAGATAAAGGCATTATAGTCCATACGGTAAGACCGGAATGGATAGAGCTTGGCTTGACAGAGGAGAAGACCTTTACCGGTAATACAGTACGAATCTATGATAGAGAGCGCTGTATCTGTGATATTATCAAGAATAAAAATAGAATGGATATTCAAGTATTCCAGATGGCTTTAAGGTCTTATTTTTCAGGTAGTGACAAAAATATCCATAAGCTCATGGAATATGCTCGCATCATGGGAATTTCGGATAAGGTGAGACAATATACAGAGGTATTACTATGATGAAAAGTGCTACAGCTGTAAAGGCAAAGATAAAAAATAAAGCAGGGGGAAGTAGTGACAAATCCCAGATAATGCTAAGAATATATCTGATGGAAAGACTTCTGGAGAGAGTTTCTTTATCACGATATAGAGATAATTTTGTGTTAAAGGGTGGGCTTTTAGTATCTTCTATAGACTGCACTATGGATAAGCTAAAGCAGACCATTAAGATGGATATTTCAACTGGTGACGAGATTACGCCGAAAGCAATAGCGTATTAACTGCCGCTTATTGTTGAGGACAGAACCATTGAGCTGTGGGCGTACAATAATGTAATTTTAGTTGCCGAGCAATACCCAACAGAGAGTATGAAAATGCTCATTTTCAAAAAGGAAGGGATGCGAAAGACAGGGGGAAATATGAAATTAGAATCTTTACAAGAGGAACCAAAACTTGTCTTGACCTATCCTCACAAGTCTAACTTTAATAGGATAGGCTGCTTATCCATGGTAGTATTTTCCTTTATTGTTATCCGGGTACTGAAGCATCTTATGCGTTATCATACTGATTTTTCCGATAAAATGATTATAGCCATTGTGTTGATTGTCGCTCCGCTCCTTGTATGGTTTATGGGATATTATCTCTTCATAAATGGAGTGAAATTAGAAATTTATGAAAACGAAGTTGTTCAATACTATACTTATGGAAGTAGAGGACGGAGTGTATTACATTTTAAATTTAAACTTGATGACATAGAACAAATAAAAACGAAAAATCGTCCGTTTCATTGTCTGAAGATGACCATAAAAGTTAGGAATCCCATTTTTTGTGGTTTGTATGAGAAGAAACTCAATAAGCTGGAGAAGGTAAGCATCATCTTGGATAGAAAAAAAGCGGATTGTTTTATGCAAGAGATAGAACAATTTCACAGAAAGTAAATGAATGATCAAGGTTTAGCGGGAGCTTCATTTTATGCTCCTTATTTATTTATTAAAACTTATATTATGCCGATATAAAATTCAGGCGTATATTGGTGAAAACCATATATATTTTAAGATTTTTACCGATTCATCTGCCATGTAACACAGAAGGTAACATTTTGTTGAAGCTTAGATACGGAGTAATGAATGTGACGTTTTATTTAGTGTATTGTTTTATTCTTAACAAGTGGCTAAGGCGAAGCCTGAGACATCTTGTTAATGGACTTTAGCCAGTATCGGAGCTGACATTTGAAAAATGTTAGCTCTGATACAAAAAACCACCCGCTATGCGGGTGGGAAACACTTGTTATACAAAAATCACCTTTCCTAATACAATAAAGTTGTTCAAGCTATATTGTAGAAAAGGAAGGTGATTTTATGGCGAAGAAAGAATATGCATTGGCACATACGAAATGGATGTGTAAATATCATATTGTCTTCACACCGAAGTATAGGCGAAAAATAATATATTATCAATATAAGTCAGATATTCGGGATATTATCAAGCAGCTCTGCGCCTTTAAAGGAGTGGAGATTATAGAAGGGCATTTAATGCCGGACCATGTACACATTCTGGTTAGTATTCCACCTAAGATTAGCGTTTCTTCTTTTATGGGCTATTTAAAGGGAAAAAGTGCCTTAATGATATTTGATAAACACGCAAATCTTAAATACAAATTTGGAAACAGACATTTTTGGGCCGAAGGCTATTATGTCAGTACAGTAGGTTTAAATGAAGCCACAATAAAAAAGTATATCCAAGATCAAGAAAAACACGATATAGCTTTGGATAAACTAAGTGTTAAAGAATATGAAGACCCTTTTAAGGGTTAAAGTGCAGTAGTACCAATACCCCTTTATGGGGTAGCGACGAGTCAAACGCAATATGGCTTGAATGGAGCTGTGGGAAGGTGCAAAGCAAACTTCCCATAGCCCAAAATGAAAGCCAGCGCCTTTAGACGCTGGCCAGTAGCAGGGGCTTATAGCCCCGAGCAAACCACCCGTTTGACGGGTGGTAGTGATTTAGCGCGTTCTTTCCGGAGTATGTAAGGCTG
This sequence comes from Oribacterium parvum ACB1, assembly GCF_000238055.2. Classification (GTDB taxonomy): domain Bacteria; phylum Bacillota; class Clostridia; order Lachnospirales; family Lachnospiraceae; genus Oribacterium; species Oribacterium parvum. The sequence continues at coordinate 1,547,919 of NZ_KE148312.1, forward strand.
TTCTGTGCTACGTTTTTATGGTGATGAGAAACGTAGGAGGTAGGAAGAAAAATATGAACAACGTAAAACTCGGAACTGCTTTGTTTGCTGCAACTGTGCTTGTATCTACAAATGCTTTTGCAGGGAATTGGGTGCAGACAGGCAACACTTGGGAGTACCATGATAACGGAAGAAGAACTGCTAACACATGGGTTAAAGCCTCCGATGGACATTCATGGTTCTGGATTAATGATGCCGGAAAAATGTCTGTAAATGAATGGTTTATTCATAACGGACAGTGGTATTTCACTAAGGCAGACGGCATAATGAGCGATAATGAATGGATTCAGTCTCCTCATTCCGGCCGTTGGTATTATCTTAACCAAGGCGGCGCAATGGCGGAAAATCAATGGCTTGATTATAATGGCCGGTGGTACTACCTTGGCAGTGATGGGGGAATGGTTACGAATGGAACGGTGGATGGTTATTATATAGACAGTTCCGGTGTATGGTCTGGTGATAGCAGTAAAATTGTAAATAATGCAAATGCTGCGATATCTTCCGGCGGCGGTTCGGGATTCTCCGGCGGAGGTGGAAGTTCCGGCGGCTCAAGCGGCGGTTCTTCCGGTGGTGGCGGAGGTAGCTTCTCCGGTGGAGGCGGTAGTTCCTCATCTGGTAGCACTTCATCTGGTGGTAGCGGTTCCTACAATGGTTCCAATAGTTCCTCTGACACAGGAAACACAAACTCTAAGTGGAACCCCTTCGACGGAACCTTTCACTTAAGATTTAGCGATAACCTTCAAGAAGCAAACAAGAAAGATGAATGGTCTAACAACAAACTTAGAGAACTACTTTCCAAATGGGACACAAGCAACATGTCCGAACTGGAAAAAGCTATGGTTGCACTTACTGTTACACACAACACAATTGACTATGAAGCTACTGACGACATAGTCCTTAGTTATCCGTGGGTATACACCGACTTTGTATATAAAACACTTAAAGAAGGTACCGGCCAGTGTCACCACTACGTAATCGTATATCAAAGAGCTTGTGAGCTTTTGGGCTTAAAGGCAGTCTACATAAGTGAAAAGGCTTATGACCATTCTGTTGCCGGTGTAGAAATTGACGGCGAATGGTACATGGTTGACCCAACAAACGCAATCTTAAGAGCCGACGGTTCCGACGGCGCAACGGGTGCACTCGACGTAATCCACGACTCACTAATTAACCCAAGCGTTGTAGACTATATCAGACAATACATGACTGACCCGGCGCAGAGCTACCATATCCCGGAATTTGCAAAGCCTCCGATTTCTGCGTTTACAAAGAAAAAGTCTATTACCCCGGAAATGCTTAGAAACGCGCTTTCCAAGGTCTTAACAGGGAAGACCTTAGATGAAATCGCAGCAGATGAAGCTGAAGCTAAGCGTAAAACCTTGGAAGAAATCGAAAAGCGAGAAGAAGCACAACGACTTGTTGACGAAGCCAAAGCGCCGGCATTTGCCGACGAAAAGCGTGCAGAAGGCTGGAGCGTTGTAGTCACATCCTCTGAAGGTGTAAAAACCGATCTCGAAGCACAGGAAAGAAATAGTAACGAACGAAACAGAATCAAAAATGAGAATGTTGAGGCAAACTCTAACCACAAGTTAGAAATCAATGCCAAGAAGTTCGGATACATCTACGTAATCTATTACAGAATAAACAACTAGCCGGTTAGAGCTTAAGTATAAGCACCTGTTCTCATGAATGGGTGCTTGTTTTTTTCTAAGATGATATCCATTAAGAAAAGGATTCCGCTGCTATGAGGGGTAAAAAGAAGAAAATCGACGAAACAGCAAAGCGTGTTGTGGAAATGAGACTCTGGCGAAGTTTTGTATGGTTCCTTATCTTGTGCTATTGAGCTGAAAACTTGAAAATGCTATAATAGCTCGGATTTATTATGAATATGATTTCCTGATTTTTTTGATCAGATTCGAAAAAATACACAATAGAAAATAAGGAGTATACGAAGATATGAAGCTTGGAATTGTCGGTTTACCGAATGTGGGAAAGTCCACTCTTTTTAATGCAATCACGAAGGCAGGTGCGGAGTCGGCAAACTACCCCTTCTGTACAATTGACCCGAATGTGGGGGTGGTGGCTGTTCCGGATGAGCGTCTACAGCTCCTTTCCGACCTTTATCATTCCGAGAAGATTACCCCGGCGGTAATTGAGTTTGTAGATATTGCGGGGCTCGTTAAGGGGGCATCCAAGGGAGAGGGCTTAGGCAATCAGTTCCTTGGAAATATTCGGGAAACCGATGCCATCGTGCACGTGGTTCGTTGCTTTGATGATGACAATGTGATCCATGTGGACGGCTCCGTAGATCCGATTCGAGATATTGAGACGATTGAGCTCGAACTCATTTTCTCCGATCTCGAAGTCTTAGACCGGAGGATGCAGAAGACAAAGAAGCTTGCGAACAACGATAAGGATGCGAAGAAAGAATACGCTCTTCTGGAAAAACTTCATACGCATCTGGAAGAAGGGAAGTTGGCAATCAACTTTGAAGCGGAAGAGGATGACGCGGAGCTTTTAGATAGCCTCGGTCTCCTTACCCGTAAACCGGTGATTTATGCCTGCAATGTAGCGGAGGAGAGCCTTGCCGATGACGGTGCATCGAATCTTTACGTACAAAAGGTAAGAGAGTACGCGAAGAAGAACCATTCCGAAAGCTTTGTGATTTCCGCACAGATTGAGCAGGAGATATCCGAGCTTTCTGATGAGGAAAAGGGAGAGTACCTAGAATCCCTAGGGCTTTCCGAGTCGGGCCTCGATAAGATTGTGCGTGCTTCCTATTCTCTTCTTGGTTTAATGTCCTACCTCACTGCCGGAGAGAAGGAAACCAGAGCGTGGACGATTAAGAAGGGCACCAAGGCACCGCAGGCAGCCGGAAAGATTCACACCGACTTTGAAAGAGGTTTTATCAAGGCGGAAGTGGTAAACTACAAAGATCTTCTGGATAACGGATCGCTTTCCGCGGCAAGAGAAAAGGGGCTTGTGCGCATGGAGGGGAAAGAGTATGTGATGCAGGACGGCGATGTAGTCCTGTTCCGCTTCAATGTATAAACTTGGCTTTTGTAGATAAATTTCCGGGTGGGGTAAAAATTGGGATTCTATCAAGGACCGGACAATTAAATCAGAATTAAAAGGATATCAGTCTGTGAAGGGGCTGTAAAAAAAATCAAAATAATAAAGTGATTTTTGCAATATAGGTCTGAATGTGGGGTAGTCTGAGCCCGTCGGTACTTGCGAAAAACAAGAGAAACGCAGTTTTTCGCTTAGTATCCGTTACGTGGCGAAGCTAGCGAGAGCGTGCCCAAGTTCAGACCTATATTGTTTAGAAAAATATTTTGATTTTTTACAGCCCCTTTTTTGATGCCAAAATATCCGAAATGATACAAGAAATGGAAGCATAGCTTAAATTTTACTATTTGTATATTTTCCCTATCTCATGCAACTAAAAAAACTACTTTTTAGGTCTATAAATTCTAGTATATTGTCTTGACTCTTCCCTAAAAATCATGCATTATAATGTAGAAGTGGGAAAAAGTGGGAGAAAGTGGTAGATTATGTTTACGGGAGAGTATCATCACAATTTAGATACTAAGGGCAGGATGATGATTCCTGCTAAATTCCGTGAGGATGGATATAACGAATTTACCCTTACCCGTTCCCTTGATGGTTGCCTTTCTCTTTATGCTGTTCCGGAATGGAAAGAACTGGAAGAGAAACTGCAGGCATTGCCCATGACAAGCAAGCAGGCAAGAACCTTAAAGAGATTTCTTTTGGGAAGTGCCATTTCCTGTGAGTGCGATAAGCAGGGGAGGATTTTGATTCCGCAGACACTCAGAGAGAAGGCCTCTTTGGAAAAGGATGTGGTTTTGCTTGGTGTGGGAGATCACGCGGAAATCTGGTCAGAGAGTTTATGGGAAGAGAACAATGATTTCTCCGATTATGAGCAATTGGCTACAGATATGGAAGGCTTGGGAATCTGATGGAATTTTCGCACAAAAGCATTTTACTTAACGAATGTATGGAAGGACTTTCAATAAAGCCGGACGGTGTCTATGTAGACGGAACACTGGGCGGTGGTGGACATTCCTTTCATATACTGGAAAGGCTGAACGAAAAAGGACGTTTGATCGGGATTGATCAGGATGAGGATGCGATAGAGGCTGCAACGAAGAGACTGGCACAATTTGAAAAGCAAGTCACGATAGTACGTGACAACTATGAACATTTTCAGGCAATCCTTTCTGCTCTTTCCATACCGGAGGTAGATGGGATTCTTTTAGACTTGGGCGTTTCCAGCTACCAGTTCGATGAAGCGGACAGAGGCTTTTCCTATCGCTTTGATGCTCCACTCGATATGAGGATGGATAATCGGCAGGATTTTACGGCTAAGGACCTGATTAACGACTACAGTGAGACGGAACTTTATCACATCATCCGGGACTATGGAGAAGATAAGTTTGCAAAAAATATTGCCAAACACATCGTGCTGGAAAGAACGAAAAAACCGATTGAGACAACGGGAGAACTTGCGGAGATTATAAGTCATGCCATTCCTATGAAAATCAGAGTGGCCGGAGGACATCCGGCAAAACGAACTTTTCAGGCAATCCGCATTGCTTTAAACAGAGAACTGGATGTTTTAAAGGATTCTCTGGAGGGCATGATTCAGTCCTTAAAGCCCGGAGGAAGGCTTTGCATTATTACCTTCCACTCGCTGGAGGATCGAATTGTAAAGCAGAGCTTTCGAACAGCGGAGAATCCCTGTATTTGCCCGAAGGACTTCCCGGTTTGCAGCTGCGGAAGAAAAAGCTTAGGAAGAGTTATAACGAGGAAGGCTATCCTGCCAAGCGAGATGGAGCAGGAGGAGAATCCCCGTTCAAAAAGTGCAAAGCTCCGTATTTTTGAAAGAGGAGAATAAAACGGAGTCGAAGCCTTGAAGGTTCAGAGCTTCAAGGTTTCGGTAATACAGAGTGTAAAAATGAGTATATGAGTACGAAAATGTGAAAGAAGGGATGCTGTCACATTTTTATAGAGGAAATGTGGTTTTAGCGAAGGAATAAGAGGGAAGAGTATGGCAAGGAAGCTGGCAAAGAGGCACGCAGGTTATATTGCCGGGTCAGTTGTGACAAAAGAAGAGCTTGCGCCGAGAAGAAAAGGAGTAAAGAGAATAAATCAATCGGCCGTTCCGAAGAAGACTGTGGTGAGAAAGCCAAGTCAGAAGAGGAGCGGAACGTTTACCAGAGAAGAGAGAGCCAGAATTCTCCGTGAAAGAGAGATAGGACATGAACTGCAGCAGGAAAGACTGCAGAACAAGACTTCGGCGAACTTTTTCCTGGTCTTTTCCGTTGCCCTTTTTATGGGAATCATGGGTGTACTTTGCTTTCATTACATCCAGTTACAGACCAAGGTCAATACAAGGATGCACCGCATTGAACAGAAAAAGAAAGAAATTGAAGTATTAAAGCAGAAAAATGATGCTTTACAAAATGCAATCAGCGCTGCTTTGGATCCGGAAAAAATCTTCACAATAGCCACAGAGGAGCTGGGAATGGTTTATCCGGGAGACCATCAGGTAATCGAGTATAAAAAGCAAGAAAGCGAGTACGTACGGCAATATGAAAACATCCCAAAGCACTGATGAGGAGCAGAAGAAAAAAAGACGGCAGACTAAGATTATGCCGTTTTATATGCAGGAAAAGCTGATGGTAGGATTTGTTTTTTTAATCCTGCTATTTGCTATTTTAAGCATTGTGATTTTTCGGATGGTGCAGAAAAACGGGGAGGAGTATAACCGTATCGTTTTGGGACAGAGGCAGTCCGGTTACGGCTCAAGAGCAATTCAGGCGAAGAGAGGGGATATTCTTGACCGAAACGGAACCGTTCTTGCGACGAGTCAGAAAGTCTACAATATTATAGTGGATCCGAAGGTGATCACCTCTCGTGCGGATGACCGCTATCTGAAAGCAAGTCTGGATGCCCTGCAGGAGTATTTTCCGGGAGATGAGCGTCTTTCTACTGTGGAAAATACTTTAAATCAACAAAAATCTTTGGCGGGAAATAAGAAGAGTGCCTACCTTAAATTCAAAGAAGGCTTAAGTTTTGAAGAAAAGGAAGCATTTCAGAAGTTCATGGATGATAAAAATGCCGCTTACAGAAAAAATGGAAATAAATACGAAATCAAAGGCATTTGGTTTGAGGATAAGTATAAAAGGAGCTATCCGTACAAGGATTTGGCCTGCAATATCATCGGTTTTTCTTCCGCGGACAGCGAAGACGGAACAGGCGGAGTGGAGCAGTACTATAATCAGTCTCTTGTAGGTGTAAACGGAAGAGAGTACGGCTATCTGGATTCCGACACTAAACTGCAGTCCGTGATTCGGGAAGCAACGGACGGAAACAGTATTGTCACAACGATCAATTTCAATATTCAGAGAACGGTAGAAAAGTATTTACAGGATTGGCAGAAAAATGATATCGGCTCCAAGATGGCAGCGGCAATTGTGATGAACCCGAAAAACGGGGAAATTCTTGCTATGGCAAGTACCAATCAGTTTGACTTAAATCACCCGAGAGATCTGGATAAAAACGTATATCCCGATTCTCTGCTTCAGGAACTTGGTAAGAAAGAAGCCCTTGCAGAATATAAGAGAGAGCATAACAATCAGAGTATTACGGAAGAGGAGATTCCTTCTCATTACAGTAATGAGGATATTCTTTCCTTGGGGACTCAGGTTGCCTGGAATCAGATGTGGAGAAACGTGCCGATTTCCGATACCTATGAGCCCGGATCCACGGTTAAGCCTTTTACGATTGCCGGGGCACTGGAAGAAAGTGCCATTAAGGAAAGTACGCAATTTAACTGTGAAGGATTCATTACCTTGAGTGACGGGGTAAAGACCTGGACCATTCGTTGTCACAAAAGAGACGGGCACGGAACGTTGGATGCAGAGCATGCTCTTATGCAATCCTGCAACGTCTATCTGATGAATACCGCCTTTCAAGAGGGGGCGGAAAATTTTGTAAAATATCAGCATATCTTCGGCTTTGGAGAGAAGACGGGAATTGATTTACCGGGAGAGGCGGATACTTCTGCTTTGGTATATAAGGCGGATAGTTTAGGAAAGACTTCCCTTGCAACGAACTCATTCGGGCAAAACTACAATGTAAGTATGATTCAGATGGCAGCGGCCTTTTCCAGTGCAATTAACGGCGGTTCTTATTTTAAGCCGCACGTTGTAAAGCAGATTTTAAATGCAAATGGTACGGTCATGAAAGAGATAGAACCGGAACTCTTACGTGTTACCTGCTCTCAGGCAACCAGCGATTTTTTAAAGGAAGCTCTTTATCAAACAGTAGAGCAGGGGACAGGAAGACCTGCAAAGATTAAGGGCTATCATGTCGGCGGGAAAACGGGAACAGCACAAAAGCTTCCGCGTTATGAGAAAAATTATCTGGTTTCCTTCTGCGGCTTTGCTCCGGTGGAAGATCCGGAAATCTTGGTTTATGTCATTGTGGATACACCGAATCTTGACGGAGAAGAACAGGCGAGTGCTTCCTTTGCAACGAAGATAGAGCAAAAAATCATGAATGATGCACTGCAATTCTTGAATATTCCTGCACAAGGAGAGACGGATCCCGAGGCATCCTTAAATAAGGATTTGCAAGAAGGAATTCGAACCTTGGATGAAAGCGGAATCGTGGAAGGCGCTTCGGAAAGTGCGGCAGAAAGCACGGAACAGGCAAGTTTGGAAAGCGATGAAAAGCAGGACAATGAAGATAGTGTTCCGGGAGAACTTCCGGAGAGCGTTGCAACGGAAAGTAAAGCAATAAATAATGATGACAGAGAAGAAGATGAGTCGGAAAATGGAAATTAAGGGGGAGAGAATATTATGCTAAGTAATACCATTGCACTCAGCATTGCCTTTTGTGTGATGCTTTTGATTTCTCCCAAGGGAATCAATATATTGCACCGCATGAAATTTGGTCAGGAGGTGCGAGATGACGGACCGCAGACACACCTGAAAAAACAAGGAACCCCTACGATGGGCGGGATTCTTTTCCTGATTGCAATCAGTATCGGAATTCTTCCCTTTATAGGAGAGGTAAGCGGATTACTCCCTGCATATCTTCTTGGTTTAGGTTTCGGTATAGTTGGATTTGTGGATGATTATTTAAAGGTGGTAAAGCATCAGTCCGAGGGCTTTAACCCGAAACAGAAAATGGTATCGCAGATTGTGATTTCCCTTCTGTACATTGCGTTTTTGTATTTTTACAGTGGAAGGGCAAATGATTTCTTACTGCCTTTTGTAAAAGAAACAAGCTGGTCGTTAGGGATATTATTTTTCCCGGTATCGCTATTTATTATTACAGCTACGGATACGGGAGCGAATTTTACAGACGGAATTGACGGTTTGTGCAGTAGCGTAACAGCGGTGATTGTCTTTTTCCTTTTTCTTGTGGACAGGATAATCCTTGGCGGGGCGGAACTTGGTGCATTACCGGGTGCGGTACTGGGCGGACTGCTTGGCTTTCTTTGTTTCAATGCTCACCCTGCAAAGGTATTTATGGGGGATACGGGATCCTTGGCTCTTGGTGGCTTTGTGGTTGCCATGGCAATCCAAACAGGAACCGCACTCTATATTCCGCTCTTTGCCTTTGTCTATTTTATGGAAGTGCTTTCGGTAATTATGCAGGTTACTTATTTTAAAATGACTCACGGAAAGCGTATCTTTAAAATGGCACCCATTCATCATCATTTTGAATTATTGGGTTGGTCGGAAACACAGGTAGTGACGATATTTACGATTATTACGATTTTGGCATGCTTCATCACGGGACTTGCTTTGGAAATGACATAGTACTGCAAAAAGGCGCAAAAAAGCAAAAAAGGTGCAAATAAAAAGGCGCAAATATAAATGCGAAAAAAGTGCAAACAGAAAAGTGCAAACAGAAAAGCGCAAATATAAAGAAGAAACATGAACATAGGGATATAAAGAACATTAACATAAGGATATAAGGAACAGAGGGATTTTAGGATGAACAGGCGGAAAGTTTTGGTATTGGGGACAGGCAGAAGTGGAATAGCATCGGCAAAGCAGATTCTTGCCATGGGAGGGGAAGTCATATTTTTTGACGCAAACCCGAAGTTGGATGAGAAAAAAATTCTGGCACAATTTAAGAAAAAAGAAGAAATGAAAATAAGCAAGATTTTAAAAGGAAAACTGTTTGAAAGAGATCTCTTAAAAATCGATGCTGCGGTAATCAGTCCCGGAATCCCTTTAGATGAACCTTATGTTCTATTGCTCAATGCTGCGAAGATACCGGTAATCGGAGAGATAGAGTTGGCATACCAGTCCCTTAAGGGAAAACTTTGCGCTGTGACGGGAACGAATGGTAAGACAACAACAGTCAGCCTTATCGGAGAAATATTAAAGAGCCAATATGCGGATACTCATGTTGTTGGAAATATCGGAAATCCTTTTACGGCGGAAGCCTTGGATACGGAAGAGCAGTCTGCTACGGTTTGTGAAGTCAGTTCCTTCCAGCTGGAATCCATTGTGGATTTTCGTCCTCATGTTTCGGCAATCACCAATATTACACCGGATCATTTGGATCGTCACAAGACAATGAAAAACTACATTGCGGTAAAGGAATCCATATCCATTAACCAGACGGAAGAGGACAGCATCGTCTTAAACTATATGGATCCGGAGCTTAGAAAGTTCGGAAAAAAACGAAATTTAAAACCGAAGGTACTCTGGTTTTCTTCGGAAGAAGAGCCGAAAGAGGGTTTTTTCTTACGTGATGACGAGTTTATTTATAAGTCCAAAGACAAAGAAGAGAAGCTCTTTAAAACCAAGGATGTACAGCTTTTGGGTAAGCATAATTATGAAAATATTATGTGTTCTATGGCTGTAGCCTTGAAAATGGGTGTTCCAATGGATAAAATCATAAAGGTCTGCAAGAAATTTAAGCCGGTGGAACACCGTATTGAGTTTGTGCGAGAGCGTTCCGGTGTGCGCTATTATAATGATTCCAAGGGGACCAATGTGGATGCGGCAATTCAAGCTCTTCGTGCTATGCCGGGTCCGGTGCTTTTGATAGGCGGAGGTTATGATAAGCATGTCGATTTTGACGCTTGGGTTAAAGAATTCAAGGGTAGAGTAAAATACCTTGTACTGATCGGAGAAACCAGAAATCAGATTGCAGCCTGCGCAAAGAAGCACGGTTTCCATAACCTTATGTTTGCGGAAGATATGGATGAGGCGGTAAAAGACTGTGCTGCCTATGCTGATCCGGGAGACTATGTACTGCTGAGTCCGGCCTGTGCCTCTTGGGGGATGTTCAAGGATTATGAGGAACGCGGAAGAGTTTTTAAAGACTGTGTAAAGAGTCTGTGATCGGTAAGCTGCGATAGGATGTGAAGTCATTAAAAAGACGTAGTAAACGGGTAGGAAAAGGAAAGGGCAGGAAAGTGTCAAAAAAGAAAAAGCTGAAGCATTTTTATGATTTTTCCTTGGTGGTGATGGTTTTTTCCATTACTCTCTTTGGCTTACTGATGTTGTACTCCGCATCGGGATACATGGCGGCAAAGAGTGATCTTGGCGATATGTATTATCTTACAAGACAGGGAATATTTGCTTTGGCGGGGTTCCTTATCATGCTGTTTCTTTCCCGTTTTTTTGATTACCACTGGCTTTCCAAGTTGAATATTTTAATCTATGTTGCGGCATGGGGCGCTCTTATTGCTACCTTTGTTATGGGAGTGGCATCCCATGGGTCCAGTCGTTGGATTAGAATCATGGGGGTACAGTTTCAGCCGTCGGAGCTTATGAAGCCGGCTGTGATTATTATGCTTGCTACTTTGCTTACGGATAAAGGCTATCGCATTAATTCTTTGAAAGCCATGTTTCGATGTGCTTTGTATGCTTTGATCCCTGCAGCTGTAGTGGCACTGACCAACCTTTCCACCGGAATCATTATTGTCAGTATTGCGATTTTTATGCTATTTGTTGCGGTGAAGAGTTATCGCTACCATTTAGCCTTATTATTTGCTACCGTATTGGGGTACATCGGTGCCTATCCGCTTGCCCTTTTTTTACAAAAAGTAAAAATACTGCATGAATACCAGATTACCAGAATCCTTGCATGGAGAGATCCGGCTTCTTTTCCGGATGATACCTATCAGACAAGACAGGGACTTTATGCTATTGCGTCCGGAGGAATTTTCGGGAAAGGACTTGGCGAAAGCATACAGAAATTCCTGATGCCGGAGGCCCAGAATGATATGATTTTTACCATTATTTGCGAAGAGCTTGGACTCGTTGGCGCTGTAGGATTGATGCTGGTCTATGCTCTGATTTTATCCCGCTTATATGAAATTGCCAAAAATGCAAAGGATCTTTTCGGATCCTTTCTTGTTATCGGCGTTATGGCGCACATTGCCTTGCAGGCCATTTTGAATATTGCGGTAGCGAGCAATTCCATTCCGAATACCGGAATCACGCTTCCTTTCGTAAGCTATGGCGGAACCTCTCTTTTGATTCTTCTTGCAGAGCTCGGGCTTTGTCTGAATGTGTCTTGGCAGACCACCTTGGATGTGGAAAAAGGAGAGTAGGGTATGACGGACAGAAGAAGGAGAAAGGAAATTACCATTTACGGAATTTTGCTTTTCTTCTTATTACTTATCCTTTTGCTCTTCAGTACCAGGGTAAATAAGATTACGGTTCTGGGGAATAAACAGTATACGGAAAAAGAGCTTACGAAGATGATTTTAACCAAGGAACTGGACTATAACAGCTTCTATGCCTTTATCAAGGACAAAATTCGTCCTCATAAGACCATTCCTTTTGTGGAAAAATATGAGCTCCACTGGAAGGATCCTTTTGCTTTGGAAATTATTGTTTACGAAAAAAATATGGTGGGATATGTGGAATATATGTCCAGCAATCTTTATTTTGACGGAGACGGGATTGTGGTGGAATCGACTAAAAAGAAGATTCCCGGGATTCCGCGAATAACCGGACTTAAGTTTTCCAAGGTGAGTCTCTATAAGGCGCTTCCGGTAGAGAACAAAGCGATTTTTCAGGATATTCTGAATCTGGGGGCAGCGCTCAGGTTGGAAGAAATCGATTGCGATCATATTGAATACAGTTCCTCTTATACGGCAACGCTTTACATAGGAGATATAAAGGTTCTCATTGGAGATAATGAAGATATGGAGCAGAAGCTCATGAGTCTCAAGGATATTCTTCCGGCTCTGAAGGGAAGAAAAGGAACATTGGATTTAAGCCGGTATCAGGGAAGAAAAGAGAAGGAAGCTTATGTTTTCAAGGAAAATAAGTAAAAATTCTTTTCTTCTTTACAAATTTGTCCCTTCTTTCCCCTTTACAAAATGCCTAAAGTTCATATAATGGTATAGTTAGGATAGATGTGAATAGAATTCCTAAACGGAATAAGAGATAGATTGAAGGAGGAAGACATGATAGAAATCCAGCTTCCCGAGTCAGAAGCGGCGGCAAAGATTATAGTTGTTGGTGTTGGTGGCGCAGGAAATAATGCAGTAAACCGTATGGTGGATGAGGGAATCGCCGGCGTTGAGTTTATTGGAGTAAATACAGATAAGCAGGCCTTGCAGTCCAGTAAGGCATCAACTTCTATGCCCATTGGGGAGAAGCTGACCAAGGGACTGGGCTGTGGCGGTAAGCCGGAGATCGGAACCAAGGCGGCTGAGGAGAGTGCGGAGGAGATTACCGCAGCTCTGCAAGGAGCGGACATGGTCTTCGTTACTTGCGGTATGGGAGGCGGTACCGGTACGGGTGCAGCTCCTGTTATTGCTAAAATTGCAAAGGATATGGGAATCCTCACTGTTGGTGTAGTGACTAAGCCCTTCCGTTTTGAAGCAAAGCAGAGAATGAAGAATGCCTTAGCGGGTATTGATTCACTGAAGAGTGTTGTAGATACCTTGATTGTGATTCCGAATGACAGACTCCTGGAGATTGTAGAGAAGAAGACTTCTCTTCCGGAGGCCTTGAAGAAGGCGGATGAAGTATTGCAGCAGTCCGTTCAGGGAATCACGGATTTGATTAATGTTCCGGGACTCATTAACCTCGACTTTGCGGATGTTTCTGCCGTTATGAAGGACAAGGGTGTTGCCCATGTCGGTATCGGTAAGGCTAAGGGGGATGATAAGGCAATCGAGGCTGTTAAGACAGCTATTTCTTCTCCGCTTTTGGAGAGCACCATCGAAGGCGCTACCGATGTTATCATCAACATTTCCGGAGATATCAGCCTGATTGAAGCGAATGATGCGGCTTCTTATGTAGAAGAGCTTGTTGGCGAGAATGCAAATATCATCTTCGGTGCGATGTACAATGAAGATGCGCAGGATGAAGTTTCCATCACTGTTATTGCAACCGGTATCAAAGAGAAAAAGCCTGCTGAGCAGAAGCCGGCTGTACAGGAGACAAAGAGTCAGCTCGGATTACACAGTAACTTCGGTACTATGCCACAGAGCTTGAGCGGAACCAGTTTTCTGAATAATCAGAGACCTTCTTCCCCGGTTCTTACGGAGAGATTGGAGGTTCCTCTTGAAACACAGGGTTCCGGTGCTTTAAGAACGGGCGAAACTGTAGATCGTGATGTACAGAACAAAGCAAGACTCGGAAGAGAAGGCGGACTTGAGATTCCTGACTTCCTGCGTAGAAAATAAAACTAAAGTGCAGGCTATGTCCCAGGGGCATAGCCTTTTTTTAAGACGGGGAAAGTTCGCTTGGCGTATTTTTCCTCGTTTCCTAGCTTATTAAGGCATATGCTTTGAAGTGTTTGGGTGCTTATGCCGTAGAAAGAGAAAATGTCGAAATTATTTTAAGTAAGATTATTTAATAAAATGCAGTTTAAGAATAATAGAGGATAGTGGGAGACAGATGGCGAACTTAAGAGAAGAAATAGAGAAGAGAAGAACCTTTGCGATTATTTCTCACCCCGATGCGGGTAAAACGACCTTGACGGAGAAATTTCTTCTCTATGGAGGGGCAATAAACCTTGCGGGAACCGTAAAGGGAAGAAAGTCGGCAAAGCATGCGGTTTCGGACTGGATGGAAATTGAGAAGGAGAGAGGGATTTCCGTTACTTCTTCCGTTTTACAGTTTAATTATGACGGAAGATGCATCAATATCCTGGACACGCCGGGACACCAGGATTTCTCGGAGGATACCTATAGGACGCTTATGGCAGCCGACAGTGCGGTCATGGTTATTGACGGAGCAAAGGGTGTGGAGCCGCAGACGATTAAGCTCTTCAAGGTTTGCGTGATGCGTCATATCCCCATTTTCACTTTCATCAATAAGTTTGACCGTGAGGCAAGAGATCCGTACGAGCTTTTGGATGAGATTGAAGAAGTGCTTGGAATCCGTACTTGCCCGATTAACTGGCCTATCGGTTGCGGTCACAACTTTAAGGGCGTTTTTGACAGAGAAAAGGAAGAAGTGGATCTTTTCCATGCTGCAGGCGGCGGTAAAAAAGAAGTAGAAAAGGAAGTCTATTCGAAGGACGATCCTAAATTAGAAGGGGTTATCGGAAAAGAGTATTTTGACAAATTGCAGGACGACTTGGAGCTTTTAGAGGGGGCAGCGGAAGTCTTTGATGAAGAGAAGGTCGATGCCGGTCTCCTTACTCCTGTTTTTTTTGGCTCTGCTCTGACGAACTTTGGTGTGGAAACTTTCTTGCAACATTTCCTGAAAATGACGAAGTCTCCGCTTCCGAGAATGTCAGACCAAGGACTTATCGACCCGGTAGAGGAAGAGTTTTCCGCCTTCGTCTTTAAGATTCAGGCCAATATGGATCCGAAGCACAGAGATAGAGTGGCTTTCATGCGCATCTGCTCCGGTGAGTTTGATGCGGGAATGGAAGTGACACATATTCAGGGAGGCAGAAAGGTAAAGCTTTCTCAGCCGACCCAGATGATGGCGGATGAAAGAAAGATTGTGGAAAAGGCTTACGCGGGAGATATCATCGGCATTTTTGATCCGGGGATTTTCTCGATAGGTGATACTCTGGAGCTTTCCGGAAAGAAATTTGCGTATGAGGGCATTCCGACCTTTGCGCCGGAGCATTTTGCAAGGGTAAGACAGATTGACACCATGAAAAGAAAGCAGTTTTTAAAGGGAGTATCCCAGATTGCACAGGAGGGTGCCATTCAGATTTTCCAGGAATACAATACCGGTATGGAGGAAATCATCGTCGGTGTAGTCGGAAGCCTGCAGTTTGAGGTCTTGACCTACAGACTGAAAAATGAATACAATGTAGAGGTACGTTTGGATATGCTTCCCTATGAGCATATCCGCTGGATTGAAAATTATACCGAGATTGCGGTCAGCGAGATTTCCGGTACCTCTGACATGAAGCTTGTAAAGGACTTAAAGGATAGACCCCTGCTTCTTTTCGCTCATCCCTGGTCCATCGGCATGGTATTAGACCGTAATAAGGACCTGCATTTGACTGAATTTTCCAGAAATTAAGTCTCTTGCGGAACGGTAGTAGGAGATTTTATCTTTTCCTATCTTACAATGTAGAGTTTTATAACGGGTGTTGCCGAAAAAACGTGCATCATTTCGTTAGAAGAAAAGCAAATATAAGCATTTTTACAGTACAAGGAAGGACAAAAACGATGGAGAAAACAATTAAAGAGTGGCTGTTGGAACATGAGGATGAGTTTTTAAAGGACTTGTTCACCTTGATTCGGATTGATTCCGTTCGGGGAGAGGCTAGAGAAGGTGTGCCCTTTGGAGATGGCCCGAAGGAAGCTTTGGAAGCGGGTTTAAAGATATGTGAAGGCTATGGCTTCCATACAAAGAACTGGGAAAATTATGTGGGTACGGTGGATTATTCTCCGGAACTTCCGCATACACTCGATATTTTAGGACATCTGGATGTGGTTCCTGCGGGAGAGGGATGGGAAGTAACCGGTCCGTTTGAGCCGCTTGTCAAGGGAGAAAATGTTTACGGAAGAGGTGTAAGTGACGATAAAGGTCCGATTCTTTGTGCGCTTTACGCTATGCGTGCCGTAAAAGAACTGGGATATTCCTTGAAAAAGGGAGTTCGTCTTATCCTTGGAACGAACGAAGAGACAGGCTCTGCCGATCTTGCTTACTATTATAAGAAGGAAAAGGCGGGAGAGATGAGCTTTACTCCGGATGCCGAGTTCCCGATTATCAATATTGAAAAGGGTGCCATCAAGGGTACTTTGAAAAAGAATAGAACTGCCAAGGGATCTCTTCTTTCCTTAAAGGCGGGTGTTGCTGTCAATGCCGTTCCGCAGAAGGCAGTTATGGAATTTAGTACTTTATCCGAAGAAGAATTTAAGCATGCAAAGGATGCTGTAGAAAAGGAATGCGGTGTTCGTTTGGAAAGATCCGGCAATACTGTGACTGTAATCGGTGTAAGTGCACATGCTTCCACTCCGCATCTTGGAAAGAATGCCGGTCTTGCCGCTTTATCTTTTGCTGTAAAGCTTCCTTCTCTCAGTGCAGAAGATAAAGAAGCTTTTGAAGCCATTTTAAAGCTCTTCCCATACGGTGTGACGGACGGCTCCGGCCTTGGTATCAAGATGAACGACGAGGAAAGCGGAGACTTAACCTGCACTTTGGATTTGTTTGCAGTGGATGATAAGGAAATGAGCTTTACCTTTGACAGCCGTGTTCCCATCTGTGGCAATAAGGAAAATTGTGAAGATGTGGCAAGAAAGTCCAGTGAAGCCAAGGGCTTTGTTTTCGAAACAAACGGCATGATTCCGCCCCACCACGTTCCAAAGGATTCCGATTTCATTAAGGCTTTACTTTCCTGCTATGAGAAAGTTACCGGAGAAAAGGGAGAGTGTATTGCCATTGGTGGAGGAACCTATGTGCATGAGGTAGAAAACGGAGTTGCCTTCGGTGCAATTCTTCCGGATGTAGATACACACATGCATGGTGCAGACGAATGGATTAAGGTAAAAGATCTTCTTCTTGCAGCTGAGATTTATGCGGAGTCAATCCTGGCCCTTTGCAGTTAACCATATCTTAATAGAAGTTTGGGAAACTTCTTCGAGAAGCACATTCGAGACTTTTTTGATTGTTTAAGAAATAGGCTTCACTCAAAATATTTTTGTCTGAAGGAGCAGAATGGAAGAAAATATCATATCAATACAAGGTTTGGGAAAGGTATTCCATACCGGATCCGGGGACTTTACAGCTCTGGAAGACATCCATTTGGAAATTAAAAAAGGGCAGATTCAGGGAATCATCGGACTTTCCGGAGCCGGAAAGTCCACCCTGGTCCGCTGTATTAATTATTTGGAAAGACCGAGTAGCGGTCAGATATTCTTTCGTGGGAAAAGTTTGAGTACCATGAAGGAGAAAGAGATTCTTGCCATGCGTCAAAACATGGGCATGATTTTTCAGCAATTTAATCTTCTGGAGCAGAGAAATCTGCTCCGGAATGTTTGTTTCCCTCTGGAAATTGCCGATAGCGGCTGTATTTCCCGGGCATTGAAGGAGTGGAAGGAAAAAAAGAAAGAAAACAAAGAGAAGAGGGCAAAAAGCGAGGTTAACGATTCCAAGTTGAGCTCCACTCCGTTAGGAGTCATTATAAAAACTGTACTTCAAGGAAAAGCGCGGAAAAAGAAAAGAATCGAGAGAGCGAAGGAGCTTTTAAAGCTCGTCGGTCTTGAGGGAAGAGAAAAAAGTTATCCCTCTCAGCTTTCCGGGGGGCAGAAACAGAGAGTTGCGATTGCAAGAGCACTGGCTACGAGTCCCGAGGTCTTGCTCTGTGATGAGGCGACTTCAGCACTGGACCCGAAAACCACGGAGCAGATTCTTGCTCTTCTGAAAGAGATTAATGAAAAATTGGGTGTTACCATTATAATTATCACCCATCAGATGAGTGTTATTGAGTCTGTCTGTGATGAGGTGGCGATTATCGACCACAGTAAGATTGCGGAACATGGCCCGGTAAAGGAGATTTTCCGTTCTCCTAAGACGGAAATCGGAAAGAGACTGATTTTAGGTGAAGGAGAGAAAGAAGCTTTCTTCGGAGGCGGAAGACGCTTCCGTATTGCCTTTGACGGTAAAAATGCGCATGATCCGATTCTTTCGGAACTCATTCTTGCCCTGCATACCCCGGTAAACATCCTCTTTGCCAATACCAAGGAGGTGGACGGCATGGCGGTTGGACAGATGGTTATTGAACTTCCCGAAAATATGGAGGATATCCTTCGTGTTACCCAATTTATGAAGGAGCGGGGAATTCCTTTTGAGGAGGTGCATGCATAGCTATGAGTATGAAAGAGTTAATCCCCTTATTTCAAACGGAAACTGTGGCGACACTTTATATGGTGAGCATTTCCACCTTGATTTCCTATTTAATCGGAATTCCTCTCGGAGTAATTTTGGTAGTAACGGAAGATGGAGGACTTTATCCCTTAAAGCTGGTTCATGGAGTCCTTGGTTTTATCACCAACATTTTTCGAACCATTCCCTTCCTGATTCTTTTGGTTATGGTTTTACCTCTAACAAAATTTTTGGTAAAAACAACTTTGGGACCGAATGCCATTATTCCTCCACTCGTTATTGCGGCAGCCCCTTATATTGCCAGAATGGTGGAGTCTTCCTTAAAGGAAGTGGATGCGGGTGTGATTGAGGCGGCACGTTCGATGGGAGCAAACAGACTGCAAATCATCTTAAAGGTTTATCTTCCTGAAGCAAAACCGAGTCTCTTTATCGGTGCGGCAATCTGCATTACTTCGATTCTTTCCTACTCCGCTATGGCGGGATTCGTAGGAGGAGGCGGACTTGGAGCCATTGCGCTGAATTATGGTTATTATCGTTACAAGACGGATATCATGATCATTGCGGTTTTAGTACTGATTATTATCGTGCAGATTATTCAGGAATTCTGGATGAGGCTTGCAAAGTACAGTGATAAGAGAAAAAGAGTTTAGGAAAAGAAAAAGAGTGCAGGAAAAAATTTGCAATATTTCTGATTCTGTACTATTTTTGTATACTGGACTGTACGCATAAAGCAGAGGGAAAAATAGCTTAAGGCTATTCGAAGGGAAACCTTCTTTAGCATAGATACTTGTTGTGGTTTAGGCTTACAGCAGATTATTTCAGAAAATTTTCGTTATAGAGTAAGGAGAGTTTTCAAAGTAGAAAAGGAGAAAATTATGAAAAAAAGAGTAGCAGCGCTGCTCCTTGGTTTAGCGGTAGCTTCTTTAGCAGCTTGCGGAGGACAGAAGGCGGAAACAAAGGCGGAGTCTCAGGTAGAGACAGAAGCAGGCAGTGAAAAAGCTGCGGAGACCGAGAAGGCAACGGAAGCTGCTAAGGCTGAGGGGGAAGCAGTGAAGATTAAGATCGGTGCGACTCCGAGCCCGCATGCGGAAATCTTGGAAGCGGCTAAGGACGCTTTAAAGAAAAAAGGCGTGGAGATTGAGATCGTAACGTACAACGATTACGTTCAGCCGAATCTCGCAACAGATCAGGGACAGATTGATGCAAACTATTTCCAGCATCTTCCCTACCTTGAGGATTTCAATAAGGAAAACAATACTCATGTTGTTTCCGTAGGAAAGATTCACTATGAGCCGTTTGGGATTTATGCAGGTAAGTCCAAGGATTTGAAAGCTATCCAGGACGGTGCTAAGATTGCGGTTCCGAATGATACAACAAATGAAGCAAGAGCGCTTCTTCTTTTGGAAGCGAACGGCATCATTAAGTTAAAGGACGGAGCAGGACTTACGGCAACAAAGCAGGATATCGCAGAGAATCCGCACAATGTGGATATTTATGAAGTAGAAGCGGCACAGATTCCTCGTTCTTTAGATTCCGTAGACTTTGCCTGCATGAACGGGAACTTCGCTATTCAGGCAAATTATAAGCCGAGCGATGCCTTAGCCACAGAGGATGCCAAATCCGAAGCGGCACAGACCTATGCCAACATCATTGCCGTATCGGAGAAGAATAAGGATGCGGAATGGGCAAAGACTTTGGTAGAAGTTTTACACTCTAAGGAGATTCAGGATTTTATCAATAAGAAGTATGAAGGTGGAGTAGTACCTATCGAATAAATCCTACAGGGAGCTGCAGAAATAGAAGGAGAGAGATCCCCGTTAACGGGGAGAGAACTGCCTTTTGCTTTCTGCGGCTCTTCTTATAAAAATGTTTATAAGGCCTTTTTATTTGTTTGATTCATTTTTAGACTGATTATTGTGATTTTCGAGAACAGATACTGCGTTTTGAATTAAAGGAGTTACAAAATGAATGATAAAGACTTGAGAAGATTTGCCATAGGAAAGTGGAGAAAGAACTGGCCAACCATGCTGGTAGCCATTCTTTTGCAATTCTCCGTGTATATTGCTGTGGTAATATGCTTTTCTTTTGTCTTTAGTCCTTTCTTGGCATCGACTATGATATCGCAAACGGAAGGATTAAGGAGAGGAATCGGTCTTACCGTCTCGGGAATCATGCTTGCTCTTTTGGTTTTTATTTTGGTAATCTATCTGATTGTGAGCTCTTTTTCCTTTATCTATATGGCATTAAAGTTGGTGCGGGGAGAAAAGATATCTCCATTTGACGTTTTTTATACTTTGCAGCCGAAGATTTTTCCGATGCAGGTGCAGCTTTTGGTATACAGCATTTTCTATGCTTTTTTCCCATGGCTCTTTACGTTTTTGTTTTATTTCTTTTTTAAATCAGCTGATCCGATTTTGAATTTTGTGGAAGAAATCATTTTTAATATTTTTATCTCGCTTTTCTTACTGTTCTTTTTATGTACCCCTTTTCTTATTCTGGAAAAGAAAGCAAGAACTCTTGGTGCAGCTATGAAGAAAAGTATCAAAATGATGCGTCATGAAAAGCACCGCTTTATTCGACATTTATTGTACTTTATGGGAATTAGAGTAATAATGAACATTTTGGCTTCCATGTGGAGCTTTAGTTTAGATGACAGCATTCTTCCGGGAATTTTACTGGGCATATTCCTCTACTTTTATCTGACTCCCTGCTTTATTCTTGTACAGGCCGGCTTTTATCAGCAAATTGTAAATAAGGAGAAGAAAGCGGCAGAAACGGCAAAGGCCTTTGTGGCATCGTTTAGCAGCGAAGAGAGAGAAGGAGATGACACACAAAATGAGAGCATCGTAGCGGAAGTCTCTGAGAAGGGGATAGAGGAAGATGCCGAAGCAAAGATAGAGGAAAGCGATATTGAAACGACTAAAGAAGCGATAGAGAAAAATCCGGAATCAAAGCTAGAAGGAGTTGCAGTACAAACGGTAGAGGAACGTACTGTGAAAAAGGAAGATACTACGGAATCCAATTCCGTTGAGGATGCGGCAGAAGAAGAAAAAAGCGAAAAGTTGAGCTTTGAAGAAGCCAGAAAGCGATATACAGACTACAAGGAGGAATCATGAAGTGTCCATTTTGTAATGCGGAAGACACCCGCGTAATTGACTCAAGACCTGCAGATGAAAATACCGCTATTCGAAGACGCAGACAATGTGAGGTCTGCGGAAAGCGCTTTACAACCTTCGAAAAGACGGAAACCCTTCCCTTTATGGTGGTAAAAAAAGACCAAAGCCGTGTT
This sequence comes from Oribacterium parvum ACB1, assembly GCF_000238055.2. Taxonomy (GTDB): domain Bacteria; phylum Bacillota; class Clostridia; order Lachnospirales; family Lachnospiraceae; genus Oribacterium; species Oribacterium parvum. The sequence continues at coordinate 1,569,573 of NZ_KE148312.1, forward strand.
CCATATGATCGAGCTAAGCTGGAGGGCGGTGTTTTACGATCCTGTCATAAACGCCCCATTTCACCGCAGCAGATAGCAGAGCTTGTGGACGATATAGAAAACCATATTTTTAAGCATGACAGCAAGGAAGTCAGTACGGAAGAAATCGGGGAAATGGTTATGGAACGCCTAAAGAGCCTGGATCAGGTTGCTTATGTTCGTTTTGCTTCCGTCTATAGAGAGTTTAAAGATATCAATACCTTCATGGAAGAAATCGGGAAACTCCTAAAAACGCATGGGAAGGGAGAAGGAAAGGGATGAAGAAAAGAAACGGATCCTCCTTCTATCCAAGCTACTCTATAGCATCAGTCTACGACTTGGATTTTCAAAAGCTATATGAGAAGGGCTACCGTGCGCTTTTTTTTGACATTGACAATACTTTGGTTTTGCATGACGCTCCCGCAGAAGAAGAGACTAAAGCTTTTTTCGAAAGGCTTAGGGAGATTGGATTTAAAACAGCGATATTATCGAATAACGGAAAAGAAAGAGTGGAGCAGTTTGCCTCCAAGGTAGGGGCGATGTACTACCGCGAACATGCAGGGAAGCCTTCTGCCAAGGCTTATCTTGATGCGGCGGAAACACTGGATACGGATAGGAAAAAATGTCTCTTTTTCGGAGACCAGATTTTTACGGATATACTTGGAGGAAACCGAGCAGGAATTCCTACAGTTTTGGTTCGTCCAATGGGAAGGGAGAAGTATTTTCATATTGTTTTAAAGAGAATGCTGGAAAAGCCCTTTTTGTTCTTATATAAAAGAAAAAATGCGCTTTGGAAAAATGAACCCTAAAGGAGAGGGAAACAAATGGGTATGATTGTACCAATACAGGGTAAGACGGAGAAGGAGTGCCTGGATATCCTGAAAAAGCTTAGAGAGGATCAATATTTTCCATATCTCTACGCAGTAGAGCTTCGCTATGACTTTTTGGAAAAGAGAGTCGAGAAACTCGCTGATTTTTTACAAGGAGTAAGAAATCTGATAGGAGAGAAAAAGCTGATTTTCACAATTCGTACCAATCGTCAGGGGGGATTCTATCCCTTTGGAAAAAGCTATTTTCAGGAAAATATACTGGCGATGGAAAGCGGTATACCGGACTATATTGACCTTGAAGTAGAGTGCGGGATTTCCGGGCGTGAATCCTGGAAAGAATGTATTGCCATGGTAAAGAGACTTGGAGGAAAAGTCATTGCCTCTTACCACGACTTTCATAGAACACCGGACTTAAAAGAGTGTGAGGCTATCCTGGAGAGGCTTTCCTCTTATTCTCCGGATATAGTGAAAATGGCTTTCATGCCTAAAAAGCAAGAGGATGTTTTAAATCTTCTTTTTGCAGGAAGAAGGTGGAGAGACAAATATCCGAAAAAAGAACTTATCACAATCTCCATGGGGGAAATGGGAAAACTCAGTCGCTTGTGCGGTGACTTGTCCGGCTCCTCACACAGTTTTGTGCAGATTTTCGGAGAGTCCGCACCGGGACAGTGGAAAATAGAAGAGTATCTAAAGCTTCATCGAGCACTTTCCGCACGAAAAGGAATTGCCTTACTGGGCTTTATGGGAAGCGGGAAATCGACTCTTGCAGGACAGTTGGCTGTAATGGGAGACCTGCCCTACTTTGAGACGGATGCAGTCCTAGAGCAGGAATTTTCCATGTCTATAAAAGAATATTTTCAAAAATTCGGAGAGGAAAGTTTTCGACGTGAAGAAAGCAGAGTCCTTAAGAAGATGTCCGGAAGAGAAATGATTCTGTCACCGGGCGGCGGTATCGTGTTGAAAGAGGAGAACAGAAACTTTTTAAAGAACTATTTTTTCTGTGTTTATCTTAAGGTAAGTCCGGAAACGGTTTTGCAACGTCTATCCGGTACTAAAAATCTGCGACCGCTTTTACAAGATAAAATGAATCTGACAGATATTACGGAAATGATGGAAAGACGTAGCGCTTTCTATGAGGAAACAGCGGATTACATTCTCGAGGGGGACGGAAAAAGTATTTCCGAATGCCTTACGGAACTTCAGTCTGTACTTCTGGAAAATGCCTTTTTCCCGGCGCAAGTTTAGAAATTAAATAGAAATAGATGGAAGGAAGCAGAGTATTTTGTAAAAGAAAGTTAAAAATTGAATCTTGAAGAAATAGCTAGTCATAGTGTATTCTGAGTTCTTGGAAAGAATTAATAATAGGAATCAATGTAGAAATACAGAGAAAGAAAGGAAAATTATGTTGCAATTTAAAAAATGGATTCTTCCGGTAGTGCTTGCCGGTGTAACTGTTCTTAGTGCCTGCGGAAATTCCGGAAATAGCGGAAGTGCTGTAGAAACAACGGCACAGAGCGATTCAGTGAAAGAAGAGGGAAGTACTGCGGTAGCTTCCGAAAAGGCGGCAGAGGACAATGCTTATGCTGTTTCGGAAGAGAAGCTCAGCTTTAAGACAAAAAACCTCAACAAAGAAGATGTCGATGATTCGATTTTTGCTGATAAGGATTTGACGATTTTAAATGTTTGGGGAACCTTCTGCGGCCCCTGCATTAATGAGATGCCCGAGCTTGGCGCATGGGCAAAGGAAATGCCGGATAATGTGCAAATTATCGGTTTGGTAGCGGATATTGCCGGAGAGACGGATGAGCAACAGATTGATACAGCGAAAACCATTTTGGAAAAGACCGGTGCGGACTTCCAAAACATTATTCCGAACTCGGATTTTTCAGATCTCCTTTCGAATGTAGTGGGAGTTCCGACAACCTACTTCATCAATAAAGAAGGAAAAATCGTGGGTAAGCCGATTGTGGGAGCACAGGTATCAAAGTATAAGTCCTTTGTGGAAGGTTATCTTGCATCCTTATCCTGATAAAGATATTGGGCTAGGGGATAGCGAAAAAAGTATGAAAACAAAAAACGAGATTTCAGATAAGAAAAAATGAGTTTTTGATACAAAATAAAGAGCTATATAAAGAGCTAAATAAAGACAAAATTAATTGTTGACAAAGTCTATTCGTTTTAGTATCATTTACTGGTCGCCTAAGAGGTGACTACGGGGTCTTAGCTCAGCTGGGAGAGCATCTGCCTTACAAGCAGAGGGTCACAGGTTCGAGCCCTGTAGGCCCCAGTATTCGGTCCGGTCTGCGTTTTATACGCAGCCTGGGTCGGAATTTTTTTAAACAGTACCTGCAAGGTGAACTGTTTAAGGCGAGATAGCTCAGCTGGCTAGAGCACACGGTTCATACCCGTGGTGTCGAGGGTTCAAGTCCCCCTCTCGCTAGAGTCGAGGAGTTGGAACATTCTTTAGAAGATGTGTTTCAACTCCTTTTTTTCAATATGTAGGTGTGTGGGGAAACAAGAATAAAGAAAGAATGGGAAAATTTTGGAATAGTTTATATCAGAAATATCGAGGGAGTAAGCTGTATTGCTATGCAGAAAAACATCCGCGATGGAAGAGTTTTTTAGAGATTTTATATCGCTATCGCTATGGAAATGTACTGTGGATAGGCATTATTTATCCTATTTGGTTTAAGTCATTGGAAAGTCGAATTACAGTCAGTACCGGCTACCACATCATGCATACGCATATGGATGACCTGATTCCTTTTTGCGAATGGTTTATTGTACCGTATTTTCTTTGGTTTATTTATATTTTTGCGGGACTGGTCTACTTTATGTTTACGAATAAGGAGGATTTTTATAAGGTCAGCCTCTTTCTTTTCATCGGGATGATAGCGAGTCTTGTTATTTGCGAGATTTATCCCAATGGTACAGATTTCCGTCCGGCATACTTAAGCGAGAAAAACATTTTCATGATTATGGTAAAGAATCTGTATCGAGTGGATACTCCGACCAATGTCTTTCCCAGTATTCATGCCTACAACTCTTTGTGCATGCATATCGCGTTATTAAAAAGTAAGGAGCTTCGTGCTGCAAGATATGGGAAGTTTGTTCGCTATTTTTCCTGTTTTCTCTGTATATTTATCTGCATAGCAACCTTGGTTCTCAAGCAACATTCCGTTTTGGATGTAGGTGGAGCTATTCTTCTTTGCTTTATTACTTACGGCTTTGTCTATGGTTATCCGAGCTTTGCCCTAGGAGAGTATTGGGAGAAGAAAAGCGAAGGGAAAGAGACAAATACAATTAGATAAAGAAACGGATTTATTTGCTAAAGAAAAAGAGATACGAAAAAGATGGAGAAAGAAAATTTTTGGAAGAATGCCGTCGGACATTTTAAGACGATTACAAAACATAAGCTTCTGGTTATGCGCTATTGCTTTGCGATAGGCTTATACAAGCAAGGGCTCTTGCATGACTTGTCAAAGTACAGCTTTACGGAGTTTCGTACGGGGATTCGTTACTATAGAGGTTATAAGAGTCCGAACGGTGTAGAGAGAATCAAGACCGGGACATCGGAGGCTTGGTTGCACCACAAGGGAAGGAATAAACATCACTTTGAGTATTGGTGTGACTATGATTTGGAAAATGTGCATAGGATGATTGGCTGTCGCATGCCTTACCGCTATGTGGCAGAGATGTTTTGCGACCGGATTGCGGCATCTAAGAATTATCAAGGGGAAAAGTATACGGATGCAAGCCCTTATATCTACTATGAAAAAATGATTGGAACTCCTCTCATTCATGAGAAAACAAGGGAGGAACTCGAATTTCTGCTCCGCCTTTTAAGAGATAAGGGAGAGGAGGAGGCCTTATCCTACCTTCGAAAAGAAATAAAAAGGAGAAGAAAAGAAAAAGATTTTTTCTAATCCATGAAAATTTTGCATCTTTTTAAGGAAAGCTTTTTAAGTGAAAAAATCAAAGAAAAAATGAGATTTTCAAAGAGAAATACCCTTTGAAAATCATTTCCTTATTGCTATAATGAAATACAATGTAAAAGAAAAAAGCATTGGAGGAAAGCACCTTTATGCAAGAAGATTTTTTGACCAGAATACGCTCTTCTTACAATCAATTCACGAAGGCCGAACGAAGAGTGGCTGATTTTATATTGCAAAATCCGAACAAGGTTTTGTTTATGTCTATCTCCGACTTGGCAGAGACCTGCGACGTGGGAGATACTTCCGTTTTCCGTTTTTGCAAAACGATGAATGTGAAAGGCTATCAAGAGTTCAAGATGACTCTTTCACTTTCGATGCGTGGAAAAGAAAAGGCGGAAGGACTAGAGGATAATGGGGAGGTTACACTGGGGGACAGTATTTCCGATTTGGCTGCCAAGGTTTTACAGGATACGATTTCCTCGATTCAGGAAAGTTTTTCTCTTTTGGATTTTTCCAAAGTCAGCTTGGCGATGGACGCTATGTCTAAGGGAAGACGCGTTCTTTTCTTTGGTGTGGGTGCATCGATGCTTACGGCTATGAAAGCCATGAATAAGTTTCACCGGATTGAGCCGAAGGTTTACTGTTCGGAGATGGTCAGTCAACAGCTGATGAGTGCAGCTACCATGGAAAAAGGTGATGTGGCTGTGATTTTCTCTTATTCCGGTGCGACACGGGATATTGTAGAGATTGCAAGGCTTGCGAAAAAGAGTGGTGCAACCGTCATTGCCATCACTCGTTTTCAGAAGTCGGCTCTTACCGAATATACGGATATTTCGCTCTTATGCGGTGCAAATGTCGGCTCACTGCAGAAGGGATCGACTTCTGCGGAAATCAGCCAGCTATTCCTCGTGGATATCATGTATACGGAGTATTATCGCCGGCATTTCGAAAAATGCAGTCAGATTTTGGAAAAGACCAGCAAGGCCATTTCCGATAGGAATTAGAGAAAGAGAAGCCTTTCTCAATGGTTTTTCTCCAAGGCTTCTCTTAGTTCGGCAATTTTATCACGACATTTTGCCGCGTCTTCGAAGTTGAGTTCAGCTGCGAAGGCGCGCATTTTTTTGGAAAGCTCACGAATCATTTTATCGATTTCCATCTTAGACATGGATTCGATATCCATTTGGATGCCCTTATTTTCATCCTCTAAAACTCTGGAGATGGCGATCAAGTCTCTTACCGCCTTTTTGATGGTGGTCGGCGTGATACCGTGCGCTTCGTTGTATTCAATCTGAAGCTTTCTTCTTCTTGTGGTTTCGGAAATGGTGCGCTGCATCGAATCCGTGATGGTATCCGCGTACATGATAACGTGTCCTTCCGCATTTCGTGCGGCACGTCCAACAGTCTGGATGAGGGAGGTTTCCGAACGGAGAAAGCCCTCCTTATCCGCATCTAAAATGGCAACCAAGGTGATTTCCGGGATATCCAGTCCCTCTCTGAGAAGGTTGATTCCAACCAAAACATCAAATTTATCCAGTCGCATATCCCGAATGATTGCGGCTCTTTCCAAGGTGTCTATATCGGAGTGGAGGTATTTTACACGTACTTGATTTTCCTGAAGATATTTCGTGAGATCCTCTGCCATTTTTTTGGTAAGAGTCGTAATCAGGACCTTATGCTTTTTGTCTGTTTCCTTATGAATTTCTATGAGAAGATCATCAATCTGTCCTTTGGTGGGGCGCACTTCGATTTCCGGATCTAAAAGTCCGGTCGGGCGAATGATCTGCTCTGCCCTTAGAAGCTCATGCTCCGCCTCGTACTCTCCGGGAGTTGCGGAAACGAAGAGCATCTGATTGATTTTTCCCTCAAATTCCGTGAAATTTAAGGGGCGATTATCCAAGGCGGAGGGAAGACGGAAACCGTAATCCACGAGGGTGGTTTTTCGGGAAAGGTTTCCGTTATACATACCGCGAATCTGCGGAAGACTGATGTGACTCTCATCCACGATGATAAGAAAATCCTCGGGAAAATAATCGATCAAGGTGTAGGGAGGTTCTCCGGGCTGTGCGAAATTCAAGTGTCTTGTGTAGTTTTCTATGCCGGAGCAGACTCCGGTCTCTCGAATCATTTCCACATCAAAGTTGGTTCGCTCGGAGATTCGCTGTGCTTCCAAGAGTTTATCTTCTTCTTTAAAATACTGTACTCGCTCGTCCAGTTCCGAAAGGATATTCTTGCAGGCGATACGGAGTTTATCCATAGGAATGACATAGGGGCTTGCCGGGAAAATCATCGTGTGCTCAAGCTTTGCCTTGGCTTTCCCTGTTAAAACATCAATTAACTGGATTTCTTCTATCTCGTCCCCGAAGAAAATGACACGAATCGCCTGTTCTCCTTCCGATGCGGGGAAAATATCCACCGTATCCCCCTTTACGCGGAAGGTTCCTCTGCGGAAATCCATGTCATTTCTGTTATATTGAATTTCAATGAGATTCCGCAGTAAAGCATCTCTGTCCCGAAGCTGTCCCGGACGAAGGGAGATTGCCATATTCAGGTATTCCGTAGGCGCACCCAAGCCGTAGATACAGGAAACCGAAGCCACGACTACAACGTCTCTTCTTTCGGAAAGGGCTGCCATAGCGGAGTTTCTGAGCTTGTCAATCTCCTCGTTGATATCGGAATCCTTCTCAATATAGGTGTCCGTACTGGGGACATAGGCTTCCGGCTGATAGTAGTCGTAGTAAGAAACAAAGTATTCCACTGCGTTTTCCGGGAAAAATTCTTTCATTTCCGAGTAGAGTTGTGCAGCCAGAGTCTTATTGTGGGAAATTATTAAGGTCGGCTTTTGGATTTTCTCGATGACATTTGCCATGGTGAAAGTTTTTCCGGAGCCGGTTACGCCAAGTAGGGTTTCAAATTGATTTCCCTCCTTGAGACCTTGCACCAGTTTTTCAATAGCCTGTGGCTGGTCACCGGTTGCCGCGTAATCCGAATGCAGTTTAAATTCCATAGGTTCTCCTTTTTGTATTACATCAAAGATTTTTTGGCTGATTCCATCGATGCATTCTGTATTTCACATTTTCTGCCAATGTATTTTTTCTATTCCTATCAGCTATCTGACTTATATCTTTTTCGAAAAATTCCGTTAGTGTATTGCATGGCTAGTATAGCAAAAAAGCATACGAAAAAAAATAAAACTCATGTACAATGGTTTGCAAGAATCGCAGATTGTTAAAGGGTTTCGTTTGTAAGTGTATTTGTATTTTCATTTATATAGGCATTCTGTGAAAAACCGGAGAAAAAGGGGGATAAGCTATGCAGTACAAGATTACAGTTCTTGCCGGAGACGGAATCGGACCGGAGATTACGAAAGAAGCCCGAAAAGTCTTAAGGAGGGTGGCGGAGCAGGAAGACTTTTCTCTAGCGTTTCGAGAGGAGCATTTTGGCGGTGCGGCAATTGATGCCGTGGGAGAGCCTCTTCCGGAAAAGACTTTAGAGGCTTGCAAAACCGGTGATGCCGTGTTAATGGGGAGTATCGGTGGCATTGTAGGCGTTTCCCCTTGGTACAAACTTCCGGTAGAAAAACGCCCTGAGGCAGGACTGCTTCGACTTAGAAAGGAACTTGGTCTTTTTTGTAATCTTCGCCCCGCAAAGCTTTATTCGGAATTAAGAGCAGCCTCTCCATTAAAGGAAGAGGTTCTTGGGGAAGGCTTTGAGATCATGATGATTCGAGAGCTTACGGGAGGCCTTTACTTTGGAGAAAAGTCTCTTCGCATGGAAAAGGGGGAAGAGGTTGCTCGTGACGAATTAATTTACCGTGCACACGAAATTGAGCGAATTGCGGAAATTGCCTTTTCCCTTGCAAAGGAAGGAAGGGGAGAGCTGGTTTCCGTGGATAAGGCAAATGTCTTGGAAAGCTCTCGCCTTTGGAGAAAGATTTTTACAAAATATGGAGAAGACGAGCAGGATGTAAAGCTCGAGCATGTTCTTGTGGATTCGATGGCGATGCAGCTCGTTCGTAATCCCGGAAAGTTTTCCGTAGTTGCTACGGAAAATATGTTCGGAGATATTCTTTCCGATGAAATGGCGGAAATCACGGGATCCCTAGGCATGCTACCCTCTGCGTCTTTGGGAGAAAATGCTTTCGGGCTCTATGAGCCGAGTGGAGGCTCTGCGCCGGATATTGCGGGGCGGAACATTGCGAATCCCATCGCCGCGATTTTATCCGCTGCGATGCTGCTTCGCTATTCTCTGAAGGAGAAAGAAGCCGCAAAGAAGATAGAGAGAGCGGTAGAAAAGGTGCTTGCTAAAGGATATAGAACCAAAGACATTTTCCCTAAAAGAGATGCGGAAGGTCTTAAGCTTCTTTCCTGCTCGGAAATGGGAGATGCGGTTTGTGCGGAATTGTAGAGTGAATATAAAGATAAAAAAATAACGGAAAAAGGATAAAGCTTAAAACAAACAAGTAAAAGAGTAAAGGAATACAAAATACCGACCCTGGATGCCGAGGAAATTCAGCTTGCCTGTTTCCTGCCCCTTCCGTATAATGATAGATATGGATTACAGATGAGATTTCCTTTCAGATTTAAGTTTTTTCTCTTCGGCGAAAAAGGAAGTCTTCTTTGTGCCGAAAATCGGGAAATGATAAACCGAGTTCTGAAGGAGAAAGAAATGGACAATAAAGATTTAAAGGATGGGGATAACGGCGGCTTCTCCAATATGGGGCAGACGATTCTCATCATTTTAATAGCGGCAACAGTGACTTTTTTTATTTACAGTTTGTCGCAACGACTTACAGGAAACGGAGCAACGCAAGAGCTGACATATACTCAGTTTTTATCCATGGTGGATAGGAACCTTGTAGAAAAGGTAGAGTGGAGTGACGGACAGATTACGGTCTATCCGAAGTACAATGCAAAAAATGCAGACGGTCCGGCCGAAAGCGATGCTGCTTCGAAGAACGGTTCGGCGACTGAGGATCTTTTTTCGGGGCTTGGACAAAGACAGGGAAGGATTTATTTTGTTATTCCGGTTGGCGCAGATGCGGAAAAACTGGTTGAACGACTCTATCTGCACAATGTGGATATTGTTAAGAAAAGACCGAACAATTCCGGCTTTATTTTACAGATTGTACTGAGCGTGGTTTTGCCCTTTGTGCTTCTCTTTTGGTTTATGAACTGGATGGCAAAGCGCGTGGGGGGATCCGGCGGCGGTCTTATGGGAGTTGGAAAATCCAACGCCAAGATGTATATGCAAAAGGAAACCGGAATCAGCTTTAAGGATGTTGCGGGAGAGGACGAGGCGAAGGAAAGCTTGGTAGAGATAGTGGACTTCCTGCATAATCCGACAAAGTATACCGCCATTGGTGCAAAATTACCAAAGGGTGCGCTTCTTGTAGGACCTCCCGGAACAGGAAAAACACTTCTTGCAAAGGCTGTTGCGGGAGAGGCACATGTGCCGTTTTATTCCATTTCCGGATCGGATTTTGTAGAAATGTTTGTGGGTGTCGGAGCAAGTCGTGTACGTGATCTTTTCAGGCAGGCAACCCAGACTGCGCCCTGTATCATCTTTATTGATGAGATTGATGCTATCGGAAAGAGCAGAGATAACCGCTATGGCGGAAATGATGAGAGAGAGCAGACCTTGAATCAGCTCCTTTCCGAGATGGACGGCTTTGATGCGGCAAAAGGAATTATGGTTATGGGGGCAACCAACCGCCCTGAGATTTTAGACCCTGCCCTTCTTCGCCCGGGACGTTTTGACCGTAGAATTATTGTAGAAAAGCCCGATTTAAAGGGCAGAGTGAATATCCTAAAGGTTCATGCCAAGGATGTAAAGCTCGACGAAACGGTCAATTTTGATGAAATAGCCTTAGCTACCAGCGGCGCTGTAGGTGCAGATCTTGCCAATATGATGAACGAGTCCGCAATCACCGCAGTAAAGCACGGAAGAGAAAAGGTGAGCCAGAAGGACCTTTTTGAGGCGGTAGAAGTGGTTCTTGTCGGTAAGGAGAAGAAAGACAGAATTCTTTCCAAGGAGGAGCGGAGAATCGTTTCTTACCACGAGGTAGGGCATGCTCTTGTTGCGGCGATTCAGAAGGATTCCGAGCCGGTGCAGAAGATTACCATTGTGCCGAGAACCATGGGTACCCTGGGATATGTAATGCAGGTTCCGGAGGAAGAAAAGTATTTAAATACCAAGTCGGAACTGCATGCCATGATTGTGGAATTTTTGGCAGGAAGAGCAGCGGAAGAGCTTGTTTTTGAGACTGTCACCACAGGGGCAAGCAATGACATCGAAAAGGCAACAAAGATTGCAAGAGCCATGGTGACGCAGTACGGCATGTCCAAGAAGTTCGGTCTTATGGGCTTGGCACGTCAGGAAAATATGTACCTTGGCGGAAGAGCGGTTCTGGAATGTGGAGATGATACGGCGACAGAAGTGGATGAGGAAGTTTCCCGTATTTTAAAAGAATGTTATGAGGAATCCAAAAAGATTCTTTCCGAAAACCGCTATGCCTTGGATGAGATTGCCGAGTTCCTGATTGAAAAGGAGACCATCACCGGCAAGGAGTTTATGAAGATTCTTTCCGAAGTAAAGGAAAAGAGGAAGAAAGAACTTGCAGGGTCGTCTGTAATGGAAAAAGGAACTGCAGAGACAACGGATGTAGAGAAAAAGGCAACTGTAGAGGAAAACGAAGTAGAGAAAATCGAAGTAGAGAAAATCGAAGTAGAGAAAATCGAAGTAGAGAAAATCGAAGTAGAGAAAAAAGAAAGCACTGCGGAAGCCGAATCCACGGAAGAATAAAAGGGAAGAAAAATAAAAAAGATAAAAGGTCCGATGGAGGAATCTCTATCAGACCTTTTATCTTTAAAACTGTCCCACTACTTTATACTGCAGTAATTGCTTTGTTATTACCTTTTCACAGTACACACTCCATAATATCGGATACATTACAGGAGAAAAGCAGACAGATTTGTCGGATACTTTCTGTGGATACCGGTTGGTTGTTTCGCAGTCGGTTGAGAAGACTGGCAGACAGTTTTTGTTCTCGTATAAGGCGGTATTGGCTCATTTTTTTCTTCTTCATCAGTTTCCAAAAAGGAGCATAACTAATCATAACCCTTCCTCCCTTGTGCCTTGGATAACAAGAAGTATTCTGTTTCGACATTAGCTTATCATAGAGAAATTAAAAATCGTAGAAAGGGGCAAAATGTTAATAGTATTAACTTTTTGTGTTATAGGCTTCCTATGCCTTATCTATTCCCATTGGGAAAGAAATCAACTTAAAACGGAACAATATTTGATATTTTCCAAGAAAATAAAAAAGAAGTTTCGCTTTGTTTTTTTGACGGATCTCCATGAAAAAGAATTCGGAGTAGACAATGCTGTCTTGCTAAAAAAAATTCGTTCTCTAAAGCCGAATTGTATTTTGATCGGAGGAGATTTTCCCATCAGTCACTCATCGGAAGAAACGGATATTCGAGATGAGGTGGAAAAAGGAATTGCATTACTGCAAAAACTGAAAGAGGAATATAAAGTATATTATTCCTTCGGAAACCATGAGGAGAAATTATTTACAAAAAAAGAGCTAAAGGGTAGAAAAACAGCTTTTCGAAATGCTTTGGAAGGGGTAACACTGATCGATGGAAAGGGTATTTTTATGGATGAGGGAATTTCCCTTTCCGGTTTTCCCTTGGATATTTCTTATTACCGTCCACTTTATTTTAAGGAGAAGAAGCCGCTGGAGGAAGAAATTAGAGAAAAATGGAAAAGTGCTATAGCGGATTCTAAAGCAAAGGGTGTGCAGGAATCTTCCGATTTCGAAGCGAAGACTAAACAAGGAATTTACATATCGGAAGAGGAAAACTGCCGAGATAGCTCCAAAAAAGGGAAAGAAGAGAAGAACACGGGAGTCTTTCGTATTGCCATGCTGCACAGTCCTTTTTATAGAGAGGAAGCCTTATCTTTAGGAGTGGACCTGCTTCTTTCCGGGCATTTTCATGGAGGTGCCGTGGGAATTCCGTTTATTGCACTGATGACTCCGCAATTTCGTTTTTTTGTTGGAAAACCAAGAGGACTCTTTAAAAGAGGAGAGAAGTATTTCTTTATTAGTAGGGGACTTGGAACGCATACAATTAATGTGCGAATTCATAATTTTCCGGAACTTTCCTGCTTTGACTTGTGTCCTGTGAAAGAGTAAAATATACAGGTCAAATTATCTGACTTCAAAATTCGGGGGAAGCCATGCTGGAAGAAAAAGCAAAGAGTATTTCTTATAAATTGGATGCTTTTGAGGGGCCTTTGGACCTCCTCTTGCATTTAATAGAGAAAAATAAGATCGATATCTATGATATTCCCATTGTCCAAATTACGGAACAGTATCTGGAATATATCAACCAATTGGAGGAAGAGGATTTAGAAATTGTCTCCGATTTTTTGATTATGGCAGTTACTCTTCTCGAAATGAAGGCGAAGATGCTCCTTCCGAAGAATGAAGAAGATGAAGAAGAACCGGATATCCGAGAAGAGCTGGTACAGCGTCTTTTGGAATATAAAAAATATAAGAGGATCAGTAAGCTTTTAGAGAAGAAGGAAGAGTTTGCTCCTTTATGTATTAGGAAAGAAGCGAGTATTCCGGAAGAGGTGGAACGCTACAGCCCGCCTTTGGATGTGGAGTATCTTTTGAAGGGTATCGATTTGCTGCGCCTTCGGGAAACTATGAAGGAAGTTTTGCGACGCAGGGAAGACAGAAAGGATAAGTTGCGCTCCAATTTCGGGAGAATCAAACGAGAAAAAATCAGCCTGGAAGGAAAAATCAAAGATGTGCTTGCGTATGCAAAGAAACATGGACGTTTTTCTTTCCGTCAGATGCTAAAGAATACGAAGGGGCGAACGGAAACGGTGGTCAGTTTCCTGGCAATTTTGGAACTGATGAAAATGGGGAAAATCAGCCTTACGCAGGAGAGGGCATTTTCGGATCTTGATATAGAGGTTCGAGAGGGAGAAGATCCGGACAACTTGGATTTGGCAGAAATAGAAGATTTTGACTAGAGAGATATTTTTATTTTAAGAATCACAAAGGGGAATGGAGTATTTTCGAAAATAAAATCGAAGGAGGCTTTATTTGGAAGAATTAGGACAGATTTCTTTACTCCCGGATTTGGAAGAAGAAATTGAAGAAGAGGATAGAATTAGGTTACGGGAAGAGGAAGACCTTGTTGAAGCGCTTCTCTTTTCCTTGGGACGTTCCGTTTCTGCAGAGGAAATCGCTATTTGCCTAAATATGGGAAGGGACGGTGCTCTTCTTGCGGCAGAGCGACTCAGAATACGATATGAGGAAAGCCAGGGGGGACTTTTAATTAAGAAATTGGAAGACCGCTATCAGATGGTGAGTCATCCGAAAACCTATGACGGTCTTATTCGAGTCGTGAAAAGTCCAAGGAAACCGGTGCTTTCGGATGTGGCTCTGGAGACACTTTCCATTATTGCCTATTGTCAGCCTGTGACGAAAGTGGAAGTGGAACGAATCCGTGGCGTGAAGTCCGATCATGCGGTAAATCGCTTGGTTGAGTTTGGACTCATAGAAGAGGTTGGAAGACTGGACGCTCCCGGGAGACCGATGCTCTTTGCTACAACGGAAGAATTTTTAAATCGTTTCGGCGTGGATTCTCTTAAGGACTTACCGGCTCTGCCGGAAGGCGTGGAAAAGCTCTTAAGGGAGGAGGTAACAGAGGAATTAAAGGATGGCTTCGGCTTGGAAGCGGAAGAGGAAAGTGAAGAAGCTGTCGTAAACAACGAAGAAGCCATCGCAAACAACGAAGAAGCTGGTGTAAACAACGAAGAAGCGGAGGGGGAAGGGATTGATAAGGAAGAGCCGTTTACAAAAGATTATTTTGACATTGAAGATAGAAAAGACGAGGAGGCAGTAAAGGAGGAAGCGAAGGCAGAAAGCCCGGAAACTTAGGCAGGTTCATTTCCGAGGATGAGGACAGCGATGCATTCATTGAGGCCTATCTACTGGAATCGGAAAAGGTCGAAGCAAAAGAGCAAGCTGAAGATGAAGCAAAAGAGCAAGTCGAAGCTGAATATGAAGCGGAAGCAATAGATCAAGCGGAAGCAATAGAGAAAGATGAAGCGGAAGCGGACGCAGCGGAGCAAGCTGAATATGAAGCGGTAATGGAAGCAATGGAGCAAGTTGGAAGTGAAGCGGAGTGGCGGGAAGTCGTACCGCTTGAAACGAATCCGTATCGGAATAGAATCTGCCGTAGAAGACAATATAGGGAAGAAGTTGGAAGACAAAGAAATTCCTGGATAAGGGGAGTATGGAAATGGAAGAAAAGATAAAGATTAAATACCATGTAAAAGAATTGGAGAAATTACGTTATATTGACGGAAAAAGTGATTGGATTGATCTACGTGTTGCAGAGGAAGTAAGCATGAAGGCCGGAGAATTCCGTCTTATTAGCATGGGGATTTCCATAGAGCTTCCGAAGGGATATGAGATGTGGATTTTACCAAGAAGTTCCGCATTTAAGAATTTTGGAATTATCCAAACGAACGCTATGGGTGTGGTTGATGAGTCGTTTTGTGGAGACAATGATATTATCCATATGCCGATTCTTGCCATGCGTGACACGGAAATTCATGTGAACGATCGTATAGGCCAATTTCGTATTATGCAGCACCAACCGGTGGTGAATTTTGTAGAGGTAGAGCATTTGGGAAATGACAATCGTGGAGGTTTTGGTACAACGGGAAAGGCATAACTCCTGAACTGATCTTGCAAAGAGTAGAAAGGAAGAATAATGAAGAAAAAAATTTATTTTGCGCTACTGACCATGGGACTGAGCTTAAATCTGTTTGCCTGCAAAAATGAAGTGAAGGCCTATCGAATGGAGGGCATTACTGCATTGGAAAAGGGAGAAGCGGAAAAGGCCTTGGAGAATTTTGACCTCGCTTTGGAAAAGAGTAAGGGAAGAGTAGGAACTTTACAGTATGATATTTTGGCTTACAAGGTGGAAGCGGAGATTCAACTGGGGAAGCTGAATGAAGCCGAAGAGAATCTGAAAAATCTCGGGACGCTTTCCGGAAAAAGTTATGAAAAATTGCAGAATCTGATTTCCGCAAAGAAGCTGATTGTATCTGCGGGAAATGCTTTAAATGAAAATGACTTGGAATCGGCAAGAAGCGCTTTGGATGAAGCAAAAGAAAAAGGGCTGACAGCAGATCGGGAATTGGAGTATAATGAAGCGGTTTACCTAGAAAAAAACGGGGAATGGCAGAAAGCCTATGATTCTTTTTCGCAGTATTGCAATCGTTATCCTGAGGATACGGAGGCGGCCAGAGAGTTGACATTTTTGGAGAACCGAGTAAAGGCTCTTGGAGCAAATCCTTTGCTTTCCGCTACAGAGCAAAGAACAGGAAAGCGACACCATAAGTATGTTCGAAAAAACAGAGTCAAGAAACCTGCACCATCTCCATGGGATTAATAGGAGAAGAGTAACATGCAAAAACAGAAGGCGGATGGGAAAAGAGCCGGTATTAAGAAACTTGAAAAAGGAATAGTTGAAAACAAGAAGCATACTAAAGAAAAGGATAGAAGAGTAAAAAAGGAGATGCGCATGGGAAGGTATGAGGATTTATCCGTTGAAGAACTGGAAAGCTTACGAAAGGAATTAAAGCAAAGCTATAGAGAATACCAGAATATGGATCTGAATTTGGACATGAGTAGAGGTAAGCCCAGTCTTGACCAGTTGGATTTAAGTAATGGAATGATGGACGCTCTAAACAGTGAGGCGGATATGTATTCCAGTGACGGCTTTGACGTAAGAAATTATGGTGTTTTGGGCGGCATTGCAGAAGCGAAGGAGTTGCTCTCCGACATGATGGAGAACAATCCGGACAATATCATTATCTTCGGAAACTCTTCCTTGAATGTGATGTATGACTCCATTTCCCGTTCTTACTCCCATGGTGTAATGGGAAACACACCTTGGTGCAAGCTCGATAAAATCAAGTGGCTTTGTCCTGTTCCGGGCTATGATCGTCACTTTGCCATTACCGAGTATTTCGGTATTGAAATGATTAATGTGCCTATGACGGAAAAGGGACCGGATATGGACATCGTAGAGGAACTGGTAGCCTCTGATGAGAGTATCAAGGGAATCTGGTGTGTTCCGAAATACAGTAACCCGCAGGGATACAGCTACTCCGATGAAACGGTACGCCGCTTTGCAAGACTGAAGCCGGCTGCAAAGGACTTCCGTATTTATTGGGATAATGCTTATGGAATGCATCACCTTTATGACCATGACCAGGACTATCTGATTGAGATTTTGGCAGAATGTAAAAGAGCGGGAAATCCTGACTTAGTATATAAGTTCGCTTCCACTTCCAAGATTTCCTTCCCGGGCTCCGGTATTGCTTCCATGGCAACCAGCTTAAACAACCTGGAAGACATCAAGAAGCAGATGCAGTACCAGACTATCGGACATGATAAGGTGAATCAGCTTCGCCATGTACGCTTTTTTGAGGACATCCACGGTATGGTGAAGCACATGATGAAGCATGCAGATATAATTCGTCCGAAGTTTGAAATGGTGGAAAGTGTTTTTGAAAAGAATTTAAACGGCTTGGATATCGGCTCTTGGACCAATCCGAAAGGGGGATATTTTATCAGCTTTGAGACGCTTCCGGGCTGTGCGAAAGAGGTTGTGGACAAGTGTAAAAAGGCAGGTGTGAAGCTGACTTCTGCAGGAGCAACTTTTCCCTACGGAAAGGATCCGGAAGACAGCAATATCCGTATTGCGCCTACCTATCCGCCATTGGAAGATTTACGGATTGCGACAGAGCTTTTCTGTCTTTGCGTGAAGCTTATCAGTGTAGAGAAGCTTTTAAAGAAAAAGACAAGCGGTTTGGAGGCTTGCACGATTTAGATAGTTGGCTAAGCACGTAATATAGAAAAGAAAAAGGGAGTACCGTGATTGTTTCTCGGTACTCCTTCCTCTTTCTTGGTCTTGGATTCGCCCTATTCCGTATTCTTATAATTCCGTATACTCTCTATACTCTTTATTTATTCTCTTCATCCTCTACGAGCTCGGAAAGCAAAAAGGAGTATATCTTTCCGCTTTTTTTCTTCCATGCCTTGCAGATTGCCTGTGCGATTTCTTCATCCGGTACATCTAAATCCAGTCGACAGAGAAGGCTACTGCTTTCCCTTAATTCAAGTTGCACCGAAAAATCCTGCTTGTCCGTCTGCGAATAATCAGTGTAAACGGAGGATTCATGTTGCAGTCGTAATTTGTTCTTGGAAAGGAATTGTTCCATATCGTCTTTCACTATGGAAGGGATTTCATTTTCAAAAAATTGTAAAGTTTGTTTTCCCTCGTCGCTTATTTCGTAACGCGTGGTACTGCGACTCTGATGAGAGCTGATAAGATGCGCTTCGACCAAGTCGGAAATGCACTGTTGCAAGGTAAAGTAGGTAGTGTATTCATTGTCTAAAAAAAATCCGCTTAACTGACTGTTGCTAAGGGGATAACTTACAGAATGAAGTAAGTAAAGAATCATTAATTTATATTGCGTTAGGGCTTCTGTGTTCATAGATATTCCTTTTATTGCTTATCAATCTTTATTTAAAATAAGTAAACAAGCAAATCTCATAAAATCACTTTCCCGAAAGAGGGGAGAGCATCTTCAATTCGCATTTTATTGCAGTTTAAGTACCTAGTTTAGCAGATTATTACGGAGATAGGCAATAGGAAGAAGAGCTATTCTGTTTTCAAAGAAGAGCTATTCCGTTTTCTAAGAAGGAATATTGCATTTCAAAAAAGAAAGGGAAAAAGGAATGAAATAGGCTTTCCCTTGCACTAAGGGCATGTTTTAAAGTATACTCTTTCCTCGGGTACCTTGTTTCATGGCTATCCTACATTGATTTTTAAAAGTTTTATCCTTCTATTTCGGAAAGATTTCGAACAAAGGCGGAAAAAGAAGGTTTTAGGCATAGTAAATATAAAGATAGAAGTATTGAGATGGAAATATAGTATAGCAATATAAATACAGCAATATAGATGCAGTAATATAGATGCAGAACAAAGAATGATTGAGATGGATGAAGCAAAGGGGAAGGGAAACTGAGGTATGGAAAATTCTATCTTTTTAGAACGGCTTTCCTATGCTAAAATAGAGCCCTATGGAGTGTTTGCTATGAGAGAAAAGATTAACAAATTAGCCAGAGGTATCGTGGACCAGGAAAAGCCTTCTACTCATTTTTCGGAAGAGTATATCGAAGGTAAGATTCCTTTTTTGGAGACGAAGACATTTGAAATATTTATACAATCCTTGAACGGAATTCCTATGCGGGGCTTGGTATATTGTAAGGAGCCTTTTATTGTTTTGCACAAAAATGCGTTTGGAGGTGTAAGAACCAAGGTAAGCTTTTCGGTGAATACCGAGGGGATGGATGAGGAGACGGAACTCCATGGAGAGTTGGACTTCGTTTATTTGGGTGGGGAAAAGCGGATTCCCTATCATTTTGTTTTGGAAAAATCTCCCTCTGCTCAGCAAATCAAAGAGATTCGTCATTGTCATGACTTAAAAGAACTGACGGAAGAGGATAAAGCGGCAGCAGTTCGCCTTTTTGACTATCGTGACTTTCCGTCTGCCCCCCTGATGCAAAACGGAGAGGCGGCAAAGCTCTATTCTCTTTTGAAGCCCTGTGTGAATCGTACTCTTGCATTGGAAGAGTTTTTAACATATTTTTCGGAAAGACCGAGGAATGCGCAAAACCGAAACAGTAGGGCGTTTGTATCCGGAGAGAAAGAAGAAAAGCATCTGGAATTTCCGGAAGGGATGTCGCTGGAAGATAAGATTACACAGTGCATTCGAAACGGAGAAAGAGGAGAAGAAGCATTTTCCCTTTACAAACAGGGTGTTGAGGAAAATATAAAGCTGACCAATCTCTATGAGAATCTCCTTTATTCCATGAAAAGGGGCTATAAGGAGGAATTACCGAAAAGCGTTTATCTCTATTTTTCTTATGAGTATCGTGTAGAAGAAGGCTTAAGACTGGCTTTGTATTACAATATTCTACATAATTTCCGGGAAAACTCCGATATCTACCAGAAGTTTGCAAGGCAAATGCAGGATTTCGCGATAGAATCACTTTTGGAAGGAAGAATGAATGAAGAGTTGGGCTTCCTTTATCAGAATCTGATTTTTCCGGATATGGTGGATGAAAAAATGGCGGAGGTGCTTCCTAAGATTCTTCGTTCATATAAGGTCGTGGTAGAGGATACTGAGATTGAGAAGATCGTGCTTTCCCATCCTGCCTTGGAAGGGGAAGAAATATACAGCCTCGAAAACGGAGAGGCCTATGTTCCCATGCCGTATAGGGATATGATTCTTCTCTTCCAAGATGATAGGGGCAATCGTTATTGTCGTGTAAATTATAGAAAAACCAAGGTTTTTGAAGGTGCAGAACTGGAACGAAAGGTAGAAAAGCTTTTTGGCTCCGGCTCTGTCTTCCTTCTGCAAAAAGCATTGCTTTTACAAAAAGAGGGAATGAAGACGGAAGAGGATCTGGAACTAATGGAAAAAGTATTCCAGAATCCGGCTTTTTCCGCTGCTTTTCGCATGGAGATTTTAGGGGAGATTCTCGCTTATCACAGAAAGGAAAACGCTGTATTTTTCCACGAGGAAAGCCTGCAATTTTTACTTAAAATTCCCACAAAAGGAATGAATCGGAAGGAGAAAGAGAATTATCTTTCCGCTCTTTTATTCAGGGGAGAAATGGAACGGGCGATTTCTTTCTATAAGGAAAACCCGTATCTAAATATTGAAAAGGAACTTTTAGCGGATTTTGTGGATGCAGCGATAGACCGTGGGGAGAATGCGCTTTCCCTGTATCTTTCATTTATTGCTTTTCAGGAGCACAAAATCAGTGACAAGGCCTTGGCTTTTCTTCTCGAAGAGTGGAATGGTGCGAGTGTAGAGATGTATTCCATTTTGAAAAGAGCTGAAAAGCGGAGAGAAGAGAAGGGAAAGATTGCCTCCGCTCAGCTTTTAAACATGGCTGAACGCCTTTTAGCGCAATGCCTGTTTACAGAGCAAAGAAGGGAAGCGGAAGAGGCCTTTTCTCTTTACAGAAGTTTTTCGGGGAATGAGCCCTTGCTCATGCGAGCCTTTTTAACCAGTTATGCCGTTTCCGTTTTCTTGTATCAGAAAAAAGAAAATCCTGAATTTACCCGTTTGCTTTATGAGGAAGTAAGAGGGGAGTCTTACAAGGAAAGAGTCCCGCTTATCAGTCTTTTGGCTTTGAGTTATTCTTTTTCCAAGAGGAAATCTTTGACGGAAGATGAGAAGGAAGTTTTAAATGATATCCTGCCGATTCTTTTGGATAAGAATTATGTCTTCTCCTACACAAAAGATCTGGCTAAGTTTGTTCCGCTTCCTAAGGCAGTCATGGAAAAAACAGTTGTGGAATACCATGGGAAAATAGAAGAAAAGCCTTATTTTTCCGTGCGAAATCAAGGAGAGAAGGAGTTCCACAGAGAAGAATTGCAACACAGTTATCATGGAATTTATACTGCATCCTTCCTTTTATTCCCGGGTGAGAGCATGGAATATCGCTTTACCATCGGAAAAGAGGATAAGCTTCTCTATGAGTCTGTCTTGAAAAAGGATGGAACACATATAACAGATGGAGAGGATGCCTATTCCGCTCTGTGCAGGATGTCTTCACTTCTTATGGAAGGAAATAGGGAAGAGCTGCGTCCTCTTATGGAAGAGTATGAGGAAAAGGAACTGGCGTTAAGCAGAGTTTTAATGGAGTAAACGAAGGAAAGAGGTTTTTGTGAAAATAATCGGAATCGCGCTAAGCGATGAATATACGGATATTTCCTTGGTAAAAGAAGAGTATACCTATCGCTTTCCTACTCTTTTAAGCAGGGAAAGACAGGAGAATCGCTTTTATATCGGAGAAGAAGCGTACAAGAAGAATCTGGATGGCGGTGTTATCCTGGTTGATAAACTGCTCTCTCTTTTTAAGAAAAAGGGAAGTGCTACTCTGGCAGAGAAATGTTATGATGCCGGAGAACTTTTGGCTATATTTTTAGAGCAGCTTCTTATAGAAGGAGAGAATCGCATAAAGGGGAAGGAGATTCCTGAAGAAGATGGCAAAGATGTTCTTGTACTCAGTGTTCGAGATGCAGAGCCGGAAGTGATGCATTCGCTTAAGGCTCTTCTAAACAAGACCTTTTCCGACAGATATGAAATCCGTTTAGTCAGCCATGCGGAAAGCTTTGCACACTATATTTTAAGGCAGGAAAAGAAGCTCTACAATCGTTTGGTGGGAATGTTTGAATTTTCCTCTCAGGTGCTGTACTACTATGAGATGCAGGTGTCCAAAGGCAGTAAAAAGTACGCTATCTCTGTTGGGGAAGCACAGCCGGATGCCTTATCCTCTGGTATACTGGAAAACCCCATAGGAAGGAAGATGACGGATCAGGTGCTCTCCGGTGTCACGGATCGTATTACCAAGGCTAAGGTCTATAGTGCATTCTTCCTTTCAGGAAAAGGTTTTGAAAATACGGAGCTCTTTCCAGAGTTTATGAAGAAGCTGCTTCGGGGAAGAAGGGTTTGTGTAGAATCCTTTCTTTTCTCTATTGGCGCTTT
Organism: Oribacterium parvum ACB1; assembly: GCF_000238055.2. GTDB lineage: Bacteria > Bacillota > Clostridia > Lachnospirales > Lachnospiraceae > Oribacterium > Oribacterium parvum. Next base: position 1,592,026 of record NZ_KE148312.1, read on the forward strand.
GGAATACGGAAAGCTGATTGGCAAGGGAGAAGAAGAGGAATACTTACTTCTCTGCGATACTCGGATTTCTCATGAAATCAGTATTAAGGTAAGCCAGAAGGAAAGAGAATTCCCTCTTTATCTTGCTCATGCCGGAGATCCTTGGCTTGAGGAGAGAAAGGACGTATATCTTCTTTTGGATAATCAGGACTATATTGATTTTCAGGTACATAAGTTAAGTGGAAGTGCCAGAGCTAAGCAATACAGGATGAGCCTAAAGGAGTTTCCGAAGAGAGAGCGTCGTTGTACTAAAGTTTCCTTGCATACCCGTTTTTGGGGAAATGAAACAGCCGTCATTAAACTTACGGATTTGGGCTTTGGAGAGCTTTGGAAGGGGACTTATCAATCCATTGAAGAAAGTATTCCCCTAGGAAAGGAGTAAGATGGCGCTGATTTTATGCAAAGCGGAGGCAAAAACGCCCTATTATTATGAAAGACTGGATTTGCACATATACTCTCTGGAAGAACTTGCCTATGCTCTGGGGCATTATCTTTATCTGGTGCCGGAACATTTTGTCGGGAAGGAACTTTGTCACTGGATTATAGACAGTTTGGGCGAGCAGACCTTCGGCGAGAAGCTTCTTTCGCTGATAGAAATGGGGGAAAAAGAAGAGCGACTGCTCTTTCGCCTGATTCGGGAATCCGGATATTATACGGAAAAAGAAGTGGATGAGCTCAGTATGGAATGGAGAAGAATCCATGCTTTAAGTGAAGCGGAAAGAAGAGAAAAGATGGGAGACAGCCTCTTTTCTTTAGGGAAATACGGTAAGGCTCTGGATGCGTATCAGGACGCCTTGCATTTTGAGGAAAATGGTCGCAGAATCCGAAAAATCGGAGAGAGCTATATTCACACAAAGGAATTCCAGCGTGCAGCGGAAAGCTATAGAAAACTTTATGAAAGAAATCACGATAAGATGGCGGCAAGAAGACTGTATTTTCTTTCTAAAATGTGCTTCCCGAAAGATAAATTCAAAGATGTTTTTTCGGAGCTGGATGAGGGCGTGACCGATTCCTGGGAAAAGGAGTGGGAAGACAGTCTGAAAGCGGCAAGAGTAAGCTCGGAAAGAAAAGAAATTGACGGGGCGTATAGAGAGGGAAAGGAAGTCTTTCTTTCCTTTGCAAGAAAAAAAATCGAATCGTGGAAAGAAGAGATTCGAGGTAGAGCGTAGGATAGGAGGAAGAGGGAATGAAAGAACTCGCAAAACAGTATAATCCGGAAGAGGTTGAGGACAGAATATATGAAAAGTGGCTGAAGGGGAATTATTTTTCAGCAAAGGTCAACCATGCCAAGAAGCCTTTTTCCATTATGATGCCGCCTCCTAATGTTACGGGACAGCTTCATATGGGGCATGCTTTAGATAATGCTTTGCAGGATACACTAATTCGTTTTAAGAGAATGCAGGGCTATGAAACGCTCTGGCAGCCAGGAACGGACCATGCAGCCATCTCTACGGAAGTTAAAGTGATCAATATGCTGAAGGAACAGGGCATAGATAAGCATGATCTCGGAAGAGAGGGATTTCTGAAGGAGGCTTGGAAGTGGAAGGATAAATATGAGAAACGAATCGTAGACCAGCTCCATAAGATGGGTTCCTCTCCGGATTGGAACAGAATTCGTTTTACCATGGATGAGGGCTGCTCTCATGCGGTTCTACAGAGTTTTATCCACCTCTATGAAAAAGGCTATATCTATAAGGGTTCCAAAATCATCAACTGGTGCCCTGTTTGTCAGACTTCCATTTCCGATGCGGAGGTGTTGCATGAGGAGAAAGAAGGTTCTTTCTGGCATATTCTTTATCCCATTGTCGGAGAAGAGGGAAAGTATGTGGAAATCGCAACGACCCGTCCGGAAACTCTCCTTGGTGATATGGCGGTTGCCGTAAATCCTGAGGATGAGCGCTACAAGGATCTTGTGGGGAAAGAGCTTCAGCTTCCTTTGACAGATAGAACAATTCCCGTTATTGCCGATCAGTATGTAGACAAAGAATTCGGAACCGGCTGTGTAAAGATTACACCGGCTCATGATCCCAATGACGCTATCGTGGGAGAACGCCATAATTTAGCAGTGATGAACATCTTAACGGATGATGCAAAGATTGATTTACCGGGTTCCAAATACCACGGCATGGATCGTTATGAGGCAAGAAATGCCATGGTTTCGGATCTTGAGGCGCAAGGGCTTTTAAAGAAAGTGGTACCGCATATCCATAATGTGGGAATTCATGATCGCTGTGGGACAACCGTTGAACCAATGGTGAAACCCCAGTGGTTTGTAAAAATGGAAGAGATGGCAAAGCCTGCTATTGAAGCCTTAAAGAACGGAGAGCTACAATTTGTTCCGGAAAACTACGGAAAGACCTATCTCCATTGGCTTGAAAATATCAAAGACTGGTGTATTTCCAGACAGATTTGGTGGGGACATCGTATTCCTGCCTATTATTGCGATTCTTGCGGGGAAATGCTGGTGAGTGAAGAAATGCCTAAAAGCTGTCCGAAATGCGGCGGAACACATTTCACACAGGATGAGGATACCCTGGATACCTGGTTCTCCAGTGCTCTTTGGCCTTTTGAAACGCTGGGCTGGCCGGAAGATACCGAAGATTATCGCTATTTTTACCCCACGGATGTACTGGTTACCGGATATGACATTATCTTCTTCTGGGTTGTTCGCATGGTTTTCTCCGGAATCGAGCAGACCGGAAAAGTACCGTTTAAAAAGGTACTCATTCACGGACTGGTTCGAGATGATCAGGGAAGGAAGATGAGTAAGTCTCTCGGAAACGGGATCGATCCTTTGGAAATCATTGCCGAATATGGTGCAGACGCGCTTCGAATGACGCTTCTTACCGGTAATGCGCCCGGAAATGACATGCGCTTTTACCATAGCAGAGTCGAAGCCAGTCGAAACTTTATGAATAAGGTTTGGAATGCTTCTCGCTTCCTTTTCATGAATTGTAATGAAGAGGAGTGCAAGGCTCTTTCAATGCTGTCTTCTCTTGAAAATCCGACCCTTGCCGAGCTTTTAGACAAGGTTCCGGAGAATTTGGAGATGGCGGATAAGTGGATTCTTTCCAAGTTAAACAGCGTTGTAGCGGAAGTGACGAGAAATCTGGAGTCCTTTGACCTCGGTATTGCTTTGGATAAGACACAGAGCTTTATCTGGGAGGAGTTCTGTGACTGGTACATCGAGATGGTGAAGCCGCGTCTCTATAACGAGGGGGGAGAGAGTAAGCGTCTTGCTTTATGGACTTTATTGAAAGTCCTTAAGACTTCCTTAAGCTTGCTTCATCCCTTCTGCCCCTTCATTACGGAAGAAATATATGAGACGGAGAAGTCTTTATTTAGAGACGATGAGAAACCTCTAATCATTTCCGAGTTTCCGAAATATACGGAAACACTGGATTTCGATACCGAAGAGAAGGAAATAGAGGAGATTAAGGAGGCGGTTCGTGCTGTCCGAAATATTCGTACGGAAATGAATGTACCCCCATCTAAAAAAGCTACAATTTATCTCGTTTCCGAGGATGAATCGTTAAGAAAATCGTTCCAACATAGTAAGGTATTCTTTGCTACCCTTGCTTTTGCTTCCGATGTTATAATACAGGAGAATCGGGACGGCATTCCGGAGAATGCCGTATCCGTTCTCATTCCGAAGGCGAATCTGTTCATTCCCTTCAGTGATCTTGTGGATATCGAAAAAGAGCGCGAGAGACTGGAGAAGGAAGAAGAGAGGCTGAAGAATGAAATACAACGTGCAGAAGGAATGTTGAAAAACGAGCGATTCCTTTCCAAGGCGCCCAAAGAAAAGGTTGCAGAAGAAAAGGAAAAGGCAGATAAGTACAGACAGATGTTAGAGCAAGTTAAAGAGAGAAAGGGAATGCTTTCCTAAAATTTCAACCTTCCTTCAGAAAACGGGAGGTTCTATGAAGAGGTTAATAAAATTAAGTTTTCTTACGGCAGCTTTATTGTTTTGCCTTGCCTTTACGGTAACGGCGGAAGAAAGAGCTGCAAGTAATGAAGAAATTGCTGCGGTAAAGAGCGGACATAGTACGGCATACAGCTGGGAAAACAGTGGAAATCACTGGAAGCTGCTGTACTTGGATGTGAAGGGAAAGTCTTGGAAGTATGCAAAGGATCGTTGGGTGCAGATTGGCAGTCGCTTTTACTATTTCGATGGAGAAGGCAATGCGGAAGAAGGCTGGTTCCGGCTTGAAGGAAAGTGGTATTTTGCGGAATATGATTCCACAATGAGAAACAGTGAAACGGCCTGCGTGGTTCGTACAGGCTGGGCAAGTATTTCCAACGACAGAGGTCGCTACCATACCTTCTACTTTGCAACGGATAAGGATGGAAGACCAAGCGGCATGCTGCAGGGGGATGCGGGACGCTATGATGCGTTCACCATCGACGGCAGAGAGGTTTATTTTGATGACCAGGGCTATGCGGATACACGGACCGCTCCGGGAGATGTGCAGAAGTTCTCGGGAAAGAGAGTGTAAGATGACTTTAAGAGTCTGTGCTGTTGGTAAAATCAAAGAGAAATTTTTTAAAGAGGCACTTTCCGAATATGGAAAGCGCCTCTTTAAGTATTGCAAATTAGAAATGATAGAAGTAGCAGACGAGAAGACAAGGGAAGGAGCAAGTTCTCTAGAAGAGCAAATGGTCCTCGATAAAGAAGGGAAGAGGCTGATGGAAAAGATTCCGGAACGCTCCTTTGTCATTGCTCTTGCAATAAAAGGAAAAGAAATGGATTCTCCTGAATTGGCAAAGAATATGGAGAAACTTTTTCTGGAAGGGAAAAGTGATATTACTTTTGTTATAGGCGGTTCCTTGGGGCTTAGTGAAGAACTCTATCAAAGAGCGGATCTTTTGCTCAGCTTTTCGCGAATGACGTTCCCGCATCAGTTGATGCGTGTTATTTTATTGGAGCAGATTTACAGAAGCTTTCGTATTAATTCGGGAGAGCCCTATCATAAATAACAAAAAATATGCCAAAGAATAATTGTTTTTATAAATCTTATTTATTTATAACAGACAAAGATTTTATTTTCGTGTAATTCGGCTGGAATCTTCTTCCGAAAAATGATAGACTTGTTACAGAAATTTGTTCGTGACAGGCTTTATTTTTTTACTCTGTATTTAAAAAAATAAGCTGTCCGAAAAGTGAAAAAAGTGAGGAAAATTTAAAGAAAAGGAGGGGAAAATGTTTCAGTCAGGCACGTATGTGGTTTATGGCTGTAAGGGGGTTCATAAGATTCTTGGAACCACTCATCTGAACTTGGAAGGGATTCCGAAAGACCGGGAGTACTATGTGATGCAGGCAGTAAAGAAACCGGCCGGAGCAGTATATGCTCCTGTGGAAGCCGGCAAGACGAATATGCGATCGGTAATGACCAGAGAGCAGGCAGAGATTTTTCTGCATACCGCAGAGCAGATTCACGCATTATGTTGTAAGACACCGAAGCAAAGAGAAGAGAACTGTCGGGAAGGAATAAAGAGTTGTTCTCCGAATGCATTGCTGCAAGTGATTAAAACGGTGAAAGAGAGAAGGGAAGAAAGAGCCAGGCAGGGAAAGAAGCTTACACTTTTAGATCTGCATTTCATGGAACAGGCGGAAGATATACTGTATGAAGAACTGGCGATTTCTCTGAGTATTTCCAGAGTAGAGGTAGAAGAGAAGATTCGAGCTTATGCGTCATAAGGGCAAGAGTAGGAATCGGGAGATAAAAGCTGACTTGTAAGGAATAAAGCAGAGTATTAGAGGGGATAAGGTGTATGCCTTATTCCCTTTTCCCATTCTGGGCATTGCCATTAAAGATGCTTTTTCGTATACTTGACATTGGATTTTAAAAAGACTTAAGAGAAAGTCGGTCTATTCCGGTTTTATTTGGAGGGGTCGTGAAAAAAAACATACTGGAGGAAGGCGTACGTTATATCATTGTGGGAGTACTCACCACGGCGATAAATTATATTGTTTATGCCGGCTGCGATTTTCTGTTCGAAAGAATGGGAATTCCGCCTTTTTTTTCTTATAAAATTGCGTATCTGATTGCGTTTGTTATAGCGGTGTTTTTTGCTTATTTTGCGAATAAATATCTGGTATTTCAAAAGTCGGGCGGGAATAAAGGAAGAGAGCTTTTTTCTTTTTTTAGCCTCCGTATCGGATCGGGTATTCTCAGCTTTTTGCTTTTGATGTTTTTTGTGGATTTTCTGCATTTTACGCATACTCCGGGCTGGATTCTCAGTTCCGGAATCAATCTGGTATTAAACTATATCGGAAGTAAGTTCTTTATTTTTAAATGAGGTTTTTGAGGTGAAAATGAAAATGACAAAGAAGTGGATTCGGAAAGAGGATATGCTATCTTTCCTTTTGCCCCTTGTGACCATGCTACTTATTTTTATTGTAAAAGGAATCTTCCCTTTCGGGCAGGAGAGCTTTCTAAGGACGGATCTCTATCATCAATACGCTCCGTTTCTCAGAGAATTTCAAGCGAAATTGCAGAGTTTTTCCTCTCTAAAGTATAGCTTCAATATCGGTTTGGGCGTTAACTTTACTTCTCTTATTGCTTATTATTTGGCAAGTCCTCTGAACTTCTTTGTAATTCTGTTTCCAAAAGGGCTTGTAGTAGAATATATCAGCTATCTCATTATCTTAAAGATAGCACTTTCCGGAATGACCGCTTCCATTTATTTGAGAAAGCATTTTCAGAAAAATGGTCTTTTTGCCGTTTTATTTTCTATGCTCTATGCACTTTCCGGTTATGTCGCCGCCTATTCTTGGAATGTGATGTGGTTGGATTGTATTTTTCTCTTTCCTCTGATTCTTTTAGGGCTGGAGGAGCTTATGGATGAGGGAAAGCCCATTCTCTATACCGTGAGCCTGGCACTCGCAATTTTATCCAATTATTATATCAGTATCATGATCTGCCTTTTTCTGATTCTCTATTTCGTGAGCAGGCTTTTTTATGCTGCAGTAACAGACGTAAGGGACTTGGGAAGGCAAACAGGACGCTTTGCTTTGTACTCGCTCCTTTCCGGAATTATGGCCGGCATCCTGCTTTTACCTGCTTTTTTTGCTTTGCGTTTGACTGCATCGGCAAGTATTTCCTTTCCGAAGACCCTGATTCAGTATTTTAGCATTATCGATATGATGGCAAGACTCTTTCCTTTTGTGGAAACAGAGCAGGGCTTAAAGCATTGGCCCAATATCTATGCAGGAACCTTGAGTTTGTTTATTTTACCCTTATACTACAAAAATCCCGCCATCCAGAAGAAGAAAAAAATCATTTACGCTGCTTTTATGCTCTTTTTCTTCATGAGTTTTTCCGTAAATGCTTTGAATTTTATCTGGCACGGCTTCCATTATCCGAACAGTCTGCCGGCAAGACAAAGCTTTATTTTTATATTCCTTCTGATTATGCAGGGGGCGGAGTGGTTTTTGAAACGAAAGACCAGTGCTAAGAAAGATCTTTCATTTGCTTTGTTTTTAAGTTTTTCCTTTGTGATTCTTTGCCAGAAGCTGATTACGGAGGAGGCATTTCACTGGTCTGTATTTTACCTGACTCTCCTTTTTCTTTTTCTCTTTTATCTGCTCTTTTATCTTGAAAAGAGAGGTATGGAAGTACGGATTACTGAGATTCTGTTGATTGCACTTTGTTTTGTGGAACTAAGCATCAATATGGCGGTGACTTCCGTTCCGACGACGAGTCGAGCAGCGTATCTCGAAGGATCGAAGGAAAGTTCTAAGATTTTGAAGGAGCTTCGAAGAGAAGATTCCGGATTTTATAGATTTATTCGGGAAGATGCGAAGACCAAGGATGACGGTGCATTGATGCAATACCACAGTGCGTCCGTCTTTTCATCGACAGCTTATGGAGATATGTCGGATTGGTATACGGAGCTAGGGATGGAGGCCTCTACCAATGCATATTCAATCAATGGGGCCAGTCCTCTGATGAAGAGCTTATTGGGCATAAAATATGAAATTTTGAAAAAAGAACCGAAGCATGCGGAAGATAAGGGTCTTTCCTACCTGTCCGGAGTAGGAGAGTATCGTTTATATGAAAATCACTTCGCGCTTCCCTTGGCCTATCTTCTTAGTAAAAAGGAGTTGGACGCTTTTGATCTTCATGCAGGGACTCCTGCATTGGTACAGAATTCTATTTCCGGAGCACTCGGTGCAGAGGATATATTCACAACCATACTCGGGAAAATGGATTCTTCCTCTTATTACTTTACTGTAGAAAAGTCGTCGGAAATTTATGTTTATGTCAATAATGATAAGGTAAAGGAAGTGAAGGCAATCCTTCCCGGCGATGAAAAGAACTTTGAACATGTTGACCGGGGATATTTTCTTTCCCTCGGATATTTGGAGGCCGGTACGGAAGTGGAGCTGAAATCACTGACCACGGGTGAAAATATGGACGCGACGGTATATTCCTTTTCCTATGAGGTACTTGGAGAAATTACGGACATGCTTTCCGGCCGTGCAATGGAATTGGATAAGTGGAGGGATGGCTATGTGAAGGGAAAAATTACTGCAGGATCCGATGCGGTTCTTTTCACATCTATCCCTTATGATCCGGGCTGGAAGGTCAAGGTTGACGGTAAACGCATCGAGACGGAAAAAAGCTTTTCCGCATTTTTGGGAATTCCGTTAACTGCAGGTGATCACGAAATCGAGATGCGTTTTGTACCGGAGGGATATTATTTAGGAATTCTTTTCAGTATCGGTGCAATCCTATTCTTTGTTTTGCTTCTCTTTATGAAGAAAAGGTGGGATAGCGAGGAGGCGTACTACATAAGACCGGAGCGAATAGAGAGAAGACCGGAAAGACGAGAGAAAAAAGAGGAAAGAAAAGAAGAGCTTTCTAATGAAAGTAAGAATCAGGAAGCTTTGGAGGAGGAAGAAAAAAACAGTAATGTGCCTGTCGGAGCCAATGGACGAAGTCGAAAAAGAGGCAATGAACTTGCCCCGTACCGAGGAAATCTGCCAAGAGGAAGAAGCCGCTCACAAGTAGTGGAAAAAATGGAAGTAAAAGAGTAGAATGGAGGGAAAGAAGAGACTGTATCTAGACTTATGCTGTGAACTCAAAAAACATAAAGGAGGAAGACTGAATGGAGAAGCAGTATGGAAGTACGGAAATGCAGGAACGTTTAGGAGAAGAGAAGATTAAGGATTTTTTGGAGGCCCTTTCCTCTAAGAGTCCGGTTCCGGGCGGAGGCGGTGCGGTAGCGCTATCGGCAGCCTTGGGATTTTCTCTTGCACTCATGGTGGGAAATCTCACCCTGGGCAAGAAGAAATATGCCGATTATGAAGAATGTCTGCAGGGAAGGATGAAGGAATGGGAAGAAGCGAAGCAATCCGCTTTACGATTTGCCAAGGCGGATGAAGAAGTATTCTATCCCTTGTCTCAGGCTTATTCTCTTCCGAAGGAGACAGAAGAAGAAAAAAAGCATTATGAAGAGCAGATGGAAGAGTGTCTTAAGAAAGCCTCTCTTGTTCCCTTGCATCTTCTACAGCTTTGTGCAGGAAAGGCAGACAGTTTCTTGGAATTGGCAAAGAACGGATCTCGAATTGCTATCTCGGACGTTGGGGTAGGGGCATCCTTTCTCATTACCGCTATGCGTGGAGCAGCTTTGAATGTACGCATTAATACCAATCTTATGAAAAATGCGGAAACGAAGAAGAAGAGAGAAGACGCGGTTGAAGAAGCCTTACAGAAGCTAAAGGTTTTGGAAGAGGCAATTCAGACAGTAGAAAAAGCAATCTAGCCGGGGATTTTCCCCTATTTTATACATAGCAGAAAGGGAAGCACTATGGAAGAATTAAGAGGAAAAGAGTTAGTAGAGAAAATCAAGGCGGAATGTCTCGGCTTTGTGCAAGAGCATCATTGTATTCCGACTCTGGCAGTTTTGAGGGTAGGAGAGAAAGAATCGGATATTGCTTATGAGCAGTCCGTTAAGAAGCGCTTTCAGGGTTTTGGCTTGGAGGTAAAGGACTATCATTTGGATGCGAATTGCAGTAATGAAGAATTCATGAAGGTCTTTCGTTTTTTAAACGACGATCCGGAGATTCACGGTATTTTGGTATTCCGTCCTCTTCCGAAGCAGATCAATGAAGAAGAAATGCTGCGTTACATGAAGAAAGAGAAGGATTTGGACGGCATTACGAGAGAGAATCTTGCAGGTCTTCTCCTACAGGACGAAAATGCCTTTGCACCCTGTACTGCCGAGGCGGTTATGCAGCTTTGCAAGCATTTTGAAATCCCGCTTGCCGGAAAAGAGGTCTGCATTATCGGACGTTCTCTCGTGGTAGGAAAGCCCTTGGCGATTTTGATGCTCAATCAAAATGCTACGGTTACCGTCTGCCATTCCAAGACGGAAAACATCAAAGAGGTTTGTAAGAGAGCCGATGTTTTGGTTGCGGCAATAGGTAGAGCCAAAGCCATCGGATCCTCCTATTGTAAGGAAGGCGCTACCGTAATCGACGTGGGAATCAACGTGGATGAAGAAGGGAACCTTTGCGGAGACGTAGACTTTGATACCATGAAGACGGTGGCGGATAAGCTTACACCGGTTCCGGGAGGCTTGGGACTTGTGACAACGGCTGTTTTGGCGCAGCATCTCGTGAGGGCTTATCAGCTTCTAGAAGAAAAATAAACTTAGTCTTGTAAAGATTGTTAAATACTGAATCCATAATAAAGCGATTTCCCGGTTGCCGGGGTGAAAAACCGGCAATTGGGAGGTCGTTTTTTGTGTAGGAAGGATGTTGGGAACTTTACAACCTCATTTTCATAACAATTACAATATTTGAAAAAGGACTCAAATTGTTGATTCCATGCGAAATAGTAGAGGATATGGAGAGAGGTTTTGTGAATAATGAAGAATACTGCATTTAATTTAGTGCATACTTTGTGCATTAGTGAATTTTGCTCTGCTTCATAGTATAATTCATTTTGGTTTATTTATTGATTTTTTTGGGAGGTAAAAAGATGGGTGTTTCCACTTTTAAGGGTGGTGTCCACCCCTATGATGGAAAAGAATTGGCGATGGATAAAGCCATTGTCGATTTGCGTCCTGAGGGGCTGATGGTCTATCCCCTGTCTCAGCATATAGGTGCTCCTGCAACACCTCTTGTACAAAAGGGTGATAGAGTGCTGATGGGACAGAAAATAGCAGAAGCGACAGGTTTTATTTCTGCCCCGGTGATTTCTTCCGTTTCCGGTACGGTGAAGAGCATTGAAAAGAGACTGACCGTAGGCGGTAGCATGGTGGAGTCTGTTGTGGTAGAGAACGACCAGGAATATGAGACGATTCCGGGCTTTGGGGAGAAGAGAGATTATACCAAGCTTTCTAAAGAAGAAATCGTGCAGATTGTAAAAGATGCCGGTATCGTAGGCTTAGGCGGAGCAGGATTTCCTACTTCCGTGAAGCTTTGCCCGAAGAATCCGGATAAGATTGATTATTTCTTGGCTAATGCAGTGGAGTGTGAGCCTTATCTTACTTCCGACTACCGAGATATGCTGGAAACACCGGAAAAGCTTATCGGCGGTTTAAAGGTCGTGCTTTCTCTTTTTCCGAATGCGAAGGGAAAGATTTGTATTGAGGACAACAAGCCGGAAGCCATTCGCATTTTGACTGAGATGACGAAGGATGAAGCGAATATCGAAGTCGTTTCTTTAAAAACTCGCTATCCGCAGGGAGGAGAGCGTCAGCTGATTTATGCTGTTACAGGAAGAAAGATTAATTTCTCTATTCTTCCGGCAGATAAGGGCGTACTGGTAAACAATACAGATACGCTTATTGCGATCTATGAGGCAGTTTGCGAATCAAAGCCTCTCGTAAGAAGAATTCTTACGGTTACGGGAGACGCTGTGGCGCATCCCGGAAACTTCCGTGTACCTCTCGGAACTAATTATCAGCAACTCGTGGATGCTGCGGGCGGATTTACCGAAGAGCCGGAAAAAATCATTTCCGGAGGACCTATGATGGGGATGTCTTTATTTAAGCTGGATGTTCCCGTGACAAAGAATTCCAGCTCGATTTTGGCATTTAAAGAAGATCAGGTTTCTAAAGAGCCTGTTACCCCTTGCATTAACTGCGGTCGTTGTGCTGTTGCTTGTCCGACCAATTTGATGCCGGTCATGATGATGAAGGCTGTTTTACAGAAGGATATCAATCGCTTCACGGCTCTCTATGGAACAGAGTGTATTGAATGCGGATGTTGCGCCTATGTTTGTCCGGCAAAACGGCCTTTGACACAGGGCTTTAAAGAAATGAAGAGAAGAATCAAGTCGGAAATGGCTAGAAAAGCCGCAGCGGAAAAGAAAGCTGCAGAAGAAAAGAAAGTTGCAGAGGAAAAGAAAGCCGCAGAAGAAAAGAAAGGGGAAGCTTAAATTATGAAAATGTTACAAATTTCATCCAGTCCCCATATTAGAGAGGACGTGCGTTCTTCAGAACTTATGCGGGATGTTGTGATTGCCATGCTTCCAACAGCAATTTACGGTAGTTTGCAATGGGGCTTCCATGCTTTCTTTGTTGTGGTTTTGACTACCTTGGCGGCAGTTTTGACGGAACTTGTGTATCAGAAAGCGATGAAGCTTCCCGTGACGATAAACGATTGGTCCGCAGCAGTAACAGGTATGATTCTTGCTTTAAACTGTCCGCCAAACATTCCGTTTTGGATTCCTGTTGTAGGATCTGTTTTTGCCATTATTGTGGTGAAGCAGCTTTACGGAGGGCTGGGGGCTAACTTTATGAATCCGGCTCTTGCGGCACGTTGTTTTCTTCTCATTTCCTTTGCGGGAAAGATGACAACCTTTACCGGAGTGGGAACGGATGCAGTAGCTACCGCGACTCCGCTTGCGGTTTTAAAGGCGAGTCCCACAGCAACACCGGATTTAATGAATATGTTCCTTGGCAGAATTCCGGGAACAATCGGAGAAGTTTCGAAGATCTGTCTCCTTATCGGTGCACTCTACTTAATTATTCGGAAGGTGATTTCTCCAAAGATGCCTTTAATCTATATCGGAACAGTTGCCCTTTTTACCTTACTTTTCGGAAAGGGAGGGGCAAGTCCCGAGTATCTCTTTTCGGAAATTCTTGGCGGAGGTCTGATCTTTGGTGCCTTTTTTATGCTGACGGATTATGTAACTTCTCCGATTACACCCCTGGGACAAGTGATTTTCGCTGTTCTTGCCGGTCTTTTAACCGGGCTTTTCCGTTTGTATGGCGGATCGGCAGAGGGAGTATCCTACGCGATTATCCTTTCCAACATTGTAGTTCCGATTATCAATAATAAGACAGTCCCGAAGGCATTTGGAAGGGAGGGTAAATAAGATGAAGAAAGATTCCTTTATCAAAGATGCACTTGTTTTAACGGCAATTACCCTCATTTCCGGTTTGCTTCTCGGTGCGGTTTACGGAGCAACAAAAGATACTATTGCGGAAGCAATCAGGCAGAAGACGAATGCTGCCTATAAAGTAGTTCTCGATGCACATGATTATGATGCGGACAGTCTTAAGGAAAAGCTGGAACAGGCAACAACGGAGGGAAAACTTGCCGCAAACAACGGTAATGCAAGCCTTTCCGAAGCCATTCTTGCGAAGGATGAGTCCGGAAATATTGTAGGCTATGTACTTAAGGGACAAGCTGCCGGCTACGGCGGAGCGGTTGTGGTCGTAGTGGGGGTAAGCAGTGATTTAAAGGTGACGGGCATTTCCTTCCCGGAGACACTTCCTGAGACTGCCGGTCTTGGACAGAAGGCGACTCTTCCGGAGTTCTATGAGCAGTTCAAAGGAAAAGGCACGAAACTTTCCGTAAAGAAGGGCGGCGGAGCCGGTGAAAATGAAATTGATGCCATATCCGGTGCGACGATTACGAGTACCGCTGTTACCAATGTAGTCAATGCTGCCACGGAGTTTGTGGAAGAATATGCGGAAAAGTAGGGAGGGGATTATGAATAAATATTTAGAAAGAATTACAAACGGAATATTTAAAGAGAACCCGACCTTTATCATCATGCTGGGAATGTGTCCGACTTTGGCAACTACGACCAGTTCGATGAACGGACTTGGAATGGGACTTTCCACACTGGCAGTTCTGATGTTTTCGAACTTGGTCATCTCCGCCTTAAGAAAGGTCATTCCGGAGAGAATGAGATTACCCGGAGAAATTGTTATAGTGGCATCGTTGGTGACCATTGTGCAGCTCCTTATTCAGGCCTATGTGCCATCTATATATGAGGCGCTGGGTATTTATATTCCGCTTATTGTGGTAAACTGCATTATTTTAGGAAGAGCAGAGTCCTATGCACTCTTTAACGGACCCTTACTTTCTTTCTGCGACGGACTCGGTATGGGACTCGGCTTCACCTTTGCATTAGTGATTATCGGTACGGTGCGTGAGCTTATCGGATCCGGAAGCATTTTCGGCTTTCGTATCATTCCGGAAGCGTACAATATCAGTATCTTTGTTTTGGCACCGGGAGCGTTCCTCGTTTTGGCGATGCTGACCGCGATCCAAAACAAACTTCGTCTGCCCTCCGCGACGAACGGAGATGCCGTGCAGAGCGAGTTCGTATGTAGCGGAAATTGTATGGGATGTTTCTCGGATTGTAAGACGGAAAATAAGGAGAAGGAGGAGACGGTATGAAAGACTTACTCTTAATTGCCATTAAGTATTCCTTGGTGAGCAACGTAGTACTTTCCCAATTCTTGGGAATCTGTCCCTTCCTCGGTGTTTCCAAGAAGACGGAGTCCTCAAAAGGTATGGGAGGAGCGGTTATTTTCGTTATTGTAATCGCGTCCGTCATTACACACGGGATTTATGTGACTTTCCTTGCGGCTTCCGGCCCGCTTTGTCAGGCCCTTGGCTTAAAGGACGGTCTGGAATATTTAAACACCATTGTATTTATCTTGGTGATTGCCGCTCTTGTGCAGTTTGTAGAGATGTTTTTAAAGAAAAATATTCCTTCTCTCTACGAGTCTTTGGGAGTATATCTTCCCTTGATTACGACAAACTGTGCGGTACTTGGTGTAGCTTTAAACAATGTCTCTTATGGTTATAACTTGGCGGAGAGCTTTGTCTATGGACTGGGAATTTCGGTGGGGTTTGCTTTGGCACTCCTTCTTATGGCGGGGATACGAGAAAATATTATCGAAGGAAATGATCGTATTCCTCATTCTTTCCAAGGATCACCCATCGTTTTGATTACAGCTTGTCTTATGGCGATTGCTTTCTTCGGCTTCGGCGGATTAATTTAAGGAGGGATTATGAGTTTAATGACTACTCTGATTCTGGTTGCCGCAGGCCTTGTGGGAGCAACCGGATTGATATTGGGTTTATTCTTAGGCGTTGCCTCGGAAAAATTTAAAGTTGAAGTAGACGAGAGAGAGGCGGAGGTTCGTGCTGCTCTCCCGGGAAGTAACTGCGGTGCCTGCGGTTTTCCCGGCTGTGACGGATGTGCAAAGGCGATTGCAAAGGGTACAGCTCCGGTCAATCAGTGTCCTGTAGGCGGAGCTCCTGTTGCGGAGAAGATTGCAGCCATTATGGGAACAGACTCTGTTTCTACGGATAACGTAAAAAAAGTAGCGCATGTGCATTGTCAGGGCGACTGTGATAAGGCAAAGCAGCAGGCACATTACAGCGGAATTGCCGATTGTAATGACCTTGTGGTAGTTCCGGGCGGAACGGAGAAGGCTTGTCCTTATTCCTGCTGCGGCTACGGTTCCTGCGTAAAGGTTTGCGCCTTCGACGCCATTCATGTGATTAACGGTGTAGCGGTAGTGGATAAGGAAAAATGTACCGCCTGCGGTGCCTGCGTAAAGGCTTGTCCGAAGTCCTTGATTGCCTTAGTTCCCTATAAGAAAAAACACATCGTTTCCTGTAAAAATCATTTGAAGGGAAAACAGGTTAAGGATTCCTGCTCCATCGGCTGTATTGCCTGCGGAATGTGCGAGAAAAACTGTCCTTTCGATGCCATTCATGTCATTGATGATCTTGCAGTGATGAATGAGAAGTGTAAAGATTGCGGAATCTGTGCACAGAAGTGCCCAACCTCCGCAATTACCGGAAAGAGACCGAAGAAGGAAGAAACAAAAGTCGCAATGGAAAAAGCGTAATGCAGCTTAGGAAACCCGGAGTATAAGAATAGCTTGTGAAGCGGAAAAGAAACTGTTTCACAAGCTATTTTATTTTATATATATCTTTTAAAATCTCAAATTATGACGATATTATAGAGCGTACAGATTTCTTAGAGCCCTTATATTGCATTTTACTATAGTAATCTACTGCTTAGCTTCTTGAATAATCATTTTGGCTAGTGTAGAATCAAAATGATATTGTTTTGTCACATTCACTTTCGAATAGATGGAGAGTGAGGTGTAGAGTAAGAAGGAGAAGAATCTATAGGAAAACTATAGACTCTTAATCAAGGAGGGTGGCATGAAGGAATGGTCAAAGGCCTTAAAGAATCTGTCGATTCTGACACAGTTAGGACTATCCCTTGCGATGCCGCTTTTACTTTGCCTATTTTTGGTATATCGCTTAAGAGAAGCCTTTTCTCTGGGCTATTGGATATACATTCCCGCTTTTTTCTTTGGCTTAGGTGGTTCATGTATGACGGCATATAAAGTCTACCTTTCCGTTTGTAAAAAGGAAGAGGAAGAAAAGAAAAGTAAGGACAAGGCATTTAACGAACATAAGTCCTGAGAAGGAGAGAATCTGTCCGAAGAAGGATGTTTTGTTTATTGCGAAAGTCTCTTACCTATGGAAAGGAAGAAAAATGAGGGTTCAGGAAACTGTGAAGAAGGAAAGTCTGCAGATTGCCGTGCAAAGCGGCATAGCCACGCTTATTATGTGGATTTGCATTTTCATTCTTCACCATTTTATTCCGGAGAAAGTGAGCTTTGATTATCGGGTGATTTTGTCCGGACTGCTTGGAACAGTTGTGGCTGTAATGAATTTTTTGCTTATGGGGATTACAGTTCAGAGTGTTCTTAGCGTAGAAAATCAGGAAGAGGCCTACCAGAGGATGCGGCTCTCTTACCGAAAACGTACCATGTTGCAGCTTGGTTGGATTATTCTTGCTATTGTGGCACCATGCTTTCAAGCCGTACCGGGTATTATTCCTTTACTTTTTCCGGGAGCATTTCTCAGAATAAGAGGAATTGTAGAGTGGAAAAAGGGAAAAAAACAAAAACAAGGAGGTGAAAACTAGAGTATGAATTTTGATATTTCCGGTGCAAAGATATTCTTAAAAATTCCTACGGGGATTCCTGTTTTAGGGGACTTTTTGCTTTCGGAAACCCTAGTCGTCAGCTGGGTGGTTATGCTCATCATTACCGGTCTTTGCATTTTCCTGACAAGAAATCTGAAGGTGGAAAATATCGGTAAGAGGCAGGCTATAGCGGAGCTAATTGTGGAAAGTGCGAACAATCTTGTTCGGACCAATACGGGAGGAAATCGTTTTGACAAGATGATTCCTTTTGTGGCGGCACTCTTTGGAACAAGTATTGTTTCGAACTTAATCAGCTTGACGGGCTTACGAAGCCCCACAGCAGATTTATCGACGGAAGCGGCTTGGGCCATCGTCGTATTTACCATGATTACGGCAAATAAGATTAAGGCCGGCGGATTTTTGGGCTACCTAAAGGGCTTTACTACCCCGATTTTCATTATGACACCCTTCAATATCCTTTCGGAGATTGCTACCCCCATTAGTATGGCGTGTCGTCATTTTGGAAATATTTTATCCGGCATCGTTATTAACGGATTGATTTACACTGCGCTTGCGCTTGCGTCATCCGCGTTACTGGGACTCATTCCGGGAGCTGTTGGAGCGTTTTTATCCCATATTCCTATCTTGAGTGTAGGTTTACCGGCTATTTTATCTTTTTATTTTGACTGGTTCTCCGGAGCCATGCAGGCATTCATCTTTACGATGCTCACGATTATGTATATCGCCAATGCAGCGGAAGGATAAATACTTCTGAAAATAAATACTTGAGAAAATACATACTTGAGAAAATACATACTGCAGAGAGATAAATATTATGGAAGGATAAGTCGGCGAAAGATAAATACTGCAGAAGAATAAATCTTGTAGAAGAAAAGTTAATTTAAAATAAACAGGACACATGAGAGCCTGTTTAGTATAGGAAATGAATTTCTAGGAGGAAAACAATGAGTGATTTTCAATTTTTGGCAAAAGGTATTGCATTAGCAGGTTGTGGAATCGGTGCAGGAGCAGCATTGATTGCCGGTATCGGACCCGGTATTGGAGAAGGTAACGCCGTAGCAAAGGCTCTGGAAGCAATCGGAAGACAGCCGGAGTGCAAGAGTGATGTTACTTCCACCATGCTCCTCGGTTGTGCTATCGCAGAGACCACAGGTATCTACGGTTTCGTTACCGGTCTTCTTTTAATCTTCGTTGCACCCGGAATGTTCATGAACTTCCTGGCATAATAGGATGATTTTCCTAGAAAGAAGATAGAAAGGAGAAAAAGGATGGAATCGCAACAGTTGGTAACCATCATACCGTGGACCTTCATTGCCCAGATTTTGAACCTTTTTATACAAGCATATCTGATTAAGCGCTTCCTCTTTAAGCCAATCAATGAGGTTTTACAGAAGAGACAGAAGCTTGCGAATCAGAATATAGAAGAGGCAAAGAAAGCAAAGGAAGATGCGGAAGCTGTAAAGGCGGAATATGAGAGCAGCATGTCCGATGCCAGAGGTGAGGCCAGCCGTATTATTGAAGACGCAAAGAAGGATGCAGGCATCCGTGCGGAGGAAATGATTAAAGAGGCACAGGCTGAAGCAAGCTCTATCAAGGCAAAAGCGGAAGCGGATATTCGTCTGGAAAGAAAGAAAGCTTTAAATGAAGTGAAGGACGAAATCGGAAGTCTCGCTATGGACATTGCCGGTAAAGTTGTGGAGAAGGAAATCCACGAAGATGATCATAAGGCTTTAATTGATGAATTCTTACAAAATGTAGAGGAGGCATCATGAATCAGTCGTCCGCTTTGTATGGGAAGAGCTTTTATGACTTAGCAAAGGAAGAGAAGATTACAAAGGAAGTTCTGGAGGAAATGGAGCTTGTGAAGGCTCTTTTCCGGGAAAATCCCGATTATATCCGTCTTTTGCTGGAGCCGTCTATTCCTAAGAAGGAAAGACTATCTCTTTTAGATCAGGCTTTTTCGGAAGACTTACAGCCTTATCTTTTAAACTTTTTAAAGGTTTTATTGGAAAAGGGCCTGCTCAGGAGCTATTCCGAGTGCTACAAAACATACAAAAAGCGATATCAAGAGGATGAGGGAATTACCGATGCTCTTGTGGTCAGTGCTGTAGCCTTAAGTGAAGAGCAGAAAGCGGCTTTGATTACAAAGCTGGAGAAGCTTTGTCAGAAGAAGATTATCCTGTCGGAGAAGATTGACCCCGAGGTTTTAGGGGGACTCAAGGTGGAAGTCGACGGAAAGACCTTGGACGGTACCGTTTCCGGCAGATTAAAAGAGATACGGAAAAATGTAAATGAAGTAGTCTTGTAAAAAGGATGGGCATAGAATGGAATTAAAACCAGAAAAAATATCCGAGGTCATTCGAAGCCAGATTAAATATTACCAAAATGCTATCGTACAAAATGAAACCGGCACCGTCCTTACGGTTGGTGACGGTATTGCCAGAGTTTCCGGCCTTACAAACTGTATGGCGGGTGAGCTTCTGGAGTTTAGTGACGGTACTTTCGGTATGGCGCAGAACTTGGAAGAAACCAGTGTTTCCGCTGTCCTTTTCGGTTCCGATGTGGGAATCAAGGAAGGACAGAGTGTAAAGCGTACAGGAAGAGTTGTTTCTGTACCGGTTGGCGAGTCTCTGATTGGTAGAGTAGTGAATGCCATCGGACAGCCTATTGATGGAGCAGGCCCCATTGAGAGCACGGAGTTCCGTGCTGTAGAAAGTCCTGCACCCGGCATTATCAAAAGACAGCCGGTTAAAGAACCTTTGCAGACGGGAATCAAAGCCATTGACTCCATGATTCCTATCGGAAGGGGACAAAGAGAGTTGATTATCGGTGACAGACAGACCGGTAAGACAACGATTGCTATCGATACCATTATCAACCAGAAGGGGAAGGATGTAATCTGTATCTATGTCGCTATCGGACAGAAGAGATCTACGGTTACCGCTCTTGTGAATGAATTGAAGGATGCCGGCGCTATGGATTATTCCATCGTTGTTGCGGCAACCGCTTCCGAGCCGAGCCCCTTGCAGTATATCGCACCGTATGCGGGCTGCGCGATGGGCGAGTATTTCATGCATCAGGGAAAGCACGTCCTGATTATTTATGATGATTTGAGTAAGCATGCTGTGGCTTATCGTGCAATTTCCCTTCTGATTAGAAGACCGCCAGGAAGAGAAGCTTATCCCGGAGACGTTTTCTATCTGCATTCCAGACTCTTAGAGAGAGCGGCTAAGCTTTCCGAAGAGCTTGGAGGAGGATCCCTTACGGCGCTTCCGATTATTGAGACACAGGCAGGAGATGTATCGGCCTATATTCCGACCAATGTCATCTCCATTACAGACGGACAGATTTTCCTCGAGACCGAGCTTTTCCATAGCGGAATCATGCCGGCGGTTAACCCCGGTATCTCCGTATCCCGTGTAGGCGGAAATGCACAGATTAAGGCCATGAAGAAGGTTGCCGGTACCTTGAAGCTCGTTTACTCTCAGTTTAGAGAGTTGCAATCCTTCGCCCAGTTCGGATCCGATCTGGATCAGGATACCAAGCAAAGACTTGCACAAGGTGAACGTATCGTGGAAGTACTGAAGCAGGGCAAGGGCGAGCCCGTTCCGGTAGAAAAGCAGGTAGCGATCCTCTACGCCGTAGTACACGGCATTTTGAGCAAGGTGGAAGTAAAGGATATCAAGAAGTACGAAGAAGAACTGTATCATTTCCTTGATTCCGATGCGGAGGCGGTCAATACTATGCAGGCTATCGTAAGTACCGGAAAGCTGGAAGAGGATACGGAGAAGAAGTTAAATTCTTCCTTGGAGCGTTTTACAGAGGAATTTTTAAAGAGACTGTAGAAGTAGAGATAAAAGGAGAAAAACATGGCTGCAAATATGAAGTCCGTGAAACTCCGTATTAAAAGCATTCAAAACACAATGCAGATTACCAAGGCAATGGAACTCGTAGCTTCTTCCAAGTTAAGAAGAGCGAAGGAGAGGGCGGAGAATACGAAGCCGTACTTCCAAACGCTGAAGAAAACCTTGTCGGAAATCGCAAACGGCAACACAGACTTTTCTTCTCCCTATGTGAAGAGAAACGCATCGGAAAAATGGTGCTATGTGCTGATTGCCGGTGACCGAGGCATGGCGGGAGGGTATAACGCAAACCTTTTCCGTGCCCTTGAGGAAGAAGTGAAGGGAAAGGATTTCGCTTTATTTCCCTTAGGAAAGAAAGCCCTTGAGTATGGAAGGCAGAAACACTACAGCATTGTGAATGAAAACTATAGTTTGGTGGGAGAACTCAATGTCTCCGATACCTATGCCATAGGAAAAGAACTCTGTAAAGCCTACCGTGAAGGGGAGTTTGGACATATTGTTCTTTTGTATACAGACTTTATTTCCATGATGAGCCAGAAGGTAGACAGCCTTTCCCTCCTGCCGCTTTCAGACCTGAAAGAGGAGAGTGAAGAAGAGGCGAAGGCAATCCGAAACTTGATTCTTTATGAACCGAGTGGAGAGGATGTTTTTAATGCGATAGTGCCGGAGTATCTTGCCGGACTCGTCTATAGCGGTGTTTGCACTTCTGTCGCCAGTGAACTTGCGGCGAGAAGAACTGCAATGGAAGCGGCTACGGACAATGCCGGAGAGATGATTGATAAATTGAGTCTGTTCTATAACAGAGCCAGACAGGCAAGCATTACCCAGGAAATTACGGAAATTGTTGCCGGTGCGGAAGAGTTATAGGATAGCTAGAGGAGAAATACATGACAGAGAAACATGTAGGAAAGGTCATACAGGTCATGGGCGCCGTTCTGGATATTCGATTCCAGGAAGGCGAACTGCCAGCTCTCTTAAATGCCATTTCCATTCAGCTTAACGGACATGAGCTGATTTGTGAGGTGGCACAACAGTTGGGGGATGACACGGTTCGCTGCGTTGCCATGAGCTCAACGGATGGCCTTGTAAGAGGAACAGAAGCAGTTGATACAGGGAGCCCCATTACGGTGCCTGTCGGAGACGGCTGCTTAGGACGAATTTTTAATATCTTGGGCGAGCCTGTGGATGAGAAGCCGGCTCCCGAAACAGAGGAAAGATGGGCGATTCATCGTCCGGCGCCTTCCTTTGAAGAACAGACTCCCGCGACAGAAATTCTGGAAACCGGAATTAAGGTTGTAGACCTCATTTGCCCTTATGCAAAGGGTGGTAAAATTGGTCTCTTTGGCGGTGCGGGTGTAGGAAAAACCGTTTTAATCATGGAGTTAATCCACAATGTCGCAACAGCACACGGCGGTATTTCCGTATTTACCGGTGTAGGAGAGCGTACCCGTGAGGGTAACGACCTTTACGGGGAAATGAAGGAAAGCGGCGTTTTGGATAAGACAGCCCTAGTTTACGGACAGATGAATGAGCCGCCCGGAGCAAGAATGAGAGTCGGACTTTCCGGCCTTACTATGGCGGAGTATTTCCGTGATGTGAAGCATCAGGACGTACTACTTTTCATTGACAATATCTTCCGTTTTACCCAGGCAGGATCAGAGGTTTCCGCACTTCTTGGAAGAATGCCTTCTGCCGTAGGATATCAGCCGACCCTTGCAACCGACATGGGTGCTTTACAGGAGCGTATCACTTCCACAAAGCAGGGTTCTATTACTTCCGTTCAGGCGGTTTATGTGCCTGCGGATGACCTAACAGACCCGGCTCCCGCAACAACCTTTACGCACCTTGATGCGACGACCGTACTTTCCAGAGATATCGCAAGTAAGGGTATTTACCCTGCAGTGGATCCTCTGGATTCCACCAGCCGTATTCTTACTCCGGAAGTTGTCGGAGAAGAGCACTATCAGGTAGCAAGAGGCGTACAGCAGGTTTTACAGCGTTATAAGGAATTGCAGGATATCATCGCCATCATGGGTATGGATGAGCTTTCCGAAGAGGATAAGATTACCGTTTACCGTGCGAGAAAGATTCAGAACTTCCTGTCTCAGAGCTTCTCCGTAGCGGAGCAGTTTACAGGACTCGAAGGAAAGTATGTTCCTTTGAAGGAAACCATACGCGGCTTTAAGATGATTCTGGACGGAGAATGTGATGAACTTCCCGAGTCCGCATTCCTCTTGGTAGGAACGATTGAAGAAGTCTTTGAAAAAGCAAAGAAACAGTAAGGAGGGACGCTTATGGCAATGTTCCCATTAGAGATTGTTTCTATGGACGGAGAGAAGTTCAACGGCGAAGTGGAAAGACTGAGCCTTCGCAGTATCACCGGAGATTTGGCTATCATGGCGCATCACATTAACTACTGCACTGCTGTGGGAATGGGAACAGCCAAGGTCATTCTTCCGGACGGTACCGAGAAAAAGGGCGCCTGCATCGGCGGTATGCTTTCCATGATGGACAACCACTGTAGATTGATTCCGACCACCTTCGAGTGGAGTGATGAAATCGATGTGGAGCGTGCAGAGCGCGCCAAAGCCAAGGCCGAAAAGCGCATCGAGGAGGAAAGTTCCGAAGAAGCGCGAGTTCGTGCACAGGCTAAACTCTATAGAGCTTTGATTCGTTTACAAACAGCAGAGAAATAAAATGAAGAACTGCGGAGGAGATTTTTCCTCCGCAGTTCTTTAAATCTCGCTAATCAGGCAATATCCTTTTTCTTGACCTTCATTGATGATATATATTTTTTCAGTTCCAAATGTGCTTTGATAACGAAATCGTGGTTTCTCATTGCATAAGTTTTCCAGTTTGTTTCTTAAAGGATCATTTTTGGGGAGTATGTCGATTAAGTTCAAAACTCTATCCTTTACATCTTCGTCTGACTTTATTTTGAAAAAGCTATCTTGGCTTTCTAAGATAGAAAAGAATTGCGTTTGCACAGCCTCCGGAGGAAGTGTAAAGGAATAAATGTCCAGACGATCGTTTCCAAAGCCTCTTTCACTGCGATATTCAATAGTTTTGTTGCTTGCCTTTCCTTTTAGCTCTTTTAAATCATCCTCTATTTGCAGAAAACGGCCGGCAGGCTTTAGTGCAATTAGAAAAAAACAGACTGCTAATAGAAGATAGAAGAGAAATCTTAGTTTCAGTAAATTTTTGTTAGCCATTGATTTGTATCCTTACTATATGAAATATAATCATCTTTTATATGAAAAATAGTATAAGGAGTATAGATTAAATAAAATGGAATAATATATTAATTATAATCACAACACGCCATAATTAATTAAAAAGTCCTGTATAGCATGCAAGTAAATAGTTAGATAAGCATCTTAGTTAAAAGGATAGTTGAACAGCTTATAAGGATGTAGCTTATCGGTTCTTTTGTAATATATTTACTTATGCTATTATAAATTAATATAGAATATTTATCGTGAGTTAGAACAACGAAAGGCATACTTGAATCATGTTAAAATGCAATCCGCTGAGCCGGAATTTTTTTAAGAATAACAGCTTAAATTTGTTTATGGCAGTGCTTGGAACCAGTGTTTTATCTTTGGCGATTCTTTCGGTGCCGCAGCTATTTCAGATTTTGATTGATTACTTATCGGGAAGTAGAGAATATTCTTTAAGAGGGATTATTCTTCTTACTGCCGGTATTTTTTTGATGGAGTTCTTTTCCGCCGTAGCGACATATTTTTTTAGAACAAAATTCAGTACCAGGGCGGTCTTACAGTACCGGAACTTTGCCTGCGATTATTTATTGAAAAAGAAGGTTGCGGATTTTTATGCTTCGAACAGTTCGGTGTATCTTTCCGCTTTAAGTACCGACCTCATGAAGATAAAAGAGCAGTTTCTGGATCAGATTCCGATTATCACGCAGATTCTTTTCTGCGGTATCGGCGCGATGATCGTGATGCTTCGTTACAATGTCTTTTTGGCCTGTATGTCCTGCGTTCTTTCTCTCATTCCTTTCTTTGCGGCGCTGTATTCCGGGAAAAATATGGGAGAGCTGGAAGACCGGTTGTCGACAAGAAATGCGGAGTATCTCGCTTTTTTAAAAGACTTTTCCATCGGCTTTACCATTATCAAAAGTTATAAGGTGGAAGCCATCTTTTCAAAATTGCATGGCGCGGTAAACGAAAAAACGGAAGAAACGATGTTGAAACGGGAAAGGTGCGTCGAAAAGGTAAATTACTTTGCGGCTATTTCAGGCTATATCACAAGGCTTTCCATTCTCTTTCTTTCTGCGTATATTGCATTTACAAGGCATAGCATTTCCATCGGAACAGTCATTGCCTTCTCACAGCTGATTCATTATCTGATTGATCCTTTAAGTTCTCTTCCTTCCATGCTTTCGGAAGCGAAGGCCGCGTACAGGCTTACGGATAAGTTTTGGGATACGATAAAGAGGGAGGAAGAGTTACGAAAAGTTGTGGGGAACAAAAAGGCCCTAGAGCAACAGGAATTCATAGAGCATCAAAGCACAACCGAGCATAAGGACAGAGTAGGGGATAAAATTGCTATAGAAGAGCAATCAGGTATGGCGGAAGCACTACCTTCCCTTCGCGGAGAGATTCTCTTTAATCAGATTTGCTTCTCCTATTCGGAAGGAAAAGAAGTTCTGAAAGGTTTAAACTTGCGGGTAAAAGAGGGAGAGAAGGTGGTTCTTCTCGGGACTTCCGGAAGCGGAAAGTCCAGCATTTTGAAAATCCTTATGAGCATGGAAAGAGCACAGTCCGGGACAATCCGCATTGGCGGGCAGGACACTATGGATTTGGGAGAAGACAGAATTTTCAAGGAAATCTCCTACATCCAGCAGGAGGTCTTTATCTTTGACGGAACGATTCGAGAAAATATCTGTCTTTTTCAGAATTGCCGGGAAGAGGAACTACAGTCCGTGATAGAGCGGGCAGGACTTCGGAATCTCGTAAAGGAAAAGGGCTTAGACTATCTATGTGGAGAAAACGGAGCAGCCTTGTCCGGAGGAGAGAGGCAGAGAATCAGTATTGCGCGAAGCTTGCTTCGGAAAACGCCCATTTTACTTGCGGACGAGATTACGGCTTCCTTGGATAAGGAAAATACTTATCTGGTCTTGGACACTTTGCTAAACATAGAAAATACAACGGAAATTCTGGTTCTTCATGACCTAGATAGCCGGATTTTAAGCCGTGTGGATAGAATATGCGTATTAAAGAACGGAAAAGTCGAGGAAGAAGGGAACTTTACGGAGCTATTGGAGAAAAAGGGCTATTTCTATGCCTTGTATCATGTGGAGGCGGAATAAAAAGAGGGGAAAAGTCCTGCTTTTTCCCTCTCCTCTTTTTTGCTATAATATATTGATTATATCATTTTATTATCTTTATGGACGGCTATCGCGTGCGGTGTATGCGGTATCTCGTCTATAATGCGTTTCATGCGAGAAAAGCACAGTATCTCGTTTTTCCCATCATCAAAACAGAAAAGAGCTGTATATGGACAAGAACAATTTATTCCGAAGAATTCCGAAGGTAGACATCCTTCTGGAAGAGGGGAAAGTACTGGATTTAATTCAAGACTACGGTCTCTCCTATGTGACTGACAAGGTAAGAGAAGCGGTCGAGGAGATACGGGAAGAAATCAAACTACTGTCTCCCTCCGAAGAAAATAGAGAAGACGAAATTCTGCGCAGAATTGACCATATTGAGGATGCGATAGCGGAGCACGTGGAGCAGGGAATCGAGCTGAAACTTCGTCCGGTTTTAAACGGAACCGGAACTATTTTACATACGAATCTCGGAAGAGCACCGCTTAGCCACAAGATTTCCACCGAGCTTGCGACGCTGCTTTCTTCCTATTCGAACCTCGAGTATAACCTCGAAGAGGGAAAGAGAGGCGAGCGCTATTCTCATATGAAAGAGATGATTTGTAAAATCACCGGGGCGGAGGATGCCATGGTGGTGAATAACAATGCGTCTTCCGTGCTGCTCATTCTTTCCACCCTGGCTAAGGGCGGGGAAGTTATTGTCTCCCGTGGAGAGTTAATTGAAATAGGGGGAAAGTTCCGGATTCCCGACGTTTGCGCACAGTCCGATGCGGAGATGGTGGAGATTGGAACGACGAATAAGACCCATCTATCCGATTATCAAGAGGCAATTACGGAAAATACGAAGGCCTTCTTAAAAGTGCATACCAGTAACTATTGCATCATGGGATTCACCGAGTCGGTAGAGGCAAAGGATTTAAAGTCGCTTTCCCTAGAGCACAATATTCCGATTATTGAGGACTTGGGCTCCGGTGTACTTCTACCGCTGGAAAAGTACGGCATTCGGCATGAGCCGATGGTGCAGGAGGCAATCGAGTCCGGGGTGGACGTTGTCTGCTTTAGCGGAGATAAGTTGCTTGGCGGACCGCAGGCCGGCATTATCATCGGAAAGAAAAAGTATATCGATGCCATGAAGAAGAATCCGCTGACGAGAGCTCTTCGAATTGATAAGTTTACGGTAGCGGCACTTTCCATGACGCTTCGGGAGTACCTTCACATGGAAGGGATTGAAGAGCGGATTCCGGTTTTGAAAATGCTTTCCGAACCGCTTTCTTCTATAAAGGAGAGAGCGGAGAGCTTATGCAACTTGTTTCGGGACAATCGTTTACCGGGAGATTGTACAGTTCGTGCCTGTACCTCACAGGTGGGAGGCGGATCTCTTCCGGATACTTATATGGACAGTTTTGCCGTATCCTTCCATCCGCATAAAATCAGCGTGCCGGAGCTGGAGAAACGACTGCATTTTACCAAGGAGCCCTTAATCGGAAGAGTTATGGAGGATGATTTCTGGATTGACCTTCGCACGATTCGGGAAGAAGAATTAGAAAGAGTAGTAGAGAGTTTTCAGGAGGCTTTAGAGTGAAACACATTATCATCGGTACGGCGGGACACATCGATCACGGAAAAACGACACTGATACGGGCGCTGACCGGTAGGAATACAGACCGCTTAAAGGAAGAGCAGGATAGAGGGATTACCATTGAGCTGGGATTTACCTGGTTTGACTTGGAAGAAGGCTTACGCTGCGGAATCATTGATGTACCCGGACATGAGAAGTTTATTCAGCAAATGGTCTCCGGTGTAGTGGGGATGGACATGGTACTTGTGGTTGTGGCCGCCGATGAAGGAATCATGCCGCAGACAAGAGAACATCTGGATATCCTGAAGCTCCTCGGTATTGAAAAATGTATTTTGGTGCTGACAAAGTGTGATACTGTGGATCTGGAATGGATTTCTATGATGGAAGAGGATATTCGGAAGGAACTAAAGGATACCATCCTGGAGGACGCACCGGTTGTTCGTGTTTCTTCCGTTACAGGGGAGGGAATAGAGGATTGCAAAAAGGCAATTTCCGCGATGGTAAAGGCGCTTCCGGAAAGAGATACCAAAGGAATTCCGCGTCTTCCGATTGACCGCGTGTTCAGCCTGCAGGGATTTGGAACCATTATTACCGGTACGCTTATTTCCGGAACGCTTCATAAGGGAGATGCACTGGAGATCTATCCGGAAGGACTGAAAGCGCGGATTCGAAACATTCAGGTGCATGAGCAGGACTCCGAAATTGCGGAAGCCGGACAGCGTGTGGCGCTGAATTTAACCGGTGTAAAGAAGGAAGAGCTCCATAAGGGCTCCGTTATTTCTGCGGAAAACAGTATGGAGAATTCCACCCTTATGGACGGAAAGGTGACCATGCTTCCCGATACGAAGAGAAGCCTGAAAAACAGGGAAAGACTGCATTTCCTGTCCGGGACAAAGGAAGTGCTTTGTCGCGTGGTGCTTCTGGACAAGGAAGAAATCGGCCCGGGAGAAGAGGGGCTTTGTGAGTTTATTTTGGAAGAGGAAACGGTATTTAAGAGGGGTGATCGTTTTATTCTCCGCTTTTACAGTCCGGTGGAAACCATCGGAGGCGGCGTGGTACTTGAACCCAATGCCAGAAAGAAGAAACGCTTCTCGGACGATACCATTCAGGAGCTTTTAAGTAAGGACAAGGGCTCTTTAGAGGATGTACTGGAAACCCTTCTTCGAGAAGAACTGGAAACCTTGTATACGATTTCGGCTCTCGCAAAGCGAATTTCTCACTCGAAGGAAGAAATCGAGCCCGCCATGGAGAATCTGATCCGGGAAGAGCGTGTTTTCCCTGTTCTTGTGCAGAAGGAACGCTATTTTCTGCATAAAGAAAATGCGTATATCCTCAGTACGGAAATGGAGCATGTACTGGAAACTTTTTATAAAAAACACCCCTATCGAATCGGCATTCCGAAGGCGGAGATGCGCGAAAAG
Source organism: Oribacterium parvum ACB1 (assembly GCF_000238055.2). GTDB lineage: Bacteria > Bacillota > Clostridia > Lachnospirales > Lachnospiraceae > Oribacterium > Oribacterium parvum. The sequence continues at coordinate 1,621,521 of NZ_KE148312.1, forward strand.
CTCTTAAAGAATAGTAAGCAAAACCTCTTTGATGCCTGTATGCCCTTTATTTCCGGCGTGCGTTTGGAAGGCGAATACCTGCTCCTCACAGATAGAACGGATTTCAAGGACGAAGCCTACCAAAGAATGGAAACAAATATCTTGTCCCAGCTTTCCGAAGCCGGCTTTATGCTTCCTCGTGTGGAGGAGCTCGACCGAAAGAAAGCGAAGGAAGAGGACTTTCTCGACATTCTGCAAAACTTGGTAGTGGAAGGGCAGCTTGTAAAGGTCGGAGAGGATCCGGAGCTTCTAATCTTAAAAGAGAATCTTGACAAGGCGGAAGACTATCTTAAGAGCTATTTTTCAGAAAATGAGATACTCGGCATTGCAAGCTTGAAGGAACAGTTTGGAACGAGCAGAAAGTGCGCTAAAGCACTGATTCAGTACTTTGATAAGGTGAAGATGACGAAGAGAGTTGCGGGAGAGGCGGAGAGAGTGGCCGGCCAGGAGCTGAAGCATCAATAAGCGTTTATCTCTTCTCCTCTATCCTTTTTGTAAAGTCGCTCTCGCTCGGGCTACGACATAGCGGTACTAAATTCGCACATCGCTTTGCTTGTGCTCATTAAGTGCCGATGTCTTCGCACGCTTTACAAAAAGGATAGGGGAGAATAACAATCGAAATTAATTACAATTCAGGTTCGATAGAAATCGGATACTTGAAATTCATAGTCTTAATGAGTGTCGCTTATATAGCGTGCGGTATCTCGTCTATAAATATCAAATCAATAAGAGGGGGAATGTCATGAAGGACGGAACTGAAAGAAAATGCTCTTGTCTGATTTATGGGGATTCTTTAACTTACGGCTATCTTCCGAATGATGCGCATCAGGATCTGAGGCTCCCGGTGGAGGAACGCTACACGACGATGCTGGAGAAAGCTTTTCCGGAAGTTCATTTTTCTGTCCGAGCCAAGGTGGGGCGTTGTATTCCCTATCTTCCTTTTGAGTGGGAAGACTTTAAGGAGGCCTGTAAGAACTTGACAAGTAAGGATTTCCTTATCTTTTTTTTGGGAGTAAATGATTTTTTAAGTTATGGTCGTCCGGATATTCCAAGAGTTTTGAATCATCTTAAGGGCTTTTTTTCTGATTTTAAAAAAGAAAATATTCCCTTTCTTTCTGAAGATATTCTCTATGTCTGTCCTCCTAGTCTGGATTTTAGCGGTGATAAAGCCTATTCCGCTTTTAGTACTGTGGATGGACAACTGAATGAAGCATTGTCCGTGTATTGTGAGTCGGAAGGAATTCTTTCTTTTAATACGGCAAAACTTACATTGGAAAGGTATCCGGATAAAGTGCATCTTACAGGAGATGCGCAAAAGAATCTTGGAGCGAAACTTGCGGAGTTTATTCGAAGAGAAGATTTCTTTAAACTGGACTAAGAAAGTCATTTTATTAAAAATTACAGGAGAACTACATTCCTTATAAAAAATTACTATAGACTATCCCTATAAATACAATAATATTGTTGAAAAAGACGAGAAATATAGATAAAATCTTAACAAATTCGAAATAAGATAAAAATAAAGAGGAGGCAAGATACAGTTTCTTTCATGGGAACCATTATCTTATTTCAGCTATTTTTATGTTTCCGGAAAGAAAAGATGATCCAATGGCGGGGAGCGATTGATGAAAGGGTCAATCACAATGTCTAAGTGATGAGGCGCTGATTTGAGACAAACAATACAATATCTCAGAGAAAAGCGACTCTAGAAGAGGAGAAGAAAGATATGGATGCTTTAAATGCTATCATTAACAAAGGGAATGATTTCTTGTGGGGATTTTTGCTCATCATCCTTTTGTGCGGAACAGGTATTTATTACACTTTTCGTCTGAAGTTTATCCAGCTTCGTCGTTTTGGAGAGGGGTTCAAACTGGTTTTCGGGCATTTCAATCTGAATGGTGAGAAGCATGATACAGGAGAAATGTCTCCGTTCCAGGCGATTGCAACTGCTATTGCAGCTCAGGTTGGTACAGGAAACCTTGCCGGAGCGGCAACAGCAATCGTAAGTGGTGGACCCGGGGCAATTTTCTGGATGTGGGTATCCGCTTTTTTTGGAATGGCTACCATCTACGGTGAGGCTGTTCTTGCGCAGACTTATAAAGAGGAAAAAAACGGACAAGTAACCGGAGGTCCGGTTTACTATATTAAAGCCGCTTTTAAGGGTGGATTAGGAAAAGCAATGGCAGCAGCTTTTGCGATTTTTATTACCCTTGCACTCGGCTTCATGGGAAATATGGTACAGTCCAACTCCATTGGTGCTGCGTTCAAGGAAGTATTTGCTGTTATGAATGTCAATATTCCCAGTGTGGCTATCGGAGTATTTGTAGCAGCCATTGCCGCTTTCATTTTCTTTGGCGGTACAAAGAGACTTGCTGCTGTGTTGGAAAAAGTTGTTCCGCTCATGGCAGGTATTTATATTGTAGGTGCTTTGATTTTCATTGTTTTGCATATCACAGCGCTTCCGGGAGCAATTGCATCCATCTTTATCGGTGCTTTCAACCCGCAGGCAGTTGTAGGTGCAGCAGCAGGTATTACCATCCGTCAGGCAATTCGTTTCGGTGTGGCTAGAGGACTTTTCTCTAACGAAGCAGGTATGGGTTCTACTCCTCACGCTCATGCAAGAGCAAAGGCGGAGTGCCCGGATGCACAGGGACTTTGCGCTATGGTTTCCGTATTTATCGATACTTTCGTAGTATTGAACTTAACCGTGTTTGTTATCTTGACAAGCGGTATCCTCGGAACGATTGATCCGTCTACGGGTGAGGTTTTTACCGGTATTCGTTTAACCCAGCAGGCTTTTGTGGCCGGATTTGGTAATTTTGGTCATTTCTTTGTAGCTTTCTGTCTTTTCTTCTTTGCTTTCTCTACAGTACTAGGATGGCATTTCTTTGGTGCAGTGAATGTTCAGTACTTGTTTGGCAAGGAAGCAGTAAAGCTTTATTCTGCAATCGTTGTGGTTTGTATCATTATCGGCACAACTTTAAAGGTAAACTTGGTTTGGGATATGTCCGACTTCTTCAACGCACTTATGGTAATCCCGAACGTACTCGCTCTTCTTGCTCTCTTTAATGTGGTAAGAGATACGAAGAAGAGAGAAAAGTAAATTGCATTAAACTCAAGCTTGCAGAAATGCATTGAAGGGGGGAGAGTTTTAATCCATATTTGAAGGCAGTCCGGTGAAAACAGGGCTGCCTTCTCTACTCGTCTGGAGAAGAAGAATCAGCCGGTAAATCCCGGACAGAACGGAAATCCCGGCGGAAACGGAATTACGGAAAGAACCCCTGTAAATCCCAAACCGTCCGATACATCTGCAATCCCGGGAAATTCTATTCCGCAAAGTTCGGGAGGAGTTCTTGGTGCAGATCGTCCGATGACTTCCGGAGATAGTGTTTCTTTATCTGCTACTGAGGGAAATCTTCCCGAAGAAAAGAACGGAACCGTGCTTGCTGCGAATCGTAACGCAAACGGAAAGAATGCTCGAGGAAGATCAACTGTTTCCACGGGAGATGAAATGTTTTCCGGACTGTGGGCGTCCCTTTTTGGAATATCTCTCCTTTCTCTTGCCGGATATGCAATGCTAAGGAAAAAAGAAAGTTAAAAAATACTTCGGGAATAGAATATAAAAAGAAAAAGAGCTTAAGACGGAATGGTCTTAAGCTCTTTTGGCTCTTATTCAAAATGAGTGTTGCCCGCATAGTACGCGCCATCTCGTTAAGTGACAATATCTTATGCTTTCTTCTCTTTTGGAAGAACGATATTTAAGAATACCGCAATGATGGTAGCCAATACAACAGGAGACTTTCCGAAGATCATGGTGAAGGAAACCGGGAAGAGTCCTAAGGAAGCCGGAGCCTGTGCGATACCTACACCGATAGCGGCAGCAAGTCCGACAACTGTGGTGGAGCGTGCTGTTAAAGGTTCCTGTGTGATTAATTTGATTCCTGTCATGGCAATGGTAGAGAATACGGTAATGGTTGCTCCTCCGAGTACGCATTGCGGAATCGTAGTAAGCAGTGCGGAGAATTTAGGACAAAGTCCGCAAGCTAAGATAAACAGTCCTGTTGTGGCAAATACTCTTCTTGCAACAACCTTGTTGGAGATAACGATACCCACGTTCTGAGAATAGGTTGCTGTGGGAAGTCCTCCGAAGAAAGAAGTCAGGAAGTTCGTTGCACCGTAGGCAATGATTCCGCCACGAAGCTCATCATCACTCGGCTCTCTGTTGAAACCGCCCATGGTAGTTGCTGTAAAGTCACCGATTGCCTGAATGGAGTTAATCGCAAAAAGCAAGCCGATGGAAATGCAAGCGGGGGTGCTGAACTTAACACCGAAGGGTAAGAAATGCGGTAAGGAGAACCAGGATGCAGTGCCGATTTCTTTGAAAGATACCATGCCGAAAGCGAGTGCAACAAGATATCCGACTACCATACCGAGTAAGATAGAAGCCAGTTTAAAAATACCTTTTCCGAAGGTGCTGAAGCACATTACGGCAATCAAGGTAATAAGAGCAACCAGCCAGTTCTGCCAGGAACCGTAAATCATGGATTCCGGAAGTCCCTTTTTAGCAATTAACTCAGCGTTATTTGCAACACCACCTGCCATATAGTTGATGGCAGTCGGGTAGAGAGATAGACCAATAGTGAACACAACGGTACCGGTAATGAGCGGCGGGAAAAACTTTCTAATCTTCTTTACGAAAACACCTACTACTACGGCAACGATACCGCCGACCATCATAGCGCCTACAATGGTTTCGACTCCGCCACCTTCTCCTGCAATGGCCTGCATGCTGGGGAGATAGGCAAAGCTGATTCCCAGAATCATCGGAAGTCCCGCTCCGAAAAATCCTTTCTTAATAGGAAAGAGCTGAAAGAAAGTACAAACGGCAGACATGGTTAAAGATGCTTGAATCAAGATGATTCTTTGCCCTATTTCCAATCCTGCTACGTTGGAAATGATAATCGCCGGAGTTACACAGCCGATAATCATGGCGACAAGGTGCTGTAAAGCCAAGGATATGGTGGGAGCCACAGCCGGCTTTCCGTCCCACTTAAATAACTCATTCATTTTGTTTTGTTCTACATTCATATAGCCCCTCCTGACCAAAATGATTTTATGGAAACAAAATTATTTTTTGACCAAATAATACTAGCTAAAAACACTTCGAAATACAACTTGGCAATTCCTACAGATTTTAATTTATGATTTTGTATAATTTTTTGAGTTTTAAAAATGATTTATGCAGTGCTGAGAATAGCTGAAATTTTTTTGAATCGGATTAGGATTGTACAGTCGGTGAGCGAAAAATGTCTATACAAAAGAGAGAAAAAAGACATGTTCATTCATGCCTTTTCTCTCTCTTTTTTTCATCTTTGGCTATTTTTGACTTTCGTCTCGGGTTATGTATATAGTATCTAATAAATTAAAAAATGTAAAATTGTATTTAGCTATATTGCATAAGCGTAATAGATAAATTCTATAAGTGAAAATAAGAGACTTTTGTTTTATTTTCATCCGTTAAGAAATATATATATATAGGATAATATTTATAGATTTTATGCCGTATATCGGCTCTTGAATTAATTCTTTGCCCCTCCTTAGCCGACATTCATAGAAGATGGCTATAATTACCCTGTTTTGGTTGATTTAACGAAGGATTACGTTAAAATATAAACAAAGGTATGACGCCTAAATTCTGTTTTTTATACTAAATAAAAAACAAGATATATCCAGAGAGAGTGCAAACCACCGAAGAGGCAAGTTGCAAAGCGCAATGAATCTTTCAGGTAAAAGGATGGATATATTGGGGACTCTGAATCAATGTGAAACAGGGTTGTGGGAATGACAGTTCTCCGACCCTGTTTTTTGTTTCTCTATGGAAGAAAGGAGAAAAGAGATGAAGAGTCTGGTGATTGTAACAAATAACCCGCTGGTGAAGGAGAATTTTCCTAAAAAGTATCCGAATACGGATGTCGAAATTGATTTTCGTGAAATCTCATTCATGGATATTTTAAAGGGAGTAAGGGATATGGTTCATATGGGAGGAAAGATTCTGACACATCCTCTTGACGGTTCCATCAAGCCGAATGAAACTCCGTATGAGTCAGTCCTTTTGGATAAGACCCCGGAAGAGGGCTTTGATATGAAATCTCTGGATTTGATTGAATATGCTTTAAATACCTGTGAGAAATTCGAGGAAAAGGATCGTATTCATGCAGAAGAAGTGCAGAAGGATTTTCAGACTTTGGATTGGACGCTTCTGGATAGCGGATTAGAGTCGCTTATGTTGCATTAATTAACATAAAGTTTTTTAAAGGAGGTAGCAAAAGTGAAACTGGAATTAGGTAAGATTTTCATCAAGGACATCCAGTTCGCAGACACAACCGAGATTAAGGATCATGTTCTCTATGTGTCGAAGAAGGAACTTACGGAGGTCTTCCTTACGGAAGAAAAGATCAAAGAAGTAGAATTCGATATCGCTAAACCGGGCGAGTCGGTTCGTATCACTCCGGTTAAGGATGTTATTGAGCCCAGAGTAAAGGTAGAAGGAAAGGGCGGCGTTTTCCCGGGAGTGATTTCTTCCGTAGAGACAGTCGGCTCAGGAAAGACCTACTGCTTAAAGGGTATGGCGGTGGTTACTGCAGGACCGATTGTTGGTTTCCAGGAGGGAATCATTGATATGACAGGTCTTGGCGCAGAGTACACTCCGTTCTCCAAGACTCTTAACTTAACCTGTGTATGTAAACCGGTAGAGGGAACAGAGTCTCACGCGTATGAGCAGGCTGTTCGTATGGCAGGTCTTAAGACTGCTACATTTATCGCGGAGAAGGCAAAGGAGTTAACTCCGGATGAGACCAAGGTATACGAGACCTTAGATCTTATCGAGGGAGCAAATGCCTATCCGAATCTTCCGAGAGTTGGTTATGTACAGATGTTACAGTCTCAGGGACTTCTTCATGATACCTATGTATACGGCGTAGATGCGAAGAAGATTCTTCCCACCATTCTCTATCCGACAGAGGATATGGATGGCGCTATCATTTCCGGAAACTGTGTTTCCGCTTGTGATAAGAATCCGACCTATGTTCACGAGAACAACCCGGTTATTGAGGATCTCTTCGAGGAGCATGGAAAGACCATCAACTTTGTAGCACATATTATTACCAATGAGAACGTTTACCTTGCTGATAAGGAGCGTTCTTCCAACCAGACTGCAAAGCTTTGCAAGATGCTTCACCTGGATGCGGTAATTGTTACCGAGGAAGGCTTCGGAAATCCGGATACTGACCTCATTATGAACTGCAAGAAGATTGAGGCTGAGGGAATCAAGACCGTTATCGTTACCGATGAGTATGCAGGAAGAGACGGAAAGTCTCAGTCTCTTGCCGATGCGGATGTTGCCGCAAATGCATTGGTAACTGCCGGAAATGCGAACCAGTTGATCACCCTTCCGAAGCTCGATAAGCTGATCGGCACACTGGACTATGTAACAAAGATTGCAGGAGCAAGTGATACAACACTGAAGCCGGACGGATCGTTGGAAGTGGAATTACAGGTTATTACCGGTGCTACTTCTGAAGTAGGATTCAATAAGCTTAGTGCAAGATAAGGAGAAAGAAATGGGAAAATTAAGAGTTGTACAATATATTAACCAGTTCTTCGCTCAGGTAGGTGGAGAGGATAAGGCTGATTATCCAATGGAGTACCATGAGGGCCCAATGGGACCGGGACTTGCATTTCAGCAGGCTTTCGGCGATGAGGCTGAAATTATCGGAACCATCGTTTGCGGAGACAGTTTTTTTGGTGAGAATACAGACAAGGTAAAGCCGGAAATCTTAAAGAAGGTTGCTGAGCTTAAGCCGGATTTATTCATCGCAGGACCTGCATTTAACGCCGGTCGTTACGGATTTGCTTGCGCAACCATCGCTGTTGCCGTTCAGGATGAGCTGCATATCCCTGTTATTACAGGTATGTATGTAGAGAACCCGGGTGCTGATGAAGCAAAGAGCAAGGTCTACATTGTTTCCACAAAGAACAGCGCTGCCGGCATGAGAGATGCCGTTAAAAAGATGGCTCCTTTAGGCTTAAAGATTGCTCGCGGAGAGCATATCGGTTCTTCCAAGGAAGAAGGATATATCCCGCAGGGAATTCGTGTAAACTTCTTCGAAGAGGAGAGAGGTTCCAAGCGTGCGGTTAAGATGCTTCTTGCTAAGATTGCAGGCAAGGAATTTACTACAGAGTATCCGATGCCGTCCTTCGACCGTGTAGATCCGATGCCTGCTGTTAAGGATCTTTCCAAGGCTACTATCGCTTTAGTTACTTCCGGCGGTATTGTTCCGAAGGGAAATCCGGACCACATCGAGTCTTCCAACGCAACTCGTTACGGCGAGTACTCCATCAAGGGAGTAAATGATTTAACCGCCGAGACGTATGAGACTGCACACGGCGGATATGATCCGAGCTACGCAAATCAGGATGCGGATAGAGTTCTTCCGGTGGATGTTTTAAGAGACCTTGAGAAGGAAGGAAAGATCGGAAAGCTTTACGATTATTTCTTTACTACTGTAGGTAACGGAACAGCCGTTGCTTCCGCTAAGAAGTTCTCCGAGGAAATCGGTGCAAAACTGAAGAAAGACCATGTAGATGCGGTCATTCTGACCAGTACGTGAGGAACCTGTACACGTTGCGGTGCAACGATGGTTAAAGGTATCGAAGCTACAGGAATTCCTGTTGTACATGTATGTACTGTTACACCTATTTCCATGACAGTAGGTGCAAACCGTATCGTTCCGGCTATTGCTATTCCTCACCCGCTTGGTAATCCGTCCTTAAAGCCTGAGGAAGAGAAGGCATTGAGAAGAAAGATCGTAGAGAAAGCTTTACATGCACTCACCGTGGATGTAGATAAGCAGACCATCTTTAAGTAAAGGATGATTTTCTTGTAAGATATCTGCGATTTATAAAGTTTAAATCAACTTTAAAAACGCAAGTTTAGTACAGGAGTTTAAGCTCTGTATTGAACTAAACAGAATTCGAGGGGGCAGGAACCCTGCCCCTTACAATTCTTAACGAGTATCACTCGCAAAGCGTGCGACATCTCGTTCTGAATTAACAGAATGGGTGAGAACCCAAAAGATTTTGTAAAAGAGATTTGCAAAAAAGGATTTTTTCATATTTGGCTATTTTACGGATAGTACCTCTAGAGTGTAAATACACAAAGGAATAACTTGGAAATTTTCTTTCCTAGAACTTTGCTTAGTGTATAATAGAGATACTGATTTGAAACGGGTTTCTACTGCTTTTGCAGAAAAAATAAATAATAAAGCATTGGGAAGGAGATTCAGAAGACTATGTCAAAGCTGTATGATGTTTTGATCTTAGGTGCCGGTCCGGGGGGACTTGCAGCAGGCCTTTATGCAGGTAGAGCAAGGCTCTCCACTTGTATTATCGAAAAGGGGCAGGATGGAGGACAGATTGCAATCACGGATTCTATTGAGAACTATCCGGGACAGATTGTAGAAGGAGAGTCCGGACCTTCTCTGATTAAGAGAATGACAGAGCAGGCTGAGCATTTTGGTTGTGATCGTGTACACGATACAATCAAGTCTGTAGAGCTGGAGGGGGATGTAAAGAGACTTGTGGGTGTTAACGGAACGTATGAGGGAAAAACCTTGATTATTGCTACGGGAGCCAATCCTCGTCCTATCGGATGTAAGGGAGAGCAGGAGTTCCTCGGAAAGGGTGTTTCCTACTGTGCAACCTGCGATGCCAACTTCTTTGAGGACCTTCCCGTATTTGTAGTCGGTGGAGGAGATTCCGCTGTAGAAGAGGCTATGTACCTGACTAAGTTTGCAAGCTCCGTAACGCTCATTCACAGAAGACATGAGTTAAGAGCGGCAAAATCCATTCAGGAGAAGGCTTTCAAGAACGAGAAGCTTCATATTATGTGGGATACTGTTGTAGAGGAACTTTCCGGAGACGATATCCTACAGAAGATTAAGGTAAAGAACGTAGTTACAGGCGAGGAGCAGGTTCTGGAAGCAAGTGAAGAAGACGGTATGTTCGGTATCTTCGGTTTCATCGGAAGAATTCCGACTACGGAGCTTTTCCAGGGAACCAATCTTAAGATGGATGAAAGAGGATATATTCCTACTGATGAAGATATGCACACCAATATCCCCGGTGTATTTACCGTAGGGGATGTTCGTGTGAAGAGTTTAAGACAGGTTGTGACCGCTGCCGCTGACGGTGCAATTGCCGCAACGCAGGCAGAGAAATATCTGAACGAGATGGAGTAATCATTCCTCGAAGATACGTTTTCTTGAGTACATCATCATTTTAAAACAGATTATTTTATATAAAAGGAGGAATTATGTTAGAAGTTAATAAGGACAATTTTGAAGAGGAAGTATTAAAGGCTGAAGGCTATGTATTCGTAGACTTTTTTGGAGACGGATGTGTACCTTGTGCTGCACTGATGCCTTTCGTTCATTCTTTAGCTGATCAGTATGAAGGAAAGCTGAAGTTCACTTCCTTAAATACAACAAAGGCAAGAAGACTGGCAATCGGCCAGAAGATTCTCGGACTTCCGGTTATGGCGATTTATAAGGATGGCCAGAAGGTCGAAGAATTAGTTAAGGATGCTGCAACAGAAGAATCCATTAAGACAATGGTGGAGAAGTACGTTGCATTAAATGCCTAAATTTATACCGCGTATTTGGCGTTTTGCCATTACGATATAAACTTTTCAAGAAAGGAGAGAAGAGATGGCTATTTTAAAGGGTAAAAAAGTAATCATCATCGGAGACCGTGACGGCGTTCCAGGACCAGCTATTCAGGCTTGTGTTGAGACTGCCGGCGGAGAAGTAGTTTTCGCTTCCACTGAATGCTTCGTTTGAACGAGCGCAGGCGCAATGGATTTGGAAAATCAGAAGAGAGTAAAGGATTTTGCTGAGAAGTTCGGACCGGAGAATCTGGTTGTAGTTCTTGGCGCTGCTGAGGGAGAGGCTGCAGGGCTTGCAGCTGAGACCGTTACAGCAGGTGATCCTACCTTCGCAGGTCCATTGACAGGGGTCCAGCTTGGACTCACAGTTTATCATGTTTGCGAACCGGAGCTTAAAGCAGAGTTTGACGAGGCCGTTTATGACGACCAGGTCAGCATGATGGAAATGGTTTTAGATGTTGATGACATCGTAAATGAAATGAACAATATTCGTTCCGAGTATTGTAAGTACCTTTAAAAAAATAGGGGAGCTTTTTCGGGCTCCCCTTTTTTCTAAAAAAATTACGAAAAATTGAGAAAAAAATAGCAAAAAAATCTCTTAGTTTCTTTCATCTTAGTCACGATATGACAAGTTTAATTCTTTAAAAGAGGGAATCAATATGAATAGTATTATTAAAGGCGTAGGTTATTGCTTAAATTACACACCGGGACTGATGTTGCAGCATGGTTCCACCATTGCTACGGAAAGAGTGGTAAATCCGGACGGAGATTTCTTAAAGGAGATGGGAAAGCATGTTCGTTCCTTTGAGGATTGTGTGACATATTGGCCAAATCAGGTTTATATCGGAAACAAGACTCCGGAAGAGTTAAAAGGAGTGGAGTTTCCTTATTATGATAAAAAAGTAGAGGGTGCAAGCCGTTACGGTAAGTTCGGTGAGATTATGCCGGAGGCGGAGTTCCTGCTTCTTGCACAGGCTTGTGACTGCTTTGAAGTTGTATATATGGAGAAGGGCTTTGTGGCTCAGCATAAGCCGGAGCTTGCAAAGGATCCTGTTATTACCGAAGAAATCTTAAATCGTGTAACAGAGGGTGCTGAGCTTTCCGAGATTCAGGGCTTTGTAGACAGACATGAGGCTGAGCCTTTGTTCTATGAAGGTAAGCTTATCGGTTGTGTAAAGAGAGCACATGATATTGATGTAAACTTATCCGCAGAGGTAATGCTTGAGAACATCATGAATAAGGCAAGTTCTGTTCTTGCTATTTTACATTCCTTAAAGCACTCCGGCGTAAATGCCAATGAAATCGAGTATGTTATCGACTGTTCCGAGGAAGCCTGCGGTGATGTAAACCAGCGTGGCGGCGGAAACTTTGCGAAGGCAGCTGCTGAAATTGCAGGACTTATGAATGCAACCGGTTCCGATGCCAGAGGCTTCTGTGCAGGTCCGTCTCATGCCATGATTGAGGCCGCCGCTTTGGTTAAAGCCGGGGCATACCATACCGTTGCCGTAATCGGTGGAGGTTGTGTACCGAAACTTGCCATGAACGGGAAAGACCATGTAAAGAAAGAGCTTCCGATGCTTGAGGATTGCCTTGCTTCCTTCTGTATTATCGTTTCCGAGAATGACGGAAAGTCCGCTGAAATCAATCTGGATATCATCGGTCGTCATACTGTAGGTACAGGAGCTGCTCCGCAGAACGTTATCGGTTCTCTTGTAGCCGATCCGCTTGAGCGCGCAGGACTTACCGTAAAGGATATCGATAAATTCTCTCCGGAGATGCAGAATGCCGACATTACCAAGCCCGCAGGTGCAGGAGATGTGCCGATGGCGAACTATAAGATGATTGCCGCTCTTGCCGTAAAGAAGGGCTGGCTTGAGAAAGCTGACCTTGCTAATTTTACCGAGGAGAAGGGCTTAGTGGGTTATGCTCCGACACAGGGACATATTCCTTCCGGTGTGCCTTTTGTTGGATTTGCCAAGGAAGACATTGAAGCCGGAAAGATGAACAAGGCTATGATTATCGGTAAGGGATCACTTTTCCTTGGAAGAATGACCAACCTCTTTGACGGTGTTTCCTTCATTATCCAGAAAAATACCGGAAAGGGAACAGGAGCAGTATCGGAGGAAGAAGTTCGTTCTATGATTGCGAAGTCCATGAAGGATTTTGCTGCTTCCATTTTGGGAAATCAGGAATAAGAAAGGAAGGGTAGAATGGCTAAGGAAATTAAAGAGCTGATTGCCGATACCTTTTTAGCCATGGCAGAGGGCTTAGAGACCGGTTCTTTTGGGAAGAAGCCTCGTATCGCTTTAACAGGTATGGGTTCCGAGCATGGGGAGGAAAACTCCATGAAGGCTGCGGTGGACGCGGCAAGAGACGGCGTTGATGTAGTATATATCGGTTCCTTAAAGCATGAGCTGGTAGAGACCGTGGAAGTTCCGGATGATGAAGCAGGACATGATAAGATGGACGAGCTTCTAAACGAAAGAAAGATTGACGGTGCGGTAACCATGCATTATCCGTTCCCTATCGGGGTATCTACTGTAGGACGTGCCGTAACACCGGGTATCGGTAAGGAAATGTTTATTGCGAACACTACCGGTACTTCCAGTACGGACCGTATCGAAGGAATGGTAAAAAATGCCATTTACGGCATCATCACTGCAAAGGCCTGCGGCTATGCCGAGCCGACTATCGGTATCTTAAACGTAGACGGTGCAAGACAGACGGAGAAGGCTTTAAAGAAGCTTCAGGCGAACGGTTATCCGATTCATTTTGCAGAGTCTTCCCGTTCCGACGGTGGATGCGTGATGAGAGGAAACGATGTACTTCGCGGTACGGCGGATATCCTGGTAACCGATTCTTTAACCGGAAATGTGCTTTCCAAGATGCTTTCCTCCTTTACAACAGGCGGATCCTTTGAGGCGCAGGGATTCGGTTATGGACCCGGTATCGGAGAGAATTATGAGAAGCTCGTGATGATTGTCTCTCGTGCTTCCGGTGCTCCTGTTGTAGCCAATGCACTTCGTTTTGCAGGAGAACTCGTTAAGGGTAAGGTTTTCGAAGTTGCAAAAGAGGAGTTCAAGAAGGCGAAGAGAGCCGGACTTGACGATATTCTTGCCGAGATTCGGGAGGCAAACAAGCCGAAGGAAAGCGGTGAAGAGGTTAAGGAACCTCCCAAGGAAGTGGTTACTGCAGCACTTTTCGGGATTGAAGTCACCGATCTTGATGATGCGGTTCGTTGCCTGTGGAAACTCGGAATCTATGCGGAATCCGGAATGGGTTGTACAGGACCGATTATCCTCGTATCCGAGGCAAACCTGGAAAAGTCTGAAGCAGAGCTTAGGGCCAAGGGATATATCTCTTAATGTACATAAATGAACTATTACTCGCTTTGTAAGAGGTAATCAGTAAGAATAAGATAAGTGCCGCTGCAGGTTTCAAAGCATTCTTGCAGCACACTTATTTTTATGCCCAAAATTCGGGAGAAACCACTGCATGAGTAAAACCTTGGTAAAGGAAGGTAAAGAGGAGAATTAAAATAAAGATAAAGAGCAAATTAAGATAAGGAATATTCTTCAATCTTAAATTATTTTTAAGTAAATATTTTCTTATGAAAAGCCGGGTTGCATTATAGTGGATGAGAGCAACTTGGCTTTTTATAGATAAGGAGCAGTAAACGATGAAAAAAGTAGGCATCATTCCCTCAACGAATTTACTGGAGACCGATAACCCCTATCATGACCGTTCACAATTTTTGGAGCTTTACACCAGACGTATTACGGAAAATGGAGGACTTCCAATTGGAATTTTAAACGTAGGTGGTTTTCTTTCAGAGGAAGCACTGGAACTCTGTGACAGCTTCTTAATCTGCGGAGGAAAACGCATTTTCCCGTATCACTTTCAGGTCATCGATTATGCACTAAGAAGCGGAAAAAGGCTCCTCGGGGTATGCCTCGGCATGCAGGCAATACACAGTTATTTTATTGCGAAAAGAGAGCGGAAAAACCGACCCGGTAAGAGTACTCTGGAAGTCTATACGGAAATGAAAAAGGAAAAGTACTTTTTTGTTGAGCCTGTGAAAGAGCACTGGAAATTAAATCCGAATCGGGGTGAGGAAGACTTGGTTAAACACAAAGTCACGATTTCGGAGGACTCGGTTCTTCGGAAGTATTTTCCGGAAAAGGAGATAGAAGGCGCAAGTATGCATAATTATCGGATTACGGAGCCGTCGGAGGAGTTGAAAGTCGTAGGGCACAGTGAGGATGGGACGATTGAAGCGATAGAGTATGGGGAGAAGGTGCTGGGGATTCAGTTTCACCCCGAAATTGACGGAAGCTTCCCCGGAATTTTCCGGTTTTTAACCGGATTTCCATTAGAAGGATAATTTTACAAAAAATGAAATAGGAGCTTCATTTTTTTGTAGTACCGGTGCTATACTGGGAAAAAACAAAAAAAGGAGAAACACATGAAGGCAAAATCCGTAGCGAATAATTATCGCTTTTTAATTATCTTACTTTTAGCCATGATATTTGGCGCAGTTACGGGAGCACTGGCACCGGGCTTTTCTCATTCGATTGCATTCCTCGGAACTTTATTCATTCGAATGATGTTTTGCATTGTAGTGCCTATGGTCTTTGCTTCGATTGCCGGAGCAGTTGCAAGTACCAAGAGCCGAAAAAGAGCCGGAAAAATCATGATGGTAACCATTATCAGCTTTGTACTTACCGGAGCCTTTGCCGCCTTCGTTTATTTTCTACTTTGTCAAATATTTCCGCCCGTAACAGCTGCATGGGCAAATCTACCAAAAGGAGAAGTCGGGGAACATGCTACCATGACGGAAATGGTGCTGAATTTCTTTACGGTAGAAGACTTTTCCATGCTGCTTTCCCGTAAGGCGATGCTTCCTCTGATTATTTTTTCCTTGCTCTTCGGTTTTTCCGTGAATCTGAGTGGAGAAGCGGGAAAGAAGGTGGCGGAGTTTTTGGACAGTCTTACCGCCGTGATGATGAAGTTTGTGCAGATCGTGACATACTATGCCCCGATTGCCTTTTTTGCCATCTTTGCCGATCTCGTTGCGACCTACGGTTCGCAGATTACGGAAAGCTATGCGAGAGCTTTGCTTCTTTACTATCCTGTTTGCTTTATTTACATTTTCACGGCCTTCCCTCTTATGGCTTATATCGGTGCCGGAGCGGATGGAGTGAAAATGATGTTCCGCCACATTTTAAAGCCTGCCGTTGTGTCTCTCGGAACCTGTTCTTCCGTGGCGACCATTCCGACCAATATGGAGGCTGCAGCGGAAAGCGGCATCTCTAAGGATGTTTCGGATATCGTGATTCCCCTGGGAGCAACCATGCACATGGACGGCTCCTGCTTTTCCTGTGTTTTAAAGATTGTTTTTGTAATGGGGGCACTCGGAACACCGGTGCACTTTTCCGAGCTTCCGGCCATTGTTCTTGTTGCAGTACTGTCCTCAGTCGGCATGAGTGGTGTTCCGGGAGGCGGATATATAGGAGAATACATTATTGCTTCGATTTTCTTCCCGAACAATATGGAACTGGCATTTCCTATTCTTGTGGCTATAGGGAACCTGATTGACCCTCCGGCAACCATGATTAATGCAGCCGGAGATTATGTGGTGTCCTTCATGGTTTCTCGTTTTGTGGACGGTAAGAATTGGATGAAAAAGATGAGTTTACAGGAGAAATAATGAATAGTTCATGGTTGAAAGAATTGGGATTTACGGAGGGGAACTGGAGCTTAAGAAAAGGGAGTATAGAAGACCTTGTTGCAGTGTCTGATGTGGAAAAAGAATGTTTTCCGCCTTTGGAAGCGGCAACGGAAGAGAGCTTTCGAGAGAGATTAAAGTTCTACGGAAATCATTTTCTCCTTTTGTATAAAGGAGATCAGCTGATTTCCTTTGTGGACGGATTTTGCACGAAAGAAGAAAATTTGACCGATCTAATGTATGAGGATGCGTCCCTGCATGATGAAGAGGGAAGCTGGCAGATGATTTTCGGAGTGAATACGGTTCCCGCTTATCAAAGGAGAGGGATTGCTTCGAAGATGTTGGAAGAGTTCATTCGAATGGCGAAAGAAGAGGGAAGAGAGGGACTGGTTCTTACTTGTAAGAAAGAAAAAATACCTTTTTATTCACGGCTAGGTTTTTCTTTGGAAGGACTTTCCGACTCGGTACACGGGAATGTAGAGTGGTATCAGATGCGCCTGAAGTTTTAAAAGAGATGGCTGGAGGAAATAGGAAATAGAAATCAAAAAAATCGAAAAAATTGAAAATTCTGTTGCTTAATGCGTATCGTGCGGGAATACATGATACGCATTTTTTAAGGATCAGCTATATTGTTTGCGGATTTCACTATTCTATTCTTTTTTTCTATCTCATTTTTTACTATTTCACTTCTATAAAAAATTTCTTGTGTTTACCGGATGTATATTGTTTATTGTATCTAATTTTGTACAAATGGAGAATCTATAACGATTTTCTTGTTGCAGTGAAATGACAGAAAAGTCGCGCGCATATAGCAAAGTAGTAGCTTATAGAAAAGGCTGATTCTTCATTAGAAAAATGACAGTAGTAAAGGAAAGAATAAGAATGGATGGTAAATATATTGCTTTGGGAATTTTGATTCCGTTCGTGGGCACGAGCCTTGGTTCCGCGTGCGTGTATTTTTTGAAGGGAAATAAGACTACAGGGGGAAATGCACCCGTGATTCCTCCGGATGTAGAGAAGGGTTTAACGGGATTCGCGGCCGGGGTCATGGTTGCGGCATCCATCTGGAGTTTACTCATACCGGCGATGGAAGAAAGCGGTAGCCTCGGAAAATTTGCTTTTCTTCCTGCTGTTATCGGCTTTTGGATTGGGACGCTCTTTCTCTTTGCCTTAGATAAGCTGATTCCACACCTGCATCTGAATGCAGAGAAAGCGGAGGGGCCGAGGAGCTCTTTTCAGCGTACGACTATGATGCTCCTTGCAGTGACCATTCACAATATTCCGGAGGGTATGGCGGTAGGTGTGGTCTATGCCGGAATGCTTACCGGAGATGCAGGACTTTCCCTTGGTGCGGCGCTTGCGCTTTCCATCGGTATTGCTATTCAAAATTTTCCGGAAGGGGCAATTATTTCTATGCCCCTGCACGCAAACGGACAGAATAAACATATGGCTTTTGTGAATGGTGTTCTTTCCGGAGCAGTGGAGCCGGTTGCAGCCGTTCTTATGCTTCTTTTTGCACCGGTATTTTCGCCTCTTATGCCCTATTTCCTCTCCTTTGCGGCAGGAGCGATGATCTATGTGGTTGTCGAGGAGCTGATTCCGGAAACCGCGGAAGGGGAGCACTCAAACTGGGGAGTGCTGCTCTTCGCTGTTGGATTTACCGTCATGATGGCACTGGATGTGGCTCTGGGGTAGTTATATCCTTTAGCTGCTATATTCTTTAACTTTGGGAAAGCAGAACCAGAGAGTAAAGCAAGCCTTTATTTTTCATAAGTTCATCAAAAGGGCCAAACTCGATTATTTTCCCGTGATGCAGAACACAAATCCCATCATATTTTTTAAGCAACGTACTATTTAAACGATGTGTAATAACAAGGCTTGTGGTACTGGGCATATCTAAAATAGAATGCATGATTTCGTCTGCCGTTTTTTCATCTAATGCGGAACTTGCCTCATCCATAAGTAAAATGGATGTATTTCTAAGCAGGGCTCGTGCAATGGAAATCCGTTGCTTTTCTCCACCGGAGAGTTTATTTCCGTTTGTTCCGCAAGAGAAGTTTTTTCCTTTTTGCTGAATAAGGGAGGAAAGTCCGGATTTTTGAATCACATAGTCAAATTCCTTTTCCGGTATGTTTTTATACAGGCAAATATTGTTATAAATGCTGTCATGGAACACAAAAACATTTTGCTGCACTGCAGAAATAATCTGTGAAAGGGAGGAATAAGTAATATTTCTCAAGTCTATTCCGTCAAATAGAATATTACCGTCGTATTCGCTGCTGTACTTGGTCAACAGTTTAAATAATGTGGACTTCCCCGAACCGGAAGTGCCGACAATGGCATATTTTTTCCCGGCATGAAAAGTCAAAGAGACGTTTCGTAGTGCTTTTTCACTAGCTTCATAAGAAAAAGAAAGGTTTTGAATTTCAATTGCCGATTTTAGAGAATGGATTTCTGTTTTTTCTTGTTCATCAGGTTTCTCATAAAGAAGTTCAGCAGTTTGTGCAATCAGAGAGCGTGCCGCTTTACGATTTGCAAAGAGAGAAGGTATTTTTTCTATTGGAGTGATAACAAAGGTAAGCAGTTGAAGGAAGACGAGCACAATCCCCGGGGTAACATGCGAATTCGATAAGGATAGCCAGGCTCCGAAAAGAAATACACCCAGTCTCATCACTACGCTTGCAGCGGTGGAAAGGAGATTGATATTTTCCTCTGCAAATCTGCGAAGGAATTTTGCTTTTTCAATTTTTACATTTTCCTCATGAAAACGGCTTTCCAGTTCGGATTCCGCTTGAAAACTTTTGATTACGGAATAACCGGAAAGTGTATCTCTCATAAATTCCATAAATCCGGCATTTTCTTTGGAAAGATTTTTTTCGGTTTTCGTAATTTCCTTTGATGCCGGAATGGATGCGAGTAGTGGCAATATTGATAAAGCAATAGCTACCATAGTAAGTACAGGGCTGTACCAAAGCATTAAGACGATGGCTCCAACGAAACTGATTCCGATATCGATCAGAGTAATATAAAAATCAAAATAATTCTCTTCGATGGATTTCAAATCGTTGCTGAGTTTTGAAAGAAATTGTCCGCTTCCAAGTTCTGAAACCTTTCTACTATTATTCCGGAGAATTTTTGCAAACAGCAAGTCCTTGTAAGAAGTAGACAATGTCTGCAAAAATTTAGGGTGAGCATATCGAAATATAAAGTAGAAGACAATAAATACAAGAAAAGAAAGAAGAGAAACGAGTGCCAGCTGATAAAAGGGAGTTTTATCTATTCCGGCTGCAAGATCGATGATTTTTTGGAGCAGCCATGAAATAATCAGATTATAGGCACTTAAAATCACCATAGAAATCATAGAAATAAGAAACCATTTTTTTCCAACAGAAAAAGGGGTTCTATAAAGCTCTTTATTCAATTTTTTCATCATTATCAACTGTCCTTTCGCATAAGAAAAGAACGATACCCACTTGATAAGTGGACAAGACGTGGTAAAACACTATCTTGGTTTGTAAAATATCGTCTTATGTTTACATCTGACAAAATTGATAATGAATCATGGCATCACCTTTTACGTAGACTTACGTCCTGATGGAATCTTATTCCAAGAAAAAATAAACTTCAGTTTTTATTCATAACGAGTATCGCTCGCAAAGCTTGCGGTATCTCGTTTAACTGAAGTTTAGTATCTGCTCTTGATTATATAGAAAATTGGGAACATACGCAAGGCTTTTGCATTACTACAAGAATGAACCTGCGAGAGTTTGAAGCTGTGTACTTAAGTGCTTATATCCATCCTCCGTCAAAGGGAATGACCTGCGCGGTGAGATAGAGCGGTGCTTTGGAAAGAAGAAGCAGGAAATCAGCGGCTTCCTCTACTGTTGCCATTCTGCCGTAGGGAATGGATTTTTCGAGCTCAGATTTTTCTTCTTCGGAAAGCCAAGCATTCATATCGGTATCAATCGCACCGAAGGCAATGGCGTTTACGGCAATATGAGTGGGAGCAAGCTCCTTTCCAAGTGCCTTTACAAAGCTGTTGATACCCCCCTTTGTGAGAGAATATAAGCTTTCCATGGAGGCGCCAACATTTCCCCAAACAGAAGAGCTGAAGAAAACTCTTCCTGTTTTTGCGCGGAGCAGATAAGGAATCATGCGCTGTGCAAGATGAAAAGGCTCGAGAAGGTTTGCCTGAATGAGACTGTCGGTTTCTTCAGAGCTATAGTCTTGTGTAAGATTCAAGGTAGACTTTCCTTGATTAATGACTAAGACCAGTTCTTCTATTTCAGCTTGCTCTGCTTCTTTAGCGCGAAAATAGCTTTCCAAGAAAGGGGAAGCGAAATCCCCTTTTTTTAGAGTAATATCCAAGGATTGTGCAAAGTTGTTCTCAGAGCCATCCTTTTCTTTGCTTATCTCCAATCTTTGTAACTCTTCTTCGATTTCCCCCTTTAATTCTTCCAGTAAGTCTATATTTTTTTCGCAGTTTAGGAGTAAAGAATATCCCTCCTTGGCAAAGGCCTTTGCTGCAGCTCTTCCGATGCCTCTTGATGCACCGCTTATCATGGCAATCTTCATTTCTTCTCCCTGTTGATAGTGAATGATTCTTATTTGCGATTTCGATTTAAGTATAATTACGATTTAAGTATTTTTTAGCAAAAATATGCCGGCTGTGCAAGGAAGATTTGCCATGCAAAGCCGGTTTTTTCTTTTTAAAATTTTTATTCACAAGTTTATTTATTTATTTATTCACAAGTTAACTTCTTCTTGACCTTGTTGCTTGAAATTGGAACTGAAGAAGATAGGACTCATCATGAAGGAAAACTTGCAATCGAATAACAATTAGTTAAAGCCATAGAACTTTCTGCTTAAGCGGTAAGCTAAAATAGTCAGCTTGTTTCCGATTTTCCCGGGAAGATTTACTCCTTGACCAAGGAAACTTGAGCGCATACGGATCCATAGCGGGAAATGCTCTTTCTTAAGATAGTTCCAAAGCTCTTTCTTTCGCTCCATATTTTCTTCGTTTTCCGACTTGATGGAAAGAACGGAGGAGACGGTAGTGATGATTTCCAGGTAAAGAATCATATAGTTCCGGAGCTTCTTCGGCTGTACCTTCATGACATCACAGGAATCAATCATGAGGCGATTTACACGGAACTGCTGGTCCAGTCTTCCGATCATTACGGTTTCGTTCACGGACTGGTCTTCTCTACCTATGTAGTAGTGGTAGAGGTTTTTATTGCAGTAATACAGCTTCTTTACATGGGGAAGCGGCAGATAAACAAAAAGATTATCCACATAGAAGGTGTGCTTAGGAAGGACAAGATTGGCATCGCGAAGAAGCTTTGTGCGGTAAATCACGGAGTGCATGAGGATATACTGCCCCAGATTAAAACGCTTCATGTCGTTCCAGCCGAAGATTTTTTCTTCCGGGAAGGCATTGCCATAGGACATTACTTTTTTGTTCTCCTGCCCGACCTTGTCGTAGACGAAATTCGCAACGAACAGGTCAATGCTGTCTCCGGAAAGGGTAATATTTCTGATTTTTTCCAGAATCTCTAAAAGAACCTCGGAATCCAACCAGTCATCGGAATCCACGACCTTAAAATAAAGCCCGCTTGCATTTCTTAAGCCGGTGTTTACGGCTTCCCCGTGACCGCCATTTTCCTGATGAATTGCCTTACAGATAGTAGGATATTTCTGCTCGTATTCCTTTGCAATTTCTAAAGTATTGTCTTTCTGGGAACCGTCATCCACAATAAGAATTTCCACTTCGTCCCCGGCGGGGAGGATACTTTCGATACATTTTCCCATATAGGCAGCAGAGTTGTAGCAAGGAATAGCAAAACTGATTAACTTCATAGACTCTCCATTTTTAAAAATTAAGATAGATTACCGTGTCGTTTAAAACCTCAGCTTTCTTTCTAAAACCGTTTATACTGGCTAAATTGCAACAGTACTCATTCATAGAAAAATGCAGTATACACGGAAAGAAAGACTCGACATTCAATATAACATAAAAGCTAAGGAAAGCACAGGGATTTTAAGCCTTATCCCCTTTCACAAGATCCCGAAGTGTATAGCGATTTACCACGGAATAAATCGCATCTTCTATTTCTTTATAGAGAGGAAAGGTGGGGCAGGATGCGGATTTTTCACAGCTTACACCGTCTCTGACACAATCTACCGGTGCAAGAGTCCCTTCCGCAGCATTCAAAATTTCACCAACCAGAATATCCTTGGCGTCTCGAGAGAGAAGATAGCCTCCCTTTGCTCCACGCACACTTTTTAAGAGCTTTCCTTTTACCATCAGGGAAATAATTTGTTCGAGATATTTCAGGGAAATGCCTTGCCGCTCTGCCATTTCCTTTATGGAAACAGGACTGTTCTCATCCTGATTTTTTGCGATATCGATTAAAGTGCTTAGGGCATAGCGCCCCTTGGTTGAAATCATCATAGTCTTCATCTCCTCTTATAACTGAATATCCTAGCATAGCACTGGGGAATACGCAAGGAGCGGGGAAAGTGCTTTGCATAAAGGACATAATTATGGCATAATTAGAACTTAGAAAAGGAGGTGAGTGAATGCCTAAAATTATTCCGATAAAAGAATTGAAAGATACCGCTAAGATTTCAGAAATGTGTCATGAAAATGACGGACCGATTTATGTTACAAAAAATGGCTACGGGGATATGGTACTAATGAGTATAGAAAGCTACGAGGAAATCCATCGCAAAGAGCAGATTTATAAAGACTTAGAGATAGCAGAATCAGATATTCTTGCAGGTAGAACGAAACCGGCAGGCACTATGCTAAGGGAAATAAAGGCAAAGTATGGTTTATAATATTGAAGTTACTGATAGAGCGGAATTGGAAACGCAATACAGTATTTAGCAGTTAATTTAAAAAGTATGCAAGCTGCAAATAAACTGATGGAAGATATCAATCAAGCTTTTTGCCCTTTTGGAAGCTTTTGCAGCTTCTTTTTCATTTTGTGAAGATTCCTACTTAGCTTCAAAGGGGTATAGGAAGTTTGCACTTAAGAAGCATGATTATCTTATAATATATCGTGTAGAGGAAAATACCGTATATTTAGTCGGTTTTTTTCCTGTGTTAGAAAATTACAGAGAAAAAATATAGAATATTTTAGATATAGGAGGCACTATGGCTAAGATTGATTTTGCAATAAACAGCGAAGGACAAAGAGTAAGCATTAATTCGGATAAACTGAACCGACACGGTTTTATTGCCGGTGCAACGGGAACGGGAAAAACCGTGAGTTTGAAAGTTCTTGCGGAGCATTTTTCCGCACTTTCCATTCCGGTATTTCTTTCGGACTTCAAGGGAGACCTTTCGGGGCTTTTTAAGGCGGGAGAGGCGACGGAAAAGATAGAAGAGAGAAGAAAGAAGTGCGGGCTTTCCGAGAGTGAATTTTCCTACCGAGCCTTTCCGGTGGAGTTCTTCTCTTTTACGAAGGAGGGAGGGATTCCTCTTAGAACTACCGTGTCGGAGATGGGGCCCTTGCTCTTGAGTCGTATTTTGAATCTCTCCGATGTGCAGAGCGATATTCTCCGTATCATTTTCCGCATTGCGGATGAAGAAGGATTACTTTTACTGGATTTAAAGGATCTTCGTTCCATGCTGCAGTATGTCAGTGAAAACGGTAAAGAGTATGAAAAGTCCTACGGTAAGCTCTCCACACAAAGTTTAAATGCTATTCTGCGTTCCGTTGTCGCTCTGGAAGACAGGGGTGGAGAGGAATTTTTCGGAGAGCCGGCGATTAATGTCAAAGACTTCTTCCGTTTGACAACGAACAGTGAGGGAGTGATTTCCATTTTGGATGCGAAGTCAGTGGCATCCGACCCGAAGATTTACTCCACCTTCCTCTTGTATCTTCTGTCCGAGCTTTATGAGAATTTGCCGGAGGTGGGAGACTTGGAAAAGCCTCGTATGGTTTTCTTCTTTGATGAAGCACACCTGCTTTTTCAGGATACATCGAAGGTTCTTTTAGAGAAAATAACGCAAGTAACGAGGTTAATCCGCAGTAAGGGGATTGGTATTTATTATGTGAGCCAAAATCCTGCGGATATTCCGGAGGAAATTCTTTCGCAACTTGGCAATAAGATTCAGCATGGTCTGCAAGCCTATACGCCGGGAGAGAGGAAGAAGCTGAAGGCGGTTGCGGACAGTTTCAGAGAGAATCCGGCCTTTGATACCTTGGAGGTTTTGGAAAATCTCGGGACCGGAGAAGCTTTGGTATCCTGCTTAGATCCGGATGGAAAGCCGACTATGGTGGAGAAGGCAATGATTTTCCCGCCGCAGACTTTCCTCGGAGAACTGAGCCCGGAAGAGAAGGAAAAAGCAAAGCTCGGATCAGACTTGGCTCTTAAGTATGATGAGATGATTGACAGAGATTCTGCTTACGAGATGCTTACGAGAAAAGGTCTTTCTGAGGAAGCGGAAAAGGAGAAGGCTGTTTCAGAAAATGAAGAGGAAAGGGACAAGGCACAGACTTCGAAGCTGCAAAACCGTGTGGTGAAGTCAGTCAGCCGATCCGTTTCCGGCTCGATCGGAAGAGAAGTCGGGGCAAGCATCGGAAAGTCCGTGTTTGGAAAAGGTATGGGACGCCGACTGGGCGGTAATATCGGTGCCGCTTTAGGAAGAGGCATATTGGAGACTCTTTTTGGAAGATAAAGGCGATGAACTACCGAGAAGTTTTGCCCTAATTGCAGACCTATATTGTATATAAATGAGATATTTATTTTTTACAGTTAATCCGTTATACAGTTGTTGCTATATCCCCTGCACCTGCACCCGGATTCATCATGATTACGATTGCCAAAACCACAAGAATGAGAATATCAAACCATAGTACCGGGGAACGGAAGAAGAGTCTCAGATTTTTCTGCTCTTCTTCACCCGGAAGAAAAGAGGAAAGATTTGTCCTGTTTTTCACCAAGTTTACAAGGGCATAGACAGTTCCTGCCAAAAGGATCAAGCCATAGGCAGATAAAACCCAAAGCCGAGATCCACCTAGGTTATTGACCACTATGGCAAGAGCATTATTGGTTAAGTGCAGCAAAATAGAGTAACGCAATCCGTATCTATCTCGAATAGAAAAGAGAACAAAACCCATCATAAAGGCAGGAATGAATTGCAAGAAATTACTGTGTATTAGGGCAAAGAAGAGGGAACTTGCAAAGGCGGTAAAGAAAGCGCCAAAAGCCTTAAAGCGCTTATAAAATATGCCTCGAAATACCAGTTCCTCTACAACGGGGGCAAATAAAACGGTATAAATCAGCATGGGAATATTATCCAGTGCTCCTCCCTTTGCCGCCATTTCCGAATAGCTTAGGTCCATACCTATTTTCTGAAAGAGGAAAACCAGAGGCATGGTTAGTAGGGAGGAAATCCACTGTACCCCGCAAAAAATCAAAAAGTAATGAAGGAAGACAAGGGGAGAGAAGCTTTTCTCCTCTAAATCCATGCTGTCGGATCCGGTTTCCTCTATATTCACAGGATTTACGCTAAGAGATGGAAGATTACTGTTCCGAAAAAGGAAATGCAGGAAAAGCATACAGGGAACAACAGTAACCATCATACTGTAATACATCGAATCGGATGACATGTTAGGAAAGGCAATTCCCAAAAGAACGACCACAATTACGGCAAGGATTTGCAGAAGGACGGCATAGGCGAGGAAACCCAGTGCAGTCATATTAAAATAATTTTTGATTTGTTTATCTGTCATATCTACCTCTTTTTCTGTTACAATATCTTGGTATTTTCATTTTTTTCGGGAAAAGGGGTTTCTTATATCACAATCCCCACTCCAATATCCTAAAATATGAAATTCACCCAAATATGGATTTTATCGACAATATCCTTTCTACATCAGGATAAATATCAAAATCATACAAAGGAATTAAAACTTCTTTATACTAGCAAGATTTTATCGAAAAGGCAAACAAGGAGACGGGCAGATTCATCCCGTTGGCAGTTTGCAGGCTAAAAAGAAGAAAGATACGTTTCGTCGGATTTTAAATGAATAAGAGAGAAGGATATGAGAAAAAAGAACTGGTATATCTATGGTAAAAAAGCGGATTTTCAGGCTTTGGCGGATAAATTGGATCTGGACCCGGTCCTCGTTCGCATTTTACGAAACAGAGATCTGGAAACAGAGGAGGAGATGCGGGAGTTTCTCACCGGGGAAGAAATCCCGTCTCCCTTATTTTTGCCGGACAGTATTCGTTTTATCAATCGCTTGGAGAGAGCCATAGACGGAAAAGAAAGGATTCGAATCGTAGGAGACTATGATGTGGATGGTGTCTGTGCGACAACGATTCTTTATCTTGCAATCTCTCAATTTACGGAAGAGGGGCAGTTAAGTTTTGTGATTCCCCATCGAATTAACGACGGTTATGGCATTAACAAGCATATCATTGAAGAAGCAAAGAAGGACGGAGTTCAGGTTCTCATTACCTGTGATAACGGCATTTCCGCTTTCGATGAACTTCGCTTTGCCAAAGAGGCAGGAATGGATGTGCTTCTGACCGATCACCATGACTTAAGAATAGATGAAAATGGGAAAAAGATTTACCCCGAGGCATTTTCTGTCGTGAATCCCAAAAGAGAGGACAGTAAATATAAGAATGCCGAGATTTGCGGAGCGATGGTGGTATACCTTCTTATGAAAATGCTCATTGAAAAACGCGGTAGGGGAGAGGATGTCTTGGATGAACTTCTCTGTTTTGCGGGCATTGCCACGGTCTGCGATGTCATGAGTTTACAGAAGGAAAATAGAATTGTAGTGAGAAAGACCTTGGAGCTTCTTCCAAAGACAAGGAATATTGGCTTGGAAGCTCTGCTTGCTTTGTATTGGAAAGAAGGAGAAAGAGAGCTTTCCGCGTTTACCTTGGGGTTCCAGCTTGGACCGGCAATCAATGCTTCAGGAAGATTGGAAAGTGCTATGGAATCCATTTCCTTATTTCTTGAAAAAGATAGAGAAAAGGCCATGCTGAAAGCAGAGCACCTAAAGGAACTGAATGAAGAGCGAAAGAGCTTGACAGGCAATGCCGTGGAAGAAGCTAGGAAGCTTGCAGAGGCCGAGGGAGATAAAAAGCTTCTTCTTCTCTATTTACCGGCACTTCACGAGAGTCTTGCCGGGATTGTTGCCGGAAGAATTAAGGAAGAGTTTTATCGTCCGACCTTTGTGGTGACAAAGTCGGAGGAAGGCAAGGTCAAGGGTTCGGGCAGGTCGATTCCGGCTTATCCTATGGCGGAAAGTCTTGAAAAAGCAAAGGAGCTCTTGCTTCGCTTTGGCGGTCACCCTATGGCGGCAGGTTTCAGTCTGGAAGAAAAAAATTTACCGTTATTGAAGGAAAAACTGGAGAAAGACTGTAGTCTGGAGCCGGAAGACATGGTGGAAAAGTTATGGATTGATACGGTCCTTCCTTTTTCCTATTGCACGGAGGAATTTACAGAATCCCTAAGAATCTTAGAGCCCTTCGGAAAAGGCAATGAGAAGCCTTCTTTTGCTGAAAAAGAAGTGGAAATACAGGGGGTACGAGTTCTTGGAGAACACAGAAATGTAGTAAAGCTGAACCTTTCGGATCCTCAGGGGAAGAGGATGGAAGGAATCTATTTTACGGATGGAGAGGCCTTTCTTTCTGAAAAGGGAGATAGAAAGAAGATGAATATTGTTTACTATCCGCGAATCAACGCCTATAATGGGCAGAAACAAGTGCAGGCAGTGATTTCCGCACATCGTTTTCTATAGCCGGAGCTTGTTTTGAAAGATGGCTTTTTTGACGGGTAAAAAAGCAGATAACTCGGGAATATTCTATTTCCATGGTAAAGATTGGCAAGGAGGATATTATGGTAAAAGAAATTATGAATTACATTCAGGAAATGGATCCTGAAGTAGGCGCAGGTATTCTTGCTGAATATGAAAGACAGCAAAACAATATCGAATTAATTGCATCGGAAAATATTCTTTCTACCGCATCAATGGTTGCCATGGGAACAGTTCTGACCAACAAGTATGCGGAAGGCTATTCGGGAAAGCGCTATTATGGAGGCTGTCAGGAGATTGATAAGGTAGAGACTCTTGCTATTGAAAGAGCGAAGAAGCTTTTTGGTGCGGAGTATGCCAATGTACAGCCTCACTCCGGTGCACAGGCCAATATGGCGGTAACCATGGCGGTCTGCAAGGCGGGAGATACCATTATGGGCATGAGTTTGGATGCCGGCGGGCACCTGACACACGGCTCGCCCGTGAATTTCTCGGGATTGTTTTATAACATTGTGCCCTATGGGATAAGCGATGAAGGATTTTTGGATTACGATGAGGTTCTTGCTATTGCAAAGAAACACAAGCCGAAGATGATTATTGCCGGTGCTTCAGCATATCCTAGAATCATTGATTTTAAAAAGTTCAGGGAGATTGCAGACGAGGTCGGAGCAGTTCTCTTTGTGGATATGGCGCATATTGCCGGGCTTGTTGCTGCAGGGGTGCATCCGAGTCCGATTCCCTATGCGGATATTGTGACATCGACAACCCATAAAACTCTTCGAGGACCAAGAGGTGGACTGATTCTTTCCTCTGCCGCAGCAGCAGAAAAATACCACTTAAACAAGTCCATTTTCCCGGGAATACAGGGAGGACCATTGGAACACGTGATTGCAGCGAAGGCGGTTTGTTTTGGAGAGGCTTTAAAGCCGGAGTATAAGACTTACCAGGAGCAGGTGGCAAAGAATGCAAAGGTGCTTGCAGACGAGATGATGAAGAGGGGGTTTAAACTTGTTTCTTCCGGAACGGACAATCATCTTATGCTTGTGGATTTGACGAATTTTGAAGGAATCAGCGGAAAGGATTTCCAGATTCTTTGTGACAAGGTGCATATCACCCTGAATAAAAATAGCATTCCCCGTGAGCCGCGTTCTCCCTTTGAGACTTCGGGCGTACGAATCGGAACCCCGGCAATCACAACAAGAGGTTTTAAGGAAGAGGATATGGCGGTGATTGCAGACTGCCTTTATAAGGTGGTTACGAATTTTGAGGGAACACAGGAAGAAGTCATTTCCAAGGTTTTAGCTTTAACAAAAAAGTATCCAATCTACGAAGGATAAACGTGTTTTCCTTTTGAATTTTCATTTTTAAAAGTGGCTGTAAATTATCAAAACTTTTTTATGCAGCAGATAGGCACTGCAATAAAAAGTTCGACTTTGATAATTTACAGCCATTTTTTTCAAGCAAGGAATTATGATTAAATATTTTTATTTATTAATTGACGGATTTGTGCTATCCTAAAAAATTGTGAAAGATGAGTTTTCTAAAAACTGATTAAAGATGGGTTTTTGAAAATAGTAAAAGGGGTTTAAAGAAGATGAACAAGAAAGAAAAAGCATTATTTTTGGGGCATTTTATACTGCTCCTCCTGGAGCTTTTAGTAGTGCTTCACGCCTTTTCGGAAGAGGGCTGGACCACACTCCGCTTTTATACGACAGACTCCAATTTCCTTTGTGGAATTGCATCTTTACTCTATATCTTGAAGAAGTTTCCAAAGCTAAATCAAGAAGGAAAAGGTGTGGTCAGCGGGTATTTTCAAAAGAAGCAGCAGGCCGGTATTTCCTTAGAAGAGGAGCGCCCAAGCCTTATTACCCTTCTGCGCTTTATTTCCACGGCATCCCTGATGGTGACCTTTGTTGTGGTTCTCCTTGTTTTAGGACCGGAAAATGGCTATGCACATGAGTTTTTGGGAGGGATGAGGCTTTACAGCCATTTAATCTGTCCGTTCCTTTCTCTTTTCTTATTTGTTACGGGAGAGGAGCGTGTACCGAAAAAATGGATTTCTTATGCCCTTTACGCAACCCTGCTTTATGCAATTCCCTTAATTCTTCTCAATGCAACAGGCCTCGTTTCCGGACCGTACAGTTTCTTAAAGATTCGGGAGCAAAGCTTAGGAAAGACGATGTTTTGGATTGTGACGATTTTATCCGGGAATGCGCTCCTTGCCTGGGGGGCAATCGGCTTACAAGGATTGAAAGTCGGATCAAAGTAGCCGTTATAAATAAAGAGCTTACGCGGAAAGAACATGCGTAAGCTCTTTATTTATGTATCGTGTGTAAAGTGTGCGATACCTTGTTTATTAGAAATAGTAGCTTATTTTAAGCGTTCTGCAAACCAAGATGTTCTTTTCGTAAAATCGGATAAAGCCCCATATACACCAGTACGGAAACAATGGTGGACATCACCGCATTAATAGCGGAAGCAGCTACATTAATCTTAAAAGAGAGTTCTGCGGCAGGCTTTCCGAGAATGAGGAGTTTATAGAAATAGCCGATACTGGGATCCAGGATGACATTGGCAAGGAGTCCGCATACTGCAGAAAGAAGCACCCACTTAAAGATATGAGAACGATCCTGCGAATCATTGATTTTACCCAACCTATGTGCCACAAAACCTACGATTAAACCGATAACCATTTTACAGATGAGAGTCTTTGGTGCATAAGTGATATAAACGGGATCGAGGAGATCCCCTATGGTCATGCCGATTGCCCCTGCAAGACCGCCCAAGGGTCCGCCAAGCACAAGGGCTGCAATGACAACCACTGCATTTCCAAGGTGAATGGAAGTGGTGTCCGCACCGATTGGGATTTTTATCTGTAGAAAGGTGAAGACTACATAGGAGAGCGCGGCAAAGAGTGCGCACAGGGTCAGCTTTTGAACTTTCTTATTCATGTTTTATCCTCCGTGTTGTAAAAAGATAAGCCCCGGTACGTCAATTGCTTATTCAAAGAGAATGGACGGGACTTTCATTTTTAGAAATAGAATTGCATATTCTTCTTTTGATAATAACAAAATCTGGACTTGATAAAATACCCATTTTTGCAAAATAATATAAGACCAGTTAGATATAGCTTAAATCTATATCTAAATCAAAAAGTAATGTATTAGACAGTAACCAAAGCATGTGATAAATTTTCGTGCAGAAGAGAGTAGTACAAATTATGGAGGTAAAAAATGAGTAAGAAGAATATAGCGGAAAGAAAATTATCTTTTAACACTAGAGCGGTTCATGTAGGGCAGGAACAGGCGGATCCGGCAAGCGGTGCAAGAGCGGTTCCGATTTATCAGAGTACCGCCTTTGTCTTTGAGAATTGTGATCAGGCTGCGGCACGATTTGCTTTAAAAGAAGCGGGAAACATTTACACCAGATTAACCAACCCGACACAAGGCGTGCTGGAAGAGAGAATCGCAAGTCTGGAAGGCGGAGTGGCCGCACTGGCGCTTTCCTCAGGGGCCGCGGCAGTTACTTACGCTTTTAAGGCGGTGGCACATCAGGGAGATCATATCGTCAGCGCAAGAAATATCTATGGCGGAACCTACAATTTCTTAAAGCATACTTTCCGGGACTTCGGTGTGGAAACAAGCTTTGTGGACCCCTATGATTTGTCCGAAGCGGAGCAGGCGATAAAGGAAAATACAAAAGCGCTTTATATTGAATCCCTCGGGAATCCGAACGGAGATGTAGTGGATATTGAGGCTTGGGCTGATGTAGCCCATAAGCACGGGCTTCCCTTAATTATAGACAATACTTTTGCAAGCCCTTATCTCATTCGTCCGATTGAGTATGGTGCGGACATCGTGGTACATTCCGCAACAAAGTTTATCGGAGGACAGGGCTCCACGATGGGAGGAATCGTGGTCGATGCGGGACGCTTTGATTGGACGAAGGGGAATAAGTGGCCTTGGCTTACCGAGCCGAACCCTTCCTATCACGGAGTAAGCTTTGCAAGAGATACGGCACCGGCGGTGATTGCAACTTATATTCGCGCAATACTTCTTCGTGACGAGGGTGCTACTATTTCGCCATTTAATGCCTGGCTTCTTCTGCAAGGCACGGAAACACTTCCCCTTCGTGTGGAAAGACATGGAGAAAATGCGGTTAAGATTGCAGAGTATTTGGAAAATCATCCGAAGGTGGAGTCTGTTTCCCACCCTTCTGTATCAAAAGATGCCCTGCAAAAAGAACTATACAAGAAGTATCTTTCAAGTGGAGGAGGCTCTATATTTACCTTTAATATAAAAGGCAATGCGGAAAAAACAAAGAAGTTTATCGATCATCTTGCGCTTTTCTCCCTGCTGGCAAATGTTGCCGATGTGAAGTCTCTTGTTATTCATCCGGCAAGTACCACCCACTCGGAAAGCACAACAGAAGAGCTTCTAAAGCAGGGGATTCAGGAAAATACGGTTCGCCTCTCTGTAGGAATAGAAAATGTAGAGGATCTTATTGAAGATTTGGAAGAGGCATTTAAGGAGATTTAGAGAAATAAAAGGAGACTGTGAAAATCAAAATATATTGCTGAAAATTTATTTATTATTTTGATTTTTCACAGCCCCAATGAATCTAATATATAGCTTTTATCAAAAGGGGCTTCCGTAATGTGGAAAGCCTCTTTTTTGGAGTTCATTCGTAGTGGGGATTGTACTTGTGTTCAATATAATTCTTTGTCCTGCTTTTAAATTGTTAAATTGAATAATAAATTTGTGCTGAGTTGTCGATATATAAGCAAATAAGTTTTTTGATTAATAAATAATGGAAGTGGCATTAGTATTAAGGTAAATTATAATGTGAGTAGTACGTGGAGGTGATGTAATATGAGCAATACAGTGTCAGAGATGGCTTTTCATGCACTTGCAAGAGAAAAATTAAATAGATATTTGCGAGGAGAAAAAGAAAAAAATGGATATACAGACGTCCAATCACAAGCAAAATATTGGAATGGTCCGGAAGATGGGCCGTATGATGTTTATACTGACAAGTGGTTGGATGGGACTAATCGACATGGTGAAGAGGATAAATTGATACCTATTTTCGATGAAGTGAAAAAAGTGGTTGAAGATTACTATGCAGACATTTACCTCAACCATCAAGCAGGAGAACATTGGTATGATGCACAAAGATTGGGAAAGCAAATTCAAAGTTTTTATCCTCGTGTTAAAGGGCCGGATAGATTGAATTTCATATACTCGGTCAATGTTTATGAAAAAGAAGTTAGAAAAAAATAAGGAATATTATCAGTGAGACACAGCCGGATTATAGGCCTGGTCTTCCCTATGATCCTACCCATCTAAGAGAAGTGCTTACTAAAGAGCGACAAGAAAAAGGTTTTAGCTTTTCGGTATAGAGTCCTTCATAGGTTAAAAGGTATATTTGCTTTATTCATAGAAGCACTAGAAATAAATATTTAAAAGGATCAAAAGCAGGGCTTTGCGTGAATTTTCATTCCGCATCCCTGCTTTTTTCTTGTCACTTTGAGAAGAAAGAAGTAAGATAACGAAGAATATTTAGAGAATATTGTTATTTGAAAAAAAGGGAAACTATGCATCATTTTTTTGTAGATAAAAGGGAAATTATAGGAGAGGAAATTCGGCTTTACGGCGAGAATTTTCACCATTTACAGAAGGTTCTTCGGGGAAAAATCGGGGAAGAAATTATTATCTCCTCCGGGGAAACTGTCGATTATCACTGTAGGATTCAAGGGTATGGAGAAGACCATGCCGTTCTTTCCGTCTCTTTTTTGGAGGAAGCGCATGAACTTCGAACGAAAGTCATTCTTTTACAGGCTCTTCCCAAGGGAGAGAAGATGGAGCTTATCATCCAAAAGGCGGTGGAACTGGGTGTATCGGAGATGATTCCCTTGGAGAGTGAAAACTGCATTGTACAACTAAAAGGAGATAAGGCGGAGAAGAAAAGACTGCGCTGGCAGGGGATTTCGGAAGCTGCGGCAAAGCAGTCGAAGCGCTCCGTCATTCCTGCGGTTTCTTCGGTTTCTACATGGAAGGAAGCGTTTTCCTTAGTTAAGAATGCGGAAATAAAACTGATACCTTATGAAAATGCAAAGGGAGTCGGCTTTACGAAGGAAGAACTTCTACGGGTAGAAGAACTGGGGCAAAAGTCGGGTGGTACGATTGCTCTTTGCATCGGACCGGAGGGCGGATTTTCCAAAGAAGAGGTGGAAGAGGCGAAAAAAGAAGGATTTCTTCCCATTAGCCTCGGAAAGAGAATTCTACGTACGGAAACGGCGGCAATAACGACTTTAAGTCTGATTATGATGCACCTAGAGTTTGGCGAAAACAGAGCAAAAGAGTAGAAAGAAAAGCAAGCCAAGTAAAAAATGATGAATGAAAATGATCAAAACGGGTTGCGATTCGAAAAAAAACAGGGATTATTTTGGAATTAGTAAGGAGGCAAAATGAGAAGCATTTATTTGGACAACTCGGCATCAACAAAGGTGTATCCCGATGTTGCGGAACTGATGTGTAAGACTATGCTTGCAGATTACGGAAATCCGTCCGCGAAGCATATCATGGGTGTAGAGGCGGAGAAGTATTACAGGGAAAGCAGGGAAGAGATTGCGGAGACCTTAAAGGTGAAGGCAAAGGAAATCCTCTTTACATCGGGCGGTACGGAGTCCGACAATATGGCGCTTATCGGGGGCTGCTTTGCAAAAATGAGACAAGGAAAGCACATCATCAGCTCTGCGATTGAGCACCCTGCTATTTATAAGGCTTTGGAATTTTTGGAGAGCCACGGCTTTGAAATCAGTATTTTACCGGTGGATGAGAAGGGGCACATCTCCCTTAACGAACTGGAAAAAACGATCCGTGACGATACCGTTATGGTAAGCATCATGACCGTGAACAATGAGATGGGAGCGGTAGAGGACATTCACGCGATTGGAGAGCTGATTAAGAAAAAGAATCCGAACTGTCTTTTCCATACCGATGCCATACAGGCCTATGGGAAAATGATTCTTCATCCGAAGAAGGATTTTGTGGACTTGCTTTCTGTGAGCGGACATAAGCTGCACGGTCCGAAGGGAATCGGCTTCCTTTTTATTGATGAAAAGGTAAAAATAAACCCGATTCTTTTTGGCGGTGGACAGCAGGGAGGACTTCGCTCCGGCACTTTAAATATTCCGGGAATTGCCGGCATGGGACTCGCTGCAAAGATGGTGTATCAGGATTTTCCGAAAAAGATAGAGAAGCTTTATGAACTAAAGGACTATTTTATTGAGGAACTGGAGAAGCTTCCGGAGGTGAAGGTCAATTCCGAAAAGGGAAAGGCTTCCGCTCCGCAGATCGTTTCCGCATCCTTCTATGGCATAAAATCGGAAGTTCTGCTTCATGCTTTGGAAGAAAAGGGGATTTATGTCAGCAGCGGTTCAGCCTGCTCTTCCAACCACCCGGGCATTTCCGGAACCTTGAAAGCAATCGGCCTTACGGACAAGGAACTGGACTCTACCCTCCGTTTTTCCTTCTCCTTCCTTACGGAGAAATATGAGCTTACGGATACAATTGATGCCTTAAAAGAACTGCTTCCTATGTTACGGAAGTTTTATAAGGCATAAGGGGGTCAAAGAAAGGAAGAACGGTTCAGATATGCTGCTTTTCTTCCTTTACGTAAAGTGTTTTATTTATGAACGATATGGAATAGTGCATAAACGATGATAAAAAAACAGCTAAAGGATTCTGCGTTAGCATATTACTTGCTAAGCAGAGTCCTTTTCGTATATAGTACAGAAGATTAAAATAAAAAAACAAAGAAGATAAAAAAACAAAGAAGATAAAAAACGAAAAACAAAGAAGATAAAAAATAAAAAAATAAAATAAATGACAGAGGTAAAAGGAACAACAGAGAAGAAACGACAAAGATAAACCGTGCAAGGATAGAAAAGGAGTTGGAAATGATTTGGAGAAAAATATCAGTCAAAACAAAGGAAGAAGCCGTGGAGATTTTGGCGGCTTATTTATTTGACCGTTGGGAAATTGAGGGCGTAGAAATAGAGGACGGTAAAGGACTTACGGAGGAGGAAGCAAAGCAAATCTTTGCAGATATTCTTCCCGCGGAAAATGCCGGGAACGGAGAGGCAAGCTTGTCTTTTTATCTCGAAATTTTACCGGAAGAAGAGAAAAAAGCGAGAAAAGCTCTTGTGGAAAAGGAGTTCTTGGATGAAACTGTGGACCACTCTTACACTTTAAACAGCAGTAACATTTTTACGGAAGAAGAATGCCGGGAGATTCTTTCCGATTTGAAGAGAGAGCTTAGTGAAATGGCGGAGTACACGGAAATCGGGAAGGGAGAGATCTCCGTTTCCGAGACGGAAGACAAGGACTGGATGAATGCCTGGAAGGATTTCTTTCACAGCTTCCGCGTGGGGAAGATTCTCATTAAGCCAAGCTGGGAAGAGGAAGAGCCGAAGGAGGGAGAATTTGCAATTTCTCTGGATCCCGGAACAAGCTTTGGAACGGGACAGCATGAAACGACGAAGCTCTGTCTTCTTTCTTTGGAAAAATATTTGAAAGAGGGAGACCGCGTTCTGGACTTAGGCACAGGCTCCGGAATTCTCGGCATTGCCGCTTTAAAAATGGGAGCAAAAGAGGTTCAGGCAACAGACTTAGACCCGATTACCAAGGAAGCTGTAGCAGGCAATCTTAAAGAAAATGGAATTGCAGAAAAAGACTTTCAACTCTTCATTGAAAATATCTTAGGAGAAGAGGATAGTGCGAAAAGCCTTAAGGCTGCTTTTCAGAAAGAGCCCTTCGAAGTTGTTTGTGCCAATATTCTGGCCCCCGTAATTGTTTCCTTAACTCCGCTTGTCCCTTCTTTCCTAAAAAAGGACGGTATCTTTATCTCCTCCGGAATCATCCGTGATAAGGCAGAGGAAGTACGGAAGGCATTGGAATCGGAGGAAAGTCTGGAAATCCTCGAAGAGTGTGTAGAGGGCGAGTGGCATGCCTTCACCGCGAGGAAGAAATAAAAAAGGGAGAGAAAGACATAACATGTATTAGACTCCCAGTGCAGTTAACGGCACAACGAAAACTCCATCCTCTCTTTGATAAGCGGCATTGGAAAGACCGCAAATCACAGAGAGGCTTTTGGGTGCTTTTCCATTTTTTTCCTCCAAGATTTTCTGTTTTATTTTCAACAGATTTTTGGCGGCATCTTCAATTTGATTGGCTCCCAGCTTGATTTCTATCCCACACCATTCCCCATCAGGCAGAACAATTACCGCATCCATTTCTTGATTATGATAATCCTGATAATGGTATAAAGAGGCACCAAATGCTTCTGCATATATTTTTAGATCTCTTTCGCATAAAGCTTCAAACAAAAATCCTAAGGTATTCAAATCTCTCATCAAGATTTCAGGAGTGGCATTCAAAAGAGCACAGGCTAAGGAAGGGTCGGAGAGATGTCTTTTTTCTGCTTGTTTTACTCGAACAGTAGAACGCAGTTGCGTACCGTAAGGCTTTTGATTGTCTGTAAGGAATAGTCTGTTTAAGACATCTAAATAGCTTGCGACCGTCTCCACCACAATATCCTCATGATCAATCTCTTTCATATCTTCTTTTAATCTTTTATTTGTGACGGTAGTGGATTCATTTCGCGCAAGGGAACGAAGCAAGAGTTCCATTTTGTGACGGTCTCTTTTTATGCCATCTATACGTTCTATATCATCAGACAGTATCGCAGAAATATATTCCTTTGGAAGTAGAGCAGCTTCTTCGATAGGAAGTTCCAGGCTGCTCGGCCATCCGCCTCGAACAATATAACCAATAAGATCGGTAAGTGCTACTTCTCCGGTGAGCTGAGTTTTAAGAATTCCGTTGCATAGATCCTTTAAAGACACTTTTCCACTGGATTTTCCCGCTTCGAATAATGACATTGGGCGCATTCGAAGACGCGCAATTCTTCCTGCTCCGCTGTGAAGAA
This sequence comes from Oribacterium parvum ACB1, assembly GCF_000238055.2. Classification (GTDB taxonomy): domain Bacteria; phylum Bacillota; class Clostridia; order Lachnospirales; family Lachnospiraceae; genus Oribacterium; species Oribacterium parvum. Next base: position 1,659,796 of record NZ_KE148312.1, read on the forward strand.
TTCCTTTGTGATGTGGAGTTGCGGATCCTGTTAAGATAAATCTCCCTTTCTCCTTAGAAGAATCTACCGCAAAGCGAACAGCGTCCCATAGAGCGGGTACCTCCTGCCATTCGTCTAACAGGCGAGGAGAATCTCCATCTAAAACCAAAGAAGGATCTATCTGTGCAAGATTTCTATTCTGAAAATTCCCCCTTGGATCTGCCAAATAATACTCGCTTTTACTATGATAGGCAGAAGTCCAGGTTTTTCCGCACCACTTTGGACCTTCAATGCATACAGCACCGAAGGTCTTTAAGTATTTTTCAACAGAAGCATCGATGATTCTCGGCTTATATAACTCTCTGTCCATTTACTATCCTCTCAAGATTTTATTTAGATATTATAGTACAGTTCGAGAGATTTGTAAATTTCAACTCGAGAGATTCATAAGTTTCAACTCGAGAGATTTTAATATTTCAACTCGATAGATTAACGAATTTCAAGTCCGGAGATTTTTATGCATTCTTCTCTTTCCGAATCAGAATCGACTCCACCTCATTGATTGCCTTTTCCACCATGGCGTCAATTTCCGGGAAGAGTCTTTCTTCGGACTTTCTGATTTTTTCCACGATGGGCTTTGTTACGGGGTGTTTAGCCACAAAGATAGTACAGCAGTCCTCATAGGGCTCAATGGAAGTCTCATAGGTGCCGATTTGTTCCGCAACATCCACGATTTCCTGCTTGTCAAAGGCAATCAAGGGGCGGTAAACCGGAAGGGTGCAGACTTCGTTTGTGCAGACAAGGCTCTGTAAGGTCTGAGAAGCCACCTGGCCGATGGACTCTCCGGTAATTAAGCCGATACATTTATTTTTATAGGCTAAGGCTTCAGCAATCCGCATCATATAGCGGCGCATGATAATTGTCAGCTCATCGTGCGGACAGCGGTCATAGATGGCGAGCTGAATTTCTGTGAAGTTTACGACATGCAGCATAATGGGGCCGGTGTATCCTGCAAGCTGTCTGGCAAGATCCATGACCTTGATCTTTGCTCTTTCGCTGGTATAGGGCGGTGCATGGAAGTAGGTCGCGTCAATGAGAGCTCCTCTTTTTGCAACCTTAAAGCCGGCAACCGGAGAATCGATTCCGCCGGAAAGAAGGAGCATGGCTTTTCCGTTTGTGCCAAGAGGCATACCGAAAAGCCCCGGAATGATTTTTCCGTAAATATTGATGAACTGTCTGATTTCTATGCGAAGTTTTACATCGGGATTATGGACATCCACTCGAGCATTCGGGAAGTTCTCCAAAATGCTGTGTCCAAGTTCCATTTCAATCTCCGGAGAAGTCATTGGATAGGACTTCTCCGCGCGTCTGGACTCGACCTTAAAGCTTACGGGACTATCCCTGTAAGCGGCGCGGAAGTAGGAGAGTACAGCCTTTTCCAGATCGGCATATTCTGCGGAATAGGGAATCTGCACCATAGGGGCAATGCCGGCGATGCCGAAAACATGTAAAAGGGCATCGATACACTCTTCATAGTCATAAGTCTCCGACTTTACATGCACATAGATTCTACCGCGTTCCCTGGCTACATAATAGTCTCCCGTAGCGCGCTGTAACTTCATGCGGATGTCTTTTGCGAGGGCGTCCTCAAAGACATAGCGGTTTTTTCCTTTTGTGCCGATTTCAGCGTATTTGATTAAAAATGCTTGATAGTCCATACTGCTCCTTTTTTACTACTTTACAAAATAAGATAATTTACTCTTATGCATAATGCCCGATAAACGAGCCATCGTTCTCCTGCATATACTAATATACTAATCCATAAATTACTTATCGTTCTCCTGCATATACCATTCCATAACTTATTTATCGTTCTCTATATATAATATCTATTGCAAAAAATAAAGTGCATGAATCCATGCACTTTTTAAAAACCTTGTAAGGCTTCCGTCTTTCCGTTAAGATACAGGAAGTTATGCTTCTATGATATAGGGCTTCAGCGTATTTACGATTTCATCCAGCTTATCTTCATCCGCATGAATGTTTAAATCGATGGGCTTGGATAAATCCAGAGAGAAGATACCCATAATAGACTTAGCGTCAATAACATAACGACCGGAAACAAGATCAAAATCCACATCCGTGAAACGAACCAAGTCGTTTACGAAGGACTTTACTTTATCAATTGAGTTCAGGGAAATGCGAACAGTTTTCATTAGATAATCCTCCTTTTGCAATGATGATTTTATTGTAGTGAGGAAGCATTTCAAAGTCAAGTAAAGATAAGGGAGAAAGCCAAATAGATAAGAGAGAAAGCCAAATAGATAAGGGAGAAAGATAAGATGGAATTAAAAGGTCTGCGATTTGCCATGCATAATTTAGGCTGTAAGGTAAATTCTTATGAGGCGGAGGCGATGAGTGAGGCAATTCTTAAGGAAGGAGCAACTCTTGTACCCTTCCATGAGGAAGCGGATATTTACTTAATCAATACCTGCTCCGTAACGAACATTGCGGATAGGAAGTCGAGGCAGATGATTCATCAGGCAAAGGAGCGGAATCCGGATGCCCTCGTCATTGCGACAGGTTGCTATGTGGAAGGAAAGAAGGAGGAGCTGAAAGAGGATAAGGGAATCGATATCCTGATTGGAAACAGCGGAAAAGGGAAAATTGTAGAGCTCATTATTTCTTATCGGAAAGCAATGCTGGAAAATGACGGGAGAATCGAAGAGTATTTGCCCCCTGTTAAAGAAGAGGGAGAATATGAAAATCTTTTTCTTTCGAAACCTCTGGACAGAAGCCGCGCCTTTGTAAAGATTCAGGACGGTTGTAATCAGTTTTGTTCTTACTGTATTATCCCCTATGTAAGAGGAAGAATTCGGAGTAGAAAGATAGAGGACTGCCTTACGGAAATCGAGAGACTTGGGCAGGAAGGCATTTCCGAAATCGTGCTTACGGGAATACACCTTTCTTCTTACGGCCTGGACTTTCAAAATCTTTCCTATGAGTATGCAAATAAAATAGCGGAAAGTGGAGAGGCCCTCCTTTCTCTCATCGAAAGAATTGGAGAAATCCCTTCTATTAAGCGGATACGTTTAGGCAGTTTGGAGCCGAGAGTCATTACGGAAAGCTTCGTTTCCCGCTTGAAAGCGGTTGAGGAGATTTGCCCTCATTTTCATCTTTCCCTGCAAAGCGGAGCGGCTAAGACTTTAAAGGAAATGAATCGGCACTATACAAAGGAAGAATTTAAGGAAGCGGTAGACTGCATAAGAAGAGCCTTTCCGCTTGCGGCGATTACTACGGATGTTATCGTGGGCTTCCCCGGAGAGACGGAAGCGGATTTTCAGGAGTCGAAGAACTTCATTTCGGAAGTAGGCTTCTATGATATGCACATTTTCAAATATTCCCGTAGAAAGGGAACCCGTGCGGATGAGATGAAGGAGCAGATTACGGAAAAAGTGAAGAAGGAACGCTCGAAGATCCTCTTAGACTTGGCTCTTACGGATTCGGAAAAGTTTCGGGAGCAGTTCATAGGAAAAACAACGGAGGTCTTGATAGAGGAAATCCGTGAGCTGGAGGGCAGGTCCTATTACACCGGTTTTAATAAAGAATACATTCGATTTTATATCCCTGTTCAGAAAAATAATTCTATATATGAAGGCACTTCCCTTCCGGAAACTGCCTCTATTACTGAAAATAGTTTTTTAAGGAAAGAGAGCGTAAGAGAAAAAGATAAACAGGGCAGAGTGGAAATAGGACAGATTTATCCTGTTCTCGCAATAAAAGCCATGGAAGAAAGCCTGCTCGGAGAGTTTCTTTCCGAATAAAGTAAAGTTCATAGGAAATTCACAAATCCCTCGGGAAAATTCTTGACATTCTCTTTCCCCGGGGGTATATTATGAACATGTGTTAGCACTCGATATATATGAGTGCCAACAAATCCGAGAAGAAGGAGGGTGGTTTTGTGGATCAGAGAAAGCTTATTATATTGACAACCATAATTAAGAATTACTTGGAAACCGGTGAGCCGGTGGGATCCCGAACCATTAGCAAGTACTCCGGTCTGAATTTAAGTTCTGCGACGATTCGGAATGAGATGAGTGATCTGGAAGAAATGGGCTACATATTACAGCCTCATACTTCAGCGGGTAGAGTTCCTTCCGATAAGGGTTATCGCTTTTATGTGGATCAGCTGATGGCGAAGCAGGAGAGAGATTTATCGGATGTCCGAAGTTCGATGTTTGACAGGATTGAGAAGCTCGAATCCGCTTTACAGTCTCTGGTCAGAAACATAGCGAGTGACACTCATTATACAGCACTCGTTTCCGGTCCCAGGATGGAGAAGAACAGAATCAAGTTCCTACAGATTTCTCTTGTGGAGAAAGGAAAGCTTTTATTTCTTCTGATGTTTGAGGGAAATATCATTAAGACGATGACCGTAGATGTGGATGAGGACTTAGAGCAAAATGCGATTCTCTCCGTCAACCTTCTTTTAAACGACATTCTGGGCGGACACTGTGTGGAAGAGATTACGAAAGAAGATATCCGGGCACTGGTTGATAGGAGTCAGCACAAGAAAACGATGGAAACACTTCTTCGGAGCTTGGAAAGTATGCTTCGTACTGATGAGCAGGATGTAGAAATTTACACCTCGGGCGCGACCAATATTTTCAAGTATCCGGAGCTGATGGATTCGGAAAATGCCTCCAAGCTGATTTTTGCCTTGGAGTCCAAGGAAGAGCTTGCCGGCCTTTTGCAGGAAGCAGAAGAGCAGAAGGAAGACCGAAGCATTCAAGTTTATATAGGAAAGGAAAGCCCTTTGCAGGATATGGCGGATTGTGCTTTGGTTACGGCAAAGTACCAGCTTGGAAACGGGATGCACGGAACAATCGGCGTTATCGGCCCGAAACGAATGGACTACGAAAAGGTACTCGATACTTTGAGTAGATTAATACAGCAGATGGGAAATATCCCCTTGTGATAGGAAGGAGAGCTTGTGTCAAAGAAGCATTATAAAGACGAGGATGTAAAGAGGCAGTCAGCCGAAGATATAGAAACTGCGGGGGAACGCAGTACGGAGAATGACTCCGGGAATGCCGGGGAGCAGGAAGTTCCTAGTGAAGAGCAGACTTCTTCTCAAGATGCTTCCGGAGAGAGTATGGAGGAAGAAACTTCTTCCAGAAAGGAAGAGAATGCGGAGCTTGTACAGCTGAAAGATAAGTATCTTCGTACTCTGGCAGAATACGAGAACTTCCGTAAGCGTTCTGAGAAGGAAAAGGCACAGATGTTTGAGCTTGGAGCAAAGAGCATTATCGAGCAGCTTCTTCCCGTAGTCGATAACTTTGAGAGAGCCCTGGAACACATCTCAGAGGAGGAGAAAGAAAACTCTTTTGTTAAGGGTGTGGAAGGGATTTATAAGCAGATTCAGAAAATGTTTTCGGACTGTGACATACAGGCCATTGAGGCAGTCGGGCAGAAGTTTGATCCGGCGCTCCACAATGCCGTTATGACGGAAGAAGAGGGAGATGCGGAGGAAGATACCGTCACTGCCGATTTGCAAAAGGGCTATACCTACCGGGGAAATGTGGTTCGCCACTCCATGGTGAAAGTAAAGAAGTAGCCCAAAGATAAAGAAGTAGTATAAGATAAAGAAATAAGATAAAGAAATAGGGCAAAAGTAAAAAAGCAGCATATAAACAGACGAATAAGCTTTTAAAAGAGCTTTTTCCATAAAGTAAAGCAAGAAATCAAATTTAGAATAGAAAAAGGAGAGTAAGAATATGGGAAAGATTATAGGAATTGACTTAGGAACAACCAACAGCTGTGTAGCCGTTATGGAAGGCGGAAAGCCCGTTGTTATCCCGAATGCGGAAGGGATGAGAACCACCCCGTCCGTTGTGGCATTTACCAAGAACGGAGAGAGACTTGTGGGAGAACCTGCAAAGAGACAGGCGGTAACCAATGCGGACCGTACCATTTCTTCCATTAAGAGACATATGGGTACCGATTATAAGGTTTCCATTGACGGAAAGGATTATACTCCGCAGGAGATTTCCGCTATGATTCTGCAGAAGTTAAAGACCGATGCGGAAAGCTATTTGGGAGAGAAGGTAACCCAGGCGGTTATTACCGTTCCGGCTTACTTTAATGACGCACAGAGACAGGCAACAAAGGATGCCGGTAAGATTGCCGGACTTTCCGTAGAAAGAATCATCAATGAGCCGACAGCGGCAGCACTTGCTTACGGTTTGGAGGATGAGTCCGAGCAGAAGGTTATGGTTTATGACCTTGGAGGCGGTACCTTCGATGTTTCCATCATCGATATTGGTGACGGTGTGATTGAAGTGCTTTCCACAAACGGTGATACGCACCTTGGGGGTGATGATTATGATGATCGTATTACCAAGTGGCTTGTAGATGAATTTAAAGCAGCGGAGGGTGTAGACCTTTCTCAGGATAAGATGGCTTTACAGCGTTTAAAGGAAGCGGCTGAAAAGGCAAAGAAGGAGCTTTCTTCCGCAACGACAACCGATATCAACCTTCCGTTCATTACCGCGACAGCTGAGGGCCCGAAGCATCTCGATATGAAGCTTAGTCGTGCTAAGTTTGAAGAGCTTACTGCAGATTTAACGGAGAGAACCGCTATCCCGGTACAGAACTCTCTTCGTGACGCAGGCTTAAATTCTTCCGAGCTTGGTAAGGTGCTTCTTGTCGGCGGTTCCACCAGAATGCCGGTAGCACAGGAGAAGGTAAAGCAGTTAACCGGAAAAGAGCCTTCCAAGAACTTAAATCCGGATGAGTGTGTGGCACTCGGTGCTGCAGTACAGGGTGGAAAGCTTAGCGGAGAAGCAGGAGCAGGCGATGTTCTTCTTCTTGATGTTACGCCGCTTACCCTTTCTATAGAGACACTCGGCGGTGTGGCAACACCTCTTATTAAGAGAAATACAACTATTCCGACCAGAGCTTCTCAGGTCTTCTCTACCGCGGCGGATAATCAGACTGCTGTTGATATCAATGTAGTACAGGGTGAGAGAGAATTTGCAAGAGACAACAAGAGCCTTGGTCAGTTCAGACTGGACGGTATTCTCCCCGCACAGCGAGGTGTTCCGCAGATTGAGGTTACCTTTGACATTGATGCGAACGGTATCGTAAATGTTTCCGCTAAGGATAAGGGAACCGGTAAGGAGCAGCATATCACGATCACTTCCGGATCCAACATGTCTAAGGAAGATATCGATAAGGCTGTCAATGAAGCCGCACAGTTCGAGGCTGCCGATAAGGAAAAGAAGGAAGCGATTGAGGTAAGAAACGGAGCGGATTCCATCGTATTCCAGACCAAGAAGGCTCTTAACGAAGTAGGAGATAAGATTTCCGACAGCGAAAAGTCCGGTGTGGAAGCTGATTTAAAGGCTTTGGAAGATATCCTCTCCGCACATCCGCTCGAAAGCATCACAAAGGATGGCGCAGAGCAGATTAAGGCAGCCCAGGAGAAGCTCATGCAGTCTTCTCAGGCACTGTTCACCAAGGTGTATGAGCAGGCACAGGCAGCCGGTGCAGCAGGTGCAGGAGCTGAAGCGGGTGGCAGCGCAAATGCCGGACAGAGTACCGGAACGGGCAATGCAGATGACAATGTTGTAGACGGAGACTTTAAAGAGGTTTAATCTATAAAACGGATTTCCTTAAGATTCTGTTATAAGTAAAATAAGCATGCAATATTTCGTAGGTGCCGGATTCGGTGCCTACGAATCTTGTGTATGATAAGGATTCCCCTTCGGGGAAAAAAGAATTGGATAAGAGTCCCCTTTAGGGGAGAGGAAGAGAAGAGGATATATAAGAATGGCAGAAAAGCGTGATTATTATGAGGTGCTGGGGGTAGAGAAAAATGCCGATGACAGTGCTATAAAGAAGGCGTATCGTCAGCTTGCAAAAAAATACCACCCGGATGCAAATCCCGGAGATGAGACTGCCGCTACAAAGTTCCGGGAAGCTTCGGAGGCCTATGCGGTTCTGTCTGATCCGGATAAGAGAAAGGCGTATGACACCTATGGTCATGCGGCATTTGATGCCAATTCCGCTGCAGGAGCAAGCTCCGGCTTCGGAGGATTTGACTTTAGCGGAATGGATATGTCGGATATCTTTTCGGAGTTTTTCGGCGGCGGATTTTCCGGTGGAGGGTTCTCAGGAGGAAGAACTTACGGTCGTCGTGCCAATATGCCGGAAAAAGGAGACAATATCCGCGTAGGAATACGGATTTCTTTTGATGAAGCAATAAAGGGCGTAAAGAAGAATATTAAGATTCGGTATAAGGAGACCTGTAAGACCTGTAACGGTTCCGGTGCAAAGCCCGGAACAGAGAAGACGACTTGCCCAAGATGTAACGGTGCAGGACAGGTCAGAATGACACAGCAAAGTTTATTCGGTATGATTCAGCAGGTAACGACCTGTCCGGAGTGTCACGGAACCGGCTCTGTTATCAAGGAGAAATGTCCGGATTGCAAGGGTGCCGGTTATATCAATACTGAAAAAACGATGGAGATTTCGATTCCGGCAGGTATTGATGACGGACAGGCAATCAGGAGAAGCGGCGGAGGAGACCCCGGAAGAAATGGAGGTCCGAGAGGAGATCTCCTTGTAGAGGTTTCCGTAAGTGACCATCCCTTCTTTAAGAGACAGGGAATCAATATTTACTCTACGGAAGCAATCAGCTTTCCAAAAGCTGCTCTTGGAGGAACAACGATTGTGAAGACAGTAGACGGACCGGTTGAGCTGAAGATTGCTGCCGGAACGCAGTCGGAGACTCGTACTCGTTTAAGAGGAAAGGGAGTACCATCTTTACAGAATCCAAATGTAAGAGGTGACCATTATGTGACTTTGGTGGTGGAAACTCCGAAAAAACTGAATAAAAAGCAGAAGGAAGCACTGAAAGCGTATGCCGAAAGCTGTGGAGAAACAGTAGAAGCATAAAAAACATTGTATTGTTGTGTTTTTTATAAAAATTGAATAGGGAGTGTGGAATGTAGTTTTTCCGCACTCTTTTTTTGTGTATAGACTCAAAGAGAAAAATAAAGTAAAGAAAAATGCATAGTAGACTATATTTATAAAAGCAAAGCACTTTCACTAATATAATCTCTTTATTATGACGATACTCCAATGGAGGTAGTGGATAAAGGAGGAGTCATGAATAAGCAGTCGGAGAGTATTTCGAAAAATGATGGTTCTTTAGGAAGTATCTTAGGAAAGATGAAATCATTTGCCGGAAAAAAGGGTTCAAATAAAGAGAAGAAGGAAAAAAGAACATTGAAAGAGTGGAGAGGATGGAAGAATCTCAGTCTTGCGGGACGTATATCCATGGTCCTCTTCATTTCTATGTTATTGGTTTTTGTTGTAATGAACTATTTCCTCATTAAAGTGGCAGGTCGTTCTTTTGAAAAGATTAATTCCGAGTATTTAAGCACGACCACTTCCTTAAATGTAGAAAGAGCAAAGAAATCAATTACGCTTGCCGAGAACACGGCAAAAGCAATTACGGACCATCTGGAGGAAATGTATAAAGAAAAGGATACGGAAAGTCCTTCAGAACCCAGCGCCTTAAAGGATTCGATTTTACTGACTCCCCATCGTGCCTTTGAAGAGCATTATATTTTGGATTCTGTCTGGGAAATGATTCGGCATGATGAGCACATTATTGGTGCCGGAGTCTTTTTTGAGCCGAATGCTTTTCAGAGTGATGTTCCGGAATATGCCATGTACCTTGGACGGGATAATGGAGATGAGAATAAACGCTTCTTTAAGTTTTTGGATTATAAATTTTATGGAGATGGTGCCGAGGAGTACTATACAAAAGTTTCCAAAGAAAAAAAGAGCCATGTTGTGGATCCATTTGTTTCCAGTATTACAGGAGAAACTATTTTTGTTTTGGTAGTTCCCATCTTACATCAGGATGAATTCAAAGGAGCAGTTGTAGTTGATTTAAATATTACTATGTTTAACTCTTTGGGAAAAGATGATTCCGGAGAGAATGCAAAGACGTTCTTTGATGTGATCAATCATGACGGAAAATTTGTGTACAGTTCTAACCCTGAAGCGGTAGGAAAGAATATTGCGGAATATGTCGGAGAGGATGTTTTTAAAAATACAATTCAATCCGAGTTTGATAAAAGAGAGGTTTTCCACGTAAAAGATAAGTTTCGTGTGCGCTATTTTTCGCCGCTTTCCATCGCGGGAACCGACTGGTATGTTCAGTCGGCTATGCAGATAAAAACCTATAATGCTGCAAAGATACAGTTGCTTTATACTTTGAGTTTTGCGGAACTTTTAATATATATTGTAATTCAGATTATTATTTTCATAATAATAAGGCGTGCACTGAATCCGCTCGGAGAACTGGCAAAGGAAAGTGATAAAATTGCGGACGGTAATTTTAGCATTGCGATATCCTATCCCTATCAGGATGAAATCGGCCGTTTGATTAAGAGTTTTGGTCACATTATTGAACGCCTTACCTATGTTGTATCGGATTTGCAGGGAAAGCTTGGAGCATTTTCGTTAGGAGACTTCTCGGTCGAAATCAATGAAGATGAGAATTATAAGGGGGATTTCCATCCCATACTTCTCTCTTTACAGGAAATATCCAGAGGACTGAACAGTGCTTTAAAAGATGTACAGGGATCTTCTGCTGAAGTAAGCAACAGTGCAGGACAGGTGAGCAGTATGGCGCAAAGGATTTCTGCAGGAACTTCCAAGCAGGCGTCTTCCATTTCGGAACTTTCCGAAACGATGCAGGGTATCTCCGAACAGATTCACCATACGACCAAGCAGGCAGAAAAAGCGCAAGAGTTGGGAGGACTGAGTGGAAATCATGTAGAAACCAGCAACCAAAAGATGCTGGATATGCAGGGTGCAATGCAAGACATCACGGAAAAATCCAAAGAAATCGGGAAGATTATTAAGACAATCGATGATATTGCTTTCCAAACCAATATTCTGTCTTTAAATGCGGCTATTGAGGCCGCACGCGCAGGAGAGGCAGGAAAGGGTTTTGCGGTAGTTGCAGATGAAGTAGGAAATTTGGCAAAGAAATCGCAGGAAGCAGCACAGAATACATCTATTCTTATTGAGGAAACGATAGAGGCAGTGCAAAAAGGAGCAAAGTTCACGGAGGAAACTGCCACAGCTTTGAATTCGGTTTCTCAAAGTACAGAGCAGGTTAATAATTTGATATTGGAAATCTCTAGAGCCTCTGAAGAAGAGTCTGAAGGCATCAACAAAATCAGTAAGGTCGTCGAAGAGATTTCTGCTGTAGTACAGGAAAATTCCGCAACGGCAGAGGAGAGTGCGGCAACCTCACAAGAACTGTCAGCGCAGGCCAACATGATGAATGATCTTGTAGACAGCTTTAAGTTAAGATAAAAAGCAGTAATTCATATTGGGAAAACGGAGAGGCGGGAGGCTATACTTTCCGCCCCTTTTTTATTCTTAACCGCTATAGTTTATGCAGCGTGCGGTTTCTCACCCTATGTGAACACCGAACGCAAAGCGAGGAGAATTCCTTTGGACTAGAAGAAGTCAAAGAAAATCAAAGGAAATTTTTAGGATTGTTAAAAAAAAAACTAAGTGACTTTCTTAAAGAAATATGTATAATAAAGAGCGATGGGAAGAGTATTAAAGAAAGAAGGAGAAGAATATGGCAAATTTGGATTTAACAAAGTATGGCATTACAGGAACAACGGAAATTGTACACAATCCCTCTTATGAAACCTTATTCAAAGAGGAGACGGCGGATTCCTTAGTGGGGTATGAGAAGGGTACAGTTAGTGAATTAGGTGCTGTAAATGTAATGACCGGCATTTATACCGGGCGTTCTCCCAAGGATAAATATATTGTAATGGATCAGAATTCCAAGGACACGGTTTGGTGGACCAGTGAAGAGTATCCGAATGATAACCATCCTGCATCGGAAGAAGCATGGGCTTGCTGTAAAGAGCTCGCTAAGAAGGAGCTTTCCAATAAGCGTCTTTTTGTAGTGGATGCTTTCTGCGGTGCAAACAAAGATACCAGAATGGCAGTTCGTTTCATCGTGGAGGTGGCTTGGCAGGCACACTTTGTGACCAATATGTTCATTAAGCCCTCAAAAGAGGAATTAGAGAACTTTGAGCCGGACTTTATCGTATATAACGCTTCCAAGGCGAAGGTAGAGAACTATAAGGAGCTTGGACTGCATTCCGAGACTGCCGTGATGTTTAATATTACAAGTAAGGAGCAGATTATCTTGAATACCTGGTACGGCGGAGAGATGAAGAAGGGGATGTTCTCTATGATGAACTACTATCTGCCTCTTAAGGGTATTGCTTCCATGCACTGTTCTGCCAATACCGATTTGGACGGAAAGCACACCGCTATTTTCTTCGGCCTCTCCGGAACAGGAAAGACAACCCTTTCCACCGATCCGAAGAGACTCTTAATCGGGGATGACGAGCATGGCTGGGATGATAACGGGGTATTCAACTTTGAAGGCGGATGCTATGCCAAGGTCATTAACCTGGATAAGGATTCTGAGCCGGATATTTACCGTGCGATAAGAAGAGATGCTCTTTTAGAGAATGTAACCGTAGATGCTAACGGAAAGATTGATTTTAAAGACGGAAGCACCACGGAGAATACTCGTGTATCCTATCCGATTAACCATATTGAGAAGATTGTACGCCCTGTTTCTGCAGCACCTGATGCGGAAAATGTTATTTTCCTTTCTGCAGATGCGTTCGGCGTACTGCCTCCGATTTCCATCCTTACTCCGGAGCAGACTGAGTATTACTTCCTTTCCGGCTTTACTGCTAAGCTTGCAGGAACAGAGAGAGGTATTACCGAGCCGACACCGACCTTCTCCGCTTGTTTCGGACAGGCATTCCTCGAGCTTCCCCCCACAAAGTACGCTGAGGAGCTTGTTAAGAAGATGAAGAAGACCGGCGCTAAGGCATACCTTGTAAACACAGGTTGGAACGGTTCCGGAAAGAGAATTTCCATTAAGGATACCAGAGGAATCATCGATGCTATCTTAAACGGCGATGTAGCAAAGGCGGAGACCAAGAACATTCCGTTCTTTGATTTTGAGGTTCCGACCGCACTTCCCGGTGTAGATCCGAAGATTCTGGATCCGAGAGATACCTATAGTGATGTTAAAGAGTGGGAAGACAAGGCAAAGGATCTTGCAGGAAGATTTGTGAAGAACTTTAAGAAGTATGAGAATTCCGAGCTTGGCAAGAGTTTAAAGAATGCCGGTCCGAAGTGCTAATTGTAAATTTAAAATAAAGACATTTTTAATTGTGAGTGCATGTACTTAAGATTAAGAATGAAAAGCAGAAAAGCGATTGTGAGAAATGGATAAGATGCTTCGCATCTGTCCATTTCTTTTTTGCACAGAAAAGAGATATAAATGCATTTTTTCATCTTAAAGATTCGTGTTTTTTGATAAGAAGGCAGGAAAACTGTAAAAATTACATTTTTCATTGCGAATCCATGTAAATATTCTTAAGGCGTCTTTCCTAGCGAAAAGAGCTTTGCTATAATGCAGAAAGAAAAAAACGGGAGGAAGAAAATTGGAAAGTAGAAAGAGGCGAACCGCAAGAAGCAGAAGTTTTAGCAGAGAGAGGGAAGAGTACTCGGATTTGGATATCCCCATTAGCAGAGGGGAAGAGCAGAGAAGAACTGTAGAGAAAGGAAACGGTAGGGCTGATACTTATGAGGAAGAAGCCTACCATCATCCGAGAAGACAGAGGGGAAGTGAAAGCAAAAGGGGGAAAAGGAAGAAAAGCAATCTTTTAAAAGGAGCTCTTTTCTTAGTTTTATTTTTATGCGGAATCTTCTTTTTATGGCGCTTTATTTCTCCATATATCGGAAGCCAATATCGTACTATTGCCATCTTCGGTTTGGATAGTCGTGACGGAACAAAAGAGGCGGGTGCCCTTTCCGATGTGATTATGCTTGCCACAATTAACAAAAGAAGCGGTGAGATAAAGTTATGCTCCGTATATAGAGATACCTATGCGGAAATCAATGGAAATGGAAAGTATCATAAGATGAATGAAGCTTATTTCCTGGGCGGACATGAGCAAGCGATAGCGGCATTGGAACGGAATCTGGATATTCATATTGACGATTATGTAAGCTTTACTTGGTCTGCTGTTGCCAAAGGCATTTCTGCGTTGGGGGGAGTGGATCTAGAACTTTCCGATGCGGAGTTTTATTACATCAATGCCTTTATCACGGAAACAGTACAGTCCACAGGGATTCCTTCCGTTCATTTAGAGCATGCGGGGGAAAATCATCTGGATGGGATTCAGGCTGTGGCGTATGGACGACTTCGTCTGATGGATACGGATTTTAATCGTACGGCAAGACAGAGAAAGGTTTTAAGTCTTGCGATGGATAAGGCGAAAAAGGCCGGACCGGTGAAAATGGTCTCCGTAGCAACGCAGGTTTTACCGGAAATCTCCACAAGTATGAGTATGGCCGACTTTACAGATTTGGCAACACAACTTGGTCGTCTGCATCTTGGAGAGACCTCGGGCTTCCCCTTTGCAAGGACTACAATGAAGCTTAGGAAAATGGATGTGGTTATTCCGGCTACCTTGGAAAGCAATGTTGTCAGCCTCCATACCTTTTTGTACGGTGAAGAAAATTATCAGCCTAGCAGTACGGTTAAAAATATCAGTGCGCATATTGCAGAGGTGTCCGGAGTAACGAAGCCTATGGAAAATGCTGAAGAAGCGGGAACCGGGGGCGGAACGGTAAGGAAAAAGGATAAGAAGCAGGAAGGAAATTCGGAAAAGAAAAAAGAGGGAGAGAAGCAAGAATCATCCACTGAGCAAACGAAAGAATCCAAACTTGAAACGGAAGAGGAAAGCTCTTCACGAGAAGAAGAATCTTCCATAGAAGTCAAGAAAGAATCGAAAGAGTCAAAGACAGAGGAAGAAGATAAGAATACAGGCGGAAACAGCTCCTTCGGGCCTGCCGGAGATATCGGAAACAATCAGGAAGAAGGCCCTGAAGAAAATGTAGAAAATCCTTGACAATTTGTGAAAAATTATGTAGTATAACTGAGTCGCCTTTTTTGGCGACTCAAAGATTTAGGGCTATCGCCAAACGGTAAGGCAACGGACTCTGACTCCGTCATTTCAAGGTTCGAATCCTTGTAGCCCTGCTAAAAAAGACTCCTGTTTTCAGGAGTCTTTTTTGTGGCTTCAATCAGACAGTTTTACAAAGAGACAGAGCTTCTTCATCCGCAATCAAAATGACATTCGGATGGAACTGTAGGATGGATGCGGGAACATCCGGCGTAACCGGGCCTTCCAGAACCTTTTGCAGAATAGAAGCCTTATCTTTTCCGGAAACCAAAAGAAGAATTTTTTCTGCATGCATGATGGTGCCGATTCCCATGGTGTAAGCTTCTGTCGGTACGTCTTCTTTTTTTGCAAAGAAACGTTGGTTCGCATTGATGGTTTCTTCCGTTAATTTTACACAGTGCGTCTTTGCGGGGAAGTGATTGCTCGGCTCGTTGAATCCGATATGTCCGTCATGCCCCAAGCCGAGAATCTGTAAATGGATTCCACCCAAGCTTTGAATCAATTCCTCATAGCTTTCACAAGCCTCTTTAGCCTCTTTAAGGGTACCGTCCGGTACATGGGTGTTGGATATTTTGATATTTACATGGTTAAACAGTTCCTCATTCATAAAATAGCGATAGCTGTGGGAGTCCTCCGGAGAGAGCCCTCTATACTCGTCGAGATTTACGGAACGAACAGAAGAGAAGTCCAGTCTCCCTTCCTGATAAAGTTCTCTTAATACTTTATAGGTTCCGATGGGGGTGGAACCGGTTGCCAGTCCCAGTACAGGAAGCTTTCTTTGCACAATTTCTGCTGCAATAAACATAGCTGCTTTTTTACTTAAAGCGGAGTAATCCTTTACTTTTTCAATCTGAATCATGTCATTTCCTCCTAATAAGACATTTTATGCTTGACGAGTATCGCTCGAGTAGCGGGCGGAATCTCATTTAGAACAAAAGTTTCTCGTATGCCGTTCAACTAATAGTTTTTGAATAGTTTATATGCGCTTGTATATTCGGATTTATTATATATCTTTTGTGTGTTCATTATTCCTAAATATCTCGTATATAGTAGCAAAAAGCAAGAAAAAGTACAAGAAGTCGAAAGATGGTAAAAAGAAGATTTTATGCTATACTAGTGGACGAAATTGTATAGGAGGTTAGTAAAGTGTTTTACAAAGAAAAGAGGGAAATGAAACCGAATTATATTTTAGAAATGAGAAAGTTGCGGAACTTGAAAATGAGGGGATACAAAATCTTCGGAGCCCTCATCCTGTTCTTTTTTATTTGTATGAATCTTCTTGCTCTTTCCTTTTCGGTAGAAGCGGAAGGGAGATGGGAGAACAAAGACAATGTCTGGTATTATTATCCGACAGAGGAAGAGCATAGCTTTACCGGTTGGGTACAGAGCCCGGAGTCTGCGCGCTGGTATTTTATCAAAGAAGGAAAGATGCAGACCGGCTGGATGTCATGGAAGGGAAAGTGGTACTTCCTCAATGCAGACGGCGGTATGGCGGAAAAGCAGTGGGTTGGAAACTTTTATGTAGGAGAGGACGGAGCTGTTCTTACAGACAGGGAGTCTCCGGACGGTTGGAAGCTTTCTGCAAACGGATCCTATCTCTTTAAGGGAAAGCCGGTTCAGGAATTGAACGAGAAAACGGCTCGTTATATTAAGGTGCTTATGGAGCATCCGGATGCACGAGCTATTTTCGATAGCCCGAGTCAACTGACTTTGGAAAAAGGGAATAATTACCCGTTCATTATATTTAAAAAAATGAGTCTCTATGATCCGAAAACCTCTGCCCTTCTTTATGAAGGAGATGCCGGATTTCATAATTATGCTGTGCTGGAGTATTACAACGGAACGACAACGGACTATATTCGGGCAATGGATTTGATGCAGATTCGAAGTATCTCCGGAAAGCAGGTATTTATTGATCCTGCAGGCTTTATAACCTATGTTGCGGGGGATAAACGATGACCTTACAACAACTTAGGCAGATTATCATGGTGGCTGATTCCGGTTCTATTAATGAGGCCGCAAAGCGTCTTTTTATTACACAACCGAGTTTAAGCGCAACCATAAAAACAGTGGAAAATGAGACCGGAATCGAAATCTTTAATCGTTCCAACAGAGGGATTATTGCGACAGCGGAGGGAGAGGAATTTTTAGGCTATGCAAGGCAGGTATCCGAGCAGTATCAGCTTATGGAGGATAAATATCTTACAGGAACACCGTATAAGAAGAAATTCGGTGTCTCCATGCAGCATTATACCTTTGCGGTAGAGGCCTTTATTCACCTGATTCGGCAATACGAAGAAGACAATCTCTATGAGTTTTCCATTTTTGAAGGAAGGACCATAGATGTTATAGAGAATGTGCGAAAGCAGGTCAGCGAGCTGGGCATTATCTATGAAAATGATTTCAATGAAAATGTGATTGGAAAGATTTTGCGAGAGGGGGATCTGGAATTCATCCCTCTTTTCTCCTGTAATATTTATGTATTTATGGCAAAGTCGAACCCTTTGGCAAAGAAAGAAATAATCAAAATGGAAGACCTTATGGACTATCCCTGCTGTACCTTTGATCAAGGAGAACGAAATTCCTTCTATTTTGCAGAGGAGGTTCTCAGCACTTATTCATACAGGAAATTCATCAAAGTAAACGATCGTGCCACGATTTTAAATCTCATGGTCGGCTTAAATGGTTATACACTTTGCTCCGGTATCATCTGTCAGGAGTTAAACGGTCCGGAGTATATTGCGATTCCTCTGGATACGAAGGAAATGATGCGTATAGGCTATATTAAACACAAAAAAATGCGTCTTTCGGAGCTTGGAAAGAAATATGTAGAGGAACTGAAGAAATACGAGATGCAGGAGCCCGGACCGATTAGCAGTTCGGATCGAATCTAGATTGTGAAAAGGCTGTATCCTTTTATAAATCATTCCGATTGGGACGAAATTGCATAAGACGGTCGAAGATGGAATGATTCTTCTTTAAAGATAGGAGTACTATGGTATTGGATAATATTATACTGACAATCTTTTTTTTACGTTTGCAGACGAATATTCCTTTTATAGATCGAATACTTGAAAAGCTTTCGGAGCTTAGCGGTGGTAGAGAGGAAATTGTGCTGCTTGCTCTTTTTATCCTTGTCTTGCTTTTCCTTCTTTTTATAAGAGGAAGAATCAAGAAGGTAAAACAAAAGAAGGCTTTGGAATACCATATTGAGGAAAAGGATAAGTATCATATCAGTATGGAAAAAAAAGATTTATCGAGCCTTGTTTCCCTTCTTATAGAGGGACTTGGAGGAAAAGACAATATAAAGTCTGTCCGTTTCGATGCAAAAAAGCTCAAGGTAAAAATTGTGGAGTATGCGTTAGTACAGGAAAATATTTTACGTATGGCGGGTTTTCCCGGTATTGTTCGCCCCAGTAAGGATGAAGTACATCTTCTTGTCGGAGACGAGGCAGGAGGGCTTTGTGAGGCATTGCAGAATTTAAACTTGTAGTAAGAAAAAACAGATTCAGGTGGAGATTCAATACAGGCATTCAATAAAGGCATTCAATAAAGGCATTCAATAAGTAGATGTCCTGCATAAAACGAGCAGTATTCTGCTCGGCTTTTTCGAAGGACTGAAAATCCAGAAAGAATAGGAGGCGGAATGAAAAAAAGCTATGAAATTGATATGACGCGTGGCGTTATTTTTCCTAAAATCTTAAGCTTTAGCCTGCCTCTTATGTTTACCGGAATGCTTCAGCTGCTTTTTAATGCTGCTGATGTAGTTGTGGTGGGACGTTTTGTCGGTCCTAAGGCAATGGCTGCGGTGGGATCTACAGGGACAATTGTTTATCTTTTGGTGAACCTGTTTTTGGGATTGGCTCTTGGGGTAAATGTTTGTATTGCCCAAAGCATCGGAGCGGGAAAGCGGAAGGATACGGAAGAGGTTCTGTCTACTGCGTTTTCAGCCGCAATTCTATCCGGTATTTTTGTTTTGCTTTTGGGAAATATTGTCATTCGTCCCTTACTCGTCATGATAAAGATTCCGGACGATGTTTTTTTGGACGCGGAGACTTATCTCCGCTACTATTTTTGGGGAGTTCCTTTTCTCATTCTCTATGATTTTTTGGCGGCTGTTTTTCGGGCTGTGGGAGATACAAAAAGACCGCTTTATACCCAGATTGTAGCCGGTGTTATCAATGTTATTTTAAATCTACTTTTTGTGATTCAATTGGGGCTTGGGGTAAAGGGAGTCGCGATTGCAACCAGCATTTCCGAGAGCTTTTCTGCTGTAGTGCTTTTTGTTTTACTTTTAAAAGAAGAGGGAGCTCTAAAGTTAAGATTGAGTAAATTAAAGATTTATCCGAAGAAGTTGTACCGGATTTTTCAGATTGGTATTCCTGCAGGAGTACAGGGGATACTCTTTTCCATTTCCAATTTGGTGATTCAATCGGCGTTAAATTCCTTTGGATCCACAGCCATGGCGGGAGCGACCATTTCCGGAAATATTGAAGGATTTGTTTACATCGCCATGAACTCGATTTCTCAGGCTATGCTTTCCTTTACCAGTCAAAATTTGGGTGCAAAGCAGTATAAAAGAATTAATGAGATACTGAAGAACTGCATTTTGGCCTTGGCTATGATTGCGGTAATCAGCAATATCTTGGTTTTCCTGTTCTCCAAAAATCTTGCTTTCCTTTTTACGGATTCGGAAGAAGTTGTGCGTTTTGCAAGAGAAAGGCTGTTTATCATTGTGGTACCCTATTGTCTCTTTGGACTAATGGATATTTTTGTGGGAGGCTTACGTGGATTTGGATATAGTTTTCAGCCAATGATTATCAGTTTAATCGGAATCTGCCTCACCAGAGTTTTTTATGTTTTTGTACTTTTCCCGATTCCTGCCTTTCACGGACTGAAGCAGCTTTATATCAGTTATCCGGTAAGCTGGACACTGAGCGTTCTATGCTTGGGGATAATGTATAAAAAGATTAGAAGTCAATTTCCCGATGGCAATGAAGTTTTGCATCCTGTGGAAAACAGTAGGATAGGAGAGATAGGATTAAAATAAAAAATAAAATTGAATAAACAACATTGAATAAATAAAATTGAATAAATAATATTGAATAAATAATATTGAACAAATAGCATTGAACAAACAGCATTGAACAAATAGCATTGAACAAACAACATTTTATAAACAACATCTAATACACAAGAATACGAAATCGTATCCAGAAGAAAAGGAGTAGCATGAGAAATTTAACTTTACTAACAGACTTTTATGAACTGACGATGATGCAGGGATATTTTAAAAGCGGAAAAGCACAGGAAAGAGTGATTTTTGATATGTTTTATCGGCAAAACCCCTGTGGAAACGGCTTTTCTATTTGCTGTGGACTGGAACAGGTGGTGGAGTATATCCGAAATTTAAACTTCAATGAAGAGGACATTGATTATCTCAGAAGCTTGAAAATTTTTGATGAGGATTTCATTGACTATCTCCGCGGTTTTCACTTTACGGGAGATGTATATGCCATTACGGAGGGAACCGTGGTATTTCCGAGGGAGCCTCTCGTCAAGGTCATTGCGCCGGTTATAGAGGCGCAGCTTATCGAGAGTGCTTTACTGAATATTATCAATCACCAGTCTCTTATTGCAACGAAGGCAAGCCGTGTAGTCCATGCGGCAAATGGAGATACGGTCATGGAGTTCGGACTTCGGAGAGCACAGGGGCCTGATGCCGGAATTTACGGGGCGAGAGCTGCCATTATTGCCGGCTGTATAGGGACGTCCAATGTATTTTCCGGAAAGAAATTCGGAGTACCTGTGATGGGGACTCATGCGCACTCCTGGATTATGTCTTTTCCGACAGAGCTGGAGGCCTTTATCACTTACGGAAGGCTTTATCCGGAAAGCTGTATTCTTTTGGTAGACACTTATGATACCTTAAAGAGCGGAGTGAAAAATGCCATTCGCTGTTTTGATACTTTAAAGGCGGAAGGGATTAAGTTAAAGCGTTATGGAATCCGTATGGATTCGGGGGACTTGGCTTATCTTTCCAAGAAGGCAAAAAAAATGCTGGATGATGCAGGCTATACGGATGCGATTATCTCTGCGTCCAATGATCTCGATGAAGACTTAATCAGCTCTTTGAAACTGCAAGGTGCGACCATCAATGCATGGGGTGTCGGAACGAAGCTCATTACTTCCGAAAACCAGCCCAGCTTTGGCGGTGTGTATAAGCTTGCGGCGATTATGGGTGAGCATGGAGAGTGGATTCCGAAGATTAAGCTTTCCGAGAATTCCGAGAAGATTACCAACCCGGGAGACAAGCAGATTTATCGTATTGTGCAGAAAGATAGCGGAAAGGTTTTTGCGGATTATATTTGCCTCGCGGAGGAGAAGTTTTCCACTGATGAGGATTTAACTTTGTTTGATCCGGTGGAAACCTGGAAGAAGAGCACCCTGGAAGGCGGAAGCTATACGATGGAGCCTCTGCTCAAGCCTATTTTCGAGGGAGGAAAGCTTGTATACAGTTGCCCGAGTGTGGAAGAAATTACAAAACATGCCAAAGAGGAGCTGAACAGACTCTGGGATGAGTGTAAGCGTCTGAAGAATCCGCATAATGTGCATGTGGATTTATCGGATAAGCTATACGATATGAAGATTAAGCTTTTAAATGAGTATAGATAGACGCTATTTAAATATGCATAGAGCTTAGAAGAATAAGAGAAAGTGTTTTAACTTTCTCTTATTGCTGCGTAATGCATCTTAGGATTTCTTGCTTTATATGTTCTAAATTATTATAATAGGACGGATAATGCTTAACGAAGGAGTGAATCATGTTTAAAAAAGTAGATACCAATATGAACTTTGTGGAAAGGGAGAAAGAAGTCGAGGAGTTTTGGAAAAGGGAAGATATTTTCGAAAAATCCATCGAGGAGCATAAGGGCGATCAGTCCTATGTCTTCTATGACGGTCCTCCTACTGCAAACGGAAAACCGCATATCGGTCACGTGGAGACCAGAGCATTTAAGGACATGATTCCCCGTTACCATGCCATGAAGGGAAATATGGTTCCGAGAAAAGCCGGTTGGGATACCCACGGACTTCCGGTAGAGCTGGAAATCGAGAAGGAAATCGGCATCAACGGGAAAGAGCAGATTGAGGCCTACGGTGTCGCTCCTTTCATTGATTTATGTAAGAAAAATGTTTGGAAGTACAAGGGAATGTGGGAGGACTTCTCCTACAAGGTAGGATTCTGGGCAAATATGGAAGATCCTTATGTGACTTATCACGACGACTTTATAGAGTCGGAGTGGTGGGCCTTAAAGGAGATTTGGAAGAGAAAGCTCTTATATAAGGGCTTTAAGGTTGTGCCCTACTGTCCCCGTTGCGGAACCCCGCTTTCCTCCCATGAGGTAGCGCAGGGCTATAAGGAGCTTACAGAGCGCTCCGCTGTGGTGCGTTTTAAAATAAAGGGTGAAGAGGGCTATTTCCTGGCTTGGACAACTACGCCTTGGACACTTCCCTCCAATGTGGCACTTTGTGTGCATCCGGACCTGGACTATGCGAAGGTCAAGGCTTCGGACGGGAATCTCTATATCCTTGCCGTAGCACGTCTTGACGCTGTACTTTCCGGCCTTTCGAAAGAGGGCGAAGAAGCCTACTCCGTTTTGGAAACCTGTAAGGGGAAAGACCTTGTAGGACTTAGCTATGAGCCTCTTTACGCCGGTGCAGAGAAAGAAGCGGAGAAGCAGCACAAGAAGGCTTGCATTGTGGTTTCCGACCACTATGTCAGTGCGGAAGACGGTACCGGTATCGTGCATATTGCACCTGCATTCGGTGAAGACGACGGTCGTATCGGAAGAGAGAATGATTTGGCTCTCGTGAAGTTCGTAGACAGTGAAGGAAAACTCACGGAGGAAACGCCTTTCTTCGGTATGCGTTGTAAGCCGACGGAGAAGGAAGTGGAAGAGGGAGCAATCAGTGCCGATCCCGAGGTTTTAAAGGACCTTGATAAGAGAGGCCTGCTTTTTGATGCACCGAAGATGACGCACAGCTACCCGCATTGCTGGCGCTGCGGAACACCGCTTATTTACTACGCAAGAGAGAGCTGGTTCATCAAGATGTCTGCCGTAAAGGATGAACTGGTTGCCAATAACAACACAATCAACTGGATTCCGGAGTCTATCGGAAAGGGACGATTCGGTGACTGGATTGAGAACGTGCAGGACTGGAGCCTTTCCCGTGACCGTTATTGGGGAACTCCGTTAAATATCTGGGAGTGCGAGGGTTGCGGACACCAGGATGCAGTCGGTTCCATTTCCGAATTACAGGAAAGAGCAGAAAATTATCAGGACGTTTTAAACAAGTTAAAGGCGGAGGGCGATAAGGGCTATTCTTCCGACTATGTCGGCTATGAGCATATTGAGCTCCATAAGCCCTATGTGGATATGCTTACGATTCCTTGCCCGCACTGCGGAAAGAGGATGAAGAGAGTACCGGAAGTAATTGACTGCTGGTTTGACAGCGGTGCCATGCCTTATGCGCAGCACCATTATCCTTTTGAAAACAAGGAGCTCTTTGAGTCTCAATTCCCGGCGCAGTTTATCTGTGAAGCGGTAGACCAGACCAGAGGTTGGTTCTATTCCCTACTTGCGGAGTCTACCTTACTGTTCCATAAGGCTCCTTTTGAAAATGTTCTTGTTCTCGGCCATGTGCAGGACGAAAACGGGCAGAAGATGAGTAAATCAAAGGGCAATGCCGTAGACCCGATGGAGGCTTTACAGAAGCACGGTGCCGATGCGATTCGCTGGTTCTTCTATACGAACTCCGCGCCCTGGCTTCCGAACCGTTTCCATGACGGAGCGGTAGTGGAGGGACAGAGAAAGTTCCTTTCCACTCTTTGGAACAGCTATGCTTTCTTCGTTTTATATGCCAATATTGATGATTTTGATCCGACAAAATACAGCTTAAATTACGAGAGTCTGTCTCCGATGGATAAGTGGCTGCTCAGTAAGTTGAATACTTTGATTGCTACGGTAGACAATAATTTAGCGCAGTTTAAGATTCCTGAGGCGGCCAATGCTCTTGAGGAGTTCTGTGATGAGCTGTCCAACTGGTATGTAAGACGTTCCAGAGAGCGTTTCTGGGCAAAGGGCATGGAAGAAGATAAGGTCAATGCCTATATGACGCTTTATGAAACACTGGTGACTTTCACAAAGCTTGCGGCACCGCTAGTGCCCTTTATTACGGAGTCCATCTATCGTAACCTTGTTTGCTCCGTGGATGCATCTGCTCCAAAGTCGGTACACCTTTGTAAATACCCTGTTTCGAATCCTGCTTACATCATTCAGGATTTGGAGGAAAATATGGACGAAGTGCTGGCTCTTGTAAAGCTTGGAAGAGCAGCGAGAGAAAAGGCACAGGTAAAGAACCGTCAGCCGCTTTCCGTAATGTATATTTCCGGTGGAAAGGCGCTGGAAAAACAGTATGAGAGTATTGTTAGGGAAGAGCTTAACTTAAAGTCCATTGCATTTAAGGAAGACTTATCCGACTTTACTGCTTATATCTTTAAGCCGCAGTTAAAGACGGTAGGACCGAAGTACGGTAAGCATTTACAGGAAATTCGTACTTATCTTTCAGAGCTGGACAGCAAGGCGGGAGTCAAGGCTCTCGAAGAAGGGGCTATCCGCTTTACAGCAAAGGACGGTACTGCGATAGAACTTTCCAGAGAGGATTTATTGATTGAGTCCACGAAGAAGGACGGTTTTATCACGGAAGAGGACGGAAAGCATACCGTGGTATTGGATACAAACCTTAGTGATGAACTGAAGGAAGAGGGCTTCTTAAGAGAAATTATTTCCAAGGTACAGACCATGAGAAAGGAAGCCGGTTTCGAGGTTATGGACCGTATTCATCTTTCTGCGAAGGGCAATGAAAAGCTGATTGCTCTTATGCAGAAGTTTGAGAAGGAGCTTTGCAAGACTGTTCTTGCTGATGCGCTTTCCTTTGAGGAATTAAAGGGCTATGTAAAGGACTGGGATATTAACGGAGAAACTTTAAGTCTTTCCGTGGAAAAATGCTAAAACGCTTTTTTAATATAATTTAAAGAGACATTTTGTCGCTTTATAAAGAAGAAGCTGTTTTGTTGATGGGTCTTAGAAAAAAGAAAAACATAACAGAAAAAAGTTGGGGACCGAGGAAGGCATATAAAAACAGCTATAAAAAATGGTAGAGGGAGTTTAAGGAGGCGCAATGCAAAAGTTTGATAAAGCCATGTTGAAAAAGGAAATAGAAAACAATGCCAGAAAGCTTTTCAGACGAGAACTTACAGAACTAAATGAGAAAGAAGCTTTTCATGCTGTAGCTGCAGCAATACAGAATCAGATTATTGATGACTGGATTCTTACCACAAAGCGTGCGGAAGAGGAAGATCGAAAAAGAGTTTACTATCTTTCGATGGAGTTTTTGATGGGAAGAGCTCTTGGAAATAATATCTTAAATCTTTCCGCTCACGAAGAAATAAAGGAGGTCATTGAGGAGCTTGGATTGAATCTTTCCGCATTGGAAGATGCGGAGCCGGACTGGGCTCTTGGAAATGGAGGCCTTGGAAGACTGGCTGCCTGCTTCTTAGATAGTCTTGCAACTCTCGGATATTGGGCGTGTGGCTGCGGTATCCGTTATAAGTACGGTTTTTTTAAACAGCAAATCGTAGACGGATACCAGAAGGAAGTTGCCGATGACTGGTTAAAGGACGGAAATCCCTTTGAAATCCGTAGAGCGGAGCTTGCCAAGGAAGTGCGCTTTGGCGGATGGGTAGAAACCGTACAGGAGGCGGACGGAAGACTTCGCTTCGTACATAAGGGCTATCAGTCTGTAGAAGCTATACCTTATGATACACCGGTAGTCGGCTATGACAATCATATTGTAGACACTCTTCGCGTATGGGATGCCAAGGCAAAGGAAACCTTTAGCCTCGATGAGTTTGATAAGGGAAATTATCAGAAGGCGGTGGAATCCGCCAATATGGCAAGAAATATCGTAGAAGTGCTTTATCCGAACGACAACCACTATGCGGGTAAGGAATTAAGACTTCGTCAGCAGTATTTCTTTATTTCCGCGTCCGTCCAGACTGCGGTGGATTCCTATGTGAAAAAGCACGACGGTGATGTCAAGCATCTTGCGGATAAGCTTGCTTTCCAGTTAAATGACACCCATCCCACTGTGGCGGTTGCAGAGCTTATGCGTGTTTTGATGGACGATTATCATCTGACTTGGGATGAGGCATGGGAGATTACTGTAAATACCTGTGCTTACACGAACCATACCATTATGGCGGAGGCTTTAGAGAAGTGGCCGATTGAGCTGTTCTCCAAGCTTCTTCCCCGAATCTATCAGATTGTGGAAGAGATTAATCGTCGTTTCTGTGAAGATGTACGAAAGAAGTATGAAGGAAACGCCGAAGCAAAGATTGCCAAGATGGCAATCATCTACGATGGACAGGTTAAGATGGCGCATCTTGCGATTATCGGGAGCCATGCGGTAAACGGTGTTGCAGCCCTTCATACGGAAATTCTGAAAAAGCAGGAATTGAAGGATTTTTATGAAATGTACCCGGAGAAGTTCTCCAATAAGACCAACGGTATTACCCAGAGAAGATGGCTGCTTCATGCGAATCCGGAGCTTGCCGAGTGGGTAACGGAGAAAATCGGAGACCGGTGGATTACCGACTTATCTCAAATTGAGAAACTCGCAGTCTATGCAGAGGATAAAAAGGCGCAGTCGGAGTTTATGGCGATTAAGCGCCATAACAAGGAAAGGCTTGCTCGTTATATCTTTGAGCATAACGGCATTAAGGTGAATGTAGACTCTGTCTTTGATGTAATGGTAAAGCGTCTCCACGAGTATAAGAGACAGCTTATGAATATCCTGCATGTGATGTACCTTTACAACCAGATCAAGGATCACCCGGAGAGAGAGTTCTATCCGCATACCTTTATCTTCGGAGCAAAGGCGGCAGCAGGATATAAGACGGCGAAGCTTACGATTAAGTTGATCAATAGTGTAGCCGAGGTCATCAATAACGATGCTTCGATTAAGGACAAGATTAAGGTCGTATTTATTGAGGATTACAAGGTTTCTTCCGCAGAGGTTATCATCCCGGCAGCGGACTTCTCCGAGCAGATTTCCACCGCCTCGAAAGAGGCTTCCGGTACTTCCAACATGAAGCTGATGTTAAACGGTGCTTTAACCATCGGTACGATGGATGGGGCGAATGTGGAGATTGTCAAAGAAGTCGGCGTGGAAAATGCCTTTATCTTCGGAATGAGCAGTGATGAAGTAATAGAGCTGGAGCACAACAGAAGCTATAAGCCCATGGACATTTTCAACAATGACCAGGAAATCAGAAGAGTACTTATGCAGCTTGTGAACGGCTTCTACAGTCCGGAGGATCCGGAGCTTTTCCGCCCTCTTTACGATTCCTTACTGAATACCAAGGAGTCTGACGTGGCAGATCGTTATTTCATCTTAAAGGATCTTCGCGCGTATATGCAGGCGCAAGAAGAGGCGGTAAAGCATTTCCAAGATAGAGAATGGTGGGCAAGAGCCGCCATCCTAAACACCGCACATGCCGGAAAGTTCTCTTCGGACAGAACGATTGAAGAGTATGTTAAGGATATTTGGCATCTGGATAAGATTGAAATGTAAGGTGGAAATATAAGTTTGCAATCCGAAGTTGTTTTCTTTTACAAAAGAAAAGGGGCAGTTTTTTGAAAGCGGAAATATGACTTTGCCTACAGTCTTATATGCAAAATGAGAAAGTAGCTCGTTTCACAATGGAGAAGGTATGGATGTTCAGCTGCAACTGGATTTAAACGAAGAGGAGGAAAGGGGATTTAAAGACCTGATTCTCCTCTGTAATCAAGAAGATAAAACAAACTATGATACAGCGCTGGATTATGACTTTTTCTATAGTATTCGGAATGAAGAGAAGAAGGAAAGCGGCTTAAAGGAAGACTATCTTGCAATCCTCATGGGATATAAGCTTGGGGAACAGGAGGAGGGGAAGGATATTCTGCTTTGTACTGTGTTTATACATCCCTTTATGCGAGGGCAAGGACTTTTTACCATGCTTAGCGAAAGTCTTTACGATGACTTTCGGGAGAAGAGAATTCGTTTTATTAGGAAGACCAAAGAAGAGTCCTTTCTTCATTTTCCTTACCTCTATTCTGAATATTTTCTGGAAAAAACGCTGGAGCATCCTGTTGTTTTTCCGGGAGAGAGAAAGAGTTATCCTTTTGGAGAGGTATTTTTTTCTGCTTACAATGAAAAAACACTTTACCTTTACGGGCTTATGGTAGAGAATAGGTTCAGAGGACAGGGAAAGGGAGAAGAAATACTTAGAGATTGCCTGGAACAGGGAGAGTACGGGCAGTACGAGAAGGTCATTTTACAGGTTGATTCCCGGAATATGCCGGCTATGAAGCTTTATACAAAAATGGGCTTTGCTGTGCAGGATTGTCTATCTTATTACAGCGTGGAAAGAAAGAGGAGAAGAGATGGAAAAGATATATAAGGTTATGAGAAATGCAGGTGGAGCTTCTATTGCTATGGGTGTGGTGCTTATCACAATCGGACTTGTTACCGGTATTTTGTCTATTATTGAAGGAGCAATTCTCCTTAGAAGAAAAGAAGATTTGACATTTTAGGAAGAAGAGAGTATGCGTGCAAGGGAAATGACCAGGAACAGATGGGCAGCTGTGTTGTTTTTTGCGCTCTATATTCTTCTCCTTTTTTATTTGCTGTTCTTTTCCGAGTTGAATGGAAGAGGTCTCTTAAACAGGGAGCACATGAGCTATAATCTCTATCCGTTTCGAGAAATCAAACGTTATATTTTTCACTGGAAGCAGATTGGTTTGCTCAGCTCGTTTTTGAATCTTTTTGGAAATATCATCGGTTTTGCGCCTTTGGGCTTTTTGCTTCCATCCTTCTCCGGACGTTGCAGGAAGTATTGGTATAATACGGTTATGGCAGGATATCTCTTATCTTTTGGGGTAGAGCTGGTTCAACTGCTTTTAAGAGCGGGCAGCTGTGATATAGATGACGTTATCTTGAACACAACGGGAACCTTGCTCGGGTATTGTTGCTTCCGTTTGGTGCAAAGAAAAAGGAAGAAGAGAAGGCAGAAAAGAGAACTGTAGTCCGGACTTCACAATCGGGAGAAAGACATTGGAGAAAGAAAAGAGATATTCCTATATCAGAAAGAAATTGGCAAGAGGTACTGTGGGAGCTTGTATCCTTTCCGGATTGGCTCTCCTTCTTTTTTTATTCTGTATTTCCTATTCTTTTTACAGACATGGAGAGGCAGGTATGGTGATTGCTGCGATTGCGCTCCTTTCTGTTCATTTTTCCGCCTTTTCACTTCGCTTTGCTATTCCTTTGGAGAGGGGAAAATTTTTAGAAAAACGACCGATATATCTTGCGATAGGATTGGATATCCTTCTTCTGTTCTGTTGGCTGTTTTTCTTATTTTTGGGAATCAGAGGCTGATTCTTACGAAAAAAAACTTTTTTTCGTAAGGCTTGTTTAATGTGATTTTGCTATAATGAGGAGCATATGGGAGAGAGATTACAGCTTTCATTAGAACGAATCAAAGCGATTCCGGATGAAGTGGATCAAAACAGCTCTTACGGCATTTTTTTTGCGTCCTTAAGTAAGTTTTTTTGCGGAAATAAAAGAGAAATGCCTTCGCTTCTTCAGGAATGTATGGAGTTCTGTGATAAATATTTATTTCCAAAGGAAGCGTTGGAAAAGGATGAGCTGGGAGATATTCTTTCTGTTCTACTGTATACTTCCCTTGGACTAGTATATGAGCAGGAAGAAAGAGCAATCTGTCGGGTGTTGGAGCTTTTTATCGAGCTGTATTTACAGTTTAAAAACAGTTCCGCACCGGACAGGAAGTGCCTAAAAGATATTCTCTACGCTCATTTTTATGATTATACCGGAGAGTTCTTGGAGGAATGGAAGGACTATATTCAAGGAGTATCCTGCAAAGAAAGCGATATTCCCGGAAGGCATAATTTGCTTTTCCCCCTTTTCTTTTTAGGAAGCCCGGCTTCTTCTTATTTCTCGGAGGAGTACGAAGATGCACATCGAAACGATATTGCGCTCATTTTGGGGAATCGCTTACTTTCTCATATAGAACGGGAGTGGAGACGTCTGGACAGTAAAAAGCACTGTCTTTTTGGAAATCATTCTCCGGTGTCGGAAGGCTTGGGTGAGTCGGAAAAAGAAAGAGAGACGGGAGAAGTGACGTGGAAGTCTTCTCCACATGCGTTGTCCTTTCATGAGCATCAGAAAAAAATTTTAAAGATTTTTTTGAAAGAACTATAGAGTAATAAAACGAGATGTTTATTATGTATTTGTTTAGACTAGGAGGAAAGTTTGCGTAATAAGGGAAGAATAGTATATAGCATCCTTTGCTTCCTTCTATTTTTCTTGCTTCCACTTTCTGACAGCATAAAAGTTTATGCAGCTACATGGGGAAGTGTAGAACTTACCGGAGAATCGGCTGTTCTGATGGATGCCGATACAGGAGCAATCCTCTTTTCTAAAAATGGGGAAGAGAAGGGATACCCTGCGAGTATTACCAAAGTGCTAACGGCACTTGTGGTACTGGATCATTGTAATCTAGATGAGAAAGTAACTTTTTCTCATGATGCTGTCTACAATGTGGACGCAGGTTCATCCAATGCGCAGATTGAGGCAGGAGATGTACTAACGGTCAATGATTGCTTGCATGCTTTACTGCTAAAGTCTGCAAATGAGTCTGCAAATGCTCTGGCAGAACATGTGGCAGGCTCAAGAGAAGCCTTTGCGGAAATGATGAATGATAAAGCAAAGGAGCTGGGATGCACAGGAAGTCATTTTGATAATCCCTCCGGACTTTTTTCGGAAAATCATTACACTACGGCAAAGGATATGGCTCTTATCGCAGTAGCCGCCTTTCACAATGAAAAGTTTTTGGATATAGAAAAGAATCTTCGCCATACTTTAAACGGACTCCAGAGACTTCCCGAGGGAAATACCATTTATATGGAGCATAAGATGATGCTTCCTGATTCCCGTTTTTATGATAAGCGTGTCGTAGCAGGGAAAACAGGATTTACGAAGAATAGCGGAAATACTCTCCTTACTCTTGCAAAAGAGGGCGACAGAAGACTGGTTACGGTTGTGTTAGGGGATAAAACACCTTATCATTATATAGACACAAAAGCGCTTTTGGATTTGGGATTTTTGGAAACAGAACAGCAGGAATTGGAAGATTCCGCTAATTATCTGGAAAGAATCCGTCTGGAAGCAGTGAAGCAGGGCTATATTACGGTCGAGGATAAGTTGCATTTTTCCGGAAAGGTACTTCTTTCTTTACCGAAGGAGGCAAGTCAGGAGGGGCTTGAATTTCAATTTTTATTGCCTAAGACGGAAGAAACGGAAGATACGTCTGCGGATGATATGACTGCCAATGAAGAAAGTCCAACTACGGGAGCGGATGCTTCCGTAAGTAGCGGCAGCTCTATACGTCGTCTAAAGGAAAATGCTTTACCCGAACTGGTATTTCTTCTAGACGGAAGAATGGTTGGTAAGGCGAGTCTATATAAGGAACAAAATATTCGTGTGATGTTCGAAGAGGCGAGTCCTAAAACAAAAGCTGCTTTTTTTGCAGTGACGATTAGTGGAGTTACTGTGATTATTGCAATTCTGGCCTTTCTTTTTGGAGGGGGAGCTCTCTACGGTGCAAAGAATATCGTGGATGAACGAAAAAGGAGAAAGAAGTGGAAGGAACGGAGAAAGAAGAGATTGGAAGAGATGAAGATTTCGGAGGAAGAATTCCGAAAGCTCATGGAAGAACGAAAGAAGAGAAAGAAACATTAAAAAAAGAAGCCGCACAGAAAAAAATCCAAAACAACTTTGAAAAAACGGAACTATCCGATGATGATGCGGAACTTATGAAGGAAAGGGAGAGGCTTCGTAAGGAAAGAAAGGATCGTTCTACAAAACGACTGGAAAAGAGAAAAAAAGAATTTCGGAAAAAGCTCTATATTGCCTGTGGAGGAATAGCCATTCTTCTACTCTCTTTATTGTGCCTAATTCGTTTCAAAGCCGCTTCTCCAAATCGTATTCTGAAACAGAATGAGAATACTACAGCAGAAAGTGTACAGCTTACCCTCGTAAAGCAATTGTCCGAAGAAGAGAAGACAAAGCTTGAAAGCTATGCAAAAGAAGAGGGCGGGATAGAACTGCATTTCTTAAATCCGGAAATAGGAGAGGAAAAAATAAAAAGCGAGATTCTAAGCCTGAAAACGGACTTGATTCTTGGAGGGGAAGAGCAAAACGTGAACTTCCTTTCTAAGTTAAGTGAAGAAGAGAAGATTCCTTACCTTGCTACTACATTTGTTCCCAAAGATTCTTTGCGGGAGCACAGTTTTTGTTTAAGCAGGTCGGCGGAGGATCAAGCGGTGGATCTCTCCTTCTTTGCCTACAACGAGGCATTTCGTTCCATGGGAATTTTGCTGCCTGAAGGGAAGGCGGATCTCTTATCAAAGGAAATAACGGAAGCCTTTCAGGAGTTGGGAGGAGTTGTGACAGTTTATAGCTATACTTCCGAAGATGATTTTAGGGCAAAGTTGAGTGAGCTGGAAACGGCAGGAATCGATATTCTTTTTTTGGAATATTACAATGAAGAAGCAAATACTATTCTGGCAGAAGAACATAATTTTACCGCTTTACTTGGGAATGACTGGGATAGGGCTGATTTTCCGGGAGATACGGAACGGAAGACCAATTGTCTTTTGTATGGAAAGAATACAAAGAATGAAACAGTTTCAGATAGTGAAATAAGTGAGATGGAAACATCTTCTCCCGAACAGGAAAGCATAAGCTCGACACAAGTGGAGGAAGAGTCGGAAGCAACAAGCAGTGCAGATTCTGTTTTATCGATTGTGGAAGATGAGCAAGTCGGAAGAGAAAAGGATGCCATAGCAATCCTCCAGATAGCCTTAAAAAACAAAGGAAAAAGTCTGATGGAAAAGCTTTCCGATTTACAGTATCAGGGAATAGACGGAACATATGAGTTAAAAGCCGGAGACTACGCTCTGAAAGGAAAGGCTGTATTCTATGAGATTATAGACAATAAGCGAGTAGAACTATCTTAAAGC
The DNA here is from genome assembly GCF_000238055.2 of Oribacterium parvum ACB1. Classification (GTDB taxonomy): domain Bacteria; phylum Bacillota; class Clostridia; order Lachnospirales; family Lachnospiraceae; genus Oribacterium; species Oribacterium parvum. The sequence continues at coordinate 1,693,094 of NZ_KE148312.1, forward strand.
TTGGATTTCTATAAGTAGATTTACTTTTACAGGCGTCACTTTGGAATCCGAAATCGTTTGCAAATCTAGTGAAAATCTACTTCTAGCTTAGAGTAGACTGGATATAAAAAGAAGGAGAGGATATGCAATTTACCAAGATGGAAGGTGCAGGAAACGACTATATTTACATCAATTGTTTTAAAGAGAAGGTAGAGAATCCGGAAGAGCTGGCAATGAAAATGTCCGACCGTCATTTTGGTGTCGGAGGAGATGGCATTATCCTGATTGAGCCGAGTGATAAAGCGGATGCCTTTATGCATATGTTCAATGCGGACGGTTCCGAGGGAGCCATGTGTGGCAACGGTATTCGCTGCACAGCAAAGTATATTTATGACCATGGTATGGTGAAACCGGATATTCCTATGATGAAAATAGAAACAAAGTCCGGAGTAAAAGAAATCCGTTATGAAGTAAAAGACGGGAAGCTCTTTAAGGCAACTGTCGATATGGGCGAGGTAAAGTTGGATAGTACTTTACCGGAGATGATTGAGATTGCTGATTTTAAATTATCCTTTGTGGGAATCGATGTCGGAAATCCGCATGCAGTCTATTTCTTAGAGGATAATGCCGTGTTGGGTGAGAGTATTTATGAAATTGATTTTGCACGCTACGGAAAGGACTTTGAAACCCATTCCCGCTTTCCGAACAGAGTAAACAGCGAGTTTATTGAGATAAAGAATAGAAAGGAAATCAATTTCCGGGTTTATGAAAGAGGTTCAGGAGAAACATTTGCCTGCGGAACGGGAGCGACTGCCGCGGTTGTTGCGGGAAATCTCTTAGGAAAACTGGATGAAGAGGTACTTGTGCACCTTTTAGGCGGTGAGCTCAAGATTTTCTACGATAAAGAAAGTAAACACGCCTTTATGACCGGAGAAGCGAGAGAGGTTTTTAGCGGAATTTGGGAGGAATAATAAAATCAAAACTTCTTTATACTGTGAAGGTCCGTTGCAGGGCACGCTCTCGCTAACCTCGCCACGTAGGGGATACTAAGCGAAAAACAGCATTTCATTTGTTTTTCGCAAGTACCCACGGGCTCAGATTACCCTGCAACGGACCTCCACAGTATAAAAATGGTATCTTTGATTTTTTTACAGCCCCTTTTCTGCTAACGCCCTTTTTCTATGTAAGAGTCTCGCTTGAATTAAATTTCATACATATTTCAAGCTTAGAGCAGAAGCAGTCCGTTTCCGACTCCCAGTCTGTCCGCACCGGCAGCGAGAAGTTCTTCCGCAAACTCCCTGCTTCTGATTCCACCGCTTGCCTTAATCTGCATCTTATCTGAAACGGATTCTTTCATGAGCTTCACATCTTCCACAGTGGCTCCTCCTGTAGAAAATCCGGTAGAGGTTTTTACAAAGTCTGCACCGGCTTCTTCGGAAAGCGCGGAGGCTTTTTTGATTTCTTCTTTTGTAAGGAGGCAGGTTTCGATAATAACCTTTACGATAGCCGGCTTGGAAGCTTCTACCACAGCTTTGATATCTTCTCTTACATAGTCATAGTCCTTGTCCTTCAAGGCTCCAATCTGAATAACCATATCCACTTCGTCGGCACCGTCCGCTACAGCCTGTTTTGCTTCAAAAGCCTTTGCCTTTGTAGACATCGCTCCCAAAGGAAAGCCCACCACACAGCAGGTCTTTACACCGGAGCCGGAAAGAGCCTTCGCAACGAGCGGAACATAAGAAGTGTTAACGCAAACCGAAGCAAAATGATTTGCCTTTGCTTCCTCGCAGTAGCGGAGAATACTGTCTTTCCCTGCCTCCGCCTTTAACATCGTGTGGTCAATTTTTTTTGCAATATCCATAGCTCCTCCTTATAAATGATACTTTTGTTTTAACAAAATGCAGTAAAAATGAAAGCAATATTTCCTAAAGAAAAATTCTCCCGATATTAACTCAGACAAAGCGTGTGGAGACGCCGGCACTTGCAGCTTTCGAGCAAAGCGAAGAAAGATGCTTAGTACCGCTGCGTCGTAACCGAGCGAGAGCGCCTTTGGAAGAGTCAATATCGGGAGAATTTAACTATATTCAATTGAATGAGGACGACTTTCCTGATGGAAGGTTCGTCCTTTTCACTTCGTTGACTGAGCGTGGACTTGTAGTCCACCGCTCACTTTGCTCCGCAAAGCAAGTCCCTGCAGGCCTTGGTCTTGTACAGGACGACTTTCCTGATGGAAAGTTCGTCCTTAGGCCTTATCCCGTATCTTGTTTTGGGCTACGGTCAGCATTAACTTGATTCGATTTAACTGGTTTACTTCCGATGCGCCGGCATCATAGTCCACGGCAATGATGTTCGCTGTGGGATTATGCCGCTTCAGCTCTTTGATGACACCCTTTCCGACAATGTGGTTCGGGAGACATCCGAAAGGCTGGGTACATACGATATTATCTACCCCTTCAGACAAAAGTTCAAGCATTTCTCCGGTTAAGAACCAACCTTCTCCGGTCTGGTTTCCGAGAGAGACATATTCTCTGGCAAGGGAAGCAAGCTCTCGGATATCGCTTGGTGCGGTAAAGTGCTTGGATTTCTGTAATTCCTTCTTCGCCGTCTTTCGGAAAGACTCCAGTAAGCTGATTGCAATATTGCAAAGGGTTTTTCCCTTCCAGGAAGCCCCTAAGTTCTCGTGCTTAAAGTTCTGGTTATAGAAGCAGTAGAGTAGGAAGTCCATAAGATCCGGCATCACGGCTTCAGCCCCCTCTTTTTCCAGAAGCTCCACAATATGGTTGTTGGCAAGCGGAGAGAATTTTACAAGGATTTCTCCTACGATTCCAACCTTCGGCTTTTCTTCCGAGGAGAGCGGAATATTGTCAAAGTCACGGATAATGCCCTTTACATTTTTACCAAACTCGAAGAGCGGGATGCTCTTCTTGGAAAGGCTTTCCTGACAGATTTTCTTCCATTTCTGATGTACCGCTTCCGCGGCACCGGCCTGCAATTCATAAGGTCTTGTGGCATAGAGAAGACGCATAAAGAGGTCTCCGTAAACTACACCTTGCAAAGCTCTTGTAAGAAGCGGAATCGTCATTTTAAAGCCCGGAGTGGATTCCATGCCGTTGGCATTTAAGGAAATAACGGGGATTTGTCCCATTTCCGCCTTATCCAAGGCTCTACGAATAAAGCCGATATAGTTTGAGGCACGGCAACCGCCTCCGGTTTGCGACATGATGACAGCAGTCTTATTTAAGTCATATTTTCCGGAAAGAAGCGCTTCCATAACCTGTCCTACCACAATGATGGAAGGGTAGCAGGAATCGTTGTTTACATACTGCAGTCCCGTGTCGATAGCGGAGCGGTTATCGTTATCCAGCACCACAAGATTGTAGCCCTCCGCACGAATTGCCGGCTCAATAAGCTCGAAGTGCAGCGGAGACATCTGCGGACAAAGGATGGTGTAGCCTTCTTCCTTCATATCCTTGGTAAAGAGGGTTCTCTTATATTGCTCGGAACGAATCTTTCTTCTGTATTTCTTCTCGGAACGCACGCGGATAGCGGCGAGGAGAGAACGGATACGGATTCTTGCGGCACCGAGGTTATTGACCTCGTCAATCTTTAATACGGTGAAAATCTTATCGGAGCCGTTCAAGATGTCTTTTGCCTGATCCACTGTTACGGCGTCCAAGCCGCAGCCGAAGGAGTTTAACTGGATAAAGTCCAGATTTTCCTGTGTTTTCGTAAAGGCTGCCGCGCGGTAAAGACGGGAGTGATACATCCACTGGTCGGTTACAATAATCGGACGCTCCACTTCCGCAAGGTGGGAAATGGAATCTTCTGTCAGCACGGCAAAATTGTAGGAGCTAATCAGCTCCGGGATACCGTGGTGAATTTCCGGATCGGCGTGATAAGGACGACCGGCAAGGACAATCCCTCTGTGCCCGGTCTGCTCCATCCATAGTAGGGTTTCTTCTCCCTTTTCCTCTATATCTCTTCTCGATTGAAGAAGCTCTTCCCAAGCAAGGTGAGCGGCATTTCGGATTTCCTTTTCCGTAAAATTCCATTCCTTAAACTGTTCGCCGATTTTCTCCATCGTCCAGTCTCCGGCAGGTTTCACGGAATCTTTAATCTGCTTCGGGTGAACAAAAACCTTGGTCAGCTGATCTGTTAGAATCTTCTCATTGGTAAAGGCGAGGAAGGGCTTCATAAAGAAAATGCTCTTTTCCTCAAGGTTTTCCACATTATTCTTAATATTCTCCGCATAGGAAGTCACCATGGGGCAGTTGTAGTGATTGCCCGCACTTGGAGTTTCGTTTCTTTCATAAGGAATACAGGGATAGAAAATGAACTTCTGTCCCTTGTTAATCAGCCACTCGATATGTCCGTGAACAAGCTTTGCGGGATAACACTCGGACTCGGAGGGAATGGACTCGATACCCATTTCGTAAATCTTCTTGTTGGAAGAGGGGGAGAGCACTGTACGGAAGCCGAGTTCCTTAAAGAAAATGGCCCAGAAGGGATAATTTTCGTACATGTTTAATACTCTCGGAATGCCGACCTCGCCTCTTTTGGCTTCTTCCGGAGAAAGCGGCTCATAACCGAAGATTCTCTTTACCTTATACTTAAAGAGATTTGGAATTTCGGACTTTGCTTTCGGAAGTCCCGCACCGCGTTCACAGCGGTTTCCGGAGATAAACTTTCTGCCGTGACCGAAATCGTTTATTGTCAGCACACACTTGTTACTGCAAAGCCCGCAGCGACTCATGGTGTTCTCATACTGTAAGTCTAAGATTTCATCCAAAGGAAGCATGGAAGTTTTTTTGTAGCCTGCCGCATCAAGAAGAGCCTTATCTTCTTCACCGGCAAGAATCTCGTCTTCCAGCTTTTCCGTTTCGATATAGTAACGCTCTCTTGCAATAAGAGCGGCACCGAAGGCCCCCATGATACCGGCAATATCCGGACGGATTACATCCTGCCCGAGGGTTTCCTCCAAGGCACGAAGCACGGCATTATTGTAGAAGGTTCCGCCCTGTACCACGATATGCTTTCCGAGGTCCTTGGGATTGGTCACCTTAATGACCTTATATAAGGCATTCTTAATCACGGAGTAAGCAAGACCGGAGGAAATGTCGGCAACGGTAGCACCTTCCTTTTGGGCCTGCTTTACATTGGAATTCATGAAAACGGTACAGCGGGATCCGAGGTCTGTCGGATTTTCCGCAAAGAGTGCCTCTTTGGCAAAGTCTTCTACGGAATAGCTTAAGGACTTGGCAAAGGTCTCTAAGAAAGAACCGCATCCGGAGGAGCAGGCCTCATTTAACTGCACATTGTCTACCGTGCCGTCCTTAATATGAATGCACTTCATGTCCTGTCCGCCGATGTCCAGGATACAGTCCACATCGGGCTCAAAGAACGAAGCCGCATAGTAGTGGGCAATGGTCTCTACCTCACCCTCATCCAGCTGAAAGGCGGACTTAAGAAGAGCTTCTCCATAACCGGTGGAGCAGGAGTAAGCAATTTCCGCATCGGGGGGAAGCTGTTCCTTAATCTCGGCTACCGCTCTCATGGCTGTCTTAATGGGAGAACCCTCATTTCCGGAATAAAAGGTATAGAGCAGTTCTCCGTCTTCGGAGATTAAAGCGAGCTTTGTAGTGGTAGAGCCTGCATCGATTCCGAAGAAGGCTTTTCCATGATAATCCTTTAAATCTCTTCTCTTAACCTTTGCTTTTTCGTGCCTTTTTACAAATTCCGCATATTCCTCTTCGGAAGAGAAGAGAGAGTGCATTCTTTTAATCTCACTATCCATCTGAATTCCTGCTCGAAGGCGGGGAATCATTTCGGAGAGGCGGATAGGCGCATTTTTTTCCTCTGCATTCAAGGCGGATCCCATAGCTGCGTAGAGGTGGGAATTTTCCGGATTGATAATTTCCTCGTCTGTGAGCTTTAAGGTGCGGATAAAGCTGTTCCGAAGCTCAGGCATGAAGTGAAGCGGACCGCCGAGGAAGGCAACATGACCGCGGATGGGCTTTCCTTGTGCCAAACCGGAAATGGTCTGGTTGCATACTGCCTGGAAAATGGAAGCGGCAAGGTCTTCACGAGCCGCACCCTCGTTAATCAAAGGCTGAATGTCGGTCTTCGCAAAAACACCGCAACGCGCTGCGATAGGATAAATCATCTGGTAGTTCTTTGCGAGCTCATTTAAGCCGGCTGCATCGGTATCGAGAAGAGATGCCATCTGGTCGATAAAAGAACCTGTACCGCCGGCACAGATGCCGTTCATTCTCTGGTCGATTCCGCCCTTAAAATAAATAATTTTTGCATCTTCTCCGCCAAGCTCAATGGCAACATCCGTCATGGGATAGTTTTCCTTTAAGGCCGCCGCCACGGCAACCACTTCCTGACAGAAGGGCTGTCCCATGTGCTTTGCGAGGGTTAAACCGCCGGAACCGGTCACAACAATACGACAAGAGAGCTCACCATGTGCCTCTCTGGCTTCTTCTAAAAGATCTGCTAAGGTTTCTTGGATATTGGCGAAATGCCTGCGATAGTCTGAAAAAATAAGATGATTATCCTGATCAAGGATAGCTACCTTTACGGTAGTAGAACCGATGTCAATGCCCAGTCTGTAAGTTTCTGTCATAAATACACCCAATATATACTTTCTAAGTCTTAACAAATACTGTATAATTTTAATAACCAACAGTTTGTAACTCTAGCACAGATAGGGGGGAGCAACAAGAAAGGCTTTCTAAAAAAAGAATAAAAGTTTACTTGAGCTACATTACCGCTAAAAAAGGATATTACGCTATGAACGTCAATCTATGGGGATTTACCAACTTAGATCCAAAGACTAAGCATTAAAATAGGGATATACAGCTCAGCAAATCCACATAGAAAGTTATTGAAGATTTCCAGAAGGAGGAGAGAATTTATGAGATTTTCAATTGATTATAAGATGACTTTATATGTATTAGTGGTTGGCTGTGCTTGTATAGTTTTCAGAATGGCAACATCACCTTCGTTCCCCCAGATATTAGGACTTGCGGTTGGTGTTGGGTTATGTCTCATTAGTGTAGCTTTGACTGTATTTGAGATTATGAAAGGTCTCGATTTTTTCTATGGCTATGCAGAGAATTGGAATGGATACGGTATTGTAAATAGTGGTTTTATTGCCGGAATGTCTGCGTTCTTTTTTTCGAGAGATTGGCGAACTGGTATTATCATAGTCATTTTACTGGGTATTTGCACACTTATTGAACGATTTTGCGTACGGTATATTATCTCGTTAATTAAGAATGATCAAAAATAACATGGTTATTTCCTCATTTTATTTAAAGTCTTCTCTTCTCACCTTAGTAGGTGTAAATAATTCTCTGTAAACCTCCGGTTTACTAAACTCTACCACGCTTCGGTTCCCTCTTTTTCAGAACATAGCTATAATATAGGCAAGAATTAATTAAAAAAGGAGATTAGGCTATGAATAATCAATCGATGGGTGATATGATCAGTACACTAAGAAAAGAAAAAGGAATGACCCAAAAAGACTTGGCGGATAGACTAAATATAACCGATAAAGCTGTTTCCAAATGGGAACGAAATCTTGCTTTCCCGGACACGGCAACGATCCCTAAGCTGGCTGAAATGCTTGGTATATCCGTCGAAGAACTGATGAACGCGAAGTCCATTCCCGAAACCGGACACAAGGGTGCTTCTTTCTTGATCAATATCATCTTAAAAGCATTACCTACGGCAATGGGTATTGCTGTTGTTGTAATTTCTATATTGGGCGAACTTGACCGGAAATCCGCTTTTACCATGCTTGGCATCGGTCTTACTTCTATGGGGATTTACCAACTTAGATCCAAAGACTAAAGTTTGAAACGGAATAGGGAAATGCGGACCGCCGATAGTTTTGAAATGTATCGGCGGTCTTTTTTATGTCGAAAACAGAATAAAAAATCCTTAAACAAGAATAAAAACCCCGGGGCAACTCTTGAAAAACAAGGAGAGTACAAGTATACTTTCAGCGTGTTTGCAAGAAAATACACTGTGATTTTATCTTAATAGTCGGATATTAAGAAAGGTGGAAAATGAGCATTTTAGAACGATTGGAAAGAAAGCTGGGACGTTTTGCTGTTCCAAATTTAATGAAATATATCTGTGTGATGTATGCTTTGGGCTTTATGATTCAGATTTCCGCACCGGAGTTTTACTATTACTATCTTGATTTGGATCCGGAAGCGATTCTCCACGGGCATATTTGGAGGATTTTGACCTTCCTTATTTTTTATCCCGCGTCAACTGGCTTCGGCTCTATTTTCTGGGCAGTTATCGGAATCATGGTTTACTATAGTATAGGAAGGACCTTGGAGTACCTTTGGGGGAATTTTCGTTATAATTTCTTCTTTTTCTCCGGTGTGCTTCTTTACAATGTGGCAGGAATCCTCATTTACCTTGTAACGGGAGTTTCTCTTCAGTTGAATCCCACCTATATGGGCTTCAGTATATTCCTAGCTTATGCGTTGACTCTGCCGGATACGGTATTTTACCTCTATTTCTTTATTCCGATTAAGGCAAAATATCTGGCAGTTTTGGAGACTTTACTGTATCTCTACTTATTAGTGGTGAGCCCGAGTTTGGGTGGAAAGCTGTCGATTGTTTTGTCTTTTGCGAATGTTCTCCTGTTTTTCATCCTGATGAACCAGGGGAAGAGAAAGAACATTTTCAATATCAGAAATTACAGGTAAGAATGAGCACTTCATAAGAGTAAGGGTACTTGTGATAGTTAATTCGATAGATTTTTTGGGACGATGTTTTATATGGTTTAATACAGAGTTTAGATGATTTAAGGAGATGAATATGAGAAGAACAAAAATGGTATGCACAATGGGACCGAATGAGAATGATTATGAGTTAATGAAGACTTTGGCGGAGATTATGGATGTTGCCCGCTTTAATTTTTCTCACGGAGACCATGAGGAGCACCTTGGAAGATTGGAGCTTCTTCGAAAGGCGAGAAAAGAAGTGGGAAGACCGATTGCAGCGCTTCTTGACACCAAGGGACCGGAAATCAGAACAGGCCTTTTAGAGGGCGGACAGAAGATTACCCTAGTAGAGGGAGAGAAGATTATCCTGACTACGGAAGAAGTTGTCGGTACAAAGGATAAGATTTTCATCAATTATGATAAGCTTCATGAGGATGTAAAACCCGGTAATGTTATTTTGATTGATGACGGTCTTATTGGTTTAGAGGTAGAAACTGTAAAGGGTGTAGAGATTTTATGTAAGGTAACAAATGGAGGAGAGCTTGGAGAGAGAAAGGGTGTGAATGTACCCGGTGTGCCCATTCAGCTTCCGTCCATTACCGACAAGGATATTGAGGACATCAAGTTCGGTATCACGGAGGACTTTGACTTTGTGGCGGCTTCCTTCATTCGTTCCGCAGATGCGGTAAGACAGATTCGGGCCATTATTGATGAAGCCGGTTCTCAAATGAAGATTATCTCCAAGATTGAGTCTCAGGAAGCACTTGACAATATTGATGCGATTATAGAGGCTTCCGACGGAATTATGCTGGCAAGAGGAGACCTCGGTGTGGAAATCGAGGCAAAGCGGATTCCGCAGTTGCAGAAGGAAATCATTCATAAGTGTAATTATCATGGAAAACTGGTTATTACTGCAACACAGATGCTGGATTCCATGATTAGAAATCCCCGTCCGACAAGGGCGGAGGTGACCGATGTGGCGAATGCAGTGTATAACGGAACGGATGCAGTGATGCTTTCCGGAGAATCCGCAAACGGAAAATATCCGGTGGAAGCGGCAAAGACCATGGCTTCTATTGTGGAGTATACGGAGCAGTTCTTGGACTATAAGCAGTTCAAGACCAGAATGGTGGAGAAGACTGTTTACGAGAGCATCGGAAATGCCATGTGTGCGGCTTCCGTAACAACGGCTTCCGAACTGAAGGCGGCAGCGATTGTGGCATCCACTCTTTCCGGGATTACGGCATCCATGATTTCGAAGTACCGTCCGATTACTCCGATCTATGCACTTTCTCCGAGTCAGGTTGTGACGAGACAGATGATGCTGTTCTGGGGTGTGACTCCTATTTGGGCAAGAAGGGCGGAGACCACGGATGAGCTTTTTGAAAGCTCCATTGAGGAGTTAAAGGACCGGAAATTGGTGAAAAGTAAGGATATCTGCGTCATTACGGCAGGCGTTTTGTCTCGTTTACAGAGAAAACAGGCTCCGACCGGCACAAACATCATGCGTGTTATCGAAGTAGATTAAGATTTGTGATAGAAGTGGATTAGGAATTGTTATTGAAGTAGACTAGGATTTTACTTGAAAAGTCCCTCTGGCTTGTTTAAGATAGAGTGGACTTTTTTTAATATTTTTAAAAACTGTAGAGTGGGTTTATAAGGTGATAAAATCGAAGGAGAAGAAATGAAGAAAGCATTTGTGGATTATCGGAAAGCAAAGGAAATTGCAGAAAATTATCCGACTCCCTTCTATCTTTACGATGAGGAGGGAATTCGGGAGACGGTTAGAAATCTCTATAAGGCCTTTTCTTGGAATGAAGGCTACAGAGAGTATTTTGCGATTAAGGCCACACCGAATCCGGCTATTCTTAGGATACTGAAGGAAGAGGGCTGCGGGGTGGATTGCTCTTCCGCAGCGGAACTCAGTCTTGCAGAGGCTTGCGGTTTCTCCGGATCGGAAATCATGTTTTCTTCCAATGATACACCGGATGAAGAGTATGGATTTGCGAATCGCTTAGGCGGAATCATCAATCTTGATGATTTTACAAATATTGATGAAGTAACGGAGATTCTTACCACTCTTCCAAAGACCATGAGTCTTCGCTTTAATCCGGGCGGTTATTTCAGCATCGGAAACACCATTATGGACAATCCCGAGGAAGCTAAATACGGGATGACTGAGGCACAGATTTTGGAAGGCTACCGTATTTTAAAGGAGAGAGGGGTAGAGCATTTCGGTATTCATGCTTTCCTTGCATCCAATACCATTAGCAATGGCTATTATCCGGAGCTTGCAAGACAGCTATTTTCCTTGGTTGTGAAAATCAAGGAAGAATGCGGTATTGCTCTCGAATTTGTGAACCTTTCCGGCGGCGTGGGAATTCCTTACCGTCCGGAGCAGGAGGCGACCGACATTTTCCTGATCGGAGAAAAGGTGAGAGAGGTTTATGAGGAAATCCTTGTAAAGAATGGACTCGGTCATATTCGTCTTTGCTCGGAGCTGGGGCGCTATGTTTTAGGGCCGCACGGGGCATTGATTACGAAGGTTATTCATTTTAAGAATACCTATCGGCATTATGCAGGAGTGGATGCCTGCGCAGCGAATCTTATGCGCCCGGCTATGTACAATGCATATCATCATATTACGGTTCTTGGAAAGGAAGATGCGAAGGAGAAGGAAGTTTACGACGTTGTCGGTTCTCTTTGTGAAAACAATGATAAGTTTGCGAAAGAAAGGGAGCTTCCGAAGCTGGAAAAGGGAGACCTGCTCTTTATTCATGATACCGGGGCACACGGCTTTGCTATGGGCTACAACTATAACGGAAAACTTTGGTCTTCCGAGCTTCTCCTGCAAAGGGATGGAAGCGTGAAGATGATTCGCCGGGCAGAGAGGGATACGGATTACTTTGCCACCTTGGATATTGACGAAGGACTGAGCAAGTATTTACAAAGCAGGAAATAGAATCCGGAAGATTGCAATTTGTTTTCAGAAGAAATGCTGTGGCTTTATGCATGTTATTCGGTTAATAAAAGTGATATTGAAAAAGTAAAGAGAGGCAGTATGGCATTAAAGAAAAAGGCCGTTACCGGCATGAAGGACATTTTACCGAGAGAAATGGCAGTGAGACAAAGGGTATTATCCACAATTCGAAGGGTGTACGGGGGCTTTGGTTTTACCGAGATTGAGACTCCCATTGTGGAGCATCTTTCCAATCTCCTCAGTAAGCAGGGAGGAGATAATGAGAAGCTCATTTTCAAGGTGGAAAAAAGAGGAGAGAAGCTGAAAGAGGCTTTGGAAAAAGGCGATTTTGAGAATCTTTCCGATTCCGGACTGCGCTATGACCTAACCCTTCCGCTTTCCCGTTTTTATGCGGAAAATCAAGGGAATCTTCCTTCCCCCTTTAAGGCTTTACAAATCGGACCGGTTTTCCGTGCGGATCGTCCGCAGAAGGGACGCTTTCGAGAGTTTTGGCAGTGTGACATCGATATTTTCGGGGACGCAAGCTATCTTTCAGAGATTGATCTGCTTCTTGCTATGGGGACTGTCTTACAGGAAATCGGTTTCGGAGAAAAGTATCCCTTTTATATCGTATTAAATGACCGCGCTATCTTAAAGGCCATGCAGAGCTATGCGGGCTTTCCGGAGAAGGATTTTTCGGAGATTTCCATCGTTCTAGATAAAGAGGATAAAATCGGAAGAGAGGGCGTTCGCGAGGAATTGCTTTCCCTTTCCTACACGGAGGAGCAGATTTCCCGATATGAGGACTGCTTAAATCTCGTGAAGGGCGATAAGGAAGATATTCTGAAATTGCAGGAAAAGCTCGGCGCGCATCTTCACGAAGAGGTCGGAAAGAATCTGTATCGGATTATGAAAATGGTGGAGGAGAGTGGAAAGGGTTCTATCCCCCTTCGCTTTGATCCCACTTTGGTTCGCGGAATGGGATACTACACGGGCCCCATCTTCGAAGTGTGTTCCACCCTGTTCTCCGGCTCTATCGGAGGTGGAGGGCGATATGATAAGATGGTAGGAAAGTTTATCGGTGTGGATACTCCTGCAGTAGGATTTTCCATAGGTTTTGAAAGAATCATCGGCATCCTTTTGGAGGGAGAAGAGGAGGAGCAGTCGGAAGGAAAGATTGCTTATTTGGTAGAGAAGAAAGTTTCCGAAGAGAAGCTTTCCGTCTGTCTTTCCGAAGTTATGGAAAGAAGAGCCAAGGGAGAAACCGTGCTTCTTACGCAGATGAATAAGAATAAGAAGTTCCAAAAGGAAAAGCTCAGTGTGGAAGGCTATAAGGAATTTGTAGAAATCTACGGAGACTAAAGCTGCATTACAAATTCCTTCAGTAAATAGAGAGTGAAAGAACTGTGCACGATAAGCAAGTGCTTAGCTTAAGAAAAAGCCAAAGATAAGCAAGCGCTACTTTATTATTGACAAAAGAATAAAATAGAATTTTAGAATAAAAAGACAATATAAAACGGAAAAGAAAAGAGGGAAATTATGGCAGAGTCAATGAAGGGTTTACATAGAACGGCCAGATGTGCCGAGCTGGGAGAAAGCTATATCGGAAAAACGGTTTGCATGATGGGCTGGGTACAGAAGTCCAGAAATAAGGGCGGTCTTATTTTTACAGACCTTCGTGACCGTTCCGGTATTCTGCAGATTCTTTTTGAAGAGCAGGAATGCGGTACCGAGGTCTTTCAGAAGGCAAGCGAGTTAAAGCAGGAGTATGTCATTGCCGTAGAAGGAGAAGTGAGAAGCCGCGGCAAAGACAGTAATGCGGCACTTTCTACCGGCTCCATTGAGCTTGTGGCAAAAAGCCTTCGTATCCTTGCCGAAGCGGAGACCCCTCCCTTCCCGATTGAGGCGGATTCCAAGACAAAAGAGGATCTTCGCTTAAAGTATCGTTATCTGGACTTAAGAAGACCGGATCTTGCGAAGAAAATCATGACGCGTGCCAGACTTTCCCAGTTGATTCGTCATTTTCTTTCCGAGGAAGGATTTTTGGAGATTGAAACTCCGACACTCATTAAGTCCACACCGGAGGGAGCAAGAGACTTCCTTGTGCCGTCGAGACTCCATAGAGGCGCTTTCTATGCGCTTCCCCAGTCTCCGCAGCTTTTAAAGCAGCTTCTTATGGTTTCCGGTATGGACCGTTATTTTCAGCTCGCAAGATGCTATAGAGATGAGGATTTAAGAGCGGACAGACAGCCGGAGTTCACCCAGGTGGATATGGAGCTTTCTTTCGTGGATATCGAGGATGTTCTTACCGTAAATGAGCGTCTGTTAAAGTATGTCTTTAAGGAAGTTTGCAATGTGGATATTGCCCTTCCCTTACAGAGGATGACCTGGGACTATGCGATGAATCACTACGGATCTGACAAACCGGATCTTCGCTTTGACATGCCTCTTATTGAACTTACGGATGCCGTAAGGGACTGCGGATTTTCCGTGTTTTCCGACTGTGCAAAAGCAGGCGGAACCGTGAAAGGACTGTTAGTTAAAGGACAGGCGGAGATGCCGAGAAAGAAGCTCGATTCCTATGTGGAGCTGGTTAAGGGCTATCATGCAAAGGGGCTTGCCTGGTACGGTTTAAATGAGGACGGTACGGTAAAGTCCTCTTTTGCAAAGTTTCTTTCGGAAGAAGATGCAAAGAGACTTGTGGAAGTATCGGGACTGGAAAAGGGAGACATTCTTCTCCTCGTTTCCGACTTAAAGAGAAATGTGGTTTGGGATTCTTTGGGAGCACTGAGGCTTGCGCTTGGAAAGGAACTCGACTTAATCGATAAGACACAGTGGAAGTTCCTTTGGATTACGGAGTTCCCGATGTTCGAGTATTCCGAGGAGCTGGGACGCTATCAGGCTATGCACCATCCCTTCACCATGCCGATGGAAGAAGACTTGCACTATTTAGATACTGACCTTTCCCGTGTTCGCGCCAAGGCTTATGACATTGTTTTAAACGGAACAGAGCTTGGAGGCGGGTCCGTGCGTATTCATCAGAGTGATGTGCAGGAGAAGATGCTCGAGAAGCTTGGTTTTACACCGGAGAGAGCGAATGAGCAGTTTGGATTCTTAATGCAGGCTTTCCGCTACGGAGTTCCTCCACACGCAGGTCTTGCCTACGGCTTGGACAGATTGGCGATGTGGATGGTCGGTGCGGAAACGATTCGTGATGTGATTGCCTTCCCGAAGGGGAAAGACGGATCGGATGCCATGATGGATGCCCCTGCAGAAGTATTTGACCCGCAGCAGCTTCTGGATTTGAATATTGCTGTGATAGCCGAGGAAGAAAAGAGTGAATAAAAACGAATTTTTACAGGCCTTAAAAGGAGAACTCACAAACTCCGTTTCAGGAGAAGTAATAGAGGAACAGCTCCGTTTTTATAGCGACTACATTAACACGGAAATAGCTAAAGGAAGAAGAGAGGAGGAGGTAGTAGCCGAGCTCTCCGCTCCGAACCTTTTAGCGCGAAGTATTATTGAAGCGGCAGAGGCAGGAGGGGACCGTGTGGCAAGAACCACACCCTTCCGTTATGAGGAGAAGGACATTAATTATGCTTCCGATGAAGAAGACCTTAAGTACAAGGGAACATCTTCGGAGGAAAGAGCTTCTTATGATAGAGCGGAAAGCCCTCGTTACGAAAGACGAGAGAGTAGTTCGAGCGGAAGCGGTAATGGTACTTATGGAAATAGCGGGGAAAACCGCGGCTACAGACCTTATGTCCCGGTAAGCAGTGCCGGATGTCTACTTTTTGCCATTGTTGTGATTGCACTTTTGGTACTGGTGGCCTTGGTGTTCGTAGGGATTCTATCCTTCCTTGCCCCTGTGCTTTTTCCCGTTCTCAGTATTGCCGTGATATTATGGTTGCTTTCCGGAATATTCAATCGATAAAGCTCTCTTCAATTCATGGAAAAAATGTTTTTGCCCGGCAGGTTTTGTCGGTGTGAAGCAATAAAGGAGAAAAATGCAAAGATTTGAATTGATTGTGCCCTGCCACTTCGGCTTGGAGTCTATTTGCAAAAAAGAAATTCACGACCTCGGCTATGAGGTTTCTTCCGTGAGCGATGGGAAGGTACAATTTATCGGGGATGCGGAAGCTATCGTGCGGGCCAATATTTTCCTGCGCACCGGAGAAAGGGTACTTTTGAAAGTCGGCTCCTTTCATGCGGAAAGCTATGAGGATTTATTTCAAGGAACAATGGCGCTTCCCCTAGAGGACTACCTTCCTGTCGATGCCTCCTTTTGGGTAACAAAGGCCAGCTCCGTAAAGTCCAAGCTCTTTTCTCCGAGAGATATTCAGGCGGTGATGAAGAAAGCAATGGTAGACAGGCTTTCCTCGGTTTATCATCAGAGTACTTTTTCGGAGCACGGAGCAAAGTATCCCTTCCGTGTTTCGCTCTATAAGGATGAAGTTTTGGTCTGCCTGGATACTAGCGGAGAGTCTCTTCATAAGAGAGGATATCGTTTGAAAATGGGAAAGGCGCCCATTAAAGAAACACTTGCCGCAGCCCTCATTCTCCTCAGTAAGTGGAGAGACGATGCCCCTCTCGTGGACCCGATGTGCGGTGCAGGAACCTTTCCGATTGAGGCTGCCATGATTGCGGCAAATATTGCACCGGGGATGGAACGAAGCTTCACGGCGGAGGAATGGGTGAATCTCATCCCGAAGAAAGAATGGTACAGCGCGCTGGAAGAAGCGGAAGACAACATTGACCGACATCTACTGGAAACAAAGGAAAACAGATTTGGAAAAATGGTGGATATCCAAGGCTATGACATTGATCCCGCGATGATTCCCGTATGTAGAGAGAATGCGGAAAGAGCGGGCGTTGCAAACATTATCCATTTTCAGGAAAGGGAAGTGGCGAAAATGTCCCATAGCAAGAAGCATGGCTATATTCTTACGAATCCGCCCTATGGAGAGAGAATCGAGGACAAGCGAAATCTTCCCCTGCTCTATACGGAGCTAAGAGAGGCTTTCGAAGGACTTTCCGAGTGGCAGCTTTGCCTGATTACGGCCTATGAACAGGCGGAAAAGTACCTCGGTAAGGCGGATAAGAATAGAAAAATCTACAACGGAATGATGAAGACATATTTTTACCAGTATAAAGGTAAATAGGAGCGTGAGATGCGAATTATATTTGCAACGCATAATGAAGATAAATTACGGGAAATTCGAGAGATACTGCGGGAGTTTCCCGGAGAAATCATAAGTAAAAAAGAAATAGGAGAATGGGAGGATGCCGTGGAAGACGGCAGCTCCTTTTTGGAAAATGCCGAAATAAAGGCCTATGACTTATATGTAAGACTGAAAAAGAAGGAACTTTTGCAGGATGGAGACATCATTATGGCAGATGATTCCGGTCTGTCTATTGAGGCACTTTCCTTTGGCCCGGGGATTTATTCCGCGCGCTTTTTAGGGGAAAACACACCTTACCCTGAGAAAAACAAGCGAATTCTTGAAATGATGAAGGAAGCTTCCAGCAAAAGCCGTTATGCTTATTTTACCTGTGCCATTGTTGCGGTTCTTTCCGACGGCAGATCTTTAAAAACGGAAGCTCGCTGTGAGGGGGAAATCGCGAAGGAAATAAGAGGTGAGGCGGGTTTTGGCTATGATCCGATCTTTTTTATTCCGGAATGCGGCAAAACTGCGGCAGAGCTTTCTGAAGAAGAGAAGAACAAGGTATCTCATAGAGGAAAGGCACTCCGCAAGATGGAACGCATCCTGAAAGAAGAGATAGCCAAGTCTAAAAAGACAGCAGAGGAGAAAAAATCGAAATCAAAAAATTCTGCTGAACGGAAAAAAGAAGAACATTCGGCAAGTGATTTTAAAGGAGAGAAAAAAATACTTGTGGTTTCCGATAATCATAGAAAGCTGGATAATATTTATCAGCTCTTGGAAGAGAATCCGGATATTTCCTATTTTATTCATTTGGGTGATAGCGAAGGATCTGAGGATGCAATTCGGACCCATCTTCCAAAGGGCTGTGAAAGCTACTTTGTGCAGGGAAATAATGATTTCTTTGCTTACTTACCCAAGGAAATTGAAATGAGATTGGGAAAAGAGAGGCTTTTCCTGACCCATGGGCATCTTTACGGGGTGGGATTTGACTTACAAGGCTTAGCGGATGAAGCAAGAGCAAGAAATTGCAGTATGGCTCTTTTCGGACATACACATAGACCCTTTAGTCGGATGGTAAATGGGGTGCTCTGTATCAATCCCGGCTCCATAAACTTCCCCAGACAGGAGAACAGAAAGCCGAGCTATGCGATGTTCTACCTGGATAAGAAGGGAAATCTTCGTACAGAAGCGAAGTATATATAAGGTAAGCGAAAGCGAACTTCTTTTTGCAGAAATATTTTTGCCTATCTTTTTAGATAAAAATTCTTGACAAACAAAATGAAATTCGCTACTATAAACGAGTCGCATCTGATGTGACCTTGATTCAGTAGCTCAGCTGGATAGAGCAACGGCCTTCTAAGCCGTGGGTCGGGGGTTCGAATCCCTTCTGGATCATTAACAAGTGTGCACGACTACGTGTGGCATCTTGTTCAAAACGAGTCTTTTGCTTTAGAGTAACAGCTTGTTTGCGAGAATAGCATGGTGGCCATAGCGTAGTTGGTTATCGCGCCAGATTGTGGTTCTGGAGGTCCCGGGTTCGACTCCCGGTGGCCACCCTTTTTATGTAGGGAGATATTTCTCGTTCTCGCTTTCCTACGGGCGACGCGGAGCGTCAACTCGTTTGACCTAGGGCCATCGCCAAGCGGTAAGGCACAGGCCTTTGACGCCTGCAGTCGTTGGTTCGAATCCAACTGGCCCTGTTATGAGACACTAGCTCAGTCGGTAGAGCACTTGACTTTTAATCAAGTTGTCGCGGGTTCGATTCCCGCGTGTCTCATTCCTTTTTTAAAGGTATGCGGATGTGGCGGAATTGGCAGACGCGCCAGATTTAGGTTCTGGTGGGCGACCGTGCAGGTTCAAGTCCTGTCATCCGCAGTATAAGAAAATAGAGATGGAAATCTGTAACGAGTACAACTCAATTCGAGTATACTCGCTATTTTTTTATTTTTATTGAAGCTTGCCTTCGTTTGGATTTTCATGATTTACCAAATCTGTATCATAGACTTTTTTTCCTTTTGACCTTATGCTAGAGGAAAGGTTGTTTTGGAAGGAAAATAAGGAGAAGGACCATGCATAAGGAAGCGGAAGAAAGACATCTGATTGAAAAAGCTTTTGAGGCAAGAGAAAGGGCCTATGTGCCTTACTCGCATTTTCGTGTAGGAGCAGCCCTGGAGTCGGAGACAGGTGAAATCTTTTTAGGTTGCAATATTGAAAATGCCTCTTACGGAGCAACGAATTGTGCGGAGAGAACTGCGTTTTTTAAGGCAGTGAGTGAGGGCTGTAAGAAATTTCGAAGAATTGCGATTGTGGGCGGTCTTATCGGAAAGGAAGAGACGGAATACTGTGCCCCCTGTGGTATATGCAGACAGGTTATGGCGGAATTTACGGATATTCATGATTTTCAGGTAATACTCGCAAAATCGACGGACGATTATCATGTATATAGCTTAGAGGAATTGTTGCCTCACGCTTTTTTACCGTCTGCATTGGACTAAGGCGGAAGTTGGAAATCTTTGGAAAGGAGATTGCTTATGATTAATTATTCGGAAGACGAGAGATGTTATCATATCGGTGTGCGCCCCGGTGAGGTAGGGAAGTATATTATTTTACCGGGAGATCCGAAGCGCTGCGCAAAGATTGCCAAGTATTTTGACAATCCCGTACAGGTTGCGGACAATAGGGAGTATGTAACAATCAGCGGAACGCTCCTTGGAGAGAAGGTGAGTGTTTGCTCTACGGGTATCGGTGGTCCATCCGCATCCATTGCCCTGGAAGAGCTTTCACAATGCGGAGGAGAGGTCTTTATCCGAGTAGGTACAGCAGGCGGTATGGAGCTTTCCGTAGAGTCGGGAGATGTGGTTATCGCAGAGTCTGCAATTCGCATGGAAGGGACTTCCAAGGAGTATGCTCCTATCGAGTGGCCCGCTACGGCGGATTTCTTTGTGACAAAGGAATTGTATGATGCGGCCAATCGTCTCGGCTTTAAAAATCATGTGGGGGTTGTACAGTGTAAGGATGCCTTTTACGGACAACATAAGCCGGAAGACTTGCCGGTTTCTTATGAACTTTTAGATAAATGGCAGGCTTGGCTGAAGCTGGGATGTAAGGCATCGGAGATGGAAAGTGCGGCACTTTTTACGGTTGCGGCATATTTGAAGAAGAAAATCGGAACGGTGCTCTTTATTGTTTCGAATCAGGAGAGAGTCAAGGCGGGGATGTCCAATCCGATATATCATGATACGGATAAGGCAATTCAGGTGGCAATCGAGGCCATTAAGGAAATGATACGAAGAGAACAGGCTTCCTCCTAAAAGGAAATAGAGCAGTCTGCGGAGCTTTGCGCTGAAAAGCCCGCAGGGTTCGGTGCTATGAATAAAAGCTTAAAACAGTAAAAGCGAAAAGGCCGGATAAATATAGTGTAGAAAGGATGCGTATGAAATTCAAAAGAGTATTTCTCATCGTTTTGGATTCGCTGGGAATCGGAAACGCTAAGGATGCAGCGCTTTTTGGGGACAGTGGTGCGGATACCTGGGGACATATCTCGGAAAAGATGGAAAGTTTCCGTATTCCCAATCTGCAAAAGCTCGGAATCGGGAATTTTAAAAAATTAAAGGGCGTTGCTCCGGTAGAAGCTCCGGAAGGGAAGTTTTTCCGTTTAAATGAGGCCAGTAGTGGAAAGGATACCATGACCGGACACTGGGAAATGATGGGAATCAAGACCGAAGTTCCTTTTGTTACCTTTACCGACACCGGATTCCCGAAGGAATTGATTGAGGAATTAGAGAAAAGGACGGGGAGGAAGGTCATTGGCAATAAGTCGGCTTCCGGTACGGAAATACTGGACGAATTGGGAGAAGAGCAATGGAGAACCGGAGATATGATTGTTTATACCTCGGCGGATTCCGTATTGCAGATTGCCGCTCCCGAGGATGAGAAGATTTTCGGTTTAGAGGAACTGTATCGTTGTTGTGAAATTGCCAGAGAAATCTGCATGAAGCCCGAATGGAAGGTGGGAAGAATTATCGCAAGACCCTATGTCGGGACGAAAAAAGGAGAGTTTAAAAGAACTTCCAATCGGCACGACTTGGCCGTAAAGCCGCCACGGGATACTGTCTTAAATGCTCTGGAAAAAGCCGGCTACTCTGTAATATCCATTGGGAAAATAGCGGATATTTTTGTAAATGAGGGGATTACCGAGGCGGAGCATTCGAATTCTTCCGTTCATGGTATGGAGCAATGCATTGCTGTGGCAAAAGAGAAGGACTTTACCGGTCTTTGCTTTGTAAATTTAGTGGATTTTGATGCCATTTACGGGCATAGAAGGGATCCCGTCGGCTATGGAGAGGAGATTCAGCGTTTTGACGAAAAGCTGGGAGAACTTTTGTCTGTTTTAAAAGACGATGATTTGCTTCTTCTTACTGCAGATCATGGAAATGACCCGACCTATAGCGGTACGGATCATACGAGAGAACAGGTACCTCTTCTTGTGTATTACAAGGGAATTCAGGGTGGAGAAGGAGCGGAGCAGGACAGCTTTGCCGTTCTTGGTGCGAGTATAGCGGAGAACTTCTCCGTAAAAATGCCGGAAGGTCTGATAGGAAAGTCTATTTTAGCTGAGCTTACAAGATAGGCTTATGAATAAAATTACTTTAAATCGGGGGAGTATGGAGGAAAATATAAATTTCACGGATGCTGAGCGTACTGCAATGAATCTTGCTTTAGAACTTGCCGGAAAAGCGAGAGAAAGAGGAGATGTACCGATTGGAGCAGTTATCCTTTATGATGGATTAAAGCCCGATTCTCCAATGGGAAGACTTTGTAGGGAAAAAGGAATCTTTCCGGGAGAAATTCTCGGAACAGGCTTTAATCAAAGAAATTTTCACGGAAATGCTTTGTGCCATGCTGAGATTTTGGCAATAGAGGAGGCTTGTAAGAAGATAGGGGACTGGAGGCTGGAGGATTGCACCTTGTATGTCAATCTCGAACCCTGCCCGATGTGCGCCGGAGCAATTTTACAGGCAAGGATCCCTCGGCTTCAGATGTCTGTTCGAAATCCCAAGGCGGGTTTTTGCGGTTCTGTTATGAACATCTTACAGATGAAGGAGCTGAATCATCGGGTGGAGATTACAGAAGGTCTTCAAGCGGAAGAAGCAAGAAAACTTTTACAGGATTTTTTTGCAAAACTTCGGCTGAAAGAAGAGTAGAATTGTCTGAAAAAGGAAGAAGGATGAAAGAATTTGCAGAAAAAAAATACAAAAGATCCATTCTTATCGGGGCGGGAAGCTTTTTCGGGCTTCCTTTTTCTATAGGAGAAGAGGACTTTGTCATTGCTATAGACGGGGGAATGAAGCATTGTGAAAAAGAGGGTATCAGAACAAACCTGCTTTTGGGAGATTTTGACTCTTATTCCATAAGAGAGGAAAAGCCCACGGCTCCTTTTTCTGCCCAAGAGAAGCACGGTATTGCAAAACAATATTCTATTTTTGGAGAAAACTGTATGTCGGAAGCATTTTTGGAAAGGAATAAGCAAGTCTCTCTTCCTACGATTTCCCTTCCTGCAATCAAAAATGACACTGACCTTCATGCGGCAGTGAAGCTTTCGCTGGAGATGGGAATCAAAGAAATGCATATTTTAGGAGCGTTGGGGGGAGAACGCATGGATCACAGCTATGCTGCTTTACAGAGTTTAGCCTTCCTTACAGAAAAGGGAGGAGAGGGCTACCTTTATGGAAAAAGGCAGGTATTTACGGCGTTACGGAATGGGATAAAATGCTTCTCCAAGGAATACAAAGGCTACTTTTCAGCCTTTTCCTTCAGTGATTCTTGTAGCGGTGTTTCCGAAAAAGGATTTAAGTATCTGATTGAAAATGTCTGTTTGCGAAATACGGAGCCGGTAGGAGTGAGTAACGAATTTATCGGGGAAGAAGCGGAAATAGAAGTGAAAAACGGAATCTTGATTTTATCTTATGAACTCTTGCAAGCCTAATTTGCCTTTGCTATAATTTAGACGAGAAAGACAAATACCTTTGTATTATCTCATACAGACTTCTGCTGGGACGTACGAGGCCACACAATTTGAACCTACAAATATGACATACGGGATTCCAAGATTTGTGATAAGGAAAGCATGCCTTCCGTCCGCGGTAAAGGATCCTTGAGCTATCCGTGAGGTTACCCACCTGGCTGAGTGCTAGGAGTCAAACGTGTGGTACGGCGTTTCGGTAGTCTGTTTTTATCTGGTGCTTTTGCTTCATATCGTTTGATGTGGAGCTTTTTTTATAATATGCCCTTGGTGGAGAGAGTGAAGAGTTCATATAGGGGGATAATCGAGGGAGAGAAGGGATTCCGAGCTGGGAGCTTAGAATAGAGGAAGAAGGATGAAACACGAGGATTGGAAGGAACAGATTAAATGGGGAATAACCGCATTTTCCGTATTGGCTGCAGTATCTTTAGTCTATGTTTTGGTCAATAATTTTTATGCCGTAAAACAGAATCTTGCCGTTTTTTTACAGATTTTGATGCCGATTATATATGGTGCGGTTTTGGCCTATTTAATGAGTCCTGTGTATAATTTTGTTGTGAAAATTCTTGGAAAAGTATACTACTTTTTCCTGGGGGAAAAAGCATCTCAACGTTTCCTGGGATTTTTTGGTACAGTAGCAAGCATTCTTTTCCTTTTTTTTCTGACAAGCGGTTTAGTGTCCATGCTTATTCCGGAGTTAACCAAGTCGGTTTTAAGTCTCTACTTCAGTCTTCCCGATACGATTAACCGTTCCTATAATAATTTGGCGGTTATATTGGAAAAGTTTCCGGACTTGCGTCCTTATGCGGAAAAAGCCTATGAAGAAATCAGCAGTTTTTTTACGGGAAAACCGGATAATACGCAGGCAATTTTTGCTCATCTGCAGAATCTCGCTACATTCTTTACAAACGGAATATGGAGTACCTTGACAATTGTAAAGAATATTTTAATCGGCCTCATTGTTATGGTATATCTTCTAAACATGAAGGACCTTTTAAGACGACAGTTCAGAAAACTGCTCTTTGCTTTGTTTTCTCAGAAAAAAGCCAAGGGAATCATTGAGGAAATGCAGTATGTACACCGGGTTTTCGGCGGATTTATTCTCGGGAAAATCATTGACAGTATCATTATCGGTATTCTTACATTTTTTGTCTTAAGCCTGATGAAGATGCCGTACACCTTACTCGTATCCGTGATTGTCGGGGTAACCAATGTCATTCCTTTTTTCGGCCCGTTTATTGGCGCGATTCCCTGCTTCATTTTGATTTTATTGACCAGTCCCATACAGAGCTTGTATTTTGCCATAGCAATCTTGATTATTCAGCAAATTGACGGAAATATCATCGGACCGAAGGTTCTTGGAGATTCTACGGGTCTCTCCAGCTTCTGGGTTCTTTTCTCCATTCTTCTTTTTGGCGGTCTGTTCGGTTTTGTAGGAATGATTATTGCGGTTCCCTTCTGGGCGGTCATTATGAACACTCTTCGACGCTATATGGACAGACGTTTACAGAAAAAGAACCTACCGATTTCTTCTTCAGAGTACGAAGACTTTGAGAAATTTTCAGGAAAGAAATCGGATAAAGTAGCGGAACCTAAGGGAAAAGAGTATGCGAAAGATACGGATGAGCTTTCTAAGGCACAGATAATCAAGGACATAGAAGCTGCAGCGGATGAAGTGGAGCTATCGGGGGAATTGTAAAAATACTTTAACTCCGCTATAATAATACGGTTTAAATGAAATAAGAGCCGGAATACAGCATAGAGCTTTTGGCGAAATCTATAAGGAGAAAGAAAAATGGCAACATTATTAGAAAATTGGAGAAATGCGGCGTACGGAAACGGAATGAATAAGACAGAGCAGGAAGCGCTTTGGCAGAAGTATTTTACGTTGGAGAAGGGCTTCTATGAGAAGGTACTTTCCGATCCGAAGAAGGTTTACGAGGGAAGCGTAAAGGAGCTTGCCGAGCAGTTCGGTATTGAAGAGTTTATCTTTGTCGGTATCTTGGATGGTATCGATGATTCTTTAGCGGGCTTCCACAATCCGATTGACAGCATGGAGTCGGATACGAAGGTAAAGATTCAGGTTGATCCGGAGAAGCTCTACTACAATATGGTAGAGGCGAAGGCTTCCTGGCTCTATGATCTTCCGCAGTGGAACGACATTTTAACGGAAGAAAGAAGAAAAGAGCTATATAAGGAGCAGAAGAAGTCCGGTACGGTAAGAAGAGAGGGAAAGAAGCTGTACCCGAACGACCTTTGTCATTGCGGTTCCGGAAAGAAGTACAAGAAGTGCTGCATGAGAAAAGATGAAGAGAGAGAGAAGGAACTTTCCGCAAATGAGTAGTAGAGATTATTTACTGAGGGCAACTGCGGCAGAGGGACAGATTCGTGCGTTTGTCTGTACGACAAGGGACACGGCGGAGGAACAGAGGAAGCTCCACAATACCTCCCCTATTGCAACGGCGGCCATGGGAAGGCTTATGAGTGCCGCTCTTATGATGGGAGTGGATTTAAAGGGGGATAAGGACCTGATTACCCTTTCCGTTAAGGGGGACGGTCCGATGAAAAGTTTGGTAGCCACAGCCGATTCGCACGGGACAGTGAAAGCTGCCTGTGCCAATCCCTATGTCATCCTTCCTGCGAAGGCAGACGGACACTTGGATGTTGGAGGAGCTGTCGGAAAGGGCATTCTTTCCGTGATTCGAGACAATGGATTGGGGGAGCCCTATGTGGGGCAGACTCAGCTTTTAAGCGGAGAAATTGCCGAAGATGTCAATGCCTACTTTAGCATCAGTGAGCAGATTCCTTCTTCTGTCGGGCTTGGGGTACTGTTGAACAAGGAAAATACGGTAGAGGCTTCGGGTGGCTTTATTATTCAGCTTTTACCCTTTGCCGAGGAGAGTTTACTCGACAAGCTGGAAGAGAAGCTGAAAACGGTACATTCCGTAACGGACCTTTTAAAGGATGGACATACGCCGGAGAGTCTTTTGGAATTTCTGCTTGGTGATTTTTCTCCTGAAATACATGAAAAGAGAGAGCTGTCTTATTTTTGCAATTGCAGCAGAGAAAGAGTGGAAAAGGCCTTGATTTCTCTTGGTAAAAAGGAAATAGAGTCTTTGATTTCCGATCACAAGGCGCAGGAGGTTCGTTGCGATTTTTGCAATAAGCGTTATGTCTTCACGGAAAAGGAATTGGAAGAACTGCTAAAGCGGTAGAAAATATGGGAAAATCGACTAAAACCCATGTGTTTTCACAAGAAAATTAGTTGACTATGATGAAATGGTATGCTATCCTTAACCCATTGTAATCAATTTCGGTTACAATCGTTTTTTTGGAGGATACAGTAATGAAAGGTACAGTTAAGTGGTTTAACAACCAAAAGGGATACGGATTCATCTCTGATGAGACAGGAAAGGATGTATTCGTACACTACTCTGGTTTGTCCGGAGACGGATTCAAGTCTTTAGAAGAAGGACAGGCAGTAGAGTTTGAAGTAGTTGATGGTGCTAAAGGACCTCAGGCTACCAATGTAGTAAAGCTTTAAGAGATACGATAAGCTTTGCGTACATAAGCTGAGAAGTGCAGTGCACAGCCCGGATAGACAGACACAAAGCATCAATCATCTCACTTTCTCTTTAGTTTTGTACCGTATTGTAATATAGATTTCTTTCTCTGTAGCAAACAGTATTGTTTTCTTTGAGAAAGGGACAGCATTGCAAGAAGTGTCAAGTTAAAAGAAAAGAAGCAGGACGGCGTGAAGCCGTCCTTTTTTTGTATTCGTACAGACTAATTCGTGAGAAGCTTTAAATATAAAGAAAAATTGTCATCACGGCATAGAGAAAAATAGATTTTTTTATAGTGCATAACATGTTAAACTAAGGACTGATTTACACGATTGAATATTTAAAGGGAGGAAAATGGATAAAGATACTAGAAAAATGACGTCTTATGCGATGCTGCTCGCGCTTTCCATGATTCTGGGTTATCTGGAATCGATGATTCCTACGCCTTTTCCGATTCCGGGAATCAAGCTGGGCCTTGCCAATATTGTCAATATCATCGGTCTCTTTTCACTGGGCATACTGCCGACGGGAATCATCAGTTTTCTTCGTGTGTTACTTCTATCCATGCTCTTCGGAAACCTGATGACCTTGAGCTATTCCATGGCGGGATTTTTCCTGAGTTTTTTTGTGATGATTCTTGCGAAACAATGTTTCAAGTTATCCTTCATTTCCGTAAGCCTTTTAGGCGGTATTTTCCATAATGTCGGACAAATCCTGATGGCGGCCCTTCTTCTTCGTAATCCTGTTCTTTTTGCTTACCTGCCCCTGCTTTTACTTGCCGGAATGGCAGCAGGAATCGTGATGGGAGTTTTAGCGTCTATAGTAGCGAAACGTTTATCGAAATTTTTCAGAGAATTAAGGGGATAGCTTGCAAGAAGAGTAGTTCGGTGCTATCCTATAAAAGAACAAACGTTCTTATATGTAAACGACTTTCATTTATTTCAAGGCTTGCTCATTTTCTTTTTCCGACATTTTAGGAAAAGAAAAAGCGGAAAGCGGAAGAAGACAGAAGTAAAAGTAGGAAGAAAGTCGAAATAGATAGAAAATAGCAACAGATAGAAGGTAAAAAATTAGAATAGAGATAGAAAAGGGGCAAATTTTGGAAAAAGGGCAGATTTTGGAAAAGAAGTGGATCAAAATTCGAGGTGCCAATGAGCACAATTTAAAGCATGTCAATCTGGATATTCCGAGAGATTCTTTGGTGGTGCTTACGGGACTCTCGGGCTCCGGAAAGTCCTCTCTTGCCTTCGATACGATTTATGCGGAGGGTCAGAGGCGTTATATGGAGTCGCTCTCTTCTTATGCAAGACAGTTCCTCGGACAGATGGAAAAGCCGGATGTGGAGCTCATAGAGGGACTTTCTCCCGCGATTTCCATTGATCAGAAATCGACAAACCGAAATCCGCGTTCCACGGTAGGAACCGTCACAGAAATCTATGATTATATGCGTCTTCTCTATGCAAGAGTGGGGCTGCCCCATTGTCCGGAGTGCGGAAGAGAGATTAAGAAGCAGACCGTGGACGAGATGGTGGATCTCCTCATGAAGAAGGAGGAGGGGACGAAGATGCAGCTTTTTGCTCCTGTTGTACGGGGAAAAAAGGGTATGCATGAAAAGCTCCTGCAGAGCCTTCGCCGTTCCGGTTATGTTCGTGTACGAATTGACGGCAATCTCTATGAGCTCGAAGAGGAGATTTCCTTAGAGAAAAATATAAAGCATACGATTGAAGTTCTGGTGGATCGTCTGGTTGTGCGTAAGGGAATAGAGAAGAGGCTTACGGATTCGATTGAGCAGGTGCTCTCCCTTAGTAACGGTCTCCTTCTTGTAGACTTTTTAAACGGAGAAGAGCTTCAGCTCTCCACGAATTTTGCCTGTCCCTTTGACGGCACCAGTATTGAAGAAATTGAGCCGAGAAGCTTCTCCTTCAACAATCCCTTTGGAGCCTGTCCGACCTGCTTCGGTATTGGCTATAAGATGGAATTTGACGTGAAGCTGATGATTCCGGATGAGAGCCTCTCCTTGAATGAAGGAGCTATTTCCGTACTGGGCTGGATGAACTCGAAGGATGAGGGAAGCTTTACTCATGCCATGCTTGTGGCCATGAGTGAGAAGTACGGTTTCTCATTGGATACACCTTTTCAGGAGCTTTCGGAAAAGGTGAAAAATCTAATCATTAACGGAACAAACGGGGAGAGAGTCACGGTACATTATCAGTCGCAGTACGGGAAGGGCGCAGTGCATCAGGTGGCCTTTGAGGGCTTACTTGCCAACATTGAGCGCCGATATAAGGAGTGCTTTTCCGAGAAGATGAAGATAGAGTATGAGCAGTTTATGCGCATTACTCCCTGTCCGAGCTGCCACGGGGCGAGACTGAAGCCCTCATCTTTAGGCGTGACTGTCGGAGAGAAAAATATTCATGAAGCGACCATGCTTTCCATGGATGAGTTCTTTGACTGGATAAGCTCTGTAAAGCTAAAGCCCATGGAGGCGAAGATTGCGGAGCAGATTCTTCGAGAAATCAAGGCAAGATCCAGGTTTATGCTGGATGTCGGATTAAACTACTTAAGCCTTGCCCGTTCCGCGGGAACCCTCTCCGGAGGAGAGTCACAGAGAATTCGTCTGGCCACTCAGATCGGATCCGGTCTTGTGGGGGTTGCCTATATTTTGGATGAGCCGAGCATCGGTCTTCATCAAAGAGATAATGATAAGCTGATTGCGACCTTAAAACGGCTTCGGGATCTTGGAAACTC
The DNA here is from genome assembly GCF_000238055.2 of Oribacterium parvum ACB1. Taxonomy (GTDB): domain Bacteria; phylum Bacillota; class Clostridia; order Lachnospirales; family Lachnospiraceae; genus Oribacterium; species Oribacterium parvum. The sequence goes on from NZ_KE148312.1 coordinate 1,722,283, forward strand.
CGTTATCGTCGTGGAGCACGATGAGGATACCATGCGGGAAGCGGATATGATTGTGGATATCGGCCCCGGTGCGGGAGAGCACGGAGGAGAGGTGGTTGCCGTAGGTACGGCGGAAGAAATCATGCAAAATCCGGCTTCCATAACGGGACAGTATTTAAGCGGGAAAAAGAAGATTCCACTCCCGAAAAGCAGAAGACCCTATATCCATACCTTGGATGTTTACGGTGCGGAGGAGAACAACTTAAAGAATGTCGATGTACGGATTCCGCTTTCAGTCTTTACCTGTGTGACCGGGGTTTCGGGTTCCGGAAAATCCTCCCTCGTAAATGAAATCGTGCACAAGTACTGCGCAAAAACTTTAAATAAGGCGAGATTGGTACCGGGCAAGTTCCGTAAAATCACGGGAACGGAGCACTTGGATAAGGTGATTGATATAGACCAAAGTCCGATTGGAAGGACGCCCCGTTCGAATCCGGCAACCTATACCGGGGTCTTTGACCTCATTCGTGACCTCTTTGCGAGTTCCAAGGATGCCAAGGAAAGAGGATACAACAAGGGAAGATTCTCCTTTAATGTAAAAGGCGGCCGTTGTGAAGCCTGCAGCGGAGACGGCATCGTAAAGATAGAGATGCACTTCCTGCCGGATGTCTATGTGCCCTGTGAAGTTTGCGGAGGGAAACGCTACAACAGAGAAACTCTGGAAGTAAAATACAAGGGAAAGAACATCTATGATGTTTTAAACATGACGGTGGAAGAGGCATTGACATTTTTTGAAAACATCCCTAGCATTAGTCGTAAGATGCAGACTTTGATGGACGTGGGACTATCCTATATCCGTCTGGGACAGCCCAGCACCGAGCTTTCCGGAGGAGAGGCGCAGCGAATCAAGCTGGCTTCGGAGCTGAGCCGAAGAGGTACCGGAAAGACACTGTATATCTTGGATGAGCCGACTACGGGACTACATTTTGAGGATGTACGGAAGCTGGTGGAAATGCTGCAAAGACTCGCCGACGGCGGAAATACCGTGTTGGTTATCGAACATAATTTAGATGTGATTAAATGTGCCGATTATATTATCGATATGGGACCCGAGGGTGGCTCCGGCGGCGGAACGGTGCTTTGTACCGGAACTCCGGAAGAAGTGGCAAAGAATCCGAAGTCTTATACCGGACAGTATTTGAAGAAGTATTTACAGTAGTCTTTATAGAAGTATTTGCAGTAGTCTTTGTAGTAGATTAACTTGGAAACGGTAAAAATCCAGCGATGATAAGGAGGCAAAAATGAGTGCGGATTGTATTTTTTGTAAGATTGCAAACGGAGAAATTCCTGCAAAGACGATTTATGAGGATGCGGATTTTCGGGTGATTTTGGATATTGCACCGGGCACACCCGGTCATGCTCTTATTTTACCGAAGAGCCACGGAGAGGATCTCTTTAGTCTGGATGATGCAGTGCTTCAGAAGGTCTTTCCTCTGGCAAAAAGAGTGGCGAAGGCAATCATGAAGGCAACGGGGGCAAAGGGCTGCAATATCGTGCAGAATAACGGCGAAGTAGCCGGACAGACCGTGCATCACTTTCATGTGCACATTATTCCGCGTTTCGGGACGGAAGGAAATATTGTCTCTTGGAACCCTTCCGGATATGCTGATGGAGAAATGGAAGTTTTGCAGGAAAAGATGGTAAAGGAGCTTCATGGCTAAGATATTGTTAACCGGCGGAGGAACGGCGGGGCATGTGACCGCGAATCTCGCCTTACTCGGGGAATTAAGAGAAAAGCATACAATTTACTACATGGGGTCAAAGGACGGCATAGAGAAGGAGCTTGCGGAAAAGGCGGGACTCCCTTATTTCGGGATTTCGACAGGGAAGTTGCGTCGTTATTTTTCTTTGCGGAATCTCACAGATCCCTTCCGGGTAATCGGCGGATTTTTTCAGGCAAGAAAGCAGATTCAGGCTTGGAAGATTGATCTGGTCTTTTCCAAAGGAGGCTTTGTGGCGGTGCCGGTTATCTTTGCGGCGGCAAGCCTTGGAATCCCGATTATTTGCCATGAGTCGGATTTTACTCCCGGACTGGCAAACAAGCTGACCATTCCTTTCACGAAGAAAATCTGCTGTAATTTCCAGGAAACGGTTTCCCTTCTCCCCAAGGGAAAGGCAGTTTGTACCGGTGCACCGATTAGAGAAGAGCTCTTACAGGGAAGCCGGGAAGAGGGCTTAAGTCTTTGCAGCTTCTCCGGAGAAAAGCCGGTGCTCATGGTGATCGGCGGAAGTCTGGGATCCGTGGCAATCAACACCGCCGTTCGGGAGAATATAGAGAGCCTCGGACAAAACTACGATATCATCCATATCTGCGGGAAGAAGAATGAGGACAAGTCTCTTTCCGATTTAGCGTATTACAGGCAGTTCCCTTATGTGAATGAGGAGCTCGCCGACCTCTATCAGGCGGCGGATTTTGTGATTTCCCGTGCAGGGGCAAATGTTATTTATGAGATTCTTGCTCTTAAGAAGCCGAATATTCTAATCCCTTTACCGAAAAAGGCTTCCCGAGGAGACCAGATATTAAATGCGGAGTCCTTCTCTGCGCAGGGATTTTCCGTAGTGCTTCCTCAGGAAGAGCTGGAGGAGAATCCGGCGGTACTCCCGGACTGTCTTGAAAAGCTTCATGAGAACAAGGAGAAGTATATAAAAGCGATGGAAGCTTCTAAGGAAAGAGACGGCAGAAAGAATGTGTTGGCTGTTATTCAGTCGGTTCTGGATGGAAAATCGTAGTGTAGAAAAAAGAAACGTAGTGTAGAAAAAAGAAGCGTAGTGTAGAAAAAAGAAGCGTAGTATAGAAAAAAAGGAGAGAAAATGATTGGAATCATCGGTGCCATGGAGGAAGAGGTTGCCCATTTGGTTAAGCTCTGCGAAGAGCGGGAAGAAATCGTACAGGGTCCCTATCGTTTTTATAAGGGGAGACTCTCCGGAAAGGATGTCGTGCTGGTTCGTGCAGGGGTTGGAAAGTGCAATGCAGCAGCCTGTACCCAAGCCTTGATTGACCGTTTTCAACCGAGCTATATTTTTAATACCGGAATTGCCGGAGCGATTTCTCCGGAGGTGCATATCCTAGACCTCGTGATTTCAAGGGATGCCTTGCAGTACGATGTAGATGTGACACGCTTTGATTATCCCCTCGGGAAGGTGCCGGGAGATGAGAAGCTGGGATATGATGCGGACCCGCGTCTTTTGGAAATTGCAGTAGAGGTAAATCAGGAAATCAATCCTGAACATAATAGTTATATAGGACGGGTAGTTACCGGAGACCGCTTTGTGTCTTCTCATGAAACAAAGGAGTATTTGAAGAAGACCTTTGATGCCACCTGCTGTGAAATGGAGGGTGCCGCTATAGCGCAGATTGCGACAAAGAACGGCATTCCTTTTGTGATTCTTCGCTTCATTTCCGATGAGGCAAATGATGAGGCAAGCATGGTGTATGAGGAATTTGAAGCAAAGGCCATAGAGAAAACGGTAGATTTTATGCTGGAGTTTTTGCGAAGGGTTTAATCTGCATCAGAATAAAATTTTGCGAAGGGTTTGGGCTGAATTAGAATAAGATTTTGCGAAGAGTTTGGGCAGAATTAGAATTCATTTTTTGCTTTAGGCTTTTAATGTACTTTTAAGATAAGTTTTCTAAAACAGGGAAGAAAGACTTGCGTGTCCTCTTGCCTGTTTTTATAATAACGGAAGTTGTGTATTTTATATTTTTTATGATAGAAGCTATTTTAGGATAATAGGAGAAAAGGAGAAGAATATGCTGAAGTTGGATTTGTCGAAGGCAAGACAGTTTGTTTCCGAAGAGGAGATGGCGAATTTTAAAGCACAGACTCTCTTGGCAAAAGAGATTTTAGTAAAGAGGAGCGGTGCCGGAAATGATTTTCTCGGCTGGGTAGACCTTCCGGAGAATTACGATAAAGAGGAGTTTAAAAGGATTCAGGCAGCGGCAAAGAAGATTCAGGAGGATTCGGATGTCTTACTGGTCATCGGTATTGGCGGGTCTTATCTTGGAGCAAGAGCAGCCAATGAGTTTTTGAATCACAGCTTCTACAATGAGCTTCCGAAGGAAGAGAGAAAGACACCGGAGATTTACTATGTAGGAAACAATATTTCTTCCAAGTACATTGCCGATTTAAAGCAGATTTTAAAGGGAAAGGATTTTTCCGTAAATATCATTTCCAAGTCCGGAACCACTACCGAGCCGGCCATTGCCTTCCGCGTGTTTAAGGCTATGCTGGAAGAAAAGTACGGAAAAGAAGGAGCCGCAAAGAGAATTTATGCGACAACCGACAAGGCAAGAGGGGCTTTGAAGAGCCTTGCCGATGAGATGGGCTATGAAGAATTTGTGGTACCCGATGATGTAGGGGGAAGATACTCCGTGCTGACCGCGGTTGGACTTCTTCCCATTGCCGTTACCGGAGCCGATATCTGCGAACTGATGGAGGGTGCCGCTTCCATGAGAAAGGCTCTTTTAGAGCAGGATTACGAAGTAAACCCGGCATTGCAGTATGCTGCGGCAAGAAATATCATGCTTCGTAAGGATAAGAAGATTGAGATTTTTGTAAACTATGAGCCATCCTGCCATTATATTTCCGAGTGGTGGAAGCAGCTCTACGGAGAGTCTGAAGGAAAGGACCAGAGAGGCATTTTCCCGGCTTCCGTAGACTTTACAACAGACCTGCACTCTATGGGACAGTTTATTCAGGAGGGTGCAAGACTGCACTTTGAGACGGTTTTAGAGGTCATGGAAAGTGCAGCGGAACTTGTGCTGGAGAAAGAGGAGATTGATACGGACGGCATGAACTACCTTGCCGGAAAGACCGTGGATTTTGTCAATAAGGCTGCTATGCAGGGAACAATCCTGGCGCACACGGACGGAAATGTACCGAACTTCCTTCTGCAGATTGATAAGCAGTGTGAGAGAACGCTCGGAGAGCTTTTCTACTTCTTTGAGTTTGCCTGCGGTGTCTCCGCTTATATAAACGGCGTGAATCCTTTCAACCAGCCCGGTGTAGAGAGCTACAAGAGAAATATGTTTGCACTTCTCGGAAAGCCCGGTTATGAGGAACTCGCAAAGGAACTGGCAAAGAAGTAAAAGCGAGATACCGCACGCTTTGCGTGTGATACTCGTTATGAGAAAAAGGGGCTGTAAAAAATCAAAATTATTTTGATGTTTACAGCCCCTTTTATTCTTCAATCACCTGAATCTCCAATCCGTCAAAGGAAATCTCCTCCATAAAGGAGTCGGAAAGGAAGGTCGTTTTGGAACGAGTTTGAAACTCCCGAATTCTTGCCGGAAGCCAGATGGGAACCGGCAAATCAAAGTGATGACAGATTTCTTCCAAGGCGGTATAGACCTTTTTAGTTCTGTTTTCCGCTCCTTCCTGTCTGGAGACGCAGGAAGCAATCACTTTTCCGTTTTTCCATATTTGTCCGCTTAATCGAAACATATTCATCCTTTATCTGAAAATAAAAAATATCGTTCTTTTTTCTTTAATCCAAATGTAGTAAAAAAAAGCCTGATTTGTCCTTATCAAAGCTTTCCTAGCTTAGCTTGAAATGGAATATTTGTCAAAAGGGAGAAGAAGGTATTCTTAAGACGCCATTTTTTGAGAGCTATGAGATAGTTTGTTTTGCATATAAAGAGATTTATGAAAAACTGTTTACAAAACAAATGTTCTGTTATATACTCCGGGAAAAGGAGAGGAGAGATGGAGAGGAAAGAGTCTTGCGGAATTATGGCAATCGATTTGAAGTCGTTTTACGCTTCCTGTGAGTGTGTAGAGCGAGGTCTGGATCCCATGGATGCTTATCTGGTTGTGGCAGATGGGGGAAGGACGGAGAAGACTATTTGCCTTGCGGTCAGTCCGGCATTGAAGGCCTTCGGTGTTCCCGGAAGAGCGAGACTTTTTCAAGTGATTGAGAGGGTAAAGGAGGTCAATTACCGCAGGAAGAAGGAAGCAAAGGAGGGCAGATTGGTCGGTAGTTCCTGCCTGGACTCGGATTTAAGAGCTTATTCCTTTTTGGCTCTGTCTTATATTACAGCGCCTCCCCGGATGGCTCTATATATGGAATATAGCAGACGTATCTATGAAATTTATCTGCATTTTGTATCTAAAGAGGATATCCATGTCTACTCCATTGATGAGGTTTTTATAGATTTACGCCCCTACCGAGAGATTTATCGAATGTCTTCGGAGAGTCTGGCGAGAGAGATTGCGGAGAAGGTCTATACGGAGATGGGAATCGTTGCCACTGTGGGACTTGGAGAGAATCTCTATCTGGCTAAGGTGGCCATGGATATTTTGGCGAAGAAGGTGAAAGTAGAGGGGCAGGAAGTAAGGCTTGCTTCGCTTACGGAGGAGTCTTATAGAAGGAGACTCTGGAGTCATCAACCGCTTCATGATTTCTGGCAAATCGGAAGGGGAACAGAAGAACGACTCCGACGATACGGAATCTATACTATGGGAGATATTGCTCTGGTATCCCGTGCCGGTGTGAAGGAGAAAGTGAACCAGCTTTTATTATATAAGCTCTTCGGAATACAGGCGGAATATTTGATTGACCATGCCTGGGGGTACGAGCCTTGCAGAATTGCGGACATTCATAGCCTCAGTGCAAAGAAAAAGAGTATATCTTCCGGACAGGTCTTGCCCTATCCCTATAATGCCAACTTGGGCAGAGTTGTGGTGGAGGAGATGGCATCTTCCCTTTCCTATGAGCTTAGAGAGAAGAATTTGGACACAGAGATGCTACAGCTCTATCTTTCTTTTGACGAGGAAAATATAGGAGGGTCTTACAGCGGAGAGACAAGAAGAAACTATTACGGGAAAATAGTACCAAGAAGTGCCCATGGATTACGACATTTGGAGAAAAAAACCAATGGAGAGTCGGAAATTGTAGAGGCGATTTTGTCCATCTATGATGAAATTATGGATGCAAGGCTGTCACTTCGGAAGATATCTTTGTCAGCGGAGGATGTACAAGACTTTAGCGAGGAAAAGGTAGGGCAGATTGCACTTTTCGACTATCTTAGAGAAAAAAATGAGGCGGAGCAGAGCGATAAAGGAAAAAACACCGCGACAGAAGGTTTGCAGCGTGATAAGCTGAAAAAAGACAAAGCGAGAGATGCTTCCCTTCAGGTCATGCAGAAGTACGGAAGGAATTCTATCCTAAAGGCATATCAATATATAGAGGGGAGTCGGGGGAGAGAAAGAAACAGACAGATAGGGGGGCATAGTAGTGGAGAGTGAAGAAAGAAGAACATTGTCAAAGTACGAAAGAATTTTGTATTGTGAATATCCTTTTAGCCTTTGCAGAAAGAGAAGCAGTTTGTCCCACAGGGCTGTACAGTTTTTCTCTTTTGCGGCATTAAAAGGCTATGAGGAGATGATAGAGGAAGGAGAAGAAAATCATGCAATATCAGAACATTAAAAACGGTCCGTCAGAGGTATCCCGCATCATCTTAGGTTGTATGCGTATGCCCTCTTTATCTGTGCAGGAAGTGGCAAGGCAGATAGAGAAAGCGGTGGAAGGCGGAATCAATTTTTTTGATCATGCGACCTGCTACGGTAGAGGAGAGGCGGAAAAGCGTTTTGGTGATGCCCTTAGGGAGACATCCATAAAAAGAGAAGATTTACGGATTCAAAGTAAGTGTGGACTTTGCTTTGAGAGAAATGAGTTCGACTGGACAAAGGAGAATATTCTGACAAGTGTGGATGAGAGCCTCCAACGTTTAAAAATGGACTATTTGGATGTTCTCCTTTTGCATAGACCCGACCTGATTTATGATCCGGAGGAAGTAGCGGAGGCCTTTGAAGCTTTGGAAAAGAGCGGAAAGGTTCGTTTCTTCGGTGTCAGCAATGTCCCGATGATGCAGCTGAAAGTCTTAAAGAAGTTTGTGAAGCAGCCCCTTAGTATCAATCAGTTACAGCTCTCCATTACAGCATCCCAGCTGATTGACCAGACACTTTATGTAAATGATTTGACAACGGACTTATCCCTTGATCGGGACAACGGGCTTTTAGACTATTGTCGTCTGGAGGATATTACGATTCAGGCTTGGTCTCCTCTGCAGTTTGGTAAGTTTGAGGGATGTTTCGTGGATCATCCTGACTTTCCGGAGTTAAATCAGGCACTTTCCGAGCTTGCGGAAAAATATAAAGTATCCAAGACCGCTATTGCGATTGCCTGGATATTACGGCATCCGGCGAAGATGCAGGTCATTGCAGGTACGATGAATCCAAAGCATTTAGAGGATTACTGCGAGGCAACGAAGGTGGAACTGACCCATCATGAGTGGTATCAGCTCTATCTTGCGTCCGGAAAGAAATTACCATAGTGCTATAGTGTGGCAGCATAGTATCGTATGAAAACCTAGCAAAACAACTAAGATTCCGCTTTTTTATAGTATAGATAAAGCAATGAAAAAAATGGGGATATAAAAAATCAAAACATCCGCTTTGTTTTTTACATCCCCATTATACAATTATTCTATTTTACAAGAATACTTATCCAATGCTGTCAATATTCAGAGTATATCCCAGAATTTCTCCCACATCGGTACATTTTCCTTTTAAGGTAATAGTGTCCCCTTTATTCATGGTCTTAATGGCTTCTTTTTGCTCATCTGTTTTTATGAAACATTGAACACTTAAAAGGGTAAAATCATTGGCTTCTTTCGATAGTGAGATATAAGAGCCCTGTGCATCAATGTTACTTAGTTTACCGGTGACTTGAATATATTTTCCTTTATACTTATCTGTTGCATTCATTGCATTGGCTTCCAAATCATCAATCATTTCATCTGTGGTATATGCTGTATATTCGATTTGCGCTTCAGTGGGCACTTCCGTTTCTACTGCTTGTTCGTTACTGACCGTTTCTGTTTTTGGAGAACTCTTATCATTTGAAGACTCGCCTTCAGTACCTTTCTTTCCCATGACAGCTCCCAATACACCAATAACAATAATGGCAATAACGATATTTCTGATTAAATGTCCTTTTTTCTATGCTTCCTCCTCCATGTAAAAATATTTTTGTTATAGAATTCGTATATTGCGATTATATATATATATATATATATAGTAAAGAGATATGAAATAAAAATTGTTCAAATAGCACAAATTTGAAAATGTATTGCTTTGATATTATTAAATGGAATCTATTTTTTTCAAAAAACAAGAAATCACCCGGATGTATCATGATATAGAAAAAGCTAAACGATGGAAGAAGAAAATAGCGTATTTTTGAGAAATAAAGCTATGAGGCATTGACATATACCCTACAGGGGTATATTATTCTCTCCGAAAGAGGAGTTTATAAGACAGTCTCATAAACTGCTTTATCTTAAGAGTAGGAGGGTTAAATGAAAAAATATACGGTAACAGGTATGTCCTGTGCAGCTTGTCAGGCAAGGGTGGAGAAGGCAGTGGGAAAGCTTCCCGGCGTAACGTCCTGCTCGGTTTCTCTCCTTACGAACAGCTTAATCGTGGAAGGAGAGGCCTCAGAGACGACCATTCAGGAAGCAGTGGAGAAAGCCGGCTACGGCTTTGTATCCGAAGAAAATCAGAGCAAGACCAAGGATTATCAGAACGGTAATAGAAGTAGTGCGGGTCAAAATAATCGAGGGCAGGCTTCCTTTTCAGATCAGGAAACGGCAGCATTAAAAAAGCGTTTTCTGCACTCACTGCTCTTCCTCGTTTTACTTATGTCTTTATCCATGGGACCGATGCTTTTCCATTTTTCGTTGCCTACAGTTTTACAATATCCGGGAATTTTGGCACTTACGGAAATGTTACTTGCCATTATTGTCATGTTGATTAACAAGAAGTTTTTTACTTCCGGCTTTTCTGCCCTGTTTCATCTCTCCCCCAATATGGATAGTCTTGTGGCACTTGGCTCTACGGCATCCTTCTTGTATTCACTGGGAGTTTTATACGGGATAAATTATTACTTGGAGATTGGAAATCAAGAAATGGCGCATCATATCGGGCATCATCTCTACTTTGAGACGGCGGCAATGATTCCGACTCTGATTACCCTCGGGAAGATGCTGGAATCTATTTCCAAAGGAAGAACCACGAGTGCCTTGCAGGGGCTTATGAATTTAAGTCCAAAGACCGCTGTGGTAGTAAGAGACGGAGTGGAAAGCACTGTTCCGATTGAAGAAGTGGAAGTGAACGATACGTTTCTGGTGAAGCCCGGCGAGCAGATTCCGGTAGACGGCATCGTTCTTTCCGGAAGAACGGCGGTAGACGAGTCGGCACTTACCGGAGAATCCATTCCGGTAGATAAAGAAGAGGGAGCAAAGCTTTCTGCAGGCACTTTGAATCGTTCCGGTTTTATCACAGGAAGGGCGGTCCGTGTCGGGAAGGATACGAGCCTTTCACAGATTATCGAAATGGTTTCCAATGCCGCGGCAACGAAGGCACCGATTTCCCGTATTGCGGATAAGATTTCCGCTGTTTTTGTTCCTTTTGTAATGGGAGTGGCTTTACTTACGTTCTTCATTGTGCTGGGAAGCGGAGCGGAGTTTTCTTCCGCACTTTCTCGGGGAGTGGCGGTTTTGGTTATCAGTTGTCCCTGCGCTTTGGGGCTTGCAACACCGGTTGCAATCATGGTCGGAAACGGTGTTGGAGCAAAAAACGGGATTCTTTTTAAGACGGCATCTTCTCTGGAGGAAGCCGGAAAGATAGAAATTCTTGCTCTCGATAAAACCGGGACACTTACGAACGGTAGCCCTATAGTGACGGACATTTCTCCTGTGAAGGAAGAAAAGAGAGAGGTACTTTTGCAGCTTGCGGTCTCCATTGAAAAAAACTCCGAGCACCCGCTTGCGAAGGCGATAGAAGTCTATGGAGAGGAGCATCATATCAGTCCTTATCCGGTGGAGGATTTTCAGGCCATGACGGGACACGGTGTGTCGGCAAGCTATCAGGGAGAAAGACTTTTTGCCTGCTCTGAAGGCTATGTGCGGGAGCATTTTTCTGTGGAAGAGGGATTTTTGGAAAGACTGGATTCTCTTTCCAAAGAGGGAAAGACCAATCTCTTTTTCGTAAAAGGAGAGGAAGTCTTGGGTGCCATTTCCGTAGCGGACAGCTTAAAGGAAGATGCAAAGGATGCGATAGCGGAACTGAAAAAGCAGGGTATTTTTACCGTGATGCTGACAGGAGACCGGAAGAGTACGGCGGAAGCTATCGCAAAAGAAGCCGGCGTAGACTTGGTGGTTAGTGAAGTGCTTCCTGATGGAAAGGAAAAAGTGATTAAGAGGCTGCAGGCTTACGGAAAAGTAGCTATGGTGGGAGACGGAATCAATGATGCCGTAGCCTTAACAAGGGCGGATCTCGGTATTGCTATCGGGGCCGGAACGGATGTCGCCATCGATGCTGCGGACATCGTGCTCATGAAGTCGAAGGTTTTGGATATTCCGAGAAGTATTCGTCTCTCTCGTGCCACGATTCGAAATATTCATGAAAATTTGTTCTGGGCCTTTTTCTACAATGTGATCTGTATTCCGCTTGCGGCAGGCTTTTACTCTGCGGTCTTCCACTGGAATTTTGAGATGAATCCGATGGTAGGGGCTCTTGCCATGAGCCTTTCTAGTGTCACGGTTTGTCTCAATGCTCTTCGACTGAATCTATTTTCCGTAAAAGAGGCTAAAGGAGACAGAAAAAGAGGAATCGGAAAAGAGAAGGAAGTAAAGCTTTTGGCGGAATTTTCCCAAAGAGGAACAGTGATAAACAATCTAAATGAAAACAAAAAACAGGAGGAAAAAAGAATGGAAAAGAAGATGAATATTACAGGAATGATGTGCGGGCATTGTGAGGCCAGAGTAAAGAAGGCACTGGAGGCCGTGGAAGGGGTGGATCATGCGGAAGTGAGCCATGAGAGCGGGACGGCGACCGTTTTCTTAAAGAAAGAAGTGGATAATGCTACACTAAAAGCGGCAGTAGAGAAAGAGGACTACGTCGTGACAAACATAGAATAAGACAGGTGCTTCATGGAAAAATGTCACTGTGCCGAAAGAAAAAAACTGCATCCTCGGGATGAAGCGGAGAAAAAGGCTTTAATCTCTCGTCTAAACCGCATGGAAGGCCAGATTAAGGGGATTCGGAATATGCTCCTTGAAGATCGCTACTGCGTGGATATTATTACGCAGGTCAGTTCCGTATCTTCCGCACTAAAGGCCTTCAGTAAGGAACTGTTACAGAGGCACATTGCTTCCTGTGTGGTGGAAGAAATACAGGGCGGAAAAGAAGATGCAGTAGAGGAGCTTTGCGAACTGATTAAGAAGATTATGTAGCTTTAAGATAAGCTTTTCTCTTTAAGCAAGTACTTAAAAAATTCAAATTCTAAAGAACCCCCAAATTCTAAAGACAATCCTCTATTTCTAAAAGAAAAGAAAAAGAGAATTATTCTTGAAGATTTTCATACTTTAAACACAAAAGGACTCTATACTGCCCCGCATAGAGTCCTTTTTATTATAATAAGCGGTACAGAAGATAGAGCGCTTTTTCGAATAGATGGACAGGTTAAAACAGCAAGGAGAGAAGCGTATGGATAATAAAAATTCATTTCCGAATTTCGATGATTTTTTTCCGGATAGGAATAATCGAAATCAACAGGGTGACGGGAATAGGCCGAGACCCTTCCTATTCTATATTTTTGTTGCATTGATTATTACTCTGCTCTTAAACAGCTTTGTTTTTCCGGCGATTAAGCAGGCGCGGATAGAGAGCAGTACTTATTCCGACTTTCAAAAGGCGGTAGAGGATAAGGAAGTCAAGGCGGTAGAGCTGGGACAGGACAGCATCAAGTACGAAGTGGAAAAGGATGGAAAAACGACCATCTATAGTACTACAAGAATCAAGAATGAATTTACGGAGGCCCAAGTTTTAAGCGAGCTTACAGCGCAGGGAGTAAAGTACAATGAGACTCTTCCTGTGGAAAATAATTTCCTTTTGAATTTTATCTTTTCCTGGATTGTTCCTTTACTTCTTTTCATGGCAGTTGGAAATTGGCTCTCTAAGCGCATGACTTCTGCGATGGGCGGCATGGGAGGCGGCGGAGGCTTCGGTCTTGGCGGCTTCGGAAAGTCCAATGCAAGAGAGTATGAGAAGAAAGATGACAGTATTCGTTTTAAGGACGTAGCCGGAGAGGACGAGGCGAAGGAGCTTCTTACCGAGATGGTGGATTATTTAAACAATCCGGACAAATATTCGAAAATCGGTGCGAAGATTCCAAAGGGTGCTCTCCTCGTAGGCCCTCCCGGAACCGGTAAGACCATGCTTGCGAAGGCCGTGGCCGGAGAGGCGGGGGTTCCCTTCTTCTCCATTTCCGGTTCGGAATTCGTGGAGATGTTTGTCGGTATGGGTGCAGCAAAGGTGCGAGATCTCTTTGATCAGGCAAAGAAGAAGTCTCCCTGTATCATTTTCATTGACGAGATTGATGCCATCGGTAAGAAGAGAGGCGCAGGAGGTTTAGGTGGAAACGACGAAAGAGAACAGACCTTAAACCAGCTTCTTACGGAGATGGACGGCTTTGACAGCTCGAAGGCGATTATTCTTCTCGCGGCAACCAACCAGCCTGACCAGTTGGATCCGGCGCTGCTTCGTCCGGGGCGTTTTGACAGAAGAGTTCCGGTAGAGCTTCCGGATTTCCAAGGAAGAGTGGATATTCTAAAGGTACATGCAAAGAAGATTAAGATGTCCGACAATGTGAATCTGGAGGCTATTGCAAAGGCCGCTCCGGGAGCATCCGGTGCGGAGCTTGCCAATATCATTAACGAGGCCGCTCTTCGTGCCGTTCGTGCCGGAAGAGAAAGAGTGATTCAGTCTGATCTCGAAGAATCTATAGAAGTGGTTATTGCGGGTTACCAGAAGAAAAATAAGGTGATGACGGAGAAGGAAAAGCTGATTGTAGCTTATCACGAGGTGGGACACGCCTTGGTTGCGGCCATGCAGAAGGATTCCGCCCCCGTTCATAAGATTACCATTATTCCGAGAACTTCGGGTGCCTTAGGCTATACCATGCAGGTGGAGGAAGAGGGAAACCATTATCTTTATTCCAAGGAAGAGCTGGAAAATGAAATTGCAACGCTGACCGGCGGAAGATGTGCGGAAGAGCTCATTTTCCATACCTGCACCACCGGAGCTTCAAACGATATCGAGCGCGCTACGAAGTCCGCAAGAGCAATGATTACCCGCTACGGTATGGCAGACAGCATCGGTATGGTGGCGATGGAACAGTTACACAACCAGTATCTTGGAGGAGATGCGACACTGACCGTTTCTCCGGAAACGCAGACGAAGATAGACGAAATGGTTGTAGCACTCGTGAAGAAGCAGCATGATAAGGCATATAAGATTTTGGAAGACAATATCACGAAGCTGCATGAAATTACGAAGTTCCTCTATGAGAAGGAGACCATTTCCGGAGAGGAATTTATGGAGATTCTAAACCGAAAGGAAGTTGATCCTTCTGTAGTGGCAAGAGAAGAGAAGGATACTTTGTTATAAAAGTTTTGTATACGCTTTTGCTCAGTGAAAAGAGTTACGAGAGAGTATTTCCGATTTTTATCTTTGTAAAAATCAGATTTAATGAGTTTCTTGTAACTCTTTTTTATTTTTTGTAAAAGAAAATTATATCCTCTTTTTTGAGGATTTGTGCTAAAGTGGCAGTAAGATGAAAAAGCGTTAAAAATTGAATAATACGATATAGGGAATAAGATTTGCGTATTCAGAAGTGAAAGCTTTGAGGAAATTTCATAGAAAATCGGGGAGAGAGTATGAAAAGAGACCTGGATTATCTTCGTTTGCTTGCGAAGTCCTTTCCGACTGCCAATCAGGCGGCAGCTGAAATCATCAATTTGAAGGCAATATGTGCCCTGCCTAAAGGAACGGAGTATTTCTTTTCCGATCTGCACGGAGAAAGTGAAGCCTTCATTTTTCTTATGCGTTCTGCGTCCGGCGTGATTCGTTCCAAGATTGAAGAGATTTTTTCTCATTTTCTTTCGGAGGATGAGCAGCTTCGCTTGGCTAATTTAATCTATTATCCCAGAGAAACTTTTTTAGATAAGGGAAATACCTTTTTGGAAGACAAGGAGTGGCAGAAAATTACCATTCATCGCTTGGTTGCACTTTGCTTAAAGATTGCCTCAAAGTACACAAGATCCAAGGTCAGGAAGAAACTCCCGAAGGATTTTGCTTATGCCATTGATGAGCTTTTGCATGATGAAGAGGAGGATACAAAGCTATATCACAGAGAAATATTGCAGGGGATTTTAGATGTGGAACGAGGCAGGGAGTTTATCATTGCCCTTTGCGAGCTGATTCAAAATTTGAGTATAGACAGTCTCCACATTATTGGGGATATTTTTGATAGAGGACCGCATCCGGACAGTATTATGGAAGAGTTAATGTGCTTTCATGATGTTGATATTCAGTGGGGGAACCATGATGTGGACTGGATGGGCGCTTTTGCGGGAAATCCTGCCTGCATTGCCAATGTTCTTCGCATTGCCACATCTTACAACAGTTTTGATGTCCTGGAAGACGGCTACGGCATCAATCTTCGTCCTCTATCCATGTTTGCTCAGGAAGTGTATGGAAATGATCCTTGTAGCTCATTTTATCCGCATCTTTGGGATAAGAATATTGCGGATTCGGTAGAGCCGGAGCTTGCTGCGAAGATGTGTAAGACCATCAGTGTGATCATGTGGAAGGAAGAGGGGCAGCTCATTCAAAGGCATCCGGAGTATGGTCTTACGCATAGGATGCTCCTTCATAAAATCAATCCCGAAAAAGGAGAGATTGAATTGGAGGGAAAGATTTATCCTTTAAAGGATTGTCATTTTCCGACAATCAATTGGGCGGATCCTTATGTTTTATCGGAAAAAGAGCAGGAGCTTATGGATACGCTTGTTTACAGTTTTACACATTCCAAGATGCTGAAAAAGCATATTGATTTTTTCTTTACCCATGGTTCCATGTATAAGATTGTGAATCACAATATTTTATATCATGGCTGTATTCCGATGACGGAGGAGGGGGAGTTTTTATCGATTTCCACAAGAGACGGGGAAGTTTCGGGAAAGCGTCTTATGGATTACTGTGAACAGAAGTGCATCGAAGCTTATTTTATGAATAGGGAAATGGATCCGAACGGGAAGCTCTATGCCACGGACTTTTTCTGGTATCTTTGGTGCGGTCCGAAGTCCCCTCTTTTCGGTAAAGATAAGATGTGTACCTTTGAACACTGTCTCATTGAAGATCCGGAAACCCATAAGGAAAGCTACAATGCGTATTATAAGTGGATTGAAAAGGAAAGCTATGTAGATAAAATTATCGAGGAATTTCGTGAAAATCCGGAGCTTTCCCATATTATTAACGGCCATGTTCCTGTGAAGAGTAAGAAAGGCGAGAGCCCGATCAAGGCTTCCGGAAAACTTTTTATTATAGATGGCGGGATTTCCAAGGCCTATCATTCTAAAACCGGTATTGCCGGCTACACTTTGATTTATGATTCGAAGCACTTGTCTTTGGCGGAACACAAAGATTTTCATAAGGGGGAAGAAAATACACCGGATATACGGGTGGTAGAAAGGATGAAAGGTAGAATTCGGATTGGAGAAACCGATAAGGGGGTAGAACTTCGACAGCAGATGGAAGATCTTTGGGAGCTGTTGGAGGCTTATGGAAATGGAGAACTGAAGGAGCAGTATAGCGGAAAATAAAATGTTTTATTCATTGGAGGACAAATCGAAAGAGCTAGAGGTGAAATAAGAAAAGAATAAAAAAATGAATATAAATTATACAAAGAATAAATCATAAACTTCATTGCAAAAGGGAATCTTCTTGACGCACTATAAATAGAGGTATAGTATTTAGTTAGCATAAGCTAACCATCAAGGAGGCAGTATGAATGGAGAAATGATAGAAGAGGGAAAAAATAAATGGAACAATTCTCGTCCTACGGAAAATCCCCGTCATGATGGAAAAGCACCTTCTCCGATTCTTTGGGCCCTGTCTCAGACGGGCTCTCACAAGAGGGAATATGTAAAAAGCGTACTTTTCGCCATCATCGGGGTGGCTTTTTCCCTTGCCCCGTATTTTGTTATGGTAGAAATTGTAGACGGCCTGATGAGTGGCAACCGGGACTTCTCCTTCTACCTTGGGAAATGTCTTATTACAGCGCTCCTTTGGATAGGGAGAGTCCTTTTTCATTCCCTTTCTACAGGAAAAAGCCATGCGGCGACCTTTGCGGTTCTCGGGGAGATTCGAAAACGTTGCACGGAAAAGCTCCTCCGTATGCCCCTAGGTGCCGTGCAGGAGCAAAGTTCCGGAGCCTTAAAAAGCACGATCATCGAGCGGATTGACAGTATGGAGACCACGCTCGCGCATATTGTGCCGGAATTCACAGCGAACCTTCTGATTCCCCTTTGTATTCTCCTCTATATTTTTAGTCTGGATTGGAGAATGGGACTTGCCGAGCTTCTTACTCTTCCTATCGGACTCGTAAGCTTTGCCGTCATGATGGGTGGCAGTCAGAAGTTTTATGAGCATGCCGTAGAATCCACGAAAACCTTGAACAATACCTCCGTGGAATATATCGGAGGGATTCAGGTCATCAAAGTCTTTGGAAAAACAAAGTCCAGTTACGCACGCTTTGTAAAGGACGCTTATGAAGCGGCAAACAGCTACATTTCTTGGATGCGATACTATATTCTCCCTATGACCTTTTCTCTTGCCGTCATGCCGGCAACCCTCCTCCCCGTTCTTCCGATTGGGGGAATTTTGGTTCGTAGCGGAACGCTTAGCAGCAATCACTTTGTGATGATTCTCATTCTTTCCGTAGGACTTGTTACCCCTCTTATCACTTTGATGAGCTATGGCGATGATTTCCAAACCATGGGAACCATTATGGGCGAGGTAAGAGCTCTTCTGAATGCCCCGGAAATGGAGCGCCCGAAAGAGGGAGATTCTCCGGAGAAAAACGACCTGGCGCTTCGCGATGTCCATTTTTCCTACAAAGAAAAAGAGGTATTGCACGGCATTTCCATGGAGATTCCGGAAGGAAGCTTCGTTGCCCTGGTTGGCCCGAGCGGTAGCGGAAAGAGCACGATTGCAAGGCTGATTGCCTCGCTTTGGGATGTAGAGAAAGGCGATATTTTCCTGGGAGGAAAGGATATCCGGGAGATTCCGCAGGAACTCTACTCTGAAAAGTTCGCCTTCGTCTCTCAGGATAACTTTCTGTTTAATAGGAGCGTGCGGGAAAATATCCGACTGGGAAATCCCGCCGCAACGGACAGTGAGGTGGAAGAAGTTGCGAGGAAGGCCGGCTGCCATGATTTTATCCTCTCTCTGGAGAAGGGCTATGATACGCTCGTAGGAAACGCAGGCGGCCATCTTTCGGGCGGCGAGCGCCAGAGAATTTCCATAGCAAGAGCCATGTTAAAAGCCGCTCCCATTGTGATTCTTGACGAGGCGACCGCCTATACCGACCCGGAAAATGAAGCCCTGATTCAGCGTTCTGTCTCCAAGCTCACCGAGGGAAAGACCTTGATTGTCATTGCGCACCGCCTAAGCACCATCGTTGATGCAGATAAAATCTTCGTTATAGAGGACGGAAGAATCAATGACTCCGGAACCCATGAAGAACTCTTATCTCGAGGAGGACTGTACAGCGCGATGTGGAAAGCGCATGAGGAGGTGAAGGACAATGCTTAGTATCATTCGTCATTTCTTTCAATTTTGCGGAGTGGAAAACCGCAGGAAATTTACCCTTTCCCTTTTTCTCGGAGTTGGTGACGCTTTTTTCAACGCCTTAAAAATTCCCGCTATTGCTGTAATGCTAAAGGCTCTTCTCGCTTCCGAAATCCGCATGGAGGACATTTTCCTAAGCCTCGGCATCATGCTTCTCAGCATCCTCGGCATCAGTCTTATCAAGTCGAAAAGCATGATGTTGCAAACCGAAGCGGGCTACGATACCTGTGCAAGGAAAAGGGTGGAAATCGCGGAACACCTTCGTTACCTTCCCATGGGGTATTTTAATCAGAATTCCCTCGGGCAAATCAGCTCTGTCGCAACGAACACTATGCAGATGCTGGAAGGTTTAGCTACCCGTGTGATTATGCAGGTTTCGGAAGGCTTGCTTACCACAAGCCTCATCATTCTCATGCTCTTTTTCTTTGACTACCGTATCGCTCTCGTCCTGCTTACCGGCTTTGTTCTCTTCCTCTTTTGTAACAGTGCTCTGCAAAAGGCAGCCGGAAAGCTTTCCGGACGAAAAATCGAAGCCGAAGCCTCTCTTGTGGAAAAGGTGCTCGAGTACCTCCAAGGTATGGCGGAGGTCAAGGCCTACCATTTAAGCGGAGAAAAGAGCCGGGAGCTAAACGAGGCCATTCATGAAAATGCACAAATCAACACGGAAATGGAGCTTTCCTTTATCCCGATAATGGCTCTGCAAAGCCTTATTGCGAAGCTAAGCGGAGTCGCCATGGTGCTCTTTTCCTGCCTCTTCTACTGCGCAGGCAGTATGTCCTCCTTAAATGCCATTATCATGGTCATCTCCGCTTTTATTGTAAATGCGAGTCTGGAAAGTGCCGGAAGCTATTCCGCCCTCCTCCGTATCGTGGAAATGAGTGTGGACAGAGCTGAAGAAATCCTTCGTACCCCGCAAATGAGTATTTCGGGAGAGGAGATCGAGCCGAAAAAAAGAGACATCTCTGCGGAAGAACTTGCCTTTTCCTATGATCAGCGCTTAATCATAGACGGAGTATCATTGGAAATACCCGAACACACGACGACAGCCATTGTCGGACCGAGCGGCAGCGGAAAAACCACCTTGGTCAGTCTTCTTTCACGTTTCTGGGATCCGGAAAAGGGAAGGGTATTGCTCGGCGCACGGAATGTCAAGGATTACGACATGGACAGCCTTATGGCGAATTTCAGCTTCGTCTTTCAGAATGTCTATCTCTTCCACGACAGCATTTTGAACAATATCCGCTTCGCCCGTCCGGAAGCTTCTTTAGAAGAAGTCATTGCGGTTTCCAAGAAGGCCTGCTGTCACGACTTTATCACTGCGCTCCCTGACGGCTATGACACTGTAATCGGAGAAGGTGGCGCCTCTCTTTCCGGCGGAGAAAAGCAGCGAATTTCCATTGCCCGTGCCATGATGAAGGACTCGCCCGTCATTTTCCTGGACGAAGCAACCGCAAACGTGGATCCGGAAAATGAAAACGAGCTGATGCGTGCCATTTCCTCTCTCACAAAAGAAAAAACCGTGATTCTGATTGCCCATCGCTTAAAAACCGTTTCCAAGGCAAATCAGATTCTGGTTCTCGATCACGGTAAAATCGTGCAAAGCGGAAGTCATGAAGAACTCCTTAAGGAAGACGGCCTGTACAGGGATTTTATTCAGGAAAGAAAAGAGGCGGTCAGCTGGAAGGTCAGAAAATAAAAAATGCAGTCTTCCTTTTGGGAGGACTGCATTTTTTCTGCCTCGAAAAACCTAATAGCGGTTTTAATGATATACCTCAAAAAATATTACAACAGCTTTGCCAGTAGGCCGTAGCTGATTAAAGACATAATGCAACTTGCCAGAAGGATTCCCAGAAGAATGGAAAGAAGTGACTTTTTTCTATCCATTTTGAGGAGACTGGCAACCATGGCACCGGTCCATGCACCCGTTCCGGGAAGAGGGATTCCGACGAAGAGTGCTAAGCCCCAGAAATCGTACTTTTCAACACTTTCCCTATTTGCATCCACTTTTTTTCGGAACCAGTTCGCTATCGGTTTTGTGTAGGAAAAACTTTCTAAAAAAAGAACCAGCCTGGAGAAAAAGAAAAGCACAAAGGGAATGGGGAGTATATTTCCGATAATCGCAAGGCACAGAGCCTGTACATAGGGGATTTTCAAAAGAGACGCGGCAATCAGTCCTCCGCGGAGCTCAATAATCGGCATGATAGAGAGGATAAATACAATGGATTCTTTTGACAGATACTGCCCCATAATCCGTGTAAAAAATGTAATAAAACTTTCCATATTTCCCTTTCTCCCTTGCTTGAATGACCCTATAACTTATGCTAGAATCTAACAATGGTGCGCTTTGTTTCGATGATTTATGGAGTGTATCGGATAGCAAAGCAGGAGTCAAGATAGTTTCACAGATTGTTCATATATAGATTGGATAGGTAAAACCGATTTTCAAAAGGAGTACTATGATAGACTTTGAAGAGGAAATTCAAAGATTTAAACCGAGTTTGGATGTGGACCAACTGGAAGATGCCATCTTAAAGGTGGATTTAACGGATATGAATGATTTAATGACGCAGTTATTTGAGGATGCCATGAAGAAGGGAAATACCCAATGAAATATGACATCACCTTAGAAAGAATTGCCAATTGTTATTATAACTTGGGATTGGAAAGAGCCAGACTAAGGGATTTGAGCGGTGCGGCAGAGTTATTAAAGAAGGCCTTACATTATGATAAGTATCAGAGAGAGGCAAGAAATTTACTCGGCCTCATCTTTTTTGAGATGGGAGAAGTGGCGGACGCTTTGGTACAATGGGTTATCAGTATGAATCTTTTACCTGAAGACAATCTTGCTGATTATTACTTGGATGAGATTCAAAGGAAACCGGCAATTCTTCGTATCTGTTCCGACAATGTAAAACGCTATAATCAAGCGTTAGATTATGCCCAGCACAATAATGAAGATCTTGCGGTATTTCAGCTGAATCAGGTTATTGCCGATAGTCCAAACTATGTGAAGGCGCACATACTCCTGGCACTTTTGTACATGAAAAGAAGTGATTGGGTTAAGGCGGGAAAGAGTCTTTACCTTGTTTTGAAGATTGATCGAAATAATCCCAAGGCTTTGGTGCTTATGGATATTGTCAAGAAAAATACGGGAAGGGCGGAAATAGAGCAGAACAGACTGAAGAATGTATTTTCCCACAGGAAGATGACGGATGATGATGTTTTGATTCCGCAGGAGATCAAGCAACTTTCTCCCTGGTCCGTTTCTTTGCTTCTTGTTTTGGGAGCGGTAATCGGTCTTTTTGTGTATTATCTTATGATGCTTCCTGCGGGAATTCGCAGTGCCAATACCAAGAACAATCAGGAATTGATTTCATATACGGAGAAGCTGGACGCGGCCAACCAAAAGCTAAGCAATATGGAAGAGCAGAACAGTAAATTACAAAAGGATTATGATGAAGCGAAGGCAAGTCTGGATCGGTATGAGAACCAGAACGCTTCTTTCATGGCACAATATCAAAGCCTTGTCAATATCAACAATGCTCTCTCCACCGGAGATATACTGACTGCCGCGGACGCTTATATAAAATTGGATCCAAGCAGTATCACGGATGAAAGTCTGCAAAACATGCTTAGCTCCGTAAAGTCGCAGATGGAAGGAAATGTATTTCAACGTTTGCAGGAGCTGGGAACGGCGGCATGGAACTCCGGAAAAACGGAGGAGGCGTTACGCTATTACAGCTTAAGTGTACAGATCCGAAGAGAAGCGGAAAATTTATTCTTACTGGCAAGATTGCAGCAGACCATGGGAAATACTGCAGAGGCAAACCAAAACTTTGATGCCGTTGTAGGTGAGTTCCCCGGTTCTCCCTATGCAGAACGTGCAAGAAGCGCAAGAGGATATTAATGTTAAAAAAGAGCAAGATTATTGCTATGACCAAGTTGGCAATCTACGAAAAGCATAAAGGAGAGGAAGCTCTTGAGATAACCCGATATTATAGGGAAGATTACATTTCCAATCGGATACTGCAGGGCATTATTCGTTATACGGCAGTTTTCTTCCTCTTATCTCTTATGTATCTTTTAATGCAGGGAGAGGACTTGCTCATGAAGATGAGTTTTCCTTTTTTGATTAGTTTAGGACGGCGGGCTGTACTTTTTTATCTTTTGGGCTTAACTTTTTTTGTAGCAGTTTTTCTCTTCTTTTCTTACTTTTCTTACGAGAAAGCAGTGGAAGTGAGAAAACAGTATGAGCAAAGCTTGGAAGAAATCCTATCTCTCAGTTATTCTTTTGCTAAAGACAAGAAGAGCAGTGTAAGGGATAAAACAGAGGAGAGCAGTACGAAAACAGCAAAAAAAGAAGTACAGGATATCATTCTGCAGATGAAAAAAGAGGGAGAACGTTTAGAGTTCACACCTCTTTATGGTAGGGATAGACAGGAGCGAGGCAGTAAGGAAGGAATTGCTATAGAAAGAGCGCCTAAAGAAAGTCAAGTGAAAAACGGCAAAGAAACCAGTTCTAAAAAAGCATTGCAGAAGATAGATTTGGAAAAACGAACCGAGAATGAGAACTGGTTGGATGAAGAAGATTGGCTGGATGAGTAAGGGAGAAAAAGATGGATAATATGAGGCAGTATCGGGAAGCTATACAAAAGATATATGGGAAAAATGACTATTGGATTGTTCCGATTTTTCGTTCTCTTTTTTCCATGTTTCTTCTCTTTTCCCTTAACCGTTATCTAGGGATGACTGGAAAGACGGGGAATCCTCTTGTGATTCTTGTACTTGGACTATTGTCCTTTTTCTTACCCTTTTCTTTTGTGCCCTGCCTTGCCGGGCTTTACTTACTTTACTATTTTTATACGAAGTCATTGTTGCTCTTGGGGATTGGGGGATTGTTTTTTGTTTTAATCTTTATCATTCAAAGCAGTGTAAGGGGAAAGTATGCTATTTTAATAGCGGCAATGCCTCTTTGCTTTTTTTTGGGTATACCCTATTTTCTTCCTCTGCTTGTAGGACTTTCTATGGGGCTTTCCGCAGTTCTTTCTCTTTCTTTGGGTATTCTTGTTTATTATTTTTTGCAATTCATTCGAGAATATAAAGAGCAATTCATTTTATCAGGTGATCTTTTGGATCAATTTGAAGGTTTATCCAAAAAAATGGCGCCCTTATTACACAACAAGGAAATGATTGGTATGTTTGTCTTGTTTACTTTGGCGGCCTTGGCTATTTATATTATTCGAAATTTTAGTTTTAATTACTCTTGGATTATTGCCTTAATAACGGGAATTTGCGTGGAGGGACTGGTATTCTTTGTTTTGCCTTTTCTTTCCGTTAAGATGAATATAGGGTTAAGTTTACTTTCCTATCTTTTCTCCATCCTTTTTAGCGTGATTGCTTTGTTTTTCTTTCGGGATGCGGATTATCGGGGAACGGAATTTGTACAATTTGAGGATGATGCTTATTATTACTATGTAAAGGCAATTCCGAAGAATAAAGCGTAGTTTAAAGAGTATGGTTTTGTAGGAGGGTGTGGGAAGTGAGTGCATTTATAAAAATGAAGGGCTGGATCAGTCTTCTTCCGTCTTTCAGTTTCACGGGAGTCATAGAGATAGCTATACTTGCCGCTCTTATTTATATCATTCTCCTTTGGATAAAAAATACCAAGGCTTGGCAGCTTTTAAAGGGAATACTCATCATCATTCTTTTTACGGCCTTTGCCGTATTTTTCCGCCTGACTACCATTGTTTGGTTGATTGAAAGGCTTTCTACCGCTGCAATTATCGCTATAGTTGTCATTTTTCAGCCGGAACTTCGTAAGGCTTTGGAACAGCTTGGTTCTAGAAACCTAATCAGTCAATTTAGAGGCTTGGATACAAGGCAAAACACGCATATTAATGAAGAACTGATTGCTGCCTGCAGTACGATGTCGGAGCATAAGACCGGTGCTTTGATTGTGATAGAGCAAACACAGAGTTTGGAAGAAATCGAAAAGACGGGAATCTATGTAGACGGAATCGTAACGGCAGCCCTGCTTATCAATATTTTTGAAAAAAATACACCGCTTCATGACGGAGCGGTAGTGATTTCCCATGATAGAGTGACTTCTGCGACCTGTTATCTTCCTCTTTCTGATGCGGAGATTTCCAAGGCGTATGGAACGAGACACAGAGCCGCTCTTGGTATATCAGAGAATTCAGATGCCATCACTTTGGTTGTTTCTGAAGAAACGGGAAGAATATCCGTAGCCAGTGAAGGAAAACTCTATCGTATCAGAGAGCCGGAGGAACTCTTGAAGTATCTGCCAAAGGAAGAGAAGGAAGGAGAAGAACGGAAGTCCATCTTTTCCCGAATTTTTTCTAAGGAGAAAAAGAAGGAGCAGTCATGAAATTTTTTAAAGGAAATATAAATTTAAAACTATTCAGCGTTTTTTTGGCTCTACTTCTTTGGTTGATTGTTTTTAATATTTCCAATCCGGAACAAAAAGGAAGCCGGAATGTAGAGTTAAATATTTTAAATCAGGATGTTTTTTCGTCGGAAAATAAAACCTGGGAAGTGGATAGAGAGACCATTACAATAAGTTATACGGTTCGAAGCAATAAGGCATCATCCGTGAAAGCTTCAGACTTTAATGTTTATATTGACTTGAATGACTATTCCATTACCGGTTCCGTGCCGGTATATGTTGAGCTGAAGAATCCGGAAAATTCTGCCAGTATACAGGATATTGTAGCTCGTCCGTCTGTAGTCCATGTCAGTGTGGAGGATTTACAAAGAAAGAAGTTTACGCTGACAACCCATAGGAGCGGTAAGGAAGAAGACGGATATGTGGTTGCTTCTATTCATACGGAACCGGACACGATTTATGCAACCGGACCGGAGTCTACCATTGGAAGAATCTCTTCGGTGGGTTTACTGATTAATGTTGATGGGCTGAACAAAACAACCAGTGGAAAAGGAAAGGCTGTTTTTTATGATGCAAACGGAAAAACCATCGATTCTTTAGGGAATGTTACGCTTTCTCAAGAAGAGGTGGATTATACCGTAGTGATTCACAAGAAAAAGGACTTGAAGATTGCAGTGAATGCTACAGGCGTACCGCAGAGCGGTTACAGTTTGGAAAACTTGGATATCTCACCTAAGACTGTATCCGTTTCCGGAAATGAGAGCCTTTTAGAAAGTATAAATAGTATTGATCTTCCGCCTTTAGATATTTCCGGAATGAGCAGTGATGTACAAAAGGTATATTCTTTGGATGACTATCTTGCAAAAGGCGTTTCGCTTACGGAACCGAATAATACCGTGACCGTTACGGCTAGGCTGAAGAAAAATGCGGAAACCACGGAGGAAAGTACTACAGAATCCAAGGAAGAGAGCAAGTCTACAGAAGAAAGTACTACAGAATCCAAGGAAGAGAGCAGTTTTGGAAGTGAAGAAGGAAGCGACGGAAAAGCAAGTATCAAAAATAGTTCTTCTGCTGAGAAAAAAGCTTCAGTAGAGGAGAGTCGTCAAAGTACGCAGGAAGGGAAAGCTTCTGTGACAGAGAACAAAAGCCCATAGTAGCAGGATATTATTGCATGAGAATATTTAAAATACTTGGAATATACAGCATCCTATATTTTTTGGCCTATCTGGCAAAAAAATTCGGCCATGCGGGGGTTTCTTCTATACTTTTTCTGTTTTTAGCCCTGTTTTTATATTTTGTCGAAAAAAAAGAAGAGAAGAGTAATCTTCCTCTTTGCGGACTTTTTGCTTTAGGCTTACTCGGTGGAGAGGGGATAGCGGTTTTACAGCTCAGTACCCTCTCTTCTTCGTGGACTATGGAAAGCTGGCTCAGTTTTTATTTGGCATATTTTATTTTTTATTTGCTGTACTATATAGTGAAAAAACTTGCTTTTCACAAGAATTTGCAATCTGAAGCACTTAGCATTTCCAATCCATTTTCTAGCGGGAATGAAAAACAAATAGATATTCCTATTAAGGATGAGAGAAAGAAGCAGAGGGAATTATTGTCCTTTTTAAAACTCTGTATTCTTGTTCTACTGGGTATTTCCTATCTCTGTTTTTTTATTGAAGCAAAGGTCTTAGGGTATATCCCTTTGTTTACGGAGCATACTCCTCATGCCTACTCTGCATTTCACTTAAAAGGACTGCATTATTTCACGACTCTTTTTGTACTGGTGCCGATGCTTTTGCCCTTTCTCATGAGATTGGAGAAGAGAATTACTGCTTTCGGATTAATCAGTTTTTTTCTTTCGCTTCTGCTACCGATACTTTTAGTCTCCCGTTTCCAGCTCCTTTTTTCTATGGCACTGTATATTTTGTCTTTGTTGTTGCTGGGTTATTCTTTACAATGGAAGAAGGCTCTTCTTTTATTTCTTTTTTTACTTACTGCATACATTGTTTTGACAGTGGAGAGGGCACACTCCGTATCTTACCTTCTGGATATTTTTGCAATGAAAAATAAAAATATTCCGATCTTTTTCGTGCAACCATATATGTACATTGCGAATAATTATGAGAATTTTAATCTCTTGACAAAGGAAGTGGAAAGTCATTCTCACGGCTTTAGAATGGCATATCCATTCCTGACCTTATCAGGATTGAAATATTTCGTGGATTTACCGCTCTCCTATCCTTTATACCTTACCAAGGAAGAGTTGAGTACCTTGGGAATTCTCTATGATGCATATTATGATTTTGGGATTCTCGGAGTTGGAGTTTTTTCTGCAGTGCTGGGGAGTTTGGCTGCGATCCTAAGCTCCCTTATGAAACGGAAAGACAATCCCTTTCTTCTTGGGATTATTGCCCAATTTGCATTTTATCTATCCCTTTCGTTCTTTACAACTTGGTTTTCCAATGCATCCAGTATTTTTTATTTCGGAATCAGTCTCTTTTTTACTATGCTTTGGCAATGGAAAAAGCAGAGGCTGGACAAAGATAAAGCCGGTCAAATGGAAGGAGAGCAATAAAATGAAGAGAATAGGACTGTTGTTGTATCGGATCTGTTTTCCGCTTGTTTTAACCGCTATCTTTTTGATTCTGATTCCCAGATTGCTTCTGTTCTTTCTGCCTTTTTTCTTGGGAGCAATTTTAGCAGTGCTTGCATCCCCGATTATCCATTTTGTTTCGAAAACTTTTCCCGGAATTAAAAAAGAACATTGGACAGTTTTGATTATTGTATTCTTGTTTGTTATTGTCTTGGGGCTGTTGTATCTCTTATTTCTTTTGGGGGGGCCTTTTCTTTCTGTAAAAATGGCGGGCTTTCCGGAATATCTCCTCTCTGCAAAAAATATGGCATTGGATAGTCTGGAGAAGGTGAGACAATTGCTACCGGAAGGTTTTCAGGAGATTTTCGCGAATATGCCGAAAAAAATGGAAGGATATGGAAAAAATATACTGCGCAGTTGGTCATCTCCCGCTATCCGTTTATCCTTGCATCTGGTTGGAGGTCTACCGGAACTTGTGCTCTACTTTGTTATCATGATTTTATCCTCCTTTTCCTTTGTGAAAGAAGGAAGAGGAATCCTTCAAGGTTTACAAAAGATAGTGCCGGAAAGCTTTAGTCGTTACGGAAAGCTTTTAAGAGAAGATGGGAAAAAGATTATCAAAGGATATATTCTTGCACAGATAGAAATCATGTTTTGTGTTTTTTTACTCCTTGCAATAGGTTTTAGCTTTTTGAGGGTGCCCTATGGGGTTTTACTTGCCTTCCTTACCGCTTTTTTAGATGCACTTCCGATTTTTGGAGTCGGATTTATCATGTGGCCATGGATGCTTTTCATTCTAATACAGGGGCGTTTTGGCTTCTTTGCCGTCTTGCTTGTATTATATCTTTTGACACAAGTGATTCGACAGTTTTTGCAGCCGAAGATTATCGGAGAAGCGATTGGTCTTCCTCCTCTTTTGGCTTTACTATTCCTGTTTCTCGGGTATAAGTTTTATGGCTTGTCCGGTATGGTGCTGGCATTACCGGTCGGCATGCTGCTTCTCCGTTTTTATCATTATGGAGCTTACGACGGTTTAATTTTGGCAAGTAAAGAATTGAAGGAAATCTTGGTCAAAGCCCTTTATCAATAGGAGTAATGGAGGAGTTTATGCATTTACCCGAGGTGTTTTTAGAAAGAATGCGAAAATTGTTTTCGGATGAAGAGGAGTGGAAGCAATTTCTTCAGTCTTTTTCGGAGGAGCCGAAACGGGGAATCCGTGTAAATACACAAAAGTTAAGAGAAGCGAAGAAACACGGATTTTCTTTTTCGGATTGGAAAAAGGACTGGAACTTGATTCCCTTGTTTTCTTTTAATTACTCTGATTGTGAGGAAGAAAAAGGAGAGAGAGGTTTAGTAGAAGATATACAGAACAATGTTCCGGAAGACTTGCAAGAAAATTCGTCGGAAATTTTAGAAAAAACAGAGGTAAGAGAATTCCTCGTGGACGAAAGCTATCTTGCGTCGCAGGGGATTACAATCGGACGAGACCCTTATCATGAAGCCGGGCTTTACTATATTCAGGACCCTTCGGCAATGGAGGTCGTTCCGCATATGGAGATACGCCCCTTTGATCGCTGTTTGGATCTCTGTGCCGCACCTGGAGGAAAAAGCATGCAAATAGCTGACCGATTGGACAGTAAGAGAGGCGGGTTCCTTCTTTCCAACGAATATGTGGGGGAAAGGGCAAGAATTCTTTCGAAAAATGCGGAAAGAATGGGCTATGCTAATCTTTCCGTAGTCAATGAAAGCCCGGCACATCTAGCTGCGTTATACCCCGGTTTTTTCTCCAGAATTTTGGTGGATGCTCCCTGTTCAGGTGAGGGGATGTTCCGAAAAAGTAAAGAGGCAGTGGAAGACTGGTCGGAAGAGCTTGTGGAAAAATGTGCTCTTCGCCAAAAGGAAATACTTCGGGAAGCCTTCACCATGCTTCGAGAAGGTGGAATTCTTGCGTATTCCACCTGTACCTTTGAAAGGACTGAGAATGAAGATATCCGAGAATGGATAGAAAGGGAGAATCCGGATTATCGGCTTTTAATGGAGAAGAGACTGTATTTTCATAACAGCAGTGGAGAGGGGCAGTATTTTGCGGTGTTTAAGAAATCCGGAGAAGAACCTGCAGAAGAGGAGAGAGAGCTTTCTTATACGGTTTTTCAAAAAAACAAAATGATTTTCTGCTATGCCTCACAGCTCCGTCCTTTTTCTGAATTAAAATTATTTAGGCAAGGTATAAGTATTTATGAGGAAGGAAAAAAGGAATGGGAGTATAGTCACGGCTTAAGCCATGCGGTGGATTTGAAGGACATTTTTTCTATCGTGGAACAGCGGAGACCGAAGACGAAATATAGCCTTCTCTATTCCCTTTTCCTAAAAAGAACGGACAGAAGAGTGGAAGACTATCTTTTGGGCAATGAAATCGGAGTAGAAGAGAAAGAAATAGAGGGAATAGGGGAACTTATTGAGGGCAAGGAACATAAGGCGGGAATATCCATTCTCTATTGTGACGGTCTTCCTTTGGGGTTTGGCTATCTTCGAAACGGGCGTCTTCGAAATTTTTATCCCAAAGGATTACGTTATAAAAAATAGGAAAAGAATACGGTCCGGGATTTTTATGGTAAAAGAAAAAAGCTACCATCTGACAAGAAAAAAGGAAAAATCTTTTTGTTAAAAAAATAACGCATAATTTCAATGTTTTGACTTAATCATCTTAAAACCGTCTTAAAATCCC
This sequence comes from Oribacterium parvum ACB1, assembly GCF_000238055.2. Lineage (GTDB taxonomy): Bacteria > Bacillota > Clostridia > Lachnospirales > Lachnospiraceae > Oribacterium > Oribacterium parvum. The sequence continues at coordinate 1,752,795 of NZ_KE148312.1, forward strand.
TTGAACTCATATATTTAATCGTTTACAATACCTAAGAATATTGTCTGGACTCAGGAATAGAATGGAGGAGAAATATGGATCAGCGTAGCTCTGCAAGAAATCGCATTGAGTCCTTGCTGGACGCACATAGTTTTGTCGAAATCGGTGCTTTGGTAAGAAGTCGAAGTACGGATTTTGTTCAGGAGGGAAAAAAGGAAGCCACGGATGGCGTTATCTGCGGTTATGGCAGTATATCCGGAAAGCCGGTGTATGTTTATGCCCAGGACGGAAATATTCTTTCGGGTTCTTTGGGAGAAATGCACGGTAAAAAGATTGCGCAGCTTTATGATATGGCACTGAAGATGGGGGCTCCGGTTTTGGAACTTTTGGATTCCAGCGGAATTCGTCTGGAGGAAGCGACAGATTCTCTTTTTGCTCTTTCCCGTATTTATGAGAAGAAGGCAAAGGCAAAGGGGTTGATTCCCTTATACTCTGTTGTTTACGGTCAGGCAGGCGGAGCAATGGCAGTGCTTGCTTCTCTTTCTGATTTTAGCTTTATGGAGAATAAGGACGGCAGATTGTTCTTAAACGCTCCCGATGCGGTGAAAGGCAATAAAAATGATGATTTTGCAAAGGCTAAAGCACAGGAAGAAGCCGGCAATCTGGATTTTTCCGGAACGGAAGAAGAATTGATTACCGAAATTCGCAAAGCCTTTTCCTTCTTGCCGGCAAACAATGAAGATGAAGCCTATAATGAAGACGTGGAAGACAATTTAAATCGTGCAGTGGACGGATTTTTTACAATGCCTGCAAGAGAAGCACTTAGCACACTTTCCGATGAGGGGGAGATTTTTGAAGTAAGAAGAGCTTACGGAGAGGGTGCAGTTACTGCATTTCTGCGCTTAAACGGACAGACAGTGGGAGGCATTGCAACAACAGGAGAAGCACTTCACTGGAAGGCTGTTGTGAAGATGAATCGTTTCCTTCGTTTCTGTAACAGCTTCTCTATTCCGGTTCTTACTCTTTGTGATACTCCGGGATTTGAGAACTGCAGCTGCAATGAGATGCACATGACCAAGGAAATGGGAGAGCTCCTGTCCGCCTATGGAAATGCTTCCGTACCATTGGTGACTTTGGTAAAAAAGGCAGTCGGTTCTGCAGGCGCTTGTCTTGGCAGTAAGGGCTTGGGAGCGGATTTGGTTTTCGCATATCCGGAATCCGAGATTTCGGTTATGGATGCGAAGTTAGCTGCAAATATTTTATATCCTGATGAGACTTTGGAGGATAGAGAAGAAAAGGCCAAGCAGTTCCTTGAGGAAAAAGGTTCTGCAAAGAGTGCGGCTTACCGCGGATATATTGATGCCATTATCTTACCGGAAGAAACAAGGCAGAGAGTGATTTCCGCCTTTGATATGCTTTACGGCAAGGCGAATTTTGATTTCCATAAAAAATACGGCAGCATCTAAGGGAGGAATTATGAAGAAAATAAAACGATTATTCTTCCTCCTTGCGATTATGCTTCTTTCTCTTTTTCTTTTCTCCTGTAGGAAAAAGAAGGTAGAGACAACGCTGTCTTTAACAGAGGAAGAGCGTTCCGGACTAACCCAGATGATGACCGACTATTTCCTTGAAGTTGAGGGAGAAGACGAGCAGGAACTGGAAGATAGTATTAATCAGGCGTACAAGGCAAAAGAAGAAGTTCTTTACAATGCATTGACAAACTTTAAGAATAACAAAAAAGATTTGGGCAAGTTCCAAAAAGTGGAAAATGTGGAAGTGACAACAGAGGATGACAGTTATGTTATTAATCTGCATGCCGGTTTTGAAAAGAGAGAGTTGATTTTCCATGCGGTCATTCCGGACGGCTACTATCAATTTACGGAATTAAGCTTTAACCCGGTCTATACCATGCAGGAAAAGCTGCTTTCCGCTTTCCAAAATATGATAGTCGGGATGGGAACTGTTTTTGCCGTTTTAATCTTCATTGCATGGATTATCAGTCTTTTTGATCAGGTCCATAAGTGGGAAGTAAGACGGGCAGAGGCTAAAAAAGAAAAAGACCGTCAGGCTTTGGAACTGAAAAAGGAAGAAAAGCTAAGTACAGCAGTAGAGACGAAAAGCATTCCTGCTGTTTTGGAAAAGGAAGAAGGGATTTCAGAGGAACTCCTCAGTATAATTCTTATGGCTGCCGTTAAGGCATACGAAGAAGATTTGGGAAGAAAGAATCCTTTCAGTGGTGCTCGAACTTTGGAAAACGGATTGATTGTACGCTCGGTAAAGAGAAGGAAGTAGAGGTTAAAAATGAAAGCATATACAATTACGGTGAATGGTGTTTCTTATGATGTGACTGTGGATGAAAAAGGAAATGTGGGAAGTGCATCAGCTCCTGCGGCGACTCCCGCGGCAAAGCCTGCAGCACCTATTCCTGCGGCAGCTCCTGTGCAAAAGGCTTCGGCACAGGGAAATATTTCCGTGACTGCACCGATGCCCGGTAAGGTTCTTGCTGTTAAAGTAAATGTGGGAGACAGTGTGAAGAGCGGTACACCGGTTCTGGTTTTAGAAGCCATGAAAATGGAAAATGACATTGTTGCTCCGAAGGATGGAAAGGTAGTAGCAATTCATGTTAACGTGGGAGACAGTGTGGAGTCCGGAGCGGTACTGGTAAGCCTGGAGGGCTAGAACTTAGGAGGATGAATTTATGAATATAGTAGAGACATTTTTAAATCTACTAGAACAAACAGCATTCTTCAGTTTGAGCTACGGGAATTATCTTATGATTCTGGTTGCTTTGATTTTTCTTTACCTGGGTATCGCCAAGGGCTTTGAGCCTCTTCTCATGGTTCCCATTGCGTTTGGAATGTTGTTGGTTAATATTTATCCGGACATCATGTTGAGCCCGGAAAAATCAATAAACGGTACGGGAGGGCTGCTTTGGTATTTCTTCCGTTTGGATGAATGGACGATTTTACCGTCCCTGATTTTCCTTGGAGTAGGAGCACAGACGGATTTCTCGCCTCTTATTGCGAATCCGATTAGCTTTCTTCTTGGTGCAGCTGCTCAATTCGGTATTTATGCGGCATACTTCTTTGCCATTTTTATGGGCTTTAACGGTGCCGCTGCCGCTGCAATCTCCATTATCGGAGGTGCGGACGGCCCGACTTCCATTTTCCTTTGCAACAAGCTCGGACAGACGGCGCTTCTTGGTCCGATTGCGGTTGCGGCATACAGTTATATGTCATTGGTGCCGATTATCCAGCCGCCGATTATGAGAGCCCTTACAAGCAAAGAAGAGAGAATGTGCAAGATGGAACAGCTTCGTCCGGTTTCCAAACTGGAGAAGATACTCTTCCCTATTGTGGTAACGATTGTGGTTTGCCTCTTACTGCCAACCACGGCACCGCTTGTCGGAATGCTGATGCTTGGAAATCTCTTTAAGGAATCCGGTGTAGTAAGACAGCTGACAGATACTGCAGCAAATGCCATGATGTATATTGTCGTTATTTTACTGGGAACTTCTGTAGGGGCAACAACCTCTGCGGAGGCCTTCCTAAACTTGGATACTTTGAAAATCGTATTTTTGGGACTGATTGCCTTTGCCTTCGGCACGGCAGCCGGCGTATTACTAGGTAAAGTAATGTATTATTTATCCGGAAAGAAGATTAATCCCCTTATCGGTTCTGCAGGTGTTTCCGCAGTTCCTATGGCAGCCAGGGTTTCACAGAAGGTGGGATCTGAGTCCGACCCGACCAATTTCCTGCTTATGCACGCTATGGGGCCGAATGTAGCCGGTGTAATCGGTACTGCTGTTGCAGCGGGTGTCTTTATGGCTGTTTTTGGGGTAAAATAAGAAAGGGGAGTTTATGGCTAAAGTTAAAATCACGGAAACGGTGCTTCGAGATGCGCACCAGTCCTTAATTGCCACCAGAATGCCCAGCGAGCTGATGGAGCCGATTTTAGATCAGATGGATGAAGTCGGTTATCACGCTGTCGAGTGCTGGGGTGGAGCAACCTTTGACGCTTGTCTCCGTTTCTTAAAGGAGGATCCTTGGGAGCGTCTTCGGATGTTAAAGAGACATTTTAAGAATACAAAGCTGCAGATGCTGTTCAGAGGACAGAATATTCTAGGATACAATCACTATGCGGATGATGTTGTGGAGTATTTCGTAGAGAAGTCCATTGCAAACGGAATAGATATTATTCGTATCTTCGACTGCTTAAACGATATTCGTAATCTTGAAACTGCGGTAAAGGCTTGTAATAAAGAGGGGGGACACGCGCAGATTGCGCTTTGCTATACTTTGGGAGATGCCTATACTCTGGAATATTGGGAGAATCTTGCAAGAGAGGTAGAAAGCCTCGGTGCCGACTCTCTTTGCATTAAGGATATGGCGGGTTTACTTCTTCCGAAGCAGGCGACAGAGCTTGTTGAAGCCTTAAAGAAGGGAACAAAGCTTCCGATTGAGATGCATACGCACTATACTACCGGTATGGCTTCCATGACCTATTTAAAGGCAATTGAGGCGGGTGCGGATATTATTGATACCGCGTCTACTCCGTTTGCGATGGGAACCTCTCAGCCGTCTACGGACGTTATGGTTGCCGCTTTACAGGGGACGGAATATGATACCGGTTTGGATCTCGATAAGTTGATTGCAATTTCTAATTATTTCCAGCCGTACAGAGAAGAGTGTATTAAGTCAGGACTCCTTTCCACAAAGGTTCTCGGTGTGGATGTTAAGGCACTGAAGTATCAGGTTCCCGGAGGAATGCTTTCAAACCTCATTTCTCAGCTTCACCAGGCCGGAAAAGATGATAAACTGCAGGAAGTGCTGGAGGAAGTGCCAAGAGTGAGAAAGGACTTCGGAGAGCCGCCCCTCGTTACGCCGTCTTCTCAGATCGTGGGAACACAGGCGGTAATGAACGTTATTGCCGGAGAACGTTATAAGATGGTGCCGAAGGAGTCTTATAAGCTTGTAGCCGGGGAATTCGGAAAAACGGTAAAGCCGATGAATCCGGAAGTGGTAGAGAAGATCTTAAAGGGCGAGAAACAGATGACAGACCGTCCCGCAGATCATATTGCACCGCAGCTTAAGAAGTTTGAGGAAGAAGCTAAGGAATGGACGAGACAGCCCGAGGACGTATTGTCTTATGCACTTTTTCCGCAGGTTGCAAAGGACTTCTTTGAATACAGAGATGCACAAAAGAGTGGTGTAGCACTAAGCAGTGCGGACAAAGCCAATAAGGCTTATCCGGTCTAGGCTTTAATAAAAAAAGACAGCATATTGAATCTTCGCGGGGATTGGAATGGGGGATAAAACCTGTTTCGATCTCCGCGAACTTGGCATTTATCCTTCTTTACTCAAGGTCATGGTTTAAATCATTACTTTTATCTGAATTCTTTGTATATGCATTGACGGGATATAGCAAAAAAATTAAACTGAAACAGGAAAATGTCGAAGAATAGAGTAGAAATCTTAAAAAGAGAATAAAGCCCCTAGAATGAGGAGAAGATATGCATAAGAAAGTTTGTACAGCCCTTGCTTTAACATTGTCTTTTGCTATGGCGTCTATGCCGGCATTGGCAGGAGAAAGGGCGGCCTTGGTAAAAGGAAGTTTGGTGAATATTCGTGCGGAGGCCACTGTGAAGAGCAATAAAGTCACCAATCTTTTTTCGAATGCTTCCATTACCGTAAATGACCCGGTGCAGGGAAGTGACGGTTCGACTTGGTATCCGGTTAAGTATGCCGGAGGCCAAGGATATATCCGTTCCGATTTTGTGAAGTTCCCGGTGCAATATCAGAGAGACGAAGCTTTTGAAAATGAATTGAATCAACAAGGCTTTCCGGAGTCCTACAAGGAAGGACTTCGTAATCTTCATGCGGAATTTCCGAGCTGGCGTTTTCAGGGGATGAAGACCAATCTGAATTGGGATGCGGTGTTGAATGGAGAGATGGAAGGTACCAGCAGCCTTGTGGATAAAAATGCCATTTCCTCTTGGAAATCAACCGATGCAGGTAAATATGACTGGAACAGCGGAACATGGCCGGGATTTGACGGGGCCAAATGGGTGGCAGCTTCCAGAGCTTTAACTGCTTATTATCTTGATCCGAGAAATTTTATGGATGAGTCCTATATCTTCCAGTTTTTGTTACATAATTATAATCCGGAGGAACAGACCGCAGAAGGTCTTTCTTCCGTGTTAAAGGGCACATTTATGGAAAGTGCGACTGCTTCAACTGTGGAAGAAAGTACTGCTTCTCAACAGGAAAGTACGGCTGCCGCTCCTACTGATGATACTTCTTCCTTCGTTTCCGGAGACAATGTCATTGTTTCAGCTGCGGGGCCGGGAGAGTTTGTGTCCGGCGGAAGCGGTTCCGGTGGAAATACCGGAGGTGACACAGTAAAGCGTTCCGGTATCGACTATACAGGAATTCTCATGAAAGCGGCGGAAACTACAAAGCAAAATCCCTATGTCCTTGCAGCTATGATTTTACAGGAACAGGGAAAGGGGACCAGCGGTTCCGTTTCCGGTGCATCCGGTTTCTACAACTATTTTAATGTAGGAGCCTACGCGGCAAACGGTATGGGGGCTGTAGAAAGAGGCTTATGGTACGCGGGGCAGAGCGGTTCCTATGGAAGACCGTGGAATTCTCATGAAAAATCTATCCTTGGAGGGGCGCAGTTTTTTGCAGAAAACTATCTGAATGCGGGACAGAATACCTTGTACTTAAAGAAGTGGAATGTACAAGGAGCCAATCTGTATAAGCACCAATATATGACCAATGTGCAAGGAGCGGCAGAGGAAGGGGCAAAGCTTGCTAAGGCTTATACTGCCGAGATGAGACAAAAAGCACTTGTTTTTAACATTCCAATCTATGAAAATATGCCTGCTGAAAGAGCGGCTATTCCGACCGGAACGGGAAGTCCCAACAACAGACTTACCTCCTTATCGATATCGGGATACAATTTAAGTCCCTCTTTTAGTGGAGAAAATGAAAACTACAGTATCAGTCTGTCCAATGGAACGAAGTCTTTAGATATTGCAGCAACTGCGGTAGATGCTAAGGCGCAGATTAAGGGAAATGGAAATCAGAGCGTAGAAGGAAGAGATAGCGTTGTTATTACCGTAAAAGCGGAGAACGGAAGCGAGAAAAACTATACGATTAAGCTTAACTATGGCGGTGCTACAGCAAATCAGACTAGCTCCGGAAGTGGCGGAAACGAAAGCGGAGTGGAAATTATCGAGGTAGGAAAGGCTCCTTTGTCATAAAGGAAGGGAAGTGAGAAGCTATGATGAAAATGAAAACAATCTTGATAAGCTTAATGCTGGGCATACTATTTTCCTTCACCTGTTTTGCTGCAGACGGTCAGCTCAGCTTTTCCGATCCGTCAGGGAACGTAGGAGAGAACATTACTTTGAATTTAAAAGTAAAAAGTGATACTCCCCTTTCTCGTGCAGATATAAGCTTGCGCTACGACGGCAACGCCCTGCAGTTTGTATCCGGTACGGATACGGATGGAGGAGCGGGAACGCTTCGGGTTCATGGAAGCGGAGACCAAAGCGAAAGCAATACCTTGGCATATATTTTGGAGTTCAAAGTATTGAGTGCCGGGACCTCTACAATTAACGTGGAAAAGCAGGAGGTTTACACGCAGGACGAGTCTTTGTTAAATCTCACCCATGTCGGTGCTTCTACCGTAACTGCAACAGGCGGTGAAGCGGAGCCGGCAGAATCCGCATCCGAGAGTGCATCGTCCGAGACGGAGGAAAGCAAGGAAGAAAAAGAAGAAACAGTAAATGAAGGAGTAAAGCTTACCGCTAAGGATAAGAGCATTACCATCATGAATCCCGGTTCAGACGTACAGGTTCCGGCAGGATTTTTGGAGAGTACCATTGATGTTGACGGACACCAGGTAAAGGGATGGGTGTGGAAGGCGGAGTCTGACCACCAGTACATCATTATCTATGGTATGAATGATGCCGGAGACTTGAACTTTTATCGTTACGACTTAAAAGAGAAGACCATTCAAAGATATTTTCAGGATCCTCTGGAGGAAGAGCAGAAGAAAAACGCAGAAAGCTATCCCGAGCTTCTGAATCGATACGACAGTCTGGTGGGAAAGTTTAATACGCAGTTTATTCTTTCCTGTGTTTTCGGATTTTTGGCTTTACTTTCGGTTGTACTTGCCGCTTTCTTATGGCAGGAAAGAAACAGACTGAAGAGAATTATCGCATTTCAGAAGGATAACATAGGAATCGATAAAAAAGAGCTACGTCCAAATGTAGAGGGTATTTCTTTGAAATCGTTTGATAAGGATGAGGAGAAGCTGGATCAGACAAAGATGATTACTTCTGTACGGGAATCGCTTATAGAAGATGATTTGGAGGACGAAGATTTAGGTGCAACCAGAGCCATTTCCGTAGAGCGAAGAGAAGAGACAAAGAAAAAGGAAGAGGAATCAGAAGATACAGAATTAGAGATTGAAGATTTGTAAAGAGTTGTAATAGGGAATCCGCCTGTAATGAAGGTGGCGTATAAAACTGTGAAGGTCTTTATTGAGAAGAATAAAGGGTCACGGTTTTCTGCGTATATAAGTATAAAGGAATAGGGTGAAAAGATGAATCAGTTTACTATACAGGCCCAAAGAGCGTTACAGCTGGCAATTGAGGTTGCTGAGGAATGTCACCACCAGTACATCGGGACGGAACATATCCTTTTGGGGCTGGTTCGGGAAGGGACAGCGGTTGCCGGAAAGGTTTTAAAGGCAAACAATGTTACGGAAGATAAAATTATAGAAATGATTGCCAAGTTTATCAGTACGGATGGTAAACTTTCCATTGCCGACCCAAGCGGATACACACCTTCCGCAAAGCGACTGTTGGAACAGGCAATGCAGGAGGCCAAAGAAAGCGGCTCTCATTTGGTAGGAACAGAACATTTACTTCTTGCAATGTTAAAGGACGGAAACTGCGTGGCTTCCAGGATTATTTCCACCTTGGGAGCATCTGCACAGAAAATATATTCTCAGCTGAATTCCGCTATGGGAAGAGATCAATTTGTGGAAAATAAATCCCAAAAGGATGGTGCAGGAAGAAATTCTCAGACGCCGACTTTGGATCAATATTCCAGAGATCTGACTTCTTTGGCAAGAGAGGGAAAGCTGGATCCCGTGGTCGGAAGAGAAGCGGAGATTATGAGGATGATACAGATTCTCTCCAGAAGAACCAAGAACAATCCTTGCCTGGTCGGAGAACCCGGAGTCGGAAAAACGGCAGTTGTGGAAGGATTGGCAAACAGGATTGCTTCTTCCGATGTGCCTGAAATTATTGCCAAGAAAAGACTTCTTACATTGGATCTTTCCGCGATGGTTGCCGGATCTAAGTATAGGGGAGAGTTTGAAGAGAGAATTAAGCGTGTTATTTCCGAGGCGAGAAATGATGGTGAGGTTCTCCTCTTTATTGATGAAATTCATACCCTAATCGGAGCGGGGGGAGCGGAAGGCGCCTTGGATGCGGCAAATATTTTAAAGCCGGCTTTGGCAAGGGGAGAGCTGCAAATTATCGGCGCTACAACTTTAGAAGAATACAGAAAGCATATTGAAAAGGATGCTGCCTTGGAAAGACGATTCCAGCCGATTACGGTAGAAGAGCCAAGTGAAGAGGAAAGCATTGCGATTCTTCGGGGAATTAAGGAAAAGTATGAGGAACATCATAAGGTAAGCATTGATGATGGTGCTATATTAGCTGCCGTAAAATTCAGTTCCCGCTATATTAATGACCGTTATTTACCGGATAAGGCTATTGACCTTATTGATGAAGCCGCTTCCAAGCTTCGTATTTTGAACAGTGGAGAGCCTAGAAATATTAAACGTCTTCGAGAACAGCTTATGGAGCTGGAGATAGAGAAAGAAGAGTGTATCCGGAAGGAGGATTTTGAGGCAGCTTCTCAGATTAAGAAGAAACAGGAGCAAAAGAAGAAAAAGCTGGATCACGATCTGGAGCTTTGGAAGAAAGACACGGAAGAGAATAAGCTTCATGTGACGGAGTCGGATATTGCCAATGTGGTTTCGGAATGGACTAAAATTCCGGCTAAAAAACTGAGCGAATCGGAGAGTGTAAAGCTTCGTAAGCTGGAGGACCTTCTTCATACTCGAGTAATAGGGCAGAATGAGGCGGTTCATGCCGTATCGCAGGCGATTAAGAGAGGAAGAGTAGGTTTAAAGGATCCAAAGCGTCCTATCGGCTCTTTTATGTTCCTCGGGCCTACCGGTGTAGGAAAAACGGAACTTTCCAAAGCACTTGCTGAAGTGGTTTTCGGTTCGGAACAGAATCTTATTCGTGTAGATATGTCCGAATATATGGAGAAATATAGCGTTTCCAAAATGATTGGTTCTCCTCCAGGCTATGTCGGTTATGATGAAGGGGGACAGCTCTCCGAGAAGGTTAGAAGAAACCCATACTCCGTTATTCTTTTTGATGAGATAGAAAAGGCGCATCCGGATGTTTTGAATATTCTTTTACAGGTTTTGGATGATGGACATATTACCGATTCGCAGGGAAGGAAGGTTTCCTTTAAAAATACGATTATCATTATGACCTCCAATGTCGGTGCGGAACAAATCATGAGTCCCAAGAAATTGGGCTTTGATTCTCCGGCAGGACAGGGCGACGGAGATTATAATTACATGAAAAATAAGGTTTTAGAGGAGCTGAAACGCTTGTTTAAACCGGAATTTTTGAATCGTATTGATGAAATCATTGTCTTCCGTCCAATTAGTAAGGAAGATATGTCCAAGATTTTGGATATTCTTTTGAAGAACCTATATAAGAGAGCTAAGGGGGAGATGAACCTTGGCATTAACCTCGATAAGAAGGCTAAGACTTTTCTGATAGAGAAGGGTTATGATCCGAAATTCGGTGCTCGTCCTTTGAAGAGAACCATTCAGACAGAGGTAGAGAATCTGCTATCAGAAGCTATTTTGGATGGAGATGTGCAGGCAGGAGAAAGGGTGAACCTGCGTGTAGATAAAAACGGAGAGAGTTTAAGAACCGCTGTTAGAAAAGAAAAAGTGTAAGAAAAATAGGAAAAGGAAGGAAGCATGGCAAAAAGTCTAAGTCGTTTTTTTTGTAAAGAGTGCGGGTATGAAACCATCAAATGGTTTGGACAGTGCCCTTCCTGTAAAAGTTGGAATACTATGGTGGAGGCCCCGAAAGAAAGTCCGGAGAAAAGCAAGGCATTTTCCAGAATTGGAAGCACCCAGAGAGCAGAAGTAAAGCAGCTGAAGGATATTGTCTTGAGAGAAGAAGACCGACTTTCATCGGGCTATAGTGAACTAGATAGGGTTTTGGGAGGCGGTATTGTAACCGGCTCCCTTATTCTCTTGGGAGGGGATCCCGGTATTGGAAAATCCACTATTTTTCTTTCGATGAGTCTGTATCTTGGAAAAATAGGGAAAAAAGTGCTTTATGTATCCGGAGAGGAGTCTCTGAAACAGATTAAATTAAGAGCGGAAAGGATGCAAAAAGCGGAGGGTGAGGTTTATTTTCTTTCTGAAACCAATTTAAAGAATATTGCAGAAGCGGTAGAGGAAATACAGGCTGACTTTATGGTTATTGACTCGATTCAGACCATGTACTTGGAGGAAATAGCTGCGTCTCCCGGTTCTGTCAGCCAAGTAAGGGAATGTACTGCTGCACTTTTACGTATTGCTAAAGAAAAGGGAATTGCTATCGGCATTGTGGGTCATGTTACAAAGGATGGAAATGTGGCAGGACCGAAGATTTTGGAACATATGGTAGATGTGGTTCTTTACTTTGAAGGAGAGAAGAATACACAGCTTAGAATCCTTTACGGACAGAAAAATCGTTTCGGATCCACCAATGAAATTGCTGTTTTTACTATGGAGGCAAACGGACTGGAGGAGGTGAAAAATCCTTCCGAATTTCTCCTTTCCGGAAGGGCTGTAGAGTCTTCCGGTTCTGTAGTTTCCTCCGGTATAGAAGGAACAAGGCCGCTTCTTATGGAAATACAGGGTCTATTGGTTCCGACGAGTTTCGGTATCCCGAGACGTACCGCAAACGGAATGGACTATAATCGACTGAATATGCTGCTTGCTATTATGGAAAGACGTTTGGGGATAGAGTGCTCCAAATTTGATGCATATATTAACATTACAGGTGGCATGCGTATTTCCGAGCCCTCTGTAGATCTGGCGGTTATTCTGGCACTTCTGTCCAGTTACCGTAATATTCCGCTCAAAGAGGATATCATGGTTTTCGGAGAGGTGGGATTATCCGGGGAGGTTAGGGCTGTCAGCCAAAGCAAGCAAAGAATAGAAGAAGCGAAGAGACTTGGCTTTCGTCGGATTGTTCTGCCTGCATACCATTTTCAAAAGGATGTCTATATCAGTAAAGATATTGAATTGATTCCTGTAAAAAACATAAGAGAAGCGTTGACAATCTTTAAAAACTAGAGTAAAATTATAACGTTGTTTTTTCAGCAAAGGGGATTAGTTCAAGGGTAGAGCAACGGTCTCCAAAACCGCCGATGGGGGTTCGAATCCCTCATCCCCTGCTATCAGAGAACCTCGGGAATTGAGTCACGATTGGCTTAAAACCTGGGGTTTTTAATTTTATGAAGGAGGGGCGATGAAAGAGGTAAGGGAAGAGAAGATTAAAGCAGTAAAAGTTATAGAACAAGAAGTAAAAGAAAAAGTAGAAAAAGAAGCAGAACAAAAAGTAGAACAAGAAGTAGAGCAAAAAGTAGAAAAAGAGGTAGAGCAAAAAGTAGAAAAAGAAGTAAAAGAAAAAGTAGAACAAGAAGTAGAACAAGTAGTAAAACAAATAATAAAAAAAGATGTAAAAACAAAAGTGAAAGTAGAAGCAAAAGAAGATAAAACGAAGACTGTCATGTTGGATCTTTCAAAGGGAGATCCCATGAAGCTGATTTTACGATTTGCATTACCGATGTTACTGGGAACGCTGTTTCAGCAGTTTTACAGTATGGTGGATACTATTATTGTGGGAAAGCTTTTGGGACTGAATGCGCTTGCCGGTGTGGGTTCAACCGGAGCTATCAGTTTTATGATTAATGGTTTTGTAATTGGTTGTTGTGCGGGGTTTGCAATCCCGGTTGCACAGAAGTTCGGTGCAAAGCAGGAAGATAAGTTAAGAAAATATGTAGGAAATATTCTTTGGCTCAATCTAATTATTGCCGGTATAATGACGGTGATTATAGGATTCTTAACCAATGCTATTTTGCGAGGGATGAATACACCTGAAGAAACTTTTTCCTACGCCTATGACTATATTTTTATTATTTTCTTGGGAATTCCCACGACCTTTTTATACAATATGACAAGTTCCATTATTCGTTCTCTGGGCGACTCCAAAACGCCGGTGTTATTTTTGGTTTTTGCTGCAGTTTTAAATATTATTCTGGATTTTGTTAGTATTTATTTCTTGGGCTTCGGAGTGGATGGACCGGCTTATGCAACTGTTATCTCTCAGCTTCTTTCCGGTCTTCTCTGCTTAGTTTTTATGCAGAAAAAGTTTCCTATTTTACATTTGAAAAAGGGGGATTTGCGTTGGGAGCGACATTATTATAAAAGGCTTTTATTTATGGGGATTCCAATGGGACTACAGTACAGCATTACTGCAATCGGCTCCGTTGTTTTACAGACAGCGGTTAACGGCTTAGGTGCATCCCCTATGGCTGCTATTGCTGCAGGGCAGAGAATCAGCGGATTCTGTTGTTGTGTTTTTGATGCGTTGGGAGCAACGATGGCGACCTATGCAGGTCAAAATGCAGGTGCGGGAGAATATCATCGGATTAAAAAAGGGGTTTGGGAAGCCACAAAATTAGGTGCTTTTTATGCTATCTTGATTTGTGTGATTCTTATTTTTGCGGGTGGAGAAATTCCGAAGATTTTTATTGACGCCAAAGAGACAGAAGTGCTTACCATGACAAGGCAGTTTTTAATCTATAATTCTCTTTTTTATATTCCGCTTACCATTGTCAACGTTTGGCGTTTTTCCATACAAGGTATGGGATTTTCAGGCTTTGCCATGCTGGCAGGAGTGAGCGAGATGATTGCAAGATCTTTGGTTGCTTTTGTCTTTATCCCGATTTTTGGATATGTTGCTGCTTGCTTTGCCTCGCCTTTGGCATGGCTTTTTGCTGATTCTTTTTTGATTCCTGCTTTTTACCAGTGCTTAAAAAAACTGAAAGGGAGAACGCCGATTATTTAAATGAGATTGATGTAAGGAGCTGATCTGTGTTTTGTGGGAATCACCGTTTTGAGAATTTTTTATTAAGAATTAAGAAAAAAAGTGGTTAATGTAGTCGTTTGCAAGGAGAAAATATGGCTCTAAGTATTGTCAATGTAGAGAATGGCAGTAAAAGCTATCAGAATAAAGTTCTCTTTTCCGATGCAAGTTTCTACCTGCAAGAGGGAGAAAAGGTTGCTCTTATCGGAAAAAACGGAGGCGGTAAGTCTACTCTTCTTCGCATTATTGCAGGAGAAGAGCAGTTGGATAGCGGTACGGTAGTGAAAAAAAGGAATTTAAAGATTTCTTACCTTCGACAGGAAACAAAGTTTCCGGACGAAGAAAAAATTATAGATGTACTGAAGGAACATTTTCAAATCCGTATGGATGATGCGGAAGGTGAGGCCTTTGGGAAGAAAATCATGCAGGAAATCGGTCTTATGGACTATTATTCGCCCTGCAAGATTCTATCGGGAGGGCAGAGAAAACAGCTGGCATTACTTGCTGTTTTAAATACGGAGCCGGATTTGCTCCTTTTAGATGAGCCGACCAATCACATTGATGAAGAAATTGCGGAGTGGCTGGAGAATAAGCTGATGCAATTCAAAGGAAGTATTCTTTTGGTAAGTCATGATCGCTATTTTTTAGATTCTGTTTGCAACCGGATAGTGGAATTGGATGAAAATCGGTTTATTTCCTATGATTGTAAATACGATCGCTACCTGGAGGAGAAAGCGAACCATATGTCCATAGCTGTTGCAAAGGAGAAAGCAAGACAGAATCTTCTTAGAAAAGAGCTGGAATGGGTTCGGAGAGGAGCAAAAGCAAGAAGTACAAAGCAGAAGGCCAGATTGGAACGTTATGAAAAACTTTCTCAAATGCATGGCCCCAGTGAAGAAGAGGAGTTGAAGCTTTCTTCAATTTATACAAGACTGGGGAAGTCAACGATTTTTATTGATGATTTAAGTAAAAAGTATGGAGATAAAGAGCTGTTTTCTCACTTCAGCTATCATTTTTTGCGAAATGACCGCATCGGGATTATCGGAAAAAACGGAGCGGGGAAGTCGAGTCTTATGAAATCGATACTGGGAGAGGTTCCCGTAGATTCCGGAAAGGTGGAAATAGGACAGACGGTAAAGATTGCCTATTTTCGGCAGGAAAATGAAGAATTGAAAGAGGAAGAGCGGGTAATAGACAGTATTAAAGATATTGCGGATTATCTGCCCACTACGGAAGGGCTTATCTCCGCGGAGCAAATGGCGGAGCGTTTCCTCTTTACTCCGGAAATGCAGTTTGCACCTATTGCCAAGCTTTCCGGAGGGGAGAAGAGAAGACTCTATCTTTTGCGTATTCTCATGTCGGCACCCAATGTACTCTTTTTAGATGAGCCGACCAATGATTTGGATATTGCAAGTCTCATGGTTTTGGAGGACTTTTTAGATCATTTTTCCGGAATCGTTTTAACTATAAGCCATGATCGCTATTTTTTAGACAGAACGGTTAACCGGCTCTTTGTTTTTCAGGAAAATGGGCAGATTCGCCAATTTGAAGGAGGATATACCGACTATCAGGTGGAATTATTTCGAGAGAGGAGTGCAAACAATAATCCGGTAGCGGAAAAAAAAGCGGCAGAAACAGAAGGAACTGAGAAAAAGGAAAAATCATGGCGTGGAGAAAGGGCGCTGAAGATGTCTTATCAGGAGAGGAAGGATTACGAGAGTATAGAGGAAGACATTGCAAAACTTGAGGAAGAGCTCAATGAGCTGGATAAGAGTGGTGTGGAGAATGCGCATGACTTTGTATTTCTGCAGGAGCTTCAACTGAAAAAAGAAGAAGTGGAAAGAAAGTTAAGTGAAAAATGGGAACGCTGGGAATATTTGTCTGCACTTCAGGAGAGGATAGAGGCCGGAGAAAAAAGAGAATAGAGCAGAGGCATAAAAAAATAAAGCCGAGACTAAAAGATTAAAGTTCAGACATAAAAGACACAATTGACTTTGTCTTAAAGTTGTGATAACAATTTCAGATAGAGAAGACTGGATGAAGGAGAGGAATGTTTTATGTATTCAGTTGCCATTGTGCGTCCTGAGAAATCCCTTGAGCCGATTGAAAAGGTTATACAGGATAATAGTTTTGAATGCCGATTTTATCCCTATATTTATAAAGAACTCAGTGACATTGACGGAATCTATGAAGATTGTCGGAGAAAGTGCGATGTTATTTTCTTTTCGGGAGAATTGGGTTATCACTATATTCTGAAGAAGTTCCCGGATATTCGTATTCCCTGTGCCTTTACGGCGTATGAACCCATTGACGTTCTTTCTATTCTCCTTCATTTTCAAATGAATCATAAAAACATTCCTTTAAACAGGGTATTTTGCGACTTCCTGACGGAAACCAATCGCTATATGGAAGTCGGAAAGTATCTTTCTGAATCAGAACGACCCTATTTTTATACGGAAAAGCGATATGACTATAAGCATATAACGGAGTATGCGAAGAAACTTTGGGATAAGGGAAAGATTGATATGATTCTTTCCAGAAGCATAAACAATTTGAAAGCATTGGATGACTTACAGATACCTTATGTGGCAGTTTTTCCGGATGAGGATATGATTCGTGCCTCTATTCAGCACGCACTGGATGAGCTTCGCTTAAGTTCCATCACGGAGGAAAAGCGTCTTTCCGTATTACTCCGATTGCCTTTTACGGAAGAGGTGGAAAAGGAAGAACAGGAGTATAGAGAGGCGGAAGTGTATCATTTTCTTACAACGTATCGCAAGGAAAGGTACTATCGTTTTTCCATTGAAAAGGGTTTTAATCAGTTTGCCATTCGTGCTGCAATCTCTCCGGATACAGAAATTTTTCCTCTTTTAGAAGAGATTTTAATGCAGTGTAAGAAGAACCTGGGGTTTCCCTTTCGCTTGGGAATCGGCTTAAGCAGTTCTGACGAACGGAGTCGTTATTATGCAGAGCATGCTCTTATGGAAAGCAATCGTTATGGCAGAAACGACGCCTTCTATATGGAAGAAGAAGGAAAGCTTGTCGGACCGCTCTCTCAGAACGTGAAGCTGGTAAAAAACTATAATAATGAAAAAGCCATCGACTTTGCCAAGACGCAGGGAATCCATGAGAACAACATTCTGAAATTAATCAGTCTATATGAGCTGGCCCCGGAAAAGGCCCTAAATGCTCAGACGGTTGCAGAGCTTTTGGGGATTACCTCCCGATCTGCGAGCAGGATTTTGGCAAAGCTTCTTGCGTTGAATCTCATCCGACCGGGAAAAGAAGAGGGGGATTCATCGGAAGAAAAGAAAAAGCTTCGTCATGGGCGTCCTGCTTTACATTTTCATTTCGTGAAGGAAAGTTTTGAAGAGACATTTTTGCCGAAAAATATTGAAATTTCTTAGTGCTGTTTTCAGGATGCAATCCTTCTATTTTTTGCCGTGTTGTTGTATAATAACATCAAAGTACAAAGAATGAGTAGGAGCGTATGGCAACAAGAAGAAGTAGAAAACAAAGTGTGAGAAAACGCGCTAAGACACAACAAAATACAGAAAACCGAATGATGGATTCCAAGATAAGGAAAGAGGTAGCATTGATTTTTATCTGCCTTTTTTCCTTTTTGCTTTTTTTTAGTAATTTAGGATTTTGCGGATTTGTAGGGGAAATACTGCAGCAGATACAGTTTGTTTTATTTGGAAGCTTCAGTTTTTTGTTTCCTTTTCTCTTGCTCTTTATTTTGTTTTTTTATATGAGCAGTCAAGATAAGGACAATGCATCGCGGAGGATTGTGGCAATGATTGCTTGCTACCTTCTTACAGAGAGTTTTTTTTCTACCGTTTTTTGGGGAAAGGAAATTCCTATGGATTGGTCAGCTCTTATTGCGGGAGGCGGTGCTATAGGAAATGCCGTTTTGTTTTTTCTTTCCCTTTTACTTGGAAAACTGGGGGCCTTATTTGTTCTTTTCTTTTTGATTGTTCTCTCTGTGGTTTTTATTACGGAGAAGCCGATTATGAGCCTTTTTGCATCCTATTCCGTACATACGGCTGAAAAGGCGGGAAGAAGAGCAAAGGAGGATATTCAGCGAATTTCCACAACGGCACGGGAAGTCTTAAAAGAAAGAAGAGAAAGAAAAGAAAATCAGCTTGCAAGCGGAGTGGATTTTTCCGCTACAGACTTTCATCTGGAGGATTTTAAGGAGTCAGAGGAACATGGTTTTCATTTTGAAGATCATACGGAAGAAGGAAAAACTTTATCCTTCCCGGAAGGAAGTGAAGCCGGTGACATAGTCTATGAGGAAAATGATTTCATTCCGAATACGGCTGATGCTTATAGAAAAGAGATAGATCCTGCTTCCGTTCAGATAGAGAATTTGGATGAAGAATGGGATCTCAAGGAGAGGCTTTTGAGTAGGGACAGTTCTACCAGGGTAGTGGAGACAGCTTCCGGAGGAAGAATAGAATCCGATAGAGAAAAGCTTCACAAGAGGATTGCGGAGAAGAAAGAAGAGGAACTTAGTATCGTTAAGGAAACGGCTCCTTATCATTTCCCTCCCCTGTCTCTACTGAAAAGAGCAAAGGATAAAGGAGCAAACGAGCGAAATGAAATTGAGAAGAATGCGCGTACCTTGCAGGAAACTTTAAAAAGCTTCGGCATCACGGTGAGTATAAGTAACGTCTCTGTCGGTCCTGCCGTAACACGTTATGAGTTACAGCCGGAACAAGGAGTAAAGCTGGCTAAAATCGTATCTCTCAGTAATGATATTAAGATGCGTCTTGCGGCGGCGGATATTCGTATAGAAGCTCCTATCCCCGGAAAGTCTGCGGTAGGGATTGAGGTCCCCAATAAGAATAGTCAGGTTGTGTATCTTGGGGATATTTTATCTTCACCGGAGTTTCAGGATAATAAAATGAAGCTTGCATTTGGAGTAGGGAAAGATATTGCAGGAAAAGTGGTGGTGACCGATATTGCTAAGATGCCGCATCTTTTGGTCGCGGGAGCAACGGGAGCCGGAAAGTCCGTTTCCATCAATACTCTGATTATGTCTATCCTATACAAATACAGTCCCGAAGAGGTCCGTATGATTATGGTGGATCCGAAAGTTGTAGAGTTGCAAGTCTATAATGGAATACCGCATCTTCTCATTCCTGTAGTAACGGATCCGAAAAAAGCGGCATCTGCACTCAATTGGGCAGTGGCAGAGATGACAAATCGCTATAAAAGCTTTGCAAGGCTTTCCGTTCGGGACTTAAGCGGCTATAATGATAAGGTGAAAAAGATGTCCGTAGCGGATAGGGAGGAAGAAGGTTTGGAAGTTCTCCCGCAGATTATCATTATCATTGACGAGTTAGCGGATCTTATGATGGTTTCCGCGCAGGAGGTGGAAGATGCGATTGTCCGCCTGACACAGCTGGCAAGAGCCTGCGGTATGCATTTAATCATTGCGACACAGCGCCCTTCAGTCAATGTTATTACCGGATTGATTAAGGCAAATGTACCCTCAAGAATTGCATTTGCAGTAAGCAGCGGTGTGGATTCCCGCACCATTATCGATATGAACGGAGCGGAAAAGCTTCTTGGGAAGGGAGATATGCTTTTCTTCCCGCAAAACCTGCCTAAGCCGATTCGTGTGCAGGGAGCTTTTGTTTCGGATGAGGAGGTCGGAAGGGTTACGGATTTCCTGAAGAGTCAGGGAGAAGTGGAGTATAATGATTCCATTACAAGCAGTATAGAGCAGGGAAGCGGAGAAGAGTCCGTGTCTTCTGTCGGAGGAGATCGGGACGAGCTCTTTTATGAGGCGGCAGAGACGGTCATAGAAACAGAGAAGGCCAGTATCGGCTATTTACAAAGAAAATTCAGAATTGGTTTTAATCGTGCAGCGCGAATCATGGATCAGCTTGCAGATGCCCATGTCGTAGGAGAGGAGGAAGGCACAAAAGCAAGACGGGTCTTAATGAGTATAGAAGAACTTAACGATTTTTTAGCACAAGAAAGGAAGTGAAAGAATGAAATCAGATCTGGAAATTGCGCAGGAGAAAAAACTGGAAAAAATTGTCAACATCGCTGAAAAGTACGGGATTTCCGAAGATGACCTGGAGCTTTACGGACAGTACAAGGCAAAACTCTCTCCCTCCGTTTTTGAAAAGAGGAAAGACAAGAAGGACGGTAAACTGGTTCTGGTAACTGCAATCAATCCCACTCCTATGGGAGAAGGTAAGACCACGACTTCAGTTGGACTAAGTGATGCCTTGAATCGGTTGGGAAAGAATACTGTAGTAGCCCTCAGAGAGCCGAGCCTTGGACCATGCTTCGGAGTAAAGGGCGGTGCAGCAGGCGGCGGATATGCTCAGGTCGTTCCCATGGAAGATTTGAATCTTCATTTTACCGGTGATTTCCATGCCATTACTGCGGCAAATAACCTTCTTGCCGCTCTTTTGGATAACCATATCAAACAGGGCAACTCGCTGGATATTGACATGAAACGTATTCAGTGGAAGAGATGTCTGGATATGAATGACAGGTGTCTTCGAAATGTGATTGTAGGTCTGGGCGGCCCCGGAGACGGAGTGGTAAGAGAAGACCATTTCATCATTACCGTAGCTTCGGAAATTATGGCTATTCTTTGCCTTAGTAGTGGCCTTGAGGACTTAAAGGAACGTCTCTCCAAGATTATCGTGGCATATAACCGTAAAGGAGAGCCGGTTAGAGCCAAGGATCTGGGCGCTGTAGGTTCTATGGCTGTACTTCTTAAGGATGCAATTAAACCCAATATTGTGCAGACTCTGGAAGGCAATATGGCGATTGTACATGGCGGACCCTTTGCCAATATCGCGCATGGTTGCAACTCTCTTATGGCTACAAAGTATGCCTTGAAGATTGGAGATATTGCAGTAACGGAAGCCGGCTTCGGAGCAGACCTCGGAGCGGAGAAATTCTTGGATATCAAGTGTCAGCTCGGTAACTTACATCCGGATTGCACCGTGATTGTAGCAACGGTACGTGCTTTAAAGTATAACGGCGGCGTTGCTAAGACGGATTTAGTAGAAGAAAATATTGCTGCTCTTGAAAAGGGAATTGTGAACTTGGAGAAGCATATTGAAAATGTACAGAAGTTTGGACTTCCCCTTGTGGTAGCAATCAACCGCTTCCCGACAGACAGCGAAAAAGAATTACAGTGGATTGCTGATTTCTGCGAGAAAAAGGGTGTCGGATTTGCCTTATCTGAAGTATATGCAAAGGGCGGAGCCGGCGGAGAAGCCCTTGCGAAGGCAGTCCTTGCAAAACTGGAAAAGCCTGCGAATTTCCATCCGATTCAGGATTTAAACTTATCCCTGAAAGAAAAAGTAGAAAAGATAGCCAAGGAAATCTACGGAGCGAAGGATGTACAGTTTGCAGCAAAGGCATCGAAGGAACTGAAGAATCTGGAAGATTTGGGCTTCGGACATTATCCGGTATGTATGGCAAAGACCCAGTACAGCTTGTCGGATGATCCTACTCTTCTTGGAAGACCGGAAGGCTTTACCATTACGGTAAGAGAAGTTTATGTTTCAGCCGGAGCGGGATTCGTGGTATGCTTAACCGGAGATGTAATGACCATGCCGGGATTACCGAAGGTTCCTGCTGCTGAGAAGATAGATGTTGTAGATGGTAAAACTGTAGGACTGTTTTAATATGGAATGGCCCCTTAAGGGGCCATTCTCTTATGTAAAAAAGGAAAAACAGAGTCAAAGATAAGAAAAAGATGAGGATGAGATGAAAGAGTGGGTAGAAGCATTAAAGGAATACAAGGTCCTTTTGGGAGAGCCGGAGAAAGAAGAGCTAAAGAGAATCTCTTATGACTCTCGAAAAGCGGAAGCAGGAGATTTATTTCTTTGCATGAAGGGAAGCAAGTTGGATTCTCATGATAAGATTCCGGAGCTTTTAGAAAAGGGAGTCAGACTGTTTGTTGTAGAAAAAGAATTAGAAGATCTTCCTGTGGAACTTGGGAAGACAGAGGGACTTTCCGTTATTAAGGTGGAAAATGCCCGTGCAGCTCTGGCTCGGCTTTCTGCCTGCTACTTTCATTATCCCGCTAAAGAAATGCTGATGATCGGCATCACGGGAACAAAGGGAAAGACAACGACCGCCAGTATGGTGCGAAGCATTTTGGAAGAGGCCGGATATCGTACAGGTCTTATTGGGACTACGGGAATTGATTATGCCGGCATTCATGAAGAGAGTCGAAATACTACACCTGAATCGTATACTCTGCAAGAAACTTTCCGGAAAATGAAAGAAGCCGGATGTGATGCGGTAGTTATGGAAGCCTCTTCACAGGGCTTTAAGATGCATAGAACCGATGAAATCCTGTTTGATTATGGTATTTTCACGAATATTGAGGAAGACCATATCGGGGAAAATGAGCATAAGGATTTTCAAGAATACAAGTATTATAAGTCCATGATTTTTAAGCAGTCCAAGCAGGGACTCATCAATATGGATGCCGATTTCGCAGATGAATTTTGGAAAAATGCCGCCTGTCCCTGCCATGGCTTTGCAATAGAAAAAAAAGCGGATTTTCAGGCTAAAAATATAGAAAATCTTCGGCAGGATGATTTTATCGGAACTCGCTTCGATTTTGTGCATGGCGAGGAGGTAGAGAGTATCTTTAACCACCTTCCGGGAGAGTACAATGTTTATAATGCCTTGGCAGCCATTTCTATAGCATCTTTATTAAAGATTCCGATGGATAAGGTAAAGTCAGCTTTATCTAAGATTCAGGTAAACGGAAGAATGGAAGTCACTCTGCAAAGAAACGGATATACCGTTATTGTAGATTATGCGCACAATGCTATGGGAATGAAAAATCTCTTGCAAACACTTAAAGCCTACCATCCAAAAAGACTCATCGTGGTTTTCGGTTGTGGAGGAAACCGCTCTAAGGAAAGACGTTACGGAATGGGAGAAGTGGCGGGAGAAATGGCAGATTTTACGATACTCACGGCAGATAATTCCCGTTATGAAAAAACGGAGGATATCATCCACGACATCGAAACCACACTTACAAAGAAGACGGACAAGTACATTGCTATTCCGGATAGAAGAGAGGCGATTTTCTATGCTTTAAAGCATGCTAAGCGAGGAGACCTGATCGCCGTAATCGGAAAAGGTCATGAGGAATACAATGAGGTAAATGGTGAGTTTACCCGTTTTGTGGACCGGGAAGTTATCCTGGAGGAAGCGGCAAAACTGGATTGATCTTTATTCTTAACAAGTAACTCTTGTACAGTATACGGGATCTCGTTGAAAGCAAGAGAAAAAAACAAACTGCAATAAATTGTGTTTTGGAGATAGAGAAATGGTAGATTTTGAAGAATTATTTTCCGCAGTAGAGCATATTGTAATCAATTCCAAAGAGGATTGCACTTCCGCAGTTTTTGTTCCTTTAAAGGGCGAAAAGGTGGATGCACATCGTTTTATTCCGATGGCAATAGAGCATGGGGCAAAGCATGTTCTTACTGCAGAAAATAGTGCGAAACTGCAAAAAAAATATCCGGATGTACAGTTTTATTCTGTCGAGGATACCTTAGAGGCTTTACAGGCCTTTGGTGCATTTTGCCGAAGAAAATATAAGGGCACGCTTATCGGTGTGACCGGCTCTGTTGGAAAAACCACGACTAGAGAAATGATTGCGGCTGCGCTTTCCTCCGAAAAAAAGGTGTTTCAGACGAAAGGAAATGCCAATTCTCAGGTCGGTGTTCCCATAACTCTTTTTGATATGGCGAAAGCCAAACAGGAGATAAGTGTAATCGAAATGGGCGTATCTATTCCGGGAGAAATGGAGAGACTCGCTCGGATGTGTTCTGTGGATATGGCGGTGTTTACCAATATCGGTGATGCACACCTTGAAAATATGCAGACAAAGGAGAATACTTGTTTTGAAAAGATGCATATTCTAATGGGAGATCCGGGAAGAGTAGAACTCTATCTACCGAAAAAAGATCCGATTCTTTCTCAACTGACAGAAGAAAGAATTCAAGACATGGGATTTTTGGGAAAGAGAGCTCTTTCTCTCTTCTTCTATGAAAAAGAGGAGCTTCCACTTTCCGTACCCGGAGAGCATATGAAGGAAAATGCAGGCATTGCCCTTCTCTTATCGAAACGCTTAGGTATTTCTGAGAAGGTGGCTGAAAAAGCGGTCTGTGCCTTTTCCGGTCTTCCGGGAAGGGGAGAAAAGATTCTTACGAAAGACGGCATTTTGATTTTGGATGACAGTTACAATGCTTCCCCGGATTCCATGAAGGCAGCCTTAAAGGTACTTTCCGAAGAGAAAGGCACAAGAAGGGTTGCTGTTCTGGGAGACATGAATGAGCTGGGGAAGGAAGAGCTCCTTCGTCATCGGGAAATCGGAGAAGTGATGAGGGGACTTTCCATTGATTGCTTATTTACCTTAGGAGAGAAATCCAAAGAAATATGGAAGGGTTTAGGAGAGAAAACCATGCCCGGATTTACCTTCCTTTCTTTGGAAGAGCTTCAGCGTGCAGTGGAAAAGGAAATTAGAAGCGGGGATGTAGTATTGTTTAAAGCGTCCCATTCCTTGTCTTTATCTAAAGTGATAGACAAGCTCGTAGAAAAACATAAGGTATAATTCAGCTTTTTATATGTTCATAATTCCGGAACTTGTTCATGTAATTTCTCATTTAAAGAGATATCCTTTAAAGAGATATCATTTAAACAGATATAAAGAAACGGATTGAAATTTCATTTTATATTGAACAGCAAGGAGAGATTTTGTACGCTGAAGTCATTGTAGACATTAGCCATGAGGCCATTGATAAAAGCTTTAGCTATAGGATTCCCAAAGACATGGAACTCCATGTAGGGGATCCTGTTTTAGTTCCCTTCGGAAGGGAAAAAAAGAGAGCCTATGTGATAAAGATGAGTGATACTTCGGAGTACCCGGAGGATAAAATCCGAGATATTATTTCCCCATTGAAAAAGGAATTCTCTTTGGAAAATACGCTTCTGGATCTTGCGATTTGGATGAGTAGGGAATACGGATGCACTTTAAACCAGTGTTTAAAAACGGTTCTTCCTGTTAAAAAGAAAATAAAAAAAAGAGGAAAGACCGGAGAGCTTCTTTTAAAGCGAGAGACAGCTCCTGTAGAGCTTAATCAGGAACAAAAGGGTGTCCTTCAAGGGATTCGCAACAGTTTTTCCAAAGGCGGGACTTCCGCGTTACTTTTCGGCGTGACGGGATCGGGAAAGACAGAGGTTTATTTACAGCTTATGGAGGACTATATTCGGGAAGGAAAGGAAGTGATTTTCTTGATTCCGGAAATATCCTTAAGCTTTCAGACCCGTTCCCGTATAGAACAGCGCTTTCCAGGCATGCTCTCCGTTCTTCATTCCAAGATGAGCCAGGGAGAACGAGCGGAAAGCATGGAGAAATGTCGTTTAGGAGAAGTGAAGATTCTTATGGGGCCTCGTTCTGCCCTGTTTGCACCGTTTTCCAATCTTGGTCTCATTATTATGGATGAGGAGCAGGATCGTTCTTATAAGTCGGAAACGACTCCTCGCTATGAAACAAGAGAAGTTGCGAGAAAGAGGGCGGAGTTTTCAAAAGCAAAAGTTTTATACGGTACGGCAACTCCTTCTGTACAGATTTTTTCAGAGGTGGAGAAAGGAGCGCTTCCCTGTTTTAGAATGGAGAATAGAGCTAAGAGTGGGAGCATGCTACCCAAAATCCATATCGTGGATTTGAAAAAAGAGCTGGAAGAAGGGAATCGCTCTATTTTTTCAAGAGCTTTAGAAAAAGCGGTTCGGGAACGCTTGGAAAAAGGGGAGCAGACCATGCTCTTTATGAATAGAAGGGGTTACGCTCCTTTTGTAAGCTGCAGAAAATGCGGAGAGGCTCTGCGCTGCCCCCACTGCGATGTAAGTCTGAATCTGCATAAAAACGGAATTTTGCAGTGTCACTATTGTGGTTACCAAAGTATTTTACCGAAGAACTGCCCGCATTGCGGAAGCAAGTACTTGGCGGCATTCGGTGTAGGAACGGAAAAGCTGGAAAGCATCTGCCATGCCGTGTTTCCGAAAGCCAAAATTTTACGAATGGATCGGGATACGACTCGAAAAAAAGGAAAGTACGAAGAAATTTTACAGGAATTTTCAGAGGAAAAGGCGGATATCCTTCTTGGAACCCAGATGATTGTAAAGGGACATGATTTCCCGAACCTTACTTTAGTCGGGATTTTGGCAGCGGATCAGATTTTTTTGCAATCGGATTTTCAGGCGGGAGAATGGGCATACCAGTTGCTCACGCAAGTTTCCGGAAGGGCGGGGCGCGGAGAGAAAGAGGGTGAAGTCATCATTCAGAGCTATCAGCCTGATAATGCCACCTTGAAACTTGCTGTTAGGCAAGACTATATAAAGTTTTATGAGGAAGAAAAAAGATTTAGAAAAAGGCTTTCCTACCCTCCTTTTTCCAAAATGTTGGCCATTCAATGTATTTATACGGAGGAAGCGTATCTTGATTTGATCCTTGAAAAACTGCTTCCGAGGTTTCAGGGAAAGACGGAGGAAGCGGGGGGAGAAATCTATGGCCCCTTTCCTGCTACAGTATATAAACTGAAAGATAATTTTAGAAAAATCATCTATATTAAGCATGACTCCCATGATATAATTCTGCAATTAAGGGACAGTTTTATTCAAGATTTAAAAAAGGTAGATAAAAGGAATTTGATTTTATTGCAGTTTGATCTCCTATAATACCGAAAAAAATGGATTCCACTTTAGACTAAGACAGGATTATTTAGGTGGAAAAAGAGATATTTCGGATTAAGAAAAAAACGAAGAATAAAAAAAGAAGAATAAAGAAAAATAATACAAAGAAATAAAGAAAAAGACGAGAAAGAGAAGAAAAGGGGAAGAAAATGGCTATTCGTACAATCAGAACCATAGGAGATTCCATTTTGGAGAAAAAAACCAAACCGGTGAAGGAAATGACAGAACGTCTTCAAGAATTGATTTCCGATATGTTTGAGACTATGTATGATGCAAACGGTGTGGGTCTTGCCGCTCCTCAGGTGGGAATTCTGAAACAGATATTTGTGGTGGATATCGGCGATGGCAACCGTTATGTTGCGATTAATCCGGAGATTCGAACTCTGGGAGAAGAGGTACAGACGGGAGAAGAAGGCTGTCTTTCCGTTCCGGGAAAGGAGGGAATTGTTACCCGTCCGATGAAGATCGAGGTGAAGGCCTTAGATCAAAATATGCAGGAATATACGCTGGAAGCAAGCGGCTTTTTGGCAAGGGCTTTTTCTCATGAAAATGACCATTTAAACGGAATTCTCTATACCGAGAAAGTAGAGGGAGAGCTGGAGGATGTAGTTTATGAGGAATTGGACGAGGAGGAAGCGATTTGAAAATAGTCTTTATGGGTACTCCTGATTTTGCTGTGGAAAGCCTGGAAGCCATTCATGAGGCAGGTCATGAGATCCTCATGGTTGTAAGCCAGGAGGATAAGGCAAAAGGAAGAAAGGGAATTATAGAAAAGACTCCGGTTAAAAAAGCTGCGGAAAGCTTAGGCATTCCCGTTCTGTCCACCAAGCGATTAAGGGAGGATAGAGACTGTATAGAGCGAATCCGAAGTCTTGCTCCGGATTGTATAGTTGTTACAGCCTTCGGACAGATTTTACCGAAGGAGGTACTCGATATTCCAAGAATCGCCCCCGTTAATGTCCACGCTTCTTTGCTTCCTCGCTATAGAGGTGCGTCCCCGATTCAGCAGGCTGTTCTCATGGGGGATAAGGAAAGCGGTATTACGACGATGCGTATGGCAGAGGGGTTAGATACGGGAGATATTCTTGTACAGGATAAATTGAACTTAGAGCCCGGAGAGACTGCCGAGAGTCTCTTTCTTAAGTTAGGGACACTATCTCGATCTTCTATCATAAAAACTCTGGAAGAACTGGAAAAGGGAGGAATAAGTCCTATTCCGCAAAAGGAAGAAGAAGCAAGTTATACAGGAATTATTAAGAAAAAGGACGGCTTTATCAATTGGAATCTGGAAGCAATCGTAATAGAGAGAAAGGTGAGAGGCTATATTCCCTGGCCCAATGCAATCAGTATTCTTCCCAATGGGAAGAGCTTTAAGATTTGGAAGGCGGATGTAGTGGAAGAAAAGAGAGAAGCCTTACTTTCTTTGGGGAAGATACAAACAGAGGATATTGAAAAATATTTGGCTGAAAAGATGCAGGAAGCCTATATTCCGGAAGAGGGAAGAGGCGAGTTTTTCAGTTCAAAAGACAAAAAGGAACTATTTGTAACTACGGGAAAAGGTCTTTTAAAAGTAGAGGATCTTCAGGTAGAAGGAAAGAATAGGATGCCTGCCGCAGAGTTCTTAAGAGGATATGTAGTTGGAGACGGAAAAAAGAGATAAAAACAAAAAAAGAAGTTTTCGGAGGGAAAAGCGGCAAACAGGAGAAGGGCAAGCTCATCGTGAGCCTGTTCTTCAGCAGAAAACGGAAAGAGAAGCAGTGATAGAGCTGCTTTATTCCGTATTTGAAGAAGGTGTATTTTTACACTTGGCTTTACGGAGGCTCTTTGCGGAAGCTCCCTATTTTGATACTCGAAAAAGAGCCTTTATTACCAAGCTTAGTCATGGAACAGTGGAACGATATATTCAACTGGATTATTTTCTTTCACTTTATTCGAAAACGCCTATTGAGAAGATGAAGCCTATTCTCTTGCAGGCAATGCGCCTTTCCGTTTATCAACTTCTTTTTTTGGATAAGATTCCGCCTCATGCGGCCATTAATGAGAGCTTAAATTATTTAAAGAAAAGAAAATTACAGGGACTTGTTCCTTTTGCCAATGCAGTTTTACGAAATATCAATAAGGATAAAGAGCGATTACTCGAAGAACTTAAGTCCAAGCACAGGGAGGATGCGATTGGTCTTGCCTTACCCGATGCACTTTTTTCATTCTTAAAGAAGGACTACGGCTTAGAGGATACCATACGAATTGCAAAGGCTTTCCTTTCTGAGGAAGGAGGCTTTTTCATCCGCAATGAAAAAGGAGAAGGAGAAAGGGTTTCCGGAAATATCATGGAAGAAGAGCGTTTTCTTTCGGGCGATGTGACTATTCAGGACTTATCCTCTCAAGAGGTAGCGAAGCTTGCTCATCTGAAAGAAGGAGCTAAGATTTTGGATTGTTGCAGTGCTCCCGGAGGAAAGGCCTGTCATCTTGCAAGTCTTTTTGGAGAAAGTGCCGTGGTTTACGCAAGGGATGAAAAGCAGGATAAACTCTACCTTATCGAAGAAAATCAAAAACGTCTGGGGTTAAAGAATATGCGGATAGAAGCCTGGGATGCCAGGGTGGAGGATCTTCAATTTTTGGAAAATGGAGAAGGTTGTCTGGATTTGGTTCTTTGCGATGT
The DNA here is from genome assembly GCF_000238055.2 of Oribacterium parvum ACB1. Taxonomy (GTDB): domain Bacteria; phylum Bacillota; class Clostridia; order Lachnospirales; family Lachnospiraceae; genus Oribacterium; species Oribacterium parvum. The sequence continues at coordinate 1,782,467 of NZ_KE148312.1, forward strand.
ACCCTGTTCGGGACTTGGAGTAATCGGGAAAAAAGCGGATTTACGTCTGCATTTTTCAGAGGAAGGAGTAAAGTCTCTTCAAAAATTGCAAAGAGAGATTCTCTCTACGGTGCAGAAGTATGTAAAGCCGGGAGGACAGCTGATTTACTCTACCTGTACGCTTTCCAAGGCGGAAAATGAGGAAAACAGGGATTACATTCTTTCTCATTTTCCTTATAAACTCGAGAAAGAAAAAAAATTTTATCCGGGAGAGCCCGGAGACGGATTTTACTATGCGAGCTTTATAAAAAAAGCTAAAGCATAATCAAAAGCAAAGATATAAAATAGGGTTCAATCAATAGAGTTTAAAAAGAAAAAAGTCATTATCAACATAAAGATAGCTTTTACTCAATGTCCATATAGGAAGAGGAGAATGCAAAATTTAAGGGATTTAGAAGAAAATGAAATAGAGGCATGGGTGCTGGAACAGCATTTTCCAAAGTACAGAACTAAGCAGATTTTTCAGTGGGTACAGGAAAAGGATGTCGAGGACTTTCAGGCGATGGAGAATTTGCCTAAGGACTTAAGGGAGAAACTCAGCAAGGACTTCACCCTTAAGCTCCCGAAGCTCTATCGCCGTTATGTTTCTCAAATCGACGGTACGGAAAAGTTCCTTTTCGAATTGTCGGATGGACATCGAATCGAGTCCGTCTTTATGGAATACCGCCATGGAAATACCGCTTGCATATCCACGCAGGTCGGCTGCAAGATGGGCTGTGCTTTTTGTGCTTCAACTCTATCCGGTCTGGCAAGAAATCTAAGTTCCGGAGAGATGCTTGGGCAGATTGTGGCCATGGAAAAAATAACGGGCAAGAAGATATCCAATGTGGTTCTTATGGGATCGGGAGAGCCTTTAGACAATTATGACGAGGTACTTCGATTTATTCGCTTAATCAGTGGTAAAACGGGAAGAAATCTTTCTCAGAGAAATATAACGCTTTCCACCTGCGGGATTGTGCCGAAGATTCGAGAGCTTGCCGAAGAAGGCCTAGGAATTACTTTGGCTTTAAGTCTTCATGCCTCCACGGATGAAAAGCGAAAGAAAATTATGCCGATTGCCTATCGATATGCTCTTTCCGATGTAATGGATGCGGTTCGCTTTTATTTTCAGAAGACGGGAAGAAGAGTCAGCTTTGAATATGCTTTGGTGCTCGGCATGAATGACGGCGAGGAGGATGTACTTGCGCTTACAAAGCTTTTAAAGAAAAAGGGAGTCCATTTTCCCGCCCATGTCAACCTGATCCCGGTGAATCCGATTAAGGAAAGAGATTTTAGCGCGCCGGATCGAAAAAAAATTCAGCGCTTTAAAGAAGGCTTGGAAAAAAATGGCATTGCTTGTACTATAAGAAGAGAAATGGGAAGCGATATCTCCGGCGCTTGCGGACAGCTAAGAAGGGATGCAGAGCTGGAAGAAAGGGAAGACTGATGCAGTTTTTTGCGAAGACCGATCAGGGGAAAATGAGAAAAATGAACCAGGACTTTCTTTTTGCGACAAAGGAAGCTCTCGGTGTATTTCCGAATTTGTTTTTGCTGGCGGACGGGATGGGAGGTCATAAGGCGGGAGATTATGCGTCTCGCTATTTAGTGGAAAGTCTTGCCTCCTATGTTACAGAGAGCTCGGGAGAAAGTCCGGTGCATTGCTTGGATAAAGGAATAGAACGCATCAATGCTGAATTATATTCCTTGTCTCAAAATAATGTTAACCTGCACGGAATGGGAAGTACCCTGGTTACGGCATTTGTGGAGGATCGTGTTCTCTTTCTTGCCAATGTTGGGGACAGTAGAGCCTATATTTTTCGTAAAAACCGATTGAAGCAGCTTACGAAGGATCACAGCTATGTGGAGGAAAAGATAAGGCGCGGAGAAATGGTGCGCGGTTCCAAAGAATATTATACGCATAAAAACTACATTACCCGTGCCGTAGGAGCGGAGAGGCAAGTGGCAGTGGATTTTTTTGAGGAAGAGCTGGAAGAAGGAGATTTATTTTTTCTCTGTTCTGACGGTTTAAGCAATATGGTAGATAGTGAAAGTATCGCACAGATTTTAAAGGAAAAGGTAAGTCTGGAAGAAAAAGGACAGGCACTGATTGATTTGGCCAATATCAATGGGGGAAAAGATAATATTGCTTTGATTTTAGTCAACCCGTTTGGAAAGGAGCAGGGAAGATGAAGATAGAGAAGGATGCCCTGCTTCAAGGGCGTTATCAAATAGAAGGTCTTATAGGGGAAGGCGGAATGAGCTATGTCTATAAGGCAAAGGACAAAAAATTGGGACGTATCGTTGCCATTAAAGTGCTGAAAGAACAGTATGCGGAAGATAAGGAATTTATCAGTAAATTTCAGGAGGAAGCAAGGTCTGCGGCAAAACTGAATCATTTAAATATTGTATCCACCTTTGATACGGTAGATGAAGGGAATCTTCATTTTATCGTTATGGAACTTGTAGAAGGCGTTACCCTTAAGAATTTTATTCAGAGAAAGGGAAGACTTAGCGAGAGAGAATCCATCGGAATTGCTTTACAGTTAATTGACGGAATCGATATTGCGCATAAGATGGGTGTGATTCATCGTGATATAAAACCGCAAAACATTATTATCAGTACGGAAGGGGTAGTAAAGATCGCAGACTTCGGTATAGCAGGAGTTGCCAGTCAGGAAGCGGCAAATACGGCTGTTATGGGATCGGTTCATTATATATCTCCGGAGCAGGCAAAGCGGGGAATCAGTGATGCCCGCTCGGATATCTATTCCTTCTCCTGCGTACTTTACGAAATGTTGACGGGGAAGGTGCCGTATGCAGGAGAAGATTCCATGTCTGTGGTATTTTCACACTTGGAAGATCCTATTCCAAGAGTAAGGGATAGTGTAAAAGAGCTTTCGAAAGCCATTGATTATATTGTGTGGAGAGGAATGCAAAAGAAGGCCTCTCTTCGTTATCAGAATATTTCCGATATGGGAGAGGACCTGCAGCTTGCCCTTGATGATCCGGAAGGCAGTTTCCTTTCGGAAAGAGAAGAGGAAGGAAGCAGGATTTTCGGCAGAAAGGAAATGGACCAAGGCATCAGCAATCTTTACAAGGGGCTTGCGATTGCATCTGTTATTTTGATTGCAGGAGTTTTTCTCTTCCTCGGCTACAAGGTGGTAGGGGTTCTTCGTTCTGTAAAAAGCATTTCAGGTGAGTCGGAAACAGCAATGAAAGTGACGGAAGAAAGTACGCAGGTAGCCATTACCATTTCCGCCTTAGACAATCTTCTTCCGGAAATCGTAGGAAAAACGGTGTCGGAAGCGGAGGATTTTTTATCGAATTATGATATCCATATTTATCCGGAAAAGGAAGAATACTCCGATCAATATGAAGAGGGACAGATTATCTCTTATCCCGGCGGGAAATACAGTACGCACAGTCGTCTTTATGTTACCCTCTCCAAGGGACCGAAAGATATCCGCTTTTATGATCCGAGTGCTCCTTCGGACTTAAGTGAACTGCAAAAGATGAGTCTTTCCGACTTGGAAATCAAGTTAAAGGATAGAAAGATTGCCTATACGGTTGTGGAAGAAGCTTCCGATACGGTAGAAAAGGGCTATATCATCCGTACCAATAAAGCCAGTACCAAGGAGCCCGGGGAATTACTTATCACGGTAAGCAGCGGCCAAAGTACAGCGCCTGTTCTTATGCCTGATTTGACTAATCTTAGTGAGGAAGAGGCTATTAGCGTATTAGAAGAAGAAGGGCTTACTCTGGGTAATATCAGTTATATTCCCAGCAATACAGTGGAAAAGGGATATGTAATAAGTCAAAGTGTTCCAACGGAAACCTATGTGGAAACAGGTCAGGCTATTTCTTTTAGTGTAAGCTCCGGTTCGGAAGGAAAGTCCAGAAACGGACAGGAAAAGGCTTGGGTATCGAGTATCAATCAAAGTGTGAGTATCGGTAGCGGCGGTCCGGGGGTTTCCGGTACGGTATTGGTTGTAGTGTATCTTAAACAGGATATTAACGGAGAGACCCGTTATACTACCTTACAGTCTGCAAGAACCTATGCATTGGGGAGTGAAATGCAGCTAAGTTTAAATCGAATTGCCGGAGCAAGTGGTGTTTCCAAGGGAACCATTGAGGTTGTGGATGCTGAAAATGATCGAATTTTAGCATCTTATGATTTAGACTTCCACCCGGAGGGCTAGCATGGTAGGAAAAATCATCAAAGGCGTAGGTGGATTTTATTATGTACATACAAAGTCCGGCGTTTATGAATGCCATGCTAAGGGACTCTTTCGAAATAAAAAAGAAAAACCCTTGGTGGGGGACATGGTGGAGCTTTGTCCTGTTCCGGATAGTGAAAAGGAACATTGCGGACAGATCTTAAATATTTTGGAAAGAAAGAATTCTTTGATTCGTCCTTTGGTTAGTAATATTGATCAAGCTGTGCTGGTTTTTTCGCTAAAGAGTCCCGATCCTTCCTTTCCCTTAATCGATCGCTTTCTTTTGCATTTGGAGGTGCGAGAGATTCCTTGTCTTATCTTCTTTAATAAAAAGGATCTTTTGGAAGAGAAGGATGCAGCATTTGTTAATGAGATAAAGTGCATTTATGAAAAGGCGGAAATCCCCGTATACTTCTTTCAAGGGAATACAGAGAGGGATAAAGAGGCGATATTCTCTCTTCTAAAGGGGAAGACGACGGTATTTTCCGGACCGTCCGGAGTAGGAAAATCTACGATAATCAATCTTCTTCTTGGAGAAGAGCGTATGGAAACGGGGGAGCTTTCCGAGAAGATTTCTCGTGGAAAAAACACAACGAGACATGCGGAATTTTTTGCAATAGCTGAAGACAGCTATGTCCTTGATACTCCAGGCTTTACATCCCTTTTTCCGCCGGAGATATCACCGGAAAATCTTCGCTATTTTTATCCCGAGTTTGAAAAATATAGAGAAACATGTCACTATAACAGCTGTGTGCATATCGGAGAACGAAAAGCGGACTGTGCAGTAAAGAGGGCGGTTGCGGCAGGGATGATTTCCGACAGGCGCTATGAGAGCTATAAAAAGCTGTATTTGGAACTGATAGAGGAAAGAAAGCAATAGTTGTAAAAATTTATAGAAAAGAAAGAGAGAAAAAAATGCGAAACAGATTGTCTCCATCCGTCCTGGCGGCGGATTTCGGAGCTTTGAGAGAAGATTTGAGAACAGCGGAAGAAGCGGGGGCGGAGAGCTTTCACTTTGATATTATGGACGGCCACTTTGTTCCGAACATTTCTTATGGAGCGAGTATAGTTTCTGCTCTTAGAAAGGATTCTCGAGCTTTTTTTGATGTACATCTGATGGTGGAGAATCCGGACTTTTATTTTCCGATTTTTAAAAAGGCGGGGGCAGACAGAATCTGTTTTCATGTAGAAGCAACTCCGCATTTGGATCGTTCCTTAAATGCCATAAAGGAGCTTGATATGGAGGCGGGACTTGCAGTGAACCCGGCCACTTCTCTTTCTACAGTGGAGGAATTGCTTCCTGTTTGTTCCTACATACTTCTTATGAGTGTGAATCCGGGCTTTGGAGGACAAAAGTTCATTCCGTACAGCCTTGACAAGCTTCGTCGTCTTAGGGAGATGGCTGAGGAGAGAGATTTGGAATTGGAAATTGGGGTGGATGGCGGAATCGGCTTGGAAAACATTGCTTCTGTACTGGATGCAGGGGCGAACTTCATTATTGCAGGTTCTTCCGTTTTTTCCGAAAAAGACAAAATTACGGAGAAGGTGGAGGCCTTTAATCGCTTCATTAAGCCCTGATCATGTTTTGGATAAGGTAGAAAATAATGCTTCTTCAGGCTTGGCTGTCTTGAAAAAGCGTGAACTTCCGTTTATATTTATCAAATGAAGAAAAATGGAAACAGGAAAGATGTTTTATACGAGTAGTGGATACTGCTCGTTTTGACTTAGAGAAATGGAGGGCAGTATGCTGGATATTAAATTTTTACGAGAGAATCCTGAATTGGTGAAGGAAAATATTAAAAAGAAATTTCAGGATGAAAAATTAAATCTTGTGGATGAAGTAATCGGCCTGGATGTGGAAGCCAGAAAAGTGCAGATGGAGGCGGATGAACTGAGAAGCAAGAAGAATCAGGTTTCCAAGCAGATTGGTGCCCTCATGGCAAAAGGTGAAAAGGAAGAAGCGGAGAAGATAAAGGAAGAAGTTGCCGCCTTCTCCAAAAGACTTGCTGAACTGGAGGAGAAGGAACCGGTATTGCAGGAAGAGATCATGAAGCGCATGATGGTCATCCCCAATATGATTGATGCCAGTGTGCCTATCGGAAAGGATGATAGCTGTAACGTGGAAAATGAGCGTTTTGGAGAACCGCTTGTTCCGGATTATCCTATTCCTTATCATGCAGATATTATGGAAAGCTTTGGCGGACTGGATATGGATGCTGCAGGAAGAGTTGCCGGAAACGGTTTCTACTATCTGGTAGGAGATATGGCAAGACTCCACTCTGCTGTGCTTTCCTATGCAAGAGATTTTATGATTGACAGAGGATTTACCTATGTGATTCCTCCTTATATGATTCGATCCAAGGTGGTAGACGGTGTAATGTCCTTCGCGGAAATGGATGCCATGATGTATAAGATTGAAGGGGAGGATCTTTATCTTATCGGTACTTCGGAGCATTCTATGATCGGAAGATTTATCGATCAGATTTTACCGGCAGCTTCCCTACCGTTAACCCTGACCTCTTATTCCCCCTGCTTCCGTAAGGAAAAGGGATCTCACGGAATTGAAGAGAGAGGTGTATATCGCATTCATCAGTTTGAAAAGCAGGAAATGATTGTCGTATGTGAGCCGGATGATGCAATGAATTGGTATCAGAAGCTATGGCAGAATACGGTGGATTTCTTTAGAAGCTTGGAAATCCCGGTAAGAACTTTGGAGTGCTGCTCCGGAGATTTGGCTGACTTAAAGGTAAAATCCTGTGATGTAGAAGCCTGGTCTCCCAGACAAAAGAAGTATTTTGAGGTAGGCTCCTGCTCGAACTTGGGGGATGCACAGGCCAGAAGATTAAAGATTCGTGTAAAGGGAGAGGATGGAAAGAACCACTTGGCCTTTACTTTAAACAATACCTGTGTAGCACCACCCAGAATGCTCATTGCTTTTTTGGAGAATCATTTACAGGCAGATGGAAGTGTAACCGTTCCGAAGTCTTTACAACCGTACATGGGAGGAAAGGAAGTTTTAGTTCCAAAGTACAATTCCATTGAAAAAGCAGGTAAAGCAGAGTAAGATTCTTTTTTAACTGCTGTTTTGAAGAATTATTCTAAATGGAAAGTTTTTAAAAGAAAAAATAGATGTAACGAAGAAGCCGTTCTTTCTGTCATACAAAGAGAACGGCTTTTTTCGTTGATAAATTTATTGCTATCCTCTATACTTTTACGAAAAGAACAGAGGAGACCAAATAAGCGGGAAAGCTGAGAAAGAGAGCGCGGAGTCCCGTCGTTCATGACAGAAACTCACAGAGGAATTTTAGAAAGGACTAGTATGGAGCCCATCATTTCGGTGCGGAATTTGAAGAAAATCTTCACCATAGGAGACAACAAAGTTCCGGCCTTAAACGGACTGGACTTTGATATATATCAGGGAGAGTTTATAGCTATAGTCGGTACTTCCGGCTCAGGAAAATCTACTTGTTTAAATATGTTGGCCGGACTGGAGAAGCCCAGTGAGGGAATAATTCATATCGTTGGAGAAGAGATAGAGAAGATGAATGAGTCGGAACTGGTTACTTTCCGAAGAAATCATGTCGGATTCATTTTCCAAAGCTATAATCTGATTCCTTTTTTGGATGCCGTGGAAAACGTTGCCATGCCTCTGATGTTTCGAGGGGTCGGAAAAGAAGAAAGAAATAAGGCGGCCTTACATTATCTGGAGCTTATGAATATTGCGAAGGAAGCAAACCATACACCGAATCAGATGTCCGGCGGACAGCAGCAGAGAGTGGGAATTGCGAGAGCGCTCGTCATTGATCCGGAAATCATCTTTGCGGATGAGCCTACGGGAAATCTGGATTCGCATACCACGGAAGAGGTGCTTACTCTCATGAGAAAGATAGTAGAGGAGCAGAAAAAAACCTTGATTATGGTAACGCATGATCCCCATATTGCATCTTGGTCGGACAGGCAGCTTCGAATCGTGGACGGAAGAATCGTGGAAACAGTACTTAGAGAAGGCAGTAAGATAGAGGAAGAAATTTTAGAAAAAAACGGGGAGAGACCCTTTACGGTGGTGCATCCCTTAAATACAGAGAAAAAGAGTGAGGGAGAGAATGATGAAAAACACAGTTAATAGGGAAAATGTAAGGGATGGCGGAAAAAACGGATTTTTGAAGAAGACAGTTAGAGGGACGCTTCTTTTACTTTTAAGTTTTTCCATGCTCTTTGTCTTTCTTATGGAGAAGAAGTCCTATGCATCTTACGTCAATACCAACTTAAATACATTTTTTCATGATGTACAAAATATCCCTACAGGCTATCCCGGACAGCAGATGGAAGTAAAGGTGCGTGTAGGTTATAACGGTGTAAACGGACTGGCGAATCCCAACACGGATGAGATCAAGAATGTTCGTGTTCGTCTTTCCAACGACCAAAGCTACCTTACAACGAAGAACAGTCCTTCAAGAACGAATAAGGATAATCCCTACAAAAATGCCGGAGAGGATGATGAGCAGGGAGAGGCACAAAAGGACGCATGGGACGAGGGATATAAAGCAGGAAAGAACAATGCCTATAAAAACGGGTTAAATTACGTATATCCGGTAGACGGCGGTGTTTATCCTTTTGAGGTAAATGCTTCCTTATTTACACAAGAAAAGACCTTGTCCAGTCTGAAAAAAGGAGAGTATCAGGAACTCAGCTTTACTGTAAATGTTCGTTCGGATGCTTTAAAGATGAAAGACAGTGCGGGAAATAGCAGCGACGGATACTTCGGTGTACCCTTTACTATTTGGTATACTGATGGAAACGGACAGGAGCAGAACCGTACCGAATTTGTCAATGTTTTTATTACGGAGAGCGGAGAGGTAAAGGACTCCGGAACCAAGCAGGTAGAAAAGACTTTTATTGTCGGAGAGAATCAGTTGACTCCGAGCGGAAATTATCCGGCTGTAATGAACTTTTCTGTTAACTTCAGAAATCAAAGCAGAAATGCTCTTTATGACGTTAAGGTAAAGCTGAATACTACTCTTTCCGAGAAGGATGCCGTTCAGCTTACGGCAAATCCGAAGTCGGACGCACAAAAGGATTTTCCATTTGCTATAAATGAGGCAAATTATGACAGAGATTTTACCGTGGTAAATCCGGGTGAAACCATCAGCCCAGAATATTCTATGGCCATTAAATCCAATACTGCAAGCGGCTATTATCCGCTTTCCTATACAGTGAGCTATAAGTCTGCACCGGGAGGAAATGTTACGATTAGCGATACTTATTCTTTTTATGTCAATATTCGTAATGCTACTATGATTCAGGCAGATCAGGAAAAGCTCGGAGACTTTAATGTCAATGACAGAACAAAGGCAAGACTGATTGTGAGCTCTTATAGAACAGAGCCCGAGAAGGTTTATGCAGGACAGGAATTTAAGCTTTTCTTGACGATGAAAAATGCGTCCACCTCTATTGCGGCAAGCAATATTCTCTTTACTTTAACCTCGGAGAAGAGTCAGGATACGGCTGTGTTTGCTATTGCCGACGGAGCCAATTCCTTTGTGGTGAATTCTTTGGCAGCAGGAGCGGAAACGGAACTTACTTTAAATGTGAAAGCCAATTCCGGTGTAGACCCCAAGTCCTATGTTATGACTATTAATGAAAAATACGATTCTCCCGCTTTTAAGAATGCGGAGGAGAAGGTGGATATCGATATTCCGGTAAACCAGACTGCTCGTATGGGATTTTCTAATTTCAGTGTAACACCGGAATCGGTAAGTGTAGGCAGTGAGTCCAATGCCATGTTTGGAATCAATAACACCGGAAAGGTGATTCTTTATAATGTAACAGCCACCTTCCAAAGTGATTACATTAAGAAAGCGACCTCCTATGTAGGAAATATAAAACCCGGAGAAACGGGAAATGTGGATGTCATGCTTTCCGCTATTAAGGCCACAGAGGATGATGATACAATTCCGGTAGAAATTCAGTATGAGGATGTAAACGGGAATAAATTCACTGAGAAAACGGAGATTAACCTGACCGTTACGGAACAGGAAGAAACACAGGCTACGGATGATATGGATAAAATGGATGTCCAGGAGCCGAAGTCCTCCTTCCCGACACCGGTAGCAGGCGTGATTCTGGCAGTTGCAGCAGTTGGTGCAGCTTCGTATTTTGTGAAAAAGAATAAAGGAAAGAAAAAATAATGAAGTTACTAGACTTATTTCTTCTGGCTTTATCCAATCTTAGAAGAAGAAAGATAAGAACCTTACTGACGGTACTCGGTGTAGTTATCGGTACAGCTTCTATCGTAGTCATGGTAAGTCTCGGTCTTGGTATGAGTGAAAACCTTTTGCGTTCTTTTCAGAGTGCCGGTTCTCTTACGATGATTACGATTACGAACTATGGCGGTATGGGAGAGAATGCGAAAAACAAAGTGGAACTGACCGATGACAGTATTAAGTCCTTTGAATCTATTCCGCATGTTACCGGTACATCTCCTTCACTTGAGATTTATGTTACGGCGAAGGTCGGTGCTCTACAGGGAGATTTCAGTGTGCGCGGTGTTTCTCAGGCATATTTTCAACAAATGAAGCTGAAGGAAGGTACCTTTCCGAAGAAGGGAGACGCCGAACTCGGTTTGATATACGGCAATACCGTAGCAGGTTCTTTTCACAAGGGAAACAACTGGGATAAGAATTACACAATAGATCCGATGAAGGATACGCTTTTCTACATTTTCCCGGAAGTGCAGGATACGAGTAAAAACGGTGCAACGCAGAGTGAAGGCGGCCAGGATAAGCCGCAAAAAAAATATATCATAAAAACAGTGGGAGTAATGGAAGGAAGCGCAGAGGACTATAGCGAGGACTCAAGCTATGTATATGCCGATTTGGATAGTTTAAAGGCCTTCCTGAAAAAGATTTATAAGAAAAGTTTAGTACCGAATCCGAAGACCGGAAAAAACGGAAAGCCCTTACGTTACTACTCCTATGACCAGGCCTATGTCTTTGTTGATAATATGAACAATGTAGCCGATGTACAGAAGCAGATTACGGATATGGGCTACTCCTGTTATTCGCAGGTGGAGTGGCTAAAGCAGGCACAGGAGCAGATTAAGACAACGCAGCTTGTACTGGGTGGAATCGGTGCGGTTTCTCTCCTTGTTGCGGCAATCGGTATCATGAATACCATGATGATGTCCATCTTTGAACGAACCAAGGAAATTGGAGTGATGAAAGTCTTGGGCTGTGATATGGGAGATATTCGCAATATGTTTCTGACGGAATCCGCTTTAATCGGAATCCTCGGAGGAATAGTCGGCATTGTTCTAAGCTATGCAGTATCTCTAATCATCAATATGCTGGCTACCGGCGGAGGAGATATGGTGGACAGCTATACCGGCGGGGGCGGTGGAAATATTTCCACTATTCCGCTTTGGCTGACGATTTTTGCCATCGTCTTTGCGATGCTTGTGGGCATGCTTTCGGGATACTTCCCCTCTGTGCGTGCCATGAAGCTCAGTCCGCTTGCGGCAATACGAAATGAATAAATTGCAAATAGGATTTAAGTCGTACAATTTAAAGCAAAAGAAGGTTTTGCGACATATATTTGCGAAGAATAAATCTTGTCTTGTTTCATGAATGGGAAAATGATACAATTTTCCCATTCTTTTTGTGTATCATGTTTAGATGTTTTTTAGTGAAAGGGAATTAATATATGCTTAAAGTGGCAAAATTTGGAGGAAGCTCCTGCGCGAGCAGTGAACAGTTTGAAAAGGTAAAAAACATTGTGATGGCTGACCGGGATAGAAAATACATCGTGGTTTCCGCACCGGGGAAAAGAGATAGCAGGGATATTAAAGTGACCGACCTTTTTATTTCCTTATATGGGGCAGTCCAGGAAAAGAAAAAAGTAGAGAGCATTGTAGAGAAGATTAAGAAGCGTTATCAGGAAATCATTGATAATTTGTCTTTATCCATTTCTTTGGATGAAGACTTTGCGGAAATAGTGGGAAAGCTTACAGAGGGGGCCAGCCTGGACTACGCTGCATCCAGAGGAGAATATTTAAATGCACGTGTTATGGCGGAATACTTGGGATTTCCTTTTGTTGATGCGGAAGACTTAATTTTCTTTTCCGGAGAATCCTGTGATTTCAAAAAAACGGAGGAGGTGGCGAAGTCCGTTCTTTCCTCTCTGGAATATGCGGTTATTCCCGGTTTTTACGGTGTCAATGAAAAAGGGGAAGTTGTAACCTTTAGTAGAGGCGGTTCCGATGTGACAGGTTCTCTTGTTGCCGCAGCCGTTTATGCAGACTTATACGAAAACTGGACCGATGTTTCCGGATTTTTAGTTTCTGATCCTCATATCGTAGAGAATCCGGAGGTTATTGATTATATTACCTATAGAGAGCTTCGAGAATTAAGCTATATGGGAGCAGGGGTTTTGCATGAAGACGCGATTTTCCCGGTAAGAAAAGAGGGAATTCCCATTCAGATTAAGAACACCAATGCTCCTGAGGATCATGGGACTATGATTGTGGCCAATACACTGAAAAAGCCTCGTTTTATTATCACCGGTATTGCCGGAAAGAAGAATTTCTGTTCCATTAATATTGAAAAAGCAATGATGAATGCGGAAATCGGCTTTATCAGAAAGGTTCTTTCCGTTATTGAAGAGAATGGTATTTCCGTAGAGCATACGCCTTCCGGAATTGATACCTTGACACTCTTTATTCATCAGGAGGAGCTGGAGTCTCACGAGCAAAAGGTATTGCAAGGTATTCAGAGAGCGGTGAATCCGGATCTCATTGAGTTGGAATCGGATCTTTCTCTGATTGCGGTTGTGGGAAGAGGAATGAAGTCTTCTCGCGGTGTTGCAGGTAGAATCTTCTCTGCTCTTGCCCATGAATACATTAACATCAAGATGATTGACCAGGGTTCATCCGAGTACAATATCATCATCGGTGTAAAGAATGAAAACTTTGAGGCGGCTATCAAAGCCATATATAATATGTTTGTACTTTCTGCATTGCCTGCTAAAAAATAGAGGGAGCTTCCAAACAAATAAAGCGGTTAAAAAGAACAGGAATCATAACAAGAGACAGCAAGTAGTGCTTTAATAGACTTAAAAAAGAACCGTTTGGAAAAACTAAGAAAGAGATAAAAGGGAGAAAAGTGGATATTATTGTGGTTGGCGGCGGGCCTGCAGGAATGATGGCGGCGATTTCTGCAAGACAGGTGAATAAAACTGCTGAAGTTCTCTTGATTGAAAAAAATGAAAAACTTGGGAAAAAGCTTTTTATTACCGGAAAAGGAAGGGGAAATCTAACTAATAGCTGCGAAGAAGAACAGTTTTTTTCGCATTTTTTGAGAAATCCTCGCTTTATTTATCCTGCTTTTCGGGCTCTTTCCAATAGAGACTTGATGGACTTTATTGAGAAAAACGGTTGTGCTTTAAAAGAAGAGCGAGGAGGAAGAATTTTCCCTGTCAGCAATAAGGCCTATTCGTTAACCGATGCATTAAAATCTGCCTTAAAAAAATACGCCGTTAAGGTGGAATGCAATCAGACTTTGAAAGTGATCAAAAGAAAGGAAGAAGGCTTCCTGTGCCGGATTGGGAACAAGGAAATTGATACAAAAAAGCTTATTCTTGCTACAGGCGGTCTCTCTTATCCCTCTACCGGTTCTACCGGAGACGGCTACCGTTTTGCCAAAGAACTGTCTATTCCGGTTACAAAGCTCTATCCGTCTTTAGTAAAAATGGAAGTTTTGGAAGAGGATATTTTTTCTCTTTCCGGGCTGAAGCTAAAGCATATTGTGGCTAGCGTGGAAGATGAAAAAGGGAAGGTATATGGGAAAAAGACGGGAGAACTTTATTTTCAAAAGGACTCCGTATTCGGTCCGACCGTTCTTTCCCTTTCTGCAGAGCTTTCCCCGGCGATTCATGAATCTCCTATGGGGAGTTTCACGATAGTCATTGATTTAAAGGGAGAAATGGAGGATTTCGATTCCTCTTTCTTAGCGGAATGTGAAATAAGAGGAAAAGAAAGTATCAAAGATTTGATCAAGGAGAAGCTCCCTAAGCAGCTATTTCCGACCTTTTTAAAACGCTTGGAAAAAGAAGGGGTCGCTTTGGAAAAAAAGGCTTCTGAATGTAAAAAAGAGGAACGAAAAAAGATTTTAAAGCTCTTTCATCGTTTTAGTTTTACGATTGCCGCTACAGGAGACTATAAGGAAGCGATTGTTACCATAGGCGGAATTGATACAAAGGCTCTTTCCAAGAAAACCATGGAAGTGAAGTCGGTTCCTGGACTCTATTTTGCAGGAGAAGTCATCGATGTGGATGCCTATACGGGCGGATATAATATGCAGATTGCCTTTTCCACAGGATATCTTGCCGGAAAGTCTGCGGGTGAGTCTCTTGCCCTACAGTTATTGTGAAATATGGATACCCGGACTAATGGATACATGGACAAAAAGAGATGCGGAAATATGAAGAAAGAACAGAATACATAACGAAAAAACAAAAAACATAAAAAAAGAGCAAATAACATAATAAAGAGCAAAAACATAAAAGGAGCAGGAAATACAAATCGTATAAAAAGCTCGCAGAATCAAAGAGAAAAAGGAGAATATTATGCCATACTCAATTGCCATAGATGGACCTGCAGGGGCTGGAAAATCCACGATTGCTAAGGCTGTAGCAAAAAGTTTGGGCTATTATTACGTGGATACAGGAGCCTTGTACAGAGGATTGGCCTTCGGGCTTTTGCAAAAAGGGGTTCCTTTCGTGAATGAAAAGGCAGTGGAAGAAGAAATCAAGAATATAGATGTTGAGCTTCTTTATGAGGACGGTGTACAAAAGGTTCTTTCCAACGGCGTGGATTGCAGTGCCTATATTCGTACTTCGGAAATAGGCGAGGGAGCTTCCGTGATTTCACAGTATGCTTCCGTTCGAGAGAAGCTCCTGGATTTACAGAGGAATGTGGCAAGGCAACATTCCTGTGTGATGGACGGGAGAGACATCGGTTCCGTAGTACTTCCCCATGCCAATAAAAAGTTCTTTCTGACCGCGTCTTGTGAAGTGCGTGCAAAAAGAAGAACACTGGAGTTTCAGGAAAAGGGAGAGTCTGCAGACTATGAAACAATTTTAGACGAAGTAAAAAAAAGAGATGAGAGAGATATGAACCGCGCTGTGGCGCCTTTGAAACAGGTCGAAGATGCAATTTTAATTGACAGCTCAAACTTAAGCATAGATGAGGTCGTGGATTGTATCCTTAGTTACTGTGTGGGAAGCGAGGCATAATATGGCGGTTGTCCTTGCAAAAAGTGCCGGCTTTTGCTTTGGAGTGGATCGGGCCGTAGAGGCAGTCTACCGTGTTTTGGAAGAGGAAGAAAAAAAAGAGCCTGCCTTAAGGCTTCCGATTTATACTTACGGGCCGATAGTTCATAACGAAAGAATAGTAGAGGAACTGGAAGAACGCGGTGTACGAGTATTGAAAAGCCTGAAGGAACTGACAGAACTTGCAGAAGGAATTGTAGTTATCCGTGCTCATGGTGTAGGGAAAGAAATCTATGAGACGCTGGAACAAAGAGGTTTAAAAATCGTAGACAGCTCCTGTCCCTTTGTAAGAAAAATACAGAAACTTGTTGCAGAACATACCAAAAACGGGGAGTCGGTGATTGTTATGGGAGATCCGGAACATCCTGAAGTGCAAGGTATCCTTGGCTGGGGAGAGGGCGATGTCATTGCCTTAAAAGGAGTAGAAGAGGTAGAGGCTCTGCCGGATGGTAACGGAAAAAATGTATTTATAGTGGCACAAACAACTTTCCATATTGACAAATTCAAAGTAGTTCTTGAAACTTTTAAAAAAAAGGGGTATCATACTTCTGTTATCAATACGATTTGCAACGCAACTTTCGAACGTCAGTCAGAAGCAAGGGAATTAGCTGGTAAGTCCGATGCCATGGTGGTTATCGGAGGAAGCAGTTCATCTAACACAAAAAAGTTATATGAGATATGCAAGGCGATTTGTCCTAACACCCAGCTGATACAAACGGTGAAAGATCTCAAATTCAACTCGGATGAAGCGATTCGCAACGTAGGTATCACAGCAGGGGCAAGCACCCCAAAAGAAATTATAGAGGAGGTTCTAACTTATGTCAGAAATGAGTTTTGAACAATTGCTTGAAGAATCATTAAAGTCGGTTCACGCAGGAGAAATCGTTACGGGAACAGTCATCAGTGTAAAGCCTGATGAGATTGCATTGAACATCGGTTATAAGTCCGATGGAATCATGACAAGAAGTGATTACAGTGCAGACAACCAGTTGGATCTTACTACCGTTGTAAAGGTAGGAGACGAAATTGAGTGTAAGGTTAAGAAGGTTAACGACGGAGAAGGTCAGGTCGTACTTTCCCACAGAGATGCTTTACAGTCTAAGGCTTCCGAGGAATTAAGAAAGGCTTTCGAAGAGAATGCTATCCTTACAGGAAAAGTAGTGCAGGTAGTAAAGGGCGGACTGAATGTAGAAGTTGATGGAGCAAGAATCTTCGTTCCCGCATCTTTGGTATCCGATAGCTTTGAGAGAGATTTAAATAAATATCAGGGACAGGATATTCAGTTTGTAATTACAGAGTTTAATCCGGCCAAGAGAAGAATCATCGGTGACAGAAAGCAGATTATGTCTGCACAGAAGAAGGAGCAGCACGACAAGCTTTTCTCTGAGCTTGCAGAAGGCGATGTTCGTACCGGTGTAGTGAAGAACCTTACAGACTTTGGTGCGTTTATCGATCTTGGAGGAGCAGATGGACTGCTTCACATCTCCGAGATGAGCTGGGGAAGAATCGAGAATCCGAAGAAGCTCTTTAAGCCGGGACAGGAAGTAGAAGTTTTGGTTAAGGAAATCAGCGGAGAGAGAATCGCTCTTACCAGAAAGTTCCCGAATGAGAATCCGTGGAAGGATGCTGAGAGCAAGTACGCTGTAGGTGAGATCGTAAAGGGAAAAGTTGCAAGAATGACCGACTTTGGTGCATTCATCGAGCTGGATAAGGGAATCGATGCGCTTTTGCATGTTTCTCAGATTTCCAAGGATCATGTAAACAAGCCGTCCGATGTACTTGAGCCGGGCCAGGAAATCGAGGCAAGAGTGGTTGATCTTGATGTAGATAATCACAAGATTTCTCTTTCCATCAAGGCACTTCTTCCGGAAGATGAGCAGGATACTGCTGATGTAGATGTAGCTGCTGCAAGCGAAGAGGAATAATTCTATAATCTGTCTTTGAAGCGGTTCTCAATGAAAATCCTCGTTTCGAAGAAATAGTTTGAAGATTTTATTTCGCTAAAGAAATATATTAAAAAAGGCTGAGCTATGCTCAGTCTTTTTTATACTTTTCATAATCCTTGAGAAGGCGTAGTATATAGGAGGAATACACGATATGATTAATAACGCAGATATTCATAATCAAACCATGTAGATATTCATGATTAAAATTTGAAGATCTAGTCTGGGGAATTTTTATATGGATGCAATGCTATAGCAAAAACAGAGGAGTATAAATGGGACTGGAAATAGAGAGAAAGTGGCTGGTAAAGGATGAAATTTTAAAAAAGCAAGACTGCATTCATCTGGAGGATTTTGACTATCGGGATATTAGCCAGGGCTATCTCTGTGCTGTTCCGGTTATACGAATTCGAAAATCAATAAAAAAGAGTGGAGAGAGCCACTACATGCTTTCCTATAAAGGGAGGGGGCTTTTAGAAAGAGAGGAGTATAATCTTCCTCTTACAGCTGAGGCATACGAGAGCCTAAAAGGGAAGATAGAAGGGCGACTTATTGAAAAGAGACGTTACATTTTGCCGTTCGGAAAATATAAGATTGAATTGGATATTTTTAAAGGAAAGCTGGAAGGCTTGATTTATGCCGAAGTGGAATTTCCCACAAAAGAAGAAGCGGAGAAATTTTCGGCACCGGAGTGGTTCAACCGAGAACTTACGGAAGAACCCGGAAATAGCAATGCGGATCTGGCTTTTAGAAATTAAAGGGAAGGACTAGGCGAAGGTTGGATTCTTCTCCTTGACAGGAGGCGGATTTTTCCTCTTTTTCTTGCAAGAATCTTAGAGAAATGCTATACTTGTCCCTCGTAGGCTCTGCTTTAACGGAGCCCGAAAAAATGAGATCTTGTAGCAGTTGCGCAGGGCTCGTAAAGAAAGAATATTTTTGGAGGTATGCGCAATGAGCGTAAAAGTAGAAAATCTTGAGAAAAGCATGGCAAAGCTTACCGTTACGGTAGCTGCGGAAGAATTTGAAAAGGCAGTGGAAAGTGCCTATCAGAGAACAAAATCTCGTTATAATGTTCCGGGATTTCGTAAGGGAAAAGCAACAAGAAAGATGATTGAAAAGGCTTACGGAGCACAGGTTTTCTATGATGCTGCATTAAATGAAGTATTGGATCGTCATTATCCTGAAGCAGCTGCCGAGTCGGGTCTGGATATTGTTTCTCGTCCGGAAATTGAAATCAAAGAGCTTGAAGAAGGCAAGGATTTGGTATTTACCGCTTCTGTTGCCGTTCGTCCTGAAGTAAAACTGGGTGAGTATTTTGGCGTAGAAGCTGAAAAGGCAGATGTATCCGTTTCTGCCAAGGAAGTTACCGAGAGATTGAATAGAGAGCTGGAGAAGAATTCCAGAATGATTGATGTAGACCGCGCCATTAAGAAGAACGATATTGCTACTATTGACTTTGTCGGTTCTGTAAATGGCAAGGAGTTTGCAGGCGGAAGAGGAGAGGACTATCCTCTTACTATCGGTTCCGGTACCTTTATTCCCGGCTTTGAGGATCAGTTAATCGGAGCTAAAGCGGGGGATAATGTAGATGTTAAGGTCACCTTCCCGGAGAACTACGGAGCAAAGGATCTTGCCGGTAAGGAAGCACTCTTCAAAGTTACGGTAAAGCTTGTTAAAGAGAAGCAGGTTCCGAAGGCGGATGACGAGTTTGCCAGCGAGGTTTCCGAGTTCGATACCTTGGATGAGTATAAGAAGGACATTAAGAAGCAGATTAAGGAAGAGAAGGAAAAGAGAGCCGGATCTGAGGTAGAGAGTCACGTTATTGCCAAGGTGGTCGAGAATGCGGAAGTAGAACTTCCCGAGCCTATGGTGGCTACACAGCTTGATCAGATGTTCTATGATTATGCAAGACGCATGGAACAGCAGGGCATTCCGATGGAACAGTACATGCAGATTACCGGGCTTACAGAGCAGGCCTTAAAAGAGCAGATGAGAGCATCTGCTGTACAGAATATCAAGACTTCTTTGGTGCTGGATGCGATTCAGAAAAAAGAGGGAATTGAGGCTTCTGATGAAAAACTTGAGGAAGAATTACAGAGAATCAGCGATCAGTATCGTATGAAGAAAGAAGATTTTGTAAAGACTATCACAGATTCTCAGAAGGCTTCTATCAAGAGAGAGTTAAGCATTCAGGCTACTATTGATGCGTTGGTTGAAAAGGCAAAGCTTGTAAAGGCTGAGAAGAAGACAAAGAAGGAAGAAAAGGCGGAGAAGGAAGAAGCATAAGTATAAGTAAAAGTATAAATCTGTATGGCTTACTTCTATTTCGGACTCATCCGAGAATTATTCTTTTGGATAATGTAGATAATCCTATGGAGCGGTGTTATCACAACACCGCTCTTTCAGTTCACAAAATATTTACAGTTTCTTAAACCAACGGTTTAAACGGAAAGATAAATTTCTGTGTTAATATAAGAGAAAATAAGGTCTATTAGGAGGTAACAGATGAAAGATTACTTATTTCCACATAATATAACGACAATACCCTATGTTATTCAGTCTACCAGTAGAGGAGAACGTTCCTACGATATCTTTTCAAGACTTTTGAATGAGCGTATTGTTTTTCTTGGAGATGAAGTAAACAGTGATACGGCTTCTTTGGTCATTGCACAACTTCTTTTCCTGGAGTCGGAGGATCCGGATAAGGATATATTTCTTTATATCAATTCTCCGGGCGGGTCCGTTACTGCAGGTATGGGAATTTATGACACCATGCAGTACATTAAGTGTGACGTATCCACGATCTGCGTAGGAATGGCGGCTTCTATGGGAGCTTTTCTTCTTGCCGGCGGAGCGAAAGGGAAGAGAATGATTCTCCCGAATGCGGAGGTGATGATTCATCAGCCTTCCGGCGGTGCGCAAGGTCAGGCAACGGAGATTCAGATTACGGCAGAGTGGATTCTCCGTACAAAGAAAAACCTTGCCAAGATTCTTGCGGAAAATTGTAATCAGCCTGTGGAAAAGGTTATGGAAGATACAGAAAGAGACCACTGGATGTCTGCGGAACAGGCACTGGAGTATGGACTTGTTGACCATATTTTCAAAAAACGTAGTGAGATAGAGGAGAAAAAATAAGAGATGGCTATGAAACCGGATGATAAGGTAAGATGCTCCTTTTGCGGAAAATCTTCCAAGCAAGTCAGAAAAATGATTGCCGGCTTAAACAATACCTATATCTGTGATGAATGTGTTGAGCTTTGTCAGGAAATCTTTGATGAGGAAATGTTGGGAGATGAGAGTGGCAGCGATGTTTCCGAGTTGCATCTATTGAAACCAAAGGAAATCAAGGATTTTCTGGATGAATATGTTATCGGGCAGGAGGAGGCGAAGAAGGTTCTTTCTGTTGCGGTTTATAATCACTACAAACGCATCACTTCCAAGGTACGGGATATAGATGTGCAAAAGTCTAATATTCTGATGATTGGACCGACTGGTACGGGAAAAACCTATCTTGCGCAGACCCTTGCAAAAATCCTGGGTGTTCCCTTTGCTATTGCAGATGCTACGGCCTTGACAGAAGCCGGTTACGTAGGAGAGGATGTAGAAAATATTTTACTGAAGCTCATTCAAGCTGCGGATTACGATGTGGCAAGAGCGGAAATTGGAATCATTTACATTGATGAAATTGATAAGATTACCAAAAAGTCGGAGAATGTTTCTATCACGCGTGATGTATCCGGTGAAGGTGTACAACAGGCTTTACTAAAGATATTGGAAGGAACCGTTGCATCCGTACCGCCGCAGGGTGGAAGAAAACATCCTCAGCAGGAGCTAATTCAAATTGATACGACCAACATTCTCTTCATTTGTGGAGGTGCCTTTGACGGTCTGGAACACATCATTGAAAAGCGTATTGCTTCCGGATCTATTGGATTTGGTGCGGAAATTGTAGAGAAAAACAAGGATAATTATGATGATGTATTAAAGCAGGTTCAACCGGAGGATTTAACAAAATTTGGATTAATTCCGGAGTTTATCGGTCGTGTTCCTGTGGATGTAGAGTTATCCAGTCACGATACGGAGAGTTTAAAGCGGATTTTGACTGTTCCAAAGAATGCTTTGGTAAAACAATATCAGAAACTTTTTGAGATGGATGGTGTAGAGCTGTCCTTTAGGGATGATGCAGTGACTGCTATTGCAGAAAAGGCGGTACTGAGAAAAACAGGAGCTCGAGGTCTACGTTCTATCATGGAAGGCATGATGATGGATATCATGTATGATATTCCCTCTGATGAAGAAATTTCCGATGTGGAGATAACAAAGGAAGTTGTGGAGGAACATGCGAAACCGCGTCTTACCATGGATGCACAAAAGAGAAGAGAACGCTATGAGTCGTTCCAATCCAATAATCAGGATGGCCTGAAAGAGAAAAAGGCCTCCAAAAAGAGGGGATAATATGCTGATTCGTTCTGTTGACCTTCCTTATGTTTGTGGAGTTAAGTCTGTACTTCCCAAGACAGGAAAACCGGAATTTGTCCTTGCAGGTCGTTCCAATGTAGGGAAATCCTCTTTTGTAAATGCCTTGTTACAGAGAAAGTCTTTTGCCAGAACTTCTTCTACACCGGGTAAGACCAGAACCATTAATTTTTATGCTGTAAATGACGCTTTTTTTCTGGTCGATTTACCCGGCTACGGCTATGCGAAGACAGGACCGGTAGAACAGGAAAAGTGGGATCGCTTAATTCGACGGTATCTTTCTGAAGGAGAGGATATCGAAGAGGTAATCCTTCTTTTGGATTCACGCAGAGTTCCGAACGAAATGGATTTACAGATGTTTCAGTGGATTCTTGCCGCAACAGGTTATGAACCAATTGTAATCATTACTAAGATGGATAAGCTGAAGCGCTCTCAACACGCAAAGGCGATAAAAGAGATACGTGAAAAACTCGGGGCTTCGAAAGACTGTATGATGATTCCGTTTTCTGCGGAAACAAAGTCTGGAAGAGAAGAGTTTTTGGAACTTGTTGATAAGATTTTACGTGAAAACAGCTAAATAACTCTGAGAAAAATGGAAAGATTTAAATAAAAGGCTTGCACTTTACCCTGTCCTGTGGTAAAGTGAACAAGCTGTTTTGACGAGGTGTGATAATGGTAGTCGGCCAGCCTGGAAAGTTGGTGCTCACGTCCGTGGGTTGTGGGTTCAAGTCCCATCCTCGTCGCTAAAGGCTCTGGATTCTTATGGATATAAGGATTTGGAGCTTTTTTCGTCTAAGAAAAAGCAAGATAGAAAAACTATGTGTTTTTTCTAATGTGCTATTTTATTTTTGATTCAATTTCTTCAATTTTCCAATATATTTCTTTTCAAGTATCCCAAATATTGTATAATAAAATTATTCAGGAGAAAGGAGGAAGCACATGCTGGAATATCTGAACCTAAAGTTGGACGGTCTGGGTGTGGGAGAGAGTTCTCTGAATATATGGATGAAAAATGGAAGATTAAAATACTCCTATGATTCAACAGAGTATGACAATGGACCTTCCCTTGTTTTAAATGTTTCCAGAGATTCTGCCTCCTCTTTTTTAGAAAGCCTGGACAACTTGCATCTTTACCGGTGGAAAGAACAGTATTTTGAAGAGAAGAAGGACCGTTCGAAAGAACAGAAGCTTTCTTCTCGTTGGTATCTTTTCTACAAAGAAAAAAACAGAGAAGCGAAAGAATTTCAGGGATCAAATGTTTTTCCTAAGGACTGGGAGAAATTGATGGAGGCCATTGCGAAGCTTACGGCGGATATGGATCATTCACGCTTTAACGGCCTTATGGAATTTACCATGGATGTGAAAGACATTCGGGAGCAGATTTTTTGGAATCCTGTCAGTAGGGAAGAGAATTGTGTAGAGGTGGAATACAGAGATTTTTTATCTGTTTCCAGAGAGAGCAAGAAGCTCCTGTATCAACAATTTACCAATGGTGTTTTCACGGTTAAGCACGAGTACAATATACCCAATATAGTGGATTATCTTTTGGGAAATATAGAACGGTATTTCACCAATTTCAGTGAAAGTGATTTGCCGGAGGAAGAGGCGGATGATTCTGCAAAGATAACAATATGTCTGTATTTTGAAAATGGAAAAAGGCAAGTACTTAGAAGAACGTATGATCGATACGGATTGCCGGATGACTGGGATGATTTGTTGGAGGACTTTCATAAAACACTGGCCTATTACGGCGTGTTCGGAACTATTTTTGATTCCGGATTGTATCATCACGGGGTGAAAAAAGATGAACATATTTATCTTTCCTGTATTTTTGAACCGAATGGGAAAAGCTATTATTATAGGAGTAGGGAAGATAATCTGGCAGTAGGAGACTTTGTATTGGTTCCAAGTAGCAGACAGGAAAATGCGGAAACAGTGGTGATGATTTCGGAAATTCTGTATTGTAAGGAAGAAGAAGTACCTTATCCTTTGGAAAAAACAAAATTCATTTTAAGAAAATTAGATGATGGTGATTTCTATAGTTTTTTGACAGGAGATAATCCGGATAGGAATGCATAGTTTATTTGATATGCTATGCTTCCCGGAAGGAGAAAAAAGTGATTATTTTAATTGATTTTGAGAATACGCATGCCAGCGGGTTTCAGGGGGTAGAATATCTCAATGAACAGGACACTCTGGTGGTGTATTATAGTGACGAAAATTCTGCTGTGAATAAGGGAGTAGTGGACGATTTAAAAGCAAAGAACGTCCATGTGCGGATGGTGAAGCTTCTAAAGCAACACAGCAATGCTTTAGATATGTATATTGCGTCTACAACGGGCATGTTTCTCGATACGGGGGAAAAGATTTGCATTGTTTCCAAGGATAAGGGGTATGCAGCGGTTCGAGATTTCTGGCACAGCTTAAGAGGAGCGGAAATTCTTCTTGGAGAAACAATTGAGGAGTGTTTCCTCCATTCCATTGCCAATGATGATGAACGAATCAGAAGAGCCAAGGAAAGAAGTCAGAAAGCGCTTCTTACGGAGGCTTTTGAAACCATGAACAATATCCCTACAAGACCTACTTTGAGTAGAAATCGATTCTGGAGGAGAGGCAGACAGGTGAATTACGATTTGAGTAGTCATTTGAATCCTGTGGAAATTCTCCCGAATCCTCTTGCTAAACCTTCTCAAGAGGAGGAATATACACTGACAGATAACGAGCTTGAGAATTTAAAGGAGTTCTTGGAAGAGGAAAATCTTATAGCGAAGGAAGATTCAGTAGACGTAGTAGAGATTGAAAGTTCACCGGAGTTGGATGGTGAAAATCAGAATAAAACATTAGCGGAGAAGAATGTAAAACAATCTTTTCCGGAAAAGGTATTGCTTTCTGAGGCAAACCTGCCGAGCAGTATAAACTCTATTGCAGAGGAAGAAGTGAAAAAGGAAGAATCTTCCTCCATGAACGGAAGTGTACTCTTAGAAGAATTACCAAAACCGGAAACTGCACAAACATTCAAAGCGGCACCAAATCAAGTTCGTTATGTATGGGATGCTGTAAAAAAAGCCATGATAAAAGTGGAAGAAGAATTAGAAGGAAGTTTGGATCAGTCTTCTGTTGGGGAAAGCACATTGTTAGCGGAAGAGGAAAATGATATTACAGAAGGAAAGAAAGAGAAGAGAAGAAGAAACTCCCGAAGAAGGCATAGTGGAAAGAAGACGGAAGAAGGAACAGAAAGTAAAGATAGTAAAGAAAAGATAGAAAGTAAAGACAATAAAGAAGTTTCCGGAGAGGCAGAGTTACCTCTTGTTCCCGAAAAAGGAGCTATAGAGAAGAAAACAAAGCAAAGTGCCCCGAAGGACAGAAAGGATAAGGGGGGGTCTTCGACGGGGAATAATCCTGAAAAACCGGGGTTAGATAAGGAAGATCCAAAGAAGGAAGATCCAAAGGAGGAAAATCCTAAGAAGGAAAATTTGGAGAAGAAAGATTCGAAAAAGGAAGATCCGAAGAAGGGGAATCCGAAGAAGGAAAATCCAAAGAGGGAGAATTTAAAGAAGAAGGATTCGAAAAAGAAAGATTCCGAGGATAAAGACTCTCAAAATCCAGAAATTGTTAAAAAAGATATGCAAACCCAAGGTACTAAAAAAGATGTAGAAAAAAGGGAAACGGAGAAAACGGACAATAATATAGAAGTAAAGAAAAAAAGTAGAAGAAGGCCGAGCAGGTCAAGAAAAAAACAGGTTGAAGAGGAAGTAAAGGAAGATTCTAAGGAGAATGATTCCAACTAAGATATTGATTCTTTGAAAAAGTTCTTGCAAGCCGCGCAACATTATGGTAGTATACCTTTTGTTGTGCGGGAGTGCTGGAATGGCAGACAGGCAAGACTAAGGATCTTGTGTCCGGTTGGGCGTGTGGGTTCAAGTCCCATCTCCCGCAGCATGATAAGAGTCTAGGAATCAAGCTTAAGTGCATATGATTCTTAGGCTTTTCTTTTATATTTGAATCAGCTTTTGTGCATTGATAGTTATACTTACAGACGGAATAATCAATATCTAAAAGAGGTGGCGTATGAACATAGCGGTAATAACAGGAGCAAGCTCGGGAATTGGAAAAGAGATTTGTTTTGCCATACAGGATAGAATTCCTGCCGTAGAGGAATTCTGGCTATTTTCCAGAAGAAAGGATGAACTGCAAAAGATTGCGAATCAACTGTTTTGTCCTACTCGAATCTTTTCTTATGACTTAACAGAGAAAGAAGGAATAGAGGAATACCGCAGCGCATTAACGAAGGATAAGCCCTCAATTTTATTTTTGGTCAATGCTGCGGGCTTTGGTAAATTGGGGGAGACGGAGAAACTTTCCGAATCGGAACAGCTTAAGATGATTGATTTAAATTGTAAGGCATTGACTGCTTTTACCGTATATTCGCTTCCGTTTATGAGGAGGAAATCCAGAATCATTCAGATTGCGTCAGCTGCGGCATTTTTACCGCAAAGGGAGTTTTCGGTCTATGCTGCAACGAAGTCTTATGTCTACTCCTTTTCCTTGTCCTTAAGAGAAGAGCTTAGGGAAAGAGAGATTGGTGTCACCGCAGTATGTCCGGGACCTGTGGATACGGAATTTTTCAAGGTGGCGGGAAATGAAGGGAAGCTTCGTTTCGCAAAGTCCTTCTTTATGGCAAAGCCCAAAAAAGTTGCCATGCAGGCACTGATGGATAGCGTATTGAAGCGACCCGTATCTGTTTATGGCTTTTCCATGAAGCTTTTCTATGCTATGAGTCGGGTTATTCCTGATTTTATTCTGATAAAGTTCCTAAGGAAATTCTATACTTAACTTTAAAACAGCCAAGGCTGGAAAAGAAATGGATTGATTATATGCGAGAAATTCTGGTTTCTGAAAATGAAAAGGAGCAAAAGCTTATAAAGCTATTGCAAAAGTTTTTCAAAGGACAAAAAGACTCCTTTCTTTTTAAGATGCTCAGAAAGAAAAACATTTTACTGAACGGAAAAAGGGCAAGCGGCAAGGAACTTTTGTCAATAGGAGACAAGGTACAACTATATTTTTCGGAAGAAAGTTTGAAGAACTTAAGTTCCGCCGGAAAAGAAATAGAACAACACTGGGATAGCTCCTACAAAAAATATATTCACTATGAAGACGAGAATCTGATTCTTTTTGCAAAGCCGGCAGGTTTATTGTCGGAGAATGATGAAAGTTCATCCCTTTCAGTTAATTCTCTTCTTTCTGCGTATCTCCTGGAAAATGGAGAAGTGAGTGCGGAGCAGCGTGCAACCTTTAGGCCGGGTATAGCCAATCGTCTGGATCGAAATACTTCCGGTCTGATTTTGTTCGGAAAGAATCTTGCTTCCTTGCAAAGTCTCGGTAGAATGATGCAGGAGCATAGGATAGAAAAGCATTATTATGCTTTGGTTACAGGGGATTTTCAGAAAGAAGGACTACAGGAAAGCTTTATCCAAAAAGATAAAAAAGAAAATAAGGTCTATAAGAAGACGGAAGGAGAGGGAGAAAAGATTTCCGCTGTTTTTTCTGTGCTTCATAAGTATAGGGATGGAAATCAAATTTTCACTTTGCTTTCTGTTAAGCTCTTAACCGGAAAGACCCATCAAATTCGTTCTCAGCTTTCTTTTTTGCAGCACCCGATTCTGGGAGATGATAAATACGGAAATCGGGAGATGAATAAGCTATACAAAAATAAGGGAATCAAGAGGCAGCTTTTACATGCCTATTCTCTTTCTTTTCCTGCTATAGAAAAGGAAGATATTTTGTCTTCTTTGTCTGAAAGAAACTTTATTTTGCCTATGCCGGAGGATTTTCAAACACTGGTAAAAAGTTGCGAGGAAATTTTGTAAACGGAAATGTTGACACAAAATAATTTATATAGTATATAATTCTTGCATTGTTTGAAACAGGAATAGTAATATCTAAAATTTCCTGTAGCTAAAATTTCGAGAATTTAAATTTTTAAATATCTAAATATTCAAATATTCGAGTTTACGAGTATCTCAATTTCTCTAAATCTAAATTCTTTTATTTTCATCTTTATTTCAATTGAAAAACACTGCTTATTCTGTTTATATCTTTAAGATACTTTAATTCATTTTTCTTGGATTTTTTTCAAATTCTTATTTTATTCTTTTTCAATCAGGAGGATTTTATGCTGGCCAATGTATATTCTGCCGGTCTGATAGGGTTAAATGCCTATCTTTTTTCGGTACAAGTGGATGAGTCGAACGGTTTACCTCGTTCTTTGATTGTCGGGAATGTTTCGCCATCGGTTAGAGAAGCGCTCGACCGAGCGGAGATAGCTCTGAAAAATATCGGAATAGAACTTCCTCCAAAGAAGATAACCATAAACATACAACCGGCAGATATACGAAAGGGAGGGACCTCCTTTGATTTTGCTATTTTAGTCGGAATGTTGCTTTCTACACAGAAGATAGAGGATTTCCCCTATAAAAATCATGCTTTTTTAGGAGAATTGGGTCTAGATGGAGAGATAAAGCATATTCCCGGAGTGCTTCCGATGGTCATGGCTATGAAGGAGGCCGGAATAGAAGGCGTATTTGTAGGGAAGGAAGATGAAAAAGAAGCAAGAAACTGTGAAAATATAAAAGTAACCGCCCTTTCCTCGGTTGAAGATTTTATTCTTTTATTACCGCAAAAATATTTGAAAAAATGGAAAAAAGAGAAAGAAAAATGCAACGATTTCGATGCGGAGAAAAAGGAAGAATCTGTTTCTAAGAAGAAAATTAAGATTGGCTTACAAGATGCAAGAGAAAAAAGCAAGGGAAAAAAGGCAGTAGAGGATTTTCGAGATGTTGTGGGACAAGAAGCGGGGATTCGTGCTTGCCTTATTGCCGCTTCCGGTAAGCATGCGCTTCTCTTTTCGGGACCTGCGGGTGCAGGGAAGAGTATGCTGGCGAAAAGAATACCGACTATTCTTCCTAAGCTTAGTAAAGAAGAGAAGCTGGAGATAAGCAAGATCTATTCTATAGCAGGGAGTCTTTCTTCGGAATATGGAATGATAGAGGAAAGGCCTTTTCGAGCACCGCATTCTGCCATCAGTCAAAATACATTGCTTGGGGGAATGGTGCACGGAAATCTCGTACCGGGTGAACTTGCTTTAGCAACAAAGGGAGTTCTCTTTTTGGATGAGTTACCCCTATTTAGAAAGGAGACAGTAGAAGCTCTACGCAGTCCCTTGGAAGAGAGGAAAGTAGTCTTACACCGTCTGCAACAGGTTTTTTCTTATGATGTAGACTGTCTCTTGGTGCTTGCGATGAACCCCTGTCCCTGCGGTTTTTTTCCGGATAGAAATCGATGCAATTGTAGCCCTGCTCAGATACGGACTTATCAAAGAGGTCTGTCTAAACCTATTTTAGAAAGAATCGATATTTCCATGGAACTTCCGCCTGTTTCCATTGAGGATGCTCTGGGAAAAGAGGGGAAGCTTTGTTCCGATGATTTACGAAAGAAAGTGGAACAGGCAATGCAACGACAGAAGGAACGTTTTAAGCATGAAGAAAAAATAGAGTGGAACAGTCAGATGGGAGTGGGTGAACTTGAAAAATTTTGTACATTGGGGAAGGAAGAAGAGGAATTTATGAAGAAAATTTTTGCCATAAAAAATCTCTCCATGAGGACGTATCACAAGATTTTAAAAGTGGCCAGAACCATTGCTGATCTGGAAGGAGAGGAGAAAATCGGAATTCCTCATCTTTCGGAGGCAGTAAGCTATCGTACAGTGGATGAAAAATTGTATTAAAAGGGGGCTGGAGTGAACAGAATAGAAGAAATTCCGGCATTTGATTCTCGCTTTCCGGAGCGTCTTAGAGAGATTCCGGAGAGTCCGGGCTGTATATACCTAAAGGGAAGACTTCCGGATCCGGTTGAGATGACGGTAGGAATAATTGGTGCAAGGGACGGTACGGAATACGGAAAAATGGTAGCGAGAACTTTGGCTAAAGAGCTGTCAGAATACGGAATCAGTATTATCAGCGGTATGGCATACGGAATAGACACCGCAGCACATGAAGGAGCACTTTTGGGAGGCGGAAAAACCTATGCTGTTCTGGGATGCGGCGTGGATATCTGCTATCCCGCAATAAACAGAAAGTTGTATTCTAAAATTCAGGAAGAAGGGGGGATAATCAGTGAGTATCCGAAAGGTTCCCCTCCCTTACCGCATCATTTTGTGGCAAGAAATCGTCTGATTGCCGGACTTTCCGATATTTTGATTGTGGTGGAAGCAAAAGAACGTTCCGGCACTTTTATTACGGTGGATAGAGCCTTGGAGCAAGGGAAGCAGGTCTTTGTTGTTCCGGGAAGAATTACGGATCCTTTATCCAGAGGTTGCAATAGGTTGCTGATGGAGGGAGCAAGCCTCTGCCTTTCAAAAGAAGATATCTTATCATGTTTTTCTATAGAAGCGGGGAAGGATAATGAAAAAAAGCCGAATCTGAAGGGAGAAGAAAAACGGATTTATAATGCTTTGGATCTAGAAGGGAAGCATATTGATGCTTTATATAAGGAACTTGGAATTCCCTTGCAAAGTCTTTATAGTATATTGGTTAAAATGGAAATAGAAGGGTACTGTGAATGTATTTCAAGCTCCTATTATAGAAAGAAAAAATTTTGACGAACAAATCTAAGCCTTGCATTTTTTTTCTTCATCGTTTATATTGACGACAATTTTATAAATCTCAGCGAATAGTCTTAAAAAAAGAAATGTTCGTTTCTGAACAGGAGGAATAGCTTTTTAATGAGCAATAACTTAATTATCGTAGAGTCTCCGGCAAAAGTAAAAACCATCAGTAAGTTTTTGGGAAAATCCTATACCATCGATGCCACAATGGGGCATTTAATTGATATGCCAAAAAGTTCCCTGGGTGTGGATGTGGAAAATGACTATGAGCCTAAGTACATTACCATACGCGGGAAGGGAGACCTTTTAAGTAAGTTAAAAAAAGAAGCCAAAAAAGCGGATAAAATATATCTGGCAACTGACCCGGATCGAGAAGGAGAGGCAATCAGCTGGCATTTGCAAAAGGAACTCTTAAAGGATGCCAATAACGAGGATAAGATTTCTCGAATCAGTTTTAATGAAATCACTAAAAATGCGGTAAAGAATGCCTTGAAAAATCCGAGAGAGATTGATATGGATTTGGTCAATGCGCAGCAGGCCAGAAGGGTAATGGATCGTTTGGTGGGCTATACGATTAGTCCTTTACTTTGGCAGAAAATCAAGAAAGGTCTTTCGGCGGGACGCGTGCAGTCTGTTGCATTAAAAATGATCTGTGACAGAGAGGCGGAGATTGCAGCCTTTGTTCCTGAAGAATACTGGAGTTTAGATGCGGTATTTTCTGTCGGTAAGAAAGAAATATCGGCTTCTTTCTATGGTAAGGATAAGCGTATTCCCTTGGATAAGGAAGAAACTGTAGCTTCGATTTTAAAGGAAATCGGAAAGACTAAGCTGACTGTCGTGGAGAAGAAGCAGGGAGAGAGAAGAAAGAAGGCTCCTCTTCCCTTTACAACCTCAACTCTGCAGCAGGAAGCGGCAAAGCTGTTATCTTTTCCGACACAAAAGACCATGCGGATTGCCCAGAGTTTGTATGAGGGAGTACAGATTAAGGGAAGAGGTGTAGTAGGACTGATTACTTACTTAAGAACCGATTCCACAAGAATCTCTGATGAAGCGCACCGGGCTGTTTTGGAAAAAATACGCGCAGAATACGGAGAAGAGTACTGTCAGAAAAAGCAGGCTGAAGAAAAGAAAGAAGGAAAGATACAGGATGCTCACGAAGCAATTCGTCCGAGCTATCTGGAAATTACTCCTTTTGAAGCAAAAGACAGTCTGGGAAAAGACGAATACAAGCTGTATCAGCTGATTTACAAGCGCTTCGTGGCTTCCAGAATGGAAAGTGCGGTATACGAAACGGAAACCATTAAACTATCCGCGAAGGATTATATTTTTACAATTAATGGAAGCAGACTTCGCTTTGAAGGATTTCTTGCGGTGTATATGTCGGAAGAGGACAAAAATGAGAAGAATATTGCGCTCCCTCCTCTAAAGGAAGGAGACAGCTTTGCGGTAAAAGAATGGCTGAAGGAACAGCACTTTACCCAGCCTCCGGCACATTATACAGAGGCTTCTCTTGTAAAAGCACTGGAAGAGGGCGGAATTGGAAGACCATCTACCTATGCACCGACAATAGGTACCTTGTTATTAAGAAGATACGTGGGGAAAGAAAAGAAAAATCTTTTTGTTACGGAACTGGGTAATGCGGTGAATGAGATGATGTCTCAGAATTTCCCTGGAATTGTAGACAAGGAATTTACGGCGAATTTGGAATCCCTTTTGGATTCCGTCAGTGTCGGAGAGACCGCTTGGAAAACCATTGTGGAGAATTTCTATCCGGACCTTTCCTCAGCAGTGGAAAAGGCAAAGGAAGAGGTTGAGAAGGTAAGCATTAAGGATGAGGAAACAGATGTAGTCTGTGATAAATGCGGCAGAAAGATGGTCTTGAAATACGGCCCTCACGGAAAGTTTCTTGCCTGTCCCGGATTCCCGGATTGTAAGAACACGAAGCCCTATGTAGAATATGCAGGCTTTCTCTGCCCGACCTGTGGTGCGGAGTGTGTAAAGAAAAGAAGTAAAAAGGGAAGAATTTTCTATTCCTGCTCAAGATATCCGGACTGTGATTATATGACTTGGCAAAAGCCGAAGGATGCGAAAAGCGGAGAGAAAAAAGAAGGGGAGATTATGGCATAAAAATAAGAATAGATTATGTTCTTATCCCTATTGCAAAGCAGAGACTATTTTGCTATAGTAGTCTCTGCGTCTTTTTATGGCGAGTTTTTTACTGCCTATTTTAGGACGGACGAGGGATTATGCCTTGTGCATTATTCAGTCAATAAATGATCACCTTATATGAAAAACCGACGGTGTCTTTTGAGATGATTTCGGTCTGCACACAGCATATAAGGGAAGGTAAACCAAGGAGGTATAAAATGAGTGCAATTGGAATGAAGCAGTTATTGGAAGCCGGTGTACATTTCGGACACCAGACCAGAAGATGGAACCCTAAGATGGCTCCCTACATCTACACAGAGAGAAACGGAATTCACATTATCGATTTACAGAAGACTGTAAAGCTCGTTGATGATTCCTACAATGCTCTTTCTCAGATCGTAGCAAACGGAGGAACCGTTCTTTTTGTAGGAACCAAGAAGCAGGCGCAGGATGCTGTGAAGGCTGAGGCACTTCGTTGCGGTGAGTTCTATGTAAATGAGCGTTGGCTTGGTGGTATGCTTACCAACTTTAAGACCATCCGTTCCAGAATCCAGAGACTGAAGGATATCGAGAAGATGGCTGAAGACGGAACATTTGATGTTCTTCCGAAGAAGGAAGTTACTCTTTTAAAGAAGGAGTGGGCTAAGCTTGAGGCTAACTTAGGCGGAATTAAGGATATGAAGAAGACTCCGGATGCTATCTTTGTTATCGATCCGAAGAAAGAGAAGATTTGCGTTCAGGAGGCACACTCTTTAGGAATTACTCTTTTCGGTATTGCCGATACCAATGCTGATCCGGAAGAGTTGGATTACATCATTCCGGGTAATGATGATGCTATTCGTGCTATTAAGTTGATTGTTGCTAAGATGGCAGATGCCGTTATTGAAGCAAAGCAGGGCGACATGACTGAGGAAGAGGCCGCTTTAGCAAGTAGCGAAGAAGACTTCTCCAAAGAGGAAGAATAAGATATTGAACCTCCCTTTTGTGCTTTAATTCTTAACAAGTGGCGCAGGCGAAGCCTGGAACCTCTTGTTTAGGCTTTGGACAGAAGGGATTGTTTTTATGAAGAATATTGTGCGAATGGCGTGCAATATTCTCGTATAAAGAAATAGAGGAGGAAAGTAAAATGGCAGAGATTACAGCTGCATTGGTAAAAGAATTAAGAGAAGTAACCGGAGCAGGTATGATGGCTTGTAAAAAGGCACTTGCCGCTGTGGAAGGAGATATGGAGAAGGCAATCGAGCACTTGAGAGAGCAGGGACTTGCCGGAGCGGAGAAAAAGGCAGGAAGAATCGCTGCCGAGGGCGTTTCCTTTACTAAGCTTTCTTCCGATGGAAAGCGTGGTGTTGTTGTAGAAGTTAATGCAGAAACAGACTTCGTTGCAAAGAATGAGAAATTCCGTACTTTTGTAGATGAAGTTGCCGCACAGGCACTGAATAGCAACGCTAAGGATATTACTGCTTTTCTTGCAGAAAAGTGGGAACTTGATCCGTCTCAGACTGTTTCCGAGCAGCTTTCAGCAACGATTTCCGTAATCGGAGAGAATATGAACATCCGTCGCTTTGAGAAGCTGGAAGAGCCGAACGGTCTTGTACAGGACTATGTTCACTCCGGCGGAAGAATCGGTGTGCTTCTTCAGGTGAAGTCCTCCGTAGTAAACGATGCTGTTAAGGAAATGGCTAAGAACGTAGCTATGCAGATTGCTGCATTAAATCCGAAGTACATTACTCGTGCTGAAGTAGATCAGGACTATCTGAAGAACGAGAGAGAAATCCTTCTTGCCGCTGCAAAGAATGAGAAGCCGAACGCTCCTGAGAAGGTTTTACTCGGAATTGTTGAGGGAAGACTGAATAAGGAATTGAAGGAAGTTTGTCTTGTGGATCAGGTCTATGTTCGTGCTGAGGACGGAAAGCAGACCGTAGGTCAGTATGTAGAGAGCGTAGCTAAGCAGGCTGGCGCTGAGCTTTCCTTAGTTCGTTTCGTTCGTTTTGAGACCGGTGAGGGACTGGAGAAAAAGAACGAAGATTTCGCTGCAGAGGTTGCTGCACAGATAAAGTAAGAATTTTTTGAAAAGGCTGAGTAAGTTTTACTTACTTGGCCTTTTTTTCTCTTGTCTAAAGATATGGAATATTTTTGTAATGATTGCTATTAGAGTTATGACGTTAAGAAATGAGGAAGATAATGGAAGCATTTACTTTATTAAAAGATCTGGTTTCTATTGACAGCACGAATCCCGGGAAGGGAGAGGGGGAAGTGGCAGACTATTTAATTCGTGTTTTGAGAGAGCCTTTTGAAAAGATTGGCGGCTTTTATGAGCGAATAGACTGTGAGGGAAATCGTCCTATTCTTCGCTTTGTTCTTCCGGCAGAAGACAGGGAAAAGTGCTTTAGCTTTATTTGCCATATGGATACAGTGCCAATTGGTTTAAACTGGAGCAAAAATCCTTTTGGAGAATTGGAAGGGAATCGTTTTTACGGGAGAGGTTCTTCCGATATGAAGGCCGGCTTGGCTTCGGCTTCTGCTGCCTTTTTATCATTCTTGGGAGACTTCGCTTCAACTGAAAAGGAGTGCAAGAAAAAAAGACTTAGTTCTGGACTGCAGATAATTTTCACATACGATGAAGAAGGGGAAATGAAGGGGGTAGAAGAAGCGATAAAACGGAAGTGGATTACGAAGGATACCTTACTTATGGATACGGAGCCTACTGACGGGAGTATTCAAACCGCTCATAAGGGGAGATTTTGGTATCGAGTTTTGTTTCATGGGAAGGCGGCTCATGCCTCAGAACCGGAAATGGGAACAGATGCCATTTTATGTATGGGAATGACTCTGCAATATGCAAAAGAGGCAGTCGAGAAGCTTAAAGTTGATTCTTTCTTAGGAGAGTCCAAAATCTGCTTT
Source organism: Oribacterium parvum ACB1 (assembly GCF_000238055.2). Classification (GTDB taxonomy): domain Bacteria; phylum Bacillota; class Clostridia; order Lachnospirales; family Lachnospiraceae; genus Oribacterium; species Oribacterium parvum. The sequence goes on from NZ_KE148312.1 coordinate 1,818,157, forward strand.
GGCCAGTGTAAGGGCGGGATTCATCCCTATCAGGTCCCTGCTGAAGCGGAGTGCTCGGTAGATATGCGATTAGTGCCACCATATGCGGTGGAAGATGGAAGGGAGATTTTATTGAAAGCGGGAGAGAAGGTAAAGGAAAAATATCCGGGTTTAAGACTGGATGTGGAAATCAAGGGCAATCGCCCGGCTATTCCGCATTACTTGGACAATGCTTTATTACCTTTACTAAAGAATGCAATCGAACAGTCCGGATATAAGGCGGAGGTCCTGCCCTTTCCGGGATATACCGATACTGCAGTAGCCGCAGGTATTTTGGGAAATAAAAACACTCTTTCATACGGTCCCGGAAGCTTAAAGGTAGCGCATCAACGAGATGAATTTCTGGAGATTGATGATTTGGAACGCTGTACAAAAATTTATCGGAAGCTGTTGGATTCCTTCGTATTATCTTGATGATTTTAATCTATAAATTTATTCTGATGATTTAATCTACGGCTTTGCCATCTTGATTTTTAGGCTGTTTTAGGCTGTGGGGTTTCCGGATGATTATTACCTAGTAGAGTTTCATGATGCTTTTAATCTGCAGAATTTTATTGATAATTGTCAAGCGTATGCCACTTCAATAATTTAAAATTCTTTCAAATATAAAAACAAATTTTAAATTATTGAAATTGATTTTTTGATAATAATAATTTATCTTTTAGAAAAATATGTTATACTAGGCAGGTTCTGAGTATAGACAATGAGGAGGAATTTATGAAAAAGAGACTGGCAATGAGCACAGCAGCAATTCTTTCTTTAGCTCTTCTTGCTTCCTGCGGCGGAAAGAAAGCTGCGGAAACGACGGCAAAGGCTGAAGAAACAAGCACCGCACAAGAAACGGTGAAGGAAACCGAGGCGGAGTCCGAGAAGGCAAGTGTTGGCGGAAAGCTTTCCATTGTGGCGACTTCCGAGGATTACAAGAAGCTCTTTGATGAGTTCACCAAGGATACCGGAATTGAGACAGAGTTACTTTCCATGTCTTCCGGTGAGGTAATCAGTAAGCTTAAGGCGGAAGGCGGTACTCCGACTGCAGACCTTTGGTTTGGCGGCGGAATCGATGCGTTCATGAGCGCGAAGGACAACGGTTTACTCGAGAAGATAGACCTTGATGCTGCGGATGATTTTGCAACAGGCTATATTGATCCGGACCATTACTGGTATACCAAGGGAGTTACCGTTGTAGGTTTTATCGTAAATGACGGCATTTTAAAGGAAAAGAATATCGAGGCTCCGAAGAGCTGGGATGATCTTACGAACGCTGCATATAAGGACGAAGTTCTGATGTCCAATCCTGCCGTATCCGGCACCAACTACGGTGTGGTAAATGCTCTTCTGCAGAAGAAGGGTGAAGAGGAAGGATGGAAGTATTTCACTGCTTTAAATGAGAATGTGAAGTATTACTCCAAGAGAGGCGGCGATCCCAGAGAGAAAACTTCTCAGGGAGAAGTAGCTATCGGTATTACCCCGATGGATAAGAAGACGGAAAAGCTTGCTTCCGAGCAGAACTGTTCTTTAGTTTATCCTGAGGACGGTATCCCCTATGTACCGGAGGGCGTTGCCGTATTTAAGGGTGCTGCCAATGTAGAGCAGGCAAAGGAATTCTTAAACTGGCTCTATAACAGTGAGGATCACTTAAAGGAATTGGCTGAAATTGACGGTAAGAATACCATTAAGGTCGTTCTTCCGAAGCTTTCCGGAATTGAGCTTTCCTTTGATACAGGAAAGCTTATGAAAGAAGATTTAGCCCTTTTCGGTGCACAGAGAGACAGTATTCTTGAAAAGTGGGAGACTCTTGCCGGAAGCAAGAATGAGGCTTAATTCATGATTTCCAAAAAGGAAAAGGACTTTTCTCATGATTTGGCTTTAGGATTCACGAAAAGAAGAAAGGGGGTGGCTTTGTCCACCCTTTTTTTCTGTATCTTTCTTTTTTTTCTGCTGATTCCTCTTTTTCTCTTTATTCTTTATCCGATTGCCCTCTTATTTCTTCGGGCATTTCAGGGAGGGGATAGCCTTTCCCTCTTTGCCGGTATTTTAAAAAAATACCGTTATGCTTTTTGGAACAGTATGGAAAGCTCCTTTTTATCCGCTTTTATTTCGACGATAATGGCTTTTATTCTGGCCTATGGGATAGTACAGCTAAAGGGTTGGAAGCAAAAATTCTGCATGATGATTTTATCGATGAGCCTTGTTTCCCCTCCCTTTATTTCCTCCCTCTCCTTTATCAGCTTGTACGGAAGAAGGGGTATTATTAGCTACAGGCTTCTAGGACTAAGCCTCGATCCCTATAACAAGTACGGTGTCATCGGAATGCAGAGTCTGCATTTTACCTGCTTAAACATTCTTTTTTTTCTGCATGCCCTTCGTTCCATGGACGGAAAGCTCCTCTATAGCGGACGAGACCTTGGTGCAAATCCTTTATCCATTATGAAGGATATTGTGCTCCCCTTACTGCGTCCTGCTTTTTTGGCCAGCTTTTTTTTGAGTTTCCTTAGGGCTCTTTCCGACTTTGGAACTCCGATTATTATTGGGGGAAGATACAGTACGCTTGCAAGTGAAATCTATCTACAGATTATCGGCTATTCCGATTTTCAAAAGACGGCAGCCATGAATATACTGCTGCTTTTTCCGGCGTTTCTTTCTTTCCTTCTTTACCGTTTTGCTATTGAAGAAAGTGAGAAGCGTAATAAGGGGCAGAAAGGAAAGATTCCGCCTCGTTTTCCGGAAAATGCCGGTATCAGAGTAGTGCTTAAGCTTTCTTTACTTCTCTTTTTCCTTTTTCAAATCCTGCAATATCTTTGTATTTTTCTCTATGGATTTCTTCGTTTTGAAAAGGGACAAATGCGCTTTACTTTAGAGAATATGGGGGAGCTCTTTTCCTACAATCTTTCTACTCTGTTTTTAACTCTTTTCTTATCTCTTGTGACTGGTTTCGTTGGCAGCTTCTTTGCCTTTGTGCTTTCCTATATTGTAGAAAGAAAGCTTCCTATCGGAAGAAAAATTCCGGATTTTATTCTTTCCCTGCCTTATCTTTTACCCGGAACCTGCTTTGGACTTGCCTATATTTTGGCCTTTAATAAGCCACCTCTAAGACTTACCGGTACGGTTTGGATTATTCTTTTTTGTATGATTTTCCGTCAGCTTCCGCTTGGCAGCCGCATGGCGAGTACAGCACTGAGTAATTTACCGAAGGACCTGGAGATGGCGGGGAGAGACCTCGGAGGGAATCCTTTTAAAGTTTTTACGGAAATTATTTTTCCCTTGCTCCTGCCTAGTTTCCTATCCTCTGTTTATAATCAGTTTACACAGAGCTTAACAACGATGGGAGCGGTAATCTTTTTGATTAGCGCAAAGTATAAGGTGCTGGTTTATACTTTATTTGATGCCGTAAACCGTGGGAATTACAATGTAGCGTCCTTGATTTCCGGGATTATGATTCTTCTTTCTTTGGCGTTTTATCTTTTTTTGGAGGGAAGTAGAGTACTATATCGGAAAAAACTGTTTGAGGAGTTATAAAATGGAAGAGAAATGGATTGCCAAGCTGGAAAATATTTCCCTACGCTATGATAAAAAAGAGCCCAATATTTTGGAGGATTTCACTCTGGGAATTAAGGAGTCGGAAATCTTTTGTCTTCTTGGCGAATCGGGCTGTGGAAAAACCACTTGCTTGCAGGTATTCGGCGGTTTTTTACGTCCGGATAAAGGAAGAGTGTTAATTCAAGGAGAGGAATATACCGATTTGCCTCCGGAAAAACGACCTGTGGCAACGGTGTTTCAGTCTTATGCCCTTTTTCCGCACATGTCTGTTCTTGCCAATGTTTCCTACGGACTAAAGCAAAAGGGAATAAGTCGAGTAGAGAGAGAAGAGCTTGCCGGAAAGTATCTGGATATGGTCGGGCTTTCCGCCTTTCGGAAAAGAGCGGTAACGGAACTTAGCGGGGGACAACAGCAAAGAGTAGCTCTTGCCAGGTCGCTTGCGATTGAACCTAAGCTCCTACTTCTGGATGAGCCTCTCAGCAATCTGGATGCGGGCTTGCGACTTCGCATCCGGGATGAATTAAAAAGACTGCAAAAAAGTCTGGGACTTTCCATGCTCTTTGTTACCCATGATCAGGAGGAGGCTATGGGGCTTTCCAATCGCATCGGGATTATGGAAAAGGGGAAAATACTGCAAATCGGAAGCGGGGAGGAGCTTTATCGAAGACCGGTAAACGACTATGTCCGCGACTTTTTCGGAGAAAGTACAAGGATTATCGTGGACGGGAAGAGCTATGCCTTAAGACCGGAAGAGTGGGGAATGGAAAATGAAAAGGGAAGAGTGGAGTCTCTATCCGGAGTACGAGGGAAAGAGGAGACTCGGATTGTTCTTAATGGAGAAGTGGTTTCTGCCCAATTTCTTGCTATAATGAAGCAGTATATAGTGAAATGGGAGGGGCAGGAAATTAAGGTGAAGCTTTCCTCTTTGGCACCATTCTCCGAGGGAGAGAAGGTTGATTTGTTTTTCTATCGAATGGAGAGCTAATTTATTTTTCTATTAAACGGAGAGCTAAATTGTTTTTTTATCAAAATGGAACTCTATTTACTTTTTATCAAAATGGAACTCTATCTACTATTTTTAAAACTGAGCGGTCATGCTCTTTATCGGAAAACGGAGGCGTAAATGATTTATCTGGATAATGCCGCAACGAGTCAAAAGAAGCCGCAGGCAGTCTATGATGCGGTGCTCTATGCCATGGGAAATATGGGAAATGCCGGTCGCTCTTCTTACGGCGCATCTCATAGCTCCTCAAAGACCGTATTTGAGACAAGAACTCTGCTTACTGCGTTTTTTCATGGAAATAAGGCTTCGAATTGCATTTTCACAAAAAACTCTACAGAGAGCTTAAATATTGCGATTCAGGGGAGTTTAGCGGCGGGCGACCATGTTATCACAACGGTAATGGAACATAATTCCGTCCTTCGCCCTCTTTATGCCATGGAAAAAAGAGGGGTGGAGCTTTCTTACCTTTCTTACAGCGAAGAAAGAGGCTTGCATTATGAAGAGCTGGATACTTTGCTACAAAAGAATACCAAGGCCTTGATTTGTACACATGCGTCCAATCTGACCGGGGATATGGTGGATTTAGAGAGAATGGGAGCGTTTGCAAAGAAGCATGGACTTCTTTTTATTGTAGATGCCTCTCAGACTGCAGGAGTGTATGAAATAGACTGCGAAAAGTGGGGAATTTCCGTACTCTGCTTTACGGGGCATAAGTCTTTACTCGGACCGCAGGGAACGGGGGGGATGATTATCGCGGAAGAGGTTTCTCTCGCTCCGCTTTCCTATGGCGGAACCGGGGTGGAAACGTATAATCATGATATGCCTAAGGAAAATCCGAACCACCTTGAAGCGGGAACCTTAAATGCGCACGGTATTGCAGGGCTTCACGCCGGTGTGGAATACATTAAAGAATACGGTATGGAGAAGATTCGGGAACAGGAGCTTTTTCTTATGCGGAAAATGTATGATGCTGTGAAGGGGCTTCCGGGAATCCGTATTTACGGTGACTTTTCGGTGAAGGAGCGCTGTCCTGTTTTAAGCTTAAATCTTTATGATTATGATTCGGGAGCAGTCAGTGATGAGCTTTTTACTCGCTTTAACATTGCTACAAGACCGGGAGGGCATTGCGCGCCTCTTATGCATAAGGCATTAAACAATGTGGAGCAAGGCTCTGTGCGCTTCAGCTTTTCCCATTTTAATACGGAAGAGGAAGTGGATAAAGCAATAGAAGCTATCCGGATTCTTTCAGAAGAAGGCTGACCATTTCGATTTAGATCAAGGCGGGATAACTGTGGAAAGCCAAGAGAGTTAAGGCAGGCAAGCTTGAAAAAGAGAAATAAAACGAAAAACAGCTAGATGACCAAATATATAAGCAAATAAATAAGAAAATGTATTCATAGAAGATAGAAATAAAAGGGCTTGTTTATTTAATTTTTACATTAGACAAGGATTACAAAAATGGCTATAGTTTTATAGGATTTACCTGAATTTTAGTTTTTATCTTTTTGAGAGGAGAAGCAAATGAATAAGAAACTGGATTGTATGGGAATGGCTTGTCCGCTTCCTGTTGTAGAAGCAAAGAAGGCAATTGAGGAAATGCAGGAAGACGGTATTTTGGAGATTGAGGTGGATAATCAGACTTGTGTGGAAAATCTTCGCCGCTTGGCAGGAAAATATGATTTTACGGTAGCCAATGAAAGTCTTTCCGATACCCATTTTCTTGTAAAAATGGAAGTCAAGAAAGAGCATGCATTGAAAGGAAAGAAGGAAGGAACTTGTACTGTGGTATTTTCTTCCGATAAGATGGGCGAAGGAGAGGAAGAACTGGGAAAGACCTTGATTAAATCCTTTGTTTTTGCCTTAAGCAATGTAGATCCTCTTCCGACCGCTATGGTTTTCTATAATAGAGGGGCTTTCCTTACTTCCGAGGATTCTCCGGTTCTTTCCGACCTAAAGAACTTAGAGAAGGCGGGGGTAAAGATTATGACCTGTGGACTTTGTGCAGATTATTACAAGATAAAGGAGAAGCTGGGAGTCGGTATCATTTCCAATATGTATGAAATTGTAGATACACAGATGCAGTCCCAGAAGATTATTAAGCCGTAATGAGAGAGAAGAAATTACAATGTATACTCAGCTTTAAAAATACCGTAGATGCTTTGGAGATGGAGCAGATAGGAAAAAAAAGAGAACTTTCGGGACGACTCATTCCTCTTCCTTCCGTGATTTCCGCAGGCTGCGGGCTGGCATGGACTACGGAACCGGAGAATAAGGACTTAACGCTTTCCGTGTTAAAAGAAGAGGGTCTTAAGCCGGCATCCGTTCACGAGATTGTTTTTTAGCGATTCATGCAGATAGTTTTTACCGGTTATCGTTCTCTATGCTTCTATTCATGCTGGGTATTTGTACATAAGATATAATGATATGCTGAGTATTGTATATAAGACGTGGGATAGCTTATTTTGAAATCCGATGAAGTTTGACAGTTCTTTTTTACTGTGTTATTATCATACCCGTTCGCTTTGGAGGTGGATAGGTACCTGGTGAGCCTCCTGGTCTTCAAAACCAGTGTTGGGCGCGTAGAGCGTCCTAGGTGAGTTCGATTCTCACACGCCTTCGCCAAAGATTCCGGTATAAACCGTTATGAAAGCTGTCCTTTTGGGCAGCTTTTTTATATTCAGATTTCTTCGCTGTAATGAAGGAAATTTTCCAATAATGAATTGAGGTCGACATGAAAATATTAAGTATTCTGGCGCAAAAGCCGAGCAGTACCGGTTCGGGGATTTATCTCACGGAAGTACTGAAAAGCTTCCGGAAAATGGGGGAAGAGCAGGCCGTAGTCTATGGCATAACAAAAGAAGATAAGGTTCCGGAATTTTCGGGGGTGAAGGCTTATCCGGTATATTACGAGTCCACGGATCTGCCCTTTCCGGTTCTCGGAATGAGTGATGAAATGCCTTACCGGAGCACTAGATACAGAGATTTAACGGAAGAAATGCTCGAGGCTTTTCGTTTGGCTTTTTTAAAGAGAGTTCGGGAAGCGGTACAGGAATTTCAACCCGATCTCGTGCTCTGTCATCACCTTTATCTTCTCACGGCCTTGGTTCGAGAAGCTTTTCCGGGTCTTACTATATACGGTTTTTGTCATAATACGGATCTTCGACAGATGGAAAAGCATGGTCTAAAAAGAGAATTTATTCGGGAGAATATTCGTAAGCTTGATCGAATTTTCACGCCTAAAGAGGCGCAGAAAAAAGAGGTAATTCGTGTTTACGGAGTAGAACCTGATAAAATAAGAAACATTGCCATAGGTTATAATGCCGAACGCTTTAAACTTCCGAAGGAAGATATTATCTATAGAGAGGGAATTCCGAGAAGGAGAACGGTCCGTCTTCCGAATGGAGAAATACTGGAAAAAGGAGAGGCTTTGGATCTTCTTTTTGCCGGAAAGCTGGGAGAGAAGAAAGGAGTATTTTCCCTACTTCGTGCCGTAGAATCCCTTTTTCATGAGGAAAAAGAAAAGAGCTCTTTACGACTTTTTTTGGCAGGAGATAACGGAAATCTTACGGAAAAAGAAGCCGTGTATCGCTTGGCTGAAAGCTGTTCGTATCCGATCCATTTTCTTGGAAGACTGGAACAGGAAGAACTTGTGAAATTCTATCAGTTTTCGGATATTTTTACCTTGCCGAGTTTTTTTGATGCGGTACCTCTCACAGTTTTGGAAGCGCTTGCCTGCGGGAATAAGGTGGTGCTTACCGCTTTGGAAGGCTTAGAGGACTTCTTTATAGAGAATACTCCGGCCTCTCCCGTATTTTTTGTACAGCTTCCTAAAATGCAGAATCAGGATGAAATGAAAAAAGAAGATATGGCTGCTTTTGAAACAAAATTAAAGGAAAGCATAAGGAAGGCTACGGAATATACTTATAAAAACATGGTATCCATTTCCTTCTTGTCTTGGGATGCAATTTGTAAAAATATTTTAGACTGTAAAGATTGAGTGAAATTATTTTTCTTAAAAAAATAGTTTTTCCTTTTCGGTTTCGGAAGGAATACTGTTCTTTTTTACAAAATAAGTCGTACAATAAGACATGATGTTGACTTTTTTTATTAGAAAAGTACAATAGTTATTTGAAAAAGAAATAAGTGAAAAGGATTATTTTCTTAACTTTTTTCTTCATTCATAATGACTCTAATGTATCATGCTGCGATTTCTAAAAGAGACTCGAAATTAGGCATATCTTCCACGCAGTACAATAAAAGAGAACTGTAGAGCTATTTTTTTCAATAATCAGTAAGGGAGAAATAATGAGCGAGATTAAATTAACATCGATGACGAAGCTTTCCGGTTGAGCGGCCAAAATAGGTCCTAAGACCCTTGCTCAGGTTGTGAGTAAGCTACCCAAATTCGATTTTGACCCGAAGGTTTTGGTTGGCCTTGATACCTCTGATGATGCTGCAGTTTATGCAGTAACGGATGACTTGGCTATGATTCAAACGGTGGATTTTTTCACCCCTATAGTAGATGATCCCTATATGTTTGGACAGATTGCCGCGGCAAATGCCCTATCCGACGTTTATGCTATGGGCGGTATCCCCAAACTGGCATTAAACATTGTGGGATTTCCAAACTGCCTGTCCCCTGATGTGCTCTCTGAGATTATGAAAGGGGGAGCAGATAAGGTGAAGGAAGCAGGTGCTATTTTGATTGGAGGTCATTCCATTCAAAATGATGAGCCTTTCTACGGGCTTTGTGTTTCCGGCTTGGTACACCCCGCTAAGGTACAGAAAAACTTTGGAGCTAAACCGGGAGATGTTTTGATTTTAACAAAGCAAATCGGTACGGGAATTATCAATACCGCTGCAAAGGTTTCCTTGGCGGATGAGAGAGCGATTGCGGAGGCAACGACCGTGATGGCTAGTTTAAACAGAAAACCGAAGGAAGTAATGGATCATTTTACGGTCCATGCCTGTACGGATATTACCGGCTTCGGACTCTTGGGACATAGCTTGGAGATGGCAGAGGCAAGTAAGGTAAGCTTTCTTCTGCACAAGAAAGACATTCCCTATATCAAGGAGAGTAAAGAATACGCCGAGATGGGTCTGGTTCCTGCAGGTGCACATGAAAACAGAAAGTTTCAAGAAGAAAAGATTGAATTCAAAGGGATAGATACCGGCTTTCAGGATATTCTTTTTGATCCACAATCTTCAGGAGGACTTCTTTACAGTGTTCCTAAGGAGGAAAAGGATGCGGTTCTTGAAGCAATGGATAGGGCAGGACTGCCAACACGATTCGCGTGCATTGGAGAAGTACTTGCGTTTTCCGAAAAAAATATCATTGTAGATTAGGGGCTCTGCAGTAACTAAAGACGATGTAGATTCTTCAAATATCTTGAGACAGACTATGAATCTAAGTGTTTAGATACCGGCAGCAAAAGGAGAGACAGGATGAATATTAAACAATTAGAGGCATTTGTTCGAATTGTAAAGAATAAAAGCTTTTCACAAACGGCAAAAGAACTCTACCTGACACAGCCGACGGTCAGTTCTTATATCAGTAGTCTGGAGGAGGATCTCGGAGTACAGCTCTTCACAAGAACAACAAAGGAAGTGCATACTACGAGTGAGGGGGAACAGATCTATCTTTATGCAAAAGATATAGTCAATCTTTCCAATAAGATTCGAAATGCTTTTAAAGAAGAGCCGAAGGATGACATTAATGAAATTGTGATTTCTTCATCCAGTATTCCGGGACAATACTTGCTTCCCGGTATGCTTGCAAATTTCAGTAAGCGCTTTCCCAATACGGAATTTCGCATTCATGAAACGGATAGTAAGGGAGCCGTTACCGATGTAGCTGAGCATAGAGCGGATATCGGATTTTGCGGAACGATTATTCCGAAGACGGCTTGTACATTTTTGCCTTTTTATGAAGATGAGCTGATTCTTGTAACGCCAAACACACCCTATTATCAGAAAATGAAAGAAAGCAATGATTTGGCCTTTCTTTCTAAAGCTGATTTTGTGATGCGTGAACAGGGATCCGGAACAAAGCAGGAAGCTTTAAAAATCTTACAGCAAAACGGTCTGAAGATAGAAGATATGAAGGTGGTAGCACGATTTGGAAATACCGGTGCTGTTATGCTTTCCGTAAAGGAAGGTGTTGGAGTTGCCGTTGTATCGAAGCTTGCTGCAAGGGCGGAAATAAAAAATGGGGATGTATTGGCTTTTCCTTTACAGGAAGGCGGATATTTCAGAAAGATTTATATGGTCAGCAATTCCAACTATCCTCTGAGTAAGAGGGCAAAAAGTTTTATTCAAATGATTCAAAATCATGTGGATAAGAGAAAAATCATATAATAGCAAATCAAAGGATGTCGTAGGGAAAGCAAGATTTTTGTTTTTGAAATGATTGGGCAGTGCTGGGAGGAATATGAAACAAAATTATAAGCTTTTACTAAGCTATGACGGTTCTCGGTACTATGGCTTTGAAAGGCAAAAGGAGCAGGAATTGACTATACAGGGAAAGCTTGAATCGGTACTGACGGCAATGCCAAGAAGTGATAGAGAGCCTGTTGAAAGCTTTTCCGCAGGACGCACCGATGCAGGCGTACATGCCAGAGGAATGTGCTGCAATGTGTTTTTGGATACGGATTTGACTGAAGAGGAAATTCAAGACTATTGCAATCAATACCTTCCGGAAGATATCGGAGTGAATTCTGTTAAAAAAGCCGGCGAACGTTTTCATGCCAGATACCTTGCTACAGGAAAGATTTATCGTTATTCCTGCCATATTGGGAAAAATAAGGAAGTATTCGAAAGAAAATATCTTTATCATTTGGAAGAAGAACCGGATATAGAAGCAATGCAGAAAGCTGCAAGCTATCTTATCGGGGAAAAGGATTTTAAATCCTTCTGCGGAAACCCGAAGATGAAAAAGTCGACAGTGAGAAAGCTTTTTAATATTGAAATCCGAAAGACGGGAAGTACTCTTCGTTTCTACTTTCATGGAAGCGGTTTTTTACAGTATCAGATTCGGATTATGGTAGGAACACTTTTGGAGGTGGGGTTCCATAAAAAAAGAGTAGAAGAGGTAGAGGAAATTCTGCTTGCCAAAGACAGAACAAAGGCGGGATTTACCGCTCCGGCAAAGGGACTTTGCCTAATGAAGGTGGAATACGATTAGTAGAAGGAGTACGTTTTTGAAGAAACAGATTTTAATATCACTTGGAGTATCGGTGCTGACGATTATATCTTTGCTTTTGTTGTTTTTAACCTTTATGGAAGGACGATTTTTTCCCGGAACAATGGTAAATCAAGTTGATCTTTCCCTTATGAAAAGAGAAGAGGCGGCGGAGTATTTTTCAAATTGGAAGCAGGAGGAGTTTGGATTAAGCCTAGTGGATAAAGAAGGAAATACCGAGCTTCTTAGCGGTAAAGAGATTCAACTACGATATGCTCCTGATTTTTCCGCTATACCGAAACCGGATTCTTTTCTTATGCTTTTTTCCTTGGGAAAGCAGAAGGACTATCCTTTAAAAGGAAGTCTTGCCTATGATGAGAGTTTATTGCGTTCTTTTGTAGAAAAGTATGCCGCTTCCCATAGCACGGATGAAAGTCCCAGAGAAGGTTTTCTAAGCGCTTATGTACCCGGAGCGGGATATCTAATCGGGGAAGAAAAACAGGGAGGAAAGATTTCTGCAGAAGTCTTGGAAAATGCAATTAAAAATGCAATTCAGGAAGGAAAAAATCTTGTTCGTTTGGAAGATGCCGGAGTTTATGAGGAAGCGGAAAAACGGGAAAATCTGGAAAGCCTTAAGGATGAGAAAAACAAGAGTCTTCCCGGAACCGTTCGTTATAATTTTTCCGGAGAGATTGTGGAGTTGAACAGTGATACAACATTATCTTGGTTTACTGAGGATGGATCGAAACTGGATAATCAGCGGGTTAAAGAGTATGTAAAAAATCTGAAAACCTATACAGATACAAGCGGAAAGGAAAGAAGCTTCCTGACAGAAGACGGAAGAGTCTTGTCTCTTGGTGGAAAGTACGGTTTTTCCATTTCGGAAAAAAAAGAGGTAAAGCAACTCAGTGAAAATCTACTAGCAAAGGAGAATATCGTTCGTGATGCGGAATATGAGACTGTTGCGGCATCTCGAGGCGCTGACGATATCGGAAATACCTATGTTGAGGTGGATATCGGACGCCAAAAGATTTTCTATTTTGAAAATGGAGTGCAGCTACTCAGCTCCGATTGTGTAACGGGAAATATAGCAAGAAGGCATGGTACTCCGGACGGTATCTATTCTTTAACCTATAAAGCACGTAATGCAACGTTAAAAGGACCGGATTACGAGGCGAAGGTAAACTATTGGATGCCCTTTAATCGGGGAATCGGTTTTCATGATGCTCTTTGGAGAAACCGTTTTGGTGGAAGTATTTATCGGAATGCCGGTTCGCATGGGTGCATTAATCTGCCTTTTAACAGCGCTCAAAATTTATATCAGAAGGTATATCAGGGAATTCCTGTAGTTTGTCACTATTAGAATTGTATTTGAAGAGGTAAGGATGCAGGAGATGCAGGAAATACAAAATGAGGAAGAGAAGAAGTCTTATGGTAAGAAAAGGAAAAGTCCGCTCGGCATTTTCCTGACTTTCCTTCCTCTGATCTTAGGTGCGCTTGCTGCGCTCTTTGTTTATCGCTATGGAAGACAGGTGATAGAGGGAAGAGACAGGCATAACAAGGCTCTGATTCATGAGGCTGCGGCTTCTTCCGCAGTAGAGGAGAGAGAAGGAGAAGTCTTTGCAAAATTAAAAAAAGGAGAAGAATTGCACATTCTTCTTCTTGGAGATGAAAGTCTTCGAGCAGACTCTGCTTATTTTAGTAAATTAAAGGAACTGCTGGAGAGCGAATACAGCGGGAAGATAGTTTATGAAGAGGCGAAGCTCCCCGGCAGTGCTACAGCGCTTTCCGGCTATCTTTATCTTCAGGAAGCGGATAAAGCATTGGAAGAAAATACAAAACCGGATTTACTTTTCTTTTCCTTCGGGGAAAACGATGAAAGCTTTACATTTCCATATTATTACGAACTTCTTCTTCGCACCCTTATGGAAAAGTATCCGGATACTCCTCTGCTTCCTTTCATTTCTTATAAGGCTCTTCTTTCGGAGGGGCAAAGCAGGTTAAATGCTACAGCATTAGATAATATTGCTAAGCACTACTCTTTGGATACTTTGAATCTTGCGGCGGTTCTTGCCACAAAAGAGGAGCATCCGGAAAGCGTTTTGGAAAGCAAGGAGCAGTTTCAAGCCTTTCAGGAGAAATACTTCGTTTCTTCTATTCTTTCTGCAATGGAAACGATAAAGGCAGGAGAAAAAACGGCTACCCCAATTAATCCCATTTTAGAGGAAACAAGAGAATGCATTGCCATTCCTAAAGAAATGTGGTCTGACTATGGAATGACAGCATTAAGTCTATCGGAAGAGGATTTGGAAAAACTTTCCTTGAAGGGAAGACATGGTATTTTTGCACTTTCCTCAGCATTACATGAAGGAGAAAATAAGGGAAATTTTTATGTGGACGGGATTTTAGAGGGGAACTATTTACTGACAGGGGATTCCTATCTTGGTATTTTATCCGGAGACGTCAATATTCGAAGGCAGTTAATCTTGAATTTTGAGACGGAAGAAGAGAAGGATAATTTTAAATGCTTGTATTATCTTTCGCCGATTCCCCTTGAAAAGGGCTTAAAGAACGGTGTTGCTTTGGCTCTTCCGGAAGTAGAAAACAGCCCTTCCGAGACAGAAGAGCTTGCTGCTCAGAGCAGTGAAAGTCCTGCTGTCACCAATGCTGATAAAACTGCCGTAGAGACAAGTCCGGAAAAGACCGGTGAACCCGGAACCGCTTCGGACAGTGGATCTTCTTCCGACGGTAAAAAAACGGAGAAGAGTGGAGAAGGACTGGTAGAAAGTTCGGAAGAAGTCATTGGAATTTACGATAATGTTCCGAACTAGAGAAGTCGGAGGAAGAAAATGTATGATGAAGACATTCGAGAAGAGCTATTTTTCTTCCTGGAAGAACATTTTGGTAAAAGCCGGATAATAGAGGAAAAAGTAATAGGGAAAGCACGTGCGGATTGTGTTCTTATCACGGAATCCGCTTTTATCGGTGTAGAAATCAAGTCTGATCATGACAGCTATCGAAGACTTTCCTCCCAAGTAAAAAATTATAATGATTTTTTTGATTACAATATTCTTGTTGTAGGGACCAAACATGCTCATAGCGCAAAAGACCATGTACCTCCCTTTTGGGGAATTATTACGGTGGAAGAGATAGAAGGAAAACCCGATTTTTATTTTTGGAGAAGAGAAGAGCGGAATCCCTTTCGGGATTATGCAAAGAAAGGGAGCCTGCTATGGAAGGACGAGCTTGTTTCCATGCTTGAAAAATTTTCCTATCCGCTATATAAACAAAAGTCTAAAAAGTTTCAATTTTCTTATTTAAGAGAGAGAATTTCCGAAGAGGTATTGGATCGGGAAATGTCCGAACAGCTTTTGGAAAGGGAATACCCGGAAGAAGAGGGAGTAGGAAAGTCGAAAAAACGGAAGAGAGTAAGACGGAAACCGAATCTTTTAGTAAGCCATGTACTAAGAAGAAAGAAATGAGTATCTTTTTTTATAAAATCATAGTTCTTCCGCTTTTTGCCATAATGCCAGTTGTGAAGCAAAGAAGAGAGAAATAGAAAAAGAAAGCCGAAGGGGAAGGATTGCACTCTGTCCTTCTTTTTTGTATAGTTAGGAAGAAAATTTTCAAAAGCGGAGAAGGAGAGCGTGATGAAGGATTTGGAAATTAAAGAAAAATTAAAGGAGAAATTTCGGGAGCTTTTCGGAGAATGCGAAAATGCCCGTTTCTTTTTTGCTCCGGGGAGAGTGAATTTAATAGGAGAGCATACCGACTATAATGGAGGGCATGTATTCCCCTGTGCCCTTTCCATGGGAACTTATGCTTGTGTAAAGAAAAGACAGGACGGACTCTTCCGTTTTTACTCTATGAATGTAGAAAGTGCCGGAGTAATTACAGCGGATGAAGATAGTTATAAGCCTTTAGAGGATAAGCAGTGGGCAAGCTATTTAAAGGGGGTAATTTGGGCATTTCAAAAAAGAGGAGTCAGTTTTCCGACAGGATTGGACTTGGTTTTATACGGGAATATTCCAAACGGTTCAGGACTGTCTTCTTCCGCTTCCTTGGAAGTTCTTATGGGCAGTATTTTAAAAGAGATGTACGGTTTAAGCGTGAGTTTCCCGGAGATTGCCTTAATCGGTCAGTACAGTGAAAACAATTATAATGGGATGAACTGTGGTATTATGGACCAGTTTGCTTCTGCGATGGGAAAGAAAGACCACGCCATATTCCTCGATACGGCGACTTTGGAATTCAGTTATGCACCGCTTGTTTTAACCGATTATGCCTTGATTATTACCAATACAAACAAGAAGCATAAGCTCATCGGTTCCGCTTACAATGATAGAAGAAGAGAATCCGAGGATGCTTTAAAGATTTTACAAAAGTTTGCAGAGATTAAAACTTTGGGTGACTTATCGGACGAAGAATTCTTCCAATTGGAAGAGAAACTGGAAGATCCGATTATCCGTAAGAGAGCAAAGCATGCCGTACTGGAAAATAACCGTACTATTGCAGCCAAGAAGGCCTTAGAGGAAGGGAATTATCACGAGTTCGGAAGGCTTATGAATCTTTCTCATGTCTCTCTTCGAGATGATTATGAAGTGTCTTGCGAGGAATCTGATTTGCTATGTGATACCGCTTGGAGTCTTCCTTATGTTTTGGGTTCCCGTATGACCGGAGGCGGATTTGGAGGCTGTACCGTATCCTTAGTAAAGCGCGATAAAATAAAGGACTTTGAAGAAGAACTTCAGAAGGTATACGAGCCGAAAATAGGTTATCGCTGCAGCTTCTATGAGGCGGAGATTGCGGATGGTCCGAGAGAACTATAGGCTTTTTCAGAGATGAAAAATAGGGATTTTGAAAGCTTAGCAAGCTTTTTCTTGACAAGGTCAAGAATATGTTTAAGGCTTTGCCCAATCAAAGTAAAGTATGAGAATGCAAAAAGTCCGAAAAGGAGAAGAAGATGAAGATTTTAGTATCCGGAGGAGCCGGTTATATCGGGTCCCACACACTGATTGAACTTTTGGAAAGTGGCTATGATGTAGTAGCCTTTGACAATTTCTATAATTCCAGCCCGAAGGCTATTGAGAGAGTTAAGGAAATTACAGGGAAAGATTTTGCTTTTTACGAGGCGGATATGCTGGATAAGGAGGCCCTGAGAAAGATTTTTAAGGAGCATCCGGATATTTCCGCAACGATTCATTTTGCGGGACTAAAGGCAGTGGGAGAATCTGTGGCAAAGCCGATTTTCTATTACCATGACAATATTCTCGGAACCTTAAATCTTGTGGAAGTGATGGACGAGGCGGGTTGTAAGAATATCATTTTCTCTTCCTCCGCAACCGTTTACGGAGACCCGGCAGAGATTCCCATTACGGAAAGTTGTCCGAAGGGTACCTGCACCAATCCTTATGGCTGGACGAAGTGGATGCAGGAGCAGATTTTATCGGATTTACAGAAGGCAAAGCCGGAGTGGAATGTTATTTTACTTCGTTATTTTAATCCGATTGGAGCCCATATTTCGGGAAAAATCGGAGAGGATCCTAAAGGGATTCCGAACAATCTCCTTCCTTATGTGGCAAAGGTTGCTTCCGGTGCACTGGAGAAGGTGCATGTTTACGGAAATGACTATGATACAAAGGACGGCACCGGAGTCCGCGATTATATCCATGTAGTTGACCTTGCGAAGGGCCATGTGAAAGCCATAGAGAGATTGGCAAAGAATGACGGTGTCTTCGTTTGTAACCTTGGAACAGGAAACGGATACTCTGTTTTAGAAATTATTCATGCTTTTGAAAAGGCATGCGGAAAAGAGATTCCCTATGTCATCGACGGAAGAAGGGCAGGAGATATCGCAACTTGTTATTCCAGCCCGGAGAAAGCGGAGAAGGAACTGAACTGGCGTGCGGAAAGAGGCATTGAAGATATGTGTCGGGATGCATGGCGCTGGCAGTCCGGGAATCCGAACGGCTATAATTCTTAATTTAGTGGATGCAAAAGAATGACGGCCTTCACGGAAAGCTTTTGGCGAAGGTCGCGTCTTTTTGTGTAGAAGAACGTTGATTAAAAGGAAAAGAAAGATATGTGATGCATAGAGGCATCGCTTTTTGCACAGCGGTATTTCATGCATAACGAATATCGCGCTCAAGGCGTGCGATATCTCAATTATAAGCAGTATCGTGCATAAGCGCGCTATACGTTTACCGGCAAGGAGAAGAAATGGAAGAAGTTTTAGAACAGCTTTTAGCGTATGGACTATATACCGGTTTAATAGAGAAGGAAGATACGATTTACTGCTACAACAGTCTGGCAGGCCTCCTTTCTTTCGAGCCGAAGGCATGCAATGAAGAAAGAATTGAAAAAGAAATAAAAAATATCAAGAAGGAAGAGTTGGAATCCGGAGAATATCTGGAGAAAGTTCTAAAAGAGATTCTGGACTATGCCTTGGTAAAGGGCATCATGGAAGACGACAGTACAATTACAAAGGATCTTTTTGATACATGGGTTATGGGCGTTCTTACGGACAGACCGTCCAATATCCGAAACAGATTTTTTGAGAAATACAGTAGTTCTCCGAAGGGGGCTACCGAATATTTTTATCAGTTCAGTCAGGATAATGACTATATTCGTCGTTATCGCATTAAGAAGGACATTCGCTATAAGGCGGAAAGCCCTTACGGAGAGCTGGACATCACCATTAACTTAAGTAAACCGGAGAAGGATCCGAAGAAGATTGCTCTTCTTGGAAAGACGGTTTCTCATTCTTACCCTGCCTGTATGCTTTGCAAGGAAAGTGAGGGGTATTTCGGGCGTCTTGATTTCCCGGCAAGAGAAAATCACAGAATTATCCCCGTAAAGCTTTCAGGAGAAAATTTTTATTTTCAATATTCCCCTTATGTATACTACAACGAGCATTGCATTGTTTTTCATGAAGAGCATAAGCCGATGAAGATTGATTCTGCGGTTTTTGGAAAGCTCTTCTCCTTTGTGGAACAATTTCCACATTATTTCTTGGGCTCCAATGCAGACCTTCCGATTGTGGGCGGTTCCATTCTTTCTCATGAGCATTTTCAGGGAGGAAACTATTCGTTCCCAATGGAGAAGGCGGGACTACGCGAGGAGTTTAGTCTGGAGAAATTTCCTGATTTACACTTCGGCATTGTCAACTGGCCGATGTCCGTTATCCGTTTAAACGGAAAAGATAAGGAACGCTGTGCTGAGGCAGCAAGCTTTATTTTAGATCGATTCCGAAGCTATAGCGATGAAAGCCTTTCCATTCTTTCCCATACGGGAGACACGCCGCACAACACGATTACCCCGATAGCGAGAAAGCGCGGAGAGCTTTTTGAGCTGGATTTGGTGCTTCGAAACAACAGAACTACGGAAGAGCATCCTTTGGGGCTTTTCCATCCCCATGAGGAGTGGCATCATATCAAGAAGGAAAATATCGGCCTTATAGAGGTAATGGGTCTTGCTGTTTTACCGGCCAGACTTCGGACGGAGCTTTCCGATCTTGGAGAAGCGATATTGGAAAATAAGGACATCTCTTCTGACCCCATCCTTGGAAAGCATCATGCATTTTCTTTGGATATTAAGAAGAAATACAAGAATATTACAAAGGATACGGTAGAGGAAATATTAAGAGCGGAGGTAGGAAAGGTATTCTTAGAGGTACTTCGTGATGCCGGAATCTTTAAGGAAGATGAGGCGGGAAAAGAAGGATTCAGAAGATTTATTGCAAGCCTTTCCTAAACATGCAATGATAAATGGATCTGTGAAAAATAAAAATTTCTCTATGCTATGGAGGTCCGTCGCGGGGCACGCTCTCGCTAACCTCGCCTGACTGAGCATGGGCTCGGTAGCCCATTGCTCACTTTGCTTCGCAAAGCAACTTCCTTCAGAAGTTGGTCTTGTACAGGACAACTTTTCTGATGAAAAGTTTGTCCTTTCGTAGGGGATACTAAGCGAAAAACAGCATTTTATTTGTTTTTCGCAAGTACCCACGGGCTCAGATTACCCCTCAACGGACCTCCATAGCACTAAAAACGTCATTTTTATTTTTTTATCCCATTTCTCATTACATTTTCCTAAGGAGCAATCCCATTTTTTTAAATCACGATAAAAGCAGTTTGGATAGTTAAAGGAGCAAGATGGCAAAGAATTACAATGCAGACAGTATTACGGTTTTGGAGGGCTTAGAGGCTGTACGTAGAAGACCGGGAATGTATATCGGTTCTATAGGGAGTCGGGGCTTAAATCATTTAATTTACGAAATTCTAGACAATTCCGTGGATGAACACCTTGCCGGATATGGAACGGAAATCTATGTCACACTGGGAAAAGACGGCTCCTGTACGGTTCGCGATATGGGAAGAGGAATTCCGGTAGACCGCCATAAAAAAGGAATTTCCGCAGAAAGAATTGTCATGACTACCCTGCATGCTGGCGGAAAGTTTGATGATTCCAACTATAAAACCTCCGGAGGTCTGCATGGTGTAGGGTCTTCCGTTGTCAATGCTTTATCGAATTATATGCGTGTTCGGGTTTACCAGGACGGAAAAATCTTTGAGGATGAATACAGTAGGGGCATACCCACGAAAGAGCTTGTGGACGGTCTTCTTCCTGTAGTCGGAAAGACGAGAGAGACGGGAACGGAAACCTGTTTTATTCCGGACGATACGATTTTTGAGAAGACACGCTTCAAAGAAGATTGGCTAAAATCCCGTCTGCATGAGACGGCTTACTTAAATCCGAATCTGCATCTCTATTTTAGGGATGAAAGAGGAGAAGAGCCTGTAGAAATCGAGTATTACGAGCCAAACGGTATTGTTTCCTTTGTGGAAGAGCTGGTAAAGGATTCCGATAAGACGGTGACTCCCGTGATTTATTTTAAAGGGAAGAGTGAGAAGACCGAGCTCGAATGTGCTTTTCAGTTTACGGACAGCTTTGAGGAAAATATTCTGGGCTTTTGTAACGGGATTTACACCGTAGAGGGCGGAACACATATCGTTGGTTTTAAGACGAAGTTCATGCAGCTTGTGAACGGCTATGCCAGACAGCTGGGTGTTTTAAAAGAGAAAGACCAGAACTTTACCGGTGCGGACAGCAGAAACGGTATGGTAGCCGTGCTTTCCGTGAAATACCCGGAGCCTGTTTTTGAAGGACAGACGAAGACGAAGCTTGCTTCTTTAGAGGCGGCGAAAGAGGTTTCCCAGATTGTAGGAGAGGAGCTCGAGCGTTTTTTTGACCGAAATGTGGAAATCGTGAAGGCAATCCTCACTTGCGCAGAGAAGTCGGCCAAAATTAGAAAACAGGAGGAAAGAGCCAAGGTCAACCTTCTTTCCAAGTCAAAGTACAGCTTTGACTCGAACGGAAAACTTGCAAACTGCATTTCCAAAAATGCGGAAGAGTGTGAGATTTTTATCGTGGAGGGAGACAGTGCGGGAGGCTCTGCAAAGACTTCTCGAAACCGTCATACACAGGCTATTCTTCCCCTACGAGGCAAGATCTTAAATGTGGAGAAGGCTTCCATGGATAAGGTTCTTGCCAATGCGGAAATTAAAACCATGATCAATGCCTTCGGCTGCGGTTTTTCTGAAGGGTACGGCAATGACTTTGATATTACAAAGCTTCGATACCATAAAATCATTCTGATGACGGATGCCGATGTGGACGGCAGTCATATTGATACTCTGCTTTTGACCTTTTTCTACCGCTTTATGCCGGAGCTTATTCAGGAAGGGCATATCTATGTTTCCATGCCGCCACTTTACCTTGTGAACCCTTCTAAAAAGACGGAGAAGCCGCAATACCTCTATGATGAAAGAGCCTTAACGGAGTATCAGAAGAAGCACGGTACGGAAGGCTATGATCTAAAGCGTTTTAAGGGACTGGGAGAAATGAATCCGAAGGAGCTTTGGGACACAACCTTAAATCCGGAAAACCGTGTATTAAAGAGAGTAGAGATCGAGGATGCAAAGCTCGCCTCTCAGGTTACGACCATGCTAATGGGAGTAGAAGTTGCACCACGAAGAGAATTTATATTTACGCATGCAAGAGAAGCGGAAATCGATACATAGAATAAGGGATAAAATATGGCAGAACAAATCTTAAGCACGGAATATTCCGAGGAGATGCAGAAGTCTTACTTAGACTATTCCATGAGCGTTATAACGAGCAGAGCCGTTCCGGATATTCGGGACGGCTTAAAGCCGGTGCAAAGAAGAGTACTTTTCGATATGGGGGAACTCCGTGTCTTCCATGATCGTCCGACTTTAAAGTCCGCTAGAATCTGCGGGGATACCATGGGTAAATATCATCCGCACGGGGACAGCTCTATTTATGAGACCTTAGTGGTAATGGCGCAGGACTTTAAGCGTATGCAGGCGCTTATCGAAGGACAGGGAAATTTCGGTTCCATAGAGGGAGATTCCGCTGCGGCGCCGCGATATACCGAGGCAAGGCTCGAAGCCTTTACCGAAAAAGCCATGCTGGAAGACTTGAGCCTTTCCGTGCCTTTTCAGCCAAACTATGACGGGAAGCTGATGGAGCCGGAGATACTTCCGGCAAAGATTCCATATTTTCTTTTAAACGGCTCGGAGGGGATTGCGGTAGGCATGACCACCTCTACCCCTTCTCACAATTTGACGGAGCTCATTAACCTCATTCTTGCCTATATGAAGAATAGTGCAATGAGCTTGGAAGATATGCTTCGCATCATGCCGGGACCGGACTTTCCTACGGGAGGAATGGTTGCCAATAAAGATGATTTAGCGGAGATTTACGCTACGGGACAGGGAAAGCTTCGCTTGCGCGGAAAGCTCGTTTTCGAGAAAAAGCAGGGGAAAAACGATAGAGATAAGCTAGTCATTACAGAAATTCCCTATACTATGGTAGGTGCCGGAATCAGTAAGTTTATGCAGGATGTCGCAGGTCTTTGCGATGACAAAAAGATTACGGATATTACCGATATATCGAACCAGTCCGGAGAACAGGGGATTCGTATCGTTCTTGAACTAAAGAGCAATGCGGACATAGAGAAGATTGAAAATATTCTCTACAAGAAAACCAAACTCGAGGACAGCTTCCCGGTCAATATGCTGGCTATTGCAAAGGGCAGGCCGGAAACCCTTTCCTTAAAGCGTGTCTTGGAAGAGTATCTCTCCTTCCAAGAGGAGCGTATTCATTCCAAGTTCGGAAAGCTTCTGGAAAAGGAAGAGAAGAAAAAGGAAATAGAAGAAGGACTGATTAAGGCGGTGGATGTGATTGATGCCATTATTGCCCTTCTTCGCGGTGCAAAGAGCCAAAAGGAAGCGAAGATCGCCCTGATGCAGGGGGACAGTTCGGTTCTGCAATTAAAGGATAGGGATCTCATTTTCCTAAAGGACATTGAGAGCTTTTCCTTTACCGAGGTGCAGGCGCAGGCCATTCTCGATATGCGGCTTTCCAAGCTCATCGGTCTTGAGATTTTGTCTCTGCAAAAGTCTTATAGAGAGACCTTAAAGAATATTAAGAATTATAAGGCAATTGTGTCTTCCAAGGAAGTATTGTATAAGCACCTTGAAGAAGAACTCCTTGCTATCCGGGAAGAGTTTGGAAGAAAGAGAAGGACGGAGATTCGGAACGCGGAAGAAGCCGTATATGATGAAAATGCCATTGAAGAAATGGATCTTTTCTTCGTGCAGGATCGTTTCGGCTATGGAAAGCTTTTGGAGCCGCAGGTTTACCAGAGAAATAAGGAAAGCATAGAGGCGGACTATCCCTTTGTTCTTTCCTGCAAGAATACGGATAGACTACTCTTCTTCACAAGTGAGGGAAATCTCCACCAGGTGAAGGTCTTAGACTATCCCTTGGCGAAATTTAAGGATAAGGGTATCCCCTTGGATAATCTCAGTAAATTCTCCTCGGATAAGGAAGTTGTGCTTTCCATCTTTGCGAAGATGGAGCTTTTGCAGGAGACCTTACTTTTCGTGAGCAGAAACGGCTATGGTAAGCGGGTAGAGGGAGTAGAATTCGATACCCAAAACCGCTTAGTGCAGGCAACAAAGCTCGTGGACGACAGCTTGGTAGCTGTTCTTCCTGTAAAGGCGGAGGAACAACTGGTTTTGGAGTCGGAGGATTCCTTCTTTCTGCGATTCCCTGTAGAAGAGCTTCCTGTACAGAAAAAGACCGCAAGAGGCGTTTGTGCCATGAGCCTGAAGAAGGGAGACGGCGTAAAGTCGGTATACCTTCTTTCCGAACAGACGGAGCTTAAGCTCTCCGGAAAAAATCTGTCTTTGTCTAGGCTAAAGCTCGCAAAGCGCGGAGGAAAAGGAGCAAAACACAGCTAAAAGGATTTTCTCTTTAGAGGGAGCATGGTACAATGAGAAAGATTGTATAAATTGAAAACAATTTGTATACAATAAATATGTCTTGTGTTACGAAGGAATTTGACGGCGCATGACAAGCAATAAGACAATGAGAAGTATAGAAAGAGGGATAAAATGGAAAAATTGAAAGTAGGAATATTAGGAGCAACCGGAATGGTGGGGCAGAGATTTGCTACACTTTTGGAGAACCATCCTTGGTTTGAGTTAACTTGCCTTGCGGCTTCTCCCCGCTCCAAGGGAAAGACCTATGAGGAGGCGGTAGGAGATAAGTGGAAGTTGGATATCCCTATGCCCGAGTCTGTCAAGAAGATGGTTGTAAAGGATGTTTCCGATATTGAGTCAGTTAAGGAAGGTCTCGATTTCGTATTCTCCGCAGTGGATATGAAGAAGGAGGAGATATTGGCCATCGAGGAAGCCTATGCGAAGGCCGAACTTCCGGTGGTTTCCAACAACTCTGCACACCGCTGGACGGAAGATGTTCCCATGGTTGTACCGGAGATTAACCCTGAGCATTACGAAATCATAGAAAGACAGCGGAAGCGCTTGGGTACTAAGAAGGGCTTTATTGCCGTTAAGCCGAACTGTTCCATTCAGTCTTATACTCCTGCATTCGCCGCATGGAAGGAATTTGAGCCGTATCAGGCTGTGATTTCAACCTATCAGGCGATTTCCGGAGCGGGAAAGAACTTTGAGACCTGGCCGGAGATGGTGGGAAATATCATTCCCTATATCGGCGGAGAGGAAGAAAAGTCCGAGAAGGAGCCCTTGCGTGTTCTTGGAACCCTTACAGAGAAGGGCATTGCTTTGAAAGAGGACCTTGTTATCAGTGCGCAGTGTATTCGAGTTCCCGTTTTAAACGGTCATACGGCTACCGTTTCCGTTTCCTTTAGAAAGAAGCCGACGAGGGAAGAGTTGATTTCCGCACTCAGAAACTATAAGGGACTTCCGCAGGAGAGAAACTTGCCCTCCGCACCGAAGCAGTTTATTCAGTATTTAGAGGAGGATAATCGTCCTTCCGTTTTGGAAGATGTAAATTTTGAAAAGGGCATGGGCATATCCATTGGTCGATTAAGAGAGGATCATCTTTTCGACTATAAGTTTGTCGGTCTTAGCCATAATACTTTAAGAGGTGCTGCAGGAGGCGGTGTGCTTTCTGCGGAGATGCTGGTGGAGCTCGGTTATATTAAAAAGTAAAGACAGGAGGATGCAAGGAAAGAAAAAGACAAGGCAAAGTGGATTTTCTTTTCTTTCATCCTTTTTTTATACTGTGATTTCAGGAAATGTTCAAAAAATTCAGGAAAGACAGAAGGAGGAGCGCATGAAGGTTCAAAAATTAGGACATTTTGTGGATGGGAGAGAGGTTCATCTTTTTACGATGGAAAACAAAAACGGAGTAAAGGCAAGTTTTACTGACCTTGGCGGAGTTTGGCTTTCCCTCCTTTTCCCGAATCGTAGCGGAAAGGAACTGGATCTCCTGCTTTCTGTGGAAAACTGGGAAGATATCATGGAAAATCCCGGACACATGGGAGAAGTGGTTGGACGAAACAGCAATCGTATCGCCGGAGGAAAGTTCAGCCTGAATAATAAGCCTTATCAGCTTTTCTTAAATGATGCGCAGTACAGCAACTGCCATTCCGGACCTGACTATTATGGAAGACGACTTTTTACAGTAAAGGACGAAGGGGACAATACTCTGACGCTTTCCTTGTTCTCAAAGGACATGGATCAGGGATTTCCGGGAGACTTGGATTTTTCCGTGCGTTACACTTTGACGGATGATAATGAAGTGAAGATTCGTTACAAGGGGCTTTCCAACAAGGATACGGTGATGAATTTTACAAACCATGCCTATTTTAACCTGATGGGACATGATTTCGGTTCTCTTTCTGAGCATGAAATTCGCCTTCATGCGGACAGCTACACTCCTTCCGATTCTCACTTAATTCCTACGGGAGAGATTCGTAACGTGGAAGGCACTGTCTTTGACTTTAGGACGGAGAAAGCGATGCTGGATCAGAAGCGTCTAAAGGAAGATTTAAAGGAAGTAGGGGGGTATGACCATAATTTCTGTATAAGAGACTACGACGGAACACTCCGCTGCGCAGCGGAGGTTTTCTGTAAGAAATCCGGCATTGCCATGGAGGTGAAGACGGACTGCCCGGGAATTCAGTTTTATACCGGAAACTTTATGTCTGCAGAAGGCCTTGGAAAGGGCGGATGCGACTATGGAAAGCATAGCGGTTTTTGCTTGGAAACGCAGTTCTACCCCGATGCGGTAAATAATCCGAATTTCCCTTCTCCGATTGTGAAGGCGGGAGTCGTGTATAAGTCGGAAACGGTCTACCGTTTCTTTAGAAGATTGATTTAAAATGAAAAAATTATTTATTGCGGAGAAGCCTTCTGTTGCCAAGCAGTTTGCGGAAGCTCTTGGAGTGGGAACAGGAGGGGGGAACCGCGGCTATTTGGAAAATCAGGATTATATCTTTACCTGGTGTGTAGGGCATCTCATCAGTATGAGTTATCCGGAAAAATACGATGAGGAACTGAAGAAGTGGAAGATGGAATCCCTTCCCTTTATTCCGAAAGAGTATCGCTATGAAGTGATCCCCTCCGTGAGAGAGCAATTTTCCGTGGTTTCCACCCTTTTACAGAGGAAGGACTTGGAAACCATCTATATCTGTACTGACTCGGGAAGAGAAGGAGAGTATATTTATCGCCTTGTTGCTTCCCAATGTCCGGAGATTCGTGCGGAAGAAAAACGAGTATGGATTGACTCCCAAACCAAGGAAGAAATTCTTCGAGGTATTCGAGAGGCGAAGACAAAGACGGCCTATGACAAGCTGGGAACGGCTGCTTATCTTAGAGCAAAGGAAGACTATCTTATGGGAATTAATTTTTCCCGTGTTTTGACCCTTCGCTACGGAAGAGAGCTTGCGAGAGCCCTTGGAAAGGAAAAATCTACCGTTATTGCAGTGGGAAGAGTGATGAGCTGCGTTTTAGCCATGATTGTACAGCGGGAAATGGAGATTCGCGCCTTTCAAAAGACGAGCTTTTGGAAGGTTCTCGGAGATTTCAGTTTGGACGGGAAAAATACAGCTCTTTCCTGTGAATTTCGAGGAAAGGAAGAGAGTAAACACTATAGAGAGTCCGACTTATATAAGAATATGGGCTTTTTACAGGAAGAAAAAGCGAAGACATTTCAGGAAATCTTTCAACCTTATCCAAGGGAAGGCATCATTACGAGCTTAGAAAAAAAGAAAGAAGTCAAAAATCCTCCGCTTCTTTTTAACCTTGCGGAACTGCAAAACGAATGTGCCAAGATTTTAAAAATCAGTCCCGATGATACCTTAAAGCTTGTGCAGGAGCTTTATGAAAAGAAGCTGTGCACCTATCCGAGAACGGATGCCAGGGTGCTTTCTACAGCGGTTTCCAAGGAAATTGAGAAAAATATCCGCGGTCTTTCTGCCTTTCCGCAGTACTTTCCCTTTACAAAGGAGATTCTGGAGCGAAAAAGCTACAGCGGTATCGCTAAGACGAAGTACTGCGACGACAAAAAAATCACCGATCACTATGCCATTATTCCTACGGGGCAAGGAAGAACCCAGTACAATAGTCTGGGAACGCTTCAAAAAAAGGTCTTTGATTTTATTGTCCGTCGCTTTCTCTCTATTTTCTATCCTTCCGCAGAATATAAAAAATACAATCTTTCTATTACTGTTTTAGAGGAAGAGTTTTTCGCGAGTGAGAAGCAACTTGAAAAGCCAGGTTATCTTCAGCTCTATGAAAAAAGCATAGAGAAGGAAGAAAAGGAAGGGAATTCGGAGAATGAGGAGGATGAAGAGAACCGAGTAAGCGGCCTCTCCGGCCTTTCCGGCTTAAAAAAAGGTTCCAAAGTTTATCTTATGAATACCGCCTTAAAGGAGGGAGAAACCTCTCCTCCGAAACGCTATACTTCAGGAACGATGATTCTGGCCATGGAAAATGCGGGAAAACTGATAGAGGATGAGTCTCTTAGAGAACAGATTAAGGGATCCGGGATTGGAACTTCCGCAACACGTGCCGGGATTCTTACCAAGCTGGAAAAGAATGAATATATCCGTTTGGATAAGAAGAATCAGCAGCTTTCTCCGAGCCTTTTAGGAGAGAAAATTGTGCAGATTCTTTGGAACTCTATTCCCTCGCTTTTAAATCCAACCCTTACCGCTTCTTGGGAAAAAGGTCTTTCTTATGTGGAAGAAGGGACGATAGAAGAGAAGGAGTATATGAAGAAGCTGGAAGATTTTGTACGGAAAAACACGGAAAAGGTGAAATCATCTTAAATGAGTAGAAAGGACACCATGAAAAAAGAAGCTTGTACAACAAAGAAGCTCTTTCCTGAGCTGAAAGCACCTTATGACAACTTGTTACAGGATACACTTTATCCTTGGGAAGCTCTTCCAAAGATTAAAGCTTGGATTAAAGCTATACAAGAAAGTCTGTCAGATGACTATAATGAGGTAAAGCCGGGAGTATTTATCCATAAAACGGTAAAAATTTTCCCCAATATCTATCTGGGGGAAAATATCATCATTATGGAAGATTGTGAGCTAAGACCGGGAGCTTTTTTACGAGAAAATGTTTTTGCGGGAGCCGGTTCCGTACTTGGAAACAGTTGTGAATTTAAAAATGCGGTACTCTTTCCCCATGTGCAGACTCCACACTATAACTATGTTGGAGATTCTATTCTGGGGGAATACTCCCACCTTGGGGCAGGAGCCTTAACTTCCAATGTAAAGTCGGATAAGACTCTTCTCAAAATCCATTTCGAAGATGGAGAAATCGAGACAGGACTTAAGAAGTTCGGGGCTATTCTTTCCGACCATGTGGAGGTAGGCTGTCAAAGTGTATTAAATCCGGGAACAATTATATTTTCCCATACGAATATCTATCCATTGTCCGCTGTTAGGGGTATAATACCCGGTGATTCAATCTATAAGGATAAGAGCACGATTGTGAAGAAGAGAGGAAAGGAATAGGACTATGAACGAATTTGGAGAGAATGTATTTATTTTAGACCACCCCTTGATCACCCATAAAATCTCAATTTTAAGAGATAAGACGACAGGGACCAATGAATTTCGCCAGCTTGTAGAAGAAATCGCTATGCTGATGGGTTTTGTGGCACTGTCGGATCTTCCCATGACCAAGGTTCCGGTGGAGACTCCTATTGAAACGGCAGATACCTATGTGATTGCCGGAAGAAAGCTCGCTATTGTTCCTATTCTCCGTGCAGGCCTTGGTATGGTGTCCGGACTGACAGCCTTGGTGCCTTCTGCAAAAATCGGACATATCGGTCTTTACAGAGATGAAACGACGCATAAGCCTGTAGAATACTTTTGCAAGCTTCCCAGCCCGATTGAAGAAAGAATTATTGTGGTTTGTGATCCGATGCTTGCAACAGGCGGTTCCGGTGTGGATGCCATTAACCTAATAAAGAAGCATGGCGGCAAGAAGATAAAGTTTGTATGTATCATTGCTGCTCCGGAAGGGGTAAAGAAGCTTCATGAAGAGCATCCGGATGTACAGATTTATGTCGGAAACTTAGACAGAGAATTGAATGCTAATGCTTATATCTGTCCCGGACTTGGAGATGCAGGGGACAGAATTTTCGGAACAAAATAAATATGACAGACGGAGTTTTATGATAAGTTTTCCTGATGGGAGTTTCGCTTATTAAGGAGCTCCTATCAAAAAAAAAGAGGAAAGAATCTTCTTTCCTCTTTAAAAATGCCGCTGGCCGGACTTGAACCGGCACGGTTTCCCGCTTGATTTTGAGTCAAGTGCGTCTGCCATTCCGCCACAGCGGCAAGCGCTATAAAGAGTAGCATATTTATTTTTTTTTTGCAAGCATTGTTTTGAAGAAGAGATTTGTAAGTTCAGATAAGAATTACCCATTATTTTTATTATAGGAGCAGAGAGTGAACTGTTTAGAAGCAAGAAAATATATTTATGACTTCGTGCAAAAAAACTGGGAAGAGGAAATGGTGGAGGACTTTCTGAAACATCTTCATAGCTGCCCGGAATGTCAAGAGGAACTGCGTATTACGCACATGGTTTATCATGGATTACGCAGTCTTGATGACAAAGAGGAGCTGCGTATAGATGGCTCTTATGCGGAGCTGCAGGAAGAAGCAGGGCGCTTTTTGTTTCATTGTCACTTTTTTTCCGCTTTTCGTATTGTATCTGAAACACTCGTTTTTTGGGCTGTCACTTTCAGTCTGATTTGTTTTATTGCGAAGTATGGCGTTTACTTAACTTAAGATATCCGAATCAAAGGGTCGTACTTTAGAGATAGAGTAGGAGGTTTTTTTGAACAAGAATAAATTGTTATTAATTGACGGCCACAGCATTTTATCCAGAGCTTTTTACGGTGTTCCCATTTTGAGTAATAAAGAGGGGGTTCCCACAAACGGTGTTTTTGGATTTTTAAATATTTTATTTAAAGAAATTGAACTGGAAGAGGCAGATCACGTTGCGATTGCCTTTGATATGCCTGTGCCGACCTTTAGACATAAGATGTTCTCCGACTATAAAGGAACGAGAAAATCTATGCCGGAGGAATTAAAGCAGCAGGTACCGATTCTGCAGGAGCTCCTTACTGCCATGAATGTTCCGATTTTAACGCTGGAAGGCTATGAAGCAGACGATATCCTGGGAACGGTTGCCAAAAGAATGCAGGGAGAAGGAAAGGAAGTCACCATTGTTTCCGGTGACAGAGACCTTTTACAACTTTCCGATGAGCATATCAAGATTTCCCTTCCGAAGACGGCGAAGGGGGAGACCAATATTTACAACTACTACCCGAAGGATGTGGAAGCGGAGTGGGGCGTTAGCCCAAAGGAGTTTATTGATTTAAAGGCTCTTATGGGGGACAGTTCCGACAATATCCCCGGGGTTCCCGGTATGGGAGAAAAAACGGCAACGTGGATTATTGCCAAGTATCACAGTATTGAAAATGCTCTTTCTCATGCGGATGATCCGGAATTCAAAGTGCCCAGAAAGCCGAAGGCGGCAGAGGATTTGAAAACCCATTTTGAGCTTGCAAAGTTATCCAAGGAACTTGCAACCATCTGTATTGATGCCCCGATAACTTTTCGCTTCGAGGATGCCAAGTTGGAAAACTATGCGAATGCGAAGAGCCTCTCGCTTGTGAAAAAATGGGAGTTTCGCTCTCTGATTCCCCGTTTTTCTTCGGAATATACAGAGGAAAGTCTTGCTTTTCAGTTAAAGCCATGGAAGGAGGTTACGGATCCTTATCTTTTTCAGATTGTTGTAAAGGATGCCGTGAAGCAGGGAGAGATAGGCCTTATTTTAGCAGAGGAAGAAGAGAAGCTTCTTTATCTTGCGCTTTCCGATGAGCGTCTTTACCGAGTTCCTCTTGGCATTGCGGAAGAAAAGCTTCCGGAGCTTTTTAAAGCTTGCAAGATTTATACTTTGGAAAGTAAGAAAGAGATGCACCTCCATGAGATATTCACGGAAGGAGAGGTTTATGATTTAGCGATTGCCGCCTATCTTTTGAATCCTCTGAAAGAATCTTATTTTTATGACGATCTGGCAAGGGATTATCTTTCCCTTATTTTACCCGGAAAAAAAGAACTGAAAGACAGTCGGGAAGAGGGAATTTATCAGGCGCTCATCGCGTTAAAAGCTAGAGATGCCATTTTCTCTAAATTAAAGGAAGAGGGGCAGTGGGATCTCTATGAGAAGATTGAACTACCGCTTGCAAGAACGCTTTATTCTATGGAAAAGACCGGTATTTTGGTGGATAAGGAAGAGCTTCTATCTTATGGAAAGGTTTTAAAGGAAAAGCTTGACGAGCTGCAGAAGGATATATATGCCATGGCGGGAGAAGCGTTTAACATCAACTCCCCTCAGCAGCTCGGTGTGATTTTGTTTGAAAAAATGGGAATAGCGGGAGGAAAGAAGACGAAGACGGGCTATTCCACTGCTGTGGACGTACTGGAAAAACTTTCGGAGGACTATCCGATAGTGGCGAAGGTGATGGAATACCGTACTTATGCGAAGCTGAATTCCACCTATGCGGAGGGCTTACTGAACTATATCGGGGAAGACTCCCGTATACACGGTGTATTCCAACAGACGGTTACGGCAACAGGAAGACTTTCCTCAACGGATCCGAACTTACAGAATATTCCGATCCGAACCGAAATGGGAAGACATTTCCGCTCCGTATTTATTCCCAAGGAGGGCTGCGTATTTTTGGATGCGGATTACTCCCAGATTGAACTTCGTATCTTGGCTGCGCTTTCCAAGGACGAAAAACTGATTGAAGCTTATCGTATGGATAGAGATATTCATAAAGTTACCGCTTCCCAGGTTTTCCATGTACCGCTCGATGAAGTAACGGATGAATTAAGAAGAAACGCAAAGGCGGTTAACTTCGGCATTGTCTACGGTATTTCCGCTTTTGGGCTTTCTGAGGGCCTAAGTATAGGGCGAGCCGATGCGAAGGAATATATAGAACGCTATTTTACGACTTATCCGAAGGTAAAAGAGTATTTGGATTCGGAAATTGCTTTTGCGAGAGAAAACGGATATGTGAAGACGGTCTTCGGAAGACGCCGTCCTATCCCCGAGATTCATGCTTCCAACTTTATGCGAAGAAGCTTTAGTGAACGTGTAGCTATGAATTCTCCGATTCAGGGTACGGCTGCGGATATGATGAAGGTAGCCATGAATGCAGTTTATGAAAAACTTAAAAGGAACGAGCTTAGGAGCAGAATTGTCTTGCAGGTTCACGATGAGCTTCTTTTGGAGGTGCCGAAGGAAGAGCTTGAAGAGGTAAGAGAAATTCTGGTTTCCTCCATGGAAAATGCCTTGACTCTTCCGGTTCCCTTCCTTGTGGAAGCGAAGACCGGGAATAACTGGGAGGAAGCGCACTAATGGAAATAAATAAGAAGGACCTTCTTCCCTTAAGTTTTTTACAAAAATCTCCCTATACGGGGTCCTTTCAGGGGATACGCTATCGTATTGAAAAACAGGAAGAAGGTGAGGAAAAATCCCTCCTAGTCTATACCTGGCCGGAGCCCTATGCCTTTTCTCATACGCCGGAGGAAGAGAAGGAAAAGAAAAGTTTTCCTTTTTCCGAAAAAGGCTTGGAGGAGATTCGCCTGTATCTGAGCAGTTTAGGAAATGAGTAGGAATGCTTTTTGTTTTGCTGTACTAAAAGATTAGTCGGACTGAAAAAGCTTGCGCCGAAACAGCCGGCGGAAAGGTGAAAAGCACATTGCAAAAGAAGGATTTAGCAGAAAAGAATAGTTCAGTAGAACTTCCTTATTTGGCTGAAAAGACTGTTTTTACGGAGAAGAACAGGAAATCGGAAAAGAATATTTTGGCCGTTATAGGTGGAATGGGAAGCGGGAAAAGTACAGTGCTTTCCATTTTAGAGCAGGAAGGGCAGTATGAAAGACTGGAAATGGACAGGATGGCGAAGGAGTTCTATAAGGATAAAGCATTCGTAAAGGAACTTTCGTCTGTACTGCCGAAAGAGGTTTTTACCAAAGATGGGGAGTTAAACTTTCCTCTTTTTCGTGCCCTTCTTCTAAAGGAAGAATCCTATAGAAGGGCAGTGGAGGAAAGAGTACACCCGCTTGTCTTTCAACTTACAGAGGAAGCCATTGTAAAGGCAAGAAAAGAGGAGAAAAAACTTGCAATAGAGACGGCTCTTCCGA
Source organism: Oribacterium parvum ACB1 (assembly GCF_000238055.2). Taxonomy (GTDB): domain Bacteria; phylum Bacillota; class Clostridia; order Lachnospirales; family Lachnospiraceae; genus Oribacterium; species Oribacterium parvum. The sequence continues at coordinate 1,852,015 of NZ_KE148312.1, forward strand.
ATATGCATTTTCTTTCTCTTTGCGATGCCGTTCTTTTTGTGGATTGCCCATGGGAAACGCGCCTTTTTCGACTGATGGAAAGTCGGGGCTATGATAGAGAGGTTGCGGAAAGAATGATGGGGTCACAGGATATTGAAAGATATAAGGAAAGAGCGGATTTTGTGCTTTTTAATGACGGGAATATAGAAAGGACGGAGAATGCGATTCGCCAGTTTATCCAGCGGTTCTGATGGAAACTGCAGCTATATCGGGACGGAAGAGGCACATATTTTAATCGATTGCGGGGTGGGAATTCGAACTATAGAGGCAGGGCTCAAGTCTCTTTCCCTATCTTTAAAAGACATTGATGCTATTTTCTTAACACATGAACACATTGACCATATAAAAGCTCTCGGAAGTATTCTCAGAAAAGAGGAAATTCCGGTTTACGGAAGTCTCGGAACCTTACAGGGCACCTTACTTTGTAAGAGTTTAAAGAATCTTCCGAAGGAACTTTTAAATCCGATTTTGACTGACCGAAAATTCAGTGTAAAAGATCTCGATTTATTGCCATTCAGTATTCATCATGATACAGGGGAACCCCTTGCTTATCGCGCCGAGTCGGGAGAGAAACATTGTGCCATTGCTACAGACCTTGGAACTTATGACGAGTACACAATCAAACATTTGCAAGATACGGATGTCCTCCTTTTGGAGGCTAACCATGACATAGAAATGCTGGAAAAGGGACCCTATCCCTTGGAACTGAAGCGTAGGATTCTTTCGGACTTCGGACACCTTTCCAACGAAAGCAGTGCAGCACTTCTGGAAAAGGTAGTCGGGAGTACACTAAGACAGGTCTTTTTGGGACATTTAAGTAAGGAAAATAATACTCCGGAGCTCGCTTTACAAACAATTCGGGAGAAGCTTTCGGAAAAGGACTTACCGATTACCGTAGCAAAGCACGGAGAGATTTCTGCAATTGTAGAATGGTAGATAAAGTAAGAATAGTGCACGATAGCAAGGAAAGAGATTTTTGAAAAATGATAAACGGAAAAAAATAGTTGGAGTTGTTACCGAATTTAATCCTTTTCATGACGGACACGCCTTTTTTTTACAAGAAATCAGAAAAAAATATGCTGCGGACTATATTGTTGCCGTGATGTCCGGAGACTTTGTGCAAAGAGGAGAACCGGCCTTTTTTTCCAAGTTTGAAAGAGGAAGGGAAGCCATTAAAAAGGGGGTGGATTTGCTTGTACAACTTCCGGTTATTTTTTCTCTTTCCGGAAGTCGAGACTTTGCTTATGGCAGTATAAAACTTCTTCATGAACTCGGGTTTGTAGATCAAATTGTTTTCGGGTCGGAGAGTGGAAATCTGCAAAGACTTAAGGAAATCACTTCTTTTCTGCAAAAAGAAGAAGAAAATCCGGATTTTCAGAAGACGTTCCGCTCTTATTTGGCGGAAGGCTTTTCCTACCCCGCTGCAAGAGATAAAGCAATACAAAGTTATTTTCCGGATTCCATTCTTCCTAACGATAATTTAGGAATTTCCTATTTAAGGGCTATAGACACTATTCATACGAAGATGGAGATAGGCATAATATTCAGAGATAAGAATTTTTCTTCCGCACACAGCTTACGGGAAAAATACAGAGAAGAGAATCAGCTTTTGTATGCAGATATTGAAAGAGTAAAGGACTATCTTTTCTTTCGAATCATGGAATTGGAAAGAGATGAGATTTCACTAAGTACTTTTCAGGATGTTCATCCGGAGCTTGCAGAACGAATTGTTGATTTTATGAAAGATATTGAAAAAAAACAGCTTGATTTAAGAGAAATAATAAAAGATTTAAAAGGGAAAAACCATACCTATTCCCGTATAAGCAGAGCCCTTATGCATATTCTTTTGAATATAAGAAAAGAAGATATACAAGAACTGAAGGAAAAGCCGTATCCGTATTTTCGAATTCTCGGATGCAGCAGTAAAGGAGAGGCCTTACTTTCCAGCTTACCAAAGAACAGTATTATGCGCCTCGGACAGTATCTGAAGGAAAATCAGGAGTTGATGCAGAACAGAAGTCTAAAAATCGACTTATTTGCGGGAAGGATTTTTCAAAGTATTTATCCGAAAAGTAAGGATGAATTCCGTGAGTTTTTTATCAAAATATGATATTATTAGGCGGAAAAAGTGTAGTGCTATAGACTTTAAAAAAAGGAAATGGATTTTTTACAGTAGAGAGGAAGTTTTTCATGAAACTGGTTTATGCGATTATCAGAAATGAAAATGAGGATGATGTAACGGCAGCTTTAATGCAAGATCATTTTGTTGTGACAAGACTTTCTACCACAGGAGGTTTTTTAAGAAAGGGAAATACGACTTTGATGATTGCTCTGGAAGATTCCGATGTGGAAAGGTGTATCGAATTGATTAAAGCACAGTGTGGAAGAAGACAGCAGATTACGGTAAATATGCCTTATCTTTCCGGAAGCTCCCTTATGAATTATTCTTCCATGCCAACGAATGTGGAGATAGGCGGAGCGACAATTATGGTTGTGCCGTTGGAACGTTTTGAAAAATACTAAGTTTTGATTTATTTGAAAAGGAAGTACGGGTTAAAAAATAGAAAAAAAGCAAAATTGTCTTTAATTAGATTCTTTTATAGGATTATGCTGCTTTCTCTTTTTTCCTCGGACTTCCTTTGTTATAATAGCAAGCGATTTATAGTATATCATAGGTTCCGTTTTTCAGAAAAAGAGAGATGGAAGTTGCATTTTAGAAAGAAGGAGTATTATGTCATTTATCGAGGATGTAAAGGCAAAAGCCAAGTCAAAGATGAAAACGATAGTTTTGCCGGAGGCGGAAGACAAAAGAACCCTTGAAGCGGCAGAGCAGATTAAGAAAGAAGGATTCGCAAAGCTTGTGCTTCTTGGAAACAAGGAAACTGTGGAAAAGGATGCACAAAGCTATGGATTTGATTTGTCCGGAATTGAGATTTTGGATCCGAAGACTTCTCCTTCTTTAGATGACTATGTTGCTACTTTGGTAGAGCTTAGAAAGTCCAAGGGAATGACAGAGGAAGAAGCGAGAAAGCTTCTGACTGGGAGCAATACTTATTTTGGCGTGATGATGGTTAAGAAGGGGGATGCTGACGGTCTGGTATCCGGCGCGTGCCATTCTACGGCAGACACGCTTCGCCCTTCTCTACAGATTTTAAAGACCAAGCCGGGAACAAAGCTGGTATCTGCTTTCTTTGTTATGGTGGTGCCGGATTGTCAGTATGGAGAGAATGGAACGTTTGTTTTCTCTGACTGCGGTTTAAACCAGAACCCGACCGCCGAAGAGCTCGCTGCTATTGCCGAGTCCTCTGCCGAGTCCTTCCGCTTCCTTGTAGGAAAGGAACCAAAGGTGGCTATGCTTTCCTATTCCACACTTGGTTCAGCTAAGCATGATGATGTGACGAAGGTTCAGGAAGCGACCAGAATTGCAAAAGAAAACAATCCGGATTTACTTTTAGAGGGTGAGTTACAGCTTGATGCGGCACTGGTAGAATCTGTTGCTTCTCTTAAGGCTCCGGGGTCCAAAGTGGCAGGCCATGCCAATACTCTGATTTTCCCGAACTTGGATGCAGGAAATATTGGTTACAAGCTTGTTCAGAGACTGGCTAAGGCAGAGGCTTATGGTCCGATGACCCAAGGAATTGCAAGGCCGGTCAACGACCTGTCCAGAGGTTGCAGTGCGGAAGATATTGTCGGCGTGGTTGCCATTACTGCAGTGCAGTGTCAGCTCTATGATTAATCTTTAGTAGGATAGAGATCTTCTTTAATTCGACTTTTGTTTTATGGGTGATATTTTATCTGTAAAAAAGGTTTCATAATACGAGTATCAGAGGAGTGATATTCGAAGTAAATATATCATTTTTGGAGGTTCTATGAAAATCTTAGTAATTAATTGCGGTTCTTCTTCCTTAAAGTATCAGCTGATTGATATGGAAGGAGAAAAGGTACTGGCAAAGGGACTATGTGAGAGAATCGGTATTGCAGGTTCCAAAATGAAGCATCAGGTTCCTGAGCAGGAAGACTATATTGTGGAAACGGATATGCCGGATCATTCTGTAGCTGTTAAGTTGGTTTTTGACGCTCTTACGGGAGAGCACGGCGTAGTAAAGTCTGTGGATGAGATTACAGCTATCGGTCATCGCGTACTCCATGGCGGAAACAAGTTTACCGAGAGTATTGTGGTAAACGAAGAGGTAAAGAAAGTTATTCGTGAGTGTTTTGATCTTGGTCCTCTACACAATCCTGCAAATCTGATGGGCATTGAGGCTTGTGAGAAGGTTGTTCCCGGTAAGAAGAATGTAGCCGTATTCGATACCACCTTTGGAATGACACTTCCGGAGAAGGCATACTTCTATGCGATTCCGAAGGAGTACTATGATAAGTATGCTATTCGCCGCTACGGTTTCCATGGAACAAGCCATGCTTATGTATCTCAAGAAACCATTCGTTTCGGAGGTTTGGATCCGGAGAAGGCCAAGGTTATCGTTTGCCACTTAGGAAATGGAGCTTCTATTTCCGCATCTATCGGTGGAAAGGCTGTGGATACCTCCATGGGACTTACCCCGCTTGAGGGTCTGATCATGGGAACCCGTTCCGGTGATGTAGATGGTGCCGTTATCCAGTTTATTGCAAACCACGAGAACAAGACTGTGGATGAGGTTTTAAACATTTTAAATAAGAAATCCGGTGTTCTTGGAATGACAGGTATTTCTTCCGACTTTAGAGATATTGAAATTGCTGCGGAGAATGGTGATCACATGGCTGAAGTTGCTCTTGATGCATTCCGTTATAGAGTGGCGAAGTATATCGGAGCTTATGTTGCGGCAATGAACGGTGTTGATGCTATTGCATTTACTGCCGGTGTAGGAGAGAATGATAAGGTTACCAGAAGACTGGTAACGGAGCAGTATCTTTCTTATCTTGGAGCAAAGATTGACCCGGAAAGAAATGATGTAAGAGGAAAGCAGAGATTAATTTCCACTGATGATTCCAAAGTTAAGATTTTCCTTATTCCTACAAATGAAGAGTTGGCAATTGCAAGAGATACAAAGCGCTTAACGGAGTAAAGTAGATTCTTTTATAAATTAGAAATTTATGCTTGCTTTTTACCGCAAGATAGTGTATTTTATCATGAGTGTGTTTTTCGACGGGACTGTCTTTATTACTTTACCCGTTAAAGGCGTGAGGAAGGGCTCACGTTATGATTAAAAAGCATGAGCAAATCTACCGATGTTAAGTCGGTTAAGACGGGAGGTGTAAATATGTCTATTTGTCCAAAAAATAAATCATCCAAGGCCCGCAGAGACAGCAGAAGAGCAAATTGGAAGATGGGTGCTACTAACCTTGTAAAGTGCTCCAAGTGTGGTGCGTTGGTTATGCCTCATAGAGTTTGTAAAGCTTGCGGATCTTACAATAAGCGTGAGATTATCAAAGTAGAGGACTAAAAAAACAAAAAGAGTTTCCTTATGGAAACTCTTTTATTTTTTAAAAATAGAACGGAAGTCGTCTAATCAATGTATTCAATTTAAAAACAGAAATTATTCCTAAAATTACTAGACTTGTGCACAATCTAATGATAATATACCAACGAACAAAGATTCAAACACTTAAGTTTATAAGAAAAGGAGATTTATCATGAAAAAATATGTTTGTACAGTTTGCGGTTATATCTATGATCCGGAAGTAGGTGAAGAGGGTGCAGGAGTTGCAGCCGGAACAGCTTGGGAAGATGTTCCTGAAGACTTCCTTTGCCCGCTTTGCGGAGTAGGTAAGGATCAGTTTGAAGTTTCTGAGGATTAATTTCAAAATCGAAAATTCCGAGATGTAAGGTTAGAAAAAAGCGGTAGAGGAGAAATAGCGATGTATTCATGCAGAAAAATCACAGATGACTTAGTATATGTAGGAGTAGATGACAGAAGACTGCCTCTCTTTGAAAATATTTTTCCTCTGGATAGAGGCGTTACATACAATTCCTATCTGCTTTTAGATGATAAAACAGTTTTAATGGACTGCTGTGATCAGACAGTTGCCCATCAATTTCTGGAAAATGTTAATTTTGCATTGGGAGGAAGAACGCTGGATTATCTGCTCATTCATCATATGGAGCCGGATCATTGCGGTTCGATAGAAGAGATTTTTAGAAGATATCCTAAAATGAGTATCATTGCCAATATGAAGACTTTTCAGATGCTGGATCAGTTCTTCTCTTTGGCGCTTCCGGAAGAACAAAAGCTGGTAGTGAAAGACGGTGAGGAGTTTTCTTTTGGAAAGCACAGCTTTAAGTTCCTTTTTGCTCCGATGGTGCACTGGCCTGAGGTTATGTTCTCCTATGATACAACGAATTCCATCCTGTTTTCAGCGGATGCATTTGGAGTCTTCGGTTGTAACAATGGAAATATTTTTGCGGATGAGCAGAATTACAAGGAGAAAGATTTCTTGGATGATGCAAGACGCTATTATGCCAATATTGTAGGAAAATACGGTCAGCAAACACAGGCGGCATTGAAAAAAACTTCAGCTTACCCTATAAAGATGATTTGTCCTCTTCACGGCCCAATTTGGAGAGAAGATATTTCGTTTATCATTGATAAATATGATTTATGGTCCCGTTATGTTCCGGAAGAACAGGCCGTACTTATCCTGTACAATTCTGTTTACGGTCATACGGAGTCCATTATTAACTATTTTGCTATGGAACTGGGGAGCAGAGGGATTCGGAATATTCGAATTTATGATGTTTCGAAAACGGAAGTTTCTTATCTTATCGCAGAAGTTTTTCGTGCCAGCCATATTGTTCTCGGGGCAACAACTTATAACAACGGGCTTTTCCCGAAAATGGAGAGCCTGTTGACGGATATGAAGAATTTAAATGTTCAAAATCGTAAGCTCGCTATTATTGAGAATGGAACTTGGGCACCGCAGAGCGCCAAACTTTTAAAGGGAATTTTGGACGGTATGAAGGATATATCCTATATTGGTGAATCTCTTACCGTTAAGTCTTCTACGGTTAACAGGGAAGCTTTAGAAAACTTGGCTGATGCAGTAGCGGATGATTTGTTAAAGTAAGAAAGACAATTTTATTTTGATATAATATCTTTATAAGATTTAAAAAATGTAAGTCATGAGGTATTTCGGAATTTTCCGTTTACCTTGTGGCTTTTTTTGTCCAATCCCAAATTTTCTTGTAATAGACCTGCAAAGTGGTATAATTGAACCAAATTTTTATAGAAAATAGGAGGATTATGAGAATAAAATCTTTTCTCTTGATTTTATTTCTGATTTCCATTTCTCTTCAGGCTTGTAAAAGTAAAGAGCCTCTCCAGTATAAAGTCAACAAGACTCCCGAGTTGCAACAATATGAATCTGAATTGGCTGAAAAAGCGGAGTTCCAGGAGTCTTTGGCTAAAGAGAGCATAGAGGCAAGAGAAAAAGCCGAGGAAGAAGAGAAAGCAAAGGAAGCGTTGATTTGGAAGAAAAAGGAAGTCGGAAAGAAAAGACAGAAAGTTAAAGGAATATATCTGACTGACAATACTGCAGGTTCTGAGCGGGTATATGAAATTCTTCAGTCTATGAAAAACACGGAGTTGAATGCCGTGGTAATTGATGTAAAGAATGATGACGGAAGAATCAGCTTCAGATTGGACAATCCGAAACTTCGTGAAATCGGTTCGGACACGGAAATCATACCGGATATATCCGGACTCCTGAATGCTTTTCATAATGAGGGAATTTATGTTATTGCCCGCATTGTTTGTTTCAGAGACCCCTACATCGGAACGAAACATCCCGAGTGGATGAATCAGAAAGCGGATGGTAGTCTTTTTGTCGATAATAGCGGTATGAACTGGGTCAATCCATACCAGAAGGATTACTGGGAATATATTGCTCTAATCGGTGAATCTTGTGCAGACCTGGGATTTGATGAAGTACAGCTGGATTATGTGCGTTTTTGTACGGAAAAAGGAATGCAGGAGGTGGTTTATCCGGAGGAGGCACAGTCGGACAAAACAAAGATTATAACCGAATTTGTACAATTTATTTCTGATCGGATGGCGAGCAAACAGGTTTTCTTTTCAACTGATGTATTCGGCACCATTATCGGCTCTTATGTGGACAGTATGTCAGTAGGACAGGATTATTCACTTATGGCCGGTTGTGTAGATTATATGTGCCCTATGATTTATCCTTCTCATTACGGAAATGGAAATTTTGGGATAGAATATCCGGATACGGAACCCTATAAGACCATTGAAGGAGCGCTTCGTGCTTCTAAGAAAGATTTGTCTTTGGAAATGCGGGACGGAGAATATCAGGCTGTTGTTCGTCCCTGGTTACAGGGATTTACGGCTTCCTATCTTCAACATTACATTTCTTATGGAAAAGAGCAAATCAGAGCTCAGATTCAAGCGGTTTACGATAGTGGATATGATGAGTGGCTGATTTGGAATGCGGCGAATAACTATGATTTTTCCGCCTTTCTGACAAAAGAAGAAGCAGAGCGGATTGAAACACAGAGATAATGAAAAGAATGGCAAAAGAAGAGATTAAAGAAGTTCCTGTTCAAGAAGAGGAAAAAGATTTTAAGATACAGGATGAACTAAGTAAACTCCCGAAGCTTCCGGGGGTTTATTTAATGCACGGGCCTATGGATGAAATTATATATGTCGGTAAGGCGAAAATACTTCGGAACAGAGTAAAGCAATATTTTCAAAAGTCATATAAAAAATCCATTAAAATCCAGCAAATGGTATCTCAAATTCAACGTTTTGAGTATATCGTGGTCGATTCGGAATTGGAGGCCTTGGTTCTGGAATCCAATCTGATAAAGGAATTTAAACCGCGGTACAATACTGTTTTAAAGGACGATAAAAGCTACCCGTATATTCGTTTTAGTGTGGAGGAGGAATATCCGCGCTTATTTATAACGCGATCGAAGAAGAATAAAAGATCCAAATACTACGGACCCTATACTTCCGTAGAGCAGGTACGGGAAGTAATAGAACTTCTTCGCAAGACGATTCGGATTCGAAACTGTAGTAAGGTATTCTCGGAAGAAAAGCCGCTGTCCCGTCCTTGCCTTTATTATGATATGGGACAATGTGATGCTCCTTGTATTTTGAAACAGAGTAGAGAAGAGTATAGGGCATTGATTCCCAAAGTATCCGATTTTTTGGCCGGAAAAACGGAAAAAACAATTAAGGAAATGGAAGCAAAGATGCAGGAAGCCTCGGATAAGCTGGATTTTGAAAAGGCTATGGAATACCGTGACTTGATTAGCGCCATTCACACAGTGGAAAATCGACAAAAGATTACTGCGTTAGACGGGGAAGATCGGGATATTTTAGGGCTTAGAAGAGATCATAGTGACTGCATTATACAGATTTTCTTTGTTCGTGATGGAAAAATCATCGGAAGAGATCATAGTTTTTTAAAGATTGACGATGAAGATAGTGATGAGGAAATATTATCTCTTTTTCTTAGGCAGTTTTATAACGGCACTCCCTTTATTCCGAAAGAAATACATTTGCCTTGCAGTCTTCCGGATCAGGATATAATAGAGGAATGGTTAAGTCAGATAAAAGGGAAAAAAGTACGTATTGTGAATCCCAAGCAGGGAGATAAGGAAAAGTTGGTGGAGTTGGCCGGTAAAAATGCCGGGATACTGATGCTTCGCTATGTAGAGAAATACAGAAAGGAAAAAAAGAAACAGGAACTTGCTCTTGTGGAGCTTAGAGATGCAATAGGAATGCGCGAAATTCCTGTAAGAATTGAATCCTATGATATTTCCAATACATCCGGTGCTTTAACTGTGGGATCCATGGTTGTATACCAGGATGGAAAAGAGAAACCGAACGATTATCGAAAGTTCAGGATCCAGTCCGTGATAGGACAAGACGACTACGCTTCCATGAAAGAAATGCTTTATCGACGTTTCTCTCATGGCTTAAAGGAAAAGAAGGACAATTTGCAAAAGGGGAAAAAGGATGAGCTTGGCTCATTTTCTCAGTTTCCGGATCTCATCTTGATGGATGGAGGAAAGGGACAGGTCGGGATATGTCTTTCCGTTCTGGAGGAATTGAAGATTTCCATTCCTGTTTGTGGTATGGTGAAAGATGAGCATCATAGGACAAGAGCCCTTTTGGTTGATTTTCATGAGGTACCCGTTTCCAAGCACAGTGCATGTTTCAAGCTTTTGACCAAGATTCAGGATGAGGTGCATCGGTTTGCAATCACATACCATCGTTCGCTGAGAGGGAAAGAACAGATTCATTCTCTTTTGGATGATATCAAGGGAGTTGGGCCGCAAAGAAAGAAAGCTTTGCTCAGAAAATTCCATGATTTATCGGGAATCAGTCGTGCAAGTTATGAGGAAATTCGCTCAATTCCGGAAATGGATGAAAAATCCACAGAGGCTGTTTTGCACTTTTTTCAGAACAGGAAAGAAGAATTGTTCGAAAAAATGAATGAAGACATAGAATAATAGCCATTATAGGCGATTTCATTATTTTGATTAATTCATAAATAATAGCTATATTCATTTGTAAAAAAATAGGAAATTTATTAGAATGAAATAGTTATGAGTCTAGAAACAAAAGGAGAACGCAAAGTGATTAAGACAATTTTACTCAAACAGCATATTGGTGCTCCTACCACTGCTGTTGTGAAGGTGGGGGACAGTGTAAAAAGAGGAACCCTTCTTGCGGTACCGGAGAAGTTGGGTGCCAACGTGTTTTCCAGCGTGGATGGTGTGGTAAAAGACATCACGGAAGAGGCAGTTGTCGTGGAGGCCTCTCCGGAACAAAGTGATGCTTTTGAGCCCATTTCCGGGGAGGACTATCTTTCCCTAGTTAAGGCGGCAGGTATTGTGGGAATGGGAGGAGCCGGATTTCCTACTGCCGTAAAGCTGAATATTGACTTAAAGGGAGGATATATTCTGGTAAACGCTGCAGAATGTGAACCTCTTCTTGAGCACAATATGAAACAGATTTTGGAACAGCCGGAGAAAACCATTCGAGGGATTCACTATGCTATGAAGATCAGCAATGCTGCAAAAGCGGTGATTGCCATCAAGAAAAAGCATGAGAAAGAAATCAACTTACTCTTGGAACGCCTTGCCGACTTCCCGGATATTACCTTACATCTTCTTCCGGATATTTACCCTATGGGAGAAGAGAGAGCGGTAGTTCGTGAGGTATTAGGGAAGTTACTGCCTCCGACAGCCCTTCCGTCCGAGGCGGATGCCGTGGTTATCAACGTGGAAACCTGCTTAAGGGTCGCTGAGGCGATTGAAGACAAGAAGCCGTCTTTCCTGAAGAACATCACGGTTGGAGGAAAGCTGAAGAAGGGTACGGAATCGCAAGTCTTTATGGATGTACCGGTGGGTACTACTGTAGGGGAACTTATTGAAATGGCCGGAGGAATTGACGGAGAGTATGGAGAGATTATTCTCGGAGGACCTTTTACAGGTTCTGCCGTTTCTCTTTCCACTCCGATTACCAAGACCAGCGGCGGTATCCTTGTTACAGAGCCGTTCCCTGACCTAAAGGGAGCGAAGATGGGCGTTCTCATCTGTGCCTGCGGTGGTAACATGGATAGAATGGAAGACCTTTGCAAGAAGTACAATGCCGTTCTTACGGATGTACAGGCATGCAAGCAGGCTACCGATGTGCGCGGCACCTTGAAGTGTGAGAATCCAGGAAATTGCCCGGGACAGGCACAGAAGATTTTGCACTTTAAGAATGCGGGATGTACGGATATCCTGATTGGTAACTGTAGTGATTGTACAAATACAGTTATGGGATCCGCACCGAAGATGAACCTCAATGTACACCATCAAACTGACCATGTTTTGAAAACGGTAGGGATGGAGCCGATGCGCTACCTTACAAAATCCAAAACAGTAGAGCAGCTTCCGCTAAATGAGGCGGGAAGACAGATACCGTTCCCTAAAGAAGAAGTGAAGGAAACAGAGACTGGAAAGAAAGATTTCAGTTTCAGTACTCAATTAGATGATGGACTGTTCCATATCCGTATAGAGGAAGGGCAGGATATTCATATAGAATTTTCATAATAGAAAGGAAGATTGCGATGTCTATTTCAGCAGAGTATGCAGAAGAGCATAAAAGCAGTCCGGCAGTCTTATGCTGCAGGGCAGAAGAGGGAATTGTCCTTACTAACCACAATCTGGAAGATCCCGAGATTTTTGATGATTTGGTTGATCAGGGACTCTTAAAGCTGGATGGCTGCCTTACGATTGGGGAGGTTCTTGGCGGAAAGTTATTGAAGACTTCCGATTCTCTGACACCTCTTACCAAGGATTTGGTAGAAGTAACAGCAGAGGCAGGGGATCCGGCTAAGGAAGAGGAAAAGAAAGAGGATGCTGTAGTAGCTCCTGTGGGTAAGCCTCAGCTTGGCGGAAGCCTTAAGATTCATATCGGAGAAGGTAAGGGAATCGATATTCAGATTCCGGTGGGAGCTTTAGGCGGAGTATCCGGTATCCCCGGTGTGGCTGCTGTCGCTGCAGGCGGCAGTGCTTCCGCTCCGGTTGAGCAGGAAGAAGTAATTGTTCGCTCCCTGGTAAGAAAGCATTTTAAGATTACCGAGGTAAAGCGCGGTCCTGAAACAAAACTCGAGGGAACTGTTCTTACCATTCGTGAAGGAATTGAGGCAGAAGCGGTAGCTTCCCAGGAATTGGTAGAAAAGCTCGAGTTGGAAATCATCACTCCTGACAAGTATCATACTTTCTCCAATACCATTATGGATGTGCAGCCGATTGCAACCAAAGAGGGAGATGATGAAATTGGATATGGAACAACCAGAGTTTTAGATGGTGTGGTTATGGTTGTTTCCGGAACTGATTCTACCGGTGTGCAGATTGGAGAGTTCGGTTCTTCCGAAGGATATCTTGATGAAAATATTATGTGGGGCCGTCCCGGTGCACCGGATAAGGGCGATATCTTTATCAAGACCAATGTAATCATTAGAGAAAAGACCAACATGGAGCGTCCGGGTCCTTTGGCAGCTCATAGCGCTACCGATTTGATTACCGATGAAATCAGAAAGGCATTAAAGAAAGCGGAAGAGAGTCTTGTTGTCGATACAGAGACATTTAACCAGGTTAGAAGACCGGGTAAGAAGAAGGTGGTTATCGTTAAGGAAATCATGGGACAAGGTGCGATGCATGACAACCTCATTCTTCCTGTTGAACCGGTTGGTGTTCTTGGTGCAAAGCCGAATGTAGACCTTGGAAACGTTCCGGTTGTGGTTTCTCCGCTTGAAGTACTGGATGGCTGTATCCATGCTCTAACCTGTATCGGACCGGCATCTAAAGAGATGTCTCGTCACTACTGGAGAGAGCCGCTCGTATTGGAAGTATTGCACGACAAGGATGTAGACCTTGCTGGGGTTGTTCTTGTCGGTTCTCCGCAAATTAATTCCGAGAAGTTCTATGTTTCCCGCCGTGTAGGTATGACACTGGAAGCAATTGGTCCGGACGGTGCTTTTGTTACTACCGAGGGATTCGGAAACAACCACATTGATTTTGCAAGCCATATCGAGCAGATTGGTAAGAGAGGCATCAAGGTTGTAGGTATGTCTTTCTGTGCTAACCAGGGGGCACTTGTTGTAGGTAACAAGTATATGAATGCTATGGTGGATAACAACAAGTCCGAGGCCGGTATTGAAAACGAGATTCTTGCAAACAATACCCTTTGTCCGGAGGATGCAATCCGTGCCTTAAATATGTTAAAGGCGGAAATGATCGGCGAAGAAGTGAAGAAAGCGGAACGTAAGTGGAATCCGAATGTCAAGGCGCAGAACGTAGAATTGATTTCCAATGTTACCGGAAAACCGATCCAGCTTGTGGAGAATGAAACTTCTCTTCCCATGAGTGATAAGTTTAAGGAAAAGTACTTAAACTCCTGATGCCGAAGTACACGGATAAACTCATTTATATGGAAGGTGTCATTGTGGAAGTTCATGATGGCGCTGTGGGAATTGATTTAAAGGGGCGTCTAGGCTTTTTGAAAATTCCCATGCGGATGTTGATTTCGGATTATGAAATCAAAGTCGGGCAGGAAGTAGGCTTTAATATGAGCTTTATAGAACAGCTCGGTCCGGAAGTAAATGAGAAATACATTAGTAATATTCAAAAGCATAAAGAGCTGTAGAATATTCACATAAAATACAATGAAAGGAGAAAGACATGGATTTTACAGTAGTAAAAGGGATGCAGTCTGAAATCTTTGTTCCTGTTACTCCTCCTCCTGTTTGGGCACCGGTAACGAAGCCTTTAAAGGACATGGTAGTGGCCATCGCTACTGCTGCCGGAGTACATCATAAAGATGATAAGAGATTTAATCTTGCCGGTGACTTTACATTCAGAATCATCAAGGACACGATGCCTTCCAGTGAATTAATGGTATCTCACGGAGGATATGATAATAGTGATGTTAATAAAGATATCAACTGTATGTTCCCGATTGACAGACTTCATGAGCTGGCAAAAAATGGTGTAATTAAGGGGGTAGCTCCGGTACACATTGGCTTCATGGGTGGTGGCGGAAACCAGGAAAAGTTTAAGAACGAAACCGGTCCGGCTATTGCGAAGATTTTAAAGGATGAGGGCGTGGATGCCGTAATCCTTACCGCTGGCTGAGGAACTTGCCATCGTTCTGCCGTGCTTGTGCAGAGAGCTATAGAGGAGGCTGGCATACCGACAATTATTATTGCCGCCCTTCCTCCTGTCGTAAGACAGACCGGTACTCCCCGAGCAGTTGCTCCTCTCGTTCCGATGGGTGCAAATGCAGGAGAGCCAAACAATATCGAAATGCAATACAATATAGTAAAGGATACCTTGGAGCAGCTTGAAGAAATTGAGTCTGCTGGTAAGATTGTTCCCTTACCTTATGAGTATGTTGCAAAGGTATAAATGAGAGATCGGAAGCATATTTTATGCTTCCGATTTTTTAAAATCTGGGATAAACTAGAAAAAGAAAAAGGGAGAAGGGAGAATTTATGTATGGAAGAAAGAGTACTTAGGACCTTAAGTATAAAGGCTTTCCATGTGAGAGAGGCAGTAGTTGGGGATAGATTTTCCTTGAGTAAGGGAGAAGCAAACGAATATAGCCTGCAATATAATCCGGCTGTTTTAGAAGAATTTGCTAAGGAAGAATCTCTTATTCATTCCTATTCTTTGCAACTTGTTCCTAAAGAAGGCCGCCATATCCCCATTCATTCCATTATGGATATTATTCCGATTTCCACCAAGGTTTTGGGAAAAATCGGGGAGGGAATAACCCATACTCTGACGGGGATCTATATTGTCCTTACCGGAACGGATACGGAGGGGAATTATGTTTCCGCTTTTGGTAATTCCGATGGATTTCTGGATGAACAGATTGTTTTTGACCGTGCGGGAACGCCGGGAAAAGATGATTTGATTTTGCTTTTAGATGTCTGTTTAGAGGCAAAGGCAGGCTATGCTCGTTCGGGGCCGGATGCCTGCCATAGACTTTGTGATAATTTTTGTCAGGAGATTCGACAACTTTTAAAAAAGAAGAATGGGATGTATTGTACGGAAAGACATGATTATCGAGATATAGAGAGACCGGGAAAAGATAAGGTTGTACTTGTGAAACTGGTGAGCGGACAGGGAGCCATGTATGACACGCATTTTCTTTCTCCGGAACCTTCCGGTTTTAACGGAAGTCATTCGATTATAGAAAGTACCGGATCTCCGGTTATTTTATCCCCAAATGAATATCGGGATGGAGCAATACGGGCATTGTATTAAAGACAGATTTGTTTATTTGTTATAGGAGAAAAATATGGGAATAGGACCTTCGACAAAAGAAACAACCTTACATCATTTTCGGGATCCCTTGGTGGATGAACTTTGTGATGATACAGACATCGATTTTACAGGAGTTATTGTGGCTGGAATCCCTCAGGACAATGTCAATAAATATTTTACCGGAGACCGTATAGGTGCTTGGGCTGAAGCGATGCGTGTAAAGGGGGCCATAGTCAGTGAAGACAGCTGGGGAAACAGCAATGTCGATTTTGCTCATGCCATTGAGGAAATCGGAAAAAGAGATATTGCGGTGGTCGGTATATCCTTTGTGGGGGTACAAGGTGCATTTGTAGTAACGAATCAGTATATGAATAATATAGTGGATATTAATAAAAGTGCGGAAGGTGTGGAGACCAATGTTGTCGGGGAAAACAATCTTGTTCGAAGCGATGCAAAAAAAGCAAAGGCCATTTTAAAATTAAAAATGAGATCGGTAGAGAGATAGAGTGATAGTGCGTATGGAAGGAAAACATTTTATTATTGGTACTGCAGGGCATATTGATCACGGAAAAACAGCCTTGGTAAAGGCCTTAACAGGATATGATACGGATAGGCTTAAGGAGGAGAAAAAAAGGGGAATGACCATAGAACTGGGCTTTACCTCTCTTTCTCTTTTCTCAGGAGAGAAAATCGGACTTATTGATACCCCGGGACATGAAAAATTTATACGCACTATGGTTGCCGGTGCAATGGGGATGGACCTCGTACTGCTTGTTATTTCCGCAAAAGAAGGAATCATGCCGCAGACTGTTGAGCACTTGGCTATACTCCGTCTTCTTAATGTGACGAAAATAGTTGTAGTATTGACTATGATTGACTTGGTCGAAGCAAGTATAGTGCAAAAAAGAAAAGAAGAAATCAAGGAATTTTTTAAAGCGGAAAAGATAGAGATTTTTCCGGTTTCCGCCTATACGGGAGAGGGGATTCAAGACTTAAGTACATTCCTGTCAAAAAAAGCGGGAGAGGTAGAGGGGAAATCCATACGGGGTAGCTTTCGAATGCCGATAGACCGCGTTTTTTCTGTTGCCGGAGCAGGAACAATAGTGACCGGAACGGCACTTTCCGGTCGTGTTTTCAAAAGTAATACAGAAGCAGAAAATGAGATAAAATGGGTTCTTTATCCCGAGGAAAGAGAAATACGAATCAGAAATATTCAGGTTCATGGAAAGGATGTGAATTGCGCTTATGCCGGGGAGAGAATTGCTTTAAATCTCCAAGGAGTAGAGAAAGAGCAATGTTATAAGGGAGAGCTTATCGGAGAAAAAGGGGCACTACAGCCAAGTTCTCTTTTTGATTGTCGCATTGAAAGTATTCGTGGAACTGCCGGAGACATACACCATAATCAAAGGATGGAAATTCTTCTTGGAACAGCCCATATTCCTTGTAAAGTTGTATTTTTAGAGGGAGATAGAATCAAAGAGGGAGAATCAGTACTTGTACAGCTTCAGTTAGAAGAAAAAACCGTAGCGGTTTTCGGGGAACGATTTATCTTGCGTGATGAATCTCGCTCTATGACACTTGGCGGTGGAGTGGTACTTGATCCTTGTCCTAAAGGAAGGCATAGGAGAGGACGCTTTCCTCTTGCATATCTTGAAAGCATGGAAACGGGAGGAGAGGAAGCTCTTCTCCATTCCTATTTAAAGAAAAGAAAAAGAAGGTTTGTTTCTATCTCGGAATTAAAGAGGCAATTTAGCGGATTCTCAAGAATACAGGCAATTTTAGGGGAGGAAGCCTCTTTATTATTTGTTATTGTGATAAACGGTGAAGCATATGCCCTTCTTTCAGAAGAGGAAGAATTAATACGGAAAGAGGTAGAGGATTATCTTCACGAATTCCATAAGAAAAATCCTTATAAATTGGGTGAAAAGCCTATGGTACTGTACAGCAGGCTTTTTTCTTCTTATAACAAAAATACCTATAAGGCACTTCTTAGAAGCTGGGAAGAGAAGAAATGCTTTCGTTTCGGGGAAGATTTTATAGCCTTAGTCGGATACAAAATGGTTAAGGATGAAAAGTATACGAAAATTGCCAATGCCCTTGTGAATGATATGCAAAAAGCAAAGTTCAGTTTCATAAAGCTCTCCGAGCATTTTTGGCTTCCGGAAGAGAAAAAGCTATTGCCTGACGTTATTGCAAGTCTGGAAAATAAAGGGACTCTTGTGCAATTAGATGGAGAATACTATACGCTTAGAAAACTCTTCGAAAGCTTAAAGAATTTTTCTCTGGAAAAAATGGAAAAAGAGGGAGAAATCACCATCGATGCTCTAAGGGAAGAGTTCGGAATCTCTCGAAAAAATGCGAAGCTTTTCTTTAAGGCAACGGATAAAATGGGAATCACAAAGGACAGAGGCTTTGAAAGCGCGCGCTCTATGCCTTGACGAGACTTGAAGTTTGGATATACAATAAACTGCATTGTTGTAGGAAGATAGAGGTGAAACATGGCAAGATATAATCATGCGCAAGTGGAAAAGAAGTGGCAGGAATTCTGGGAGAAGAATCCCATTAATCCGAAGGATGATAAGAAAGAAAAATACTACTGTTTGGATATGTTCCCGTACCCTTCCGGATCCGGCTTACATGTAGGACACTGGAGAGGGTATGTGATTTCCGATGCTTGGTCCCGTTACCAGCTGATTAAGGGAAAATATGTGATCCATCCGATGGGCTGGGACGCCTTCGGTCTTCCTGCAGAAAACTATGCTATTAAGATGGGCATTCATCCCTCTGTAACCACAAAAAAGAATGTGGAGAACATTAAAAAGCAACTGCACCAAATCAATGCGATTTATGATTGGGACATGGAGCTTAACACCACGGATCCGGATTACTTCAAGTGGACACAGTGGATTTTTGTGAAAATGTTTGAGAAGGGTCTTGCTTATGAGAAGGAGTTCCCAATCAACTGGTGTCCAAGCTGTAAGACAGGCCTTGCCAACGAAGAGGTGGTGGACGGAAAGTGCGAGCGATGCGGAACTGCAGTGACGAAGAAAAATCTTCGTCAGTGGATGTTGAAGATTACCGCTTATGCAGACCGTTTACTCGATGACCTTGACACTCTGGATTGGCCGGAAAAGGTGAAGAAGATGCAGGCCGAGTGGATTGGCCGTTCTTATGGTGCAGAGGTGGACTTTAAGCTGGAGAACTCCGAAGAGAAGATTACCGTCTTTACTACAAGGCCGGATACACTATACGGTGCGACATTCCTCGTTTTGGCTCCGGAGCATCCTTTGGTAAGGAATATTACTACAGTGGAGCAGAAGGCTGCAGTAGAAGACTATATTCAAAAGGCTGCAAACAAATCCAATGTAGATAGAATGGCTGTTACGGATAAGGATAAGACCGGTGTCTTTACCGGAGCTTTCGTTATCAATCCGATGAACGGAAAGAAGACCCCGGTTTGGATTTCCGACTATGTACTTGCTGACCACGGAACCGGTGCGATTATGTGCGTACCTGCGCATGATTCCCGTGACTTTGCCTTTGCAAAGAAATTTGATCTTCCGATTGTGCAGGTTATTTCCAAGGATGGAAAGGAAGAGGAGCTTACAGAGGCTTATACGGAAGCAAGCGGTGTGATGATCAATTCCGGCGCTTGGAACGGACAGGAATCCTCCGTATTGAAAGAAACCGCCCCGGAAGAGATAGAGAAGAAGGGACTCGGTAAGAAGACAGTCAGCTATAAACTAAGAGACTGGGTATTCTCCAGACAGCGTTACTGGGGAGAACCGATTCCCATCGTGCACTGCCCGAAATGTGGAAACGTAGCGGTTCCGGTAGAGGAATTACCCTTAAAGCTACCCGAGGTAGAGCATTATGAGCCGAGTGGAACGGGAGAATCCCCCCTTGCCGGTATTCCCGAATGGGTAAACTGTAGCTGTCCGAAATGCGGGGGAAAGGCAAAAAGAGAGACGAACACGATGCCTCAGTGGGCAGGCTCCTCCTGGTATTTTATTCGTTATGTGGATAAATACAATGATAAGGAACTGATTAGCAGGGAAAAGGCGGATAAGTATCTTCCGGTAGATATGTATATTGGAGGAGTAGAGCATGCAGTGCTTCACCTGCTCTATTCTCGGTTCTGGACTAAGTTCCTCTATGACATCGGTGTAGTCGGCTTTAAGGAGCCCTTCAAGAAGCTGTTTAACCAAGGCATGATTTTGGGACCGGACGGGCAGAAGATGTCTAAGTCCATGGGAAATGTAGTTTCTCCGGATGATCTAGTGGCAGATTACGGCTGTGATGCCTTGCGTCTTTATGAGCTTTTTGTCGGCCCTCCCGAGCTGGATGCCGCTTGGGATGCAAGAGGAATAGACGGCGTTTATCGTTTCTTAAACCGTTTTTATTCTCTGGTACTCGATTCCAAAGAAAAGAAGGTGGCTGAGACAAAGGAAATGCTTCGACTTCGTCATAATCTCATTCACGACATTGAGGAGCGGTTTGAAAGCTTTAACTTAAATACCGTGGTTTCCGGTTTCATGGAGTATAACAATTCTATGCTGGATATCGCTAAAAGAGAAGGCGGAATGGATTTAGAGACTTTAAGGACTTTCTCCATTCTACTTGCTCCGTTTGCACCGCATATTGCGGAGGAATGCTACCACTTATGCGGTGGAGAGACTTCCGTATTCTCCGCAAACTGGCCGGAGTACAGCGATAAGGAGAGAGAAGCGGATGAAATCAAGGTTCCGGTACAGATTAACGGGAAAGTGAAGACTGTACTCGAGGTGCCGAAAGATATCGATAAGGAGAGCATTTTAAAAGAGGCGAAGAAGGCTATCGGAGATAAGCTTTCCGGCAATCTTATAAAGGAAGTCTATGTTCCGGGCAAGATTGTGAATTTTGTTGTAAAGCCATAAGGGCTTTCTTACAATTTCTTGACTCTGTATAGAAATATTTTAGGAAGTTTTTCTACACAAAAAAAAATAATGTGGTATGATAAATGGCGTCGTTTTTTGAATTAATACGGCGCCTTTTTTTATACACTAACTTAAATATATAGAATAATAGAGGAACGATATGCTAGCAAGTCAAAGAAGATTGTCAAGAGAAGTGAATAGAGCGCAAGGCAGCTCCAGAAGCCGCAGCTCATCTCATACATATAGCGGGAAATACAGTAGAACAGGCAGAAGTAGCGGAAGGAGACCGAATAATAAAGCTCCTTTTCCTGCGGTCGCTGTTGGATTATTGGCTATAGTAGTGCTTGGTAGCGGTGTTTTTGCTCTAACCCGTTCGAAATCCAAGACAGAAGAAACAGAAACGGTAATCGAAACACAGGCTATAAATCCGAATGCAATTCAGAAGGATTTATATCTGGATTATTCCGCATTTAAGAAGGACGCGGAGCTTTTGAATTTAAAAGGTATGACAGAAGAGGAAGTGGAAGATTTTCTTCGTAAGTCTTACCAGTGGAATATTGTGATTAAGAATGCTAATCCGAATATTCAATATTTTTCCATGCCGGAATTTCCTGAGCATAAAGAGAATAGCAGCTCTGATGACGGGGTAGATGACCAGGGAACTGAAGAAATTGTTAAAGTTGCAAACACTCTTTCCGACGTCAGCATTCGTCCGGAAAAAACGGAATTCGCTATTCCGGATATGATGTCTGACAGTATCCATAATTTTGTAGGGCAGATTTTTACAAACTACAAGGAAAATATGGCTACGGAAAGCAGTACGGAAGAAAGTTCTACAGAAAAAGAGAAAAAGAAGAAAAAGAAGAAAGAAGAAACTACAAGTGAAACAGAGTCTCAAGTTATTCAGGCGGATTATGTTTTACAACTTCCGGATTTTAGTGATAAAGTTAACGATTATGTCAATCAGCTTGCTATTGTATGGAAGATGGCACCGCTAAACGGTGACATTACTTCCTACAATAAATCCACCGGAGAGTTTGAATTTGGCGGAACCAAGGACGGGTATGCTGTTAATGTAAGTGATACTGCGGAAAAAGTTATGGAATTAATTCGTGCTAAAAACTTTTCCGGGGAGGTGGAAACTGTTGGTTCTACAGTGCCTGCGTCAACAGCATCCATTAAGGATAAGTACAAAATCATCGCATCGGTAACAACAAAGACAACTTCCAATGAACTTCGGAATACGAATGTGAAGTTAGCTGCTGCCGCAGTAAATGGTACAGTTTTACAACCGGGAGAAGAATTTTCATTCAATACGGTTGTTGGACAAAGAACAGCTGAAAAGGGATATAAGCCTGCAGCGGCTTATAACCAGGGAGAGGTTGTGGAAGAAGTTGGCGGAGGTGTTTGCCAGATTTCTTCAACCCTATATAATGCAGTATTTCGCGCAGGTCTTACCACAACTTACAGAAGAGCGCATACCTTTGCGCCGACTTATGTTACACCGGGAACGGATGCGACCGTCTCTTGGCCGGGACCGGATTATAAATTTGTGAATAATTCCAAGCATGCTATCGGTATTTTATCTTGGTATTCCAACCAGACCGCTACAGTACAAATTTATGGCTTACCGGTACTTCCGGATGGAGTGAAGTGGGAATTAGTCTCTGAAAAAGTAAAGGATCTTCCGGTACCTGCACCGCAGATTATTACTCCGGAGCAAGGGAAGGAGAGCAACGGCTCTGCAGGATCCGAGTGGCAGGCATATAAAGTGATTACCAAAGACGGAAAGACCGAGAAGGTAAAAGATCATTATGCAAGCTATAAGGGACATACTCCTAAAAAATATACGCCGGGTACTACTGAGAGTACATCTGCCGGAGAGAGTACCAGCGCTTCTGCGAGTGTTTCCGAAAGTAAATCCTCGGAAACAAAGACGAGTGAAACAAAGGCTACAGAGACAAAGGCAAAGGAAACCAAGGAAGAGAATCCGGAGATTTCCAATGGCCCAAGCGGAAACAATACTGTAGTGACCAGCTCTGAAGATGTTATTTCCCCGGGACCGGGTGGAGAGTAAACATTAAAAACTTATTTCCGGTAATTGGAATATCTTATAGTTAGAAAAAGGGGCTGTAAAAAATTAAAATAATAAAGAGATTCTTTGCAATATAGGTCTGAATGCGGGGTAGTCTGAGCCCGTCGGCACTTGCGAAAAACAAGAGAAACGCAGTTTTTCGCTTAGTATCCGTTACGTGGCGAAGCTAGCGAGAGCGTGCCCCAAGTTCAGACCTATATTGCTTAGAAAATTATTTTAATTTTTTACAGCCCCTTTTTTATATTTTGTTTTTTATATTTTGATAAAATAGAATTTCAAATGTTTAAAGTTTGTGCTTATAGCTAAGGTTAAATTGGAGAAATACAGGCTAATTAGATTGTGAAAGATTTAATAATTGTACTTATTGAGGAACGGAGGGAAATTTCATTGCTTTTCAAAATGGGAATGTTATACTGTTTTTCGGTATGTGAGGCCTGAATTTTGGGCTTTAAGGATAATATTTCATTTTTTTCAGGAGGGTATTTATGGCAAGAAAAATGAAGACCATGGACGGTAACCAGGCTGCGGCTCACGCATCCTATGCGTTCTCTGAAGTGGCTGCAATTTTCCCGATTACTCCTTCATCCGTTATGCCGGAGCATGTGGATGAGTGGGCAACCGAGGGAAGACAGAACATTCTCGGGGAAACTGTTCAGGTTACCGAGATGCAGTCTGAGGCAGGTGCTGCAGGTGCAGTACACGGTGCGTTGGCTGCCGGTGCTTTGACAACTACTTTTACAGCTTCACAGGGCTTGCTCCTTATGATTCCGGATATCTATAAGATTGCCGGTGAGCAGCTCCCCGGTGTTTTTGATGTATCCGCAAGAGCTGTAGCTTCCCATGCGCTTTCCATCTTTGGAGATCACTCCGACGTTATGGCTTGCCGTCAGACCGGCGCTGCACTGCTTTGTGAATCCTCCGTACAGGAAGTAATGGACTTAACTCCGGTTGCACACCTTGCAGCTTTAAAGGGTAAGCTTCCTTTTATTAACTTCTTCGACGGTTTCCGTACTTCTCACGAGATTCAGAAGATTGAAGAGTGGGATTATGAAGACTTAAAGGATATGGTGGACTGGGAGTATATTGATGCTTTCCGTCAGAATGCCCTGAATCCGAATCATCCTGTGGAGAGAGGTTCCGCACAGAACCCGGATATCTTCTTCCAGGCAAGAGAGGCTTGTAACCCGTATTACGATGCACTTCCCGCTATTGTGCAGGAGTACATGGATAAGGTAAACAAGAAGATCGGAACAAATTACGCATTATTTAACTACCATGGGGCAAAGGATGCAGAGCATGTTATCGTGGCTATGGGTTCTGTAAATGAAACCATTGAAGAGACCATTGATTATATGATTGAGAAGACCGGTGCAAAGGTTGGTTTAATTAAAGTTAGACTGTACAGACCGTTTGCAACCGATGCTTTCTTAAAGGCTATTCCGAAGACTGTTAAGACCATCTCCGTTTTAGATCGTACCAAGGAGCCCGGATCCATCGGTGAGCCTTTATACTTAGATGTTGTGGCTGCTCTTTCCGACAGCGAGTTTAAGAATGTGACCGTTCTTTCCGGTCGTTACGGCTTAGGTTCCAAGGATACCACTCCTGCGCAGATTGTGGCTGTATACAACAACAAGGATAAGAAGAGATTTACGATCGGAATCAATGATGATGTAACCCACCTTTCCTTAGAGGTTGGACCGGCTATTGTTACGACTCCTGCCGGAACTGTAAACTGTAAGTTCTGGGGACTTGGAGCGGACGGAACTGTTGGAGCAAACAAGAACTCCATTAAGATTATTGGTGACAATACAGATAAGTATGCACAGGCTTATTTCGACTATGACTCCAAGAAGTCCGGCGGTGTTACCATGTCTCACTTAAGATTTGGTGATAAGCCGATTAAGTCTACTTACCTCATTAAGAGAGCAAACTTCGTTGCCTGCCATAACCCTTCCTACATGACCAAGTTCAACATGGTTCAGGAGCTGGTTGACGGCGGTACCTTCCTCCTTAACTGTACATGGTCCAAGGATGAAGTGGAGAAGCATATTCCGGGTCAGGTTAAGAAGTACATGGCTGAGCACAATATCAAGTTCTACATCATTAACGGTGTAAAGATTGGTATTGAAACAGGCATGGGACCGACTCGTATTAATACCATTCTTCAGTCTGCATTCTTTACTTTAACCGGTATCATTCCGAAGGAGCAGGCTAATAAGCTCATGAAGGATGCTGCTGAGAAGACTTATGGCCGTAAGGGTGAAGACGTAGTTAAGAAGAACTGGGCAGCGATTGACGCAGGTGCAAATGCCTTCGAAGAAGTGGAAGTAAAGAAGGAATGGGCAAGTTGCGCTGATGAAGGACTTGAGTTTAAGACTAAGACAGAGGGAAGAAAAGATATTCTTGACTTTGTTAACAATGTACAGAACTATATTTCTGCACAGGAGGGTAACAATCTTCCCGTTTCCGCTTTTACAAGTTATGTAGACGGTTCTACACCGATTGGAACGGCTGCTTACGAGAAGCGCGGTATTGCAGTTAACGTTCCTGCATGGAATCCGGATAACTGTATTCAGTGTAACTTCTGTTCCTATGTTTGTCCTCATGCTGCAATTCGAGCATTTGCATATACGGAGGATGAGGCTGCTAAGGCTCCGGAAGCGGATCAGCAGAAGGCTATGAATGGAATGCCGAATTACAAGTTCGGTATCAAGGTTTCCGTGATGGACTGTGTAGGTTGCGGATCTTGTGCAAATGTATGTCCGGGAATGAAGGGCGAGAAGGCTCTTGTTATGTCCCCCATCGAGGACAACTTGGATCGCCAGAAGTACTTCGACTATGCAGTTAAGCTTCCCGAGAAGGAAGAGGTTATTGCAAAGTTTAAGGAGACTACCGTTAAGGGATCTCAGTTTAAGAAGCCGCTGTTCGAGTTCTCCGGTGCGTGCCCGGGATGTGGCGAGACGCCGTATGCAAAGCTCATCACACAGCTTTTCGGAGAGAGAATGTACATCAGTAACGCTACAGGATGTTCTTCCATTTGGGGTAACTCTTCTCCTTCTACACCGTACACGGTAAATGCCAAGGGACAGGGACCCGCTTGGGATAACTCTCTCTTTGAGGATAATGCCGAGTTCGGATACGGTATGCTTCTTGCACAGAATGCTATCCGTGACAGATTAAAGAAGCAAGTTGAAAAGCTTGTAGAAGACAATAAGGACGCTGCTGTTGTTGAGGCTGCTAAGGAATATTTGGATACCTTCTCTATCGGTGCTACAAACGGTACTGCTACAGAGAAGCTGGTAGCGGCTTTAACCGGTAAGACCGATGAAGTAGCTAAGGATCTTCTTAAGAATAAGGATTTCTTAGGCAAGAAGAGCCAGTGGATCTTCGGTGGTGACGGTTGGGCTTACGATATCGGATTCGGCGGACTTGACCATGTTCTTGCTTCCGGAAAGGATATCAACGTAATGGTATTCGATACCGAGGTATACTCCAACACAGGTGGACAGTCCTCCAAGTCTACTCCGACCGGTGCTGTGGCACAGTTTGCTGCCGGCGGTAAGGAGACTAAGAAAAAGGATCTTGCCGGAATCGCAATGTCCTATGGCTATGTTTATGTAGCGCACATCGCAATGGGTGCGGATATGGCGCAGACTGTTAAGGCTATTTCCGAGGCAGAGGCTTATCCGGGACCGTCTCTTATCATCGCATACTCACCCTGTATCAACCACGGTATCAAGAAGGGTATGGCTAAGGCACAGACTGAAGAGAAGCTTGCTGTTGAGGCAGGTTATTGGAACAACTTCCGTTTCAACCCGCTTGGCGGAGACAAGAAGTTCAGCTTAGACTCTAAGGAGCCGAAGTTCGAATCCTATCAGGAATTCTTGCAGGGAGAGGTTCGTTACTTATCCTTGGCTCTGAAGAATCCGGAGAGAGCAAAGGCTCTTGATGAGACGAACGAGAAAGAAGCTAGAGAGAGATACGAGAAGTTAAAGAGATGGGTTGAGTTATATAACAACTAATTTTTCAGATGAAAAAAGCGGTAAGCAAGAAATATGCTGATGGCTTTCGGTTCGCCAAAAGGAAGGGGCTTTGCTCCTTCCTTTTTTTATTCATGGACTTTACAGTATCAGGGCTGACCTTTGAAAAATGTTAACTCTGATTCATGTGACATTATTCGGAATTAATGGTAAAATGAATCGATTTCGAGTATGAAAAGGGAGGAATAGCGTGAGAAAAGCCATTGTTGCCGTAGTGGGGCGTCCTAATGTGGGAAAATCCACTCTATTTAATACTATAGCCGGAAAGCAGATTTCCATTGTAGAGGATACACCGGGTGTAACAAGGGATCGTATCTATGCAGAAGCTTCCTGGTTGAATTATCATTTTACCTTAGTCGACACCGGCGGGATTGAGCCGGTTTCCGATGATGTTCTACTCAAGCAGATGCGTTCCCAGGCGGAGCTTGCCATAGATACCGCAGATGTGATTATTTTTGTTACCGATGTTCGAAGCGGAGTTGTTGATGCGGACTATGAAGTGGCAAATATGCTCAGAAAGTCCAAAAAGCCGGTTGTGCTCTGTGTGAATAAAGTAGACAGCGTTAAAAAATTCGGAAATGACATTTACGAGTTTTATTCCTTGGCTTTGGGAGAACCCTTTGCCGTATCTTCTGCAAACCATATGGGAATTGGAGATTTACTGGAGGCGGTAGTTCAGCACTTTCCAAAGGAGGGGGAGGCTACGGAAGAGGATGATCGTTTAAAGATAGCACTAATCGGAAAACCGAATGTAGGAAAGAGTTCTCTAACCAATAAGCTATTGGGAGAAAATCGCGTAATCGTTTCGGATATTGCAGGAACGACTCGTGACGCTATTGATACGGAAATAATCCATAACGGAGTACCCTATGTCTTTATCGATACTGCCGGACTTCGTCGTAAAGGAAGAGTAACGGAAGATATTGAGCGTTATTCTGTGATTCGTACTGTTTCTGCAGTGGATAGAGCCGACATTTGTATTGTTTTACTGGATGCTACAGAAGGGATTACGGACGGAGATACCCGTATTGCCGGTATTGCACATGAATCGGGAAAAGGTGTCATTTTGGCTGTCAATAAATGGGATCTTGTGGAGAAGGACGACAAGACCATGCAGGAATTTACCAAGAAGCTTCGTGAAAAGTTTTCTTATATGGATTATGCGGAGATTCTTTTTATTTCGGCTGAAACAGGACAGCGTACACAGAAGATATTCGAAATGGTAGATAGAATTCATGAAAATCAGGTTCTACGCATAAAGACCGGTGTCTTAAATGAAATTATGGCAAGAGCGACTGCTATGAAGCAGCCTCCTTCCGATAAGGGGAAAAGACTTAAGCTTTTCTATATTACGCAGGCTTCCGTTTCTCCTCCGACCTTTGTGATTTTTGTAAATGACAGAGAATTAATGCATTTCTCTTATACTCGCTATATTGAGAATCAGATTCGAGAGAACTTTGGATTTAGAGGTACCCCAATACGTTTTATCATAAGAGAAAGAGGAGAAGAGAGCTAGATGCCGATACGGGAAATTATTATTTGCTTGCTTGCGGGCTATGCTTTCGGGAATATCCCGAACGGCTATTTGTATGCGAAAGCACATGGGATTGATATCTATAAGGAAGGGTCAGGTAATCCCGGAAGTACAAATATTCTTCGTACCTTGGGGAAAAAAGCCGGAATCACCGTGCTTCTTATGGACATTGCGAAGTGTATGTTGCCCATCTTCTTTATGGTACTTTTCTTTAAGCCGGAGAATGAAGACATAAAAAGCCTGATTTTGATGACAACGGGAATAGGAGCGATTCTGGGGCATAATTTTCCCTGTATTCCCAAGGTAAAAGGAGGAAAAGGAGTGGCTTGTACAGGAGCTCTTTTGATTGCTCTATCCCCTCTTTATACTCTTTGCCTATTACTCTTTTTTATACTGGTTGTACTGATTACAGGCTATGTAAGCTTGGGATCAATGCTGGCTATTACGGTTTTCTTTCTCTCTGTTGTATTTTTCGGAAAAACTTCTCTACTGTTCCCGTTTTCGGGAGCGGTATATCTTCCCATGTGTGCTTTAAGTTTTCTTCTTATGGCAATGCTTATTTTTCAGCATAGAGGAAACATCAAGAGACTCTTAAATGGAACGGAGAATCGTTTTGGGAAAAAGAAGAAAGAGACTGGAAAAGAAAAGGAGCTGTTATGAAGATTACTGTGCTTGGTGCAGGAAGCTGGGGAACCGCCCTTTCCATGACACTTTGGAAAAATAAGCATACTGTTTATTTGTGGACTCATGATGAAAATGAAGCAAAGTATTTAAAAGAAAAAAGAAAATGTACGAATTTACCTGAAGTGGTCATTCCGGAAGAGATTACAATCCTTACTTCTTTAGAAGAAGCGGTAAAAGAAGGGGAAATTCTGGTCTACGCAGTGCCTTCCATTTTTACAAGGTCCATGGGGGAGAGAACCCGAGCTTTTGTTCGAAAGGAACAGATCCTTGTAACGGTTTCCAAGGGTATAGAAGAGAGTACACTTTATACTATGACGGATATATTAGAAGAGTTCTTTCCGGAAAATAAAATTGCGGTACTTTCAGGTCCTTCTCATGCCGAGGAAGTTTCCCGCTTTATTCCGACAACCATAGTTTGTGCATCGAAGGATGAAGAGACGGCAAGAACAATTCAGTCGGCTTTTATCAGTGATACCTTCCGGGTTTATACCAATAAAGATGTGCTTGGAGTGGAAATCGGTGCGGCTTTAAAAAATGTCATTGCGCTTGCTGCCGGAATTGCAGACGGACTGGGTTATGGAGATAATACCATGGCAGCTCTGATTACTCGCGGTATTGCGGAGATTGCAAGACTCGGTCAGGCCATGGGCTGCCATTTGGAAACCTTTGCCGGGCTTTCCGGAATCGGAGACTTGATTGTTACCTGTGCATCGAAACATTCCCGAAACAGAAGAGCGGGAATTCTCATTGGGCAGGGAGAGTCTTACGAAGAAGCGATGAAGGAAGTCGGTCAAGTAGTGGAGGGCGTATATGCGGCCAAAGCGGCGAAAAAGCTTGGAGAAAAGTACCAAGTGGATCTTCCGATTGTCAAGGAAGTGAATGCGGTTCTTTTCGAAGGGAAAGCGGCGAAGGACGCAGTTTCCGACCTGATGCTAAGAGACCGAAGAAGCGAAAGTTCTGCTGTCAGCTATGATAAATAAAGAATATTCATAAAAGCTGCAAGGTTTCTATTCACTGCATTCTTTTCTCTTCTTAGCGTGTATCGTGTGCAAAGCGTGCGATATCTCATTCATAACGAGTATCGCTCGCAAAGCGTGCGGTATCTCGTTTATAATAGGTATTCCTTCGGGTTATAGTGAGATAAAGATTTCATAAAAAATGTTATAAAAAGAATTGACAAGCCTTGCACTCTTCCCTATAATACGGAAAGATTTTAAGAATCAAGGGAGGATTGCAATGAAAAAACAAATTAGTTTTGCCTTGGCTATGCTTATGGCTTTGTCCTTAGCAGCATGTGGTGGAAATGCAAAGAGTAGTAATGAAACAAGTGGAGCCGCTTCAGAAGCTGCTGGTGAGAAAAAAGCGGATGCCAGCGGAAAAGTATGGAAGATTGGCGCACAGGGACCTTTAACCGGTGGCGCTGCAGTTTATGGTAATGCCGTAGTGAACGGTGCTGAAATTGCGGTGAATGAAATCAATGCAAACGGCGGAATCAACGGTTATCAGATTGAATATAAGAAAGCCGATGATGAGCATGATCAGGAAAAGGCCATCAATGCGTATAACAGCTTAAAGGACTGGGGCATGCAGTTTCTTGTAGGACCGACAACCTCTGCTCCTGCTATCGCTGTAGGAACAGAGTCCGAGCCGGATAATATGTTTATTCTTTCTCCGTCGGGTTCCGCTTTGGAAGTAACTGCACCGAAGAATGTCTTCCGTGTATGCTTCTCTGATCCTGCACAAGGAGCGAAGTCTGCACAGTATATCGGTTCTCATAAGCTGGGAACAAAGATCGGTATCATTTATGATTCTTCCGATGTTTATTCCACGGGTGTTCATGATTCCTTCAAGGAAGAGGCTCCGAAGCAGGGCTTGGAAATTGTTGCTGATGAGCAGTTTACTGCGGATTCCAACAAAGATTTTTCCACGCAGTTACAGAAGATGAAGGATTCCGGAGCGGATCTTGTTTTCTTACCCTTCTACTATACGGAGGCTGCATTGGTTCTTACCCAGGCAAATACTATGGGCTATAAGCCGACCTTCTTCGGATGTGACGGTATGGACGGCATCTTGAATGTAGAGAATTTTGATACAAAGCTTGCTGACGGCTTAATGCTTTTAACTCCGTTTGCTGCAGATGCTAAAGATGATTTGACTGTAAACTTTGTAAAGAATTACAAAGAGAAGTATAAGGATACTCCGATTCAGTTTGCTGCAGATGCTTATGATGCAGTATATGCCATTAAGGCTGCTGCTGAGAAAGCGAACCTGACACCGGATCAAAGCGTTTCCGATTTGGGCGATGCTATGGAGAAGGCTATGACCGAAATCACTTTAGATGGTCTTACCGGTTCCGGCATGAAGTGGGATGCCTCCGGAGATGTAGATAAAGAGCCGAAGGCTGTTATCATCAAAGACGGAGCCTATGTTTCCGCAGAGTAATCTTTTGTAGAGCAGTACTTTATAAAAGAGTGGGGCAGTGATTTAAGTGTTAGATTGAGTATTCTTTTCTAAAAAATCCAAGCTTCAAGATTTACGTTTTTAGCTATAAGGAAAAAGGCAATGCATTCGCTTTGCCTTTTTCTTACTGATAAGGAGAAATTTTTCTATGATGAGTTTTATTTCATATCTGTTAAGTGGTATAAGCTTAGGCTCGGTCTATGCCATTATTGCGCTTGGCTATACCATGGTATATGGAATTGCAAAAATGCTGAACTTTGCACATGGAGATATTCTGATGGTAGGGGGGTATACTGCCTTTATCGCTTTTAATCAGATGGGGCTCCCTATTCCGGTGGCAGTTCTTCTCAGTATGGCGGTTTGTACTGCACTTGGTGTATTAATTGAGCGCATTGCTTATAAGCCGCTTCGAAATGCCAATTCCCTTGCGGTACTGATTACTGCAATCGGTGTTTCCTATTTACTGCAGAATTTGGCTTTATTGCTCTTTAGTGCGAATCCGAAGAGCTTCACTTCTTTCGTAAAAATTTCTCCTATTAAACTTGCTGGCGGTAATCTTACTATTTCCGGAGAAACTGTGGTGACTATTGCGGTAGGGGCCATCGTAGCAGTTTGCTTGCTTTTATTTATTCAGAAAACAAAGGCAGGACAGGCCATGCTTGCCGTTTCCGAAGATAAGGGTGCGGCAAGTCTTATGGGGGTCAATGTTAATGCAACTATTGCGTTGACCTTTGCAATCGGCTCATCTCTTGCCAGTGTGGCAGGAATCCTGCTTTGTTCTGCGTATCCGAGTCTTACTCCGACTACAGGAGCGATGCCCGGAATTAAAGCCTTTGTCGCTGCGGTGCTTGGTGGAATCGGTTCTATTCCCGGTGCTTTTATAGGTGGGATTTTACTAGGGATTTTAGAAAATCTGTCTAAGGCGTATATTTCTTCAAAGCTGTCTGACGCTATCGTGTTTTCCGTTTTGATTGTGGTTCTCCTGATTAAGCCGACCGGCATTTTAGGAAAGAAGATTATGGAGAAGGTGTAAAATGAATAAAACAAGATTAAAGCAATTGAAAGAGATTTTTTTGAACTACGGGATACTTATTCTCGTTTATCTTGTGGTACAGTTCTTTTTACAAGCCGGATCTGTTTCTTCGCTTATGAAAGGACTTTTGGTACCTCTTTGTATCTATTCTATTTTGGCAATCAGCTTAAACCTGGTAGTAGGTATTTCCGGTGAGCTTTCCCTTGGACATGCCGGATTTATGTGTGTGGGCGCCTTTTCCTCCGCAACATGTTCTATGCTTTTAAAAGGAAGCGGGCTTTCCCCTATTTTACTTTTTTGTATAGCTCTTTTTGTAGGTGCACTTTGCGCAGGTGTTCTTGGAATTTTAATCGGTATACCCGTACTTCGTTTGAAGGGAGATTATCTGGCTATTGTGACCCTGGCTTTCGGTGAGATTATCAAAAACCTCATCAATGCACTTTATTTTGGTGTAGATAAGGCCGGCTGGCATTTTTCTTTAAAGGATAGTAACGCAATTTCTTTGGGAGAGGGTGGAACATGGATTATTAAGGGAGCGCAAGGAATTACAGGAACTCCGAAGTATAGTAATTTTACAATAGGAATTGTTCTTCTTATCCTTTCCATGCTTTTTATCCAGCATTTTATTCACTCCAGAACAGGACGTGCAGTGATGGCGATTCGTGACAATCGAATTGCGGCGGAGAGTATCGGCTTGCCTGTTACCAGATTAAAGCTTCTTTGTTTTTCTATATCTGCTGCCTTTGCCGGTATAGCCGGTGTGCTTTATGCGCATAATTTAAGCTCTTTACAGGCACTTCCGAAGAATTTCGGCTATAATCAGTCCATCATGATTTTGGTATTTGTGGTTTTGGGCGGAATCGGAAATATGCGCGGCTCTATTCTTGCAGCAGTGGTTTTAACCCTTCTTCCGGAACTACTTCGGTCCTTAAATGATTACAGAATGCTGATTTATGCTGTAGTTTTAATTCTTATGATGCTCTTTACCTCCGCACCGAACTTTATTGCTTTGCGTAAGAGTATTGTAGAGAAGTTCCGTAAAAAGGAGGTGGCAGCATGAATTTATTAGAAGTAAATGCTTTAGGGATTTCCTTTGGTGGACTTAAGGCTGTAGATAATTTCCATGTATCCGTGAAGAAAAATGAGCTATATGGTTTAATCGGACCGAACGGTGCCGGAAAAACCACGATATTCAACCTTCTTACCGGTGTATATAAGCCCAATTCCGGAGAAATCCTTTTGAACGGCAAAAATCTGGTGGGGAAGAGCTGTATCAAAATTAACCATGAGGGGGTAGCAAGAACCTTCCAAAATATTCGTCTTTTCAATAAGCTGTCTGTTTTGGATAATGTTAAAGCAGGCTATTTTGAGTCTCAAAAGTATAGCTTTTTAGACGGAATCTTTTGCCTTCCCAATTATTTTAAGAAAGAAAAAGCCATGGATGAGTTGGCTATAGATTTGCTTTCCGTTTTTCACTTGGAAGACTTGGCAAATGAATCGGCAGGAAATCTTCCTTATGGAAAACAGCGAAAGCTTGAGATTGCGAGAGCTCTTTCTACAAATCCGTCCCTTCTTCTTCTGGATGAGCCGGCTGCGGGGATGAATCCGAGTGAGACGGAAGAGTTAATGGAAACAATTCGCCTAGTTAGAGACCGCTTCGATATGACCGTTTTACTTATTGAGCATGACATGAAGCTAGTTTCCGGAATCTGTGACAGACTGACTGTATTAAACTTCGGTCAGGTTCTTGCTGAGGGAGAGACCGCTGAAGTTCTGCACGATGAGAAGGTTATTAAAGCCTATTTAGGAGAGTAGTATGGGAAAGATACTGGAAGTAAAAAATCTACATGTGCATTATGGTATGATTCATGCAATTAAGGGGATTTCCTTTCATGTGAATAAGGGTGAAATTGTTACCTTAATTGGAGCAAACGGTGCGGGGAAAACCAGTACCTTACAGACGATTACCGGGCTTATTTCGTCTTCCTCCGGAGAAATTATCTATAATGAAAAACATATTGAAAAGGTCCCTGGACATAAGCTTGTAGAACGGGGATTGGCCCATGTTCCCGAGGGAAGAAGAGTCTTTGCCAGTCTTTCCGTTTACCAGAACCTTATGCTGGGTGCCTATACCAGAAAAGATAAGAAAGAAATTGAAGATAGTTTGGAAATGATTTATCATCATTTTCCAAGACTGAAAGAAAGAAGAAATCAGGTAGCGGGGACGCTTTCCGGAGGAGAACAGCAGATGCTTGCAATGGGAAGAGCTCTTATGTCTAAGCCGGAAATGATTCTTTTGGATGAGCCCTCGATGGGACTTTCTCCGATTTATGTGAATGAGATATTCTCTCTTATTCAAATGATTCACGATAGCGGAGTTACGGTGCTTTTAGTAGAGCAAAATGCGAATAAGGCACTGATGATTGCGGATCGCGCCTATGTTTTGGAAACCGGTTCCATTGCGCTCGAAGGAAATGCAAAAGAACTATTAGAGGACCCCAAGGTCAAGGCGGCTTATCTTTCGGAGTAAAAATGAGTAAAAAAAGTCTGACTCAATTTATCTTCTTTATTATGATCCTACTTGTTTTAGGACTTGGTATAAGCTTTCTTTTTCAGAGAAGATGGAAAAGAAAGCTTATGCAGTATGAAACGAAGTTAAACGTACAGGATGCTCCTGCAAGAGAAATTTTACCTGTAGAAGAAGAGGAAGATGAATTTGGGGAAGAGGATAGTATTTTTCATTTTCAAAACGAATTCTCCCGTCTTGAGCAGATAGAAGAGGATTCTGACTGGCATAGAGGGCTTCCCTTAAGAAGACGTTATGAAGAAATAGCCGGTCTTTACGATAAGGAGTTGCAGAGGCTTGTTTCTTATTATGCCGGAAAGATTACGGGGACGGAGAGAGAAAATTTCTTTGTTGAGCAGAGTATTTTTTTGGCGGAAAGAAGCAGAGAAAGCAAAAAAGAATTGAGTCAGGATAAGACAGGAATAGAAGAAAATGTAGATTACCTGAAGAAGTATATCGTTCTTACTAAAAATAGATGTAGCGTCATTTTGGATAAGATTGTGGACGAATTTGATGAATAAAATTGTTTTCTGTCGGCATTAAAAAGCGGGAGAGGGATATCCGTCCTTCTCCTATTTTTATAGATGCTTTAGCTCTATATTCAGCTTTATTTTACCGAAATATCTTATGGAGTCTGCCAAACGCTATTTGGTAAAATACTTAACGCTATTTGGTAAAATGCCCGGCTTGAACTTGTTCTTTGAGTAAGGTATAATTTTAAAGTTTTATAAGAGAAAGAGCCGGGAAAAAGGGTAAATTTTTCCTTTTATAATCCCGAACAATCAATTTAATATCTTGTGTATTATAGAGGAGATTTTATGGAAAAATATGGTGTAAATGAATTACGAAAGATGTTTCTGGACTATTTTCGGGAGCAGGATCATCTTATTATGAAGAGCTTTTCATTGGTTCCTCACAATGATAACAGCTTGCTCTTAATCAATTCGGGCATGGCACCCTTAAAACCTTATTTTACAGGGCAGGAGATTCCGCCTAAGAGAAGAGTTTCTACCTGTCAGAAATGTATTCGTACAGGCGATATTGAGAATATCGGAAAGACGGCTCGCCATGGTACCTTCTTTGAGATGCTCGGAAATTTCTCCTTCGGAGATTACTTTAAGTCCGAAGCTCTGCATTTTGCTTGGGAGTTTTTAACGGAGAGAGTGGGACTTCCGAAGGATAGACTTTATCCCAGTATTTATCTTGATGATGAAGAAGCATTCAAAGTTTGGACGGAAGAAATCGGTGTTCCGAAGGAAAGAGTTTATCGCTTCGGTAAGGCAGACAATTTCTGGGAGCACGGCGCAGGACCCTGCGGTCCCTGTTCCGAGATTTACTATGATCGCGGTGAAAAGTACGGTACCGGTCCGGAAGATGTAATGGGCGGAGAAGGTGACCGTTTTATTGAGGTATGGAATGTAGTATTCTCCCAGTTTAACAACGACGGAAAGGGAAACTACACCGAGCTTGTGCAGAAGAACATTGATACCGGTATGGGGCTGGAAAGACTTGCTGTAGTCTGCCAGGATGTTCCCTCTCTTTTTGATGTGGATACCAACAAGGCTATGATGGAAGAGATTGCCGGTCTTTCTCATAAGCGTTATATGGAAAATAAGGAGCATGATATTTCTTTCCGTATTATTGCAGACCATGTGAAGAGCTGTACCTTTATGGCTTCTGACGGAATCATGCCGTCCAATGAAGGAAGAGGTTATGTCTTCCGAAGACTCCTAAGAAGAGCGGCAAGACATGGAAGAATTTTAGGAATTGACGGGGCTTTTCTGGCTACTCTTTCCGAAAAAGCAATCGCGCTTTCTAAGGATGGCTATCCGGAGCTCGAAGAAAAGAAGGACATGATTCTTCGTGTGATTGCCGAAGAGGAAGAGCGCTTTAATAAGACCATTGATAACGGTCTTGCGATTCTCCAGTCCTTAATTCAGGATTTACAGAAGAAGAAAGAGAAGACACTTTCCGGAGATGAAGCCTTCCGTCTCTATGACACCTATGGTTTCCCCTTGGATTTAACCAAGGAAATCCTTGAGGATGCCGGCATGGATTTGGATGAAGAGGCTTTTCATCAGGCGATGAAGGTACAGAAGGATACAGCCCGTGCTGCAAGAAAGACCACAAACTATATGGGACGTGACGATATTTACCAGACTCTGGATCCGAGCATCAGTTCAGAGTTTACAGGTTATGACAGATTGGAAGAGGACGCTACGGTAAAGGCTCTTGTATTTTTATCCGATGAAGAAGGGCAGGGCAGTATTTCCGATAAGATTACGGAGGGACAGAAGGCTGCCATTATTACAGATAAAACACCATTCTATGCCACCATGGGCGGACAGCAAGGCGATCGAGGAGAAATCAGCGGAGAGAATTCCTTGTTTATCGTAGATGAAACCATTCATTTACAGGGAGGAAAGATTGCGCACCTCGGTGTAATGGAGCAGGGAGAGATTAGCCTAAATGAAAAGGTACATCTTTCTGTAGACGAAGAAGCAAGAAATCTGACGGCGAGAAACCATACGGCTACACATCTCTTACAGAAGGCTTTAAAGACCGTTTTGGGATCTCATGTAGAGCAGGCCGGTGCTTATTATGATGATAAGCGTCTTCGTTTTGACTTTACGCACTTTGCGGCACTCACTAAGGACGAATTAAAGAAGGTTGAAGAAATGGTCAACCAAGAGATTGCAAAGGGTGAGCTTGTAAAGACTGAGGAAATGAGCTTAGAGGATGCTAAGAAGTCCGGTGCAATTGCTCTTTTCGGAGAAAAGTACGGCGACAAGGTACGCGTAGTTTCCGTTGGAGACTATTCTGTAGAGCTTTGTGGCGGAACGCATGTAAGTCAGTCCGGCAGTATCCAGGGCTTTAAGATTGTTTCGGAGCAGGGTATTGCAGCCGGTGTAAGAAGAATTGAGGCCTTAACCTCTCAGAATCTTTTTGACTACTTCCAGAAGGAAGAGGAGCTTTTAAAGGAATTAAGTGCTAAGTTAAAGGCCGATCCCGAGCATTTATTGCAAAGAATCGAAAGCCTTGAGCAGGAACTGAAATCCAGTAAGTCCGATCTCGATAAGCTGAAAGAGAAGATTGCAAAGGAGGAGATGGGAGAACTCAGTGCGGAAAATATAAACGGATGCTCCGTAATTATAAAAGAATTGCAGGGGGTAGACATCAACGGTCTTAGAACTTTGGGAGACAGCCTGAAGGATAAGTATGAGAACGCTTTTGTGCTTCTCCTTTCCGTGGTAGACGGAAAACCGGTTCTTATGGCGACAGCGTCTGATGCCGCAGTAAAGAAGGGAGCACACGCGGGAAACCTGATTAAAGAAGTAGCAGGCGTTCTTGGTGGTGGCGGAGGTGGAAAGCCGCAGATGGCACAGGCCGGTGGAAAAGATCTTTCCGCAATTCCGGAAGCCCTTAAAAAGGCAAAGGATATTATTCAGGCACAGCTACAGGGATAATGCCGGATTCCATAGATTCTTATGTCGTAAAAGATAAACTACAGATTTAGACGGATGTAAAGGATGAGTTGAAGTAAGAAAAAACCTCGAGATAGATTTCTCGAGGTTTTTTGAATGCACAACAAGTTTATTGCCAAGCATGAAATCATTTACTTACTTGTTTTTCTCCGTCTTATTCTACGGGATTTCTGAGCAATATATACTAACAATGCAGTTCCTGAAATGCCAAAAAGACTTGCCCATAAGAGAAGATGAGAAGCATCTTCTGTTGGAATATTCCGTTTATTTTTTACTGCAGCCGGTCTATATTCACCCAGAACTTCCGGAGCCGGACTGTTTTCAACTACTTCACTCGGTGTAGGAATAGGCTTAAATATGCCCGCTACAGTTGGAGGAGGAGTTGTGGATGTAGACGGTGTAGTCGGTGTGGGATTCGGATCAGGGTTTGGTCCCGGATTCGGACTAGGGTTCGGTCTAGGATTTGGATTTGGGTTAGGATTTGGATCAGGATCGGGGGTTGGCGTAGGATTTTTTGTATTGGTTACAATATACCCGTCTTTCTGATCACCACTTATAGAAGAGCTATATCCGGATAGGGCTACTTCTTCAACTGTATATACAATTTCATTTCCGTCGAACTCATTAAATCTGGGGAGTTTATTAAAGTAGTGTGTCCATTGCTCTGCCTCGGTTAATTTTACCTTTTCTTTTACAACTCCGTCCGCAAGAAGCTTGATTTCAACTTGATTTGCGGATTCTCCATTCCATTTTTTTTCTACGCGAATAGAAGTTTCAGGAATATTAATAATAGTAAAGCCTGTTTTTTGGTTTCCGCTAACTTTTACGGCATAGCCTTCAATAGGACTTTCCTTCACAAAGTAGCGATATAAATTATTGTTTTCATCTACCTTGGGAATATTTTTAAAGATAAGCTCCCATTTTCCATCGACTTCCTTCATCGTTTCCGAACCGATATAAACAGGATTTTCGGGATCTTCTTTATTTTCACGATAAAGCTCGATGGTAATGTTGCTTGGGCGAGTATCCGGATTATCAAATTTCCAGTCCTTTGTAACTTTTAACTCGATTACTTTTCTCTCTCCCATATTAACAGTTCCGTTTGAACCGATACCGCCACCTCTTGTTTTGGAAATATTACCGGAAATAATGACATCTGCCAAGTATTCAGAGGCACTGTCTTCCGTTACATCCGTATGAAGACCCAAGATTTCGAAGCGGGTTGCATCCAATACACCATTTAATTTATTTAAAGGAAGCACTTCATCTCTATCATTTTTCCAATTATAAGGTGTGCCTCCCGGCATAAAAGCGGAAATGTAGTAAGTGGGGAATCCGTTATGCCTTCCAAAAGAGAAGAGACCGGATTCAATATCAATATCTCCGGCTCTGGTGGCTTGATTATTGAAAATTGCTACACCGTTTTTTACATTAATACTACTGAGAGAAACAGGGCATGATGCATATCCTCCTCCTGCAATCTCCGCGCTATTCTCTTTTATAACTGCATAGTTCAGATTCAAAATACCGTTCTTTCTGCCGGATTCGGGGTTTTCACCATTAACATAGATACCGCCTCCGCCAAACATATGAGGGGTATTTCCTGTCCCGCTCATAGTGTTGTCAATAATCTGACCTGAGTTAATATTGGCAACGGAATATCCTTGTTCATATGCAGAGGATTGTACATAGATACCACCTCCGCAGGATCCGGAGATATTCTCGCTGATAATTCCGCCATTCATGTTTAGGGTATTTCCTAGTAATGTATCATAATAGGTTCCAACGCTTATTCCGCCACCTATTTCTTCGGACATATTTCCTGTAATCAAGGAATCTCCACTTATATTAATGGTTGAACTTTGAAAAGCTGCAATACCTCCACCGCTTGCTCCGGCATCCTTTCCCGGATTTGCTTTGTTGTTGCTGATGGTTCCACCGGACATATTGAAAGTGGCATTGCTACCTAAAAATACGCCCCCTCCCATATAAGCGCTATTATTTCGGATAATACCGCCTCGCATGTTAATTGTTTTTTTGGGGGAGAAAAATTCTGCATAAACAGCTCCTCCAAAAACATTGGTGGATTCAGGGTCGGTGGCAAAGTTGTTTTCTAAAATAGTGCCTTCTTCTATGTTTAAAGTACCATTTACATAGATAAGAGATTTTCTGGTCTTATTCTCGTTTTCTTCGCCGCCATCAATGGTGACATCCTGCAATGTTAATTCTTCCCCTTTTGCTACTTCTAACAGATAATCTCCGTAGCCCGGAGCACGTTTCAGAATAGCGGAGGTTCCTTCCAAGCTGAGCTCTCCGCTTACTGCTGTTTTTCCCGATACATATATGATACTAATATCGGGGTTCTCGCTTGCCATTTCCTTTGCTTTTTTAAAGGTCTTTACAGCTGTTTCTTCTGTTTCTCCGTCATTGTTATCATTGCCTTTTTCTCCGTTTAAATAAATGCTTCCTTCCTCTGCATAAACCTTCTGCAGATTTCCCGGAAGAAGCATCATTATTGCAATAATAAAAAAGAATGAAAAGACAGAAACAATACTTCTGTGAACCCGTTTCGTAAGGAAACGAGCGAAAGAATTTTTCATTAAGTTACCTCCTGATCATTGCTTATATTTTGCCGAATCATGTTGTAAAAATATAATATCACAATATTAAATTAATACAAGATTTCGAAATAATTTATGAATTATTTTTTAAAAATGAAGAATTTTATTATGTGAATGGAATATTAGTTTTAGAACGAAAGCAAATAGAACAGGGTATGCCCTTTTTACTGAAGAGATACCAAACAAATAAATTTCTACTCAGAGAAAGTTTATTTTAAATTGCTTTATCTTGAATTGAAATAGAGTAGGGTTTAAAATTTGTCTTAACTAATCAGACAGAAACAGAAAAAAGATTGTAAATACGGGAATAAAAAATAGAGATGATAAATACGGAAAGAAACAAACAGAGATTTTACATTAGGAGAAGCCGGAATGAAAAACTACATGAATAAGGATCAGAAAATGCCTCTTTACGGCATAGGGCCTTTTCTGATTTTGGCCGTTGCCCTTCTTTCTTTACTGGGAATCCTCTTATCCTACACTGTCTTATCGGGAGGAACGGTGAATGGGACGGGAAAGCTATGGTTTTATTTTGCCGCATTTTTTTTGATTTCCTCGGGATTATTGATTTGGTTTTTTGGAGCAGTGCATTCCGATGTGGATAGGTATATTCAGGAAAACAGACTGAAAACCGACGGCATCTACGCATGGACAAGAAACCCCATGTATACGGGATGGTGGTTTGTCCTAATCGGGATTCTGCTTCTTTTCCATAACCTTTGGACACTTCCTCTTATTCCACTGCAATGGGCGCTTTTAACCGTGGTCTTAAAGAGAACGGAAGAGCAGTGGCTTAGGGAGCTTTTCGGGGAAGAATATGAAAGATATTGTAAAAGAGTAAATAGACTTTTGCCGTGTAAAAAACAGACTGCTTCCATGTAAAAAAATCATTTGACTTAAAGGAAAATTTTGCTATAATAAAGCGTAGTTTGTGCCCGAAGGGAGGTTTGGGAGTTCGCATGTCAAGTGTTATCGTAAAAGAGAACGAGTCTTTGGACAGTGCATTACGCAGATTCAAGAGAAACTGTGCTAAGGCAGGGATCCAGCAAGAAATTCGTAAGAGAGAGCATTACGAGAAGCCGTCCGTTAGACGTAAGAAGAAGTCTGAAGCGGCTAGAAAGCGTAAGTTCAATTAATTCATGCGAGGCTATTGGTCTCGTTTATAGCGTAGAGATAGCCCCGATTCATTTTGAATTGGGGCTATTTCCTTCCATGAAGGAGTATAATGGCGGAGAAAGAACTGATTTTAGACATCCCCTTAGAGCATGAAATGAATATTCTGGGGGATATGGACAAGTATTTACGAAAGTTACAGAGACAGTTTTCGGTGAACATCATTGACCGGGACGGTTTATTAAAGATTATCGGGGAAGAAGAAAATGCGGAAAAGACAAAAGAGGTTCTTCTTTCCCTTTTAAAGTTATCCGAAAAAGGGAATCGGATTTCAGAGCAAAATGTGGACTATGCCATTTCCCTTACCATAAAGGAGGGGAAGGCGGAGCAGATTTTACAGCTGGAAGAGGATTTCGTGGCAAGAACCGCTCTTGGAAAGCCGGTAAAGCCGAAGACCCTGGGGCAGAAGTCCTATGTCGATAAGATTCGGAAAAATATGATTACCTTCGGCGTGGGTCCCGCCGGAACGGGAAAGACCTATCTTGCGATGGCCATGGCGATTACCGCCTTTAGAGAGGAAGAGGTCTCCCGTATTATTCTGACTAGACCGGCGATTGAAGCGGGAGAGAAGCTCGGCTTTTTGCCGGGAGACCTGCAGTCGAAGGTGGATCCGTATCTTCGTCCGCTCTATGACGCTCTTTATAATATCATGGGGCCGGAGCAGTACCTTGCGAATGCCGAGAAGGGACTCATTGAAGTGGCTCCTCTTGCGTATATGAGAGGAAGAA
Organism: Oribacterium parvum ACB1; assembly: GCF_000238055.2. GTDB lineage: Bacteria > Bacillota > Clostridia > Lachnospirales > Lachnospiraceae > Oribacterium > Oribacterium parvum. Next base: position 1,895,179 of record NZ_KE148312.1, read on the forward strand.
CACTGGACAATGCCTATATTATCCTTGATGAGGCGCAGAATACCACTCCTGCGCAGATGAAGATGTTTCTGACAAGAATCGGCTTCGGCTCGAAGGTGATTGTGACAGGAGACCTTACGCAGAAGGATCTGGAAGAGGGAAAGCGTTCCGGTCTGGAAGATGCCATGTTTATCTTAAAAAATGTGGAAGGAATCGCCTTTTCGGAGCTAACCAGCGAAGACGTAGTAAGGCATCCTCTTGTGCAGAGAATCGTCAATGCCTACGAGAAGGATGAGGAGAGAAAAAAGAGGGAAAACCATGCAAATCGACATAGAGTGGGAAGTAGGGAAAGAAACAAGCGTTCCATATGAGAAGATTGCGAGAGAAATTGTGGAAGAGGCGGCGGATTTTGTCGGCTGCCCCTATGATATTTCCGTTTCCGTTCTTTTTATAGAGGATGAGGAAATGCACAGGATTAATCTGGAAAACAGGGGAATCGATAAGTCTACCGATGTCCTCTCTTTTCCGATGTTTGAACTGGAGAGTCCCGGAGTTTTTACGGAAGACCTGGAAGAGGATCCCGGTAACTTTGATCCGGACAGCGGTGAGCTTCTGCTCGGAGACATTATTCTAAACTGGGACAGGGTACTTTCGCAGGCGGAAGAGTACGGACATAGCGTAGAGAGAGAACTGGCCTTTTTGATTGCTCATTCCATGCTGCATCTCTTTTCCTTTGATCACATGGAAGAGGAGGAGCGGAAGGAAATGGAAGAGAAGCAGGAAATGATTTTACAAAATAGAGGGTATCTAAGATGAGTAAGGGAAGAGTTTCTTCTAAGGCGACAGTTTCTACTAAGGCTACAGGACATAGGAATAATTTCGTACTGCAAGGCTCTCTTCTTGCCGTAGCGGGGATTTTAGTCCGCATCATCGGAATGGTTTACCGTATTCCTTTGACGGCGATTATTTCCGATGAGGGAAACGGGTATTATACCTCCGCGTTTTCCATCTATACTCTGCTCCTCATTCTATCCAGCTATTCCATGCCTACGGCAATTTCCAAGCTGATTTCCCAAAATTTAGCCAAGAAACAATATAGAAACACGGAGCGTGTGCTTCGCGTTTCTTTCCTGTATTCCTCTTTAATGGGGGCGGTTATGGCGTCGGTCCTTTTCTTCGGAGCGGACGGGATTGCGGAGCTTTTAAAGAAGCCTTATGCGGCCTTTGCGCTTCGCGCTTTAGCCCCGACTGTTTGGATTATGGCTTACTTGGGACTTCTTCGCGGTTATTTTCAGGGAATGGGAAATATGATTCCCACTGCGATTTCACAGATCTTGGAGCAGATTGCGAATGCCATCGTATCCGTTTTAATGGCCTATGTTTTATTTGCCAAGGGACAGCAGGCGGATTTACTCTATAAAAATACGGAGTTTTCCTATGCCTACGGGGCAATGGGGGGAGCAATCGGAACCGGTGCGGGTGCGGGATTGGCCCTCCTCTTTATGTTTCTCTTATACCGCTATCAGCGCCCAGCTTTAAGAAGAAAGGCAAAGCGGGACGAGGGGCTTACGGAGAGCTATGAGCGGTCTGCGATGCTCCTTCTCTTTACCATGTTGCCGATTCTTTTTTCCAGTACGGTTTACAATATTTCTTCCGTTTTGGATGATTTTCTCTATTCCTCGATTATGACAAGCCTCGGCTCAAAAACGAAGCAGATTGTCATGGAATGGGGGATTTTCGGAGAGTATCATGTGCTCTTTAATATCCCGGTTGCCTTGGCCAATGCACTTTCTTCGTCTTTAATACCGGCTCTTACCATGGCGGTAGCATCTCACGACAGACAGAAAACGCTTTCTCAGATTCGGGTGAGTATTCGCTTTACCCTTCTCATTGCCGTGCCCTGTTCCATCGGTATGGCAGTGCTTGCGGATCCGCTTTCCCGTATGCTTTTCCCCGGTAAAAATGTGCATCTTTTAATTCAGCTTACGAGAGTTGGCTCCTTTGCCGTACTGCTGTACTCGCTTTCCACGATTACGAATGCGATTTTACAGGGACTCGGGCACTTGAATCTACCTCTTTATCATTCCATGGTTGCCCTCGTTTTACACCTTCTATCCTTGGTGCTTTTCCTCTATGCGGGTCTTGGAATCTATGGCGTCGTTTTATCGAATATTGTTTTTGCGCTGATTATGTGTTTCTTAAATCAACGTGCTATTTTCCGGCATACCCGTTTTCGGATTGATCTCTTCCGAAGTCTGGTGATGCCGATGCTTTCGGGACTGATTATGGGCGGTGCAGCCTATGTGATTTACTTTGTGATATATATTTTGCTTCCGGAAGGCTTGAGAAAGGGAAGAGTTGGATCAGCTATGTCTCTTCTTCCGGCTGTTTTTATTGCTATTTTGATTTACTTCTTCCTTCTTTTAAAGAGCCATACTTTGACAAGGGAAGATTTGGATGAAATGCCGATGGGCGGAAGACTGAAGCGCTTCCTGTAAAAATGGAAGGATATAGATTTTTTTAGAGATTTTCGCGTATGGATACGAGCTGAGCTCGAAAAAGAGAATGAGGAGATCTTCTATAAAAGTTGCCTCAGTCACAGCCCAACGAGATACCGCACGCTTTGCGAGCGATACTCGTTATGAACAAGATGTCTCAGGCTTCACCTGCGCCACTTGTTAAGAATTAAAGAAGAAACAAGATTAAGGAATGGGATAGAATGGAGTGGAATGGAGATGCAGGACTGTGTGATAATCGGAGGCGGAGCGGCAGGAATGGCGGCAGCGATTGCTGCGAAGCGTTCCTGCGCGCAGTCGGTTCTTCTTATTGAGAAAAATGACAGCTTAGGGAAGAAGCTTAAGCAGACGGGAAACGGCAGGTGTAATTTTACGAACCGAAATATGCAAGCTTCCTGTTTTCGTTCGGAATCTCCTTCTTTTATTGAGGCTTTTTTAAAAGAGTTTTCCTATGAGGACAGCCTCCGCTTTTTCCATTCCGTCGGTGTTTTGGAGAAGCTAAGGGGAGACTATGTCTATCCGCATTCCGACCAGGCGAAGTCTTTGGTTTTTTCTTTGGAAAATGCAATGCGGGAATTAGGGGTAGATCGGATGTGCTCTACAGAAGTAAAGGCCATTCGGAATAGTGGAAATAAAGAGAAGCCTCTTTTTGAAATAAGCTGTTGTACAGAAGAAGAGCTAAAAAAAGAGAAGGCTTTAAAGCCGGGGAAAGCTTTCGGAAAAGAGAAATTTTTAAAGGATGACAAGGTTTTCAAAGCGGAAAAAAATCTAAAGCAAGAAAGAACTTTCAAGATACAAGCCAAGAAGCTTTTACTTTGCACAGGAGGGCTTGCGATGCCAAGTTCGGGCTCCACCGGAGAGGGCTATCGTTTCGCGGAAGCGCTAGGACACACGGTACTTAGTCCTTTTCCCAGTCTTTGCCCGATTTATACGGAAGAGAAGTTTGTAAAAGCTTGGGCAGGGGTTCGAGTGGATACGGAGCTGAGTCTTTTTGAGGGAGAGAAGCTTCTTTTTAGAGATAGAGGAGAATTACAATGCACGGAGTACGGCATTTCCGGCATTGTAGTTTTTCAATGTAGTCGCTTGGTGCATGAGCTTTTGGAAAAAAACGGAAAGGCAATGCTTTCTCTTTCTTTTTTTCCGGAGTTTAAAGAAGAGGAGTTCCTTAGTTTTTTACTGAAAAGAAAGGAAGAAAGAAGCGCGCAATATGGAAGAGATTTTCTTCTTGCACTCCTTCCGGATAAGCTTGTGTCCGTTCTATTCCAAAAAGCACATTTTCCCGTAGATAAAACGCTTTCCGAGATTTCCAAAGATAAAATCGGAGAGCTTTGCAGGCTGCTTTTTCATTTTCCTTTTAAAGCTAGTAAAATAGCGGATTTTACTAAGGCGCAGTGTACTGCGGGAGGAATTTCCGTTTCGGAAGTGTATCCGGAAAGCATGGAGAGTAAGCTTTGCCCGAAGCTTTATTTTGCGGGAGAAATCCTGGATGTAGACGGACTCTGCGGGGGATATAACCTGCATTTTGCCTTCGGATCGGGAATCCTTTCGGGCAGGGCGATGGGGAGAAGAAATGATTAGAATTTCGCAAATAAAAATGGGACTCTTCGATGGGGAAGAGGAGATAAAAAAAGCGGCTGCCAAGCTTTTACATCTGGACAGCTCCGTGATTTCCGATTTTTTGATAGAAAGACGCTCTATAGATGCCAGAAAAAAGCCGAAGCTTTACTTTGTATATTCGGTTTATCTCAGTTTAAAAGGGGTAAATGAAGAGAAGCTTGTGAAAAAGCTTCGCTCGAAGGATATCGTTCTCACAGCACCGGTGCGCTATAAAGCTCCGGAGCTTCCCTTGGAAATAGAGGGAATAGCGCGGAAAGAGTATTTTCAAAAGGAAGAAAACAGGCCTGTGATTGTCGGTTTCGGACCTGCCGGTATGTTCTCGGGACTCCTTCTTGCAAGAGCAGGGCTTCGTCCCATCATTTATGAGAGAGGGCAGGCTGTAGAAAAAAGACAGGAAGCAGTTACAAGGCTTTGGACGGAAGGGAAGCTTGATCCAAACTCCAATCCGCAGTTTGGCGAGGGAGGTGCCGGTACCTTTTCGGACGGAAAACTGAACACCTTGGTAAAGGACAGCTGCGGCCGCTCTCGTTTTGTTTTGGAAACTTTTGTTCATTACGGTGCAAAGGAAGAGATTTTATACGATGCAAAGCCTCATGTCGGAACAGATGCCCTGATTTCCATTGTGGCCTCTCTCCGAAAGGAAATAGAGAGCTTGGGTGGAGAAGTCCGTTTTGAGAGCCAGTATCATTTTGAAAAGCATGAAAAAAGACCGCTCATTATTGCTATAGGGCATAGTGCAAGAGATAGCTTCCGGGAGCTATATGCGCTGGGGTATCCCATGGTTGCGAAGGACTTTGCGATGGGATTTCGTGTGCAGCATGAGCAAAAGGATATAGACTTTGCGCTTTACGGGGAAATAGACGAAAAGACGAGAGCACTGCTTGGTGCATCAAGCTATAAAATCAGTCATCACACAAAGCATAACCGTGCCTTCTACAGCTTCTGTATGTGCCCGGGAGGCTATGTCGTAAATTCCTCTTCAGAGGAAGGCGGGCTTTGCGTGAACGGGATGAGCTATAGCGGTAGAGACAGCGGAAAGGCCAATTCCGCCATTATTTTTTCCGTTTCCAAAGAAGAATACGGTGGAGAAGAGGATCCTTTAGCCGGAATTAGCCTGCAAAGGGATTTTGAAAAGAAGGCTTTTAGCTTAGCCGGAGGAAAAGTTCCTTACAGTAGGTACGACAAAATTAAAAATGTCGCAAGTGAAGAGAAAGCGCAGGACCTTATGCTGAAAGGGCAGGGAGAGGAATGTGATATTTCGTCCCTGTTTCGGTTGGAAAACTATCCGAAATTAAGTCATTTGGAGGAGGATTTCGTGGAATCCATGGAAGCCTTCGAAAAGAAAATCAAAGGCTTTTCCAAGGGAAATACCTTGGTCTACGGTGTAGAAAGTCGTACTTCTTCTCCGCTTCGTATTCTTAGGGGAGAGGACTACAGTACTCTGGGAAGGCGGATTTATCCTGCAGGAGAAGGTGCGGGATATGCCGGAGGGATCATGAGTGCCGCAATGGACGGCTTAAAGGTAGCGGAAAGTTTGATTTTGTCTTATGATAAGCAGGGGTAAAAAATGGATATCAATACAGGATGTATTTCTTGTTTGTGGATATAGTAACAGGGGCACGCTCTCGCTAACCTCGCCTGACTGAGCATGGGCTCAGTAGCCCATTGCTCACTTTGCTTCGCAAAGCAACTTCCTTCAGAAGTTGGTCTTGTACAGTACAACTTTTCTGAAGAAAAGTTTGTCCTTTCGCAGCGGATACTAAGCGAAAAACTGCAGTACCTTTGTTTTTCGCAAGTACCGGCGGGCTCAGATTACCCCTTGTTCCCATATCCACAAACAAAGAAATGATTCAGTTCTATTGTTTATATCCAATTTTTATAAGCCTGTAAGAGTATAGAGAGGAAATTTGTAGTGAAGGATTTAGTGTTTGAAGAGATAGAGAAGAATGCGCCGAAGGAGGAGCCGGCTCGGCAGCTTTATTTTATAGAGGCTCTTCGTTCTTTTGTGGAGATGAAGAAGGGCGAAGGATATGAGGCGAAAGCCATGGTCTCGGTGATAGGATGCCAGATGTCTGCAAAGGACGGAGAAAAGCTTCAGGGGATTCTGGAAGAGGCCGGTTATCAGAGCACGGAGTCGGAAGAGGAAGCGGATGTGATTCTCTTTACAACCTGTACCGTCCGGGAGAATGCCAACCAGAAACTCTACGGTAGAATCGGGCAGTTAAAGCATTTATATAAAAAGAATAAGGACATGGTAATCGGGATTACCGGGTGCATGATGCAGGAAAAGGATGAGGTGGAAACCATTCAAAAGAAATATCCTTATGTGCATCTTATTTTCGGTACCCACAATATCTATAAGCTTGCCGAGCTTCTTTTGGAGGCTTTGATATCCAAGGAGAGAAAGGTGGAAACCTGGGAGGATACGAATCTTATCGTGGAAAATCTTCCTTCCAAGCGGAAATATCCTTTCCGTGCGTCTGTTAATATCAGCTTCGGCTGTAACAATTTCTGTACCTACTGTATCGTACCTTATGTGCGCGGAAGAGAAAAATCCAGAGATTCGAGAGAAATCGTGAAGGAGTGCGAGGCTTTAGTGCGGGACGGCGTGAAGGAAATTATGCTGCTTGGGCAGAATGTCAACTCCTACGGCTTGGACAGGGAAGAGGAACTATCTTTCCCGGAGCTTCTTCGCGCGGTGGCAAAGATTCCGGGACTTCGGAGAATTCGCTTTATGACGCCGAATCCGAAGGATTTTTCGGAGGAGCTCCTTTCCGTAATACAGGAATATGAGAATATCTGTAATCATATTCACCTCCCCTTACAGTCGGGCTCTACGAACATTTTAAAAAGAATGAACCGGCATTATACGAAGGAATCTTATCTTTCCTTACTCCGTAAAATTAAGGAAAGGCTTCCGGAGCTTGGACTTACCACGGATATTATTGTGGGCTTTCCGGGAGAGACGGAGGAAGACTTTCAGGATACTCTGGATGTTGTGAGAGAGGCACAGTTTGACTCTGCCTTTACCTTCCAGTACTCGAAGCGTTCCGGAACGCCTGCTGCGAAGTGGGATGCGGTGGATGAAAAGATTGTGTCGGAGCGTTTTCAGAGATTACTGGATACTGTGCGAGAGTCCTCCAAGGAACGTGAGGGAAAGTACCTTGGTAAGGTCATGGAAGTTCTTGTGGAAGAGCGAAATACGGAAAACAATATGCTGACAGGACGCCTGGAAAACAATATTTTGGTGCACTTTGAAGGCGGAGAGAGACTGCTTGGAGAGATTGTTCCGGTGAAGCTCGAAAAGTCGATGGGCTTTTACTATTACGGGAGTGTAGTTTAACTTATCTTTAGGAAATAGCTTTATAGGAAATATTTCTATTGAGAAATAACTTCCTGACAAATTGCCTTAGGAATAAAATATAAAAAAACAGAACTGTTATTTTAAAACATTGAAAAACTATTGTTTAATGTAAATTTACAAGTTATTTTCAGAAGTGTTTTTAGAGTGCAGTTACATTCCTATAGAATGATAAGTATGAGTAGTGATGTAAAGGAGTTAGGGGAATGGACGAGAGCAAGTTATCGCCAATGATGAGACAGTATTTAGACAGTAAAAAAGAATATCCTGATGCCCTGCTCTTTTACAGAATCGGAGATTTCTACGAGATGTTCTTTGACGATGCGCTTACGGCATCGAAGGAGCTGGATCTGGTTTTAACCGGAAAGGACTGTGGCCTAGAGGAAAGAGCGCCCATGTGCGGCGTGCCCTATCATGCGGCTGACTCCTATGTCAGTAAATTGGTTTCTAAAGGCTATAAGGTCGCGATAGGGGAACAGGTAGAGGATCCGAAGAAGGCAAAGGGACTGGTAAAGCGGGAAATTATTAAGGTGATTACCCCGGGAACGCAGACGGAGGAAACGGCTTTAGAAGAAGGAAAAAACAATTTCCTGATGTCTATTTATTTGGGGGAGAAAAAAAGAGGCATTGTGACGGTGGACATCACTACCGGAGAATGCTATGCGACAGCGGTGGATTCGTCTAAAGAATGTCTTGACGAGATTTCCCGCTTTTCTCCGAAGGAAATCCTTATTAATCCTTCTTTAAAAGAGGAAGAAGAGCTCTTTTCTCAGATAAACAGTCGTTTTAGCATAAGTCTTACTGAAAAGGAAGAAAGATTCTTCTCCTTAACGGAAGCGGATAAGCTGATTACGGCGCATTTTCAGTCCTCTATCATGGGACTCGGGCTCTCCGACCAGGCGGATCTTCGAAGAGCTCTCGGAGGCTGTCTTTCTTATCTTTATGACACACAGAAGAACCTGCTTACGCATATTCGAAGGATAGATTTTTTTCAAAATAAGGATTACATGGTTGTAGACAGCTACAGTCAGAGAAACTTGGAGCTGTGGGAGACGCTTCGAGAGAAAAAGAAGAGAGGTACCCTTCTTTGGGTGCTGGATTACACAAAAACGGCCATGGGAAGTCGTATGCTTCGCCATTTCTTGGAAAGACCACTTCGGGATAAGAAGAAAATAGAGGCAAGACTCGATGCCGTGGAAGAATTCACCGGGCATTATATTGATATGGAGGAGCTTCGGGAGTATCTGGACAGCATTTACGATATAGAAAGACTTCTTTCCCGTATCAGTCTTTCTACGGCAAATGCGAGAGATCTTCTTGCTTTAAAGCTGTCTCTTCAGTATTTACCGGATATTAAAAAGGCACTTTCGCCATTCCAATCCTCGCTTCTTTCCAAAATGGGGGAGGAGATGGACTCATTAGAGGATATATACCGAAAAATCGAAGAAGAAATTGTGGAGGAGCCGCCTCTATCCGTTAAGGAGGGAGGCCTTATTAAGGCGAGCTTCAGTAAGGATGTGGAAGACTACCGGAATGCCGGAGTGAATGGCAAGGAATGGCTACAGGAGCTGGAAGCAAGGGAAAGAGAAAAAACCGGCATTAAGAATTTAAAAATCAAGTATAACCGCATCTTCGGCTATTGCTTCGAGGTTTCCAAAGCCTACCAGGGAGAAATTCCGGACTATTTTATCCGGAGGCAGACCCTTGCTCAGGGAGAACGCTATATCACAACGGAACTCGAGGAGCTGCAAAATCGGATTCTCGGTGCGGAAGAGAAGCTGAAGGATCTGGAATATGCTCTTTTTTGTACCCTGAGAGAGGAAATTGCAGCGGAGCTCCCGAGAATTCAGAAAACGGCAAGAGAGCTTGCTCATTTGGATGCTTACCTTTCCTTGGCGAAGCTTGCCATAAAGGAAAATTATGTGCGTCCCCGTCTTAGCGAGGGCGGAAGTCTCTTCATCAAAGAGGGAAGACATCCTGTAGTGGAGAAGCTATTAGAGGAAGAGCATTTTATTCCAAACGATACCTCCTTGGAGGAAAATCAGGAAATTGCGATTATTACCGGCCCTAACATGGCGGGAAAATCCACCTATATGCGGCAGGTCGCGCTTATCGTGCTTTTATCCGCAATCGGCTCCTTTGTTCCGGCAAAAGAGGCGGAGCTTCCGATTTGCGACAGAATTTTCACCCGAGTCGGAGCATCGGACGACCTTGCACAGGGACAATCGACCTTTATGGTGGAAATGAGTGAGGTCGCGAACATTTTACGAAATGCCACAAAGCAGTCCCTTCTTATTCTTGACGAAATCGGAAGAGGAACCTCGACCTTTGACGGGCTTTCCATTGCCTGGGCGGTTGTGGAGTATATTGCAAGACATATTCAGGCGAAGACGCTTTTTGCAACACACTACCATGAGCTTACGGAGCTGGAAGGAAAGCTGAACAATGTGAAGAACTATTGCATTGCCGTCTCCAAAAAGGACGGCGAAATCAGTTTTCTTCGGAAAATCATTCCCGGAGGTGCAGACGAAAGTTACGGTATTGATGTAGCAAAACTTGCAGGTGTGCCGGAGGGCGTTTTAAGCCGCGCAAGAGAGATTTCCGCCTTTTTATCGGACAATGATTTTATGCAGGAAAATAAAAATATCGTCGCTAAAGAAGGCGGTTTAGAAACAGACGGTAACTTGGAAAGTCAAGATAAGCAGGCGAAAAACGGTGCTTTTGAGAAAGGCGAATCAAAGAACGGTGCCTCCGGAGCTAAGCTTCTTAAGAGCTTAAATAAACTGGAAGACAGAACTGCCCTTACCGGGGGGGAAGAGGAGGTTCTTAGGAAGCTTCGGAGTATCATTCCTGAGAAAATCAGTCCCTTTGAGGCTTGCAGTCTTTTGTTTGAATTAAAGGAGCTTTTACAGTGAAAATTCATGTACTGGGAACGGATACGGTAAATCAAATAGCAGCGGGAGAAGTGATTGAGCGCCCGAGCAGTATGGTGAAAGAGCTTGTGGAAAATGCTATCGATGCCCATGCTACGCAGATTACCGTAGAAATAAGAGGAGGCGGAATAGAATATCTTCGTGTCACTGATAACGGAGACGGAATCGGGGAGGACGATATCGTAAATGCCTTTCTTCCCCATGCGACGAGTAAGATTCGTAGTCTTTCCGACCTCGACAGTATCTTAAGCTTCGGCTTCCGGGGAGAGGCACTGTCCTCGATTGCCGCTGTTTCCAATGTGGAGCTGATTACGAAGACGAAAGAAGATTTCTTTGCCCATAGAATACAAATTCACGGTGGAGAAATGGGAGAAGTCGAAGAAGTTGCGGGAGTGGACGGCTCCAGCTTTATTATTCGAAACCTCTTCTTTAATGTGCCGGCAAGAAAGAAATTTTTATACAGTGAGAGTACGGAAAGTAATCGAGTGGAGGATATGGTGGAGAAACTGGCCTTAGCGAACCACCGCGTTTCCTTCCACTTTATTCGAGACGGAAAGACCCGCTTTCAGTCCATCGGTTCTCCTCGTATTGAGGATGTGGTTTACAGCATTTACGGGAAAGAGCAGAGTAAGGAAAGTCTCCCTTTAGAAGGGGCGTATTATCCCTCAAAAATTACCGGTATGCCTACCGTGCATATTCGGGGGATTCTCGGAAGACCGAGTATTACGAGGGCAAATCGGCAGTATGAACTCTTTTTTGTCAATGGGCGTTTCGTGCATGACGGTCTATTAAGCCGTGCTCTGGAAGACGCCTATAAACCCTTTTTAATGCAACACAAGTTTCCCTTTGCCATTCTTTTTCTGGATTTGACTCCGAGTTTAGTAGATGTGAATGTTCATCCGCAGAAACTCGAGGTACGCTTTCAAAACAGAGACAGCATCTATCAGGCTGTTTTTAATTCGGTGAATACAACGCTTTCCGAAGCGAACCTTATTGACGAGAACCCGCTCTCCGTCTTCTTAAAAGAGGAGAAAAAGAAGGCGGAATTTCAGCCGGAGCTTCTACTTCGGAAGGAGTCTGAGGAGAGAGCTTTTAGAGCATCGGAGTTTAGTCCTCTAAAAGAAGAGCATATCGAGTCGGAAAGGAAGGATATCGCTTATCCTGAAACGGTTTTTCGCCAAACTGAGGAAAAACAGGGGACAGGTTTCTCTGAGAAACCTTCACAGCCTCTACGATATGAAGAATTCGATCTGACAAAAGGGTTAAAATCCGTTCAGGAGGGAAGCTATTCTCAAGAAAAGAACAGTTTTGCATCAGAGAAAACTTTCACTTTGAAAGAAGATGTTGTTTCTTCGCAATCGTCTGTATTGGACAAAGGCTTCGAGACAGCTTTTCAGGAAAAGAAAAGAGATAATACACCGAGTCCTGAGAGGGAACACTTATGTAACGAAGCCAAAGAAACGAAGGAAGGGCAGGAAAGCCTGTTTACCGCCCCCTTTCTTTCGGAAGAGGCCAGAATTTCTCATAGAATTATCGGGGAAGTTTTTCAGACTTATTGGCTAATTGAGTATGGAAACAGCCTCTACATTATGGATCAGCATGCCGCGCACGAAAAAATCAACTTTGAGCGTATGATGAGACGGAAGAAAGAAAAGGAAGTTTTCAGTCAAAATATTATTCCGCTCTCCATCCATCTTTCCACAGGAGAAAGAGAAGTTTTAGAAAAGTATAGAAAAGAGTTTCTGGAGATGGGCTACCTTTGGGTGGAAGAGTCAAACGGAATTTCGCTTACGGCAATACCGGTGGATTTTCCGACAGTAAGACAAGAGGAGGTATTACTGGAGATTTTAGACGGGCTTACAGAGGACTCCGCTATCTTAGAGGGAGAAAGTATATACAATAAGATTGCCTCCATGTCCTGCAAGGCGGCTGTAAAGGGAAATCAAAAAATCTCCGTAGCGGAATGTGATACCATTTTGCAAGAACTTTTGCAGCTGGATAACCCCTTTGCCTGCCCGCATGGAAGACCCACCATTGTTGCTTTTAAGAAGCAGGATTTGGAAAAGATGTTTAAGAGAATTGTGTAATACTCTGTAATAGAATTGCGAAACAATGATTTAAACTAGGAATAAATAATTAAAAAATAGGAAGTAGTAGGTGAATAAGCTCTTTAAGAGAATTGTGTAAAGATAGGAAATGTGGAAGGCTATGAATCTATACGAAGAAGATAAACCGCTTTTAATTCTGGCGGGACCCACGGCCGTGGGAAAAAGTGATTTTTCCGTTAAAGTGGCAAAGGCTCTTGGCGGAGAATGCATTTCCGCGGATTCCATACAAGTATATAAGGGCCTGAATATCGGATCGGGAAAGATTACGGAAGAGGAAATGGAGGGAGTTCCCCACCATCTTTTGGATATCCTGAATCCGGAGGAAGACTATGACGCAAGTTCTTTTCAGCGCATGGCCAGAGAAAAGGTGGAGGAAATTTACCGTAGAGAAAGACTTCCGATTTTGGTAGGCGGAACGGGGTTTTACATTCAGGCTATGCTGCGAGACATTGATTTTCAGGAAGAGGATGAGGCCGAAAAAGAAAGGCTCCGAAGTAAACTGGAAAAAGAAATGGAAGAGCGGGGAAGTACAGCCTTACATGAGGAATTAAAACAAGTAGATCCTGTATCGGCCGAAGAAATTCATCCGCATAACCGGCAAAGAATTATGCGTGCCCTGGAGTATTTTTATCTTCATAAAAGTCCGATATCGAAGCATAATCGGGAGGAGAAGGAAAAAGAAGCACTTTATGACAGCCTTTTTCTGGTTCTCAATCGTAATAGAGAAGACTTATATGAGGGGATTAACGCTCGGGTTGAAAAAATGTTTCAAGAAGGCTTGGTTTCTGAAGTGGAGGCATTTTTTAACAAAGGCTATACGGAGCATTCTCCGGGCTTTAAGGGAATCGGATACAGGGAGATTTTCCCTTATCTTAGAGGAGAATGCAGTCTTAGTGAGTGTAAAGCACTGATTCAGCAAAATTCCAGACACTATGCAAAAAGGCAGTTAACCTGGTTTAAGAGAGAAAAAGAGACTATTTTTGTAGAAGCGGAAAATTTTAAAAGTCGTGAGGAGGAAGCGGAATGGATTATAGAGAAATGTATGTCGAAATGGGGATTTCTAAAGAGGTCGTAGACTACAGCGAATCTGTGGTGAAAAGCCTTGAGGAGAGATTTAAAAAAATAGATGAAATCGCAGAGCTGAACCAATTAAAGGTGCTTGCCGCTCTGCAAAAGGCGGGAATCTCCGAAGCACATCTTACGGGAACAAACGGTTACGGTCATAATGACATGGGAAGAGATGCTTTGGAAGAGGCTTATGCAGCCTATTTTCATACAGAAGATGCTTTGGTAAGAGGGCAGATTATCTGTGGAACGCATGCCCTTGCCATTGCTTTACAGGCCAATCTTCGTCCCGGTGATGAAATGCTTTCTCCGGTCGGAAAGCCTTACGATACTTTGGAAGAGATTATCGGAATTCGAGAATCTTTGGGTTCTTTAAAGGAATTCGGAGTAAAATACAGACAGGTTGATCTGCTTCCTGATGGATGCTTTGATTGGGACGGAATACGGAATGCGATAAATGAAAAAACGCGTCTTGTGGAGATCCAGCGCTCTAAGGGCTATAGCGATAGACGAAGCTTTAGTCCGAAAGAAATTGGGGAAATTATTCGCTTTGTAAAGTCGATTAAGCCGGATCTTATCTGTATGGTGGATAACTGCTACGGAGAGTTTGTCTGTGCCGAGGAGCCGAGTGATTTCGGAGCGGATATGGTTGTGGGATCTCTGATAAAGAATCCGGGTGGCGGACTGGCTCCTATTGGAGGCTACATCGCCGGAACAAAAGCCTGCATCGAGAGATGTGCGGTTCGTTTATATGCACCGGGACTCGGAAAAGAGCAGGGGCCGTCTTTAAATCTGAATAAGGATTTGATTGAGGGATTTTTCCTTGCGCCGACTGTGACCGCTTCTGCGGAAAAATCAGCGATTCTTGCCGCAAGTCTTTTTGAAAAAGTGGGTTTTTCCTGTCATCCTACGGCAGATACGAAAAGAATGGATATTATTCAGGCGATTACACTGGGAAGCAAGGAAGCTCTTCTTGCCTTTTGTGAAGGCATACAGGCTGCAGCTCCTGTAGACTCCTTTGTGCGCCCTGAAGCCGATGATATGCCGGGCTATGAGGATAAGGTTGTTATGGCCGCAGGAGCTTTTGTGCAGGGTTCCAGCATCGAGCTTTCCGCAGATGCTCCGATTCGTCCTCCCTTTACCGTATATTTCCAAGGCGGATTAACTTTCCCGCATGGAAAATATGGAGTGATTAAAGCCCTGGATACCATGTATAAAAAAGGATTTATAAAGCTTCTCTAGATTTTTGTGAAGCTATTTCGAAAAGTGTAAGAAAAGTTTTTTGGCATTGTTTCCAATTCATGGTAGAATAAAAACCTCTGTAGACTCCTCCTTTATTAGGAGGAAAAAATGAAAGAAGAATTGAAAAGAAATTATTCGACTTTACCTAGAGAAAAAGCAAAGCAGGGAGGTGTTTCCGTTCTGACCGATGCGGAGCTTTTGGCATTGATTCTTCGTACAGGAAGAAAAGATGCCAATGTTTTGGAGCTTTCCGAAGAGATTTTACAATTGCGAGGAGAGTGTAAAGGACTTACCGCTCTTATGCATTTTTCCATGGAAGAATTGCAGGGAGTATCCGGAATAGGCGGCACAAAGGCAATAGAGCTTCTTGCTATCGGAGAGATGGCAAGGCGTATATGGAACAGCAGGGTAAGAGAGGATTTGAAGTCTTTTCGTTCTCCACAGGATGTTTTACTTTATTTTAAAGAGGATTTGCGATATCTCGGACATGAAGAAGTGCGTGTCCTGTATTTAGATACAAAAGCGAAGCTCCTGAAGGATTGCTTGCTTGCGAAAGGAAGCGGAAGTTCTGCCAGCGTATCCGGTAGAGAGGTATTTCGAGAGGCCCTGATGCTTGCTGCAAGCTGCATGATTCTGGTTCATAACCATCCGTCAGGAGATCCGACTCCTTCAAGAGAGGATGAACACTTTACTGAATCAGTACGTCGTGCCGGAGAATATATAGGTCTTCCGTTGGTGGACCATATTATTATTGGGGACAATTGTTACTATAGTTTTAAGGAACAGGGGAAGTTTTAGTGGAAAACAGACGGAGCAAGTACATTTTTATCATTTTAACAGTACTCTGTATCATGATGGTGGTTCTATCGTCCATAAAGGATGGGCTTATGAATCCTCTACGGAATACGGTTGGAACGGTTCTGGTGCCAATTCAATCCGGTGTGAATCGGGTAGGAAGAGGTCTTTATTCCCAGTGGGAAAGACATAAGAACCTGACGGAAGCCGAGGCGGAGAATGCGAAGCTTCAGGCGAAGATAGATACTCTTACGGAAGAGAACAATATATTGAAGCAAAACGATGAAGAACTGAAGCGCCTGAGGGAGCTGTACAGCTTGGATCAGGAGTATTTACAGTATACAAAAATTGCCGCACGTGTTATTGCCAAAGATTCGGAAAACTGGTTTCAGGTATTTCGGATTGACAAAGGCTCCAAAGATGGAATCAAAGTGGATCAAAATGTTATGGCAAAGGGCGGTTTAGTGGGTATTGTAACGGATGTCGGGGTAAATTACGCCACGGTTCGTTCTATTATTGATGATGAGTCCAGAGTTTCCTGCATGGGTATTCAGAGTAGTGATACTTGTATCGTGGCAGGAGATTTAAAGCTTTTCGAAGAAGGGCGTCTCCGTATTACCAATATGAAGAAAGATGCGGTAATTCAGGATGGAGACAGAATCGTCACCTCCAATATTTCTTCCAAGTTTTTACCGGGTATTCTGGTGGGATTTGCCATTGATATTGAAGAAGACGAGAAAAGACTGATGAAAAACGGTTATCTTATACCTGTGGCGGATTTTACCGATCTTCAGGAGGTGTTGGTCATTACCGATCGAAAGGATGATCGTTTCCAAAAGGAGAGTAGCAGTGAGCTTGGGGAATAGGATAAAATCAAGAAAAAAAAGACAGCGTACTCGGATTTTCTTTTATTTTTTGCTTTTGATTCTGGCTTTTTTACTGCAAACCAGTGTATTTCCTCTGCTTCCTTTTCTTTCTACGAGTCCAAATCTTCTTTTGATTCTTTGTTTTTCATTCGGCTTTTATTATGGACCACTTCCGGGAATGTTTTACGGACTTTCTGCCGGGCTTTTAATGGACTTGTTTTACTCCGGGCCTTTCGGCTTTTATTCATTGATTTTTGTTTTGATAGGTTATGGAAACGGATATTTTCATGAATTTTATTATGAGGAGTATATTCAGCTTCCACTGTTCCTTTGCACCTTAAGCGGCCTATTGTATCACAGCTACATCTATGTTCTTCGCTTTTTAATACGAGGAAAGTGGAGTATTGCTTATTATTCGGTACATATTGTACTACCTTCTATCGTATTTTCGTTTTTATTGACCCTGCTTCTTTACCGCTTCTTCTTTAGCGCGAGCAGGAGATTGGAGGAAAAAGCATTATGATTAAAGAAATTTACAGCTTAATCAAGGAAATGCTGTCCAGGTTGTTTTCCTCCCGACTTTTTGCGTTGGCTTTGATATTTACCGGACTTTTCTGTATCTTGACAGTGCATTTGTTTCGTTTGCAAATTATGAACGGACAGAGCTATCTGGAGAATTATCAGAAGAATACAGAGCAGAATATCGTTCTCCCCGGAACAAGGGGGAATATCTATGATAAAGATGGTAAACTTCTTGCTTATAATGAGCTTCAGTATAATATTACCATTGCTGATACCGGTGCTTTTTCAGGTAATACAAAGGGAATCAACAAGAGAAATTTGATGTTGAAAAAGCTTGCAGATATTATTGAAAAGTACAAGTATCCCGTTAAAAGCCAGTTTAAGCTTACGCTTAATGATGACGGGAATTTTTCTTACAGCACAAACTCGGATCAGGAACGTCTCCGCCTTCTTGCCAATATTTTTCGTAAAGAGCCGGATAAATTGAGTGAAAAGGAAAAGGACAGCACCGCCGAAGAGTGCTTTGAGCAGGCAAAGAAGCTCTATAATTTCCATAAACTGACAGATGAAAAGGGAAGCCCTATTAATCTTTCCGATAAAACCGCCCTGGATATGATTGGGATTATCTATACCTTGCGTCTTACCTCCTATCAAAGATATATGAGTACGACCATAGTTGAAAATGTTTCCAGAGAATGCATGGCGGAAGTACTGGAGTCAAAGTATGACCTTCCGGGAGTAGATATTGAGAATATTTCCGTTCGAAAATACAACTATGCTCCCTACCTGTCTCATATCGTAGGTTACACGGGGCAAGTGCAGGAAAGTCAACTGGAAGAGCTAAAGAAGATTGACGCTTCCTATGACTTAAATGATACCATCGGAGTTTGGGGTTTGGAAAAAAGTGAGGACCTTATTTTAAAGGGAAAAAAAGGTTACAAAGAGATGTACCTTAACAATGTGGGAAGCATTATGGAGGTCATTTCTGAAGAGAAACCCATGGCCGGAAATGATATTTATACCACTATTTCTGCAAATGATCAGATTTCTATTTATCATTTATTGGAACAGGAACTTGCCGGAATTTTAGCCTCTAAGCTTACAGAGAATAATGAACTTGACCAAAGTGAACTGAAGCAGTCTCAGTTAATGATACCGGTAAAAGATGCATATTATCAGTTGATTAACAATAACGTCTTGGATAAGGAGCATTTCTTTAGTGAAGATGCGGGAAATGCTGAAAAAGAAATTGCCGGCAAATTTATATCCAATAAAGAAGAGATGTTGAACAGGATTGAGGATGTTTTGAAAAAGGAGAGTGGAGGAGAACTTTCTGCATTGCCGCAGGAGATGCAGGGGTATATGGTTTATATCTACGACTACCTTTTAAGTAAAAACGGCGGCATAGTCGATCCGGAGGATGTACGGTTTAAGTCATCGGACGCCTATGCACAGTGGAAAAATGATGCGATTTCTCTTCATGCATTTTTAAAGAAGGGAATTGAAGAGGGATGGATTGATACAAGAAAACTATCCTTGGATACGGAATATTCGGATACAGATGAAATTTATGCTCTTTTTGTGAATAAGATCATGGATTACTTACGAAGTGACAGTGGATTTAATAAGCTATTATATAAGTATGCCATTGCTAAGCAATCTATATCCGGTAATTTGCTTCTTATGGCACTTTTTGAGCAAAATGTTCTCTCACAGGATCCTGTTTCTTATCAGGCTCTTTCCGGAGGAGATGCACACTTTGCGTTCACTTTTCTTTTGGATAAGATTCGTAAAATAGAATTAACACCGGCACAGCTTGCATTGGATCCCTGCAACGGTTCTGTGGTTGTGACGGATGTTAAAACCGGTAAGTTGCGAGCACTTGTAACCTATCCCGGCTTCGATAATAATCGAATCAGTGATAGTGATTATTTGAAAAAATGTAATGAAGATCTTTCTCTTCCGCTTTTAAACGGTGCAACGCAGACTCAGCTTGCGCCCGGTTCTTCTTTTAAACCGATCAGTTCCGTTGCTTCCTTGGAAGAAGGGGTAATTACTACGGATACTATTATAGATTGTACCGGTAAATATGAAGAGGTAACGCCGAATATCCGTTGTTGGATTTGGCCATCCAAGCATGGAAATGAAAATATTGTCGATGGAATTAAAAACTCCTGTAACTATTTCTTTGCAGATTTGGGACATCTCTTAGCAACTGACAGCTCCGGAAATTACAGTGCGGATCTTGGGATGGAGCGAATTCAGAAGTATGCGAGTGACTTCGGACTGGATGAAAAAACAGGTATTGAGCTGGATGAAACAAAACCGAGAATTTCCAACTATGATCCGGAACGTTCAGCTATGGGACAAGGTAACCATGCCTTTAATGCTGCGCAATTATCACGCTATATTACTGCAGTTGCCAACAGCGGTTCCGTATATAAATTATCCATTCTGGATCGTATTGTGGATCCGAGAAGCAATACGATTGAAGAAGTTGCTCCGGTTCTTGAAAAAAAACTATCCTATAATGACACCACATGGAATACTGTGCATGACGGTCTTCGCAAGGTTATAACAGAAGGTGTTGCGAAAAATGTTTTTATTGGACAATCTATTGCAGTAGCGGGAAAAACAGGAACTGCGCAAGAGCGAGAGGATAGAGGTAATCATGCCGTGTTTGTTTCCTATGCTCCATATGAGAATCCGGAAATTTCCGTTACGGTAAATATTCCCTATGGATATTCCTCGGGTAATGCGGCAAGTCTTGCTAACATGGTTTATGATTATTGCTTCGGAAAGCTCAGTATGGATACGATTCTGGCAAGAGATGCAAGCAGTATAAACTCTGTAACAGTAAGTGATTAAGGAAAAAGATGCATGAAATTAGATTATGATTTTAAACAATATGATTTTAAATTATTATTCTTTATTGTTGCACTGAATACCATAGGCATTTTTATTGTGCGTTCCGCAACTTCGGCGGAAAGCTTTAAAGACGCCTTGGTAGTCAGACAGATATTGGGTTCCTTTGTGGGACTGGCCATGTGTGTAGCTATCTCTCTTTTTGATTATAGAAAATTCTGTAAATATTCTATTTATATTTATATTATTTCTGTCATCATCCTTGCCGGAGTAAAGATTTACGGTACAGCTTCAGGACATGGTGCAACGCGTTGGATTACCGTTCCTGTTCTTGGTAAAATTCAGCCTGCGGAGTTTGTAAAGGTAGCATTAATCCTATTTTTTGCAGAATACTTGCAGAAAACCAAGGAAGAAATAAATACTGCGCACGGCTTGATTTTGGAAGGCCTTTATTTATTACTTCCTGTCGGACTTGTGTTGATTCAGCCCAATCTCTCCACAGCCATTATCATGACGGTAATTGTATCTGCCATGACCTTTGCTTCTCCTTTAAAACTTCGTTATATTATGGCTTTTTTAGCTGTGGCAGCTACAATACTTATTCTTTTATTTTACCTTTTTGCCTCCGGACTTTATGATAAAATCCCTATTTTACAGGGTTATCAGATTCAAAGAATCCTTACCTTTTTGAAGCCGGATGAAAATTCCAGCGGTTATGCGCAACAGATGTATTCCATCATGGCTATCGGATCAGGTATGTTTAAAGGAAAGGGGCTTTTTAATAATTCTATATTTTCCGTGAAAAACGGTAACTTTTTGATTGAGGAGGATAATGACTTTATTTTTGCGGTTATAGGAGAAGAATTAGGATTTAGAGGGGCCATAATAATTATTATAATCTTCTTGTTGATTATCTTGGAATGTCTTATAATAGCTTATAGAGCGAAGACTTTAAGCGGACGATTGATATGTGTGGGTGTGATGGCATGGATTGGCTTCCAGACATATACCAATATTGCTGTAGCAACCGGGCTTTTTCCAAATACCGGAATTACTTTGCCTTTCTTTTCAAGAGGTGTAAGTTCCCTACTGTCCGTGTATTTTGGATTCGGTATTGTGCTAAATGTAGCTTTACAGCGAAAAACATAGGAGGAGTAGGCTATGAAAGTGGGTTTGATTGCGCATGATTCCAAGAAAAAACTCATGCAAAACTTTTGTATTGCTTATAGAGGGATCTTAACCAGACATGAATTATATGCAACAGGAACTACAGGGAGTTTAATACAGGAAGTTTCGAATCTAAGAATTCATAAATTTTTACCGGGCGAAACCGGTGGAGTAAGACAACTTGCCTCCCAGATTGAACAGGGGAATCTGGATATGATTATTTTCCTGAGAAATCCTAACCCGAGTATGGAAGAGGAGACGGAAGTGAATTTTGTTTTGCGTCTTTGTGATATGTACAATATTCCAATCGGGACCAATTTGGCTACTGCGGAGCTGCTCATTCATGCATTGGAAAGAGGAGAGTTGGAGTGGCGAAACATCGGATAAGTCATGTAGTATTTACATCTAGGTCTCGACTTTTATTTTTTGCGTCTATTTTTCTTCTTCTGCTTTTATGTTCATGCGGAAGAAAACCGGAAAAAGCATTCTCTGAAGATCAATCCGTGATGCGTTTATCATCAGTGTCCCTACATAGTGGAGCGGAGCATAATACTGAAGCTTTTGCTTCTAAATTAGCTATTCCTGTCGATCAAAGTTACAATGATCAAAGTATGGATACAGATAGTTTTATTTTGGTGGAAAAGGATGGGAAGGAATCGGATAGAGCTGTTGCCTTTAGAAATCCTTATAAAAGAGTTTACCCCGCGAGTATAACGAAGCTGATGACGGCACTGGTTTGTGTCAATAACGTAGAGGATTTGGATCAGGAGTTTGTAATTTCTCCATCCTCTTCAATCAAGGTCAGCGGTTCTTCCACTGCATTTTTGCAGGTCGGGGAAAGTTTGAAAATTCGGGATTTACTATATGGAACCTTACTGCCTTCCGGTAATGATGCAGCTGTTGCAGTAGCGGAAGCAAGTTTCGGTTCGGTGGATTCGTTTGTAGAAAAGATGAATGAAGAGGCTATTCGCTTGGGTGCTTTGTCTACTCATTTTACAAATCCTCACGGATTACCGGATGAATCTCATTATACTTCAGCTTATGATATTTATCTCATTATGCGTGCTGCAATGGAAAATGAGGATCTTCGTGAAATTCTCGGTACCAAAGAATATCAAGTTGTTTATAAAGATCGTAACGGGGTGAAGAAATCGCAGGTTTGGAAAGCAACAAATCTGTATAGTACGGGAGAAAAGGAACTTCCCTCGGGACTAACTATTCTGGGAGCAAAGACCGGGACAACGAAGGATGCCGGCTATTGTCTGGCACTTGATACGGAAAAAAGTGATAGTCCATATTCCTATATTTCTGTAGTAATGAAGGGGGAAAACAAGGACAATCTTTATGAAAATATGACAAACTTGCTTGCGAAGATATCTTGAATGTACTATACTTTTTGTATAAGTTTTAATAAAGAAAGGTTTTCTTGTTAGGTCAAGGAGGGTATGGAAATGGTTCAATTTATTGTAGGACAAAGAGGAAAAGGAAAAACAAAGCAGCTGATTGAGAAAGCCAATACTGTTGTAAAAGAAGCAAAAGGAAATGTTGATTTTCTTGATCGCTCTGCTCAGCACATGTATGAACTGAACAACAAGGTTCGTTTGATCAATGTCAATGAATTTCAGCTCGATTCCGAAGATGCCTTTGTAGGTTTTGTAAGTGGTATTATTTCTCAAGATCATGATTTGGAATATCTTTTTCTCGATAGTTTTCTGAAGTTAGCCTCTTTAGAGGGGAAGCCCATTACCGATTGCATAAGAAAACTGGATTCTCTTTCCGATAAGTATAAAGTTAATTTTATTTGCAGTTTGTCTATGAGTCCGGATGAAGTTCCTGAGGATTTGAAGGATCATATCGCGTTAGCACTGTAATTATGTCAAATACAAGTCACTTAAAGAAAAGAAGATTTTTTTTCAATATAGAGGGAGTAATCTTTGCGATTATTGCTCTCTATATTCTTTTTAGTGTGGTTTCCTTCATGAGAAGGGATCAAATCCGCTTTTATGAAGTGAGAGAAGGAAGTTTGGTGAAAGAAAATCAGTTCACCGGCTTAATCCTTAGGAATGAAAAAGCTTATGCTGCTAAAAAAAGTGGTTATATTCATTTCACAGTTATGGAGGGAAGAAGAGTTTCCAAGAATGCGGAGCTTTATACTTTAGATGAAACAGGAAACCTAGAGAATTATTTATCAGAACATCCTGAGCTTTTGGGAAGTTTAAATGAAAAGCAGATTATGGAACTTCGTCAGCGGTTAGAGAATTTTTCTCGAAGCTTTGAGAATAATCGTTTTTATACTCTTTACAGCTTTCAATCCGGTATGGATAATAATCACTTCAGTTTTTCCGGTGAAGAAGGTGTGAAGCAGTTAAACAGTATTTTAAGTAATTTAGGAATAGCTTATACCACTGGAACAGCAGAAGAAGCCGGAGTTGTATCCTATATCTTAGATGGTTTTGAGAGTTTCAAAGAAAGTGATTTAGCCGAAGAAGTTTTTAAGAAAACTGATCCCAAAAAGGAATATGTACAAGGTGGAAGTAAAGTTGAAGAAGGAAGTCTAATCTATAAAATTATCAGTGCTTCAAAGTGGAATGTTTTTTTTCCTTTATCCGAGGAAGAGAACAAAGAACTGGAAAATAAGCATAAAGTAATCTTGCATTTTGATAGTCAAAACCTGGATTTATCCGGAGAACTCTTTCTTGTAAGAGGAAAAGACGGAAAGAGCTTTGGAAAGGTAGAGTTATCCAATTATCAAGATTATTTTCTGGATGATCGGTTCGTTGCTTTTTCTTTAAAAGAGAGAGAGGAAAACGGACTTAAAATTCCTGCCTCAGCTGTAGTGAAAAAAGACTTTTATGTTGTTCCGAATGAATTTCTTTCTACTTTAGAAGATGGCAGCCAAGGCTTCTATCGAAAGGAATCGGATGGCAATTTAAAATTTATTCCCACGGAAATCTACAGGAAGGATCAGCAATATGCTTATATTGATATTCCAAAGAACCAGGATTCTTCTGTACTGAAAACGGGCGATGTTCTCATAAAACAGGAAAGTACAGATTCTTTTATAATTGGACCTACCAAATCTTTAGAAGGTGTGTATAATATAAACAAGGGCTACGCTGTTTTTCGACAGATTGTTCCTTTAGAAAAAAATGATGAATATATTATAGTAAAAAAAGATACAAGCTCCGGAATCGAAGTCTATGATCATATTGTTTTACAAGGAGACATGGTCTCGGACGGACAACTTATTTTTCAGTAATATTCTTTGAATGAGGTATTTTTTTGAGCTACCGGCTGATTAAGATTGGAATGCTTGGTCCATTGTAAATGCTATATGAAAAAGTTAAATACCGATTTATATATAGAATTAAATAAAAACATAAATTTATTTTTTATAAGATACTTTCAAGGTTGACTTTACTCCGAAATTGAGTAAAATAATCTTGTTTGACTTGGCGGATGTTGGGGGAATAGTATGAGCTTTTTGAGTAACCTAATGACAAAGATGAACTTGAATAGAGATGACGAGGATGATTACGACTTAGATAATGATTATGACTTCGAGGATGATTACGAAGAGGAAGAGGAAGAAAGTCCAAAGAGAGCATCTTTTTTTTCCAGGAGATCTGATGAAGATGAGGAAGATTCCGAACCAAAGCTTCGTCTTTTTGGAAAACCTAAATCAAGTGCTAATGAAAGAAAAGCCAGCATGGAAGTAACCATGATTAAGCCGAATTCCATGGGAGATGCAACGGAGATTTGTGATTATCTTTTGAGTGGAAGAGCGGTTGTTCTCAATATGGAAGGCTTGCATACAGAAGTTGCACAAAGAATTATCGATATTTTAAGTGGAACTGCCTATGCCATCAACGGAAATCTACAGAAGATTTCTACATATATCTTTATCATCAGTCCTGAGGATGTTCATTTATCCGGCGAATTTTCCGGAGCAGGCTTCGGTGGAGATGGACAGGGAAGTTTCTTGAACTTTAGATAAAGAAAAACCGATAGGCATATCCCTAGAGGATATGCTTTTTTTAATTCTTAATGAGTATATAGAAAGGCTGAGTTTTAGGAGAAAATATGCGGAAGTTGGATATTTACGAAAAAGATTGTCACAGTTATTCGATTTATCTGGAAAAGGATTTTTCTCATCTTTCTGAAAAATTGAAAGACTTGCATTGTGAGGATAGAAGTGCGCTGATTATAACGGATGATATTGTAGCGCCTCTTTATCTATCCGACTTAAGAGATCAGCTTAAAAAGAGTTTTCGTCATGTTGAATCTTTGGTTATTCCCAGTGGAGAGAAGAATAAAACACTTGGCGGAATAGAAAAGATCTATGAAGCGGCTATTCAATACGGATTGCAAAGAAAAGATTTCATGGTCGCTTTAGGTGGCGGAGTAATTGGAGATATGTGCGGATTTGCAGCGGCAACGTATCTTCGAGGAATTCGTTTTATTCAGGTTCCAACGACCCTTCTTGCTCAGGTGGATTCCTCAATTGGCGGGAAGACGGGAGTTGATTTTCAAGACTATAAAAATATGGTAGGCGCTTTTCATATGCCCAGCCTTGTATATTCCTCCATGCATACGCTTTCTACTCTGCCTCTGGAACAATATGCCTCCGGTATGGGGGAAATTATTAAGCATGCTCTGATTCACAATCCCCAGTATTTACCGTATTTAAAGGAACATAGGTTTGCTTTAAAAAATCGAGAGCCGGAGTGCCTTTTGGAAACCATTTATCAGAGTAATCGTATAAAAAAATATTTTGTGGAAAAAGATCCTTTTGAAAATGGGGATCGTAAGTTTTTGAACTTCGGGCACAGTTTGGGACATGCAATTGAAAAGACTGCCGATTTTTACTACAGCCACGGACAATGTGTAGCATTTGGAACCCTTATGGCTCTTTCTTTATCAAAAGGAATTACGGAAGAAGACTTATCAGAGATAGAGTCACTAATGCAAGATTTATTATTGGAAACACGCTGCAAAAAATTAGATCATAAAGCAGTACTTTCTGCAATGAAAATGGATAAGAAACAGAATAAAGCACATTTACAATTCGTACTTTTACACAAGATTTGTGCTCCGTTTATTGAAGAGGGACTTCGGGAAGAAGAGCTGGAAGCCGCATTGGCTCGTTTTATGGAGGAGTAAATGAAGAAAATACTTTGGTATGTTCTATTTTTTTTTATAGCGGTACTGCTTATCCTATTAGATCAATGGACTAAATCCTTGGCTGTACAATTTTTAAAAGGAGGAAAAGAGCTATCTCTTATTCCACATATTTTAGTACTTGTATATGTAGAAAATCCCGGAGCTGCATTTGGGATTTTACATGGTCAACAAGGATTCTTTTTGATTATTACGATTGCGGTTCTTCTCGGAATTCTCTATGTACTTTGGAAGCTTCCAAAAGAAATGAGATTAAAAGCGGAAAAAGAAGAAATAGCTACGAATCAACTAAGCTCGGATATTTCTGCAAGGGAGTATAAAAATAAAAAAGAAAAAAGTTTATTGCCTTTATTTTTTATACTTTGTTTTATTTTCTCCGGAGCAATAGGCAATTTTATTGATCGACAGTTGCAATCTTATGTAGTTGATTTTATTTACTTCAAACCAATTGATTTTCCGGTGTTTAATGTCGCTGATATTTATGTTACCCTTTCTTGTATCGGTTTGTTCTTGCTGGCTTTTTTCTACTACAATGAAGACGATTTTGCCTTTTTAAAGCATTAAGTTCCTATAATTGCAAGATTGTATCCTGCTATTTAATTCTTCTATATTGAATAGTTTGAATATCTTCAAATATATATGGAGAAAACCATGGATTTTTATGTGAAAGAGGAAGATAAAGAAAAACGTCTGGACAGCTTTTTAGCTGAAAACAATACCGCGGAATATACCCGTTCTTATATTGGAAAATTAATAGAGGAAGGCTATGTACTATACAATGGACAGAAAGCGAAAGCCTCTATCAAATTAAAAAGTGGAGATCATATCAGCTTAATTGAGAAAGAAGCGGAAGTATTAGATGTGAAGGGAGAGGATATTCCCTTGGATATTGTATTCGAAGATGAAGATCTGCTTGTAGTTAACAAGCCCCGTGGAATGGTGGTGCATCCTGCTCCGGGGCACTATACCGGAACATTGGTGAATGCTGTTATAGCTCATTCCGGAACTTCTCTTTCCTCTATCAATGGAGTTTTGCGTCCGGGAATTATACACCGGATTGATAAAGATACTTCCGGACTATTGCTTATTTGTAAAAATGACTTGAGCCATAAAGCTCTTGCAAAACAACTAGAGGAACATACCATTACCAGGCGTTATCACGCACTCTGTTTTGGTCGATTAAAAGAGGAGAGCGGGACGATTTCCGCCCCAATAGGACGAGATGAAAAAGATCGAAAACGGCAGGCAATCAATTATAAGCATGGTAAAGAAGCAGTAACGCATTACAAACTGCTAGAAAGCTTCGAGAATGCTTCCTTGGTGGAGTGTCGTCTGGAAACGGGGAGAACACATCAAATCCGGGTACATATGAAGAGTATCGGACATCCCTTAATTGGAGACCCTGTTTATGGATTAAAAAAGTGTCCTTATTCTATACAGGGACAAGCTTTACATGCTATGGTTTTAGGATTCATTCATCCCAAAAGCGGTGAATATATGGAATTTTCAGCAGACTATCCGGATGATTTTCTGAGAGTTCTTACAAGCTTACGAAATAAAAGCAGAAAATAAATTGTCAAACTCAGAGATATTGAACGAAAATTAAGGAATAAGATATAGAAAATATTGACTGATTCCATTATAAAAGTATAGCAGCTATCAATGTAAAATGGATTAGTGCTTTAGGAGAGATGTTTTTGGAAGAGGAAAAGGAAAAAGTACAGGAAGGACAGGTTAGAAAATCCAGACTTCGAAATAAAATAAATCATAAGCGATGGAAGGTCAAGCTTGTGCCGGCCTTTCTTCTTGTGCTTTCCGTTATCGTGTTTTTTATTAAAAAGAATAATAAAGTTAGGGAAACGAAAGCTTCCGGAAATATTTCCACAGAAACGGAATATAAAAACGCACTTCATAACGAAAGAGAGGAAGATCAATTTCTAAGTCCGAGAGCAAAAATAGATATCTATAATCTTGTGAATGAAAAAGATAAGGAAGGATCGTCTATCGGGGAAGCTCTTTATAAAGAAATGATGACGATGGAGAGTCGTTATCTTGCAAGTATTACAGATGAAGCCGGTGAAACCCCGGAGAAGGTGGCAAAAAATCTTGGTGTTAAACGTTCCAGGATAATGGGCAAGTATAACCCTACCGTTCATGGAGATAACGCGGATCATGCCGCGTCCTATCCGATTCCCTATTTTAAAAATATTCATTATCGCTTTTTAAATGGAGATGGGAAGGAAATATCGGATTCCAGTAATGTTAAAGATATTCTAGCAATGGTCTCCGTCTATACTTATAAGCATAATTATATGGATACTGAGCATTTTCGTGAAATTTGTATGGAACTTTACGAAAAATCTCATTCGTATACTTTGTCTATCAGTCCTGTCTATTTTGATCAGGGCTGTGTCAATTTGACGGCTAAAGAAGAGGCGGAAAAGGAAGAGGGGAAATCAACTAAAGAAATTCTCTCGGAGGAAAAAGAAGCTTCCGGAGGAGAGACGGAAGCCTCTGAAGGAGCTTCTGCCATCGTTTCTTCGGAGCGTTCCGGAGAGACAACAACTGCAGTGGAAAGCAGTACGGAAACGCAGACCGAATCAACTACGGAAAAGTACAAAGAAAGAAGAGCAATCATTTGGGAAAGCAGTACGGAAGAGAGCTTTTCACAGGAAACAGAAGACTCATCTTCTTTGGCCAGTCCATCGGATATAGAAAAAGCACAAAATACTAGTGGAAAAAGTTCTTCTTCCACTTCATTACAAAAAAAACATTCAAAGACCGCTTCACAAGATAAAGCTTCTTCTACTCGAGAGAAAAATTATTGTCCGGGGCATGTCGATTTAACCATTACGATTCAGGTAAAAAAGTTTGAAGATCAAAACGGTTTAAAAGAAATCGTTTTGGATTCCGTACAGAAAGATGCAGAGTGGGAAAAAAGTCCATTTTCCCGTTGGAAAGGTTGGAATGAAGAGTGTGTTTCAGCGGTGAAGACACTGATT
Organism: Oribacterium parvum ACB1; assembly: GCF_000238055.2. GTDB lineage: Bacteria > Bacillota > Clostridia > Lachnospirales > Lachnospiraceae > Oribacterium > Oribacterium parvum. The sequence continues at coordinate 1,924,398 of NZ_KE148312.1, forward strand.
AATAAAGATTGGTTTACAGAATACGGTCTGAGCTTATCTACTGTTGAAACCAAAACCCCTCTTACTGAGGAAGAAATTTCCCGTTATATGAGTCTGCTTCCTGAGAATTTAAGTGAAGAGCGAAAGCAATTGATTCATTTCTCTTTAACAACTGTCGGAAAGGTACCCTATTACTATGGAGGTAAAGCCGGAAAACAAGGAATTGAAGGAAATGCATTCGGAAAAACAATTTCCGAGCGAGATTACAAGGGAAGAAACAGAAAGGGATTGGATTGCTCGGGCTTTGTACAATGGGCTTACTGGACAGCCACAAATGATTCTTTGGACTTTGTGTCCAGTACAAAGGAATTGATTGGACAAGGCAGGAAGATTAAGCGAAGTGAACTGATACCCGGAGATTTAATCATTCAGCCAAGCGGTGACAGTCATGTGGTGATGTTTCTTTGCTGGACAGAAGAGGGTAGGATGCTCGCTATACATGAAAATGCTACAGCCGGAACAATTTCCGTAGATGAAGTATCTGCAAACTATCCTTATTATAGAAGTATACTTCCATAGGATTGAGCTGCTTTAGTCGTATTTGAAGATTTGATGTTTTGGGGGCAATAAACAAGAATTCTAGCCTATTTTCATCCTTAATACAAAGAAAACTGCTTGACGGGAAAGAGAAAATACTGTAGAGTAGCTTAGATGCCGCATAGCTAGGTTAAAGCAGTGCAAACTCACCAAAGCTAGCGAGTAAATTTATAGGAGGATGTCCTAAATGTATGCAGTTATTGTAAGTGGCGGAAAGCAATACAAAGTCAGTGAAGGCGATGTAATCCGCGTAGAGAAGTTGGAAGTAGAAGAGGGAGCAAAGATTTCTTTTGATCAGGTTCTTCTTATTAACGACGGTTCTCTGAAGATTGGTACTCCCACTGTGAAAGGTGCGAAGGTTTCCGGAACAGTTCTTCAGAACGGTAAGGGCAAGAAGGTTATTGTTTACCGTTATAAGAGAAAGTCCGGATATCACAAGAAGAACGGTCATAGACAGCTCTTTACAGAAGTAAAGATTGAGAAGATCGGTTAATTCGTAACGAGTAGGATGTATAAAACTCGTGTATTACAGGAAGGAGTAAAAAATGGCTCATCATAAGGGTATGGGCTCTACCAAAAACGGTAGAGATTCTAATTCAAAAAGACTTGGTGCGAAAAGAGCAGACGGACAGTTTGTAAAGGCAGGAAATATCCTGTATAAGCAAAACGGCACAAGAATTCATCCGGGTCAAAATGTAGGCTTGGGAAATGATTTTACCTTATTCGCTAAGGTTGACGGTGTTGTAAAGTTCGGCCGATTAGGTAGAGATCGTAAGCAGGTTTCTGTTCTTCCAAGGGCATAAAGAAATGTTAACCCCATGCCGGTTTCCGGTGTGGGGTTTTTTCTTCAATATAAAAGGAGCTTTTATGTTTGCTGATGTAGCAAAAATATATGTAAGAAGTGGTAAGGGAGGAAATGGACACGTTTCTTTCCGTAGAGAACTCTTCGTACCGGCAGGCGGTCCCGATGGAGGAGATGGCGGTAAGGGAGGAGATATCATCGTGGAAGTGGATGATGGATTAAACAGTCTGGAAGCCTTTCGTCATAAAACAAAATATGCGGCCGGAGACGGACAGGAAGGCGACGGCCGGAGGATGCACGGAAAGAACGGTAAGGATCTTGTTTTAAAGGTGCCTGCCGGGACGCTTTTAAAGGATGCGGAAACAGGAAAGTTGATTTCCGATATGAGTGGAGAGAATCGCAGAATTGTTCTTCTTACCGGAGGAAAAGGCGGATTGGGAAATATGCATTTTGCAACGCCTTCCATGCAGGCACCGAAATTTGCTCAGCCCGGACAGGATGCAAGGGAGATTACGCTTCAATTAGAGCTTAGAGTGATTGCGGATGTAGGGCTTCTCGGATTTCCGAATGTAGGAAAATCGACTCTTCTTTCCATGTGCAGTAATGCCAGACCTGAGATAGCAAACTATCATTTTACGACTTTGAACCCGCACCTTGGTGTGGTGAACTTAAAGGGAGACAGAAGCTTTGTTATGGCGGATATCCCGGGACTGATTGAAGGTGCAAGTGACGGAGTTGGACTCGGATTTCAGTTCCTTCGCCATATTCACCGTTGCCGTGTCCTTATACACATTGTAGATGGAGCAGGCTCGGAAGGAAGAGTACCGTTAGAGGATTTAAAGAACATTCATGCCGAGTGTGAAAGCTATGATCCGGAGATTTTAAAGAAGCCGGTTATTGTTGCGGCAAATAAGGTGGAGCTTATCCAATCCGAGGAGCAGGAGAAAGCCCTGAAGGACTTGGAGAAATATTGTAAAGACATGCATTATCCTTTCTTTAAAATATCTGCCGCAAGTAATCAGGGAATTTATCCGCTTCTGGAAGAGGCATATAAGCTTCTGGAAGGAATCGGCAAAGATGAAATGATCTATGAAAGTGAAGTGGATCTGGAAAACCTTGGCGCGGTTGAATCTCTTCCCATTAAGTATGAGCATCCGGAAGAGGGACTTTTCCTTGTAGAAGGCCCGAAGATGGAGAAGATGCTCGGCTATACCAATTTAGAGGCGGAAAAGGGATTCCTCTTCTTCCAGCGTTTTATGGTAGAACAGGGTATTATCAAAGAGCTTAAGAAAATGGGCATGAAGGAAGGCGATACTATTAAGATATTCTCGCATGAATTTGAATATTATGATGATGAAATAGAGGATGAAAACGAGTCCAAGGAGGAATAATGAAGTCCTATATTGCAGATAGCAAGATGCGCGCACGCATTCGCAGTGCGGCGCAAAGCATTGATCCGGTTCTTTCCATCGGAAAAAATGCTTTAACGCCGGAGTTTACTCATTCCGTGGAAGAATATATGGAAAAGCATGAAATCATGAAGATTAATGTGTTGAAGAACTGTGACGAAGACCTTCGTGAGTTGGGAAATACGATTGCAGAGCGTTCCAATACCGAGCTGGTACAGATAATCGGAAGAAAGATAGTACTGTATAAGCCGGCAAAAGAAGAGAAGAATAGAGCTTTTTAATGGATAAAAATAACTTATGTCTAAGTCTTTCCGATATTGAAAGCGGACTATGTTTTCCCTCTGTCCGAAAGCTTGGAATATTAGGTGGAAGCTTCAATCCTATTCATTACGGGCATTTAATCTTGGGAAGAACGGCATTAAAGACGTTGGAAGAGAAAGAAAATGAAGATAACAGGAATAAAAGAAATAGCATAGAGGCTTTTGATTCTGAAAACAGATCAGATTCCTTTCTTTCTAGGGAATGTATAGTATTCTTACCGACAGGAGTGCCGTATCATAAAAAAAACTCGGATTTACTTCCTTTTTCCGAGCGCTCAACGATGCTTTTTTTGGCCCTTAAAGAGGAAAATGAAAGATACCGAAATGACTCGAAGAAAAATCATATCGGAACGAACAGATGCAGTATAGAAAACAAAGAAACTCTGCCATTTTTCTATTCCACTATAGAAGGAGAGCGCAGCGGGAATTCCTATAGCTACGATTCGGCTCTCATTTTAAAAAAAACTTTTCCGAATGCTGAAATATTTTTGATTATCGGAACAGATGAGTTCTTTACTTTGGAAAATTGGTATAAAATAGAAGAGCTTGGTAAAATGCTTCATTTTTTGGTGGCAAATCGAAATGGAGTATCCAAAGAAAGGGAATTAACGGAAAGAAAAAAATTCTTAAATAATGAGTTTGGATTAAGCTGTAGCTTTTTGAATATGAAAAAAATCAACTACTCCAGCTCTTTAATTCGGGAAAAACTGGAAAATGGTGATTCCATAAGCGGTATTCTTCCTGTATCGGTAGAAAAATATATAATGGATAAGAATTTATACCATTAAATCATGGCTATACTCCAATCTCAATTGTATTGGAAGAGGACTTAAAACAGGGAATGGCGCGACAAAATTAAAACTGTCGTTATTTTTACTGCTAATCTGCTCTTTTCAGTTTTTTTGAAATGAATATTAGTAACAAAACCTAGCTACTACTCGCAATAGAATGTGCTTATGGAGGAACTCACTTTGGAAGAAGATAGAGGATATTGGGAACAAGTAAAATTCATTCGCAAGCATTTGAAGGAGCACTTGAATGAGGAACGCTATGAGCACTCCATCAGTGTATCCTTTACCGCGATTGCTCTTGCCATGGCTCACGGCTACGATTTAAAGGCTGCAGAGCTTGCCGGTCTTTGTCATGATTGTGCAAAATATATGGGAAAAAAAGAATTGCTTACGGCTTGTGAAAGAGAACATATTCCTTTGCTGCCGGAATACATTTCTGCCCCGCAGGTCTTACATGGGATATATGGTGCAACGTATGCCAGAAAACATTTTCAAATTCAGAATGAAGAAATATTGTCAGCCATTTATTATCACACTATTGGCAGACCGGCTATGAGTTTATTGGAAAAAATCATTTACCTTGCAGACTATATCGAGGTCAGAAGAGGAAGTAGAGGAGAATTGGACGAAATTCGAAGAATAGCCTTTTCTAATCTGGATAAAGCGATTTATATGAGCTTACGTGCAACAATAGAATATGTTGAGGAAAAGGGACAGAGCTTGTGCACGGAATCGGTAGAAGCATACCGGTACTATAAGGCTTTGCAGGAAGAAGAGCTTCAGAAATGAGATGGAGTTTACTAAATTGAACCGGCGTTTCATGAATTGAATCAGAGTTTAACGAATTATTTTAGCGTTTAACGAGTTTATCTTAGTTAAATAATAGGGAGGAATTTATGGAAAATACCACTTTATTACAAAAAATTATGAATATATTAGAGGAAAAAAAAGCCGGCGATATCATTGCCTTGGACATTTCCGAAATTTCCACCTTGGCAGATTATTTTATTTTGGCATCTGCTGACAATGCCAGGCAGTTAGATGCCCTGGAAGATGCAGTAGAGGATCAAGTTCAATTAGATGGTTTACATAAGGAGGGAGAGAGCAGTTCCGGCTGGATTCTTATGGATTATCGTGATATTGTAGTACATCTCTTTACCAAGGAACAAAGGGAATATTACGATCTTGAAAAGATTTGGTCCGATGCAAAAAAGATTCCTGTATAATTGATTTACAAAGTAAATTTTATTTATGCGTTTTGCCTAAATATTATTAGTTAAATTCGTTTATTATTGTAAAAAATAAAGCGATCTACTCCTTTTAAAATCTAGTAATGGAAAAAATAAATAGTTCTTGCCAATTAGTAGAATTTGCTATATTCTTAACATAGTCTAGATATTCATTATTTTACAGGAAATAATGAAATTTTTTATCGTAATTTTAGGAGGGGTTATGGAAGAAGCAGTAAAGAAAGAAAAATTTCACCACCCGAAAGGTCTATGGCTTGCCTGCATAGGAATGTGCGGATCCAGCTATTTGAAGTATGCGGTTTCGGGATTCTTGATTTTCTTCTACACGTATAGTGTAGCTATGGGAGGCTTGGGATTATCCAAGGAGCAGGCAGGATTGTTGATTTCTGTTGCCACAACAGCCGGTTCTGTGCTTCCCTTACTTGGATCGGTAATCACAGACCGTTTCTTAGGTATTCAGAAGTCCTTACTTATGGCGTTCTTTATGCAGGGAGTTGCATATATGATTTTCTTCCTGTTTACGCCAAACGTTCCTATGGTTATTGTGGGTATTTCCATTAATGTATTTTCTGCAGCATTTATGAATAACAACTTAAGTGCTATTGTAGGAATGCTTTATTCCAAAAAGGAGCATACCAGAAAAGATGCCGCTTATGGAATTTTCTACATGGCTGTAAATATCGGAAGCTTCTTCGGTCCGATTTTTGGTGGAATGTTGACTGACCACTGGATGGCTATTAAGGATGAAGCGGGAAATGTTATCAGCTATGGTTACAAGTACGCTTATCTGATGGTGTCCATCGGTATGTTCCTCGTATTCCTGATTTATCTTTTCCTTATTCCGAAGTGGTTAGGAGAGGTTGGAAAGTATCCTGCAGGAAAGCAGAAGAAGGAAGAGGATGGAACAACTAAGACAGTAAGCAACGAGAAGTTGACAGCTGTTGACAAGAAGCGTATCTTAGGTATGTTCATCATTTTCATCCTTGTTACCGTATATTGGACATGCTATTTCCAGACTTCTTACACCATTAACACTTTGGCTATGGATTACGTTAACTTAAAGGTTGCCGGTTTCCAGGTTCCTGTTGTATGGCTTATTTCTTTCAACGGTATCTTATGTATCATCCTTGCGCCGCTTTTCGGTAACTTATGGATGAGTTTGGGACAAAAGAAGATGGATCCGCCCATTAGCGTAAAGATGGCTGTTGGAATGGCGATTACCGGTCTTGCCTTCTTCATCATTTTAGCCGGATTCAACACCTTACACGGTGTACTGGATAAGACTGTAAAGATGGATCTTTGGTACATGCTTGTAGCTTATACTGTGTTAACTATCGGCGAGCTTTTAGTGTCTCCTGTAGGTATGGCATTATTCAATAAGTTGACCCCGGAGCGGTTCTCCTCTTTGGCAATGAGCTCTTGGTATCTTACATATACTTTCTCCGGTATTGCTTCCGGTTATCTTGTTGCAGTAACGGATAAATGGGGATATGCAAAGATTTTGATTATCCTTGGTTCTTCTCTTTTGATTTGCGGAGCAATCCTTATAGTAATCAAGAGCTTCCTGGAAAAGCTTATGGCAGTAGATAAGCTGGGAGAGGAATAGGATAAGTAAATAGATTCATAGTGAAACTTAGAATAAAAGAATAGCGTAATTGAGAAAGTGCTGAATGGCGAATTTGTCGTTCAGCACTTTTTTTGTTCTTATTATTTTCGTACAAATGTTTGCAATATAATTCTTTTATGCTATAATTTATAAGAACAAAAGTTCGTGAACTAAGATGAAGAGCAGTATCAACTTTATTATTTTGGAGGATGGCATGGGAAGACCAAAGAAGGTATATAGTATAGATAATTTAACAAAAAAGCAGGAAGAAATATATGAGTACATTAAGGATTGTGTACAAAAGAAAAACTATCCTCCATCTGTAAGAGATATCTGTGCAAAAGTAGGCCTTAAATCAACTTCCAGTGTTTTTACTTATTTAAATGATTTAGAAAAGCTTGGTTTAATCAGGAAAGATCCGGCTCATCCTCGAGCAATAGAAATCCTAAATCGTGAGGGTCTTAGCTTAGAGCGAAGAGATACAGAAGATGATGATATAGGAAATATTGCCGATAAATCTGAATTAGTTGAAGATAGAGAAGATACCGTTTCTACCGAGGCTTATGGAGAAGAGATGACAGCGTTACCGATAGTAGGTACAGTGGCTGCAGGAACTCCAATATTTGCAGAAGAGAACATTACCGGTAATATCCCGTTTCCTGTCAACTTGCTTCCGAATCAGGAGAGTTTTATCTTAAAGGTCAAGGGTGACTCCATGATTAATATCGGAATCTTTCATGGAGATTATCTTATAGTAGCTAAGCAAAACACCTGCGCCCAAGGTGAAGTTGTAGTAGCTTTGGTTGATGACAGTGCGACGGTAAAGCGTTTCTATAAGGAAGATGGACATATTCGTTTGCAACCGGAGAATGATGCAATGGATCCGATTATTGTAGAGGATTGTGCAATCTTAGGTAAGGCTGTAGGCCTTATTAGACTCGGTTTATAAGACTGAAGGCTTTATTATGATAGAGAGATGGTCTGAACCCGGATTAGGGGAACATATAGTGGAAAGTCTGCAATTAGAAATAGAAGATGACGGAGAGTTTTTTCGTATTCAAAAAGAAATTACCGAGCTGGATTCTTATTTAAAAAAATATGGTATGAAAGTATCTCTATCCTCCGGGAGAAATGAGAAATACACTTTTAAGCTGGATATTGCAGTAGATCGTTTAAAACGCGATGCCGGAAAGAAAAGAGACTATGGTTCAGCAAAAAAAGTCTCAGATATATTTCTCTATAGCAATTCCCATAAAAGTACTGAAGCTGCAGAATATGCCGGAGTACAGCTCAGAACCTATCAAAGAAGAGTCAAGAAATATAAAGAAGAGAATCGTTGGAATGAAGAAAATACTTCATTTTTCTAGAAAACTAGCTTTCTCCTTCTTCTTTTCTAAGACGAACGACATTTCGTACACTTCTGCGCCGTTCCTCTTCCAGTGCAGCATAATGCTTCTTTGTTGTATTGACATCACTATGTCCCAGTACATCCGCTACAAGGTAAATATCCCCTGTTTCTTGATATAGATTCGTACCATAGCTGCTTCGCAATTTATGCGGAGTAATATGTTTTAATGGTGTTACACGACTGGCGTATTTTTTGACCATTTTTTCTACAGAACGAACGGATATACGTTTGTTCTGCATAGAAAGAAAGAGTGCTTCTTCATGTCCGAGAGCAGGAATCTTCAGCTTTCTTTCTTCTAAATAAGCACGAAGCCCGCTTTCCACCTCATCAGAGAAGTAAATAGTGACATTTTTGCCGCCTTTACGATGAATACGGATGCCGTTATTATTAAAGTCAAGATCGGATAAATTGAGTCCTACACACTCGGAAACACGAATCCCGGTTCCCAACATCAGTTGCATCATGGCAAGATCACGTACATTGTTTTTTTCATGAAATTCACGTTCTTTTTTGCTTAGTTGATGACCGTTTTCCACTTCATCAAGAAATTGGGCGATTTCACCCTGATCCATACGGATAATCTCCTCCTCGGAAAGCTTGGGGAGGGAGAGAAGAGATGCTTTGTTACTACTAATCAAACCTGCTTTATATAAATAGTTGTAGAAACTCTTTAAAGAAGAAATTTTTCGTTTGATGCTCTTATTATGATTTAGTATATCAATGGTTTCCATTTCTCCTTCTGCATTTTCTTTTTCTTTGGTTCTGTATTTAAGATATTCCATATATTCTTCAAGCTCGGGAATAGTAAGATTCTCTACGTCCTGAACCGTAAAGTCGTCGATGGAATCATGTATATTCAGTTCTTCCTTAAGATAGGTAAAAAAAACTTTCAAATCATAAGCATAGGCAATCTTTGTACGAGATGCGGTAATCTGGTCAATTCCGCGGAAAAAAACATTGCAAAATACAGGAAGATCTTTTTGTAATTCTCTAAGCTTTACAGTATTCTTTTTATCCAATTCTTCATGATAGGCTAAAGCCATAGTTCACCTCACATAAATAAGTTAAAAAAATAAGTTAAACAAAACGGTATTTGTCTTATTTAGCATTAAAGGTATAGCTTATTCAGCCATACCCTTATTTTAGCATATAACTATTCGTTAAACAAGAGTTTAGCGAATAGTTATATGCATATCTCTTTTATTCTTTTCTTATAATTTTATGAACTTATATACGTTCTAAAACACTATCTTGGAAATAAATATCACGAAGCCATTTATCTCGAATAAAATATCCATTCAGTTCTATAAATTCGGCTTAGTTTGTCTTTTTCCAAGTCTTTATGGAAAATAAAATCAACATGGGAAATATTTCCAGTCTTCCGGCTAGCATGTCAAAAATCATAACTAGCTTTGAAAAATAAGAATACACAGAAAAATTACTTAGCGGTCCTACTTTTCCAAGTCCCGGTCCTATATTGTTAAAGGTTGCAGAAATTGCGGAAAAATTAGTCAAGAAGTCATACCCGTCAAAACTGATAAGGAAAATGGAAATCATATAAATAAAGCAATAAGCTACCAAATATGTGCTTACGGAACGAACTACGCTGTGATCCAAGCACTTTCCTTCCAGTCTTACCTTTTTTATAGCTTCAGGATGAATAATCAGATGCAATTCCTTTGCGAGGCTCTTTAACAATATTATAAGTCTTGATACCTTAAGTCCTCCACCGGTTGAACCTGCACAGGCTCCACAGATCATAAGGAATAAAATGACCATTTGGGAAGGTACTGCCCACTCATTAAAATCTAATGTAGAAAATCCTGTTGTTGTGATTATACTTCCTACTGTGAAAAAAGCATGATGCAGAGCAAATAAAAATCCCTTTCCAATACTCTGAAAGATATTGAAAGTGATAAACAAAGTGCTTGCCGCTATGATGATAAAATATCCTCTGGCCTCTTCAGAATGAAACGCATCCGAAAACTTCTTTCTCTGAATCAGGTAATATACATTAAAGTTAACTCCGAATAGAATCATAAAAATAGTAATTAAAAACTGGCTAAGCATAGAATAATCCGCCATTCCGGAGTTTCGAATAGCAAAACCTCCGGTTCCTGCTGTACCGAATCCGATACACAGTGCATCAAAGAGAGGCATGCCGGAAAGCAGAAATACAAGAATCATGATAATCGTTAAAATAAAATAGATTTTATATAGTGCTTTTGCCGTATCCGCTACTCTAGGCACCATTTTTGTAACTTCCGGTCCGGGTGACTCCGCTTTCATAATCATCATATTGTAACCGCCGCCAAGTGGTAGTACGGTCAATACCAAGACAAGTACGCCCATTCCTCCTATCCAGTGTGAAAAGGAACGCCAAAATAAAAGACCTTTTCCAAGAGCTTCAACATCGGAAAGAACTGAAGAACCGGTTGTGGTAAATCCGGAGACAATCTCAAATAAAGCATCTATATAGTGCGGAATTCTTCCTGAAATGAAAAAGGGTAAAGCCCCTACCAGGGAAAGAACCACCCAACAAGCCGCCACGATAACAAAGCCCTCTCTCGCATAAAAAGCGATTTTTTTCGGTTTTTTTGCAGTTAGAATATATCCGAGTAAAACGGATGCTGTTCCAATAATGAAAAAGCAAAGGGCAATGTCATTTTCCTTATAAATCAAGGAACAAAGGAGTGGCAAAATCATACTTGCTCCCTCGATTTTCAGTACCCATGCCAGAATATAGACAATCATACTAAAGTTCATAATGGATTCCACTCTCCTCTTCATTATTCATCTTTAAAATATCTCGAAGATCATTGTATCCCGTATTTTTCGTAACAATAATAACTCGGTCTCCCATTTTCATCATATCCGATCCGTTCGGGGTAATCACACGATGATTCCGGATGATTCCGCAAATCAAAACACCATCATTTAATTGAATATCCGATAAAGGAATATTAATCAGATTCGGGTCATTTAAGACACGAAATTCTAGAGCCTCTGCCCTTCCGTCGGCAATTTTATAAAGTGTTTCCACGTTTGATCCCTTGGAATTTTCCAATGCACGAACATAGCGAACAATGCTGTCCGCAATAATCTGTTTCGGGTAGATTACAGAGCCGAGATTCATTTCGCGAATCACATTTTCAAAGGTAATACGGTTTACCTTAGTAATCAATCTGGTTTTTGAAAGTTTTCCGGCATATAGAGAAAGCATAATGTTTTCTTCATCAAAGCCTGTTAAAGAACAAAAGGCATCCGTGGTCTCAATTCCCTCTCTCTTTAACAATTCTTGATCAATACCGTTCCCGTTGATAATACTACAATCCGGCAGTTCTTCCGCTAAAAAATCACAGCGCTCTTTATTGGAATCAATAATCTTCAATTTTAAGTTTAAATGCGTTTCTTCAATATATTTGGCAATATAATAGCTTACTCTTCCACCACCTACAATCATGCAATCACGGATAGGGGTATACTTTAAGCCAAGCTTTAGGAAAAATTCCGTAATGTGCTTTGTCGATGCAATAAAGCTGATTTCATCACCGGCCATAAAGCAGTCAGAGCCTTTCGGGATCAAGACCTCCTCTCCTCTTTCAATGCAGCATACCAAAACATCCAGACCAATCTCCTTTTTCATTTTATAGAAAGGGATACCGACCAGCTGACTTTCTGTCGGAACCTTTGCACGAATCAGGTCCAATCTTCCTCTTGAAAAGCTGTCAATTTTGATTGCAGAAGGGAAACGAAGTAGCCTTTCAATCTCTTTTGCAGCTGCCATTTCCGGATTTATAACCATGGCAAGATTTAATTCATCTCGTAAGTATTTAATTTCCGTTGTATACTGCGGATCACGAATTCTGGCAATGGTGCTGCAATAATGTCCTTCTTTTTTAGCAAAAAGACAACAGAGCATATTGACTTCGTCTTGGTTTGTAGCTGCAATCAATACGTCCGCTTCAGCGATACCCGCTTCTCGAAGCGTCTGTGGCATGGCACCATTTCCATGGACGCCCATGACATCCAAGAAATCCACCGCATGACGAAGTTCCTTTTCATCATTATCAATGATGGTAATGTTATGTCCTTCTTTGTTTAACTGGTCCGCTAAATTCAGACCGACTTTTCCGCAACCGACTACGATAATATTCATTTTATCTTCCTTTTTTACTATTGCATACGCTTCAGATTTCTCTTTTTAAAAAGAAAAAGTCGAAGAATCATTTTTACTGCTTATCATTTCACAAACTTATCATTGCATGAACTTATAAACTACATAAACTTGTAAGTCCATGAACTTTTATCTTTATCCATAATACTCAGTTTTTGACATTTCATTTAATAGTAAAATATCCTCATTTAAAGCTTCTAAAAAATGCACCAGAAGGTCCTTTTTGCGATAAATTCTATGGGAGCATTCGAGTTCATCATAGCGAAAACTCTTTTTACCGCCCTCTTCCATTCTCTTTGTGAAGCGGAGGAGCTCCCGCAAAGGCACATAATAGATTTCATTCCTTTGTGTGAATGACAGGATAATAAAGCTGATTCCGCCCTGCTTCATAAAGTCCTGCATAAAGTCCATCTGATGCGCATGAAGGTTTTGCAAAGGAAGTGAGTCCTTATGGCATTCCTTGGCATCGAAACAAACAGGAATCCCCTGCACTACTCCCACATAGTCCACGGTGGACTTCCGATCAAAGTAGGCAAGGGTGATTTGTTTATGACTCTTATCCAGTTCTATAGGGGTAATCGGGGTAGGAATTTTCTGAATGAGGGCAAGATTTTTTTCTCTATAGAGAGAAATAGTCTGATTCAGCTCCTCTTCCAGAAGAGAGCCTCTTAGCCCTCGTGACTTCCATGTACCCATTTATCCCATTCTCCAATGATTGTATTTCCTGTAAAATAATTGATTCGCATGGCATCACGAACTTCTTCCAATGTTTTATTGGTCGTCTCCTTAGCCTTTTCCGTCCCTTGATATAGAATATCATAGACATCGGAAATACGATTTTCCCACAGCTTTCTCTTCTCTCGAATCGGAGAAAGCATATTTTCCATAACCTTAAGTAAGAATTTCTTGCACTTTACATCACCAAGACCGCCTTTTCTGTAGTGCTCCTTCATTTCCTCGAGATTTTGATACTCCGGAAGGAAGTCTGCGAAATCTTCTTGCTTAGAAAAGGCATCGAGATAAGTAAATACCATATTTCCCTCTACATGACCGGGGTCTGCAATGTTAATGTGTGAAGGATCGGTATACATACTCATAATCTTCGTTTTCACCATCTTCTCATCGTCGGAGAGGTAAATGCCGTTACCGAGAGATTTACTCATCTTTGCCTTACCGTCTATTCCCGGCAGTCTTCTCTGACTGGAATTTTCCGGAAGAAGTATTTCCGGCTCCAAAAGGATTTCTCTCTGATAAAGCTGATTAAAGCGTCGAACAATTTCCTTTGTCTGCTCAATCATGGGCAGCTGATCTTCTCCAACCGGAACGGTTGTGGCTTTAAATGCAGTAATGTCGGCTGCCTGAGATACGGGATAGGTAAAGAAACCGGCAGGAAGTCCTGCTTCGTTATCGTTTTCATTCTCTCCGCTATAGCCCTTCTGCTTCATTTCCACCTTCACGGTCGGGTTACGGCTCAGTCTTTGCGTGGTAACCAGATTTAAGTAGTAGAAGGACAGGGCATGCAGTGCGGGAAGAGCAGATTGAATACAGATAGTACTCTTAGCGGGATCAATACCGACAGAAAGATAGTCTAAAGCCACTTCAATAATGTTATCTCTGATTTTCTTCGGGTTGTCGTAGTTATCGGTTAAGGCCTGGTCATCTGCAATCAAAATATTGATTTCGTCAAACTCTCCGGAGTTTTGCAATTCCACTCTTCTTTGTAAAGATCCTACATAATGCCCAAGATGCAGTTTTCCGGTAGGTCTGTCTCCCGTTAAAATCACTTTGCGCTCATTTTTATTCTTGCTCTTTTCTTCCATTCTGTTAAACTCCTTTATCTATTCTTCTCTTTCGAATGATGAGAAATAATATATCATTTTATAAAAAAGCATCATATGCAAAACACATTTTTCCATTTTAAAATAACTAAGATCTGTTCTTAAATAGCTAAAATGCATTCTTAATGAGCTCAATTTCTTCGCCTAAAATGCAAAGTACATCAAAGCGACAAAGGGTGTCATATAAGGATAAATGTTGTTTTACCAGGTATCCCTCCGCCATGGTTCGAAGAAAACGGATTTTCTTCGGACTTACAGCTTCATAGGGAGAGCTTAAGCTCCCGCTCTTTCTCCCCTTAACTTCTATAAAGCAGAGGTATTCTCCGTCTCTTGCAATAATATCCGTTTCCAAATGGTGAAAGCGAGCATTTCGCTCCAAAATACTATACCCCATTGCTTCCAAATATTCTACCGCCATATTCTCGTACTTTTCTCCGAGAAGATGTGTATTCTTCGCCTTATTACTCTGCATTCGACTTACCTCTCTCGATAAACCGTAGATATATTTTTAAAGAACTGATTATCCATAGGAAGGTCTACAATTCTAGATTACATTCTCTTTAGCAGTTTACTTCTATTTAACTATATAAATTCTTTAAAAAGCTTCTTCTATGAATAGGACAGGGGCCGTGTGTAAGAATGGCTTCTCTATGGACCTTTGTCCCATAGCCCTTATGCTGCTTAAAGCCGTATTTAGGATATTGTTCATCATATTCCAGCATGATATGATCCCTTGTCACCTTAGCTAAGACACTGGCTGCCGCAATGGACAAAGACTTCGCGTCACCGTGAACAATAGCCTTCTGCGTAATCGGAATACCGGGAATCGTCACGGCATCATTTAAAAGAATCTTCGGACTAAGCGAAAAACGCTTCTCCATATCCTTCAGTGCCTCTCTCATAGCTTCATAAGTCGCCTGTAAGATGTTGATTTCATCGATTCTTTCCGGAGAAACAATGCCGATTCCAAAGGCAATGGCTTCTTTCTGTAAGACCTCAAAAAGCGCTTCTCTTCGTTTCTCGGACATCTTCTTCGAGTCATTTAAATAATAAAAGGGATAATCTAAAGGAATCACGGCACAGGCCGCAACCACTGGTCCTGCTAAGGGGCCTCGTCCCGCCTCATCCACTCCTGCTATCGGACTTAAATCGAGTACAGCTCTCTCCTCTTTTCGCATTTCCTCGAGCCGAAGCTCTTCTTTTTCTCTTGCTTTATCGGTCATATCTTATCCTATTAAAATTCATTCCTTTTCGAAGCATGGGAATATTCTTTTATGCGTTGAAAATTCTCATAAATCTATACTTCCATTTGGCTGTCTTCTTCCCATTTCATAGGATGCTCCAAGCTGATTCTTCCCAGTCTTCCGCTTCGAAAATCATCCAGAATCAGTCGGGATACCTTCGTGTAATCAATATCGCCACCCTTTTTGATACAGGCTCTCTTTACGGCAATGGCGTCCATTGCTTCCAAAGCATCTTCCTTTCCCTGCAGTGTTTCACCATAGCGGGAAACAAGGGCGGAGCCGTAATAACGGGTAAGATATTTTAGAAGATAAAAGATAAGCTCTTCTATCGGCAGTATCTCATCGTTAATAGAACCGATGAGAGCTAGATTCAAGCCCACAATCTCTCTTTCAAATTTCGGCCAGGTGATTCCCGGTGTATCGAGAAGCTGTAAGTCTTTTCCGATCTTAATCCACTGAGCCCCCTTAGTGACACCCGGCTTATTTCCGGTTTTCGCCGTAGCCTTTCCCACATAGGCGTTGATAAAGGTGGATTTCCCAACATTCGGAATACCGAGAACCATGGCTTTGATGCTTTGAGAAAGAATCCCTTTTTGCTTCTTTCTTTCTAAAAGCTCAGCACAGCTCTCCATGACAAGCTTACTTACGCCTTTTACACTAGAACGGCTTCTGGCATCCATTTCCATGGTATAGAAGCCCTGCTTCCGAAAGCTTTCCATAAAGCTCTTTGTTCTTGCCGGATCCGCAAGGTCAGCCTTGTTAAAAAGCATGATTCTGGCCTTGTCTTTAGCTAAAATGTCGATTTCCGGGTTACGGGAAGAGTTAGGACAACGGCTGTCTATCACTTCAATAATTGCATCGACAAGGGGTAGATCTTCTTTCATCTTTCTCTTGGCTTTTGCCATATGCCCGGGATACCACTGTATTTTCACTTCCGGCTCCTTTCTATACTATGAGCTTCATTTTCCGAAGAGGAAGCAGGCGAAACCAGACTCTTCCCCGTATCTGCGCAAAATGCACATTTCCAATATTCTGAAAACGACTGTCCTCCGAGGAATCCGTATTGTCTCCAATAAGGAAATACTCGTCTTTCCCAAGCTCTACGGGATTTTTAGCCAAACCCGGTAGAGCGATGGGAGAAATCTTTGTTGTTTCTAAAAGCTCTCCGTTAATATAGATTCTTCCATTTTGAATAATCACGGTTTCGCCGGGAAGACCGACTATCCGTTTCATATTATAAGACTTATCCGCTCTTTGGAACAGCACGATATCCATTCTTTTCGGCTTAATGAATCGATAGCTCAGCTCATCAATGAGAACCGTATCACCTGTGGAAAGTGCGGGCTCCATACTGTGTCCAGAAACCCTGTAAAGGGAGAAGAAGCTGTAAACAATGAACCAGGCCAAAGAAAGAAGAACAAGAATGTCCACCAGAGTATGAATAAACTTTTGAAAAATCGTTCTTTCTTTCATAACACTCCTTAGAAAAAAACAGGTGCTCCGAAAGGAACACCTGTACTGTATGGTTTAAATTACTTCGCAGCCTTAACTTTAGCAGCCTTACCAACACGATCACGAAGGTAGTTCAACTTCGCTCTACGAACCTTACCCTTACGAACTACTTCAATCTTCTCTACGAACGGGCTATGAATCGGCCAGGTCTTCTCAACGCCTACACCGTTACTGGACTTACGAACGGTAAAGGTCTCTCTGTTGGAACCACCCTGAATCTTTAAAACGGTTCCCTCGAAAATCTGGGTTCTCTCTCTGTTACCCTCTTTAATCTTGTTGTATACCTTAATGGTATCTCCTGTGTTGAACGGTGCTAAGGCTTCCTGTCTTAACTGCGCCTGCTCAATTTCTCTAATGATTTCAAAATTTGACATATACAAGTCCTCCAAAACATTCTATGTTCATACACGGTTTCGTCAGCGGAACATATTATAGGGTTATATTTTGCCTTATGACAAAACAGCTCGTATAGAATAGCACAGCCTCTTCTAAAAAGCAAGGAAAAATGCCGGATTCTCCTCTTTTTTTATGGAAGATAGCTGTATTTTTTACTTCCTTTTCTTTTTCTTAGGCTGAAATTCTTCAGGATTCCTTTCTCTATAGAGCTGATAGAGATCGGGACGAACCTCTTCGGTTAGCTTTAAACTTTCCTCATGTCTCCATGCGGCAATTTTCTTATGGTCTCCGGAAAGAAGGACCTCCGGAACCGTAAGCCCCTTATATTCTCTCGGTCTTGTATACTGGGGATATTCCAAAAGACCGTTCGAGAAGCTCTCCTCCTCGTAGCTCTCTTTCTTGTTGAGCACGCCCTCTCTTACTCTGGAAATGGCATCCATCATAATGGCACATGCCAGCTCTCCACCACTTAAAACATAGTCACCGAGTGACAGCTCCTCAGCGTTAAGAAGCTCCAAGGCTCTCTGATCCACTCCCTCATAGTGTCCGCAAAGAAAAACGATATGACTTTCTCCTGCCAGCTCTTCTGCAATCTTCTGTGAAAATATTCTTCCTCTCGGAGAACAGTAAATCACCTTTGTAGGAGCTTCATTTTCTTGTAGATACGAAAATGCTTCGTAGATCGGCTCCGCCTGCATAAGCATTCCCGCTCCGCCGCCAAAGGGAGCATCATCGACATGTCCGTGCGGATCTTTCGTATAATCTCGGATATTGATGCAGCGCAGCTCTATTTTCCCATCCTCCATCGCTCTTTTCATAATGGAGTGGGAAAATGCATCTTCTACTTGTTCCGGAAATAATGTCAGTACAGTAAATTTCATCATAATTCGAGTAACCCCGGTATGGTATGAATATGGATACGATTGTTCTCTATAGAGTAGACGATAGCAGGAACATGCGGAATCAGATATTCCTTATCCTTTCCTTTTACCACGAAAAC
This sequence comes from Oribacterium parvum ACB1, assembly GCF_000238055.2. Classification (GTDB taxonomy): domain Bacteria; phylum Bacillota; class Clostridia; order Lachnospirales; family Lachnospiraceae; genus Oribacterium; species Oribacterium parvum. The sequence continues at coordinate 1,942,727 of NZ_KE148312.1, forward strand.
CAGATTGGCTCCGGTTTCAATAAGCTCCGAGACCTGCCCAAGGCTCTCCTCTCCCTCGATAAAAACCTCCATGCCGAGGTAATCTCCGAGGAAATATTCTCCTTCCGCTAAGGAGAGGGCCTCTTCTCTTTTTACATAAAGAGAGTAATCTCTATATTTTTCGGCAAGTTCTATGCTGTCAATCCCCTTTAAGCTTAAAAGAACGGTATCCTTATGATAGCGGACAGCGGAAACTTCTCTCTCTTCTCGCTCTTCCTTGGAAATCAGCCCCTTGCTTTCTTTTTTTAAAATAACTTCCTTTAAGGCGGAAAATCTCTTCGGATCATCCGTTGTGGGGAAGACCTTAAGTTCCCCTTTTAAGCCATGAGGCTTTCCTACAATACCCACTCGTAATTCTTCTAACATCTTTACCGCTCCTAAAGAAAAGGGCTGTAAAATCAAAGCGTTCTTATGCTCTACAGACTTGTACAGCAATCAAAAATCTTTAGCTTTGCTTTTACAGCGCTTATCATAACTGCCAGATAAATCTCGCCTGTTTTACTGAATATCGATGGATATTCTCTTGTTTTGCTTGGATGCAGCTGCATTCATCACAGAACGAATTGCCTTAGCAATACGGCCTGAGCGTCCAATCACCTTTCCCATGTCCTGCTCATTTACAGAAAGGGTGAGAAAGACTTCTCCTTCTTTCTCTTCCATTTCAGCATGAACATCTTCGGGAAACTGAACCAATGCTTTTGCAATGGTTTCCAGAAGTTCTTTCATTACAGCATCCCCTCCTTGTAGAGTTAGATGTTAAACTTCTTGAGAAGTCTAGCTACGGTTTCTGTCGGCTGAGCACCATTCTGTAACCACTTCTTTGTAGCTTCAGCATCTACCTTAAATACAGTAGGCTCCTTAGTCGGATCATAGTATCCTAACTCCTCGATAAATCTACCGTTTCTCGGGCTTCTGGAATCTGCTACGATTACACGATAGTACGGTGCGTGGATCTGTCCCATTCTTCTTAATCTGATCTTAACTGCCATTTTTTTCTCCTTTGAAAATACACTTGATTTATTTCTTCAGCAATGCTGTTGAAACCAATAAATACAATATTTAGCTAAATTTTTATTTAAATACAGCAAACGAAAAATCGGAATTTCCGATTCTCTTCCCCTATCTTAGAAAGGAAATCCTTTTCCTCCCATGCCCTTCATGCCCATACCGGGAAAACCGCCGCCAAATGGACTGCCATGCTTTCCTCTTCCGCCGCCGAATTGCTTCATCATTTTCTGCATTTCTTCAAACTGTTTTACCAGTTTGTTTACTTCAGAAATATCCACACCGGCACCGCTCGCAATTCTCTTCTTTCTGGAAGGATTCATAAGCTTTGGGTTCGCTCTTTCCTTAAAGGTCATGGATTGGATGATGCATTTTACCTGCTTCATCTTCTTCTCGGAGTCCTCAAGGTCTATTCCCTGCATCGCCTTATTCATCCCCGGAAGCATTTTTAAAATCCCGGCAATTCCGCCCAGCTTTTGCAGCTGGTTCATCTGCTCCATGAAGTCATCATAGTTAAACTGCCCTTTGGAAAGCTTACGAACGGATTCCCTAGCCTTCTCTTCATCAATTTCGCTCTGCGCTTTCTCGATTAAAGAAAGGACATCGCCCATGCCGAGGATCCTTCCGGCCATACGATCCGGATAGAAGGGTTCCAGCTCGGAAAGCTTTTCCCCCATACCGAGGAATAAAATAGGCTGTCCGGTCATCGCTTTAATAGATAAAGCGGCACCGCCTCTGGTATCTCCATCACACTTCGTAAGAATAACACCGTCTACGCCGATGTCTTCACTAAAGCTCTGACTGACATTAACCGCTTCTTGACCGGTCATCGCGTCTACAGTAAGAATCGTCCAATCCACCGGAACGGCAGCCTTCATACGCTTTAATTCCTGCATCAAAGCATCGTCAATTTGCAAACGACCTGCCGTATCCAAAATGAGAAGATTATATCCCTTCTCTTTCGCCTCTTCATAAGCTCTTTGGGCGATTTCCTCCGGCTTAATCTGATTTCCCAGACTAAAGAAGGGAATGGAGAGCTTTTCCGCATTGACTCTTAACTGCTCAATCGCAGCAGGTCTGTAAATGTCACAGGCAACGAGAAGAGGCTTTCTATGCATCTTCTGGAACTTTCCGGCAAGCTTAGCCGCCGTAGTTGTTTTACCCGCACCCTGGAGTCCGACCATCATAAGAACAGTAATCTCACTTTGGGGGCGGAGCTTCAACTCGGTATTTTCCTCACCCATCATCGCCGTAAGTTCTTCTTTTACGATTTTAATTACGGTTTGAGCGGGACTCAAGGAAGAAAATACTTCTTCGCCGATGGCCTTTTCCTTTACCTTGGCAACAAAGTCTTTTACCAGCTTGAAATTCACATCCGCTTCCAAAAGAGCCATACGGACTTCTTTTAGCGCAAGATTTACATCGTCCTCGGAGAGTTTCCCCTTACCGGATAAACCTTGAAATATTGTACTTAGTCTTTCTGATAAGCTTTCAAATGCCATGCATTATTTCTCCTGCTAATTTCCTGATTTCCTCATCCCCGCTTTGCTCAGCTATCTTCTCCGCCAGTGCACGAATACGCAACCACTTTTTCCCCAGCTGCAGATTCTCTTCCATAAAGCGAAGTTGTTCGTCGGCTTTACTGTACAAGTACTGTGCTGCCTGCCTCGTGATATTCATTTCTATGCCGATTTCCGAGAAGCTCATGTCTTCCATAATGTGGTAGGCATAGACCTTTTTCTGGTTTTCCTTTAAAAGTCCCGAGTAAAGCAGGAATAGATTTCCTTTTTCTACAAATTCATCCATAGCACACCTCGCTGCAATAAAATAACAAAAAAAAGAATAGCTGTCAAGTGTTTTTCTTGACAGCTATTACACCCAAATCTCAATTTGCAGAGCACTAACTCTGGAAAATTCTTTCATATTATTTGTTACGACTGTATAGCCAAGAGACTGTGCATGAGCAGCAATCATCATGTCGAGAGGTCCTATCGGTGTTCCTTTTTTCTCCAAAGCTGCTCTAATCTTTCCATAACAATCAGCAGCATCCACATCAAAATCCAGAATTTCCATATTCGCAAGAAGCATGGACAGTGCCAATCTGTTCTTTTCTACAGCAGCGCTCTTTTCTACACCGTGCACCAATTCGGCATATGTGACCGATGATATGCACACATCCTCGGGATTTATATTCTGTAATTTTTGAAATACAGTTTCCGGCTTATGCTTTATTACATAAATACAGATGTTGGTGTCAAGCATATACCTCATAGTGCTTCACGCTCCTGAACTATATCTCTTGTTCTTTCGTCTTCCATAAAATCATCCGAGAACATATCTATTGCTCTCATAAAGGATTCCCATTTGTTTTGTTTAGGAAGCAGAATAACCATATCACCTATCCTATTCACCATTACCTCATCTGATGAAAATCGACACTCCTTAGGAAGTCTAATTGCCTGGCTTCTTCCATTTTTAAAAACTTTTGCGGTCATCATAAGAATCACCTTCCTTTCCCTAACAATATATACCGCAATATATACCAAGTCAAGAGCCTATTGATTTATACCTTCTAACGCCAAATTTAAAGAATAAGCAACACGGAATCAAAAAAATAAGCGATAGTAATGGAAACCCAATATAATACGCTTCGGATGTTTTCCCAATTAGATACAATAATGGATAATATTGAAACATTGCCAGCGGTATGATGTAGGTAAGAATGGATAAAACAGTCTTCCCATAAATGGAAAAAGGATATTTACCGAATTCCTTTGCTCCATATGTAAACAAATTTAAAAAATCTAAATCCTGTACTGTGAAGAAAGCAAATGTCGCCTTAAACAAAAACATAGAAAAAAACAAAATGCTTCCACAGACAATCATTAGAGCGAGGGTAATTATCTTTTTATAGTCCCATTGAATATTGGATCTCCCTATTGCATATGCAAGCGTTCCTACAGCCTGAATCAATAGCCCTATGCGTGTAAAATCCACACTCGGAGCCAGTACTTGGAGTATAACATTACCCGGTCTTACTAATGCTCGATCAAATTCACCATTTCCAAGTATGCTACCAAATCTAGCTAATCCGCCGCCTATAGCTTCACCAATGGAGAAAGACAAAACCACAATCGCATAGCACAAAATCACATCTGTATAGTTAAAACCATATATCTTGTCCACATGATCAAAGATAAATTTGATACTAAATAATCCTGCAAATGCAGTTATAAACTGACCTAAAACTGTCATGAAAAAGGATATCTTATATTGCATTTGGCTTTCTAAATTCAGTACCATCATCTTGAGATAAACCCTCATTACGCTTATCCTCCCTGAACAACTACATGCTTTATGGAATGATTCATCAAAACCTTTCCAATTGCAATTAGAATAATCATCCATATAATTTGCATAGCAATTCCTTTTAAAATCTCTGTACCGGTAATATTTCCACTGTATATGAGTAACGGAGTACTCTGCATAGACGAAAAGGGAAGATATTTCAATATAGCTAATACCTTTTTTGGGAAAAAAGTTATAGGAATCATTCCGCCTGATAGAAATGAGCTTACTGCTGTAACTATAATCTTTATTCCTCGTTGAGATAATGTATAAAACAATGTAATAAACATTATCATGGCAAACGCTACTACAAGTCCCAGTGCAAGAAAAACAGAAATGAAAAATGCAAATACCTGCAGAAGACTCATAGGGAAATGCAGTCCAAAAGGTTCCGGGAGTATAATTGCTATCACTAATACCGGGATGCAAGTTATCAATGTAGATGTGACTCTGTTGGCTACTGCCTGAGAATACCATTTTCCATATAGATCCATAGGCCTTACCAGTTCATATGCTACAGCGCCATTATTAATAACACTATATATCTCTCCATCATACGCAACTACAGCAAGCATACTCATTACAATTCTTTTTACCCAAATGTAGGAGATAATTTGAGAAAATGTCATGGGCAGTACATGCCCGGCAGAATTATATAGTGCCACATACATCATCAGTTCCAACAATACCCATACTATATTGGAAGCTACAGCACCAAATGTAACCGTCCTATACTGAATATTATTTATAAGGCGAATTCTAAATACTGATAGATACTTCTTCATATCTGATACTCCTTATAGAGTCTTGCTACCATTTCTTCTGCCGATATATCAGATACTTCCAAATCAATTAATTCAGTCTCACGAGATAAATACGCAATTCCTTCAGAAACAGAAATCATCTTAGGGTCTAATGAGATTTTTAATTTATCGTCTTTTTGTTCTAAGTAATTCATCCCTTCACATAGTGTAGGAGTTTTTCCGGAGTGTTTAATTCTTATCTCTTTCTTATCCGAGACCCTTTTTTTCAGCTCTTCAAGGCTTCCATCCAAGAGAATTTGACCTTTTCCAATTAACATTACACGATGTGTTAATGCTTCAATGTCCTGCATGTCATGTGTTGTTAATATAACAGTAGTTCCTTTTTCTGCATTTATTCTTTTTATAAAATCCCTTACCGCCAACTTAGATACCGCATCCAAACCAATGCTTGGTTCATCCAAAAAAAGAATTTTGGGATTATGTAATAATGATGCTACAATTTCACATCTCATTCGTTGACCAAGACTAAGATTTCTAGCAGGCGTTTTTACTATTTTCTCTAAATCCAGTAGCTGGCACAATTCCGATACATTCTGTTTATATGTACGACTATCTATGTCGTACATATCCTTAATCAATTCAAAACTGTCAATGATTGGAATATCCCACCACAACTGGCTTCTCTGCCCAAACACAACCCCGATGTTTTTAACATATGATTTTCTGTCTTTCCATGGAACATAGCCATCCACAATACAATTGCCTTTATCAGGAGTCAGAATTCCGCACAATATCTTTATAGTGGTACTTTTGCCGGCACCATTAGGTCCTATATAGGCAAGAATTTCTCCATCATCAATTTTGAAACTGATGTCATTAAGAGCTCTTACAGTATCCTGTTTACGTGAAAATAAAGCTTTAACAGCGTTATGAAAGCCCGCCTCTCTTTTAGCCATTTTATATTCTTTCGTAATATGTTCCACTTCAATCATGACAATCTCCCACTATGTATTTTTTATAAAATCATTGAGAAATTTTGTGAACGCAACTATTTTACATTATAACAAAATCAGGCTGAAATGAAATTTCATACAGCCTGATTTTGGTTTTTTTTATATTGAATTTAGTTCTAAACCGGATTTTATTTGTTTAACTTAGCAAGCATAAATATCTAAAAGGCAAAAATATCTTCTACATATTTTTTTGCATCAAAGCGCTTAAGGTCTTCGATCTTTTCGCCCTCTCCCACATACTTTACGGGAAGTCCGAGTTCCGCCTGAATGGAAATGGCCATACCGCCTTTTGCTGTGGAGTCCATTTTACTTAAAACCACACCGGTGACCTGAGAGCATTCTTTAAACATCTTGGCTTGGCTCATTGCATTTTGCCCGGTAGTGGCATCAAGAACCACCAGTGTCTCTCTATAGCCTTCCGCAAATTCCCTGTCAATAATACGGTTAATCTTTCCGAGCTCTTCCATCAGGTTTTTCTTATTGTGGAGTCTTCCTGCGGTATCAATAATTAAAACATCCGCATTCTTTGCCTTAAAGGATTGCAAAGCATCAAAAACCACGGCAGCCGGGTCAGAGCCCTCCTTTTGATGAATACAGTCCACCCCTACACGATTTCCCCATTCTACAAGCTGTTCAATCGCACCGGCGCGGAAGGTATCGGCAGCGGCAAGGATAACTTTTTTTCCTTTTTTCTTTAGGTGGTAGGCGAGCTTTCCGATAGAAGTGGTCTTTCCGACTCCATTTACGCCGATTACGGAAATGATGCTCTTTTCTTTCTCAAAATTATAGTAATCCTCGTCTACCGACATGGTATCCAAAAGGTAATCCTTTAAAATCTTCTGGACATCCTTGGTAAGATTCACGCCCTTTCGATCCGCCTCGCGTTTCACCGCATCAATAATCCGCATGCAGCTTGGATAAGAAACATCACTTTGAATCATAGCCTCTTCCAGCTCTTCGTAAAATTCCTCATCGGCAACCCGATCCGACTGAAAGAGATTATTTAAAATTTTTGAGAAAAAATTCGCCATAGCTACTCCTTATACCATAGTTTTATATCTAATTACTTATTGCAAATGTTCTTCCACTAAATCCATTTCAATATAGTTATTGCAAATGTTCTTCCACAAGGTCAACGGAGACTAAAGTGGAAATTCCTTTTTCCTGCATGGTGACGCCGAAAAGACGGTCAGCACTTTCCATGGTTCCTCTTCTATGGGTAATCACGATAAATTGCGTGTTTTTCGTTAAATGATGTAGGTACTTCGCAAAGCGCACCACATTGGAGTCATCCAGTGCCGCCTCAATCTCGTCCAAAAGACAGAAAGGCGAAGGCTTTAAGCTCTGCAGGGCAAAGAGCAGGGAAATGGCAGTCAGAGCCTTTTCTCCGCCGGAAAGCTGCATCATATTCTGCAGCTTCTTCCCGGGAGGCTCCGCAATAATGGAAATACCGCTTTCCAGCAGGTCCTCGCTGTCATCAATTTCGATTTTTCCGCTTCCTCCTCCAAAGAGTACACGGAAAACCTCATTGAAGCGCTCCTGAATCTTATGGAAGTTTTCGTGGAACTGCTTTCGCATCCCGCTGTCCAAGTCCTTAATAATCTCTCGAAGCGATTCCTCCGAGCTAATCAGGTCTTCCACCTGTTTCCGTAGGAATTCATAGCGTTCTTTTACCTCGGTATATTGCTCAATACTATCCAGGTTAATGGAGCCTAGTCCCTTCATTTCCGCCTTTTTTTCTTGAATAATCGAGGGAAGTGCGGGATTATCGGAAAGATTTTCATCGAAATACTGCTTTGCCTGACTGACACCGATTCCGTAGTCTTCGAAGAGCTGAGACGCGGATTGGGCAGACTGGTCTTCCAGTTTTTCCTTCTGATGCTCCAGTCGAAGCTGTTCTTTCTCAATTTGCAAGAGTTCTTCCTGGATTCCTTCTTTTTCTTTGTAGAAGCGCTTTTCTTCTTCTGCAATTTCCGCCCTTCTATTCTTTAAAGCGCTGAGGCTTTCTTTTCTTTTTTCTTCCTTTTCAAGAAGAGCGCGAATCTTATCTTCCAAAGCATGAATCTGATTTTGGTCCTTTTCTACCGAGCCGGCAGTATTTTTATTTTCCTCTTCCAAATCCATCTGGTCCGTGAAGTTCTTTTCGAGTTTTTCTCCGTAGTCATGAAGCTGCTCGGTTAAGAAGTCAACTCTTGTAGAGAGAGTTTGCCTCTCTGCATTGACTGTGCCTTGGAAGGTTAGGAGTTTTTCCCGATATAGCTTATCCAGACTCAGGATTTCTTCTCTTTTTTCCGCTTCTATAGAGGATAGTTCCTGCAATGCGTCCTCTTCTCTTCGTAGAGAAGCTCTTTTCTCCCCTTCTTCCTCTTCCATAGCTTTCAGCGTCTCCACGAGCTCGTCAATTTCCCTCTTTCTCCCAATAAGAGATGAAGAATTTCGGTAAGCTCCGCCGGAAAGAGCACCGCCGGCCTGAAGAAGTTCTCCGTCCAGGGTGACAATGCGAAGACTATGTTTATATTTTCGGGCAATGGATAAGGCATTATCCAGATTGTCCACCAAAAGAACCTTGGATAAAAGATAGTTCTCGAGACCCGCGCAAGACCTCGGTACCTCTACAAAATCGGCAAAAACGCCAATCAGCCCCTTTTCTCCCCTGACACTATCATAACGTCCGTCTCTTTCCTTTCGAATCGAACTAAGAGGTAAAAAGGTTGCTCGGCCTAGTTTCTCTCTTTTCAGCTTCTCCAAGAGGCGTTTTGCCGTCCCCTCCTCTTCCGTAACAAGGTTTTGCAGACTGCCGGAAAGAGTGGTTTCCAGTGCAAGCTCGTACTCGGGCTTGGTTTTTAAAACGTCGGCTACTACACCGATCAGCCCTTTTTCCCGCTCTTTCTCTTGCATACACTTCCGAACGGCCTGTCCGAAGCCTTCATAGCGCTCGGCAAGATTTTGAAGGTTTTCCAGCTGAATTCTGTGTCTTTCCTTTTGATGTATGAAATCCTGTAAGCTTGCTCTCTTATCTGTAAGCGTTTTTTCCGCGTCCACCCTTTTCCTTTGTAAATGAGAAAAGGCTTCCTGCTTTTCCTCTCCCTCTTTTTTTAAGGCACGAATTTCCGTTTCTATCGCATGGAAATTTTTCGCGTCCTCAGAGGAAGCCTCCGAATCCTCTTTTTCCGGTATACCCTCATCAAAAGCAAAGTCGGGATAAAAGGTACTTTGGATGATTTGCTTGGCTTCGGAAATAGTGGAATCAATCAGCGCAATATCCAGCTTCACCTTATCTTCTTCCGTGTTAAAAAGAAGGAAGCTTTGAAACTTCTTTTTTAGGCTGAGTAACGCGAAAACCAAGTCTTCCATTTTACCAATAGAAGAAGAGGCCTCTTCCTTTAAGGCGCTTACTCTTTCCTGAAAATGTCTCGAAGAGCTTTCTTTTCCGGAGATGGCCTCCTTTAAACGGACAATTTCTTCCTCAAGCGTTTTTTTTCTGCTCTCGTCCTCCTCGTTTCCGCGGCTGATTTCCTGCTCCTTTTGATCCAGTAAGAGGAGTTCTTCCTCTAAGCCCTTAAAGGACTCTGAGAGCGCATTTTGCTTTTTGGCTTCTTCTTCAATCGAGGCCTTCAGGTCTTTTTCTGCCTCTTCCAGCTTTTGCAACAGCCTTTCCGTATCCTGCAGCTTTTGCAAAAAATGCGTTGACTCCAGTACTACAAGTTCATCACGGAAGCTCAGATATTTTCTGGCCTTTTCGGATTGCTTTTCCAGAGGTCCTACCTGCTTTTCGAGCTCGGAGACAATGTCCTGAATTCGTTCCAGATTCGCTTGCTCTTCTTCCAGCTTCTTTTCGGCGAGGTCTTTCCTTCTTTTAAACTTGACAATCCCCACCGCCTCATCAAAAAGGGCTCTTCTTTCTTCCGCTTTACCGGAGAGAATTTTATCGATTTGTCCCTGTCCGATTAAGGAATAGCCTTCTTTTCCAATTCCGGTATCATAAAAAAGCTCATGAATGTCCTTTAAACGACATTCCGAACCATTTAAACGGTATTCCGACTCCCCTGAACGATAGAGCCTTCTACTGACGGTGATTTCCTCATAGGGGAGCGATAGTGCATGATCACTGTTATCAAAGGAAATGCTCACGGAGGCATAGTTTTGCGGCCTTCTTGTTGCGGTCCCGGCAAAAATCACATCCTGCATGGAAGCACCGCGAAGCTGTTTTACCTTTTGTTCCCCCAAAACCCAACGCACAGCATCGGAGATATTCGATTTTCCTGAACCGTTCGGGCCCACAATTCCCGTAATACCCGGGGAAAAATCCAGCACGGTTTTATTCGCAAAGGATTTAAAGCCCTGTACCTCAATAGATTTTAAATACATCCCCTGTTTCCGCCTTTATTTTTTCTAAAGCAAAGTATGCTGCATTCTGCTCTGCCTTTTTCTTGGAGCTTCCTTCTCCCATACCATACTCCGTGTCTCCCAGATACACCATTACGCGATAAAAGCGGTCATGAAATGGCCCAGATTCCTCCAAAAGACTGTAATGAAGAGGAAGATGCTTCGCCGTAGAATACTCCTGCAGCATGGTTTTGGCATCCATTTGCAGTTGCTTCTTCTCGATATCATTTAATAGATTTTTCTTTATAAAACAGGCTGCACTTTCAATACCGCTATCCAGGTAAATGGCACCGATAATGGCTTCCAGTGTATCGGAAAGCACGGAATCCCTGTATTGGATTCCTTCTCTTCCCTCGCCTTTTCCCAGCACAATGTGCTCCGAGAGCTTGAGAGCCTTGGCAACGGCGGCAAGCGCGGGTTCACAAACCAGTGCGGCACGGAGCTTCGTCATAAGCCCTTCCTGCATGGCAGGCTTTCTATGGTAAAGCACGGTACTGGAAACAAGCTCCAACACGGCATCCCCCAGAAACTCCAAACGCTGGTTGGAGGCTTCCTTGGCTTCCCCCATTTCATTGGAGTAAGAGGGATGAATTAAGGCGTGCTGCAGCAATTCTCTGTTTTGAAAATGATATTCCAAACGCTCTTCCAAGGCGGAAAGCGCCTCTTCCTTCTCCGTCATTTTACTGTCCTAATGCCTTTAAAATAGCCTTATGTGCCTCTCCGACAGTCTTAATCTGGTAGCTTGCCTCTTCCGGAATTTCAATCCCGAACTCGTCCTCAATTCCCATAACGATCTGTACCACATCTAAGGAATCGGCATTTAAGTCTTCCACAAAACGGGTGTCTTCCGTGATATCCTCTTCCTTAATATTCGTTAATTCTCTGCAAATAATCTTCTTTAACTTCTCTAATTCCATCTTTATTCCTCTACTTCCTTAAAATCGATAGCCTCCGCTATTTTCTTTGTCAGCTTCTTTTCCGCAAATTCCTTTGCTTGCTTGATAGCCGTTGTGACTTCCTTACCGTCCGTATTTCCGTGCACCTTGATTACCAGTCCCTTAAGTCCCAAAATAGGTGCTCCGCCGTACTGCTTTGCATCAAATTTTTTGAGTCTCTTCTTTAAGGGCTTCTTTAAAAGAAGAGCCGCAAGAAGTGCCAAAGGACCGCTGTGTTTCATGGTGTCCGTAATTTCCGAAAGGAGCATCTTTCCGACACCCTCGTACATTTTCAGAACAACATTTCCTACAAAGGCATCACAAACAACAACAGAACAGTTTCCTTCCACTATATCTCTGGCTTCCACGGAACCGATGAAGTTATAGTCCGTGTCCTCCTTTAAAATCTGCATGGCAGCTTTCACAAGGCTGTTTCCCTTTTCTTCTTCTGCACCGATGTTGACTAAACCGATACTCGGATTTTTAATCTGCAACATTTCCTCCATATAAATTGCGCCCATCTTGGCAAACTGGTGCAGCCATTCAGGTTTGGCATCCACATTTGCCCCGCAATCCGTAAGAAGGCAAACTCCGTTCTTAGTCGGAATGAGCGCTGCAAGGGGCGGTCTGTAGACACCCTTTTCTCTTCCTACAACGAGTTGCCCTCCGGCAAGCACCGCACCGGTGGAGCCGGCGGAGATGAAGGCATCGGCCTCTCCATTTTTCACAACCAGCATTCCGCGAACCAGGCTCGAATCCTTTTTTCTTCGAATCGCAATAACCGGTGATTCATGAATACTGATATTTTCACTGCAGGGAACAATCTCGATCCTCTCCGGATCATAGCTGTAGGAAGACAATTCCTGCTTTAGGACTTCTTCCTCTCCAAAAAGAAGGAGCTTCATTCCTTCTTCTTTAAGACTTTCCACTGCGCCTTTTACCATGGCTTTTGCGCCTAAATCGCCACCCATAGCATCTATCGCAATACGAACCATATTTACCCCTTTTTACGCTATAAAAACAGGATGCTAAGGAACAAGCCTTGCTTCCTGTCAAAAACGAGATGCCGTGCGCTTAGCCCGGCAATCGTTATACATAAGAAAGTTCCTTTTCCTACTCTCTTATAGCAACAAGAAATATGATAAATTATTCGCCCTAAACTGTCAACTTGCCAAGAGCGGTACGAAAGAACTTAAGAAAAGGACTAAAAAACTAGGAGTTCGGAATTTCCGTTCACTATCTTTACTTTTTACACTGATTTTTTGTAAAAAAGTAAAGATAACAAGATATTTGAGCTTAAAAAGTAAAGATAAACGGCATACCTTGTACTTGCAAAGCATGCCGTTTCGTGATTCTTACTGTTTTTCGCTCAGATAGTGAGCGGTATCTTGTCGCAATATTGTTTTTGCTTTTATTCTTCTGTCGCCGCTCTATCCTTCGCTTCTTGAATTACGATGTTCTGGATATCACCGGGCGCCTGCTCATAACGGTCAAATTCAAAGGAAAAGGATCCTGAACCGCCTGTCATGGAGCGAAGATCCGTGTTATAGAGGTAAAGATTACTCATCGGAAGCTCCGCTTCAATGAGTTGCTTTCCGCCGTGTACGGCATTCATACCAAGAATTCTTCCTCTTCTCTTCGTTAAGTCGCCCATGATGTCTCCCGTGTAGCTGTCGGGTACATTTACCGTGAGGCGGGCAATCGGCTCAAGAAGAACAGGATTTGCCTGCATAAAACCGTCCTTAAAGGCCATGGAAGCTGCAGTCTTAAAGGCCTGCTCGGAGGAGTCTACCGGGTGGTAGGAACCGTCCAAGAGGACTGCCTGTACACCAACAACCGGGTAACCGGCTAAGGGGCCCTTCTTGCAGGATTCCTGAATTCCCTTTTCTACTGCAGGGAAGTAGTTCTTCGGGACTGCTCCGCCGAAAACCTGCTCCTTAAAGGTGTATGCCTGGTCATAGTCGAAGCTCGGAGAGAATTCCATCACTACATCACCGTACTGGCCGTGTCCGCCGGACTGCTTCTTATACTTACCCTGTACCTTGGCGGTCTTCTTAATCGTCTCTCTATAAGCAAACTTCGGCTTAGTCAAAATAAGAGAAACATTGTAGCGGTCTTTTAAGCGAGATGCCAACACCTCGAGTTGTTGCTCTCCGATACCGTACAGTAAGCTCTGTCTGTTTTCCGGATCCGCCTTTACCTTAAGGGTGCGATCCTCTTCCATCATCCTCTGAAGAGCTGTGGAGAGCTTATCTTCATCCGCCTTATTCTCCGCGGTATAAGCCATATAAGTGTAGGGAACGGAAAGCTTCGGTGCGTGATAAATAATCGGCGCATTTCGAACCGCAATACTGTCTCCGGTCTCTGTAATACCCAGTTTTGCAACGGCACCCAAGTCTCCGCTCTTTAATTCCGGTACTTCAATCGGGGTGTTTCCTCTTAAAACATAGAGCTTACCGATTTTTTCAGTGGCCTCTTTATTGACATTGTAAACCTCGGAGTTTGCCTTTAAAACACCGGTACAAATCTTAAATAAGGAATATTTTCCAAGGAAGGGATCCGCAATGGTCTTCCATACTCTGCCGCTGATGGTTGCCTCGTCATTATAGTGCGCTGTAAAATGCTCACCTGTCGAGGCGTCCACTCCGATAGCTTCCAGTTCCTTCGGGGACGGGAAGTACTTATCGATAACCTGTAAAAGAACATTGAAGCCCTGCACATGGATACCTGAACCCATCAGAATCGGGGCAATATTACATTGCTTTACATTTTCCCGTAAAGCGCTCTGGATTTCTTCCGTGCTAAATTCTTCTCCCGCAAAATATTTCTCCATAAGCTCTTCGGAGCTTTCCGCTACGGCTTCCAGCAAAGAAGAACGGGCAATATTCAAATGCTTCTCCACATAGTCGGGAATCGGACAAGCCTCATATTCATTTAAATTGGTAAAACGGCGACCTGCCATCTTAACGACATTGACAAAGCCGACAAATTTCTCATTTTCACGAATCGGTAACTGGAAAGGAGCCACGGACTTACCGAAACGCTTCTCCAGATCCAAAACGAGCTGACGGAAAGAAGCCTTATCGTCATCCATATTGGTCACGAAGAAAAGTCTCGGAAGATGATTCTCCTCGCAAAGCTCCCATGCCTTTACGGTGCCGGGCTCAATACCGGCTTTGCCGTTTACTACGATAATGGCGGCATCGGCAGCGCTGACTGCCTCTTCAACCTCTCCTACGAAATCAAAGTAACCCGGCGTATCCAGTATATTGATCTTTAAATCTCCGTCTTCTCCCTTATATTCTATCGGAAGTAAGCTTGTGGAAATGGAAAACTTTCTCTTCTTTTCTTCCTTATCAAAGTCGGAAACTGTATTGCCTTCGTCTACGCTACCCAGTCTGTTTGTCACCTTGGTCACATAGCAAAGACACTCTGCTACAGTCGTTTTTCCGGCACTGCCGTGCCCTAAAAGAACAACATTACGAATACTTCCGGTATCATACACCTTCATAGAAACCTTTCCTCCAATCTCAGCTTCTTGTGAGAACCTATTCTATTCAGCCCTCTTTTGCAACGAGAGTCTGAAGCGTTCCCACAGAAAACTCGTTGATAACAAAATGGATAGTCATATTGTATCGAAAAAGAGACAAAATTTCAATCTTCTTAGTCAAAAAGAGAGATTTGATTGGAGAGAGGAATTTCTCCCAGTAGTCCTAATTCATGGAATTTGTCTGCAAATACCTTTGGACAATGTGTTCTTTGCACAAAATCGTCCTTGGAAAGATAGGGACCGTATTTTGCTCCATCTTCAAGACCGAGGGCTACCGCCTCTCCGAGTCCCGCTATACAGCTGAAGGACGGCATGATTTCCCCTTCTTCCGTTATCTGAAAATCCTTGGCCTTTGCCTTATAAATATCGAGTTTGGCAAAGCGAATGCCTCTTGCATACATTTCCTCACAGATTCGCATATCACGAAGACAAAGATTTTCTGTCGCGGAAAGTTTATCCTTCTCCAGATACTCCTGCATGTAGAAGCGGAGCTTCTCCACCCCGAAGCACATTTTATCAAAATCAAAGCCGTCCGCACGCACGGAATAATATGCCGTGTAATATTCTCGCGGATAGAAAACCTTACAGTAAGCTACACGGTAAGCCATCATGACATAAGCTGCGGCATGAGCCTTCGGGAACATGTACTTGATTTTCTTACAGGCATCGATATACCACTCCGGTACACCGTGGTCGCGCATGTCCTGACACCACTCCTCTTTTAAGGGCTTATGCTTTCTGGTCGCCTCCATGATGTTAAAGCTCTCGGAGGGATCCAGTCCCATATGCATAAGATAGACCATGATATCATCTCTACAGCATATTGCATCACGGAGAGTGGTAATCCCGTTTAAAATCAGGTCCTGCGCATTGTTTAGATATACATCGGTACCGTGGGAAAGACCGGAAATACGAATCAGGTCGGAAAGGTACTGCGGTTTCGTATCCACTACCATTTGCATCGCAAAGCCGGTTCCGAACTCCGGTATACCGAGACAACCGAGTTTTACTCCGTGAATATCCTCCGGCTTAATTCCTAAAATCTCCGTAGAGCGAAAAAGATCCATAACTTCCTTAGAATCCAAGGGAATGTCTTTTACCGGATCAAGCCCCGTTAAGTCCTGCAATTTTCGAATCATGGTCGGATCATCGTGCCCGAGAATATCGAGCTTTAAGAGGTTATGGTCAATCTTATGATAGTCAAAGTGCGTGGTAATAATCGGGCTTTCCACATCATTTGCGGGGTGCTGTACCGGGGTAAAGGTATTAATGTCCTCACCGTGGGGAAGAACAACAATGCCTCCGGGATGCTGCCCTGTAGTTCTCCGGATTCCGGTCAGGCCCTGCACAAGGCGATCAATCTCCGCATTTCGCTTTTGTTCTCCTCGTTCTTCGTAGTAATTCTTGATCATACCGTAGGCGGTCTTTTCGGCGAGCGTACCGATTGTTCCGGCCTTAAAGGTATTTTCTTCTCCGAAAATCGTTCCGGTGTAGGCATGTGCCTTTGCCTGATACTCTCCGGAGAAGTTTAAGTCGATATCCGGCTCCTTATCTCCGTCAAAACCGAGGAAGGTTTCAAAGGGAATGTCGAATCCTAAGCGGTCGAGTTCCGCACCGCAGTGCGGACATTTTTTAGGCGGCATATCGTAGCCTGCCATACCCGAATAAGACTTCACCTCTTCCGAGTCAAAGTCCGTGTAATAGCAGTTTGGGCAGACATAGTGTGGGGGAAGCGGATTTACCTCGGTAATGCGGGACATGGTCGCCGCAAAGGAAGAACCTACCGAACCACGGGAGCCTACCAGATAGCCGTCCGCATTGGACTGATCCACGAGCTTCTGTGCGATGATATACATTACGGAGTAGCCGTTGGAAATAATGGAGTTCAGTTCTTTCTCCAAGCGATTTGCCACGATTTCCGGAAGCTTCGGACCGTAGATCTTATGCGCCGTTTCATAACAGATTTCCCGCAATGTTTCATCGGAGTTCGGGATCACGGGCGGGCACTTGTCCGGACGCACCGGCTTAATCCTTTCGCATTGTTTTAATATGCTTAAGGGATTATCAATCACGACCTTTTTCTTGGTATTTTCATCGAGATAAGAAAACTCCGAGAGCATTTCCTCCGTACTTCTGAAATAAAGGAAGGTATCCCCCTCTTCTTCGGTCATTCCCTTCGTGGCGAGGATGATTTTTCGGAAAATGTCTTCCTCTTTGTCCGTATAATGGGCATCGGAAGTTGCGCAAACCGGCTTTCCGAGCTGTTCTCCGAGGGAAATAATCTTCTTGTTATACTGGATCAAATCTTCTTCCGTCTCCGCACTGTACTTATCGGAAGAAAGCATATAGCGGTTATTTCCCAGCGGCTGGACTTCCAGATAGTCATAGAAGGACGCAATCGTGAGAAGCTGCTGATCGTCCATACCGCGAATCAGAGCCTGAAAGAGCTCTCCGTTTGAGCAGGCGGAACCGATAATCAGTCCTTCTCTGTACTTTTTCAGAAGAGACTTCGGAATACGGGGGTGCTTTGCAAAATATTTTAAATGAGACTCGGAAATCAAACGATAGAGATTGATGCGCCCAAGGTCATTTTTGGCAAGCAAAATAATATGATAGCTAGGGAGTTTTCTAACCTTTCCCACGGTATCCATATCGAGGCTGTCTATTTTCCCTAAGGACTGCACGCCTCTTTTTTCAAGCATCTCCAATTCTTTCAGGTAAATGCGAGCGGTTGCCTCCGCATCGTCTACCGCCCTGTGATGATGTAAGAGTTCAATCTTTAATTCCTTCGCAACGGTGTCCAATTTAAAACGATGGAGCTTCGGAAGAAGGAGTCTTGACAAACTAACCGTATCGAGTACCGGTCGTTTAAAAGGAATGCCGAGTGCCTTTGCCTTATTTTCCACAAAGTTATAGTCGAATTCCGCATTGTGTGCGACCAGAATACTGTCTCCGACAAATTCTAAAAACTTCGGAAGCACTACTTCAATGCCGTCTGCATCCATAACCATAGAGTCGTCAATCGAGGTAAGCTGGGTAATGCGATAGGGAATCGGAACACGAGGATTCACAAAGAGATCCATGCGGTCCACGATTTTCCCTTCTTCCAGCTTCACTGCACCGATTTCGATGATATGGTTTTTCTTCGGATCAAAGCCGGTCGTTTCCAGATCAAAGACCACGGTACTGCAGGATAAAGGAAGGTCCTCGGAAAGATTTTTTATCACGGTATCCAGGTCATTTACAAGGTACCCTTCCATGCCGTAGATTATCTGCAGCTCATCTTCCTTTCCGAGCTTTTTTAAGTGTGCCATTGCATCCGGGAAGGACTGTGCTACGCCATGGTCGGTAATGGCAAGAGCCGGCATACCGAATTCTAAAGCTCTGTTAATATACTCTTCTATGTCGGAAACCCCGTCCATGTCGGACATTTTGGTATGAAGATGCAGCTCCACACGCTTTTCCTTGGCATGATCGACTCTCTTTGCCCGTACAAAATCAGACTTTTTAATCCCGAATACACGGGAAAGCTCCAGTTCCTTGTCGTACTGGTCGTATTCGATATTCCCTTTTACGGCTATAGTCTTTCCGACCTGTAAAAAAGCTCTGGCATCGTCCAGATTTTCTTCTTCCACGAAGATTTTAGAGGCGATGGAGTCGGTATCGTCCGTAAAGGAAAAGGTAAAGATAACCATACCGGATTTTCTGGTCGGGCGTTCATCCACATGAAGAATAATCCCCTGCAATGCGACGGTTCCGGAGAATTCTCCAACGGAAGAAATCGGTACAATTTCGTCCTGGAAATCTCTGCCGTAATAAACACCTTCTTTATCACTTCTCTTAAAAGGACCTCGGCTTCCGAAGCTTCTCTTGAAGGAAGAATCATTATTTTTCTCTTTGAAATCCTTTTTTTCTTTATATTCTTTTTGATCTTTTATCTCTTGCTTTCCGTCTTTCGCTTTACACTCTTCTTTACTCTCTCCCTTATTCTCTTCTTTTCCTTCCTCTTTAGTCTTTCCAAGGCTTTTTTCCGGTCTTTCCTTGTTTACCGCTGTCTTGCCGCCGGCTTCACTGCTATTATTACTATGCCGGTCGGCGTTTTCCGCTTGCTTTTCTCCCCCGATTGACTCAAATTTTTCCTTTTCTTCCCTATATTCGCTACTCTCATACTCATCATGCTCTCTTTCTTCCGCTTTATTCAGCTCGGGACTATAGCCAATGGAGAAATGCAGGATAATCCCACAACGCTCATGCACTATTTTCTCAATGACCCGGATACATTCTTCCTCTTCTTTTTGAAAAAGGGCAATTTCCGGCAGCAAAAGAGCTAGAGTGGACTCGTCTTTCCACTCTAGCTTTCCCCTTGTAAACATTTGATGGAGCACAATGTTTTTTTCTTTTAACTCATCCAAAAGGGAGTCTTCATAACGCTCAAAAAGAATCTTCGCATTATACTGGGAAGAAAGATGAAAGCTCTCGTGAATTTCTATCTGAATTTTCTTTCCCGAAAATACCTGCTTCTGAATGAGCTCTTCCATGGCATGGAGTTCATTTTTTTTAAGTAAATGATCGCTATGCAGGTAGATTTTCATCTTCGTGCGATCCCGGCTTAACGTAATGCGACTGACTTCCGTTGTCATGAAGAGTGTTTCTAAGTCTTTGTTTCCCTTCAGTTCTTGAAATACTTGAAAAAAGCTTTTCATGAATACTTTTCAATTTCCTCTCGTAGTGCGCTAAGTAAGTCTTCTTCCTTAACCTTTCGGATGATTTCTCCCTTTTTAAAGAGCATGCCGACACCCTTTCCTCCGGCAATGCCGAGATCCGCCTCTCTTGCTTCCCCGGGGCCGTTTACCACGCAGCCCATTACAGCAATCTTTAAGGACTTATCGGGATAGGAAAAGGCAATCTTCTCCACTTCTTTTGCAAGGGAAATAAGGTCAATATCCGTTCTTCCGCAGGTGGGACAGGATACCACGGAAACAGCTTTTTTACGCAGTCCGAGCGTCTCCAAAATCAGCTGTCCGCTTCGAATTTCTTCCACGGGATCCGCGGAAAGACTGACCCGAACGGTATCTCCGATTCCCTCATTTAAGATAAGAGCCAGCCCCATGGCGGACTTGATATTACCGGACCAGACGGTGCCCGCCTCGGTAATCCCGATATGCAAGGGAAGCTCACATTTCTCCGCTACAATCTTATGCGCATGATACGCCATTAAAACATCGGAGGACTTGATGGAAAGAACAAGATTATGATAGCCCATGTTTTCCACGAGCTCCACATTCTTAAGAGCGGACTCGGCAAGTCCTTCCGCTGTGACTCTTCCATTGTACTTCTCTAAGATATCCTTTTCCAAAGAACCTGAATTCACCCCGATGCGAATGGGAATATTCCTTTCCTTTGCGCAATCTACAACCGCCTTTACCTTATCGGAGGAACCGATGTTCCCGGGATTGATGCGGATTTTATCGGCACCATTTTCCATAGCAAGTATGGCTAAGCGATAATCAAAGTGAATATCGGCAACCATAGGAAGGGGGGATTCTTCTCGAATCTTCCCGAAAGCCAGTGCTGCTTCCTTTGTGGGAACCGTTAAACGCACCAAATCCGCACCGGCAATCTTTAAAGCGCGAATCTGGGAAAGACTCCCCTCTATATCTTCTGTCTTGGTATTGCACATCGACTGCAATACAACAGGATTCCCTCCGCCGATTTTTAAGGGAAGGGATGGGTAAAGTCCTTTTTCTTTTTTTCCGAGTTCAATTACTCGAGTTTCCGTTCGTTTTATCATTGTTTTTCCCCTTTTTGCCGGATTATTTCAATTTCAAAAAATCACCGGATGAACACTGTTTTATAGACTTCCTCAATGTTTCCCTAAAACACATTTTTACTCATTCCTCTTTGTATTTCAGCTGTACTACAGATTAGTTTAACAACTTGGAATACACTCCCGTAAACAGATTGAATACATCGTTAAAGACGATTGCTACCATGAGAAGCAGTAAAATAGCCATTCCTACGGTATTGATTCTCTCCTCCCACTTCGGATTTAAGCGTTTACGAAGAAGCATTTCGAGAAGAATAAATAGGAGTCTTCCGCCGTCGAGCGCCGGAATCGGCAGTAAATTCATTATCCCGAGGTTTACACTAAGCATAAGAGAAAGGTTCATTAAAACCAATATCGTTAGGCGAAGACCTCCGGAGCTGGACTGCTGTACCGCACCGCCAATCACGGCCACGGTTCCTACCGGCCCCATCACATCCTGTCTGGAAACCTTTCCTCTTAGAATCATCGCGAGGCTGTCAAAGACAATTCGCGCATTAAAGCGGAATTCGTAGTAGCTGTACTCTAAAACTTGAAATAGATTTTTTGCACTTACTCTTCCGTTCTTTAATTGTACGCCCAGGCGATATCTTCCACTCTCCGGATCCCGGTAAGGGCTAAAGGAAAAACTCTCTTTTTTTCCGTCTCGAATCACGGTAAGTTTGATATCCCCTTTCTTAAAGTCCTCTTGGTGAAGCTCAAGAAAAATCGACAGCTCCTGCAAGGTGGCAAGGGATCGTTTACTTCCGTCGGCAAAGGCAATAGCTACAATTCTATCTCCATCTTGTAAACCGCTTTTCATAGCCGGCGTCTCTACAGTAGAGGAGGCTCCGATAATCGGAAATTCCGTACCGATATTTACCGTAAGAATAATGGCAAAGAGAAAGGCCAAAAGGAAGTTATGCCATACACCGCCAAAGCAGATAATAAATCTTTGCCACGCCGGCTTTTTCTCAAAACTGTATTTTTCCAAGTCTTCCTTGGCAAAAACCACGCCATCAAAGTCCAGAACATCTTCCTCTTCTTCCCCTTTTGCTGTCGAAAAATCACCGCTTCCGGCGGCATCCTCTCCGAGCATCGCGCAGCTTCCACCTAAGGGGAGAAGTTTCAAACTGTATCTTGTGTTACGGAAGACGCCGGAAAGAATCCGAGGACCCATTCCGATAGAAAACTCCAAAACACCGACCTTAAAAAACTTCGCCGCCAAAAAGTGACCTAATTCATGAAAAAAAACCAAAAACGATAAGGCAAGTAACGCCAAAACAATACTCAAAATTACTCCTTTACTTGTTTAAATAATTAATCTCTATACTATCTTGTATTAAAATCTAAAATCATTTCATTATAAGCCTTCATTGGCTTTCTCCTAAGATCTATGCTTCTACCTGATTTGCATTTTCTTCTACACAGTTTCTCGCCCATCGTTCAATAGAAAGTATCTCATCCACGGAAGGGTAAGCCTTCCAGTCCTTCTCATGCAGCTGCATCGCCTTTTCGATCAAAGCCGGAATGGAAAGGAAGGATATTTTATCCTGAAGGAAGAGGGCAACCGCTTCTTCATTTGCCGCATTAAAAACGGTCGTCATAGATCCGCCCTTCAATCCTGCAGTACGTCCTAAGGCTAGAGCTGGGAAATCAGTATAGGAAGGGGGATGAAAATGTAGCGACATCACCTTTGTAAAATCCAGTTTTTCTCCCTTGAAATGCTCTCTTTCCTCTTCAAACAGGGCGTAGGCTATGGGAACACGCATAGTAGGCACTCCAAGCTCCGCCTTAATTGCCCCGTCACAAAACTCTACAGCGGAATGGATAATGCTTTCTCTCTGGATAACAACCTGTATTTTTTCAATCGGAATATGAAAAAGAATATGCGCTTCCAAAACTTCCAAGGCTTTATTCACCATGGTAGCGGAGTCTATGGTAATCTTTCTTCCCATAGACCAGTTGGGGTGCTTTAAGGCATCTTCTTTCTTCTTTCCCCTCATTTCGTCTTTTGTGAGGCCGAAGAAAGGACCTCCCGAAGCGGTTAAAATGAGTTTCTCGACTTCTTCCGCCTTTTCTCCTCTTAAGCATTGCCAGATTGCAGAGTGCTCGGAATCAATAGGGAAAAGCTTTGCCTTCGACTCTTTTAATAAGTCATTGATTAAATGCCCGGCACAGACCAACGTTTCTTTATTGGCAAGGGCCACTTTTTTCCCGGCCTGAATAGCCGAAATAGTTGGCTGTATTCCGACCATTCCCACTACACTGACTACAATCATATCGGCTTCCGTCAAGGCGGAAAGCTGAATAAGGCCTTCCATTCCGGAGTAAATCACCGGTGAATAGCTATCTTTTTCGCTCTCTTTTTTTTCGTAATGTATACTGTTCTCGGCAGATTCCGAATCGAGTGTATTGTCACGATTATAACTTGATTGAAAGCGCTCTTTCAGAAGTTTTGCTTTATCTTCATGAAAAACGCAAAGATACTTCGGCTTCCACTCCCGCGCCTGCTCTTCCAATAGTGAAATATTTTCTCCGGCAGAAAGGGCAAGCACTTTATATTCCGTATGGTCTTTTAAAAGTTCCAGGGTCTGTGTGCCGATAGAGCCTGTAGACCCCAAAATCACAATATTCATATCTATCCTCGATTCACACAATCTTAGAAAAAGTAGCTTTTTATGAAAGCAGCTTCTTATGAACTTAGAGTCCTATAAAAACGGCTTTCTTACAGAAATATAGAATAGTTCATCTTATAAAAATCTGTCTTAAAAAACAGACTGCAATACTCTTAATGTAAAACGACGAATATCTAAAAACATTATTTCACAAAAAGAACCAAAGCAAAGTAGATAATCGGAGCAGTAAAGAGTGCCGAATCAAAACGGTCCAGTATTCCTCCATGTCCGGGTATCAAATTACTGTAATCCTTGATTCCAAAATCCCGCTTGATTCCGGAAGCCGTCAAATCTCCCACAATGGAAAAAAGAGAGGCAAAGGCGACAGAAATCGCAAGCTTTAAAGGGGAATGGAAAAATCCGTCATAGACTTGATTATTATACAGTCCGTAAAGGTAAGTTAAAAGAAAAGATCCGAGAACTCCCCCGATAGCCCCTTCCCAGGTCTTCTTCGGACTAAGAACCGGTGTCATTTTGTGCTTTCCGAAAAGAATCCCTACGGCATAGGCACAGGTATCTGCCGCCCAGCTCGATAGAAAAATCAGCCAAACCAGAATCTTTCCATGCATGACTCCTCTTGTCTGATAGAGGTAGGAAAACATGATTCCCGCATAGGGTAAAATCAGAAAATACAGGCAAATCTCCCGAATTGTCTTTTCCGGATAAAACAATACATAGTCTACACAGAGCAGAATGAAATAAACCAGCATAAGAACCATTTCAAAATGCTTCCCATAGAAAAGTGCAAGGTAATGCAGAGAAATAAAAAGGTAGGGTAAAATCGACATTTTCTCCTTATGAAAGGAAAAACAATGCAGAAGCTCATAGCAGGCAAAAATAGATAAAATGAAATTAAAGAATAACAGTAGATTTCCTCCGGCGGGAAGGATGATAAACAAAAGAAGCAGTAAGACAATTCCGCTTGCTAATCGCACAAAAAAGGAGGACAGCTTCTTCTCGTTCTGTCCCTTGGGAAGCGTTTTAACTCTGCCTTCTCGTTTTTTTATTTCTTCCGTTTCGTTTTGTTTCTCCATCTAACTATTACCCTTAATCATTTCTACCCTAACAATACTTCGGAAGCTCAAAAAGCCTCTATAACATAGTGATTCTTATTCATAACGAGTATCGTGCGTAAAGCGTGCGATATCTCGTTGTAGAGCTCCCTTTTAAATTTAAAATAAACAATAGCTACTTTTTTCTTCCGCCAAATCTTCTTTCCCTTTTTCCGTAACTTTCTATCGCTTTTAAAAGCTCTTCCTTATTGAAGTCGGGCCAGAGCACATCCGTAATATAATACTCGGAATAGGCAGATTGCCATAAAAGGAAGTTCGAAGTCCGAAATTCCCCGGAGGTACGGATAACAAGGTCAGGGTCAGGAATATCTTTTGTATCCAAGTAGGAAGCAAGCTGCTCTTCCGTAAGATGAGCTAAAGCATCTTTCAAATTCTCTCCCCTGTACTCTGTAGAAAAGCGATGAATTGCACGAATGATTTCATCTCTTCCGCCATAGTTTACGGCAAAAATAAACTCCATCCCCGTATTGTCCTTCGTGCTTTCTTCCAAAGCACGGATTCCTTCCTGAATATCCCCGGAAAAACGGCTTCTCTCGCCAATCATCTTCGCTTTCACATTATTTGCATTGGCAACGGAAATAAGCTTTTTCATATAGAAACGAAAAAGCTGCATAAGCGCTCCAACCTCTTCTTCAGAGCGCTTCCAATTTTCTGTGGAGAAACCGTATACGGTTAAATAGGATATTCCAAGCCTTGCACAGTCTTCTACAATCTGTTCCAAGGTCTCACAGCCTTTTTTATGGCCGAGGGCTCTCGGAAGCCCGCGAGAAGCTGCCCAACGACCGTTTCCATCCAAAATAATAGCAATGTGCTTTGGAAAGCGCTCCGTGTTTTCCATCATACTGTAAGGAGTTCCTTGTTCTTTGCTTCCACGGACTGATCAATCTTCTCAATCATGTGGTCGGTGAGCTCCTGAATATCCTTCGTCTGTCTTGCTAAATCGTCCTCGGTAATCTCCGCATTTTTCTCCAGCTTCTTAGCCAAATCCATGGCATCTCTTCGGATGTTTCGAATAGCAACCTTTGCCGCTTCGCCCTTCTTCTTTACATCCTTAGTCAGTTCCTTTCTTCTTTCCTCTGTAAGCTCCGGGAACACAAGACGAATCACCTGTCCGTCGTTTGTAGGATTGATACCGAGGTCGGACATATTGATTGCCTTTTCAATTTCCTTCATCACAGACTTATCCCAAGGCTGAATCTGAATGATTCTTGCCTCCGGAACGGAGATATTCCCTACCTGCTGAATCGGGGTCTGCGTACCATAGTAATCCACAGTGATTCGATCTAAAACATGGGGATTCGCACGACCGGCACGAATCGTTGCGAGCTCACTCATTAAGTTGTCGTGAGTCTTATGCATTTTCTCAATATAGATTGTAAATTGATCATCCATTTTTCAGTCCTCTTCTTTCGTATTTTTAGCATTTATTTTGTCTTAAATCAGAATGAATTCTTAAACGGAATATACTCTGATAGAGAATTGCAATAGTAAAATCCAATAGAAAAAAAGTAATTTATAATTATTCAAATTTGTACACAGGCAAGACTTGAAGAATTATGCTAAATGATAGTATTTCCTTAAAAGTCAGTCCGCTGTAACTCTTGTTCCTTTGTGCTCTCCGAGAAGGGCCTTGAAGATGCCGTCCTCTTCCTCTAAGGAAAATACGGACATCGGGAGGCGGTTCTCAAGACAAAGGATGGATGCGGAAAGGTCAATTACCTGCAAACGCTTTTCCACCACTTCTTCAATACTGAGTGTATCGTATTTCTTGGCATCGGGAAACTTCTTCGGATCCTTGTCATAGACCCCGTCAATGGCCTTGGCAAGGAGAATTTCCTTACATGTGAGCTCCAGCGCACGAAGCACTACACCGGTGTCGGTGGAAAAATAGGGATGCCCCGTACCACAGGCACAGAATACCACTTCTCCATTTTGTAAAGCTTTATTTGCCTCGTCCTTGGAAAAGACTTCACTCATATCGGAAATGGAAAAAGATGACATAATTCTGGTCTTCATTCCGCTGATACGGAAGATTTCCGATACATAGATACAGTTCATGAGCGTCGCAAGAATGCCGACCTGATCCGCTTTATACCGGTCTACCTGCTCGGACTGTCTTCCTCTCCAGAAGTTTCCTCCTCCGATTACAATGGCTACTTCTATGCCTCTGTCTACTGCTCTTTTTACCTGATCCGCCACTCTAAAAATTACATCATCGGAAAACCCGAAATGCTTCTCTCCGGCCAGAGCCTCTCCGGAAAGTTTCAACATCACTCTTCTTTTTTCCATAATATTCTCCTCTTTCTAATGCCCTAGTTTACCATACAAAAAAAGGCTCGGCAATTCTTCCGAGCCTTTTTCGTCGTAAAAGAAAACTGAATAATTCCTGTATCCTTATTTTTCTCCCGGCATCAACCAGCCCTTTTGGTCAGTGTGTAGCAGCTCTTCTGCAAGCTCGGATAAAGGTTCTCCCAAGAAATCTTTATAAACTGCTTTTATGGAAGGATTTTCATGGCAGAAACGAAGACTGCCCTCTCTATCCTGCTTATATAGTACAGGTGCTCTGTGCGCCGCCATCTCTACCTGGTCATGAATAGGTTGTCCTCCACCGCCTACACAGCCTCCGGGACAAGCCATGACTTCCACAAAGTCATAATGTACCTGTCCGGTTTTTAATGCAGAAAGCAACTTGTCTGCATTTGCGAGTCCGTTGACTACCGCAATCTTCAGCTTGTTTCCTGCAATAGTAAAAGTTGATTCCTTCCAACCGTCCATACCTCTTACATCCTGAAAGGCATCCGGATCGGGGTTCTCTCCTGTTGCAAAGTAGTAAGCGGAACGAAGTGCAGCCTCCATTACACCTCCGGTTGCACCGAAAATATTTCCTGCACCGGAACCGATACCAAGCGGCATATCCAGTTCTTTATCAGCCAGTTTTGCAGGACTGATATGGAAAGAACGAATCAGTCTATTGACCTCTCTTGTGGTCAAAGCTACATCCACATCAAAGTTGCCGTCCTTGTCTGTCATATTCGGATATGCACACTCCGCCTTTTTGGCAAGGCAAGGCATAATGCTGACAGAGAATATTTTCTTAGGACTTACTTTCAGAATATCCGCATAATAAGTCTTCGCAATGGCTCCGAACATCTGCTGAGGAGACTTGGAGGTCGAAACCTGCGGAATGAACTCCGGATAATGGCTCTTAATAAAGCGTACCCACCCCGGACAGCAGCTTGTAAACATCGGGAATTGTCCCTCATTTTGAGTCAGCTTGTGTAGAAACTCGGAAGCTTCCTCCATAATAGTCAGGTCAGCTGAGAAGTCGGTATCAAATACATAGTCAAAACCGATTTCTTTTAGGCAGCTTGCCAGTCTTTCTACCGTAGCCTCTTCCGGCCCAAGGCCGAACTCTTCTCCCCACGCAGTACGAATGGATGGTGCTATCTGTGCCAACACAATGGTCTCAGGATCATCTAATGCATCTAAAATTCTATCCGTATCATCTCTTTCTCTTAAAGCACCTACAGGGCAATGGGTGATACACTGTCCGCAAAGTGCACATGGAGAATCTTCCAACTTGTAGAAATCACGTACATCCACAGTACTTTTTCCACCGGAATTCACAACATCCCAGACATTGGTAGCTTGGATTTTATCACAAACCTGAATACAACGCATACACTTGATGCACTTATCATATTCTCTAATCAAAGGGAAGGTTTTCGAACTCTTCTGCTTCGGCAAATCTTTCGGATAATAATCCTTTCCGACAATGTTTAAATCATTGGCTACAGACTGTAAAGCACAGTTTCCGGAACGACTGCAGGTTGTGCAGGTCACGTTATGCTGAGACAAGATTAATTCGACATTGTATTTTCTTGCTTCTCTTGCTTTTTTAGAATTGGTGCGAACAACCATTCCTTCTAAAACCGGGCTGTTGCAGGCAGCATGAAGTCTTGCATCTCCTTCTACTTCTACCACGCAAACTCGGCACGCTCCAATTTCATTTAAATCTTTAAAATAGCAAAGAGTGGGAATATGGATTCCAACTTCTTTAGCCGCATCTAAAATCGTTGTATGCTCAGGCACACAAACCTTTTTTCCATCTATTGTACAGTTTACCATTTATTTTCTCTGCCTCCCTTAAATATACCATAACCAAAGTGATCACAGTGCAGGCATCTTCCGGACTCCTGGCAAGCCTCTTCATCCGTCATACCATATTCCATGAGCTTAAAGTCAAGTACTCTTTCATCAGCCGGTCTTTCTTTCATATTGACACGACCGGTGGGCGCATTATCATCAAATCTTACCGGTGGAAGTACAATATCGGACTCGATTTCATGGAAGAAACCGAGGTATTCATCTATATTTGCCGCAGCGGTCTTTCCTGCAGCTATTGCACGGATTACCGTAGCAGGACCTGTTACACAATCTCCTCCCGCAAAGATTCCTTCTGCGTTTTGTAATGCGGAAGTATCTAAAGCATTGATTCTTCCTGATTCAATAGTTATCCCCTGATACTCCTCAAACTTACGGAAGTCGATTCCCTGTCCAATAGCAACAAGCACAAGATCCGCCTTCATTTCCACCTCAGGTGCCTGAGAATCCTTGGGTGACGGTCTGCCATAGCGAACGCCTCCGATAATCTGCGGCTTCAGAACGATGCCCTTACAATGCCCCTTCTCATCCTTTTCAATGCGTACCGGAGAATGCAACTCTACGATGTCACAACCGTCGGCGATAGCGCCTTCCACTTCTTCGGGAAGGGCCGTCATATCTACTCTTCTTCTGCGGTAAGCGACCTTTACCGTTTTAGCTCCAAGACGAATGGCAGACCTTGCCACGTCCATAGCTACGTTTCCACCGCCGACTACGACTACATTTAAGCCCGTGAAGTCCGGATAAATATCATCTCCGATATTTCTAAGCATTTCTACTGCTGAAATAACACCTTCCGCATCCTCGCCCGGAATACCAAGCTTCTTATCCGTATGAGCTCCAATCGAAACATATACAGCATCAAATTCTCTTTTAAGCTGCGCAAGGCTGATATCTTTTCCAATGGAAACATCCGTCTTGACTTGGAATCCGGTTTTCATTAAACCGTCAATTTCGTGATTCAATATCTCTCTAGGTAACCTGTATGCAGGAATTCCATAACGAAGCATTCCGCCAAGCTGTTTCCTTTGCTCGTAAACTGTTACATCGTGTCCCATGATGCTTAAGTAATACGCAGCGCTTAAACCGGATGGTCCACCGCCTACAACGGCAACCTTTTTTCCGGTTTTATCCATAATTTTGGGTACTTTAATCTCTCCCTCATGCTCTACTGCATATCGCTTTAAACCACGAATGTTAATTGCTTTATCCACCATAGTTCTTCTGCAACGCAATTCACACGGGTGCTCACAAATCAAACCGCATGCTGCAGGAAAGGGATTATCTTTACGAATGAGTTGCACCGCCTCTGCGTAGCGCCCCTCATGAATCAGGGATACATAACCGGGTACATCAACATGAGCAGGGCAAAGGGATACACAAGGCACAGGCTGACTCTGCTTCGCATTGCAGCGTCCATGCTTTACATGCTCTGCATAATCGTCATAGAAACCGCGTATTCCACGAAGAACCATCTTCGCTGCCTCAAAACCTATTGCACAGTCTGCAGAATGATAAATGGCGTCTGCAGTTTTTTCAATAGTCGTTAAAGTTTCCATATCTGCGGAACCGTCCAAAACAGATTCCATTAATTTTTCAAGTTGTCCCAATCCCACTCTACAGGGAGTACACTTTCCACAGGACTGTGCATGACAAATATGTAAAAATGCCTCTGCCAAATCCACAGGACAAAGACCGGGCTGAGAAGCCTGAATTCTCCGCTCTAAGTCGCGGTAAAGCCCCTCCACGGTTTTCTGCGCTTCATTTTCTGTAACAATGATTAACCTGCTCATTTTTTCTCCTTGTTCGAAAACAGTATATCTGTTTCCGTTATAAGACTCACCTTTGCCTTTTTTCAAAGACAATACCCTCTCTTCTCCAAGAGATGATTCGTGCTCAGTATAGCACACGAATTTTCTTTTTTCTTTTCAAAAAAAGAAGGAATTTTTTGTGCATATTGTACAGTGAACGCTGTTTATGCCATTTTGTAGTTAGTTATATATGACTAACATTTTTGCAAAAGAAGAAAATTTAGTCTGATTTATTTGAAAAATTTATCAATATTCCTTCTTTTTAAGTTCTATCACCGGAGGCTATGACAAACAATGCACTTATGTATTCCGCTGTAAAAAAAGAGAACCTTCTTTCACAGAAAGTTCTCTAAAAATATCTTATACTTTTTTATATAGTGCATTTGTAATTTCACTTAAAGCTTGTATATCTTGTTGTTCTCTGATTCGCCTATCCCCCGGAAAAAAGATTAAGAATGGAATAATTTTTTATTTTGATAACGAGGTTCACAGGTAATTCGAATTCCAAGTTTTCCCAAAGTTTTCTCATCCACTTGAGATAGAATCACTGTAGAATGCATTTCGCAGCCATTGAGCTTTGCAAGTTGTTCCATACATTTTTCTGCATTTTCATCAGAATTTGCGGAAATAGTAAGGGCAATCAAGATTTCATCCGTATGGAGGCGAGGATTGTGATTTCCAAGATGTGCCACCTTTAAATGCTGTATCGGTTCAATAATTTCCGGAGAAATAACCTTAACTTCATCAGGAAGTCCTGCAAGAACCTTTAATGCGTTGAGGATCATGGCAGAACAAGCTCCAAGCAAGGGGGATGTTTTACCCGTGACAATCTGTCCGTTCGGAAGAGAAATAGAAGCAGCAGGGGCACCTGTAATTTCTTCTTTTTGTAAAGCGGCGCCGATTACAGTTCTATCTTGTGAGGAAATATGTGCCTTTTCCATAAGAAGCTGCACTTTCTCAATGATAGCATCGCTTCCGCTTCCCTTTCTTTTTTCCACTAAGGCATTAAAGTAACGACGAATGATTTCCTGCTGAGAGGCTTCTCGTACAGCATCATCATCCACGATACAATTCCCCACCATATTCACTCCCATGTCTGTTGGAGATTGATAAGGAGAACTGCCATAAATGGTATTGAACATAGCCTTTAGTACCGGAAACACTTCCACGTCTCTATTGTAGTTTACAGTGCTGACTCCATATGCCTCCAAATGATAGGGGTCAATCATATTGACATCATTCAGGTCTGCTGTTGCAGCTTCATAAGCAAGATTAACCGGATGCTGTAAAGGAATATTCCAAATTGGAAAAGTTTCAAACTTGGCATATCCTGCATTAACCCCATGGACATGCTCCTGATATAACTGGGATAAGCAAACTGCCATTTTACCGGAACCGGGTCCCGGGGCGGTAACAACAATTAAGGAATGGGAAGTTTCAATGTAATCATTCTTACCAAAGCCTTCTTCACTAATAATTAAAGGAACATTGGAAGGATAAGATGGAATAGGATAATGTCGATAAACTTTAATACCGAGAGACTCCAACTTCTTTTGGTAAGCAATGGCACTCTCCTGTCCTGTAAAGCGAGTCAACACTACAGATCCAACATAAAGACCATACCCCCTAAAGGCATCAATGAGACGAAGAACATCCATATCATAAGTGATTCCCAGATCTCCACGTACCTTGTTTTTTTCAATATCTCCGGCATGTATTGCAATCACAATCTCAACGTCGGCTTTTAATTCACCCAGCATACGAATCTTACTGTCGGGCTGAAAACCGGGTAGAACTCTGCTCGCATGATAGTCATCAAACAGTTTTCCTCCAAACTCCAGATACAGCTTGCCTCCGAACTTGGCTATTCTTTCCTTAATGTGCTCTGATTGCATCTTTAAATACTGTTCATTATCAAAACCGATTCGATCCATGACGTCTACCTATCCCTTCTATACACCGGAAATCCAAAATCCAAACGTAGCACATTATACTCCTTTTTTACAAATATTGGAAAGAGGATTATAAGATAAAAGTTGGCGGATATTTTCTTCGTCATGTTCTATTTCTTTAGAAAAAAATACCGCAATTCGTAGAATACTCGGTTCTTCGGAAAAGAAGCATGAGAAGTACTTATCTTCTTTCTTTATTTCTTTGCCTTCGATTAAGCCTGTATAACAGTTTCCATCTTTCACCGAATATTGATTCAGTATAAGAAGATACGCAGTATAGATCCACTCTATACTTTGATACACGAGCGAAAATAGAGGAAGTAAGGAGGCTTCCTCAAGAGGAAGAAGCGTATAACGAAACAGGAAGTAACGGCAAAGCGCCGGCATGGCTTTCTCCCAGTCTATCTGCTTTTCTTTTGGAAGTTTCAAAAAATATTCCTCTAAACGGGATTGATTCATTCTATCCTCTTTGTTTCCTTCCGACTTCTCTACTGTATTGGATTCATTTTTGAATTCATACTCGAATGTCTTCTTGCCTTTTTTTGTGACTTCCTCTAAAAACAATTCTCTCCACTTGGAAAAATCAAGGCTTTTCTCCTTGATTTTCTTCTGCCAGTTTATGGCTTCAAGAAAACGCTCTTCATTTAGAAATGAAAAGCTGTCAAGATAAACATTTTCGGAATTTAGTCTTTCTATCTTTCCTGCTTTACATTTACCAGCTGAAGCATTCGGATATATCAGTAATTCCGCTTCTAAAAAGAATTTGTAAAGTTCTAAAAAGAAAGCGTTAAAGTCCTTGGAAAAATACGGAATCTCTTCCCATAGAGCGGAACGAAAAGCAATTAAATGGATTAGTTCCCGCTCTTTCTCGGAACTAAGAATTTCTTCCGCATCTGTATCCTCTCTTCCGCGAAGTATTTCTCCATCCCAGCTCAAAATTAAGCGAAAGGCTTCTTCGCAGGATGCATTTAAATCATATTGTGCGTAATTTCCGTAACTTCGCTTCATCCTTGGGTATGACTGGCAAACTTCGCAAAGTGCATCCTCTCCCAGTTCACATATCATTTCACAAAGACCGTTTTCCTTAAGAAAAGGGCAGTTCCCATTTTCTTCCAAAGGGAAAAAATAATTCCCTTTCTCTTCCTTAAGCGTTGCTCTCAGCTTTTCGCCAAAGCTTCCCGGAACCCTATCGTAGCGTTCCCGGCTATCTTTATCCACATCAATGCACCAGCCCCTACAGCAGCTGTCCTTGCAGGAAGAAGCAATACAATGAAATTGATCATAATATGACGGATATTCTATATCCATTCTTTTTCTCCTTTAAACGGGATAAACTCTCCTTCACTATAGATGCGAAACTTTGCAGCTCTATACTCTTCCATCGTCTTCGCCTTTCTAAGCTCTTTGATTCCCTTTATACTTACAGGATAATTTTTAGCAAAATAGCTCCAGCATTCCTTCAATTTACAAAGTAGATTCTTATCTCCCTGTATCTCTTCGGAAAATGCTTTTTCCACTGCAAGAATATAGTCTTTCAATTCTTTTTCTTTCAGTTCGTTTCCACCCCGAATTTCCCTTGCAAGAGCAGGATTGGCAAGAAGACCTCTTCCGAGCATAATGCCGGAAATGCCGGGAAAACGTTCCATAATTTTATGAGCCGTTTCCGCATTTTCAATATCCCCATTATAGACTAGAGGATTCTTTGTAATCTCGTATACCTTTTGAAAGCCCTCCAAATCCACGTTTCCTTTGTAGAATTGTTTTTGTACTCTGGGATGCACAATAACTTCCGAGAATGGAAATTGATTAAATAAAGAAAACAATTCCGGAATCGCTACGGCATCACTGATTCCGATTCTGCATTTCACGGAAATTGCAAAATCTTTTTCTTTCTTTAAAAACAGGTTTTTAAAAAAATCCTCTAAAAAATACAGGTCCCGAAGCATCCCTGCTCCCTTTCCTTTAGCCACAACAGTTCCGCTGGGACAACCTAAGTTAAGATTTGCCTCACTATATCCAAGATCTTGCAGATAAGAAAAGGATTTCAACATATGATCTACTTCTCTCCCCATAATTTGAGGAATAAGTGTAAGTGTTTGATTGTTTTTGGGAGATAAATCCCGTTCTATTTTTCCTGTATAATGTCCCTCCTCATTCGCCGAGACAAATGGACTGAAGTATTTGTCTATAGACGAAAAAAATCGTGCATGTGCGTTTCTTAGGGGATAAGAACTGATTGATTCCAAGGGTGCAAAATAATATTTCATAAAACTCCTAAAGATTTCCTGTAAAGAAAGCAAGAAATACCAAAAGTAAAAGCATTTGAATATGTAAAAAAATATAATGCAAGATAAACACCTTTCCATGCGGACGATTCTTCATCATGGAATAGGCAATTACTCCGCTGTAGTTCCAGGCAAGAGGATGAATGGAAGATAGAATGGATGCCATGATTAATTGTCGCCCCTTTGTAGTCAAATCAGCCAGAAAAACCGCAGCCGGAAGTCTGGTAAAAATCTGTGCCAAAACCAAGGAGTGACTGCATTCTTTTCCGCTGATAAATGTAGAGAGAAAGCGGGGTATCAAATGCATGGTTAAAAAATTTCCACGAAGGAGAAAAATGAGCAGAACAAAACCAAGAAGGAAATAATCCAATCGCAAAAATACTTCTCTTCTAAAAAACAGACTGTAAAGTAAAAGCAATACTGTCACAAGATAAATTGGAATAAGTCTAATGCAGGATAAAAAAAACAGAGTTGAAAACACACCTAATGGAATCGAAAAGCGATGGACTTTTCCTTCCGGCCTCCTTTCCTTCAGTCCCTCATAAGAAAATTGTAACCTGTCTAAAGTCTGTAAAGAAAGAGGCCGGTTCTTCTCTTTATGAAAGCAATAGACATAGGGTAGCAAAAATAATATAGAAGAAAAGAAAAAAGGGAAGCTGATGCGGAGATAATCTGTAAAGGAATAGTTAAATTGCAAAAACAGATAAAAATCCGAAAGAGAGGTAAAAGGAAATAAAATACTTCCAAGCTCCGCAGCCAGAATCTGGAGACAGACGGTATGCATAAACAGATAGGGACTATCCTCTTCTTTTCCCAAAGTAATTGCGGAAAGAGGAAGTGTAAAAAACATACTGATGCTGGTACCGAATAGCAAGGCAATCCCAAAGCTTAAGAAAATCAAAATATGGGAAAGCGCTTTTCTTGTTTTGGCAAAGCGTAAAATCGGATACGCAATATAGGATAGCACACGACTTTCCAAAAGATAGCTCGACAAAATTAATATTGTCGCCATGTAAAAATATTTCTCAAGAGGAAAATAATACAGAAAAGAAAAATTCAAAAAAAAAGGCAAATCCGATTCTACACTAAACTTTTCCGGAGAAACGAAAAAGCAGGAAAGTATAAACAATCCTGCTAAGAGAAGTAAAATCCATTTTCGGAGATTTTTCCTCATTAAATCATTTCGTCCCTTCTAATAAAGCCTTCTCCGTGTACTTCCCGTACGTCGGAAATAATAAAGAATGCCTTATCGTCAATTTTATATACCTCGTCCTTAAGAACCGAAACCTCACGATTACTTAGTACGCAATAAAGCATAGTTATTCCGTTTTTAGTATACATTCCCTTGGCTTCGATGCCGGTTACACCTCTGGACATTTTAGAAATGACATACTGGGCAATCTCTTCTCCTTTATGGGAAATAATAGTAACCGATTTTGCAAAGTGCATCCCTTCCATTATGGCTTCACAAACTTTGGTAAATACATAGATAGACACTAATGCGTAGAGCGCTTTGGTTACACCGAAAATTTGTAATCCCCAAAGAATAACCAGAGAATCTACAAATTGAACCAGCTTTGCCATGGAAATGTGCTTAAACTTAGTCTGCAGAATGGCAGCCAATAGATCCGTTCCTCCTGTTGTACAGTTGGAAATAAAGACCATGCCACAACCTACACCCATAAAAACACCGCCTACTACAGACGCAAGGAAAAAGTCATCCTTGGGAAGAATTTCCCATACAGGCAAGATATAAAGAAAAAAGGAGCACAGCAAAGTCGAAATCACTGTACGGAAAAGGAATTTTCCACCTTTTGCAAAAAATCCCCAAATAAAAAGCGGTACATTAATCATACTGTAGCTAAGCCATAAGGGAATATTAAAGAGGTGACGTACGATAATAGACACACCGGTAACACCTCCTATTACCAATTCCGCTCTATCATAAATTGATAAGGAAGCAACAGAAATCAAAAAACTTCCAATAACAATAAATAAATAATCTCTAAATATTCTTTTCTTCTTATCCATTCTGCCTCCTAGTATGCCTTGATTTCCTCTTCATTCTGAAGAATCATTATACTTACTTTCTCGTTGACCAAAGTTAATAACTCTTCCATGGAAGACTTTTCCACAGTAACGCAGCCGGAACTTTCCCATGTATCCGGTGCTTTAATATGCAGGAAGATGGCCGAACCTCTGCCATAGACAACCGGATTCTGATTAAACCCAATCGCCAAGGCCTTTTCATAACATATCTTATAATTCCAAAGCTGCTCACCTGAAACATATCTGTTGGACTCTACCCACTGATTATAACTGCCTTTTTCATCAGACCAAACCGAGTTCTTTTTAATTTGTCTATAGGGAAGCTTCGTATTTTCCTTTTCCGCAAAACCGAAGGCAAAAGAAATGGGAAAAGCTCCTTTAGGAGTAGTCCCGTCTCCTTCTTTTCTAATTTCTGCAGCTTTCAAACCATTTCTTCCATAGCCGCACTCCCATTCTTTAAGTTTTACATACTGCCCCTCTTTTTTATCCCAAAGGCTCAGCTTATGGTCCAAAAGCAAAAGAATCTGTTCTTCTTTTTTTCCGACTTGTGATGCGGAAAGCGCAGCAGAAATCCTCTCATCTCGTTGTTTTTCTGCTGATACAGAAGAGTCGGAAGGCAGATCCGATTTTACTTTAGAAAAAGAACTTACGTTTTCCGTAGTTTCCCGGGTAGAATTTTGCGTGTCCAACTTTTTTTTGTAATCTTCTCCGGGTCCGGCAAAAGATAAAAAGCTAATTGACAAAAACAATATGACAGTAATTGCTATATCTTTACTAAAACTCCATTTACTCATTTTAAACTCCATTTATCTTAGAAAACAGGGCTCTCTTCGAGACACCATGTTATAATAATCAATTTTTATCTTTCTGTAAACATAAACAAAGTGGACACTCGCATAAAAAAACGAGAGTGACCTGAGCCGCTCTCGTTTAAAGCTTCACTGCAACAGCCATTAAGAAAAAGGCTGTTATTACTTCATTACGCAAAACTCCGGAAAAACAGACTGTTTTTTCATAAAAATCTATCTCTTATATCTTCCGAAACCAAAGGGCTTTGCATAATGATAGTCATGTTCTCTTACATAGTCTCCGCTCTTCGTTGCATGAATAATCGTTCCGTTTCCGGAATAAATTCCTACATGATAAATTGTACTCGGGCTGGAACCGTAAAACACCAAATCACCGGCCTGCAGTTCTTCTTCGGATATCTTCTGAGAAGCAGCATACTGAGAACGCGAATCTCTCGGAATAGATATACCGAATTTTTTATAGATTTCTTGTGTAAATCCCGAACAATCTGCACCGGTACTAAGAGAGCTTCCTGCAGTCTTATAAGGGAGAACAGCAATAAAGGAACGGGCATATCCTATTAAGTCGGACATATCTCCATTTGCAGCTACAACTGCAGGATTAGAAGAAAAGTCGGAAGTTCCCTCTCCCGGACCTCCGAAACGACCGGACACTTCAAGAACAGATCCTGTCTTATCCTGTACGGCAACACTTGCTTTATCTTCCGCAGAAACCGCAGCTTTATCAGCGGTCCCTAATTCCAAGTCACTCTCCATATCTATTGTGCCATTACTGACTTCATTTTTCCCGTTCGTAAATACACCGGACTCGCTAACTGACTTTACTTGTACAGCTCCATTCTCAAGCCAAGCACCGGTAGAATCCACTTTATATCCTTCCACCGTCTTATTTACAACCAACCATCCCTGTTGATCGAAATAATAGCACTCCGCAAGACCGTCCCCATTCCCGTCAATCCACGCCCATGAAGACTTAGGATATGTACCATCTAAATGATTGTACCACCACTTAGCGCTATTCTTTCCATTTCCCTTCTGCCACTGTCCGGCGTACACCGGAAGGGCAAGAAGAGCTGACATAACAACAATAGAACAAAAACCTATCCGCTTTTTATTTTTCATACAAAACCTCTTCTCCTTACCTTTCTTTATATTACGACACGAAAAAATTTAATACAACGGTACTTGATTAAATTGTAAGGTTTGCAACGCAAAGTTTAGTAATTTGTAAGTTATTAAAAAAAACGAAACGACCAATAGTGCAAATACATTTTACTATCGGTCGTTATAGTATAAAAAATAATAAAATTTCTACATTTTGCTCACGTATTATTTTGCAGGTTCCGATTATTTGTAAAATTAAAGGTAGGAATCCCGTTTTGCATTGAAAGACTCATTAATCTTCTTCAGCTCACGATACGTTGACGCATTATTCTTTAAATATCGCTCCAGAGCAGGATACTCCTGTTCGTCTATCCTAAGACACACTCCGCAACATAGACTTGCTTCACGAGGCGTAGGTGCAATTACAGAGCCGATTCCCGCATTTTGCAAATCCCGTCGCAATTTAATAGCCTGTTCATGATTATCAAAAAGGATATAGTATTTTGTCATGTCTCCCGGCTTCTTCTTTCTAAGATAAATAACAATTTTGCCAGATTTCCTATTCCCTATTTCCCTAAAGAAATATTCCCTAGGACTTAACTTTGCTTACTTATTTGCTTCAATCATTTCGAGGAAAGCACTGACACGGGTTCTCAACTGCTCCGCATCACTGTCTTCGTAGTCTGTTTCCAGACTTAATACCTTATAGCCTTCTTCCTTTAAGCGTCTTTCCACAAAATAGTTTTCCGTAGCATAGAGATTACAGAACTTTAAGTTTACATTGAGAATACCGTCTACCTGATATTCCTTCGCAAGTCTTAGGATATCGTCGATTCTTTCCGGGTTCGGAGTAAAGCAAGCACAATGAATATTGTTAAAATAACGTTCCGTAAGTGCGGAAGCAGCTTCTTCCATGGTCTTGTTGTTTTCTTTTACAGTATTGGTAAAATAGCGAGTTCCCGTACAATTTTCTTCGCATACCACGATTCCGCCACTGGTTTCCACGATATTATGCATCTTCCAGTTCGGGACAGCCATAGGAGTTCCGGTAATTAAGATTCTCGGTGCATTCTTCGGAGCAATGGAAACATCCTCTTTTATTCTTTTTTCCAGTTCTTCGCAAAGGCTGTTCACTTGTGCCGTTAAACGCTCCGGATCATCAAAGAAAGCAATCTGCATAATGAGAAGAACGTCTCTTCCGCTAATCGGTACACAACTGTTTTTTCTACAATTATAGAGTCTTTGCAGAGCCTTTCTCTTTTCATTCACAATGTGAATTGCCTGATTTAACTTATCAATATCGATTTTATTTCCGCTAAAGTCTTCCATTACCTTTACAAAATCAAGGATTTCCTTGTCCCATGCGGCAATGTCCTGCGGTCTTTTTCCATGAGGAAGGTGCATAATGTGCATTTTTACATCTTCGGAAAGAATCTCATAGGCTTTCTTCTTCCCGTCACAAGTGGTCTCTCCGACAAACATATCGGCAATACGGAAATAGGGGCAGGTTCTCCCCAGTCTCGCGCCGACAGAGGCCTTGATTAAAGGACAGGTATTGGCGGGAAGCACCTTCTCTCCTTCCGGTACCCAGAACTGAGAACCGCCGCAAAGACCGGTAACGATTCCGTTTGCCGCAATAATTACCTCATCCGGAACGAAGACACAGAAGGTACCGATGACTTTTCTACCTTCTTTTTGCGCTTGAATCAGTTCGGCAGGACGAATCCCGTGAATATCCGCAGCGACCATATTGAAATAGTCCATTCCCTGCGGACGGTTCTCCTGTGTTAAAAATACATCGCCATATGCTCCCGGAAGGGCAGCACAAAGTAAGTCGTGTTTGTCCAGATCCATGCCAAGATCGGACCACATCTGATGGTTCTTGTCCATAATTTAACCTCCTGAATGATTTATTGCAATGTAAGCTGCAATAATCTCCGATAAACAGATATAGGTCTCTCCTGAAGAAAACTACTATCTGTAATGAAAAGACACCGGAAATATTCCGGTGTCTACGAGGAACTCACGCTCATTAAGCTCCTTCGTACACACGTTTACAGTGATGTATCCATTATACGAAAGGAAGAAAAACTTGAGAAATTGTGAGTTAATATAGGCAAGCTCTTTTATTTGTAAAACTTATAAATTAATAAGTTTATTGATTCCATCAGATTATTTTATATGGATTTATATCTCCGTATTCTCATCACCATAGGTAATGACATGGGTAGAGAACTCCATATCCGGCATACATTCCGCCATGTCCTTACGAATCCGCTCCAGGGCATCCAGACGCATCTCTACGGAAGTATTGGCATTTCCCTGAATGATAAAAATAGCATTCTTCGTATTCTCATCAAACTTGTAGTTTTCGCCGTCACGAACATCAATCCAAGCCATGATGCCCTTCTTATCCTTGTAAACATAATCCGTTTCCGCCACATACTTCTCCGGGGCAAGAATCGGATAAAAAACATCTTCCTTTTTGCTGACCGTAAAGCAGATCTCATCCTCAATCTTATCGAAATCATGTCCGCCGATAGCAAGGAAAGAATGCAGAGACTCTACATTGTAGATATCTACAATGCTGTTAATGTTTGGCATAGAGCCGCGGCGCTTGATATTTTGAATGAGGGCTACAGCCGTAGGCGGATTCTTTTTAGTACTGCGCCCTACAGCCGTAATGGAGTCAATATAGCCTTGATTTACAGGATGCTTTGCCGCTTCCTCCGCATCACAGTTCAGTGCCCATTCTTCCATCTTCTTCTGCTTTTCAAGAAATGCATCCGAGAGCTTTGCGGCGGGATTTACATTTTTGGCAATGGCAATCACAATACTTTTTTTCCCTAAATCGGCAATACTTTTGTCCACAATAATCTTCATAGAAAAATCTCCTTTACTAATAATTTACTTTTCTTCCTCCAGTAATTCCCTTAGAGCATCAATAGCCAGCTTTACTTCTTTATCCGTATTTGCAAAGCCAAAGGAAAAACGAATCGTTCCCGTCGGATAAGTCCCCATGGTTTTATGGGCGGACGGGGCGCAGTGCAGGCCGACTCTTGTCATAATACCATAGCGTGTATCGAGCTGAAAAGCCGTATCGGATAGTTCTCTGGTTAGCGTCTGGATGGAAACCACTCCGGTTCGCATCTCCGTATCTTTTTTTCCGATGATTTTCAATTTTCCTTCTTTCTCTAGGGGCTCCAGAAGTGTAAGAAATTCTTCGGTAAGGTGCAGTTCATGCTCACTGATTTTTTCTAAGGCTGCCGAAAAGCAGTGCTCCGTAGTGAAAAGTTCTGCATTATCCGCACCCCTTGTAAAGATGTTTTCAATTCTGTCTATGTTTTCTTCCGAGGAACTTAGAAAATGAAAATTTTCTTTATCTTCAAAAACCACATTTTCTGTTCGTCTTTTTTCCTCTAATAAGCTCAATTCTCCGAGCTTGCGAAGCCAATTTAATGCAGCATGCAAGCCGAAAATTCCCGGTAAATTCGGTGTTCCCGCTTCAAAACGATCCG
Organism: Oribacterium parvum ACB1; assembly: GCF_000238055.2. Taxonomy (GTDB): domain Bacteria; phylum Bacillota; class Clostridia; order Lachnospirales; family Lachnospiraceae; genus Oribacterium; species Oribacterium parvum. Next base: position 1,985,013 of record NZ_KE148312.1, read on the forward strand.
GCATAAACTCCGGAACTGTCTCTACATTACTAAGGCTTCCGGTTCCTCCTGAAATCAAAGGTTCAATTTTCAGAACAAGTTCATCTCGAAGAATAAAACCGCCTATACCCTGTGGCCCTAAAAGTCCCTTATGCCCCGTAAAGCAGAGAATATCGATATGCATTTTCTCCATATCGATCGGAAAAACACCGGCTGTTTGCGCCGAGTCCAGAATGAAAACCAATCCGTTTTCTTTGCAGAAGTTCCCCACTTCTTCAATAGGAAGCATGGTGCCGAAGACATTACTGGCGTGGGTCATTACTACCGCCTTTGTATCCGGACGAAGACAGCTCGAGAGCTTTTCCGGTTTTAAGCTACCGTCCGACTCACACTGCACTCTTGTAAAGCTGACTCCCTTTTTTTCCAGCTGCCTGATAGGCCGCATTACCGCATTGTGCTCCATGGAAGAAACAATAACATGGTCTCCGCTATGCAAAAGTCCCTTTAATACTACATTCATGCTCTCCGTAATATTTCTTGTAAATACAACATTTTTATAGTCCGGCGCATGAAATAAGGCTCCAATCAGCTCTCTACATTCAAAGACAACGGATTCCGTATCATAGGCAGTTGCATAGCCTCCCCGGTTTACATTCGTACCGAGTTTTGTCATGTAGTCATAGACTGCCATTGGAACTTCTTCCGGCTTCGGAAAAGAGGTTGCGGCATTATCCAGATATATTTTTTCCTGTTCCATCCAGCTCTCCTATACAATATTTTCCAAATCAAACATCGTCTGGGCAGGACAGTTCTTGTAGGAAAAATCCGTGGCATAGATCGATTCCTTCTTCTCAAATTCTTCTATCCATTTGTCCAGCTGTTTCAGCATTTTTTCTCTATCTTTCGCTAAGGTACCCCAAACTCGCTTTCGAATACAATCGTGAAAGGAATCGTAAAATAGTTCCGTTCCGTCCGTAGCCAAAAGTTCCACCACTCTTCTATCTTCTTTTAGGTTTTCCAGTTCCGTTGCCGGCTGAAAACTTCCCTTTACAATATCCTGATACAATGGCGTATCGGAGGAGATAAACATGGAAAAGTTTACGACAAATTCCGGTTTTGTCCGATTTAGAAAAGCGGCCAGGGCTTCCGCATTTTCTATCCCTCTCTCTTTTCCTGCGACACCGCTCATGATATGCGCATCATAAATCATACCGGCATTTTTAATTCTTGCAATTTCCCGCTCCGCTTCCACTACATCATGCTCCTTATGCATAAAGGATAGGACATCCTGCAGTCCGCTTTCTATTCCGATATAGAGATGCTTGTAGCCGTTCTCCGAAAGAGCCCTAAGCTCCTCGTCCGTTTTCATCCGAATGCTTGTGACGGTTGCGTCAGAATTAATTATGTCGCATTCCGGAAAGTACTGATGAATTAAATTCAGTATTTTTAAAAGCTGTTCGGTTTTTAAACTGAAGGCACAGCCGTCTCCTAAAAAGATCTTCTTAGGCTTTCCTCCTGCGTTCTGAACACGCCTTAGCTCTTCTTCTATCTGTGAAAATGGAAGCTCTCTGTAGTGCAGGTCACGAAAGAGATTGCAAAAATGACAGCCGTTATACGGGCAGCCGACAGTCACGGGCAACATATAAGAACTCTTCTCCATAGGAGAACGACAAATCCTTCCCTCGTAATCCATATAAGCCTCCTTACAGTTCACTCTACGTCAGCAAAAACAATATCCTTTGTTTTCTTAGAACTGATTCCTTTGTTCTGTTAGAACTTTCTGTCTCAACGAATAGAATTCAATTTACAATCTGTAAAATCAGACCGTGCGGAAGGCAAACAATCGGTAAATCCGCATTTTCTTTACTGATGGCAGGAGTGTGCACACAGATTTGATTGTTACAGTTGGATTCCGTGCAAAGCACCTTCCCGTCTTTCACTTCAATAAAATTTACTTCATGCATTGCCGGATTTCGCTCGTCATCTGACAAACTGCTTAAACTTTCTTCAAAAGGAACTTCTTTGGCTTCCTGATCCAGAATCATAAACTTGGCATCTTTTACGAGCTCATGTTCCAGAAGGATTTCTCCATTTTTTAAAACACGAAGTTTTTGAGAAGGCTTAGCCAGAAGTTTCGGAATAAGATAAGATAGGCCTGCTATAAAAAGCACGACTAAAACGATTCCGATAATGACTTTTAACTCTTTTTTATTCTTCATAGATTACTTCCCTATTCCCTAACTTTTCTTCACTTTCTTACTTCTTTACCTTCTTCCTTCTCTATTTTGTTATTTCTTTACTTCCCCGGTTCTCTATTTTTTTATTTCTTTACTTCCTCAGTTCTTTCTACTCCTATTTTTTCTGTACCCTAGCTTTAGCCCCGTTTACGCAGGCAGCTTATTTCATCACTATTTTCCCATTATAGCAGAGAAAAACAGAAAAAAACAGGGAAGCCAAGCTTCCCCGTTTCCGTATTCGGCCACAAACCGGACTTGAACCGGTGACCTTCTGATTACGAATCAGATGCACTACCAACTGTGCTATTGTGGCAACCACTGCAGTATAGCACAGGTTTTCAGCATTGTGCAAGCAAGAAATTTTGCTGCAATTCACTTCGCTTTTACAAATTGGCATCAAAAAATCCATTTCTCTGCAAGAAACTATTCTTATTCCAGCTCAAAAGCTCCGGTATAAAGCTGGTAGTATTTTCCTTTCTCGGAAATCAATTTCTCATGGCTTCCTCTCTCGATGATTTCACCTTGTTCCAGCACCATGATGACATCGGAGTTTTGTACGGTGGAAAGTCTGTGGGCAATAACAAATACGGTTCTACCGGCCATCAGTGCATCCATGCCCTTCTGTACAATCGCCTCCGTTCTTGTATCAATGGAAGAGGTTGCCTCATCCATGATAAGAACAGGCGGGTCGGCTACCGCGGCGCGCGCAATGGAAAGAAGCTGTCTCTGTCCCTGAGAAAGATTTCCTCCGTTACCACTAAGCTCGGTATCGTATCCGTTCGGAAGTCTTGTGATGAAATCGTCTGCGCCTGCAAGGCGAGCCGCCGCAATACACTCTTCGTCGCTGGCATCGAGCTTCCCGTAACGAATATTTTCCATTACGGTACCGGTAAACAGTACGGTATCCTGCAGGATAATCCCGAGAGAGCGTCGAAGATCTCCTAAGCAAATATCATAGACATCGAAACCGTCATAAATAATCTCTCCTTTTTGAATGCTGTAAAAACGATTCAAAAGGTTGGTAATCGTGGTTTTTCCCGCACCGGTTGCGCCCACAAAGGCCACCTTCTCACCGGGATGCGCAAAAACATTGATTCCCTTTAAAATCATGCGCTTTCCGTCATAGGAGAAATCGACGTCCCGAAGCTCCACATCTCCCAAAAGACGCTTCAGAACGATTGTTCCGTCCTCCTTTACATCCTTCCATGCCCACATTTCCGTGCGATCTGCTGTTTCCAAAAGCTCTCCGTCCTGATCCTTAACGCTTACTAGACGAATATGACCGCTATCCTCTTCCTTCATCTCATCCATTAAGGCAAAGACTCTCTTTGCTCCGGCAATGCCCATCACTACTGCATTCACTTCCGACGAAATCTGCCCCACCATACCGGCAAACTGTCTCGTCATATTGAGGAAGGGAATGACAATGGAAATGCTTAATGCCAAACCGGATATAGAAAGATTCGGTACCTTATAGGTTAAAAGAACACCGCCAAGAATAGCCACCAAGACATAAAGAATATTGCCGATATTTCCTAAAATCGGCATAATGACACTGGAATAGCGGTTTGCCGAATTGGATACGGAGAAAAGCTCTTCATTATAGCGATCAAAATCAGCTATGGCTTCCGATTCGTGATTAAAAACCTTCACGACCTTTTGTCCGTTCATCATTTCCTGTATGAAGCCCTCGGACTTCGCAAGTTCTTCCTGCTGACGCACAAAGAAATGTCCTGACTTTCCGCCGATATCCTTTACAACTCGAATCATCAGGATAGAGCCCAAAATAACGAGGAGGCTTAGCCAAAGAGAGTAATATAACATCAGAAAAACAACCGTCACCATAGTAATAAAGGAAGACAGTGCTTGCGGAATACAAATCGAAATAAACTGCCGCATGGAGTCAATATCGTTTGTGTAATGACTCATGATATCTCCGGTCTTATTTCTATCAAAAAACGAAATCGGAAGATCCTGCATGCCGTCAAACATCTTTTGTCTGTATTTTTTTAAGGAGCCTTGTGTGATTGTTGCCAGATTCCAGTTATAGATAAAAGCAGCCAGTAAAGAAATACCGTATAAAATTGCGAGGATAGTAATTTGATTAAAAATCGGCTCGGAAACGGACTTCCATTCCCCGCTTTTATAAGCCCTTTCTACGAGGCTGATGATTTTCTGCTGAAACAGGGAGGGAATCGCCGAAACTACGGCATTGACTACAATCAAAACTAGTGTAAGAGGCAAAAAGACCGGATAAAAGCTAAAAAGTGTTTTTAGAATTCGTTTCAAAGTCGGAAAAAAGTCTTTATCGATTCCTTTCTTTTTATTCTCCATCTTTTTCCTCCTTTCTGTTCTGTGACTCATAGGTTTCCCTATACTCTTTCGAGCTTTCCATTAGCTTCTCGTGATTTCCCTGCGCAATAACGCGCCCCTTGTCCATGACCAAAATGAGATCCGAATCCTGCACGGAAGCAATTCGCTGCGCAATAATAATTTTTGTGGTATCGGGAATGAATTCCTTAAAGCCTTTTCGAATCAGGGCGTCGGTCTTTGTGTCCACCGCGGAAGTCGAATCGTCTAAAATCAGGACCTTCGGTTTTTTCAAGAGTGCTCTTGCAATACAAAGTCTCTGCTTCTGTCCGCCGGAAAAATTGCTTCCTCCCTGCTCCACATGACTTTCATAGCGGTCCTTCATATTGTCTATAAACTCGGCAGCCTGAGCAAGCTTGCATGCATGCTCAATTTCTTCCTGCGTGGCATTTTTATTTCCCCAGCGCAGATTCTCCGCTATCGTTCCGGAAAAGAGGATATTCTTCTGCAAAACCACGGCTACCTGATCACGAAGTACGGTCAAATCATAGTTCCGTACATCCACTCCGCCAACCAGAACCTCCCCTTCCGTTACATCATAAAGACGGGAAATAAGCTGGGTTAGAGAAGACTTCGCAGAACCGGTTCCGCCAATGATTCCCACCGTCGCACCTGACGGAATGTGCACTTCCACATCGGAAAGCACATTTTTCTTGGCATCTTTCAAATATTTAAAGGAAACATGATGAAAATCAATGGATCCGTTCGGGACTTCCATGACCGGATTTTCCGGATTTTTTAAGTCGCTTTCTTCCGTAAGAACCTCTACGATTCTTCGAGTGGACTCAATGGAAATGGAAACCATAACGAAAACCATGGCCACCAGCATCAGGCTCGATAAAATCAGGAAGCTATAGGTCAGTAAGGCGGAAAGCTGTCCGACATCCAGACTTAAGCCCTGTGTAATTACAACGAGGTAAGAACCGAAGCTCAAGATGAAAACAACCCCAATATAAAGGCAGAACTGCATTAAAGGATTCGTAATTGAAACAAGCTTCTCTGCCCGAATAAACTCATTCGCAAGCTTTTCCGCCCTATCGTTAAACTTCTTTTTCTCGTACTCTTCTCTTACAAAGGCCTTTACCACTCGCATCCCCTGTACATTTTCCTCGATGGAATCGTTTAAGGCGTCATAGTTTTTAAAGACCTTATCGAACATCGGCATCGCCTTCGCAATCAGAATCGCAAGAGAGGCTCCCAAAAACGGAATCATGAGGCAGAAAATGATGGCCATTTTTCCGCCAAGAAGAAAGGCGGCCGTAAAGGCGAAAATCATCATTAACGGCGCACGAAAAGCCAGACGCACAAGCATCATATAGGCCATCTGCACGTTACTGACATCCGTAGTCAGTCTGGTAACCAAAGAGGAAGTTTCAAAGCGGTCAATATTACTGAAAGAAAAGCCCTGAATCTTTTGAAACATATCTCTTCTTAAATTTCTGGCAAAACCGGTCGAGGCGGAAGAGGCATAATTTCCGGCCTTGATTCCGCAAACTAAAGAAAGCATGGCCATAATCACGAGGACTATGCCGTAGCGAAAGATCATAGGAAGGGAAGCATCCACCTTCATCTGGTTAATCAGTCTTGCCGTAAAGAACGGAATCATGCACTCTAAAACCACTTCCGCACTGACAAAGGCGGGAGAAAGCATCGAGTCTTTCTTAAATTCTCTCACGGATTTAGACAAGGTTTTAATGATTGTCATATTCTCCTCCTAAAACTGACAAAATACACGGTAAACGGACTTCCTATTTCTGTACAGGACAAAAAATAATGCGATAGAGGAACAAAGTTCCATTTCCATAACGTAGGAAAGGACAAAGTCCGCCACATAATAATGAGTATCCTGCAAAAGCACGAATACTCATTAAATACGTGACATTATAAAACAAAATACGGCAAAAAGTAAAATGGATTTTTTGTGAACATCGGTTCGTAAATTTTCCCCAAATTTTTTAAAGCACGTAGCGGAACTTTTTTTCGCACTGCTCCGTGTTTCTAGCTTGCTTGAAACTGGCTTTCATAGAGCTCCTTATAGAAGCCGTTTTCCTGAAGAAGCGCATTGTGACTGCCCTTCTCGATGATATTTCCGTCCTTCATCACAAGAATGCAATCCGCATTTTGTATGGTGGAAAGTCTATGCGCTACAATAAAAGCGGTTCTGCCTTTCAGCATTTCCTGAAAAGCGCTCTGTACTTTCTGTTCCGTTCGAGTATCGATGGAGCTTGTTGCCTCATCCAGAATCAAGATAGCCGGATCCATCAGCATGACTCTTGCAATGCAAAGCAGCTGCTTTTGTCCTTGAGAAAGATTTCCGCCGTCTTCGGAAAGAACCATATCATAGCCCTTCGGAAGCTGCATGATAAAATGGTGGCAGTGCGCCCTCTTGCAGGCCTCTCTTACCTCTTCCAAGCTGGCGTCTTCTTTTCCATAACGAATGTTTTCGAAAACGGTATCGGATTTTAACCAAGTTTCCTGCAGTACCATGCCGTAGGCTCTTCGAAGAGAAGCTTCTTCAATCTTCTCATAAGGAAAGCCGTCCAGATAAATCTCTCCCTGATTGGGAGGATAAAAACGCATTAAAAGATTAATTAAAGTCGTCTTTCCGCAGCCGGTAGGACCGACAATCGCGATTGTCTGCCCGGGCTCTACCTCCAAATTAAAGTCCGTTATCAGCTTCTGTTCCTTTTGATAGGAGAAATCCACATGGGAGAGAGCCACTTTTCCGCTGATTTCCGTTCTGAGTTCCTGCGTTTCTTTCGTTCTGTCCATGGGTTTTTCATCCAAAAAAGAAAATACACGAGAGGCGGAAGCCAGAGAATTTTGCAACTCCGTAACCACGGAAGTAATGTCATTAAAAGGCTTTGCGTATTGCGTGGCATAGGCCAGGAGGGAGCTTAAACTCCCTACGGAAAGCATTCCGAGAATGGCGAGATATCCGCCGATTCCGGCAACAAGCGCATAACCCAGTGCATTTAAAAAACGAGTTAGAGGATTGACCAGAGAACTGTAGAAATTTGCCTGCATACTGGATCTGGACATCTTCTCATTATTCTCCCGGTAGAGCTTCTCCATATCCTCTTCCTTTTGGAAAGCCTGAATCAACTTGATATTCCCTACTACTTCCGTTGTAAAGCTCGAGGTCTCTCCTCTTTCCTTGGACTGCCTCTGAAAGTAAATATAGGCACGCTTTGCGATAAATTTTGCAATAAAATAGGAAAGCGGGGTAATAAGAAGCAGAATAACGGCTATTTTCCACTCCAAAATAAAGAGAAATACTGCCGTTTCTATGACCGTCAGTACAGCCTGCAGAAATTGATTTAAGCCCATAAGAATCCCTTGGGAAAATTGCTCTATATCCGTTGTTAATCTGCTGAGTAAGTCTCCGGGCTTTTCCTTATCATAATAGGCAATCGGAAGTTTCTGCATATGATGGATGCAATTCCGTCGGAGGTCTTCCACAAGCTTATAGCTTAAATAGGTATTCACCTGATTCATGCACCATTGGAAAAAAACTGTAAGTACTAAAATCAGAAGCATAATGAGGAGAATCCGGAACAGGCCTGAAAAATCCGCCTTTCCTTTTCCCGGCAAATGGTCGATTCCCTTTCCCATCAGAATAGGAAGGGTCAGGGATAAAACTACGGTCAAAAACGAAAGAAAAAAAGATAAAAATATCCAAAGCTTATAGACCTTGGCATATTGCAAAATTCTTCGAAAGACCTTCCCTTGCGTATATATCTTCTCCTCCATTTACAACTCCTCTTTTTTAAGCTGGGAAAGACAGATTTCCTTATATATCGGAGAACTCTCCAAAAGCTCCTTATGCCTTCCCATACCGACTATTTTCCCCTGATCCATGACGATGATCTTATCCAGGTCTCGGATACTGGCCACTCTTTGCGAAATAATGATTTTATTCTCTACCCTTTTATAGGTGGAAAGTGTGTGTCGAAGTTTTCTTTCCGTGGCAAAATCGAGTGCAGAAGAAGAATCGTCCAAAATAAGGAATTTTGCCTCCCCCACTAAAGCTCTTGCAATACAAAGCCTCTGCCTCTGCCCTCCGGAAAAATTCTTTCCCTCCTCTGTAACAGGAAGTTCCAGTCCCTTTCCCTTTTCCTCTATAAATTCCTTCGCACAGGCCATATCGAGCGCTTCCCAGAGCTCTTTATCCTGAGCATTTTTTTCTCTCCAAAGTAGATTATCTCGAAGCGTTCCGGAAAACAGCACTGCTTTTTGCGGAACCAGCGCTATAGAGCTGTAGAGCTCCTCCTTTGTATAGTTCCGCCGGTTTTTCCCGAAGAGTCGGACTTCTCCGCTGTAGCCGGGGTAAAAGCCGGCAAGAAGGGAGATTAAAGTGGTCTTTCCGGAACCCGTTCCTCCGATGATTCCTAAACTTTCTCCTTTCTTTACGGAGAAATTCAAGTCGGAAACAGCATATTCTCCGTTATTCCCATAAGAAAAAGAGACATTTTGAAAATGAATCGCCACTTCCTTATCATTAGGTGCATTATCTATACTTCCGGATTGTCTTGATAAATCCGAAGAGGCCTCTTCTGCCTGTTCATTTTCTATTGCAAAAACCTCTTCCACTCTGTCTAAACTGGCGAGTCCTTTTAAAATGAGGATAATCAAGTTGGCAAGCTTAAGGAGCTCCGCAAGAATCTGACTCATATAATTCGTAAGAGCAACTACATTTCCCTGAAAAAGCCTGCCGTCGTTCACTAGCCTGGAACTAAAATACAAAATTCCCATAAGACCGAGCTGAATAATCAGCATACTTAGAGGATTCAGTAAGGAGGAAATCTTTCCCACTTTTACCTGCATGGCCGTATAGGCTTCATTACTTTTCTGAAAGCCCTCCTCTTCCTTTTTTTCTCTATAAAATGCACGAATCACACGGACACCGAGAATATTCTCCCGAACCTGCTTTGTGATTTTCTCCAAAACCACTTGAATCTTCTTATACAGAGGCATGGTAATCAGCATAATCCCGAAAATAAGAACGGAAAGAAGAACGAGTACCAGAATAAAGAGCAGTGAGATAGAGGGAGAAATCCGAAAGGCCATAATCACTGCGCCGAATACAATAAAGGGAGAACGGAGAAACAGGCGTAAAACCATATTTACCGTGGATTCAATCTGAAAAATATCGGGCCCCAATCTTGTCAGTAAAGAGGCGCTACCGACCTCATCTACATTTCTGTAGGAAAGATTCAGGACCTTATGAAATAAGGCATTGCGATAGGACTGTCCCACATGCATCGCCACTTCCGCCGCAAAATACTGTGCTACTATTGCGCAAGATAGACCTATTAAGGCAAGGAATAATAAGAGAAAGAGACTTCTCCAGATTATTACCGTATTTCCCTTTTGAATTCCACTGTCAATCATATAGGAAATAACCATAGGGACAAAAAGCTCAAAGAGGCTTTCCAAACATTTGAAAAGCGGTGCAATGATACTCTTCCCTTTTAACTCAGAAATATACGATAATAGCCTTTTCATACATCTTCCTTTGTTCTCTAACATTTATTCCGTACACTTTAGGAATAGCCGTTCAATGATAGATAGATCATAAAAATTCTCACTCTACTTACTTTAAATACAAATCAAAAAGCTCTCTTGCCAAGGGAGCTGCCGTTCTTCCGCCCGTCTCTCCGTCTTCCACAAGGACGCAGACCGCAAGCTTCGGATCATCCATAGGAGCAAAGCCGACAAACCAAGCATTGGTCTTCAGCTTTCCGCCTTCCTTCACTTGTGCCGATCCCGTCTTTCCGCAAACCTGATATGCCTTGGTTTTTAAAGCGGAAGCCGTTCCCTCCGTAACAACTGAACGCATAAATTGTTTCAAAGCATCGCTCTCGGAAGAAGACATCAGTGTGATTTCTTCTCCCTTCGGAAAATGATGCACCGCCGTTCCTTCTTTTGATTTTACTTCGGAAAGAATGGTCGGATAACGAAGTGTTCCGTGGTTTGCTATGGCTGAAACCATGCAAAGGTTTTGCAGAGGAGTGCAGAGTGTTTCGCCCTGTCCAATTCCGCTTTGCATCTTAAGCCAGGTCGGAGAATCCGCTGTCAAGCTAAACTGCCCTGCCTTGGAAGGAAGCCCAATAGACAAGTCCTTGTTGTAATAAAAATCTTCCGCTAAGCTTTGAAGGCGATTTACATCTATTTCCGATCCGATAAAAGCAAAGGCCGAGTTACAGGACTGCGCAATAGCAGACTCGAGATTCACCGTCCCGTGCACCTCTCCGTTATAACAGTGAACCACATTTGCGGGATTGGAAGGGTCCACGTATTCTCCCTTACATTTAAAGCTGAAATCCTGCCAGTCAGTCGGATGCTCCCGAATATATTCCAGTGCCATAAGGAGCTTGAAAGTCGATCCCGGCGGATAGAGTCCCTGTGTTGCGCGATTTACAAGATTCCCGTCCGTATTACCTTCGGATATTAAACTGTCCCAATTTTCCTGTAATTGATTCGGGTCAAAGGAAGGCGCGGATGCCATGGCAAGGATTCTTCCGCTGGAGGGTTCCATACAAACTATGCTTCCCTTTCTTCCGTCCAGTAAAGAATAGGCAAGCTTTTGTAAATCCGCATCTAAAGACGTGACCAAGGTATCTCCCGGATTTTTTCTGTTTTCGATTTCATTCATAAACTTCTGTAAGGGATTGATGCCGGAATTTGTGAGGTAATAATTTCCAAGAGATTCTATGCCGGTCTTTCCCTTTACGCTGTAGCCCACAGGATGGGCGAAAGCAGCACCTCCCGGATATTCTCTACTTTCCGTTCCGTCTTCTTTCGTCACGGTTTTTGCAATGACCATGCCGTCAGCCGTTTGAATTTCCCCCCTTACCGTCTTTTGCGCAAGATAATCAATTCTTGCATTATAAGGGCTTGCCATCTTATCTTCTGCCTGAAACAGGATGAAATAACAAAAATAGACAATCATAGCAAAGAATATGAGGGCAAAGAGATAGACGATCCCGAGCATTTCTCGATTTTGCTTTCTTCTTATCATGGCAAGTTTCGTTTCGGAAAGAACTTCCTCCCGTCTACTCTCCGCCTGTCTCTCTCTTTGCTTATTTATCTTCTTCTCTGTATTCTTTTCGTTTCCTTTTCTGCTTCTTTTTCTCTCTTCGCTATCCACTCTACGCATCTTCTCCCTCCGACTCCATTTCCTGTTCTTCTGCGCTTTCCGCGTCTTCCTCCATTTCTACCTCGTCTTCCTGTCCTTGTATAATAAAGAGGGACTGGAAAAGGGCGAATACGATAAAACTGGAGATCAAACTGGATCCGCCATAGCTCATAAAGGGGAGTGTTACGCCGGTGGAAGGTACAAACTTAATTGCGCCTCCAATCGTGAGAATCACTTGAATGACATAGATTACGCTTAAGCCCAGAACCACAAGTTTATAGAAGGAGCTTTCCATATCTCTTCCCATCATCATCATTTGCATAAAGCAGGAAAGACAGATGAGAATCAGGCAAATGGCAACAATACCTCCCATTTCTTCAGAAAGAGCGGAAAAAATAAAGTCATTTTCCACAATAGGAATCTTATTGGGAAGTCCCTGAAAAAGGCCGAGCCCCAAAAATCCGCCGGTACCGATTGCAAAGAGAGATTGGGTAATCTGATAGCCCTTCCCCGCCATATCTCTCCAAGGATCGATAAAGGCATAAACTCTGGTTCGCACATGAGAAAATAAACCGTATGATACAATCCCCGCCAAGGCGGAAACAAGCCCTCCCCCTAAGAGATAGAGAATCTGGTTCCTTGCGACATAGAGCATAAAAACATAGGAAATAAAAAGGAGCAGGGCGGAACCCAGGTCTTTACAAAGCACCAAAATGATGCCGTGCAATGCCGCAACACAAGCAGAATGGATGACGCCTTCCCGGCTGTGCTCTTCCGAGAGAATTCCCGCTATGGAAAAGACAAAGGAGAGCTTCACAAATTCCGATGCCTGAAAACGAAAGCCAAAAAGACTCACACTCATTTTCGCACCGAAGCTAACCGAGCCCAGTACAAGTACGAGAAGCAAGGAAAGAATCCCTATCCCCGCAAAAATATAGCGAAATTTCTGAAAATCCCAAATTTTATCCACGATATAGGGAATCACTAAAACAAGGAGACTTGCCGCCATAGCAACTGCAAACTGCTTAATTGCCTTAGCTTCCTGCAGTCTTGCAAGAAGAATCCAGCCAAGAGCGAGAAAAAGGCACTGATTATTCAGTAATACCTCGTTATAGAAGGGATAGAGCTTCTTCCAAATAAGAGGATAAAGCAAAAAATAAAGAAGCTGCGGCAGATAAAAATAGATATAAAACAGATTTCCCGTCTGAAAATACAGCACCGCATAGGAAATAAAGTGAAGAAGAAGCAATATCTTATATAAAAGACCGGATAGCTTCTTTTTTCCCTCTCTGTAATCTATCGATAAATTTCGAAACAGCCCGTAGCTGTATAAAAGCATTAAAAGAATGCTGACAATCTTGGCAAAACTGCTGAAGAGATTTCCCATACTTATCCCCCCTACTAAAACGCTTACTCATGAAAGCTGCAATTCGGAAGCTATATTTCCAAACTGTTTCTTTCCTGAATTTCTCTACCTCTACTCAATTCCTTTATGAAAATGCCCTCTGGTAAAACTCTTATTCATCTTTCCTTGAAGAACCTCTTCCACTTCACTTTTACTCTCCACCGTAAACTCCAAGCGAAGATAGTCGGGCTTAAGGGCCGCGACTTCTTTTTCCAAACCGAATAAAGAAAAAACATCGGCATTGAAGATTTGATTATAGCAGAATTTACAATACAAACGAACAGACAATTCTTTATTTTGTCTGTCTTTTAATCCTAAAATATGGTTCTTTTTCGTGCATCCGTTTCTTGTTTTTTCGATGCAGTTGGCACTCACCATCATGGGAAGATGCCCGTAAATAAGAAGCTCTGTCGAAAGCTCGGATTTATTTGCCCAAGAAGAAAAATCCTTATCCTCCCGGAAATTCAGCTCTATCGGGAAAGTCACGGTCTCTGCACTAAAATCCTTCCAAACCTCTAAAGCAGAGGCATTGTAACTGTAAAGCGTATAATCAAAAACGGAGTGAAAGTTTTTTCTTTCCACTCTCTGTAAGACCGAAACCTGATCTAAGCTCCGAAACAAAAAGGCGGAAAAAAGAGAAGTTTCTTCATTTTCCGTAAGCCAGGAAAGGCAGGACTTTCCCGGGTCTTCCCGTCTTTCAATTCTTCGAAATCGAAGCGCGACTTCTATCCCTCTTTCTTTTATTTTCTTCGCAAAGCGCCGGATTTCCTCCTCCGAAAAAGAAGCTTCATCCAAATAAATACGCTGAATATTCTTTGCCTTAAGACATGCTTCCAGCTGCTCTTCTCTTTCAACGGATACCGTTACACTTCCGATTTCTCGGATTTCGTCTAAATTTGGCAAGAATAGCCTCCCTTACTCTTTCACATCCCTCTCTCCTTAAGGCATTTAAGGTGGAAAGGGGAATAAATACCTCTTCTTCTCCTTTAATACGCAAAGCTTTCGGATAAAAGCAGCTATTTCCAAGCTTTAAGAGCTGCTTTTCCATTTCTTCCCGAGCTGTAGCTCTCTGCTTCGCCTTTTCCACGGGCTGCTCTCCAAAAACGCTGATTCGGATATCTTCCTGTTCCAAGGACAGCTCTAAAACCGCACCGCTTTCCACCTTAAGCTCCATAGATAGGGGAAGCTTTCTTTCCCGCTCTTCCATGGATTTTCTTATAAAGGCAGTAAGCTCTTCCTCTTCTTTACGAAAAGGACGGTCGGCGAGAGCAATCATGTCCTTTGCATTGTGCTGATATAAATAAGAAGTCTCTCCCCCCCTGTCATACACCGCCTTTAAAAGCTGTTTGTCCTGTTCGGATACCGTATAGCTTTCCCCCCTTAATGCCAAATCAAGGTATTTTCGATAAACGGAAACCACGGTCGCCGTATACAGTTCCGACTTCATCCTTCCCTCAATTTTCAAAGAATAGGCACCGGCTTTTAAAATATCCTCCAGAGAATCCAGTGTATTCATATCCTTCATACTCAGGAAATTCCCCTTTTTCCCGCCTGTAGTATAAGGCAGGCGACAGGTTCCCGCGCATCTTCCTCTGTTTCCGGATCTCCCCCCGAGAAGAGAGGACATAAAGCAGGCTCCGGAATAACTGTAGCACATCGCGCCGTGCACAAAAACTTCGAGTTCCGCGCCGGTAGACTCATAAATATCGGAAATATCCTTAAGAGACAGTTCTCTCGACAGTACAATTCTCTCCATACCAAAAGAAGAGAGGAGCGAAACCGCCTCTCTCGTATTGGCTGTCATCTGGGTACTGGCATGCAGAGGTAAATCGGAATAAGCTTCCTTCAGAACTTTGGCTACACCGAGGTCCTGCACAATGACGGCATCCACTCCCGCTTCCACATATGGATCCATGTACTCTAAAAGCTTTTCAAGCTCTCTCTCCTTAAACAGCGTATTCACCGTCATAAAAAGCTTCACCCCATAGAGATGGCAAAACTCGATTGCCAAGAGGAGTTCATCTTCTTCCGATACGGAGGACTTCGCAAAGGCTCTTGCCGAATATTTCTGTCCACCCATATAAACAGCATCGGCTCCGGCAAAAACCGCAGCCTTACAAACTGAAAGGGAACCGGCAGGTGCTAAAAGTTCCGCCCTGTACATCTCCCCCATTATTGCTCTCCTTTATTTCCTTCTGTCTCAAACAGTTTTTTCTGTGCTTTTTCTAGCTCCTGTAGAGCTCCGTCCAGCTTCATCTGTGACTTCACGAGATCATGCTTTAAGGAATAGATCTCCTTCTCCAGCTCTTCCTTTTCCTGCTCCGCTTTCTCCGTCTTAGCCTGCTCCTGAAAAAGGTCATCACAAATGTTGAGTTGCAAGAGAATGGAGCGAAGGTCCTCATCCAATAATCTGTAGTTTTTAAATTCCTTTTTAAAAGAAGTAATCTTTGCATTTAAATAATTGGAAACACTGACAAGATAAGCCTCCGACTCTGTTCCGCTTACCCTGACTATCTTTCCGTCAATGATTACATCTACTGTATTTTTATCTCCCATTGCTTCTCACCTTTTCTCGATTATTGGACCAGACCTAAATGTCTGTATGCACTTTCTGTTGCGACTCTGCCTCTTTTTGTGCGATCAATGAGGCCTTGCAGTAAAAGATACGGCTCAATCATATCTTCTACCGTTCCGCTGTCTTCTCCGAGACTGACTGCCAAAGTTTCGAGGCCTACGGGGCCACCGGAATATTTATCTACAATGGCTGTAAGATAAGCCCTGTCGTTTTGGTCGAGCCCCAGCTTATCGACATTCAGTAAATCCAGACTTTCCTCCGCCACATCTTTGGTAATCACACCTTCGTACTTTACATCCGCAAAATCCCGGATTCTGCGAAGCAGACGATTGGCAAGTCGCGGTGTTCCTCTGGAACGCATGGCAATACTTTTTGCCCCGTCCTCTTCAATCGGAACGGAAAGTACCTTGGCACTGCGAAGCACAATTTTCGTGAGTTCTTCCTTCTTGTAAAATTCCAGCTTACTGATGATTCCGAAACGATCTCTTAAGGGTGCCGATAAAAGGCCGGCTCTTGTTGTTGCTCCGATTAAGGTAAAATGTGGCAGCTCCAAACGAAGGGAACGGGTACTGCTTTCCTTTCCAAGAAGGACATCGATTGCAAAATCCTCCATGGCAGGGTAAAGTACTTCCTCTACCTGACGATTCAATCTGTGAATCTCATCAACAAAGAGTACATCTCCTTCAGAAAGACTGTTTAAAATAGCCGCCATTTCTCCCGGTTTTTCAATCGCCGGTCCTGAAGTAATCTTACAATTTACGCCGAGCTCATTCGCAATAATATTGGAAATCGTCGTCTTTCCAAGTCCGGGAGGACCGTAAAAAAGGCAATGGTCCAAGCTTTGTTTTCTCTTTTTCGCCGCTTCGATATAAATCGAGAGCATTTCCTTCAGCTTTTCCTGCCCTATATAGTCGGAAAGCATTTTGGGACGAATCTTCGGCTCATACACCAAATCTTCCCGGCTTTCCTCCGTCTGAATTAGTCTTCTTTCCATCCCCAATCCTTAAAAAGCGAGTTTCCGTAAAGCGGAGCGTAATATTTCCTCCGCATTCATCTCCTCTACATTCGGTAACTTAACGATGGCCGTCCTTGCCTCTCCCTGCTTATAGCCAAGAGAAAGTAAGGCTTCCATGGCTTCCTGCATGGCCTCACTAAAGCCTCCGGAAATGAGCGGCTCTTCGTTTTCCACTGCCCCCGGCAGCGCATCTTCTACCTGTAATTTATCCTTTAATTCGAGTATCAAACGTTCTGCAGACTTCTTTCCGAGACCCGGTGCCTTTTGAATACGCTTAGTATCCGCTGAAAGAATCAATGCAATCAACTCTTCTCTTCTAAAACAGGAGAGAATCCCGAGAGCGGTCTTCGCACCGATTCCCGAAACGGAAATAAGTTGCATGAAAAAATCTCTATCCTTCTCCGTAAAGAAACCGAACAAGTCCTGTCCGTCTTCCCGAACTGAAAAATAGGTATGTAAGAGAAGCTCTTCTCCAATGGGAGGGGCCTCGGAAAGCACGGAAATCGGCACTCTTACACCGTACCCCAAGCCCCCTGCCTCTATAATCAAACTATCCTCTTTTTTCTCTCTCAAAATCCCATGTACAAAACGAATCATGTATTCTCTTAGGCCCACTCAAAGTTTTCTTTTCCGGCAGCCGCTTCAAAGTGATACTTCACAAGTCCGGTATCAATGCCCTGGAACTCTCCCGCCTTGTACTCAAAGTGCACGGTATTTCCTTTTCCCTTGATATAGAAGGACTGTCTATTGAAGGCGGTCGGTGCCATAAGAGCGTACTCTACGCCGTCTTTAAACCACTGCGGTGCCTCTCCTTCGTAAGAGCAAACCTCGAAGTCATCCTTACTGTGATGCACGTTTCCCTGCTCTTCTCCATAGCCGATAGAAATCACACCGTATACCGTATGATTCGGGCACTCCTTCTTTACGGCATCTTTATTAAAGCTTGCGCCGACCCACCAGGTATTTAAACCGAGCTCCTGTGCATAGAGCATGATGTCTGCACTGCTGTAGCCGATTTTCTCTTCTACGCCTTCAGCGGGATCTGCAGCAAGAATAATGAAGTTCTTGGCATTCTTGGTGATCAGCTTATCGATTAATTCTGCAAAGGCGGTACCGTCTTCCACGCGAAGTACCAGATTTAAATGATGCTCTTTATTTAAAGCCTCAATTCTTTCATTCAGCTTTTTTACAATATCCTCCGGTAAAACAGTATCCTTATACTTTCTTACCATGTGTCTTTTCTCCATAGCCTCTCTGATTGTCATTGCTCTCCTCCTTAACATGTATGACTATATGTATTTTTTGAAAATAGATATCAACTTCATCAGTATAGCTTCTTTTTATCTTATTCGCTACCTCTTATTCATAGCTAAATGCATTATTCCTATCGAAGTTTCATTATGCACATTGAAATGGAATTCTTCTTAGCGAAGTACCATTATACACATAGTGAAGGAGAATTATTCATATCGAAGTGCCACAATTGGATCTTCTTTTGCCGCCTTATTGGCAGGATAAATTCCGAAGAATACGCCGACAATGGCGGAAAAGACAACTGCTATAATTACAATTCCGGGCTTTACCACTACGGTCAAATTAAAGGCCATAGCCCCAAGATGAACAAGCGTACTCGCAAGAATCACGCCGATAAGCCCTCCCAATGCGGAAAGCAATGCCGATTCCGTAAGGAACTGCACGAGAATATCCTCCCGGCTTGCACCGAGCGCCTTTCGGATACCGATTTCTCTCGTTCTTTCCGTAACCGTTACCAGCATGATATTCATAATCCCGATACCGCCGACCAGAAGGGAAATCGCCGCAATGCCGCCAATTGCCGCAGAGAGACCGCCCATGACACCATCCACCTGTTTCATTTCATCCTGAACGGAAGAAATATACCAGTCCTCGGGTTTACGATTTTTCACACGGGAAAAATAATTCTTGATATCTGTATTCAAGCTATTCATTTCCTCTACTGTAAAATTCTTTTTCCCATAATAGCGAATCATAGAGAAAGTATCTGCGGGTCCCGTAAGTATCGTCCACGGCACAAAGGCCTCTCCGTTTTTGTCCTGCGAGCCCATAAGCAGTTTTTCTATAGGACTCAAATCCTTTCGATAGACTGCGATAACGGAAAAATCCTGTACCTCTCCATGAAAGTCCGCTCGAAAATGCTTTCCTGTGGCATTTTCGGTACCGAAAAGCTTCAGTGCCGTGTTCTCGGAAATCATGACGACAGGCTTCCTCTCACTCACGTCCTTCTCCGAAAATGCCCTTCCGTTTAAAATTTTTAAAGGCTGAAAATCGGTAAAATTGTACTCCACACCGGAAAGTCCCACCTTCAATCGATTTCTTCCCACTTTGACATCAATGCTTTCATAGGGGCTATTATCCGCATAGTCGAGTCGACTGCCGAAAATCCTTTTAAAATTATTAAAATCATCCATAGTGAATTCATCACTCTCTCGCAAATCATTCCAATCCATAGAGGGATTAATCATGATAGCGGCCTGTGTCACACCGTAATTTTTATAAAGGTCTGAGAACATCTTCCGAATGCTGTCTCCGATAGAAACGATGGAAATCACCGAACCGATTCCGATAATAATACCCAGCATCGTCAGGAATGAGCGCAGTTTATTGGCACGAAGAGACCCCAGTGCCATCTTTACATTCTCAAGAAACATGACTTTCTCCTTTATACATACCCTCGAAAATACTCAAATCCCTAACCGGTGTCGGATTCTCATTTTTCTTATCGGAAATGAGCTTTCCGTCCGAAAAGCGAAGCATTCTGTCCGTATAGGCCGCAATATTTTCCTCATGCGTAACCACGACAACGGTTGCTCCCGCCTTATGAAGGGCGGAGAACATTTCCATGATTTCCACGGAGCTTGCCGTATCCAGATTTCCGGTTGGCTCATCGGCAAGAATCAGGGGCGGCTCATTGGTAAGAGCTCTTGCAATGGCTACACGCTGCCTCTGTCCTCCGGACATTTCATTCGGCTGATGGTGGATTCTCCCGCTAAGCCCTACCTTCTCCAGAAGCATTGCCGCTCTTTCACGCCGCGCCGCCGGAGACTTCTTATGCGCATAAATCATGGGGATTTCCACATTCCTAAGGGCGCTCATGCGACTGATTAAGTTAAAACTTTGGAAGACAAATCCGATTTTCTCATTTCTAACCTTATTTAAGGTGTTCGGATCCATGGCGGCAACATCTTCTCCGTCCAGAAAATAGTTTCCGAGAGTCGGCTTGTCGAGACAGCCCAGTATATTCATGAGCGTTGATTTTCCGGATCCGGACTGTCCCATGATGGCCACAAACTCTCCTCTTTTGATTTGCAGGTTTATTTTATTGAGTCCCAAGACCTTTACGGCTCCGGTATCATATATTTTCACTAAATCTCTTAATTCAATGAGTACATCATTCATTTTTTTATCCTAGTTTGATTTTACTACAACACCGCTTTCACTTGCACTGACACTTTCTCTGACACTGTCCTTCGGCATCTCGCTAACCGCTAATCCTTCGGTAAGACTTGGATCCGGAGCACTTACGAAATGGTCTCCCTCTTTAAAGGCAGCATCCTCCTTTAAAGGACTGACTTCAACGGAAACATCACTTTCCACACCTGTTTTTACAGGGACAATATGAATCTTCCCGTCTTCCACAAAGTAAATCTGACTGTTTCCGTCTTCTCCCGTTGTCACAGCGGAAAGCGGAACCACAAAGACATTCTTGGCCTCGGAAAGCACGATATCCGCCTTAGCGGTAATCCCGGACAGGAGTCCTTTCTTATCCCCGTCTATTTTAATCTTAATCGGAATGACTCTTTCAGCTGTATTCCCCCCCTTGGCCTCTCCTGTCGGAGAAATGGAAGAAACCTCTCCCTCGAGCTTATCCTCTCCTAAGATATCCGCACTGATGATAGCCTTCTGTCTAAGACTTAATTTCCCGATGGAATACTCGGAAACGCTGATGGAAAGTTCCAGCTGATCCAGATTTTCCACCGTAAACATCGGTTTTCCGTCCAGTAAGTTATCCGCAAACTGCCCGGCTTCCACGTTTACTCTGGTAATTGTTCCGGAAATGGGTGCTTTAATCTCAGCGGAATCCACGGCACTCTGTGCCTTCTTTAAACCTTCTTCCGCACTCTTAATCTGCAAATCATAACTCTCGGAAACCTGCACATTGCCTCCGCTTACCTTGAAGCTTCCGAGACTTGCCTTCGCATCCTTTAAGGCACTTTCCGCCTGCTCATATTCGCTTTGGGAAATATCACCGCTCTCCAAAAGGCTGCTCTTCCTCTGGAAATCGAGAAGCGCATTGTTATAGGCAGTCTGCACTTTGGCATATTCTGCCTTGGTGTTTTTCTGTGCATCTTCTTTATTTGCCTTTGCCAAATCAACCTGCGTCTTAGCCGCTTCCAAAGCTTCCTCCACATCTTTGGTATCGAGCTTTGCAATGAGCTGTCCTTCCGTGACCTTGTCTCCTTCCTTTACGAGAATTTCCTTTACCTTGGCATGGAGTGCCGAAGTAACATGCTGAGACTGGGTACCGGAAACGGGACCGGAAACGCTGAGCTTTTCCTGAATATCCGCTTTGGAAAGGCTCTCCGTATTGACAAGCATCCCTGTAGCCTTACCCGGGAACAATAAATTTTTCAAAATAAAAAGAACAAAAAGAAGGAGAAGCCCGAGGAATATCCACTTCTTCTTTCCTTTTTTCTTCTTCGGCTTTTCGTTCAGAAGCTTCTCTACCTTTTCTGAGATGTCTCCTCCCTGCTTTTCTTCTTCCTTCATTTTTCTTCTCCTTAAACTTAAAATTCAAATATTCTTGTGTTAAACTATGCTTGCCTATTATAAAACAAAAAAACAGGAAATAAATGTGAAAATATAAAAATTTTTTTTAATATCTTGCATTTTGGGGAGGACAGATGGAAATCATTCGAAAAGATTTAGCTTATACGGAAGATAGGGCTGCGTTGGAAGTCGTCCTCTCCCCTGCTTTGGGGAATGTTTCCTTAGAAGACGCCCTGCTCTATGACATTGAAACGACAGGACTTAATCCGAAGGCTTCTCAGCTTTATCTCCTTGGTGTACTGCTTTTTCATAAAGAAAATAGTGAATTCATCCAGTATTTTGCCGAAAGCGTCCGTGACGAAGAGGAAATTTTGGAACAGTTTTTTCAGCTTTGTCAAACAAGGAAAGTTCTCATCAGCTTTAATGGAGAAGGCTTTGATAACCGTTTTATTGAGGCCATGGCCAAGTCCTATGGAAAGCTTCCTCTTCACCTCAATTTAAAACAGCTTGATTTATTTAAACTGATTCGTAAAAGAAAAAAATTTTACGGATTGGAAAGTTGTTCTCTTAAATCCTGTGAACGGTTTTTAGGCATTTATCGTGAAGACCGGTGTAGCGGAGGCGAGCTGATTTCCGTATACCGGGAATATTTACAGAATAAAGACAGCAAAAAAAAGAATTCGTTGCTCCTTCATAATCGGGAGGATATTCAAAACCTTCCCGATCTCTTCTCCTTTTTAGCTTATGAAAATATCTTTCAGGGGAATATCAAATTCCAAACGGCAGAGTTCTTGGAAAGCGAGGAAATAAAAAATATAAAATACCATCATCAAACGAAAAACCCTTTAGAAACCGCGCACTTAGAATTGGAAAGCAGTTTACAAATCAAGAAATTAGAATTGGAAGAAGAGCAAAAAAGTCGTACTGCTAAAAAACTTTGCCTGCAGTATTATCTTCCCTCTCCTGTTCCCGTCCCTCTTACTCTTGCTCCGAAAAACTATCTTTTAGAAATAAAAGACAAGTTTCTTTTTCTTACTGTTCCTCTCTATCAGGGAGAACTTTGCTATTTTTTTAAAGACTATAAAGACTACGAATTTATCCCCTCTGAAGACCATGTAGTACACAAGTCCTTAGCCTCCATGTACCCGAAGGAAATGCGGGAGAAGGCCAAGGCTTCAACCGCCTATCAAAAAATGAAGGCCTCTTTTCTTCCGGTATTTCAGGAAGGAGAGAAAGTCTTCAAAAAAACGTATCAGGATAAAAACTGCTTTATTCCTTTTAAGGAAAATACTTTTGAGAGCATAAATCCGGTGGAATACCTGCTTAGCTTTCTTAAAATACATTTTTAATTTATAAGAATATGGCTATGTTTTCGCTACTTTATATCCCTTTTCTATTTTCGCTACTTTTTCTCCAGCCTTTCATTCACAAAAGCAATGAGACCTCCCTTATCGATCATATCCTGTAAAAAGGGCGGAAAGACTGCCATATCGTAGCTTTTACCGCTACTGATATCCCGAATTCTCCCGGCGGAAAAATCCACTTCCACTTCGTCTCCCTCTTTGATTTCCTTTGCCGCATCGGGGGATTCTACAATGGCAAGACCGATGTTTATGGCATTTCGGAAAAAAATTCTCGCAAAGCTCTCTGCAATAATACAGGAAACACCGGAGTCCTTTAATACCTGCGGAGCATGCTCCCTGGAGGAACCGCAGCCGAAGTTCTTTCCGGCAATCAGTATATCGCCCTTTTTCATCTTTTTATGGAAGTCCTTATCGATATCCTCCATCGCATGTGTCGCCAGAAGGCTTCGGTCCTGAATCGCCAGGTAACGTGCCGGAATAATCACATCCGTATCGACATTGTCCCCATATTTTATACAATTGCCCCTTGCATTTTCCATACCGTTCCTCTCCTATTTCCCTTGCTAATTTTCTTCGCTATCCATTTTCATTCTTAAAACAAGATGTCTCAGGCTTCGCCTTAGCCACTTGTTAAGAATAAAAACAGTTTTTCTCCACTACTGATTTTCATTTCTCAAAATTCGTTTTTCTTCGCTGCAGATTTTCATTTCTTAACATTCTTTATTGGTTTTTGTTAGAAAGATTATCTCTTCTTATAGCCCCAAGTCTTTTGGTCCTGCGATATAGCCTAAAACTGCCGATGCCGCAGCAACCTCCGGAGAAGCCAGATAGATTTCCGAGCTTGCATCTCCCATTCTTCCAACGAAATTACGATTGGTGGTGGAAACGCATCTTTCATGCGGTGCCAAAATTCCCATATAGCCGCCAAGACAAGGCCCGCAGGTCGGGGTACTGACTACTGCACCGGCCTCGATTAAGTCCTTGATATAGCCCTTTTCCATCGCTTCCAGATAAATCTTCTGCGTTGCCGGAATGACAATACAACGAAGATTTTCTGCAACATGACGACCTCTTAAAAGCTCTGCGGAGACGGCAATATCCGATAAACGACCGTTTGTGCAAGAGCCGATAACAACCTGATCAATTGGAATTTTATCAAAAGTCCCGATTTCATGCGTATTTTCCGGTAGATGCGGAAAAGCCACTGTAGACTGAAGTGTAGAGAGGTCAATCTCTATCACTCTCTCATACTTGGCATCCGAATCCGCTTCGTAAACGGTATAGGGCTTATTTCCATGCGCTTTCATGTACTCTATCGTTTTCTCGTCAACCGGGAAAATGCCGTTCTTTCCGCCCGCTTCAATCGCCATATTACAAATGGCAAAGCGGTCGTCCATGGAAAGGGAAGAAACGCCCTCTCCGCTAAATTCTATAGACTCGTAAAGTGCGCCGTCCACTCCGATTTTTCCAATCAGGTGTAAAATCACATCCTTACCGCTGACATACTTTTGCAGCTTCCCTTTTAAGATGACCTGAATTGCGTTCGGCACCTTAAACCAAAGCTCCCCTGTAGCCATAGCGGCAGCCATATCCGTAGAGCCCACACCGGTAGAAAAGGCTCCCAGTGCCCCGTAAGTACAGGTATGAGAATCCGCACCGACAGAAAGCTCTCCTGCCGTAATCAGTCCCTGCTCCGGAATAAGAGCATGCTCAATTCCCATATTTCCCACATCATAATAATGCTTTAAACCGTTTTCCTTTGCATAATTTCGACAAATCTGGGTGCACTTTGCAGAAGTAATATCCTTGTTCGGCACAAAGTGGTCCATGACAAAAACCACCTTATCTTTATCAAAGACACCTATCCCTTGAATCTTCTCCCGCTCTCGAATCGCAACCGGAGTCGTGATGTCATTTCCATGAACCAAATCCACCTTTGCAAGAATCAGTTGACCGCTTTCCACCTTCTCCAGTCCTG
Organism: Oribacterium parvum ACB1; assembly: GCF_000238055.2. Lineage (GTDB taxonomy): Bacteria > Bacillota > Clostridia > Lachnospirales > Lachnospiraceae > Oribacterium > Oribacterium parvum. The sequence goes on from NZ_KE148312.1 coordinate 2,009,883, forward strand.
CGTGCTTTGCCAAAATCTTTTGGCTCATCGTCATTCCCATCGTACTCTCCTTTATCTTCAGCATTTTTCAGAAAATACAGCTCACAACTACTCCGAAAAAATGTTTTCTCTTCTTCCCTTTTCTTCTTTGAACAAGATATACTGCGTAACGTCCATAATATATTCATTTCAAACGAGATATCGCACGCTTTGCGCACGATACTCGCTATGAATTTTAGAAAGCATTTAGATTGCTTTCTTTACATACTAGCAAAAGTCTTGCTATAATTAAAATACATTTTTTAGATGTTTATTATTCCCTAAAGTTATTTCTATGAATAAGATATCTGAAATTTTCACGTATTGCGAGAAAATACATGAGAAAAACCGTAGAAGATTCTATCTATAACTTTACAAAAGAGGGAATGCAAATATGTATCTGAAATCCATTTTCAAAAGGATCATTTCTAAACAAAGGAGTTATATGGAGCAAAATTTATCAACCTATCGTATTTTTTTTGAAGTCGCAAAGCAAGGGAACATCTCAAAGGCTGCAGAATCCCTCTATATATCTCAACCTGCTATCTCCAAAACCATCGTGCGTCTGGAAGATAATCTGAATGTAAAACTCTTCAAGAGAAATTCCAGAGGTGTAAGTCTCACCGAAGAAGGAGAGGTTTTATTTCATCACGTTCAGGAAGCCATTCATCATATTGAAGAAGCGGAAAATGCTCTGCAAAAAATGAAAGACTATCATATCGGACATCTTGACATCGGTGCCAGTACAACACTATGTCGTTATATCCTGCTTCCTTACTTGAAGAAGTTCATGGAAGAATTTCCGAATATTCAAATCAATTTAAAAAATCAAGACAGTGCAAAAAATATCCAGGTTTTGGAGGCGCAAGACATTGACATTGCACTGGTTGCCATCCCGAAGCACCTAAGTCCCAATCAAAAGGTTATTTTAGAGCAGGAGGTGGAGGATATTTTTGTTGCATCCCCTAAGTATATCGAGAATCTAAAAGCCCTTCACGGAAATAACTTTTCTCTTTTTCAAAATGCCACGGTAATGCTTATGGACGATAAAAATGTTTCCAGACACTACATCGATATGTATATCCGTGAAAATCAATTGGATTTTAAGCAGGTAATTGCCTTAAACACCATGGATTTACTGATAGATTTCGCGAAGATTGATATGGGGATTTCCTGTGTTATCCGTTCCTTTGTGGAAAAAGATTTGGAAAATGGAAGTCTCGTGCAGATAGATATTGCTCCACCTATCCCTAGGAGAAAAATCGGCTTTATGTACCATGCCAATAACTGCTCAAAGTCTTTAGAGAGCTTTCTTTCCTTCTTGGAAAAAGAAAAAGATTAAGGATAATAAAGAGTAGTTTCATATAGAATCAAAATTACTATCGAGAAATATTCAAGTTAATGCTGCATTTTTACAATTCAAAACAATATAATTTTAATTTCAAAACAGCAAAAACTTGGATTGAACTCTCTCTATAAACTCGCTAGAATAGTAAGGTCTTTTTCTTAGCAATTCGTATCAAATATGTAAATAGCTTAAGAAATAGATCTAAAACTCGAAAAAAGGCACTTATCTTTTTTAAAAATTTATGGATAGAAAGAAAGGATAAATATATGGCAGAACAAAATAACAGCTCCTGTTCCTCTCACTGCGGCTCCTGCTCCGCAAATTGCTCAAGTAGAACTAGAACTGCGGGAATCGAAAAGCTTCCTTTAGCGGAAGGCTCTTCCGTAAAGAAGGTCATCGGCATCGTATCCGGCAAGGGCGGCGTAGGTAAGTCTACCGTCTGCTCTCTTCTTGCTTCCGCAATGAACAAGGAGGGTTTCCATGTCGGTATTTTGGATGCGGATATTACCGGTCCTTCCATTCCGAAGGCATTCGGTCTCCTGCATGACGGTGTAGCCTTAAGTGAGGACGGAAAGTCCATGGTACCGGAAACCAGTAATGGCGGTGTGGAAATCATTTCCACCAATCTTCTTTTGGAAAATGAAACCGATCCCGTAATATGGAGAGGTTCCATGATTGCCAATGCGGTAAAGCAGTTCTGGCAGGAGGTCGAGTGGAAGGAAATTGACTATCTCTTCGTAGATATGCCTCCCGGAACAGGTGATGTCCCTCTTACCGTATTCCAGTCCCTCCCGATTGACGGGGTTATTATTGTGACTTCCCCACAGGACTTGGTATCCATGATTGTGGAAAAGGCAGTTCGTATGGCAGAGAAAATGCATGTGCCAATTCTCGGTATTGTAGAAAATATGTCTTATCTCCTCTGTCCGCACTGTAATGAGAAAATCGATGTCTTCGGAGAAAGCCATATTGAGGAACTTTGTCAGAAGGAAGGCTTGGAGCTTCTTGCAAAGCTTCCCATCGATCCGCAAAACGCTTCTTTTATGGATGCCGGTGCTGTGGAAGCCATTGATACGAAGGAAAGCCTGAAGGATGCCGTAGCTTGCTTAAAAAGGCTTATTAAGGACTAATCTTTCACTATGTCAGAGCAAACGAGATGTCTCACACTTAACATACCTTACTGACGATGATGAATCACTACCACCCGTCAAACGGGTGGTTTGCTCGGGGCTATAAGCCCCTGCTACTGGCCAGCGTCTAAAGGCGCTGGCTTTCATTTTGGGCTATGGGAAGTTTGCTTTGCACCTTCCCACAGCTCCATTCAAGCCATATTGCGTTTGACTCGTCGCTACCCCATAAAGGGGTATTGGTACTACTGCACTTTAACCCTTAAAAGGGTCTTCATATTCTTTAACACTTAGTTTATCCAAAGCTATATCGTGTTTTTCTTGATCTTGGATATACTTTTTTATTGTGGCTTCATTTAAACCTACTGTACTGACATAATAGCCTTCGGCCCAAAAATGTCTGTTTCCAAATTTGTATTTAAGATTTGCGTGTTTATCAAATATCATTAAGGCACTTTTTCCCTTTAAATAGCCCATAAAAGAAGAAACGCTAATCTTAGGTGGAATACTAACCAGAATGTGTACATGGTCCGGCATTAAATGCCCTTCTATAATCTCCACTCCTTTAAAGGCGCAGAGCTGCTTGATAATATCCCGAATATCTGACTTATATTGATAATATATTATTTTTCGCCTATACTTCGGTGTGAAGACAATATGATATTTACACATCCATTTCGTATGTGCCAATGCATATTCTTTCTTCGCCATAAAATCACCTTCCTTTTCTACAATATAGCTTGAACAACTTTATTGTATTAGGAAAGGTGATTTTTGTATAACAAGTGTTTCCCACCCGCATAGCGGGTGGTTTTTTGTATCAGAGCTAACATTTTTCAAATGTCAGCTCCGATACTGGCTAAAGTCCATTAACAAGATGTCTCAGGCTTCGCCTTAGCCACTTGTTAAGAATCAGAGCTAACATTTTTCAAATGTCAGCTCCGATACTGGCTAAAGTCCATTAATATAAAAGCTGTAAGCGGATTTCGCCTACAGCTTTTTTATAGCCTTTTAGAACAAAGATTCCGGAACGCTTGTTCCCTCTCCCAGACCTGTAGAAATTGCTTCTAACACAGCCTTTAAAGCATCTTCTTCATCAACACCGTTGCATTCCACTCTCACCGTACTCCCCTTCTTTACACCGGCAGCCATGACATTTAAAACAGACTTTCCAATAATCTTTCTTTCTCCATAATAGAGTATGATTTCACTCTTAAAGCGAATACAGGTCTGTGTTAAAACACCTGCGGGACGAAGATGCAGCCCGGACTCATTGATAATTTTCACTTCTGCACTTACCATATTTCCCCCTTTTTTTCGTACTCTGAACTATTCTATACTCATTCCTATTCTCTTGATCCTACGTTTTTATACTTTCGTATTCCAAAAATTTACTGAATACTCTCTTTTTCCCTGTTTCTGCGAAGACTCTCCGCCTTGGAGAATTCGCAACCGCAGTAGTCCTGTCTGTAAAGCTCATATTGCTTCGAAAGTTCAACCGAACGCAGGTAGCGTCCTTTCTTTTTAAAGTCGGATGGCAGGAAGGGAATACCGTAATTTTTCCCAATTTCCATTCCCAGCTTATTGAGCCTTTCTGCATCCTTTAAAGGAGAAATACTTAAGCTGGTACAGTAATAATCAAAGGGATTTTCCGGATTTTCCTTATTCCATCGCGAAGCGAAAGCTGCAGTCTCCTCCAAACGAAGCTGAAAACAGGCTGTACATCTCTCGCCTCTCTCCGGTTCCTTTTCCAGTCCTTTGGCAATGTCTAAAAACTCCCCATGTATATAGCTGGTCACGATACAGTGAATGGGAAGTCCCATTTCCTTTACCAATCTTTTACACTCATCTGCTCGACGTAGAAATTCCGTCTCACTTTCAATGTTTGGATTGTAAAAAAACAAAGTAATATCAAAAAAATCCACAAGGGACTCCAGCACAGCCGTAGAACAGGGAGCACAACAGGCATGAAGTAAGAGCTTCGGCTTAGAGCTTCCACTATTCTCCCTTATGACCGCTTCCATCAAGAGCTCATAATTCTTTTTACCACTCATAAATATCTTACTGCAGGAAATCTCGTATACGCTTGGAACGAACCGGATTTCTAAGCTTTCTAAGGGCCTTTGCTTCAATCTGACGAATACGCTCACGCGTTACATTAAATTCTCTTCCCACTTCTTCGAGAGTTCTCGGATGTCCGTCCTCTAATCCGAAACGAAGAACAATAACCTGTCTTTCTCTTTCCTTTAAATCGTCCAAAAGGCTGTCAATATGCTCTCTTAACATAACGGATTCCACATTTCCCTCCGGAGATAAAACATTGGCATCCGCCACAAAATCTCCTAAGTTGGAATCATCTTCCTCTCCGATTGGGGTTTCCAAAGATGCCGGTTCTCTTGCAATCTGCATGATTTCCTGCACCTTTTCCTCTGTCATATCAAGATGCTCTGCAAGCTCCTTTACTGAAGGCTCGTAGCCAAGCTCCAGCGTTAACTTTCTCTGCATCTTGGACATCTTGTTGATGGTTTCTACCATATGTACCGGCACACGGATCGTTCTTGCCTGATCGGCTAAAGCACGTGTTACGGATTGACGAATCCACCAAGTTGCATAGGTGGAAAGCTTGAATCCCTTCTCCGGATCAAACTTTTCTACGCCTTTAATGAGACCCAAGTTTCCTTCCTGGACTAAATCCAAGAAGCTCATGCCTCGCCCTGTATAGCGTTTAGCAATGGAAACAACAAGACGGAGATTGGCTTCAATCAGTCTCTGCTTGGCATACTCGTCTCCTTCCTGCTTCTTCATAGCAAGAGAATATTCTTCTTCCGCTGTAAGAAGGGGGACAGTACCGATTTCCTTAAGATACATGCGAACAGGATCTTCCGTTCCGATTCCTTCCAGAAGATCAACCGCATCTAAATCAATATCCTCGCCATCCTCTTCCTTAGAAAAGTCTTCGTCTTCAAGGGCAAGAAGCTCATCCTCCGTATCTTCCTTCTCCACGCCTTTTTCCAGTTTCTTTAGGGCGTCCTCATCAACAGTAGGAATTACTTCGAGACCTTTATTTTCCAAAAGAAGTAGAAAACTCTCCATCTGTTCTTCCGTGAGAGACAGGTCTTTTACCATGTCCTGAACCTCACCCATATCGATGGAGTTCTTGTTCCCCTTCGCTTTACTCATTAATGTTTCGATGATTTTCTCTAATTCTTCTCTATCCAAGTTAAATTCCTTTCTTTAGGACTAAGTCCAAAGGCTGATGCCGGAAACAACACTGAGCACCAATAAAGCAAAACACAATGCCAGTTGAAAATATTTTTCTTTTCCTTCTTCCGCTCTTCTTTGCATAAAATTAACACTTCGTAAAACAAAGGCAAAGAAAAAGATAAAAGGAAAAAGCACCTTGTTTTCATCCGGATTACTAAGCGCCATCACAGCCATAATAAAAATCAGCAAAGCGATAACACCGTACAAAATATCTAAATTATGGCTGGGAATCTTCCCGCGAGACTTGCCATTCATCAACAATTCCTCCCGGAAAATAGCTTCTCTATCCCCTTTGCTCTTTGTCTATACACTTCGTACATTACAATACTCCCTGCTGTAGCAACGTTTAAAGACTCAATACTTCCCATCATCGGAATCCGAATTTTTTCATCCGCTAAACGGCTCAGTTCATCACTTAGACCGTTTCCCTCATTTCCTAACATAAAGGCGGAGGAAGAAGAAAAATCACTCTCGTAAAAGTATTCCCTTCCCGCAAGATGCATAGCATAAAATGTAACGCCTTTTTTCTTCAACTCTTCTACCGTGGATAAAAGATTCCCAATACTAAATGGAACACGGAAAAGAGAACCCATGGTGGAGCGCAAAACCTTCGGACTGAAAAGATCTGTACAGTTCCTGCTCAGGAAAATATGAGAAACGCCCGCAGCCTCCGCTGTTCTAAATATGGTCCCAAGATTTCCGGGATCCTGTATATCCTCAAGTAGAAGAAAAAAATCTCCCTCCGCCTTCTTTTCCGTCGGGATCTTCAGCTTTGCCACAATCCCCTGCTGACTTTCCGTATTGGAAATACTTTCCATAGCTCGCTTACTCAGTAAAATGATCCGCTCATCCTCTTTGGAAAGTCCATGCGGAAGTTCTCCGCGATAATCTTCCCCTAAAAATATCTGTACAAGAGAAGAAAGAGGCAAATCCCTTAATAAGCGTTCTCCCTCTCCAACAAAATATCCTTCCTCTCTTCTTTTTTTGGCCTTCTTGCCAAGCTCTCGAATCTCTTTAAGCAATGCATTTGCAGGTGAATCAATTCTTCGCATCCCCTACCTGTCTTTCTGATAAGCCATAGGTGTATCGCAGACCCTACCCACAATACTACTTTGAATTAAGAGTATAACAAAGTTTCTTTTCTTCGTCTATAAGCTGGATTCAATTTCTTCCAACTCTTTCAGCCATATTTGAGAAGATGCATCACTGGCCTGCCGTAAGTCTCCGCGGGGAGAAAGACCGATTCTTCCCACCTTTGGGCCATCCGGTGTACAGGAACGTTTAAACTGTTGTGCAAAAAATCTTTTATAGAATATTTTCAAGCAATTCAAAATCTGCACCGGAGTATATGCTATTTCCGCAGAATCCCTACTATAATACTTCAGGTTTTCCTTTGAAAATGCATGACAGGCAAGGAAAAAGACTTTTTTTGCCGAAAAGCCGTAGCGAAGATGCATATAGAGGAAGAAATCATGTAATGCATAGGGTCCCAATATTTCCTCCGTCTTTTGCTGAATTTCCCCTTTTTCATTAGGAGGAATAAGCTCCGGGCTAACCGGTACATGAATAATCTTCTCCACTGTTTTCTTAAGCTCTTCTACCTGCTTCTTTTCCTTTTTATCCTTGGAGGCATCCTCCAAGTCCTTTACAAAGCTATGCAATATAAGCGGTATAGCAGTTTTTGGTACATCACAGTTCACACTATACATAGACATGTGGTCTCCATTATAAGTGGAAAACCCTAAAGCAGACTCCGATAAATCTCCTGTCCCGATTAAAAGTGCCCCCTCCTTATTTGCAAGATCCATCAGAATCTGTGTACGCTCCCTGGCTTGCGCATTCTCATAAACTACATCTCTTTTACTTTCATCATAAGAGATATCCTTAAAATGCTGTAAAACCGCATCATGAATAGGAATCTCCCGCATATCGGTACCGAGAATCCTTGCCGATTCCAAAGCATTACTATGCGTAATTTCACTTGTTCCGAAAGACGGCATAGTTACAGCAATAATGTTCTTTAAATCATATCCCAAAAGCTGAAAACATTTTACAGCAACAAAAAGCGCCAAAGTGGAATCCAAACCTCCGCTAAGTCCCAAAATTACCTTTTTAGCTCCAATATGCTGAAGTCTTTTCTTTAGACCATGCGCCTGAATACTGAGAATTTCCTCTCCACGTTCAAAGTCCTTGGAACTATCCACCGGAAGAAAAGGCATCGGATTGATAAATCGCTTTAAGATCAGTCTCTTTTCTTTCTTGCACGATTCCACTTCCTCAGCACCGGCCTTCTCGCCAGTTAAACCTCTCCTTGTTCCCGCTTTTCGTTCAACCTCGTCCAGTTGCTTTACGGAAATACCCTGTGCAAGATAATCTGCTTTAAACAAGGTAAAGGGAACCTGCACAGCATTTTCCTCCACGGTTTCAAAGGTGTTTTGCTTGATTCTCTCTCTCCATAAAACGGATAAATCAATCTCCCCAAAAGTCATACCCTCATAAAAGCGTGGAGATTCCGCAAGAATTTTTCCATTCTCTGCAACCATGCTGTGAGCAGAAAAAACCATATCCTGCGTAGATTCGGACGGTCCCGCACTGGTATAGACATAGGCATTATGCAAACAACCGCTGGAATGCTGCACAAGAGCTCTTCTGCTGTCATTTTTTTTAATAAGTGCATCGGAAGCCGTAGTATTGGCAATGACTGTTGCCCCCATCAGGCAATGCGTAACAGAGGGAGGATTCGGTACCCAAAGATCTTCGCAGATTTCCACCGCAAGGCGGAAGCGTTCGTCATGATCTGCAATAAAGTGTAGGTGCATTCCGAAAGGAATATCTCCATCCTTTTCTAAAAAATCCTGAATCCACTCCACTTCCTCTCTTCCTTCTTGGAAATAACGCTCCTCATAAAACTCACTATGATTCGGAAGATGTCTTTTCGGCACAATTCCCAGAATCATACCTCCCTGCATAACTACTGCCGTATTAAACAGCTTTCCTTTATGAACCAGCGGATATCCGATGACAAAGAGCACAGGACTTTTCTTCGTTTTCACAGAAAATATTTTTAAAGCCTTTTTACAGGCCTCTTGCAGACTTTCCTGCAGAAGCAAATCATTTGCAGTATAGCCGGAGACGGAAAGCTCCGGATACACCAAAAGAGAGACAGCTTCCTTTTCCGCCTCCTTAGCCCATTTCAGCATCTCCTCCACATTATAAAACGGATCTGCTACCTTTACATTCGGACTCACTGCCGCTACTCTTACGAAATCCTTCATTCTTTGCTCCTACTCTTCTTATATTTGCATATTCTAATACTTATCTTTTATGCTTTTTCTTTTTGTATATTCATTACCGGATCCACTTTTCACGGGAATAAAGCCGCATTTCCTTTATCAACTTTTCAGGGCAATCCAAAAGAAGCGCAGTCCTCTTTCCTTCTTTTTGTACTAAGTAAAAATAATGCGGATTTTCTCCGAAACCGGCAAGATCTAAAACAGCTGCTCCGCTCCTTTGGTACTGCTCTTTTGTCTCCTCACTAAAGGGTCGAATCTCCAGCACTTCTTCCTTACCGCATTGTATCAGTTTCTTCCTACTGCTCTTGTGGTAAACAACATCAACACTCAAGTCTCCCGCCATATAAAGGTACTCATATTCTTTATCGCTTCTTATCCGTATATAATACGATATAGGAAGTAAAAAAACAAAGAATATAATGGGAAGAGACAATAAAGAAAGAATAAACATGAAAAGAAAGGGGAGAGCTATTGCCACTCCCCTTTCCATGTATTCTTTCGTTCCTCTTTTTCCCTTGACCAGATGCTCAATATAGTTTTCCATGGGAAAATCTCCTTCTACGTCTGCAAAAGTCAAAGGAAATTACATCATTCCGCCCATTCCGCCGGGAACCTGAGGCATTGCGGGCTGCGCTTCCTTGATGTCAGCCACTACGGACTCTGTGGTCAGAAGAGATGCGGAAACCGATGCGGCATTCTGTAATGCAGTTCTTGCAACCTTAGCCGGATCAATGATACCTGCATCCATCATATTTACATACTCTTCCTTATAAGCATCGAAACCGAAGTTTAGCTTGCTTTCCTTTACCTTATTAACGATTACAGCACCCTCTAAGCCTGCATTATAAGCAATTGTGAACATCGGTGCTTCCAGAGCCTTTAAAACAATTCTTGCACCGGTCTTCTCATCTCCTTCAAGCTTCTCTACTACCTTCTCTACAGCAGCCTGCGCATGAATATAAGCAGATCCGCCACCTGCGATAACGCCCTCTTCCACAGCAGCACGGGTAGCATTCAAAGCATCTTCCATACGAAGCTTTGCTTCCTTCATCTCCGTCTCTGTTGCAGCACCTACACGAATAACAGCTACACCGCCGGAAAGCTTAGCGAGTCTTTCCTGTAACTTTTCTTTATCGAAGTCGGAAGTAGTTGTCTCAATCTGTCCTCTGATCTGGGCAATTCGATCATTAATCTCCTTCTTCTTTCCTAAGCCCTCTACAAGAGTGGTCTTTTCCTTACTTACCTTAACAGACTTAGCTCTACCGCATTGCTCAATCGTAGCATCCTTTAAGTCTAAGCCAAGTTCCTCGGAGATCACCTCACCGCCGGTTAAGATGGCAATGTCTTTCAGCATTTCCTTTCTTCTGTCGCCATAGCCCGGAGCCTTCACAGCAACTACGTTGAAGGTACCTCTTAACTTGTTGACAATCAAGGTGGTTAATGCCTCGCCCTCAATATCTTCCGCAATAATCAGAAGCTTTGCACCGGTCTTAACGACCTGCTCAAGAAGCGGAAGAATATCCTGAATGTTGGAAATCTTCTTATCGGTAATCAGAATATACGGATCGTCCAGATTGGCTTCCATCTTTTCCATATCGGTACTCATGTATGCACTGATATAGCCGCGGTCAAATTCCATACCTTCTACAAGGTCCAGCTCGGTCTGCATGGTCTTGGACTCTTCAATGGTAATTACGCCGTCTTTCGATACCTTCTCCATAGCATCGGCAACCATCTCTCCTACAGCACTATCTCCTGCAGAAATGCCGGCAACCTTCGCAATCTGGTCCTTCCCCTTTACCTTGGAGCTCTGCTTCTGGATGCTTTCCACAGCAGCAAGAACCGCCTTCTTAATACCCTTTCTTAAGACAATAGGATTAGCTCCCGCTTCCAAGTTCTTCAAGCCCTCGCTAACAATAGCCTGAGCCAAAACTGTTGCGGTTGTGGTACCGTCTCCTGCTACATCATTCGTCTTGGATGCCACCTCACGAACCAGTTGTGCTCCCATATTCTCATACGGATCCTTTAATTCAATTTCCTTTGCAATGGAAACACCGTCGTTTGTGATAAGCGGTGAACCGAAGGACTTGTCAAGAACCACATTTCTTCCCTTGGGTCCCAAAGTTACTTTCACGGTATTGGCAACGGCATCCACACCGGCAGCCAAAGCCTTTCTAGCCTCTACTCCATATTTAATTTCCTTAGCCATATAAACCTCCTTGTGCGGAATATTCCTCCGCTAATCTTCTTGCTTTCGTTTTATACAAATTTCTCTATTTATACAATTTCAAACATCAAAGTCCGTAAATCCATTCTTAAAATCAACCGCTATAGTTACTCTACAATAGCCAAAATATCACTTTGCTTAACTACGGTATACTTCTTACCTTCAAGCTCTACCTCTGTACCTGCATAACGGGAGAACAAAACATGCTGCCCCTTCTTCACCTGCATTGTAATATCCTTACCGTCTACTACGCCACCGGGTCCTACAGCAACCACAACAGCCTGTCCCGGCTTTTCCTTGTCATCCTGTCCGGGAAGGACAATACCGCTCTTCGTGGTTTCTTCCATCTTTTCCTTCTCTAAAACAACTTTATCAAATAATGGAACTAATTTCATTGCTTACCTCCTTGCTAATTTGCATCCTCTGCAATCACGTATAAATCTTAACAACACTAGAAATTATAATGTCAGCTATTAGCAGTGTCAAGTATTGAGTGCTAAATTATCCTGTGAAGTTTTCGTGAACAATGAATTGAATAAGCCACGTTGTTTTTATTAAAAAATAATAAAATTTTGATAAAAAGCAAAATTATTTTTTTCTTGTAAATTTATTGTTTTTTTGTATAATCATAAATGGAACTAGCAAGTTTCCTCGTAACATTTAGAAAAAAGTTGCAAAAATCATTTGGAGGTTCGTTTTATGAAGAAGAAAATTCTTGTTGCCGGATTAATCGCTATGCTTTCCACAGCATCCGTAATGCCTGTTTTTGCTAGAGAGGGCGCTATAGCATGGGGCGGTTCCAGTACAAATGCAGCTGAAACTGATGGACATTGGGTAGCAAACAGAGACGGTTCCTGGTCTTTTGTAAGTAACCAAAACGGTGCTCCTGTCAAAGGTTGGATCGTTAACCAGCACCAGTGGTATTTCATCGGTGATAATGGTCGTATGGTTACCGGTTGGCAGTTCCTGAACAAGTGTTGGTACTATTTCTCTACACAGAAAGTGGAGAACCAGCCTGTAGGATCTCTTTATGTTAACAAAGTTACTCCGGACGGATATCGTGTTGATTCCAACGGAATTTGGATTAGATAATTAATCTATAGTAAAGATTAAAACCGAGCTGCATGTCAGCTCGGTTTTTTGCATCTTTCAATACTTTATGATTATAAGTCCAAAAAATAAATATTTCTCTAATTTAGAAACTATTTAGCAAGCAAAATCTTTAATCTCTCCATCGCTTCTTTTGTTTTTTCCTGCGTAGAGAAGGCTGTCAAGCGGAAATATCCCTCTCCCGCTTCACCAAATCCAGCTCCCGGAGTTCCTACTACATAGATTTCCTCCAGAAGCTTATCAAAGAAATCCCAAGAACGAAGACCATTCGGACACTTCATCCAAACATAGGGAGAATTCTTTCCTCCGGTATAGTAGATTCCCAACTCGTCGAGCGTTTTCATAATCATCTTGGCATTTTCTTTGTAATAGTTGATATTCTCTTCTATCTCTTTTGCCCCATGCTCCGTAAATACTGCAGCGGCAGCCTTTTGCACAATATAAGAAACACCGTTAAACTTTGTAGTCTGTCTCCTTAACCACATCTTTCTAAGAGACTGTCCTCCAAAAACAAGACTATCCGGTACAACGGTATATCCGCATCTTGTCCCGGTAAAGCCTGCCTTCTTGGAGAAGGAACAGAACTCAATAGCACAATTCTTAGCCCCGGGAATCTCATAGATAGAATGGGGTAAATCCCCTTCCACAAAGCATTCATAAGCTGCATCAAAAAGAATTACCGCATTTTTCTCCTTAGCATAGTTCACCCAAGCCGTAAGTCCTGTACGGTCATATACGGCACCTGTCGGATTATTCGGAGAACAAAGGTAAATCAAATCCGCCTTTACGGAAGGATCCGGCATGGGTAAAAATCCATTTTCTTCTCCTGCACGTGCATAAAGAAGTTTATTTCCCTGCATGATATTTGTGTCAACATATACAGGATAAACCGGATCGGTAACCAAAGCAGTAATTCCTCTGTCAAAAAGGTCCAATATATTCCCAAGGTCAGACTTCGCACCGTCAGAAATAAAAATCTCTTCTTTTGCCAAATCTACAGGAAAACTCTTGTAATATTCCTGAATCTTTTCTCTCAGAAAATCATAGCCCTGCTCCGGACCGTAGCCGTGGAAGCTTTCTGCAACGCCCATCTCATCCGAAGCTTCTTTCAGTGCCTTCACAACTTCCTTGGGTAGCGGCCTTGTAACATCTCCGATTCCCATACGAATCAGCTTATCCGCCTTTTCAGGATGACTCTCCTGCCAGATACGAATGCGCTTAGCTATTTCCGCAAAAAGATAACTCTCTTTTACTTCTTGGTAGTGTGTATTTATCTTGATTCCCATTCCCTTATACTCCTTATATCTAAGTTTTGATTTACGCGGGATAATGCGTATTTTCAAAGCTTAATTTTTCTAAAACTTCTTCCAGATACTTAATGCTCCACCACTTGGCAACAGGAAGATTCATATCACGGAAATTTCCGCAGTCATGCGCAGTGGCACCGGGAATATCTCCTTCAAATCCTCCGATGAAGGAAAAACAGGAAATCAATAATTTCTGAATATCCTTACTTTCCAAATCCCCTTTAAGAAGAAGATAAAATCCGGTACGACAGCCCATTGGTCCAAAGTAGAGAACTCTCTCCTTCCATTTCTCATCATTTCTGAGATAAGTGGCCGCAAGATGCTCTATGGTATGCATTGCCGCATTTTCCATTGCAGGCTCTGTATTCGGCTTCGTAAAGCGTAAGTCAAAGGTCGTTACAGTCTCCGCTCCAACCTTATCTTTTCTCGATACATAAACTCCCGGGAAAAGACGAGTATGATCAATGGTAAAACTCGTTATCTTTTCCATCTTACACCTCTTCCGTAACTACAAGTCCGGACCCTTCTTCCTTCGAAGACTCCTCCGGCTTCTCCGTGTCAGCTTCTCCGACCGACTCGTCCCGATCTTCCTGATCCTCTTTTCTGTCCACTACATCATCATCGTAGTAAAACTCCACATCCACATCTTCGCTGTCGACGGATTCTTCATCATCCATGAACTCATTTTTCTTCTTATCAAAAGCTTCACGAACTGCCTTATAAGCATCCTTTCCGGCATCAACAGCAAGATTTTTGGTGTCAATAGCCAGATTCTTTGCCGCAAAACCGAGGTCCTTCGCTACTGCTTTAAAATCATCCTTTGTTCTGGAATCCTTTAAAATCGTATAAGAACGTTTTGCAGAATCCTTCACCTCCATAGCAGAATCCACGACATCCGTAAAATCCTGATCTACTTCTTCAGAAAACTTCTGATACTTATAAAGATAAGAAACTACACCAGCCGCGGCACCTGCCACTGCAGCCAAAAACACCAGAGAACCAAATTTTTTTGCCATGCTCTTCCTCCTTACATCCTTTATGAAAAGATGATTTAATTAACATTGATAAATATACTTCGGTTAATAAAATTTAATGAATACCTCTATGTTAATTTACTTTGAAACTGGATTTCAAAGATACAATTCTGTTAAATATAGGATGTCCTTCTGTGGAATCCTTGCAATCTACACAGAAGTAACCGTTTCGAACAAATTGGAAGCTTTCCAAAGGCTCCGCAGATTCCAAAATCTTCTCAAGATAACAGTTCTTTACTGTAAGAGAATTCGGGTTAAAATTCAGACTTCCATCTGCATTCAGTTTTCCTTTTTCCTCATCAATCAACTGCTCATAAAGACGAACCTCTGCAGTAAAGGCTGTTTTTGCATCTACCCAATGAATCGTTCCCTTGGCTTTTCTCTCGCTAAATCCTGAACCGGACTTTGTTGCGGGATCATAAGTGCAATGCACAACCGTAACATTTCCTTCTTCATCACATTCATAGGAAACAGCCTTCACAAAATAGGCTCCCATAAGACGAACTTCATTTTCCATGGTTAGTCTCTTGTACTTCTTGGGTGGATCCACCATAAAGTCATCTCTTTCGATATAAAGCTCTTTAGAAAAATGGACTTCTCTCTCGCCTAAATCTTCATTTTCCAAGTTATTCGGAATGATAAGAATTTCTCCCTCGCCCTCATAGTTATCTATAATGAGCTTAATCGGATCAAGAATCGCCATATAACGAGGTTTCTTTAATTTCAAATCCTCACGAATGCAGTACTCTAAAAGGGAATAGTCACTGGAAGACTGTGCCTTGGAAATACCGGAAAGCTTCACAAACTGTGCCAAGCTTTCCTTTGTATAGCCCCTTCTTCTTAAAGCGGCAATGGTTACCAGTCGGGGATCGTCCCAACCGTCTACTATCTTATCTTCTACGAGCTTTTTAATATAGCGCTTTCCCGTTACTACGTTCGTCAGGTAAAGCTTTGCAAACTCAATCTGTCTCGGCGGGAAGGGGAACTCACACTCTTGCACAACCCAGTCGTATAGCGGTCTGTGATCTTCAAATTCCAAGGTGCAAAGGGAATGGCTTATTCCCTCTACTGCATCTTCGATAGGGTGCGCAAAATCATACATGGGATAAATACACCACTCATCCCCTGTATTGTGATGGCTCATGTGAGATACGCGGTAGAGAATCGGATCACGCATATTGATATTGGGGCTGGCCATATCAATCTTTGCACGAAGAGTCTTCTCTCCGTCCTGATATTTTCCTTCCTTCATTTCGGTAAATAAACGAAGGTTTTCTTCTATTGAACGATTGCGATAAGGACTTTCCTTACCGGGAGTATTATAATCTCCGCGATATTCCTTAATCTCCTCAGCAGTTAAATCATCTACAAAGGCCTTTCCTTTTTGAATCAAAAAAACTGCCTTTTCATACATAATGGGGAAATAATCCGATGCAAAAAACATCCTATTTTCAAAATCCGCCCCGAGCCATTCCACATCCTTACGAATACTATCGACAAACTCGGTCTTTTCTTTTACAGGATTCGTATCATCAAAACGCAAATTAAAGGTACCGTTGTATTCCTGCGCGATACCGTAGTTTAGTAAAATAGACTTTGCGTGTCCAATATGTAAATAACCGTTCGGTTCCGGGGGAAAACGAGTTTTGATTTCCTTTACTTTTCCCTCTTTTAAATCCTCATCAATAAAATTCTCAATAAAATTCTTGGACTCCGGCTCTAAATTCGTACTCTCATCCGTAAAAGAACGATTCTCCTCTGCCATCTTCTCCTCCTGCTTTCTAATACAAGACTTCCTTCGAGTCTCCCCCGACAAAGCACTTATATACCTAATATCGCTTTTAATCAAGGTATTATACCACAAAGAGAATTAAATTATCTATGTATTTCTTTTATGGAAAATGCCGACACGAATCTTTTTGCATTCGTGCCGGCATAGATTTATTTATCATAATTATTACTTGTAAAGCACGGAACTAAACTATTTCCTCTTTCTCACGGAAAAGCCGAAGCTTCCGATACATTTCCCCAAAGAAAAGTATTGTCCGTGAGAATAGCTTAGGAGTTTTGCTTTTTCCAGCTGCAGACGTCCTTTTGTATCCAGCAAACTGCTCTCCACATGAACCGCCATAACTTTTCCTAAAAACATATCGTGGCTTCCCAGCTCTAAAACCTGCTCTACCTTACATTCAATATTCACGGGACATTCGGAAATTAAAGGCACGGATACAGTGCTTGCCTTTTCGGGATGCAAATGGAGAAGCTCCCACTTATTGACATTTTTCCCGGAAAGAACTCCCGCCTTATCCAGCTCCTTCACCATTCCTTCGGTAGGGAGATTTACAACAAATTCCCCTGTTTCCATAAGCATTGAATGAGATGCTCTATTTTTTCGTACAGATATGGAAAGCATGGGAGGGTCTGAGCATACCGTACCCGTCCATGCAATGGTTATCATATTGCTCTCTCCCGCTTTATTTTGGCAGCTCACCAAGACCGCCGGAACAGGGTAGAGCATATTCCCCGCTCTCCATAATTCTTTTGCCATACTATTTCCTTTCTTGAAGCAGAAAAACTTATTTTGAATAGTCAAACAAAAGATCCGGTAAAATGCCCTTTTGTTCCTTCCAAATCTTATCAATCTGCTGTTCCGGAACAGGACTTGTTCCTTTTCCGCACTCTATTGTTACCGAAGGAACATTCAGTTTTCTTTCCGTAAAATCCTTAAATCCGCCCGCATGATTCTCGTTATAATAATCTATTATGGCATAGTTGGAGTTCTTATGTACAATTTCCGCTAATCTTCTGGCGTCATTGACATAGGATCCCTCCCCAAAATACCAGTAAATTACTTCACCTTGAGTATGATAGCTTAAGGTACATTTAAAATTCTCCTTGCGTTGCAAATCAGCCAGTGCCTTGGATTCCATTTCAGACTCTGCGGCACTTCCCTTATACTCATCCTTAGACGGATAGCCTTTACGGTCTACTGTTTGTTCCCAATTGGCATCGAAATTCTTATTGAGGTTTACACCTCTTGCATTATTTTTCCAGAGACGAAAATAACTTGCATAATCCGTTACATTTTCCCTCTTAGCCATATCCATAATGGAAGCACGCAATGCTTCCGATCCTATACCGCCTATCCCGTACTGCACAAGAGAAATCCCGTCCGGATTTACCATGGGAACGAAATGAATACAGGTATTTTCAAGCATCTGCGCTATAGACTTACCTCCATATGTTTTCCCTGTCTTTTGCATCTCCAAAAGACTTGCTATTTGTCGCATAGCCACTTTACAAACTATGTATTCTCGTGCATGAATCCCTGCATGAACCAAGATTTTCTTAGGAGCATTCGGATTCCCAACAATTACCCGGTACAGTTCTCTGCCATCCACCGTTTTTCCGAGAGAATCCAACTGCATAGTCGGATAAGTCTCTTTTAATTTCATCAAGTCGGAGGACAGCTCATTATAGCCGTAAAATTCATAAGAAGAAAAAGCATAGTCGGAAGGCAAAGGAATCTCTTCCCCTGATAAGACGCCGGAGTAAACTTGGAAAGCCGACTCCGGTACATTTACGGAAGACTGTTCTTGTTCTCCCTTCCCAAGGTTCATTCCCGGTCCGGAAAGCACCGCCTGCTTGTCGTCCAAATCGGGACCGTCTGCAAAGCCCTTAAAAACAAAAATAGCTGAAAACAAAAGCAGGATAAAACCAATTCGTATATTCTTTTTCATTCTTCTCCCCCAAAGTTTGTAGTAATTCAGTTCTTTTTATTTTAACAAACCACATAAAAAGAACTTCTCTTTTTTCTTACAAAAATGGATATCTTCGCTTAACTACAATTTTTACTTTACTGTAGTTTCCGCCTAACTATAACACTTCTCTCTGTCCGCTTTTAGAAAAATACTGCTGTTATAATAGGTACAAAGATAACCGTAAATATTCCCGCTAAGACAATTGCAAGAGAAGACATAGCGCCTTCCACCTCTCCATATTCCAAAGCCTTTGCCGTGCCGATAGCATGGGATCCGGTTCCCAGCGCAAGACCTTTTGCAATAGGATGACGAATCGGAAGAATTCGAAAAATCAAATCAGAAAGTATGCTTCCCAAAATACCGGTAATCACGATGGCAGCAACGGTGAGATTTACATAGCCACCGCTTGCCTCGGAAACCCCTATTCCGATTGCTGTCGTAATAGACTTCGGAAGTAAAGTAAAAATATGTTCCGATTTAAGTCGAAACAAAAGTCCCAAAAACAGAATGCTTCCCAAAGAAGTAAGTGTTCCAAGTAAAACGCTAAAAAAAACAGCTTTAAAATTGTTTTTTAAAAGAGATATCTGCTTATAAAGCGGAATGGCTAGGCAGACTGTTGCCGGTGTCAAAAAATAACTTAACAGATCTGCTCCTTTCTGATACTCCTTATAAGGAATTCGAAATAAAACCAATATTGCCACGATAATGATTGTGGAAAGAAGTAGAGGATTTAAAAGCTCCGATTTAAACTTCACTTTAATCTGTATTGAAAGAAGAAAAATAAAGATACTCAGTACGAAGCCGAAATGCTCCGAGCTAAAAATCAATTCTTTCATTTCTTACCCCTCCAAATCCTGTAAACCGCTTTTTGCATCTTCAAGAAGCAAAGATACCAGCTCCTCTTTCTGCTTTTCTTTCTTGTCCATAGCTACTTCTACGGATAGCTTTTCCTTCAACTTATCTTCCTTTGATTCCGTTCTGCGAAGAATAAACTCTGCGGAGAGACCCGTGACGGAAATTACAAGAAACGTGGAAAAGAAAATAATAACCGTATAAGGTAAGAGAACCGGGAGCAAAAGCTTGGTTACAGTCATAATTCCCACTGCAGCGGGTAAAAACATGATGCTCATTGTTTCCAGAAGAAAACTCCCCGCAACCTCCACTTCATCCAGACGAATAAGACCTCTCATTAAAAAAATAAGCATTAAAATCAAACCGTAAACCCCTGCAGGAACAGGGAGAGGTAAAAGTTTATTCAAAATCTCACCTATGAAAGTGAAAAAAATAATCCATAGAGTTTGCCGAATTAATTTCATACACATCCCTCCTAATTAAAACTTGTTTAGTTTATTCCTGATATAACAGTTTTACAAGTACTGAAAAAGCAGGAATAGTATTTTTTACAGTGCAAAAAAACACTTACCTATAATCTGTAGAGATTTATCCTTTACAAACGCGGTCGTCTAAGATACTATGCAGTCGTATCTTCAATTTTTATTGAAAAAGGGGACGAATTATGGATTTACAAAACTCAACAACAAAAAAAATGATTACACTTTCCATGCTTATCGCTTTACAAGTAGTTCTTACCAGAATATTTTCCATTAATGCATGGAATATCCGAATCGGTTTCGGTTTCATCCCGATGCTTTTTGCCGCATTGTATTTCGGTACATGGGAGTCAGTGACAGTGGCTGCTCTTGCCGATATTATCGGTAGTCTTGCTTTATCCAGCTACCCCTATTTCCCGGGATATACCTTCTCCATTGCCCTCTCCGCCTTTATTTTTGCTACAATTTTAAAACGAAACAAGAGCAGTCTTTCTATCTTTCTTGCGGTTCTTCTAACCCAGCTTGTTTGCAGTCTTCTCTTAAACAGCTTATGGATTTCCATCAACTCCGGCTCACCTCTTCTTCCCATCATGCTGACCAGATTGATTCAGGTGGGAATTAACGGCGCTATGCAATTCTTTACCATTCAGTTTATGGTTTACTTCTTAGAGAAAAGGTTTCGTGTGACGGAGTTGAATTCATGACCTGGGAAGAGTGTATGGAAGCTCTCGGGACATCCGACATAGAGGAAAGTACCAAGCATAAACCGGATTCTCCCTCTTATATGGAACGTGATTTTTCCCCCTTAAAAGAGCTCTTAAGAAGATTAGGGAATCCGGAACGCTCTCTTCGATGTATTCATGTGGCCGGAAGTAATGGAAAGGGTTCCATTTGCATAAGCTTGCAAAATATACTCAGTCTCGCATCTTATAAGACAGGTCTATATATTTCTCCTCATCTTGAAAGAGTGAATGAGCGCTTTACAATAGACGGAAAAGAAATCGAAGATGAGAAGCTGCTTACGTATGCAAAACGCATCCACGAAGAGCTTCATTTCATGGAGAATAAGCCCAATGATTTTGACCTTCTGACCGCTCTTGCATTCTTATATTTCAACGAGGAGAAGGTTGATTTCCTGATTTTAGAAGTAGGACTTGGTGGACGTCTGGATTCTACCAATGTGATTGAGGATAAGCTTCTTGCCATTATTGCCCATATCGGACTGGAACATACTGCCCTCCTTGGCAAAAGCTTGGAAAAGATTGCCGGAGAAAAAGCGGGTATTATTGCTAAAAACCGTCCCGTTGTCGTTTTACGACAGGAGAAATCTGTCCTAGAGGTCATCCGGAAGGTTGCAAAAGAAAAAGAAGCAAAACTAATTCTTACTGACAGTCGTCATCTGCATTCTTCTCCTTTTTTTCTGGAAAACGGATATCAATATTTCAGCTATCGCGAGCGTAATGACTATGCACTTTCCCTTCTCGGTGATTTTCAGCTGGACAATGCCATGGTCATTTGTGATGCCGTAGATTGTTTAAAAGCACAGGGCTACAAGATTTCGGAAGAAGCTGTAAAACTTGGCTTATATTCGGTGGAATGGAAGGGACGATTTGAAATCTTAAGTAAGAATCCTCTTATTGTTTTGGACGGTGCTCATAATCCTCAGGCCGTAACCGCTTTGGTTCGCTCAGTTGAAATGCTTTTTCCGGGATACAAGAAAAGGGTTTTTTTCTCCGTTATGGCAGATAAAAATTATATGGAAATGCTCAGGATATTAAAGAACAACAGTCTAAGCTTTACCTTCTTTCAGGTAGATGACAAGCGAGGTTTAAATGTAAGCACTCTAAAATCGCAATGGGAGAAAGAATATGATGGAGAAATCTTTATCCCGGAAAGTGCCGAAGCAGGCTTGGATTGGAATTTTGAAAGGTTAAAAAATGGAGATGGCAATACACTTCTCCTTTGTCTTGGATCCCTCTATCAGGTTTCCGGAATAAGAAATTTTTTTAAGAAAGTTTTAGCTTAAAAAAGTATAAGCTTAAAAATGGGAGGATTAATGATTAATCCTCCCATTCCTCTTCTTCCTCAAGATAAATCGATTCAAAGTATCCGGCCTTCGTATACTTCTCTTCTACCTCTGAAAGCTCTCTGATATGAGGAAATCCATCCGGACTTGTATCCGTTTCCTGCAGATTATGCACATAAAAAAGATAGAGTTCTCCATTCTTCACTTCCATGGAAGGTATTTTTCTCTGAAACATACTAAGAATCTCCCAGCAACTTAGAGGATTGTCATACTCTATTTCGAGCGCAAGAAATGCATTTTCCCTCTTATAATATCCATAAACTTTTGCACCTACCGTATTTTCTCCGAAGCTTTCCATATAAGCTAAAAGAATCTCCGACTCCTCAATCTCTGTTCCTTCCTCTAAATAGGAATCCGGATTCTCAACCAGGACTTTTACTGAATGAAAAGAATAATCTTTTAATTGAATAAAATCCATCAGGTTATAAAATGCAGTCTCAAAAGCCACATTATTCTTCTTCGCAAATTCTTCCAAAACAGTATCATATCCTGCCGGTAGATGTAATTTTTCCATAAAAATTCTTTGCTCCCTTTCTTCTATCTTGATTTAAATACCCAAAAACATACGATAAGTCTATTTTATAATAATTTATAATAGATTCTTTTTACTCTTTCTTTTTTCCTTATTTTGCATTAGGATATAGGCAAACTTGCTTAAGTTTTACTATACTTGCAGATTGTACACAAGTGCTTTTTTGAAAGGATGGAGAGTCAAATGAGGTTGTTGGAAGAGCGAATTAAAGAAGATGGTCAAGTTAGACCGGGAAACATTTTAAAGGTGGACAGCTTTTTGAATCACCAATTGGATGTAAGCTTGCTGGAACAATTGGGTAAGGAATTCTTTGAAAGATTTAAGGATAAAGGCATTACAAGGATTCTTACGATAGAGGCTTCGGGCATTGCACTTGCCTGTCTGGCTGCACAGTATTTTAAAGTCCCGGTTGTATTTGCAAAAAAGGCAAAAAGTAAAAATCTTGACGGGGAGCTCTACACCTCTACAGTTCATTCTTTCACCTACGGTAAAGACTTTACCGTAACTCTTTCCAAGAAATTTTTGACTAAAGACGATACTGTTCTTCTTATTGATGATTTCTTAGCCGTAGGTAAAGCAATGCGCGGGCTCATTGATATCTGCGGACAGGCAGAGGCAAATATTGCCGGCATCGGTATTGCAATTGAGAAGGGATTCCAGTCCGGAGGAAAAGAACTCCGCGAGATGGGCTTTGATGTCTATAGCCTGGCAATCATCGATGAAATGGACGATGAAGGTAATATTTCTTTCAAGGAGCAATAAAATTTTTAGTTTTACTTATATATTACTTTAACAATGGAGAATAGAATAGATACCAGCCAGCTGTATAGCTTGAAAAATCCCGGACGAGAGTGTCCGGGATTTTCTTTTATTATATATCTTCCTTTTCCTTGCTCTCTTGAATTTTCTCCTGCTCCTTGTTCTTTTTAATAATTGCGTTCAAGCGCATCCACATAATGCGATAAAGAATCACAGTCAGAATAACAATAAAGAGAAAGGAAAGGAGCAGAAAGGGAATAATCCATTGCTTTAAATCCATTATCCACGCCTCTCTCCAAGAACAAATCCAAATCTTGTGATGACTCCATCCTTGTCCTGCACAATTTCTTGTAAGTATAAATTCGGAAGGAAGGAAACAGCGTCCTTTGCTGTAATGTTCTCCAGATTTTCATCCAGATAGTGCATCATTGCATTCTCTGCCATCACAATCTCCGTTTCGTAGGCAGGATCACCGCTCGGACGTCCATTCTTTTTCTGATAATATACCTTAGCCTTAAAGATGTACTTATTTCCATCCTTCTTTCTGTCTTTGCTTACAATGGCCAAAATGCTGTCCGGGTGTTCTTCATATAAAGCCTTTGCATCAAAAGAGCGATTTCCGTTTTGATCAAAATAGATTCCGTCACTATTGCTTTGATTCTTAAGCATTTCTCCATTTTCATCAACATAGTACCGATTCTCAATCCATGCATCTCGTACCATATGTCCCTGCTCATCAAAATAATAGCTCTTTCCATCCAAATCCAAACGGCCGGTATGCATTTTTCCATCACTGTCCAGATAGTATTTTTCTCCGTCCAACTCCAGGAAACCGGTCTGCATAATTCCATTTTCATTGAAATAGTAATATGCATTATCTATGAGAGTCCAACCGATAGCCTGATCACCATTTTCATCTATATACCCTTTTCCGCCATCCAAGTCCACAAAAGAGGAAAGATGATATTTCTCTTTATCCAAGTCCACCGTAAAGCTTTTAGTATAAAGTTCGCCTCTTGCTCCATCAGAAGCCAATCCATAAGCCATCAAAGTATAGTTTCCGTTTCTCTTTATCGAAATCGGTCCTGTATACTCCGCTTGGGAAATATCTTCTTTTCCTCCTGATAGGCTATAGATAATTTTCCCGCCGGAACTGCTTTCCAACTTGATTTCAAAGGAATCATGATACAATTCTTCACGAATATCACTGCTAAGCTTTGGATCTAAGAGGTTTAAAGCATCCTTCAGCTCCTGATTATCGGAAAAATGCTTTTGTCCCTCCAAAATACTGGCAATGGCATCCTCGTGCTTTCCGGCATTTTTCTGCGCTTCCGAAAGCAACAGATAGTACCTTGCATCGAGCTGAAAACTGCTTTTATCCTTTTCCAAGCTCTCTACAGCCTCGCTATATTTTTCTCCTTTTATAAACTGCTCTCCCTTTTTCAAGAAAGAATCATAACGAACCTTCGGTGAATTCAGATAGTTAATACCGGCAAAGCCAAGTATTGCAACAGCTGCGGTGCACGCAATAATCTTTTTACTGGGAAGACCTGATTTCAGCTCCTTCATCGATGTAGGCGGAATAGATGATCTATCTCTAAAATCATCCGGGTCATCCGGAATTTCTCCGAAAAAATCTTCCTCATCCTTTTTCTCCTGAATGGAGAAAATCTTAGCATCGGGAGAAAACGACTCTTCCGCTAAATCTTCCTCCGTACTTTTTATTTCACTTTTTTCTTCCTCTTCCTTTTTCAGAGAATTTATATCATTCAATTTTTCAAAAGATTTATCCGTTACTATTTTGTCATCGGACATATCTTGAAGAACTTCTTCCCGCCTCGAAAGAACAGAGAAGTCTTTAACAAAGTCTTTTTCCGAATCCTCTTCTACTTCATCGTCAAAGATTTCATCAGAGCCATCAGAAAAGACCTCATCAAAAGTATCGTCAGAAAGCTCCGACTCCTCATCTAAAAGTGCCGAATATGAAGCATCATCATAACCGTTTACAAACTCTGGTTCCGAAGCTTCTATATTGTCTACCTGCTTTGCCTCTTCTGCTTTATCCGCCTCTACGTCCTCTTCCGCCAGCTTAGATTCTTCTGTCTCTTCCGAATCATTTCCCAGTTCTGAATTCTCATCAACATTTGACTCTTCTGTCAGTTCCACTTCCTCTTTTATTTCAGACTCTTCTGTCCGCTTTGCTTTTTCTTCTACTTCAGACTCTTCTGTCCGCTTTGCTTTTTCTTCTACTTCAGACTCTTCTGTCCGCTTTGCTTCCTCTTCTACTTCTGATTCTTTTGTCCGCTTTGCTTCCTCTTCTAATTCTGACTCTTCTATTGCTTCTGCTTCTTCTGACACTGCCTGATCGTCAAGCTTTTCTGCTCTCTCAGTCGCTTCTGCTTCTTCTGTTACTTCCGCTTCTTCTGACACTGCCTGATCGTCAAACTTTTCTGTTTCTTCAACCTCTTCTTCCGTTACTTCCGCTTCTTCTACAACTTGTGAATCTACTGTTACTTCCGCTTCTTCTATATCCAGACTTTCCTGATATTCCCTCTTCTGACGAAGGAATTCCGGTTCTTCTCTCTTTTCCTGAGGCTTCTCAATATCCTTTACAGAATAAGGTGTAAAGCTTAAGTCCAGAAGCAGACCGCAATTAGGACAAAATCTTTGTTTGTCGTCCACTTCTGTCCCGCAAAAACTACATTTCATACTGTCCCTCCTGACTAGTATTTCACCAAATTCAAATTGCCGTTTTCATATTCGGCAAGGAAAACATCCGAAATATTTTCCACATCCTGTTCCTTCAGTTTTTCCATAAGCCATTCTTCCGTTTTATCGATACTGTCCAATGCCTGTAATTGGATGGTTCCGTCTGTAATTAAAGGAAAACGAGGGTTCTCTTCTCCGGCCTTCACAATAATCAACTGTCCATTTTGTTCCAACACTGCCTGTTTTACTGTTTTTATACTATAAATTCCGTTACTTCTTAACTTAAACATCACTTCATGTGCAGTAAGACCTGCAGTTCTGCAGGCCTCCGTATCGAGCTTTCCTCTGGAAATCAGCACAACCGGTTTACCGTCAATCGCTACCTTAAAGAAAGAGCTATTGGTCTTTAACCATCTCATGCTCAATACCAGGCAAATCCAGATCATCAAAATAACAAGATATTGCAGAATACTGATATTGTTATTGTAAATTACGCCACCGATAATTCCACCCAAAACATAGTTCTGCACCGCATCAATAGCGGAGGATGGTGCAAGATTTCCTTTTCCGGTAATGTTAATGACGATGATTAAACTGATTAAGCCCAACGCAAGCTTTATAGCAATATTGGTATAGGATAAAATCATGAATTTGACTCCGAATCTATAATTTCAATTTGGGGATGATAAAGCTCCATCTTCTCCAAAAGTATATTCCCATCCGCGTAAATCACTCTGTAATACTTCTCTTCCGGAACTCGAATAATTGCGCCATCCCGAGCAGCCTGTGTATTGATAACGATGTCTTCCTTGGGGGTATCCATGGTTTCTGACAATTCCTCTATCAGTTTCAGAGCTGTTCCATAACCATTATCAATCGCTTTATGGATCTGGATATCATTAATCCGAATTCCTATTATTATTAATACCAAAAACAAAGCAATCAGGGAAAGCTCCCTGTACTTGCTTTGTTTTTTTTCTTTGTAGTATTTAAAAACACCAAAAAACAAGACCGAGGTGGCCAAAACAATGAAAAAAATCTGCACCCAATTGGTCACCTCTATTCTGCTTAAAAGATAATTATAAGTATAAAATTTCATTTACAGTTCTGCTATAGCCTCAATCTCACAAAGTACGTTCTTCGGAAGAGTCTTTACCGCTACACAAGAACGAGCCGGCTTAGAGGTAAAATACTTCTCATACACACTGTTAAAAGTAGCAAAATCAGCCATATCAGCCAAGAAACAAGTGGTCTTAACAACTTTGGAAATATCACTTCCACCTGCTTCAATAACTGCCTTTACATTCTTACAACTCTGTTCAGCCTGTGCGGAAATATCAGCCGGAATTTCTCCATTTTCAGGGTTAACGGGAATCTGACCGGAAGAAATCACTAAATTTCCTACTACAAAGCCCTGGGAATAAGGACCGATAGCTGCAGGTGCATTGCTTGTTGATATAACTTTCATATTACTCTCCTTTACTAAAGAAAACAATTCTCGCTATATTATGCCAAAATCAGGATTGTAAAACAAGTATTTCGACTTTTTTTTACTTATTTTCACTCTCGGAAATCTTGAGCATTGCGAGCGTTCCGGTACGCGCACATTCCAAAATACTGACCGACTTTAAAGTATCTAAAAACATATTAATTCTTTCCGGGGTATCACACATTTCAATAATCATCTGTGAATGACCAAGCTCTGCAATTTTCGCCCCTAAAATCTGGCAATTTTCCATAATATCCTTCCGGTTATCTCTTTTATAGCGAAGCTTAACCATAAGAAGTTCCCTGCAAAGTCCCTGATTTTCATTAAAGGTTCGCACTTTAATGATGTCGAGCTTTTTGTTCAGTTGTTTTTCCACCTGCTCTAAGGTTCGCTCTTCCCCGCTGGAAACAATCACCATATTGGAGATCGCGCTGTCCTCCGTCTCTCCTACAGTCAAGGAATCAATATTAAAGCAACGTCTCCAAAACAGTCCTGCAACCTTTGCCAAAACACCGGAGCGGTTTTCTACCAAAACAGAATAAATTCTCTTCATCAGGCCGTCTCCTCCATATCTACAAAGACTTCCAAGATTCCATTTTCCTCTTTATCCAAAAAGGCTCGAATACTCTCTTTTACCTCTTTATTCTCTTTTACGGAAAAATAAGAAAGACCGTACGCCTTGGAAAGCATGGATAAATCCGGATTCCCGCTTAAGTCAATCATGGAATAATGCTCCTTATATGCCGTCTTTTGATACTGTCTTACCAAACCGAGAACGCCATTATGAAAAACAATGATTTTTACACCTGCGCTATATTGTCGAAGAGTCGCAAGCTCCATAAGACTCATCTGAAAGGCACCGTCTCCCATGACGGCAATAATTTCCTTTTTATTCTTTCTATCTTCTAAGCAAGCAATCTCCTTTTCCGCAAAATAAGCGCCAATTGCCGCAGGAAGAGAATAGCCCATGGTTCCCATACCGCCCGAGGTCAAGAAACGTCCTTCCTTCATTTTATAATGTTTGCAGGACCATAGCTGATTCTGTCCCACATCCGCTACATAGATAGCATCATCTTGTAATGCCAGATTCAGTTCCCTTAGGAAATAATACGGATTGACAAGAGTAGCGTTCAACTCCTCTTTTTTCTTCTTTTCTATAAGAAGCTCCGTCTCTTCTTTGATACCGTTTAATTCTTCCATCCAATCGGGATAGGAAAGCTCCGCTTCCACATGAAGAAGGCTATCCAGTACACTGGAAAGATCTCCTACCAAAGGAATCTCCGGACCGGCATTTTTCCCGATTTCCGCGGGATCCACATCAATATGCACCAAGGTTTTATTTTCCGTAATCAAATCGGGCTGACTGATAGAACGATCCGCAACTCTCGCGCCCATCATGATAATGAGTTCCGCTCTATTCATGGCCTTATTTCCGTAAGACCTTCCGTTGTTTCCCACCATACCGAAGTACAGCGGATCAATGTCCTGCATCGTGCCGAGTCCCATCATGGTGCTCACTACCGGAATATTGAATTTGTGAGAAAATTCCCTTACCTTTTCAGAAACCCCCGCTAAATGAACACCGCCTCCCACGCAAAGAATCGGTTTTTTTACATTTTCAAGACGCTGAAACAAACGCTTAATCTGCACAGGATTTCCTTGCACGGTAGGTTTATAAGTACGCATTTTCAAGTCATCGGGATATTGGAATTTCCTAAGACTTGCCTTCTGCACATCAATGGGAATATCAATCAAAACCGGACCTTTTCGCCCTGTCATCGCGATATGAAAAGCCTCCTTAAAGACCTTCGGAATTTCTTCCGCATTGCGAAGAGTATAGCTGTATTTTACAAAGGATTCCGAGGCACCGCAGATATCCGCCTCCTGAAAGACATCCGAGCCGAGCAGACGACTCTCTACCTGTCCCGTAATCACAATAAGAGGAATGCTGTCCGCAAAGGCAGTCGCAATCCCGGTAATTACATTGGTCGCTCCGGGACCGGAGGTCACGGCACAAACTCCGGGTTTTCCGCTGATTCTGGCATAGCCGTTTGCTTCATGTGCCGCATTTTGCTCCGTTCGAACCAAGATACTTTCTATATCTGTACTTTCCAAGCTGTCAAAAAAAGGACAAATCGCTACACCGGGATAACCGAAAACATAGCTTACTTTTTCCAGCTCCAAACACCTGACAATCGCATCTGCTCCAGTCATCTTACCTCCATTTACAATACTTCGTCTTACACCAACGAAAACCCTTCCTCACGAAAGCGTTTCTTAATTTCTTCTATATGCTTAAAATCTCGTGTTTCAATCCTTAATGTCAAATAGCAGCCGTTGATGTCCGAATCCTCCACATTCATGTTGTGATCGACCTTCGTTACATTGGCTCCCAGCTCCGCAATAATACGGGAAACTTCTTCCAATTGCCCCGGTTTATCCAAAAGAGAAAGTGTCAGAGATGCTTTCCTGCCGGTCTTTAAAAGACCGCGGCTAATGACACGGGAAAGAATATTGACATCAATATTTCCACCGGAAATAATGCAGACCACCTTTTTCCCTTTAAGCGGAAGCTTATTAAAGAGAACAGCCGCAACAGAAACCGCACCGGCTCCCTCCGAGACAATCTTCTGCTTCTCCATAAGCGTTAAGATTGCCGCGGCAATCTCATCATCACTGACGGTAACCAGTTCATCCACATACTCCCTTACCATTTCGTAACTTAAGTTTCCGGGAGATTTTACGGCAATACCGTCTGCAAAGGTATGCACCTCTTCTAAGCTTTCCAGCTTCCTATCCGCTACCGCCTGTACCATGGAAGCCGCGCCCTGTGCTTGCACACCGTAGACTTTACATTTCGGGTTTAATTTTTTGATTACGAAAGATACACCGGAAATGAGCCCTCCTCCACCGACCGGAACTACAACGGCATCCGCGTCCTCCAGCTGTTCCATGATTTCCATTCCGATAGTGCCTTGTCCTGCCATGACATCAATATCATTAAAGGGATGAATAAAAACCGCACCGCTTTCCTTCTGGTATTCTACTGCAGCGTTATAGGCATCATCGTATACACCGTCAATCATGCGCACTTCCGCTCCATAATTTCTGGTTGCTTCCACCTTGGAAATTGGAGCAATAGCAGGGAGGAAAATGGTAGACTTGGTACCGGCCTTGGTCGCCGCAAGTGCCACGCCCTGTGCATGGTTTCCGGCAGAGCAAGCCACTACACCTTTCTTCTTGTCCTCCTCGGAAAGGGTGGATATCTTAAAATAGGCACCTCGAATCTTGAAAGAACCGGTATTTTGTAGATTCTCCGTCTTTAAATACAGGTCACAATCTGCCTCTATTCTTGTCGCATGCACAAGATCCGTCTTATTGATTACCGGCTTCAGTACATGAGCCGCCTGATAAACTCTGTCCAGCGTAAGTTCCATTTTCCCCTTCTTCCTGCTAATCTTTTTTCAGATTTACAAACTTTTATCTTCTGATTCTCTAAGATAGGCATCTTATCGAAGCTTATCTTAGAGAAATCAAAATTCCTTCTACCCCTTAAAGCAAAATATTCTTATCTAGCCTGATCCAAGTCCTGAACCTGCTTCCATCCCATCTTGTTACGAAGGTCCCTTCCGGTCTCGGAAACCAGATTGTTCAACTTTGCCTCTCTCATCGCAAGGAAATGAGGTCTTCCGGCCTGGTTCTCCAAAATCCAATCCTTTGCAAAGCTTCCGTCCTGAATATCCGCTAAAATCTTCTTCATGGCAGCCTTCGCTTCCTCTCCGATAACCTTCGGGCCTGCTGTATAGTCTCCATACTCCGCAGTATCGGAAATGGAATAACGCATGCCTTCAAATCCTGCATTGAAAATCAAATCTACAATCAGTTTCATCTCATGCACACACTCGAAATAGGCATTTTCGGGCTTGTAACCTGCTTCCACGAGAGTATTGAATCCTGCCTCCATAAGAGCACATACACCACCGCAAAGCACTGCCTGCTCACCGAAAAGATCGGTCTCTGTCTCCTCCTTAAATGTTGTTTCCAGTATTCCGCCTCTTGCTCCGCCGATAGCTGCAGCATAGGCCTTTGCAATATCCATAGAGTTTCCGGAAGGATCCTGCTCGCAAGCTACAAGGCAAGGTACTCCCTTTCCGTCTACATACTGGGAACGAACTGTGTGACCGGGGCCCTTTGGAGCAACCATGATGACATTCACATCTGTTGGAGGAACAATAGCATGGTAGTGAATGTTAAAGCCATGTGCAAAAGCAATCGTCTTTCCTGCACTAAGGTTTCCGGAAATCTGCTCCTTGTAAAGCTTTGCCTGCTTCTCATCATTGACCAAAATCATGATGATATCCGCCTGCTTTGTCGCTTCATCGGTATTGAGAACGGTAAATCCGTCTTCCTTTGCCTTTGCTGCGGATTTTGAACCTTCATAGAGACCGATAATTACATCCACGCCGCTATCCCGTAAGTTTAAAGCATGGGCATGTCCCTGAGAACCATATCCGATAATCGCTACCTTCTTTCCCTTTAACAGAGTCTGATCACAATCCTTTTCATAGTACATTACAGCCATTTTTCTTTCTCCTTTTTTGATTATGATGGAAGCAAAAAAAGTCTTTTCGAAAGATAAATTTCATCCGAGAAATATGCTTTTCTTCCCTAACTTCCATGATGCCTAAGGAGCATCCGCTCCCACTCTATCGCGAAGCCTTCCGGCACGAAGATTCCGTGTCTCCCTACCTTCTTGCATTACACGTTGTTTTACCTATAGATAAAATCTTCGTTTTACTCTAAATCCGTTACGGACATCAACTCTACCTTCCTTACATCATAGAGCTTTTCCAGCTGGGAAATGACCTGCATCCGCATATACTCGTCTCCTGTGGAAACGATTTCAATCTTGGTACAACCCGGAATTTCAGTTGGTCCTGCCTGAATGGATTCAATATTATAGCCTCTCTTGCAATATAGACCGGTAATCCGGTTCAAAACACCGAAACGGTTATTAACAAAGAGGTCAATCGTAAACTTCTTCATGCTTTCTCCTTATAAGATAATTTCTTCCACTGATTTTCCGGGTGGAATCATCGGTAAAACCTTCTCATCCTTATCAATATGACAGTCAAGAAGTACAGGGCCTGCAATATTCTTTCTTTCCTCTAAGGCCTTTTCCAGCTCCGAAATCTTATGAATGGAAAATCCCTTTCCGCCGTAAGCTTCGATAAGCTTTACAAAATCCGTTCCTCTGTCTAAGACCGTTGCAGAATAACGTTCTCCGAAAAAAGCGGTCTGCCATTGCCGAACCATACCGAGCACCTGGTTATTTAAAAGCACAATCGTAATAGGAAGTCCCTCGTTTACTGCCGTACAAAGCTCATGACAATTCATGGAGAAGGATCCGTCCGAAGTAATCAAAAGGGTTTCCGCCTTATCTTTTGCAAGACAGGCCCCAATTGCCGCCCCCAAACCGTAGCCCATGGTTCCAAGCCCCCCGGAGGTAAGGAAGGTTCTTGGCTTCTCAAAGCGATAATACTGCGCTGTCCACATCTGGTGCTGTCCTACATCGGTAGCCACAACCGTTTCATCCTTCGTATACTTTCGTACCGTATCCAAAATATTTTTCGGATGAAAAGCGTCCTTCTTAGGGTTCTTCACGACTTGGTAAGAATCTATTTCCTTCCACCACTCCGGATTCTTTCTTTCCTTAATCTTTGGAAGAATAGACTTCATCCATTTTTTAACATTGGCCTGCACGGAGCAATCGGGAGTCAGATTCTTTCCCAGTTCCGCCTTATCAATATCCACATGGATAACCTTGCAATTTTTCGTGTATCGGGAAAGATTGCCGGTCGCTCTATCTGAGAAACGAACACCGACTGCAATCATCAAATCACATTCCGACTGCACCTTGGCAGCTTGGTAACTGCCATGCATCCCCACAAGACCAAGGCTCAAAGGATGCGAATCCGGAAATACCGTCCGTCCCATCATACTTACGGCAACAGGGGCATTTAACTTTTCGGCCAATTCCCGAAGATAGTCCTCTCCTCCGGCAGAAACAATACCGCCGCCGGCATAGATAAAGGGCTTCTTTGCTTCATTAAGAAGCTTTACGGCAACTTCTTCATCATAGGGAAGCTCCGCCTTCTCCGGCATCCTAGGAAGTACTGCCACTCCATACTCGCATTCATTTACCTGCACGTCCTTTGGAATATCGATAAGCACCGGTCCCTTTCTTCCGGAATTCGCAATTAAAAAGGCTTCCTTTATGGTCTGCTCAAGCTCCGATACTTCCTTTACCATGAAGTTATGCTTTACAACCGGCTGGGTAATGGAAACGATGTCCACCTCCTGAAAGCTGTCTCGTCCTAAAGCTTCGGTCGCCACATTACCGGTAATGGCCACAAGAGGCACAGAATCCAAGTAGGCATTCGCAATGCCGGTGACCAAATTCGTAGCACCCGGACCGGAAGTGGCAATCACGACACCGACCTTTCCGCTTGCTCTTGCAAAACCGTCCGCGGCATGAGCCGCTCCCTGCTCATGCGCCGTTAGAACGTGGTGAATTCGGTCTCTGCATTGATACAGCTCGTCATAAATGTTTAAAACCGCACCGCCGGGATAGCCGAATACGGTATCCACACCCTGTCGAATGAGTTCTTCAATTAAGATCCTTGCTCCTCTTAGTTTCATCCCAAAAATCTCCCCCTTCATTGAAAAAGCCTTACAGCGTAACGCTGTAAGGCTAAAGGCTCTCTAAACTGTCTTTATCTTCCTAATGAGGCGTTACACAAACAATCACTACTGTCTAAGACAATAATGTTCACGAGAATAATAATGACTGTTAGTGCAACTAAAGCATTCATTCGCTTGCTCCTCCTAAAAAATATGTTTGGATTATCCCATAGCCCTTTTTTTCTGTCAAGAATTTTCTGATTATGGGAGATATAACTTCAAAGTAAAAATAGAAAAATATATCGCTCTTTTAAACATATATTTTTATACCGAAGAAATATTATAACCGGATTCTGCCGTAATTTTTCCAAAGCAGAGGTTCTTCATGGCTGGCAAAAACCATGGCTCTTTTTCCTAAGTGCTCTAAAAGAAAACGCTCCATTTTTAGCTGATTTTCTTCATCTACTCCGGTAAAGGGTTCATCCAACAAAAGAATATCGAAATCCGGAAGCATTGCCCGTAAAAAGCTAAGGCGTCTTTTCATTCCTCCAGAGTATTCTGAAACCCTTTTTTCAAAATCTTCTCCGAAAAGCAATTGTTCAAAAAAATATATTTTTTCCGAAGCAGTATAGGAAGAAGGAATCAGGGACAGATTTTCCATAGCGGATAGCTTCTCTAAAAGTCTATTTTCCTGAAACATCCAGGAAGAGCGCAAACCGTTTCCGCCTCTTGCCGCCTCTCCCATAACAATAGAGAGCTCACCGCCATCTAAGTGCTCAAGGGAAGATAGAATGCGCATCAAACTTGTTTTTCCCTTTCCGGATTCTCCCTCTATGCGATATATAGAATGCTTCATAAAATCAAGCCGGCAGGAAAAATCTTGAAAAAGACTCTGCTCTCCGTATTTCTTTTCCCCCTTTGTAATCTCCAATACCATCAAGTACTTCCTTTCGAAAAAGCTTTTTTTAATACATATAGAACTAGCAGTTCAAAAAACTTGGATAAAGCAATCATGATGATGCTCCACGCAAAAACCTCTCCCATTTCCAGGCTCACCTTTGCATCCATAAGCTGATAGCCTATGCTATTTCGTACTTGTCCGATCAGTTCCGCTGCAATTCCGCTTTTCCAAGAAAGTCCCATAGCAAGCTTCGCGCTGCTTAGCATCTGCGGATAAATTCCGGGAATCAAAATATAGCGGAAGCGATTCCAAGGAGAAAGACGGAACACATTCGCCATCTCCAAAATATCTTTATCCAACTTCTTTAAGCCTTCCAAAAAATTAAAATAAAAAATCGGAAAAGACATCCAAAAACTGATAAAAAAAGATAGATTTGCTCTTCCTATAAAGAAAAGCAATATAATGACAAAGCTTGCAACAGGAAGACTTCTAAGGAGAAATAACGGCGGCTGAATCAGATTCTCAAAAAACTTGTGTCGATAAGAAAACAAAGCAAGAGTCAGTGCCAGAATAAAGGCAAGAAAATAAGCGGACAGTATACGAAAGGAACTGAAGGACAATATCCTGAAAAACGCAGCCTTTTCCACAAACAAAAAGATATGTCTAAAGGCTTCCATCGGCCCTACTAAAAGAAAGGAATTGTCTACCAATCTCGTAAACAATTCCCAAACCATAAGCCAAAAGCCTAAGATAATGATTTTCTTTCCTATATTCCGCATATTTCCTTTACTGTTAAAAATGAGATATTGTATGCTTTGCGAGCAATACTCACCAAGAATAAAAATTCAAAAATTAAAGTCGGCTTTACCAATCTTCGCCAAGAAAAGAATTATCCAAGAGAAAAATAGAATTCCGCATCCGGTAAAGCTCCGCCTACAGACTTCGGATCCGCTGCAAAAAGGACTTCATAATACTTCTCCAAATCCTTCTTCATCTCTTCTCCGTCAATAAAATGCACATTGCAGTTCGGAATAGCCTTCTTTGCAAGCTCTTCCTTTTCTAAAATGCCATATTTTACCATAAGACTTGCAGTAGTATCTATGTCTTGCTCTACCGCTTCAATACTCTCCTTCTCTTCTTTTAAGAAATTCTCAAGTGTAGCTTTATGTTTCTCATAGAAAGACTTTCGTACAATGGTTACTGCAGTCGGAAGATTTGCACCGGCATAAAGCTTGTTCCACTCCTCTGTCAAAGAGAACTTTCTCTCCAGCGCGGAATTCTGTAAAAGAGTAGCCGTTGCAAAAGGTTCCGGAAGAATTGCAATGGCATCCGGATTCTCCTTCAATCTGGCAGCGATTTCCGTCGGTTCCGTGAAAAACTCCAAGTCGGCAGCGACATGGTTTTCCTTCAGAAGAGCATTCATCAAATACTCGGGGCTCGCTCCCTGTCCGGTACTGTAAATGCTTTTCCCGTTTACATCGGAAAAAGATTTTACTTCGGCATTTCCGCTGACTCCGTAAAGCACACCCAAGGTATTGATATTCAATACATAAAGATCCTTCTCCAATTTCTGATATAGAACAGCTGCCATATTTGCAGGAACTGTCGCAATATCCGCCTTTCCGGAAATAAATTCGGGAAGAAGCGCATCCGGGCTTGCCTCCATTTGGAAGCTATATGCTAAGCCCTCTTTTTCCGTCTTATCCATAAGGTTCACAAGGCCAATGCTGGTCGGCCCCTTTAGACTGATTACACGTAAGCTGTCTCCGTCTTGCTCGTCCTGCTTCTCCGCAGCTTCTTCCGCTTTTTCCGTCTCTTCCGCCTTTACTGTTGTCTCAAGCTGTTTTGTTGCAGCTTCTGTAGTTCCCTGCGCTTCCTTCTTTCCGCTACAGGATGCCAGACTGCAAAGTACAGCTAAGGACAGAAATACCAATGCCATTTTTTTCTTCATTTTACTACCCCTTTCAAGAAGAACAGTTTTGCTAGGAAAGCCCTATATCAAACTGCAGATAATGGATGTCCATCAACACCTTAATTTTAAACTATAGAAAGCAAATCCAGCGGTTTTTCAATGCTGTACTTTGCAATACTAATCTCTTCCACTTCACCATAACCATACAATGCCGCAACCGAGTCAATCCCTACATCTTTTGCGGCCAAAATATCATACTTTGTATCCCCTACCATCAAGCAATCTTCCTTCAAAAAATTCCCTTCACGAAGTGCTTTTTCAATAAGACGGGTCTTGTCAGAACTTTGTTCACTCAAATCAGGACCAATTTCCATAAAGAAATAGTCACTAAGCCCAAAATATTGCAGAATCTGACTCGCGAAAAAAATCGGTTTAGAAGTAAGAAGAACCAGCTTCTTACCGTCTCCTGCCATTTTTTCAATACACTCTCTCATGCCGGGATAAATAAAGGCATCAAACATTCCTTTTTCCGGATAGTAATCTCTGAAATACTCTACCGCCTCTTCCGCCTTTTCTTTCGAAAACCCATAAAAGTTCATGAAGGAGTCAATCAGTGCAGGGCCAATAAACTTTCGTAGCTTTTCTTCCGGCTCATGATACATGGAGAAATGATCCAAGACATATTGTATTGATTTCATGATACCGGATCCGGAATCCAAAATCGTCCCGTCTAAATCCAAAAGGATATTCTTATACTTTCCCATAACTCCCTCTTTCTACTTGCTTTACCCAATCTACCCTCTGCATGCTCTAGTCTCTGCATGCTCTAGTCTCTGCATGATCTTCTTGCTGTTCAGTCTACTTATTCTATTTTTAGGATTTATCTTAAGTTTACTATTTTTTTCCCGGTATAGTACAGTTTAGATTTTATCATTATATTGATCTTTTGCCGGTCTTAGTCCTTCGGCTTCATATAGAATCGTCCCATGATGTCCTTGGAATGAATCGTATTGATAAAAGCCTTCGGGTCGATTTCTTTGATTTTCAACTTCACCTTTCTGGCATCCATAGAAGAAATAACGGAATACACCATACTCTTCTCCTTGTGTGCATAGGCCCCCTCCGCCTTTAAGATAGAGGCTCCATGGTGACAAACCTCATGAATGCCTTTGGCAATTTCCTCCGGATAGTCCGTAATAATAAAGAAGGTTAACTTCTGATAGTTTCTGTATAACACAGAAAGAGTCTGCGTCGATACGAACTGGAAAATGATGGAGTACAGCGCCTTATCCCAACCAAAGAGATAACCGGCAACGGAAAGAATCGTTGCGTTGAAATAAAATATGATGTTCCATGTATCTACACCCTTTTTTTCCGAAAGGAAAATTGCAATGAAATCGGTTCCTCCCGATGTGGCATCCACTCTAAGACAGAGTGTAATCGCAATCGCGTTTACAATACCGCCAAAAATGGAAATCAAAAGCGGATCGTAGGTAATGGGATCAAAGTGCAGAGAGTCGGTTATAAAACCGGTCACAAGAATCATAATCAAGGAAAATGCCGTGAATTTCTTTCCCACATAACGAAAACCGATATAAATCGGAATCAGATTGATACATATATTCACAACAGAAAACGGGATAGAAACATTGAAAAAAGTTAATGCGATTCTTTGCAACAAAACAGTAAGTCCATTTGCGCCTCCCGGCAAGAGACCACCGGCAGACACAAAGGACTTAAGGTTCAATGCCATAAGAAAGCCCCCGGCAAGTACTCCCAAAAGGCGTTTCCCATCTTCTTTCCAATCCAGTTTCATTTTATTTGCAGTCCTCCCCCAAAATTTTCTCCATTTTAACATTGGAGTCCGTTTTTGGAAAGAGTAAAGCCTCTTTTATCCAGCGACGAAACTCATTCCTTCTGTTTTCTTACCGGGATTGTCCAATTCCTCGGAATCTGCTGTACAACCGCAATCGATACCGCTATCGTAAAGGCCGTTAAGAAACAGAGCTTTCCAAAATGCATGGAAATCTGTGCACTTCCCATTAAGAGATAATATATGGTTCGATACAGACTGATTCCGGGAAGAAGAGGAATTAAACTGGTCATCAAAAATACGGTGGCAGGACATCTTCTGAGCACTGCGAGGACTCTGGAAGCAAGAACTGCCGCAAACCCACTCACAAACACGGCAATCGCTTCGTTGTTCCAGATTCTTATACAAATCATGTAGGCAAACCAAGTAATGGTTCCCAGTACTCCACAGTCCACAAAGTGCCGTTTTCTTACCCGAAACATCAGAGCAAATGCAATAGTCCCTAAGCCTGCGGCAAGACTTCGAATAATGAGAACAATATAGGATATTTCCGGGATATCATAAATCACACTGGGTGTCATAATGGTTCCCGAAACAAGCTGCTCCACCAAAGCTACTCCTGATGCCATGGAGACACAGGTCAGTAAGGCGCTGGTAAGTAAAGTCTGTCCTGTTGCAAAATTGTTCTGACTGAATTCCCGCACAGAGTTAACGAAGGCAACTCCCGGTACCAAGTCCATCATAGCACCGATGATAATAAAAGAAAGCTTGGAACCTAAGCCGATTGCAACACAGAAATGACTAAGAACTGCCGTTAAGACACTGGCAATAATCGTAATAAGCACTCTGGATTTGATTCTGTATTTCGAGCAAATCATATAGAAACCCACAAGGCTTCCGATAATAGCAGCACAAAGAGAATCTCGGAAGGAGGTTCCGATTGCATAGCTAAAGCACCCCGCTCCAAGAAAGTAGGATAAAATCTTTTCCGCTACATTTTGCTCTCCCATATTCGCAATGTTTTGCAAAGAAGTTTTAAGATAGAGTAAATCCATTCTATTGCTGCAAACCTCACGCGAAAGCTCATTTACCGCTTCAATCTTATCAATATTCAGTTCCTTGTCCGGAACACTCATAATCCGGCTTTCAATTCCTTTACCTGGTACATTTCCGCTCGCAAAGATACCTCGATTCGTTACATAGGCATCCATATCTTTGATATGCATCGCATCGGCAATGCGATGCATCGTTTCCTCCGCCCTGTAAATCTCCGCGCCGCTGCTCAGCAAAAGATTTCCGGCATATAACACTGTCTCAAGTTCATCTATATTTTGCATTTTCTGCATTTCTTTCTGATCCAAATTTTGCATTCCTCTTCTCCAAATATAAAGTAGCTATATTATTTCTCCACCTCCTTAGCCGCTATAAAATACGGTACGGCCACAAACAGAGCGCCGCCAAGAATGTTTCCAAGCGTAACCAACAGTAGATTATAAGCAAAGCCGGCGAGAGAAATTGTCTCATTTCCCGCATTGTTTATAAGAGCAAGTGCGAGGATAGTCATATTGGCAACACTATGCTCAAAACCTGCTGTAAAAAAAATCACGATACACCAGAATACCATAATCAGCTTTCCCGAGTCGGATTTTGACCGGAAGCAGCACCAAACCGCAAGACAAACCAGATAATTACAGAGCAGTCCTCTCATAAAAAGTGCCAAGGGAGGTAAGCTCATCTTCATTGCGGCACTCCCAACAATTGCCGCCAGTGTCGCATCCTTATATAAACCCGTGAAGTTATAAAGATAGGACAGGAGCACAGATCCAAGAAGATTTCCTCCCCAACATACAATCCAAAGCTTTAGGGCATCTTGCACCGTCACCACCCGCTTAAGCACTCCTGTTGCCATAACCACATTGTTTCCGGTAAAGAGCTCCCCTCCGGCAATAATGATTAGACTAAGAGCCGCACTGAAAAATATCCCCATCATAAGCTTCACATAGGGACTTCCCTCTAGCTGCCCTCCAATCGTAAAGGAAAGTAATACACCAAGCCCGATAAATATTCCACCAAACATAGACATTAGAAAATATCCGGCAGGATTCGTTTTGAGCAGATTTAACTTCGTTGCCGCGCAATTGGCAACTGCAGCAATTTCTTCCCTGAACATAAATTCCCTCCATCTAAAAGTGAAGTATTTGTATTTATAACCATGATACACTACCGGACAAATTAATGGAAGTTTAAAGAATCAAAGATTTATTATTAGTCATTCTGCCCATAGGCAAGCTTTTTATCCGTTCCGTTTATTGCAATTGCTGTAATAGCCGCTTCCAGTCCTCTTACTATTTCCGAAAGCTCCAGTGCCGGCATCTCTTTTTTGTTTTTTACCTGCTCCGGAATATAGGGAACATGAATAAAACCGGCTTTTATAACAGGTCTTTTATCAAGATAATACAAAACACCATACATCAAATGATTGCAAACAAAAGTGCCTGCCGAGTTCGATAAGGAAGAAGGTATCCCCTCCTCTCTAATTGCCTCCACCATAGCTTTCACCGGGAGTGTGGAAAAGTAAGCATTTTCCCCATCAGGAAAAACAGGCTCGTCAATCGGCTGATTCCCTTCGTTATCCGGAATCCTTGCATCATTCAGATTAATAGCAACTCTTTCCGGCGTAATCTCCGCTCTTCCGCCCGCCTGCCCGATAGAAAGAACAAAGTCGGGCTTTTCCCGTTCTATTGCTTCTCTCACAGTATCTATAGACTTTCCAAAGACTGTGGGTACTTCGAGCTTGACAATCAAAAGATTCCCTATCTTATCCTTTACAAGCTTCACCGCCTCTAAGGCAGGATTTATTTTCTCCCCGTCAAAGGGAGTAAATGCCGTTAAGAGTAGTTTCATCTTATTTCCTCCAAAAACTCAGCTATACCGTCATGATTATGATCCGCAGTATACCTTGTAAAACGTTTCTTCAGCTCTTCCGCTGCATTTCCCATTACAACCGGACAGCCAACTCTTTCCAGCATGGACAAGTTTTGCCCTCACTCATTTTACCCTTACTCCTTCTCCGGTTTCGCCTTATTCCGCTTTTAGCAGCGCACTTACCAATGCCGGAATCGCCGCAAAATCCTCTTCCTTAGCCACCCATTCCGCCCGAATATTTTCGGGAATCACATGAAAGCCTGCAGCCTTTAAGGACTCCTGCAAAACCTTCACGGACTCTCCGCTCCAGCCATAACAGCCGAAGGCCGCTGCCTTTTTCTTCTTAAACTTCAGCTGCTTTAAAAACTCAAGCCAGCCTGCCACCGGAGACAAAATAGAATTTGCCACCGTAGGAGAACCTACCGCAAGGGCTTTTGACTTAAAGATCTCCGTCATTACTTCATTTTTATCCGACTTGGAAATATTAAAGACCTTCACCACCGTATCCGGACTTTGCCGATGAATCTCCTCCGCAATACTGTAGGCAATCTTTGTCGTGCCCTCCCACATGGTATCAAAGGCAATCGTTACCTGATCTTCCTGATAATCCTGAGCCCACTGACCATATTTCTCCACAATCTGCATAGGGTTCTCTCTCCAGATAGCACCGTGGGAAGGAGCAATCATCTCTATCGGAAGATTCAAAGCCGTAATTTCCTCCAGTTTTTTCCGTAAAATAGGAGCAAAGGGCGCAATGATATTGGCATAGTACTTCATAGCTTCCTTCATAAGTACGCATTGATTTGCTTTATCGTTAAAAAGCTCCTCCACCGCATAATGCTGTCCGAAGGCATCCATAGAGAAGAGGATATTGTCTCCGGTTAAAAATGTTGCCATGGAATCCGGCCAGTGGAGCATCCGCATTTCCAGGAAAATAAGCTTTTTTCCGTTTCCGATGTCCAGAGAGTCCCCCGTCTTTACCACATGGAAATTCCAGCCCCTCTTGCCATACTGCCCCTCAATGCTTTTCACCGCATTTTCCGTACAATAAATGGGCACATCCGGAATTTCTTCCAAAATGGTTGTAAGAGAGCCGGAGTGGTCACACTCCCCATGATTTGCCACAATAAAATCAATCTTTTTTAAATCAATTTCCTTTTTCAGATTCTCCACAAAGTCAAAACGGTGGGGTGTCCAAACCGTATCCATCAAAACCGTCTTCTCTTCCTCGATGAGATAGGCATTTTGGCTGGAACCGTTGATGATAGAATAATCATCCCCATGAAAATGCTGTAATTCCCAATCGATATAGCCTATCCAACTTACATTTCCTTTTACCGCTTTTCTCATCTTACCCTCCTAAAGAATTCTCTTATCTTTTTTACTGAATGGGATAACAACCGGCATGGGAGTCGAACCCAAGCTTTTGAGTAAATATTATATCACACAAAGAAGATGGGCGTTGAGCCCATATGCACAGCAGAACATTTTTTCTATGCATAGCAGAACATTTTTTCTATGCACAGCAGAACATTTTTTATCGCTAAAGCAGAAACTTTAATAGAGCACCCTGCTCCTTCGATATTAGCTTTTCCAAACAAAGAAACTAGAAGGCGGAAGCGTAAAAGAATCATTAAGGATGAGTTTTTCCCCACTTAGTAAATTCGTAACTTCGCAATTTTCCATGCCATGAAGCCGCGCCTGATACGCCTGCTCATCGGCGTTAACGCTCACCCAAATCTTCTCTCCCTCATACTCTCTTTGGAAAATAAGCTGGCGGTTGGTCAGGACTATACTTTTGTAGTCTCCATAAACCAAAGCTTTTTGTTCTTTATGGAGCTTCGCAAGAGAGGAAATTAAATCGGTGAGTTCGTTCCATTCCGGCTCCGAAAGCACAGGACGAAGGGCATCATCACTCTCATTTTCCTTAACTCCCGAAATCCCCCACTCACCGCCATAGTAGATGCAGGGAATCCCCGGCATGGTAAAGAGCATAGCATATAAGAGGGGCAAATGTCGTTTGTCCTTTAAGATGCTTGCCACCCTCGTCACATCATGGTTCTCCGCAAAGGTAAGCAAGTGCATTCCCTTGTAAATAGGATTATCCTTTCCAAATTGCCGATTCAGTGCATAGTTAATCTCAAAAAGGTTCAAGTCGTTAAAGCTGGAATACAGCCCTTTGTAGCACTCATAATTCGTGCAGCTATGAAGCATAGCGTCATTGACAATCCTTTTATAGTCCCCAAAAAGAATTTCCCCCAAGAGGAAAAAGTCCGGCTTAATGGAATCACAAAATGCACGAAGCTCCCGCATGAAGTTTTCATTTAAACAATACGCTACATCGAGCCGCAAGCCGTCAATCTGAAACTCTTCCATCCAAGCCCTTACGCAGGAAAAAAGATACTCTTTCACCTTTGGATTCTCGAGATTCAGCTTTACAAGCTCAAAGTGCCCTTCCCAACCCTCGTAGGAGAAGCCGTCATTGTAGCAGGAATTTCCATCAAAATGAATGTAAAACCAGTCCTTGTATTCCGAGTCCCAACGTTTTTCAATCACATCCTGAAAAGCAAAGAAGCCTCGTCCCACAT
Organism: Oribacterium parvum ACB1; assembly: GCF_000238055.2. GTDB lineage: Bacteria > Bacillota > Clostridia > Lachnospirales > Lachnospiraceae > Oribacterium > Oribacterium parvum. Next base: position 2,054,101 of record NZ_KE148312.1, read on the forward strand.
GGTTAAAGACGCCGTCCAGAACAATGCGGATCCCATTTTCCTTGAGAATCTTACAAACTTCAAAAAAATCCGCATTACTCCCCAAACGACAATCAATCTTTCGATAATCTCTTGTATCATAGCCATGCCGGTCCGACTCAAAGACGGGCGAAAAATAAACGGCATCCACATGGAGGCGTTTAAGATGGGGAATCCACTCTGTAACTTTTCGTATTCTGGGAGTAAGAACTCCATCGTTTTCCTTCGGGGCTCCACAAAAGCCCAAGGGATAGAATTGATAAAAAATGCTGCTATCGGACCACATAAACATTTCCTTCTAAAATATTATTAAAATTTGTAGAAAAAGTAGAAATCAGTATAATCATACAAGTACAAAAAAACACTATAAAAGCAATGAAAATCATAGCAGTAGATACGTAAAAGCCCCATTCCTTCTATTACGTCATTTATCGCGCCATCTATTATGACATTTTACAAGTCCTGCTTTATGACGTAATGGCCAAACCAATTCGAACCAACGTGTTCAATCTTTCCATCACTCATAAGACGCTTTAATGCTCTTTGAACCGTCCTTGGAAAGGAACCTAGTATCTCAGCAAGTCCAGCAGCTGATTGATTGCCATCTTCCTTCAGCAAATCAAATAGCTTCTCATCCAATATTTTTTCTTTGTTCATTACACCATTATGTGAAAGGTTTATTTTTCGTTGCATTTTCATATATGTATTGAAGTTCTTCAAACTGATCAGTAGTGAAAATTGTTTTTGTAATATATTCCGTTTTTTCTCTAAAACTATTCTTTTTGATCGAAAAATGAAAATAAATAAATCTCTCCCCTTTCAGAAAAGTATCCTTTACCATATAATAACACTCTTCCATCTCTTCATCCTTGCTCTTATCAGTGTAATGATTCAATGTAATATACCTAGGATTATTCTTTAAGATAATATCTTCCGGTTTAATCCTATAATTATCATCTCTATACCTAATAAAAAATAGTTTTAGGATAATGATGTATATCATATATAATGAGGCTATACCCCATAAGATATCTATAGTTGTGTTCGGGGCTTTAGGAACGTCAAAAGTATTGTTTAAAAGATTTTTAGAAAAACAATACACAATCCAAAAATCTGTAAGAATAAACAATAAAAATCTATATAATCTATTTTGGGCTGTAATATAATTGGATGTATATACAAACCCATCAGAACTATAACTTTTCTCCTCCCATCCAATTATATGAAAAAAACCATAATAACCGACGCACAGAATTAACATGCCAAGAACGATAATTCCTATAGCCACAAATACTATATTAACGTAAAGTATGCTTCCAATTGTCAAAATGCTTCTTAAAACAATTTTAATGATACTATCAAGATATACAGGTATGCTGGCACTTATATTAAAATCATTAAAAATATTAGCGTTATAGAGATATAAAATATTGATAATATAAAATATAGGAACTAGAATATTACAAAAAACAGAATTATAATAATTCCATACTTTTCCCTTCGTCTCTCTCTCTTCTATTCCAACAATAGAAAACAAAACGTCCGTAACGCTCATGTCTCCTCCAATAATATATTTATTTCCATTCAGTATCTATAATACATTGAATTCCTAACTCCTCTCCTGCTTTTTGAAGAGTTTCAATGGGAATACTCCCCTTTTCAAAGTATAGTTGATTCCCAGTTTCCGACAACTGGGTAACAAGAATAGAGAGCTCCGGGGATTCTTTCGTCTTTATCTGTTCTTTACGATCTAAATTATTTAAGGAATCTCTATCCCTTAGTACCGGCGCAAAAAAGGCTTCCAAACCCTCATGCTTTGCATAGCGTAAAGTTCCCTGCCATTCATTAGGCTGATTGGTCAGGTCCTCTCCCACTCCGGGAAGTTCAGAACGCTTCACTTCGCAGGGTAAAGGGCCATTTCCGTGACGAGTGATATAAGGGCGAGTCACATAGATAGCTTCCTCTAAAGATAATCCTCGTTTTTCTAAAAAGATGGTCGGATTATGGATTCCGGTTTTTGAAGAAGTCAAATGGGGAGCATAGGCTTCATAGTCCTGATCCAAAAGCAAGCCCTGTCCTGTCTCAAAAATCAAATTCTTAAACTCCTCCAGCCATTTTCTATCCGCATCTACTAAAGTCAGTAGCTTCACATTATCTTTCACTTCTACCACAAAGTTTTCCAGTACCGTCTCATTATGCAGCATCTCATAGTAGGGATTCGAGGAATATATTCCCAAGACTTTTGCTCTTCTTTCCGTATATTCTCTTCGAATCTGCTTTAAACGGTCTAAAAAATCTTGCTTAGTCCATGTAACAAGCTCTTCCAAGGTAATTCTGTATCCGGCGGCATTTCGCTGCACACATTCCTCTATGCCCATACCGCAGGAACCATGGCGATTCTTGTCTCTGGCAACTTCTGCCCCCATATTTAAAAGTACATCATCTATGGTGGTTCCTTGTGCATTTTTTTCAGAATAAAGAATGGGCTGAAAGCCGAAGAGCTCCGTAAACGCTTTCACTTCATTGCGCAGCTGAAACAAATCCGGCATAAAGCTATCAGCAAATAAAGTAGGCACATGGTACTCCGCTCCGGCGCCAATCTGATGATGGATAAAACGCCATTTTCCTTCCGGATCTTCTACCGTGTGCCCAGCCTGTCCGCCGCCATTATGTTTAATAATCAGCGCATTCTTAAGGGATGAAGCAAGACGACTGCAAGCAAAGCCCTTTCCCTCATCCCCGAAATTCTTGCCGATAACCGCAATTGTTCTCATAGAAAAATATCTTCATCTCTTTGCAAGGAAAGCTGTGCTAATGCCGCGCTAATCACAGGACGATTGATTTCATCCCACCTCCCAAGAACTTCCTCTAAAGCAGCACCCTTTTGTAACTGAATGGCACTGATAATGATTTCCGGAAGACAGGAAATATCCTGTCGTGCCAGTACGATACAATGCCCCGGAAGCAGCTTCTCATTTTCCTGGCTGTCTCCGCCAATCATGATATGGAAAACATGGAAGGATTGCTTTACTTCATTCAGCAAATCCTCTTTGGTGACAGTCCTTTCGATTTCATCTCCTATAACCCGGGAAATCGTTTCTCCCACCGAATCACCGCGAATCTCTGCCATATCTCCGATGGTAAAGAGAAAGCCCTTTTGCTGTCTTTTCTTCACCGCATCAATATTGGTATGGCGGGATAAGAATTCCCAAAGACAGGTAGGTACCACCTGACCACTGCCATGATTTTCAAAGTAAATGTCTAAGAGTTGCTCGGCGATACGAATATCCGACTCAAACTGGGTGACCTGTAGAGGGGATGCATCCTGAAAATCTCCGTAAGCCGCACACATTAGGGCCGGATCCGCCACTGAGCCGGTGGAATAAAGCTTGGTAATCAGCTCATTTAAGGCGCCCGCTGCCAACTCCACCGCAAGATAACCCATGGAGCCGGTCACATCCAAGCCCACAACGATAGGGGTTGTATTGGGATGCTCCTCGGAGTCGAAACATTCTCTGGTTCCGATGAATTTCGGATTCATCTTGGGATTACATTCTCTTCTTGTAAATACTTCTTCTACTCTCTGCCCATTGGACAGCTTTCTACTGCTTTTCAATTTCTGCCAATCTGATGCTGAATAACTACCGTATCCCATATTTTCCTCCTATTTCATCTTCACAAAATGATGACCGCCAAAGCCCTCTTCAATCACCTTATCCCATGTGGCAAAGTCCTGAAAAGCATCCCCTTTCGGCTCTGCCAATAAGAAATCCTCCAAAAGAGCCGGACTATGAATATTTTCAGCCACGGATTTTGCGGTCTTTCGTAAATCCAATAAATCCTGATTGCTATGCTTCCTTTCCACATTTCTCCAATCCCCGAAGAGCATCCCCTCATGGGTCAGGGAATTCACAAAAAGTGTGGACGCCGTAATATCCCCGTGCTGAAGCTCCGAATACTCTAGGGCGCAACATATATTTTCCATCCGAGAAATCACCCAGGCCAAATGCTCCGAAGCAAAGGGGGCAAAGACCTCCGCAGGATAAAAATAGGGCTTTCTTGTGAAAATAAGACAAAGCTTCCCGGCATCTAAAGCAATCTTCGACTTTAACATCGGAAAGCACCTTGATAACTTTACATCCGCTTCCGGAAAGCTAAGACGTGCTAAGCCCAGCATAAAAGCATTTGCCCCATCCTCTCGGTCAAAGATATAGACTACTGACTCCCGACACAAGTAGCAGACCATCTCCGGATAATGATAACGATCCATATAGGAAAGAGTTAGATTTTTACCATTTACCATTAGGTATGTGGCTGTGCCCAGCTCTTCCCATAAAGTATCACCACTATAGTCATTTTCCTTCTCGCTGGCCTTCGCCTTGTAATAGGCCAAAAGCTTCTTTCGAAACTCATGATTCCCTTTGAATTCCGCATCGGACAGGAAGGCTCTTGCCCCACAGTAAGGACACTGAAATCCGCCGGCACTGCCAAGTTCCAGCTGTGCGCCACATTGCTTACAACGATAGCTAATCATAGACCTCCTTTGACGATCCATAACTGTTAAGAAATTTCAAAAAAAAGCAAAGTTTAATCACAGAGGAAGTATAGCACAGATTATTTTCAAGTGCATAGAAATGTATTACATTATAGCCTCTTGCCGGAGTCATATTAAACTCACGCCAAGAGGCTATATGTTTCACGATATAAAGAATGAAAGAAAGAATATTATTATATCACCAGCAATCTATACGGATTTCCGGCTATTTCCTCTTTTAAAATATCCAGGATAGATTCCCTGGATTCCAGATAAAGGTCTGTTTCTTCATCCATCAAGGCTGCATACACAGTGGTTTTCATCAAAAATTCAACTGCCTCATCTCTTGAATATCCCTTATCTTTCATTATATATTCCACAAGAAATACAGCTATATTTCGCATAGCTTTTTTCTGATCCGCACTCGTAATCATTATTCAATCACCTGCCTTTTCACTTTATCAAAGCTTAGCGTCTTTACTGCTTCCTGCGTTCTAAAAAAATACTGCTTGGGAAGATTTTCCGGTTTTAATTCAGCAATAAGCTTTTCACATACTTCATCAGAATATTCCAATTCTTCCAGCTCATCATAGTACTCATTAATTATTGTAGTAGTTTCAGCATCAGCCGTTGGACCTATCACAATGTCCATATCATGTGCACATCCATCACATCTACGATTCTTAAGTATAAACCTAAGCCACTCTTTATCCGCTTTCTCAAACACCTTAAGCTTTAAACCTCTTGTGTCTTCATTGAAAAGAAGATTGTATCTATATGCTTGTATAGGCTGGAACTTTATGTTTTTCTTGTTTTTGAGAAAACTTTGACGTTTTTCTGCAATATATTTATTTCTAATTGCAAGTCTTTCTGCATGTGATGGAACCGCAGTAGCATAAAATCCTTTACCAAAATCTTTGTAGCCTTTTCCTGCTGAAGGATCTATGCTATCAAACAAGTATATTGAACCATGATATAAAGGCTTCAATTGACTCTCCCCCCCTGCATCTCAATATAGTCTTGCAAATCATTAATAATTCCTTGGTTGCCGGTAGAATTATAAGCTTCATAGCAAACATCAATGTAACTCAATACATCATATTTCTTTAACAAATCTGATAGCTCGGAATAGGTTTTCTTCCATGCCTTTGCCAAAATCGGTATTAAGACTAATTGCATATTAAGTACTTCTTTGTCTCTTATACTCACAACAGAAAACCTCCTTTACTATCATAGTTAGCTACGTACACAGTTAATATGATTATAATACCTCATTCGATGCACTGCTTCAACCTTTGCAAAACAGCCGCAAATTCAATCGTAAAATTTTACGGTTGAATTTGCGGCTGAAAAAAAATCAACATAATTGCTTTTCGATTGAGCCAATTCTAAGATTGACTCTGTTTTGTAATGTTTTGTAAGAAGCTCTTTTCCTTTTTCGATTTATAATACAGAGGAAATAGAAAAAAAAGAAAGAAATATAAAGAAGTACAAGAGGAAGAGGGAGGAAAAATGAAAAAGAATCTTTTAAAGCATACACTGTTTATCGCAGCCTTATCCGCTCTATCCATTACCGCCTGCAGCAGCAAAACGGCAAAGGAAAGTAGCGCAGTAAATCCCACGGAAACCGCAAAAGAAAGCAGTTCCGAGGAGCTAAGTTACGCGAAGAAAGAAAGCAGTAATACTGATTCCGAAGAAGCGGAAAAAGAAAGCAGTGCTCCGAATCCTACAGAATCCGGAGCAACAACAGAAAGCGAAAAGGAAAAAGCTGAAAACAATTCCGATTCTCTTGTAGGGGCTTATAACACGAATCTTGTAAGCTTTTCTATAAAGGATAACCCGGATGCCATGAATGCATTTGAAGCGGCTTTTCCAAATGGCTATAACTATACCCATTATGAGCCCATAGCCCTGCTGGGCACCCAGGTGGTTTCCGGCACAAACTACCTATACCTATGTAAGAGTACTTGGACGGATTATCAGGAAAATGTCTCCTTTGTACTTTTACAGATTTATCAGGACCTTTCCGGAAAGTCCGAGGTAATGGGAAGTGCCATTCTCTTTCCCACAGAAGAATCCAGAGAAGAGGGAGAAGATTACATTGACAATACCGGCTCCTATCTCCCGGAAAATATTCCAGCAATCCAAAATGCCATTGAAGAGGCCGTAAAGGATAACGAAAATGTATCCTATATTCCCCTAGCCTATATCGGGAAGCACACACAAGAAGGCAAGCCCGAAGAAGACGTGATTTTCACCGCCAAGAAGTCAAAAGGAAAAGATGCCAAAACAAGCTATGAGCTCCTTTACATCGGAAGCGGGAAAGGCGGAAAGGCAAAGCTGGTAAAGACGGAGGATGTGCAATTTCCTGATTTTTAAAGTGGAAAAGCTTTTTACAGTTCCTCCGGATGGCTCTTAAAATACTGACGGAAATGTTCTTTAACCTCTGTCATATCCGTTACCGCTTCCAGGGTTCCCACATAGTTCTGCTCCTTGTCCCGAACAGCCATATAGCGCACCAAGAATGGCTTTCCGCCTTTCTCCATCCAAATAGGAACTTCATCTTCCTTTCCATCCCGGAAGTTTTCGATAATCATACGCACCATAGGTTCCACTTTGGGAGGATGACAGGAAAATACTTCCCGGTCAATGGCCATTTGCGGGCGCTTAAAGACCTTTGGTCCTTCATTAAAGAAACGATTGATATTGTCCTTATCCACGAAGGTAATCTCCACCGGAAGGGTATTTAACATGGCGATCAGCTCATTTTTCTTTAAATGTCCACCGGGCATGATGATTTCTCCATCGCTTGCAGAAGGGGACTCTCCTCTATTTCCGGATTTTCCTTCCAGCGATTCTACCCTGCGAAGCAAGTCCTCCAGTATTTTTCCGGCTCCCTGAGGAAGTTCAGCAGCATGAAAATCTTCGGAATGTTCCTTGGAAGCTTCTTTCCCGGATTTTTCTCTTTCTGAATTTCCTGCACTTTCGGCTGCTCTCCACTTTTCCGGAGTATTGCCGGTTTCTTCCGCTTCCTTCCAACTTGCATTTTCAACGGAAAAACAAGCATCATAGTCTTTGGAATCGAAGTAAATCTGTATCCACTCCTCTTTTTGAAATTGCAGGGCGCACATGGGGAAGAGAATATTTTCCTCCTTATAAATCATCTCCTCCATACGGTTTCGTACAGCAAGATAATTCTTTAAGAAAAAGCTGTTTAGGATACTTTCCGCAATCTCTGCCTTACTCCTAATGTACTCTTCTTCCTCATCATCCCAGTCTTCTCCGGTGTTCTTGAGCGCTCTCACGCCCTTACTCTTCTCGCTAAGCTCTCTATTCAGTTCTCCCAGAGTATCCCGAATCTCATCATCCACTGTCCACATGACTTGAGAAGGCCCGGAAATGTCGTATTTCACTTTCAAAAGCGGATAGAGAAGGTCTCCCTTCTTCGCATAGTGCACGATAAAGGAACGGAGTTTTGCAAGCTCCTCTGAAAAAGTAGCCAGCAAAGCTTCCCAATCCGGCCCCCCTTGCGCACCTTGTACTCCTTCTGCTCCTTCTATTTTTTCTGCTTTTTCTGTTTTTTCTGCTTTATCTTTTCCGCCGGCTTTTCCGGAAAGGCTCTCTACTAAGCTTTCCCATCTTGCCTTCGTGCTTTCTAAATACTGCCCGAGAGCCTCATTTTCCTTCGTGAATGTGGAAAGAGGATGTCCGGGAATCTGAATCAAGCTTTCCTCCTCTACACTTTTATTGATGTAGTTTTTCTCCTCTTTCCCTGCATGATTCTTTAAAGAAGCTTGAACAGCTCTTTCTGCATTGGCAATCTTTTCTTCCCGGGTATCTCCATGGAAAAGAGCCGAATGCACATCACAAAGCTTCTGTACTTTGGAAAGAGGCATTCCGGACTCCATGAGTCCTTGCTCCGCCCTCATGATTTCTGCAGGATCCACGTCCTTAAAATCCCGTACAAAATCTGCACGAACAGACTCCAGATCCTCACCCTCAGACAGACGATCCAAAAGCGAACGCAGGGCTTCTGCACGATCTTCCGGTTCTTTAGTTGCCTCATATGCATCAGCTATCTTAATCTCCTCAGATGCCTTAGCTATCTTGGCTTCATTAGTTGAATCAGATGATTCAGCAGGAAATGGCTTCCCGCCCTCCCTTATCTCAAATCCCTTTTCCCGGAATGCACGAACAATCTCCTCCATAGGAATCTTCTTCATCTGAGAACCCTTCTTCAGGTTCATAATCCGACCTACAGAAGCCAGCATGGCAGGATTTTTAATTTCCGTGAATCCTAAATTAGCCATGATGTCGGCAACTTCCGGATACTCCTTTACAAGGGATGCAACACTTTTATCCAAATCCAAAATCTTATCCATTTTCTTCTCCTTCTAATTTCACCGATTTCTTCTGACAATCATGAGACGGGTTTACTTTTTTACTTGCCGGAGAGAGTCAGATCATTTTTTACGATATTAGTCTGCTGAGTATACTATGTTTCTTGTTAGTATAATCTAATTATCAGTAAAGAAGAAAATAATTTCGTTGCATAGGCAACAAATGAAGTGATATATTGTATCTTCAACCGAAGCTGCCCTCATTGGTAAACAATAGATAATAGATAATAATAAAAGTAAAGACAGAAATTTCTTGCAACATTCAAACTGTCTATTCCAAGAAAATTTCTGTCTTTCACATGATCCGAAAACTATTTCACTACCGATACCTGCTCCGGAGTAAATTCAATCTTAAGAATCATTCCCATTCCTTTTGCCAAGCGCTGAAGAGTTCTAATAGATGGATTGGCACTACCACGTTCTAGTTTGCTAATATCTCCTTGTGCAATACCGGTTATCTCTGCAAGCTCTTTTTGTGTCATTCCAGATTTCTTTCTGGCATCAATCATAGCCTGAATAACTGTATGTTCAGGCTGAAGAGCTTCATATTCTTTTCGAATTTCAGGATCCTGAAGTTGTTCCTGAAGAAAATCATCAAACTTTCTACTCATTGTACGATTCCTTTCTATCCATATAATCTGCCCGATATTTTTTTGCTTTTTCAATTTCATTTCGAGGAGTCTTTTGTGTCTTTTTAATGAAACCATTTGTAAGAATGATATGTTGATCCACATAAAAGAAATACATAATCCTTGAAATATTATTTCCCAATTTTATTCGCAATTCAAAGATACCATTCTCTAGAGCTTTTGAATAAGGTTCACGTAATTGGTATCCGTTGTCTTGTAAAAGTTGTATCATATCAAGGGTTTTAGCAATAAATTTTTTCTCCTGTGAAAGAATAAATTTTCTCGCCGGTTGAATCCCATTTTTTGTCTCATAAAATTCTACTTCAAACTTCATTCCAAACTCCTAATAAAATAATATAGTTTTTATCCCATATTGTCAAGTGCATAAATTTTCTTAAGCTGTAGGTAATCAATAGTATCTAAATTACTACTAAAACTAATCATACTAGTCACATGCAAACCTAACTTCTAATAAAATCTCAGTCTCACATAATAACATTTATATATAAAATCAAACTTCATAATGTCTATAAATATTGCGAGGACGTATATTTAACCAATCTAAAAACTTATCCGTAATACTTTGCTCCTCAATCCGAACTCCCAAAGCAGACAGAAGTTCTTGCATATTATGTTGTTTTTTTTGTGATATCTTGTCAAATGGGTAATTCAGCCATAACTCTCTGTCTGAAATATCTTTAATTACAATTTGAAATAATACTGTCTCGCCATACAAGGTTTGATAATGACCGGTGCTCATTGCATCTTTCTCAGACAAAAACTCTACAGAAACAGGATTTGGAACAAAATATAATGATTTAAATAATACTTCTTTTGAAGGCTCCGGCATACCGCCATAAACACTCTTAAACCGCGCCCCTTGAGTAAGAACTAAACATCCATTGTATCTATACAAATTTTCTTCAATTCCCCATAGGTTCTGCTCTGAAAGGAAATCCAATTTATGCTCCTCATAAATGGACGGATCACCAACATGATTCCATGTTCTGTCTTCATTTCTGAAAAAATATAGCATCCTATTATCAGAAATAATTGAATTGATTGAGCCACTTTGTTTTACAAGAACTCCGAGTTCAGAAAGAACAGTTTCCGTTCCATGGCATCCTGTACCTGCATATCCACAAGTTAAGCCCTCAAACCAATATTCTTCCCCATCTTCCATAACAATGACAAATCTTGGTCCCTCAATCCTTGTTAGGGTATTAGGCATTTCAATCTCAACAATATTATAGAAATTTTTTGAAATTGCATCTCTTTGATAAAAGAAAACATAAACTTCTTCTACTTTTTCTTTATCTATATTTAAAGCATGGAATGCTTCCAGTGCTTGAGATGTATAGTATCCATAAACTTCATGCAATACTCTTGATTTTTCCCTATTAAGCTTTCTTAGTAATTCATAGACTTCAGGTCTCCAAAACAGATTACTATTTGATAACGCTTTAAACACTTCAATATTATTACTTTTAATTAAATTGTTTAGCTGTTGCCGTGATCTTCCTAAAATTTTACATGTCTCTTCTGTTGATAAAACATTAGCTTTGGCAAATGCCTTTTCACCACTATAATAATCCCTCATTATGTCATCCTCCTAATGAGTTATTCATACCACAATTTTACATATCTGTAAAGTTTATTATGTATTTGTATTCTATTTTTATGTATTTGTATTCTATTTTACTTATATGAACCAAGTTATAAGAAATCATGGAATTAGCAAAAAGTCTTTGCCTCCATGTAAAACTCAAGAGCTTTTTCACCAGAAATTCTCATTGGGGATGATGATAAGTCTAGCTTAATTCAGGACTCAGTGCGTTCTGAATTGGGAACACAGCATAATAGCTTCGCATATTTCTTATCCAAAGCTTATTTCCAATAACTCATGTGCTACATCTTTACTTTTTACACGCATTAAATTGTCATCCGCTTTCGCTAGTGATAGAAAATTCATATTTCCATACCATACTATCTCTTCATCTATGATCGCAAAATGTTCATGCATATGCTCCTGAAGCTTAATTCTGACACCACAATTTTTAAGTATCTCTACAAGTCTCTTTGTATCTTCAATCTTTTCTTCAGGATATCCTTCCGGGTTAAGGGTTATTACCGTAAGCTTAACTCCATCTTCCTGTCTCTGTTTTATAAGCTTTACGAAAGCATCAACCTTGGCGTGATTTAATCCGGGACTGGAAATAATAATTTCCTTATTTGCCTCCAGCAAATCTTTTTCATATACTTTTTCATAGGTATCTATATCAAAAATAGTATTGGCATTCTGTTTTTCGACATTAATATTATTGCAAATTTCATATCCAATTTTCTTGTAAGTCCTTAGGCGCTTATGATACATCTTCTCCAGCACACGTATATGAGAATCCACATAATCGTATATAATTACTTCTTTCTTTGTTTCGTAGTCTCGATGTAAACGCCCGGCAAACTGCTCAATATTTCCTTCTGCAGCTGCGGGCATGGTAAGCATCATTGTGTCAAGACGAGGAAAATTAAAGCCTTCGCCAATATATTTATCGATAGCAACAAGAACGATAGACTCCCCATCCGGTACTGCTCTCATTTGAATTCTCATCTCATCCTTAGCTTTTCTACTGCCCCCTCCTTGCAAAAGATAAACATGATCTGCCTTCCCCTGTAGTCTCTGATATAAAAGTTCCGCATGCTCCTTATACTTCGTCAAAACAAGCGGTGTTCTACCGTTTTGAATACAGTTCTCTACATCGGCAATAATCTGTTCATTTCTGGATTCGCATTCAATAACCGCTCTGTTCGCTTCGTTAACCTTAAGATTAGAAGCACTTACGAGCCTAGTAAATCTCGGGTAAACAAAATGGTCGATGCCCTGTTTTTCCGCTCTTTCCTTTGCCGTATAGCGAAATCTTATGGGACCGAACTGCATAAAAACTTTCTTTTCCAGCCCGTCTTCCCGTTTCGGAGTTGCCGTTAAGCCATAAACATATTTCGCTTTTGCTGAACCGACAATATCTTCGACAGTCTGAGCCGCTCCATGATGACATTCATCCATGATCACCATTCCGTACTGGGCAAGCATGGGATTAATATCTTCCCCCTTTCCCAAGGAGGAAAATATTGCAACATCGATAATACCGGTCATCGAATTATGACCGGCATGTAGCTTTCCAATAATGTTCTTTCTCTTTTTTACTCTCCCTGTTTTTGTCTTATATTCCGGTAACTCAGCATTTATATCCAGAAAAATATTTAAATCCTCAATCCAATTCTTCTGGATTTCCGTATTATGAACGAGTATCAGGGTATTGGTTTTTCTTTCTGCAATCATATACGCGCCAACAACGGTTTTACCAAAAGAAGTGGTTGCTGCAAGAACACCATTATCATATTCTAAAATAGCCTTGGCCGCTCTCATCTGTTCATCATATAAAGTGCCGTTAAAAGTAACATCCAATGCATTTCCAACAGTCCTATGATCTGTTAGTGTAAATGGAATGCCCGCTTCTTGGAATCTATCCACTATCGATTCCAGTAAGGCTCGCGGAATACAGATATAGCCTGCCTCATCATAACCGCAGAATATGATTCTCGGAATTCCTTTTGTTGATAATCCCATAGCAGATTTCTTATAAAAATCAGGATTACTAAATGCCGCCATACGTCGTAAAGCATTTTGCATTCTCGGTCTCATGCTTTTTGTGCTAATGTATACTTTATCAGCAATAACGATTTCCACCGTAGCGGAAACATCTTCTTTACGAAAAGCTATTTTCCCTTTTTTCCAAGGCTTAGTCTCCTTTTCATCCGCTATACTATCAGTGTCTACTGTATCCGTATTGAAATCATTATTGAGTACACCTAGGATTCCGGACAAAGACCATTCTTGTATCTTTTTTTCGACTGTTTCAGTAGAAATTTTCTTGATTTCCCTTAAGCAATCCCATTGATTGGGATAAGCATTCCAATTCTCATCCACAAAGGCACTATTTCCGTGCTTAAGAGCCTGTCCCTGCAACGGTAAGGCAACCAGATTTCCAAGTCCCGGCTTTCCTGTTTTTGTGTTAATAGGCAAATGATCCTGCGCCGGAAGCATTTTATCATAGTACTTAAAGCTTCGCATATTTACAGATTCAGCACCTTGGGTTAAGAGTGCCGTGCCAAATCGACGCGCAGTACTTGCCAGAATGGGCTTCTCAAAAAACATCCATATATGGGCGCCTTTTCCGGAGCGGGATCGTTCAACCAGAATGGGAACTTCATTATTTTCACAAATCTTTCTGAAAGCATTAACTTCCGCTACCCATTCCGAATCAATATTCGCACCATCATCCCCACCGTTTAACTCATCATGGCAATCAAAGTCGAATACCAAAAAATTAATCATTTCATCCGGAAACATCGGGTATAGTCCTATAACATCAGAAGCATCTTCTTTTACTCCAAGTAAGTGCTCATATAATACTTGCCCGGTTAGCTCCTTATATCTTTGGTTCCGACATTCTCCACAATGGAACTGTGGATTATCCTTCTTGGGGCAAATTCCATCCTTCCAAAAATTCCAGCATTGCGTATAATAACCATGTTTTCCGGTCTTCTTATTTGCTTTTCCGGATCTCTTACTATACACATCATTTCTACCCTTAAACAAATGATAGAAATATTGAACATGCTGCTTTGTAATCTTAACAGGCAGAATACGAGCTCCTTGATCCTCCTCAAAAGCCGGATTCCTATCCGAAGAGAAGTCTTCTGACTCTTTGACTTCTAATTCATAAGAAACTCCGGCGTCAGCGAGAAGTCTGTGTAGATATTCGATTTCTTCTTCCAGTTGTCTGATTCTTGATAAATACTCTTCCTCATTCATAAATCTGCCTTTGTTTGGAATTTTATTGCATTCAATAGGATTCACAAAATACTCTGTATTACAGTGATGTCTCAGTTTAAAAAGTGTGAAAGGTGTAAAAAGTTTGAAAAGTTTAAACACTTTTTAAACTTTACTCAATTATTGCGGATAATTAAAGAACTGCAAGTAATTTGTCACCTCTCAATATCTTATACCAAAATATCTCCGACAATTTTCTGCTATTTCTCCGACATCTCCGACACTCGCATTTTTTTGTAAATATCTATATCAATCAATACAGACTTTCAATTAAATAACTCTTTTTTCATATTGCCTTACTCCCTTAATTCCTTAATCATATAGTCAAATTCCTCATTCAGCAAATTAAGGCTGTCATTGTCCATATAAGCGTCATAGAGCCTGTCCAAAGCACTTTCATCGTTAATGCCTTTTTCTATGCTTATAATCGCCTTAACAAAATCTCTATGGTTATCATTTACCATATCTTCAATTCTATCTCTCATTACCTTGTAATCCATCTTTTTAGCACCTTTCAATAAATAAGTACAATTACTGTAAATTCATTCTAGGATATGGCTCTGAACATCGGAATGATATTTGATTCCACATGGCTCTGCCACACGGATTTGGTGGCTCTGAATATCGGATTCATTGGCTCTCAAACGCCGGAATAATCAATAAGGCCGTCAATACCACGTCTAAGGTCTGTGTATCCGGTACAGAGATAAATGTGTTTGAATCCGGAAGCATCGTTAAGCATTTTTCAAGACCTTTATAACGTTTGCCAGCAAATCCATCGGCGTGTTTTCGTCAATCCCTAAAACTATTTCGTTTAAGGAAGCTGTTAACTTTGGAGATGGATAGCAGGAGGAAACCGCCACCTGTTGCCGTACTTCCACAAATCCACTCTGCGTAAGGGCGGCTTCCTTTACTTTTCTAAGCTAGTAGAAGTAGGCATTTCTGGAGAGTCCATGCCGGGCACAATAGTCATCTACTTTTAGACCGCTCTCCTTGCAATCTTTAATAATGTCAGCCCATTGCGCTGTTCGCATCCTACTTGTAGCAAGTTTTGTGTTCATCTTGAATTCCTCCCTGAGATAGGGTGCAAAGTGGAAAAAGTTTGTAAAGTGGAAAAAGTGCCTTCAACTTTTATCGCTTTTCACGATTATCTCAATTTTTATGGAGAGAAAAAAGATGACAGGTTATTTACCATTTACGAATAAAATCTGGTTTTAAATCAAATTAGTCTAGTTGAATTTTCTATGCAATATTTCTTTATTTTTTAGAAAGTGTTCCACATCTATAGATATTCCATCTGTCAATTTATTCCAGCAAGATAACAAATATTCTTGATTATCAATTATTCTTTTTTGAACAATTTTTAACACCTTTTTAGGTGCTTTTCCTGATAATACTGTGCCATTTAATATTGATATGCTTGCCTCTTTATATCCATCATATTCTATGTGTATATGGGGAATATTGTGCTTTCCCTGTTCCTTAGAATACATTCGATATGAAATTCCATCTTCTTTTGGCAATACAGAACCTGCTTGATGACAATATATTAGGTAAATCAACAAATTATCTTTATCAATATCTAGCCTATCTATTAATGACATAAAGTTCATGGATAAATCTTCGATTCCATATAAAGTCTTATCTTGCATGAAAAACAATGGTAAAGGACCATACTCAAATGCTGAGTCATAATAGTAATCCATTTTCTTAAATAACTCTCGTACTAAATAATCTATTGTATCTTTCTCTCCATACTCAAAAACAAACTCTCCATGGGAATATTTTTCAAAGTTTAACTCAGCTTCTTCATCGCTGGTACGTCTTGCTACACTAAACTCTGGTACAGCTATTCCTGGAGAATTAGATGTATATATTTCTTTTCCATTATCAAATGCAATTCTATAGCATACTTTAATCTTTTTATTCATTCCTTTCCTCCTAAGACAATTCTATATAGATAAGTTCAGCTCAATTCAAGACGCACTACGTCCTAAATTGAGCTGGTAACATAATTCCTTTGCAGATCCTGTAAATTACTCTTTCCATAGCTTTACTCTGTTTTCCTAGGAATAAATCTCTACTCAACCCCCAACGCCTTATACACCGCATCTTCAGCGCTATTATAGAAAATTAGATTAAAGCATCCGACAAGTTCTGCGGGAACTGCACCCAAATCTCCTGCCGAGGTTATTGGTAGTAGTACTTTTTTTGCGCCAGAATCCAAACAAACTTGCAGTGCATTAGCAAGTTCATCCACCTTGATGATAGTTCCACTGATGCTGATTTCTCCCAGCACTGCCAGAGAACTTATCGTTTGTTTGTTTAGGGCGATGGAGCTGAGCGCAATCAATGTAGGGAGTGCAAGCTTATTGGTCATTCCAATACCCTGTAAATCCTGATAATTTACAATATAATCCTTAGTGTTTGTGCTTATACTAGCACTGATCCGGTTCCCATTTGCTTTTAAAAAGCTGAAGGCTGTGTTGGAAGCTTCTCGGCATTCCCGATCTGAGCCAAGACCTGTGCGGTCAAACTTTCCATTTCCCAACAGCATCTGAGACTCAAGGCGAAACACTCCAAGCATTCCAGATTTTCCATGAGATATCGTATAAACCTGCCCAGGATTACACGTGCCGTCAGGAATCAGCTTTCCCCCTCCTTGTTCCGGAACAGAGCCATAGTGCTCCTCAAATGTCTCATTATCGATGTATGAGAAATTCACATCATAGAACTCCATCCCTCCAAGCTTTTTCAGTTGCTCCTTCACACGACGGCGCATTTCAAGAGCAATAGACAGAATCTCTTCGATTTGTTCTTTGTCAAATATGCCATCTGGATAAAGAAGTTTCACATAAGCATCCACCATTTTCCGAACTGCAATAGTATCTCGCTGGTTTAAGTTCTTTCCCAAGCGGAAATACTTGTCCAGAGCATCTCCGTACTGCTCTTTCCGAAGCTCACGGAGAAATTCTGACAGATAGTCCGTAATAAAGCCATAATGATCCGTGAAGTGTTCCGGACGAAACTTCGGAATTTCCCATCCAGGAATGTAGCAGTGCATACGATCTAGAAATGCCGTATCTGTGCCCATTTCTGGTGGAAATGGATCAAACAAACTGCTGGTCTTTAGAAGGACGTCTACACTCTGATTGATATTGCCGACAAATACCATAGAAGCAGAGGCTGCCTTCTCCTCTTTTCCACGAGCAAAAGAGCCGGATGCCATATAATCCTTCATGATCTGCACGCCATCTTTATCTTTGAATCGGATGCCGGCCACTTCATCAAATGCCACACAATCCCAGAGACCAACAAGCCCCACCTGCTTCCTAGACATGTTATAAAACAGATTTGCCACTGTTGTCTGTCCACCGGAAACCAGAATACTATTCGGGGATATTTCCTTGAATAGATGGGATTTACCGGTACTTCTCGGGCCAAGCTCACAAAGATTAAAGTTATTTTCAATCAAGGGTAGCATTCTTGTGAGGAGCAGCCACTTTTCCCGATATTGGAGCTCGTCAGGCTCCATGCCAATGGAGCGAAGCAAGACTTCAATCCACTCATCCTTGGTAAATGCTTTTCGGCCAAGTTTCAGTTCATCGATATCCACATGTGGCATCTGAATCGGCGTCAACTTTCGGATATGAATCGGAGTTCCTTTCTTCTCTTCCTCTACAAACTCATAATCCAGCTGTACGATACACCAGATACCGCCACAGAGGAGTCTGTCATATTTTGTAGGGTATTCCTCATCAATGGGAATTCCTTTGAGACCAAGATTCGAAAAATCAGAAACATAGCAGTCATGCTTAATATCCAAATTCACTGTAATCATATCAATCACAGTATGACTACCGCGCTGACGGAGGACGGAAAGAATTTTCTGAACCTCATCCGGACGCACGAAATTATCGGCAAGAATTCTCTTCACATTCTCAACGCCTTCTTCAATCACTCCCGGATCATCAGAGCTGCAATACTGTCCGAGTAGAAACTCCAATACATAGACAGGCACATTCGCTCCTTCTTTGATCTTCTTTGTCAGATCCTTTCTCACAATCTTTCCATCAAAATACTGACGAAGCTTGTTTTTTAGTACAATTCTTTTATCATCTGTCTCTAAAAATTCCGACACGTCTTAGCCTCCGTTCTATTGATTAAAAGCTGAAACCAAAATCATCAGCAAACGCCAAATCCATAATTACAGGATGACGGAAGCTCTCAATTCCAGTTGCATCATCATAAACAACAAGATAATATTGCTTATTCTTGTCGTATTTCTTATTCTTGAATGTAAATCGCATGCGGAAAATTCTCTTCTGCGCATCTACTTCGCGGTTGTCTGCAATATACGTATTCTCATTGGAAATCTTTTCATTATCCTCAGAGATGAAGTACAGTTTATAGGTGGTCTTTTTAATCATATCCGTGACCGCTTCGGACTGAATGAAATCCATGGTTGTAATTAAATTTGTAATCTTCTGGACAATACTAACAAGGGCAATCTGTGCCGGTCTAGTTTCCATATGACCACGTTCCATCTTGATATCCAATACCGGTACAAGCATTTCCTGTGGAGATGACCCACCATGAACAAAGTTTTGTCCTCCTCCAGTAACCTTAAAAACATTGCTACTAACAGGGAAAGAAACAACCTTTGTATCATCATTATCCAAGATCCGCCCCATAGAAAGGCTCTTCACACCCTCGGCTATTAAAGCACTTTTCGCCACAACAAATCGTCGATTGATGAATGCCTGTTTATCACTGATTGTGCTAATCTTGTCACTTTCGCAGAGTTTGTCCCGCTTGTAAATAAACCCATGATCCGATGTCACCACAAAGCGATAGGTATTCGCATTGGTGGAGATTTTACGAATCAACTCCATAATCTCAGCTATCGCTTCCTCACAAGCAACAAACACTTCGTCCTCCGTCGTAGCCTTGTCCCCACGTGCATCGATCTGATTATGATAGACATAGACCAGCTGCTTACCGGTGAAAATGTCACGAAGTTCATTTTTCTTTAGTCCTTTTATTTCATCAAACTGAACGCAGATACTATCTTCCTGATGCTTTTGTAGCACCTTTTGTCTTCCTACTAGATCATTACAAAGTACGTCATCCACTAATACACGGAAGTCGTCTGTCATAACAAGTTTTTGGTGGGGAAGCAAGGCCGCCATACCGAGCCGCGTATAAGAAGGCAATACGGAGAGCTGAACTTCTATTTTGGCAATGCACTTCGGATCATCTATCATCCGTTTAAACAGTTCCTCTCCCACCTCATAACGCATAGCATCCGAAATGATAACAACAGTCCTCTCCTTCGCATACTTTAGATAGTGGTTATAAAAATCACGCTGCAAAGGAATCTCATGAAAAGCATTATTCTCTTCGATTCCTTCATTCCACATGGGCATAATCTTGCCAAGATACTCATTGGTATAGATATTTTCGACTAAATTTCGAAGGCTTTCAAAAGCTCCGGTATCCTCGATCTGATCAAAGTTATAGTAGAATTTTCTGTATTCCTGATCGGTCTTATAATCTTTTTCCCGATACTGCTTAATGATCTCCTTGAACTCATCTGGGCAATTATAATTTGCTGCTAAAAGCAGGTGATATGCACTAAGTAGTAATCGATATATTTTCCTTGTCCGACTTCCAAAGTGCATTTTCATCCGCTTCTCACAGAGCTCCGGTATACCAGTCTGATTGAGCTTTGCACCAGTGTCTTCCGCTATCAGGCGTTCTACAATCCATTTTACCAAAACCTGGTCAGCTGCAATAAAGGTATCTACTTCCGTCAGTTCCTCCGCTTCCATCTCTTTAAATGTTGCCGATATATTCAAGCTATCGGAAACATGCATGGATAATTGATCAAAACGCTCACTGTATAATACGCTGTTCATTAAGCTGTCCAGAAAAGCTATACTATTGCCAGCCTTGTATGAGATAAAAGCCTTCCAACTCTGTGGCACGTTATTACCAAGTTGTCTGGCGGTTTCTGTCACAAACAGGGTAAGAACCAATTTCTCCAAAGTCGGTTTTTCATCAGTATAACCAAATTGCTGCTCGCAAAGCTTCCAGAAAGAATTCTGGAGATCGTATTTTTCCATTTCTAAGAGAGATTTATTCTCTTCCAACGTTCCCTCTGTAAGTACGACGCGTAGCACCTCTTCAAAAGTGCAAGTACGAGTCTTGCAAATTGCACTCAAAAGACCAACTAGAATATTTTCCTCATTAAAATTTTCAATTTCCAAATCATAAAAACGTTGCGTTCTTTCTTTATTAGCAAAGAACTTGATATGCTTTTCGATGATGGGCTTATATTTCTCCTCAATGCCAAGATCTACAGAAAGTAAGGATGCCCGGTCTGCAAAAAAACGCTTGGAGTATAGCAACGTGTCTTCCAAGTGATTATCCTTTACATCCGGCTTAGGAAACGGCGCATAGATCAGGTAGTTCGTACTCGTATCTTCGCGTTCCAGAAAGCGCTTTGTCATAAATTGATTATCAGGCTCTAGCTTATAGACTTTGGCATTATCCAGTTCTATAGCATCAATATCTTCTGCAAACTCAGCCTTATCGTCATACCAGAAAACAAGCTTACGAGTATCCCCCGTAAACTCGGCATTCAATCGGTCAATGATTTGTTTTAGGTTAAGCTCTGCCATATCCGTGTTTCTCCTGTATGATCCAAGATCCCCGTGTTCCGCCGCTTCTCCGAACCAGTCCGCCCTCCATCAGCTTGGCAAAGGCTCTTTGAATCGTAGAGCGGGAAACGCCGATCTCTTCCGCAATCCGTGTCTGCGAGATTTTAGGATTTGCCCGAATGAGTCGCAGGATTTGATCCTCAATCGCTCCACTTTCAGCTTCATTGGCTTCACGATTGGCTTCAGCATTGGCCTCATTGGTATCATGATTCTGATTGTCACGCAGTTCCTTCAGTGCATTGCGTATCATACCCAGCATGAACTCCACAAACTCTGTAGAATCTCCCGCATTGTCTGCCTTCTGCAATACGCGGTAGTACTCTTCCTGATTCTCATGCACCAGAGTTTCCACCGGCAGCCACGCAAACAGGTCATTCCATTTCCGTAGAATCAGCGACTGCCAGAGCCGCCCGGTTCGTCCGTTCCCATCCATAAAGGGATGAATGAATTCAAACTCATAGTGGAAGATACAGCTTTTTACCAGCGGATGGTATTTGGATTCCTTTAGCCAGGCCATCAACTGCGAAATCAGGTCCGGAACATACCTTGCCGGTGTGCCGGCATGAATCAAGCATTCCCCGGCATATACGCCGACATTGCCGCTACGGAATCTCCCGGCCTCTTTTACCAGACCTTCCGTCATCAGCTTATGGGCATAAAGCAGATTCTTGATGCTGTACGGATCAAGCTCAGAAACATGCTCATATGCTTCATACGCATTTTTCACTTCTCGGATATCCTCCGGCGGACCAAGTACACGTTTCCCATTGATTACATCGCTGACCTGATCAAGAGAAAGTGTATTCTGTTCAATCGCCAATGAGGAATAGATGGATTTAATCCGGTTTTCTCTTCGAAGAACTGGATTCCGGTACATAGACTCATATGTTGTGATCGAGCCGACATATTGACCAATCTCAACGATTAAGTTTGTAATTTCTTCCGTCATACGGAAGGGCGGCTGATATGTTTCGCTCATCGTATCTAACCTCATTCCTTCGACATGATATTCTTTGAATCCGCAAGAACCTCGTAGAACTTTTCGTCATTTGCGGTCTGTATTTTACGGTAATTCTTCTTTACACCGTCATCCAGATCCAGTTCAATGCGAGATAGCGCGAGGTGCGCCAGTTTCTCATCGTATTCCCGGCATTCCTTTAGCTGCTTAGTCAGTTTTTCCCGACGCTTTGTTGCCTGCACTACTTCACGGGCATTAGTACTATGGTCAATTATATCCTGCATGCGGCTCATCTCACTCTCGTAGATACGCTGCATACGATGCAGATAGTCGATACGGAGATTACCGATAGTGTCAGCATTATATCGGTGCAAGTAGATTAATGCCTTAAACCCGTTATTTTTTCCGGAATCAAAGAGCCAGTAGATTGGGCGCTTACCGGAGCCAGTCACAGAATAAGTCTGACAATGATCCTTGATGAAATCATTTAGGAAGTAGTTCCTGATGATCTCTCGACTGGAGTCACCTTTATTCCCAAGAGCTTTCGCAATAAAGTCAAGATTATCCTCCAGTTTCTCTTCACCATAAACGACTTTTAGGAATTCACAAAGGCGAGATACAATGTCATCCTCCAAATATTCCTCATCTGTAATCGGAATCACATTGTCACCATCCGGTTTGAACTTCTCGTATTTCTGCTCATCCCATGTGCCTCCGGCATAGGCAAGACCGGCGGTGTCGAGGGAATAACGACCAAACATACAGCCGACGGCATAGGAAAGAAGGGACTTGATATCCCTCTGTAAATCAGCGCGACGAACCGTTACATCCTTGTCTTCGACTTCTGGGGTTAATTCATCCTGTAAGCCGTAGATGTCAATGAAGATGCGGTTTAGTTCTTCTTCGTTTGCTTTGAGCTCTTCAAATCTCCTATCGCATTCATCAGACCAGGCACGGAAGCACGATTCAACCGTTACACTTTCGGCATTCCAATGGCTATGACTTAGTACTTGCTTTGTCAGCGGATGCGATTCAAAATCCCAAGAGGTTTCAAAGGAATCCCAGTCCGCTTTGGCCACCTCAATACACTCATTTACTCGCTCAGATACACTTTTAAAGTAATCGCCATTAATAATGACAGGCACCTTTCCTAAAGGTCCTTCATGAAAATCTAAGGTTGGAGATAGGACGGAAAGGATAGTTGAAACAATTGGCGTATTCGTTAGTCCAAGTAAGTATAGCAACTGTGATTTGTTATTTGGAAAGCATACCGACCCTTTTGTTTCAAACATATGCCCCACTGGGCTATAACGCATAGCTAAATTACCACTTGCTATTGTGGACCAAGTTATTCCTTCCCTAAAATAGAAATCGACATTTTGAGGTCTTGACTTAAGTTTTCCGTTCTTATCATAATTATTCCTTATTTCGAAACCGTCATTCTCCCAATTAACAATATAGTCATTATTTCCATACCATTTTCTATAACTGCCTCCCTTATTGCAGGGAAACCACTTAGCGCCTGATCTCTTCGCATCACTTCGACTTTGATATCCGAATCCAATTCTCCGAATATTTACCTCCGTCCAGAGTCTCAGAAAAGTGTCATTATCACCTGTTGCTAATCCCTGTCGTGGTTTTGCTACATCCGATAGCGCTTGATTTTTGAATACACGTAATAACCGCTCGCTAAACCAATAAGCAATGGGTTCCCCGGGAATCATATCAAAGCACTCGCGTCCGGAGTAAAATCTACTATTCCCTGAAAGGAATAACTGTTCTTTTCCTGATTCTGATGTCGATGTGAGAAGCCGTACATATGTACCTTTATATCCAGAATATGTACTGTTACGCGTAATGAAGGATGTTGTCTGAACAACTTCACCGCTAATCTCGTCAAACGCCCGCGCCCCAAGATGAGACATACAAATAATGTCTGCATTTTCAACACTTAAACGTAGCTTTTCAAAGCTAGATAAAAACATCCATCCATGCTGCGTAATCATAGCTCTGAATCCATGCTTTAGTGTCGTATAGCCACAACATTCGATAAATACGGAATATAAATCTGACTTGCTGTTGGGATATACTTTCCTTAAATAATCGGTTAGCTTTACTGACATACCATTATTTCCCATATACGGCGGATTCGTAATTGTCACATGATATTTTTGCGCCAGCACCTTGCCTTGCGCAATCAACTGTTTCACTTCTTCCGCAGTATCATCCAGTCCAACGGTGTCCATACTCATCTGACCAACCACTTCAATATTGGAAACAAAGCGATCCAGCAACTCCCAATCATACTGATCTACTGTCAGAATAGAGCCATACTCCTTGGCATCCTTAAAAGTATCCAGAAGTCCGTTCATCTGCTCGATGGCGCGCTTCTTTTCTATTTCACGAAAACCCGCACCAAAAAACTTCAGCTGATTTCGGTCTATCCCTTTGCTCTCTTGAATCGAGTACACATTCGGCTTATGTTCCCTGTTTAGAATCCGTCGGTTATACTGCCGTGCTTTCATCATGATAGCAAAGTACGCTAACTGAAAAGCTCGGTCATCAATATCCAATCCGTAGAGATTGTTTTCCAGTATGCTTTCGGCAGCGTCGCGCTGTCCATATCCTGCGCTCTCATATATCTGCATCAGCACATCAAAGGCATAAACCAAGATGTGCCCGCTGCCCATACAGGGATCTATTACTTTGATATCCTCCGGATTTAACTTGGCATACTCTTTCCGAATTTCAGCAAGCTGCGCCTGTACCTCCGACTCCTGCTCCGCTTCTTCCAGATAGTATTTCCACCCGGCTTTCAGCTCATCGTTCGGATGCCCCTCTACCCAAAGACGGCCTAAGCTATTCTCCACCATATAGCGGACAATCCAATCGGGCGTAAAGAGCTGCGTAACCGCGGGCACTTCTTCCTTGCTAATCTTCCCCTTCTTGGAAAAAGCCTCATTTTTCGGCTCGGTATTGTAATACTGGTATAACCAACCGATAATCTCTACCTGACCGCCGCGATTCACATCAAAATACGTTTCCGGTATATCGTGAACCAGATGCCAAAGCACACTGTCCCGGTCAACCACGGAAAGGTTCAGCAAGAGCTCAGTATAATCACTGGTTTTCTCAAACAAAGCAGGCAAGATTTCATTTAAAGCATTGCACTGCTTGATAAACAGCAGACGGAAGGCTTCATCCGTCTTATTTTCTTGCTTCAGGCGAATGATTTCCTGCTGCTCCGCTTGAGTAAAGGACAGTCCCGCGTCGAAGGGATTTGTCACCAAATCTGGCTCTGTTTTGCCGGAATCGGAGGAAAGCACACGGATATGGGACGGCAGATAATCATTGACTTCCATAAAGCGCACAGCAATCAGGCGGTTGAACCAGGTATAGGCAACCTCCTCTAACACGTACTTATATGCAGTCTTATAATTCGTCTCTTTTTCCTTTTTACGAATCAATTCCGCCAATTTCTCTCGCTGTTTCACTTCCGTGCCACTGATGGAATAAGGTTCTGCAGTACCAATATCATAAAACTCGGTTGTTCTAGTGGACTGTGGTAGTGCTTTCTGAATTCCCTCTGCAGTAATGCCCATAAGGCCGGCACGATAACTGATATCTGCGATCAGTTTATTTCTCGCCCAGATGGCAAAGTTTTTTATGGCAGTCTTATTCATTCCTGTACTTTATCCTTCCTTTATGGATTAAAACTCAACATTAACAATATCACTCTCTTCCAATTCTTCCAGTAGAACCTGTCTAAGTTTAGCAAGATACTGGTCTACATCCTGCTCATTCTCTAACCTCCAGGAAGAGGTCCTCGTCATGTTTTTAATTGTCACATTCTTCGTATTCTTCAGGTAAGTAGCTTTTTCTTCTGCTACATGGATTGGAACAGCTCTTCCTTCCTCTTTTGCTTTTTGAGCAGCCTCCTCCGCTTCTTTCTTGGCTATCAACGATTTTTCTTCCGCAATTTGACGGTCAAGCGCATCCATTTCGTTCATGAGGCGAATCTTAAGAGCATCCGCTTTATCTGCAAAACTTCTTAGAGAAGATACATTATTACATTTTTCTGCTCCATCCTGAATTTCTTTAAAGAGGTCTAGATATTTTTTCTTCTTTGACGCAGCATATTCCTTTGTATTCAGAACCTCCAGCACACGTTCTCTTGCATGATGAATAGCATCCAACACAGGTTCTTCTTCCTGCGACAGTATCTTTCCATAAGCCTCATTAAACTGGCTACGAAGCTCCGGAAGCTTCGGAATATTTTGATAGGGTTTGTCTTGTCTTACGATGTGCCGCATGTCAGCAACAATTTTCTCCAAGGCCTCATCCACGATATATGTCTTGCTATCATCGTAAATTGCCAGCATATCCAGTGCTCTGGCAAAGATTTTCTGTTGCTCTCCTGAAAAGAAAATCTTCACCGGCTCAAAATCTTCCGCAAAATCATAGAAGTAATCCTGCTTTTTAGATACTTGCTGGAAAAACTCTAAGGGAGATTGTATCTGCATTACCTCTTCAAGTAAGATCTTTCCGGAGTGCAAAACTTTCTCGCCGGGATAGGTGGCATATTTCTTGTACTCTGGTTCTAGACGGAGAATCTCATTAATCATATTCTGCGCATATTTCTGAAAATTCTTCATGATACTGTCTTCATCTTCTGCACTGCTGGAAACACCAAAGAGTTCCTTCATGATATCGCGGACAGCTTTCTTATCTTTTTCATTTACACGAATTCGCTCTTCCATAAGGAGCTTCTCAACAAATGCTTTTTTCGTGATGAAATCGATCAATTCTTCTTCAGTTTTATTATTCTGGTTAACGCTTACTCCGTTCATAGTAAAGGCAAGATCCCCTCGTTTAAATAGCCTTGCCACAAGCCAATGCACATCGTCTTCCACAAATCCATAAGGAGCCTTCATGAAACGGTCCTTCACCGTCTTCATAGAGGTTTTTATATGTATACGGGTATTCGATGCGATAAATTGTAATACATCATCCAGTGCATGGATGTTTGCTTCTGCGTCATCTAAGCCCAAATTCATCTGGTTAGAAGAATGGAACATCTTTCGAATTTCCATTTCTCCCATAGCAGCCGTAATATACGACAGCTTATTATAAACCGTCTGCACCAGCTTCCCCATCGCTTCCGAAATTCTGGTGGATACTTCCTTTCCAGAAATACGGGGAACATCGCCATTCACATAAATGGTCGCTTCTTTCATGCACTCTGTCAGATAGAGTTTTGCATTGGCATTCCTCTCACGCATTTCTACACGCTTTGCTTCTTTGATGGTTTCGTACTTTGCAAGCTGTGTAGAGGTATTAAGCCGTAGGAATTTCTCAATCTTTAGGTACTGCCGAATTTCCTCCAAGAATGCAGCATCGTTTGGTAGTGACAGCAAGACTTCGTTCTTCTGTCCGGACATCATACGAAGGGTAAGATCATCATTTCCCCCCTCGTACCAGGGTGTCAGGATACGAACACCGATATCATAGTTCTGGCTTGCCTTGTATGGTCTGTCATCTACAGCCTGATTGAAACTAAAGGAATATCGCCCATTGAAGGCTGGATAGCGATATTTTTTATCTGTGAAAATATCTTCAAAGATCATCTCAGATACTTTGTTAATGACTTCCGCTATCTCTACATTCTGGCTGTCAATCTCACGATTAATTTCCTGCTCTTCATCGGTCAGGAAAACATAATTGGAGCCATTCTTCTGCACCAGCATCTGTCGCATAAGAACCTTCAGCGCTTCTTCTACTCTGCTCTTCACAGCAATGCGATCATCATCAATGTTATCGACCATTAAACTGGTAATGTTATCAATGTTAGACTCAATTTCCAGAACATACTTAATCATGAACAAAGTCTTCAGCACATTAATAGCAAAAACATCTTTTTCCTTATGGTCCGGATTGATATAGCTGTTGTCGTAGGCTTTGATGATAACGCCCTTATGGCTGTGATCCAGAAAATTTTCCAATGCATCATAAAACCGATGAAAAGGCACAATTGCTCCTGCCTCTTCATCCTTAAGTGCCATCGCAGATTCTTTAAATAGCGCCAGCATGGAACGCTCTCCTTCAGACAAGTGCTTTCCGGATGCCCCGTGCGTACGAATGGAGGTAAGTACACTTGCCAGCAGGTTGAATTGATACGGAATAAAGGGATAAACTTCTGCAAAGTCTCTATCGCTTCCATACAGCTTCTTCTCTACTCCATCATTAAAGACGATCAAATTTTTGATGATCGTAGCTTTCTGCTCATACAAGAGGCGAAGTGTCTGTGCAGCAGTATCGGTCTTGTCCAGGATTCTTTTCTTGATGACGGTATCGACATTCGCAGAGGACAGAGACAAACGAGTATCAAAGCGTCCCTGAATCTTAGAAAAGTCATTCCCTTTCACTTTGGTGATGGAATCAATATCCTGCTGGCTGGTCACAATGACCCAAGCCTTACCCTTACACTCTTTCCCTAATTCCTCCGTCACGGTCTGAAGATTTAACATAAGCTTGGAATCATCTCCAATGTATTGACCAATTTCATCAACGAGAAATACTACATGGTGATTATTGCCTTTTCGGTCGATATAGGATTTCACACGCTTTGCAAAATCCTCAATACTGATCTGATAATCCCCAATAGCAGCATCACACCAGTTCCAAGCTGCTTTCTCGCTCATGTAGCCCATCTCGATTAAGGTATCAACAACGCCATCCTGCCGAGAAAGGAATTCATGGCGTTCCGAATACCAGTCATGGCCAGTCACTTTTTGGTACGTCTCTTTAAATTCTTCGTATTTTCCATCCTCGCTAAGCTTACGCTCCAAGTCTGCTAAATAGGGAATTGCTCCACAAAAGCCCAGAGAATTATTAAATACCTTTAGGAATACATTTACTATCGCATCTTTATTGGACTTTCCATCAGCCTCGCTCTTCGCGTCAATGTTGAAGATGATGATATCTGCAGGCGTGTTTGCTGCTAATTGCATATCCGCAAGCACCATTGGATCAGAAATCTTTTTATCGTAAAAAAAATAATCGATAGCATGCTTGCTCCCGATGATTTCATTATCCAGAATATACGATAAGATTTTTAGAAAGTGAGATTTACCACTTCCAAAAAAGCCGGAGATCCAGACTCCCATCTTTGTGGTCTCGCCATTAACTCCTTTAGCATATGCAGAAAAGAAATCTGCGAAATGACGCTGCAACTCAGGTGTCACAACATACTCTTCCAACTCTGTCGCAATATTGTTTTTTTCCCCTTGTCCGGCAATTACAACACCTTGGATATCTCTTGTAATAGACTTTTTGAACATCTCTTTAATCTGCATATTGTTACCTCACTTCACCAGTTTGAATGCGCGATAGTAATTATCATCTTTGATCTCATTGAATAGGATTAGTTCCTGCTCAGTATAGGTACCGGGAAAAAATAACACCACTGATGCCTTTAATACGGACTGATGTAGGTTGTTCAAGATTTTATGCGACCGTAAAAGCGGATAACATTTCCCTACTCCAGTCAGAAAAACAACAGCATTCTCCGGTGTTTGCTCAACAATTTTCCGAATCAGAATGCTGTCATCTTCATTCATTTTCATGGATGTAGAAACTGCCCGGATAATATAATCGAATCCGCGCCTTTTTTCGAACCGTCCATAGGAATTTACAAAATCTTTTTCTTCCAAATATTCCATAATCATGTCATAAAGGTCGAAAACAATTAGTTGAAATCCCTCTGTGCCTTTTTCATTTTTCTTCTTCATGTATTCAATACGTTCCCGTACTTCCAATTCTTTTTTCGGATCATAATCAAATACCCAGAAATTGACTTCGTTTGCCCGGCCACTATTTTCACGGAAAGTCTGCTTACGAATGGCAAGTTCCATCTTATCTAACCTTTCTTCAAGTCCTGCCATCATCTTACCCCCATAATTGCCTTTAGCTGATACATCATCCCCTGCTCTTTCATCCAGCCTTCCATTGCAGGATCAGGCAATGGTTTATATATTTCCCGGATATCCTTCGCTTTATTCGTTACACCAGCTTCAAAAAGCATAGATTTGTATGTTACCATCAGCTTCTTGATTGTTGCCTCTGTCCATTTGGCAACTTTATCGTCTTGTTGCTGTTTGTCCTTAAAGAAAATCCGCAAATCACTGTCTGCCAATTCGTTACTACCAATAATCATCTTCTCACGAACCAGCTCATAAACCAGATCCCCAAATAGAACATCGTAAGTCATGGCAGCGACCAAGGCAAATAATTTCTGAGATGCCAGATCGCATGCATCAAAAATAGGATAGAAACTATCATCTAGGCTTTTCACCCTAGCGGATACTGTATTAAAGATCTGAGTTGCACGCAGTTTTGTGGGCGCACCAAAGATGTTCTCATTTTCATTTAACTGCTTTATTTCTTCCCAGGTCTTTCCCTCCAGGCGAAGAGAAACTACCTTACGGAATTCCATAAACCAAAAAGCATGTTTTACAGCACCGGCACTGTAATCCTTTCTATTCATTTTCAATAACTCCATTCTTCATTATAAGGAATTGGTTGTCCAATTATCCGGGCTTGGTTTAAAATCAGGATAATAATTGATTTAAAAGCAATCTTGATATCTTTAATTACTAACTGTTTAAATAAGCTTTCAAAGAAAGCTCAAAATGCCTATACTTTCAATTTTGAATACATATAAATGATGTAAGTCATTCGGAGTTGATTGTACCATAAAGTGATTGTTATTTCATAGAAATGTGTAGCTGGTAGCTAATGAATTGCTACCATTATTCTTGAATTTTGCACAAAAGACTTTTTGATTATTAATTTATATACTTTTTATACTATCATTATCTTTTTTATGACGACGAATATATCATTACTAATATAATCTTTAATAGTATCAGCCCATTGCCCTGTTCGCATCCTGCCTGTAGCAAGTTTTGTGTTCATCTTGAATTCCTCCCTGAGATAGGGTGCAAAGTGGAAAAAGTGCGTTCAACTTTTCACACTTTTCACGATTATTTCAATTTTTGTGAAGAGAAAAAAGATGACAGGTTATTTACCATTTACATTATTCCGGCGTTTGAGAGCCACTGAAGCCGATACTCAGAGCTACCAAATCCGAGTGGCAGAGCCATGCGGAATCAAATGTCATTCAGATGTTCAGAGCCATATCCTACAATAAATTTACGGCAATTGTGCCGGACCCATTGAAAGGAGGACTCAGAATATCCAAAGAAAAACAAATTTTGCAATGCTGTGATTCCGGTTTCAGCCAGAGGAAAGCGGCCGATACTCTCGGCATATCACGAGACACCGTTTCTGCAGTAGTTGCAGCTGCAAAAAGGCAGCACATCAGTGCCCAAGCTGCTGAATTAATGGATGAGCCAGATCTCATCTTAAAACTTCGAAAGTTTTTAAACTGAACAAGGATCCAGCTTTTTCATAATCTAATATACTTCATAATGATTCTGAACTTTTCAGATATCCTAAAGTGATCCTAGGACACTCCTTCTATCGATATGACAGTTTCCTGATCCGTTGTCAAAGAATTCTACTCTCTCTTACTAGATTCGTGATATCACATGTCATTGTAGATGGTGTAGTATACGTTTCTGGTATAGCTTACTTCATAAAATAACTTATTTTTCATTGCACCTAACAATATCGATTACTAATAGTTAGTGGATATGCCATATTGAAAGCCTGTACAAGATTTTCCATAAACCATTTAAGTTTATTGACGGTTTTATAGTCATAAAAATAATATTTGACCATCTCTGTTTTGAGAACAAATTTCCAAACCTCACTTCCACTATCGACTTCTTTAAATATATCTTTCAAATTATCATTATTGAAATCCTTAGGTAATCTAGCAAAAAGATTTTTAACTCTGTCTGTGGTAAAAAGTGCAGTTTCTTCTTGCATATCTACGCTTTTCCAAAAATCCGAGTAAATAATAGGCTCTTTACAAAGTTTGTAAATTATTGAATACAAAAAAGATTCTGGTGCGAAATAATCAGGAAAGAAGCAAACATTAGTGTCATGCTGTCTTGTGTTTAGCTTTTCCTTTTTTCCATTGGGAAGTTCTATTTCAGGCACATATTCTTCATCTAAAAAATCCTTAATCTTAGGTTTTTGATTAGAATCCTTTAATCTTGAATCTCCATCCAAAACTGTTATAACTCTATTGAAAAATTTGTCTGCATTGTTTAGTTTTAGTAATTCTTCACAGCCAAGACCTACGGGAATTTCGTTTAAATATTCCCGAATATCATTTATTTCTCTCACCTCTAAAATACTTGAATTTAAATTCTTGTAGTTATCCGGTACGTTCCGAAGTATTTGTCCTTCTGGATCTTTTGCTATAGCAGCATATATATCCTTATATGCATCAATAAAAATTCCAAATAAAGTCTGTCCCACTTTATCTTCGAAATAGGTTCTCACCTTAGGCTTCATAAAATTCAAATTACCAAACATATCTGCTTTAAGTAAATCATAGCTTTTTTGTTCGGAAACATATGGTGCCATGGGGTTCTTGATATAAGCTATCCTATAAGAATCAGAATTCATATGTTCTTTCTTCAACAATTCTTTTATTAATGTTAAGGAATGCGAACTGACAACAATTTGAATATTATACTCATCTGACAAATAATCTAATAAATTAAGCATATTTATCTGTGTATCAGGATGTAGCGAGACATCAATTTCATCAATACACAACAGTGCTCCCGTATATTCTGGTTTTGAAGATAACAAATAAATATCTACTAATGCGCTAATAATGTTACCCACGTTATCTTGCCCTATAGATTGAGATAAAGTAGGAGTATTGTTAATGTTCATATGCATTGACTCACGTGGGCATGCTTTTTTCTCAATAACCTTAACAGTCTCATCATCTTTTATTGCGTTCGGTATGACTGTATTATACCAAGTCTTAAATTTTTCACGTACATCAACTCGATTTAACACGTTATTTGAACGTATCTTCTTTACTTTAACTTTTTCTCTGTTTTCTCCCAATGGATAAAGTCTGGATAGACTTAAATAAATTGTTGGTATTCCCACACGAGCTGCACCACCAACGCCATAATCATTTTTAGCAGCATTTTCTGCATCGCCCTGCTTGATCCGAGAAAAGTAGTTTGTCGTTCTAGGTATTATTCTAATTCCTCTATTAGTTGATGTGTCATCTTTGAATGTTAATTTTTTTCCAAGAGCATATTTACCTTCACAGGTATACTCTATGTATAATTCATAATTATCATAATCTTCCGACGGATCTATATTAAAAAATTCATTAAACTCAGGTTGAAAGTTACTGCCTAAAATTGCTTTTTGACTCAAGCCTGACCCAGAAGCAATTAGTGAAAGAATATTTGATTTACCTACCCCATTCTGTCCACTTATTAGCGTTATCTTATTCCCTAACTGTATTTCAACTTTCTGAAAATTTCTAAAAGAATTTAAAATTAAACTCTTAGGTTTTAACACGTTGTTCAATTACTAGTTCCTCCTCATCGCAAGTTCAAACAAATCCGCATCCCATCCATCTCTTCTTTAGACGGAATCATTTGTGCAGTCTTAAATATAACAATTTCACTAGCCTTTCTTTTTTCTGAAACGCTGTAATTCAAATCATATCTTTTCAAATTATAGCCATCATAAATATGCATTATCTCAGGAACATCATCATAGGTTATAATCCAGTCACATTTAACCTTTTCTCTAATCATTTTCTCAATTCTTACATGGTCATCATAATTAAAAAAGTTAAGATACAGTTGTTTGCCTTTATCAAAATACGGTGGATCAAAATAAATTAATCCATCATGCGCGTATTTAGGAAGATAACTTTCTATAAATGAACCTATATCCTTATTATATAAATGGATATGTGCCCTTCTTTTTGCAATCTTCTCAATACGTTCTGCCAAAGCTTCACGATTAAAACGTGCATCCAGCTTCCAATTACCTCTCTGCGATTTTCCGCCAATCACCCCTCCCTTAATAATACCAGATCGATTAGTCCTATTCATATATAATGTAGAAAAACCTAATTCGAAACTATACTTTCTATTTTCATTAAAGCATATATTTCGTTGCCTTCTCCATTCGTCCATTGTAAGTGGAACATTCATTATCTCTTCAAGAAAGCGATCTGTTTCCAATAGAGCTGCACGCCAAAACGAATAAATGCCTTTATCTAAATCATTTATAACGACGTCTTTTACCAAGTCTTTTTCAAGCAGCCCCATAGCAATTCCGGCGCCACCAGCAAACGGCTCAATATATACGCCTCCAACATGATTTAATTTTTTAATCATCAGCTCCATGAATGGTTCAAGCTTTCCTTTACCACCCGGATATCTTAACGGTGAATAAAACATTATTTTTCTTTTACGATGTTTTAAGAAGCAAAAACACCACTTTCCTTTCTTTTTAATATCGTGGTTCAATACATTCAGATACTGTGTACTTTTGATCTTATTCTATAGCTTTGACTACTTGAAGGAGTGTATTGCCGCTAGCTGTATCTGAATTGTTTATCAGTTGGATGTGCCATAGGGTTTTACCCATGAGTACTTATCTCACGCAAGTCTACGATGATACGGATTGGTGGATATCACGGTATCATACTTTAGGAAGGGAGGTACAACCTCATGAGCTATGTTGGCGTTGATATTGCCAAACTTAACCATCTCGCCTCAGCAATCTCGTCTGACGGTGAAGTACTCATTGAGCTGTTTAAATTTACAAATGACGCTGATGGCTTCCAAATGCTGGTCTCGAAGCTCATTTAGCTTAAGCAGAGCCCGACAGCAGCATCATCGGTCTTGAATCAACGGCACACTATGGCGACAACCTTGCTCGATACCTTGTCGCTGAAAATTCAGCTTACATCCTATGCTGATGAGGTCTTTCCGGAGCTCCAATATTTTTTTAAATCCGGTTTGCATCAGAAGTCTGTCTATGCCCTCCTGAAGGAGGCTCCTACACCGGAGACCATTGCTTTCATTCATATGACTCATCTCGCAAGTCTACTGATGAAAAACGCGCATGGCCATTTCACAAGAGATCAGGCCACAGAATTAAGAGTTCTTGTACGGAGGTCTGTCGGTACATCTGACAGTGCTCTATCTATTCAGATAACTCACTCCATTGTACAGATTGAGTTACTGGATAGCCAGTTAAATAAGATTGAAGAAGAGATGACTGATATCATGAAATTCAATGACTCAGTTATCATGACCATTCCGAGTATCGGTTATATCAACGGCGGAATGATACTCGGTGAAAAAGGAAATATTCACCGTTTCTCCAGTCCCGGTAAGCTGCTTGCCTTTGCAGGTCTTGACCCTTCTGTATATCAGTCGAGTAACTTTCACGCCCGTAAGACAAAGATGTCAAAGCGTGGCTCCAAAGTATTGCACTATGCCCTGATAAATGCAGCTCGCAACGTTTTAAAGAATAACGCCATCTTCAAGGCGTACTACGATGTAAAGATGGCGGAAGGCTGGACACACTACAATGCCCTGAGGCATTGTGCCGGCAAGCTCGTCAGAGTCATCTGGATAATGATGACAAACGACTTGGAATTTAACCTCCACTAAGAGGTCTGTATATCGCATCGATAGATTTGTTTAACAGCGCCCACCCGGGAGCCTTGTTAAGCTTACTCTTTTTCACCATCGATAGAAAAAAGAATTTTTTATTAATTCAGGGTTGATTTTTCATAGTTGGTCTCCTATTAATTTTGCTGAACTATATTATACGCTATTTCATATAACTTCTATACACAATATAAAGACATCGCCCCAGACAATATAACTTAATAAAATCTCTTTCTCCCGAATAGATACATATAGCTATAAAAAGAGTCTCAATAATATTAACAATATACTTTCTATGATTCTCAAGGTTACTAATGACATTATATATCATTCTATTATAAAAAAGCCTTTTAAAAGAGCACTGTATTATGACAATATTATAGTTCTTTTAACTCAGATATTTAAACCTTACATAATACATTTTCATTATTTACCAATTTTACTCAATGCGAAATGTTTAAAAGCCTTTATATCTTCTATATCACTTATTAAATTATCCAGATCACGTTCATCATAATTGACAAGTTTATTTATCATAGATAATAAGAAAAATAAGATAAATATAACTAAAAAAACAAATAACACATAAATAGCATTTGTAAAAATACTATCTACATTATTTTTATCAAAATATACCGCTAAAAAAGCGGCCAACGATGGGGATAAAAAGAATTTGCCTAATCCATAAAAAGCTTGTTTTGTAGGCTTAAAACTATCATATAATTCCTTTTCTTTCTGCGCTAAAACTATTAGACAATCCAGTTCTTCATTACTTTCAATATTCACATCAAAATCTTTTAATAAAGATAACATATTCATCATTGTCTCGTTAACATAAGGCTTGATTCTTTTTTCAATAATTTGATTTTTTTTAGGCGAATGCTCTCTATAGTAAAACATAATAATAACTATAGAACATAATATAAAGGTTATTACAAGAGAAACACTATTCCTAAGAAAATAATGTACAATAAAAGCCACTCCAAATAATATAGTTAAAAAAACAAAAATTTATCAAACAAGTCTAAATCCTTCATTAATCTTTTCGGGCGAACCTCTACTTGATATCTCTGAAATAGGTAATTGAACATATCCTTTCCTTTCTTTTATACAAAAACAGACTGCTCTCCATTATTATTAACAAACAAAAAAGTAATATATATTTTTTGTTCATTGAAAGATGAAATATACTTATTAAATCATATCTCCATAGCAATTAACCCTACTCCATCTCAATCGTTCCTGGTGGCTTGGATGTCAAATCATAGAACACCCTATTCACTCCCTTGACCTCATTCACGATTCGATTCATCACCCTCTGGAGTACGCTAAAGGGGATATCTGCGCATTCTGCGGTCATAAAGTCATCGGTAATCACCGCACGGAGAGCCACCGCATAGTCGTAGGTACGGAAGTCCCCCATAACACCTACGGAGCGCATATTGGTGAGGGCGGCAAAATACTGGCTGTAGAAACGGGAAAGTCCTGCCTTCTCGATTTCCTCACGGTAAATGAAGTCCGCATCCTGTACCATGCGAACCTTCTCAGGAGTTACTTCTCCGATAATTCTTACCCCAAGTCCCGGTCCCGGGAATGGCTGACGATAAACCAGATGCTCCGGAAGGCCAAGCTCCAGTCCTACCTTACGCACCTCGTCCTTAAAAAGCAGGCGCAAGGGCTCCACGATTTCCTTAAAGGAAATATTCTTCGGAAGTCCCCCTACATTGTGGTGGGACTTGATCACTGCGCCCTTTCCAAGGCCGGATTCCACTACGTCTGCGTAAATGGTTCCCTGGGCAAGGAAGTCCACTGCTCCGATTTTATTGGCCTCACGCTCAAAGATACGGATAAACTGCTCTCCGATAATCTTTCTCTTCTTCTCCGGATCTTCCACCCCGGCTAATTTCTCAAAATACTCTTCACCGGCATTTACCCGGACAAAGTTTAACTCGAAATCTCCCTTTTCTCCGAAGATTTCCTCTACCTGATCGCCTTCATTTTTCCGAAGAAGGCCGTGGTCCACGAATACGCAGTACAACTGCTTTCCGATGGCTCTGGAAAGAAGCCCTGCTGCAACAGAGCTGTCCACACCGCCGGAAAGGGCTAAAAGCACCTTGCCGGAGCCGATTTTCTTTTTCAAAAGGGAAACTTGCTCCTCCACGAAGGACGCCATTTTCCAGTCTCCGGTACATTTGCAGACGTCATAGAGAAAATGATGAATCATCTTCTGCCCTTCCACGCTATGCTGTACCTCCGGGTGGAACTGCACCGCATAAATCTGTCTATTTACATCTTCCATTCCCGCAACAGGACAATGCTCGGTATGGGCGGTAATTGTAAAGCCCTCCGGCACCTTGGCAATATAATCGGTGTGGGACATGAAAACGGTGGTCTCTTCCGAAACATCGGAGAAAAGCACGGAGGTCTTCTCCACATGGGTTTCCGTCTTTCCATATTCGCTGACAGGGGCGGTAGCCACCTCTCCTCCAAGCTCATAGGCAATCAGCTGCGCTCCATAGCAGAAGCCGAAAATGGGGATGCCCAGCTCAAAAATTTCCTTTCCGATATGCTGGCTCTCCTCCTTGTACACGGACTGAGGTCCCCCGGTAAAGATGATTCCCTTGGGACTTAATTCTTTAATCTTCTCTATACCAATGTCGGAACTGTAAACCTCTGCATAAACCCCTTCGTCTCTTACTCTCCGGGCAATCAACTGGTTGTACTGTCCACCAAAATCCAATACGAGAATCTTCTCATGATTCATGCTGTTTTCCCCTTTTCTTCTATTCGTCCAATTAAGTAAGCGACTTTCGCTTACACAAAATCGAATTCATTATAGTTTATCTTTAATCCCTAAAGCAAGAGTCGGCAAGAAGATATTTAGCAGATATTTAGCGATATTGAACTGATATTTTCGAACCGTCATTACTTCCGCCTAAGTACGGTTCTTTCCGCATATTTTCCGAAGAAATGATAGCCGGAACCACCTTCACTGATGATGTCCAAAAGTTCATCCGCTTTCGTGACCTGAATACCGCCAAGCATCGTTACTCCCTTGGAAAAGAGGCAGTCGGGAAGCATGCTTGCAGTGGGGCCTACCACAAGAATTTCCGCATTCTTTTTTGCCATAGATAAAAGCTCCGGCAAAGTGTCATTTAAGATGGTCACTCCGGTAATCACCAGCAAATCTGCGTAAGGCACACATTCGCCTGCCCTTTCCGGAGGAAGAAAATAAGGCATTTCCCGTTCTTTCAGAGTCCTTATGTCCTTTTCCAAAATATGAAAATCCGCATTTTCCTGCATAAGCTTTCGAATCATGGGTACCAATGCTCCCACCACCACGGATTTATTATATTTTTTTACATCAATTTCATCAAAAGCATCCGCACCGTAAAGAAGCTCATACTCCGGATGCGCCGTCTTTTCCCATACTAATGTGCTCAAGGCATTTAACGCCGCAATTCCCAGAGTTCTTCTTAGAATATTTTCCGAAAAAATATCCTCAAGATAGGCCTTAACTGCTCTCCCTTTAAGTTTTCCGGAAAAGGGCATAGCTTTCGCGGAACTTGGACAGCACACCGCCTCCGGAATCTCTTTTACCGGAGTAAAACATAGGCCTCCATGCCCTGTAGAAAGCTTCACACCGGAGAAAAAAAGGCCGAAAACAGCCCTTTCCACAGTGATAGAGTCCAAATCCACCGCATTTTCAATTTCATGAATGCATTCTTTTAAGAAAATATTGCTTCCCTCAATTTTCTGCAGATCTTTCATTGTACTGCTCCTTCAAATGAATTTTCTGTCATTATAACATGATAAATCTCATTAAAGCCTTGAATTTTTATCCACTGACAAAATCTTTACTCTATTGAAAGAAATCTTTACTCTATTGAAGCTAAATTGAAAGAAATGAGATTCTTTACAAATTCCGCATTTTCCCGTAAAATAAAAAACTGTATATGGGCTTGTACCGGTTTCGACGGGGATGATGCAGCTTTAGAAGCTATCCGAAAGAAGTCGCGTTAAACTTCAAAATTAAAATTAAACGCTAACGATAATAGTTACGCATTAGCAGCCTAAGCGCTGCTGGCCAGCCTTCTCTCACTCACAGGAGAAGATCCTGACCTCATTTATGTGGGAAACGACGCGTATGGTTCCTCCCATGCTCGGGCGTATGTAGAGGATACCGACTCATAAAAGAGGTGCACAGCTTTTATGAGTGGGGAATCTTGAAGTGTACTATGATAGTAGAAGGAAAGGGAATTCGTTTTCGGACATGGGTTCGACTCCCATCAGGTCCACGATGAAAAACAGCAGATTTAAGCCGATATTGGCCTAAAATCTGCTGTTTTTTTATTCTTTACAAATTTGTTTTGCAGTATCTCACTGATAACGAATATCGCTACAATATCTGCAATATTTCATTTATAACATGTATCAAAGATAAAGCTTGACTTGACTTACTCTTCCCTATCAAAACTCCACTTCCTTCAGCACTTCCCCGTCTAAGGTATAAATCGCAAATCCCTTCTCCGTAAGTACCCCGTAGCTGTTCGGGTTTCCTTCCTTCGGAAGACTTGCAGATCCCGGATTTAAGTGGAAATAAAACTTTCCGTCCCGCTCCTTCTTCTCCGCAACAGGAAGGTGGGTATGTCCCTGCAAAAAGACATCGCCATTCTTTCTAAGAGGAAAACTTTCATGATTATACACATGCCCGTGACTTAAGAAAATGCTTCTACTTCCCAAGTCAAGCAGCGCATAATCTGCCATAATGGGAAAGTCCAGTACCATTTGATCCACTTCCGCGTCACAGTTTCCTCGTACTGCAAGGATTTCATCCTTAAGAGGATTCAGCATCGCAATAACTTCCTTCGGCGCATAGTCCTTCGGTAAATCATTTCGCGGACCATGATAAAGGAGATCTCCAAGGAGGAGAAGCTTTTCATACTCTCCCGCCTTGTAGATATCCAAAAGCTTCTTTGTATAATAAGCTGAGCCGTGTAAGTCGCTCATAACAAAATACTTCATCTTACATCTTCTCCGGAGCAGAGAATCCAAGTACATGGATTGCATCGGTCAGGATTCTCCAGGTAAGGGCGAGGTGAGCAATATAGTTCTTCTGCTTCTCCTTATTCTCTTCTCCAAGAATCTTTACATTGTGGTAGAACGCATTGAAGCTGTTTGCCAATGCATAGATGTATCCGCAGATCTTATGCGGTGCAAGTTCCTTCCAAGCGTCATTCATTTCGTCGGCAAATACGATAATCTGCTTCTGAAGCGCAAGTAAAGAAGGCTCCTCATCGGACTGAATCTTGTAGTTCTTTCCATAGTTCTTAATCCATGTTGCGGTATCTGCAGAGCTCTCTCCGTTTGCCTCAGCGTATTTCCGTAAGATAGAGGCAATACGCACGATAGTATACAAAATATAAGGACCGGTATTTCCTTCAAAAGCACTGAACTTCTCCAGGTCGAAAATATAGTCCTTTGTAATCTGGTTGGAAAGATCACCGTACTTTAAGGCTGCAAGAGCGATAACCTTTGCGGTTTCCTGTCTCTCTTCGCTCGTGAGTCCGGTATCCTTTCCTTCTTCCATACGGGAAAGTACGGAGTCCCGAATCTCGTCAATGAGCTTCTCTAAACGAAGCACTCCGCCATCTCTTGTCTTAAAGGGCTTTCCGTCCTTTCCGTTCATGGTTCCGAATCCCATGAAGGTGAGCTTTGTTTCCTTCGGAAGGAGCTCCGCCTTTCTTCCTACACGGAAGAAGGAGGTGTAATGCAGCTCCTGACGGCTGTCCGCCACATAAAGATACCAGTTCTGCGGATAGAGTTTCTCTCTATCCATAATGGTTCCGAGGTCGGAGGTGGCATAAAGGCTTGCTCCGTCGGACTTTAAAATCATACAGGGAGGCAGTTCTTTCTTATCTTCCGGCTCTGCAATATCCACGACAAGAGCACCGTTCGAGCGATAGGAAAGTCCCTTCTCTTCCAAAATCTCAATGAGTCTTGGGAAATAAGGCTCCGCATCGGACTCACCCTTCCAGATCTCAAAATGTACATCAAGAGCATCGTAGTTCTTCTTTAAGTCGGCAATGGAGACCTTCATAATCTTCTCCCAAACCTTCTTGTACTTCTCTTCGCCCTTTTGCAGTCTTACCGTAATATCCTTTGCGCGGTTTGCGTATTCCTCGTTCTTTAAACTGCCGTCAGGATTCTTCTCCTTTGCCTTCGCGGAAGCCATGGGATAGATTTCCTCGAGTTCACCGATGGTAAAATCTTTCTCCAGCTCTCCTCTTTCTTCCAGCTCTCCGATGATTAGTCCCATCTGTAAGCCGAAGTCACCGAGGTGCACATCACCTACTGCTTCATTTCCCATACGGATAGCCAGACGCTTTAAAGCTTCTCCGATGGATGCGGAACGAAGGTGCCCTACATGAAGGGGCTTTGCTACATTTGCTCCGCCGTAGTCCACAAGAACTTTCTGTCCTTCCTTCGGATCCAAACCGTTTTTCTCATCTTCCGCCATCAAGCTGCAATATTTTGCAAGAAATGCCGGAGAAAGTGTCATATTCAAAAATCCGGGCTTTACCACTTCCACCTTGGAAAACAAGGGTACGGATAGAGCCTTATCGCCCTCTAGATACTTCTGTACATCTTCAGCAAGCTCAATCGGGTTCTTCTGATACTTCTTTGCACCGATTAAAGCACCATTACTCTGATAGTCGCAAAGGTCGGGACGATTGGAAATCGTGACCTTTCCCAGTTCTTTTTCATATCCGGCAGACTCAAATGCAAGCTCTACAGCCCCTTGTAAAATCTTCTTTACGCTTTCCATGTTCATCCTTTCTTTTGCTAAATGAGTGCCTACATCCCTTTAGACGACACTCGCAATACATTAATATAATTTTTTACTGCAATAATCGGAAGCCTGACTCTGAATACTTCCCGGTTCTGAAAAACCTCCTTATACTACGGAAAAAGACTTCCTGAATCGGAAGTCTATTTCTTATCTAGACAAGACATTGTGCTCCTTGCACAATGTTCTTATGCATAAAATTTATGCTCTGGACTCATAGTCTCCTGTCTGTGTGGAAATGATAATCTTATCTCCGATATTTACAAACAAGGGAACCTGAACCTCAACGCCTGTCTCTACAGTAGCCGGCTTGGTTGCACCTGTGGAAGTATTGCCCTTAATACCTGGCTCGGTATGAACGACTTCCAAGGTAACCTTCAAAGGAGGCTCTACAGAAAAGACATTTCCCTGATAAGAAATAACTTTAACTATTTCATTTTCCTTTACAAACTTCATGGAGTCGGCAATCTGCTCATGAGAGAGTGCAATCTGCTCAAAGGTCTCGTTGTTCATGAAGTTGTACATCTCTCCGTCATCATACAGATACTGCATATCTACTCGGTCGATTCTTGCTGCCGGGAACTTCTCGGTCGGACGGAAAGTCTTGTCGGTTACACCGCCATTAATCACATTTCTTAACTTGGTTCGGACGAAAGCAGCCCCCTTACCCGGCTTAACATGCTGGAACTCTATAATCTGAACTACCTGTCCATCCATCTCGATGGTTATACCATTTCTGAAATCACCTGCAGAAATCATAAATCCTCCTAAATATCTTCTACTTATGGGAAACCGCCACGAGGGCATAGTTCTACCCTAAACTCGCAGTCAATTTTAATATAAAATGAAAATGCACGCAAGCGTTTCTTGAAAATAAGGCGTTTCAGTACCTTTATTCCTACGCTTCACTTTTATAAATTTGAATTTTTATGTATAATTTTTGAATAATGAATCAAAGAAAAGAGTTCAGCTTCGATCGATTTTTTTCGCTTCGTTATTACGCTGTAAAAAAAGATTCGATTTTGCTATACAGATTGCTTTTCAAGGAAAATGGAGGGGAAAATATGGAATGGAAACACTTTACCTTTATCGGTTTAGGATTAATTGGAGGCTCTTTAGCAAAGGCCATAAAAAAGGCTTATCCCGATTCCCATATTTCCGTTCTCGATAAAGATGAACATTCTATACAGATTGCTCTGGCGGAAGCTGTGGTAAATCAAGAGCTAAAAAGCCTGAAAGAAATAGAAAAAGATACGGATCTCCTCTTCTTATGTGCTCCTGTAGAGCAGAACCGAGCCTTTTTAAAGGAACTTAAGACTCTGCTTTCCTCTCATACTATCTTATCGGATGTCGGCTCTACCAAAACCGCCATCATGAAGGAAGCGGAAGAACTGGGACTTTCTTCCCGATTTATAGGCGGGCACCCCATGGCCGGTGCGGAAGTTTCCGGCTATCAGGCCTCCGATTCTCTTCTTTTGGAAAATGCTTATTATCTTCTTACACCGGGGAAGACTTTTCCGAACGAACTGACTGAAAAAATGCAGAGCTTCCTCTCCTCTATCGGAAGCATTCCCTTTGTCATGAGTCCGAAAGAACATGATAAATCTGTAGCCTGCGTAAGTCATCTTCCGCATCTCCTTGCCGCAAGTCTTGTGAAGCTTTTAAAGGAGGAAGACGAAAAGGGCACAATGAAAAAGCTTGCGGCCGGCGGCTTTAAAGACATCAGTCGTATTGCCTCCTCTTCTCCCATCATGTGGCAGCAAATCTGCCTAAGCAACAAGGCACCTATTATAGACATGATTGAGGATTACATTACTTTGTTGGAAGACATCAAGACTTCTATAAAAAAAGAGGAGCCCCATGCTGTTATGGAGCTCTTCCAAGAATCCGGTGAATACCGGAATTCCATGGACAGTTCCGCGCAAGGACTCATCCAAAGTGAATATGCTATTTCTCTTCATGTGCAGGATCACCCCGGTGCCATTTCCATCATTTCGACTATCCTTGCATCCAATATGGTAAGCATTCGAAACATCGGCATCAATCACAATAGAGAAAAGGGAGAAGGGGCTTTGCAACTATCCTTTTACACGGGTGAGGACT
Source organism: Oribacterium parvum ACB1 (assembly GCF_000238055.2). Lineage (GTDB taxonomy): Bacteria > Bacillota > Clostridia > Lachnospirales > Lachnospiraceae > Oribacterium > Oribacterium parvum. The sequence continues at coordinate 2,098,861 of NZ_KE148312.1, forward strand.
GCGAAATGGCAAAGAAACTGCTTCATAAGTACGGCTTTCGTTTTTAAAATTCTTTCTCTGCTTTCCGGAATTTCACTCAATAAACGAGATACCACATGCCTGGTGAGCGATACTTGCTATGAACAAGATGTCTCTGGCTGCACTTGCGCCACTTGTTAAAAATCAGAAAAAATGTACCTTATCTACTCATTATTTGTAGAAAGGTACATTTTCGTTTTCATCTGAGGATTTATTCTTATGCCGAACTGCTGGCTTTCTTAGCCCCCTTGTTTGTTGACTCAAAAAGACTGTGCGTTGCCTTATAGATTTTTCTTGCGATATAGGAATTGTTCATGGTGTAAAGGTGCACGCCGTCAACCCCGTGGGTAACCAAATCCACAATCTGGTCTACGGCATAAGCGATTCCCGCGTCTCGCATAGCAACAGGATTGTCCTCATATTTTTCCAAGATTCTCTGGAACTTCTTCGGAACGTTTACCCCACAGAGGCTGGCCATCTTTTGAACCTGTCTTTTATTGATAACGGGCATAATCCCCGCCTCAATCGGAACATTGATTCCCGCTAAGGCACAACGCTCTTGGAAGATATAGAAGTGCTTATTTTCAAAGAAAAGCTGCGAAATCAAGTGATTCACACCTGCATCCACCTTGTTTTTTAAGTTCCGGATATCTTCTACCTTATCCGGACTCTCAAGGTGTCCTTCCGGGTAGCACGCCGCGGAAATATTGAAATCCCCGTGCTCTCTCAAGAAAGCAATCAGGTCGGAAGCATAACGAAAATCTCCTTGGTTTCTTTCTCCCTCGGGTATATCTCCTCTCAATGCCAAAATGTTTTCAATTCCGGCAGCCTTCAACTCCTCGATTTTTTCCAGTACATCCTTCTTACTCTGATTTACACAGGGAAAATGTACTACGCTCGGCACATGGCAGATATCATTGATATGCTCTGCAATGGGGACGGTACTTACATTATTCTTTCCGCCTCCTGCTCCGTAGGTTACGGAAATGAAATCCGGTCTTAAGTCCCGAAGATCATATAAGGTGTCGTAAATTGTCTCGATGGAAGCATTCCTCTGAGGTGGAAACACCTCAAAGGAAAACACCGTTTTATCTTGAAATAAATCAACAATACTCATTTCTTAATTCCTTTGCCGCCTGAACAAGGTTCTTCAAACTTGCCAGGGTCTCTTCTCTTCCTCTAGTCTTTAAACCGCAGTCCGGATTGACCCATAGCTTCTCTTTTTCTATCTTCTTAAGCATCTTTTCCAACGCTTCCTTTATCTCTTCAACGGAAGGGACTCTCGGGGAGTGAATGTCGTATACTCCGGGTCCAACCTCTGTACGGAAATGGTTCTCTCTTAAAGAATCCAAAATCTGCAAGTCGGAGCGGGAAGCCTCGAAGGAAATGACATCTGCATCCATGTTGTCGATTGCAGGGATAATGTCGGTGAACTCGCTATAACACATGTGAGTGTGAATCTGGGTATTTGCCTGACAGCCACTGTGTACCAGACGGAAGGCGGGAATGGCCCAGTCCAGGTACTCACTGTACCAATCGGACTTACGAAGAGGTAATTTCTCTCTTAAAGCCGCTTCATCAACCTGGATAATCTTGATGCCGTTCTTCTCTAAGTCCAAAACCTCATCTCGAATGGCCAAGGCAATCTGCTTTGTGCTTTCCGCAATGCTGATATCTTCTCTCGGGAAGGACCAGTTTAAGATGGTTACCGGTCCTGTCAGCATTCCCTTCATGGGGCGCTTTGTTAAACTCTGTGCGTAAGTAGACCATTCTACCGTCATAGCGGAAAGTCTGCGCACATCTCCCCAGATGATGGGCGGCTTTACACAACGGGTTCCGTAGGACTGCACCCAAGCCTTTTCGGTAAATAAGAAGCCGCTTAAGAGCTCTCCGAAGTACTCCACCATGTCGTTTCTTTCGAACTCACCATGCACCAAGACATCAAGGTCCAAGTCTTCCTGAATCTTTACCCACTCGGCAATCTTTTCTCTGTTAAAAGCAACGTACTCTTCCTTTGTCTTCTCACCCTTCTTAAAGGCATTTCTGTTCTGACGAACATCCGCGCTCTGCGGGAAGGAACCGATTGTCGTTGTCGGGAAAAGAGGAAGCTTAAACTCTTCTTTTTGAATCTTTTCTCTCTCGGAAAAGGCGGGAAGTCTTGTATAATCTGCATCGGTAATCGCTGCACAACGCTCCTTTACCGCCTTGTCTTCACTGTTCGGTCTTACAGAAGCAAAGAGGGCTTTATTTTCCTCTAACACGCTTGACTCGGCTTTTCCGCTTAATACCTTCTTTAAATCCAAAAGCTCGGAAAGCTTTTCTACCGCAAAGCTGAAATGTCTCTTTACTTCTGCGGAGAGCTTATTTTCCCCTTCTAAAGTATAGGGAACATGAAGCAGGGAACAGGAAGTGCCAAGCACTACGGAAATACCCTTAGCCTCCAAATCCTTTACTTGCTCTATGGTCTTCTCGTAATGGTTTCTCCAGATATTCTTTCCGTTTACAAGTCCTGCAAAAAGGAGCTTATCCTTCGGGAAGCCCTTAGCTACCAGATTCTTTGTTTCTTTTCCTTCGAGGAAATCTAAACCGATACCGTCAAAGGGAAGGGCTAAGATACTTTCGAAAGCATCTCGTACATCCCCAAAATAGGTCTGCAACAAAACCTTAGTCTCGCCCTTTACGGAAAGAATCTCCTGATATAAAGCAATGAAAAGCGCAAGATCTTCCTTATCCAAGTCTCTCACAAGGTAAGCTTCATCAAAGGCCAGCCATTTCGCACCGAGAGACACAAACTTTTCCACATAAGCCTTGTACGCGGATACCGCCTGCTGTAAGAAATCTTTCTCCGTCTTCTTCTCGGTATAGCGAAGGAGCTTTAATAAGGTAAATGGTCCAATTACCACAGGTTTAGTCTCTACTCCTAAGGCCTTCGCTTCTTCGTACTCCTTAAAGGGCTTATCTCCCACAAGAGAAATCTCATCCTTATCGGAAATCTCCGCCACCATGTAGTGATAGTTCGTATTGAACCATTTCTTCATGGCAAGTGCCTTCACATCTCCTGCCGGTCCCTTATAGCCTCTAGCCATTGCAAAGTATTTTTCCAATGGACTTAAGGACAGCTCTCTGTAACGCTCCGGGATGATGTTAAAAAGAACGGCTGCATCCAAAAAGTTATCATAAAAAGAAAAATCGTTGGAAGGAATAAAATCCACTTCCTTCTCCTGCATCTTCAGCCACTGCTTTTTACGAATGTCTTTTGCAAGAGCCTCTAATTCCTGCTCGGATACCAAGCCCTTAAAAAACTTCTCTGTTGCGAATTTGAGTTCTCTTAACTCTCCCACTCTTGGGAAGCCGATAACTGATGTTTGCATAAATATTTCTCCTTACTTTTCCTTTTGGTTTTACTCTTACTTTTTTAACTGCTCTATAGAATATTTCTGAAAGAGCCGCGGGATAGTTTTATTTATCCCTAGTTTCTGAACTGGATATAGGATAGCGCAAAGAGCCTTCCTTTGAAAAATACAAAAAAACAGGACTTGGTTATAGCTTTGAACTATATCCAAGTCCTCTTCATTATCCTTAGTTTTTTATCTTTAGTTTTTTATCTTTAGTTTTTTTTCTTAGTTTTTTCCTTAGTTTTTTTCCTTAGTCTTACATTTCAAACTAAAAACGATGTCCTCCACCACTTGAAGAAAATCCTCCGCCTCCGGAACTTCCACCTCCGGAAAATCCGCCTCCGGATTGCCCTCCTCTTCTGCTACTGCTTGAACTGAGTCGGACTTTTGTTTGATTCGTCATAATAACCTCTCGATTACCGAGTATCATATTCGGACGAAGAGCTCCAAGAACCGCTTTGGATCCTGCCCGATTCTGCTTCCAGGTCATAAGGAGCATGGTAAAGTTAAAGAGAAGTCCCAAAAAGATAGCCAGGAAAAAATTACTGATCCAGCGCATCGGGGTCGCCACAAAGCGTCCCTCCATCTTTGCCTTTACTTGTGAAAATGCCACTGCAGCCGTCCTGTAGTAATCGCCATTGGAAGCAAAGACATAGACATTGTCCGTAATGCTGTTTGCTACATCAGAGGAAATGGTTCTATAAAATGCACCGCCGCTCTGGATTCGAATCTCTCTATTTTCCATATCAATAAAGAAAATCAGTCCACTCTTTCCATAAAATACTTCATTGTAAAAATCACGAATCGTAGCAGCCGCACTATACTCTCCTCTTCCGGAGAGAAAGGCAACATTGCCGTACTTCGTTAAGGGAACCAGCTTTTTAAGCAGATTCTCTTCTTCGCTGCTGCTTAGCAAGTCTTCTTCATCGTCAATATAAGCGGTATAGCCCGTGTCCGAATTTTGATAAACGGACGAGGATAAAAAAGCGGATTGATCCAATGCATAGCTCTTTCCTATCATAAAAGTACTGATACAGAAAGCAAGAAGCAGAACTTTAAAAATACTATTTTTCATCACTCCTCCTTCTTCTCAAAAAAATCGGGGATGGAACGTGTCGATAGTAGGTTAAACTTCTTGATCATCCTTCTTAGAGAAAAAATGGAAGCCACCGCAGATAAGACTGCCGCAATGTAATAGTACTCGTCTCTAACAGGATGCCATAGCAGAATCAGTACGGAGATAATGAGTGCAAGTAACGCGCGAAACGTCCCGCTCTGTTCCGTATTCTTTGCTTCTTCCTGTCGTTTATTTCTACTGTAGCGTAAAGCTTCCCTATCTCGCACCCGAATCTTATGCAGCTGAACCTGAGATAAGAAAATTAAAAAGGCAGAAAGAACAAGGGTGATTATGGGTAAAGTCTCTGCAGAAACTTGGAAAAGCAGGTTTAGAACCAAGAAAATAGGAATCGCAATCAGTAAAGAACTCTTGTGAAATTTCTTTTCGTCAATAGGGATATCACAATATACTTTTCCCGTTTCTCCATTAACAATAGCATAAGAAATACGATCCTTCTTTTTATAGCTTAAAAACCATATCGGAAACATTCCTCTATCAACACTCATTTCATTATGAAGACAGCTTGCATCGAACTTACCTTGGACTTTAATATCCGGTCTGTTAAAACCATTGGGTCCAAGAATTTCACGTTCCATCTCTTCTCCAAGCATGGAAAATGCTTCCTTCTCATAGGTTTTGGACTCGGTATCCGCTATTTCACTATAAAATCCCAAAAGATAGTTGGGGGAAAAGTCCTTCATTTTCTCTTTCGAAAACGGAGCAATAACTCCGGCTATATCGTCATCAAAACGAAGAGAAGCATCAAAGGGAATTCCCTTCACGTCCCCCTGCAGGTTACCACTAAGGTTGTAATCCTCATGAATGGCATAATTTCCGCTTGTGTAATTTCTGTTTCCTTTTAAACTAAAATCTCCATTAAACTCATAACTATAAAGCCAATAGGGAAGATAAAATCCTACAAAGCGGTCAAGGTAGGCCGGATCCTCCAAGTCCTTTTGTCTATAGTAAAAGGATCGAATCTTTTGCAGATAGAGGTCTTTGCATTTTTCCTTCGAAATTTGAAAAGGGATAATCTTTTGTGGCTTTTCCGCTTCCTTTATGCGACTGTTAAAAACCACTGCCGAACCGCAATATGCACAAAAACCGGTTACGGACAAGTCTGAGCTCTCTATTTCCGCACCACAGTTCGGACAGGTAAAAACCTTCGTTTTATATACTTCTTGCTCCAAACTTTCCGGAGTTCGATTATAAGTTGCCGGATCAAAATGCGTTTTACAGTTCACGCATTCCAGATCTTGACTGTCTATGGAAAATCGTACTTCTCCCCCGCAATTTGAACAATGCGCCATAGGCTTTCCTTTCTAAATCTTCGGAGTTCTCTTTAACATTTCATGTCTTTCGGGACCATTGGAAACCATGGTAATCGGTACTTCAAGCTCCTTTTCAATAAAGTCAATATAATCCTTACACTCCTTCGGTAATTCCTCATAGTTTCGGATTCCGCGAATATCACAGTGCCAGCCCTTAAGAACGGTATATACCGGCTTAGCCTTACGAAGCAGGGGAGTAACAGGAAAGTCCTTTACTTCCTTTCCGTCAATCTCATAAGCGGTGCAAACCGGGATTTCTTCTAAGTAGCCTAAAGGATCCAGTACCGTTAAGGCTACCTCGGTTGCCCCCTGCAAAGCACAGCCGTAACGGGACGCTACCGCATCATACCAGCCGACTCTTCTCGGACGACCTGTTGTTGCGCCGTACTCCCCCTTGTCTCCTCCGCGCTTTCTAAGCTCCTCCGCTTCGTCTCCAAAGATTTCGGAAACGAATTCCCCTGCTCCTACAGCGGAAGAATATGCCTTGGTTACACAGACCACACTGCTGATGGCATAGGGTGGAATTCCCGCTCCTACAGCACCGAAAGAAGCCAAAGTATGGCTGGAAGTCACCATCGGGTAAATCCCGTGATCGGTATCCTTCATTGTCCCGAGCTGTCCCTCCAAGAGGATTTTCTTCCCTTCCTTGATTGCCTTTCTAAGGAAAAGGGAGGTATCGCAAAGATAAGGGCGAATCAGCTCTCTCTCATTCTTAAGCTCAGAAAGAACGGTATCGTAGTCAAGACCTTTCTTTCCGTAAAGGCTCTCAAAAAGGGCATTTTTAATCTCCAAAATCTTCTTTAGCTGCTCCTCTAAAATATCATCGTAATACAGCTCGTTGACCTGCAGGCCGATTTTCGCATACTTATCGGAGAAAAACGGTGCAATGCCGGACTTGGTGGATCCGTAGCTCTTTTTCCCCAGTCTTTCTTCTTCATACTCATCCTGTAAAATATGATAGGGCATCAAGACCTGTACTCGGTCGGAAATATAAATCTTCGGTGTCGGTACACCGGCTTCCTCCAAAGCATGAAGCTCCTTTAAGAACTTCTGAATATCCAGCGCCACGCCGTTTCCCAAGATGGAAGTGACCTTCGGATTGAAGACTCCACTTGGAAGTAGGTGCAAAGAAAACCTGCCATAACTATTAATAATGGTGTGTCCTGCATTGGCACCACCCTGGAAACGCACTACGACGTCTGCATTCTCTGCAAGATAATCCGTGATCTTTCCTTTTCCTTCATCTCCCCAGTTTGCACCGACTATTGCCTGTACCATAAATTTCCCCTTTCAACTTTTTTTCAGAACATATTCTTTCAGAACGGTATAAGTTCTTATCCTATTATGTCATACACTATTATAAAACGTCTTTGTCCTCAAAAAGGATGCCTTAACAAAAACTATTATTGTACTCCTTTTCAAAAACCGTATCTCTTTTTTATTCCCTTCTGATTAGATTGGTTATCCACTGCAATACATAAAAAACAGCGGGTACAACCATGAGCAGAAAGAGATGGGCAAGAAGCGATTCCTTACTACCTCCCGTAAAGGCAGTATAAAGAAAATGAAGCAAAGTCACAAAAATAAACAACAATATCCCTATTGCCAGTATTCTTTTCATTCTTCCTCCATTTCCTTTTCCGCTTCTTTTTTTTGTGACTTAATTTCTTTAGTCAATTAATTCCTATTCTTTAATTATAGCATGATTTTACAGCGCAATCTCTACAGATAGATTAAGCTCTTCTTTATTTTCCTCTAAAATCGGCTGAATGTACTCGGAAATAAATTCCTCCACTTGTTCTTTTGCACGTCCGATATAAAGCTCCCCTCTCATGAGTCCCTGTATATCTTCCTCTGTAAGCGGAAAAGCATCATCCTTTACAATTCTTTCCAAGAGATCATTCTCCAGCCCCTCTTCCTTCACTCTCTTTCCGGCCTCCATGGAGTGCATACGGATTCGCTCATGAAGCTCCTGCCTGTCCCCGCCCTTTTTTACCGCGTCCATCAGGATATTTTCCGTAGCCATAAAGGGCAGTTCCTGTTGCAGATGCTTTTCAATCATCTTGGGATAGACCACGAGATTCTCAGCAACATTATAATATAAATCGAGTAAACCGTCACAAGCAAGAAAGGCTTCCGGAACGGAAAGTCTCTTGTTTGCCGAGTCATCCAGCGTTCTTTCAAACCACTGCGTAGATGCAGTAATGCTCGGATTCATGATTTCCGAAGAAATGAAGTTCGAAAGTGCCGCCATACGCTCCGCCCGCATCGGATTTCTCTTATAAGCCATGGCACTCGATCCTATCTGCTTCTTCTCAAAAGGCTCTTCCACCTCTTTTAAATGTTGTAAAAGCCTTAGGTCATTTGAGAACTTATGCGCGGACTGTGCAATGGCGGAAAGCACGGAAAGCACTCTAAAATCCACCTTGCGGGAATAGGTCTGTCCCGATACCGGATAGACTTTGGAAAATCCCATTTTCTTTGCAATCTTACGATCCAGCTCCTTGCACTTTTCGTGGTCTCCTTCAAAAAGTTCCAGGAAAGAAGCTTGTGTTCCGGTAGTCCCCTTACAACCTAAAAGCTTTAGGGAGGTAATACACTCTTCTATTTCACAAAAGTCGAGATATAAGTCATGAAGCCAAAGACTTGCCCTCTTTCCGAGTGTTACGGTCTGCGCCGCTTGAAAATGCGTGTATCCGAGCATAGGAAGTGCCCTATATTTCATCGCAAAGTCGGAAAGCACATTCATACAGTTTAAGAGCTTCTTTCGAATCAGCCGTAATCCCTCTCGCATCGTAATTAAGTCAGTATTGTCTCCTACATAGCAGGAAGTCGCTCCGAGATGAATAATCCCTTTTGCTTTCGGGCACTGAAGACCGTAGGCATAAACATGGCTCATCACATCGTGTCGAACCTCTTTTTCCCTTTGTTTTGCTTCTTCGTAATTGATATTTTCCGCATTTTCCCGAAGTTCTTTAATCTGCTCCTCCGTTATGGGAAGTCCCAGCTCCTTCTCACTTTCCGCAAGAGCAATCCAGAGCTTTCGCCAGGTTTTAAACTTAAAGCTCAGAGAAAAAATCTTCTGCATCTCGGGAGACGCATATCTGCCGGATAACGGACTTTCATAGCTTGAAAACGCTTCCATTCCTCTTTCCTTTCTATTTTGTAGAACTGATAAACATCCTTTTTCTTACAACTTTTCGAGTAGAACTTTGTATGCTTGATACAAGCATATCCTTATTGCCTATTTCGGATTCAAAAATCTCTATTCTTTTACGAATATGCCGGCTATTCCTTTTTGGGAAGCTTCTTATCGTAGAACCGCGCCCATATCATATCTTCCCGGGGCTTTATCTTGAAGGAAAAATGCCGCTGTGATTGCACCCTTTGCAAAGATTTTCCGACTGTAGGCCGTGTGCTCAATTTTTACAATCTCATCTTCTCCGGCAAAGATAACCTCATGAATTCCCGGAATTGTTCCTCCTCTTAAGGAGAGCATACCAATTTCCTGCCTATCTCTGGCCTGATGCCTTTCTTCTCTATCATAGACCTTATTCAGTGCTTCACCGATTCCCTCTTCAACCGCTTTTTCCAGCATAAGTGCGGTTCCGCTCGGCGCATCTTTTTTCCTTCTGTGGTGCGCTTCCACAATTTCAACATCGAAGCCTTCCCTATACAACTTTGCTGCAGCGATACGAATAAGCTCCTCTAAGAGATTAACGCCTAGAGACATATTACCGGACTGCAAAATAGGGATGTGTTTGGATGCCTCCTCTATCTTCTTCTCTTGTTCCTCGGAAAGTCCCGTTGTACATAATACAAGAGCCTTCTTTTTCTCTACCGCATAGTCAAGAAGTCTGTTAACCGCTTCTCTAACGGAAAAATCAATAATTACATCAAAATCCTCTTCCACTTTGTAAATATCTTGATAAAGCGGAAAACCGAAATCCTTTGTATTCGCATTGGCATCTACTCCGGAAGTAATGACACAATCCTTCGTATTTTTTGCCACATCTATAACATTCATCCCCATAACACCGGATGCACCATGTAAAAGTATCTTCATATCCCTCTCCTTTACTCTATAAAAGAAAAAAAGCTGCGAAAAAGAAAATCCCCTCATCACTCTAAGAGTTTCTTCTCTTTTTCGCAAGCTATACTTTTCTATTTCAAAATACCGTAACGAATCATTTCTTCTTTTAAGACTTCCCTATGTTCTTTTTCCATTTCTGTCAGGGGCAGACGAAGCGGTCCAACATTCTTTCCCTGTAAATTCATAGCCGCCTTTACCGGAATAGGATTTACTTCACTAAACAAAGCATGAATTAGCGGTAAAGCCCGCAGTTGTTCTTTTCTTGCACCTTCTATATCTCCGGAAAACCACTTTGCACAGATTTCATGCGTTTCCTTCGGTGCCACATTCGATAAAACGGAAATAACACCGACTCCGCCGGCTGCAAGAATCGGAAGAATCAAGCCGTCCTCTCCGGAATAAAGACAGAAATCCTCATCCACTATACGCATTAAGTCCAAGGTCTTTCCGACATCTCCTCCTGCATCCTTTACACCAATAATATTTTCCACATCATGATACAATGCCGCCATCGTTTTGGCCTCAATACTCACGCCTGTTCTTCCCGGAACATTGTAGGGAATGGCGGGAATGGATACAGACTCCGCAATTGCTTTAAAATGCTGATAAAGTCCATTTTGGGTTGCTTTATTGTAATACGGTGTAACCAAAAGAAGACCGTCCGCTCCAACTTCTTCCGCCTTCTTGGAAAGGTAAATAGCGGAATCCGTACAGTTTGATCCGGTACCGGCAATAACAGGAATACGGTGATTTACAACTTTCACGGTATGAGCAATAACTTCTATATGCTCCTCTTCCGTTAATGTTGCCGCTTCTCCTGTGGTTCCCACAGAGATAATCGCATCCGTATCGCCAAGAATCTGCTCTTCTATAATTGACTCCAAAACTTCAAAATTGACCGTTCCATCCTCATGCATAGGAGTAACCAGCGCTACTCCCGCCCCCTTAAATAAAGCCATAACTCACCTCGCTTACTATTGTCCGTCTCGTCTTACTTTTTCTCACCCTATCTTACTCTTGATAAATCTGTCTTACTCTTGATGACTCTATTTCCCTTGACGACCGACCCTGTCTTACTTTCTATTAAAACCGGCACGCTTTCTTGCCGTAGGATCCAGAATCTTCTTACGGATGCGCAGATTCTCGGGAGTTACTTCTAAAAGTTCATCCGTATCAATAAAGTCAATACACTGCTCTAACGACATAATCTTCTTCGGAACCAGCTTTAATGCCTCATCGGAGCTGGAGGTTCTCGTATTACTTAAGTGCTTTGTCTTACAAACATTTAACTCAATATCCTCCGACTTCGGACTCTGCCCGATAACCATGCCGCTGTAGACCTTTTCTCCCGGTCCGATAAAGAGTATTCCTCTGTTCTGTGCCTGGAAAAGACCATAGGTCACCGCCTCACCTTGCTCAAAGGCGATTAAGGAGCCCTGGTGGCGGTAGTTTAAGTCTCCTCTGTATTCACCATAGCCTTCAAATTCCGTATTTAAAATTCCATTTCCTTTTGTATCGGTTAGGAACTCTCCTCGGTAACCGATGAGTCCGCGAGAAGGAATTTCAAACTCAAGTCTTGTATACCCGGATGCCAAAGGGCTCATCCCGTTTAAGGTACCCTTTCTCTGGGTTAATTTTTGTATTACCGCGCCGGTAGCCTCTTCCGGAACATCAATGTATGCAATCTCCATCGGCTCCAGCTGTTTTCCTGACTCGTCCGTCTTATAGATAACCTCCGCCTTGGAAACCGCAAATTCAAATCCCTCTCTACGCATGGTCTCTACCAAAACGGAAAGATGCAACTCTCCGCGTCCGGAAACCTTAAAGCAATCTGCGGATTCGGTCTCTTCTACACGAAGGGAAACGTCTGTATTCAGCTCTCTAAAAAGCCTGTCTCGGATATGGCGGGAAGTGACATACTTCCCTTCCGTTCCTGCAAGCGGAGAATCATTTACCATAAAGTCCATGGAAATCGTCGGCTCCGAAATCTTCTGGAAAGGAAGCGGAGCAGGATTCTTCTCCGTACAAATGGTATCTCCCACATGAAGGTCTTCAATACCGGATACAGCCACGATATCTCCGAAGGAAGCCTCTTCCACATCCACTCTCTTTAAGCCGTCAAAGGAATAAAGCTTCGTGATACGTACTTTCTTTCGCTTGTCCGGATTATGATGATTCACCACCAAGGCATCCTGGTTTACCTTGATTTTTCCGTTCTCCACCTTACCGATTCCGATTCTTCCTACAAACTCATTGTAATCAATCGTGGAAACGAGAAACTGCGTTTCCTCATCCGGGTCTCCCTCCGGTGCCGGAATAAAGTCGATGATGCTCTCAAAAAGCGGTTTCATATCCACATCCGGATCTTCCAGATTTTTCTTCGCATAGCCGTTTTTAGACGAAGCAAAGAGGAAGGGACAGTCAAGCTGCTCATCGGAAGCATTTAAGTCGAGCATCAGTTCTAAAACCTCGTCCACTACATCAGTGGGGCGAGCCTGCGGCTTATCAATCTTATTGACTACGACAAGAACAGGAAGACGAAGCTCTAAAGCTCTCTGCAATACAAAACGGGTTTGCGGCATCGGTCCTTCAAAGGCATCAACCAGTAATATGGCACCATCCACCATTTTTAAAATTCTCTCAACCTCGCCGCCGAAATCCGCGTGTCCCGGTGTATCGACAATATTAATCTTTACCCCGTTATAGCTTACTGCAGTATTCTTCGCTAAAATCGTAATACCTCTTTCCCGTTCAATCGGGTTTGAATCCATTACACGAACACCGATGTCCTGGTTATCACGAAATACACCGGACTGCTTTAAAAGCTCATCCACAAGGGTGGTCTTGCCATGGTCAACATGGGCAATAATGGCTACATTACGAACATCTTCTCTCTTCTTTAACATGAATTTTCACTTCCTGAACTAAATCGAATATACTTAAACTGCAACAAAATTATGCTTTATTTACTTTCCGCTTTAACTTATCGAGTATACCACCGGCATTTTTTTATTGCAAGGAAAACCACCTGCGTCCCATACTCTCGAATCTGCTTTTCAAAATCCGAGTATTTCTCTTCCTTTACCCGTATTTTAAGGACTACATTTTCCGTGAATTGCTTATCTAAAATAGGAATTTCCTGCTCCGTAAAGCTGTATTCCAGTTTTCCAAGAAGAGTATAAGGAATCTGCAGTTCCAGCTCTCTACCCTCTATCCGTTCCAAAAAAATCGCCTTATCTAATGCGTTTTTTGCCGCATCGGAGTAGGCACGGGAAAGTCCTCCCGTACCAAGCAGTGTTCCGCCAAAAATTCTGCTTACCACAAGAAGCGCATTTTTCAGCTTAAGCCCTTCCATTCTTTGCAAAATAGGCATGCCGGCGGTCTTAGCGGGCTCTCCGTCATCGCTCTGCTTTTTATGTTCCTGGACAATTCCTTCCCTCTCTTCCAGAAAGATATAGGCATAGCAGTGATGTCTTGCTTCTCTGTATTTTTTCTTGCACTCTTCAAGATAGTGCTCTACATCCTCTTCTTTTTCCAGCGGAAAAAGCCCGGCATAAAAACCGGACTTTTTCACTTCTATCTCTCCAAAAAAGCATTCATTAATAAACTTCATTTCACCTCTAACGATATGGAAAAATAACTATGGAGTCCTGTTCTAAACTATCTTTTATTAGTTAGAAGGACCTTTCTTTATTCCGGGTCCCTGTTCGGAAATGATGACTCTTCCGTTACTCAAGTTTTCCTCTTCATCGCCGCCTTCTTCCTCTGTCTCTTCAGGCTGATAGCGATAGTAATGGTCATCCGTATCCAAATCTCTTAAGTTCTCCGGAACAAGCATAGCTCCCCAAGAGGTATGATAGTCACACTTTTCTGTGGGTACAGTGCCTCTTGCAAAGAGCTCTGTAATCACTGCACTTCCTCTGTAGTCATTGTAGCAACCGGAAGTTGGAAGGAGTCCGGACTTTCGGCAGACCTTCTCTTCCACAATGCTATCCGGTTTTTCGAAGCCGATATCGGCCTTTCCTTCATGAATCTTTGCCATGATTTTCCGCCAAATATCCTTATGGAAGCCGGTTCCTCCGTTATATTCTCCACTTCCTGCATCCTTTAAGACCTGATTTTCATCACAACCACCCCAGACTCCGGCAAGGTAATATGGTGTAAAACCGACAAACCAGATATCTCTGTTATTGCTTGTAGTTCCGGATTTTCCGGCTTGACTCATGCCGTCAAAATGAGCTCTTGTGGAGGTTGAGCTGACACGAACATCGGAAGCAAAAGCACGCTTGGATTCCATAGATTCCCGCATTGCATCCGTGAGGAGGTATGCCGTGCTTTCCTTCATAACCTGTGTCGCCTCATCCTCTGTGGTATCAATTAAAACCTTACCGTTCTGGTCTATGATTTTAGAGAAAAACTTAGCCTTTTGTAATTTTCCTCCATTGGCAATGACCCCATATGCCTGCGTCAATTCCAGGTTGGAAACACCGCGCGTCAATCCCCCCAGCGCCAACGCGGCATTTTCATCATCCTTTACCAAAGAAGTAATACCCAGAGATTCTGCATACTGATAGCCACGCTCCGGTTTTACCGTTTCCATAAGGCAACGCACCGCAACGATATTTAAGGAGTATACTATACCGTCCCGAATGCTTTGGAAACCAAGATATCCACCCGAATACCAGTTCTTAAAAGTCTTTTTTCCGACTGTGTACTCTGAATCATAGTAGGTAGAAGCAAGAGTTGCACCGTAGAGATCAATTGCCGGAGCAAAGGAACTTATGACCTTAAAGGTGGATCCGGGCTGACGAAGCACATTCGATGCACGATTTAAAGTCTTACTCTGCTTTTTCTCGCCTCTTCCTCCTGTCAAAGCCAGGACTTCACCGCTGTGAGGATCCATTAAGACAAAGGAGGCCTGAGGCTCCAAAACATAGTCTATCGTTTCTCCGAGAATGCGATCGGTGTCGATCGTAACCTTTGCCTTAAATTCGTCTATTCTTTTATTTGCCTGATCCTTAGAATTGTAAAGGCCGTTAAAACTGATGCCTTTTCCTTCCTTTAAATATTTTGCAATATCCTTCTCACTGAAATTGACGATACTGCCGTCTTTATGTTGTAAGGTATAGCGCCAGGTAATCGAGTATTTTGCCGTATCGTAATTCTCCGGATCATTGATTTCTTTATCCACAATCGCCTGTAAATCCGGGTCCTGATTGGCATAAATCGTTAAGCCGCCAGAATAAAGCAGCTTTGTCGCATCTTCTTTAGAATAGTTGAGCCTTTCCATAAAAGCATCCACTACCTGCTCCGTCAGTTCATCGGTGTAATACGAATACGGTTTATCTTCTCCGCTAGTCGAGAGATTCACATTCTGTATTCTCTCATATACCGGATCCGCCAAGGCTTCATTATAGCGAGTTTCATCGATATAGCCCTGCTTTAGCATATTTTTTAAAACCTGCTTCCGTCTTGCGGCATTTTTATCCGGATGCGTAATCGGGTTTAAGCCGGAAGGATTCTTAGTAATGGCAGCAATTACCGTTGATTCCGAAAGACTTAAGTTGCTTACCTCTTTATTAAAATAACGTCTTGCTGCAACCTTCACTCCAAGTGTATTTGCCCCGAGATTAATGGTGTTTAAGTACTCGGTCAGAATGCTTTTTTTGATCTGCTTCTTCTCTAATCCGGGCTGATCCTCCAGCTCCAGTGCCAGGTACTGCTCCTGAAACTTTCGAACATACTTTTCAAATTTTCCCTCGTGAAGACCTCCACCGAAAACATTGTTTTTTAGAAGCTGCTGCGTAATTGTCGATCCTCCTCCAGCTGAACTGTCGTCGGAAACCACACCTTTTACCGCACGCATAATAGAACGGAAATCGATTCCGTTATGACTCCAAAAGCGCTCATCCTCAATCGCAACAAAAGCATTGATCAGATCCTTCGGAAGCTCCTCATACGTTACCCTCTCTCTATTCGAGCCTTCCGTAACAAGAGTCGACATCAAATTTCCTTTTTTATCGTAAATCTTCGTAGCATAGGCAGTCGGTCCCACATGAATTTTTTGAATATCCGGTGCCGAATCCAAAATCCCTTTGAACATGCCATAAGAAAAAGATACACCTAAAAAAAGCGAAGCTACGAAACAGAACAAGATTACGGTTTTTATGATTCCCGTAAACCTGTGCCATATTCGTGCTCGCTTACTTTTCATTTCATATAAACGATTCTCTATACTGTATTTTGTGAACTTCATTCTTCGTCCTTAGTATGCAAAGTCAAATTTACCGCATACCATTCTATCATAAGCCTAGCTCTCCTGCCATATACTCTTAGGCATAATAAATTGACTTTCTCCCATAGACATCGGTGCTACTTCTCCTTGGGGGAAGACCAAAACCAATTGATTATCCGCATTGATATAGAAGCTCTGCTCATCTCCAATTTCCTCAAAGCCCTCATTATCCTCGCCGTCACGGACAAAGTATTTGTTTTCGGAACTTCTGTTATGTTCTTTAATCTGTCTTTTTACTTCGTCTGAGAGTATTTTCTTATAATCTGTCCTATCCAAAAAAAGTTCCGGGAGGCTTAGGAGCTTTCCGCTTTTTTTATCTACCGTATAATAGTGGTGAACGGTTTCCGAATCTCCTTCTTGCTTTAACACGGAAAGGGACAGAACATAGTAATCTTCGGAGTTTAAAATCAAATCGGAGCTTACATCCAGATTTTTAAACTCGGTGCCGGCCAGCTCTTCCTTGAATTCTCGAATCCACTCTTCCGTCTTTTTCTCGATATCCAAATTGATCTTTTCTGCAGAATTTGCCTTTTCGGACTCTAGCGAAGCAGAACCGTTAGAAAGGCTTAAGTCTTCGCTTTCTGCCGCTTCACCGGCCACCATTTTCTCTTCCTTTAAGGCATCTCCTTCCGCATCCAAGCCATCCACGGCAAGATAGGGAGTCTGAACCTTAGCAGAATGATTACCGTCATTAAACGAATACTTCCGAAGGGTAATGAACTGGAAATATCGTCCAAGACCCGGAATCGCCTGTAGTGCATATGCACTTTGTTCCGAAACATTGGGAAGAATCAGGGAAAGCATAAGGCAGGCCGCAACTGCAGTCTTAATAAAAGGATGTTTTACTCCTTTTCTTAGTTCCTTTCCGTGGAAAGAAAAAAGCTTTGTTTTGCTCTTCACGGCTTCCTCATCGGCTTCCAGAATAAAACGATCATCAATTTTTCCTATCGCATCTATCAGCTTCCAATCCTTCATAGTAACCCTTCTTTTTCCAGCTTCTTCTTTAAAGCATCTCTCATACGATAAAGACTCACCTTCACCTTACTTTCGCTTGCATTAAAGCGCTCCGCTATCTCTTTAATCTCCTCATGATAAAAATATCGGCGAATAAAGAAAACTCGACTCTCTTTCTTTTGTTCTCCGAGAAATGCATTGATAGCCGCAACAAGAGCATCTTCATTGATATGCTCTTCTACATTATTAATAGAAAGCTGTATATCTTCTCCGAGTTCGTCTATACTTTCTATAAAATCATTTCCCGCACGCTTTTTAGCATGCAACATCTTTAATCGATTAATCGCAAAATTTCTCACAATTTTTGCACAATAAGCCTTTAAAAACAGGGGTTTCTCCGGAGGAATTGCATTCCAGACGCTTAGCCAGGTATCGTTAAGGATTTCTTCCACATCTTCCTTTTGCGATAAAATCTGTCCTGCTATTTTTCCGCAGTACGCCTTATATTGCTCCTGCAAACGGAGAATCCCCTCTTCACTTCGTGCAAAAAACAAATCTATGATCTGCTGATCTTCCATACTCACCTACAAATTTTTCTGATTTTCATTCCATTCTTATGTAAGAGAATAAGAAAAAAATTTGTCCGAAGTGTGAACCGATTATGCTTTTCTACAGATTAGGCTTTTTCTACAGAAAGAACTTCTCCTGTGAAGGCATCTGCCTCGGAAAGTTCTCCGGTGTAATGTACAACAACTTCATCTCCGTCCTTTACCTCGCTAAGTCCCTCCGGCTTTTTGTCAAAGCTTAGTGCATAGGACTTTCCATCCTCCGTGGTTACGGTAAACATGAAGTCTTTGATTTCGGAAATCTTACCCTTCAATTCTTCCCCATCCGTTTTCTTTTCTTCCGCTTTTTCTGTTTCCTTTGCAGTCTCGGAAGCAGCCACAGTTGTATTCTTCTCAGCAGCACTGCTTCCGCCCTTAGCTCCACATGCCATCATGGATGCCCCCATGAGAACGGAAAGGGAAAGGACAGCTGCCTTCTTCCATAAAGCATTCTTTTCAGTTAAAGTGTTTTTTTTCATTTTTTTATCCTCCATCTCTAACAAGCGGTTAAGCCGCTCTTTCTGTGGATCCATTTTTTTATCCACATATATAGAGACAGAGGATATCTGTAAAGGTTACATTTATTTTTAAAAATTTTTCTTATTAACTCGAACGTAGACATTCTCATTTCGTTCCGTAGAAGGTCTGTCCATGGAACTTATGCTTCTTCCCCTTACCAGAGTTTCGCAAAGCTTAATGTTGTTTAGGGTTCTGTCAAAAAGAGACAAAGTGTCTTCCACAGCGCTCTTTTTATCAGAGGAAAGTTCACGATGTAAAAAATCTGCCGCATCCTTCTCTAACGGACTAAGCAAAAGGTCATCCCTTCTGGTGCCGGATTTTTGAATATCGATTGCCGGGAAAATGCGTCTTTCCTGCAGTTCACGATTCAATACCAGTTCCATATTGCCCGTTCCCTTAAATTCCTCATAAATCACATCATCCATACGGGATCCGGTATCCACCAAAGCAGTGGCCAAAATGGTAAGACTTCCGCCCTCACGGATATTTCTTGCCGCGCCGAAGAAACGCTTCGGCATGTGCAATGCCGCTGAATCCATACCGCCGGAGAGAATCTTTCCGGAAGAAGGAACAATCAGATTATAGGCTCTTGCCAGCCTTGTAATACTGTCTAAAAGGATACACACATCCTGTCCCTGTTCAACCAGACGCTTTGCTCTTTCGATGGTCATCTCCGCTACTCTCTTATGATGTTCCGGAAGTTCATCAAAGGTGGAATAAATAACCTGTACCTTATCTCCCACTACTTCTTCCATCATATCCGTTACTTCTTCCGGCCTCTCGTCAATCAGAAGAATCATAAGAGTCATATCGGGTTCATTTTTCAAAATAGACTGTGCAATCTGCTTTAGCAAAGTGGTTTTTCCGGCCTTAGGAGGAGAAACAATCATTCCTCTCTGTCCTTTTCCAATCGGAGCTAAGAGATCCAAGACCCGAAGTGAGGTGGAAACACGCTTTCCTTCTCTTTCCATGGGAATACGCTCATCCGGAAAGATAGGAGTCAGCTTGTCGAAATCGGAACGACCGAAAATTGCGGAAAGGGGAAGTGAATTTACTCTTTCAATGTAAAGCAATGCACTGTAACGTTCTTGCGGATTTCTGGACTTGGCATAGCCGTAAAGCATATCTCCCGTCTTCAGATGGAAACGGCGAATCATCAGATTGTTTACATAGACATCTTGGTCTCCCGGAAGAAAATTCTCCGAACGGATAAAACCGTAGCCTTCCGGCATGATTTCCAAAATACCGTGAACAGCCCTTGCATCGGCATCTCTCGGTCCTTCTTTTTTGACGGATTCCTCTTTGGGGGTCTGAAGCGGAAGATTTTCCGCAGAATAGGAAGCGAAGTTTTCTTCAACTGCCATCTTTGTAGAAATGGGAGAAAGATTAGCTTCGGAGCTCAACTCTACTTTCTCCTCAGTAGAAGTTTCTGTAGGAAGCCCTGTTTCATCTATGGACAGAGAAGTTTCTTGAACAGATGATTCCTTCTTTTTGACAGCTACCGTTTTCGCTTTTATCGGACTTTCCTTCTTTTTTTCCGGTTTTTCCTTCTGTTTTTCCGGCTTTTCCGTCGCTTTTTCCGAACTTGGATGAGCTTTTGTAGAAGCTCCTTTATCCTCTTCAGAACCATCCTTAGACTTAGCCGTTGTTTTCTTCACGGTTGATTTCTTTGTTCCGGCTGCTTTACTACTCTTTTTCACTTCTTTTTCCAAAGCGGATTCTGCGGAAACAAGCTCTGCCGTCTCCGCTTTCTTGGGTCGTCCCCTTCTTTTCTTTTCCGCTGTTACAGTCTCACCGGCTTCCCTGTTCATTTCATCCATGGAATTATTCTCCTCTGTTCCTTCCATCTTTACTCTACTCACTCCTTCAAGTACTCTATTTTATCGGCAAAAATATAGCATTAGATAATGCTTTGCTCTTGATTCTTCTCAGTTTCCTGATTTCTTTCCGGTTTAGATAGAAATGAATCGATAATTGAACTAGGGAGATCCTTTTCTTTACAAAGAATGATTTCGAATCTGAAAGAGGAGCAATATTTTACAGATAAAAACTGCCGATTATATCGGCGAAATATACCTTAGTACAAAAAATAAATTTGGATTGTATAACTTGAGCTTTCATTTTATCAAAATAAAATGAAAAAGAAAATACCCTTGTTACACAATCCACCCGTAAATCACAGCTCTACTTCTTTTCCGAGAGCAAAAGAATAGAGCACCCTTCTTTTCACTTTTATCCCTATTATAGCTTCCAATGCCGCACTATATAGTTCCATCTGCTTTCTGTAACGCTCGACAAGCTCCGCTGCGTTCCCTACCCGATCGGTTTTATAGTCAACAAGGATTATCCCGTCCTCTTCAACAATAAAAGCATCAATGATTCCTTGCAGGAGAACCTCTTCTCTTTCCTCCCCCTTTTGGAAAAGCTCCTTATAAGGAAGTGCCTGCATAAAATGTTTTTCGCGGAACAGTCGCTTCTCTCGAAAAGCTTCTTTCATTTTGATGCCCAAGGGAGATGCTAAATATTTTTCCAGTTTGCCTCTATGAATGAGTTCCAGCTCCTCTTCTTCCAATATATCCGGAAGCTGTTCTAATCCCTTATTATAGTCAAATAAAGCCAAAGCATGGTGAAAGCTGTCTCCAATCCGTGCTCCGCGGCTTTTCTCTTTTTTCTCGGAATAAGAATGAAATTCCGTATCTTCATTCGGAAGTTCTTGAATTTGAATCACTTCCGTTTTCTCTTTTTTTTCAAGCGAGCGCATCTCCTCCTTAAGCTTCTCCATCGCTTCTTCCTTCAAAAGGGATACCGCATATTTCGGATAAAGATGTGTACTCTCTTCATGTGGGTAAACATAATGAAAATCCTTGTCCCAGCATTCTTCCTCTATCGTCTTTTCTTTTGGACTCCGCAAAAATTGGTAAAGTGCCTTTTCAACGTCTATCGCTTCTTCTTTCTCCTTTTCTGCTTCATCCTTTATTGTTTCCTGCGTGAGCAGACTAAGTTTCAAAGGAGAATGCTCCAGTCCCTGAAAAATCACCTTAGAAAATGCCAGCATAAGAAAATCCAAATAAGAGTTTGCTCCCCTTAAGTCCTCTATACTTAAATCCTGCTTAGCGGCAAACTTTTTTTCCAGCTTGGAAAAGCTGCTGCAGCTTGCCGTCATAATCAGCTTTTCCTCAGCTCTTGTCATTGCAACATAGAGAAGCCGAAGCTCCTCTCCCAGATTCTCTTCATTGATTTTCTCTTTAATAGCCGTTCTATGTAATGAAGGATATTTTATCCTCTCCTCCAAATCAATATAATCCGAGGCCATGCCCAGTTGCTCATCAAGAAGGATGGTTTCCCTGCTATCCATCTTGTTAAAGCTCTTTTGCAATAGGGAAAGAAAAACCACCTTAAACTGCAAGCCCTTGGAGTGATGAATGGACATAATGCGAAGAAGATTGTCATTTTCCGAATAAACACTCGCTTCTCCCTCGTCATAATCCTTCTTTCTCGCTTTTTCAATATAGCGGATAAAATGGAACAAACCGCTATAGCTTCCTTTTTCGAATTTCTTCGCATCATCAATTAATCGGTCCAGATTCGCCTTTCTCTTCTCTCCCATGGGAAGGCTCTGAACATAAAGATAGTAGGAGCTTTCCTCATAAAGCATATACAGGAGTTCATGGATGCGTAAATTTCTGGATAAAATTCGATATCTTTCCAGACTCCGGCAAAAATGCTCCCATTTTCCATCCAATTCAGAAGGATAATCCGCTTTATTTTTGCCGACTCCACTTTCTTTCGGATTATGAGCCGATTCGCTACCTTTTTCTTCTCCTTCCGAGGAAGAGTTTCTCCCTACTTCCATGGAAGAATTTTTCTTTTCTTCCGAAAAACAAGCAAAAGCAGAGACCAGACTGCCATATTTTATAGTAAGAAAGCTAAGTTCTTCATCCGTAAAGGAGTACATAGGAGAACGAAGAACTGCCGCAAGAGCGATATCCTGCTTCGGATTGTCAATCACGGAAAGCATGGACAACAGCGTTTCCACCTCAGGCTGAGAATAGTATCCGCCTGCACTCTCTGCATAAGAGGGGATCCCTTCCTCCGTAAATACTTCCACCATATCCTTTGCGGATTTTTTGGGAGAACGAAGAAGAATCACCATATCTTTATATTCTATTCCCTGATGATGCAATTCCTTGATTTTCTGTGCAATCATCCTGCATTCCAGCTTAAGAGCGCTTTCTTCAGAATCTTCCGTTTCCGTGAGAAGAAGCTCTGCTTGATCGTCTACCCCCTCTTTTTCCTCTCTTCCTAAGAAAAGACTGCTTTCTCTGTCATACTCTATACCGCCCAAGTCCTTTTTCATGATTTTATAGAAGCAGGCGTTGACGACATCAATAACTCCCTTAAAAGAACGGAAATTCTTCTGCAAAAAAATCTTTGGATAATTTTCATCATAATACTTTACAAGGAAAAGCTCCGGTCTTGCCAATCGGAAACGGTAGATGCTTTGCTTCACATCTCCTACCTGAAAGACATTCCCCGTAGAAAAACGCTCTTTGGAAAGCGCTTTTACAATATATTCCTGCACCATATTAGAGTCCTGATACTCATCCACAAGAATCTCTGAAAGCTCCCCCGCAAGTTCATTTGCTATGGCACTGTATACTTTTTCTCCCTCCTGCTCCTCATAAAGGAGCTTCAGTGCAAAGTGCTCCAAATCAGAAAAATCCAGGATATTTCTTTCCCGCTTTTCCTCCTGATATCGCTCCAAAAAGAGAAGACTTAAACGAATCGCTTCCT
Source organism: Oribacterium parvum ACB1 (assembly GCF_000238055.2). Taxonomy (GTDB): domain Bacteria; phylum Bacillota; class Clostridia; order Lachnospirales; family Lachnospiraceae; genus Oribacterium; species Oribacterium parvum. The sequence continues at coordinate 2,121,982 of NZ_KE148312.1, forward strand.
GCAATCGTTTTCTTCCCTCTGTTTCCATTTTATCTTCTATATCTTCCGGTAAAATGCTGTAATTCTTCTGCCAGTTTTGAATTACCGCCTTCACAAGGTCTCGTTTTGCCTTGACCTCGTCCTTTCGTTCGGCCTTGGAATTCTTTAAACGCCCGAATTCGATTGCCTGTATTTTTTTTAAGAGAAGATGAAGAACTTCTCCCTGTTCTTCCTCATTCTTTATCTCGGAAAGGGCCAAGAGTGTTTCATACTCGTCTTCCAATCTTTCCTTATACTCCATCGGCCCGCCTTCTTCATCACATAGCAAAAGGCCGTCACGAAGAATATTCTTTAATTCCAGAATACTTGCTCGTATACGATGCAGATGGTATCCCTTCCAGTTTACTTCGGAATCCTTTTCCAGATTTTTTAAGTACTCTTCCGGGAAGGGGTTCGAGGTCGCAAGGCGATAGAGCTTTAAAATGATTTCCTGTATACCCTTATCCTGTTTTCCGCTGGAAAACTGATCCACAAAGGAGAGGAAGCGCTCCTCGCTCTTACTGTATTCCTCCTCCAGTAATTCTTCTATGATATCCTCCTGAAGGAGAGAAAGCTCATTCTCTTCTCCGATACGAAAATTGGGTTCTATTCCGAGACTGCTGTAATTTTCTTGAATGAGTTTTTTACAAAAAGAGTCAATGGTGCTGATTTTCGCTGTAGAAAGAAGTGTTATTTCTCTTTGGAGAAAACTGTCCTTCGTTTCACTATAGACCTCTGTCAGTCTTAGCTTAATTCTTTCCTTCATTTCCGCCGCTGCAGCTTCTGTAAAGGTCATTAAAACAAGAGAGGAAAGGCTGATCGGATTGTCCTTATCCAAGATGCGATCAATAACATGCTCTACGAGTACCGCCGTTTTTCCCGAACCCGCCGCTGCGGAAACCAAGAGATTCCCATCACGATGAGAAATTACACTCTGCTGTTCTTCTGTCCACCTTGGCATCTTACTCATCCCCCTTTCTCGTCGCTTTCTTTTTCGCTTCTGTTTCTTGTTTTGCTTCCGAATCTTGTTCCGCTTTAGCTCCTGTTTTCCCTTCCTCTTTCATTTTCACTTCTGCATCTTTTAGAATTTCCGTCCAAAATTCTTCTTCCGTCTTATCTTCCAATCGACGATAGCGGAAGTTCGGGATATTTTCATCAAAGCCGCAGATGCTGTGATAGGGACAGTAGGAGCAAGCTGTCTGCTCATTTCCCTCTTCCATGGGAAAAATGTCTTTTTCACCCGCCTTAATTCTTCTATGTTCTTCCCGCATTTTCTTCTTTGCATAGGAAAGAAGGGCGTCAAACTTTTCCTTGGAAACCGCAGCGCCCTTTTCTTCTACCGCTCCATTTTTCACCTGAACAGGAAGACATAGACTTTCTCCGGCATCCAGCTTTTCCAAATGGGACAAGCTTTCCTCGGAAATATTGACAAGTCCCTTCGGCTTTAAGGCCTTTAGGCGTTCCTTTTCTGCATCCTTCTCCGGATCGTAAGGAAGGGCAGGATTATCCATCGTAAAATAAAACATGGCAGAAGGAAGAATCTCCATATCTTTATGTTTTTTTCCTTCTTCTCTCAGTACATAGTCCATATATAAAGGAAGCTGTAAATCAAGACCTGCAAACAGGCGCTTTAAGGAAAAGTCCTTTTTTCCACTCTTGTAGTCAAGAACCTTTAAGAAAAGAGTCTTTTGATCCTCCGTAAGAAAGCTGTCCACTCTGTCGATTCTTCCCCTGAGACTTAATCCGTCTTCTTCAAAATAAAAGTCCTGCTCTATTGCTTTAGGTCGTAAATCCCCTGCAAGAAGTTGTTTTCCCAAAGCCCAAAGAATCCTTTTTCCATTTTGTGAAAGCTTTCGAAGCAGATACTGATTCCGTCCCCCTTCCTGAAAAACGGCAAATTGAGGGTCCAGCATACTCTCTTCAATCACCTCTTTCAGAATCTTCTCCATCTTTTCTCCAAAGAATTCCGCATCATTTCCGCTTTTTAGCATTCGTTTAAAGAAAAGCTCTACCATCTTGTGGTAAAGGTTTCCAATGTCAAAGGCCTGTACTTCCTTTGTTTTTCTTTCTTTCAGTTTTAATCCGTATTGCAAGAAATGGGCAAAAGGACAGGCAGTGAAAAGCTCCATTCTGGTTACGGAGCCTTTTATGGTTTCTCCATACAAAGCTTTACTGAGTTCTGTCGAAAGAGCTTCTTTTCTATTTTCAAAGAATAAGGCATCCAGCAGCTTCTCTACCTTCTCACGGTATTCTTCCTTATTCCAAAGGTAATGCAATAAACTGAAGGCTTCCGTCTTAAAACGGTGTTCCAGTTCAAGCTTTTCTTGGAAAATTCTCTTCTTACACATTGCAGGAAGTTCTCTCGCCAGTTCCTCCCTTGCTTTCTTTTCATTGTAAATCTCTCTTTTTTCCTTAAGGGAATAGGAAGCTTTCAGCCACGGAAACAGCTCTTTTAATTCTAAAATATAGGAACTTGGCTTACCGCTTTTTCCGTCTCGTAACGCGCGGGGATAGGACAAGTAAAGCTCCTGACTCGGCGTTAGAAAGGCCTTATATACATAGTATTTCTCAATATAACCTTCTTCCCACGCTAAAGGAGATAGACGATAGCCTTTATCTCTTAGGAACTCTCTTTCCTTTTCACTGAGAATATTCTTGCTTCCGGGGGGGGCCGGAAGAAACTCGGAGTTTAGACCGAGAAATAAAAAGGCTTTCGGATTGTGAAAGCGAGACCGTCTTAAATCTCCTACAACCAGCTGATCAAGAGTTGCGGGAATCTGTCTTAACTTTTCTACAGAGAAAGCAAGGTCAAAAAGCAGGGCAAAGGATTTTTTAGAAACGGGAATCTCCCCCAGGCTTTCTCTCATTCTATCCATGATTTCATGGATTTCTTCTATGCTTCTGTGATAGCTTTCCCGTCTGTTTTCCATGCCTTCCGCATCTAAGAAAGAAAGGGATTCTTCCACTCTTTCCGCCAAATCTGTATTTTGCAAAAGACGAAAAAGACAGTCCATTCGTTCCTTTAAGAGAGAGGCATCGGCATTTTCCTCATAAAAATGAAAGAGAAATTCCAAGTCCTGACACAATACTTTTATCTCTACGCTATACTGCTCTTTAAGCACGTTCATCTCTTTTACGGAAGTCAAGTCTTTGTCATCAGTCTGCTCTTTGTCTTCAGTCTGCTCTTTGTCATCAGTCGAATCTTTATCATCAGTCGAATCTTCACCGACAGTTGATTTCTTCTCACGGACACTTTCTCCGCCTGCAGTTCCATCCTTTACAACTGCAGGAATATCCAGTAAGGACTGAAAGGCTTTTTTCCCTTTTAGTCCTCTTGCTCTGGCAATGTTCTCCCACTCATCAAGTAAACTTTCAGCCTCTTTTCCCCTATAGGGAAAGGAGCGAAGATAACGGAAAACGCTATCGAAAAGAAAATCCTTTTCCGTAAGCAAAAGTGCAGAACGAATCACTTTTCCATAGGGAGAGTCAAAAAGCTGTATATCTTCTTCCAAAAAAAATGGAATCTGTAAATCCTTCCATCTGCTAAAAAGAATATCTCTATAGCTTTCTATATCCGGAATAATAACGGAGATATCCCTATAACGATAGCCCTTGTCCTTTACCAAATGATGAATGTAGGCTCCTGCATCCTCGACCTCTCTTTGAATATCCGGAGCCTCTCGAAGGAGAATTCCCTGCTCTACAGAGGAAAAGCTCTTTCCCGTAGCAAAATCATCACAAATCTTCTGCAATACGGGAATGTCTCTAAAGCGGGGATAGGGAACTCCCGCCTCTCTCTTTTCTCCGCTGATACTGTCAAAGAGATTTAGGTTCACTGCGGGAAGAAGCTTCACATTCAGCTGATGTGCTAAACCTTCAACAGACTCCACAGCATCCTTGGTCAGATAAAACAGAGAGGAGGAATCATGCTTATCATAGAGATTTCCCTCTTCACGACTTCGAATCTCCAAAGAAATAAGGATGCTGTTTTTTCTCTCAAAAAGCAGTTCCAGACAATGCAACTGGCTAGGGGTAAATCCGGTGAAACCGTCCAAAATGAAAGTGGCGTTTTCAAGGCTCGGATCTTCTACAATTTGCTCTAAAGCAAGACCGGCAATGCCTTCCTCCGTGAATTTTCGGTGCTCGGAAAGCCATTGTAAAAAACCCTCATAGAGAAGGGCTATGTCTTGCATTTTCATCCTGCTGAGCTTCTTCTCCGTCTTTTCAGCAGCATCACTAAGGTCTGTCGGGCTAATGTCATATTGCATGCACTCGGAGATTAAAGACTTACATTCTTCCAAAAAACCAAGATGCTCAAGTTCTCCTCGAAAATACTGTAAAGAAGAGGAATGGTTTAATTTTTCCGCAACAAGAGAAAGCACCATGATTTTCCCCATCTCATCGAGGGACTTCGGTACTTTTTTGTTCACATGAGAGAAGCTTGCATAATAGAGCCTTTGGAAGCTCAAAACATCAAGATTTAGAATTCCTTTTCCCTTGTTTTTTTCATGCATTACAATCCTTTTTTGCATGGCAAGGGTATCCTGCTCCGGAACGAGGTAATAGACATTGTGATTTAAGTCCTTCCCCGCCTCTTCCAAGGCCTTCCGAATACAAAACTCCGTCTTACCCGACCCGCTTGCCCCGAAAACGAATTGCAATGTAGACATACTGTGCTCCTTCTTTTTTGCTGCGATTTGTTTTTCCACTCTTATCTAATGGAAAAGCGGAATAAAAGAGGGTTTTCTGAAATATTACCGTTCTAGGCAAAGGCCTCCAGCATCTTCCTCTTTACCTCCTCTTTTTCCTTAATTTCTCCGAAGTAAAGTTCCCTTCCTAAAACTTTTTCTTCCGGATAGCCCGCTTTCAGATTTTCTTCCGGATAGCCTATTTCCAGATACTCTTCTATAAAGCCTGTTTTCAGATACTCTTCCAGAAAGCCTGTTTTCAGATTCTCTTCCGTAATAAGAATTTTTTTCTTTTTTCTAAAAAAAAGCTCCGGATAAAAATAATAGAGGACGGTCGTCATATCCCAGTTGTAAAAGCCTTTTATGCCGTACTCCCTGTCGTTATAGGCAAACCAATCACTCTCTTTCTTTAAAATATATTGGCCGATGCTTGAATTTTCAAGTCTCTCTTTGAAATCGGAATAAGAGGTCATAACCGCGAGGCAGGCATTTCCCGTAATGATATGAAGATTCTCTCCATTTTGGAGAACGAGAGTAGATGCCTTATAGTCTACAGAGAAATTGAGCTCCTTCATTTCCTTTTTTTCGAAAATGAGCGGTGCGGTAATTCCTCCCATAAAGTAGATTCCCTTAATCAGACAAAAGAATTCCGGATCCAAAACAAAAGCTCCCGCAATATTCGTTAGAGAGCCGGTCACAATCAAATCAATTTCATGCGGATAGGCTCTGGCAAGCTTTACAAGATTTCGGGAGCTTTCCGAGTCCCAGTCTTCCGGTTTTAATCCTCCAAGCCATAAGGGAATATCCTCTCTATTCCTTTCCCTAAGCATAGTCCTTGTATTTTCATAAACGACCTTGGTTCGGTTGTTTCCAAAGCTTGCACTGACGGCCAGAAGCTCGATGTCCTCTCTTCCGAGAAGATAGAGGAGGCACAGCCCGTCATCCATATCACAGCCCGGGATTCCCATGGTATTGTCACAGTCAAAAATGATTTTTCGCTTATTTTCGTTTTGCCTTGCTCTATTTTGCATTTCCATTTTTTCTGTTTCTATATTTTGCGTTTCTATTTTTTCTATTTCCGTTTTTTCTGTTTCTATCTTTTCTATTTCTATCTTTTCTGTTTCCACCTTTAGTCCTCCAAAACCTCTTCTTTAGAAAATAGAATAACTCCCTTTTCCGCTTGCAGTACCATCCTATACGGAACTTGCTCTAAATCCTCAGGTCTGTCTGATAAATTGTGAAGAACAAGACCGTTTTCATTTTCCCAAAAAACTCTCCAGCTGTCTCCAATACACTGGGAGCTTATCGGATAAAAAAGAGAGGCGCTGCTATAAGCTTGCACTTTTTCCCTTGAATCGATTGCTTCTTCCGGAAAATGCATCTCTTCCGCATCTGATTTTTGCAGAGCATCTGATTTTTGCAGAGCTCCCGACGCTTTCTGAAACTTGAGTTGTCTCTCCCTTAGGAAAAGATAGTACTCCCCGTCCGGCTTGTCCGCTACAACAAGAGACTGCGCTGTGCACGAGTGATCGTCGTTAGGAATAGGAAAAAAAGGCATCTTAAATTCTCCCCTTTCCACCCTTCCTAAAATAAAGTTGGCTTCCCCCATAAATTTTGCCGCATAGACGGTTTTCGGGGCATAGAAAAGCTCTTCTCCTCTTCCGCATTGCAGAACTTCTCCCTCTTTCATTAAAGCAATTCGGTCGGAAAGGCGCAGGGCTTCCTCATGGTCATGTGTGACAAGCAAAACGGAAAGACCTCTCTTCTCCCGCAAATGAAGGAGAAGCTCTCCCATTTCCTTTCGAAGATTCGGGTCCAAAGACGAAAACGGCTCGTCCAGAAGGAGCAGTTCCGCATTCTGGGCAAGTGCTCTCGCAATGGCCACCCTCTGCTTCTGTCCTCCGGAAAGACTTTCTATCGTCCTCCTCGAAAAACCCTCGAGGCTTACAAGAGATAGAAGCTCTTCCACTATTTTCCGTTCTTCCGTCTTGTTCTTTTTTTGAAAATGCAGAGGAAAGGCAATGTTTTCTCCAACCGTAAGGTGCGGAAATAAACGAAGGTCCTGGAAAACCACCGTACAATCTCTTTTTTCGGGAGGAAGCTCAGTCAGATCTCTTCCGTTCAGAAAAACTCTCCCCGAAGAACTCGGAATGAGCCCCAGTACAGCTTTAATCAAGGTACTCTTCCCACAACCGCTGACACCGAGAAGACTGAAAATTTCGCCTTTTTGTATTTCTAAGGAACAGTTCTTTACAATAGAACTCCCTTCCAAATATACATTCAGATTTTCTATTTTCAACATACTTTTTCCCTCCTTTTTAAGCCCCGTATCAGCATTTCCATAAGAAGAAAGAGTAGGAAGCTGCTCAGTAAAAAGAGCAGTCCGTAAACGCTCGCGAGATTCCTTTCTCCACTTTGGATAAAGGGCACCATAATAAGACTTAAAGTCTTCAGCTTCCCTCCGCCAAGAAGCACCGTTAAGATGTACTGGCTCATGGAAAGAATAAAGGACATCATAAATGCAGGAATAAGGTAGGGGAAAAGCAAGGGAATTGTCACCTTAAACAGCAAATAGAAGCCGCTCGCCCCGAATACTCTTCCCTGCTCCTCCAAGCGTTTGATGTTATTTCGCATTCCCTCCGTAAGATAACTTGTTGCATACGGCAGGCTGTACAGCACGTGCGATAGAAAGACCGAAAGGTAGGCATTTTTAAAGGGAAGGCGTAGAAAAAGAATCTGTGCTCCCATGGCAAAAACCGAAGACGGAATCATAAAAGGAAGGAATATACAAAAAGAAAGCAAGCTACTCTCTTTGTGTTCACTTTGCCATTTTGCGGTGCAATAGGCAGCCATTATAGTGCATAAAGACACCATGACGGAAAAAAAGATACTGAATAGGCAATTTAAAAAAAGAGCCTTTCTTTGAAAGAGAATACTTCGAATCGCTCTCAAAGAGTAGTTTCCGGGGAGTATCCCCGGCCATGTGTAGCGCTCGGAAAAGCTCAGTAAAATAAGGACTAAAAAAGGAAAAACAATCGAAAACAGAAACAATATGCGTATCAGCTGATACGCCAGATTTTTCTTTACAAGCATAGTTATCCTTTCTTCTTCGGTAAAAAGCGGAAATAAAAGAAGGAAAGCAGGAGCGAAAAAAGGAGCATGATTCCGTTATAGCTTAGTGCAGTAGGGCGATTCATAAATCCTCTTTGCAGTTCCTGATAGGCCAGGACGCTAAGGGCCCTCTCCGTTGTATTTCCAAGAAGATAGGGAAGATCAAAGCTTCCGAAGGAAAAGGAGAAAATAATAAAAAAAGCCGCAAGATATTGCCGAATCGATAAAGGCAGCGTTATAAAAAAGAAGCTGTATAAGGGACTCGCTCCCATTGTTCTCGCGGCTTCTCCCAACTTTCCGTCCACCGAATAGGCGAGCGGTAAAGCGAAAAAAAGCATAAAGGGTAATTCCTTCCAGATGTAACCAAGGATCACACCAACTCCAAAACGGTCATAGACGAACTCCGGAAAAGCACTTTGATCGGAAATAAGTTTTAACGCATAAAAAATCCTTGCCATAAATCCGTTTTGCGAAAGGAAAAAGAGTAGAAAAAGCGCTACCAAGCTATGCGGCATAATAATTGCAAGCTGTAATATCGACTTTAACCTGTTCCAATTTTCCGAAAAATGTAAAATCAGAAAAGAACAAAGAATCGCAAGAAGGAGCGTAAAAAGGGAGGATAAAAAGGAAATCCGTAATGTATAGAAAATAGAGGGGAGCGTATCCCCTCTAGTAAAAATCTCCTTATAATGCGCAATACTCCCATGTCCCTCTACAGTAAAACTTTCCCAAAGACCCCAAAACAAAGCCAGTAGAAAAAGCAGTGTAAAGAAAATCTGAGGCAAGAGATACAGAAAGGAGAAATTCTTTTTCATCTTACTGTCCTACTACTTCTTCCTGCCAGATTTCCTCGATAATCGGAACGAGACCTGCGGGCATTTCCGGAAGACGCTTGTTTAAAAGCTCGCTCTGCGGAAGAACACCCTCTCCGAGATCCACCTTGGAAAACTCCTCCTGCATCTCTTTCGAAAGTTTGACATTGTCGAGTACCGGAATGGTCTTTAAAGTCTCATAGCGGTTTAACTGTACTTCGGGTGCCATCATTGCATTGATTGCCACTTCAGCAGCAGCTCTGTGCTTTGCATTCTTGGAGATAGCAATGTAGTTCGTGTTTCCGATTGTTCCCTTGTCGAAAAGGAAAGTCTTCGTATCAGGGGAGAAGCTTCCGTCCTTGATGCCGTTTGCTACAATATATGCGGAATAGCTCATACCCATAATGAGTTCTCCGTCGGAGTACATGTTCATCATCGTCGGTGCGGACTCCGGATAAGTCTTTCCTTCTTTCCAAAGATAGGGAGCAAGCTCCTTTAAGTACTCCATAGCAGGCTTAACAAGCTCTCTTACCGCTTCCTTATCTTCCTTAACGGTCTGGAACTGCTCTACTCCCACAATATCATAGATTACATTGCGGACGAAGGCGGAACCGGTAAAGTCGGGAAGTGCCGGATACGTAATCTTTCCGGGGTTGGCCTTTGCAAACTCCAAAAGCTCTGCAGTATTCTTCGGAAACTCTCCAACCTTGCTATCACCGTATAAAACAAGTTGCGCCTTACCGTATGGCGCTTCATAGCCCTCTATCGGATAAGAGAAGTCTGCCTTGGTTTCCGGATCATCCTGATTGATATACTCCTTAAAGTTCGGCAAATCCGCTGTAAACGGACCATAGAGATAATCGTTTTCCTTAGCTGTCTTAAAGTTCTCTCCGTTAATCCAGATCATGTCAATATCGGATTCTGTACTGCCGGCCTTCTTCTCTGCGGAAAGCTGGGTCAAAATATCTTCAATCCCCATGGGAACACGATTCAGGGTGATATCATAATTCTTCTTCAAATACTCTGCATAAAAGCCGTCCAACCACTGGTTTAAACGGTCATCTCCGCCCCATCCGTAAAAGTTTACGGTCTGTCCCTTTGCTTCCTCTACAAGCTTGTCAAAGGTTTCTGAACCGGTTTCCTCTTTTTTCTCTTCCGCCTTACTCTCTTCAACCGCCTTAGTTTCCTCTGCCTTAGCCGTAGTAGCGGAGGTTTCCGCTTTCTTTCCGCCGCAAGCGGATAAAGCGAGCACTCCTGCCATAGCCATTGCTGTAAGGCGAGAAATCATTCGTACATTCTTTTTCATACTCTTTCTACTCCTTATTTTCTAGTTATCCTATATTTTGATTCTGTTTTTCCTTACTCTTCTGTCTTTCCGTATAAACCTGTTTACCGAGGCCGATAAGAAATGCCAAGGCAAAGAGAATTAAAAGTCCTGTTACAAGGAGCTTTGCTCCTCCTGTCAAAAATCCTCCTACATAGGAATAAACCAAGGTTGCCGGAAGCTGCCCAAGACCTGTTGCCACCCAGAATCCCAAGAAGGATACGGAGCTTAAACCTGCGGCATAACTTACGATATCAAAGGAAATAAATGGAAGCAATCTTGCAATTAAGATACTTTGCTTACCGTGTCTCTCGAAAAATTCATCTATGCTCTTTAAAGCACCCTTAGAGGTCAGCTTCTCTACCGGTTCTCTTCCCAAAGTTCTTGCAATAAAGAAGCATAGTGCGGCACCGGCCATAGCACTGCTCCAGGAAAGTAAAGCACCCTTCCAAAAACCGAACAGCGCAGCATTGGCAAAGGTGATCAAAAAGGCGGGAAGCGGTGCTACAACAGACTGTAAGACCATGAGTAAAAAGGAAATGGCTGCAGCATAGGGCCCGTAAGACGCTACAAAGTCCTTAACTTTTTGAAAGTCTCCCGTGGCAAAAACACGGAAGACTTCCTTCAAGAACATTCTAAACGGTGCGTATAAAAAGTACAGAGCCACAACTGCAATCACTCCAAGGAACAGAAAAATTCTGTCTCTTAGGAAAGATTTTTTAGTCATTACTTATCTCCCTTGGAAAAATCATACTCCACTTCCTTGGTGCCGTCTAAGCAATTCCATACATTGGTATAGCCCTTGCTTGCAATATACTCTGCAGCTACCGCGGAACGGTTTCCGGAATAGCAATGGGTAATGATTAAGGTGTTTTTGTCATCCGGAAGAATAGCATCGATGGTTGCCGGATCCTCGGAATTGACATTGACAGCAGTAGCAAAATGTCCTGCTTCAAAGTCCTTTGCCTCTCTTGCATCCACTACAAGGGCGTCTTTCGCCTTCTCCATAAGCTCCTTTGCACGGATATTGCCGAAGGTCTTTAAATCATAGGAAAACTTCTTTACCCCTTCTCCGTTAAACACCTTGGTAAAACCGTTAGAAACCAGAATATCGGCAGCCTCTCCTGACATCTTCCCCGAATTGCAATACAGAATGACATTCTTATCTTTCCAATCTTCAATCTCGGAAAGATGGTCTTTAATAGTATCCAGCGGCATATTAATAGCAAAATTGATATGTCCCTTAGCGTATTCCTCTGCACTACGAACATCGATAATCAGATAGTTCTCTTTTTCCTTCTTATCTTCTACGATCTTCTTAATGGCATCGCCCTTTATTTCTTTTACTTCCGCTTTGGCGCTGTCCGTTTTCTCATCCTTTTTCTCTTCCGCCTTCTCACTTCCCTCGGAAGCTGCGGAAGTCTCCTGCTTGGTCTCCGTCTTTGTGCTGCCACCGTTTCCACAGGCAGTAAGAGAAAGTCCCATAGCAAGGAATGCTGCTAATGCCAAACTTTTCTTTTTCATACTATCCTCCTTATTGTGTCTAAATTGCATACAACAGTTCCGTATTTTATCATACATTTTAGAAAATAAGAACAATTATTTCTTTTATTACAGATTATGATTTATAATAATTATCTTTATTTATCTATAAAACTTATAACTATCAATTCCGATAACTTTTTATTTGAGACTCCCGAAACAATTCTTCCACGGAAGATAAAAACGGATCCGTGAGATAAGCCTTGATTTTCCGAAAGGTATCTTCATTTTGAATATCTCGCCCCTTTTGGTATTCGGCGTAGGCATAGGCACACCAGGAAAGGCCTCTTATACAATTAAAGAGGATAAAGAGCTCGGTCTGTTCTTCTATGCCGGAAAAGCTCCTTCTTCCTGCCAAGGCTTCCTTGTAAGCATGAAAGAACAGAGCTTTGTCCTTTTCATGGAGAATACAATCCGTCTTCCAAAAACTGGTAGTCGGTGCCAGGAAATGTCCAAGGTCCTGCGCAAAATGAGCATAGAGCGGTTTTTCCCAGTCGATAAGATAACTGCTGATAACCGCCTCAGGCTTTTCCTCTAACTTTTTTTCTTCATTCCGGATAAGAAAGTTCCCTGAGTTTAATTCGGTATTGATAATGCAAAAATCTTTGGAAAAAAGTGTTTTGGCATATTTTCGCTCAAGATCCACTCCCTTCTTCCAGAGAGTATGAGTTCGATTGTAGATTTCCTCCTCCATAAAGGGGCTTAGCTCATAGCATCTTAATAAAGAGGCGGATTCCGAGAGCATCGCATACAGAGGATTTTCAGGAGAAAGAAGTCGAAGCTCTCCCCGGTCCTTTTCCCTCGCGTACTCGGTACTATGGATATCCGCAAGGATTTGCCCTGCAACGGAAAGATCCGTTTCATAGCGAAGCGCCCTTCCCTCCAAAAAATCCATAAGAAGAATGCCCTTATCGCCCTTTTCCTCTACATAATAGACCTTGGGAACTCTCCCGCTTTTTTCGAGAAGAGAAAGAGCATGCGCTTCATAGGAAATCTGCTTTTTGAGATGCATTTGCGAGCCGTGATTGACTCGTAAAACATATTTTTTTCCGCTTTCCGGATGGCTAAAGACAAAGTTCTCGTTGTACTCGCCCCTTGCCAAAAACTCGTACTCCTCTATAACCTCCATAGGAAGGTGCAAAGCCTCTCTATAGGCTCTCTCCGAAATTCTCTCCAATAAGTCCGGCTCTTTAGCGAATGTCTCTATATTCTTTTGCAAGTGCATTGATATCCTCTCCCTTTCTGTATCTTGCCCGAAGGCGATTCATTTTCCACATAATAAGTAGCTTATGGAAAAAGCTTCCGCTAAATCGCCTTTCGCTGGTAATCAGTCTCTTCTTGCAAAGTCCCATGGGAATCCCCCGGCTTTTTAAGTTTAGTGAAAACTGATAATCCTCCATTAAGGGAATATCCGGAAAGCCGCCCATTTGAAAGAAAAGTTCTCTTCCTAGGAAAATCCCTTGGTCACCGAACATCACCTTCCTGTCATAAACTCTGTGATTACTGATAAAACTGCAAATCATCATAAGAGGCGTAGACGGGCTGAAACGAATGCCGAAGCAGGCCACCGGTGTTTTTCGTAGAGCTTCTCGGATTTCTTCCAAAAAGCCCTTCGGTAAAATAGAGTCGCAGTGCAGGAAGAATAAAATATCCCCGCTTGCCACTTTTGCTACGGTATTCATCTGCTTGGCTCTTCCTTTCGGACAAGGCACGACCCTGTACTCTCCGGAAAAATGATTTTCCCCGCCGTCAGCAAAGAGAATCTCTGCCTGCTTCTTATATGGACGAAGTTGCTCTTCCATGTTAGAAAGCGTATCTCCCTCCTTATAGCAGGGAATGATAATGGAAATCTTCGCCTGTCTTAGAATTTCTCTCCCGATAAAGGAGTCCTGCAGAGCTTTGTTATAAGGAATGAGCTGTCTGTAGGCTGCGATGTCCTCCCTGTCATCAATGTCCCGCCTTTTCTTTAAGAGAAGAAGCGGAAAGCGGGTAGCATAGAGAGCCGTTTTCGTGTATTCGAAAATATCGGCTTCCTGTTCCTGCTTCTCTCTTTTCGCACATTCCGGCTTCATTAAACGATTCTGCTCCGGATTCACTTTGCAATCATCCCTTTTCTTTCCAAGTGAAAAGATCTTATCAAGCTCGGAAGATTTCACCCTGCTCTGCAAGCCGATTCCGTAATATCCTCCGTCAAGGCTCTCTCCGAGTACATTTTTCCCGGATCGCCCTGCAGAAAAGACTTTACAAAAGCTATCTTCGGAAAGAAACGGAATATCCGCTCCGACAAGATAAGAAAAGCTGTAGCCCTCTTGAAAAGTATAGAGAAAGGCATTTTTCATTTTTAGGAAAATATTTTCTCCCTCCTGTGACACAAACTCGGCATCGGGAAAGAGATTTCTAAGCATTTTCATTTCTGCAATGTCTTTTTTTATGTCTTCTTTACTTCCCTCTTTCCTTTCTTCTTTACTTTCTTCTTTTCTTCCCTCTTGTTCTTTAGTACTTTCTTTTTTCCCCGGGTCAAATGCGCCCTCTACTACTTCATTAGCAGTAGCAGAGGAAAAAAAGAGAAAGAGCTTGACCTCCTTCTCTCTTCGATGGAAGTTCCGATAGAGCTTCGCAAAATCTTGGAGCAAAGCAAGGTGTATATCCCTTGCTCCTTTCTTTCCAAGATACGGAATCAATCTGGTCTTCGTCTTCCCGGCAATCGGAAGCCTCGTAAAGAGTATGAGAGCCTGCTTCGATGTTCGGGTCTTAGCAAAAAGCATTTTCGGAGCGTGCAATATCTTATTCTTAACAGGTGACGCAGGCAAGGCCTTAGACATCTTGTTTACTTTCGTCAGCATTTTCTTTGCTCCTTTCGACTTCTCTTCTCCATCTACAGTCTCCGCTCTTTTTTCTTTTGGCTTTATTCCTTTAATAAAACTTGTGCTTAAGCCGATTCCAAAAGGAGTGACTGTAATCCGCTTTTTCTCCGGTTTCCAAAATGAGGGGCAGAAAATGCTCGCTCTCGCCGAATCTTGCAAACTGCCCGATACAGGTTGCGCAGTAGCTGATGAGCTTCTTCTCCTTCGACCGACTTTCCGCCATTTCCTTGGAAAGCATAGGTTCCTGAATGAAGGCACAGCCTCCCATACCGCAGCACTGCAGATTTTTCTTTTCGGAAAGCTCTCCCGAAAGAAAGGGAGAAAGCTTCGGAAGCCAACGTTTATCCTCTCTGTCGGGACAGGGGAAGAAGCACTCGTACTCTTCCGTAGAAAGCTTTTTTCCAATATTTAATGCAGAAAGCTTCTCATAAATGGTGGTGATTTTAACATTCAGCTTATCCCCAAAGTGATAAAAACAGTTTGGGCAAACAAGGATAATTTCTTCAATTCCGCGCCTTTTAAAATCCTGATTTAGCCGTGTGAAGATGGCTTCCGCTTCCTTCGTAAGACCCAGCTCTTCAATCGGCTTCCCGCAGCAATCGTAGTAGGGTTCAATTCCTTCCTTCTGTAGCAGTGCAACCAGCTTGTCTAAGGTTTTCGGATAATAGGCAGGAAAATTACAGCCGGGAAAAAGAACGGTCTTACAGCCCTTCGCCTTTCTGTGATTTTGAAATAGATAGTTCTTTTTTTCCAAAAGGATACCGCTATAGCCCCTTTTTTTTAAGCCGTACTTTCCCTCGCTCACCTCTTCCTTTCTGTAGTCGAGAATAAGGCCTCTTCCGTCAATCCCCTTCGGGCAAACCCGGGTACATTCTCCGCAAAGATAGCAGTGATAGGCAAGTGCTTTCAGCTTCTCGCTGTCTCCTATACAAATATCGTATTTTGTTAAAAACTTGCACTTCCTCTTACAAGCGTTGCAATGGATGCATTCTTCCACCCTTTTATGAATTTCCTTCTTCATTTTTCTCTTACCATGATCCTCATTTTTCCTCTTACCCCGTTTCTACTTTGGTAAGCGGATAGCTTATCTTTTACTTAATTTGCACTATATTTTATGATTATTACTATTTATTTTATATCCTATATACTATTTTCTTTTATATCATTTACACCGCTTTCCTTTACGCTATCTTTTTCTACTGCATTTTTCTTTTTAAAGAGAAAAGACGCCAGAAGAAGCAATACTAAAATCCCAAGCGAAATTCCGAAGTAAAGTATGGGATTCTTTTTCTCCGTAAGACCGGCAAAGGCTACGGTATACATTGCCGTCCCCGGAATCATAAAAAGGAAGCTCGATAAAAAATAAAGAGAAAAGGGGATATCCGTGATACCGTAAGCATAGTTTTGCAGGTTAAAGGGAAAAACCGGTATGGTTCTCGTCAAAAAGAGGAGAAGTAAGAGATTCCGCTTCTCACCAGAAAAGAAATATTTCTTTATGTAAGGATTCTTCTCCAGTTTAGGCTTAATAGCATCATGGAGAAAGTATCTCCCCATAAGAAAAGAGATTCCTGCGGAAATGCTGGCGGAAAGAGCGCAGAGTATCGTTCCCCAAAAAGCATGAAAGACTGTCCCGGCGATAAGTGCATAAGTAATTCCGGGTAGAGCCAAAAAAGCTCCCGCAAGAGCACAAAGCACAAGATAAAGAAAAGCGGAAAAAATGAAATTTTCCTCCGCTTTGTCCTGCAAGAAACGAAGGACATTTCCCTGAAAAATCTCTTTTACCGGAAGAAAAAATAAGGCGAGTAAAAAGAGAAGAAGGAAAAAAAGAAAAATCCAAAGCTTTTTATTTTTCATGCCATGTCCCCTTCCTTAAATATGTCGAGAGGAATAGCACGGAAAAGATCTGCATAAGGACGTGCACAATAAGGCTTGCCGTATATTCTCTTCCGGGAGATCCCACAAGAGAAAAAAAGTAAAGAAAAGAATACAGGATAAGCACTGTACTGTAAGAAACGGGAAAAAGTGGAAAAGCCTCTTTTTCTCCCCTCTCTCTTAGTATCTTTCCTCCGAAACAGGTGAAAAGTCTCTTTATTATAAGAAAAAGCACTAAAGTAAGAAGCAGTAAAATCACTAAAACACCCCACTGTAAAAGGGAAAAGAATCCCAGCTCCTTTCCGCTCCATTTCTCCCGAAAGTAGACCATATAACGCGCCATACCCATTTTTCGCATTGTAAAATAGCGAAGAATGTAAAGGGCAAGAAGCATGAGTATTGTTCCTAAAAAGAATATCTTTTGTATTATTAACAGTATTATTTTTCTCATTTTCATCCCTATAAAATAGCACAGAAAGTCTAAAACCGCCTCTACTTTCTGTGCTATCCCGCAATACGCTTAATCTAATCTATAGTTTTATCTACTGTATTACTTTATCTAATATATTGCTTTACCCAATACATCTCTTTATGAATACTGCAGTTTATAAAGCTTCATCAATTTATTTCTTTGCCGCCTTATCCGTAGGAAGATCCTTAACCTGCACTTCCTTATAATCGGAAGAGCCCGGCTCGCCAAGCTGAACCTTGTTCTCCGGATCCATCTGCCACTGGAACCAGCCGCCGTCATAGAGGTAAGCATTCTTAAAGCCATTCTCATGGGCAATCAGGAAGGGAACGGAAGCTCTCCAACCTGTTCCACAGTAGAAAGCAATATCGTTTTTCTCAAGAGAGAGTCCGCTTTCCCCAAGATACTCTTCAAGCTTTGCAAGGTCAACTACCGTACCGTCCGCATTGTTGTAGGATCCGTCATCGGTATCATGTCCCCAAACAGCGCCTAAAGGCTCACCTGCTCTATCAATGTAGGAATAGCCGGAGGTTTTTCCTAAGAACTCATCCTTGGAACGGATGCTGACAAGTTTAAACTTTGCATCGTCCTTTATCTTCTCTTTTACTTCATCTATGCTGAGAACATACTCGGGATGAGCGGGAATCTTTACACCGAAATCTTCTTTCGTTGCTGCCGGCTCATTGACCTGTTTCTCTGTCTCAAATCCTTCCTTCACCCATGCGTCAATACCGCCGCTTAAATTCTTAACATCTTCTACACCGGCCCAGAGAAGAACGGTTGCCAGTCTGTCATCAGCCGTATTTTCCGGCGTATTTCCATAGGTCACAACAATGGTATCCTTCGTGATACCATAGTTCTTTAAGAGTTTTTCAATTTCTTCCGGACTACGGAAGTTCCATGTCTTTTCTTCCTCGATATCGTCCGTATTGACGTGAAAGGCTCCGGGAATATGTGCCTTATTGTAATCTTCATCCGCGTCCACAGGCCCCCATGCAGCTTCCAAGACCTTTACGTCTTTCCCGGAATCCAGTAAAGCTTTTACATAATCGGCAGAAACATAGACAGTCTCCTCCTTTACGGAAGAAAGCTCCGCAGCTTCTTTCTCTCCTGCCTTTTCCGTTTCCCCTGCCTTCTCCGTTTCCGTAGCTTTCTCACTTGCCGCTTCTGTAGACATTTCACTGCTTACAGCACTTGTCTCCGCTTTTTTTGCATTTCCACAGGCAGAAAGGGCTGCCGTAAGAAATACTGCAGACAGAATGATTTTTCCATAGTTCTTTTTCATAAATCTCCCTCTTTTCCGATACTATACAGTTTTTTTTAAAAAGAAAACTATTTTTCATCAACTTTGCCATTATAGGAAGATTATTTAACTTTAGCAAGAAAATTGATTATTATATTATTTTATAGCACAGAGTGTTTATTGTATTTCCGAATAAGTATATCATGCTTTTTTATAACACTCGGTATAAAAAAAGTATCGCAGCTAATCCCGCGATACTTCTTCTTAATCACAAATGTCAAACGACAGTTTTCTTATAACTTAGCCTTTGCACTATCGCACAATGCCTTGAATCCTTCCGGATCTGCAATTGCCACTTCGGAAAGCATCTTTCTGTTCATCTCGATGCCTGCACTCTTTAAGCCGAACATAAGCTTGGAGTAAGAAAGACCGTTTAATCTTGCAGCTGCATTGATTCTGGCAATCCATAGCTGTCTGAACTGTCTCTTTCTTTCCTTACGACCCTTATAAGCCTCTGTAAGAGCACGCATAACACTCTGCTTTGCAATTCTATACTGCTTGGATCTTGCGCCTCTATATCCCTTAGCTAATTTTAATACACGATTGTGCTTTTTCTTTGCGTTTAAGCCACCTTTAATTCTCATTTCATCCTCCTATTCTTACTCACACATTACAGATAAGGAAGAATCTTCTTCATTACCTTTTCATTGGTATGGTCAACTACGATGTCTTTTCTCAAGTTTCTCTTTCTCTTGGTAGACTTCTTGGTAAGGATGTGAGACTTAAATGCCTTATTTCTTACTAACTTTCCTGTACCGGTTAACTTAAAGCGCTTCTTTGCAGCTCTCTTTGTTTTCAGCTTTAACTTTGCCATATTTGCCTCCTGTGAATTTACTTTTTAGGGCTTAAAACCACTGCCATATTTCTTCCTTCCACCTTTGCAGCCTTATCGACAATTGCAATGTCGGAAAGCTTCTCTCCAAAATCATCCAGGATATACTTGGACTGGTTCATTCTGGACATCTCTCTTCCACGGAAACGCAAAGCAATCTTGACTTTATTGCCCTTTTCCAAGAACTTTCTTGCTGCTGAAAGCTTCGTATTCAAATCATTGGTATCAATGTTCGGTGTCATACGAATTTCTTTCAATTCAGTGGTGTGCTGGTTCTTTTTGGCCTCTTTTTCCTTACGCAAGAGTTCATAACGATACTTACCGTAGTCCGCTATACGCACTACAGGGGGTGTTGCCGTTGCTGCAATCTTAATGAGATCCAAATCCGCCTCTCTCGCCAGCTGCTGTGCATCCCGTACGGGCATAACACCGAGCTGTTCTCCTTCGGCACCGATAACTCTAACCTCTTTGTCCCTTATCTGCTCGTTAATTTCCAGTTCCGTATTCTTTTTAGCTGCCATAAGCTCCTCTCTGCACATGAATTTTGCTACATTTAAACGAAATGCCGTAATAGCAAGACGTTATAGAGATATGCTCTTTCGAGCAAAATCCACATAAAAATATGGTGGATTGAAAGCCAATCCACCATTGAAAATATACAGAGTAAATAATCAATTTAAACCCGGGTCAGCTTGACTGCCGAGGTGAGGTGGATACCTACTTTCCTGTCATAAGACTGTAACAGTCTAACAAGAAAAGAACTGCTTGTCAATGCTTTATTTTAGCGCTAATCAAACTTTCCGCTATACTTGTCAATCTTCCCCTCCGCGGCATCCTGAAAGATTTCATCCATGGTGCGCCATGCCAAAACCGCACACTTTACACGGGCGGGCATGTGAGAAATATCCTCCAAAATTCCCGCCTCTTCGAGTTCTTCTTTCTCTTCTTCCGTAATCTTTCCGCGAATCATACGAAGAAAAATTTCGGAAAGACGGAGAGCCTCGTCCTTCTTCTTTCCGGTAATCAGGTCGCACATGATGTCACTGCTCGCCTGAGAAATGGCACATCCGTCTCCATCAAAGCTCGCTTCCACAATATTTTCATCCTGATCAAGCTTCAGATACAGGACAATATCATCTCCACAACTTGGATTTACTCCTTCCAGAGAAAAATCCGCGTTCTCCATCTTGTACTTATGAAGAGGACGGATATTGTGCTCCGTCAATATTTCGTTGTAATAGGTATTATTCGCCATATCCCATCGCTCCTCTGATTGTTTTTAAAGCGGCCAAAAAGGCATCTACATCCTCTTTGGTATTGTATAAGCCGAGGCTTACCCTACTGGTACTAGGCGTCCCCATAAACTTCATAAGAGGCTGCGCACAGTGGTGTCCTGCTCGAATACAGACTTTATGAGAGTCCATAATTTCCGCAATATCATGAGGATGTACCCCGTCAATCGTAAAGGTCATGATTCCGTGGTGATTTTTTCCCTTCTCGGACCCCAAGATATGCACATGGGGAATTTCCTTCATCCCTGCCATAAGATATTCGGAAAGCTCTTTTTCTCTCTCTTCGATAAAAGAAAATCCAAGCTTCTCTATATACTGAATAGCCGCTTCCAAACCGACAGCTCCGCCAACATTTACGGTACCGGCTTCGAATTTATGGGGAAGCTCAGCCCAAGTGGCATCTTCCTTCGTAACATACTCAATCATCTCTCCGCCAAAGAGGAAGGGAGGCATTTTTTCCAGTAATTCCTTCTTTCCATAAACCGCACCGATTCCCATCGGACCGTAAACTTTATGGCCGGAAAAGGCTAAAAAGTCCACATCCATGGCCTGTACGTCCACCTTTCTGTGCGGCACGGACTGCGCACCGTCACAGACAAAAATAGCATTGTTTTCATGAGTCAGCTTTACAAAAGTCTCGATATCCTGTCGATTTCCCAGAACATTGGAAACTTCCGCCATGGCTACAATTTTCACCTTATCATTCAGTGCCTTTTTAAAGCTTTCCAAAGAAATGAGTCCTTCTTCATTCGGCTCCAGGAAGGTGAGCTTAGCGCCCTTTTCTTTTGCAATCTGCTGCCAAGGAATCAGGTTACTGTGATGCTCCATGATGGTAATCAGGATCTCATCTCCCTCTTTCAAAAAGGCTCTTCCGTAGCTTTGCGCAACGAGGTTTAAGCCCTCCGTCGCATTTCGTACAAAGATAATTTCCTCCGCGCTTTTGGCATTTAGAAAGTTCTGCACGGATACTCTCGCTTTCTCATAGGCTTCCGTCGCCTTAAGGGAGAGCTCATAGAGTCCGCGAAGCGGATTGGCGTTTTCCGTCTCATAATAATTTTTCATAGCTTCCAGCACTGTATAGGGTTTCTGTGTGGTGGCAGCATTGTCCAGATAGAAAAAGTCAGCGCTTTTAAAAATGGGAAAATCCGCTTTTATCCTTGCAATCTCTTTTTCTCTCTCTTCCATTAGTCCTCCTCACTCCTCTTTTCCCGAAGCTCCGCTTCTATATATTCTTCTACCTTTTTATCCATAATACCGTGGATTGCGCTTTCCATTCGAGCCTCCGCTATCAGCTCATAAGCCGCCTCCAAAGAAAGTCCGCGGCTTTCCATATAGAAAAGACTCTCTTCATCAAGTCTTCCGATACTTGCCCCGTGATTTCCTTCCACATCATCCTCATCACAAAGAATAACGGGAATCGTCTGATTCACTACGGAGTCGTCCATAAGAAGCACATTTTCCTGCTCCGTACCGGAAGCTCCCTTTGCGCCATGTTTTAAATCAATGGTGCCGCGGAATATTTTCACCGCATCTTCCCGCAGTACACCGTCAGCTACGATATTGGAAATCGTCTTTTTCCCCCTGTGATTCACTACAAGATTAAAATCCGCTTTTTCTTTTTGAGAGAGCACATAGTCAAGATGCAAGTCTGCCTCGGACTTATCTCCGTTTAAATCAATCTGGTAGGAAATATGATGGCTCTTTCCGGAGAGAAGAAGGGAAGTCAGTTTCAGCTTCGCCTTTTCTTCCAAAACAAAGGAAAAATCCTGTAAATGTGCAAAGTCCTTCGCATTCTTTACAGCAATAACGAGGTCCAGCTTGGCATTTTTCTTTAAAAGGAATTTTTCCTGCAAAAAAGCCATATTCTTGGACTCTTTCAAGGATTCAATCGCTAAAAAGAGCTTGAGTCTTGCCCCCTCTTCCACCGTAAAACAGTAAGCGGAGTGCTCCACCGCATTTTCCCCGTTTCGAAAATGCATGCGAATATATTCAGGGCTCTCCTCTCCTTCTTTTAGTACAAAGGACTGCACAGGAAGTCTTTCCTCACGGAAATAATCGTCCAGTGCCGTACTCATGCTGCCGGAAAAGTCATTCTCTTCCGTAAGCCTCTTTGGAAGCTTTCCTTCTACGGAAGGCTGATACGTTGTAAGTTCTCCCGGTATTTCGAGCTTTGCCTCGTTCATTTTCAACCAGCGAAAGGTAGGCACAGGCATTTTATTGATTATAAATTGATTCTCTTTCATCCTATCCTCCTTCCTAGCCGATGGCTCCAACCATTTCCAAACGAATCAAATTGTTCATTTCCACCGCATACTCTAAGGGAAGCTCCTTGGAAACCGAATCCGCAAAACCGCTTACGATAAGAGACTTTGCTTCTTCTTCCGAGATTCCTCTACTCATCAGGTAGAAAACCGCATCATCGGAAATTCTTCCGATCTTCGCCTCGTGTCCCACATCGGCCTTGTTGGTACGTACATCAATAGCCGGTACGGTATCGGAACGGGACTCGTCATCGAGCATCAAGGACTGACAGGAAACGGCAGACTTCGCATTCTTTGCCTGATTCTGAATCACTACAGCAGAGCGATAAGTGGAAATGCCGCCGCCCTTCGAAATCGAACGGGTATTGATAAAGGAGCTGGTGTCCTTCCCGATATGCACCATCTTTGCTCCGGTATCAAGATTCTGTCCCTTTCCGGCGAAAGTCACTCCTGTGAACTGGGAACGCGCATTGTCTCCCTTTAAAATGGTCATCGGGTAAAGATAGGAAACATGGGAACCGAAAGAGCCGGAAACCCATTCCATAATCCCGTTCTCCTCTACCTTTGCCCTCTTTGTATTTAGGTTATACATATTCTTGGACCAGTTCTCAATGGTGGAGTAGCGAAGCTTCGCATTTTTCCCGACAAAGAGCTCCACACAGCCTGCATGGAGGTTCGCCACATTGTACTTCGGTGCAGAGCAGCCCTCAATAAAATGAAGCTGTGCACCCTCATCCACAATAATCAGGGTATGCTCAAACTGCCCCGCTCCCTTCGCATTTAAGCGGAAATAGGACTGCAGGGGGATTTCCACATTGACCCCCTTCGGAACATAGACGAAGGATCCGCCTGACCAAACCGCTCCGTGAAGTGCGGCAAACTTGTGGTCTGTCGGTGGCACCAGTTTCATGAAGTGCTCTTCAATCATTTTTCCATAGGGACCATGCAATGCAGACTCAATATCAGTATAAATAACGCCCTGTCTTGCCACCTCTTCCTGGAGATTATGATAAACGAGCTCCGAGTCATACTGCGCTCCTACTCCGGCAAGGCTCTTTCTTTCTGCCTCAGGAATCCCGAGCTTCTCAAAGGTATTCTTAATATCTTCCGGCACCTCTTCCCAGCTCTGAGACATTTCCGTATTCGGTTTTACATAGGTCACGATATTGTCTACATTGAGACCTGAAATATCCGGCCCCCAGTTCGGCATTTCAGACTTATGGTAAATTTCTAAGGATTTTAAACGAAAATCCCGCATCCACTTGGGATCCTTTTTCTTCTCGGAAATCTCGAGAACGATATCCTCGGTCAATCCCTCTTTTATCTTATAGAACTCTCCTTCTTTTTCCTCATAGCGGAAATCATAGAGGGAGCGATCGATGTCTTCAACTATTGCTCTGTCTTTTGCCATACTTTAACCCTCTAAGAAGGACTCAAAGCCCTCATCATTAATCTTATTGACCAGACTGCCGTCTCCGGTAGCCTTGATTTTCCCGTTTACAATGACATGTGTCTTATCCACGCTAAGTGCCTCCAGGATTCTTGTGGAGTGGGTAATGATAAGAAGCGCGCCATCCATATTTTTCTGATATGCCTTTACGCCTTCGGACACCGTACGAACTGCGTCCACATCCAGTCCGGAGTCGGTTTCATCCAGAATGGCGAGCTCCGGCTTTAGCATAAGGAGTTGTAAAATCTCAGCTTTCTTCTTCTCTCCGCCGGAGAAACCTACATTTAAGTCTCTTTCCGCATAACTGTGATCCATACCCAAGATATCCATGGAAGCCTTCAGCTCCTTACGGAAGTCCCATAGACGGATTCTCTTTCCGAATCTTTGCTCCATAGCGGAACGGATAAAGTTTCCAAGGCTTACTCCCGGTACTTCAAGCGGATTTTGGAAGGAAAGGAAAATGCCTCTCTTCGCCCTCTTATCCACCGCCTCGGCAGTGATATTCTCACCGTTAAATACGATTTCTCCTCCGGTAATGATGTAGCGGGGATTTCCCATAATGGCATTTCCGAGGGTGGACTTTCCTGCCCCGTTCGGTCCCATTAAAACATGGGTCTCTCCTTTATTTATAGTCAAATTAACCGCATCGAGAATGGCCTTCTCTTCTACGGAAACAGATAAATTTTTGATGTCCAGCAAATCTGCCATAATTCCTCCATCTACTAATGCCGCCTTACGTTTAAGCGATATGTATTATTCCATAATTTATTTAGCAGTAAGTTGAGTACAAAATACAATAACATCTCTTCCTCCCTTACATTCCCCGCATTATAAAGCAGTAGCTTTGCTGTGACAATAGTATTCCTAGTAATTTTATAGGATTATAAGAAAAAAAACATGGAGTCGAAAAAAAATACACTTTTCCACACTGTATGGCTCAGAATCGGGGCACGCTCTCGCTAACCTCGCCACGTAGGGGATACTAAGCGAAAAACTGCATTTCATTTGTTTTTCGCAAGTACCCACGGGCTCAGATTGCCCCTCTTCAGAGCCATACAGTATGATAATCTACAGATATATTTTTCGACTCCAAGCTTTTTATGACACAGTCTTCAGAGAAATCAAATGCACTCCTGTATTTAAAAAGTTTTCTACAAGGATGTCTCCTATTCGGATGGGTTTTGGGATGCGGAAGTTTTTACAGAACGCTTCCGCTTCAGCGAATTTTTCCTTAGGAATCAGGCCTTCGGTACGGACGGGAAGGAGCTCCTTTTCTCCGATTATTTTGATTTCTCCTAAAAATTTCTTTTCCTTTGCGAGGGCCTCTTCTATGGCTGCTTCCTTTCCTCTATGGCAGGAATTCCCGTAAACGGCATAAACCTCATGATCATCATGCTCTACACTGATAAAACAATTTCTTCTGCACACTGTGCAGGTGGTATTGGTTACTTGCATTTTTCCTCGTTTCTATTTGCTCTTTTATTTCTCTATTTTTCTCTTTCCTACTCCGGCTTATTATAATCGCTTAAGCTTTTCTTTAATGCCTTTTTCCATTCGGAGAGTTTCATTTCTCTTTCCTCTCGAAGCATTTTCGGGAAGAATTCCATTTCCACATGGTGCCTTTCCTCAAGGCTCTCCATAGAAGGATAAAAACCGCAATAAAGACCGGCGAGATACGCCGCGCCTAATGCCGTAGTTTCAATGCAGACCGGTCGAATCACCGAAGCCTGCATAATATCCGCTTGAAATTGCATGAGAAAATTATTGCCGGAGGCTCCTCCATCTACGCGAAGACTTCTCAGTCTTTGTCCGGTATCCTGTTCCATGGCATTTAGTAAATCTCTGCTCTGAAAGGCAATCGATTCTAAAGCAGCACGAATAAGGTGATTTTTATTTACTCCCCGGGTAAGACCGGTAATGGATCCTCTTGCCTCCGGGTCCCAATACGGTGCTCCTAACCCTGTAAAAGCAGGTACGATATAGCAACCGTGCGTATCCTTTACCTTAGTCGCAAAATATTCCGAATCTTTAGAATCATCCAGAAGATGCAATTCATCCCTTAACCACTGGATCACGGCTCCCGCAACATAGACAGAACCCTCCAGCGCATAGAAGACTTTATCGTTAATGCCAAAAGCAATCGTACTAAGCAGTCCGTGATGAGAAGGGACGCAGTCTTCCCCCGTATTCATGAGCATAAAACAGCCCGTGCCGTATGTATTTTTCACATCGCCTTTTTGAAAACAGCATTGTCCGAAAAGTGCCGCCTGTTGGTCTCCTGCCACTCCGCAGATTGGAATTTTTCTTCCGAAATATTCCTCGTCCGTCTCTCCGAAAAAGGAAGAAGAAGGGCGAACCTCAGGAAGCATGGCCTTGGGAATTCGGAAAAGCGCGCAAAGCTCCGTATCCCATTCGAGGCTATGGATATTAAATAAAAGCGTTCTGCTCGCATTACTATAGTCGGTAACGAAGCATCTTCCTTTGGTTAAATTATAAATCAGCCAGGTATCCACAGTTCCGAAGCAAAGCTCTCCACTTTCCGCTCTTTCCCTTGCTCCCTCCACATGGTCTAAAATCCAGGAAAGCTTGGTTGCGGAAAAATAGGGATCAAAGACCAATCCCGTCTTCTCTTTAATAAGCTCTATGGTAGAGGGATCTTCCTTTGTCATCTTCTCTATCATTTCCGTGGTTCTTCTGCACTGCCAAACAATGGCCGGATATATCGGGAGACCTGTTGCCCGATCCCAAACCAGAGTCGTTTCTCTTTGGTTCGTGATGCCGATAGCCTTAATTTTAGAAGGGCTGACTCCCGACTTCTCTATCGCTTCTCTTGCCGCAGCAAGCTCTGCCTGCCAGATTTCATTTCCATGATGTTCTACATAGCCCGCCTTCGGATAGTACTGTGGGAATTCCTTTTGAGCGGAAGAAACGGGTCTTCCCTCTTCGTTAAAAAGTATCGCTCTTGTGCTTGTTGTTCCCGCATCGAGTGCCAGTATCATAATCTTTTCCTCTTTTTTTAATCCACTTTTTTATAATAATCCGCGATTTTGTAAATCTTGAAAGGCTTTCACTAAGATGCTGTTATCTTTGTGACTTAGCGCTCCGATGTGCCCGACACGGAAGATTTTCTCTTTCATATCTCCACCATTCGGACAAATCCAAATCCCGTATTCCTCCTTAAGACGGAGAACTATTTCATAAGCATTTCCCACAATCGGATGCAGGGGAGTTACCGCATTGGCAGGACTTTCAGACACAAATTCAAAGGGCAAATTCTTTACTTTCTCTCGAAAATCCTCAGCCTGCAAGGCTACTCTTTCCACTTCTTTCTCTACACCGCCCAGTCTCTCAATTTCCTTAAGTCTCGCATGAATTTGTAAAAGAATCCCGACTGCCGGAGTGAAGGGCGTCTGCCCTCTCTCCTGATTTTTCAACATGTCCTGTAAATTAAAATACATGCTTTTTGTTTTTAGATCGTTCACTCTCTCTACCGCTTTTTCCGATAAGACGATAATGGAAATGCCCGGAGGACAGGCTAAAACCTTCTGAGATCCCGTTATCATAATATCCGCTTTTACTTTATCCATGTCAAAAGGATCCGCCAGAAAAGAAGATACACAATCACAGACAAAAAACAAATGATTTTTCTCGCAAAATGCCCCAAGCATTTCGGTATCATATAGTACTCCTGTCGAGGTTTCATCCACATTGACAAGAAGTCCCGTAAAGCCCTGCCCGTCATACTCGTAGAGTTTTTCTTTGCTGAGCTTTTTTCCATGCTCGAGTTCAATCTGAACATAGGGAATTTCATGGATTTCACAAAGACGTACAAAGCGCTCTCCAAAACTTCCTCCGTTAATCACTAAAAGCTTGTCTTCCTTTGTGAAGCAGTTCATCACCACGGCTTCCATGGAGCCCGTGCTGGAACAAGTCATAAAGACAGCTCGAGCATTCCGCCCTGCCTTACTGTACTTTAAGATATATTTTTCATTTTCCAGCATGATTTCGGAGAACTCCGAAGTTCTGAAATAGGGTACCTGCTCTGCTCCGACTGAAAGTATTTCCTCCGATGCCATCACCGGACCAACCGTAAAATTAATCATTGCTTCTCCTTTAAAAAAATTTTCCTTTAAACCGGTTTCTAGACGGAAAACTCCGGTATAAAGCTTTCCTTCGCGCTTTCCCCCTCTTGGATAAACGCATTCTCCATTCCTAAAGAAAGGGCGTAATCTACAAGCTTTTGATATTCCTTTCCGAAGACCTTCCTATCTATCTCCGGAAAACGAGCTAAATCACCAAAAGGAGTATACTGCGAAAGAAGACTGTATAGTATATGATTTCCATATCGACCGAAACTGTATTTTAATATTTGTTTTCCCTGATATACCTGCCCCGGAAGGAGAAGATGGCGAAGAATGACTCCTTTTTTTAAGATTTCCCCTTCAAACAGGAACTCCGGGCATTGTCGAACGGCTTCTTCCAAGGCTTCTTTTGCAATCTCCGGATAATTTTTCGCCCTTGAATAACGCGCAGAAATTTCCTCTTCCCAGTACTTAAAGTCCATAAGGTAAATGTCTATTAAGCCTTCAAACTCCTGTAAAACCCGAGCTCTTTGGTATCCCGAAGAATTCCAGACAAAGGGAAGGCTAAAGCCTCTCTCCCGGGCAAGCTGCATGGCGTCTCTAACACTTCTACTATAGTGCTCCGCCGTTACAAAATTGATGTTATAACAGCCCTCGTTTTCTAAGCGATAAAATAGTTCTACTAACTCTTCTACACTTATTTCCTTCCCGGATTCTTTTCGGGAAAGCTTCTGATTCTGACAATATACACAGGAAAGTCCGCAGGAGGAAAAGAAAATGGTTCCGCTTCCCTTCGTCCCGCTAAGGCAGGGCTCTTCCCAGAAATGGGCTGCTGCACGACCGATATGCATGCTTGTTCCGGCCTTACAAAAGCCCCTCTGCCCCTCTTCTCTATTTACTTTGCATTCCCTCCCGCAAAGCACACAGGAGCGGTAAGAGAGATTTTCTTCTATATCCATTTGCATTAATCGTTTCCCTAGTTCTAAATTACTGCTTCTACATTACACTTTCCACTATCCAAACCAGATATCTCAGGCTCCGACTTCGTCTTTTGTTAAAAGCAAATATTGCTCGCTTTGCAATCCGTACTCATTATACAGTAAAAGTTCAGTCTACAGAATTTGACAATCCTGATTTTCTCTACAAGCTATGTCAAAGTCGTCGTTCTTGTGTATTTTATCGAAAACTGTTAAAATCCCCTTGTTATATTGATTTTATATGAAGGAGAAATAAAATGGCAAATCCTATTGTACGAATTACCATGGATAGTAGCAAGACTATTCGATTAGAATTATACCCCGAAATCGCGCCAATTACGGTGGAAAATTTCCTTGACTTAGTAAACAAAGGTTTTTATAACGGCTTAACTTTCCATCGCATTATTCCGGGTTTCATGATTCAGGGCGGAGATCCCTCCGGAAACGGAACAGGCGGTCCGGGATACAGCATTAAAGGTGAGTTTAAATCGAACGGTGTAAATAACACAATGAAACATGAGCGAGGCGTAATCTCCATGGCGAGAGCCTTTGATCCGAACTCTGCAGGTTCGCAGTTCTTTATCATGCATAAGGATGCACCGCACTTAGACGGAGAATATGCCGCTTTCGGTAAGGTAATTGAAGGACTGGAAGCCGTGGATGAGATTGCTTCCGTAGAAACAGGATTCCAAGATGCACCGGTTAAAAAAGTAGTGATGGAAAAGGTGGAAGTGGAATCATAAAAAACCGTTTCAGCTTTTTGTAAGCCCGTTTTGTCCTATAAGCAAAAATCAGCAATGAAATAGGAAATATACAAAAAGCCCCCTCGAAAGAGGGGGCTAAAGTATTGCTGTAAGCCGGGTTATGTTGAAAATGGTCATCTATCTAGGACTTACGTCACCATAAGTCTCAAGCGGTCTACCCGAGAGCAGACGAGCAGCCTTATGCTCTCTGTTGACCTTGCTTCGGATGGGGTTTACATTGCATTTCCTGTTACCAGGAAACCGGTGATCTCTTACATCGCCTTTTCACCCTTACCGTATAAACGGCGGTTATTTTCTGTTGCACTTTCCTGTGAGTCGCCTCAACCTGACGTTATCAGGCATCCTGCTCTATGAAGCCCGGACTTTCCTCTCCCGGTTTCCCGGCAGCGACCATTCACAATACTTTAGGCTCCTAGTGTACTTCAGGATACTTTTCCCGTCAACGAAATCCTATTCTTCCTTTTGACTTTCGCTTTCCAGTATTCTTCCCTTAAGCGGAAGGATTGACGGCACATTAACGGAAAGTTTTGTCACTCCAATTGATAAGAAAAAGGGAAGCAAAGAAGAATCTGCCGCCATCTCTCCACAAATTCCGATAGGAATTCCGATTTTATGCGATTTTTCCACTATTTTACGAATTGCCTTAAGAACGGCAGGATGATGAGCCAAATGCACTTCTCCATTAGTCCCGTTTTCTCTATCCATAGCCATAAGATACTGGCTTAAGTCATTGCTTCCTATCGAAAAGAAATCCACTTCCTTTGCAATATCTTCCAGAATAAATAAGAGAGCAGGAACTTCTACCATAATTCCCAGCGATATTTTTTCCGAATATGCTTGTCCTTCTTGCATTAATTCTTCTTTGCACTGTTCTATTATCTTCTTGGTTTCCAAGACTTCTTCAATTGAAGAAATCATCGGAAGAAGGATGGACAGATTTCCATATAGGGATGCACGAAGCAATGCACGAATCTGTGCTTTGAATAAAGCTCTTTCCCGTAAGCATAAGCGAATTCCTCTTATCCCCAAGGCGGGATTCTTTTCCTTTTCCTGTAAAAGATAAGGTACTTCTTTGTCCGCTCCTATATCGAAAACACGGACTACCACCTCTTTTTCCTTCATCTTTTCTAAAACTTCTCTATATAACAAGAATTGCTCCTCTTCTGAGGGGGCTGCATTCCTGTTCATATATAAAAATTCGGATCGAAAGAGGCCTATTCCGTCCGCCCCATTTTCCAACGCAACTTCTGCGCCCGTTTCATCTGCGATATTGGCAAAAACCTGCATGATTTTTCCGTCTTTACTGATGCACTGCTTATTTTTTAAATCGTGCAATGCCTTTCTTTTCTCTTCCTCCTTAGCTTGCTTTAGCCGATACTCCTCTAAAAGATCCTTATCCGGATCCAGAAAGGCTGTTCCGCTAAATCCATCCAAAATACAAAGCCTTCCTTCCATTTCCGGAGAAATCTCCTGACACTGTACCAAAGCAGGAATCCCTATAGAACGGGAAAGAATCGCGGTATGACTGAACAAGGAGCCCTCTCTTGTAACAAAGCCGAGAAAAGTATTTTTTCGATATCGCATCGTGTCGGAAGGACTTAAGTCCTCTCCCATCAAGATAAAGGGCGTACTTTCCTCGTCATCCTTGATTCCTCTAAGGCAAGAAAGCAAAATATGTCGAAGATCCTCTAAGTCCCTTTTTCTTTCCCTAAAATACATATCATCCGAATCGGAAAAATGAGCTAATTGAGCAGAAAATACGGACTGTATGGCAAAATCCGCAGAACTGCCCTTCTGAATTTCCCGACAGATCATTTTGTGTAGCTCAACATCTTTCAAAATCAAAGCATGGAAAGCAAAGATTGACGCACTGTCTTTATCTGTTTCCTGCAGTGCCCTTTTATAAAAGGTATTTTCCTTCTCAATTGCCTGTTCAATAGCCCGCTCCAATATATGTATTTCATTTTCCGGAAAAATAGTTCCGGAAGCGCCAAGCTTATCTTTGCTTGTTTCTTCCGGCTTTGCGGAAAAAGTCTCTTGTTCTTCTTCCAACCTGTATTTTATTCTACCAATTGCAATTCCGGGAAATACGGAAATCCCATGCAGCAATTCCATCTTCTTACACATTCCCCAATCCAAGCTGTTAGAAACCGGTCTTTAACCAAACAAAATCATGAGAAGGAATAATCAAGTCTCTCGCCTTCATTTTCTTGCCGGTCAACATATTTACATAATCCTCCACCTCGGAAACATACGCAACTTCCGTATTGACAGAGAAATTATAGAAGCAAAGAAGCTTTACTCCCTCAAAATATCTGCCAAAAGCCAAAACATGACTGTTTTTTGTATCAATAATCCATGTATCCGCCTTATTGGAAAAAGCTATATTTTTCCTTCTTAATTTCTCAAGCTTCAATATTCCGGAATAAATTCTCTCTTCTACCGTACCGACAGTCTGCCTTTTCTCCGCCTTCTTCCAAGAGAAAGCCCCTCGATGCAAATAACGCGAATCCGTTTTCTTGATAGGATCATCATGGTAACTGTAATCATTTTCCAAGGCTATCTCATCACCGGAGTAGAGAACCGGAATACCGGAGAGACTCAGAAGAAAAGCATGGAGCATGATATCCAATCGTATAGCATCCTCCATCTTCTGCTTATTGCCTTCCTTTCCAGCCGCCTCTATTCCGCAAAGGGATGCGGTTGTTCCGCAGAGTCTTGCATCTCCGCGAAGAGGATCGTCATTATAGAGTTCGCCTCTGGCCTCGGATAAATCCGTAAATCCGCGGAAATAGGCATTTAAGTACGCTTTATGAGGAATTTCTTCCATCCCGAAGTTTCGTAAGAAGGCATAATCCAAGCCCCAGCCTATATCATCATGGCAACGCAGATAATTCAAGAATACCTTATCTTTTGGCAAGGCAAAAATTTGTCCCAACTGATGTTGTAAGAGTCTGGTATCCTGTGTTGCCAGTGTATGCCATGTGCTGGCCATCGTGGTCACATTATAAAGAAGATGACATTCCGGCTTTTCCTCAGTTCCGAAGTAAGGCAGTACCTTCGTCGGATCCATCACAACCTCTCCAAGAAGCAGAACTCCGGGAGCTACTATTTCCATAGCCATACGGAAAAGACGAATCAGGGTATGCACCTCCGGAAGATTTCTACAGCAAGTTCCGAGTCTCTTCCAGATATAAGGTACTGCATCTAAACGAAATACATCCGTACCCATGTTGCAAAGATACAAAATATTATCCAGCATATCGTTAAATACAGTCGGATTGGCATAGTTTAAATCCCACTGATACGGATAAAACGTGGTCATAACCACTTTCTTTATCTCATCACAATAGGTAAAGTTTCCCGGGGCAGACTCGGGAAAGACTTGCGGAACCGTTTTCTCGAATTCATTGGGAATAACCCAGTTCGGAAAAATAAAATAGCGATCCTGATACTCCTTCTCTCCCTTCCTTGCTCTCTTAGCCCACTCATGCTCTTCCGAAGTATGATTCATGACAAAGTCCAAACCGATACTGATTCCTTCTCTGTGACACGCCTTCGATAAGGAACGAAGATCTCCCATTGTGCCGATTTCTGCCTGTATCTTCTGGAAATCGGAAACGGCATAGCCTCCATCAGACTTGTCCTTAGGACTCTCCAAGATAGGCATCAACTGTAAATAATTGAATCCGCTTTCCTTAATATAATCAAGGTGCTCCTCTACCCCCTTCAAGTTGTTCGCAAAATTGTTCACGTAGAGCAAAACACCATACTGATCTTTCCCTTTATACCAGTCCGGATCCGCCATCCTCTGCTCATCAAGAAGAAGTAAATCTTCCTCACGACTCAGAGCATATTTTTCAAGCAGGGACAGAAAGTAGGAAAATGCTTCTTCATCGCCCCTATATAGTTCAAAGTACAACCACTTCATTTCATCAAAATAGGAATTTAGTCGATTCTGATAAGACTCCAAAGCCCTTTCCTTTATCGATTTAACTTTTTTCGGACGCTTTACCTTCGGCTCGGCTGCCTTTTTTTCTGTAGGCTTTTTCGTGACAGACTTTGCCGTAGTTTTTTTTGTGTCAGACTTTTTCGTAGTATCTTTCGTGTCAGACTTTGCCATAGTATCTTCAGTGTCAGACTTTGCCATAGTATCTTTCGTGTCAGACTTTGCCGTAGTCGCCTTTTTTACACTTGTCTTAGTGCTACTAAGCTTTTCTTTATCATCCTTAACCGCCTCTGCTTTTTCCGCCTCTTTTTCTTTAACAGACTTCGACTTCATCTTTCCCCTCCTAAGAATCCGATACGTAGTATAACGAGCCTTATTATACCCTAAAAAAAATTGCACAACAAGCCAAAAGGAAAGGACATTTTTTAGTGAATCCTCTCCTCTTTGCGATTGCATTTTTCCCCTTACTTATATAAACTAATACAGAAAAAGGAAGGTCGGTCAAAGTAATAAATTATACATAAATAATAAAAAGAGGACATTTCCGATAAAGCATTTCCATTATGAACTACTTTTAGAAAATCGAGGTGAATCTATGATTTATGGTGCATTAGAAGCGGGCGGAACAAAGATGATTTGCGCTATTTGTAAGGAAAACGGAGAAATCATTGAACAATGCTCCATTCCTACAGTCAGCCCCGACGAAACCATTCCGGCCATTATTGCCTATTTCAAAGATAAAGGGATAGCCGCTTTAGGTATTGCATGCTTCGGACCGATTGACCTGCATAAATCTTCCCCCACCTATGGCTATATCACCAGTACTCCTAAGGTAAAATGGCAGAATTATCCTATTTTGCCCGTTATTCAAAAGGCACTTTCCGTTCCCTGCGGTTTTGACACCGATGTAAACGGTTCCTTGCTGGGGGAAGTTTCTTACGGCGCAAGCCGCGGAATAGAAAATGCGGTTTATATTACGATAGGGACCGGGATCGGTGGAGGAGTGCTCAGTAATGGCAAGTTGCTTCACGGGATGTTGCATCCTGAACTGGGGCATATGACTATGATTCCCCACGAGAGAGATCATTTTCAAGGAATCTGTCCCTTTCATAAGAATTGCCTGGAAGGTATGGCGTCGGGTCCTGCAATGGAAGTTCGTTACGGAAAAAAGGCCGATACCCTTTCCGAAATTCCTATGGTTTGGGAAATGGAAGCCTACTATATCGGACAAGCTTTATGCAATATCATCCTGACTTTAAGTCCGGAGAGAATCATACTGGGAGGCGGAGTCATGCATCAGGAACAGCTCTTCCCTCTGATTCGTGCCGAAGTAAAAAAACAGCTGAATGGATATTTACAAACGGAGGAACTGAACGATATAGACCATTACATTGTTCCGGCAAGTCTGAATGACAATCAAGGTGTACTGGGATGCCTGCAGCTGGCAATCAATGCAAAAAAAGGACTGTAAGAACCATGAAGGAGCTGGAGAAAAAACTAATATCAACCTATGGAAATGGTATAAAGTGGCTTGCTATCGGACTGTTTACCGGAGGGGTAGTCGGAACGGTTTCCGCCTATTTTGCTAAAGGTATTCAGATTGTAGGAGGACTTAGAGCTGCAAACCCTAAGCTTATCGGTCTCCTTCCCTTGGCAGGTCTTATCATTGTCCTGTCCTATCGTCTCTTTTCAGTAAAAAATCCGAAGGGAACAAACCTTGTTTTGGAGTCCATTCAGAACGGGGAAACGCTCCCTTCCTATATGGCTCCTCTCATTGTTTTCGCTACTCTTATCTCCCATTTCTTCGGAGCATCCGTAGGACGAGAGGGGGCCGCTTTACAGCTGGGTTCTTCAATGGGGTCCACAATCGGAAAGTTTCTCCATATTAAAGAACAGGAAAGACGCAGAATGATGATGTGCGGTATGAGTGCCGCTTTTTCCGGCTTATTCGGAACACCTCTTGCCGCTGCAGTTCTTTCCATGGAAATCTGTACCGTAGGACATATGTACTATACGGCATTGTTGCCTTGCACTATTTCTGCCTTGGTCGCCCATTTCTTTGCAGAAAAAGTGGTGATGGTCAGTGAACCGGAGCTTAACTTAACTACGGTTTCAGAAATCACTTGGAAATCAGCACTGGCCTGTATTGCACTCGCTATTATTGCTTCTCTCGTCAGCATTCTTTTCATCGTAACTGCTCACAAGGTAAAAGCAATCTTTACCAAATATGTTCAGAATAATTACATTCGCATCTTCCTAAGCGGATCTATCATTGTCCTTGCTACATTACTTCTTGGAAATACCGATTATAACGGAACCGGAATGGAAATCATCGTAAAAACAATAAGCGAACCGGGCTACAAGGTTTTTGCCCTCGCCTTTTTACTTAAGATTCTTTTTACCGCCGTATCCTTAGGCGGTGGATATCAGGGTGGAGAAATTGTCCCTTCCCTTTTTATCGGAGCCACCTTAGGAAATGCTCTAACAGTTTTTTTACCGTTGGAACCCGGCCTTTGTGCGGCACTCGGTATGGCCTCCGTTTTTTGTGCTGTAACCAATTGTCCGCTTGCCACCTTGCTCATCTGCTTTGAGCTATTCGGCTTTCAGGCATCTTCCTATTTTATTCTGGCAATTGCAATAAGCTATCTCTGCTCAGGAAATTACGGACTCTATCACACACAAAAAATACTCTTCTCCAAGACGGAAGAGAAAGAAATCAACGAACTGGCACATTAGAAAATGCTTAAGACTTCGTGATTTTTTTTACAAAGCTCACATCATCGGGAAGAACACGCATATTGCTGACCTTTTCTTCTTCTCCTGGTCGCATGATTTTCAGTTCCAAAATACTCCCTTCCGGAAGTCCCTTAGAAAATTCCGTAGCCAAAAATTTAGCCACCTTCGGGTGGTTCTTTTTAAATGTTTCAAGGTCTCTTGCAAATTGCATCATTTCTATCGGATTCATCTTCCCGTCCTCTCTCTATACCGAAAATATATTCTATATATTATTTTTTTCGAAAGCTTTTAAATATCATTCCGTTTGATTATAGCTTATAAGATGAAAAAATAAAATGAATTATCCGGCTATATTCATCTTCTCCTATTCCTATTCATCTACAAACCGGAATATTCCCTTTGATCCTGATTTTATGCTATACTGTTTTGGTTTTAGAATGAACTGCTGGAGTTTTCTTCGGCTAAAACATTTACCAAGGAAATACTATGTCGAAAATAAGAGAAATCAGCCCCGAAGAATGGGAAAAAGAAGAATATAAGAATTTTACCGCAATTGATATCCGTGATGAAGCGGAATATGAACTGGGACATATAGATAATGCACTATGGATGTCTATCTCTGATTTACTTCGTGAAGACAGAGCCTTGGATAAGTCCAAGGCCTATTTGCTCTACTGCAAATACGGAACCATCTCCAGAGAGCTCGGAGAAAGACTTCTGGATGAAGGATACCGGGTAGCGAACTTAAGCGGAGGCTACGGGCAGTACATTCTTATGAAGATTAAATCAGCCTCGGAAAACGAACGTAGAGAGGAAATCGAAAAGAGCCTTCGTAAAAAATTTAAAAAATCTGTTTTTACGCCCTTCGCAAAGGCTATCAATGATTTTGCATTGATACAAGAGGGAGACAATATCTGTGTCTGTATCTCCGGCGGAAAAGACTCCATGATTATGGCAAAACTCTTCCAGGAATTAAAAAGACACAATAAATTTCCCTTTAGCGTGCAATTCCTCTGCATGGACCCCGGCTATAACGAATATAACCGGAAAATCATTGAAGAGAACGCAAAGCTTCTCGGTATTCCCCTTCAATTTTTTGAAAGTGATATCTTTGAGTCCGTCTTTGAAATCGAGTCCTCTCCCTGCTACGTCTGTGCAAGAATGAGGAGAGGCCACCTATATTCGAAGGCAAAGGAACTGGGCTGTAACAAGATTGCCCTCGGGCATCATTTTGATGATGTGATCGAAACCGTACTTATGGGTATGCTTTACAGTGGACAATTCCAAGCTATGATGCCGAAACTGCACTCCACGAACTTTCCGGGCATGGAGCTTATCCGCCCCCTCTACTATGTGCGTGAGGACGATATCAAGCATTGGCGAGACTATAATAAACTGAATTTTATCCAATGTGCCTGCAAGTTTACGGAGACTTGTTCTACCTGTCATACGGACGGAACCACAAGCTCTAAACGCTTAGAAACAAAGAAATTGATTGCTGAGCTGAAAAAGACCAATCCCTTTATTGAAAAAAATATCTTCCGGTCTACCGAAAATGTTTCCAAGCAGACTATTCTCGGGCTAAAGGATAAGGGGGTAAAGCACTCCTTCCTGGAGTGGTATGATGAGGAATAAGAGTATATTCCTCTTCTTATCCTACATGCAAGCACGAACCACCGATAAACTCTCGAAGTATGGAGTTTTGCGGTATGGACTCCGGACTGAGCGCCAAAACATAGTCCAAGAACTTTAAGAGTCGCTTTGCCTCCTGATAGTTGGGACTGTCTTCCGCAATTTGAAACAAAAGAGGTTCCGCAAAGACCTTCAAGACCGGAAGCTCATAAATCAAAGCGGAATTCACCATCACATCCGCCTTTTCCTGATAGGGGAAAATGTTCTTGTCCTCTCCCCTGCGTACACTTTTCCAAATAGAAATGGTATCCTCTGCGGAATATCCGCGTGTTCGGTTATCCCGAACCATACGGCGAAGAAGCCTTACATCCGTAGTCGGAATGCGGTTGTGTTCATCGATATTTAAAGGTGTCAGTGCGGAAATATAGATACGATACTTACTGTCCTCCGGAAGGGATGCGGACATCTGATCATTTAAACAGTGAATTCCTTCAATGACAAGGATATCCTCTTTTCCAAGGCTTAGATAATCTCCCTTATATTCTCGCTTTCCGCTAAAGAAATTGTAACGCGGCAGCTCTACCCTCTTTCCGGACAGAAGCCCGAGCATATCTTCATTAAATTGTGGAAGGTCTACATTTTCAATGGACTCGAAGTCATAATTTCCTTCTTCATCTCTGGGAGCCTGATCTCTACCTCTAAAGTAGTTATCGACTGAAATGGCATGCGGTTTTTTCCCAAGTGCAGAAAGCTGAATACTTAAGCGCTTGGCAAAGCTGGTCTTTCCCGAAGAAGACGGTCCGGCAATTAAAACCAGACGTTTTTTCTTTTTTACAATTTCCATTGCCATATTTCCGATTTGCTTTTCAAAAAAAGCTTCTTGCATGAGAATCAGGGAGTCCGGATCTCCGGAAACAATTTTCTGATTCAGTGCCCCGATATTCTTTATCCCTACTTCCGTTGCCCACTTGGAAGAGGACTTCTGCACCTGATAGAGCTTATCCATCGGACGAAATTCAGCCAATTCTCCGGGATTATCCTCCTTTGGAAGTAGCAAAATAAATCCATTTCCATAAGGAAACAAATCAAATTTTGTAATATAGCTTGTATTCAGAAGCATATAGCCGTAGAAATAGTCCTGAAAATTGCCTAAAGAATAGATGTTCACCCTGCTGGTCATACGGAAGCGGAAGAGCTGCTCCTTGGAATGCATTCCGAGACGATGGAAAAGCTTCCGTGCCTCTTCGGTCGAAACATTTCTCTTCATTATAGGCATTTCCGCCTTAACATAGTCCTGCATGGTGGATTTCACTTTGGATAGCAATTCCGTCGTAAGCTTCTGCTCGCCAGAAATATAGCCGTAAAATCCGCCGCCAAGTGTGTAATCAATCGTTACATTAAAGCCCTTCACTCCTTTACAGTGATGAAAAAAAGCCTTTAAAAGCATAAAAACAGCGGAACGCTGATAGCTCTGTAAACCGATGCGATTTTGGATTGTTATCCATTCAATCTCGCAGTCCTCTTCCGGCACCTTCTTATGCAGCTCATATATCTTACTTCCCACCTTGGCTAAAAGTAACGGATACTTTTCCTGATCCGAAAAAAGAGGCACTATGTCTTGAAATCGGCTCCCCTTTTCCACTTCGATGCTTTTCCCCTTTGATGTCACCTTCATACTGCTCTCCTTTCTATTTCTTTCCGCTTACTATTTTCATTGCATTACCGTATTTTTATATTGTATAGACATACTATCGGCTAATCTTAGCATATTTTTCCCGGAAATCGAATTTCTTCTTCCACAATCTCTATCTCCGGAAAATGTCGGCGAATTAAATCGCTCATATAAGAAACAAAGAAATGCTCCAAGCCGTAATGCCCTGCATTGATTAGGCTTAATCCCTTTTCCATGCTGTCAACCGCATCATGATGTCCGAAATCCCCGCTGATATAGGCATCCACGTCAGAAGGTAGGGAGGGCAAAAAACTTTTTCCGGAACCCGGACAGACTGCAATCTTCCGGATTGTCCTTCCGCTGTCAAAATACTCGATATAGGGTAAGGCACATTTTTCCTTCACGTATCTTGCAAGATCCGCACAGGAAAGCGACCTATCCAAATGTGTATAAAAGCCGATTCCCTGCTCTTCTCCGTCCATCGTGGAGGGTACAGCCTCCATAACGCCCTCTTTCTTCCATTCAAGTATTTCCGCAACAAGATCCGCCATTCCTCTTTTTACACTGTCAAAATTTGTGTGCATAGAAAAAACCGATATCCCATTCTCAATCAGAGTAATGATTTTATTTCCCTGCAAATCCTCCCCCGTCACAGCCTTTATTCCTTTAAAAATAAAGGGGTGGTGACTAAGAATAAAATCACAGCCTTCTTCTATTGCTTTTTTCACAGCAAAACTGTCTACGTCAAGACAGAGATAAACTCTTCTTACTTCGCCCTCTCTCTTTCCAAGGAGAAGGCCTACATTGTCCCAATCTTCTGCAAGATTTTTCGGAGCAAGTTCCTCTAAAAATTGGATCAATCCCTCTTTTTGCATTTTTCTCCCTCTATATATCCGATTCAAGTCTTATTCCGTGGTGTTCTGTAATACAGTAAAGCCTTATTAACCAGCTCCAACTTCTCTTTGACTTCTTTTATCTGTTTCTTTTCCAATATCTCCTTATATTGCTTCTCTTCCTTTTCCAGCATTCGCTTTAGTACCGGATCTTTCTCTTGTAAAGGAAGCCAGCCATATTCCCATTCTACAGCCGTTCTACAGAACTCCTTTTTGTCTTCCTTTTTTTTCAGTTCGTTTTCCCGTTCTTCTTGTTTTTCTTCCTGTTCTATTTCTTGACTCTCAGGAGATTGTTTTTTCCTTGCAAGAAAAAGTCTGTAAAATTTTCCTCCTTCTTCCAGATATTCTTCCTTTACAATCTTCATTCTATCGAAAAGAAAACGACGAAATTTTGCAAAGTCGGATTGGGGGGAAAGTACGGCAAAAGAAAACTCCTCTATCCGATTTTCCAAGATTTCCGTCATGAGGGGACCGCCCATGCCGGAAATCAGGACAGATTCTGCCTCAAACGACTTTATGGGTTCTAAGCCGTCTCCGAGTCTACATTCTATCCTGTCCGTAAGACCTTCACGCAAAATATTTTTTTTAGCACTTTCCAGTGGAGCTTGTCCTATATCGCAGGCAATGATTTTCTCCGCCTTTCCGGCCTTTGCAAGAAGAATGGAAGTATAGCCATGATCACACCCGATATCTGCGACAGAACGTGCTCCGGGAAACAATTCTACCAGTTTTTCTATTCGTTTACTCAAAGCCCCTCCGTATACATATTCTTTTCTACATGCTTTTTATATGTTTTTCTTTTTGTTTTTCTTTTTGTTTTTCTTTTTGTTTTTCTATTTGGTTTTCTTTCTGGTTTTCTATTTGGTTTTTTTGCCTTAATATCCTATTTCTTTGTCTTTTTTTATTTTTCACATACTGGAAATTGCATCTATAGCGAAAAATGCTCCCACTTATCCCGTTCTTTAAAGCAATGGGATAACCCTTCCGCATCTGTTACTTCCTTGATTTCCTTTTCTATCTT
Organism: Oribacterium parvum ACB1; assembly: GCF_000238055.2. Classification (GTDB taxonomy): domain Bacteria; phylum Bacillota; class Clostridia; order Lachnospirales; family Lachnospiraceae; genus Oribacterium; species Oribacterium parvum. The sequence goes on from NZ_KE148312.1 coordinate 2,163,546, forward strand.
CTGCAATTTTAACTGGCGAATATAGTCGGATAAAAGCTTTTTTTCCTCATCCTTTTCCAAATCCATGTGATACAAGTCTCCATGATACAGTTTCACAAGCTTTTGGTATTTTTCTTCTTCATTTTGATAGCTGTCCAAAATTGCCTTTGCGGACAGCCCGGATAAAAGCTTAAGATAGATTTCCTTTGCAAAGTCTCCTTGAAAATCTACTTCTTCTATATATTTTTTTGCCAAATCGACAAATTCATTTCTTTGCATCAAAACGGAAAGAAATTCTTCTTCTAACGGAGAATTCCATCTTTCTTCCCTCTTTTTTTCCTGTCTACCCGCATTTTTCCGTAAGCCAAAGGAAAGTTGCGTCTTTTCTTCTTCTTTATCCACAAGGTGTTGCAGATTTTCCGCCTTCAGCATCTGTTCTCTGGCTACCGCCTTCAGATAATTTTCTCGCTCTACCGGGTCGGAAAAACTTGTTCTTAAAAGCTCGGCAATGCTTTCCATGTATTTCTGCATTCCTGCGGGATCATGGAGGTCAAACTCGGTCTTCTTCTCTTCCACTTCCCAAAGAAAGGCATTCTTTGCTTCCTCAATTCGCTTTTCAAAGGCTTCCTTTCCTTCCGCCTTTAAAAACTCATCCGGATCCTTATAGGGACTTAAGCGAATAACCTTCCCCTCCAATTTCTTTTCCCGCAAAATAGAAATCGCTCTTTTACAGGCCTTCTTTCCCGCACCGTCACTGTCAAAGCAGAGGTAGATAAGGGAATTAAAGCGTTTCATAAGATCCGCCTGCTGTTCCGTAAATGCCGTTCCAAGAGCTGCTACCGCCTCCGGAAATCCCCATTGATGCAGGGAAATCACATCCATATAGCCTTCGCAGAGAATAAAATAATTTGCTCTGGATTTTCTCGAAAAATTAAGGGCAAAAAGGTTTCTGGACTTCTCGAAAAGCTTGGTTTCCGGAGAGTTTAAATACTTGGGTTCCCCGTCTCCCATCACTCTTCCTCCAAAGCCGATAACCCGATTATGTAAATCCATAATGGGGAAGATCAGACGATTGAAGAATTTATCATAGACTCCATTTTCCTTAAAGCTGAATAATCCTGATTCCTGTAAAACTTGGTCCTTAAAGCCCAAGGACTTACAATATTGATAGAGACTGTCTCTTTCCTTTCCGGCATAACCTAAGCCAAAGTGCGTAATACTTTCACCGCTCAGCTTTCTTTTTGCGCAATAAGCAAGTCCCTGCTTACCTTTTTCACTGCGAAGTTGCTTTACATAAAACAGTGCCGCCTGCTTATTAATCTCCAGTATCTTGTAGCGAAGATCCTCTTCACCCTTATCTCTTTTTTCTTCCTTCGGAAGTGTAATATTTGCCCGCTCTGCAAGCTCCTCTAAAGCCTCCACAAAGCTTAAGTTCTCATATTCCATCAAAAAGCGGATACTGTCTCCCGCCTTGCCGCAACCGAAGCAGTAGAAAATTTGCTTTCCGGGAGAGACGGAAAAGGAAGCCGTTTTTTCTCCATGGAAAGGACAGAGACCGAAGTAGCTCGATCCCTTTTTCTTCAGGTGAACATATTGTCCAACTAAGTCTACTATATCCGTTTTTTGACGAACTTCCTCGACAATATCCTCTCCGTAATACATGAATGCTCCTTCAAAAGCTACACCAAGTCCCAACCGCAAAAGCCTATTTTTCTTATGCGTAAAAAATCCATTTATTCTTTAAACTTAGTCCTTCGCCCATGCCTTTGGAACATAGTACTCCATAAACTTATGATTGCAATACTCATCCGTCATACCGGAAATATAGTCGCAAACCACTCTTTCCAAGTGTTCTTTTTCGGAAATACTCTTGTCCTTTAAGCTATTTTCATACAAAAAACGGTATTCCTCCGTCAGCTTCTCCGAATGCTCCATATAAAAGGTAAAGAGAAGAAGAAGCATGCCTTCTACCTTCCATTCCTCTTCCTTTGCTTCACTTTTTTTATAGACATGACTAAACATCCACTTACGAAGTCCCTGCATAGCCTCACCCACCGCCGGTTCCATACGCAGACTGTCTTTCCCGATAGAAGAAAAAATAACAGAACGAATCAAGGTATCGATTCTCTCTTTTACACTTCTTCCAAGAACTAAGCGAAACTCTTCCGGCAAATCTTCCTCAGTGATAATTCCACCTCTTATACTGTCATCCACATCGTGGTTTAAGTAAGCGATTTTATCAGCAAGACGAACCGCCTGCGCTTCCAAGGTCTTTGGATGCCCGGAGCTTCTATGATTTAAAATCCCGTCTCGCACTTCCTTTGATAAATTTAAGCCTCTTCCGTTTTTTTCTAAAACTTCAACAACACGGATACTCTGTTCCACATGAGAAAAACCGAAGGAACAAATCTTATTCAAGGCTCTTTCTCCCGCATGGCCGTAAGGTGTATGCCCAAGGTCATGCCCGAGGGCAATCGCCTCCGTCAAATCTTCATTTAAGCGAAGAGCCTTTGCAATGCTTCTCGCAATCTGGCTCACTTCCAGAGTATGGGTGAGTCTTGTTCTATAGTGGTCTCCCTCCGGTTGGATAAAAACCTGTGTCTTATGCTTTAGGCGGCGGAAGGCCTTGGAATGGAGTATCCTGTCCCGGTCTCTTTGGAAAATGGTACGAATATCGTCCTCCTCTTCCGGAAAATCCCGCCCCAAAGAATTCATGCTTAAAAAAGCATAAGGGGAGAGTGTATTCTTCTCCAATTCCTCCATTTCTTCCCGTATCGTCATAAGACTCCTATCCTATTTTTATAAAACAATTTCTTTTCTAAAGAACTGTTTTACGAAAATAAACTGTCAAACACGAATTACATGAAAAACCTACAATATCATCTTCAAGCCTTAATTAAAATAATCCCTGTAAAAGTAATATCAGAATCAAAATTGGTAATACAAAAATGAAATATGGCTTTAAAGCCTTGGGCATCTTGATGCCTTCTCCCTTATTGCACTCTTCAATATACTTATCAAACCCGAAGCCCCACTTACTTACACAGAAAAGGAGATAAATAAGGGATCCTATAGGAAGAATCAGATTACTTACAATAAAGTCTTCGGAATCAAGAACATCTCTTCCGCCGATAAGCTTTAAGTCCTGCCATAAATTATACCCTAAAATACAGGGAATGCTCATTACAAATATAAAAATACAGTTGATTATCACCGCTTTTTTTCTATCCCAACGGAAATTATCAATACTGGTGGAAATTAAGTTCTCAAAAACTGCAATAACCGTGGAAAAGCTTGCAAATGTCATAAAGAGGAAGAAAAGGGCTCCCCAAACTCTTCCAAACTGCATATGCATGAAAACTTTCGGTAAGGTAAAGAAGATAAGGGGTGGACCTGCATTTGGCTCTACACCGAAACTAAAACAAGCCGGGAAAATAATGAGTCCTGCAATAATCGCTACAAAGGTATCCAATGCACAAATCTTCACTCCTTCACTGACCAAGGTGTATTCATCAGACATATAGGAGCCGAAAATTTCCATTGCCGCAACGCCCAAGGACAGAGTGAAGAATGCCTGGTTCATTGCCGCAGAAATCACATGATATAAACCGATTTCCTTTACCTTCTCCACATTCGGAAGAAGATAGAACTTTGCCCCCTCCACAGCACCGGGTAAAAGCAGACTATGTACGGCAAGGAGTACTATCAGGATAAATAAAGCACTCATCATAACGGTAGTCACCTTCTCGAGGCCCTTCTGCAAGCCTAAGGAGCAAATCATAAAACCGCCGATAACTGTGATTCCCATACAAAGCGTCATTTCTTCCGGACGACTAAGCATAGCAACGAAGATTCCTTCTACCTGACTCGGCTCAATATTTTCAAAGCTCTTAAACAAGAATTTAAAGAAATAGGAAAGCATCCAGCCTGAAACCGTTGTGTAGTACATCATCAAAAGATAGCAACCGAAAATACAAACATAGCCGTGAATATGCCACTTTGTACCTTCCGGCTCCAGCTTTTTATACGCTTTTACCACAGATTTTCTGCTGGCTCTTCCTACTGCAAGCTCCATAGTAAGAATAGGAAGCCCCATCATCAGGAGAAATAAGAGATAAAAGAGGACAAAAATTCCTCCTCCATTTTGTCCCACAAGATACGGAAACTTCCATACATTTCCGATTCCGATTGCGCAGCCGGCACTCACTAAGATAAAGCCGAGTCTGGACTTAAAATTCTCTCTTCCCATAAATCCCTTACTTCCCTTCCTAAAAATGATTTCATAGACTTTCTTAAAAGCTGTTCAAGTAAAATCAACAAAATTCAGCACTCCGGGATAGCAGAATCCGCTCTTATATACGAGCATTCTGTCCGGAAGCGTAGAACTTGTAACAAGACGTCTCAGGCTTCGCCTGAGCCACTTGTTAAGAATAAAAAACAGGAGATGTCATACATCTCCTGTTTTTCGAAGTCGATGCGACTGGATTCGAACCAGCGACCTCTGCGTCCCGAACGCAGCGCTCTACCAAGCTGAGCCACGCATCGTTATTGGATAGATCAAACGAAAGAAACCGGGTTCGCAATCTATTCTATATCGGAATAAGATTAAGATAATCTTACTTCCTGACCAGTGAGCTTGTAAGCTCACTAGTCAAGGATTATAATCTTTCTCTGCACTCCTGTCAATCCATAATTTTTACTGTTCTGCAGACTCTTGCTGCGTAGCAACATCTGCCTGCGGCATAGCCTTCGCTAAAGCGTCTCTGTTAGACTGCACAATGCTCCTAGAGTCCGTAAGAGAAGATTTTAACTCATTTAAATGTCCAGTTGCGGTATCCAAAGAGCGAGAAATAATGGTTTCTAAGCTTGCCAGCATCTCATCCGTATAACGAATTGCATTGCCTCTAATCTGATCAGCGTCTGCAACGGCATTGTTCACGATGATATCCGCCTGATTCTGCGCATCCTGTACCAAAGCATTTGCCTTTGCATAAGCCTGCTGCATAATTTCATTGTCAGAAAGCATTTCTTCCGTCTGAACCTTGGCTTCCGTAATCAAAGTCTCTGCCTGGGACTTCGCATCAGCTAAGATTGCATCCTGCTGAGAAATAATCTTCTGGTACTTCTTAATCTCCTCCGGCACCCTAAGACGAAGCTCGACAAGAAGCTCTTCCATCTCTTCCTTATTAACTATGATTTTACTGTTAGACAAAGGCTGAAACTTACAGCTGTCAATATACTCCTCAATTTCCCCTATTAATTGCTCTATTCTGCTCATACTACCTCCGTCTATTCATAACCGAATTTTTTCTTCATGGCTGTTTCCACCGATTGGGGAACAAAAGCCGATATATCTCCATTAAAAGAAGCTATTTCCTTCACTGTACTGGAACTTAAATAAGAATACTTTAGATTTGTAGCCAAAAACAAAGTGTCAATATCCTGTGCAATCACCTTATTGGTCTGTGCGAGCTGTAACTCATACTCAAAGTCGGTAACAGCACGAAGACCACGAACAATCATCGTAGCACCGACCTTTTTTGCGTAATCCACTGTCAAACCGCTAAAGGAATGCACCTCCACATTCGAATACTCTGAAATTAACTCGTTAATCATTCTAACACGGTCCTCCGTAGAAAACAACGGGGTCTTATTATTATTGATAAGCACTCCAATGATTAATTTATCCACCATTTTCGCACTTCTGGATATCACGTCTAAATGTCCAAAGGTAACCGGATCGAAGGATCCGGGATAAATGGCTATCTTCATTTTCCCTCCTACATTCTTTACAAATCATTCTTTCCTTAGGCAAACTGCTTGCCATACCTTACTTGCTTACCATACCTTACTTCTAAAACTGTTTTCCGTTACTTTTCGTTCTCCTGTCTAATTAAACGCAGAAAAACATGTTTATTGGACTTATAGGTCTTTTCTCTTAGGATAGTATATCCCTCTTCTTCCATAGCGGAAAAGTCTTCCTCGAGGCCTGCTTCCACTACAAAGATGGTATTCTCATCCACGAAGGGCTTATCCTTTAAACGAAGCAAAGCCTTTTCCGCAAGCTCCCGTCCATATGGCGGATCCATGAAGACCAATCCGAAATGATAGTCCTTTCGCAAAAGACTGTTGATTGCTCCATTATAATCTCCGGGAAGTACCAAAGCCTGTTCTTTAAAATGTGTCTTCTCCAGATTTTCCTCAATACAGAGAACAGCTTGCCTTGCTGCATCGCAAAAAACCGCCCTCTTGGCACCTCTGGAAAGAGCCTCTATCCCCAAAGCACCGCTTCCCGCAAAAAGATCCAGTACATCCTGCCCCTCAAGATCAAACTGTAGAATATTAAAAAGGGTTTCCTTTATCCGATCCTGGGTCGGCCTTGTATCCAAACCGTCCGGCGTTTTTAAATTGATTCTTCTAGCCGTTCCTGCAATCACTCTCATTTCTTTCTCTCCATTTCCCTATGTATTAAAGCAAATTTAAGAAGACTTTGTAAATAGCTGAAACTTATTTTTTTAAGCTATTCCTTATTTATTAATAGATAAGCTATTGTATTACTATGTTTCTCTATGATTCATTACAATGTTTCTCTATGATTCCATTACGGTGTATCTGTCGTTATCATTTTGAAAAATTCTTCTTGCACTTTCGGATGCTTTTTCAGTTCCGGATCCGCTTTCAGCATTTGCATCGCTTCTTCTCTTGCTATGCGAAAGAGCTCTTCATCAAGAATCGGATCCGCCATAGAAAACTGCAATTCTCCGGATTGCCTCTCTCCAAAGAACAAATCTCCCGGCCCTCGGAGGCGGAGGTCTTCTTTCGCAATGGCAAAGCCGTCATTGCTGTTCTTCATAATTTCCAATCGTTCCCGTGATTTTTCATCATCTTTTCGATCCAGAAAAATACAGTAACTTTGCAAAGCGGAGCGCCCCACTCTTCCCCTAAGCTGATGTAACTGCGCAAGACCGAAACGCTCCGCATTTTCAATAAGCATCACCGTAGCGTTGGCAACGTCCACACCGACTTCCACAACGGTCGTAGAGAGTAAAATCTCTGTTTCTCCCCTTTTGAAAGCTGCCATTACGGCTTCCTTCTCTTCGCTCCTAAGCTTTCCGTGCAAAACTCCAATTCGTATATCCTCCGGAAAGAACTTTCGCAAAACTTTTCTATAGGAAAGAACCGCTTCTACCGGAAGACTCTCATTTTCCTCTATCATAGGACAAATCACATAGGCCTGTCTCCCTTTTTTTATCTCCTCTAAAATAAAAGAAAAAGCCTTTTGTTGTTCCTCTTTGTGAATGAGTGCATTTTTAATCGGAAGTCTGTCTGCCGGCTTTTCTTTCAGTACGGAAAGCGGCAGGCTCCCGTATAAAAGCTTGGCAAGGCTCCTCGGAATGGGAGTTGCAGAAAGAAAGAGCGTATGCGGGCAGTTTCCCTTTTTTTCCAGTTTCAGTCTTTCCTTTACACCGAAACGATGTTGTTCATCAATGACAATACTCTCCAGCGCAGAAAAGCTTAAACCCTCTTGAATCAAGGACTGTGTCCCGAATACGGCGAGAATTTCTCCTTTAGCTATTCCTTTATAGATTTCCCTCTTCTCCTTTTGGCTAGTGCTACCAAGAAGTAGAACGATTCTATCGGGAAAGAGCTTTAAAGCATTTTCATAATGCTGTCTTGCAAGAATTTCGGTCGGTGCCATAAAAGCCGCTTGCTTTCCCCTGTTTATCGTAAGATATATCAGATAAAAGGCAATGACGGTCTTTCCGGATCCCACATCCCCCTCTATAAAACGATAGATTCTTTGCTTTCTAAGAAGCTCCGTATTCATTTCCAAAATGCAGTCCTTTTGGGATGCCGTTAGGCTAAACGGAAAATACGAAAAAAAATTCTTTTCTTCCCCTTCCTCGTAGAGAGAGAGCTCCTTCTCCGCCTTATATTCCTTCTCTTCCTTTTCCAGATAGAGAGAGTAAAAAAAGAGCTCTTCAAAGGCAAGCCTTTTCCGTCCCTTCTCCCTCTCCTGAAAATTTTCCGGAAAATGCAGAAGTCTTAAGCTTTCTTTTTTATCCGGAAGAGAAAGACGCTCTAACTCTCCCTCTGAAAAAACATCGGAACACGCAAAGTCTTCCTTAAAGAGCTCTGCAATAGCTCTTCTTCGAATATAGTTCTTGATCCCTTTTGCAGAAGAATAAACCGCTTCTAAAAGCTTTCTCTTTTCCCGATAGTCCTCTATAGAAAAATACTTGGGCTGCTGCAGATAGTATCTTCCCTGAAATTCTTTTACCTGCCCGTAAAAAACAAAGTGCATCCCCTTTTTCACTGTCTTTCGAATATAAGGGGCATGAAAAAATTGTAAAGTGATTTCTCCGCTACTATCAAAAGCCCGGGCAAGGAGGATTTCCTTTGCCGTCCCCGGTCTCCCCCGAAAATCCTCTTGTAAGACAGCCGAAAAAGCCATCCATTCCTTTTCCCGGGCATCCACTATACGGGAAACGGGAGGATAGTCTATATAGCTTATCGGGAATCCATTTAGAAGCTCTTCCTTTGTGTAGATTCCGGCCTTATGAAAAAGAGCGGTAGTTTTCTCTCCTACTCCCTTTATTTTTTCAATTCCGTCACTTAGCATAGCTCTTTCCCATAAAAAAAGGGCTATGAAAGAAGTGGGTTCTATTCTTATCTCTTCTCTTCATAGCCCTAAACAATATTTCAATTCATCTGAAACAAAGAACTCGGCTTCTTAATTTTGTAAAATGAATCTTTCTTGCCTGTATTTCTCGAAAATCAGCTTAATTCTCCATTATTCCAATGATAAGAGATAGTAGTAAACTGCCTGACCACCATTTTGCAGCTCTATTTCTAAATCCGGATTGTCCTTTTGAATTTCAGATACAAGTGCTTCCGCATCCTCTGCCTTCACATCTTCTCCATAGTACAAACTAAGGATTTCTCCTTCTCCCATCTTCGGAAGTGCTTCCCTTACCGCAGATAAAATATCTTTTTCAGCAGAAAGAAGCCCATTATCTCCTAGGAAAAGGATATCTCCAGAGTGAATTTCTCTGCCGTCAATGGTAGTATCTCGTACCGCATAAGTAATTTCACCGGAGGAAACCGCTTTTAAGCTCTCTGTCATATTCTCCGTATTTTCTTCCGGACTCGCTTCTTCCTGGAAAGCAATCAAAGCGGAAATTCCTTGTGGAATCGTTGTACTGCGAAGTACGGTTATCAGCTGCTCTTCCAAAATACTGCAAACCTGCTCTGCCGCAAGAATGATATTTTTATTATTCGGTAAAATGTAAATATGCTCGGCATTAATCTTCTCTACCGCATTGACCAAATCCTCAGTAGACGGATTCATGCTCTGCCCGCCGGAAACCACTTGATTTGCCCCAAGATCACGGAAAATATTTTCCAGTCCCTCTCCGGAGCAAACCGCCACAAATCCGAAAGCCTTCTTTTCTGCAGGCTTTTCTTCCTCCTCCAGCTTATCCATCGCCGCAATACGGGAAGCATCTTCGATTAAAAGCTCGTGATGTTCTAAGCGCATATTGTCTACCTTCATCTTGGAAAGATACCCCATAGATAGACCTTTTTCAAACGCATCACCGGGATGATTCGTATGCACATGGACCTTAATCATCTCTTCATCGGAGAAGCAGACAATAGAATCGCCGATTCCGGTCAGGTAAGTTCGAAGCGCATCCACCTCTTCATCCGTGAAGGCATGGTCTCCATTGACCATAAATTCCGTACAATAACCGAAGCGAATGTCTGCGGTGGAAATCTCTCCCCTGTTCTTTCTTTCTCCAACCAGTGCAGATACCGCTCCACTCTCCTTCAGCTCTAAGTCGAGAACAATCTTCTCTCCTCTAAGAGAACGAAGTGCCCCATCCATAACAGCCATAAGGCCTGCTCCGCCGGAGTCTACTACACCGGCTTCCTTTAATACAGGAAGGAGATCCGGAGTATGCTCTAAAACCTCTTCTCCGTGCGCATATACTTTCTCCAGTAGCGGAAGGATCTCTTCTTCAGTCAGAGACAGCTCCATGATTTTATCCGCCATCCCCTTTGCTACAGTAAGTATCGTTCCTTCCTTCGGCTTCATAACCGCCTTATAAGCAGTCTCCACTCCCCTTTGGAAGGCCTTTGCCAAAACCAGGCTATCTACTTCCTTCGCTTCAGACAATTCTTTGGTAAAACCACGAATAAGCTGAGATAAAATAACACCGGAATTTCCCCTTGCTCCTCTTAAAGAACCGCTTGACATCGCTTTACAGATGTCTTTAATGCTCCCTCCCTCTATTGCAGCAACTTCTTTTGCCGCAGAAAGAATGGTCATGGTCATATTGGTTCCCGTATCACCGTCCGGCACAGGGAATACATTTAATTCATTGATCAAATCTTTTTTTGCATTGAGCTGATTGGCTCCGGCTAAAAATGCCTTCTTCAGCTCCTTTGCACTAAGCACTTTACCCACAGGGTCGTCCCTCCTATCAGTCAATAATGCGTACGCCTTCTACATACACATTGATGCGATCTACTTCCATACCGGTAAACCGGGAAATCCGATACTCTACACTGTCCACCAGATTTTCCGCAACGGCTTTAATGCTTACGCCGTAGGATATAATAACATGAAAATCCAAACTGATTCTATTTTCTTTAATCCTTACATCAATTCCCTTATGATAACTTTCTTTCCGAAGTAAATGGGCTAGACCTTTACCACTCATAGGTACTGCAGCCATCCCGACAATACCGAAGCAAGAAACAGCAGCATTTGCTGCATATTCAGCAATGACTCTCTCGGAAATCTCGACTTCTCCAAAGTGTGATGGAATCTTTCCTTTCATAGTCCGTCCTCCAATTCTTGATAAGTAAAGAAAAAGAATTCTCGATAGTTCGAGAATTCTTCTTTAGTATACTCCATTTTCTTTTATATGAAAAGAGATTAAAAATTTCCGCCTTTTTCCACTAACTTATCTAAGCTCGCTTCTTTTCGTCTCTTTACCCGATTTTTCTCCTTCCAAATTAATAGTTTCGATTCTTCTCCAGGACATAAGAAGCTGCCCCAAAACAAAGAAGGGAAATAAGAGACAGCACCAGCACTTGAAGGTACATGGACCAATCAGCACTGATTCCAAATATATTCCTTATGGAATCCACAAAATCAGTCACACCGGAGAGTATATTTACCGCAAGAATTAAAAATATAATAATCGTAAGGATAAATGCCAGCATTTTCCCCCGGAAGAAACTCGCCTGTACCGTCACGCAAAGTACGGCAAGACAGCACATATAAATCCAAACTCCGACATAGAACGATCCAATGGAAATCATAAATTGAACAAAATTCCCCAACTTATTTTCTACGGTCAAGCCCCAAATCATATCGAAGGTATGGGAAAAACCGTCTATATCGACACTAAAATAAAAAAGATCGAATAAAAACAGAAAATACAAAAATAAGCCAATGCAAATTGAGCTGATAAGGCTCTCAACAATCTTCGCCAAAAGAAACTGATAACTGGGTCTTGGCAGCATATACAACATATAACCTTGGTTCGTACTTAAGTCTTTACTCAGACTCACCATACTGGAAAGTCCAAATAATAAGAATACGACAAAGCTAAAAAAGATAAGGAACATTCCGGAGAGTCCCATAACAAAAATATTGCCACTAATACTTCCAAACAGCAATAAAACTTCAAAAATCAAGAGTAAAGCCACAGACACAAGCTTAATCGGCATAGTTTTTTTCATTTCGTAACGAATTAAAGTCAACATATTACTCCCCTACCCTTCCTAACAATTCTCTATATCGATCGGTGATGGACATCCCGCGACTACTCCGTAATTCTTCAACATCTTCCATAGCAAGCAGTCTTCCTTCATTAAAGAAAAGCGCAAAGTTTACATAGGATTCCACCTCTTCCACTAGATGGCTGGATAATATAATTGTGCGATTATCCGACATCACTTCCAAAATCATCTTTTCGATTTCTTCTCTTGCAAGCAAATCCACTCCGTTAAAAGGCTCATCCAATATCAGAACCTTTGCTTCCCTTGCCAAGGTTGCCGCCACTCTTACCTTTTTATCCATTCCCGAAGAGAGCACCTTAAAAGGAGTTCGAAAGGGAATCTTCATTCTCTCGACCCATGATTTATATCTGATTTCATCAAAATCTTTAAAAAAGGTCTTATAATACTCCCCGAATTCCCCTACTGTCATGAAAGGATAGGCATGCGTCTCAGTAGGAAGATAGGCTACATCCGCCCTGCTTTTTATGGAAAGGGCTTTCCCATCTAAAAGAAGTTCTCCTTCACTCTGCTTTGTTAAACTTGCTATTATTTTCATGAAAGTGGTTTTTCCCGAACCGTTGGGTCCAAGAAAAGCGTATATTTTCCCGTCTCCCATCTCTACATTGACATGGTCCAAAGCTGTTCTTCCATTATATTTTTTCGATAAATTACTAGCTTGAAGCATCTAACTCCTCCTCTAAATATTTCCTTAACTGCTCCTTTGAAACGGATAAATCCTTCATTCTTTGAAGAAACTCCCTACTATACTCTTTGGCAAGATGTATTCTTTCCGTTTTTAATCTCTCTTCCTCTTCCGTCACAAAGGTTCCCATCCCCCTCTTGGTGTAACAAAGTCCCTTATGCTCCAGTTCCTGGTATACTCTTTGGGCTGTATTGGGATTGATTTTATAGACTAGCGCAAGTTCTCTTCCCGAAGGCATCTTCGATCCCGGAGATAGTTTTCCGTTTAGCATATCTTTTATGATATCCATCTCCACTTGCTGGTAAATCGGAAGAGAGGGTTTGTATTGCATTTTGCCTCCTTTCAGCGAATGTTTTTCGCTACATATTTCCTATATTTCAACTAGTGAATATGATTTCTTACTCAACTAGTGAACTATTTAAATAGTACACTAGTAGTCTAACGCTGTCAAGACTTAGATTTTGAAATTTTTACAGAAAGAGAGATTCCACCTTATTTTTAAACACAAAAAAAGATACTGTCCTACGACAATATCTTTCTAATCTTTCATTATTCAGTAACGCCTGCAACAGCACGCTCAACTTTTCCGGAACGCAGGCAGGAAGTACAGACGTACATCTTCTTTGTACCGCCATCTACCTTCACTCTAACTGACTTCACATTTGCTTTCCACATCTTGTTCGATCTTCTATGTGAATGGCTTACTTGAATACCGAAATGTACTGCCTTCTCGCAAATAGCACACTTAGCCATGATTGCACCTCCCTCTTTTAAAAAATCCACTGCTTTACAGCGACTATAGTACTATAGCAAAAATGATTTTAGATTGCAAGCAAAATTTATTTCTGGAAACCCTACAATTTTATTCCTCAAAATCCGATAAATCCAAATCAATCACATCATCCGCTTCTTCGATTTCTAAATCTTTATTTTCATTTCCGGAAAGTACGGTATATTTCTTAATCTCTTTCTCTTTTTTATCCTTTTCCACTAAGGAATTTAAGGCATCCTGCCCCTTTTGTTCAGCAGATTCACTTACCTTATTTCCTCCGGTTATCTTATCTATCGCCTCCGGAATCATATCAATAATCTTGGATAAAGCGTCTTCATTCTTTACCCGAATTAGTTTTGTTCTTCCATTTTGAATGACCAGCATCGCCGCAGGTGTAATCCTGGAATTCATTGCCCCGGCTCCGCCATCTCCTTTTTTAGTGTTCTCCTTTACAAAAGCACCGCTTGCCATTCCGCAGCTTACCTCCATAAGCGGCACCAAAACGGTATCTCCCAGCTTAATAGGCTCTCCTACCACCGTTTTGGATTGGATAAAACCATCCATCCCCTGAAACAGCTCTTGTATGAGTTCTTTTGTATTGTTATTTGCCATGCTTACCCCCCTTGAGGACCAATCTGCGAAATGCCCTGTTTCTTAAAAGACGAATCAGTAGAATCAATAGATGAATAAGACGAATCTTTCCTTCTAAACGAATATCTCCATAATAATAACTGTCTCCGAACTCCGGCACAAGAGTAATTTTATCCTGAATGAAAGGATAAACCAGTGCCACCCCTTCTAACACCTGCCCCATAGTAGCAGGATCTTCTATAGAAAAATATATACTCCCTTTTGCTTTCCGAATTCGACAGGTCTTTAAAAAACGAAGTCCTTCCATCAAAACAAACGCAATCATTTCCCGCGTTTCATCTTTACCAAGCTCCTTTAATAAAACCTGTATTTCCTTCAAACTCCGAACTTTATCTCGAAAAAAATCAATCCATTTATTTATTGTATCCCTCATTCTTCTCCTCCCTCTAATAGCGTGAAGAAAAGAATTTTCCCTCTATATCTCAGCTTTCCCTCTTTATATTCTCCTAAAAAGTGTACCCCGGGAAAGCGCAGATGAAAGTCTCCCTCCGGTCTCTCCGCTTCTTTCTCTTTACTGCCTTCAAGCTTGTAACGAAATGGAAAAAACAATAGAAAAAGAAGAAGCAAAAACAAGAACAGGAGAAGAACAGCTACTGCAATCAACACATACTTGAGAACTGTCAAGATTAGCAACATATCCCTTCTCCTTTTAGACTCTCTTCCACCATGCAGGCCACCAGTTTAAGAGCATCTTTATACCCATAGGCTATCCCTAAAATCTCATCCTCTTTTCTGGGGAAATTGCTGATTTTTAGCATAGAAGACGGATAAAACTCATATAGATTCTTTCCATATCCGCTATAGACGATATAGCACATCGGTACTATATGACCCTCCCTAAGATTCTGCATCAGATATGGAATATATTCTTTTGCCCTGGCACCAAAGCGCATTTTTTTTGATAAACGCATTATTTTTTGTCCAAAAGATAGTCTCTAACCATAACAAGAGCAGCACCGCAAGCCTGTTCCCGTACTTCTTTTCTATTTCCGCCAAAGTGGAACTCTTCCACCTTTGTTTTTCCTCCGGCACAAACCGCAATATAAATTAAACCAACCTCTTTCCCTTCCAAGGCAGTAGGTCCTGCATTTCCTGTAATCGCCACGGCGATATCCGCCTCCGATTCCATCATGGCACCAATAGCCATCTCTTTTGCCGTAGTAGAGGACACGGCACCCTCTTTTCGAAGGAGTTCCTTCTTTACAGAAAGAAGTTTTCTCTTGGACTTATTGGAATAAGTTACATATCCCACCTTAAAGCAATCCGAAGCCCCTTCAACAGAAGTTATCGCTGCGGAAATCAGTCCTCCGGTAATGCTTTCAGCCGTCGTAATCGTTTTCTTCAAAGATTTTAGTATGCTGACAAGCTGCTCTTCAATTGGCGCATCCTCTGAGTAATTGATTTCTTTTTTCTTATCTCCCATCAAAAGCCTCCTTCTTCTAAAACGGAACGGTTCTTATATAAGTAATCAATCAGGGAAATGATTGTAAGTGCCAATGACAGATAAACAAATCCTGTCGTCACAAGATTAAGTGCAGGAATTTGCAGAATAAGCAAAATAATCATCACCATCTGGCTCACCGTTTTAAATTTCCCAAAATAAGATGCGGCAATTACAACATTTTGCTCTACCGCAATCAAACGAAATCCGGAAATAATAAATTCTCTGGAAATTAGAATAATGACGTACCAAGCAGGAAGATAGGAAAGCGGAATCATACAGATCATGGCGGCACAAACCAAAAGCTTATCAGCCAAGGGATCCATAAACTTTCCGAAATTGGTCACCAGATTCCTCTTCCTTGCAATATATCCGTCTAAAAAATCGGTAAAGGAAGCAATGCAGAAAACAGCACAAGCTATCCAACGAAAGAGAAGCTCATTTTCTGCAGGAAAAAGCATAAAAAACACATAGACGGGAACCATCAAGGCTCTAAGTATTGTCAGTTTATTGGGAAGATTCACAATATTCTCCTATTAAATCATACCCTTCCGTGTCTATGATTCTCACACAGACAAAGTCTCCTACAGCTCTTTCCTCTCCCTTCAGGTAGATAAAGCTGTCGATATCGGGATTATCCATATAGCTTCGAAGAACCAAGCGAGATTCTTCCTCATCAAAACCTACTACAAGAGCCTTTAAGACTCTGCCCTTCTGCTCTTCCGCCTTTTGGAAAGCAATTTCCTGCTGTAACTCCATAATACGAGAAAGCCTTTTGTTCTTTACACTTTCCGGAACTTGATTGTCCATGGTTGCCGCATAGGTTCCTTCTTCTTGAGAATATGGAAATACCCCCAAACGGTCAAAGCGCTCTTCTCTGATAAAAGAAAGCACATCCTCCAGGTCTTCTTCCGTTTCACCCGGAAAGCCGGTAATTAAAGTCGTTCTTAAGCAAATGTCCGGAATCTCTCTCCTTAGTAAAGCAATCTTCTCCTTTAATTCTGCTCTTCTGGTTTTTCTATTCATCACCTTTAAAATTCGGTCGGAAGAATGCTGGATAGGCAAGTCCAGATAATGACAAACTTTCGGATTATCCCGGATTTCCTCAATAAGAGGAAGTTCGATTTCTTCCGGATAACAATATAGAACCCGAATCCATTCCAGTCCCTCAATTTCCCCCAATGCATGAAGCAGCTTATGTAAGGACTTTTCTCCATAGAGATCTGTTCCATACAGGGTGGTTTCCTGCGCCACCAAAATAAGTTCCTTCGCCCCTTCCAGCACAAGCTGTCCGGCCTCCTCTAAAATCTGCTCCATCGGAATGGAACGGTAGTGTCCTCGAAGACGCGGAATAATACAATAACTGCAATACTTGTCGCAACCTTCCGCAATCTTTAGGTAGCGGGTATACCTTTCCCCACTTTCCACTCTCTTCATCTGCTTGTCCAGTCGACTCACATAGTCCTTTACGGAAGCAATCTCGTCTATCTCCGGAAGCTCCTTACGGATCTCATCCTTATATCTCTCCACCAAACAGCCGGCTACAATCAGCTTTTGTAATTTTCCCGTCTTTTTGTATTCTGCCAGCTCCAAAATCGTATTGATACTTTCTTCTTTTGCCGGACCAATAAAAGAGCAGGTATTGACTATGGCAATATCCGCTTCCGCAGGATCCATAGTTACCTTTGCTCCTTCATACTTTTCCAAGAGCTCTGATAAGAGTTTTTCGGAGTCTACCCTATTCTTATCACAGCCCAAACTTTCCAGATATAAATTCATTATTCCTCACTATCCGAAGAATAGTCTCCGTCAGAATAATCATCTTCCTCGCCGTCTTCCTGCAAGTAGTCGTCATTCTCCGCCTCGGAGTCCAGATCTACCTCTTCTTCGTCATCTAGGTCATCATCCAAAGCATAGCGGGAATAATCCTCTACCTCCGTAGTGGGATTCATCGGCTCCTCTTCATAGTCCAAACCTTTTTCAACATTTACCAGATTCTTGGAGATTTCTTCAATTGCAATGGAAAGAGGTTTTCTGTCTTCCTCCGCCTTAACCAAAGGTGCATCCCCGTCAATAATCTGACGTGCTCTCTTTGCACTGGCAATTACTACAGAATAGCGAGATTGCACTTCCAATTCTCCCTCTTCTCTATTCTTATTCATAGAATCAATCAAGTCATTGTATGTTGGACGCAGCATCTTCTATCCTCCTTAAGTCCTTTCGGATTTTTTCAATTAAATCTAAATGTGCCTCTACCCTATCATGAGACGCACGAATTAGATTATGCAGTTTTTCCGTACATGTGTCAATATCCGCATTGACCAGAATATAATCGTAGGCCTCTACGCCTTCCGACTCTACTATAGCCCTCCCCAATCGTTTATTGACCGTTTCTTCATCTTCCGTGTTTCTTCCGATAAGACGATTTCTTAACTCTTCCGCAGAAGGAGGGGTCATGAAAATGAGAAGACTGTTCGGGAATTTCTTCTTAATCTTCAGAGCTCCCTGTATCTCTATTTCCAAAATTACATCTTTTCCCTGATTCAAGCAATCCTCTACAAACTTTCTGGGCGTACCGTAATAGTTATCCACATACTTTGCATACTCAACAAGCTCGTCACTGTCAATCATCTCTTCAAAGCGGGGCTTACTCACAAAAAAATAGGACTTTCCCTCTTCTTCACCCTTCCTCGGCGCTCTTGTTGTTGCTGAAATGGATAACGCATAGTTATCATACTTCTCCGTTATCCTTTTCATAATGGTTCCCTTCCCTGCTCCCGAAAAGCCGGAAACCACAACTAAAATCCCCTTATCCATACTATTCCCTTCTATACTCTTATTCGATGTTTTGTACCTGTTCTCTCATTTTCTCAATACAGTTTTTAGCCTTAAGACCTATATCCGTAATCTCTAAATCACTTGCTTTGGAAAGAATGGTATTACTCTCTCGGTTCATCTCCTGCATCAGAAAGTCCAAGTCTCGCCCTACTGCCTGTTCCTCTTTAAGGATTGCCTGCATTCTATGCACATGACTATCGAGTCTTGTAATCTCTTCGTCTGTACTAACCTTGTCGGAAAAAATGGCGACCTCTTCTAAGAGCCTTCCCTCATCTATCTCTCGACCTGCCAGGCTTTCTTCTATCTTCTTCCGAAGGCGGTTCTCATATTGTATACGAAGCTTCGGCTCCTTTTCCTTCAAAAAGCGAAGATAATCCTCCATTTCCTGCAGTTTCATCTCAAGGTCTGCCCGTAACTTCTCTCCTTCCAAAGAGCGGGATCGAACAAACTCCTGAATGGCCGCATCCACTATCTCCAGGATGACCGTTTCATTATCCTCATCCTCTTCTTCCGTTAGATGAAAAACTTCAGGATAAAAAAATAAGGAATTCCCGCTTAGGTTAAACGGAAGGTCAAGTTCCTTCGAAAGTTTCTCAATCTCTTCTTTATATCTTTTTGCCAATACTGTATTTACCAGCAGCTTCTTCTCTTTTTCACCGCCATCCTCTATGGAAAGATAAACCTCCACCTTTCCTCTGGAAATGTTTTTTTTCAGCAATTCTCTGATTTTCATTTCCATTGCTTGAAAGCTTCTGGGTAATCTAAAGCTTAAATCCAAAAAACGGGAATTGACGGATTTTATCTCCACCGTGACTATCTGTCCTGCGTTTTCCGCCTTGGCTCTGCCAAATCCGGTCATACTTTTCATTTCGGAAGTTCTCCTTTTCCTTGAGTTTTTTCCACCTTTAGCCTATCCTAGGAAATGCAAGTTATCAGTATAAAATATGATAACAAGGGCAAAAGGCTTTTTCAAGAAGTAAAGGATGGATTTATGGCATTTGATGGATTATTTTTATCAGCACTGATTTCCGAATTCAAGGAAACGATTTTAGGCGGAAAGATTGCTAAAATTATACAAAGCGAGAAAGATGAATTGCAGATTACGGTAAAAAAAGAAAAGCAACAGTACCTTCTTCACCTCTCTGCCAATCCCTCTATTCCTTTGATTTATCTTAGTAATAAGGGAAAAACGGCACCGCTAACCGCACCGAACTTCTGCATGGCACTTCGTAAACACATCGGAAACGGTCTAATTCAAAATATCACCCAAGCTTCAACTGCCTTGGAGGAGGAAGGACTGGAGAGGGTACTTCTTCTCCATATCTCTCATAGAGATGAAATGGGGGACTATGGCATCAAATACCTCGCTGTAGAAATCATGGGAAAATATTCCAATATCATTCTCCTAAAAGAGGACTTCACGATTCTTGACGCCATAAAACGAATTTCCTCCGTGCAGTCTTCTCTTCGAGAGGTGCTTCCTGGAAGATCTTATTTTATTCCCGACCAGTTTCATAAAGAAAATATCCTGCGCTTTCCTTTAGAAAACTTAAGTTCCTTCTTAATTGAACGAATGAAGGGTACGGGTGCGGAAAAGCCCGAATCTATTTCCGATGCTTTGTTTCACAGCTTTTCCGGATTAAGCCCTCTTTCTGCAAGAGAGCTTTGTGAGGATGCCGAAGTACCGTTTGATAAGGATATTACAGTTCTTTCTTCTTCTGAATGGGAAAATATAATCACGAAAGTCCATGCTTTAAGGAGCAAAATTCTCAACGGCGATTTTTCTCCGGTAATTCTTTTTGAAGAAACGAAGGCATTTGATTTTTCCGCATTTCACACCATTCAATATAAGGGGAATCCACGTTTTCACGAAGAAGCCTTCTCCTCTCCTTCCGCTCTTATAGAACAATATTACGGAGGAAAGGAAAAGGAAGACCGCGTACGCCAGAAGTCCATAGACTTAAAAAAGCAATGCACTACCCTTTTGGAACGTGTCGGAAAAAAGCTGAGTTTACAGGAAAAGCAGTTGAAAGATACGGAGAAAAAAGAAAGCTTCCGTGTCTTTGGAGAATTATTGACCACCTACGGTTACAGCTTACAGGGCGGAGAAAAAGAACTGCTTTGCGAGAATTATTATACCGGGAAGGAAGAACGGATTCCTTTGGATCCAAATCTTCCTCCCATCGAAAATGCAAAACGTTATTTTGATAAATACGACAAGGCAAAACGAACGGAAAAGAATCTTACGGAACAGCTTAAGGAAAGCAGAAAAACCTTAGAACACTTGCAATCTATACTCGGTAGTCTTCTTACTGCTGAAAATGCAGGAGACTTGGATGATATCCGACGAGAAATGGGCGAATTCGGATATATGAAAAAGCTATCCGGAAAGAAAAAATCAAGTAGAAAAGAAGATAAATCTTCTCCCAGAGTCTTCCGCAGCAGTGACGGTTACCTTCTATATGTCGGAAAAAACAATTTTCAAAACGAAGAGGTCAGCTTTCAAATCGCCGATCCGAAAGACTTCTGGTTTCACGTTAAGGGAGTTGCCGGTTCCCATGTCATTGCAAAAACCGAGGGGAAAACTCTGGAAGAGCTTCCCGACCGTCTTTTTGAAGAAGCAGCGGAGCTTGCCGCATACTTTTCTTCCGAAAAGGAAAATGCCAAGGTAGAAGTAGATTATACGGAAAGAAAGAATCTGAAAAAAATCATTGGCGGAGCCCCGGGCTTCGTTATATACCACCAAAACTATTCCATACTCGTTGAACCGAAAAAAGTCCTGGAAGAGCTTTAAGCTCCTCCGGGACTTTTAAAATTTATAACGAGTATCGCTCGCGTAGCGTGCGGTATCTCGTTGACTTCCTTGATAAAAATAAGGCTTACAGAATGATGTAACAAAAGCATTCTAAAGAAAGCCTTTATTCCTCTTCCCAGTTAGTATAGACATTCTGCACATCATCGGACTCATCGAGTAAATCCAATGTTTTTCTAAGATTCTTTACCGCTTCTTCATCCGTCACGGAAACCGTATTCCCCGGAATCAGTACCACTTCCGCCTGCACCATGGGAATGTTTTCCTTCTCCAGATTCTCTCGAACCGAGGAAAAATCAGCCGGTACAGTAAGAATTTCATAGCTGTCATCCCGATCAATCAAATCCTCTGCCCCTGCCATAATGGCAATATCCATAAGAGAATCAAAATCCTTGTCCAAGTCGTCCATCACTTCCTTATCCAGAATAATCTGTCCCTTTTCTTCAAAAAGAAATGATACGGATCCCTGTGCACCAAGACTGCCCTTTCCCTTTGTAAATGCGGAACGAACGTCTGCCGCAGAACGGTTTTTATTGTCCGTAAGGACTTTTACAATAATGGCAACACCATTTACTCCGTAACCCTCGTATTGCAATTCCTCATAATTCACACTATCCAATGCGCCTGCTGCCTTCTTGATACCGTTCTGAATCGTATCGTTCGGCATATTGTTTGCCTTAGCCTTCGCAATAACATCCCGCAGCTTCGAATTGCTGTTCGGATCCGCACCGCCCTGCTTTACAGCCAAGGCAAGCTCATGCCCGATAATGGTAAATATCTTACCCTTTGCTGCATCGTTTTTTTCTTTCTTTGCTCTGATATTGGAAAATTTTGAATGTCCTGACATATTCACTCCTCTATATATTTTTTTCCAGTGTAACTATTTTCTCAGCCTTTCGCAAGTTCTTTCCCAAAAGCAAGGCTTTCTCTTCTTCCATGAAAATGGCATTTCCATACTATCTCTAAACCAATCTTTTTCCTTCTATGCGTCTAAGAAAATTCATGCAAATGCAGATTATCCTGCGGATTATATGTCCCTATCCATTCTTTTCCCCGATAGTATACTCTAGGAACACGATTTCCGAGGCCGCATAAAAACTCATATGGGAATACCCCCAACTCTTCCCAGTCATAAAGACTGATTTCCTCTCCTCCCTCTTCTCCGAGAAGAGTCACTTCCTGAAAGAGCTCAGCCTCTACTCCCGTGATATCTACCATAAACTGATCCATACAAACTCTTCCGAGAATAGGGCATTTTTTACCGCTTACCAAAACCGTGGCTTTACCGGAAAGAATCCGGGGATAGCCGTCTCCATAGCCAACCGGAATCGTCGCAATCTTCATTTCTTTCTCCGTCACAAAGGTAGAGCCATAGGAGATACCCTCTCCCGCAGGAACCGTTTTAATATGAGAGATTTTCGCCTTCCAGGATAGTGCCATTTTAATCGGAAGCTCGTGCAAGACTTCTTTAGACGGATAGACTCCGTAGAGCACTATCCCGTCTCTAACCATATTGTATTCCGTACCGATATCTTCCAAGATTCCGGCAGAGTTTGCAATATGGCAAAGAGGAATAGTAAATCCTCTCTCTTTTAACTTCTCGAGATAATTCTTAAAACGCTGCTCTTGTTTTCTTGCGTAGCTTTTATCCTGTTCATCACAGGAGGCAAAGTGAGAAAATATACCTTTTACTTCGATATGCGGGCTGGCAAGAATCTGCTCTGCAATCTTCAAAGCTCCCTTTTCTTCGGTCTGAATCCCGATTCTCCCCATACCGGTATCTAAAGCAATGTGTACAGCTAAATTTGTATTGTTTTTCTTTCCCAACTCTTCCAATTTTTTAAGCTGTTTCAAAGTAAAGAGGCTTGGCATAATCCGATATTCGTAAAGAAGAGCATATTGACTTTCCGGAATAACACCGAGAATCAAGATATCTCCCTCTATACCGGCTTTTCTTAAGGTGATTGCTTCTTCCACCGTAGCTACCCCAAACATGGCACATTCGTCCGCGATAGCCTTTGCCACTTCCACAATTCCGTGTCCATAGGCATCCATTTTCACAACGGCGCAGACAGCCATCCCTTTTCTCAACTTTTCTTTACACAAACGAAGATTCTCTACAATTCTTCCTAAATCCACAATGGCATAGGTTCTATCGTAGCTCTTTCTATCTTGCATTTTCCTTATCTTCCTTTTCTATAAACTCTTCTATGGCCAAAGAAAAAAACCGAGGAAGCTCTCTGGCCAAAACGCCATGTTGCCCCTCCTGATGCGCAGCTATTTCAGCCCCGCGTACTTGCACAAGGACAGAAAGGCAAGCCGCCTGAAAGGCCAGCACTTTAGCAGGAAAGTTTCCATATTTTTCCTCAAGAATACAGAGCAAACCGCTCAGTAGACCGGCAAAGCAATCCCCCGACCCGCCCTTACTGAGTGCGGCACAGGAAATCGTATTATGAAAAAACCATTTCCTTTCCTTATCTTCCTCTTTTTTATTCTCTTTATCTTCTGTCTTTTTTTCTCCCGCTCTACTCGGCTTTTCTATTTCCCTTTTTCCGAGAAAGCCTTCGGGAGAATCCAAAGAAGGAGCAAACACCATTGTATCATGGGATTTTAAAATTAAAATACAATGATGAGAATCGGCATATTTTTTTCCTAAGTCTTTTCTGTGAAGTAAAACTTCTTCCACGGTCAAATGACAAAGTCTTGCAAACTCTTTAATATGCGGCGTCAAAATCAACGGCGCCTCTTTTGCATAAATTCGAAGAGCATCCTCCAAAAGAGAAGATTTCGAAATCATATTTAAGGCATCTGCGTCCAATATCAAAAACTGCCTCTTGTCCTTGGCTGTTTTTCCTCGCAAAAGAAGCTCATGAAGGAATTCCTTCTCTTTTTCTCCCATGCCTATTCCCGGACCGAAAAGAAGAACTTGTCCTTCATTCAGGCTTTCTTCCAAGGAAAACTTCTCCTTATCTAAAAAGATGGACTCCGGAACCATGGACTGCAGAGGGATTTGATTCTCCTTATCACTGATAACCTTCACCAGTCCTGCACCAGCTTTATAGGCTGAAAGAGCTGAAAAAATGGCTGCTCCCGCCATACCTGATTTACCTGCAAAAATCTCCACTTTTCCATAAGAGCCTTTGTGTGACTCTGCGTTTCGTTCGGGAAGAGGGAGCAACCATTGCAATGTTTTATTTCTCTTGGAGTTTGCTTCAGAATTTCTCTCTGTTTCCTCAAAAAAAACATTGTCCTTCTCTCCCTCCCCACTTTCCAAAGCAAGCGAAGAATCCCGGGTTATTCCCTCAGAAAAGGAAAAGGAGTTCCCAAACAGGACTGCAGTGGCTATCACCAAGGTCGCTGTATTGGAAATACTGACTTCTAACCTACTCCCTCCAAGGCGAAGAAAGATTTTCTTTGCATTCCCGTAAAGTTTCACATACGGTTTTCCTAGTTCATCCCGAAGAACTTCAATATCCAACAAAGAAAACCCTCGAATTCCGGTTCCAAGAGCCTTGGAAACCGCTTCTTTTACACTAAAATCACCGGCAAGGCGAGAGACTTTTCCCTCGCTTTGCCGGCGTTCTTCTTCTGTAAAGATCTTCTCTGCCGCTGCACTACTATCCTGTAACCGCTCCATTCGAAGAATTTCCAGAATATCCGTACCAACTCCTAAAATCATTTTAATTCCTCAAACAATCTGTAGGAAAGTCGCATCAAACTTTCAGACAGATGCACATTTTCAATAACAACATGCTTCGGTACATCCAAGTCTATATGCGCAAAATTCCAAATTCCCTCTATGCCGTAGGAAATCAAATCATCCACAACCTTGATGGATTCCGACTTCGGAATACAGATTGCCGCAAGGCGAATCTTTTCCTTTTTTACCAAGGTCTTCATCTCCGTCATAGGCAAGATTTTAATCCCACCGGCTTCCTTTCCGATTCTTTCCGGATTGATATCAAAAATCCCCTTTAAGATAAATCCTCTTTTTTGGAAATTGGTATAATTCGCCAAAGCTTGTCCAAGGTGTCCCGCACCCACTATAATCATGGGATTTTCTCGATCAATATTCAGAATCTTCGCTATCTCATCATGGAGATTGGCTACGTTATACCCGTAGCCCTGTTGTCCGAAACCGCCAAAGTTGTTTAAATCCTGTCGTATCTGAGAAGCAGTTAGATGCATCCTTTTGGACAACTCGCCGGATGAAATACGTTCTATTCCCTGATCCATCAAATCTTCCAAATATCGATAATACCGGGGAAGACGTTGGATAACTGCCTGTGATATTTCTTTTCTATCCATTATTTTTCCTCATCTGCTGTAAATAACCGCATTTTATTCCACTATACTGTTTTGTGAAAATGCTGTCAATGTTCTATGAAGAAAAGGATGGATTTATCCCGATTTTTTAAGAAAAAACTTTTCTATAGTCTTCCTTGAACTTTTCAATACCGATATCTGTCAAAGGATGATGAATCATTTGCTTCAAAACCTTGAAGGGGACAGTTGCAATATCCGCTCCGGTCTTTGCGCACTCGATTACATGAACCGGATGACGAACAGATGCGCAGATTACCTCTGTTTCGATTTCCGGATAAACGGAGAAAATATCCATGATGTCTTGAATCAAAATTAAGCCGTCAGACGAGATATCATCCAGTCTTCCAAGGAAAGGAGAAACATAAGTAGCCCCTGCTCTTGCCGCAAGAACTGCCTGTGTTGCAGAGAATATCAAGGTGACATTGGTCTTGATTCCCTCTTTGGAAAGAACCTTTACCGCCTTTAGTCCTTCTTCCGTCATCGGAATCTTCACAACCATATTGGGGGATAAGGAGGCAATTTCTCTACCTTCCAAAATCATATCCTCGGCTTTTACTGTGTCCGCCTTTACTTCACCGGAAATAGGACCGTCCAAAAAGGAAGCAATTTCTTTTAAAGTTTCTACATAGTCTCTTCCCTCCTTTGCAATCAGGGAAGGGTTTGTTGTGCATCCACAGATAATTCCCATGTCGTAAGCACTGCGAATTTCCTCTACATTTGCCGTATCAATAAAAAACTTCATACTTCTCTCCTCTCTTCTCTACATTTTGGTGATTGAACCACTCTATTTACATAGATCTTGCCATTGCAAGTAAGTTTTCAACTGTAAAACCGAAGTGCTTAAAAAGTTCCTTTGCAGGACCGGAAGCACCGAAACTGTCTAAGGAAAGAGTCTTTCCCTTTAATCCGACATATTTTCCCCAACCGAAGGAAGAAAGTGCTTCTACGGATATCCTCTTCTCTACGGAAGAAGGTAAAATCTCTTCCTGATACTCCGCACTCTGCATTGCAAATACATCCATGGACGGCATGGAAACGACACGAACCGCCTTTCCTTCTCCCCTTAAAACTTTAGCAGCTTCTTCTGCAAGCTCCAGTTCGGAACCGGTTGCAATAAAGATGAATTCCGGGATTTTATCGGAATCTGAAAGAATATAGGCTCCTTTCAAAGCATCCTTTCCATTCTTGCAAAGCTGAGGAAGATTCTGTCGGCTTAATACAATGGCGGTTGGACAGTCTGTACTGCTCAAAGCGGAGAACCATGCAGCAACCGTTTCCTGTCGGTCTGCCGGACGGAAAACGCGGAAGTTCGGCGTTGAGCGGAGCATTGCAAGCTGTTCAATCGGCTCATGAGTCGGTCCGTCCTCTCCAACACCGATACTGTCATGTGTAAGAACAAAAATCTGCGGAATCTGCATTAAAGCCGCTAGTCTCGCCATTGGCTTAATATAATCACTAAACACAAAGAAAGTCGCCACAAAGGAGCGGTATCCGCCATGTAAGAGGATGCCGTTTGCAATACCCGCCATAGCCAGCTCTCTTACCCCAAAGTGAATATTCTTTCCCAATCTGTTATCCCTTGCAAAGAAGCCCTCTCCCTTCATCTCTGTCTTATTGGATGGAGCCAGGTCTGCAGAACCCCCAAAGAGATTCGGAACAGCTTTCTTTAAAACCTGAAGCACTTCTCCGGAAGAGCTTCTTGTTGCCTCCGGCTTATCCATCTTTGCCCAGAGCTCTTCACAGTGAATTAAATCCATTACCTTGTTCTTATCATGATAAGAAAGATACTTTTCATAATCTTCAGGGTACTTCTTAGCATAGTCTGCCTTAATTGCTTCCCAGTTTAAATATCCTTTTTTCTTTTCCTCTACCAAGGCATCATAATGCCGATATACCTCTTCCGGAACAAAGAAAGCTTCCTCATACTCCCAATTCAAAAACTTTCTCATCTCCCGAATATTTTCTTCACCCAGAGGTTCGCCATGGGCAGAAGCACTCCCCTGCTTCTTGGGAACCCCGTATCCGATTTCCGTCTTTACCGTAATAAAATAGGGAGCGGAATCGTCAGACTTGGCTTTTTCCAAAGCGTCAGAAATAGCGGCAACATCATTTCCGTCTTCTACTGTAAGGGTTTTAAAGCCAAAAGATTCCATGCGTTTCTGTACATCTTCCGTAAAAGCAATATCTGTAGAGCCTTCAATGGAAATCTTATTGGAATCATATAAAATGGTTAATTTATGCAGATTTAAAGTACCGGCAAGCGACAACGCTTCTGAAGAAATTCCTTCCATAAGACAACCATCTCCGCAAAGAGCATAGGTTCTGTGGTCCACCAAAGAAAGATCATCTTTATTGAATTCCGCCGCCAAATGCGCTTCTGCCATTGCAAAGCCCACCGCCATGGCAAGACCTGCACCAAGAGGACCTGTAGTTGCATCTACCCCCCGGGTATGCCCGTACTCCGGATGCCCCGGCGTAAGAGAACCCATCTGACGGAAAGACATCAAATCTTCTTTTTTTAATCCGCATGAGAAAAGGTGTAACAAGGAATAGAGAAGCATGGAACCATGCCCTGCGGACAAAACAAATCGGTCTCTGTTTTCCCAGTCAAGATGGGTCGGGTCAAAGTTTAAATGCTTAGCCCAAAGTGTATAAGCTGACGGTGCCGCACCAAGAGGCAGACCCGGATGTCCTGAATTTGCCTTCTGAATTGCATCTGCCGAAAGAATACGAATGCTGTTAATTGCCTTTGTTTCTATTTCCTTATTCATTTCACCCTCCTAAAACATTACGAAAAACTCCATGGTAATTTTACCATAGGCTCCGAAAAAGTCTATGCCGGCTTTGTAGAAAAGCATAAAAAAACAGAACAAAGCCCTCGCTTCATTCTGTTCTTTTTAAAGTCATTCTTTATATATTCCAATTTAGTTTTGTTTATTACTGTTCGTTTTTTTACTTTCTTCTTTTTTGCTGTCTTCTTTTTTGCTGTCTTCTTTTTTGCCTTCTTCTTTTTTGCTGTCTTCTTTTTTTGTATCGATTTTATCCGACTCTGCCTTGCTTGTTTCCTCTTCCTCTAAGTCCGACTTAGTCTTTGGATAGGGAGACTCTTCCAAGTTAAAATTACCGCTAACCTGATTTCCGGACTTATCCGAAACATATACGGTAATACTGTTGCTCTTCATGGAAAAGCTGACTTTACCGCTCTGCTCATCAATGTGATTGGGCTTTAAATTGTTTCCATCATGATCAATACCATAAATGGAAGCAAAATCTACACCGGACTGGCTGTCCGTAACAACAAACTCAACATATCCCACGCCCAATACAACATTGTCCTCATCAATAACCGGAGGATTTTCATCAAAGCTGTTAATCTGGGTATTCTCCATATTCGTCATTCCGTTGATAGAAGTCACACTGATGCGAAGACTACCATTTGCAGAAAGAGGAATGATATAGTTATTATTCTCCCGAGTGTAATTCAGTTCTTCTCCTTCCAGCTTTGCAGAAAATTTCTTAATCGGCAAAACGGAATCAACATGGACCAAAACAGATACCGAGTCATCCCCGCTATGTTCTGTCGGATCGTTGATCTGCAGCTTAGGCGTTGCCAGCACAAAGAAAAGTATGCAGGAGTTGATAACAAGATAAGGAACGATATAGCATAAAAAAATGCTAAGAAAACCGGATTTTTTTTCTTTTTTTGAGGATAGGATTCCTGCCTCATGCTTCCTCTATCAGCCATAAAATGGGCCTCCTTTACAGACTACACTACTGGCAAAAAAGTATAGCAAATCTTCAAATTACTGGCAAGATAGCAAATCTTAATATAGTCTTGACAAAACTAAAATTTTACTTTAATCTGAAAAAGTTCTGCAGAGGTATCGAAGTGGTCATAACGAGGCGGTCTTGAAAACCGTTTGTCCGCAAGGGCGCGTGGGTTCGAGTCCCACCCTCTGCGCTATTATAAAAGCCTAGTGTCTAAGCCAAAATAGCTTAAAACACTAGGCTTTTTGCTTGTTTACGAGGTATTAAATGAGAACACTCATTTCTCTTTGATGCAGTACTTTTTCACTACAAGCCGCCCACGAAACTGCCCGCGATATTCGACTGTTTCTGTGCCACATACGCTGCAGGAGTTTTTCAGCTCCAAACTACAACAGGTGTTTTTCAACCCGAAACAATAGTCTTGACTGTAAAATCCAAAAATGCTATAGTATTCGAGTTCGCAGAAGTGGCGGAATGGCAGACGCGCACGGTTCAGGTCCGTGTGAGGTAACACTCATGTGGGTTCAACTCCCATCTTCTGCACGATTTTAAAACCCTAGGATTTCAGCCGGAGAAGGCTTGAAACCTAGGGTTTTTTTGATGATTTTTATTCTTCCTCTTCATATCGCTGAATCAATTGCAAAACCTTTGGAGAGAGAAGGAAGAGGGCAATCAGATTCGGTATAACCATGAGTCCGTTAAAAGTCTCCGCAATCGACCAGATTAAAGATAAATTCATAGTAGCTCCTACTATAGATACTAAAGCATAAAGCACCAGAAAAATCTTCACTGCTGTAGCGGAACGGAAAACAAACTCCGTAAATCTTGCACCATAAAGCCCCCATCCCAAAATGGTAGAAAAAGCAAAAGAACAGAGAGCCACTGCAGTGAATAAACTCGCGAGCGGGCCAAAGGTAGAAGTAAAACCGGAGATTGTAAGCTCGGCCCCCGCATCCATGCCATAAGGAATATTCACTCCACTGGATAAGATGACCAAAGCTGTCAAAGTACAGATTACGATGGTGTCCGCAAAAACCTCAAAGATACCAAAAAATCCCTGTTTTACCGGCTTTCTTGTATCCGCTGTCGCATGCGCAATCGATCCGGTTCCCAATCCTGCCTCGTTGGAAAAAATTCCTCTTGAGACCCCTTTCTTCATCGAAGTAAAAAGAGAATACACCGCACCTCCCGTAAAAGCTCGCGGAGAAAATGCTCCCATAATAATGGAATAAATAACACTCGGAACTCTTTGTATATTCAGGAAAATCACAATAAGGGATAGGATAACATAAAAAAGTGCCATAAAGGGAACCAGTTTCTCCGACACCTTCCCGATTCTCTTAATTCCTCCAAGTAGAATCATTGCCACTAAAACTGCAATAAGGATGCCGATTGCAAGATTCACCCGACTGTCTCCTCTTGCAGAAAGCAGGTTGAAATTAATCAAGGCTTCATTGATTGCCGCGGTAATGGTATTAACCTGTGTTGCATTTCCCGTTCCAAAAACCGTCAGAATACCGAAAATCGCATAAAGATAGGCAAGAAATATCCATTTTTTCCCCAGACCGTTCTTAATATAGTACATCGGTCCACCCAGATACTCTCCCTTTTCATTCTTCTCTCGATAATACACCGCTAAAGTCACTTCACAAAACTTTGTACACATACCCAGAATAGCGGAACACCACATCCAAAACACCGCTCCGGGACCGCCAATCGCGATTGCCCCTGCAACTCCCGCAAT
The DNA here is from genome assembly GCF_000238055.2 of Oribacterium parvum ACB1. Classification (GTDB taxonomy): domain Bacteria; phylum Bacillota; class Clostridia; order Lachnospirales; family Lachnospiraceae; genus Oribacterium; species Oribacterium parvum. The sequence continues at coordinate 2,194,376 of NZ_KE148312.1, forward strand.
ATTACCCGTTCCTATCGTTGCGGCAAGAGCAGTACAAACAGCCTGAAAAGGAGTGAGCGCGCCGTCTCTTGCCTCCTTCTTTCGAAAAATTCTTCCAAGGGTTACCTGCATCGCTCTTCCAAAGCGGGATATCTGTAAAAAACCGGTACGATAGCTTAAGTACATCCCTACACCAAGGATAGACGCCATTGCTGGAATACCCCAAATCCACTGATTTACCAATTGATTCATTTCTATTAATAACTGCACTGTAATCCCTTCCCCCTCTATACATACCTCTTAGCCGGCCATCTTCGATCTCTTAGCACAAAGTTTCTTTATGAATAGCACCTATTATTTGACAGCCCATTTGTCTTAAGATGTATTATTTGGACAATCCATGATAATCAAGTCTATTCTAATTCAACTTTTACAAATCAGCTAAGCTATGCCTATTCATTCAAATATAAAAAAATAGAATAAGCCTCAAAACGAGGCTTATTCTATCATAAAATTCTTTTTTTAGGAAATCAAAGTATTTACTTCATATTGAATCGGATAATTTTTTCTCTCCTCCTCACTTCTTCGGTTCATAATTCGATCTATAGCAATATGTCTGTTATCCTCATTTGCACCGATAAGAAGAACCATAAACTGTTTATTTCCACAGCGAACCATGACGTCTCCTCTTCGGATAGTTTTGCTTAAAAGCCCTCCGAAGGAACGCATACGCCCTTCCACACCGCGTCGATCCGCATTTTCCGCTTCTTTTATCGTAAAAAGCACAATCTGCACCGGGGAATGCACTCGTTCTCCCACCCTCTTAAGAAAACGGTATATACTGCAAAAATCTTCATAATCCACTTCATAGGCACCGGAAAAAAAATCCTGTTTTTCAATTCGATCTTGTAATTCCGCTATGGAGATGATAGAGGATTCTTCCTCTTCCATCTCGCAATACTCCTCATAAACGGCATGACCGCCCTTTCCTTCAGACTTCACCTTGTACATCGCATCATCCGCCCTTTGGTAAAGACCTAAAAATTCTTTTCCATGTTGCGGAGCCAAGGCAATTCCTATAGAAATCCCGAATTCTTTTCCCGGTGAAATCCCCAAGAGTTCTTCCATTCCCCATTTTACCTTATGGCAAATATCCTCACAGCGTTCTCTTAGAGCCTCTCTACTCCATAAGCCTCTATAGAAAATGACAAATTCATCCCCTCCGATTCTCCCCAAAACATCATCGGAGCGAACGAGCTTTTTTAGAATATCCGCTACCCGAGCAATCACTCGGTCTCCCATTTCATGACCGAAGCAATCATTTACCATCTTAAAATTATCCAAATCCAGCATCAAAAGAAGACCGCTATCTCTACGCATCTGCAAATTTTCATTGATTTGTTGTACACAGGCACTCCGATTTAAAAGACCTGTCAGTAGATCGATTTCCGACTTTTTTTCCAGATGCTTTAACATCTCTTCTCTCTTCATGATGCGGTCAACACGGCGAATCAGTACATCCGGAAGAAGCGGTTTTCGAATATAATCATAAGCCCCTAAATCAAAACCCTTCACTTCATTATCGGAATCATCATCTGAAGTCATAATCACCACAGGAATACTGCTCAGTGAAGGATCCTCCAACTGACGGACAGCATTTAAGATGGCATATCCGTCCATATCCGGCATGTGCAAATCCACCAAAAGTATATCCGGTCGAGTTTCCGAAAGTTCAGAAAGGGCAGTACGGGCATCTTCATAACAGCGTACTCCGTACTTTTCCTTTAACGCTTTCTCCGCAATCAGACGCGGAATCTCCTCATCGTCCACAATTACGACACTTTGCATTGTATTCCTCACCTTCTAAACAGTAGCAACCTTCTTGGTATGGATATAGGCAATATGAAGCTTTTTTGTGGTTGCCAGGTATTTTTCACTGATGGAAAGCTCTCTACCATTAATTAGATACAGGCTTCGTCCTACAATCCTTTGTATCCTGCTTTTTGACACAGCAACATAACGGGAAATTTGAATAAAATCATCTTCCCCATACTCATCCATAAAGTTTTTTACCGAAAGATAGGTTTCCACCTCACCATCTTTCATATAAATAACAAGTCGGCGACCCAAGGTTTCCACATATTCCACATCATCAAGGTAAATTCTTTGCTTTTCCCGATCAACAACCACATCCATATATCGATGTTTCTCAAAACCTGCTATTACCGAATTCATTACTTTTACAAACTTTTCATATTCTACAGGCTTTTGAATATAGGAAAACGCCTTTATCTCAAAAGCTTCCGTGATATAGTCATTTCCTCCGGTAATAAAAATGATTTTCCCTTGTACACCCAAGTTCTTTAATTCTTTACCGATGTCGATTCCATTCATCTCCGGCATAAAAATGTCCAACAGAAAGATATCCGTTTCTAATATTTCGCTCTTTTTTTCCTTAAGATACTCTTGTCCCGAAGTATAAAATTTCACCTCGGCAAGTATATTGTTTTCTGTTAAATACTTCTGCAACAAAGCTTGTATTAATTTCTGCTGAACAATCTCATCATCGCATACTGCAATTCTCAGTTTATCCATTACCGCTTCCTCTTCACTGCAAATATCCTGCGATTTCCTGAACTGTCCTTTGATACAATCGCATAAACGAATTATGGTTATATCGAATATAATGCATTGCTTCTTCTTTTTCAACTCCCTCTACAACACGCTTTGCAGCATGCTCCAGTTTTTTTGCATCTTCAGATACCTGAATTGCTCCTACCGTAAGGGAAGTTGTTTTTAATCCATGTGCATAAAGACGGTATTTTACATAGTCCGCATTTTCAAAAGCGCTTTCCAATTCTCGCATTTTTTCCATACTGCTGTCTCGAAACAGACTTAATATCTCTCTGTATACTGCCTCGTCTTGCATGCAATATTTCAGCCCCATTTCCCGATTCAAAATCTTCTCTTCTTCCTTGTCTTCAGAAATACTATGCTGTTTCATCTCGGACTCAAAAAATTCCTCATTACTTTTCTTTCGTATAAGATTCTCCGGTAAAAATGTATAAAGTGTCTTTTCCAGCTCCTTTCCCTCCACCGGCTTAGCAAGGTACGCATCAAAGTTTGCACTCAAATATTTTTGCCTCATCCCCGGAAGCATATTGGAAGAAAAGGCAATCACAGGAATTGGTCTGCCATAGCGATTTTCAATTTCCAGCTCACGAATTCGTTTTAAGGTTTCTTCTCCGTCCATACCGGGCATCATAAAATCAAGGTAAGCAATATCATAGGTATTTTTCTTCAGTTTCTCGAGACACTCTTCTCCACTGTATGCAATATCAATTTGCACTTCTGTACGTTTTAAAAGATTTTGTACCAGACGCACATTTAATTCATTATCATCTACAACTAAAATTTTCGCTTCCGTAGCAATAAATCCCTTGTCGAAATCTCTACGTTCTCCTTTTTGTTTTAAATAACGTTCTTCATAGTTCCCGATACTATCTTCCTTTAAACTAAGTTGCGGAAGATATGCAGAAAAACTGGAACCCTCCCCGAGCTTACTTTGCAACTCAATATGTCCATTCATAATGTTAACAAAATAATGGGTGATTGGAAGTCCCAAGCCGGTTCCCTGCACATTCTGATGCCAGCCGGTATGTACCCTTTGAAACTTCTGAAAAATCAGATTTTGGTCACTTTCCTTGATTCCCACCCCGGTATCTTTTACTGTAAAGCAAAGCTCCACCGCTTTAGCATAATCTAATCCCGGTTCTTCATTTTTCAAAAGATAAGAATCCGGACTGATACAGGACATTGCTAAATTCCTCTCAGTCGTATTGCCTCTATCTTCCTCCTCCATGATTTCCATTTCTCTAAAGCTTACAGAAAGGCTTATGCTGCCTTTTTCCGTATATTTAATGGCATTATCCAAAAGATTTAAAATCACTTCTCTTACCCTGAAAGAATCTCCGAACAAAACTGCAGGTGTATCCTCATCTACAATAATAGAGAATCGAAGTCCTTTCCACTCCGCACGAAAACGAATCATACTGTTGATGTCATGGAGCATCTCCGCAAGTTCATAGGCTTTCGGAACAAGTTTAATTCCTCCCGACTCTATGCGTGAAAAATCCAGAATATCATTGACCAAAGAGAGAAGGTTTTGGCCGGAGGCCTGAATATCCTGTGCATAGCTCAAAACCGCATCATCATGGCTTTCTCTTAAAATCATTTCATTCATTCCGATAACGGTATTGATTGGTGTACGAATTTCATGCGACATATTTGCAAAAAATTCCGATTGAATCTTTTCCGCAACCTCGAGTTTTGCCTTTTCATTTCGTACCTTATCATATTCTACACCCTGTGCATGCAGCATCTGAAAGGCAAAGAGAACTCCACCGATAGAAAGGAATTTTCCCTGATTTTCATAGCCGTTCAAAAAGAAAGACAAGAGTTCTATACAGCTAAAGGAAATCATCGTTGTTCCGGCACCGATAAGCCAGGTTAATTCACGAAAAAGTGCAGGTTCATTCCGTTTAATGACATAAAAGCTGCGAGCAATTTCAAGACAGGTCAGAAGAATCAGAAGATCGATCGGTAAATTAAGCTCTATAAAACTGTATAGTCCGATTCCTGCAGAAATAATAAATACTGCATCAAAAACGGCAATAATCATACAGATAGCATAGATTTCCCGCTGACAAACATTCCGCTCAATTTTATTGATACAAAGTAAACTCGGAATAGGAATCATAATGAGGGAGATGTATTCCAGGTTCCATAGAAGGAGGACATTGTTAAACAACAACTGTCTGGAGTCAACCTGGCTCCCCATCCAAAGTCCGATAAAGAAAAGACAAAGCCCAAGATAGTACACTCCCCGTTCCGCACCTTGCTTCCTATTTACAAGAATATACTCCGCCCACATACCGATTCCCATGAAGATAAGGCAAAGAGAAGAAAGAATCTGCAAAGAACTTTTCCACAAAATTGCCGCGACAATAGAAAGATCTTCTCCAAAATAAATTGCATTTAAAGTGTTCTCCGCATTTCTTGCTCTACCCCGAAATTCAATCTGAATTGTCTTTCCAAGCATATCTCTTCGTATTGGAATGCGCACCCAGTATATAGGAGGGGTCTTACTGTTAAATGGGGGGATATCTGCGTAGGTATAATCATAAACAATATTCTTATCTACCCAAACTGTAATATCTTGATGCACCGTCCTAACATAAAGAGTCGTCAAAGAATAAGGTACTTCTTCAGGAAGTTGCCTTTCTATTATAAGATTCTTAATTAGTACCTTCCCACCTGTTGAATCGAGATTCTTTTTGGAGCCGTCAGGAAGGATTCTCTGCCATCCGCTTCGCAAAATCTCATATTTATGAGCAACAAAGCCGAGCTTATCATATTGTCGTATTGAACTTCCCAGAATAAAAATCAAAACAAAAAACAGGAAGCCCAAATAGATGACTCTTATTTTATTTTCATTTATTTTAATCATTTATTTTTCGAACTCCCTTTCCGGGTCATTTCTTTGGAAAGCTTCCAAAAATCAATTCCCCCTAATATAGTAAATAAATTGAAGAAGTTATGCTGTTGCCCCTTCCAAAAAATCAATTAAAACATACATATCCATCGACCTAAATAAATTGATATATAAAAAAGCTGATATAAAAACGCTACCAAGAGAGGGTCAATCTCTTGGTAGCGTTTTGAGACGAGTCAAACTTATGCCAAACAGTTTATCCTCGTACATAGATTATATTCCTCCCCTCGAGATTAAAGATCCTCTTCTTCCTCTCCCTCGGTGTCCTCTTGGTATTTCTCCAAAATAGTCTGCTGAAGTAGTTCTCTCGTGGTGGAGCGGATAGGGTGAGCTATGTCTCTATACTCCCCGTCCGTTGTCTTTCTGGAAGGCATTGCAATAAACAAACCTTTCTCACCTTCGATGACCTTGATATCATGAATCACAAATTCCTCATCAAAAGTGATGGAAACAATGGCCTTCATTTTACCTTCTTTGTCAACCTTGCGAACCCGTACATCTGTAACCTCCATGATACTCCTTCCTTTTTACATGGTATACCTTTCATTTTTCTCGATGACGATTCTGATATTCTCCGGTGTTCCAATGTAGGTTGTATTGGCGCGAATGGTGTCCCGGCTCTCCACGATGCAATTCTCAATAACGCTGTTATCTCCGATATACACATCATTCAGGATTACCGAATTCCGAATAATGCAGTTGTTACCCACATAAACCTTACGGCAAAGAACAGAATTTTCCACTGTTCCATTGATAATACAGCCGCTGGCTACTATGGAGTTGTGAACACTGCAATCCGGATTGTACTTCGCAGGCGGGTTGTCCGCTAATTTTGTGTATATCCTTGGTGCCTGCTGAAAGAAATAATCCCGAATATCTCTCTTTAAGAAGTCCATATTCGTCTTGTAATAGGACTCCAAAGACGCAATATTGCTCCAATAAGTATTCAGTCTATAACCGTAGATTCGCTTTAAATTCTTATAGCGAACCAGAATATCTTTTACAAAATCATAACGATCTTCGTCGTGGGCTTTTTCCAAAAGCTCAATAAGCAGTCTTCTGCGGATAATATAAACTCCGCAAGAAATCAAATTCGCGTCCGTCGATACGGGCTTTTCTTCAAATTCCACGATCCTGCTGTCCTCATTCATTTTCAGACAGCCAAAGCGAGATACATCGTCTTCCGCATCAATAGACTTGCATACGACGGTAATGTCCGCTCTCTTCTCGATATGATATTCTAGTACCTTGTTATAGTCAAGTTTATATACCCCATCTCCTGCTGCAACAATCACATAAGGCTCATGAGAAGACTGTAAAAAAACAAGGTTCTGGTAGAGTGCATCTGCCGTCCCACGGAACCAGTCCCCGTGTTCAGCGGTTATGGTCGGTGTGAAGACATAAAGCCCTCCCTGTTTTCTTCCGAAGTCCCACCACTTGGAAGATGATAGATGTTGGTTTAACGAGCGGGAATTGTACTGTGTCAGTACCGCCACCTTCTGAATATGCGAATTGGACATATTCGAAAGAGAGAAATCAATCGCTCGGAATGTTCCTGCTACAGGCATAGCAGAGATAGCTCTCTTGTTGGAAAGCTCATGCATTCTTTTATTGTTTCCACCTGCTAAAATTATACCAATCGCTCTCATGCTCTTTCCTCCTCCCTGATAATCGCTCCTCCGCTAGAAAGAAGCCCATCCGGATAGTCGGATAGCACTGTTGTTCCAAAGATAGCTGTATTTCTCCCCACTCTGACCCCATCCGGTATCCGGGAGTTTTCCCCGATGGTCACAAGGTTCGAGCAATAAACCCTGCTGTCATAACCCGACTCTTGGTACTCTCCAGTACCGATAGTGCAGGCGTTTCCGATTGTCACATTTTCTGCCACCACAGCTTGGTCAATGTGGGTATTTTCACCAATAACCGTGTTTTCCATGATAATACTGTTTACTATGACTGCCCCGTGTTCCACTGTAACACCCGGTCCTATCACAGAGTTGTAGATTTCTCCGTGAATTTCACAGCCCTCCGCAATAATGGAACGTTCCACATGAGAATTCGTGGAAACATACTGCGGTGCGGCATTGTCGGTCTGGGTGTAAATCTTCCAGTATTCTTCGTACAAATTAAACTCGGGAATTAATGCTATAAGTTCCATATTGGATTCCCAGTAGGATAAAAGGGTTCCTACATCCTTCCAGTAGCCATTGAACTCGTATGCATAAATCTTCCCTTGATTTTGGAAAAGGTAGGGAATGACATGTTTTCCAAAATCACAGTCAGGAACATCTTTGTTCCTGAGCAAAGCCTCCTTTAATACTTTCCAATTGAATATGTAGATTCCCATGGACGCCAAATTGCTCTTCGGATTTTTTGGTTTTTCTTGGAAATCTATAATCCTTCCCTGCTCATCCGTCACGGTAATACCGAAACGACTGGCTTCTTCCATGGGTACCGGCATGGATGCGATTGTCAAATCCGCCTTCATCGCTTTATGGTATTCCAGCATCACCTCATAATCCATCTTATACACATGGTCTCCGGATAGTATTAAAACATATTCCGGATCATAGTTTTCGATGTAGGCGATGTTTTGATAGATGGCATTTGCCGTGCCAGAGTAAAAGCCTGTATCTTTTTGAGACTCATAGGGTTGCAGTACCGTCACGCCACCTCTGTTTCTGTCCAAATCCCATGGTATGCCGATTCCTATGTGTGCATTCAAACGTAGAGGTTGATACTGAGTCAAGACGCCAACCGTGTCTATACCGGAATTAATACAATTACTCAGAGGAAAGTCAATAATCGAGTACTTTCCACCAAAAGCCACTGCCGGTTTTGCCACATTCTTTGTTAGAACACCAAGTCTAGAGCCTTGGCCTCCAGCTAGAAGCATGGCGATCATTTCCTTCTTGATCATAATTAGCACCTCACCGTGTCTAGGATTCTGTCGCTCTGGCTAGTCCAGATTATAGAAAATTGTAATGAATTTAAAAAATCTCCTAAGTCTGGTAATTGAATTATAGCACGATTGGAATATGTTGAAAACAGGTAAATCAAAATATTCACTATAAAACGAATGAAATTCCTAGTAATTTTGTATAAATGTTTGTGTGTGTCATGTATAAAATCTTTTTTCTTTTCCTGTTTTTCGTTTTTTTCTCTAAGAATCAAAAGAAATATCCAAACGATAGCTCTCTTTTTTCTATTTCTTAATATTTTACAATAATTTTCTCCTTTTTAACAGTATTTTTATATGGTAATTATAAATAATTTTATACAAATAATAAAACAAATCTTTTTTAATTTTTTCCACACTTCAAGGAACTTCACACTAGCGGAATTAGCCTTGAAAAAAAGCAGTTCCTTAAGTATACTACATGGATATTAAGGTACTCTTATAAAGAGAATCTTTGCAATATTTATTCAAGAAAATGATTCGGTTATTATGTTGCATAATCATCCGGCGGACTGGATTAACCGTTCACGGAATAAGCACTATTAAAGGGGGATTTATGGAAATCACTGGTCTTCGAGACATTTTCCTTTCAAAGGAAGAATTTTTTGACACGGAAGTAACCGTCAGCGGTTGGGTAAGGAGTAATAGAGATTCCAAGAATTTCGGTTTCCTTACCATTTCTGACGGAACCTTTTTCACACCGCTTCAGGTCGTTTACCATGACAATATGGAAAACTTTAACGAAATTGCAAAACTGGGAGTCGGAGCTGCCGTTATCGTAACCGGACGTCTGCTTGCCACTCCTGATGCAAAGCAGGACTTTGAACTGCAGGCAACTGTGGTTTCTGTAGAAGGAGACACTCTTCCGGACTATCCTCTCCAGAAGAAACGACATAGCTTGGAGTATCTTCGTACCATTCCGCATCTTCGTCCGAGAACCAATACTTTTCAGGCAGTTTTTCGGATTCGTTCACAGATTGCATTCGCCATCCATTCTTTCTTCCAGGAAAGAGGTTTTGTCTATGTACATACCCCGATTATTACCGCGTCTGATGCAGAAGGTGCAGGGGAAATGTTCCAGGTAACGACTCTTCCCTTGGAAAATATTCCTATGCATGAGGGCTGTCCCGATTATAAGGAAGATTTCTTTGGAAAGAAAACCAGTCTGACTGTTTCCGGGCAGTTAAACGGAGAGACCTTTGCACAAGCCTTTAGAGATATCTACACCTTCGGTCCCACCTTTCGTGCAGAGAACTCCAATACACAAAGACACGCTGCAGAGTTTTGGATGATTGAGCCGGAAATGGCATTTGCCGATTTGGAAGATGTTATGTTCATCGCGGAAGATATGTTGAAATATATCATTCAGTATGTTCTTATTAATGCACCGGAAGAGCTGGAATTTTTAAATCAGTTTGTAGATAAGGAACTTCTTGCCCGTCTTCAAAATATTGTAAAGTCCGATTTCGCCAGAGTAAGTTATACAGAGGCTGTAGAACTTTTATCTAAGGAAAACGATCGCTTTGACTATAAGGTGGAGTGGGGATGCGACCTGCAGACCGAACATGAACGCTATTTAACCGAAGAGGTTTTTAAACGTCCCGTTTTTGTAACGGACTATCCAAAGGACATCAAGGCCTTCTATATGAAATTGAACGAGGATGGAAAGACTGTTGCCGCAGTCGATTGTCTGGTTCCCGGAATCGGTGAAATCATCGGCGGCTCCCAAAGAGAGGATGACCTTGAGAAGCTCACCAAGCGTATGGAAGAAATGAAGATGAATCTTGAGGAGTATCAATTCTATTTGGATCTTCGTAAGTACGGAAGCACAAGGCACGGCGGATTCGGATTAGGATTTGAAAGAGCCGTAATGTACATTACCGGTATGAGCAATATCCGTGATGTACTTCCGTTCCCAAGAACCGTAGGGAATTGCGAACTGTAAAGGAAGGGAATCCTATGCGTTTTATTCACGCCTCCGATTTAAATCTGGGAATGATTCCGGACGGACAAAAATCATGGGGAAGAGAACGCGGAAATGCGCTCTTCTCCGCATTGGATAAAATTGTAGATCTGGTTATACAGGAAAACGCGGATGCTTTGTTTCTGACCGGACAAAGCTTCCATTTTTCTCCTTTAAAGGAAGACGTAGAAAGAATCCGGCAAGTCTTTGCCCGGATTCCTTTTTGTCATATCCTTCTTTTTTCTAAAAATTCTCCCGATTATCATTTCCTGAATAATGCAGCTTTTCCGAGAAATATTCATCTAATTCGGGAAGAAAAGGAACATCTCTATGTTGAAGATTTAAATATGGAAATACTGGCCATACAAAAATATACCGGGCAGATAGCAGAGATCGAAGAGTTTTCCTTACAGCATTCCGATGCCATTCCTCTTCTACTCTGTAATACCGGTAAGGACTGTAGCTTCCCTAGCAATAGAGAAGAGCTGGAAAAGCTCCCATTTTCCTTTGTTGCTTTGGGAGGAGAATATAATAAGAGGGTTCTTTTAGAGAATAGAATTCTCTATGCCGGTTCTCCGGAGCCTTTAGGAAAAGAACAGTTAGGGGAACACGGTATTTATCTCGGAAATATCCATCCCTTGCAAAAAAAGGTAGATGCATTGGATTTTATTCCAATCGCTACCGTGCAATATATCTTCCTCCATTTTCATCTGGATAAAGAGACAGGAACGGAAGCACTCCGTTCCCGCCTTCACACAGAAATACAAAAAAGAGGCTTGGAGCATATTTATCGCATCAAATTCAGCGGAGACCGAGATCCGGAAACAAAAATCACGGAAGAACTCCTTCCTAAAGGTGCAAGAGTGATTGAATGGATAGACAAAACCTATCCGCTCTATGACTTCTATTCTCTTTATAAGGAACATAGTAACGACCTCATCGGACTCTATATTCGCTCCTACCTGAAAAAAGGCTTAAATGAGCTTTCCCAAAAAGAACAAGATGCCCTTTTTTATGGAGTTTCAGCACTTCTTCAAGGGGGAAAATAATGCAGATTACTAAACTGGAGATTTTAGGTTTTGGAAAATTCCGTAATTTTTCCTTGGATTTTTCTTCTAAATGCAATGTGATTTATGGCGAGAACGAAGCAGGGAAATCCACACTCCACAGTTTTATTCAAGCCATGCTCTATGGTATCCCAAGTGCACCAAGTAAAAAAGAAGAATTCTTTCGATATCTCCCCTTTTCAAAAAACGGGATGTCCCATGCCTCTCCGACTGTTCCAACGGAAAATGCTCAGTTCGGAGGAATTCTGTATTTCCATTATCAAAATGAGGATTACCGTATAAGCCGTGATTTTTCTAATGGGGGAGAAGCAAAGATTTATCGTATGAGCTGTCAAAAAACCATTGCTAATCCGGACTTGTTTTTAGAGGAAGTGCTTTCTTCCTTTTCTTTGGAAAGCTTCAAAAATACTGTCTCCATCCGTCAGTTAAAGTCTACAACGGAACGAGAAATGGTAAAAGAACTGCAAAGTATTTTTTCCAATACGGAGCACAGCGGAAATATAAACATCAATCCGAGTAATGCAATTTCCCTTTTGGAGGAAGAAGAGAGGCGCTTGAAAGAACATATTTATTTTCAAGCGGAAAAAGAATATAACTCTCTCCTCGGAGAAGCAAAAAAACGCGCAAAAAAATCTCGTTGAAGACAGCAGTAATTTATTCCCCAATAATGAAGACTTGCTTTCTTCTAATGAAAGTTCATTGAACGAAGCAAAACGACGCAGCAATAGCCTTGCACTGGAGCTGGATGAAAAAATTTCCGAAATTGCACGTCTTCAAAATGAATTAAACACTCTAGAGGGAATCCTCAACAGAGAATCTTTCAAATCTATTGAAGAAGCCGTTTTTGAAGAAAAAAAGTTGGAAAAACTTTTGATCGATCTACAGGATGATGAGGGAAAGAAAAATCACAGCAGATTATTCCCCCTCCTTCTTTTATGCATTTCCTTTGTATTCCTGTTTTATGCAATATTCAGTGGATTTTATTTTTACAGTGACCTATCCGTTTCCGAGATTTTTTCCATAAGAATAAACGGAATTCCTTTGCTCTATCCCTGCCTTTGCTTTTCTGCATTTTTCTTTATTTTTGCTTGCACTATCTATTGCGAGGGAAAGAAAAAAGCGGAATTGGAAAAACAAAAAGAACAATTCTATAATGAAGTTCTACAAAAAAGAAGAATTGCCGACTATGCTTCCCATATGAACAGCAGCAAAGAAGAAGTTGAAGGGACTTCCTCGGTCGAATTTTTCAGCCCCTATATCATTAAAGCTTATTACAGTGAAATCAAAAAGAACTTTGAAGAAATTGCCGAAAAGAAAAAAGAACTGGAAGCAATTAACCTGGAAATTTCCATTCTGAAGGAAGAGGAAAAGAAAGAACGGGAAGAAGAACGCAGACTACAAGAAAAAGAAGATGCATTGGAAAGCAACTTACGACAAGTTTCCACCCTTCAAAAAAGAGCGGAACAGATTCGCCCCAGTATTTACGAAAACGAAAGATTTAAGGAAAAGCTTGAAGCTATAGAAGAAGCGAAAGAGCGAATTGAGCTCTTATCCAAAGAAATCTACCAAAGCTTTGCTTTTTACTTGAATAAGGAAAGCGGAAAAATACTTTCTCATATTACAAAAGAGCGTTATGACTCTCTTTTTATTGACCAGAATCTGCGCATCTTTGTAAATACGGAAAAGAAATTGCTCCCCTTGGAGCAGGCTTCTACCGGAACGATAGACCAGCTCTATCTCTCTCTTCGACTGGCTACTGCTAAGCTTTTACAAAAAGAAAAAAAAGAATTCCTTCCTCTTCTCTTTGATGACAGCTTTGCTATGTATGACGAAAGCCGTTTGAGTCAGGCTCTTTCTTTTATAAGCAAGGAGTATCCCTCTCAGATTCTTCTCTTTACCTGTCATAAACGGGAGTCTGAAATTCTACGTAGCCTAAATATTCCGTACAAGTTGCTTACTATTTAAAATAAAGAGATTGACTGCTCTACAAAGATTTCAATAGGAAGGAAAATACAGAGCTGAGTTTATTGCCTTAAATTTATTCAAAATAAACCACCACAAAGGACTGTTTACAGTCCTTTTTCTTTCCCTTTATTTTTATAATGCTTTTCTCCTCCGTCCATTCTTTGCAAGGTAATCGACTCACGAAACTCTGTCGGAGTCATCCCCTTAAACTTATAAAAATTCAAATTAAAAGTTTTGATATTGCTGTATCCGACAGAAACGGATATATCCAAGATGGAATAGGATGAGGAAACCAGCATTTCACTTGCCTTATTAATCCGTATAAAATTCAATAAAGTAGAAAAATTCATCCCTGTATAGTAAAGCAAAGAACGATTTAATTCAGAAAGCGTTATATCGTATTTTTCCGCAACATTTCCTGCATGCAACTTTTCTATCTCAAAATTCCGATAAAGATAATCTGTCACTTCCAGTGCGACATTTTTTTCTGAAGAGCTATAGGAAACACCCTCTTTCCCGTAAGTTTTACGATATTTATGTGGTGTCAAACCAATCTTATCAACGAAATGCCTTGAAAGATGCGAAGCATCTGTAAATCCTAAAATTTCTGCTATTTCTTCCAACGTCAAGCCTGTATAGATCAAATAATCGGAGGCCTTTTCAATGCGAATATCATTCAATAATTTCGTAAAGCTTGTACCCGTCAAATCATTTAGCTTCTTCGACAGAGAAGACTCAGAAATATAAAAAACATCTGCCACCTTTTCCAAAGTCAAGTGCTCGGCAGAATGGAAATATATATAACTCAAAATCGAATTCTGTAAGCCGTTGCTTGATTTTTTGCCCATTTCTTCTCTAGCCTGAAAACATCGTCGGTACTCCACCATGAGTTCTATAATTTTAACCAGAGTATACAAAAAAGTAATCGGCTTATTCCTTTGACTCAAAACCGCAGAATCTACTCCGAGCTCTCCTTGCAAAGACGACATAATATAGTCAATGCGGGATGACTGCTCCTTATCCAGATAAATTACCGGATGCGACAGTAGAAAATTCAAAAGACTCACGCTCTCCTCTTCCAAGCCCGGCGTAAACTTCAAAACTGTATTTAAAAATTGATAATCGTAAACAATGAGACTTAGATGTAATGTGTCTCTAACATCGATGATATCCGTCACTCTCCATGGCGTAATTGCACAAAGAGTATGCGGGCGAATATCATACTCCACCCCGTCGATTTTGATTTTCCCGATTCCCTTGTTAAAATACATAAATCGGGCAGCCTGATGCATCAATGCTTTTGTCGGCTTCTCTATCGCCTCATAGTCAAAGGCACACAGAGAAATCGGATTGATATCGGACGTCCAACTTTCCTGTATAACGGCTTTTTTATTCATATATCCTTATTCCCCAAGATTATAAAATTTCTTATCCCTAAAATAGGAACGGAATAGCAAATAAAGAAAAATCCCCTCTTTTATAACATCTAACTCTAACTCAATGTTGTCTTATTATACCATGATTTTGAATATATTGCTCACAAAAAAGGACTTTTGGAAACAAGTCCCAAAAGTCCTTTCTTTTTAAATAAGTACCACGCTCCTTGCGCGCGAAATCCTGTTCAGAGTCGTTTCAGCACCTATTAAAAATACTTACATAAACAATTACTTCATCATCATCATTGCCAAAGACAATACGACGATATTCGCAATACCAATTGCAACAAAGAGCTTTAATCCCCACTTCATATAGGTCTTTAACTCTACCTTAGCTGCACCAAGTCCTCCCATAACAACACCGGAGGTCGGAGTGAAAAGGTTAATCAAACCGCAACCTGCAGAGAATACAGCAACCATAACGGATGCATTAAATCCAAGAGCATTTGCAAGACCTCCCATTACCGGGATGGAGAAACCTGCCAATCCGGAAGTAGAGGGAACCAGGAAGCTGAGCACTAAGTAAATGATGTAGGAAAGCGGAGCAAATATGAAGCCCGGAACTCCTCTAAGCATACTTGCAGACTTGTCCAAAATCCAGAAGTCCATATGTGTTGCCTTCATCACTACCGTAATACCACGTGCTACCGCAATAACAATAGCTACGGAAAGAAGATCTTTCGCCCCATCAAGGTAAGTATTGATGAATTCGTTTTCCGACATTCTTGCCATAACAGCAATAATAACGCTGGCAAATGTAAACCAAGCAGCCAATTCCGCAAAGTACCACTGTCCAAGAGGAACCCCGGTCAAGAAATCAGACCAGCCCAGTGCCGCAAGATAAGATTCTTCATTGCCTCCAAAGGTAATATCCTGATAAGAAATCAGGGATGCTATCATAACCGCAAAGGAAATTGCAAATACAATCAGCACCGCCTTATGCTTTCCGGTAAACTCCAGAGTCTGTCCATCATCCTTTGTGAAGTACTCCTTCATGTCCTGCTGTTCCTGTAAGGAAAGAATGGTGGAGCCTTTATCAGCCTTTACTTTTCTTGCATAGCCCAGCACGAAGAAAATAGCGATAAGGAGTGAGGTTATCCAAAGAGCAAAACCGAGAATCATAATAGTTGTACTACTATACGGAACATTTACGCTCTGTAATGCAGACGTTGCTGCCCCTGTAGCGAAGGGGTTAATTGTGGATCCTAAAACACCACAGCCCGCGCCGAGCAGAACAGTTGCTACAGCAACGATGGTATCAAAGCCGGCCGCTACAAGAGCGGTAGTAATCAGAGCATAGAAACCGATGGTCTCTTCTGCCATTCCGTAGGTAGAACCGCCGATAGAGAAAAGAATCATCAAAATAACAATTAAAACTTCTTCCCTACCGTGCATCTTTTTAACCAGATGATATACACCGGCTTCAAGAGCACCGGTCTTCATCACAACACCGATAAAACCACCGATAGATACGATAAACACAATTAAGTCAGCCGCATCCACAAATCCATTAGGATATGCCATGAAGAAGTTGCTTAATTTAGCTCCTACCACGGTTACGGTACCACCGTCAGCAACGGTCTGAACCAAGTCCCCATACTTATCGGGATTCAAACCTGCAATAAGATCATTGCTGATTGGTTGTCCGTTCAAAAGAACGGAAATAATACATAAAACTGCTAAAATAATAAATAAAATACTAAATGCTGTTAGAGATTGTTTTTTCGCTTTCACAGAAACACTATCCCCCCTTCTGCTTTTTTTATTTAGTAATAATGGTGCCTGTTTCACCCTTTAAAGCAAGAGCAGCCTTCTGTAAGGAAGTAATAAGAGCGGTTCCTCCGTTTGTATTATTCTTGACAAATTCCATGCAAGACTGAACCTTAGGCAGCATACTGCCCGGCGCAAACTGCTTTTCAGCAATATACTGTTCAGCCTCGGAAAGACTCATGGTTGGAAGTTCCTTCTGATCCGGTTTGTTGTAATTGATACAAACACGGTCTACTGCAGTCAGAATAATGAGCATATCCGCTCCAATCGACTCAGCAAGCAATGCGCTGGAACGATCCTTATCGATAACCGCTGCAACTCCCTTTAAGCCTTCCGCTGTTTCCACAACCGGAATTCCGCCACCACCGACTGTAATGACAATGTCACCTGCCTTTACAAGCTGCTCAACAACCTTGAGCTCAACGATACGCTGTGGAATTGGTGAGGGAACCACACGACGATATCCTCGTCCTGCATCCTCCACAAAGGTAAATCCCTTCTCTGCCGCAATTTTGTCGGCTTCTTCTTTAGTATAGAAGCTGCCTACAGGCTTTGTCGGCTTTGCAAATCCGGGATCTTTCTCATCTACAACAACCTGGGTAATAATGGAAGCACATTCCTTATCCATGTGACGAGCCTTCAATTCCTTCTGAATAGCCTGCTGTAAATGGTATCCGATATATCCCTGAGACATTGCTCCACATTCCGGGAACGGCATGAACGGAGTATTTCCTCCCTTAGTACTGGAAAATTCCATTGCAAGGTTAATCATGCCGACCTGTGGTCCATTACCATGTCCTACAATCACTTCGTATCCTGCTTCAGACAAGTCTACAATTGTCTTTGCGGTGTGACGAACTAAGTCAAGTTGCTCTTCGGGGGTATTGCCTAAGGCATTTCCCCCGAGAGCTACAACAATACGTTTTGCCATGCTCTACTCTCCTACTTTAAGGTTGCATACATCACTGCTTTAATGGTATGCATACGATTCTCCGCTTCATCAAACTGTCTTGCCTGCTTTCCAAGGAAGACATCATCCGTTACTTCCATAGCCTCTAAGCCATACTTCTGGTAAATATTTTCACCAATGGTGGTATTGCGGTCATGGAAGGAAGGTAAGCAATGCAGGAAAATAGCATGCTGATTAGCCATAGCCATAACTTCTTTATTTACCTGATACGGACGAAGAAGCTTGATTCTGCTCTCCCACAGTTCTTCCGGCTCACCCATAGAAAGCCAGATATCGGTATAAAGTACATCAGCTCCCTTTGCACCAATCTTCACATCATCCGTTAATTCAATCTCTGCGCCTGTGTCTTTCGCTACTTCTCTGCATTTTGCAACAAGGTCGTCGGAAGGCATCAAATCCTTCGGTCCGCATGCACAGAAGTGCATTCCGAGCTTAGCACAAACAATCATTAAAGAGTTAGCTACGTTATTTCTTGCGTCTCCAAAGAATGTTAACTTACGGCCTCTTACATCGCCAAACTCTTCCTTTACAGTAAGAATATCCGCAAGCATCTGTGTCGGATGATACAAATCGGTTAATCCGTTCCATACAGGAACACCGGAATACTTTGCAAGTTCCTCTACTACCTTCTGCTCATATCCGCGGTACTCGATACCGTCATACATACGACCCAATACCTTAGCGGTATCTTCCAGAGACTCCTTCTTGCCCATCTGGGATGATCCCGAATCAAGGAAGGTAACACCCATTCCCAAATCACGAGCTCCTACTTCAAATGCACAACGTGTTCTGGTAGAAGTCTTCTCAAAAAGCAATACAACCTGCTTGCCCTTCAGATAACTGTGGTCTACACCGTTTGCTTTTAATCTCTTGAACTCGGCAGAGAGCTCTAAGAAATATCTAATCTCATCCGGTGTATAATCCAGCAAAGTCAAGAAGCTTCTTCCTCTTACATTAACGCCCATAGTTAATTCCCTTTCTCTTCTACATTATCGCACTACTTAGTCTTCACGAATAAGTGGCATGGACATACATCTGGGGCCGCCACGTCCTACACATAAGTTCGATGCTTCGAGCTCCAATACGGTAAATCCATTCTCTTTCAAGTACTTGTTCGTAACGTAGTTTCGCTTGTAAACAATAATCTTTCCGGGAGCAATAGTCAAGGTATTTGAACCATCATTCCACTGCTCTCTCTCTGCTGCAAGTGCATCTCCTGCACCGCAGGGGAACAAGCGAACCTTCGGCAGACCCATAAACTTAGCCAGAATTTCTTCCAACTTTCCGGTATGCTCTTCAATCTTCACATCATGCTTTGCTGCATCCTTTGTGATTGCGAAAACCTGTAAGGTTCCCATAATTCCCGGGTGAATAGTAAATGCATCGGTATCAATCTGTGTAAATACGGTATCCAAGTGCATGAAAGCACGAGAATTCGGAATATTGAAAGCGAGGATAGTCTCGATCTTGTTTCCTTCATTCTCGTAGAACATCTTCATAGCCAAATCCTGAATGGCTTCTGCCTGTGTTCTCTGAGAGATACCGATAAAGAGTAATTTTTCATTTACGTTCAATACATCGCCACCCTCAATATGGAAATGATTGTTACGACCATAAAGATCGGGAACATTTCCTGCAAACTCAGGATGATATTTAAAAATATAATCCGCATATATGGTCTCGCGATTTCTTGTTACAGAATACATTCTGTTGATAACGGCACCATTTCCTACTGATGCAAACGGATCACGAGTAAAATAAAGGTTCGGCATCGGATTTACAAGAAGATGAGATGCAGTCTCGATTCTGTCTACCAAGAAATTCGTATGAATCTCACCAAGCTCGGAGAAGGTAATTCCGGCCATCGTCTTCAGAACGAGTTCCTTGTTGTTCTTGAATTTTGCTAAAAAATCTTTGATGATTTTGTGGTACACTGCTGTATGAACTCCGGACTCTTCCAACCACTGATCCAAGAACTTCTCCTTGATTTCCGGATGGGCATCCAGTGTTTCAGCCATCAAATCTTCAAGGTAAACAACCTCAACACCATTGTCTCGTAAAATCTGTGCAAAACGATCATGCTCAAGCTGTGCCTCGGCAAGATCAGGGATATCATCAAACAGTAACTCTCCTAAGGTATCCGGAGTTAAGTTCAATAATTCGTCACCCGGCCTGTGAAGCAATACTTTTTTGAGTGTCTTAATCTCACTCGTTACATGAATATTGGACATGCTTTTCCTCCTTAAATAAAAATTGATTTCCATAAGCCCATACCGCGCGCCAGAAATGGATTTACTTTTAATCAATAATTAACCTTTTGTAAGGTTTTTTCGGTAACATGCTAAAGTTGTACATAAAAAAGTGCATCAACTCTTCCCTAATTGTAAACTTATTATTTAATAAGCATGGTAAATATGCGGCAAAATTTTTGTATTTTTCTGCATAGTTTTATAATAATGCGAAATATTTTACCGTTATATAACTGAATTTTGTTCATAAAGCATATAATAAGCTTCCCACTCCTTTGACATCTCAGCAATTATTATAAATAAAAATATTTGAATTATATAATAGAAATCTTCGATAAAATTTTATCTGTATTCCGTTTTGGAAAATTCTATCCTACAGAAAATCTTCCGTAGCTAAAAATTTTTCGTATCTAGAAATCTTCCATGCCAAAAAATTTTTTCTGCATAAAAAAACCATTTCATACAGGATATGCAGAACTGCTTCCTATTATGAAATGGTTCCCTACTACTTTTAATGGTTAAACATAGGATTGAAAGGATTGGGTTATACATCCGAATAATTTCGCTATAGATTTCAATACTCAAGCCAATTTTTAAATGCTCGCTTTTTCTTCTTCCAATTTCAGAATGGTCTCTGTCAAACTCTTTGCTTCTCCCTTCTGCAGAATAAGAATCATGGCTTCTATATCATCGAGATTCATATGTTTCTTTCCGATATATTGTTCAACCTCCTTGGATAATCCAAGAGCCTTCTCCCGCTCTAACGTTTCAAGTTCAACACGTTCCTTCGTACTTTCCTGCCATTCTGCCTTGAGAGCTTCTAAATGCTCCTTCTCGGCATTTTCAATCTCATCCTTAATGATTTCCTTGCTAACCGTTTCGAAGTTATGAAGGGCATTTTGCTTTTGGGCAATGAAATCATTTCTTTCCTGTGTCAATCTAGCAATTTCATCGTCATACTCGGTAAGGTTATAATGTCCGTCATCCGAGTCTTTCCGAATCTCTTTTGCCAAAGCCAAAATCGATTTTTTATTTTTCAGGATTCTTTTCCGGATAGAAACGCTTTGTTTTACTACTTCCCTGAATTTTCCGACTGTACGATTTCCCACAAGGACATAGAGACCTCCGAAAATAAAAATATCCACTAAATAAATCCCCACCAAAAAGAGGATTCCTCTTTCCCTCAATAAGAAGAAATACAATCCGAGAGGAATTGCGGCAAAGAAGAAAAGGAATAGAAAAATCAAGCACAAAAACTCAGCAAATCCAACAGGCTTATACAAAACGGCAAAGAGTTTTCGGGAAATAAACATAGGAGCACCTTCCCTCTTACAAATCCCTTGCATCTGTCGCTTTAATTCTTTGTTTTCCTGCTTAAGCGGTGCCGTTTCCTCTGCAATGCGCTCTTTTATTCCCTTATTCTTTGCACTTTCTCTTTCACTCTGTGCTTTCTTTACTTTACCGCTACTCTGTTCAATCTTCTCATCGTAGGACTGCTCCAGTTCCTTCTGTCTTTCTTTAATTGTTTTTTCAATTTTTTCCGTTACTGCAGCTCTGTCTCTTTCATATACCTGCTTTGTCTCTTTCTCTTTCTCCAATGACACTTGCAAGTTCTCTTGAATTCTTTGAAAATTGATTAATAATTCCTTTGACTGTTCTAAAAAAGCTTGAGGATTCTCTGTTTCCAGTCCCATTTTCCCCCTCCGATTTCTGATCTTCTATTCTTAATTCCATCTTTTATTACTGTCTTTATAACGTTTTATTTATAGCATAGACCTGTATTTCTTACAACGAAATATAATAGACTTTTTAACTATTCCGGATAGGAATCAAAAAATTATACTGCTTTATTCCTTTTCTTTACCGAAGAAAAAGCTGGAAACCGTTCCCGGACCGGTATGACAGGCAATCGTTCCGCCTATGTCAAAGATTTCAATACCTCCCTCCGGATGAAAGCGCTCTTCAATCCTTTCCAAAAGCTTCTTTGCATCCTCAAGGCACGCAGAGTGACTGATAAAACATTTTTCCGAAGGAGTATATCCTTCCTTTTCCATCTTGGAAAGAATATTTTCTATAGCCTGTTTTTTTCCGCGTGCCTTTTCGATAGGCTTTAATGTTCCTTCCTCCGTAATCTTTAGGACCGGACATATTTTTAAAAGCCCCCCGATAAAGCCTGCCGCCTTACTGACTCTTCCTCCCTGAATAAAAAAGCGAAGATCAGAGGTAAAGAAATAGCCATGCAGACGATTTCTCCATTTTTCCACTTCAGTACGAAGGCTCATCATATCGAGGCCTTTCTCTTTCAATTCATAAGCCTTATCTACCAAGAGACCATAGCCGCTGGAGGCCATGAGAGAATCCACTATTTCGATTTTTCTCTCCGGAAATTCTTCCAATAAAATGTCTTTTGCAATATGGCAAGAGTTATAGGTACCGGACACTCCGCTGGAGAGGCAGATATGGAAGATATCCTGCCCTTTTTCTAGATATTTTCGAAAGCTGTCGATATATTCTTCCGTATTAACTTGCGTAGTCTGGCTTTTCTTTCCGGAAAGCATACGTTCAAAGAGTATTGCTTGAGAAATAGACGCATAGAAATCATCCTGATACGCCTCTCCCTCCAAGAAAAATTTTGCATAAACCAGATTAACGCCGTGTTCTTCCGCCCATCTCTTTCTTAAGTCCATGGTGGAGCAACAAGATAGTACATAATGATCCATTTTTATCCCTTCTATTCTTTCCACTCTTTCCATTAAATCGAGTTAGGGGTTCTTACTCCCCCAGTACGTTACGGATTGCTACCGGCGTTCTGTAATTCCAACGATAAATGCGAATACCGGAACGACGAGATGCCGCGTTTACTACCTGTCCGTTTCCAATGTAGATTCCTACATGATTTACCACTCCTCTTCGGTTAGCATAGAAAATCAAATCTCCCGGCTTAATATTTTCACTGCTTACCTTCACACCGGTTTTAGCCTGCTCCCTGGATACTCTGGGTAAAGATACTCCATATTTTCCCATAATCGTCTGTGTAAAGCCGGAACAGTCACAACCGTGCGTAAGCGAAGTTCCTCCCCATACATAGGGATTACCCACAAACTGACAAGCAAAGTTTACAAGATCACTTCTTCTCTTTGCAGCCTGATTAGCTCTGTCTTGTGCCGGACGGTAGCTGAGCGCTTCATAAAGAGCATAGCTCACGGATACATTATTGTCTCTGGTAGAGACGAAGGCACCCTGTTCTCCTTCGTCATCATCCCCGGAGTCCAGTTCCAGCTGTACCCACCCATCCAACTGATTAATAACCGAATACCTCTGGTCCTTGGTTATCTTCGTCCATGCCGAGGAATTTAAGTCAGCACTGGAACGCACATTTAAAGCATCGGTATTTACAATTGCCATTACTGTAGCATGCTCTACCGCAAGACTTTCCGCTTCCTTTCCTCTTGCCACAAGCTCAGCCTTTACATACCCCGTGATTCCACCGGATTCAATCTTTAGCCATCCGTTTTCCTCACCAAGTATATTTCCGCCGGCAAAGCTTGGAAACTTTCCGATAATATTTTCAATTCCTTTATCCTCGGGGCTTGAGCGGATGTTGATATAGTCCTGTGCCTTGGAAACCCCTAAATTGTCATACATATTTAGAACCTTTTGGCGAAGATTTAAGCTTCTTGCTTCATCTAAGCCATACTCCAAACGCACATTTTCCGATTTGGAAGAAATATAAGCTTCTTCCACCCCTTCCAAGGTATCTGCGGAAATTTTCAAAAAGTCCTTTCCGCTTCTGCTTAATACTATATAGCGCTCTCCCTTGGCGCAGGAAGAAAGTGTATTTCCATCCACAATTTCCGGGGTAGAACGAATACGAAGCTTATCGGCAAGAATGGTTACTCTGGGCGCCATATACTCACGGGCCTTTTCCTTTGCTTCCTCCCCTTCCAGAAGATAGTTTTTTACAATATAGCCCTCTAAACCGCCGGAACGAACCTTCGCCCAGCCTGCCTTTCCTTCCACGTCGGATTCCAGCACTTCTACTCCCGCACCGTTTCGTAAAAGCCCTATGATATTGCGGATATCATTTTCATTGGTATCCGAACGGAAATTAATATAAGAATCACATTGAATCAAACCTAAATTCTGATATTGTTCAAGTGCTTCCTCCTGTTCCGTCTTAATCTTATCCTCTAATTTCAGCTTTAATGTTGACTCTGATGCTTTTTCTGTCTCTCCCCCGGCAATTTCACCGGCGGAAAGAACCGAAGCCTTGTCCTCTTCTTTTTCAGACGGGTTTCCGGCTTTTTTGCAAGAATACAAAGAAAAAGACAGCGCTAAGAGCAAGACCAGCATAGATAAACGTCGAATTCCATTTTTTTTCTTCATCTTCATCATTTTTACCCGATTTTGTGATTTATATTGCATGGCTTTTATTCATCTCTTGTTTATTCATTATTTTTGACTCTTTAAACAGATAAAGCTTCCCTGCACTCCTCTTTTCCCTTGACTAAAACGATGAGAAAAGAATAAATCCGGATTTTCCATTGTACAGTAGCCGCTTATGGAGATATTTTCCGGCGGAATAAAGCATTCCAAGGCAATGATACGATTAAGCTCCCATAAATCAATGTGGAACTTTTCTTCGGAAACCCGTTCAATGGGACAAGCATTTTTTTTCACTTCCTTAAGTGCAGGAAAAGCGTCCAAAAATGCTTCTCCCACATCCTCTGACACCTCATAACAATTCTTACAGATACTCGGTCCAATAGCAATATAGATTTCTTCGGGCTTGGAGGAAAATTCTTCTTCCATCGCCTTAATCACTTGTGCAAGGATTCTTCCGTGTGTTCCTCTCCAGCCGCTATGGCAGGAAGCGATGGCTCTATGCCCCTTATCGTAAAAAAGAATCGGCACACAGTCCGCAGAGAAAGCAGTGAGTATCACATCTTCTTCATTTGTTATAAGAGCATCCACATCCGTATACTCTCTTTCCCGGAAAATACCTCTTCCTCGGTCTTCTTTTCCCACGCGGCGGACATTTATACTGTGCGTTTGCTGCGTTAGCACAAAATCTCCTGCCTGTCCTCCGAGAGCTTGCCCTATAATACGGAAGTTTTCTATAACATTTTCTCTTTCGTCCCCTAAGGAAAAACCTAAATTAAGAGAGGAAAGATAATCCTTGGACACCCCACCCTTCCTCGTGGAAAAGCCGTGCCGAAGTCCCGAAAAACCTTCTAAAAGGGGAGATTCTATGAAGGGAAGACTATGCTCCCCAACTTTATAGTTCTTTATCGGAAAAACTGTCTTCAATCTAAACTCCTGTATTCATTTCTAAAATTTCAGCCATTTCCTTCGCTGTTTTTGTGCTCATTACAGCTCCGTTTATACCGGCTTCTTTCGCCGCTTTGATATTGTCTTCCAAATCATCAATAAAAAAGCAATCTGCAGGATTTAATTGATATTCCTTTAAGAAACGCTCGTAAATAATATCTTGCGGCTTCACACACTTATAGGCTGCAGAATAAAAAATCCCGGAAAAGCACTCTACGGCAGGAATCACTTCTTTGTAGATGGAAAGCAGACGCATAGAGGCATTGGATAGGAGGTATATATTCTTTCCCGCCTCCTTTAAAGCACGGATAATCTCCGCTGTGCCCGGAATCGTCTCCATATTATAAAGATGCCAGTTTTGAAAAGAAAGATGCGCGAGTTCTCTTGCCTTATCGGAACAAAGCCTCTCCATCCAGTTTCGCTCAGCCTTTTCTTCCTCTATGAGTCCTGCATCCAGTAAAAACCACTCCTGTGAGTTAAAGACAATGTTCTTCACCTCTCGAATCAATTCCTCATCCTCCGTATACTGCCGGATAACCCACTCCGGGTTATAGCTTATCAGGACATTCCCCATATCAAAAAGAATATTCTTATAAGAAATCATTACAATCCTCCGATTTTTATATAAAAAAAATCCCGAGCACCGCTCGGGATATGACGAATCCGGGAATCGAACCCGGGATTCAGCCGTGAGAGGGCTGCGTCTTAACCTCTTGACCAATTCGCCTTAGTCGATTTGAAACCGACTAGCGAATTCTAGCATACCTCAGGATTTCCGTCAAGCAATTTTTCTAAATCTTTGAAAAATCCGGGATAGGAAATAGAGATGCACTCCGCATCCTCAATCTCCATAGGACTTTCCTTCGAACAAAGAAGTCCGAGCACGGCAAAGCTCATGGCAATGCGATGGTCTTTAAAGCTTGGAATTCGCTTTCCCTTTAAAGGAAAAATACCGTCCTGTCCGGAAATCCGCATGCCGTCTTCCGTTTCCACGCAAGGGATGCCGAGACTTGTAAGATTCTCTACTACCGCCCTTATGCGGTTACTTTCCTTCACCTTAAGCTCCTCCGCATTCTTGATTACGGTTTCTCCTTCGGCAATCGTAGCGAGTATGGCAAGAACCGGCAGCTCATCTATGAGTCTTGGGATAAGAGCACCTGCAATTTCCGTACCCCGAAGCTTTCCGTAAGTAAGGAGAACATCTCCTCTTTCTTCCCCTCCTATCGTCTTTTTATTTAGAATTTGAAACTTTGCCCCCATATTGGAAAGAACGTCCAAAATTCCGCTCCGGCTTTCATTTAGGCCGACACTTTCCAATAAAACTTCGGAGCCGGGAAGGAAGAAGCAGGCTGCCATAAAGTAGGCTGCGGAGGAAATATCTCCCGGAACGGAAAAAATCCCCGGAATGGGATGCAAGTCCTTTCCCGGTCTTAAGTGAATCTCGGCTTTTCCATCTTTCAGGATTCTTGTTTCAATATCCGCCCCCATTGCAGAAAGGAGCCTCTCCGTATGATCCCTTGAAAGAGAAGGCTCCGTATAGACTGTCTCCCCTTTTGCATAAAGAGACGCCAAAAGTACGGCAGACTTTACCTGTGCGGAAGAGATGGGACTTTCATAGCAAATTCCCTTAAGTGCACTGCCTTCTATCTTTAAGGGCGCGGTGCATTTTTCTCCTTCCGCGGAAATCTTGGCTCCCATCTTCGATAAAGGACTTAGCACTCTCCCCATGGGACGCTTTTCCAGACTCTCATCTCCGAAAAGTACGGAAGAAAAGGTCTGTCCGGAAAGGATTCCTGCCATAAGGCGCATGGTTGTTCCGGAATTCCCGCAATAAAGAGAGCCGGCAGGCGCCTCTAAAGCCTCCATACCCTTCCCCTCTATGGTGAGTTTTGTACCTTCTCTTTCTATGGAAACACCGAGTTTCTGAAAGATATCCATAGTAGAGAGACAGTCTTCAGAAGGAAGAAAGCCCTCTACCACCGTTTTTCCCTTCACAAGAGACGAAAACATAATCGCTCTATGAGAAATACTCTTATCCCCCGGAACACAAAGTTTCCCCTTTAATACTCTTCCTACTCCATAGAGCTTCGCAATCACTTAAGATACCCCTTCATTTCCAAATAATTCCGCATGAGTACTTCCATTTCCCGGTAATCAATACGGGAAGCGTTAATCATCAAGTCATAATTATCCACCTTCATCCAGTCCTCTCCGGTGTAATACTTATGATACTCTCTTCTTTCCCGGTCAATCTTCTTGATACGCTTCTTTGCCTCTTCTTCATCCACCTTACAGTAATCCATGGTTCTTTCGATACGCTTCTCCATGTCTGCATAAACAAAGAAATCCACATGTTCTTTCTTTGCTTCCCGTAAGATTACGTTGGCACAGCGTCCTGCAATAATACAGCTCTCCTGCTCCGCAAGTTCTACCACAACCTGACTTTGGAAACGAAAGAGGTTCTCGGGACTCACGATGTCCTCTTCAAGACTCGGCTTTCCAAGTCTCGGTTTTAAAGAATCCACAATCTTGTATAAGAGATTACTTCCCGCCTTCTCGTCCGCCAAACGGAAGTACTGCTCTCCGATTGCCGTCTTTTCGGAAGTAATGCGCAAAATTTCCTCATCATAAAAGGGAATCCCCAAAGATTCTGCCAAGTTTTTTCCTACAGTGCGTCCTCCGGATCCATACTGTCTTCCAATGGTAATGACCAGTTTTTTTGTAAGCATATTCGCCTCCTACATCGCTAGCGGTATTGTTTTTCTTATTATAATACAGAAAAGGCAGTAGCACAGCTAAAAAATTGTCTCTACGTGCTGAACTGCCTCTTTAACTTTTAAACCTGATATTTCCGTCTTTGCTTTTGTCGGATTTTCTCCAACCCGCTTCTTTTCTCTTAGATTCTGAAGAATTTTTTTCACTATCTCAAATCAAGTTTCTATTTCCAATAAATATATTAATGTTTTTTCTCCATTATCTCCTTTAGGACAGTAAAATGCGGTCGTTATCCAAAGCCTTCCCCGCCTTCTCGGAAAACTTCTTTAGAAGCATATCCACAGTAAGATGCTCCCTTTCTTCTCCGGAAAGGTCCAGAACGATTTTTCCGCTGTCCATCATTAAGGTTCTGTTTCCAAGCTCCAGAGCCTGATGCATATTGTGAGTAATCATAAGGCATGTAATCTCCCGCTCCGCCACAATACTCTTTGTGAGGTTCAGCACCTTTTCCGCGGTTCCCGGGTCGAGTGCCGCCGTATGCTCATCAAGCAGCAGAATTTTCGGCGTAACCATGGTCGCCATTAAAAGCGTGAGTGCCTGTCTCTGTCCTCCGGAAAGAAGTCCCACAGGGTGATTCATTCGATTCTCCAAGCCCATATCAAGAAGACTTAGTTGCTCTCTAAAGTAGGCCTTCTCCTTCTTTCCCGCACGGGAAAATAAGGACAGACCGCTCGCCCGAATGTAAGAGACTGAAAGATTTTCCTCAATGCTCATGTGAGGAGCCGTACCCATCAAGGGATCCTGAAAGAGTCTTCCGATAAAGGCACTTCTCTTATGCTCCTGTAAGAAAGTGATATCCCTTCCTTCCAAGATAACACTGCCCTTGTCTAAAAGGAAAGATCCCGAAATGGCATTAAAAAGGGTGGACTTTCCCGCCCCGTTACTGCCGACAATGGTCGCAAAATCTCCCTTATCAAGGTGCAGGGAAAGGTTTTCCAGCGCCCTTTTCTCATGAATGGTATTCGGGTTGAAGGTTTTGGAAATATTCTTTAAATCAAGCATTTTCTCCCCTTTCCCGCATCGCGTTTCTTCTGAGCTTTGCGTAATGGAAAAGCTCTTTAATTCTTGTGGAAGAAATCGCAAGAGCAACAATCAAAGCACTGACGAGCTTAAAAGCTTCTGTCGGCACACGCAGGCGAAGCGCAAGGGCAATCACCAAGCGATAAAGAATCGCTCCGCCGACTACCCCAAGTATTCTTCCGAGAAGCTTTCTCTTCCCGAAAAGCGTCTCTCCGATCACAAGGGAGGCAAGTGCTACCGTAACCATTCCATTCCCCAAGTTGATATCCGAGGCTTTATTGTACTGGGCAATCAGAGCACCGGAAAGGCCGGTTAAGGCATTGGAAAGGCAGAGCCCGACAGTGATGGTAAAGGCAGGATTAATGGAAGATGCCCGTACCATGGCCGGACTGTCTCCGGTTGCACGAATGGAAAGCCCGAGCCCTGTTCCGAAGAACCAGCGTAAAATAAAAGCCACAAGCAGTAAAATAAGAAGAAGGAGAATCAGCGTTCCCCACTCGGAAAGGAAGGGATTTTCTCCTGCAAACAGGGTAAATACTGTATTCGTCCCAAATATGGAAAGATTCGAAGAAAATCCCATTACCGCAAGGTTTATAGTGTAAAGCCCTGTATTCACAATGATTCCGGCAAGGATGCTCTCAATTCCCAGCGTCGTTTGCAAAAAAGCGGTACAAAAACCCGAAAGGGAGCCGGAAAGCATTGCCATAAAAATCCCCAGTATGGGATGCCCGGAAATCGTAAACACTGCCGATACCGCAGTCCCGAGCGTAAAGGATCCGTCTGTGGAAAGATCCGCAATATTTAAGATGCTATAGGAAATAAAAAGGGCCATAGCAACCAGCGCATAAATAAGCCCGATTTCCAAAGCAGTCTTAATGATTCCTATCGTAAAAAATTCAGCCATACTCATCCTACTTATTCTACTTAAATTTACTTGATGTTACTCGAATTTATTTAATGTTACTCGAATGCCGAAGCCTCGTTATCCACTCCGCTTCGGCATAAAAATTGTTCTCAGATTCATCCTGTACTACTTATCAATATAGCAGTGCTATCTTCTCAGCACAGAATTTCGTGTAAAAATTTATTTTGCAAATTCCTGATTGGTCTTGATTTCTTCTACCTTTGTGCAGTAGGGCTTAAAGACTTCCTTTAACTCATCCATGGAAAATCCGAGCTTTTCCGCTGTATCGGTATTGACTGTCGCGATACCGTTGTCAAAGGTCTGTACAGGAAGCGTTGCTGTTTCTTTTCCGCCGTGTAAAACCTCATCCACCATATCCGCTGTTGCCTTTCCAAGCTGTACATAATCTACTCCGTAGCCGGCAAAAGCACCGTTTAAAGCAAAGGAATCGGCTCCACCGTAGTGGGGAATCTTCGCCTTCTGCAGTTTCTCATAGAAACTGAGCTCAGCCTTCTGGATAGTATTATCCGTCGGCGTGAAAATCGCGTCCACCTTCTCTGCAATGAGAGCATCCACTGCCTGATTTACTTCATCGGTAGTCGTTCCGGTCTTCTCAACCACTTCCACGCCCTTATTCGCTAAGAATTTCTTTGCGTCTTCAATAGGAGCCTTGGAAGAGTCCTCACTCTTAGAATAGAGCAGTCCGATTTTCTTTGCGTCCTTATTTGCCGCAAAAATAAGATTCATAATGGCATCCGTATTCAAATAGTCGGAAGTTCCGGTAATCATACCGCCCGGCTCTTCCATGGACTTTACAAGCTTTGCGGAAACCGGATCCGATACTGCGGAGAAAACGATGGGGACGTTCTTTCCTTCTGTACCGGACTGCACTACCTGTACTGCAGGTGTGGCAATCGGAACAATAACATCCACCTTATCCGAAAGAAGCTGTGCAGTCATCTGGTTTAATACGGAGGCATCACCCTGCCCGTTTAATTTGTACTCCTTATACTCGTACTTTACGCCGTCCTTGGAAAGACTGTCCAGCTCTGTGCAGAGGCTGTCTTCAATCTGATTGAGTGACGGGTGATCCATAAACTTTAAAATACCTACCTTATAGGTCTTTTCTTCTCCTGCATCTCCCTTTTCCTCTGTCTTTTCTTCTTTCTTTGCTTCCGTCCCCTTTTCTTCTGCGGAAACACTTTCTTCTCCCTTACTTTCCGCCTTCTCCGCAGGCTTGGAACAAGCCGCTAAAGAAAGCACGGATGCTAAACAAAGAGTTGCCAATAGTCTTTTCTTCATAATAACCTCCTTTTTATATTGCAAGGCTATACTCTAACACAGATGAGGAAATGTGTAAACGAAGACAGAGGGAGTTTCCCTCCCTCTGCCATAGATTGTCGGTATAGCTTGTATAACTGTATTTTAAAAAATAAGCATACTTAGAAAATATAGAGAAATAAAATGAATAATTATTTCCTATATCTCTTTAAGTTTTCATAAAAATTCTCTCGTGTCCCGGCCATGATGACGACAATAACTTGATTTTCCTCTTGATAAACCACATAGGCCAATTCATAATTTGTCTTATTATAGAATACATCC
This sequence comes from Oribacterium parvum ACB1, assembly GCF_000238055.2. Lineage (GTDB taxonomy): Bacteria > Bacillota > Clostridia > Lachnospirales > Lachnospiraceae > Oribacterium > Oribacterium parvum. The sequence continues at coordinate 2,225,923 of NZ_KE148312.1, forward strand.
AAACAATATATGCTCTCTAAGTCACCATGTTTTGCTTCTCCAATAAAAGGGTTTTCTAAAATGCTTTGTATCGCCTGATTAAACTTTTCTTTTAGTCCTTTTTCTTTCAGCTTTTTAAAATATTTACCCGCTGCGGGAAGAAATCGAAGTTCCGGCATTCCTATTTTTCTCCTTTCTCACCAAAAACTTCTTGCAAAGTATAGTATGAAGCTTTCCCTTCGGCAACTTTCTTCGCATCCTTCAGCATAGCTTCAACTGAATGGCGAATTTCCTTCTGTCTATTACGAAAAGCCTGTAAGAGTGATTCTCCCGAAAGCCCTTCTTTAATCAAATCCGAAAGGATTTCCTCAGCAAATTCCTCTCCCCCTTCTCGAATCGGACGAATAATCAGCTCTTCCCCTCGTATCTCACACTCTGCACCATGAGAAAACCCCAATTGTGAATAAAATTTCTGCGGAATAGTAATCTGCCTTTTCGCAGAAATCCGTAATTTTTTAACTTCAACTCCTTTTTCCCTTTCTAACACTTTTCCCATCTTATAACCTCTTTTCCTATCTTATTTGCTTTTTATTATATTTGCTTCTTTGTTTCTTTGTTTCTTTGTTTCTTTATTTCTTTGTTTCTTTGTTTCTTTGTTTCAACTTTAATTTGCATTCAATAAAATGTCAAGCTGACGAAATGATACTCTGATGATTGGAAATGCTTTATTTTTATGAAAATGCGTTATACTCTATCTTGTATTAGTTCAACCCTTCCATAGAAAAACGGAGACAATCATGCACGACAATTCAAATAAAACAAAGTCTATCCTGCTCTTAAGCGACTCTCCCTCTTACGGTACGGTGGCACTTAGAATGGCCTCTGCCGTACTGGAAAAGCTCCATTATGACGTCTTTTCCCTTCCGACCGCTCTGGTATCGAATACCTTAAATTACGGAAAGGCGGAAATACTGGATACAACAGAGTACCTCTTTCACAGCCTTAGCATTTGGAAGGAGCTAGGCTTTTCTTTTCCTTCTCTTTTTATCGGCTTTGTCCTTGGAGAAAGGCAGGCGGAGCGTATTTATCAATTTGCAAAAAAAGAAAAAGAAAACGGCAGTTATCTCTTTTTTGATCCCATTATGGCAGATCACGGAAAACTTTATAACGGCCTTCAAAAAAAGGACGTTGAAAGTAGAAAGAAGCTCATGCAGATCGCCGATTGTATTTTTCCGAATAAAACAGAGGCCTGCCTTTTGGCAGACCTCAAAACTGTTCCGGATAATTTCAACTTGGATGAAGCAAAAGAACTGATTTGTTCTTTAATCCAAAAAGGTGCAAAAAGTATCTGTATCACCAGTATGAAGATTGAGGAAAAGCCCTGCATTTTTCTTTATGAAGAAAACACAAAGGAATTTCACATCCTCCCCTATACAGAAAAAAATCTGAATATTGGAGGTACCGGAGACCTCTTCTCTTCCCTTTTTATCGGAAAATACCTACAGGAGAAAAATTTTCTTTCCGCCGGAGACTGGGCTCTTCAGAAAATGAACTGCATTTTGGATGTCTTTCAGGAAAGAAATCATGCCGAGAAAACCATCCCCATTGAAGAATATCTTCATCTCCTGGATTAGTTTCATCTCTAGGACTAATTTCATCTCTAGGACTAGTTTCGTCTCTCAAGATGTCTCCGGGCTTTTCAATTCGAATAAACTTCGGAAGCAGTTCTCATCAAGTTTTAGTCCGCCACAGTATCTACCCCTACCTCCGGAAGCTCTTCCACTTCCAAGGCTTCAATATAATATATAAGTTGCGATACATCCTTCGAAATGGAATATTTTCCTTTTCGGAGGATTCCTTTTACCCGAATCCAAGATTCTTCCGATTTTAATTTTGATAAGTCGAGGTCCGTTTTAAACTCAAAATTCACATACCCTCCGGTGCAATACGGACAGGATGGCCCCATTCTTCCAACCAGTGTATAGCCTCCGAAGTTCATATAATAGCCGTCAATACTGACGGTTTTTCCTTCATAGTCCTGGAAGTTCATATACCAGTCATTAATCTGTGTGGCATAGTGCTTGTCTCCCACCACAATATCCGGCTTATCCAAGTTTACCTTTCCTCTATCCTCTTTCGGATCATAGGGGTAGTCATCATAGGGATAGGCGCCTTCCCCCTTTTCGCTCTCTTTTACATCAGTTTCTGCACTCTTCTTATCGGAAGCTTCTTCACTTTCCTTTCCTTCCGCTTCAGAAGATGCTCCGCTTCCATATTCCTTATCCAGAGATTCCTGCTCTTTTTGCTCCAAGCTCTCCAATTCCTTGGCCTGCTTTAAGGCTTCCTCTTCCGAAAGGGAGGAATCATTCTCTACCGAACTTTCTGTATTACTCCCTACTTTTCTGATATTGTTCGCTTTTTTACAGGAAGTAAATGTTAAGCAAAGTACAAAAAGTGATAGTAATAGGAAGATTTTTTTATTAACAGCTCTGCTGTCTATAGCCGGCTTTATAAAACGCTTATCCGGTCTGCTATCCATGCTGCTATTCATACTGATACTGCTATTTCTACTGTTTTTTTCAGATTGCTCTTCCATTTCCATAAATACCTCCCTTCCCTAGCTCTTCCGATTTCGTACCGCTTCCACACCCAGAAAAACAAAGAACAAAATCATATCTACTATTACGATCGAAGCACCTGTGGGAATGCTGTACAAAAAGGACAGGCTGATTCCGACAATAAATCCGAAGAGTGAAAGAACAGCCGCCAGTATAATAGTAGATAAAAAGTTCTTGCAAACTCGCATCGCCGTAATGGAGGGGAATACAATCAAGCTGGAAATCAACAAGGTTCCCATCATGCGCATGCCGAGCACAATGGTAATCGAGGTAAGAAACGCCAATACCATATTGTAAAAGCGTGTGTTGGTGCCGCTGGCCTTCGCGAAAGTCTCATCAAAGGTTACCGCAAAAATACGCGGATAAAATACAATGTATAAGAACAAAACAACCACGGAAAGAACGACGGAAAGCCGAAGATCCGAAGGGCTGATAGCTAGGATGGAGCCGAACATATAGTTGCATACATCCGTATTCATTCCGGAAGTTAAAGATATCGTCATAACGCCGACCGCCAAAGCTCCGCTGCAAAGCAGTGCCGTAGCCGCGTCTCCCTTTATTTTGGAACTTTCTTCCAATTGCAGAAGGAAAAATGCCGCTATCACACAGACCGGAATGGATACCGACATCGGTGCGAAATTGAGGGCATAAGCTATGGCCAATGCCGCAAACCCCACATGGGAAAGACCGTCTCCAATCATGGAATAGCGCTTTAAGACAAGACTTGTTCCAAGAAGAGCGGAGCACAAGGAAACCAGACCTCCCACCACGAGAGCACGAATCATAAAGTCGTACTGGAACATTTTCAGTAAAGAATTAAGCATTTTCTTCCTCCTTTACCAAAAGTTTCCCCCACTTCGAGGAAAGATAGTCCTCTGCACTTCCAAAAAAGCGCTGTGTACGGTCAAGGTGCAGAATGGTTTTTGCACGCTGAACCACTTCCTTCACATCATGAGAGACCATGATAATGGTCATCCCCTTTTCTTTATTTAACTTATCCAGCATTTCATAGAGCTCTTTCTGTGCGAGAGGATCCAGTCCTGCAACCGGCTCATCCACCACGAGGAGCTTTTCGCTGGCGCAGAGGGCTCTTGCCAAAAGAACCCTCTGCCGCTGTCCGCCGGACAGGTCTCTGAAGCAGGACTTCTTCAGATCTGTCACCTTTAAGTACTCCATAGCGTCTTCTACTCTCTTCTTATCTTCCTTTCGATAAAAAGGGAAAAACGAAAGTTTATTTAATCTACCCGACTCTACTACCTCATAACAGCTGGCGGGAAAATCCTTTTGGCTTTCGGTTTGCTGGGGAAGATAGCCGATTTCATTTGCCTTCAAACCGTCTCCGAAGACAATGCTCCCCTCACTCGCTTTCTTTAAGCCCAAAAGTCCCTTCAAAAGGGTGCTTTTTCCTGCGCCGTTTTCCCCAACAATACAAAGGTAGTCGCCTTTTTCTACGGAGAAATGAATATCGGACAATACCGTCTTTCCCTCGTAGGAAAATCCAACATTGTTTAGGGATATATAGGACATCTAGTTTAACGCCTCCTTTAAAGCATCTACATTCGGCTTCATCAGATCCACATAGGTCTTTCCAGCCTTAAAATCGCTGTCTGTCACATTGTGCACGGAATTCAGCAGCATCTTCTTTGCTCCTGTATCTCTACTGATGGCATTGACCATATCTTCATTTCCCATTTCGATATGGAAAACAACCGGAATCTTATCTTCCTTGACCTTATCCGTTAAGAAGGCAATGGTTGCAGCAGACGGCTGGGTATCGGTTGAGCATCCCGGAAAAGCGGCAAAGTAGCTTAAGCCGTATTCCTTACAAAAATAAGCAAAGGGAAAACGATCCGCCACAATGATTTCTTTTCTCTTTCCGCTATCCACTACCTCTTTGAAACTCTTGTCCAACTCTTCAAGTTCCTTAACATAAGACTCACTGTTTGCCTTGAAACTGTCTTTATGGCTCTCATCAAGTCCGGAAAGAGTCTCTTCCAGCTTTTCTACAATGGTAATGGCATTTTTCGGGGAAGTCCAAACATGCTCGTCCATTTCCGGACCTTCCTCTTCATGCTCTTCTGCCTGATCCGCTTTTTCATGGTCATGGTCTGCTTCCTCATTTCCATGGTCTGCATCCGCATGCTCATGCTCTTCTTCCTGCATGCCTTCTACCGTCTCTTCTTCGATGAGATTTACAGCATCCATCATCTTAAACACATGGAAATTTTTATTCTGCACGGATTCCAGAATTCCATCTACCCATTCGTCGCTGTCTCCGCCGGTATAGATAAAGAGATCCGCATTCTGAATGGTGATAATGTCCTGCGGACTTGGTTCAAAGCTGTGTGTTTCCGCACCCGGCTTTACAAGCATGGTGACATCCGCATCTTCTTTGGTAATGGCACGGGCAAAATCATAGGAGGGAAAATTTGTGGTCACAATTTGTAACTTTTTTCCTTCTGTGGGCTTATCCGTACTTTTTTCGGTTTCCATACTCTTTTCCGTATCGGTTGTTACAGCGGCAGCTGTCGTCTCCATTTCTTTACCGCTCTTGTTTCCACAGGCAAACAGTAACGCGGTGGAAAGCAAGATTCCTCCCGCTAAAATGCATTTTTTCAGTCTCATCTTGAGGCTCCTTTCTTGGAAATACTATAGTTTGTTCTGCTCCTTTTTCTTGGCACAGTCTGCACATAATCCGTAGAAGACCGTTTTCTTGGAATCCCAGTGAAAACCGTGGTGCGTAAGGAGATGTTGCATCATTCCCTCCAGGTCATGGCAGTGTAAGTGAATGAGCTTCCCGCAGACATTGCACTTACAGTGAAAACAGGAATGGACTTCCTCCGCCTTTTCCCCTTCCCCGACATACTCAAAGCAAGCCGGACTGTTCTGGTCGATGATGTATTTGTTTACCACTCCTTTTTCACACAGTCGCTCCAACTGGCGATAAACCGTGGTTGTGCCGATTGGTTTTCCCTCCTCCCGAAAATGAGAAACCAGATCCGATACGGTAAAATGCATACCGGGACAAGTGGAAAGGTAGGATAAAAGCTCCTCTTTATGTTGAGTCTTATAAATGGTTTTTTCAGCCATACTTCCTCCGTCTCCGTCCTTCCTTTTCTAATCCTGTACTATAGTAAATATAGGAATATCTTCTCGCTTTCTTATTTATAAAACGAAAACCATTTTCATATTTTAACACTATGAGTCCCTTTGTCAATAAGCACAGTTCTTAAAAAATATAAGAAATTCATAAAATGGATTTGTAAAAAAAGCTGTAAAAATCAAAATATTTTTCTACGCAATATAGGTCTGAACTTGGGGCACGCTCTCGCTAGCTTCGCCTCGTAACGGATACTAAGCGAAAAACTGCGTTTCTCTTGTTTTTCGCAAGTACCGACGGGCTCAGACTACCCCTCATTCAGACCTATATTGCAAAGAATCCCTTTATTATTTTGATTTTTTACAGCCCCTTTTGCTATGCCGGGCGTTCTCTGACAGGAAAAATCAAGCTAGAACGAAAATCCGCCTTTTCCGCTGTTCTTATTCATTCTGGCAAGAGGCAAAGCCGAAGCCAAACTACTCAAATTTCTGGTCTGAATATAGACTTTTCCTTCTCCTACAAAACGATTTACCAGACCTTCACCTGTAGTAAAGCCGAAAGTTCCGGAAGCCACGGAAATATGATAGTCCAGATTTCTGTCCCAAGCTACCACGTGGTCATTGTCAATCGTCATCGGAGAATCAGGATGCACTTCCAACTCCAAAAGGTCCCCAAAGGCATTGACAAATACATCTCCCTGTCCTTCCGTTTCCATCACGAAAAGTCCTCCGGTTCCACCGAAGAAAGCTTTCCCAATGTCCTGCATCTTCATGGAGTAGCCCACTGAATAGTCTCCTGCCAAAAAGGCGCCGGTATTTAAGCGATACTGCCTTTCTCCAATGGGCAAACGCACAATTTTTCCGGGAATGGAGGGAGCAACGCCGATTCTCCCCCCATTCATCACGCCTCTAGCCTCAGTAATAAACATACTTTCGCCACTGGCAATACTTCTTCCTACGGCGCTCAGAAGACCGCCAAGACCGCCTCCGTTTGAGCCGGAATTCATCTTCCCCTGTAATTCCACACCGCACATATAGGCCATGGAACCACGCTCAATTTTCACCGCTTCTCCCGCATTTAAGTAGATTTCCAAAATAGGACAATCGTTATCTCCTAAAATTTGATGCTGCATAATACCTCCAATCTTTACCCTCTTTACATTTTCATAATTGATAATCGAAAAGGACTCCCGCAAGAAAAAGTGAAGCCCCAATCCCCGTATAAAATACCGTAATGCACCAGACTTGGCAAGCGAAGAAAAACAATGTATTTCCTTTTACCATGGTAAAAAACCCCTTTACAATGAATTAGTAATCACCTTCAAAATTCTCTTTTCCTTCCAAATCCCCAATCGCTCACAGGGCTTTTGTGCATCCGAAGGCTCCGAAGAGAAAAACAAAAAGGCATATCCTTCTTTCTTCCATTTTTCTATGTAGGCATAAAGCTCCTCCTCATCTTTTTTTGCTAAATGCACTTCCCATAAGGCAAAGACTCTGGCTCCTGCAATCATTCCTTTCATGATTTCCACTAAGATTCTCTGTTTTTCTTCCAAATTTTCCACCTGCTCCCGGAAGGGAATTTCTTTGGAAAGTTCCGGAAACAAGTCTTTATATTCGGCAATCAATTCTTTGTTTCGAAGGAGAAAATGAGGATATTCCGGCTGATAGACAAAAAGATTAGAAAGCACAGTCTGTCCCTCTATCAAGGAGCTGCCGTCTCCTGTCATCCAGACCTTCGGAACAGTTTTCATCATGCTCTCATAGGACTTTACACAGCCGTAATACAGCTCTTTTTCGTCATTAAAAGCGGAGACCAAGTCTTTGGGAATAGGCTTATCTAAAGCCAAAAATAGTAGGCTTTCTCCGGAAAAAAGCTGGAAGGATAAATTTTCTACAGTAAAGTGATTTCCCTCAGACAGATACAGCTCTAAAGCAAAGAGAAGTTCTTCTTTTTCCGGCTCTTTAGTACTGATTGTGTTAATAATCAAAGCATTTTCTTCCTCGGACAAAAGATCCAGACTTTCACTGATAAAACTTTCCTCTTCTTGCTTTACGGAAAGCTCCCGGGGAAGTACCATGCACACATCCGTTCCGGAATTTTCTAAGGACTGCAAATATAAACCGTATTCCCGTCCGTAGAGCAAATGGATTCTTTCCTGAATATTCAGGAGAGAAACTCCCATTCCGGCCTTACCCATACCGCCTTTTCCCACTACGCCTCCTTGAAATCCTCTACGGATATTCCGAAGATCTTCATTTATCTGCCTTAGCTTCTCCTCCTCTATGCCAATGCCGTCATCGGAGACTTGAATATAAACATGCTGATTACTGCGGCTAATGGAAATCTCTACCTTCCCTCCGGATTCTCTTCCCTCTAAGCCATGCACAATACTGTTTTCCACGATAGGTTGCAGTAAAATTCTTGGTACTTTTAGAGATAACAAATTCTCTTGTACCTTAACTTTCAATTCTAATTTTTTTGAAAACCGAAATCGCTGAATTTGAAAATATACTTCAGCATTGTCCAGCTCTTCTTTTAAAGAAACAAAGTTGTCTTCTTGGGAGATGGTATAACGATAGAAATCGCCCAAAAGCTCTGCCATGTTTGCCACTGACTCCAAACCGTTTAAAAGACTTTCCGAGCGAATATTTTCCAGAATATTATAGAGAAAATGAGGATTCATCTGGTTTTGCAGGTTTTGTATATAGGCCAGTTTTTCCCCTTCTTCTATAATTTTATTGGCACTGAGGATTTCCGAAATATAATGGTATTCTTCATGGCTTTCCTCTGTCAGATAAACCGAAAGCTCCTGCAATTCCTGCACTTCGCTATAACCCTCCAGGACTCTTCGCAGTGTGGACTGATAAGTTTTATAAGGTCTGAGAACGTCATAATAAAAATAAGCAAGTGTCAATATACAAAGACATAGAAGCCCCAGAAGAAGCAGTTTCATTCCCGTCTGAAAGAAGCTGCCTCCGGTTGCGAGCAGTAGATAAATAATAAAAATAGATAACAAAAATAAAGCCAGTGTTAGGGCATACAAGCGAAGAAGGCGAGAGGATAAGGAACTCCGACCATTCTTCTCCGCTCTCACTAAGCCTTGTCCCGATTCCGATTTATATTCTGTCTTATTCGCTCCGATTTTCATGTAAGGAATTCCTATAGTCCTTGGGATTCATCCCCATTTTCTCAAAAAAACATTTGGAAAAATATTTTGTATCATAATAGAATAGCCGGGAAGCAATCTCCGTAATACTCAAATTGGTTTCTGCCAAAAGCAGCTTGGCTCTTTCCATCCTGAGCCCGGAAATATACTTATTGACACCAAGCGACAGTTCCTTCTTAAACTGCGTACTTAAGTAAGAGGCGCTGACCTTACAATGCTCTGCCACTTCCTCCAAACCGATGTTCTCCTCAAAATGTCGATCAATGAACTTTTTAGACAAAGAAACCAGATGAGAACAAGGCATATCTTTCATCATGGTTTCCAGACTTGGCCCAGTCAATTCTTCCTTAATCTTCCGAACGCTTTCCTGCAGTTCCTTTTTCTTAATCGGTTTTAAAAGATAGTCTGACACCCCTGCCTGTATCCCCTCCTTAGCATAGGAAAAGTCAGAAAAAGCTGAAACAATGATAACCTTGGTAGAGAGTTTCTTTCTGGCAATTTCTTTAGCAATATGCAGACCCGAAAAAACAGGCATCTTAATATCTGTAATCAAAAGATCCGGAAGTTCTTTTTCCACCCTTTCCAAAGCCTCTTTTCCCGTCTTCGCAAAAGGGAGACATTCCATGCCTTCCTCTTGAAAATTTCCCAAAAACTGAATCAACTCGCAAATCCGTTCTTCATCATCCGCTATCAAGACTCTCATTCCTGTTTCCTTAGCTTTCATCTTCTACGTCAAGCCTTTTCATACTATAAGTTTGCTCTTCTTTATTACATTTATAGCCTTTTAATGCCTTATTGATGGTTTCTTGAATAAAAGGACTACAGCATTTTCCCAAAGGATTGTTAATTTCGCACTTTCCATTTTTCATTGCCCCTGTAAGTCTAATAATATCTTTAATATTCTTTGCACCATCATCTAAAACAGCGTTTATAATTTGTTGCTCTGTAACTTGGTTGCAATAGCATATATATTTGGGATTTGCATCCTTTTTAAACCATATAGGAACTTTTACATCTTCCTTATAAAAAACTCTTTCATTGTTTAAGTTATAATACACGACATCACAATCTTCATTCATACATAAATAGTAAGTTTCTTCATCTACAACCTTTCCCATAAGGTTTTCTGATACCATATGCTTTACAGTTATATTCTTAACCTTTTCTCCTATTTTGTGACATTTGGGGCAATTTGCTTTTTCTTCCACTGTACCAGTGGTTTTTTGTATTGAACCTCAGCAAGATTGATTTATCTTATTTTCTTGACTCACTTTATTTCCTCCTTTCTAAAAAATATTTTCTTCATTTTATTCCACCTCATTTCTATGAATTTCTATAACATCTTCAATTCTGCAATCCAATGCCAGGCAAATCTTTTCTAATGATTCTAAGTTCACATAAGAGTTTTTGCTCATTCTAGAAACTATGTTACTTGTTATGTTTGCAGCTCTTTTTAAGTCTTCTTTGTTCATTTCTCTTTCTACCAATAAGTGCCATAATGGTTTATAAGAAATTGCCATTTTATTACCCCTTATCCGTTTTATTGTTAAGATATATTATATCATAAATAGGCTGATAAGTCACTTTGGCCTATTTTATACTTGTGCTTGCGTTAGTATTTATTGAGATAGTCCTTGTTTTTTTTCCTTGTCCCACTTGGAACTGCTCCAAATCTTTGGACTTCCATAGCAACAGAAAGAGCCGCATAATCTCCGATATTATCACTAAGTTTTGATTTTTCTATTTTACATAAGTTTACACTTTCTGTAAAACATTCTTCCCGAATTACTGCCTCTACTTTTTCTTTAAATAAAGCTTCGCATCGCTCATAAATACTGCCTATCACGATACATTCCGGATTTAGAATATCAATAAGTAAGGCAAGGCCTCTTCCCAAATAATGGGCAGAACGATCAAATACTGACCTAGCAAAGGGAGAACCGCCTTTTACTAAAGAAGCCAGGTTTTTTACGGTAAAGTCTGTGATACCTTTGTCCTGTTCTTCCAAACTGCCCTCTTCTTCTCTTTCTTTATACATCCTCCTTGCCATCTCTTTAATGCCATTTCCGGAGCAAAATCCTTCAAAAGAGCCTTCTTTCCCGTAACCGAAGGAACCACCCTTGGAAAGACGGATATGCCCTACTTCTCCTGCCATTCCGGAACTTCCCCGATATAAACTTCCATTCAAAATCAGTCCAGCTCCCATCCCTGTTCCAAAGGTCAAAAAAATCATGTTTTTTGTCCCCTGACCTGCTCCAAATCTCCACTCACAAAGGGCGCAGGCATTGGCATCATTTTCCAAAAAAGAAGGAACTTGAATTCTATCCTCTAAAATACGCTTTATAGGAATCTCATCATAGCCGGGAAGATTTGGTGGCGATAGAATCAGTCCTTTTTCTTCATCTAATGGCCCACCGCAGCTGACTCCTGTGGATTGAAGTTGGATATTTTTTTCTAAAAGGAAGGCTTCTCCTATCTTGCAGAGGCATTCTATCGTTTCCAAAGGACTTCTGTTTCCCTGAAAAGTAGGAATTGCCTCCCTTTTCAAAATTTCTATGGGACCTCCCGTATCTCTTCCCAAAATGACAGCAGATTTTGTTCCTCCTAAATCAAATCCTAAATAATATCTCTCCATGCATTCCTCTTTTTTTCTTCAATTCATGCAAGAAAAGCGGCTTCAGATTATTCTAAAAGCCGCCTTCCTATTCCTTTTGTTAAAGCTTACTTAAGCTTATCCTTATTTAAAACGGATACACCGGTATCCACAGTCTCGCCCTTTAAGTCTTTTCCATTCAAAGATTCTACTAATGCATCCACACCCATCTTACCCATGACATCCGGATTTTGTGCCATTGTGCAAAGAAGATATCCATCCTGAATTAAGCTCTTAATATTGTCAGACTTATCAAAACCTACACCGATAATCTTGCTATCGCCGGAAGCCTTAATTGCATTTCCTGTTCCTACAGTAGAGCCTTCGTTTGCACCAAAGATTCCTACTACACCCTTGGTAATATAGTTTTCTGCAATGGTCTGTGCCTTCGCAGCATCTCCGTCACAGTATTGTGTCTCTTCGATAGTGAACTTGGAGCCTTCAAAAGCCTCTCTGAAGCCGCTGTCACGGTCTACTGTGGACTGGGTAGAAGCATTGGTACTGATAATACCGATAGTTCCTTCTGTAACCCCCTGTGCTTCCAAAGCTTTTCTCATTTCTTCTCCGGCAGTCTTTCCACCCTGCTTGTTGTTGGTTGCAAAGCTTGCTTCCGCATCTACATTGGCAGGAGAATCCACATAAACAATCTTGATTCCCTGTGCTTGTGCTTCCTTTAAAGAAGCAGAAATGGCATCCGGCCCGTTTGCTGCAATCATAATTCCGTCCACGCCGCCGGCAACGGCATTGTTTACACACTCAATCTGCTTGGAGTCATCCTTGGTATCCGGAGACATAAACTTTACTTCCACGCCAACGAGCTTTGCTTCCGCCTGAGCGCCTTCATTTAAGGTAACCCAGTGCTGGTCAAGAGAATCCATAGTAATAAGAGCCAGTTTATAAGGCTTATCAGCCTTTACTGTTGTCTCTCCACTGTTCTCCGCCTTTTCCTCCGTAGCCTTTTCCTCTCCTGCTGCTGTAGTTCCTTCCGTCACTGCCGCAGTAGTGTCTTTAGCATCCTGCTTATCCGAACTGCAGCCAAAGAGCATTGCAGCGGATAAAAGAGTTGCAAGCAAGATAAGTTTCTTTTTCATAATGTTTTCCTCTCTTTCTATATTATAGCAATCCTCACTTACTGCTTATTCTTCTTGGAAAATACATTTCCGCTTCGAACCAAGACATCCATGAGTACTGCCAGTACCACAATTACACCGATTACAATTCGCTGAATACCTACCTGAGCCCCCACCATGTTTAAACCATTTTCCAAAGTCTGCCAAAGCAGTGCTCCCTGAAAGGTTCCCAGTAAGAGGCCGGAGCCTCCAAGAGGAGATACTCCTCCGATTACACCGGCGGCAACACCATACATTTCGTACATATTTCCGGCTTCCATATTTCCCATTCCGGCCTGTGCGCAGAGGATAAATCCAACAATCACCGAGCAAAATGCGGAAATCAGGTAGGTTTTCTTAATAACGGAAACAATATCTACACCGGAAAGTCTGGAAGCTTCTTTATTGGAGCCAACAGCATAAATATGTCTGCCAAGCTTGGTTTTTCCTAAGATAAAAGTAAAAATCAGGAAAATCAAAAAGGCGATCCAGAAGGTTGTATAGATGCCCAGAATCTTTCCGTAGTAAAAGGCATCCTGAAAAAATTTACCTTGATCCTTTCCTAAGATGCTGGCAATGTTATCCGTATTTCGGTTTCCGTTGACCAGATAAGCAATGCCTCTTGCCACAAACATGGTTCCCAGGGTGGCAATAAAAGGAGGCATCTGGAACTTTCCTACCAATTCTCCGTTCACATATCCGATAATAAGACCAATCAGGAGGCTGACCAACAGAGCTACCACAATGGGCACTCCTCTTGTCATCAAGCTTGCGGTCACCATGGCACTCATTCCCACCACGGAACCGATGGATAAGTCAATGTTCCCGGTAATCATGACAAAGCTTTGTCCGATTCCGATGAGTAAATACTTTGCCATGGAACGAAGAAGATTTAAGTTGTTTTGTAAAGAAAAGACCTTGTCATTGATACATCCGAAAACAACGTAAATGATTACTAGCCCCACAAAGGCAGTAATTGCTCCTCTCATTCCTCTGATTCTCAGTATTTCTTTTACTTTGTTTTTCATTTTCACTCCCCGCAAAACAGATATTTTTCAAGCCTGATACTCCTGCTTTTCTTAGCTAAGCCCTTTTCTCCGTAACGGATTACCTCGCTTATACCTTTTCTTCATACCTTGTTGCCAACTTCAAAATATTTTCCTGATTTGCCTCTTCCCGACTTAATTCCCCTGTGATTCTCCCATCACAGAATATCAAGATTCGATCGGACATTCCCAGCACTTCTTCCATTTCCGAAGAAATAAAGAGAACTCCTACCCCCTTCTTCTTCAGTTCATTCATAATTTGATAAATTTCCACTTTGGCTCCGATATCGATTCCTCTAGTGGGTTCATCAAAAAGGATTACCTTAGGATTTCTTACCAACCATTTGCCTAAAACCACCTTCTGTTGATTTCCTCCGGAAAGATTCTTGGAAATCATTTCCCGGTCCTTAGCTTTAACATTCAAGCTTTTTATGGTATCCTCACTAATTTTCAACTCTAAGTCCTTAGATAGAACTCCTAGAGAATTTTTTATGCTGTCCAGATTAGGGAGAGATATATTCTCTCGTATGCTTAAATCCGTACAAAGTCCGTCTTTTCTTCTGTCTTCCGGAATTAAAGCCATACCGAGCTCTATGCTATCCTTAGGTGTATTTGTCTTAACTTCCTCTCCAAAAAGGTAGATTTTCCCGGAAGTCTTTTCATCCACCCCGAAAAGCGCTCTGGTCATCTCCGTTCTTCCCGCCCCCATCAGCCCCGCAATTCCAAGGATTTCTCCTTCATACAGGCTAAAAGAAATATCTCTTACCTTGGGGCCGGCATTTAAATTCTCTACTCTAAGGATTTCTTTTCCCTTCTCACAGTGTATTCGTGGGAATTTGTCCTGAATTTCTCTTCCCACCATGTGTCGGATAATGTCATCAATGGAAAATTCATTTAAGTCGCCGGAGATAACATTTTCCCCGTCTCGTAAAATGCTAACCTTATCCACTATTGCTCGAAGTTCATCCAGTCTATGGGAAATGTAGATAATTCCCCTTCCCTCATCCCTTAGCTTTCGAATTACCCGGAAAAGGTCCTCAATTTCCTTTCTGCTTAAGGCGGATGTCGGCTCATCCATGATAAGAACCTTGGCATCTTGAGAAAGAGCCTTGGCTATCTCCACCATCTGTTGTTCCGATACTTTTAAGTCCCCTGCCAGCTCTGTAGACTTCATGCTGATGCCCAAATCATCCAATATCTTCTGGGCTTCCTCATCCATCTTTTTATGATTCAGACTTAACCCTTCCATCACTTCTCTACCTAAGAAGATATTTTCACTCACGCTTAAATCATTACACAGGTTCATTTCCTGATGGATGATGGCAACACCCTTATTCTGTGCTTCTTTCGGATTTTGAAAATGGCAAAGCTCTCCGTCTAAATAGATTTCTCCCTCATCTTTACTGTAGATTCCGCTTAGAATCTTCATTAAAGTGGATTTTCCTGCACCGTTCTCTCCTAAAAGTGCCAAAATCTCTCCATGGCCTAATTCCAGATTTACACCTTTCAAAACCTTGGTACCGGAAAAAGACTTGGAAATATTTTTCATTTGCACCAAAACATTCCCCATATTCGCCTCTTTTTCACAATCTAAAATATCCCTTTTCTTTCATTTTAGAAGATTTAAAAAGAAAGAAAAGGGAGAATATTTTTAGATTCCGGGGGACATTTTTATGCTTTATCCATCCTCTCATACACCTCTGCCACGGAATGCTCTTTCAGTTCTTCTTCAAACTTTTTCTGCACTTCCAAAAGACTCTCGTCTAAGATCCTATGAATATTTTTTCCCACGGGGCAATTTGGGTTTGGCTTCTCATGGAAGTTAAAAAGCTCTCCCTGCCCGCTGGTTTCCACCGCCTGATAAATGTCTAAAAAGGAAATATCCTTTAAATCTCTTGTGATATGCATTCCTCCCGGGCCACGTTTGATTTCTATAATTCCCGCCTCTCGAAGCTGAGACATAATGTTTCGAATAATTACCGGGTTACTGCCGATGCTGGCGGAGAGAAAATCACTGGTGAGCTTGTATTCTTCTTCAAAGTATTTCACCGCAATTAAAATGTGTAAGGCAATGGTAAATTTGGTTGAAACCTGCATAAATCCTCCGTCAAAATTATGTTTAATAATGTCCAATAGTAAAGTCTAGGCTTTGCTATAATAGCGCTTTAGAATGAACTACCGCTATCTCGCTGGCAGGACTCATTTAAAAAGAAAAAGCCATGATGTAATTTTACATTTTACATCATGGCTTTGCAAGCTTATTTCCGGGCAAGATGTAGCACAGAATTAGGGCGGTAGAATGCTAGAGCTATTTTATACAGCTTAAGGTTTGAAAATCGGCGCACGCACTTCCCTATCCTTTTAACAGCTCTTTATATATTCCTTATATAATGCCTGACTAAAAGCCTCTGACTTTACATTATTGACACCGTCTACTTTTGCTCCAGAATCCACAAGATACCTGATAACCTCTTCATCGCAGTACCTCACTGCAAGTAAGAATGAAGGATTCCCTTTTACATTCAGATTTGCTCCCTTTTCCACAAACCATTTTACAGAGTCAAAATTTTCCATAATAAGGGCAAGGTCTAAAGGGGAGAGTCTTGTATATTTACCGAGTTTTATATCCTCTTCTATATCGAAGCCCTCAGATAAATGCTTATCTAAAGCCAATGTATCTCCGTTTATAATATCACTTACAATCCCGGGAACAGATTCAAAATCTCCTATGTCTTTTATTGTAATCATCTGCAATCTCCTGTGATTATTATCTGTTATAATTTATTTCGCCTAGCGGAATTGTGTTAGGGTTTAAGATTACCCAACTAACTGCAAGCTCGCATAATCTTGTAATTACACCATCCTCAGCCAAACCTTTTCCATCTATCTTTGAAATAAGCACCTTACTCTCTTCTATCTCCTTCTCTGACAGCGCATTTCCTTCTGCAAAATGAACCGGCAGCGAATTTAGCATATTTCTATAACTCCTATCCCAGTTTATTCCACCGTTTCTATTAATTTCATCGTCCACCCTGCCTGTTATGCGGATAACCTCTCCCTGCACCGTTTTTGCGGCTCCTGTCGATGGAATTAGTAAATCCCAAAGCTCATTATACTGCTCTTTCCAAGTGCTCCCCTTTACAAGAATAGGAGAAACGCCGCCATGTATTATTCTTTTTGCCACAGGCTTTGCACCAAAGATATTGTAGAGCTTTGACAGGGCTGTATCTACATCTTCACAGGAAGCTTCACTAAAGTCATCCCTGTGGAATTCAAAATCCTTACCGATTATTTCTACTTTTTCTGCCATCTCAGGCGTAATTTCTACACCTGCCTTTATTAACATTTCTGCTATTTGGGCCATAGGTACTACCCTTATTCCTCCGCACGCTGTAAGAGCGGCTAGTAGAGGAGTTTCGCCTCTTTCATTTTTAGCATTGACATCTGCACCCTTTTCAATCAAAAAGTGTACTGTATTAGGGCGGAAATACTC
The DNA here is from genome assembly GCF_000238055.2 of Oribacterium parvum ACB1. Lineage (GTDB taxonomy): Bacteria > Bacillota > Clostridia > Lachnospirales > Lachnospiraceae > Oribacterium > Oribacterium parvum. The sequence goes on from NZ_KE148312.1 coordinate 2,243,087, forward strand.
TGCTGCCATATGAAGCGGCGTATTTCCATATCTATTTGGCTTTTGTATATCTCCTCCCAGCTCATAAAGCAGTTTTACTGTATCCATGCCAAATGTTGCCTGACTGTACAAAGGTGTGCAGCCATAATAGTCAGGTATATTTACATCAAGTCCCTGCTTAACGAGCCAGATAACAAGCTCGTCAGGTACACCCTTGTAATGAAGTGCAGTGTGCAGACCGAATTTTCCATCATAGGCAGTAAGCTCACATTTATCATAGACAGCTTTAAGTGCTTCAATATCTCCGGACTTAATAAGCTCATCAAAGTCTTTTGGCAGGGTAACTCTTTTCTTAGCCATTATTCTTCTCCTTCGTTTTATTTAAATCATTTGTAATACATCCAAAATGGAAGATTAACATTAAGCAGTGGCAATTTTGCAGAGAAAATTTCATCTATAATTCCCTCTTCAACTTTATTTTGGCCTTCCATTATATAAAACTCAGTTCCACAGACTAATCCGGAATAATCAACCTCTTCATAAATTTATTATTTCTTTTTAGCCACAAAATAATATCTATGAATTTTCCCCTTAATTACACCTTCTTTATCAAGAATTTCCTGTGCTTTAAAAAGATTATCCTGATATTTCTCCACTTCAAAACCCGGAAATTCCCAATCAATAATTCTGGCAAACCAAACCAGTGCACCTACATCATAAAACTCTATCGGTCTGTAGACTTCATCTGCTTCCACAATGTCAAATCCGTTATCAGTAAATTTCTGTCTTGCAATACTTAAATATGCTTCCGGAAAAGGAATTTCAACATCACCTATCAAAAGTTCTACAAGTTCTCTGTCATTTTCTGCACCGACTTGTTGCGTAAGAAATACTCCTCCGCTTTTAAGAGTTCTTTTAATTTCGTTTATGTTATATTGACCATGCCTGTTAGTAATAATGTCAAAGTAGTTATCTTCAAAAGGAAGAATATCTCCTCCTTCACATGCTTTAAAATCTATTCCTAAAGGAAGAAGTCTGTCCTCACATATTTTGATGTTTGGTTCATACCCTTCAATCGCAGCAGTATATTTAGCGTTTGCCATAAAAGACAAAAGAAATTCGCCACCTCCTGTTTCCATATCCAATAAATAATCTGTATCATTCAAATAGGATTTTATAATGTTTTCAAAATCCCAAGGGAGATCATCCTCTTCTCTATATCTTCCTCTAATATGTGAGAAATCCCAACCTTTAATATGCGCTATTTCCTGCTCAAGTAACCATTGATTTATAAGTGCTTGTTTTTCCATTTTTCTCCTTTCACTACCCAAAATATCAGTATATGTTTTATCCCTCAATATCAGCCGACAATAGCCCCTTCTTAGGGCTTCCATTAACTGCTATGCTGTGTCCAAAGAAAAGGTCATCATCATCAAGATAAGCTGTAAATGAACCTCCCGATGTCACCCATATTAAGCTTAAGCTAATTCTCTTTGCAAAGCTTTCTTCTGTAATTAAAGCAGCTTCTTCATCAGATTCTGCCCATTCACAAGCAAGTTTTGTAAGCTTTTGGGCCGCAAAACTATGCAGGTCTGCATCCCATTTTTCCTGTTCCAAAACCATTGTTTTTATAGCCTTTTTAGCCTTTGTTATACCGCTCTTATTATCCTTGTCTACATATAAAGATATATGTATCCTGCCACCAAGCCAAGCTATGTTTCCCTCAAAACATTTAATTTGTTTATCATAAGTCAGTTCACCCAATACATCATCTTGCAAAATTATCGGCTTTCTATACTCTGTAAGTATTTCTTCAAGTTCCGGACAAGCTACGTTTTTTTCAAGAACTTCTACAACCAAAAACAAGTTTTTTATCGGCAATGCACCGTTTGGAACTTCCTCTGGTAGCTTTTCACGTACCTTTAATCTGTAAATAGTTTCATCTTCAAATTGATATGGCAGATTTTCTGTGTCTGTGACAGGAAATGCTATCCGTCCTTCCTCCTTATGCAGTTCACCTGTTTTACAGTCCACATAGGCTAAAAAATAAGCCTCCCAGTCCCAAAAACCGTTTCTAAGACTTCCACCACCACCTTCATGTCTTAGAATAATAATCTCTCTTTCTTCTTTCTCAAAAGAGTTTTCCCATTCACTCTGTGTCATTTTATTTCTTAGTCTTATGTATTCTATTAATTCCATTATTCTCTCCAATCAATCCCAAACGATTTCCGAACATTTATAATTTTCAATACATATAATTATTCCTAAATCGAGTAGGAGGCGGTGACTAACCGCCGTCCTCTCCCAGCACTGTACGTACGGTTCTCGTATACAGCGCTTTCAATAGTTGATGTGCACAAACTGATATGCTGTGGCTAAATCGTAAAAGCCTCTGTTTATCAGTCTTTCTTTTGTCATTGCCATATTAATAGCAACTGTATGTGTTGTAAACCAATAGCCACGTCTGCTGTTTGCCGCTTTCCATGCTAGGTCTTTTGGAACTCCCATTACCTTAAGATTTCGGTATCTAGTTCGCACACGTTTCTTCCTCTCCATCTATCTGCCTCATTTATCATGCATGATTCCGTGTAGTTATTGGACTTATCCTTTCCACTACCAGGCGGATTCGGGACTTTAACCCGTTAGAAACGTGCGCCGCTAGGCGCACTATAAGAAAAACCTGCCAGCCTGAGAGCTGGCAGATTTTTTTGGGGCAGACAGGTTATTTACCATTTACTTTAATCCTAAGCTTGCAGAAAAACACATATACGAGATTAATAAACTGGTTGAAAAAGCCCACAATCTAAAAACCTCACAGGCTAAAAGGTCTGAGTTTGGTGACTGTTCAAAGTATGTAACTTTTATACCTACAGATAAAAAAGGAAACAAAGAAGACGGGAAAATTAAAGTTGAAATAAATGAAGAGGCGATAGAAAAAGCAAAAAAGCTTGCAGGATATAATCTAATTGTAACGTCAGAGCTGTCAATGACTTCAAAAGAAATATATGATACATACCATAATCTCTGGCGAATCGAGGAGTCATTCAGGGCAATGAAATCACAGCTTGACGCCAGACCTGTATACCTCCAAAAACAAGACTCAATTATCGGTCATTTCCTGATATGTTACCTTGCTGTTCTTCTTTCCCGAATGCTGCAAATTTACATCTTAGAAGATAAATATGGAATCGAAGAAATATTTAACTTTATAAGGGGTTTTAAGGTAGCAAAGATCTCAGATTATAAATACATAAACCTTACATGCAGTTCAGACTTTATAAAGAAACTAGCTATAAATACAAAACTTCCATTGACATTGTATTTTCTTAATAATGAAGGTATAAATAAAATGCTAAGCCATAGGTTCTAATCTTTGGCTTAGCACTATTTTTTAATCTCAACTCAAAAAGACAGGTAATATACATGTCAAATAGAAAAAACAGGAGTAGAATGTAATGGTTTGAGATCAATATTTAGTGATATTATTATTTTAATATAATCAGAGTGGAGGAATTGTATGGATACGGTACTTAGACTGACTAATGTGAATAAAAGCTTTGGAGAGCATCATGTTCTCCATGATGTGAGCTTTAAGGCAGGCAGGGGAGAGCTTATCGGCTACATAGGGCCAAACGGAAGTGGCAAGTCCACAACTGTTAAGCTGATGCTTGGAATCCTTGGTGGATACACAGGTACAATTGAGGTCTTTGGTAAGAATATAGAAGAAGATCTGGTAAGCTACAAGAGGAAGATAGGTTATGTTCCAGAGATTCTATCCCTCTATGAGAGCCTTACAGGGGAAGAATATATCTCTTTCTTATCCTCTGTCTATGAACTAAGCAACTGGAGAGGTAGGATGGAGGAGCTTGCGGAGATATTTCAGATAAATGATGCGCTCACCACTCGTATCTCTGGTTATTCAAAGGGTATGAAGCAAAAAATAGCCATCATAGGAAGCCTTATACATAACCCTGACATCCTCTTCCTTGATGAACCGCTTAACGGTATGGATACCAATAGCGTGGCTGTGTTTAAGGAGGTGCTTAAGACACTTACCAAACAGGGGAAGACCATATTTTATTCCTCTCATATTATGGAAGTGGTGGAACAGATGAGCAGTAGGGTTATCCTTCTTAAGGACGGAGCAGTCATAGCAGATTCTACGGTTGAAGAGCTGAAAAACAACAGCAGGGGCAGTAGTATGGAGGAGATTTTCAATGACCTTACAGGCTTTACAAAGGGACACGACCTTGCAGCTAAGTTTGTAGACACACTGACCGGAGGTGAGACTATTGAAGATGAAAAATAGCGAACCCTTTGTGCTTAAGGTAGTTGATAAATGTGTAAAGCCATTTTTAAGTAAAGACTTAAACTATGGTCAGATTAGGGAGATGCTTAGGCTAAAGCTAATTATGGATAGCAGAAGGGTTTCCCCTGCTCTGCAAAATAATGGGAAGAAGATAGGGAAAGAGCCGAAAAGATCTATGATTTTAACCTGCCTGGTTTATATGGGGTTAGGAATTTTTATCGCTTCTATGCAGGTGATGCCAAATATGTTTGGAGCTAATACAATCAGCTTTGCCATGCTTATATTCATGTTATTTTCCGTCTATATCAGTGAATATTCAGCTGTACTCTTAGACACTACAGAAAAGTCATTTTACGGAGCACTGCCGATTGGGAAAAATGAGATAAGTACTGCAAAAAACATACATATAGCCTATTATATAGGAACTATAGCAGCTGCTATGATGCTGCCATCTATAGTTGTCGGCTTTATTTCTAAGGGAATCCTATACGGCTTTGCGTTCACTCTGGTATCGATTGTGATTGTTGTCGTTTGCCTCCACCTTGCAGGAGTTATTTACTACCTCCTTCTCAAGGTATTTTCCGGAGAGAAGCTAAAGGACATATTAAGCGGCTTTCAGATATTTATGACAATAGCGATAATACTCTCGTATCAGATTGTGCCAAGAGTCGTAAGCATAGCAGGCTTCTCAAAGGGGGAACTTACATTTTCGCCATTTTATTTTTTTCTGCCATCAGCTTGGTTCTCAGCTATACTGGAGAGTTTATTTGGTGCGGGTGGAGCATGGTATATATATGTACTGGCAGGAATCACAGTGCCTGCTGTCATCTTGCTTGAAGTAATATACAGGAAAAAGGCTATGCCGGAGTTTGAAGGAGAACTTGACAAGCTTACGGAAACAGCCAAGGAAAATAAAACACTTTCAGCATTTTCAAATCTTATGTGTAAGCTCCTCTCAAAGGATGAGCAGGAAAATGCCTTTATGAAGCTTGTGCTGATACAGGTGTCAAGAAACAGGGATATGAAGCTTAAGCTCTATCCACAGCTTGCCAATGTATTTATTCTGCCTATAATAATGGTTCTGCCACAGATTACAGGTGAAAAAGGACTTACAGGCTTTATAGAAAATCTCAGAGAAGGAAGATGGGGGCTGGCTCTGCTTTATTTTACAGGGCTTACTTCCGCAGCCATCTATGGGATAATAACTCAGACTGAGAATAAAGAGAGCATAATGTTCTATCAGATTCTTCCAATTGAGAATCTAAGTAAATGTATAAGGGCAGGAGTTAAGGTAGTATTGTTTCGCTATCTGACGCCTATCTTTGTGGCTCTGTCAGCTCTGCTTTTTGCGGTTTATGGAATTGCTATCCTACCCGACATAGTCATTGCCTACTTGTCGTTTATATTTGTAACAAGTCTTATGATAAGAGTAGGTACTTGGGAGCTTCCATTTTCTTCGGAATTCAATCCTGCAAATGTAGGACGGGGATTACTGTTGTTATTTATGAGTTTATTCATACTTGCCTTATTTGGATGGACGCATATATTTTGGCTTAAAACCCTAGAGTTACAGCTAATAGGTATAGTGGTGATGATACTGGCTAACCTTGTATTATGGAAGTTCTTTATGAATAAGAAATACATTATAGCCAGAGGATAAGAAATATTTTTCTTAAATGTTAAGAAAAATGAAGAGCTAAGTGACTTATGACGTATAAAAGCTTGTAGGAAGAGTATTGATAGAGCATATAAAAGTAATCGAGTAGGAGGCGGTGACTAACCGCCGTCCTCTCACAGCACTGTACGTACGGTTCTCGTATACAGCGCTTTCAATAGTTGACGTGCACAGACTGATAGGCTGAGGCTAAATCATAAAAGCCACTGTTTATCAGTCTTTCTTTTGTCATTGCCATGTTCATGACAACTGTATGTGTTGTAAACCAATAGCCTCGTCTGCTGTTTGCCGCTTTCCATGCCAGGTCTTTGGGAACTCCCATGCTCATCAGGTTTCGGTATCTGGTTCGCACACGTTTCCATTGTTTCCATATACACATACGTATTCTGTGATAGAGCCATCCATTGACATCATTCATGTTGCTCTTCATACTTACTATTCCATAGTAGTTAAGCCACCCTCTTGCGTATACCTTGATTCTTTCTAGGCTCGGCTTGATTGACTGACAGAGCTTACGAGAAGAAAGTTCTTTCAGTTTCTCCTCAAGATACCTCGTACTGCTCTCTAAGAGTCTCTCCGATGCCCTTTTGCTTTTGTCCACGGAGGAATCTCCACTGTTCTTCCGAAGTTTTTGGAATCGGATAATGGGAGTACTCCGGCATTTCTTTTTGCAATTCCTGAATCAACCATATCCTTCTTTCACTTTGCTTCATTTTCTCCTCCTTTCAAAGCTCCCCTATAGCAAATCTCTAAGTCCCTTTCCGATGTCTGCATTCAGGCAAATGCTTCTCTCCGAAATTTTCGTACTGCATCCCGACTCTCCCAGATTCAAACAGGCGTAGTAGGCATTGGGATTCTCTTCGGTATATTGCCAAAAGGGGAACTTAATAATCACGGGAGTATTCATCCCTACCCCGAGCTCCCAATATAAGACATGCTTTCCCTTATGACTATGCAGGAAATCCTGATAGCGCTTTGCCGCCATTTTCCAGCCCGCGTCCTCTACAAAGCTTTCATCCGTGCGGAGATTCATGGTCATGGGGAGTCCGTCATCCGGGCAAATGGGGATAAGCTCCGTCGGAATAGACATTTTCAGCGTCTTATCCTCCGGCAGCTGAAATATCCCCGCATTATCTCGGACACAAGTTTTTTATGGTATAATTTGAATATGAAAATTGTGCAACAAATAGGAATTTGACGGGGAGGTCTCATGAGGACAGAATATAAACACAATCCGCCCATTCCATATAGTCTACATGATATGCGTGTCAAAAAGATTATAATGCAAGATCAAACAATAGTACTTGAATTTGAGGACGGATATAAAAAACTTACAGAACCTTTTGAACAGGTCGAGGGAAACATCACAATCGAAGGTGTGGATTTTGATTTTACCAGCGTGATGTTGCAGAGCAAATGGGGAAACTATGGAAAATTCAATGGTGAGAAATTAGAACTGGAACACTTTATAAAGAGATACAAAAACTATAGCTTTGAAATTGTAGATGAATTATATGGGTATAATCAAGTATTGTATTCTGGTTATTTATCTATCTTAGAAACAGAAGATTTAGTTCAAATGGACATTTCAATTTACTTTACAGGCAGAATTATTTACGATACAAAAGAGTAACAAATAAAACTGCCCGACCGAGAATATTTCGTCACTTCGTTCCATCGAGGGCACTACACTCCCTTGCGACACTTGTGCGTCTATCCCTTTTGGACTTGCCGCCCGAAAACAGCATGAAGTGCTGTCCTCCGCCAGCCTGTCCCCATGCTCCGCATGGCAGATGTAGATCTGACGAGCGTGGATTGGCTATGGTTTCCGTATATTCCCTTTGGAAAACTGACAATTTTACAGGACAGGAGGATATAGAAAGCTAATATAAAAAATGGATTGAAAATAGTCTACTATTATTGCTTATTGAGAAAGAAGAATTAGCTGAGTTCTTTGAGCGAAGGATGCTTATTGACCGCAGGTCAATAAGATAAGAAGATAATAAGATAAATAATTAGAAATTGAAGGAGGGCATAAATGAAAAAGTTTGCAGTAATCTTATATCCTGATTTTTCTTTGCAAGAAATAACTTGCCTAACATCTGTATTAACATTGTGGTTTGGTGAAAAACTTGATTTTATTGCAAGCGAAGATAAGGAATATTTAAGCGAGGAAGGCTTTGTCATCAGACCCACTAAAATTATTGGAAATATAAAAGCAAAAAATTACGATTGTTTAATTTTGCCCGGAACCATGAATCCATTACCCGCATTGTATGATGAAAAACTGATTGATTTTCTTAGAGAAGGCATTGATTCCAGAACTGTGTTTGCGGCAATTTCATCTTCACCAATATTGTTATCTAAATCAGGCGTTCTCAAAAATAAAAAATTTACTGCGGGATATTTTATGCAGATGACAGATACTTTTGATTTTATAGAGAAGAAAAACTTTATTCACAAAGGAATTGTTGAAGATAAAAATGTTATAACAGGAATTGGAATGTTTTTTAAGGAATTTGCAGAGGCAGTTCTAAGAAGGTTTGATTATGATATAGGAGACCATTTTATGACTGAAAAAGCTGACGATTTTACTGAAGAAGAATTAACTTTTTATTGGACTGATGATGATTACAAGGAATTTTTAGACGAATTGAAATCTTATGAGTAAGCGGTAAAATAATCTGTCCTTTCAAAAAAATCCGCCAGCTTTCAGGCTGGCGGATTTTCTTTACCTTATTTTTTTCATACTCTCGCAGGTGTACGGTAAAACCTCTTGCTTCGCAGTAACCTCCTCCAAATACATTTCCGCTAAATAGGAGGGACCTGTCCACCAAAGCTTTGTTGTATCATCATACAAGGCTTTTCCCGTCTTTGAAAGAAGGAAGTCCACTAAGACTTCTTTGCTATCTTTTCCGGTGAATGCCGATATTTCTTCCACTGCCATAGTTACAAGTAGATCAATTGTATAATTCAGTCTTTCTTTGGAAATACTCAACTCAGCCATATCTTCTCACTTTCTATAAATTTTAGACAAGATAGTGCGTCTTCCATGATAAAGAATTAAGCTTTCTTTTAACTCAAGCATGTATCTTTAATCCTTTCGAATCAATATATTCTTCAACATCCTGCAACACCGCCTCGTCTCCCTCGCAATGGAAGATTCCATAAGCCTTTTCTATATAGTCTAGAACCTTTGCCTGTTTAAATAAAGAAAGTACTTTATCCATGGAAAGCTTCCATTCTTCTGCCGCCAATCTGATAAGTCTGGTTTGCATAAATAGTATCTCTTCTTTTTCACTCATCTGAAATCCTCCTTTCTCATATTGTAGATTATATCATAAATCCTCTACACCTGCTCTCCTTCCTCCTTTGTCTTTCCCATCACCTGACTAATGGCCGCATGACCGCCGGTTTGCACCTGACTTAGCAGCGCCTGCCCGCTGCTCTGTAGTTGACTGATTACCGTCTGCCCGCCGCTTTTGATCTGGGATACAGCGGCTTGTTTACTGCTTTCCATCAAATTGCTTAAAGCATTCATAATTTCTTTTTTCTTCTCTTCCGGAAGCTTTCCCATTTCTTTCCAGATGGTTTCCATGTTTTTCATTAAATTTCCGGAAAACTCAATAAAGGTCTCCGACTTTGTACTTTCAATCAGGGAAAATGCGGTTGTACAAAGGGACTCTCTGCTTTCATCGTCCATGCTTTCCAGCCAGCTTCCCAAGGTGGTTTTCGTGTACTCACTAAGCTCATCCAGTTCCGAAGAGACAAGGGTATCCTTTTCCGCTTCCCATGTCATAGCATCATGCTGCAAAATGCCCTTTGCCGTACTGTGAATCACATGTTGCTTTGCGGGATTGGACAGAAGTTGCCCGATAATAGAACTTTGGGGAGCGATGGTTATAATTTTCGGTAAAAGCTCCTGAAATTCCGGAGACTGAATCACTTCCTCTCGAAAGCCGGGCCCGTCATTATTATAAACTTGCACAATACGCTCCTTGTACTCAGCCTCGCAAAAAGCCGCAGCATACATGGCGAAGTTCCCACCCTTCGAATGTCCTCCCAAGATAAGCTCTCCCTCCAAAACAGGAGCGATCTTGTTAAAATACGCTACTGCTTCTTTAGCGCCTGCGGTTTCCGTCCTACAGCTCATCAAAAAGTCTTCTTTCCAGCCGGTGATGGTCTTATCCGTTCCGCGGAAAGAAATATAATTTCTGCCGTCAGGCAAGAGAAAGACAAGAGCCGCAAATTGCTTCACCTGATTCTTGTCAAAATCTTCCGCATAATAACCGGCCTTGGTAGCAGAAAAGCGTTCTCCCTCCATCATTTCTTTCAGTAAGAGGGGTGCTCGCTCCGTAAACTCTCCTGTGGTCTGGATTTCTTCCAAAGAATGCTTTTCACAAAAATCTTGAAAAAGCTCTTTTAAATCAAAGAAGCCGTTCCAGTCCTCCCTCAAATCTCGAAAATCAATATAAGAAAGATAGGAAAAAATGACATTGTCCACCTCATTAAAGGGGGAAACGGACAAAGGTACATCATTTCTCCATTGTAAATAATCCAGTAATTCCATAGTTTTATTTCCTTTCCACATGAACTATTTCTTATACATTAAAGATACTTTTAAGTCTATGAATCACTTGCTCTGTAGTTACTCTATATGTCTTCAAACTATTATCATCAAATTCATCCTCTTTTAATTTTGAAATAAAAAAGCCTATATCCTCGTAAACTGACAACGGTAACTCCTTAATGGGATTTAAGGCCATTTCTACCGCTAATCTTAACACATCATTTTTATGCTTCTTTATATCGAAGGAGTCAATCCTCTCTCCATGTAATTTTCTAGAACTCAAGTCAAGGTATGCCTTTGCCTTAAATAAAATCCCATAATTTCTCGACAAAATCCACAGATAATGCTTCTACTATTAAAACCACATCCAAATCTCTGGTAGCGCGAAAATCTGAAGCATTTTCCGTAAACAAGATGTCACAGGCAGCGCCTCCTATAAGAACATAACTGCCTGTATAGCCCTTAAAATAATCTCTAAACTTTAACAGCCCCGTCACCATACATATTCCTCCAGCATTTCTTTAACCGCTTTTCCGATTCTATAATCCTCTTTTTCTTCCTCTGATAAAGAAAGCTGAAGAGACAAAGGATCCATTATATTTCCGGCTTTATAAAAAAGCATATATCCAAGCTCCTGTACCATAGATCCCGGCATATCTATCTTTCCGGAAATAGGTCTATTTTTTATCCCCAGTCTATTCATATCCTTTTTAGCCACAATGTAGCTTGGATAAGCGTTATCTTCTATATTGGAATATTCTGCCAATGCTGACATCCCACCTTTGATTGGAAGTTGCAAATCATCAGCAAAATAAAACGTAGATATCACAGGCGTTCTCATAAAATTCTTAAGATCTTCCCATAGAGCTTTTTTATCCTCAGGTATATTGATAACACGTGACCTGCCCTTTAATCCTAGAATCGGCATCTCTAAAAATTCGATTTCATCAAAACATCTTGAAGCAGACATCTTCGTGATTTCGAGTTTTTCCGCTGTTTTGCTAACATTTATTTCATTCCAATCCTCATATATTGCCGTAAGAATTAATTTTTGACATAGGTAGGATAAACGCTGAATCGGTTTTATCTCTCTTTCAGAATTTGCTTGCAGCAAAATCCCTAAAAAAGGCAGGTATATCTCCCTATTTTCTATAAAGAAAGGAATCCCTTCCGAAATCATCGTATTTATGGAATATAAATTTCCTGCTCTCAGATAGAAAGCACAATGCAGATTCAATATTTTTTCAATTTGTTTATGTTGTTTTCTTAGTTTTGATAAATGAACTTGCTCTTTTGGAATAATAATAATCCACTCTGCACCATAGGTTTGGACCAATTTAAATGTATAAAGACTGATGTATAAGAGAGGAAGTCTATCTTCAAAGTTAATATCTTCCAACATAATTTCTATTCCCAGTCTTTTTTCCAAAAAATCTTTCATAAATACTCCTTTTTTATTTTGTAACTTAATTTAGGTTACAAAATAAATATAAAGGACTTTATCTGGAAAATCAAATGGAAATTATAGGTATATCAGATTTAAAGTACTTTTAAAAAAAAAAGAGAGTTGCATGCATTAGCTTTTAAATGCCTACACTCCCTATTTTTCTATTTTCTCCTACCCTTTAAGCTTTCTTATCTCCACTCCGTTTTCCGTTAGGGCTGCCCGGAGCTTCTTCACAAAAAGGAGGGCCTTCTCTCCGTCACCGTGAACGCATACGGAATCCGCCTGTATAGGGATTTCCTTTCCGCTGATTGCCTTAACCTTTCCCTTTAAAATCATGGAAAGCACACGATCTATGGCGAGGTTTTCATCGGTAATCATCGCCCCTTCCTTGCTTCTTGCCACAAGACTGCCGTCTTCTTCGTAGGCTCTATCCATAAAGACTTCCGCGCGCACAGGAAGACCGAGCTTCACAGCCTCTTTATAAAGGGTGCCGGAGCTTTGCGCAAGAATAATGAGGCTCTTATCGTATTCCTTAACCGCTTCGCAAATGGCTTTTGCAAGGCTTTCCTCCTTTGCCGCCATATTGTAGAGGGCGCCGTGCGGTTTCACATGCTGAAGCTTTCCGCCGTTTTTATGCAGAAAAGCATCTACTGCCCCGATCTGGTAGAGCATCATCGCCTTCACTTCCTTCGGGCTTAAATTCATATTTCTTCTACCGAAGCCCTGCAAATCCGGAAAGCCCGGGTGTGCACCGATTGCGGTTCCCGACTTTTCACAGATTCCGACCGTATTTTCCAGCACAACGGGATCTCCCGCATGAAAGCCGCAGGCAATATTTGCCGAAGAAATAAGCGGAATCAGCTCCTCATCGAATCCCAAGGTATATCTTCCGTAGGACTCTCCTACATCTGCATTTAAGTCAACCTTCATCTTCTCCTACTTTCCCGAAAGCATAAAACGCTCTACGAAACCGGTATCAACTTTTCCCTCCCGAAAAGCCTCGGACTGCATAATCTTATATTGAAAATCGAGATTCGTCTCCACACCGAGGACCAGCATTTCCTCAAGGGCAACCTTCATTTTCCGAATCGCCTCATCCCGATCTCGTCCAAGTACCAGTACCTTGGCAATCATGGAATCGTACTCCATCGGAATGCTGTAGCCGGTGTAAAGCGCGGTATCGACACGCACCCCGTTTCCGCCGGGAAGGTGAAGTGCCGTAATTTTACCGGGGCTTGGCATAAAGTTCTTCTCCGGAATTTCCGCATTGATTCTACACTCTATGCTGTGCCCAAGGAAGGGAATCTCTTCCTGTTTAAGACTCAAGGGCTCTCCTGCCGCAACTCTAATCTGTTCCATGACAAGGTCGGTGTTCGTGAGCAGCTCTGTAACGCCATGCTCCACCTGGATACGGGTATTCATTTCCATAAAATAGAACTCCCCGCTCTTATCCATGATGAATTCAATGGTTCCTGCTCCGGTGTACTGCACGGACTTTGCCGCCTTGACGGCAGCCTCCATCATCTTCTTTCTCGTTTCCGGACTGACAATCGGCGAGGGAGATTCCTCGACAAGCTTCTGGTGATTTCTCTGTATGGAGCAGTCTCTTTCCCCGAGAGCAACAACATTTCCGAAATTGTCCCCCATAATCTGTGCCTCGACATGACGAGGCTCTAAAATCAACTTTTCCAGATACATCGCATCATCCGAAAAGGCATTTGCAGACTCTCTTTGCGCAGTAAGGAAGTCCTTTTCAAAGTCCTCCTCTCCGAAGCACTCTCTCATTCCCTTTCCGCCACCGCCGGAGCTTGCCTTAATCATGACCGGAAAGCCCATTTTCTTGGCTTCCTCTAAGGCCTCCTTCACATCATAAAGAACGGATAAGGAACCGGGAACCACCGGCACACCGGCTTCCCGCATCTTCGCTCTCGCCTGTGATTTATTTCCCATGGAGTCAATCACTTCCGCAGTCGGACCGATAAAGACTATGCCGTTTTCTTCACATTTTTTAGCAAAGCTCGCATTTTCCGAAAGAAAACCGTAGCCGGGATGAATGGCATCACAACCCATATTCTTCGCCACGGTTAAAATCGTATCCATATTCAAATAGGAGTTTCTTGCCGAGCCCTCTCCGATACACACTCTTTCGTCCGCAAGACGACTATGGAGCGCGTCCTGATCCTCCTTGGAGTAAACCGCAACGGAGGACACGGAAAGAGCACGAAGCGCACGGATGACCCGAACCGCAATCTCTCCTCGATTTGCCACTAAAACTCGTTTAAACACCTTTTCCTCCTTTAAAGCTGTAGAACAGACTAAGTCTGTTCCTTTCAGCGCCTTCTCACACTTTCTCACGTTTTCCGCTGCCTTCTGAAACTAAAACGCAAGCTCAGCCTTCTGATACTAAAATTTAAGGCTTTGTCTTCTCACACCAAAGCGTAAGCTCAGCGCTCTTACAGCTTTCTCACACGGAATAAAGGCTGTCCGTATTCCACCTTCTGCTCGTTCGAAACCAGTACCGCTTCGATTTCACAGTCGAAATCCGCCGTGATTTCATTCATCATCTTCATGGCTTCGAGGATACAGACGGTATCCCCAGCCTTTACAGTGTCTCCTACCTTTACAAAGGCAGGAATAGTCGGGCCCTTAGCGGAATAAAAGGTTCCCACAATCGGACTTGTGATATGCACTTCATTTTCCTCCTCAGCAGTGTCTGTAGAAGAATTGCTTGCACTGCTGTCACTGCTGACTGCACTGATACTGCTTACCACTCCGCTTCCTGCAATAACAGGAGGATTATCCAGCTTACTCATCATAATCTTAAAATCGCCGTCTTTAATGGACATGGTGTTTAAGGTAGAGCCCTCCATAATCTTCACCAGTCCTTCTAACTTTTCTAAATCCAACATTCTACTCTCCTTATCGTAAAGCTGTCCTATCCGAACAGCATGGATAATCTCTTTGCAGCCAATCTGCATTCGAGCACTTCCTTACAGGGCTTATGGATTGCCTTTCGCATCTCCTGTAGCTCCCGTTCCTCCTGTAGCATAAGCTGCTGTGCTTCCTGCACACTCACCGCCTCGAAACGAATCTTATCGTCCATTCTTCTCTGAACGAGTTTCGGTAAATCCACGGAAATGACTGTCGCTATCTTTCCGTAGCCTCCGGTTGTCTGCCGATCCGCAAGAAGGATAATCGGTTTTCCGTGGGAAGGCACCTGTATGGAGCCGAGGGCAATACCGTCGGAAATAATATCCGAACCGCGCTTTGTTTCGATAAAGCTTCCCTCCAGACGCATCCCCATGCGGTCAAATTCCGCACCGACCGTAAACTCCGTTTCTAGGAAGCTCCGGATTCCCTTTTTGGAAAATATCTCTTCCTCCGGTCCCATGACCACGCGAATCTTCACCTTATCTTCCTCATATTCTTTGAGCGGAAGCGTTCTTGAGAGAAAGCTCGAAAGGTAAATTCTTCTGTTAATACGGGTCTCAATAAAATCGCCGTCCTCCAGCTTTCTTCCCTTAAAGCCCCCTATTTGACATTTCAAGTTAGTGGAACGGGAACCCATCACAACGGGCACCTTCAGATAATTGGAAAAGGCGATATAGCAGGTTCTCCCGGTTCTTGCGGAGCCGATTTTTAAGACATCCCCTTCCGCAACATAAATTGCGGTATACATAGGGATCTTCTCGTCATTTAACTCCGGACGGAAGTCCCCTCCCGTTATGGAAATAATCATGGGAGCAGTAAACTCCAGTGTAGGCCCGATTAAAGTACACTCTAAAACCGCCTCATTTTCCGGATTGTCCAGTAGGAGGTTTGCAATACGGAAGGCTCTTCTATCCATGACGCCGTTTACATTAAAGCCCTGCGCCTGAAATCCGCTTCGCCCTAAGTCCTGCACCGTGGTAAGAAGTCCTCCTTTAATTACTCGAAATCCCATTTTACTCCCCCTTATACCACTTTACTTCATACTCATCCTTCGCTACCGCCTCTTCTATCTCCCGATATTCCTCAAGGGAAATGGGGCAGAAACGAATGTATTCTCCGGCTCTTGTGAGGATCGGATCCTGTTTTGCCGGATTATACATCTTTACCGGCGTCTTTCCAATCAAACGCCATCCACCGGGAGAATCCACGGGATATACCCCGGTCTGAGAGCCTCCAATCCCGACAGATCCCGCCGGAATACAGAGTCTCGGATTATCGAGTCGCTTGGTGTGAAGCTTTTCCTCTAAACCCCCGAGGTAGGTAAATCCCGGCAGAAAACCGAGCATATAAATTAGATACGCATCCCGGGAATGTCGTTCAATCACTTCTTCCACGGAATAGCCGGAATTTTCCGCAACAAAGCTAAGATCCGGTCCGAATTCCCCGCCGTAGCAGACAGGAATCTCCCAAATCTTTTTTTCGAGACTCTCGACCTGTGTATCCATTTTCACAATGGAATGCAGTCTCTTATATAATTCCTCATAGCGAATTACCAAGGGATTGTACTCCACAAGAAGGGACGCATAAGCCGGAATCATATCCACAATGCCTTCAATCTGTTGCATCTTTATCAGCTGTACCGTAGCACTGATAGCTCGATTCACTTCTTCGCTGATCTCCTGTTTAAAAAGAATCAGAATTGCGGAATCCCCTGCCGCTACCACTCTTACCTTTTCCATAAATTTTCCTTCTTAATCCATATCCATCTTCATACTGTAAAAACACCGATTTATTTTCGTTTTTTGGGGGAAAAATAAACTTCCATGCACAATCGTATTGCCGCGCGCTTCTTGCTTTCGCTTTACATTAAGTATATTTCCCCTATAAACGAGCTGCCGTGCCAAAAGTAATAAGCAATCTCATGACGGAATCTGCTATTTCCCCTACAAGCGAGCTGCCGTACGATTTCGTACGGCACTCATTATAAACCAAATTTGTCTGCAAAATACAGTTCAATCTTTTGTATTATTTAATCTTTTAGATTATTTTCAATGCCTTTAGAATAATTTCAATGCCGAAAGAGAACGAATACCTACATAGGCTGCAAGTACAACAACCACAATACCTAAGATAAAAAGCAGCTTCGGATGCTTATAGTTCTCTCCCACAATCTTCTTATTCTGTGAAGCCACAAGACATACACCAAGGGTTACCGGTAAAATCAGTCCGTTTAAAGCTCCCGCCAAAACAAGGAGAGTTGCCGGCTTTCCGAGGAAGGCCATAACCAAAGTGGAAATCACGATAAAGGCGATAGTCCAAAGATTTTCCTTCTCCGCTATCTTCGAAGAGAAAGTCTTTAAGAAACTGACGGAAGTATAGGCCGCACCGATGATGGACGTAATAGCTGCACAGGTAAGCACCAGTCCGGAGAAGCGTCTTCCGATTTCTCCTGCTCCCTGGAAGAAAGCATCCGCTGCAGGATTTCCCGCATCTAAAGTTACTCCTTTTACCACTACACCAAGCACTGCAAGGAATAAAAGAATACGAACAATCGCTGCCACAATCATGCCCATCACTGCGGAATACTGAATGTCCTTAAGCTTTCCTTCTCCTGTAACCCCTGCATCAATCAATCTGTGTGCACCGGCAAAAGTGATATATCCGCCAACCGTGCCCCCAAGGAGTGTCAAGATAGCCGGAACCAATGTGCCGAGCTTCGCATCCGGAACAAAGCTGTTCTTTACCGCTGTCGCAACAGGAGGCTTTACAATGAAAATTACTACAAGGATAACCACAATCATGATACCGCCCAGAATCTTTACGAGCTTATCCATAATCCCCTTAGCATCTTTGGAGAGGAAAACGAGTACAGCGAGGCCCCCTGCAATAAAGTAGGAAATCTGCACCGGAATTCCCAAGGTAGTTTGAATCCCGAGAGCACCTCCACCTACATTTCCGATATTAAACACCAGACCGCCAAGAACAATCAGGAAGGAGATAAAGTATCCAAGTCCCGGAAGTAAACGGTTTCCGACATCCTGTCCTCTCATCCCGCTTACGCAAAGCACTCGCCAGATATTTAACTGTGCAATGGCGGAAAGGATAACGGAAATCAGGATAACAAAGCCGAAACTCGCCTGAAAGTCTCCTGTAAACTTTGCCGTCTGTGTCAAAAATCCCGGCCCGATAGCCGAAGTTGCCATAAGGAATGCCGCCCCCAGTAAGGCACCGCTTTTTGCTTTTCCGTTCATACTCTCTTCCTCCTTTGTATTAGGACTTATTTATTCAAGTCTTATATTCAAGTCTTGTATGGTAGTATAATTCATTTTCCCCATTCGTCAAGCAAAATTTTTCATCCTTTAAAAGAAAAAATTTTTAACTAAAATGATACATGAGTAAATTGGATCTGCAGTGACAAAGCTGTAAAATGCTCGCATTTTATAGTTCCTATTTACTTTGTCGATATAAGTTTTGTATAGATAGCTGTTAAATAAGGAGATTACTATGGGAATGCAAGGAATAAACAGAGGTTTGAGTACTCAGTACCAGCAGATCGACAAGAAAGTTTTAGGATACAAGCTAAATGGAGAGTATAAGACAACGGAATTTCGTATCCTGCAAAAAAAAGATAGTTTCATATTAAGTGAGGAGTACAAAGGATTTGCAGAGAAAGAAGGAACGCCAAAGATTACGAATGAGGGAGAATTCGTATTCGTAAATCATTCTATTTCCGCCGTGCTGAAAGAAGATAATAAGCAAAGAAACTGGAAAATACAGTTTGACAATGCCGATGATTTACGAAGTATAGCCGAGGACGGATATCTTCAAGTTAATGGGAGAAAGATTGTACTCACAGAAAAGGAAAGGAAAAATTTCAAAACAATTGCTGACGATATAACAAAATTCAACGAACTGAAGGCCAAATTTTGCGATAGCTTGAAAAATCTTTCCGAAGTACAAAAGCAGGCAAATGAAAAAAATGAAGAATTTCTGATTTTAAAGATTACCCTACTCTATGGCAGCGGGAAGGATGTGCATGAAAAGGACTTGAAATTTTTGAGAGAAAAAGATCCTGAAATGTTTTCCTTGGCAATCAAAATGCGTTCCCTGCAAACCAGGATAGAAAAAAATAAAAAAAAGAAGTCTCTTGTTGAGGAGGCAAAGGAAAAATCCTTTAAACAGATTGACGCCATTGAATATGAAAAGGATAATATAGAGCTAAATATTGATATAAAAAATAATAAGGTAAGCGAAATCAAAACTGTAAGTGAGAAAGTAATCGCATAAATCATAAGTAACCGTTTTCGAGAATAAAAAAGCGTGCAGAGCCTGCCGGATTAGCAAAGCTTGCACGCCTTTTAATTCTCAACAAGTGGCACAGGCTGATCCTGAGACATCTTGTTCATAACGAGTATCGCTTTCAAAGCGTGCGATATCTCATTTTCAAGAAGTACCATGTATAGAGCA
Organism: Oribacterium parvum ACB1; assembly: GCF_000238055.2. Classification (GTDB taxonomy): domain Bacteria; phylum Bacillota; class Clostridia; order Lachnospirales; family Lachnospiraceae; genus Oribacterium; species Oribacterium parvum. Next base: position 2,262,465 of record NZ_KE148312.1, read on the forward strand.
CAATATGCAGTTCCTCTTATCCTACTCTTGCACCATTTTCATCCACTCTATGCCCGTCCGCTGTCATTTCATTAAGAAACATTGCGCCAAGAGGGCGAGAAGCGTCTTCATTCAAATAATACCACTTGCCGTTAATCTCCTGCCAGCCACTAAGCATTGCACCATCTGTCGGACTTAAATAATACCAGTACTGACTTGTCGGGTCTAAATACCAACCTGTCTTCATGGCACCGAGTGTTCCATCGGATACAGTACCGAGGAAGTACCACTTACCGTTAGAAAAGTGCCAGCCTGTCTTCATATAGCCATCCTCATTAAAGAAGAACCATCCCGTGAGATTTCCGGAACTCAAATAGCTCCATTCATTTTTCGGATAGCTGCCATCCTCTTTTTTTAACCACCAGCCCTTGGCATCCTTTGTCCACTCGCCGGGAGTTTTTCCACGCTCTGCTCCCAAGACCTGTCCCCTGGAAGAAGCTACTTTCTTCTCTTCTTCCTCCGCCGTCTTTTCTTCTTTTACTAGGTATTGTTCCAAATTCGTTTTCGCTTCTTTCACAGATTGAATAAATCCCTCTACATAAAAAGGAGTCGTTTCCGGCTTATCCAACTCTTCTTGAGATACTTGAATAGCCTGTTCCAGCTTTATACGCGCTTCCGCATTGGAAAAATGATTCTCCGCCAAGTATTTTCTTGCAACGTTAATTTCTTTTTGAAGATCGTCCCTTAAGTAACGTCTATCCTCCTTTGTAACATAAAATATCGGATCTACATCATTTTCTATTTTAACTTCTCCATCTTCATCTACAGAAATTAGTATTTGCTCCGGTTCAAACTTCCACAAAAATTGTCCATTTTTAGAAACGCAAACGGAATAGTACTTTCCTCCATTCTGTCCCTCAAGCTTAAAAGTAACCATTCCTTTTGCATCGGATTTTACATTCTTGTAAGAACTTAAGTTAGGAGTAATGGTATTTGCAGTTAATTCTACATTCGGAACAAATGCAGAGGTCTCTTTATCCACAACAAAAAAATAAACTTCTGTCGTGGGTAAGACTTCAGAGCTCTTTTCAAAGGCCTTAAACTCAATTACTGCATCCTTTTCATCTTTAACAGGCTTTCCATCAATTGTTGCTACTCTTCCATCCTTATCTGTTACAAAATTATAATGATCCACTTCAAATTTTAAACCTCTATTTTCCACCCGAATTTCATATTTTGAATTCGGATCAAAATGGGAATACTCATATTTCCCCTCAGTATCTGTTGGTTTTCTATACAAAATATTAGGAAAATCCCCTTCAAACTTGGAAAGTCTGATGATACTACCGGCCAAAGCCTTCCCATCTTTATAAGTATAGATAGCTATACTATCCGGTCTCTCCATCTCCTCTTCCGCTACGTCATCATCTTTCCCCATATTTTCTGCCGGATCTTTTTTTTGCAAAACCAAAGTATCTACCAGCTCATCTGTAGCTAAATCGGCAGGATACTCCCCATTATTCCATAACTTTAACTTAGACATAGTGTAATCCTGATTTTCTTGCAAGCTAAGAGTATATTTTTTTTGATAAATGAGTTCTATATTCAACATTCCCATGGAAGATTTATGCTCTGTCTCATTCCCCTCCTCATCCGTCAGGATAAAGCTAATATCAGATAAAAGCGGTTCCTTCCTACCATCATTCTCGACACTCAAGAAAAAAACAGCATCCAACTTCTCTTCCGCATACGCTGTACCACTCCCAAAGAAACACAGCAAGACTACACAAAAAATGAGTAACTCGCCCATAAGTTTTCCAAATTTTAAATTCATTTTCATACCCCTTTATCTATTTTTCACTAGTCTCCTCGAAATAGTAATGAATAAAAACTAATTTTTCAACAATACAACTATATATTTTATAAGTCGTGCAATTTATTAAACTTTTCTATAAGGAGAAAAAACATAGATAGATAAGTTTACACGAAATGGAATTTTGGAAAAAGGCAAAAATAGAGAACTGTTCCAAAAAAATAGGGAACTGTTCCAAACAGCTCCCTAAGTTCATTGTATTCAGCTTTTAAAGCGTCCTATATTTTTTACACTAGTCCAGCCACCTTGCCTGCCACTCTCTGGCAAGTTCGTAAGCCTCTTCCTTCCCGGCAAGGCTTTCCTTCCATTCCTTCGGAATTGATGCATAGCCATAGTGTGCCGCAGCTAAAGTAGATACTAAAATCGGCAAGTTCTTTCCTCCTGAAAGTTCTACCGCTTTTTCTACCGCTTCCTGATAGGATGTCGTATGCAGTAAAGTCCAAACCGCAGCATAAAGACTCTTCTCTGCACTGCCGTCCAAAACAAGCTCTTTTTCCTTCTTGTTCTTCATTTCTTCTACATTCATAAAAGGAAGAAGACGGACATACTCGGCAGCTACGCGGTCATAGTCTCGTACATCCTCACGGTGCTGCGCCTTTGCCTCTTCGTTCATTCTTGCCTCTTCCTCATCCTCCGCTTCCTCGTCTTCATAGAACAGTCCAACATAGGATGCCGCAGCGGAAAGCTGCTCTTCCAAGCTTTCTCCACCAATATGAAGAACCAGATTGCGTAAAATATAGGAATAAAGCTCAGCCATGAGGAGGGCTACAGGATGATTGTGTGTGAGTCTTGTTCCGTCATGCAACATTGCCCTGTCCAAGTCGCTAAACTGATGCAGTCTTCTGCAAAGGAGCAAAGAGAAGGGTAAAATACGACAAAGCACGGCGTCATCGGACATATCCGAGCCAATTTCTTCCGGCTTCTTTCCGGTAGCATAGCGCATAATTGCCGCTTCAATTGCATCCACACTATCCTCCGTCTTTCCATCTAAAAGATAAACCCCTTTGGACTTCCAGTCGTACATCTTTTCCATAATATCCTGCATGGAGAGACGCTTTTCCGTATTTAAACTGTGGAATTCGGAAAGTAAAATACTGTTTATGCTCGGTCTTAATGAAAAAGCCTCCGTCTTAAATGGCGCCTTTTCAATAAGGCCTCTTTCCTTCGCCAAACCGAGACTGCCACCAATTAAGGAAGAATAAATCATATTTTCGGAAAGCTCTTTGGTTAAGCTCCTCTTTTCTTCATTTTCCTTACTAAGCTTGTCTCTTCTGTCTCCGGCATCCAAAAGCCATTTAATTAAGTGAAGACTCAAGAAGAAAGACTGGGACCAGGGATTAATAATCATTCCATCCAGTTTTCCCTGCTCGGAAATATGAACCGCTGCCCTTAAAACCTCCAGAATCGGCATAGCAATCGCTGCAGTAGCTTCTTTATTCTTCCGTACTTCTTCTCCGGAGGTAAATACCGCCATAGCATCTCTTCCGTCGCTGGTGCTTAAGTGATTAAACAGCACCTGCCCATCCATGGTTTCTCCTTCTTTCTTATCAGGCGGAACAATCGCGACAAGAAGCTGCGCATTTCTTTCCATACCCTGCAGAAAGCCCTGGAGTACCTTTTCAATGCCGGCTCTTCTCTCTTCCTCCGGCATCTCACTCTCTTCATACTTTTTCTGCTCTTCATAGTAGAGTGTTATAGCTTGTGTAATCCCATGACTTCCCTTCAGCTTTTCTTCGACATTCGCGGTACGCATCTTATTCTGCAGAGCCTGCACAACTTCCTTTAACATAATGAAGCTGTTACTGAAGGGGTTGATAACCAGCCCGTCTGCCGTAGGATGATTGGCTACAATATTCAGAATTTCTCCGGCAGGAAGAAGAAGGGCATTTCCGTTTTGCTCTTCTCCGTCTCCACGCTTTTCCTCTTCGTCGGTAAATACAGCTGCATAGTTCTTTCCGTCTTCCGATTTTAAGAACCTAAGTGTAATCTGCTGCTGTCCCTCCTTTTCCCCGGCAGGATCTGCCGCAAGAAGCAGACCGCCGGCCTTAGAAACCAGCTCTTCCATCGCAGCAAAAACCTGATTTAAATGCTCCTGATCCCTATGGTCTGAAAATGCCAACACACTATCTTGAAGCCCCTTCGCCATGTTTAATCGGGCCCTTATATCTTTCTCTTCCATTTCTACCTCCTAATCACAAGAAAAACCTTCTCGGATTCTCTTCCATAAAGGACAGTATAACAGAGAAAGAGAGAAGGGAAAATACTTTTATCTACTACAAGAATATAGTTTGTTTTGGCCATTTAGTTTGTTTCAGCCGTTTAGATCATTTCGACTGTTTAGTTTATTTCGACTGTTCAGTTTGTTCCGTCTGTTTAGATTATTTCGACTGTTCAATTCGCTTCGGCTGCTCTAAAGCTTCCGACTCTTCTGTAGAACTTGCCAATGATTTTAGCTTCGTGTTCGGAATGGTAATTTTTTCGCGATAAAACTCCAGAATAACTCTCTTGTTTAAGGTGTTATAAACATCCCAGTATCTTTTACTCTCCACCCATACACGGATAGCAAAGTTTAAGGCATCATTTTTCACCTCCGAAATCCCAAAAAAGGGCTCCGGTTTATGAAGGATTCGATTGTCCCCTTCTACTGCAGCTTTTAATGCCTTTTCCACCCTCTCCGGATCCTCTTCTCTTGCTACGGAAAATGTCAGGTCAACTCTACGAAGCGCTTCCGAGCTATAATTAATAATATTGCTGTTCATCAGGTTTCCATTGGGAATGGAAATCTTTTTATTGTCAGGAGAGAGAATAATGGTATAAAAGACACTCACCTCTTGCACCGTACCTTCATCTGTTCCGCTTTTGATATAATCATGTACCTGAAATGGACGAAAAAGAAGAAGCATGATACCTCCTGCAAGGTTCGATAAAGAGCCCTGCATAGCAAGACCGACTGCAACACCCGCAGAAGCCAGCACCGTGATAAGGGAAGCCATCGGAATCCCCATAATGCTGATGCAGCTCATTCCCAAAAAGAAGTAAAGAACAAAACGTATCGCCTTTATGGCAAAGGGACGAACTGTCGGATTGATTTTCTCACAAATACGGGATTTTGGAAGAAAGGAAATCAGCTTTCGAATACAATATCTCCCAATAAGGAAAACCAAAAGTGCAAAGAAGAGCTTTCCCATAAAACGGCTGATGCCTAAAGCAATACCATTTCCAAAATTCTGAAAACTCCAGACACGAATCTCATTTTCAATTTGATCGACTGCTCCTGTATTCATTTCCCCTCCCAAAAACCTAATTAAACTTATATGAAGCTTACAAATTAAACTCTTTATCAGTCTATATTATCCGCATAGACCGCATTGTTTATGAAAACAAAAACCACAAAGAAAAAAACATCGGGCAAGTCTATCTTACACCCGTAAATTCTCTTCAAGCATAAGAATAACATAGCCCAATGTCTCTTTAAATATTTTTCTAAGCAGATCAATAACAAATCTAAGCTAAATTGCAGGATATAACTTACTCTACAACTACAGCCTCTTCTTCAAAGATATCATTTCTATGAATAAATACATAAATGATACGAACCAAGGGGATGATGGCACAAACCACTGCTACAACAGTAGGATCTCCGGAATGGTTCATCTTCTTATAAAGTCCGTTCAAAGTGAAATATGCTACAGTGATACCGCAGATAGCCACAATATAAAACAAGAAACCGCCTACCCTTGCGGTAACAATCGGGAAGATAATCATCAAAATTCCCAAAATGATTCCCTGCACATTTGTTCCGAATATATTCTGATCGCCGGCTAAGAAACCGTAAAATCCTTGGTTCACAAAAGGAATCCAAGCTAAAATCGCCTTATCCTGCTGCCCGTTGTTCTTCGCAAGAGTGTAAAGAGCAAAAGACTCAATAACATAAAGAGCAATCAAAATTGCCAAAACAAAGAAAAGAAATATTCCCCCAACTGCCAGTAAGGTTCCGATATAATTTTCCATTTTTACTCCTCCAAAATGATAAAGTGCCGGAAATCTTCCGTTTTACTCTAAAGAAGAATCCAAACAATATAAAACGCAATCTCCCTTTAGGACTCACTGCATTTCAGCAACACCCGTAGATTATACATAAAGCAACTGAATTTAACAATACTTTCTACATTATTTCTTAAAAATACAAGCTAAGTTTTTATAATTACATTTTTACTTAAAAGCTAACCGGCTCGGATATTTCTCCTGTTCTAGCAATATCCAGAAGCTGTAAAACAGGTCCGATGCCATGGTACTCTTCTCTTTCTTCTAAAGTGAGCTTAACCTTGACCTTGACCCAATCTCTTGTAGAAAAAGCGGAAAGAAGCTTCTTATCACCCTTACAGATAAAACCCAAAAAGCTCATATCCTGCGCACAACAGGTCATAGCCATTCTTCCCGGAATAAACTCATCCTCCGGCATATTTTTTCTCTTTAAAACCATTGCTGTAAAGCTAAGCTCTTTTCCAAGATATCTCTCCGGATTATCCATGCAGTCTAAAAACCAAGTTCCGTAATCATTATCGGAAATGGCAATTTTGTCCTGACTAATATCATAGGGAAGCTCTTCCGGAAGAGCGGACTGCGGTATTTCTCCGTCTTTATCCTCCAGCATAATCATGGCATTTTGTCCCATCGCACGGAGCTTGCGTCTATAGTCCACCATGTCTTCGTTAGACAAATTGTCACAACGATTTACAATGCAGAGCTCCGCATTACGAAGCATTTGTCCGAGGAAGGAGCGCATATTGGAAAGGTACATTTTCAAGGTACTTCCGTCTACAATGGTAATAACTTGATAAAGAAACCAATCCTTAGGCATGGAAACGCTGTACTTGGGCTCTCGATTCTGCTGCTTAGCAAGTACCGCTTCACTCATCGGACCATTATAGAGGTCATCCTGATTCCACATCCCATTCCATTCGATTAGAATTCTTTCAGGCTTATACTGATCGGCTAGTTTTTGTAACTTATCAGCTTGAAAATCTGTAATTTCTTTCATGTAGATGGGCGTTGTATTCAGCTTTGCGAGTTCAATCGGATCATACTCCTTTTCTCCCTCTTCACAGAGTAATAAGAGCGTATTCCCCTCTGTCTTAAAATAGTCCTGGTTCATGGTGTATTGAATAAAGCTTGTTTTTCCGCTCTCCAAGAATCCGTTAATCAAAAATACCGGAATCCCTTCTCCTTGATAATTATCCGCCATATTGCTCCTTTTTATGCTGTAAACAATGCCTTAATCTTCTCTTTTTCCAGTTCGGTACCAATAACTACAAATTTTCCGATATTTTCCGCATCTCCATCACGGATTTCCACCTGCTCCGGCACCAAATCAAAGTTTACCCACTTACCGTCTTCCAACTGCAGCATTCCCTTTGCACGGACAATACCGCCATAAGCTGAGCCTTCGGCCATTTCTTCCAGAATCTCTTCCAACTTTGCACGAGATACTCTCTTAAATACCTCCAGCCCGATGCTGTCAAAAACCTCATCCGCATCGTGGTCATGCCCGCAACTGCAATGATCCCCATGATGATGGTGATGATGATCCTCTTCATCATGATTATGATGACAACCGCAATGTTCGTCGTGATGATGCTCATGTTCGTGGTGATGCTCATGATGATGCTCATGCTCGTGGTGATGCTCATGACAATGGCATTCCTCTTCCTCGTATTCTTCCTCATCATCATAAGCTCCGCCACAACAACAGCAGCATTGCTCTTCTTCATTTCCAAAATGATGCTCGTGATGATGCTCATGCTCATGATGATGCTCATGCTCGTGATGATGCTCATGCTCATGATGATGCTCATGCTCATGATGATGCGCCTTCTCTTTCACCTCCTGAAGAAGTGCTTCTTCCAGATTTTCCTCTCTGCCGATGATGTCAAGAAGTTTCTCTCCGGTCAATTCTTTAATTGCCGTAGTAATAAGATTGGCTTTCGGATTTAAAGCACGAACAATCTGAATGGCCTCCTCTACCTTTTCTTCTTTTGCAATGTCCGTTCTGGACAATACAATGCTTGTCGCATAACGTATCTGATCATCAAAAAACTCTCCGAAGTTCTTGTTATAGAGCTTAGCCTTCGTGGAATCCACCACGCACACCGCTCCATCCAGATGCACCGGAAGATTTGCCGATACTGTCTTTACGGCAGAAAGGATATCGGAAAGCTTCCCTACTCCGGACGGCTCGATGAGGATACGATCCGGCTTATAAGTCTCAATCACCTCTTTTAAAGAAGTCTCAAAATCTCCAACCAAAGAGCAGCAGATACAGCCCTGATTCATTTCCCGGATTTCGATTCCAGAATTCTTAAGAAACCCGCTGTCAATGCCGATTTCTCCAAACTCATTTTCAATCAGAACAACATTTTCTCCCTTTAAGGACTCTTGTAAAAGTTTCTGTATAAATGTGGTTTTTCCTGCACCCAAGAAACCGGAAATAATATCTATCTGTGTCATAGTTCCTCCTCTTATATTGCTTAAAAGCTGCATAAAGCACTTTCCATAGCATAATTTCATCATTTTCAAACAATCGGTATTATAGCACGATAAGTAAGCATACGCTAACCCTATCTTCCAAACTTCATTCTTCTTTCACAAATTTACTTGAAATTATCCGAGTTGATATTCTTCCTCTAATACACGAAGAAGGGCAAATCCATCCTCAACAAGATATTCTGCCCCATGTTCTACCAGTTCCTTCTTATCACGGAAACCGTAGAGACAACCGATACTGCTCATTTGTGCATTTTTAGCCGCATCCAAATCCGTCTTTGTATCTCCCACCATAACGGCTTCTTCCACTCCAATATGCAATTCTTTGCAAGCCTTTAAAAGCGGTGCCTTATCCGGCTTTAAAGGCATCTCTCCGTCGTCTCCTATAATAAAGGAAAAGCTATTTGCAGGAAAAACGGAAGAAAGCACGCCATCCGCAACTTCTTTTGACTTATTCGTGATACAGACAACTGCGATTCCCTTTTCTTTTAATGCTGCAATACATTCCTTTATTCCGGGATAGGCTTCCGCCTGATAGGTAGAATTTTTCGGGAAAATGGAAGCATAATATTCGCAGACCTCATCATAGAGCCCCATGATTTCATCTCCCTCCATGTCGAGGTCCATAGCTCTTTCTTCATCCCTTTCTTCCCACTTTTCCGCTTCTCTGTATTTTTTATCGGCATTCTTTGCCAAGGCTTTTTCTACAAACTTTTTGTAACCTGTTCCTACAAAAAGACCGGTCTCTTCAAGGCTCACTCCCTCTAATTCAAAATGCTCCATCGTTAAATCCATGGTTTTCTTTAAGCTGGCTAAAGTATTTACCAGTGTTCCGTCCAGATCAAAAAAAACTGCTTTTATCTTTTTTTTCATCCCTTGCCTCCGCTTCTTTACCCATTTCAACAGCCTATAGTATAATGCAGTAAAGCTTCTTCTACAATCCGAAGCTGAAAGCTATTGTGGAATTCTAAAGTTATAATCCAAATTTCAATTGTGCTTTGCATTATAGTGAAAACACAAAGAAAACTGCATTGCAGATCAAGAAGAACAAATGGGAATCATAATCATAACAAGATGTCTCAAGCTTTACCGGCTGCTCTTGTCAAGGATAAAATATAGGAGGGTATCGTGGAAAACTATTATGCCGTAAAGGTAGGAAGAAAGCCCGGAATCTATTTAAATTGGGACGATTGCAAAAAGCAGGTTCATGGCTTCTCCGGTGCGATTTATAAAAAATGGAAAACGCGGGAAGAGGCTGAAAAATATCTTCTTACAGGAAGTTCTTTTCCTATAGAAAAAGAAATAGAAGCGGACATTCCTGTCTTAAATAAAGAAATGCAGAAAAGCTCCCTCTTAAAGTGTGAAAGGGAAAGTTCCGAAGAGGAACAGGCAGAGCAGTTATTTCGGAAGTTTAATACAGACGCCCTTGCCTTTGTAGACGGCAGCTTCCAAAAGGATACGAAGGTCTACGGCTATGGCGTGGTTTTTATGGAAAGAGAGGGAAAACTTTCTAAGCATAAAGACTTTGGTGCTGATAAAACCTATGCAGAGATGCGGAATGTCTCCGGGGAAATCCTCGGAGCCAGACGTGCAGTAGAGCTTGCAATAGAAAAGAACTTATCTTCTCTTACCATTTTCCATGACTATCAGGGGATTTCTTCCTGGGCAAAGGGAGAATGGAAGTGCAACAAAGAAAAGACCAAAGAATACCACGACTTTATGCAGAATGCAGAGAAAAAAATAAGGCTGGAATTCTTCAAGGTTCCAGCCCATAGAGGTATTTATTTTAATGAAATAGCAGATGCTCTGGCAAAGGAAGCTGTTACAGCAAGATAATATTGTGCTTTTCGCACTCTTCCCGCATCTCTTCCGGCCAGATAGAAGCCTGCACTTCCCCGATATGCACACGGTCCAGAAGCAACATACAGAGTCTACTTTGTCCGATTCCGCCGCCAATCGTGAGCGGAAGCTTTCCTTCCAAAAGCATCTTATGATAGGGGAGAGTTGCTCTTTCTTCCTTATGAGAAAGCGCAAGCTGTCTCCCTAAGGACTCTTCATTTACACGGATTCCCATGGAGGAAATCTCTAAGGCGCAATTCAGAGGTTCAAACCAGAACAAAATATCGCCGTTCAGATCCCAGTCATCATAGTCCGGGGCTCTTCCGTCATGCGGTTCGCCGTTACTTAACTTGTCTCCTATTCTTTGAATGAAAACACAGCCATGCTCCTTACAGATGGCATTCTCCCTCTCCTTGGAGCTTAAATTCGGATATTTCTGTAAAAGCTCTTCGGAATCAATAAAGAATATATCTTCCGGAAGCTTCTTTACAGCCTGCGGATACTTATACCATACCTCATGCTCCATGTGCTTTATGATACGGAAAATGTTCTGCACGGTTTCCCTAAGTGTCTTTTCATTCCGCTCTTCTTCGGAAATCACTCTCTCCCAGTCCCACTGGTCCACATAAACACTATGGAGATTATCAAGTTCTTCATCTCTTCGAATTGCATTCATATTCGTATAGAGACCTTCTCCTACTTCAAACTTATAACGCTTTAGAGCAAGTCTCTTCCACTTCGCAAGAGACTGCACTACTTCAACCGTCTCTCCCGGCTTCCACGCCACATCAAAAGAAACCGGTCTTTCCACACCGTTCAAGTTATCATTTAAGCCGGAGCTTTTCTCTACAAATAACGGTGCCGAAATACGAGATAAATTCATTTCCTTTCCAAATTCCTTCTGGAAAGTATCTCGAATATACTTAATCGCATCCTGCGTCTCTCTAACAGAAAGACGAGGATTGTAATGTTTCGGAATAATCAGTGCCATTGTCTCCTCCTCCGATTCAGAAAGCCCTTATCACTTAAGCTAAGTTCTATAGTAAAAAACAAATCAACAAGCAGTATCTATAGCGGCTCTCATAAAGATATCAATAAGCACCAATTCTACTCTCTTTTTATACTGCCGTAAAGCGAAGAATTATTTCTTTAAGTTTCTACAAGAATTATTTTTTCAAATAGATGCATGCTCTGCTCGGCTTCCCGCGAATACAGCAGCTCTATCTTTATCAGTTTAAGTATTTTTCCGCTTCCGTCTTTCTTCCAAGGTCATAGAAATAGCCATATAGAAACTCCTTTTGCTTTTGGCTAAGCGGACAAAGATGCGTTACCATAAGTTGTTTTTTACTGGGATTGTGCAAAAGAAGATACCCTCTTCCGCTTAAATAATCTCCTGCTCCCAAAACAGTCTGTCCCGAAAAAGAACTATACAGACCGATTTCCTGCAAAATGCTTTCAGCCTCTTCTCCGTGCTTTCCCCAGTCCGTTTCATAAAAATCCCCAAGGGGAGAAAGCCATCCCAAACGTTCTTCCATATCCGACCTCCTAAGCACATACAAGGTAACTTTTTCTATAGCTTATTTTGTCTTATATTGAGCAGACTTCCCTTATATTATCTTATGAAAAAGCCCGACAAGATATACTGTCGGGCTTTTCAATTTCTAGTCTTTTTTATGACCGCATTCTGAGCAGAACTTTCCCTTATTTCCTGTATGTCCGCATTCTGGGCAGGTCCAATCCTCCGTCTTCGCTGTTCCGCACTCGGAACAGAACTTTCCATTGTTGTGCTCATGGCCGCATTTCGGACAGGTCCAATCATTTGCCGCTGCTGTCACACCTGCTGCCGTAGGTGCAGGAGATTCAGCATTTCCTGCCGATGTATTTGCATTTGCCGCTGCCGCATTTTGCTGCTCTGCTCCCATCGCATAGAGGTTTCCGGCGTTGAAGCCTCCTACCTGATTCGCCATGTTCATTCCAGCAAAAGCCATCATCGGACCGGTACTTTCATTGCTTGCCGCTGCACGCATAGCGTCCGCCTGCGCAGCAGTAAGATTTGCAGCCGCCATGGTCGCATTACGGTATACGGCATTCTTTTGTAATTGCTTAATCATCTCTATATCTTCTTCCGGCGCAGTAACGGAGCTTATACCGAAAGCAGTCATTTCTATACCGTAATGTTCACCCCAGCTCTTAGACAGAAGTTCATTCAAAATCTGTCCCAGCTCATCCGTATGCGCGGTAATCTGATAATATCGTACACCGGTTTCGGCAATACGGGCAAAAGCGGGCTGCAATTTGGTCAGGAGCTCAGAACGAAGCTGAGATTCAATCTCTTGCTTCTTATAATCCTTCTCCACATTTCCTGCCAAGTTTTTGTAGAAAAGAATGGGATCCATAAGACGAAAAGTAAACTCTCCATGCGCACGAAGAGCAATCTCAATATCCAAGTCGATATTCTTATCCAGAACACGGAAAGGAACAGGATTAGCGGTACCGTATTTATTACCGATAATTTCCTTCGTATTGAAGTAATAAATTCTCTGATCCTTTGCCGTATCCCCTCCAAATGCAAAACGCTTTACAAAGGTTTTAAAGCTGTTTACAAGATTCTCACCCAAATCTCCGTAGAAAATACTGGGCTCTGTGGAACTGTCAAAGACAAACTCTCCGGGTTCCGCACAAACCTCCACAATAGCACCCTGTTCCACGATAATCATGCACTGACCGTCATTTACCGCAATAAGAGCACCATTGGAAATAATATTATCCGCACCCTTCGTATTGGAACTCTTCGGTCCGATTCTCTTTTCCCCTTTCAACATCAGGGTGTCATTATCCAATGCATTACAATAAAAGTACTCTCTCCACTGGTCGCCCATCATTGTACTTAATGCAGCACCGGTAGCTCTTACTAATCCCATAGAATCTCTCCTTTACTGTTTCATCCTCTTTGCATCATGTCTTGCATGATTACGGGTTTAGAGTATCATATTTTCAGCGAAATGAAAAGAATAGCGCATAATTCTTCTCCTATTTTTCACCAAATTAATTCTACTGCACAGTACTTCCTATTTACCCGAGAAAAGACTATAATTCTCCATATTATACCTATAAACAGTTCTATCCCATTTCCAAAATAAACCGGAATGTTTTCAAAAATAGGATAAGAATCGAAATGAGTTAAAAGAACGGAGTCATAAAAGGATGAGATTTTTTCGATTGAATTATTTTCAAAAAATTATATTGGGCTTTGCCGCTTTAATTCTCTTCGGCGCTTTCTTATTGATGTTGCCGATTTCAAGCAACGAGAGAGTTTATACCCCTTTTTTAAATGCACTCTTTACCTCTACCTCCGCCTCCTGTGTCACCGGTTTAATTGTATACGATACCGCCGTGCACTGGTCTTTCTTCGGACAAGTGGTTATTCTTATCCTCATTCAAATTGGCGGACTCGGCGTAGCGGTAGCTGTTAGCTCCGTCATCCTTTTATCCGGAAAAAGAATCGGATATTCTCAAAGAAATACTCTGGCCAATTCCATTTCCATAAATTCCCAGGGCGGAATTATGAAAATGTTGATTTTTCTCCTTAAATGGACCGGAATGATAGAGTTCTTCTTCGCTATCCTTCTCGCAACGCAATTCATTCCCGAATTCGGATGGAGAAGAGGTCTTTGGTATAGTATTTTCCATTCCGTATCTGCTTTCTGTAATGCGGGTTTCGATTTAATGGGCATCAAATCCCCCTATTCCTCCCTCACCGACTATGCGGAAAACCCTATTGTGAACCTCAGCATTATGGCCTTAATTCTCCTCGGAGGCTTAGGCTTTATGACTTGGCAAGATATTGCCAAAAATAAAGGGAACCTTCATCGCTATCGCTTGCAAAGTAAGATCATACTTTCTACTACAATCTTTCTTGTCCTTCTCCCTGCACTGTTCTACTTCTTTGTCGAGTTCGGGGAGATGCCCATGGAAAGTCGAATCCTCGCCTCTTTCTTTACTGCCGTAACCCCCAGAACCGCAGGTTTTAACACAGTGGACTTCAGTAAATTCTCCGACAGCGGTATATTTTTACAAACTCTGCTGATGCTTGTGGGGGCAGCACCGGGAAGCACCGGAGGCGGCATGAAAATTACCACAATGACTGTTCTATTTTTAACTTCGGTAGCTATCTTTAGAAACAATTCCCGCACAGAAGCCTTTGGAAGGACTATTCCCGGAGAGGTCATCCGAAATGCCACAACGATTGCCTTTATGTACATTTGTTTATGCGTTCTTTCGGGAATGTTTATCAGCCTTCATGAAAACTTGCCTTTGCTCACCACCAGCTTTGAAACCGCCAGTGCTATTGCCACCGTTGGACTCACTCTGGGAATTACTCCCAAGCTCAGTCCCGTTTCCCGTGTGGTGCTCATTTCCTTGATGTATATAGGGCGAGTCGGCGGACTCTGCCTGATTTATGCCGTCTTCCCCAATGCCAATCCAAACAAGGGAAGACTTGTAGAAGAAAATGTAATTGTCGGATAAGAAAGTCTTTTTAAAGAAAATGGAATTATCGGATTAATCAAATAAAATAGCATTGTCGTTAAAGGAGAAAGTATGAAACAAATTTTGATTATCGGCCTAGGGCGTTTCGGTTTACACGTGGCAAAAAAGTTGAATGAAATGCATATTCAGGTTCTCGGAGTGGACAGCAGTGAGGAACGGGTAAAAGCCGCCCTCCCCCATGTTACCAATGCGGAAATCGGAGATGCAAGTAACCAGGAATTCTTAAAGTCTCTGGGTGTTTCCAATTTCGATGTCTGCATTGTAGCGATTGGAAATGACTTTTTAGCATCTTTGGAAGTCACCTCTCATTTAAAGGAACTGGGTGCAAACAAAGTAGTTTCCCGTGCCGCCAGAGATTTACAGGAAAAATTTCTCTTGAGAAACGGAGCCGATACCGTCGTTTATCCGGAAAAGCTCGTCGGAAATCTCACCGCTGTTCAATGCAGTTCGGAAAACGTCCTGGATTACATTCAGGTCAGCAAAGACTTTGCCGTTTTTGAAATTGCTTTACCAAAGGATTGGACGGGAAAGTCCATCGGAGAAATTGATGTTCGAAAAAAATTCAAAGTCAATATCATTGCTGTGAAAAGCAATGATGAAGTCAATGTCACTCTGGGTCCGGACTATCGTTTCCGAGAAGGGGAGAGTCTTTTCATTATAGGAAAAGATAAAGACATTCAACAGTGCTTCCACATATTGGTATAGAAGAGAAAAAATGATTTATATATATCTAAAATATGTCGAAAGTTTATTGACAAGAAACTTTGTTTTAGCTACTATACTTTCACAATTAAATACCTTATTCAGAGTCGGTGGAGCTACATAGGAGCTATGAAACCGCAGCAACCCCTTGTAAAGGAAGGTGCTAACCTGAGCGAAGCAATTGTTTCGATCAATAAGATTTGATATGAACCATTGGCCTCGCCCAATGGTTTTTTTAATTGTCATAATTCTCACGCATAAAGCGTTCAATATGTTATTGCCTTAGGGCAGCGAAAGGAGTTTATATGTTATTTTCATCAGAACAGGTATCTAATGGACACCCGGACAAAATCTGTGACCAAATCAGCGATGCCATCGTAACCGATATTCTTGCACATGATAAGAAGGCAAGAATTGCGGCAGAAGTATGTATCAAGGACTATGATATCATCATCTTGGGAGAAATTACTTCCACTTATATTCCGGATTATCAGAGTCTTGTCATGGGTGTTCTTCGTAATATCGGCTTGGAGGATTTAGATAAATACAAGGTGCAAGAACTTATCTCTGCACAGTCTCCCGATATCGCAATGGGTGTGGACAACGATGGAGCCGGTGATCAGGGCATGATGTTCGGTTATGCCACTAAGGAAAGTGCGGAAATGCTTCCGATTCCCTATGTACTTTCCACAAGAGCCTTACAGAAACTCCGCGCCTTTAATCTGGCAAATCATTTTTCTATTTTGAAGCCAGATGCAAAAGCACAGGTAAGCTTTGATTATAAAGAGCACAAAATTGATACCTTCCTGCTTTCCAGCCAACACAGCGAGTCGGTCAGCTTAAAGGAAGTGCGTGCAATCATTGAAAAAATCATGAAAGAAACAGCGGAAGAAATGAATCTGAACACTGATTTCCGTGTTTTGGTTAATCCCACCGGCCGCTTTGTTTTGGGCTCTTCCTTCGCCGATTCCGGCCTAACCGGAAGAAAAATTATTGCCGATACCTACGGCGGTGCAGCACACCACGGTGGTGGAGCTTTCTCCGGAAAGGACCCCTCCAAGGTTGACCGTTCGGCGGCTTACATGGCAAGAAAGGTTGCCAGAGATATCGTATCCTCCGGGAGAGCTGACCGTTGCGAGGTGCAACTTGCCTATGCCATCGGTGTAGCAGATCCGGTATCTGTTTACTTGGACTGCTTCGGCACGGAAAAAGAACCGGCAGGAAATATCTGGCGCTCCGTTTTGGATAGCTATGATTTAACGCCGAAGGGTATCATCAAATATTTGGATCTTTTAAACGTAGATTATAACCCTGTATCTTCCTACGGACATTTCGGAAAATCCGAGCTTCCTTGGGAGAAGTAAGAGATTCATCTGATAAAACAAGCGGAATACTGCACAAGCCACGAACAATATCTCTTTAAGAATATGTAAGGGCTGTGGAAAATCAAAGCAGACGTTTTGATTTTCCACAGCCCATTTTCTTATACTTAATTTTTACTTCATGCATTTCTATAGTCTTTTTTTCGCACAATACTCTTCAATCTCCGCAGCCACTATTTTAGCCTGGTGAACCGCTTCCACCACCGTCCTTGCACCGGTTACCACGTCTCCGGAAGCAAATGTTCCTTCCTTTGTGGTATTTCCCCTTTCATCCGTAAGCAGTAAGCCGGCTTGATTGGTTTTAAGTTCCGTTGTATTGGACACAATATTGGCTCTCGGATTCTGGCTGATTGCTACGATGATGCTGTCTGCAGGAAAAAATATCTCTTCTGAAATCTTTTCCTCCTGATGCTTTAAAAGGATACCGTCATCCGTAATTTCAAGCGGTGCATGGTAAAGTAAAAACTCTACCCCGTCTTCCTTTGCCTCTGTAATTTCCTTCTTACTGGCAGTCATATTTTCCATACCCTTACGGTAAATAATCGTTACCTTAGCTCCATTCCGCTTTGCAGTTCTCGCCGCATCCATCGCCACATTTCCCGCACCGATAACAGCTACATTTTCCCCTAAAGAATAAAATTGCGGAGACTTCAGATAATCTATAGCAAAATGCACATTTCCAAAGCTTTCTCCTTTGATTCCCAAGGTTCTGGGATTCCATACCCCTGTCCCGATAAATGCCGCCGCATAGCCATCTTCAAAGAGCTTGTCCAAAGAAAGCACCGGTCCGATTAAAATATTGGGACGGATTTTCACCCCTAAATCCAAGAGGTGTTTTTCCAGAAGATCGATAATACGTTTCGGCAAACGATATTCCGGAATCCCGTAACGCAAAACTCCTCCGATTTGATTCCGAGATTCAAAAATAGTAACCTTATATCCCCTTCTTTGGAGCAATAACGCTATAGTCATTCCGGCGGGACCTCCTCCAATGACGGCAATACGCTCTTTATCTTCAGCTCCTTTCTCAAACTGAAGCTCTTCTAAATATTTTAAAGAAATCTCTTCCTCCATCTTATAAAAAGGAATCGGAACACTCTTTATACCGCGAATACAGTTTCCCTCGCACTGCTTTTCATGTTCGCAAACTAAGGCACAGATCGCGGAAAGAGGATTATTTTCAAATAAAATCTCTCCTGCTTTCTTTAATTCTCCCTGCTTATACAATGCAATGACCTCCGGAATGGAGGTATTTACAGGACAATGCTTGGAGCATCTTGGGTTTTTGCAGAGTAAACAACGATTTGCCTCCTCCAGTAAAAAAGTATTTTGACTCATCTTTTCTCCCTTACTACAGAATTGTTTCTAAGTTCATTTCTTCTTACATAATCAGATAGTCTTATGGTCATTGTATTATCCTTAGACCTTTCATTTATTGTATATTGTATTTTGTACTTATTTAGAAAGTAATATTAACATATATTCCTATTTTTTGTTGTTTATTTCTTCATTCATAACAGGAAAACGTGATACCGCACAGTCTAGAAATCATTTTCGAAAATGAGATACCACATGTTACGTGAGCGATACTCGTCAAAAAAAAGAAGGACTTATGCCGTAAAATGACATAAGCCCTATTCTTATTACATACTTTTATGCGTTATAGTGCACAATCTTCGCAAACTCTTCCTTTAAAGAAGCACCGCCGATTAAACCGCCGTCTATATTCGGCTTGGAAAGAAGTTCCTTGCAGTTTCCGCTGTTCATGGATCCGCCGTACTGAATACGAATCTTTTCTGCAGTTTCCTTGTTGTAAATCTCTTCCATTACCTTACGGATATAGCCGCAAACCTCTTCCGCCTGCTCCGCGGTAGCAGTCTTCCCTGTTCCGATAGCCCAGATCGGCTCATAGGCAATCACGCACTTAGCTGCATCTTCCGCGGAAATCCCTTGGAATGCCGCCTTAATCTGCATCGCAATCCACTCGAAATAGATTCCCATTTCTCTCTGCTCAAGACTCTCTCCACAACAAATAATCGGAGTAAGTCCTTTTTCCAGAGCTTTCTTCGCCTTCTTATTGATATCGGTATCGGTCTCGTGGAAATATCCTCTTCTCTCGGAATGTCCCATGATAACATATTTAACTCCGGCATCTACCAGCATATCCGCGGAAATCTCTCCGGTGTATGCACCTTTATCTTCAAAATAGAGGTTTTCCGCGCCAACGGATATGGATGTCCCCTTTACCTTCTCCACCACCGTAGAAATATCAATGGACGGAACACAGAATACTACATCCACCTCATTAGTATTGGCAATCGGAATCAAGGTATCACAGAGAGCTTTCGCCTCCGTGATGGTCATATTCATCTTCCAGTTTCCGGCAATAATTTTCTTTCTCATCTTTTTCTCCAAACTATAGTTTAATTCCTTAGACTCATTTTTTTGACTGCTCACGATAATCTATAAGCTATCATCGGCTGTTCCATCTAAGTAAGTTGCACTAAGTAAATTTTTCAGATTAATCTAATCTCTGACAAAACAGTTAAATAATTCAGCTTTCTTTTATCAGCTAACACCTACTTATTGTTTGCCGCTGCAACACCCGGAAGCTCCTTACCCTCCAAGAATTCCAGAGAAGCACCGCCACCGGTGGAAATGTGGGTCATCTTATCTCCGAATCCCAAGATATTTACTGCCGCAGCACTGTCTCCGCCACCGATAATGGTTGTTGCATCGGTCTCTGCAAGGGCTTTTGCTACCGCAATGGTTCCCTGTGCAAGAACAGGGTTTTCAAATACACCCATTGGTCCGTTCCAAACCACAGTTTTTGCATTCTTTACAGCATTTGCAAAAAGCTCCTGTGTCTTCGGTCCGATATCCAGTCCCAGCATATCAGCAGGAATAGCGTTGATATCCACAGTCTTAACCGGAAGGTTCTTGTCATCAATCGGATCCGGGAAAGAAGAAGCGCAAACCGCATCTACAGGAAGTAAAATCTCGCAGCCCTTATCCTTTGCCTTTGCAAGCATATCCTTACAGTACTGAAGTTTCTCGTCATCAACTAAAGACTTTCCTATTTCATAACCCTGCGCCTTTACAAAGGTAAATGCCATACCTCCACCGATAATCAGGGTATTGCACTTCTCTAAAAGATTGTCGATTACCGCAAGCTTGTCAGAAACCTTTGCACCGCCAAGAATCGCTACGAAGGGGCGAACCGGATTCTCTACCGCCTGGCCGAGGAAACGAATTTCCTTCTCCATAAGGTAGCCAACCACAGCAGGCCCATTAATAAACTCGGTTACACCCACATTGGAGCAGTGTGCTCTGTGTGCAGTACCGAAAGCGTCATCCACAAATACATCTGCAAGAGAAGCCAGATCCTTGGAGAAGGCTTCTCCGTTCTTGGTCTCTTCCGCTCTGTAACGGGTATTCTCTAAAAGAACAACATCCCCGTCTTTCATCTCGGAAACGGCTTTCTTCGCATTTTCTCCTACTACATTGTCATCCTTTGCAAAAAGAACGGGCTGTCCTAAAAGCTCGGAAAGACGCTTTGCTACAGGAGCCAGGGATAATTCCGGCTTTGGCTCTCCCTTCGGCTTCCCGAGGTGAGAGCAAAGAATCACCTTTCCTCCATCGGAAATAAGCTTCTTAATCGTGGGAAGCGCAGCCACAAGTCTGTTTTCATCAGTAATCTTTCCCTCTTTTAAAGGAACATTGAAGTCACAACGACAAAGCACTCTTTTTCCTTTTACGGAAATGTCATCTACCGATTTTTTATTTAATTCTGCCATATCATTCCCCTTTCACCGGAAACAAAATATTCTACACTTTATGCACGGATTTTACTCAACAAGATAGCCTATCTTTTTTTGAACTGCTTCACACTTTACAAGATATCTTGATGTACAAAAACGCGTGCAATTATTTTCACAATAGACTTTATAAGGGAAAACCGCCGGAGCACACACCCCGGCGGCTTCCCCGCATAGCTTTACAATATAAATTTCAATTTAAAAAGCAATTACTTTACAAACTTCTCGAAGTACTTAATGGTACGAACCATCTGAGAAGTATAGGAGTTCTCATTGTCATACCATGCAACTACCTGCACCTCATAGAGGTCATCAGCAACCTTGGAAACCATGGTCTGGGTAGCATCAAAAAGAGAACCGTAGGTCATGCCAACGATATCGCTGGAAACTACTTCATCCTCTGTATATCCGTAAGTCTCAGGATCGGAAGCAGCCTTCATAGCAGCGTTAATGCTCTCCTTGGTTACTTCCTTGGAAGACTTCACAACTGCAAAAAGCAGAGTTGTGGAACCTGTTGGAACAGGAACTCTTTGTGCGGATCCGATAAGCTTTCCGTTTAACTCCGGAATAACAAGCCCGATAGCCTTTGCAGCACCGGTGGAGTTCGGAACGATGTTTACAGCGCCGGCTCTTGCTCTTCTTAAATCACCCTTTCTATGCGGGCCGTCAAGAAGCATCTGGTCCCCTGTGTAAGCATGAATGGTTGCCATGATACCGGACTGAATCGGAGCGAAATCATTTAATGCCTTAGCCATAGGAGCCAAGCAGTTGGTTGTGCAGGATGCAGCGGAGATGATGTTATCCTCAGCCTTTAAAATCTCGTGGTTAACATTGTAAACGATGGTTGGAAGATCATTTCCTGCCGGAGCGGAGATAACAACCTTCTTAGCACCTGCCTTGATATGTGCCTCGGACTTCTCCTTGGAAGTATAGAAACCGGTACACTCTAATACTACGTCAACCTTAAGCTCTCCCCAAGGTAACTTGGAAGCATCTGCTTCCTTGTAAATCTTAATCTTCTTTCCCTTCACCTCGATGTAGTCCTCGCCGGCTACAACGCTGTCACAATACTTATATCTTCCCTGAGAAGAATCATATTTCAAAAGGTGAGCAAGCATCTTAGGATCGGTTAAATCGTTGATGGCAACAATCTCTGTTCCCTCATGGTCAAACATCTGACGGAAAGCCAAACGTCCGATACGGCCAAATCCATTAATCGCTACTTTAACTGCCATAGTCCTTATCCTCCTAAATAAATCATTTAATATTATATAGTTTCCGGAAAGCCTAATCGGAAACTTTCCATCACATAACAGCGTCTATTCTATTGCACGAAGTCTTTTTTTTCAAGGGAAAAAATCGTATTTGTTAAAACTTTCACTTTTTTATTATAAAAAGAAATTGTTCATGCATTTTAAAAGGACAAAATAAATAAAAGAAGGATGCTTTGTAATATTTTTAAATCATTGCCTTTACATAATCTGCAATATTATCCGCATGATCGGAGATACGTTCCAAATCGGAGATTACATCCAAAAATACGACTCCCGCCTGAGGCACACACTCTCCTGAGCTTAGACGCAGGATATGGGTTTCTCTCATATCTTCTTCCATCTCATCCACCTGATCCTCCAGGTGTGCCGTACGCACAACAGCTTCCAAATCATTCCTTTCAAAAGCATCAATACTGGAATTAAAGGATTCAATCACTTTATCGGAAATCTTTCGTAAATCATCCTGTCCTATTTCCGAGAAGGAAATATTATGTTCATCTGCGTATTGAGCCTGCTCCGCAATATTGTTTGCATGGTCAGCCGCACGTTCAATATCCGTAATCGTATTGAACATATTTGTTACTTCCAGCTTCTGCATCTCATTTAAAGAAAGATTTCCGATGTGTATCAGATACTCTGTAAGGAGTTTCTGCATATTATCAATAATCGTCTCTCTCGCAAAGACCTCCGGAATTTCCGCTACATTTTCATTCAGCAAAATATCGGAAGCATGGCGAATATTTTCAGCAGTAATCCGTGCCATATTGATTACCTCGGTCTTTGTCGCAGAAATAGCAATGGCAGGCGACTCCAGGATACGAAGGTCCAGATGCTGAATAAGATTCTTCTCCACCTCTGTATAGTGGTTCGGATTCTCCGCCTCTTCTTTATCCTTACTGCTTTCCAATACAAGCTTTCCGGAAAGATTTACAAGCGCATCTCCAAAGGGATAAAGTATAATCGTACAACTTACATTAAAGATGGTATGGAATAAGGAAATCTCCACCGGACTTAAGCCTCCCTGAAAAAAATGTGCAAAGGGAAAACTCATAAAGAAAATGATAATACCAAAGATTACCGCACCGCATACGTTAAAAAGAAGGTGTATTACTGCCGCTCTCTTGGCTGTACGGGATGCTCCCGCAGAGGATAGCATTGCGGTAACGCAGGTTCCGATATTCTGTCCCAGTGTAATATAGAAACCTGCAGCTCTGGGAACTGCACCGGATAAAGCCAAGGTCTGCAAAATAGATACAGAAGCTGCGGAAGACTGAATAAGTCCCGTTACAATCGCACCGGCAAGAATACCCAGTACGGGGTTTCCTCCCATTACCTGAAAGGCTCTGGAAAAAATAGGAGAATCTGCATAGGGAGATACAGCGGAACTCATAAATTCAAGGCCGATAAAGATGAGTCCTACACCAATACAAAAATTTGCAAGAAGATCATCATTTCCTTTTTTTCCGAAAAGGAAACGAAAAGCACCAAAGCCTACCAGTAAGGGAGCAAAAAACTCCGGCTTAAAGAAGCTTAGTGCTGAACTTGAAACCTGAGTCAAAGAAACCATCCAAGCAGTAATGGTTGTTCCGATATTGGCTCCCATGATAATGCCTACAGATTGAGAAAGATTTAAGATGCCGGCATTTACAAAACCGACTACCATAACCGTAGTCGCAGAGGAGGACTGTACCAAGGCGGTAATTCCCGCTCCAAGTAAAACCGCCATAATACGGTTCTCAGTCACTATATTTAAGAACTTGGACATTTTTGAACTGGCAGCCTTCTGCATACCGTCACTCATAATGGTCATGCCATATAAAAACATCCCCAGGCCCCCAAACAGGCTAAACAAACTTGAGAGATAGCTCATACTCTTTCCTCACCCTTCTCCATAGGATAGACTCTTTTCATAAATACAGTATCACCGCTCTTAAAGCGACACCATGGCTTAGTATACAAACGCTTATTTGAAAATACAAGGATTAGTTCTTAGAAATACAATATGCGATTTTTTCCAAAGAAAAAAAGACCTTTCTTTTTTGAATAGGGTTTTATCTGCAATATTGCAGCCCTGTATCCGTCCCTGGATATTGCAAGCTTTCAATTGCTTCAAAAAAGAAAAGTCTCTTCTATTCAATTGAAGAAATGCCACTTTAGTGCGGTTTCTCATCCTCATGAAACACTTTTTCCACCTTGGCAAAACTTCTGTAAAACGAGTTTTCACAATCCCTGTTTGTCTCGTTATAAAATGACCTGTTAAGGGGATTTAGGTTGAGTTCATCCCGTTCCGAGAAACCTTTTTCCCAGTTTCCATAGCCCGCATAGTTTCTCTTCCCAAATTCCAAGGAATATATCGGCTCAATTTATAATAATATAATCAAAAAGGGGCTGTAAAAATAGTTTTCTAAGCAATATAGGTCTAAATTTGGGGCACGCTCTCGCTAGCTTCGCCACGTAACGGATACTAAGCGAAAAACTGCGATTCTCTTGTTTTTCGCAAGTACCGACGGGCTCAGACTACCCCTCATTTAGACCTATATTGCCGAAAATCTATTTATAATTTTTATTTTTTACAGCCCCTTTGAAAATTTATGAAGTAAAACCGTAGTACTTATTTACTCCGTCCACCAGAGCATCGCCGAGAAGATTCAGCTGTTTTTCGCTGTGATCCGAAATCTTGTCGCCAAGTTCTATGTCCACAGAGGGAATCGTGGAATAGGATGTCTGCGTTAAATCCATATCCATCCTGCCCTTGGAAAAAATCTTTACTCCTTTTCCTCTTAATCCGGAAATCAAACTTTCTCCCAGCTTCTCATGGCTTTCCCAGTGAGATGCCACGGGCTCCATCTTCTTTAGCGAATTGGGGACGGACATAAAGAATGCGCCCTTATCTTTTTCTGTAGAATCCCAATGTAAAGCAATATGTGCATCCGCCTTATTGTTTGCCAAAACCGTTCTTGCCACATTGTCAAGCTGCACATCTTCTTCGCTGCGAATCAGAAGAACGTCATAACCCGCATTCAATAATTTTTTGGCAAGAATATGTCCCATCTGTAATGTGACGGTCGCCTCTTTCGTGCCGTCTTTAAAGGTCATCCCGGAAGAAACTGCAAGCGCTGTAGTTATTCCGGCGGCATTTGTTCCTCCCGTTACCTTTCTGGTGCCGTCCGGATGACAAAGTGTCCGTACTTTTTCCCCGCCTTTTGTGCCATGACCGGCATTGACCGCTATCGTAATCTTCTTCGGATTTTTACTGTCAGAAGTATACAAAATAGCCTTTCCCGTATTGATTTTCGCATTTCCTGCATATTTCCAATTTAAGTTCAGGCCGATTTCCGTTGCTGCAAAACTCTGCATGGCAAGCAACACGGAAAGGGCCATTCCTAAAATAATCCCTTTTCCCCTCATCTTCTCTCCTCTTTTCTTTCTACGTATCTTTCTCTATTCAAAAGGCATAAACCTTAAAGTCTCAGTAATAAGGATACTGGAAGGGGCAGCGCTCTACAACCGTCTTTCTATTACAGTGCTATTACAGTTTTCTTACAGGAGAAATCGCGAGACAACAAACCATAGAAGTACAATTCCTCCAAAGATGATTCTATAATAGGCAAATACCTTAAAGTCATGATTTCGAATGTAACGGAGCAGGAAGCGAATACAGTAGATGCTCACAAAATACGTTAGAATCATGGCAAGAATAAGCGTAAACCACTCACTTCCGCTGAAATTCCCTCCATGCTTAATTAGCTTTAAAAGACTGGCTCCTGCCATAACCGGTACACTGAGAAAGAAGGAAAACTCCGTTGCAGCAACTCTTCCGACCGATAAAAGCATGGCACCGATAATCGTTGCACCGGAACGAGAGGTCCCGGGAATCAGTGCCAGACATTGAAACAGTCCGATTTGGAAGGCAAGCGTCCATGATAGATCCTCTACTTTCGTAATCCTAAAATTCTTATTTTCATTTCTCTTCTCCACAAAAATAAAGAGAAATCCGTAAAGAATCAGCATCAGAGAAACCACGAAACCATTATAAAGATATTTATCCAAAATATCATCCAAAGCAAGACCGAAAACCGCAGCAGGGAGACAGGCCAAAAGTATTTTTCCGATTAAAATCGCCTTTTCCTCTTTCAGATAAAATCCTCCTCCCCTCTTTCTCTTTCCAAAGGGCCAGAGGCGTAGAGCAAACTGCTGCACAACAGCCATTACCGCGGCAAGCTGAATCAAAACCTCAAAAGTGGAAAAGAATTCCTTACTCCCGTGTAAGGGAATGATATCCTGCAGAAGGATAAGGTGACCCGTAGAAGAAATCGGAAGCCACTCCGTAAATCCCTCTACCAGGGAAAAAACAATAAGCTTTAAAAATTCAACGATATTCATATAACTCCTTTTATTTCTTTAAGATCAAGCGCTGTCTTCATTAATCCGGAATTGTCCAATCTATAGGACTTAATCCCTCTTTCTCCAGGTAAGCATTGCATTTGGAGAAGGGTTTGGAACCGAAAAATCCTCGATAAGCACTTAATGGACTGGGATGGGGTGCTGTAAGAATTAGTCTCTTTTTCTGATGAATCATCTTCCTCTTACTCTGTGCAGGACTCCCCCAAAGGATATACACCACAGGATCTTCCTTTTCCTCAATCGCCGCGATTGTTGCATCCGTAAATTCTTCCCACCCGATTCCCCTATGGGAAAATGCCTGATGCGCACGAACCGTAAGCACCGTGTTTAAAAGCAGAACCCCTTGTTCCGCCCAAGGTCGTAAATCTCCATTTTTCGGAATAGGACAAGATAAATCATCGCTTAATTCCCTGTAAATATTCTGCAAGGAAGGAGGAAGGGGCATTCCCTTTTTTACGGAAAAACTGAGTCCCTGCGCTTGTCCCGTTCCATGATAGGGATCCTGTCCCAATATCACAACCTTGAGCTTCTCATAAGGGCAAAGCTCGTAGGCCTTAAAGATCTCCTTCGACGGAGGATAAATCTCCTGTGTTTTATATTCCTTCAGTACTGTTTCATACAAACTTTTATAATATGGCTTTTTGTACTCGCCCTGAATATGCTCTACCCAATCATTCTCAATCATGAAATCTACGTTGCTCCTTTTTTGCAGTTACCTGCTTATATAAGTCATAAAGAAATGAACCGGTTTTTCCTTCTTTAGGATATTCCTGTTCTTCCAGTTCCAAAATAGCCTTGTCGTAGGCATTCACAATTTTCGTACCTGCACTGTGAACCAACTCTCTTTTAAAGGCGGATCCGTAATTCGCATGCACATGACCGTGCACCATATACTTTGGTCTATACTTTTGCACCAGTTCTTCAAAGGCCAGAAACCCCCGGTGTGCGGGGTCGTCCATATCTCCGTATCCTCGAATCGGTGCATGCGTAAGAAGTATATCAAAACCGTTTTTCAAGAAAATATCCTTCTTTACTTTCTGTACTCTTTTTCTCATCTCTTCTTCCGTGAACATGAATTTTCCGGGTTTGTACCAAGGAGCGCCACCCAGTCCGAGAATCCTTAATCCCTTAAAATCATAGACCTTATCCTCTATACACTCACACCCCAGAGGAGGCTTAAAGGAATAGGATTCATCGTGATTTCCGTGAACATAGAGAACCGGGGCCTTTCCCATGGTAACCAAAAACTGCAGGTAATCCGGATTCAAATCTCCGGCGGAAAGAATCAAATCAATGCCCTCCAGTTTTTCTTTTTTAAAATGATCCCAAAGTCCTTTATTTTCTTCATCTGCTATACATAATATTTTCATAGTAAGAACCCTCCGGAAAGAATTGCTTCCCGTGACTCTTTGGTGAAGGAATCCAGTGGAGGAATCTCTCCCAGGACATTGTCATTCAGCCACCGCATATCCACAATCTCATCCATCTCTAGACTGTCGGCTCCCTCGTCCTGTATTTTTTCCTCTTGGCTATGGATTTCTCCGGCAAAAGGACGAAGTCTTCCCTCTATTATTTCCCTTTCTAAAATAGACAAAAGTTTTTTAGAAGAATAATTTAAATTGGCAGAAAGAATCACATCAATAACCCCTTCCTTTAAACCATAGTAGTAGTTCAGCGCGCTGTGGCTTTTTGCAAGGCTGCTGCTATGATAAGATCCCTCCAAAATGGAACGCAAAATAATCTCATAATATCTGCCCCAGTTATAGACTGCCGCAGCAATATTAAAGCTTACTTCTCCCTCGCGACTGATGTATAGCCCGAAATCTCTGCTACGCTCAAAGGGCTTCGTAAACTCAGGGCCGGAAATAGTTCGAATCCCCTTTTCCCGAAACTCTTCCTTCCAATCTGCTCCCTCTACCCCGCTCCAGGACAGATGTACCTTTGCCCATGGATTAATAAACTGCGCACCGATGGCAAAGGCATTGATATTCGAGACAGTTCCATATAAGGGGAACTGCTCAACATAGCCCAAGTCATTTCCATCTGTAATGGATGCAGCAAGTGCACCCATCAAAAATTTTGCCTCATACATCCTGCCGTAATAGGTTCGGATAGAATTGTAAGAAGCATTCACCGAACAGTTTAAAATGGAGACATCCGGATGTTCCAGAGCAAGCTTCACTCCTTCCTGCGCCATAAACGGTGCTGTAGTGAAAATGACATCCGCTCCCCATGCTATGGCTTCCTCAATCTTCTCTTTTACTCGTTCATCCGTATTGCAATTTTCCCAGCTTCGACTCTCTACCTGCTCCTTAAACTTTTCCTGAATATAATTCCTGCCCAGTTCGTGGGAATATGCCCAGCTGGAGCTTTCCACCGTTCTTTCGTATAAGAAAGCGATGTGCAGAGGGTTCTTTCCGTCGTAAAGGCTTCCCGAAGAAAAAATATCTAAGAAGCCTGTATTTTTCTTCACTTCTCCGGGATTCTGTACCAAAACCACTTCTCCTGCAGATTTCTTATATTCATTCCGCAGTTTTTCCAGATTCTCTTTGATATTTTCCGTGCTGTTATCCAAAATGGATGCCATACCGTAAACCGTGATATAGAGGAAAAAAGCATCTCCCGCAGTAGCACCGAGTTTCTTTCCTCCTATGCTAAAGTACAATTCGGAAAAGCGTGCAAAAGCGGCACGAACATCTTTAGAAAGCTCGGATGACCAAGGCTCTCCGCTTTTCATTCCCAAAAATTGCGTGAAGCGTTCATAGGCACCAAGTTCCGAAAAATGAATGTTGTATATTCCGCTGGACTTAAAAAAATCCACAAATTCATAATAGAGCTTGTTTTCTCTCTCCTCCGTTCTTTTCGGCAGAATCCGAATAACCGTTGCCGGAATAGACACCGCTCCGTTATATCGGCTAACCGATACACGCTTATTTCCTTCCAGCACATAGAACTTATACATATATTCATAGACAATAATCGGCTCACGAATCCCCTCTTCTCTGGCAGAATCATATAGAGCGGACCATTTACTTGCGAACTCCGTATTCGGTCTTAGTATAGGCATAAAATTTTTCGCAAAAGATTGCTGCCTTGACTTCGTTTTTGTACCGACAATATCTGTCAAAGGAATCTCCAGAAGTCCCAGCCTGTATTCTCCCTGTATTTCCTCTTTATTCAATTTATCATCCAGAGCCTCTAGATAGGGAGACTCCCCAAAAAGCAGGGCATTTCTATAAGCTCTATCCCCCAGCTTCTTCGCTTCGATATAGTCATCAATCATAGGACCTCCTTCATAAACATGCAAAGTATAGCATAAAGCAGGGTAAAGCGTCATCGTTAGGCTCAAAGTTCATAAAAAAAGGGATTAGAGCGGCGATTATGCCACTCTAAATCCCTCTATAAAGCTTTATTGCGGGCCGTTTGTGCTTCCTGCCTGAATTGAACCGCCATTTGCAGTAGAGTTACCGGAAGGTCCCTGTGCACTGGGTCCGTCGATTACCGGATTGCTGTTTCCGTTCGGATTCGGGCTGCCCGGATTACTGCTTCCGTTTGGGTTAGCTGTTCCCGGATTTCCCGAACTGCTTCCTCCCGGTCCTGCCGATCCCGGTCCTTGCGTATTTGCCGGATTGCTCTGCGCCGGAGAGGAGGAGGAACCCGCTTCTGTAAAGTTCAGATTCGACGTATCGGAAGTGCATACACCGTGTTCATTAAAACTGAAGGAACGCCCATCCAGGGTTACTGTCGTATTCACAAGCATCTTTCCGTCATCCAGATAGTAGTAATGGCTCTTCTCTCTCAACCATCCTCTTACCATTTTTCCGTTTGCGCTGAAGTAGTACCAAGTATTTTCTATCTGCTTCCAGCCTGTGGACATCTTTCCGTTACTCGGTTCCATGTAATACTTGTTTCCGTCCGTATCCGTCTTCCAACCGGTTTCCATATTGCCGTTGGAAGCGGAAAGGTAATAATAATCTCCGTTTAAGTTCAACCATCCGCTCTGCATAGAGCCGTCCGCTCCAAAATAATACCACTTATCGGCAATCTTTAACCACTTCTGCATGTGAAGTGACCCGTCTTCAGGCGCAAAGTAATACCACTTATCGGCAATTTTTCTCCAGCCGGTAGCCATCGCACCGTAGGACTTCAGATAATACCATATATCCTTTCCGTCCTTTTGCAACTTCAGCCATCCGGTCTGCATGGTTCCGTCAGATTTTAAATAATACCAATTCTTGTCAATTTCTCTCCAGCCGGTAACCATAAGACCTGACGGACGGAAATAATGCCAAGCATTGTTAATCTTCTTCCAGCCCGTTACCATATAGGTATCTGCCCCGATATAATAGTAACCGGAAGATGTATGAATCCACTTTCCGCTAACCTTCTGTTCTGTCTTCGGATCCACAAAATAATACTTTCCGTTCTGCTGTCCCCAGCCTGCGGCAAATGCAGTCAGCGAAAGGCTGGCCACACAAACCCCCACGGCCAAAGCTTTTAAGCCGAATTTTTTGACTAAATTCATAATCTTCCCCCTTTGAAGCGGATTCTTCGTAAAATTATCAAAAAAGCAGCTCTCTTCTATTAGAAAACTGCCCATTTTTTCTTTTCACACTATAGCATAGCTTCATTTCCAATTTCTATACTAAGCTCTTACTTTTCCTTAACAATTATAAGAATTTTTTTACTAAAAAGGGTCTGTAAATAATCAAAGCATCGTCCTGATTATTTACAGACCCTTTAGATAATTTTCTTTTATTTTCTTTTATTTCCTTTTAAAATCCATCGAATCACAGATTTTTTCTTCTTTAGCTTTTTTCTTTGCCTTTTTATTCTTTAGTCTTTTAATCCCAGCTCTTTGTTTAACCAATTCAGTCCTGCTCTTGTCACATAATTATATGGCTGATTGAAATGTGGCATAAAGAACAAGTCTACTAAGGGAAGCTCCGCCATGGTCAGACCCTTCTGAATAGCCAGAGAGAAGAAGTGAATGATAGCCGTTGCATCATAACTGGAGCCTAACTGGCAACCCACAATCTTCTTATCCTCCTTCTTGTAAACAATGCGAATCTTTACCTTCGGATTCTCCACCTCCATAAAAGCGGGGAACTGGGTGTCCTCGTAATCCTCGTAGGATACGTCCATGCCTTCTCTCTCCGCTGCCGCTAAGGAAAGTCCGGTGCAAGCCAGCTTGTAACCGTAAATTCCTAAAGCACTGGAACCCTGAACCCCTAAGCTCTCTACAGGAGTTCCGCAAATGTTATGGCCTGCTACAACGCCGGAACGTACCGCATTGGTTGCCAAAGCGATATAGTTTTCTCTACCTCTTGCATTGTCATAAAGGCTTGCACAGTCTCCGATGGCATAAACGGAAGGATCGCTGGTCTGCTGCTTTCTGTTTACCAGATAAGCGCCGTTTTGATACAGCTTTAAGTGATCCGCTCCCAGACTTGCATTGGGTTTGAAGCCTACCGCACAGATTACCATATCCGCATCATATACACCCTTATCGGTCTTAACGCCGGATACTTTACCCTCTCCTAAGAATTCTTCTACCTTCTCACCCAAAGCCAGCTTAATGCCGTGCTCTTCCATTCTGTTCTTTAACTCATCGGAGAAAGGAGCATCAAAATAGCCTGCAAGAATACGATCCACCATATCAATTAAGGTTACTTCCAAGCCAAGACGCTGGAAGGCTTCTGCAAGCTCTACACCGATATATCCTCCTCCAAGGACACATACCTTTTTGAATTCTCCCTTCCTTTTCAATTTCTCAATGACTTCCGCAGCATTCTGATAAAGCTTTACCATCTGCACATTTTCTAAATCAAAGCCTTTTACCAGAATTCTATTCGGGATAGAGCCTGTGGCAAAAACAAGATTGTCATAGTGATCTTCAATTACTTTTCCATCTTTTAACTCTACCTTGACCGTCTTCTTATCGTAATCAACGGAAAGCACACGAGACTCCATGTTTACCTTTGCACCCTTCTCCAAGAAGTTCTCCGGCTTTGCATAAAAGAGTCCGTCCCCGGAATGAATCTGCTCTCCAATCCAAAGTGCCATTCCACATCCTAAAAAAGAGATATTGCTGTTCTGATCATAAATGGTTAATTCCTGATTGGGGTAGGATAAAATAGTATTGGCGCAGGCTGTTCCCGCATGATTCGCTCCTACCAATATTGTCTTTGCCATGAGATTCCTCCTTGAATTTTGATATTTTTTTAGCAATACCTACATTTTACCCCATTTTTCTTGGGAAAGAAATAAAATTAGTATAAATAATTGTTCTTATTTTATCCCTAAAAGCTTCTTTGCATCCTTAAAATATCTAAACATTTTCAAGCTATACTCACCAAACTCCTGTCCATTTTTCATTTTATAAGCACACCACAAACTCCACAGCAGTCCGGAAAGTCCCATATAAGCAATTAAAAGCTTATCCAATTCCTCTTTACTTCTTGCACCAAGTAGTAAAGGCTTCTTCACTCCTTCCACATCTGCCGCCCATAGATAATCTTCCAAAAACAGCTTTGCCGTATCAAAACTCATATAGGAATAAATCGCTCCCATGGCTATATCCAGTAGAGGATCCGCCATTCCGGCATATTCCCAGTCAATCATTTTCACACCCTCTTTTGTGAAAATGAAATTATCCTGTACCGCATCAATATGACAAAGGCAAAGGGGTGAATCGGATTTTTCCACAAGACAGAGCATCTCTTCCATACTCTCCTTCATCTTCCCGTAGTCCTGATAGGGAATCTCCCCCCCTCCTTCGAGGCAAATTGCCTCGTAGTACCGGAGTCTTTCTCGTAAGGAAAACGGATGCCCAACCATTTTCCTGCTTTCATGAAGCTTCAATAAAAGCTTCATGCAGGCTCTTCTTTCTTCTTGCTTGGAAAAATCCGCATTGCGGGCTTCTTCATAATAACGAGAAATCTTATAGCCATTTTCCGGATTAAAATAAAGGAGCTCTTCCGTAATATTCAGTTCCTTTACAATTCTATAAATTTCTTCCTCTTCTTTTCGGTTAATCAGCTTTCCCGTTCCTACTCCGGGGATACGACAGATAAAATCTTTGCCTGCATAGTCTTTATTCTTACTCCCTTCATCAATGCCGAAAAGAAAGGATTTATTGGTCATACCGGCCTTTAGGCAGCGAAGTCGTACAATATCTTGCTCCGGGACGGCAAAGACGGAAGAAATCAACTCCATGGCTTCCGAACCGGAATGATTGTTGTACTTTTCATCAAAAGAACGAAGTTCTTCCAGATTTTCAAACTCATAAATCTGCCCCTCTTTTTGCTCATTTCGATAAATTGGAGGCAAATGCTTTATGCATAAACGGAGAACATCCTCCCAGTAAAAATCCTCCGTTCCGGGTTTGTGATAGTATTCCTCCAGATACGGTAAAAAAGCGGAGAAGAATTCTTTCTTAAAGAAAACGGGGCCATACATGCAATAAGCATCTTTTCCGCCAACCTCTACGCTTTTAATCTGCCCATCCTTTGCACAATCCAAAACCCATTCCTTCGTTTCCCCTTCCATAAAGTTTGCCGCATACCAAGATAAAGGTTCAATACTATGGTACATATTTTCCCGCATCCAGTTATCGGAAGAAAGAATATAAAAACTCTTACCCTTCATTGCCTTTCTCGCATGATAAAGAGTCCCGATGGTATTCTTCGTGGAATACTCCGGATTATATAAAAGCTTTACTCCATAAGCATCAATAAGATAATCAAATTTTTCCTTCAAATACCCCACAACAATGGTAATATCGTAAATTCCCACGGCATGAAGCTGCTTAATCTGCCTTTCAATCATCCTTTCCCCAAGAACCTCCAGTAAGCCCTTCGGACATTCATAGGTAAGCGGAACAAAGCGAGATCCAAATCCTGCAGCCAATATGAGGGCCGCATCCACCTTATGCTCCTCTAAAAACGCTCTGCCTCTTTCCGTAAACTGCCGTGCTGTTCCTCTTCCTCCCTGCTTTTCAAGATAGCCCTCTTCCTCCCAGCCTTGAATGCACTGGTTCACTTTCCCAAGTGACATCCCCGTTTCCTCAGCCCACTGTCTTTGGCTGTATTCCGGATGTTCCATGATATTTCTCAACAAAATAGTACAGGAATTCATTTTTTCTCCTTTGCTCTACCGTATGGGTATTTGTTCATAATACGAATACATCGGCATTTTATGAACAATTATAATAGCAGAAAAGAAAAAATTTGTCCTGTACTATTCTCCATTTTATGAAATTTAAGATTTTTGAT
Organism: Oribacterium parvum ACB1; assembly: GCF_000238055.2. Classification (GTDB taxonomy): domain Bacteria; phylum Bacillota; class Clostridia; order Lachnospirales; family Lachnospiraceae; genus Oribacterium; species Oribacterium parvum. Next base: position 2,297,103 of record NZ_KE148312.1, read on the forward strand.
ACAACTTAGCCTTTTAAAAAGACGGATTACACTTCGCTCTTTATATCTCCGATACCTCATACAAAAGGTCTCCGTAGCTCGGGAACGGCCAAAGACTCTTATCCATGATTGTTTCCAAGCTATCACAAGGCCTTCTCAGTTCCTGCATAGCGGGAACAATGGTCTCATAAGCATAAAAGGCCTTTTCCCTCTCCGACTTACATTCTACGGATTTTTCCAACTGCGCTAAAAGTGCTTCTCTTTTCTTGTCAATCTCCTCTAAAAGAGCAGAGGCCTCATTGAGTAAACGTTCTTCGGCATAAGTGGAAGCCGTCTTGGAAACCTCGCGCACAAGCCTTAAGGTAGAAGCCAGTCGTTCCACATACTGAATCGCTGCAGGAATAATCTGCTTTCCACTGATATTCACCATCGCCCTTGCTTCAATATGAATTACCTTTGCATAGTGTTCATACTCCACCAGTTCTCTACTTCTAAGCTCCGATTCCGTATAAATCGAGAACTTGGAAAAGAGTTTAATGGCCTCTTTTTTCGTCAATGCGGAAATAGCCTGTACCATAGAGGAAAGATTCGGAAGTCCTCGGTTTTCCGCTTCCGTAACCCATTCCTTTGCATAGCCGTTTCCATTAAAAATGATTCTTTCGTGCTTTGTAAGAAGCTCCTTAATATAGTCATGCACCGCAAGTTGGAAATCCTCTTGTTTTTCCAGATAATCCGCAGCCTTTTGAAATTGTTCCGCGGTAATCGTATTTAGGATAATGTTGGCACTTGCGATAGAATCGGAAGAACCCAGCATACGGAACTCAAACTTGTTACCGGTAAAGGCAAAGGGAGAGGTTCTGTTTCTGTCCGTATCATCCGCCAAAACATTGGGAAGAGCACTGACTCCCATTGTCAGACTCTTCCTTTTCTTTGACTTTGTCGCGTATCCCGTTCCGATTAACTGCTCTACTACACCCTGCAGCTGGCTTCCGATAAAGCAGGAAATAATGGCGGGAGGTGCTTCATCCGCCCCCAGCCTGTGATCATTTCCTACATTGGCCGCAGACATACGAAGCAGTTCACTGTGTGAATCTACCGCTGCCAAAACACAGGCAAGTACCAAAAGGAACTGTACATTTTCGTGCGGACTTTCTCCCGGATTCATAAGATTGATGCCGTCATCCGTAGTAAGAGACCAGTTGTTGTGCTTTCCTGAACCGTTCACACCGGAAAAAGGCTTTTCATGAAGAAGACACTCAAGACCATGTCGAGAAGCCACTTTTTTCAGGCTTTCCATAACGAGCTGATTATGGTCCAGAGAAATATTCGCCTCTTCATACACTACAGCAAGCTCATGCTGGGAGGGCGCCACTTCATTGTGCTCCGTCTTCACCGGAACTCCGAGGCTCCATAACTCCTCATCAAGATCCCGCATAAATTCTGCAATTCTCTTTCGAATTATACCGTAGTAATGATCATCCAGCTCCTGTCCTTTCGCCGGCATACTGCCAAAAAGAGTCCTTCCGGTATAGACCAAATCTTTTCTTTTCAGATATTTTTCACGATCAATAAGAAAGTATTCCTGCTCGGCTCCAACGGATGGCTTAACATAGCGACTTTTGGTATTTCCAAAAAGTCGCAATATACGAAGCGCCTCTCGATTAATTGCTTCCATAGAGCGTAATAGGGGCGTCTTCTTATCCAGTGCCTCTCCGGTATAAGAGCAAAAGGCTGTAGGAATACAGAGGGTTACGGTTTCTCCTTCTCTTCTTAAAAAGGCAGGACTGGTACAGTCCCAGACCGTATATCCTCTTGCTTCAAAGGTAGCTCGAAGACCGCCTGACGGGAAGGAGGATGCATCCGCTTCCGAACGCACAAGCTCCTTACCGGAGAACTCAAGCATGACCTTTCCTTCTCCCACAGGACTTAAAAAAGCCTCATGTTTTTCCGCCGTGATTCCCGTAAGCGGCTGAAACCAGTGGGTGTAATGTGTAGCTCCTTGCTCAATCGCCCACTCCTTCATTCCCTGCGCTACGGCATCCGCCAGCTCCAAGGTCAGAGAATTCCCTTCTTGAATGGCTTTTTTCAGATTCATATACACATTCTTCGGAAGTCTCTCCCGCATCATTCCGTCATGAAAAACATTCTTTGAAAAATTATCCATCCTTCTCCATCCCCTTCAATAGCTTTGAAAATATCATAAACAAGACATCGTACACTTGCTTTCAACACTCGGTATAAATGAATATTTCGTAGCATTGAAATATAAATGTTTCAATACTACGAAATATCAATGTTTACAATTCTGTTTTATGATTGCAACTTTCGGAATACCGTTTGATATTCTATTTATGCTTTTCCGCCACAACCGAAAAGCGCAATTTTTTTCTTACATTCCTCAACAATCGCTTCAGCACCCGGTTTTAAAAGCTTTCTCGGATCGAAGCCCTTGCCCTTTTTATCCTCTCCCGCTTCAATATACTCTCTGGTAGCCTTTGCAAACACAAGCTGAAGCTCCGTATTTACATTAATCTTCGCTACACCAAGAGAAATTGCCTTCTTAATCTGGTCATCAGGAATGCCGGTACCGCCATGTAAAACCAAAGGCATCTTATCTCCTACTGCTTTTTTGATTTCTGCTAAGGTTTCAAAGGAAAGTCCCTTCCAGTTCTCCGGATATATACCGTGAATGTTACCGATACCTGCTGCAAGGAAGTCTACGCCAAGATCAGCAATCTTCTTGCATTCCTCCGGATCCGCGCATTCTCCCATTCCGATAACACCGTCTTCTTCACCACCGATGGCACCGACTTCCGCCTCAATGGAAAGCCCTGCCTTATGTGCTGCAGCAACCAGTTCTTTTGTCTTTTCAATGTTCTCTTCAATAGCAAAATGAGAACCGTCGAACATAATGGATGTAAAGCCGGCCTTAATGCAACTGTAGCATCCGTCATAACTGCCGTGGTCCAAGTGAAGTGCCACGGGAACTGTAATTCCCAAGCTCTTATCCATAGCCTTCACCATAGCTGTCACGGTTTCAAAACCGCACATATACTTTCCGGCCCCCTCGGATACTCCTAAAATAACCGGAGACTTTACCTCCTCGCAAGCCAGTAAAATGGATTTGGTCCACTCTAAGTTGTTGATATTAAACTGCGGTACTGCATAGTGACCGGCAAGTGCCTTATCCAGCATTTCTTTTGCGCTAACTAACATAAATCCTCCTTATTCTCTCTTTCTTTTACCCTGAAATAGTACAGTGCAGTTCATCACTGCATTGTAGAAAAATTCACAAATACGCTGTGAGTGTAGCACAAAATTCCCCCTTAGGAAAGCAGGAAATGAGAAATGGTTAACTTCATATCCGGAACAGTACAAACCGTATTATGGCGCACTTCGCTTTCCATTACATCCCTGATAACTTCCGGCATGGGTTTCTTCCAAAGCTCCGCAACGGACTGAATTGCAGCATAGACATCCTCCGGCACGTACTCTTTTAAAGCTCGAAGTACGGTCTGAGAGAACTTATAAGGACTTGCAGTGGAAACAATTAATAATTTTTCCTTATTCCCGCTCTCATAGGCATAATGGTCTGCTAAAAGCTTTGCCATAGCGGTATGCGGGTCAAGAATATATCCGGTCTCTTTGAAGGTTTGGAAGATAGTTACGCTTCCCTCTCCATCCCTTCCGAATCCACTGTAGAATTCTTCTTCCAGTTTTTTCTGCATTTCTTCCGAAATCTGATATCTTCCTCTCTCATTTAAATCCTTCATATAAGCCTCGATATCCTTTTCCTTACGGTTTACCGCATACAAAAGTCTTTCCAGATTGGAAGAAATCAAAATATCCATAGAAGGAGAAGTAGTAAGATGGAAGGGCCTGTTCTTATCATAAATACCGGTATGGAAGAAATCGGTCAAAACCTTGTTTTCATTGGAAGCACAAAGCAATGTTCCAAGAGGCAATCCCATTTCCTTCGCAAAATAAGCAGCTAAAATATTGCCAAAGTTTCCTGTCGGTACGGAAACAGTCAACTTTTCTCCTTCGGAAAGCTCTCCCTGCTTTAGTAGCTGACAGTATGCATAAACATAGTATACAATCTGTGGAACCAAACGCCCGATATTAATAGAGTTCGCAGAAGAAAGACGATAACCCTTCTTTAAAAGCTCAGCCCTATATTCTTCATCAGCAAAAATCCGCTTTACGCCACTCTGCGCATCATCGAAGTTTCCTAAAATAGCAGCAACATGAGTATTTTTACCCTTTTGCACCTTCATCTGCCGCTCTTGGAAATCGGATACACCATCTTTAGGATAGAATACAATAATCTCCGTTCCTTCCACATCACTAAAGCCCTCCATGGCAGCCTTTCCCGTATCTCCGGAAGTGGCGGTCAGGATGACAATTTTCTCTTTAATGTTGTTTTTTCTTGTGCTGACTTTAAGCAGATACGGTAAAATCGACAAAGCCATATCCTTAAATGCCAGTGTTTTTCCGTGAAACAACTCCAAATAGAAGAATTTACCTTCCTTTACAACAGGGGCGATTTCCGGACAGTCAAACTTGTCATCATACGCACTACGGATACAGAAGCGAAGTTCTTCCTCAGTAAAATCCGTAAGATACAGCTTCATCATCTCATAGGCAAGATCCTGATAGCTTAGTTCAGAAAGCTCTCGGAGAGATTTAGAGAGCTTAGGTATGGAATCCGGTACAAACAGTCCTCCATCCGCCGCTAGTCCCTTTACAATCGCCAAAGAAGGGCTCACTCCTCTTTCTCCGCCTCGTGTAGATTGGTAATCCATACTTTTCTCCTTTACTATAATATCCCCTTTTCCAAAAGGGTCTCAATCTTAATTCTTAATAAGCCAAAGATAAACTCTTCATGCCGTAGCTAATTACCCATCCTGTCATCTTTTCCCCTTCCCTGCGAAATACTTTTCAAAAGAATATCCTACTTTTCTTCCCTTGTAAACAAGGGATTTCTTGCCTGGAAACGACTCTCCATGGTTTTCTTACTGACCACAATACAAAGAAAAGTAAGAAGCAATAGGAAGAGAAGAAAAAACAGAATTCCGTGAATCATGTAGTTGGTTTTTTGCAAACTATAAATTCCGTAAAAAAACAAACCGTAAAGCAAAAAACTGAAGCCATACGCAAAAATACTGGCATAGGCAATATTTCTAGCCAAGAGACTGCATGCAATTCCCAAGGCACTGAGAAACAGGCAGGAAATCCCATAGGTCAAGAAATACAAGAAAAGATAGAGATTGGGAATTCCGCTGTAAATATACACGGTAGCAAGAAACGGGAGGGAAGATATGGCCAAAGTCCCCAAGGTACTAATTTCCGAAAAAAGCTTCCCGAAGATAATGCTTTTACTGTCCAGGTCCGTGCCGAGGAGGAGCTCAAGCATATTCTGCTCTTCTTCCATACTCAAACCGGACACTGTAATTGCCGGCGCAAGAAGGAGCAGAAGAAGAAAAAGGCCAACTGCCACAAAATAGTATATTTGCAAAAAGGCGGAATAACGAATCTCTCCTGTTTGCAGTCCATTCAGAGAAATGTAATACAGATTACTGATAAACAAAATCAGAAGAATAAGGTTGGTAAAGGAAATCAAAAGGGGCAAAAAAAGTCCACGGTTGAACAGTAATGTTTCCTTTCGCCAAATCGGATTTTCATTCATAGGAAATGATACTCCTTTCATCCTTTGCTTCTTTTCCCAAAATATTTTCCATACTTCCCGCCTCTCTATAGAAAGAGTGGAGACAAATCCCTGCATCCACAATTCGCCTTAAAAGCTCCGCCTCTTCTCTCGCGTTCCCCTTAAAACGGATGTGAATTTCATTTTCCTTCAGACTGATAGACTTCACCTTTTTATCCTCTTTTAAGAGGCTTAATATATCTGTCCGTCTGCCCTCAACCTGAATCACTATAGGATTCTGCTCACTGACCTCTCGAAAAATTGTAGACACCGATCCTTTTCGAATCACCTTTCCCTGATGAAGAAAGGCCAGGTGTGTACAAAGGTCCGAAAAATCGGAAAGACTGGAACCGGTCATAAAAATACTCTTTCCCTGCTCCGCATAGTCTAATAGCATCCCTTTGATTTCCGTTGCGGTCCGAATATCCATAGATACCATCGGCTCGTCCAAGACTAAAATCTTCGGCTCATGCAGCATGGCACGAACCAAGGAAAGTTTCTGAAACACCGCCTTGGGAAGTACTTCCATAGGGCTATTTTCCCATGAGCTGATATCTGCAAGCTCCATCAGCATATGAATCCGGGATCGAATCTTACTGTCTTCCATGTGATAGCAGGACGCAAAAAACTGCAAATACTCAAAGACCTCCATCTTTGGATATCGTCCAAGAACCTGTGGAACATAACCCAAACGTCTTTTTAGTCTTCTCACTCCGCTTCCTGCTTCCATGTCATCTATCATGATAGTTCCTTCATCCGGAGACTGGAGTCCCATAAGAAGCTTCACTACCGTCGTTTTCCCGGAATCCGCCAATCCTAAGAGACCGAAAATTTCTCCTGTCTCTATTTTTAAGGAAAAATCCTCCAGAACCAGATAATTGCCAAAGCTCTTTTTTACATTTACAAACTCTATCATCCTATCTCCTCCTTGGCACTAATGGTAATCATGGGAAGGAGTTGTCTGATTTCCGGAGACGCAAGGGACTCTTTGGAAATAAAACGAAGCTTCAATTCATTTTTTTCATTCAAATAGGGCTTTAAACGTGTACCGCTTAAAACGCCCTCTTCCTTTCCGATGCTGTCATAGCCTCCGGTAAGATGATTATAAATAGCCATATTTCCTTGAAAATTCATTAAAAGGCGGTTACCGTCCGCTTCCACATCCAACCTCTCAAAGGAAATACTCTCTATCTTTTCTTCCTCCCCGAGATTGTAGACAATTTCCAGCGGAATCATGGGATTCATGGTATTGGTGCCGGTGTCGAACTCCCCGCTTTCAATGTAGGGATCCCGGGAAAGGGCACTGTATTCTTTGACTCCTCCCTCACTTCTCTTCAGTTCCATGGATGCGGAAACGATACTGATACCGTATTGTTCCAAGTTTTTCTTTCCGATTCCTTTTTCTTTCACGGAGCTGTCCATAAATTCCGGACCATCCTCTCTGGCAATCGCAAAAAATCGGGCATCCGGAAAATAACCATGAATCTGCTCTCCTAAAATAAAGCGGATAAAATTTTTACTGTTTCCCATAAATAAAAGAGTACTGAGGTAATCAAAGTCGCCGATGGGAACTGCTGTGGATTCCAAACCTCCAAGCTGCACGCTTTGTCCTTTTTCCAGTTTACCCAGCTTAATAATTCTGCCATAGAGAAGAATAAAAGCATCGGAAAGGGTATATTCTGTATTATTGGTCAATTCACCGGAAAGGACTCCTCCAAAATAAGCTACACTTCCCTCTATCACGCCTTTATTATTGGGAACCTTTTTATTTAAAAGAAAATAATGCGGACTGAAGGGCTTCCCATTTTGAATGTCTATAACGGATTTTTCACGCTCCTGCAGAATTTCCGTACGACTCAGGTTTTCCTCTTTTCTTAAAACGCCCAAGTCTCCGGTATAGTCCAAGCCTTTCAGGATTGGATTTACCGTATATTCCGCTTGAATTCCCAGAGAAAAGTTGCGTTCTTCCGGAGAACGCAGATTAATATAATTTTCCTCATCTACACTCTCTTTGTTCAGCTGCAGAAGCTTTACATACGAAATAAAGCTTCCGTTAAAGCGAGTTCCCATGCCCAGCGCCCATATCAAAAGTGTACCGAAGAGCGCCAAAAGAATAATACTGGGACGATATGCTCTTAGGGAATGTTGCTTACGCATAAGAAAATAAAGACCGGGCCCTACAAGAATCAGATAGCAAAGTAAAATAATAAAATATAAAGGAATGGACGGCAGCTTTGATAAATCGGATAGATTCATCAGCTCTTCCAAATCCCAATACTGTTTTAGGCTCCGCTCCGATGCGGAAACAGAGAGGGTATCCAATCGGTTTTGCCCATAAATCTGAAGAAACAAACGACCGATGTAACTACTGTCTTCCGTCGCATAACGTTCCAACTGCAATAAATCATAGCCCAGAACAGCCAGAAGACCGTTTCCTATGGGACAAACGGAAAGAAACGGGGTTCCCTCCGAAAACGCGCTTTCCCTTCCTCCCTTCAAATAAATCGGAGAACTCGTAAGATTTTCCGTACTTCCTGTGCCAAGTCCTTCCTCATCAAAGGTTCCGCTGCCCGTTTTCTCTTCTCCCAAAAAGAGACTGCGGTTTTGAAAATCAAGTGGCGTTGCCAAGAAAGATGAAAAATCCTCTGAAAGTGTCTGCATCCCATTCTCGGATAAAGAAAAAAGCAGAACTCCTCCGTGTTCTACATAATGCTTAAGACTCTCCCTTTCCTGCTCTTCCAGGGAGGAAAGATCAAAATTCCGGATCAGCAACATGTCTAAAAGATAGAGATCCGCCTCCTCTTTAGGGAAGTTGTCTCCGGTAAAATTTAACACACGGGTTTTTAAAAGACCGTCATTTACCCTTGCATTTTGTAAAAAGCTGATGTTATCCCCATTTTGGGAAAGTACTCCAATCAAAAGTTCTGCGTCGGATCCGGAAATATCCAGACCGACTCGGCGAGATACCAACTGTTCTTTTTTTAAGTTTTCCACACTTAAAAAAAGCTGATTCACTCCGGAAGGAAGCATAAAATTCTTGTCTACTTCCTTCAGACTGTTTCCTTCCACCACCAGCGGATAAGAATATTGAATAATATGTTTTCCGGATTCCGCAAGGATAATATTCAAAGTACCCGAAAAAGCCTGCTCTTCCGTATTCTCTATCTTAATCTGTAGGGGCAGATTCCGCCCCGCCTTCGCCGTATTCTGAATTCCGTAATGCAGACTCATATTCAGTCCGTCAGCAAATCCTCTTATCGAAAAAAAGAAAAGAAAACAGAAAAAGAGAATCAGTAAATAGTTTTTTTTCAATCTTTTCTTCCCCTCTTTCCGCTAAATTTTTCGCCTTTTAAGCTGTGTTGCTCCCGATGCCTTTCCATCTTCCGCATCATTACGTATTCCCCTTCTTGGCACTTCCTTTTGCTTTTCCCTTTGCCTGCCCTTATTTTCCGAAGTTTTCATCCCTCCCTCAAAAAGGCTTTTTTCCTCTTCGTACTCCAATGGCAGGGTAACAATGAATCGGGTACCTGATAAGTCGGACTTTGCCTCTACAGAGCCATGATGCATTTCTGCAATATTTTTTACAATGGCAAGTCCCAAGCCTGTTCCTCCGGTGCTTGTAGAACGGGAGGATTCCACCCTATAGAACTTATCAAAGATGTAGGGAAGCTCTTTCTCGGGAATAGCATAACCAAAGTTCAATACCGTGATACGAACCAGTTTTTTTTCCTTTCGAAGACGAATTTTTACCATTTTTCCATCCGCACCGTATTTTATAGCGTTGGTAATCAAATTATCAAAAAGTCTAACGAGAAGATCCCCATCTCCGTCAATATATAATTTTTTTACATTGGAGGTAAACTCATAATTCAGATTGTTTTTTTCAAAGTTCGGATAGGATTCCTCTATCAGCTGAGAAAGAAGCTCCACCAGATTTAATGTAATGATATTCATATTCATCTTTCCATACGAAAGCTTAGTGAAGCCAAAAAGTTCTTCAATCAGTTTTTGCAGACGAAGCGCCTTATTATATACAATCTCCAAATAATGCTCTTTCATCTCCTCATTCACGGATTGACTATTTTTAATCAAATCAAGGTACCCTAAAATAGAAGTAAGAGGCGTCCGTAAATCATGGGCTATATTTGTAATCAAATCTGTTTTGGACTGTTCATTGCTTTTTTCCAGTTCTATATGCCGAGACAATTCCTCTTCCATAAGACGAATACTTTCCGCAATATGAGCAATTTCTCCTTCTCCGCTAATATCCACTTCCGTTTGGAAATCACCGGCAGAAATCTGCTTTACCGCTCTTGCGAGTTTTTCAATGTCTCTTGCCGTCTTTCTCTGAAGAAAAAGGAAGCAAAGCGAAAACAGGACTATGCCTAAAAGTACAAAAAGCAGGATGCTGATTGTACCTGCAAAGGCAAAGCCCTGAACAAGGGGGTGGTCGTTCCCCATTTGATAAAGATAATTGGTATAAGAGCTGATGTTAAAAACCAGAAAACACTCCACCACTCCGGTAAAAATGGCAGACATCCCCACATGGAGAAGAATCTGCATCATATAACCTCTTCCGAAATGGTGCGTTAATCTATCTTTGTCCACTTAAGAACTCCTATTTCTCAATCTTATATCCTACACCCCAGACAGTGGTAATGATCTTATCCTCTCTCTGGTCTTCCTTCATCTTTCCGCGCAGTCTCCGGATATGGACCATAACCGTATTATTCGCCTCGTAAACCTTTTCATTCCATACCTTTTCAAAGATTTCATCGGTAGAAAAGACTTTTCCGGGGTGGGAAGCCAGAAGGAAAAGAATATCAAATTCAATAGGAGTGAGTTTTATCTCTTCCTCATCAATAATCACCTTATGGTTGTCTTTATTGATGTGCATATTTCGAATATTGATTTCGTTATTGATGTAATTTGTTCCCGCATTGGGGTTTAACTGTGTATAGCGGCGAAGCTGAGACTTCACTCTTGCCGTTAATTCCAAAGGATTAAAAGGCTTGGTAACATAGTCATCCGCACCGCCCGTAAGTCCCACAATCTTATCCAGATCCTCAGACTTAGCGGAAAGCATAATCACGGGGATATTGGAGCTCTCCCGAATCTTTCTGCACATTTCCAAACCGTTCATCCCCGGCATCATGACATCCAAAAGAACGAGATGAATTTCTTCTTCACCGAGTATCCTTAGACCTTCTTCCGCATTGTAGGCTTTAAATACCTTATATCCGTCGGAAACCAGATAGATTTCTACAAGCTCCGCAATTTCTTTTTCATCGTCAACAACCAGTATATTAATCTGCTGCATACAATTAATCCTCCTTATGCTTTCCGGCATACAGTCTCAGTTTACCCAATTAGAGAAGCTCATGGCAAGTCTTTCCCTATTTTTTCACAAAATATTCTATTTTTCCTTCGGATAATTCCCCAAAATACGAAAATCCACTCCCTCTTCTTTCAAGGTAGACAAGGCATTTTCCACTCTGCTGTCCGAAAGATTTCCGATTACATCAATAAAAAATCGATAGGAAAAGGCGCCGTCTCCCACAGGTCTGCTTTGAATCATGCTTAAAGACAAACCGTTACACATAAAACTTCCTAAAACCTGATAGAGACTTCCTACATTATCCGGAACAATCAGGCTGATGCTTAACTTATATGCATCCTCTGTATATATTTTTTCTTTCCCGAAAATAAAAAAACGGGTTGCATTCTCTTCTTTACTGAGTTGTTCTCGTAAAATACTAAGCCCATAATACTCAGCAGCTTCTTTACTGCAAAGCACGGCGGCTCCCTCTTCTCCGGATTCGGAAAGTTCCTTTGCGGCAATTGCCGTATTCGCACTGGGAATCTGTTCTATATCGGGATGCACATAAAAGAAATCTCTGCACTGCGAAAGAGCCTGCGGATGAGAATAGACCTTTTTTATATGATCCAATCCCTCTCCGACTCTACAGCAAAGGCAGTGGGATACAGGATAATGAATTTCCCCCAAAACGACCATAGTCGGGTAGCGATTTAAAAGATCATAGTTGTCTTGTACCATCCCGTAAGTGGAATTGTCCATAGGAAGGATTCCATAATCCGCTCTTCCTTCCTCTACTGCATCAAATACATCTCTAAAGTGCAAAACGGAAATCATATTTTCATCCGGAAAAATTCGTCTTCCCGCAAGGTAGGAATAGGCTCCTTTTAGTCCCTGAAAAGCAAGTTTTTTTTCCGGAAAGATCAGTTTATCCGCTTTTTGGAATGAAAAATGATTGCTTCTTCCCGCTTCTTTCAGATACTGTACCTGTCTTCTTCTGGAAAGAGTCATGAGCTCCGAGAAAAACTCCCTCACATAGGCCTTCATCGCGGGATCTTCCTCTTCTACCATGGCAGACACCGCATTTAGCTTCTCTTCTTCCCTTCTTCCGTCAAATACCGCCTTACCGCTTTTCAGCTTATCCTTCGCGACTTCCTCTACAAGCTCCATCCTTTTTCGGAACAGTTCTACGAGCTTCCGATCTATCTCATCGAGCTCCTTACGAATCTCTATCAGCCCCATCTACACCTCCAGACCTTCCATGCCGTTCATAATACATCCGCTTTTCTCGGATTGATTCGACGGCTTTACGGTAGCCCGGCCATCTGAAACCATCCGACAGTTTCAAAAAGATTCGGTTGCTTCATCCCGTTCTTTTTGCTTTAAGTCCCGTATCATGGAAAGTACCTTTTCTTCCGCATACTTTCCGATATGCTTTCTTTCCTCTTCAGAAAGCGCAGAAAGCAGAATCGGCTCCCCAAAACGTACATACACTTTAGTGCTTTTCAGTCTTGGAAAATCCTCTTCCATGATTTTTCTTGTGTTAATCATGGCAACCGGTATAATCTTACAACCGGTCTTTTCCGCAAGCTTAAAAGAACCTTCCTTAAAGGGAAGTAATTCTTCTTCGCTTGCTCCTTTTGCTCTCGATCCCTCAGGATAAATCCAGATAGAAATGCCTCTTTTAATTTCAGCAATTGCCTCAATAATGACCTTAAGATTTTGCTTTAAATTATTCCGGTCCAGAAAAAGACAGTGCAGCTCTTCCATCCAGAGCTTCAGAGTCGGAATCTTCGCCAAATTATCCTTTGAAATAAAGCCTGTGACATTTTCCATGAGGCTGTAACCTACTACAATGTCAAAATAGGAACGATGATTTCCTACAAAAAGTACCGCCTCATCCTTCGGAATATTCTTAAGCCCTTCAGCCTGTACTTCAACTTTACAGATTCTTAATATCGCTTTCAGCTTCCGTTGCACAATGGATAGGCATTCCAGATCCCTTTCTTTCGTTCTCTCCTTCTTTCGAAGAAAAAACAGACGAAGACTGCCGAAGGTTAAAAAGTTAAAAAGTAAAAATAATACACGAATCAGAGATAGCATGCTTTCCTCCTATAGCACATCGGAAAAATGAGGACGCAAGCTTCTAAAGAAACGCAGTCCAACAAATAAAAGTAAAAGAGTAACCGCCCAAAAATAAAGGCTCAGTCCCGGTCTTTCAAAGAAAAAGTTTCCGGTAATCATCGAATCACGATATCCCGCTACAATATAGTAGAAGGGATTCAGCTTGAAGAATATTTTCAGTATAGGCGCTTTGTTGGTAAACAAAAGCTCATCATACATAATGGGCACCATCCAAATCCCGAATTGCAAAACAATACCCACAATCTGTTGCATATCTTTAAAAAATACGGAAATTGCAGAAGTAAAATAGCTTAAGCCAAGACCAAAGCAGGCTGTCGCAAAGGAATAATACAAAACCTGCAGCCAGCTGAGTTTTGGAAACTTTCCACTAAACAAGTAAAAAAGAAACATCACCAGTAAAAAGAAACCGTGTACCAAAAGACAGCTTAAAAGCTTAATAATCGGTAAAAGTTCTATCGGAAAAACAACCTTTTTCACCAGATAATGATACTCCTGTAAAATTCCGGTATTCATATTCATAATTTCGGAAAAAAAGAACCAAGGAACAATTCCCGGAATAAGCCACAGGGTATAGCTTACATTCGGCACAGGAGGACTGGACTTAAAGCCGTATGGTCCGAAGATAAAGGCATAAATGGCAATGGTAACCAAAGGCTGAATAAACATCCAGACCGCACCAAAATAAGATCCGACAAAGCGCTTGCGAAAGTCTGCTCTTGCAAGCTCCAAAATCATCTTATGCTTTTTTTTACATTCTCTTAATAAACTGAACAAATTCTATTCCTTTCAGGAAAAACGGATCAAAACAAAACAAATCTTACCTCATTTTCTTAAGACTGAAATAAGGTACAGTAAGTGTATATGCAGAATACCAAATTGGCAAGTATCTGAAAAAGCAGGATCCCTCTGGCAAGCTTTTCCCCTTTTTTCCCTCTTAAGCCAAGAGGAACAAGAGAAAGAATAAAGAAGGGTAGGACAGGAATAAAATAGCGCCCCTGCACTCCCAGAACATAATCTGTCCTCTTCGGAGTGTATGCAAAAAGCATCATTGTAAGTGTCACAAGAACAAGACCTACGCTCAAGAGAAGAAACACGGTTCTTTGCGCAATATTGAGTGTTTTTTTTCGGATTGCTTTCTTCTCTCCCAAAATTGCAGTAGCAAAAGGAAACAGGAGGAAAAGATAGCAAAGCCCTTCCGGAAAGGAAACCCTTGTATCAAACTGTCCCAAAGGATTCCCCACCATAGTTAAAAGGTATTCCTTACCCTTAATCATAAAAGTATTCCGAAGTATCTTTACAAAAACATCCGGCTGTGCAAAGGTCTCTCTACGATTATAGGTTTCCTGTACTATACCGTCTCCCACTACATCGGACACATTTACGGTATCCGCCTGGGGTCTTAGGTAACGACTAAAGGAATCAAAGTTTACAAGCAGTACGCCAAGAACGATGGAAAGTCCTACGGCAAAGATAGCAAAGAAATAGAGAAGAGGCGAAGAAAATCTTCGATACGATACCACTACGCAAGATGCAAAAAGCATAGAATAAATCATTTTACAGGGAGAAAGGAGAACAGCCAAAAGACAGATTATTCCTATTTCCTTCAGCCCCAGCTTTTCTTCCCGATGCTGATAGTCCAGCACTATAGAAAGAAGAACAAAGCTCAGTGCCAGAATAAAGGTATCATAAGACAGAGAAGAAACGAGTTCCAAGGTCATAGGAAACAAGGAAATCGAAAAAAGCATTTCTCTCCCAAAGGGCATCTTCTCTATAGCAATGGCACCCATAAAGGCAAAAAACAATAAATTAAAAAAGCGCCCGAAGTAAAGAAGTGTGAAACGAGAAGCGGATATGAGTCTTGCAAAACTAAATCCCAGAGCCGGAAAGAAATAAGCAAAGGGTGTGGTGGAAACCGGTTTTTGCAGGGTATAGCCATATCCACCCTCCTTTGCAAAAAATCCGGCTTCCTGTCTTTCCAGAATCTGTTCCCTTTGAATGAACATTCCAAAAACAGTAGCCTCATTCGGCTTATTGTCTCCACTCCAATCATCTATTTCCGTATCTTCTTTTCGAATACGCAGATTACCGTCATGATCATATAAGGGCTTGGGCGTTCCCAGCATTTTTGAAGAAAGCTCGTATGCTCCCACATAATGTAGAACTTCATCCGGAGCGGACAGCGGCATCAAAACAAAGGAATAAACAGAACCCAAAAGCATCATTGTAATAAAAAATACTTGAGAAAGCCTGGTTTTTTTTAGAAAAAACAGAAAAAATACCAAAAGAAAAAGAAGGACGGAAAGGAGAAAAAGAAAGAACACCTCTCTTCCGAAAGCAGGATACACTCTCATGTCTTCAAGCAATTTAATCATTTCTACTCATCACTCCCCTTCTTTAATTTTCTCCACCCTTTTTATCTATACTACTCTATCTATCTTTTCTCTTTTGTTTCTCTGTTCTGACTGTCTTTTACTCTTTTGTTTCTCTGTTCTGGCTGTCTTTTACTCTTTTGTCTCTCCGGTCTTGCTCTCTTTCTCTCTTTCTCTCCTGTCCCGTAAGGCTTCATTCTGCACCAAAGTCTTTACACGTTCTTCCAGCTTCCCTAAGGCCGCATTCACATAGAAGAGACGAAGCAGTAAAATAAAAATCACGAACAAAAAGAGAAAATTCGCCGTGGAATAAATTCCGAGAAGCCTTGCCAAGATATCCGGTATCCCCGGGAAAATAGAAAAAAACAACAGTAAAAGAGAGAGAATCAGCCAAAATATACTCTCTTCAATGCGCATTTTTTCTTTCTTAATTGAATGATGCAAAAAGAAATAGGTAAACAGACAAACTGCCAGCAAAATAATACGAAATAATAAAGTCATCTTATTTACGCCTCTAATTCCGAAATTTCTCTAAAGAATTTTCTTGTTCTGAAAGTACTGTGGGTTTAAGGTAAATCGCCGTAGTAAAAACTTCGGTATACGAGAATAATTTCTTCCCGCCTTATAGCCCAGGAAACGAAATACGGTACGGAAAAACAAGGGAAAAAGTAAATATGCCTTTCCTTCAGAAAGAACTGCTTTACTGTTTTGCATAATCATCCTGATTCCCTCTTTTTCGGGTGGAACCAAATCAAAAATCTCTCGATAATCCCTGTGAGAAACTCCTAAATCAAAATTTCTTCTAAACTGCTGCAAAGCAGTGAAGCGATGGGAGTGATAGACCCTTGCTTCCGCCTGATAAGCAACCTTATATCCTGCCTGCTCCGCTCTAGCTGCAAAAATCATATCTTCGTTAAAAATAGTCGGTACGAGAAAACCTCCCAAAGAAGAGAAAATCTCCCGTTTGTACATACAACAGACATTCGATGCGAAAAAACATTTGATTCCCAGCCTATTCAAGTCCTCCATTCCTTTAATCTGCGAAGCTTCTCCGTAATTAAATGTTCGGGAAAGTCGCTCATCAAAGGAACTTTCCTTTGTACAGCACTGTCTCGCATAGACCTCTGCAATTTTTGAATCTTGAGAAAAAGCGGAAAGCAAGGCTCTCGTCATTTTTTCATCCGCAGGTACCGCATCATCTGTCATACATAAAAAATACGGAGTATCCGAAAAGGAAACGCCAAGATTTCTTGCATAGGCATGGTCAAAATCCCTACGGGAAATATGGTGTAAACGAATATCCAACTTTGTATCCTTTAATACGTCTTTTGGAAAATAACGTTCTTCCGTATTGATTAAAATTACCTTTTTCGGAGGAAGCTCCTGCTTTTCCAAGGCTTTCAAAAGCTTTCGAAACTTCTCTCCCGGCTTATAGCACGGAATAATCACATCAAAAGAAGAAGCTTCTTCGGTTTGTCCCGCTGTAAAACACCCGGACACCGAAGAGCTCTTTCCCATAGCCTTATATTCCGCATTGCCTTCCCTTTTTTCCATCTGCTCCTCATTTTCCTTTTCTGCCCGCTATTTTAACATGGCTACCCGAGAAAAGAAAGAAAAGGAAAAGAAATAACATCATCAGGACAAACTGTATAGACGCAAAGAAAAATCCGGCTTCTTGCACCATAAGATCCGCTGTAAAGAAGGAAAGGACTGCTCCGAGAGCATAGCCCGTGAAGATTCTCTTTTGTTGTCTCTTTGTGACCAAGATATAGTATTCCAGATTCGCAAGAGCATAAAAGCATCCTCCCAGTATTAAAAGACAGAAAGTCCATCTTTCTCCTGTTATTTTCCCGGAAAAAGCAGGACCTAAAAGCTTCTCCAAAATCCATAGAGCAAGAGGAGAAAGGAGAAACGCCAGCCCGAAAAGGAGCAAGGACAGGAGTAGAACCTTCTTCATTAAACTGCTCTCCTCTTTTTTAAACCGCAATTTGTCTCCACTTTGCCAAAGTCCCGCCAGAGTCGGCAGTGCAGGACGAATGATAAAATTGGCCAGTAGATAGATAAAGTTACTGGGCATAAAAAGAAGATTATAGATACCGGATGAGGAAGAGCCCAGCACTGCATCCACAGCATACTTGGAAGAAGAAAAGACATAAAAATCCAGGAATACGGAAAGAAAAAGAAAAACACTGCCGGAGAATAACGCTTTCATCTTCTGTGTGAAAGCAGTCTTTTCCCCAATGAAATGCACTGCTCCAAGTTCCCTCGTTTCCTCTAAAGGCAAGATGGCAAAGAGGTAAAGAGAGAGAACCTGGCTCAAGTTCATCAATATAACACCAAGTAAAAGTGTTTTACTAAGTAGAAGACCGCAAAGTAGAACAAATACAGAAAGGATAGTCCTAAAGAAAAGAGACTGCCCCGTTTTATATAATTTTCCTCGCCTTTGCAGTTCCGACTCGTAAACATCGATATAGCCGTCTAAAATTTTATATAGACATAGGAAAAAAAGAATCGAGACCTTTTCCACCGTATAGCTTCCATTTGTATATTGATATAAAAGAAAGAAAATAGATAAAAGTACGGCGAAAAAAGAGCTTAAGATTCGAAAGTAATGGTAATCACGAAAAGAAAATTCTCCTCTCATATCCGTAATATGAAAAGGACGAATTCCAAAGTAAGCCAGAATAAAGAACTGTTGCCCCAATGTGGAGTAGCCAAAACCGAAAATCCCGCCTTCCTTCTCTCCTAAAATACGCAAAACAAAAAAAGCCAAAACCATGGAAGCCATGGCATAAGTCATACTTCCCAATGCATTCCACAGAACATCGTTTTTCATCAGAGATTGTTTTTCTCCTATCATGCCTTTCTCCCTGCGCTACTTCGTTTTACCGTAAAATAGAATGGATAGTCCCACCCTCGCCATATATTGCATCGCTTTAAACGGTCTTAAGTAGGATTCTCCTTCCTCTCTTTTTCTTACTTCTACAGGAACCTCCGATATACTCATCCCCGCAAGAAGGAGATGTGCCAAGGTATCCGGCTCCGGAGAAAAATTCTTTTCCAAAGAAAAGCGGGTAATTGCCTCTCTTCCATATAATCGAAGTCCGCAAGTCGGATCGGTCAAATTCTTTCCGGTGCGGAGAAAAATCAAAAAACTTAAAAGAGCTGAGCCTAAGTCTCTTGGACTAAATCCCTTTTTTTTATTTAAAAACCGAGAGCCACAGACAATATCCACCCCTTCTCTTCCTTTTTTCAATAGAGCACTTACATCCTCCGCCCTATGCTGCCCATCACCGTCAAACTGCAAAGCAAAATCAAAATCATGCTCATGCGCATAGCGCATACCGGTCTGGAAACAAGCGGTTAAGCCCAGGTTTTGGGACAGTGCAATATAAGAATATCCTTTTTTTTCACAGAGAAGTACCGTTTCATCTGTAGAACCGTCGGAAATAATTACATAATCCGCCTCCTTGTCAAAAGAAAGGATATCCTCCACTACCTTAGGAATACTTTTCGCTTCATTATATGCGGGAATAATCCACAAAACTCTTTCTTTTCCGTTTTTTCTCTCTTCCATTGCCTCACTCTTCTTCACCGGATAGGTAGTAATCCTCATAGACCTTTCCGTAACTTCCGTAACGAATCTTGGCCAAATACTCCATCTTGTCTTCTACGTTTTTCTCTCGCTCTTCCTGCATTTCTTTCGGAAAACTCTCCTCCATCAGAAATCCTACAAAATCTCCTCCGGCCATTTCAGAAAAGCCGATTCCTCCGGAGGGTCTGGGATTACACTCCAGAAAATAAAAGCATCTCTCCTCTTCTTCATAAATCCACTCCATGTTCACAAGACCATAGAGCTTTAGGTCTGCCATGAGCTTAAGTGATATTTTCTCCAAAGCCTCATTCGGTAAAATCCTGACACTGGTTCCCGCTCCGTTTCCTGTCCGAAGCTCTTCTCTTCTTACAAGGGCTCTCTCCACTCCGGATTCTCCCCGGAAAAGGTCTACGGTATAGATTTTACCCTTGATTTGTTTCTGAAAAAAATAGGCATCTTCCTTCTGCTCTCTAAAAACCTGATTTAAGAAAAAGCCCAATTGATCTTCTGAATGAATGTAATGAAGTCCCTCTGAAGACCTGCCGCTTTTCAACTTTGCAACCATGGGAAACTCCGGCTCGGAAAAATCCATTTCTTCATAGCTTTTCCCTTCTATAGTGGAAAAGCCTTTCTCCATGGATAAGGATAAGTTTCTTCCAAGAAGATACTTGTTTCGAATCAAAGAAAGGTCTCCTTTTGGCAGGAGAAGCACTATTCCCTTCTCTTCATATTTTTTCCTGTTTTTATAAAAATAGTCTACCTCTATGTCAGTAAGAGGAAAAATGGCGTCAATCCCCCTGTTTTCTACAATGGAAAAACAAGCTTCCTCATAATACTCTTCCCTCGAAACCAAAGGAACCTGTATAAAACCGTCCACTAAAGCGGCATTGACCACCCACTCTTTCGGGTAACAATCCATTCCGAAGACGAAAAAACCCAATTCTTTCAGTCTCTTGATAATTGCCCTTGCGGAAAAGGAACCTATGGCGGTAAGCAGAATTCTTTTCTCTTTCATTTGTTTTGTCCTATCTACTTCATAACAGTCTTTACAATTTTTACAATTCGCAGAATATCTTGTTCTGAAAGCTCAGGATAAATTGGGAGCGTCAGAATTTCTTTGGAAATCCGTTTTGCAAGCGGTGTTTCCTCTTCGTTAAACCGTCCCTTATAGCAGTCATAAGCATTAATACAGGGATAAAAATACTTTCTGGCATGAATCCCTTCTTTTTCCAAAGCAAGGAATACTTCATCTCTCTTTCCCTCTCCAAGAAGACGAACCGGCATATATGCATAGTTCTTTTCCAGGTCCTGTTGCTCCTTTGGGAATAAGAGATTTTCCAATCCTTGAAGTTCTTCCTTATATAGCTCATAGACTCTTTTCCGCCCCGCAATATATTCAGGGAGATGTTTCAAATTGCAAAGTCCCATTGCAGCGGAAAACTCGTTCATTTTTCCATTTCCGCCCGCGCTCTTTACCTCTTCCTGTCCGAGGATTCCAAAGTTCTTCAATTCATAGAGTTTCTGAAAAAGAGCGGCGTTTTCCTCCCCGGAAACCACTGCCCCTCCCTCTATCGTATGAAATACTTTCGTGGCATGAAAAGAAAACATGGAAGCGGTACCAAAACTTCCTATGCCACGTCCCCTGAATCGCTCAAAAAAGGCATGGGCCGCATCATAAAGCACCGGGATATGATACTCTTTTGAAAGCGCTTCCAGTCCCTCTACATCACAGAGATTGCCGTAGACATGAACCGGAAGAATCGCCTTGGTTTTATCCGTTATTTTCTTTCTGATTGCATCGGGGTGAATGGTAAAATCCTCTTCATCAATATCACAAAAAACCGGAGTAAAGCCTTTTCTCACAATGGCATGCGTTGTACTGGCAAAGGAAAAGGGGGTGGTGATAATCTCCCCTTCCTCTCCAAAGCTCTCCAATAAAAACTCCAAAGCAAGATGCCCGTTCGTAAAAAGCTCAACTTCCTTTACCCCAAGATGCGCCTTAAGTTCTCCCCTTAGTTCTTCATGAAATTCGCCCATATTGGTAAGGAATCTGCTCTTCCAAAGTTTCTCAAGATAGGGAATAAACTCCTCTAATGCCGGAAGACTGGACCTGGTCACAAAGATTTCCGTCTTTTTCATTGGATTTTCCCCCTTTTTTCTTCCAATTCTGACAAGATTTTTACAATTTTATAGTATTAAGCTGAAAATGTAAATGCCGGGTGGCACTTTCTACTTATTTATGATAAGGTTCTTAAGAATGATTTAAAAAGCTTTTAGATTTTAAAATACTAAGCGTATAGTTCATTTCTACAATTTAGAGAGAATAGGACGAAATGCCCTATATGTAAGGAGGTTATGTATCATGAATAAAGCGAAAAAGCTCGCTGCACTCGGCATCTTGCTCAGCTTAACTCTATCGCAGCCCTTTCTAGCTCTAGCCGATACCCCTGTGTCTTCTGATACACAGGGTACGGAAACACAGTCGGAAAGCATCGTTGTCGGACCGGGGCAAAACCTTGGAAACAGCACTGTAGGGGAAAGTGCCCAATCCGGAAACACGGTTTCTGACGGTGCTTTTGAGCATACGGAACTGAACGTCGACAGTATCCGTCCCTTTATGACAACACCGCATGATGCGGATGTTGCTGAAGATCCGGTACTGAATCTGGTTCCTCTTGCAACCTATTACATTTACAACTCTGCAGGAGACCGAATCGATTACGGATATACCCAGGACAATCAGTCCTTCACTTTCAGTCCGGAAGGCTTTAAACGAATCCTTATGGAACACCAGAACGTAGGAAGATGGTATTACAGAACCTACACTACGGAAGGTGCATGGGGTCCGTGGGCCGCTTCAGGGGAAACCACACCGGATAGAGGTACGGTAACCGCTATCATGGTCAGAGTAAAAGGATATACCCATAAGTTTGGCGAAGTCTATTACAGAGCTGTTCTAAATGACGGAACCGTAACAGACTGGGCAAAAAGCGGGGAAGCCTGCGGAAGCATCGGAAGCGGAAAGTATATTGTCGGCTTAAAAATCACGCTTTGGAATAACAATACCGCCTTTAGCGGAAGAAGAGGCAGAGCCTTGGACAACGCCTACGAGGAAGGTATTTATTTTGAAGAAAATGAAGCAAAGTATCGCCTTGCCAGCGGAGAAGCCTATACCGGTTTCGCTTTTGACAGCGACTCCAACCAGTATTATTTTGAAAATGGTGTTGCGCAGAAGGGATGGAAAAGAGTAGACGGTTACAAGCTCTACTTCAATGAACAGGGAATTCTGCAAAAGGATCTGGAACCGATTATGGGAAGACCCGGGTCTTATGTGATTCGGATTAATAAGGCAACAAGAACTCTGTATGTGATGGCAAAGGACGAAAGTGGAAACTTTACTATCCCCTATAAGACTTTAATGTGCAGTACGGGAACAGAAACACCGCTGGGCAGCTTCAAGATTTACGAAAAATATCGTTGGCACTTTATGCACAAAGATTGCTATACCCAGTTCCTTTCCCGGTTCTATAAGGGCTTCATTATTCACTCTCTTCTCTACGAAAGAGCCGATGCAAGAAGCTTTGATGCGATTAACTACAATTTTATGGACCAGGCTATCTCCGGCGGATGTATCCGCTTAAAGGCAATTGATTCCGCTTGGGTTTATGAAAATTGTAAAAACGGTACACCGGTCATCATCTACTCTGATGCATGGGACAAGGGACCTGTTGAAAAGGATGCTATCATGCAGGCTATTCCAAGAGAACAGAACTATGACCCCACGGATGCAACTGTAGTAGGACAGCAAAGTGCTGAAGATGCGGCAAAAGAAGCCTCTGCTAAAAAAGAGGCTGCAAAAGAAGCTGCCAATAACTTGATTGAGCCAAATGCTTAAAATTATGAAAACATGTATTATCATTCCGAATTACAACGGAAATCATTTTTTAGAAAAGTGCATGCTTGCTTTGGAAAACCAAAGCAAGCATGATTTTTCTATTTTATTTGTAGATAACGATTCCAAGGACGAGAGCATAAAAAGCATAAAATCTTATATGGAGAAAGAACCCGAACGTGTCCTTCTTATTGAAAACGAGGAGAATTACGGCTTTGCAAAAGCAGTAAACCAGGGAATTCTTTTTGCCAAAGAAGCCGGCGCCCGCTATGCCCTTCTTCTTAATAACGATACGGAAGTGGATCCCTTTTTCGTGGAAAAACTGGTCGAATTTATGGAAGAAAGGGAAGCGAAGGGCGAAAAAGTATTTGCCCTTTCCTCTAAAATGGTAAAGATGCATGATCCAAGGCTAATGGATGATGCAGGAGACGAACTTTGCGTTTTGGGATTTCCTTTTCAAAGAGGTCTTGAGGATAGTGAAAAAAACTGGAATACTCCGGAAGAAGTGTTTTCCGCCTGCGCGGGAGCAGCACTCTACTCTATCGATGCATTGGAAAAAACCGGACTATTTGACGAAAAGCACTTCGCGTATCTTGAGGATGTCGATATTTCCTTCCGCGCACAGCTTTATGGCTATAAGATTTACTTCTGTCCGAAAGCAGTTTGTAAGCATGTCGGTTCCGGAACAAGCGGGGGAAAGTACAGTAATTTCAAGGTAGAGCTTTCTGCCAGAAATTCCGTATTTCTCCTCTATAAGAACTTTCCCTTATTCCTGAAAGTCCTGAATTTTATCCCCTTTTTACTTGGATTTTGTATAAAGGCCATCTATTTTCAGAAAAAAGGCTACGGGAAAGCGTACCGAAAAGGCCTCCGTACCGGATTCCGGGAAAGAAAGACGATGAAGCAGGCGGATTTTCGAGGAATTCCCCTCTCTCGTTATCTGCGAATCGAAGCGAGGCTGATTCGGAACTGCTTCGTTTATCTGGAAGAGCGGAAAAGACGGAAAAGGCTGAAACTGTAAGACAGTGTTTCCCGGTTCCATAGATATGAAAAGATAAGATAAGATATCCCCCCCATAGGGATTAGAATCAGGAGTCGGAAGAGTTCTTCCACTCCTTTTTTTTCTAAAAAAATACCTGTCTGATAAACCAGAGCTGCCATGAAAAGAGCTGCAAAAAGAGAAGGAAGCACTTCTCGAATCTGCTCTACAAATCCGTAATTTAATAGCTTCTTATTCGGTCGGGTATTCAAATAAAAGCAGATCCAATCTCCTATGATTTTCCCCCACAAAAACGGAAAGAGCCCAAAGGGCAGGGTTACTGCCAAAATCAAAATCCCCACTATCTTTTTTTGTATTTCAATCTTTAAAAACAAATCCGAGCGCCCCTGGCTATTCATGACTTGCAAGTTGATCATGTGCAGGGGGAAAAGCAGATAAACAAGAGAAAGAAAGTAGAGATAGGGTAATAGCCCGATCCATTTTTCCGTAAGAAGGAGTATAATCAAGGGCTTTCCCACTGCCATAAGTCCAAAAAGCAGCGGAAAAAGCAAAAATGCCGATAAAGAAACACTCTTTTTAACTCCTTTAAGCAGTTTCTCCTTCTCTCCCTGCAACTTCGAAAAAGCGGGAAAAAGAACCGAGGAAACCAAGGAGGAAAGGGTAGCGGAAATCAGCTTCGGAAACATCTCTCCTCGATTATAGAGTGCCAACTCTTCTACAGAATACTTCTTCCCAATAAGGAGCGCATAGAGATTCTGCCATATTTGGTCCACAATCCCCGATAAAAGAAGCTTCCAGCTAAATCCAAAAAGACTCTGTAAAGAACGAACGGAAAATCCGAAGCCCGGTTTATACGGTAAGAGAATAAGTAAAACAAGGACAGAAAAGAAGCTAAAAATAATCTGTTGATATGCCATGGCATAGGCGCCAAATCCTCTCATGGCAAGAACTATGGCAAAGATACCCGAAAAAAGGGAGGAAAGAAAACTGCAGAGGAATATTGGGCGAAAAGACAAAGCACGGCTTGCATACGCAAGCTGAATGGAAAGAATCGCTCCCGGAAAAAGGAGGAGCGCCATAAGGCGTAAAAGTCCCGTCAATAAGGGAAGTTGATAGAAAGCCGCCACAAAAGGACTAAGGAAGAAAAAAACAAGATACAGAAGCCCTGCCAGAAGCAGGGAAGAAAACAAGGCCGTAGAATAATCAACTGCCTTGATTTCCTTTTTCTGCATCAAAGCTTGCGAAAAACCGGTTTGAATCAAGCTGTTCGCAATACTGATAAAGATAGAAATAATCCCTACTGCCCCCACATCTTCCTTCGTAAGCAGACGAAGCAGGACAATGGAAAAGAGAAGCTGGATTCCCTGATAGGAAATCTGCTCCAAAAACTTCCAGAACATTCCTGAAACTACTTTTTTTTCTAAATTTTGACTCTTTTCTTCCGCCATCAACTATCCCTTTTTTCTTCCTTGTACTTCAGGATTTTATACTTCTTGTCCCCTTATACTCTTCTCTCGTGTTCTTATTTTCATGTGTTCCAACTTTAGATTTTATTTCTTTCCATTCCGAAATGCCTCTGTAAAAACCGGTAAAGACCGGGAAGATGCGATTCCAAACGAAGTAAAAGCTTTTCCTTTACACTTAATTCCTTATACAAAGAACGATTTTCCCTACTATATATCTCAGAAAAATCCCGAAGATTCATAGCAATGGAAAAAGAAAGCCTATGAATCGACTCTTCCACTTCATGCTTGTATTTTCCCTGACTTTCCTTAAGAAAAAGAGCATAGCCCTGTTTCATTTCCTGAAAATATTGTTCCTGCTTCGCTTTTGCTTTCTCGCCTCCCTGGGTCACAGTCCAAGATCCTGAGAGGTGAAAACGATAAGCAGAAAGAGCCTCTGAAAGATATACTGCTTTTCCTTTTAAAGCAGTCATAAGCTCCAAGGGCCTGTCTCCCACCGGAAAGGCATAGTAAAACTCCGGAAGCTTAAGAGAGTCTGTATCATCATAAAGCAAACTTCTCCTAAAGAACAAGGAGGAAAAGGCGATTCCCCCTCTATGCGTAATCAGTTCCTTCTCGCTAATAATACAATCCTTTTCATAGGGCATAAGGAGCTTCTTCGGTCCCTCTCTTCCATCCTCCATAATCACTTTTACAGGATGGAAGGAAAGGATCGCCTCCGGATGCTCCTCCAAGGCTTTCCGTTGCTTTTCCAGCTTTTCCTCCGAAGAGAAAAAATCATCTCCGTCGATTACGCTGATGAAGTCTCCCTTCGCTCTTGGAAAGTTAAAGATTCCCGTAATATTATGCTTTCCTTGAGAATATTGATTCTCTTTTTGTAGTATAGGAAAAACAATATCCGGATATTTTTCCTGATAAATTCGAATCATCTCCTGACTGCCGTCTGTTGATGCATCATCATGGACGAGAATTTCCAAGGAAAACTCGCCCTTTTGCCTAAGAATGGAGTTAAGGCACTCTCCTATATACTTTTTATGTTGGTATGTGACCACACAGACCGAGATTAATGGTTTTTTCATGAAACTCTCTTTTTCATTTTCTATTGGTTTTTTCCGATTTCTGGTTTTTTCCAATTATCCGATGGATATCGCATTCTTCTTTTTTCTAATTCCCTATCAGCCAAGTTATCCCTTTTCTTCCTTCTCTTTTCGGGAGAAAGAGCATAGCCCCTATAGCGCGGTAAAAGGGCAAGGGATAGATTTTGTATTGTAACATTGTTTTGATCTGCTGAATCCGGGAGACTCTTTCCAAAGATAAAAAGGCGTCCAGCACGCTCCTGTCTGCTTCCGACAATTCTTCTCCATAAAGCCTCCGAAATTCTCTTCCCTGGCGAAATAAAGCGAAGTATCCCTCTTCCGCCCTTTTATCGGATTCGGCCTTCTCCTTGGCGCTCGTACCAAGTCGTTCTTCCAATTCTTTTATGGCGCTTCCCTTTTTAGCGCCAAGAACATTGTTCCCATGTTGCCTGTAAGCGTAGAGAGCCTTCGGAAGCACTGTAATATGGCCGAAAACTGCTGCAAGGAGCGCAATCCACTGGTCATGCATATAGACAAAGTCAGGCAACTTCTTTAGATAGGCTAAAAGACTCTGATTCATTCCTATTGCAGCGCCCGTAACATGATTTTGTATGAGGAGATTGGAAAAGCTGTCCTTTTTCCAAGGCATCTTCTGATAGCGAAAATAAGAATCCGCTATCTTTTCTCCCTTTTCGCCTATAACTTTCATGTCCGAATGGCAAAGCAGGGGACAAGACTTCCCATATCGCTTTTCCGCTTCCTGCAAAGCCTCTGTCAAGGCGGAAATCTTATCGGGAAAGCAAAGGTCATCCTGATCCGAAAGGAATATATATTCCATCTTCTCATAGGGAAAATTCGGAATTGTTTGATTTGCAAGAGCAGAAAGAATCATCAGGAAATGTTTCCATGCAGAGCCCGAAACCTCCCCCTTATCATAAAGAAAAACTTTTTCTCTGTATTCTTCCTTTGTTTTTTGCAAAATCTCCCTTGTCCCATCGGTCGATCCGTCATCGGAAAGAAGGAGCAAAAGTTCTCCCGAATAATCCTGAGTGAGCAAGGACTGAATCTGCTCTCTCAGGTATTTTTCACCATTATACGTACACAGGACAATGATTTGCAAAATAGCCTCCAAACTGAATGTTTTCCGATTTCTTTTCCGCTCTATGATTTTTGCTTCATTCCCACTCTACCGTATTGCTTTATCTGCTCTGTTTCTTCTTAGCGGAATAAGCTTCATAAAGCAATGTTTCCAGCAATATAATCGTCTGGAAAATATAAACCAGCAGCTTTTGACCCCCTCTAATAGACAGATATTTACTGTAATACAGTCTCTCCGATGCCTGCCGGATTTTTTCTCTTTTCACTAAAGACTTGATGCTTTTTCCGGTACTTCCGCTGTCTTGGTGTAAATAGCTCACCGCAGTACATAAAAAAACCTTAAAGCCTACTTTCTTCATGCGCTGTGCAATAACATTTTCCTCTTCATAAAGAAAGAAATCCTCGTCAAAACCTCCGCTTTTTTCAAAAGATTCTTTAGAAAAGCAAAGGCAAGAGCCATGAAGACAATCTACCTGCACATAAGGCTTCTGTTTCAAATATGCTTTTTTATAGAATAGGTAAGAGGAAAAAACTCTTCTGGAAAGTGGACCGGAAGCAAGGAGGGATAGGAAAAAGCCGTGAAGCTTCCACGCAGTCTTTTGCAATCCGATACCGTCCTGCATCACTCCTGAAACAAGTCCCGCTTCTCTTTCCCTTTGAAAAAGAGAAAGCACGGCAGGAAAATATTCTTCCGTAAAGGATGTATCCGGATTGGCTAAAAAAGCATGACACATTCCATTTTCAAAAAGGAAGCGAAGCCCCAGATTGTTTCCTGCTCCATATCCTTGATTCTCCTTTGCGCAAAGAAGCTTTACTCGCTCATTCTGTAGGGCGGAAAGATGAGAAAGACTGTCATCCGTAGAAGCATTGTCCACTATGACAATATACGAAAATAGAGGAAATGTTTCCAATTCCTCTACCAAACGGGAGCTGTTCTCCCAATCATTATAATTTAAAATGACTATGCCTACAGCCATTCCCTTCTCCCCTCGAGCTTATTCTCTGTAAGTTTTTTCTATTCCGAACTATTCTAGCATGGAAAAGGATGGAAAAGAATAGCAAAGGGGATTTTCTTCTATCTCTTTCTTCTATCTCTTTCTTCTATCTCTTTCTTTTTTCGCTTTTATATTTATCCTATAACAATTCCAGCTTATATTTTCATCTTCTTGCAAAGACTTCTGTAATACGCCTCTCCGATTCTTTCTCTAAGCTTCGGGAAGAAGAAGCTCAAGACATTCATCCCTCTATACAGCAGCATAAAAAGCTCTTTTCCTTTTACTTCTTCTACTGTAAACGGGCTGTTCTCCGCATAGTAGCGGAAAGCCCTTCCATAAGGATTCCCGCTTCCTCGAACGTAAGGCCGAGATGCGCCTGCAAAATGCACCATAACAGGGTGTGCCTTTGCCCGTTTAAATCCCTTCTTTTTCTCCAACTTTTCGTACCAAGGAGCATTCTCGCAAAGCGCCTTATAGCGAAAATAGTAATAGTTTGAGAAGAAATTGTAACGCTGGGGGAGCGGCTTAATCTTCCCTTTACATACTATATTCAGAATATCCTGATCATTAAAGGGAAGCCTTCCCTTCTTAAGCTGATAATAGCGAAGACACTGCTCCTCCAAGCCTTGCTCACGAAAATAAGAAAGATTCCAAAGTATCATGCCGGCATTAAAGTAAGGCTCTTTTTCCGAAAGCCCCAAAAAGCGACAATGGCTTTTATAAATACTCGGCTCAGCCGCCATACCAAGCGCATTTTCCGAAAGAGCTGTTGCATAAAGAGGTGTTAAGGACTGTAATACCACCGTATCCGCATCAAGATATAAGGCCTTCGTAACATTCTTCGGAAGCACTCCCGGAATAAAAAGTCGAAGCAACGTTGCAGGGGAAAAACTTCCCGTATTTAAGCCCGGAATACGTTTTTTCAGCTCTTGCAGTTTTTCTTCCAGCTCATAAAAGGAAATCTTCTGCCCCTCTCCCTCAATAAAGTGCCTAAGCTTCTCCTCATTTTCCTTCTTGCATCCCATACTCAGAATATGAAAATGTAATGTCTCCCCCTGCATAGTATGCAACACCGAGGAAATGGATACGGAAAGCAGCGGTATAAAATTGTCGTCAACGCCGTAAATAATATGCATAAAATTCTATCCTTCTGCCGTTTTAGGGTAGTAGAGACGATTGATTGCACTAAAGAGAGCACGAACCGAAGAACGAGTAATATTGGAGGAGATACCCACACCGAAGGTACTCTTTCCCGATTCCCTGTCCATTAAATGAATGTAGGACACTGCCTTTGCGGAAGCTTCTGCACCCAAGGCATGCTCATTGTAATCCATAACCGTAAAGTCCTTCTTTAATTCCTTCCGGAGAGCATTGACCGTTGCTTCAATCGGACCGGATCCGCTCGCAGAGACTTCCTTTAAAACACCACTGTTTTCAAAGCTCAACTGCACGAAACTGACATAGCCGTTCTTCTCATCTTCCATATCCATAGAACGTAAGTTTTTAAAGAAAAGAGGTTTCTTTGCTTCCACATATTCTTCTGTAAATACCTTAAGGATACGGTCGGGATCCACCTCTCCTTCCTTTTCGGAAATAAACTGGATATAGTCTGCAAACTCTCTTTGCATTCCCTTAGGCAACTTATAACCGTATTGATAATCCAAGATAAAGGCTACACCACCCTTTCCGGACTGGGAATTGATACGCACAACCGGCTCATATTCTCTTCCGATATCGGCAGGATCAATCGGCAGATAAGGCACCTCCCAAAGTAAGGAACTGTGTTCCTTCATTGCCTGTAAGCCCTTATTGATGGCATCTTGATGAGACCCTGAAAAAGCGGTAAAAACAAGCTTTCCCGCGTAAGGATGACGATCCGGAATCTGCATCTTCGTGCACCGCTCATAGACCTCTTTAATTTCCCGGATATTTTCCAAATTTAGAGCAGGATCAATTCCATGAGAGAACATATTGTAAGCAAGCGTCAAAATATCCACATTGCCGGTTCTTTCTCCATTTCCAAAAAGAGTGCCTTCGATACGCTCCGCTCCGGCAAGAAGAGCCAGCTCTGCCGCTGCAATTCCCTCTCCCCTGTCATTATGCGGGTGAATGGAAAGAACAACATTTTCTCTTTCCAAAAGATGATCCGACATAAACTCAATCTGATCCGCAAAAACATTGGGACTGTGCATCTCCACGGTATTCGGAAGATTGATGATTATTTTACGATTCTTTGCAGTTCCCCAAGCGGAAATCACGGCATTGCAGACCTCTAAGGCATAATCCATCTCCGTACCGGTAAAACTTTCCGGAGAATACTCCAGTCGTAACGCACCATGGAAATTCTTCTCCAGTCTTTTTACCATTTCCACTCCGGAAAGAGCAATCGCTTTAATCTCTTCCTTCGATTTTTTAAAAACTACTTCTCTTTGGAGTATAGATGTAGAGTTATAGATATGCACTATCGCTTTCTTTACTCCTTCCAATGCCTCAAAAGATCTCTCAATCAGTTCTTCTCTGCACTGTACCAGAATCTGCACCGTTACATCCTCCGGAATCAGCTTTCGCTCTACCAGATTCCGTAAAAAATCGTATTCGATTTGAGAGGCGGCAGGAAATCCCACTTCAATTTCCTTAAAGCCCAAGCGACATAGGAGCTGAAAATACTCAATCTTTTCCTCAACTCCCATAGGTTCCACCAAAGCCTGGTTCCCGTCTCTTAGATCCACAGAGCACCAGATAGGAGCCTTCTCCACCTCTTTATCCATCCAAGTTCTTTCCGGATAACGGAAAATGGGAAACTGCCGATAACGCTTTACTTTTTCCATGATTTTTCCCCCTATTTTACTCTATTAAACGATTGCTTCTCTTCTTTTAGGCTTAGTAATTCTTCCTTAGCAGCTTAGTAATACTTCTTTATATTGCTGTGTTTTTTGAATTACACTCCTCTTACTTATACCCTGCCATTGTATCCTAATATTTATGCCTGAACCAGTCCCTCTTTTTTCATAACTGCTATAACTTCTTCAACAAGACTTTTACAAGATTCTTCCTTCTCCGCTTCCACCATAACACGGATAAGCGGTTCCGTCCCGGAAGCGCGAAGAAGAATTCTACCCGTATCTCCAAGCTTCTCTTCCACCTTTTTTACTGCTTCTTGCACAGCAGGATTACTCTCTGCAAGAGCCTTATCCGTCACTCTTACATTTTCCAGAACCTGTGGGAATTTCTTATAGTCGGAGAGGCATTCCTTTAGGCTCTTCTTTTCTTCCAGCAATACTTCCATAAGCTTGATACTGGTAAGAATCCCGTCCCCCGTTGTCGCGTGTCTCAAGAAAATGATGTGACCGGACTGCTCTCCTCCTAAATCATAAGCATGCTCTGCCATATTTTCATAGACATAGCGGTCTCCGACCTGCGTCTTTTCATAGGAAATCCCCTCTACATCCAAAACCTTATATAAACCGAAGTTAGACATAACGGTTGTCACAATGGTGTTTCCCTGAAGCTGTCCTTTTTTCTTTAAATTCTTTCCGCAAAGATAAAGAATCATATCCCCGTCTACCAGATTTCCCTCGCTGTCTACCGCAAGGCAACGATCCGCATCTCCATCATAGGCAAAGCCGATTTCACAATCACTGTTTCTTACGTAAGCCTGCAGGGCCTCGATATGGGTGGATCCGCAATGATCATTGATGTTGTAACCGTTCGGAGTATTGGAAAGCACATGAGTATCCGCACCCAAGGCGTCAAAAACCGCCTTTGCAACGGATGATGCGGAACCGTTTGCACAGTCCAGTGCCACCTTTCTTCCCTTAAAGGAATGCATCGCAAGAGAAATGAGATAGCCTATATAACGATTCCTTCCGGCGGAATAGTCCACGGTTCTTCCGATTTTATCTCTTTTTGCAAGAGGAATTTCCCCGGTCTTTCCGTCCAAGTAGGCTTCTATTTCTTCAATAAAGTCATCGGAAACCTTTTCTCCGTTTCCGTTGATGACCTTTAAGCCGTTATCATAAAATGGATTATGTGAAGCCGAAATCATGACACCGCAGGAAAAATCCTCCGCACGGGCAATAAAGCTCACAGAAGGCGTCGTTGTTACGTGCATAAGATAGGCGTCTGCACCGGCGGCGGTAATTCCCGCAGAAAGCGCATACTCAAACATATAGCTGGAGCGTCTCGTATCCTTGCCGATTACAATACGGCATTCCTTCTTACCCCCTTCAGAAAAATAATACGCTAAAAACTTACCTACTCTGAAGGCATTATCTGCCGTAAGATCCACATTGGCTTCCCCTCTATATCCGTCAGTTCCAAAATACTTTCCCATATTTAGCTCCTCCTTCTGCCTTATAAACAGAATTCTCCTTTATCCGCGCTTTTCTCTATAATAGTTTTACTGTTTCGTTCCTTCTTTAAAAATGCACAGAGTATTCTTTTTACAGCTTTATTATTATAATTATATTTTTTGTATTATAATTATAGCCTTATTTTATAGCTTAATTTTGTGTCTGTTTTATGTTTTTTTCAATATGTACCTTTCCTATCTATATATTCACCGTAGAACTTATGATAAAAAAATTCGGGACTGCTCCCGAATTTTTTTAAGCGAACTACATAGATAGGCTACGCGCTTCAATCTCTAAAAATGGAAAGATCCACATCTCTAAAGATTCCAAGCTATCCGCGAGTATTTTCCTTTATTAACCAAAACAGGAACGACAGGGACTAAAGCCTTTTCCCCCCTCTTCCTCCGGCAGTGCTTCAAGGTAACGGGAAAGAGCATTCTTCCAGTCGGGAAGCGGAACAAAGCCCTGTTGTCTGAGCTTCTTTTTATCCAGTCTGGAGTTCTTCGGACGCTTTGCCTTACTAAGACCATATTCTTCAGTGCTGACCGGAATCACCTTCGTTTTCAAGCCTGCCTGCCTATAGATTTCCTTTGTGAAATCATACCAGGAAATATAGTCACCTTCATTGGTAGCGTGATAGTTTCCATACTTTTCCGTGCAAATCATATCCACCAAAAGCTCTGCCAAATCCAGAGTATAAGTCGGGTTCCCAATCTGGTCATTCACCACGCGAACTTCTTCGTGACTCTTTCCGACCTTCAGCATCGTCTTAATAAAATTCTTCCCATTTAAGCCGAAAACCCAAGCAATCCGAACAATAAAGTATTTTTCTAAAACTTCCCGGATTCTTTCCTCCCCCATCAGCTTTGTCTTTCCGTAGAAATTGATGGGAGAAAAGTTGGTCTCATCCGGCGACCAAGGCTCTGTTCCCTCTCCGGAGAAAACATAGTCGGTGGAAAGGTAAAGCATCTTCCCATCTCTTTCCTTCATAATTCTTGCCAGTACACCGGGAACTTCTCCATTTATTTTCTCGACAATTGCCTGATTCTCGGGTTCCTCTGCTGCATCCACCGCAGTCCAAGCGGCGCAATGAATGATGGCATTAATCCCTTCCTCGGTAATAATCTTCCTCGTCTTTTCTTCATCCGTTAAGTCCAAGCCGATATAAGGCATGGTGCAGGCGGGGCTACCATCCTGCACTCCGGAGTAGCTCTCTTTGATATCCGAGCCAATGGCATCAATTTCCGCATAATAGAGGCTGTTCATAACATCATGTCCCAGCTGTCCGTTTACACCGGTCACAAAAACTTTCATCTTATCCCTCTTCTCCGTACTGCTTCTTATAGTACTCCTGGTACTCTCCGGAAATGATATGCTCCCACCAGTCCTTGTTATTTAAATACCAGTCAATGGTCACGGGGATTCCGGTATCAAAGGTATACTCCGGTTTCCAACCTAGTTCCGTCTCAAGCTTTGTCGGGTCAATCGCATAACGCATATCATGTCCCGGTCTGTCCGTTACATACGTAATCAAAGACTCTGGCTTATTAAGTGCCTTTAAAATGGTTTTTACCACTTCGAGATTCGTTCTCTCGTTGTGTCCGCCCACGTTGTAAACCTCTCCAACCTTTCCCTTTCTTACGATAAGATCGATTGCCTTACAATGGTCCGTCACATACAGCCAGTCACGAACATTTTCTCCCTTCCCGTAAACCGGAATGCTTTCGTCGTTTAAGGCTCTGGAAATTACAAGCGGAATCAGCTTCTCCGGGAAATGATAGGGACCGTAGTTGTTTGAGCAACGGGAAATAGTCACCGGAAGTCCGAAGGTTCTGTGATACGCTAAAACAAAAAGATCCGCACTTCCCTTGGAAGAAGAGTAAGGGGAAGAGGTCTTGATGGGATAGTTCTCATTGAAGAAGAGATCGGTTCTGTCAAGCGGTAAATCTCCGTAAACCTCATCCGTTGAAACTTGGTGATACCGCTCGATACCGAACTCTCTACAGGCATCCATAAGGCAAACCGTACCTAATACATTGGTACGCAGGAAAAGCTCCGGATCCTTTAGAGAACGGTCCACATGGGATTCCGCAGCAAAGTTAATCACTCTGTCCGGCTTTTCCGTACGAAATAAGTCAAAGATAAATTCTCTATCTGCGATATCACCCTTTACAAACTTATAGTTCTTCTTTCCCTCTAAAGCCTGTAAAGTCTCCATATTTCCTGCATAGGTCAGCTTATCAAGGCAGATCCACTCCTCATTCGGATAGGCATTTACAGCAAAATGCATGAAGTTTCCGCCGATAAATCCGGCTCCACCGGTCACGATTGTTTTCATCTTTCCTCCTTAGATTCACGCCATTGTTCTATCGTAAATCAATTTTTTATTCTATATACTTTCCGTCTAAAACATCCTTAAGGTACTTGCCATACTCATTTTTCTTATAAAGCTCATACGCTTCCCATACCTTTTCTCTGCTGATCCAGCCGTTCTTATAGGCTATTTCTTCAAGGCAGGCAATCTTTCTGTGCTCATGCGTTTCCACGGTGTAAACAAAATTGGTCGCATCCACAAGAGACTCCTGTGTACCGGTGTCTAACCATGTGAAGCCTTTACCGAGAAGTGCTACATCGAGCTCTCCATTTTCCAGATAAATGCGGTTTAAGTCGGTAATTTCCAGCTCTCCTCTCTTGGAGGGCTTTAAGTTCTTCGCATACTCCACCACGCGATTATCATAGAAATAAAGGCCTGTCACGCAGTAATTGGACTTCGGCTTCTCCGGCTTTTCTTCAATGGAGATTGCCTTACCTGACTCATCAAACTCCACAATACCGAAACGCTCCGGATCATCCACATAGTAACCGAAAACTGTCGCACCGCTTTCCTTTGCCACCGCCTTCTTCAGAATATCCTTAAAGCCATATCCGGAGAAGATATTATCTCCTAAAATCATGGCCACCTTATCATTTCCGATAAATTTCTCTCCGATGATAAAGGCCTGTGCAAGTCCGTCCGGGCTTTCCTGTACAGCATAATCCAAGTTCATGCCGAGGGATGAACCGTCTCCGAGAAGCTCCTTAAAACGCGGCGTATCCACCGGTGTGGAAATAATCAAAACATCCCGAATCCCGGCATCCATCAGCACGGAAAGCGGATAGTAAATCATGGGTTTATCATAAATCGGTAGAAGTTGCTTGGAAGTCACTCTGGTTAAAGGATAGAGTCTGGTTCCCGAACCTCCGGCAAGAATAATTCCTTTCATCATTTCCCCCTTATTAAGAGATTTTATTGCGTACTTCCTAAGATTTTAGCATAGGAAGAGTGGATATACAAAGATTTTCTGTGAATTGCTCAGTTTAATAAAATTCGCCGATATCTTACATAGATGGTGCTTCTGTGCTACACTTCACAAATAAACTTTTTAAACCGGAGACAGAAAGTACTTCTTTGGAATAAACTCTTTACATAAATTATAAATAATAAAAAGGACATAAGAAATGGGAAAAGCATTGATCGCCATGAGTGGCGGCGTAGACAGCTCTGTAGCTGCTCTACTCATGAAAGAAAAGGGCTATGATTGTATAGGCATAACCATGAAACTATATGACAGTGAGACGGGACAGGCCTGTCGAAGCAAGACCTGCTGTACACTGGAGGATGTTGAGGATGCAAGACAGGTGGCTTCCACCCTCTCTATTCCGTACTATGTTCTGAATTTCAAGGATGATTTTCAAAAAAAAGTAATCCTCCCCTTTGTGGAGACTTATGAAAATGGAGGTACGCCGAACCCCTGTATCCGTTGCAATCGCTTTATGAAGCATGAGAAGCTTTATAAGAAAGCGGAAGAACTCGGCTGTGACCTCATTGTAACCGGACACTACGCAAGAATCCGCTATGATGAAGAGAAAAAGCGCTATCTGCTTCTTCGCGCAAAAGATGAAAAGAAGGACCAAAGCTATGTTCTCTATTTTTTAAATCAAGAGCAACTAAAGCACAGCATGTTCCCCCTCGGAGAATTCGAAACAAAGGAAGAAGTCCGCACTATTGCGGAGAAAAACGGATTCTACAATGCGGATAAACCGGACTCTCAGGATATTTGCTTTGTGACCAGTGGAGATTACGGTGATTTTCTGGAAAAGTTTCGAGGAGAACCTTATCCCGGCGGATATTTTGTAGATGAGGAAGGGCATAAGCTTGGAAAACATAAAGGAATTGTCCGTTATACCATAGGGCAAAGAAAGGGCTTGGGACTTGCTTTAAAGCAGCCCATGTATGTGGCAGGAAAGGATCTCGAAAAGAACCGAGTCATTCTTACCACGGGAGATGCCCTTTACTCCGAAGCACTCTTGGCCGATGATTTTAACTGGATCAGTATAAATCCGCCCAAAGAGGAGTATCCCGTTACCGCAAAAACCCGTTACAACGCAAAAGCGGTACCCGCCTTTGTTTCTGTGGAAGATAACGGAGCTGTACTCGTTCGTTTTGCAGAACCGGAGCGTGCCGTTGCTATGGGGCAGGCTGTAGTTCTCTATGACGGAGAAATGGTGGTAGGCGGAGGAACCATCATAAAGGCCATAAAAAAATTGGAGCATTAGAGTTAAAGTTGGTACAGTAGAGTTAAAATTGGTGCATTAGATTAAAAAGGAGAATCGACGCTTTAAACATACATCGATTCTCCTTCTAATTTTGCTTTATGAATAAGAAGTATTCCTCCTCGTTCTTTTCTCTTGACTCTATATAAAGCCGTATCTGCCGCAAAGGTATAGTCCCAGACCCTGTTTTTCTTTAATGGAACGGAATTTCGTATTCCTTGAGATATCGTTACAATTCCTCCCTCTTCTCCTGAATGCTGTAGATTTAAAGCAATGACATTTTCCGCCAGTTCCTTGGCATAGGTGAGGATTTCCTCATCCGTCATATTTTCATAAAT
The DNA here is from genome assembly GCF_000238055.2 of Oribacterium parvum ACB1. Classification (GTDB taxonomy): domain Bacteria; phylum Bacillota; class Clostridia; order Lachnospirales; family Lachnospiraceae; genus Oribacterium; species Oribacterium parvum. Next base: position 2,335,022 of record NZ_KE148312.1, read on the forward strand.
CAAAACAAATTCGTCTCCGCCATAGCGGGCGGCATAAATCCCGGGATATTTTAGACACAGCTTTCTGATTTCTTCTGCTACAAGCTTCAGACACTCATCTCCCTTTTGATGTCCGTAACAGTCGTTATATTGCTTAAAGAAGTCAAGATCCACCATCTCAAAGGCCACCGGTGTCTTGGCATTGTAAGCTCGTTCAAAGGCCGCATCCGCAAAGGTGCTTAAGTGATAACGATTGGGAAGTCCGGTCAGATGGTCATGCTCCGCTTTTTTGGCAAGACGGAGGTTTTCCTCTTCCATGAAGGCATTCTGCGCCTTTAAGTCTTCCAAGTCCTTCCGAATAGCCAGCGCAAAGAGGACAGCGGAAATCTTTTCCCTCTCCTGCTCTTTTAACAGCTCATAGAAACGATAAGCCGCCGCATTTCGATTTTCCTCATCCTCCGTAACCGAATAAAAACGAATCTGCGATTCCAGAAAGCGCTTTCGTATCTCCAGAAGATTGATTTCCTGGAGCATTTCCTCTAAGAGACGCAGCACCTTGCGGCAATCCTCTATCTTCCCTATCTCCATATAGAAGTCCGCCAAATCACAGACATCTTCAATCATGTTGCTGCGAATAGCGGAAAAAACTGCCCGATCCGCAAACTGCCGGATGAGACAATCTCTTTCTTCCATTTTCCCCTCATAATGGGCAAGACGAATGGAAAAGGTGAGAATATCAATCCCCCCCATAAGTTCCTCTTCAAAAGAGGTTTTTTTTGCAAGCTCTAATATCGATTCCATACAGGCTCTTGCCGAATGTACATCTTGCTTTTTATTCAGATAGATATTTCCCAAAAAAGTATAAATATTGATCATATTGGAAACATAGGCACTGTCTACCGTATTTCCGCTGATTTCATAAAGCGCTTCTTCTGCATAGTAGCGTCCATGGTCATAGTCGTTTAAGGAAAAATACAAACGCGCAATATTGGAATTGATAATTCCTTTCAGTCCCTTATCCGGAATGTCGATTTTTTTACAATAGTCCATTGCAGACATGTAATAATCCATTGCAAGGGCATAGTTTCCGCGCAAAAACTCTGTAATACCTAGGAGATTGTAGGAACGGGTAAGAAGAGAAAAATCCTCGGACTCCTGCTGCACCTTGATTCCCAAGGACAGGTATTTCTGCATCTTTTCTACATCAAAGTGAAAGCTATAGTAAGCATCCGCAAGCTGATAGTAAACATAGCCTTGCAAAGCTTCATCTTCCAGTGACTCCGCTATCCCGAGAAGCAAACCCAAGTTGTGAAAAATCTCCTCATCAAAGAGCGTGTATTGCCTCTCTACCAAGCTTGCCAGATTCTGTATTTTTTTATCGTACCCGCTAAAATCCATGGCAATCTCATCCTATTCACAATTCTTTAGTTCGGATCATCCGCATCAATCGCCCCGGCTATATTGGCCGGTGCCTGTGCGGAAGTTTCTACAGGTGCTTTTTCCGGATTTCGACTTTCTGCTGAACTATCCGGACTATCCACCACATTTCCATTTTCTTTTGTAGTCTCCTTAGATGCTTTTTTACTGCTTTCAGTACTACTCTTCTTTGTCGTTTTAGTATCTGCAGACTTTGTTTTTGTACTACTGCTCTCACTTGTGTTTGTACTGCTCTTCTTCTTTGTCGATGCAGTACTTTCCACAGTAGAAGATCTGCTGCTTTCTGTCACAGTTGTACTCTGCAGATTTTCCGAGCTCACAGAGGAAGCCACGGTTTCCTTTGCTACAGGCGGAAAATTCTTGTATTGAATGCCATTTCCTCCTGCAACATCCTGCCCACGGAAGTGAATCAACTCGGATACAGTCACCAATTGATAGCCTCTTGCATTGAGCTCCGGAATAACGGTCTTGCAAGCCTCTGCCGTAGAAAGATAGAGAGCATGCATTAAAACAATATCTCCATCCTTTATATTAGATAAAATAGTATTTTTAGTTTTCTCCGCATCGCGGGAACGCCAATCTTCCGTATCAATCGTCCAAAAAATCAAGGGCTTCTGTACCGCCGTTTTCACATCATTGCTATAATTGCCTCCCGGAAGACGAACCAGAGCCGGCTTTACGCCGCTGGCTTTCTCCACCGCAGCATCGGTCTTATCGAATTCATTACGGATATAGTCCACACCTTTTTTACTCAGGTGAATATCATGATCATAGGAATGGTTTCCGATTTCATGTCCGCGTTCCACAGTATTTTTTATATCTTCAGGGAACTTCTCCACTCTTTGTCCCACCACAAAGAAGGTTGCTCTTCCGTTTACCTTTTCCAGCTCGTCCATGAGAATCCCGTCAACCTGCACATCCGGCCCGTCATCAAAGGTCAAAGCAACCATAGGCTTTTCCGGATCGATATATCTTCCGCCTGAAAACACCAATCCTTCCGCATTGGTTTCGCCATTTTCGGGGGTGGTTTCCTCCGTGCTTTCCTCTTCCGTCTCCGGGGAAGTTTCCATACTGCTTTCCACTACGGTTTCAAGCTCTCCCTTTTGTGCCTCTCGCCTTTTTTCCAAAAAACGAAATGCCATGGCAAAGACCTGGAACACCATGAATAAGGTAAACAAAACAACAAAGGCAAAAATAATTCTTGCCTTCCTCGCCTCTTTTTGTCTCTTCAGCTTTGCTCTCTTTCGCATAAGAAGACGCTTTTCTTCTTCCGTAAGGGGTCTTTTTCTTTTTACTTTATTTTGAACTCGATTACTCGATTGATGATTCTGACTTCTGTCTCGAAATTTTTTCTCTCCGCTTCCAAGCTTTCGTTTATCTGCCATGCTTTAGTCCTTTTATGAAAATCTATATATTTAACAAAATAGAATTATATCTTGCCGAATATCTTTATAACTTTGTATCTTCCTTACTATAGCACATTTTCCCGAACTTTTCGAAAGAGTTTAGGAAGAAAAACAAAAATCTTGGGAAGAAAAGCAAAAATCTTTTCTTGAACGGTTTTTGCAAATTGTTTACAATAGCAGGCGATAAAAGCAAGAGAAACACAAAGACAAAGTCGTTTTCGAGAAAATGAAAAAGCTATTCTTTTCAAAATATAAACAAAAAAATAAGATAAATAAGAAATCCGGATGAGAATATTTGTAAAAGACAAAGAGAAAAAATAGGGGGATTTAAAATGGATAAAAAAGGAATTCAAGAAATTAAAAAATGCTTTAAAAAAGAGGACTGCCGTATTGACCGGATACGAAGCTGTTTCGTCAGTGAAGAAGGAGAAGTACTCTCTCAGTTTTCCGACTCCTTTTTTTCTCTGGAAGACGAAGAAATGCACAAGTATTGTGCTCTGTTTAAGCAGTCTCTTTCCGGTAAGTTCGGTAGAGAGCTCTATACACTGGAGTTTCCTCTTTCCGAAGAGGAAACAGGCGGAAAGCAGGACAGTCTCTACCGCTTAAATGAATCAGAGCTTAAAGAAGAAGGGCTTTGCGAGAATTTTTTCCAAAAGATAAGAGAAAGCTATCCCGTTCCCGGGAAGAAGCTCTTGATTCTTGCACACGGTGTCTATGATGTTCCCCAAAAAGGAACAGATGGAATCACGATGGAAGATGCATCCGATACCGTTTACTCCTTTACTTTATTTTTGCTCTGTCCGGTAAGTCTCTTAAAAGAAGGACTCTGCTTTGATAAGGAAACGGACAGTTTTATTGCTCGTTCCGAAGACTTTGTGGTACAAAAGCCGGAGATTTCCTTCCTTTATCCCGCTTTTCACGAGCGATCCAGTGACATTCATGCCCTCCTCTACCGCGCAAAAAAGCGGGAGGAAGGACTGGACACACTGACCGAGGAGCTGTTCGGCATCCCCCTTCCCTATGGAGAAAAAGAACAAAAAGGACAGTTCTCCGCTTTAGTGCAGGAAGTTTTGAAGGAGAATTGTAATTTTGAAAATGTCCGTACCTTACAGGAAGAATTACAGGAGTTAAAGGAACAAGGGAAGGAAGAGGAAAAAGAACAGACCCTCTCTAAGTCACAGCTAAAACAGCTCTTAGAAAACGCCGGCGCTACGGAAGAAGGACTTGCAAACTTCTCTGCGCTCTACGATGAAAGTCTGGGAGAACATGATTCTTCCTTCTATACCGAAAACCTTGTAAATAGCAGCCTGCAACTAAAATCCGAAAACCTGCAGCTAAAAATCAAAAATGAAGTTTCCGCCATTTTGGAAAGCAAAATAATAGAAGGGAAAGAGTATTTACTCATCCCCGTCTCGGACAATCTTGAAGTAAATGGAATTCCCATTCGCAGAAGGCTGGAGCTGGAGTAACTTTATACTCCGGCTTCACTCTTTAGCATAGATTTTTTAAGCCCTTCGATTTCCTCCGGACTGAGTTTTCGATACTGCCCGGGGGATAAATTTTCATCCAAACTGATATTTCCCATGGAAATCCGTTTCAGCTTTGTAACGACATAGTTTTCCGAAAGAGCGAGAAACATCTTCTTAATCTGATGAAATTTTCCTTCCGTGATGATGATTTCCACGGCAGATTTATCCGGGTTCGCAGAAAGTAGTTGAACCTGCGCCGGTTCCGCAACAAGATCCGTATCATATTGAATCCCTTTCCGTAACGGCTCCAGATCCTTATCTTCCAGACAGGCAGGGATTTCCACATAGTATTTTTTCTCAATGTGATTCTTGGGAGAAAGAAGGGTATGTGCAAGCTTTCCGTCATTCATAATTAGAAGCAGTCCCTCGGCATCCTTATCTAATCTGCCTACGGGAAATAAATCCTTTCTGTGGCATTCGGAAAAGAGGTCCAAAACTGTTTTCTGCTTACGGTCCTCCGTGGAAGAGAGGACGCCAACAGGTTTATTCATCATATAATAGGAATATTCTTCATAGGTGATTTCTTCCCCTTTATAAAGGATTCTCGAATCCGAATTCACAGTAAAGCTGGCATCTCGAATCATTTCTCCATTCACAAAAACCAGACCTTTACGAATATCCTTTTTCAAATCCGAACGACTCGCTATCCCCATATCAGACAAATATTTATCCAATCTCATCTCCGCACACTCTTTCTCATTATGAAAATATTGGATTTTTCGCTTTTCTCATTTCATTTCCGAGAAAAGAAATCTTATGCCATTTTAATAGAAGGGCACCCTTCTTACAAGCAAAACGAGATAATGCACGCTATACGAGCAATACTCGATAAGAGTAAAAAACGTCGCCCCGGAGTTCCGGATCGACGTTTTCATTTTAGAGATAATTTTGAATCCTTTATCTTTTACCGTTTACTCTGTTCTTTCCGTACAGAAGACTCAGGGCAAATCCCACTGTCGAAAGGAAGAAGAAAAGAGCATATAGTCCTAAAGCACTGCTGTCCGAGGTCTCTATTCCGCCTCTTCCCGCGCCAAGCACCTGCGGCTCTTGGTCTGCACTTGTTCTATTCGCTCCCAGAACTCTTGTGTCCTTCATTTCTTCTATATTCTTTTGCGTTCTGTCCGTGCCCAAAACTTCTCCGGGACTATTCTGTTCGGAAGAAGGCGGAGTCACAACACTAAACACAGGGACTTCTACAGTGCTTGGCGGATTATTTCCGCTTGGAGGGGTTCGTCTATTGCCTCCTTCAAAAGGATGCTCCGGAGTATTTCCTCCATTATCGGGCGAGTCGGGAGGGATAAGCTCTTCGCTTGGTGGGTTCGGTTTAGGATTATCCATTTCAGGGTCTTCTATCTTTTTATTGATAAATACTGCTCCGAAAGCGGATCCAGGTATTTTTTCTTTCCTACTGCTATATCCCGGCACAGGAAGCTCTTTCAGTTCGTATGGAATTTCCTTTCCCTCTCCATCCTTCTCATACACAAAAAAGCTATGCTTCCAATCATTTCTTTCGTTTAATCTTACACTATCAACAATTTTTCCGTATGCCAGCAATTGAATCTTCACTTCATAGGGGTGATGTCTATCTCCTTCCCATTCTTTCCTTACCGGAATCGGAATACTATGTCCTTCAGTATAATAGTTGGTGATTGTAAACTTCGTACTCATGGAACCGTTAATAAGCGAGCTGTAGCCGGGAACGCTTTCTTCCTCAACAGAATACTGAATCAAGTTGCCTTTCTCGTCATACCTTTTCAGATTTTCAAAAACGTATACCCATCCGTTTTCTTCTGAAAGCTCTGCTTTAAGATTTTCCGCTCTTCTTCCGTTCTGTAGAAGATGTACGATAATCTTATCAGGATGTGCCGGAACTTCCGAATCTCCTATAACATCCAATGCATCCATTTTCAAAGGATCAAAATCTTCTTTATTGTCAAAGCCGTCCGGTAGTAAAGAGGCTGTAGACGGAGAACCGGGACGCACCAATACAGGCCACTTCTTTTCCACTATTACATTACGGGTCTTCGAGTCCTCTTTCTCATTTTGAAAATTGAATTCCAGTTTCTTATTGTCTCCAAATAAATCCTCTCCAAGTGAATGAACAGTCTTATCCAACTTATATCCATCAGGGGGCAATATTTCTTCCAGCTCGTACTCTCCTCTACGAAGATTTTTTACTGTCGCTATGCCCTTTTCATTTGTTTCTATTGTTTTTTTGAACTTGGAGTACTTTTTACTAAGAAGGTAAACTGCTCCTCCCAAGGGGACATCCGAATCCTTATCTATTGTTTTGATTGCAATACTGTATGCCTTTTCTTGTAATGACTCTTCCACCCCCTTTACGGTATAGCTATGTTCAATCGGTTTTATATCCGTCCCTTCAAGCTTTACTTTATTCTTGTAGCTCTCCCCATTAACGGGAATTTCATTTATCTCCACAAAATACCGAAGCTCAAAGCCCTCTGTCGGTCCCAATTCTCCTAAATCAATTTGGAATTCTCCGGAATGTATTCCCTCTTCACCATAGTCTAAGCCGGCCTCCTCTTCTACAGCAGAATTTTCCCCTTCCATATCCTCTCTCAAGGAAAATATACTCCCCCTGTTTTCCTCATCATCTATAGCTGCATGAAAAAACTTTTTTCCATTCTCTTCCCTAAGCTCTCCACTTCTCCAGACTCCCCTGCGTAACGAGGGTTTAAATCTGTCGCTATCCTCTACAGTAAAATCCATATAGTAAGGATCCATATATTCCAGCGCAGATGATTCGAGACTGTCCTTTAAAACAAGATGATTGTAACCCTCTGCATTGTGCGTTCCCTTAAAGTTTTTTGCATCAAAAGTAATACGATATTCCAGTACATAATGTGAATCGTGGTTAGTATCTTCTATTTTTAAGATTTTCCCATCCACCACTTCCTTGGAGAAGCTAATCGGCTTGAGATCATAATTGCGCTTCTCTTCCTCCACTTCAGTTGCAATGGCTTCCCTATCGGACTCCGAAGCAACAGCCGAAGCAATAAGGGATTCATTTTCTACTTCTGTAGCATTTTCCGGCTCTGTATTTTCCGGCTCTGAGTTTTCCATCTCTGCATTTTCCGACTCTGCATTTTCACCGTACATTTGTGTCTCAGGTAAGACAAAAGGAACTTCTCCTTCTGCTTTTGACAGGAAAAATCCTTGCCAAATCATCAGTGCAGAAAAAAAGAACGCCAAAAAAAGCTTCTTTGCTCTCCTCATCATTTTCGCCTCTCTTTATGGTCGAACACTTAATATTTAAGTTTTTATATATTCTCATTTTACCACTGTTCAAAGCTTCAACAAGAAAAACTGAGGGTTTCAACTATAGTTGTTTGTAAAATAAAGTATAAAAGACTTTTAAATATTTCCTTTTAGATACGAAACACGGAGAACTTTGCTAAGCACATAAAAAAATCGCCAATCCTGTATAAGATTAGCGATTTTCTATCGTATATACACTTACTGTATAGTTCTTCTTCCGAAATATCCGAGGATTCAGCTTCCCGAAGCCGAATCCTCTCTTTTTCACCAAACCGGGCTTATCTCTTTTTCCCTGGTTTTCTTTTTTCATAAAGTAAGGTAAAGGAAAATCCAATTGCGGAAATCAAGAATAAAGCCAAGTAAAGCCTCATAGCGCTGCTGTCAGAAGTCTCGGTCCATCCTCGTCCGCTTCCCAAAACCTTAGGAACTCTCTCTGCTCCAAGAATATGCTGTCCCGACTCCTTCTCCGTATCGGAAGTGAATCTGTTTAAACCTAAAACTTCCGCCGTAGTTTCCGATGGTATTGGGATATCTGCAGACTCGTTCACAAGAGGATTCTCAATTCCTCTTGGAGAGCTTCCGCCGCCGGGATGAGTCGAGGAGTTCCCGCCATTTTCATGGGATTCGGAAGTCTCGTCTCCCTTATCCGAATCACTCTGTCTTTGCTTTTTTGTATTAATAAAAACATTGAGGTAACCGGTATCCGCATCATTTTCTACTGCCATTTCATAACCTTCTACAGGAACTTCCCTCACTTCAAAATGAATCGGATGATTATATTCATCTGTTTTATTCCTCTCGAAATGATACTGCCAATCGTTGCCATCGTTTAACAATACACTTTTTACAGCTTTTCCATTCTCTAATAGTATTACTTCCACTTTTCTGGGATGTGGCCCCTCTCCCCGCCAGATTTTTGTGACAGGAATCATGCTTTGGTCTCCTTCACTATAATTATTCATTATAGTAAACTTCGTATCCTGTGATCCGGTAATCGTTGTTGTGTAGTTTGCTAAAGGCTTTTCTTTTACCGTATAAATAATTTCTTTTCCATCCTCATCTTTTCTTGGTAAATCTTTAAAGATATATTCTCCGCTTCCAAAATATCTCTTAGGATCTATTTCCGCCTCTCTAATGACCTTTCCATCTCTTAAAAGATAAACCGTTACCGAAGGAGAATAAGGAAGATTCCGGTTATTTGAAATCCCATCCGTTAAAAAAGATTCATTTCTATTGAACTTGTTTTCCTCATCATCAAAATCCACCTCTTCAAAGTCTTCAACAGGTAGATATGCAGGCTCCGGTGTACCGGGTTTTACATGCCATACTTTTTCTACAATAATATCTCTTTTATCCGAATCTTCTTTCTTAAGCTTCTTCTCATTTTGAAAATGTACGACAACTTCAGAAGTCTCATCAAACTGATCTTTTACAATGCTCTTTTCTCTTTCTTCCCCTTCCTCATTCATCTTATAGCCCTTAGGGGGATTTATCTCTTCAATGTCATAATATTCTTTAATCAGATTATGTACGGTAACCTTACCGTCTTTTCCTGTTTCTACCAATTTCTTATAGCCGGTATTCAAGCTGGAAACCAGAAATTCCGCACCTTCCAATGGACTTCCATCCTGCTTATCCGTCTTTTCAATAGTAAAGCTGTACTCCTGCCCTTCAAAAGAATCCGCATCTTCTTTCACCGTATAAGTATGTTCCTGCGCTTTCACAGGAAGATTTAAAATCTCCGCCTTATTTTTATACTTTGAGCCCTTTTCCGGAAACTCGATTATTTCCACAAAATATCGAATTTCAAAACCTTCGTTGGCACCGATATGCCCGAGCTTGTATTGCATTCTTCTTTCGTTATTACTCCAATGTTCATGCAAATACTCCAGATTATCATAGTCTAAATGCGCCTTTACTGCAGGTCTTGTTCCTTCTGCATCCTCAAAAAGAGCAAAACTTGAGCCCGGGTTTTCCGTATCATCCGGATCAGGCACAAAGACTCTCTCTCCATTGTTGTCCTGGTACTCTCCGCTCTTCCAAACACCCTTTTTGATTGTCGGAATATACTTTTCCTCGTTCTCAAATGTACTGTTAAGGCTGATTGTAATCGGATCAAAGAATCTGAGCATATCACTTTCTAAGCTATCCTGAAAGATAAGATTATCATAGCCGTTTTCATCATGCTGTCCTTGAAGGTTTTTTGCATTAAAACGGACTACATACTCTAAAAGATAATGGTACTCTCCCTCTTCATCTTTAACCTCTTGAATCCCTCCATTTACTAATTCCTTAGAAAATGTAATAGGTTTATTGGGCGCTTCTTCCGTCGTAGATACCATTCCGGAATCTTCCCCCTCCGCCTTAGCAAAGAAAAATCCCTGCCAAATCATCAGCACAGAAAAAAAGAACGCCAAAAGCCTTCTTTTTACCTTCATCATCATGTCCCCCTCTTTATATGATATTTAAAATAATTACTTCTTCTCCTTTTATAATTTTAACATATTCTTAACAATTAACAAGTAAAAGCCTTTTTTCCACCAGGATATTCTTATTTTTTACCATTTACCTTCTTGCAATACTGAAAAAAAAGTATAAAATGCCCATGGATGCATTTTTTTAAATATCATTTGCAGGGAGGGGAAATGAAAAACAAAATATTAATGGAAGTAGCTGATACTTTCGGACTAAAGTTCTTGGAAGATATCAACGAAGCTGCGGGTATATATGAAAACTATTTTCTATCTATCCGCTTTGTGAATAATTTTTACCAGTGCTGCTTTTCTTTATCTCAGATGGGCAACTATCCGGATATGCAGTACATTAAGGCCTTAAGAAAAGAAATCAAGCCGGTACAGGGAATGGAAATTTCCGGTTATCTTGTAAAGGCAAATATTAAGGGCGGTTTTACCGCAAAGGGTTGTAAGCAAAATATCTTGGATTCCGTTGTGCAATTAATTTCCCACTTTTCCGCAAACGGCTTAGCAAGCTGTAGTGAAGTAAGCGGAAGTATGGACGGGGTTTCTCTTTACTGCTTAAACGGCCAGAGTCATTTCTTTACTAAGGCAGAATATGACCAAAAAAGAACAGAGCAGGAAGAAAAAAACCTACGAGATGAAAGTCGCGGTCCGGTTGGGATACTCCTTGGTATCTTCGGTGCTATAGTGGGTGCCTTTTTAGGGGCCATTGCCGTCTTCCTCTTTTCCCGAATGGGTTTTGTCACTCTTTATGGCGGTATAATAATGGCTGCAACCACTGTTCTGGGATATAAGCTCTTTGCAGGAAAGTTTGGAATCATCGGTATTCCCGTTACAATTCTCTGCCTGGCAGCTATGGTTTATCTTGTAAATCGTCTTGATTTTGCTTTCTTGCTTTCCGAAGCTTATTTTGGAAGCTTTGAACATGTTATAGAGTGCTTCCAGTACATGAAGGAAATCTTAGCGGAGGAAGTAGAAGAGGTAGGGATGAGCTACACCCGTAACTTGTGGCAGCTTATGATTTTCACACTGGCAACAGGCATCATCTTTACGATTTCCACCTTTTTTGCAGAAAAGAAGGCGAAGCCCTCTTATCCAATCCTGGATGAGTCAGATTCCAACTTACAGTATTAATTTAGCTCTTTTGTGAACAGCAATAAGACTCGGGATGCGATAATTAGGAATTACCATCAACACGTTTTGTCCTATCAATCTAAAAACGAGATATCGCACGCTCTGTGAGCTATACTCGTTAAGAATTAAAGGAGGAAGTGCTTATTGGCAATCTCCCTCCTTTAATTTTTTATTCTGTTAGGATAAGCCCTCAAGTCATAAAAATTAATCCAAAGCGTTTACTTCAACTTATTTTACAACCAGAGTACCCTCATAATCTTTATAGCCTTCTGCACGAATAACTACTTTATTCGATTCCCCTTCTTTGAAAGCATCTTTTGTTAACGCAAGAGCATTAACTTTCGATTCTGTTTCGGCTCCTTCAGCTATTTTTGAATATGAATTCTTTCTACCTGCTAAGTCTACATCTCCTTCATCCTCTCCATATATAACTCCATTATAAACCGTCCCGTTTATTTCCACTTTGTATACTTTTTCAATATAAGAATGAATTTTCTCATTATACTTTCTTTTACCAAAGTACAAATAATATAATTCATAGAACTCATTTTTCTTATGTGCCAGAACAAGATTCTGCGGAATCTCCTCCAGTTTCTTATCTTCTACTTCTTCAGGCACTTCCGGCTTTTTTTCTTCTACCGCCTCAGGCTTTTTCTCCTCCGGTTTCTTTTCCTCTACCGCCTCGGGCTGCTTCTGTGGTTGCTTCTCTTCGGGCTGTTTCTCCTCCGGTTTCTTTTCCTCTACCTTCTCAGACACTTCCGGTTTTTTCTCTTCTTCCTTCTCCGGAACTGCCGGTTTTAGCTGTTTTGTTTCGGGAGTTCCTAAAGAAGCTCCTACTGATCCGGAACTGCCTCTACCGGGATTTACTCCGGTGCTTGACCCACTAAATACTGCTGTCTCCGGAATCGGGCGACTTGCTCCTGCAACCTGTTTGGAGGCGAAGCCCTTCCCCGCAATATAATAGGCTTCTCCCTTTTCATCTATCCACTGACCGCTTTGGTTTACATGATAGCCATCCGGAGTCATCCGGTTAACATAAAGGATTCCCAATGAATTGTCATCTACCGTACTGAAGAAATAGCAATATCCGTCAATCCACTGCCAGCCCGTTAATGCTCTTCCGGTCTTTGCCGACATTTCCGTACTTAAGAAATACCATTTTCCATTATCAAGAAGCCATCCTGTCTTCATATTTCCGTTTTCGCCAAGATAATACCATTCTTCATTTGATACAATCCAGCCCGTCAGTTTGTTTCCCTGCTCATTCAGAAAAGTCCAATGCTTCTCCTCCATCTTCCATTGTCCTTCCGTATTGGTTCTTCCGGTTTTTGCCCATACGTAAGATGAAGGCACCAGCATTGCGCCAAATACAAGTCCTAAAACAATCTTTTTAATACTCCTTTTCATCGATATATCCTCTCTTTTTCTCAAAAGACTTAAATTTTCCTGCTTTTACGCTAGCATGAAGCTTTTAAAAATTCAAGGATTCATATACTGTTACTTTTAATGTATTTCTTAATTTATTTTTAGAATCAATGAAATAAAATCAAGCTTTTATATCTGTATCCCTGACTTTACTGCTTTTTAAGAAGAAACTTTGTTGCACCGACTATAAAACTTCTCTTAAGAAATACTCTATATACATATTGAAAAATCCACCTATAATGATTAGAAGAAAATGTCGGGGTTGTTAAAATGCAAAACTTCTTTATCTTGTACCAATCCGTTGCAACATAAAAACTTCAGCTTTGTTTTTTTCATCCCTTTTTCCTATATTGTAACGACGGAAAGGAGCACTTATGTCTAAAAAAATTTATCTTGCCGGCGGTTGTTTCTGGGGTGTAGAAGCCTATTTTCAAAGAATTTCCGGTGTTCTTTCTACAAAATGCGGCTATGCAAACGGAAAGACGGAAAATCCCAGCTATAAGGAGGTCTGCCAAAAGGATACCGGCCACGCCGAAACGGTAGAAATCTATTATGATGAAGAAAAATTACCTTTAAAAAATCTTCTGCGTTACTATCTTAGAATCATCGATCCCACAAGCTTAAACAAGCAGGGAAACGATCAAGGTACACAGTATCGAACCGGCATTTATTATGTCGAGGAAAAGGATAAAGAAATCATTGAGGCAGTTTTAAAGAAAGAACAGGAGAAATACCAAAGTGCGATCGTGGTCGAGGTTCTCCCCCTTAAGCGTTTTGACAGTGCGGAAGAATATCACCAGGATTACTTAAACAAAAATCCCGGCGGCTACTGCCATATTCCACTGGATCTTGCAAATGAACCGTTGCTTGATGAAGAGAAGTACAGGGCATTATCGGAGGAAGAATTGCAGAAGAAGCTCACCAACGAAGAGTATGAGGTACTGGTGCACTCCGCCACAGATCGACCCTTTGAAAATATCTACTGGGACACGGTGGCGAGAGGGCTCTATGTAGACAGAGCCACCGGGGAGCCTCTATTTTCTTCCAAAGACAAGTTCCAGTCCGGCTGCGGTTGGCCCAGCTTTTCCAAGCCCATTGCGCAAGAAGTCATTCGCTATCTGGATGATGACAGTTTAGGAAGGCACAGAGTAGAAGTTCGCTCACAGGGTGGAAATTATCATCTTGGACATGTCTTTACGGATGGTCCGAAAGAGCTCACGGGACTGCGCTACTGTATCAACTCTTCTTCAGTTCGCTTTATCCCTTATGAGGATATGGAAAAGGAAGGCTATGGAGAATTAAAGAAATACGTATAGCGAAGAATATCTTAAATGATAAAACAAGCTTAAAAAAAACAGAGTTCCGGATTAATCCAGAACTCTGTATTGCTTTATCACTTGTCCATCCAGAAAAATAAGCGGTTTTGCCGTTAAACCGTCCGCATCCTTATCATAATACCCCATCAAATAATCATTTACTTCCTGTAAATCGGAGAATTCCTCTACCTGATAGGGCAGTTCGAAGGCCAGCTTTTCAATAAAGAGAAACTTATCTCCGTCCTCTACCAAAACTCCCACATGACCGATAAACTCCTGCACCTTGTTTAAGCCGTCATCCATGGTCATAAACACGGAAACCATATGCATCTTTTCATTATCGAAGGAAATCTCTTTCTCCTTCCAAGACTTAATGATTTCTTCTGCCAGAACACTTGTGTCATGTGTATCTTCCACATCTATATAGGAAAATAGAGTATCGTAGTTCTTCTTTTCCTCTCCGCTAAAGATTTGTTTTGCCGAGATAGCGTCAAAATCCGAGAAAAGCATAGTGGTGTCTCCCGGAACGGGATTCCCTACCTTGATGAAATCTCCCATCAAAGAAAAAGAGGTGATTCTGCAATTCCGTCCGACATAGCCTCCCTTATCCAACCAATGATCCACGAGCTTATCCGAATCAAAACTCGGAAATCCTGAATCGATTGTGGTCATCTTCTGAACAAGATTTTCTTTTCCGACAGCATTGTTGTATTCGTCCACTGCCGAAAAGAACGATTGAATCTTTTCTTCTTTAAGTCCTGCTCTCTTTAATGCACCCTCTACCCTATCTCTTGTTTCCCGATCCACAAGATTGGAATACTTTAACTTCGTCCCACTACTACACGCAGTACAAAGACTTATAAAGCAAAGAAGTACAAATATTTTAAGTATTTTCAATAAATCACTGCCCTTTCCGTCTACAAAATCAGTTCTCCTGATAAACGATGATATAAGCCTTTACAAAATCGCTTCCTACGGAGAAAGAGAGGGGAACTTCCACGATTGCTTTTCCGACTTCTCCCTTATAGTAACTGCTTCTTTCTTCCGCTGAATAGAAATACATCGCTGCGGAATAACTGTGTCCGGCATCTAAAGAAACATCAAAGCTCATGTTCTCCGTCTTAATATTTCTTGTTTTAGCCCCAATGCTTTCAGTGGTCTCAAATACACCTTCAATGGTATGCTGTCCTCCACTTAAGGCCACTATGGTTTGCAGGTTCTTTCCTGTAGTAAAGGACAGATTCGCAAGGCTGTTTCCATCTACCTTAATCTGCTTACAATATAAGTGCAGAAGCGCCTTATCTCTGTTTTCCTCTATAAACTTCTGCTCTCCTGCATCCCTCTTCTTTGTAAGAGAAAGCATCACAGTAAAGGCCACAGCCCATACTATTACAACAGCTACAATAATCATAATTGTTGTAGTATTCATCATAACACCTCTTTCTGATTTAAGTTCTTAATAAATTCCGAAATCCATTATAATTTTACAGAAAGAGAAGTCAATCCTACAAGCTGATTTATTTCTATTCTATATTCATCCTTCTTTGTATTTTATTTTTCTTCTTGCAGTTTAAACTTGGACACCAAATCATCCAGAATGCCGGCCTGTCCCGATAATTCTTCTGCTGCTGCCGCACTTTCTTCTGCAGTTGCGGAGTTATTCTGTACTACAGCGGAAATCTGATCCATTCCGATTGTCAGCTGGCTCATACCCTCGGACTCGCGAAGAGTCTCCTTTGTAATATCGGAAATCATAGCTTTAATCTTTCCGACTCTCTTCACCACATCCGAAAGGGATTCTCCTGTTTCTCTGGTAATTCTTGCTCCACGCTCTACAGCTTCCTTCGTCTCCTCTATAAGAACTCCGGTATTTTGAGCCGCCTTTGCGGATTTTTGTGCCAGATTTCCTACCTCGTCCGCAACAACCGCAAAGCCCTTTCCCGCTTCTCCCGCACGTGCCGCCTCAATCGCTGCATTCAAAGACAAGATATTGGTCTGGAAGGCAATATCATCTATGGTCTTGATAATCTTTCCGATTTCACTGGACTTCTCCGTAATTTCTTCCATAGCCTTGGACATTTCTTCCATTTTTTGATTACTAAGTGTAACGGCAGAGCCTGTCTGTTCGCTTAAGCCCTTTGCCTCTTCCGCCTTTTTCGTCGTAATCTTAATGGAATGGTCAATGTCACTCATACTTGCAGAAAGCTCCTGAACAGAGGATGCCTGCTCGGTTGCGCCCTGAGACAAGGATTGTGCTCCGCTCGAAACCTGATCCGAAGAACTGCTGACCTCCGATGCGGACTTTTGAATTTCTAAAATGGTTGCATTTAAATCAGCACGGATGGAACGTAAGGAATCAATCAGAGGATGATATTCCCCCTGATACTTCTCTTCCTCCTCGAGATTCACACGGAAATTTCCTTTGGCCAGCTCTTCCAGCTTCTCCTGTAAGTCTGCGGTAATTTCTTTGATCCGGTTCATAACCTCTTGGAATCCATTTCCAATCTGTCCGATTTCATCATCCTTTAAATAGGTTATTTCTTCACTAAAGTCCCCTCTTGCGACCTTGCCACCTACCTTTGCAATCTTTTGCAAAGGTCTCAAGGACTTCTTTATGAGCGTAAACAATACAAGAACCATGGTAAATACTGCTGCGGAAGCAAGGAAAAAGCTGAGGATAATCACAGCATAAATAGGTGCCATAAACTCCCGATTCTTTACAGAAAGCATAATCCACCAAGTATTCCCCATAATTTCCGTCGGAAAATAATAGACTCTCTTTTTCACAGAATCCTGATTCTTTTCCATCAAACTGAAGAGCTTTCCTTCCTGTAATTTTGCACTTATCTTCTTCGCTTCATTCTCTGTTTTTTCTTCTATAATCGGCTTACCGATGATATCCTTGTCCTGACTGTAAATCACATCTCCATGTTCATCCAAAATGTTGGTAAAAAGACTTGGAAATCGACTGTCCGCCTGCTGAATGGAAGAAAAGATATTGACGTCCACATCCAAGAAAACAACACCGATAAATTTACCATTAAAAACCATCGGTCTGGAAATGCTGATGATTTTTTCTCCATTCAACAAATCTTCATAAACATCGGTAATCACCGTTTTCTGTGTTTCTTTAGCCTTTTCATAATACTCTTTTTCCCTATAGTAGTCATAGGAAAAGTTAATCAGTTTCTTGGCCTTATATCCTTCTCTATTGAGATACGGTGCATAGTCCCAATTTACATCCACAAAAGCTCCCGGTTCAAAAAATGCACCGACGCCTGCGATATTTTCATTAGATGCAATTAAAGCATTTAAGGAATCAATCAACACCGACTCACTGTTGTACTGCGCCATATTCAGCTCTTTATCCACAATACGGGAGCGGAAATCCATCTTCTCCATCGGGGTAACATGCTGCTTTTCCTGTTTAATATTCTCTATCGACCACTGTGTTTCCGATGTATCTTCCACAGTACTTATGCCGTTATAAATAATGGAAGCAATCGCATCCATCTCTGAAATCAGCGCTGAAAGCTCATCGCCGGAGGCCTGTGCCTTATCTTCCATATTTTTATTCAGGGACTTTTCAAAAGCAATTCTCATGGAGCGGATAAGCCCTACATTCATACATAAAATGACAATCGCAGAAACAAAGCCAAGAATGAGAGGTAGCTTCAACGACAGATTCATGGCTTTTCCGGTTATTTTATTTTTCTTTTTTTGAAGATGATTTAGATTCAGATCAGAATCATTTGAAATAACCGTACTTCCCTGTACTTTTCCCATATCTCCTTCTCCTTAATACTATTCTTGAAAATTAGACTCTTTGTTATATCGGTATCATTCTCCCAAAAATAAGAAGATTTCTATATTTTATTTTGCTTTTTTTTAGAAAGAAAAATAAAAAATCATGGAAAGTGATTTAAAAAAAGTTTCGAAAAAGATACAAAAAATAGGATAAAAGATTTAAGAAAAGATATTGTAAAAAGTAAATTTCTTATTGTAAAATAATATCAATTAAATAGTTATTTTGCGGGTGTGATTCAATGGTAGAATGTCAGCTTCCCAAGCTGAAAACGTGGGTTCGATTCCCATCATCCGCTTTTTTTTTGCAAAAAATGTCCGATATAGATTATGAACTAATACATTTCTCCGATAATCTCTAGTAGATATTGCATAGGAGGGTGATTATGAAATCGATTCGGACGACCTTAATTATTTGCATGCTGATGCCTATCATCATTGCGTTTTCCTTGATGGGTGGAACACTAGTTTTCTATATGGACACTCTCAGTGTCAGTGACGGAAATAAATTGATGCCTGAAGGTGCTTCCCAAACTGCGGAATCCGTAGATGGTATTCTGGAGCTGGTTCAATCTCAGGTTGACCTGCTTGCCAATACCTGTAGTATGATGACGGATGAAGAAAAAATCCTGGCAAGAGACAAGTCTTACTTTGCCGAATATGAAAAGCAGATGAATGAAGTGGTCATCTCTTCCACAAAGGATATTCCGGGGCTGGTAGCCTCTTATATCCGTTATGACCCGAGTCTTACTTATGGTACTTCCGGTACCTTTTATACCGATGCGAACAAAGATGGAAAAATGGAAGCGGTAACTCCGACGGATCTTTCCGCCTATGATCCCTCTGATACGGAGCATGTCGGTTGGTTCTACACCCCTCTGAAAAATAAAAAGTCCACGTGGATGGAACCTTACTACAATGCCAATATCAATGTAACCATGATTTCCTATGTTTGTCCGGTTTATTTAAAGAGCGGGGAGGGCTTTGCGGTCATCGGTGTGGATTTTGACTTTGATTATCTGAATCAATTGTTTACAACACACCATAAATTCCATGTCGGAGATACCTTTTTATTAAATGAAGAAGGAAAAATTCTCTATCATCCGGATTTTACAAACGGCGAAAATTTCGGGGATATTCTGGATGGAAAATACAAAAACGACCTTGCGCAGATTATCTCCAATAAAAATGGTTATGTGAATGGAGGAAGAAGTAAAAAAGCGGTATTACTTGGCTTTGAAACACTGAGTAATGGTTGGAAAATTGTAGTCACCCCAAGCCATGAGGATATTTACGGAGCCATGGAGATGTTAAAGAGTACTCTCGGATTCTTCATAGCCATATATCTCATCATCATGTTTGTTCTCTCCTTCATAGTCGGAACCAAACAGGCAAAACCCATCCTTTCACTTACCAAATCCGTAAGAAGACTGGCAGAAGGTTCTTTAGACGAAGAGATTACCGTAAAGAGCAGAAATGAAACCGGGGCACTGGCAAAGGGTCTTACGCAATTGGTTGCCCAGTTGAAGGACTATAAGCTTTATATCCAAGAAATTACCGACAGTCTGAACGAAATCAAAAACGGAAATCTCGATATAGAGCTGAAAAACAATTATGCAGGGGAATTTGCCAAGGTGAAAGATGCTCTCCTTGACTTAACAACGAAATTAACCGATCTTATCGGAAATATTCGTCTCTCCTCCGAGCGTGTTTCCCAGTCTGCAAGAAATGTAGACAGCGGTGCACAGAACCTGACGCAGGGCTCTACCGAGCAAGCCAGCAGCATTGAGGAGCTCTCTTCTACCATCAACGACATTTCCGTACGTGTAAAGCAGAATGCCGACAACGCCATAAAGGCCAATGAAAAAGCCAAGGTCGGAAAAGAAGAAATGTTAAAGAGCGACGGTCAGATGCAGGAAATGAAGGAGGCGATGAGCCATATCAATGAGAAATCCGCTGAAATCAGTAAGATTATCAAAACCATTGATGACATTGCCTTCCAGACCAATATACTGGCTCTGAACGCAGCCATCGAAGCTGCCCGTGCAGGTGCGGCCGGAAGAGGCTTTGCCGTTGTAGCGGATGAAGTTCGAAATCTGGCACAAAAGTCGGCAGAAGCTGCTAAAAACACCACGGTCCTGATTGACGAAACCGTAAGAGCGGTAGAACAGGGAAGCAGTCTTGCAGACAACACTGCACAATCCCTACATCAGGTTGTAGAGGGACAGACGGAATTAAGCACTTTGATCAATGAGATTGCAAGCGCTTCCGAAGACCAGGCGCAGGCTGTTGCACAGGTTACAAGCGGTATTGAACAAATCTCCAGTGTTGTACAAAAGAACAGTGCTACTGCATCCGAAAGTGCTGACGCAAGTACCGAGCTGAACAGTCAAGCAGAAAAATTACAGGAACAAATCCGACAGTTCCACCTTCGGGATATGGACGGCAGAAGTTCATACACCTCCAAAGAGGATGAAGATGCAGGAGTGTCCGAAAGAGTGTCCGAAATGGATGACATGAATGAAGTCAATAAACCGGAAGAAGTAAAGGAACCGATTGAGGTGGATAACCCGGAGAGTCCGTATTGATTCTATAGAAAAATAAGGGAAAGAACCTATCGAGACTGTAAATAATTCTGTGTAAACAAGCAACAACAGACTGCAAAAAGGGATTCATGATTTCTTTCATGAATCCCTTTTGGTTATTTACTCTTTTTATAATTTCGGTCTCCTCCCCTAGAAAAGACAGGGAGATACTCTTTTAATCTTCCTTATCTTTAAATCCTTTCCTTCATCTTCGTTTAATAATCCACCGCATAATCCAGGTTAAAGCAATCCAAATGAGTGCACTAACCGCACAAATCAGCATCCAAGCCTTTCTGTCATTCATAAGAGGGAGCGGTACATTCATCCCGAAGAAGCCTGTAATGACCGCCAACACACTCAGCAAAATTTCAAAAATAGTCAGAGTACTCAGGTTGTTATTTAAGTCATTATTTAAAATATTGTTATAGGAATCCAAAAGCTGACGAACAACGGTAGAGAGTAAGTCTGTCATGGAAACCAACTGTCTGGCCTCCACCATGGCATCATCAAACTGTGCTGTTTCCACCTCCGTAAAGCTTCGGTAAATTGCATGGGCCTGTATATGCTCGAGAAGAAGCCGATTTTGTGTCGCCGCAGACTTTAAATAAATCATCCCTACCTCCAAATCAGAAAGAGCGTAAAGATTCCTCTTTGTGGTTTTCTTTCGAAGCAAATGATTGATCTCGTCCTTTTGCTTATCCAGTCGCTCAATTACAGGGTAATAGGCATTGGAAATCATTTCCAGACCGGCAAAAAGCAGGGTATAAATAGAGAGTTCCTCCTTCCCGTCTACATAAGCACACATTTTCTGAATGATATAGTCATTATCCTCATTACTGATCGTCAGTAAACGATTTTTCTGCACAATAAAAGTTAGCGGAACCGTTTCGTAATATTCCTTGTCTTTTTTTGACTCGAGAACACTGTAGATAAAGGTTACGGTTCCGTCCTCTCTGTCATAGTCCATGTGTGCATGCTCATTTTCATCCAAAGCATACTCTATGATTTTGGGATCAATATCGTAGTCCTCATAGATTTTCGACTTCTCTGTGATTTCGTCTGCATCAATATTTATCCATGTAGCATTGTTACTTAGTTTTCTGCTTACCCGCATTTTCCCCTACTCCAACTTAAAGCTGCCATAGAAACCGGTACAATTATCTAGGAACTATAAATATCTCTCCTGCGCCCGACAGTCAATGCAAGGATAATCAGCTCCTGATCTTGTATAAGGCAAAGTAAACGACACTCTCCGATTCTATACCTCCATTGCCCATTTTCATTCTTAACAAGTGGCGTAGGCGAAGCCTGCGACATCTTGTAGGCAATTAGTCCCTTGCCATGTGTTCTCGGATTTTCACAATTTTGCAAATTTTTTCCAATCCAGGATTTGATCATCTGCTGCGTGTATTTATCCAGCTTTTTGAATTCCTTATCAAATCGAGCGGTTGTTTCTACATGGTAGCTCATAGATTCAATTCCTTCCAAAGCTCCTCAATGGGTCTGGACTTACAGCCATCATTCTTATACTCCTGAAAGGCTTCATTGGCAAGACTGATATCATACTCCTCTTCAATGCGTTCAAATAAAGCCTTCTTAAAAGCCTCTCCCAAAGACATTGCATGAAGCTTAGCATAGCTTTCTGCAAGTGCTTTTTCCTCCTCATTCATTCGAATTGAAAATGCCATGATTTTACCTCTATTTCAAAAATTCTTTGCTGTGCTATTTCAGAAAAGAATATACAAACTTAATGTGTAGTACATTATACTACACGAATTGTTTCTTATCAACTCTAGCGAGATTCTGCTATAATACTTCGAAAAAGGAGGCGTTATGGCTTGTCAATGGAAAAACAGCAGTGCTGAAATGATATCCTACCACGACAAAGAATGGGGCGTGCCCACCCATGAGGATCAAAAGCTCTTTGAATACTTACTTTTGGAATCCATGCAGGCCGGTCTTAGCTGGGCATTGATTCTTCGAAAAAGAGAAACTCTTCGAAGCTGTTTTGCAAATTTTTCCCCGGAAAAGGTCGCAGCATTCACGGAAGAAGATATCGCAAGAATCATACATACGGAAAATATGATTAAGTCGGAGCGAAAAATCAGAGCCATGGTGCAAAACGCCAAGGCATTTTTAGCCCTGCAAAAAGAAAAGGGAAGCTTTGATGCTTACCTTTGGAGCTTTTCCGGTGGGAAAAGTCTTTGTTATCAAGGGCATGAAAAAGGGGAAATGCCGGCCAAAAACGCTCTTTCCGAGACAATCAGTAAGGACTTAAAAAAACGGGGTTTTCAGTATACCGGCCCCGTCATTGTCTATTCTTTTTTACAAGCCTCAGGTGTTATTAATGACCACGAAGAGGACTGTCCCTGCTATCAGGCACTCCGTAAGGCTTATCCTTATCAAGAGGTGGAGGAAAAGATTCATTGACTTCTGCAAGTTTCTAATACAGCAAAGCAATCGCCTCTTTGATGCAATCTTCACAGCTGCAAAGAGGCTTTTCTTTGCCTATCCCTCTTAAATCTTTGCAAATGCTGGCTCCGCAACGCTCAACAAAGTCCTGAAAAAGATGGGCGGCCTCCACCTGAACCATTGGATTTCCCTTATTTTTCATAGCCAAAACCAAATTTGCTCCAATGAGTGCTCCGCAGGTCCCCTCTAAGGTCCCCAATCCTTCAATAAGTCCCGCAGAGAGAGAAAGCAGGAGCTCCTCGGGCAGATTTAATTCCTCTTGGTATGCAAGCAGCACCAGCTGTCCGCAGTTCTTCCCTGTCGCTAAGCCTTCCATCGCTAATGTCTGTTTTTCTTCTAAAGATTGTTTCATGATTTCTCTTATTCATTTAATAGATGAGCGATAGGAAATTTCTTCTTCCTTTAAAGCTGATTGATTTTTTATGCAAAGCAATATTCAATTACTTAATCCCTTCATAATGCGTCCACATCCGAGCAACCTGTACAATGCCTTCATAAGACACATTATTTTCCGTGATTTGTTCCGCGTATACTGTATAGACTAATCTATGCTGAATATTAATTCTTCTGGAATAAAATCCGCTTAAATTCCCCACCAAACTTTCGTAAGCTGGGGGATTTTTAAATGGATCTTCTGCAATGATATCAAGTAAAAGCTTTGCCTTTTTCTCCAAGCCTGCGCTCTTAAGGAGTTTTTTGTCCTTATCTGCATTTTTACTGAACTTTATCAAATACATTACCACTCCTCATTCGGGTCATAACTTGTACATTCCGATAAATCTTCTTCCTTTGACGCTAAAATACTTTGGCTCAAACCCGGAATACTATTCAAATACAATGTTTCCTGAATGGCTTTCCAATCCTCTTCACCGACTAATACCGCATTTTTCCCTCTATTGTTGGTAATCGTGATTGGCTGAGAAGATTCATTTACCTCTGAAACCGTCTGATACAGGTTTGCTCTTACCTTAGTAATACTGATTGAAGTCATTGCGTATCTCCTTATCTCCTTATCTCCTTATCTTCTTATCTTCCTTCTGTATTGCATTTTCATAAGCTTTTCTATGCCTCATTATACCGTACTTTATTACGTACGTCAAAGTATGTTTTATGATAGTTCAATCAATTACTTCTCATCATCCATCTCTATAAGCTCATGCGCTTTTCCTTTACCCTCACGTAATTCTTTTATGGATTTTTTCAGCGAACGCATATTGCTTTCTGAATAGAAGGGGTCAACACTTTGTTGTCCTATCTCATAAATTTCCTCTAACGTAATTCGCTCCGTATTTTTCTCAACAGGAAAGTCTTCAAATCCGGAAAGACTGACCAGCCAATAGTTTTTATTCTTCGCAGGAAATGGCTTTGCTTTTTCCAATAATTCTTCATAAATTGCCGCATCTATTTTTTGATTTCTCCACTTTACCTCGGCAAATAAATAGCGGTCCTTTCCATCAAAGGCAAGTAAATCAATTTCGGATTCCTTCTTTCTGATTTTGTCCGTTCCCCACCAGTTTCCATAATCTTCCGGTAGGAAGTCCAACTCTCCTTTTCGCAGTCTTTGTTCAAAATATTCTATGACAATCTGCTCAAATACAGTCCCCATATATTCATTCAGTTTTGGCTCAATCTGCTTTTCGTATACAAGTTCTCCCAAATCCATATTGAGCAAGTTCAAATTTTTCTGTACGAAAATGTACCAAAAACGAAACATCGTATCCTTGATCCTATAAATAGGGCGCTTACTTTTACGGTCTAAAACCGGTGTTTTCTTCTCAATGATTCCAAGCTCCAATAAGGAATTCAGATAATGACTGAGTCCCCCACTTTGCATATTTAATTTTGTTGCAATTTCATTTAGCTTGCTTGCCCCTGCCGAAATCACAAAAAGAATATCATTGTAAAGCTTGGGTTGTCTCAGCTCTTGCTTTAAGAGATTATCGGGCTCTTCGAATAATCTTCCGCTGGGTTTCAGGAAATTACGAATAATATTGCTTTTTAAATCTACATTTTCATCAAAAAAGCTTAGGTATTCCGCAATTCCCCCGGTAATGCCATAGACAATTGCCTTATCTCTATAGCTATAGGAAGGGACAAACTCTGCCGCTTCCAAATAGCCAAAGGGCTGAAGCTTTAATTGGCTTGTCCGTCGCCCGTAAAGCGGACTTTTGTAGCCCAGTACCTGATTTTCCATGAAGCTCATGGAAGAGCCGCACAAAATCAGGAAGAGCTTGCTCTTCTCCCTATACTCATCAATCAGTTTTTGTAATAGGGAGGAAATATGCTCCGCACTTTGGGCTAAATAGGGATACTCATCGATGACAAAAACGATTCTATGTTCTTCCGCGTAAGCGAACAAATAGCGAAGGGCTGCCTCAAAATCCTGAAAATCCGGAAGTCCCTTCAGATTCCCGCAAGCTTCATAGATGGCTTGTGATAAAAGACTCAGGTTAATCAGTGCATTGGATTCCAATGCTACAAAATAATAGCCTTTTTTTCTTTTTAAAAATTCTTTAATCAGGTAGGTTTTCCCTACTCGTCTTCTACCGTAAATAACCGATAAAGCAAAAGTGCCTTTCTCGTATTCTTCTTCTAATTCCCTTAATTCGAATGCTCTTCCTATAAAGCGCATAAAATCACCTCCTGAAAACGGGATATCGCGCATACTCATGATACTTGTCAGGAACATTATAAAATGCAATATCGTATTATGCAATAACATACTTTTGCATATTACGATATTGCATTTTTACTTAGTAGGATACCTTCACCTTGTTTTTATTTTACAAGAAATACTCCGCCTCGCCGGCAATTATTTCTTCTCCAAAAGCTCTATCGGATTTCCCTCGTAAAGATAGATCACGCTATCGTAGCGCTGAACTGGAGCACTCTTCACCCGATAGGAACGATTCGGGAAGAAGCGCATAAGGAAAGAGTAGCCCTCTCCCAGCTGTAACATTTCCATCGGCGTATGAATCAGCTGATAGACTTTACTTTTCTCATCTGTAATGCCTGAAAAAAACAAGGCATATTGCTTTCCCTTCGCAAATCTTGCCTGTGCGGCTAAGGGGTCTACGGAAACAAAGCTCTGCACTGTTCTCTTCGCTTCCCCAAGCACCTTGATATTGTCTGTTACCTTCCAGACATCTGTTCCGATAGCATAATAGGCTTCCCCGAAGTCCTTAGTCAAAAGCACACCCATGCTGTTATAAATCGGATTTTCCTTCTGAATGTGTCCGTCATGAGCAGAAACTACGAGCTTTCCGGAACCGATTTTTTGCTCTATTTCCAGGATTTTCTTTACATTTTCTTCCATATCCCGGTCCCGAAGAACAGAGGAATTCTCTTTGGAAAGCCAAGTTTCCGCGGCTTGTCGGACGGTATTTAACTCCATCAGAAAGTCTAGATGCTCCTTAAATGCCTGTTTATCTATACCGTCCTGATTGTCCTCTAAGGCTTGCTTTTCTTTAGCCTCCTGCTCATCCGCTGTGTTTCCCGTCTCCTGCTGCGCCTCTTCCGGATTCTTCTCCGCCTTTTCCTTTAAGCTGTCCAAAAAGGCAATTACTTCTCCGGCATTCTTTTCGTTTAAGCTGAAATTCTCACCCTTTATGCAGTCCAGATTTTTTGAAAACTCCTCTTCACTCGTCAGCTTGTGAGACAGGCTGTATTCCTTTAAAAAGGCATAACTTCCCTCAGGATCCTGCATATCAAAACCGTAGAAGCGGACCTTCTTCTCCTCCGGAGCACTTGCATTCCACTCCCGCATCCAGGAAATGAGCTCTGCCATTTCTTTGGTATGGTAAATGGGAAAGGCAAACTTCTGTACCATTTCCTCCGCGCTTCCTTCTCCCCCTTGAATAAAGCGGTTTATTTCCGCACACTCCCCATAATCCGCCTCCAGAGCAAATGCTGTAAAGCCCCGTTTCTCCACCATTTCCTTAAAAACAGACAGCTTCAGCTCCTGCATTTCTTTACAGCCATGGGCAGCCTCCCCGATAGAAAGGATAAAAATATTCTCCGGTATATACTCTGCGGAGAGGGGCTTCATTTCCGCCTGTACGTCTTTGATTTCTCGGTGAGCCTGCACTTCCTCGAACTTTAATTTTCCAAAATAAAGCAAAACACAGACAAACAGAAAGGCTAGCAGCGTAAGAACAACTTTTCCTACAAGTTTCAAAAGTTTCCCTATCATTTTCATCTCTTTCTTCCTCACTTTCCCTGTTCCAAAACCAAACGTACGTTAAGAGGATTTTCTCATTTCACAATCCGAACGTTCTCTCCATAAATAGTATGTTCTTTCCACAATTCACCCTCTCCGTAAAGAATAGTTCTTATTCTACTATCCGCGTGTAGGCTTTCTTGGTCAGCCGGAAAATCACAAGATAAACCAGCGCGAAGACAAGAAGTACCGCGGACAAACAGCCGGCATAAAGGGTCAGGCTTCCCACTCCGAAAAGTCCCAGCAGCCTGAAAACAATCTTGGATGCTACGAGGCAGTGTAGGGTTGCCACTGCTAAGGGGCCGAAGAACAGCCATAGAATCTGAGAGAACCCAGTCTTCTGAATCAAACGATCGGAAAGCCCCAGCTTCTTCATGATTTGCATCTTTTCTCTGTCTTCATAGCCTTCGCTGATTTGCTTGTAGTAGCTGATTAATACGGTGCCTGTCAGGAAAATGATGCCAATCAGCACCCCTAAGAATAAAAAACCGCCGTTTACTTCATATTGCGATTGCAGGTATTCGTCCTTATTTTCTACAGAATATCTGGCGTTTCCCTTGAAACTTTTTTCCGAAAATGCCTTTAGCTGTTTCTTTAAGGCACTGTAGTTTGGCTGATATGCCTCCCCGGAAATTCCTTTCAGATTCCAATGGGTGCTAAATTCGATGGCAGTGGATTCACTGCGATGCTCCTTAGGCTGTAAATATTTTTCTATATACTGCATCGTAGCAAGATCCCTCACCACAATGCCGTAGCTTCCTAAAGCCACCATATCCACCGGCAAGATATTCTGAATTTCGCTCACCTGAAACACCCAGTCTCCGATTTTCAAACTGCTCGGCTCCTTCGGCGTATTTCTATTGTTGCAAAGCAGAATTTCATTTTCCCCTAAAGAAATATGCTTCTGAAAACGGGCATTGTAGCCGGCTAAATCATAAAGAATAATCATATTGGGATCTTTAGCATTCGCCATGTTCTCTTGCCCTTGCACAGGGATAATTTGACCTTCCTCTACATAGCCCGCGGTAGCAAGCGTTACCATGGTATATAAGCCCTCTACCTCGGAAGGCTCGTTCACGCTTTCCAGCACCATTTGATTTAAAGACCGCTTCAAGTCTTCCCCTTCCTTTTTCGGATAGGAAAATGGGGAAAGTTCCATACTGTACTCTCTGGAAAATAAGCTGTTTCCCTTATTCTGAATATTTGCGTACATACAAATGGTGGTGGCAAGGCTCAAAATCACTCCAGTACTTAAGATGGAAATGCTCGCAAGAGAAACTGCATTTCCCTTGATACGATAAAGAAGTCCGCTGATGCTTAAGAACTTCTCCGGCTTGTAGTAAGAAGGGCGCCTTTTCTCCATTTTCAAAAGCAGCACGGAAAAGGAAATATACAAAAGATAGGTCGCAAGAATTACCGCCAGTACCGCAAGGAAAAAGTAAGTAAAGGAAGACAGTAAGCCTTGGATCAAAAGCGCAATCCCGTAACCGATGCCGAGGAACAGGAAGCCGATAAAAGACAGGATCACTCTGGACTTCGGTTCGCCCTCCCCCTCATGCCCTTTTTGCAAAAGCGCCATCGGAGTAGAAAAGGAAATCCGAAAACTGCTGCGGAGCAAGGTGAAAAGATAGAGGACAAAGAGCAAAACCGTAGTATAGAACAGGGCGGAAAAACTGAAGGGAAAGTCCATCAAACTCCCCGCCACATCTTTCATGATGAAATTCAGCATGAGAAAGACCATTTGTCCAAAGAGATATCCTCCCACAATGCTCAGTACCAGAATAAAAGCAAAGAGGCAGAAAAATTCAATGGCAATAATCTTCCTTATATGCTTCTTCTCCAAGCCCAAAATGCCATAAAGAGCAAATTCCTTATTTCGTTTCTTCAGCATGAAATTAACTGCATATTGAACAAAAATAAAGGTAAAAATGCAAAGAAGAATCGTACCGACTTGGATAAAAAGGGGCAAGTCCCTATGACGGGTTTCTACGTAATGATTTTCCAGTAAAGAAGCCATGATAAAGAAAAGCATTCCCATTATCCCGGAAGAAAGTACAAAGGGTATTTCTAAAAGCCGATTCGCCCGGAGGTTTTTCAGTGCGAAGCGTCTTGCCATAAAAAAGCGCATGCCTAAACCTCCTTCCGTCTTCCCAGTACAAGCTGTGCCTCGGAGATGCGTTCCATAAAATCACGCTGTCCCT
The DNA here is from genome assembly GCF_000238055.2 of Oribacterium parvum ACB1. GTDB lineage: Bacteria > Bacillota > Clostridia > Lachnospirales > Lachnospiraceae > Oribacterium > Oribacterium parvum. The sequence continues at coordinate 2,364,285 of NZ_KE148312.1, forward strand.
CCTCATTTCCACGATAAATCTCATGGAAAACCACGCCGTCTTTGATAAATAAGACTCTATCGGCGTAGGAGGCGGCTCGAAGAGAATGGGTTACCATCAAAATAGTCTGTCCCTCTGCATGAATCTTGTGGAAGAGCTGTAAAATCATCTCTGAAGACGCGGAATCCAACGCGCCTGTAGGCTCATCCGCAAGAAGGAGAGAGGGGGTCGTTATCATGGCTCTGGCAATGGCGATACGCTGTTTTTGTCCGCCGGACACCTCATAGGGATACTTCTCTAGGAGCTCCTCTATTCCCAGAATCCCCTGCATTTTCGCTAGACGCTCCTGCATCAGGCTTTCTTTCTCTTCCGATAAAACGAGGGGAAGGAAAATATTATCCCGGTTATTAAACTGATCCAAAAGATTAAAGTCCTGAAAGACAAATCCCAGCTCTCTTCTTCGAAAGGCGGAAACTTCTTCTTTCTTGAGACTCCCCATGTTCCTTCCGTTTAATAAAAGAACACCGGAGCTGGGACTGTCCAGGGTGGCAAGGATATTTAAGAGGGTGGTCTTTCCTGCACCGGACTCCCCCATAATCGAGATAAATTCCCCCTTTTCTACGGAGAAATTCACATCCCGAAGGGCTTCCGTGGTAAGATTCTTGGTCTGATAGACTTTCTTGATATTTTTACATTCTAAAATGGACATTCGTTTTAAACTCCCTTCTACACATTGCCTTGCCTCATTTTCTTTTCAGGAAGGCTTGGAACAAGAAGAAGTATAAAACGAATATCCGATTTGTGCCTTTATTTAAGATGACAAAAAAGGTGAGAAACTTACAGAATTGTAAGATTGAAAGAGGAAGCGGCTTTTAATTGGCAAAGAATGATGTGTTCAAGCCTCTTCCTTAGAGATAAAAAAAGTACATTCCCATCATCAGCTTGGAAAACGCAAAGTAAAGCAGCTTCCCACCGCCACGGTAGATTCCACCGATACGGAAATCTGCAAAAATCCGGCAATCTTCTGCACCATATAGAGTCCCAGTCCACTGGATTTCTCCGTAGCCCTGCCGTTAAAACCGGAATAGCCCAGGTCAAAGATTTTCTTTAAGTCGGAAGAGGGAATTCCGATACCCGTATCCTGTATCCGAAGGCAGGAACTTTCCCGGTCAAAAGAGAAGGTAATACTGCCTTCTTTCGTATACTTTAGAGCATTGGAAAGAAGCTGCTCTAAGAGAATCGAAAGCCATTTTTCATCGCTTATTACTTCCGCCTTTTCTCCGCTACTCGCAGCACTTAGTCCCTCATAATGGAGAGACAGTTGTTTTTCAATAAAAATGGGAGCATACTTTTTAAATAAACGTTTTAAACAGGCTTCCAAATCCACCGGATGAATATCCATATCGGCGGAACGGTTCTGCATTTTCAAATAGTTCATCGCCATGTTGCTGTACTCTTCGATATAGAACATTTGCTCTTCGAGCTTCTTTTTATACTCACTTTCCGTTTTTCGAAGAAAAAGCTTTGACACGGTAATCGGCGTTTTAATCTGATGTACCCAAAGAAGAAAATACTCGGAAAGCTCCCTTTTTTCCTCTATCCGCCTGTGTTCTTCTTCCTTTTTCTCTATTTCCAGCCGTTCCAAGGCTTTTTCCAGGCTTTCCTTCCGGACAAAGGAAAAGTAGCCAAGGACAAGATAGACAAAGAGCAAAAAGTCGCTCAGCTCCGCCCCTAAAACAAAATAACTCCGGGGCAGATGCCCAAAGAAAAAAATCCCTCCGAAAAGGGACAGCAAAAGCAGGAAAAAACCGAGGAGCTCATATTTTGTTTGAAGATAAGCTTGGATCTGCTTTTTGATTTGCATCATGTTTTTGCTGTCTCCTTTTTATAGTTTCTTTTCCAATGGCAACTTTTCAAAGTAGTGGTATTTCTGAATAGCGATTTTTCTATATAACAGCATATTTTATAGTACTTTCGTAAATAGCATTTTCTTGTACTACAACACTTTTTCTATATCATTACTTTTCTAACGCTAAAAAATATCCGATCCCTTTCTTGGTTTGAATCAAATCCTCTAAACCCACGGCAGAAAGCTTTTTTCGGAGCCTCGTGATATTGACGGAAAGGGTGTTGTCATCCAGAAAATCCTCTCCCTGCCAGCAGTGGTTCATGATTTCCTCTCTTTTTGAAATTCCGCCCTTTGCTAAGAATAAGCACTCCAAGATGAGCAGTTCGGTCTTTGTTAAGTCGATACGAAAACCTTCTCCCAAGAGAGCCGCCTTTGCTAAGTCCAGCTGCAAGCCTTGAAAGGAAAGATTGTCCTGTACCGCGGTGTATTCGTAGGTTCTCCGAAGCAATGCCTGAATCTTCGCCCTTGTCACATATAAATCAATGGGCTTCACGATATAGTCATCCGCCCCGAATTGCATGGCCTGCACCATGTCCATGGACTCGCTGTGAGACGAAAGAAAGAGGATGGGAACATGAGAAAATTTACGGATTTTTTCCGTCCAATAAAATCCGTTATAACAGGGTAAACTGATGTCCATAAGAATCAGTTCCGGATTTCCTTCTTCCACTTCATCGCTCACTCTTTGAAAATCCTTTACAGATTCTACCGTGTAGCCCCACTGCATAAGCTCATCCTTTAAAAGCCTTACGATATTCTCTTCATCTTCTACAATAAAAATCTTCATATTTTTTCCCTTACAGCGCCCCCTTCGGGCAGACCTTTACACATTCCATACATAGGATGCAATCCGTCCCGTTTTTTCTCTTCCTGGAATTGTCGGTCATTTCCACATCCATGGGACAGACCTTCTTGCATTTTCCGCAGGAAATGCATTTCGTCTCATCACAACGAATCCGTACCAGTGAAAAATAGCTCATAGGCTTTAGGAATACGGTAACCGGACAGATATATTTGCAGAAAGCCCGATTATCCTTGAAAAGAAAAGCAAGCGCTATTCCCACAAGATAATAAGCAAGATTTCCAAAGAGAAAGGCCCAGAACATAATCCTTTCCAAGTTTCCTACCTTCAAAAGAAACAAAGTGGAAACAAAGAGGAACGATAAAGCAAACGTCAGATAGCGAATCCAGCCAATATTTTTCCGAGGAAGGGCTCTCGTTTTATAGGGCAGAAAATCCAGAACCATAGCAGTCCAACAGGCATAACCACAGAATCCTCTTCCGAAAATCAGAGGTCCGAAAATTTTCGCCACCGCATAATGAATGGTAGCCGCCTCGAAAACGCCGGTAAATAAATAGTACCAAAAGCCCTCAATTTGCATATTTTCCCGGTTGATAAGCCCTAAATAAACGAGCATATAGAGCCCGACCAGAAGCTGTACCACACGACGGGCATGGGGATATTTTCTTCCGAGCAGAAAAATCCCCAAAGATAGTGAGATTCCGATATAACTAAAGTTGAAAAGATAAAAAAGATTATGCTTCGTAAGCCAAAGACTCACCGCCACCACTTCAAAAATGCCGCCAATTAGAAGCACCAAAGCATATTTTTTCAAGAAATTGCGCAAATAAAAACTCCTCTCCCGTGTAAATCCATTCTTTTTAGTCCTAGAGGGTAAAACCGGGCTATAGGACTACTCTGAGTTATAGGACAAAATATATTGCCAAAAGTTTGTCTCAGTAAATTGTATGCTTATCGTTTCTTATTTTCAAGTTCTGCCGCGCAATTGTAATTTAATGAAAGGCAACTTATAATAGTTCCGCTATAGAATGACATTTTGTAGAAGAAACCGATCCCCGCTATGTAAACTTTGAATTAGATAGTTACTGGATGGCTGATGCCGGAGTGGATGTTCCCGCCCTAAAGGAGAAACTGGGTGGACAAAGATCCTATAAAGAGTCTGCAAAAAAGTGCAGATTTCATGAAGACGGAATTAACACAATCCGGAAAGTAAGAAAGAAATAGGGGCGAATTGCAAAACATTTACGGGGACTTGTGCTTATGAATATTGAATATTATGAGAAAACCATACAAAAGATGTATGAAGCAATAGCGGTTATAGAGGGGCTAAAGGATCTAAAAGAGGGAAATACCGAAGAGGGAGCCGAGACCATGTGCAAATTAAAGGAGAAATTCTTACTGAAGTAAACGAAAAATAATCTATATACTTCCTATTCTTTATGGTTGAAGAAACTTAGATGAACTGGTTACTTCGTTTTATAATGACAATGTATTGATAACAAACGAATTTTGATGTATCCTATCATAAAGTCAATAAGCGAAAAAGCAATTTAGAAATATCTGATTGGAGGTACTTTGCATGGCAACAACAAATTTAAACATCAGAACCGATAAGGATATTAAAGAGCAGGCGGATCAAATATTTTCCAAGCTGGGACTGAATATGACTACCGCCATCAATATATTTCTTAGAACAACTATCCGCGAAAACGGGATTCCCTTTTCTTTAAAACTGGATACTCCAAATGAAGAGACGGCTACTGCTATCGAGGAAGGACGCCGTATTGCCTTAGATAGTAGCATAAAATCCTATAAAACCATGGATGATCTCAAGGCGGCTTTGGAAGTATGAAATACGAAGTCAAGTTCACTAACCAGTTTAAGAAAGATTTTAAACTCGCTAAAAAACAGAATAAAGATTTAAATAAACTCTTCGATGTAGTAAATATTCTAGCAGAAGGCGGCATATTAGAGGCAAAATATCGAGACCATGACCTATCCGGTAAGTATAAGGGTACAAGAGAATGTCATATTGAACCGGATTGGTTGTTAGTATACGAAATTCAAAATGACGTTCTTGTCCTCATACTCTACCGTCTTGGAACTCACTCGGAATTATTTAAGAAATGAGCTGGAAAATTAAACTATTTTACAGTTTCAATGTTTAATTCATTTCCTCAATTCCCCCTTCGGAAAGCCCTTCCTCTTGCAAGAAGCTTCTGGCATTGGCATTATTTTCCGTATGGAAAAGCTTATGATCATCGCAGTCATGTAGGAGAGCAGAAAGGGCAATCATTTCCTCTTCTCCCCGGCCTTCCGCTTTAGCAATCGACATCGCATTTTTATATACTCGCAAACTGTGGGAAAGGTCATGCCCATCTCCGTTTCCCTGAAAAAGCTTTGTGATATAGTCTACCGCCCTTTCGATTCTACTTTCTCCCATAAATTCGCATCTCCTCTATCAAATCATACACTCGCTCTCCGGAAAGAATCGTGGTTTTTCTGTCCTGAAATATGGTGCCGTAACGAGCCTCCATTTGCCTCCAGCGCTCTTTCAACTCTCTTTCTTCCCGTTCTTTTTCTTCCGTGAAAATGTCGGAAAAGCTAAGCTGTCTTCCTTCATTTTCCTCCATGCAAAGAAAGCTCCTCTCATATGTGTATATAGTTATGTGTATACCTATGTATATATTTATGTTCATCCCTTTAACAGGATTTCTCATACGAAAAAATTCTATGTTTATACTTCAATATTTTCAAGTTCTTGCTCAAGAACACAAACACAAAAAAAGAGCGGAAACCGCTCTTTTTACTGCCTCCTATATAGGCTTTTCCAAACTAAAAATCCTCAGCTTCTCAATGTATGATTGAAACGCTTAGCCCAACAAAGTCATAAGAATCGGCACAACGAGAATAAAAAGCACGGTACTGATGGTCACCACATTGGTGGAAAACTCTACATCTCCGTCTCCTTGGCTGGCCAAAATGGGGAGAACCGCAAGAGCCGGTGTAGCCGACTGAATCACAAAGGTATTGAATTCCTTTGTTGGCAGTCCTCTTCCTGTAAAGAAAAGTAAAGCATACATGATGGCGGGGGCAAGAATAAAACGTCCCACCACCGCAACTGCAGTGTCTTTATCTAAGTGAATACTCTTAAGCCCCGCCTTTGCAAGAATAATTCCAATGTAAATCAAAGACAAGGGTGTTACGATATTCCCGATATAGGTCAAGGTATTTTCAGCAAATGCGGGCACTGAAATTCCTAAAAGTAAAAATACCAAAGCGATCAGAAAGCCCACAAGAGGAGCCGGTAAAAGCTTCTTCCAGTCAAACTTTGTCCCCTCTTTCTTTTTCCCTCCCACACTGTCCGAGGTCATGATATAAACGCCCAAGGTCCAGGTGGAAATCGTATTGGTAATATAATAAATCAGGAAATAGGGTAGAGCCTCTTCCCCAAAAAGAGCAATGTTTAAGGGAAGCCCAATGAAAATGGTGTTGGCATTTACAAAGGTATTAATCATGGTTCCCCGTCTTCCGGCACGAACTCCACATAGCTTCACCGCCAAAAAGCCGAAAATATAGGTTAAAGCAAAGGCTCCAAAGGTGTAAAGCAAACCTCCCGAAAGGCTGATAAGCTTATCTACGGTAAGATACTTTAATACCGAGACAAAAATGGAAACCGGCAAAGCTACATTCATAATAAGCCGGGACAGATTGGGTCCGAAGCTCTCCGAAAACCAGCCTTTTAGCTGCAAAATGTAGCCGAGAGCGATAATCACGATAATCGGAATAATACTTTGTATCGAGGTGAGAAATACCGTCATTATCTCCTCCTCTATTTATATTCCGGATACCACTTTAAGTCCCTTACCGCCTTTTCCATATCCTGCTCTTTTGCACGGGCAAGTCCCTGCTCCTTCGCCTTCTTTGCCACTGCTTCCGCTACTTTAATGGAAACCTCGCCCACATACTTAAAGGGAGGAAGCACCGGTGCACCGGGCTTTGTGATATCGGTAATACCGGACAAGGAATCTGCTGCTGCCGCAATCATTTCATCGGTTAAGAGACTTGCTTCCGAAGCCAGCATCCCAAGGCCCAGTCCGGGATAAATCAGGGCGTTATTTGCCTGCCCAATGATATACTCTATGCCCTTAAAAGAAACAGGGTCTGCCGGAATACCGGTTGCTACGAAGGCCTTTCCGTCTGACCAGGTAATCAGGTCTTCCGCCGTTGCCTCTGCCAGTTCTGTCGGATTGGACAAGGGGAAAATGCAGGGGCGCGCAGTGTTCTGACACATCGCTTCCACAACTTCCTTGGTAAAGGTATTTGGCTGTGTAGAGGTACCTACAAGAATCGTCGCCTTTACCGTTCTTACTACCTCTGCCAAGTCCGTTAATTTGTCTGCATTTGGAAAGTCGGAACGTTTTTTCGCAAAAGGTTTCTGCTGGGGTGTTAAATCCCCCATATCATCAAAGAGTAAGCCCTGCTTATCCACCATGAAGAAACGCTGGTAAGCCTCTTCCTCGGATAAGCCCTCTCTCACCATTTCTCTGTGTACACGGGAGGCAATACCGGCTCCTGCCGTACCCCCGCCAAAACAAAGATAAACCTGATCCCTAAGCTTCTGTCCGCTGATGGCCATTGCCCCAAATACTCCGCCTAAGGTTACGATTCCTGTTCCTTGAATATCATCATTAAAAGTTGGGATCTTGGTACGATATTTTTCCAAAATATTCGCAGCATTTTCACGACCGAAGTCCTCCCAATGAAGATAGAGTTTGGGGAAAAGACGCTCAACAGTCTCTACAAATTGGTCAATAAAAGCATAGTAGCGGTCTCCATTCACTCGCTCATGCCGATTCCCCAAGTAGTTGGGATTGTTTCGCAGTTCTTCCCTGTTGGTACCGGCATCGATAACCAAGGGGAGAACACAGGCCGGATCAATTCCTGCGGCACCGCTGTATACCATCAGCTTTCCTACGGAAATATCCACACCATTGGTGCCCCAGTCCCCTATTCCGAGAATAGCTTCCGCATCGGTTACCACAATGAGACGGATTTCCCTGTCTCCTGCGGCATTCTTCAAGGTCTTTTCAATATTTTCCGGATGGTTAATGTCCAAATAAGCCGCATACTGAGGATCCACAAAAAGATCACTATAGCCCTCGATGGTTAACGAAACCGTGGGATCATAAACAATAGGGTTAAATTCTGCCAAATGCTTGGAAAAAAGATAGTAGAAAAGAGTACGATTGGTGTTGAAAATCTGCATGAGGAAGAGACGCTTTTCCAGGTCATTTTCCTTCTTTTCCATCTGAGCATAGGTCTGTGCCGCCTGCTCTTCAATGGTCTGCACGTGGGGAGGCAAAAGTCCGATCAGTCCTAATTTCTCACGTTCCTCCATGGTAAATGCCGTCCCCTTGTTTAAAAAGGGATTGTTCAGAATTTCATGTGCTTTCATAAGATTCCTCCTGTTCATTAAGGAAAAGGGCAAACTGCCCTGTGAAGATGGTCCAACCATCCTATGTACGCACAATCTAACATCGGTAAAATTAAATTTCAATACAGCATAAATAGAATTAACAGAATCTACACAATTAACAAAATGAACACAATTACAAAGTAGCAAGACTAAACACTTGTTTCTATGCGGTGAAGTTTCTCCTGCTCCAAAAATCTTCTGGCATTGGCATTATTTTCCGTATGGAAAAGCTTATGATCATCGCAGTCATGCAGAATGGCAGAAAGGGCAATCATTTCCTCTTCTCCCTGCCCTTCCGCTTTGGCAATCGACATCGCATTTTTATATACCCGCAGGCTGTGGGAAAGGTCATGCCCATCCCCATTTCCCTGAAATAACTTTGTGATGTACTCTATTGCTCTTTCTATTCTAGTTTTTTCCATAAACGATATATTCCTCTATAACGCCATTGTACTATCCATGGACAAGCCGGGAAACATAATAACATTATTGACAATATTCTGCTCTGCCTCCCAGATGGTAAGCTTTTGCTGCATATTCATCCAGCTTTCAACGGAAGTTCCGGTGGCTCTGCTAATACGAATCGCCATTTCCGGGCTCAGAGAAACCTTTTCATGAACAAATTCCGAAAGAGCTTTTCTACTAATCCCTAACATTCCGGCAGCTTCTGTAATCGATAAATTTAATGGTTTCAAAACATCCTCAAAAAATACAGTTCCCGGATGTGTCGGTTTTCTTTTCATAGTTGGTCTCCTTACTTCAATCAATGATAATCTTGATAATCCACTAAATAGGCATCCTGCCCTTCAAAATAAAAAGTTATTCTCCAATTTCCATTTACCGTCACAGACCATAAATCCTGCATATTACCCTTAAGCTGATGCAATCTATAACCGGGTAAATCCATATCTCGTGCACATATACTGGCATCCAACCTATCTAAGATTCTTGCCAACTTTGCACTGTGTTCTGCTTGAATTCCCTTTTTTGTTCCTGTCTCAAAAAATTCCTGCAAGCCTTTATGGACAAATGATTTAATCATACTTATATCGTAACCTACCACGTTACAAATGTCAATCTTTTCCTCCGAACTTTCGCATCTCCTCAATCAAATCATACACCCTCTCTCCGGAAAGAATCGTGGTCTTTCTGTCCTGAAACATATTGCCGTAGCGAGCCTCCAGTTGCTGCCATCGCTCTTCCATCTCTCTTTCTTCCCGCTCTTTTTCTTCCGTGAAAATGTCGGAAAAGCTAAGCTGTCTTCCTTCGTTTTCCTCCAAATGATAAAATCCTTCTCCGATTAGCCGGACTCTTCGCTTAGGAATCTGCTGCAAGAGGGCAGAGGCATTTTTATATAAGGAAAATGCACTTTGGGTGCTTTCGGAAATGAGGGCAGAACGAGTAATGGTTTTCATATCCGCAAATGTGATTTTTAGAGAAACGCCTCTTGCATAAAGCCCGTATCGCTTCGCCCGATTTTCTACGCGAAAGGATAGGAGAAACAGCACATCATCCAAAAAGGAATAGTCCGTCACATCCTCCTGAAAGGTCATTTCTTTACTGATGCTTTGGGTGTCCTCCGGGCGATAAGGAACAACCCGTCGATGGTCGATACCGTAGGAGAGCTCCAAAAGCATTTTTCCCTGATTCCCCAGAAGGCGAAGGACTTCCTTCTCTTTTTCCTGTAAATCCTTCACGGTATAAATCCCGAAGGAATAAAGCTTTTCCGCCGTTTTTGCCCCTACCGTGAAAAGCGCCCGAACATCTCTGTCCCGCAAAAGCTCTACATACTCTTCTCTTCTTTGAATCATAAAAAAGCCGTTGGGCTTCTTCTCTTCACTGGCGGTCTTTGCCGCTGTTTTCCCGTAGGCAATTCCTACAGAGCAGGTGAGCTTCAACTCTTCCGCAACCCGCCTTTGAATTTCCCGCCCGATTTTTTCCGCTTCGGAAAAATCCTTGGCCACCTCCGTTAAATCAAGATAGCCCTCATCCAAGGCAATATATTCTACCTGCTTGGTATAGCTTTCCAGAATGTCATGGAGTTCCTCTGACACCGCATTATACTTCTCAAAATCCGGATACAGAAAAACAGCCTTCGGGCAAAGCCGAAAGGCTTCTTTACTGTTCATAGCGGAACGTACACCGTAGCGTCTTGCTTCATAATTGCAAGTCGCCACCACTCCCCGCTCCGTGGGTTTTGCACCGATAATCAAAGGTTTATCTTTCAAATCAGTATTATCTCGCATCTCCACGGAAGCATAAAAGGCGTCCATATCCACATGAAGGATAATTTGCTTTTCTTGTTCTACTAAAAAATCCGACATCTTTCTTTCATCTTTTCATACAAAATAAAAAAGGATTGTTTGAAAATAATTATTTCTATTCGACAAACTAAAAATTATCTAGTTCTCAAAACGTTCCTCTTAAACAAGGAATATTGATTCAAAAAACAAGTTCTGTTCTTTAATTTCAATTCTTTATTTAGAAAAATCCAATGTTTACTTTCCTATTTCTTTTTTCATATAGCAATTTAGGAAGTCCACTTTTCCCTTTTGTAGCTTCTGATTCCCATTCCATACTTCTTTGAGTCCGCTTTTACTTTTTAATTATTATTCCATACTTCTTTAGATCCACTTTTCCGTCCTTCACTTCCACTCCGTCTTCCTCTAGACGTTTCCTCTGCTCATCTTCTCCCCCAAAGGCAAAGGCGGGAGCTAGCTCCCCCTTGGAATTCACAACTCGAAAACAAGGGATACGCTCCGGATCCGGATTCTTATGCAAGGCATTCCCCACGGCACGGGACATCTTTTTATTTCCCGCCATCTCTGCTACCTCGGCATAAGTGGCTACCTTACCCTTAGGGATCTTCTTCACCGCCTCGTAAATCCGTTTTGTGGGAGAGTCGGAAATGAGACTGTAGCTTTCCGAAATCATTCTCCGAAGTTCCTCCTCAGGAATACTGCCGTCTAAAAGGATCGTGTTCCAATGCTCTTTATTCTGATGATATGCAGGTTGCACCGCAGGGTAAACTCTCCTCCAAAAATCCCGCCATTCCGGATGGACCTTGACATTCAGGTTCACTAAACCATTTCTTTCGTAGATAAGCAGAAAAGCCTTTTTATTTTCCCGAAAACGAATCAACTCCCAATCCGCTGTACGGAAAGGACGGTCTATATAGCTATCCGGAAAGGACAATCCGAATTGTATTGCTTCTTCTCTCGTTTTCATTGCTTTCTCCTTCTACCTGTTCTTTTTTAAGAAGCCAATTTCATATCTCCGGGCTTAATCCATCCCATTTTCCGGCAAAAGGCGGAACAAAGTAAGGATAAAACAGCCGGAAGAATAAAGCAGAGAAGCAGTAAAGAAATCCAATCCATCGCGCTTACAGCGGACTTGCCTCCCTCCTCTACCGCCTTTAGCCAGCCGGTATATACACCAATCGGGCCTACGAGTCCACAGGTACCCATACCGGAAGTCACCGCAGGTCCATTATTTTCAAAACGGAAAATGCAGGTCGCCAAGGGTCCTGTAATCATGGATGCAAAGGTCGCAGGAATCCAAATCCTCGGATTTTTTACGATGTTTCCCATCTGCAACATGGAAGTTCCCAAGCCTTGAGAAACAAGCCCGGATACTCCATTTTCCTGAAAAGAAATCACTGCAAAGCCAACCATCTGTGCACAACATCCTGCCACCGCAGCACCTCCTGCAAGGCCGGTAAGCCCGAGAGCTGCACAAATGGCCGCAGAGGAAATCGGAAGGGTAAGGGCAATACCCACGAGAGCCGAAACCAGGATTCCCATAAAGAAGGGCTGCAGTTCCGTCGCCCACATAATGAGGCTTCCTACCTGAATGGCCGCTTTACCGATAAGCGGTGCCAAAAGAGCGGAGAAAAGCATTCCGGAGCCTATCGTCACAAGAGGAGTCACGAGAATATCTACCTTCGTTTCTTTAGAAACCGCCTTTCCAATTTCTGTGGAAAGAATGGCCACAAACAGGACGGCGAGCGGTCCTCCGGCTCCTCCCAAAGCATTGGAAGCAAAGCCCACGGTAATTAAGGAAAAAAGAACCAAGGGTGGTGCCTGCAAAGCATAGGCAATAGCCGTAGCCATAGCCGGCCCGCTCATTGCGGAAGCCATAGCACCCACAGTGTAATCCACACCACCGATAGTAGCCACCACTCGTGTTAAGGCGGTAACTCCCAGTCGTTGCCCTATCGTATTTAAAATGGTGCCGATTAAGAGGGAGCAAAAAAGCCCCTGCGCCATTGCGGATAAGGCATCTATCCCGTAACGTTTTAGTGATATTTCAATATTTTTCCGTTTTAAAAAAGCCTGCATTTTCCTCTTCCTTTCTCTTCGAGCTATTCTATATTTAGCTCTTCGATGCTAACTTTTCAATTCCTGCTTTCCGATTCTAGCTTTCCTTTATAAGCGATCTTTAAGCCTATATTATTTTAACGATTTTGTTCTGATTTTGCTATGGATTTCATTCTATATCCTTTGGTTTTTTACTTCCCTTGTCGTCATCCGATACCGGTTAAAGTCTCGCTACGTGAACGGTACTCGTTCAGAATGAAAAAGGAGACATAGCAAAGGCTACATCCCCTTCTTTATGAATAACTACTCTATTCTCTAAAATCTTTAAGCAGCCGTACACATATCTTTAAGTCGCTACACACTTCTTTAAGACACTGACACACTTCCTAATGTTAGATGTTGAATTTTCCGCTCTTTTCTTTAAGGAAACACGGAAGTGCATTAATTTTCTTTAAGATACTTAGCTCCTAATCGATTTGGAACTCTGAGTTCCTTTCTGCATACCGTTAAAATTATTACAAGGATATACGGTAAAGCACTAAATAATTCACTGGGTATAGTGCTGAGCCCTAGCGCCTTAACATATATGCCGATTGCCTCGGAAATTCCGAATACAATACCGAAAATTAAAGCGCCTAAGGGATTCCAGTTTCCTAAAAAGCAGATTCCGAAAGCAATCCACCCTCTTCCACTGATAATTTCCGAAGTATACATCCCCACATTACATAAAGAATAATAAGCACCCGCTATTCCGCCAAGACTTCCTGCTACAAGCACAGCTCCGAATCGCACGAGCCGCACATTCAGTCCTGCCGCGTCTACTGCTTCCGGATTCTCTCCGCAGGAACGAAGGGTAAGCCCCAGAGAGGTTTTAAAGATAATAAAAAATACAATCGGCACCAAAATATACGTGCAGTAGGTAATCATATTCTGAGAAAAAATAATCGCGCCTAAAAACGGGATTTTACTTAGAATCGGGATTTCCATATTCGGGAGTACCAAAACCTTAAGAGGAGTCGTCTGAATCCCGAAAATAACGCGGTAGAAAAAAGTGCAAAATCCGCTTACCAAAATGGCAATGGCAGTTCCCATCACGATCTGGTGCTGATTCATATACACTGTCGTTAATGCATATAATGCAGCGACCGTCAAGCCGCAGAACATCGCGATAAGAAAACCCAGCCAAATATTCCCTGAAATATAGGCACCGATGAAGCCGCCCCATGCTCCAATCAAAAAGATTCCTTCCACTGCCGTTACCATCATTCCGGTTCTTTCGGCAATAACCTCACCTAAAGCTCCGAGAACTAAGGGGGTACTCATAAAAAAGGCTCTTGTCAACAAATTGGTCAAGTTATTCATGCTACTTCCCCTCCTTCCTGAACTTTTTTCTTTTTCAATCTATCGAGCTCTATCTTACGTCTAAAGAAGAAAGACATCAGCACAAAGAGCATAACAAAACCTTGCAACAAATCAATTACGCTGGCCGGCGCATCGGAAGCATGCCCCAAAGCCGTACCCCCAACCTGCAAAAATCCGAAGAGAAGAGCAGCCGGAATCACCGCAAGAGGATTGGCATTAGCCAGGATAGCAATCCCTATCCCGTAAGATCCGATCTGTGTGTCAAAACCGGTGAGAAGCATATGTTGCATTCCATTTACCTCTACCAATCCTGCAAGGCCTGCCATAGCACCGCTAATCGCAAAGGCAATCATATATTGCCTCCTGGGTGCTATTCCGGACATTCTTGCGGCATCCTGATTTAAGCCGGTTACACGAATCCGATATCCCATAGAGGTGCGATATAAAATATACCAAGCGATAATGGCTGTAAGTACAGAGAATACAATTCCTAGAGAAACTGAAGTTCCCGGTAAAATCTTGGGTAGCCAAGTACTCTTATCCAAATAATCCGTTTTTAAATACTCATGCTTGGATTCCTGTAAAAGAGTTCTCAGAAGGAGTTGCATCACATACTGAATCACATAAGTAGACATCATACTGATTAAAAACTCGTTCGCATTGAACTTTGCTTTCAAAAAGCCGATGATTAATCCGATGATTGCGCCTCCCAGCACTGCGGCAATGAGCGAGAATAAAATCACTACGAATCCGGGCATTTTTCCGCCAAGACTGAGGGAGACTGTAGATGCACAAATACATCCTGCATAAAATTGACCCTGTGCACCGATATTGTACAGATTCGCCTTGTATGTAAAGGCAAAAGCAAGTCCGGTCAGGATAAGCGGTGCCGTTTTAATCAGGATGTTTCCCATATTGAAGGTGCTGGAAAAGGTTTCCGAGAACATTACGGAAACGGCATAAAAAGGATTTACCCCAAGAAGCGGTAAAAAGATGAAACTCGCCACGAGTCCCAATATAATTGCCAGAGCCGTCCAAAAAAGTACATCAAAAATACTTTGCGTATTTGTGAAAGAAAGCTTCTTTCTTTGCTCTCTCTTATCCATTTGTCGCCTCCTTTTCCCCTACTCCTGCCATCAAAAGTCCAATTCGGTCCGTGCTTATTTCTCCATTCCTATAGATTCCCATAATACGACCTTTATACAGAACAGCAATTCGGTCGGAAAGAGCGAAGATTTCCGACAGTTCGGTAGACACCAACAAAATACTTTTTCCAAGCTCCTTTTCCTTTAAAATAGTCTTATGGACATAATTGATTGCCCCCAAATCCAGACCTCTCGTCGGCTGATCGAAGATAACCAGATTTCTTCCCATATCTACTTCTCTGGCTACTACCAATTTCTGCTGATTTCCTCCGGAAAGGCTTCCTATATTCACACTATAATCCGGTGCCTTCACCTTATAATCAGCAATAATCTTTTCCGTATCTTGATTTACTTTTTTCCATTGGATAATGCCATGCTTTACCCATCTTTCCAGATAACTAGCTTTCAACATAAGATTTTCGGATAAACTCATGTCCGAGACCATTCCGTACTTATATCTGTCCGAAGCAAGATAACCGATTCCCTTACGAATTCTTTCCGTTATGGATAAATGGGTGACATCTTCTCCATCCAAAACAATCTCTCCCGTATTGATTGTCCGTGCACCGTAAATCGCCTCGCATAGCTCCTGTTGTCCATTTCCCGAAACGCCGGCAAAGCCCAGAACCTCTCCTCCCCGAATTTCAAAACTCACATCGGATAGGATCGGTACTTCATCCTTGGGAATAATACTCAAGTGAGAAACGGAAAATCTCACTTTCGGATTTTCCTCTTCTCCTCCCGGCGATTTCAAGACCTCTAAAGCATGTCCAATCATCATGTTGACCAATTCCGTCTCTTTAACGCTCTTCACTTCCTCTTCATTAATGGTTCCGCTGACTCTTCCATTTCTAAGAACAATAATTCGATCGGATACCTCCATAACTTCTTTCATCTTATGGGTAATAAAGACTACGGAATTTCCCTTGGCAACGTACTCTCTCACGAATTGCATAAGGATTTCCGCTTCTTGCGGAGTCAAAACCGCAGTCGGCTCATCCATGATGAGAATTTTAGAATTCAAGTACAGGGCTTTTAAGATTTCCACTTTTTGCTGAGCTCCAACAGTAAGATTCTTAACATACTCTCCTGCATTTACCGCAAAATGGTATTTATCCGCAAGATCCTGAATTTCCTTCTCCTTAGCTTTATAGTCAATTTTCCCCTTACAATGCCCTAAAATGATGTTCTCTGTAACGGTATGTGCCGGAATTAGCGAAAAATGTTGCTGAATCATGGAAATTCCGGAAGCGATGGCCTCTTTAGGGGAACTGATATCTCTTTTTTCTCCATGAATAAAAATCTCTCCGGATGTGGCATGATAAAGACCATATAAAATTTTCATAATGGTACTTTTCCCTGCGCCGTTTTCCCCCAAAAGAGCAACAACTTCTCCTTCTTTTATTTCCATAGACACATCATCGTTGGCAAGCACTTTGGCAAATCGTTTGGAAACGTGTTTTAACTCGACCAGTATTTTTTTCTCCATAAAAAGCTTCCCCCGAAATATCTATTCATAGATACAGCTGTCAAAAAATGTAAAATTCGATATGCACTTTTTGCAATAGTATTTTTAATATTTTGACGCCCGAATCTTGATATGATAAAGGGCAATGCCGAAAACATTGCCCTTTACACCGAACTGTAGAAATGATTTTTTCACTTGTCCGAAACCTATAGCATGTTTCGTTTCATCTTAACTCGATATTATCTTAATTAGAGAAATACTGCTTTAAATCCAGCTTTCCTGCAGTAATATCCTCTGTTGCTTTTTCTACTGCCGCTTTACACTCATCGGAGCACTGGTCGGTAAGGATAGTTTCAAATACACCTTCTTTCACACCGACTTCCTGTGCACCTTTTAATTCTCCGCTCTTAATTCCTTTGATAATCCAAGGATATACATTTGCCCAAGCCATATCTACAGAACCGACTACACAGTCACTTTCCGTATTTTTATTTGCGGCAAAACCGACAAATTTCGCTTTCTTTTCCGCTGTAGCCTGGATTGCACCGGAGGTTGCTTCATTAGAGTAGCAGAAAACCGTATCGGCACCATTATCAATCATCTGCGACGTCATAGCCTTTCCGATAGATACATCTGTCCAAGTGTTTAAGAAAGAACGATTCGCTTTTGCATCGGCAATACCTCTACTCTTTGCCACTTCCACCGCAGCCGCCTCATAAGTGTCTAAGAGGTGTACCATAGCAAGATTGGACTCACCGCCCATAGTGGCGAAATTTCCATTTTTCGTAGTGTATCCTGCTATAATTCCCGCAATGTAGGAGCCCTCATATTCCTTCGGGAATACCGGAACCATATTTTCGGAATCACTTTTTGTTCCGTTAATTACGGTGTAAACCGTTTTGGGATACTGCGGTGCAACTGCTGCGCAAGCCTCGTCAAACTGGCTTCCTGCAGACATCACGAGGTCATATCCCTTTTCTCCGTATTCGGTAAAGGTCTGTTCAAATTCTTCTACCGGAACGGATTCTACTACCTCAATCTTGGTTCCCAGCTCCTTATCACACTGCTTTGCACCGGCATTGTTGCTCGCATTCCAGCTCTGGTCGTCAATGCTTCCCGGAAGAATAAGCACGATCTTCATCCCTGCATAATCGCTGTTATCTCCCTCCTTCACGCTCTCTTGTGCCTCTGCTTTACTTTCTTTTGCCTGTCCCGATCCGCCACAAGCCGAGAGCAGTGCTCCCAAAAGACATACTCCTGCACAAAAAGCCAATAGACTTCTTTTCATTATTTAGCCTCCTTTATTAAATTTTTTTCTTTCTTCGAGTATATCTTTTATGTATCTCTTTTCGTACAGGATTATTTACCTATTTTATTAAAAATCTACAGAATATTTATCCTGATTCGAAGTTTATAGTATACAATAAACAGTATTTTTTATGAGTTTTTTCAATTCTTAGTGTTTTTATATTCCAGAGGAGTTAGATTATATGTTTTTTTGAAAACTGTGCTGAAATAAGTCGAATCCCGAAATCCCACCATCTCGGAGATTTCCGATACCTTATATTCCGGTTTTTTCAGAAGGATGCAGGCTTTCTTTAATCTGTACTCTATCAAAAAATCCGAGAACTTTACCTTCATATGCCGGCGAAATAAATCGGAAAAATAATTCGGTGAGATATACAGTGCATCGGAGAGCGTTTTTAAACCGATTTTTTCCGCATAATGAAGCTCTATGTAATCCAGTGCTTTTCTGATTAAAAGGTTTCCCACTTCCACGGATTCGTTTTCTTCACTCTTAGAAACAGTTCTGTTTACCCCTTCTATTTTCAGTTCTATTTCTCTGAGCACGGAAATCAACTCTCTGGGATTGGTCGGTTTTGTCAAATATCGGTATACTCCAGAGCGTATAGCCCTCTGTGCATACTTAAAGCTGCCGTATCCGCTTAAAATGATGATATAGAGATTTTTATCTTTTTCTCGAATTTTCTCAATCAGGTCCAAGCCGCTGTATTCCGGCATTTTTATATCCGTGATAAGTACATTTGGCTGTTTTTCAGCCATGTCTGAAAGAGAAGACATTGCATTGTCATAAATTCCAATCACTTCAAATCCGTCTTGTTCTTCCAGAAGTGTTTTCATCCCTCTCCTGATTTTCGGTTCGTCATCCACTATCATAATCTTCATAAATCTAATCCCTCAAACAAAGCCGGTATCCTTAGATCCACCTCTGTTCCTTCACTGACTTTAGAAAGAATACGGATTCCATATTCCGGCCCGTATAATAGCTTTATCCTCTTCATCACGTTGTTCAATCCGATGTTGGCTTTTCCGAATTGGATTTTCTCAATTTCCTCTTCTTCCATTCCCTTCCCGTTATCTTTCAAGAGGATGTTTAAGCCTTCTCTTCCCAAAAAAGCTTCTATTTCAATCTTTCCGCCTCTTGCAAGGGGTTCTATGCCATGCTTAATGGCATTTTCCACAATAGGTTGCAAAAGCAGTTTAGGACACCTACATTCCATACAATTCTCCGCAATGGAAATGCTATATTCCAATCTGTCCTCCATTCGGCATTTTTGTATTTCCAAGTAACTTTGAATATACTTTATTTCTTCTTTCAAAGGAACCTCTGTGCTGCTTCCCGAAATGGAATATTTCAGTAAATCGCCAAGGTTTACAATAATATCGCTGATATCATCTTCTCCTCTATCTAAAAGCATCCAGTTAATCGTATCCAGCGTATTATAGAGAAAATGGGGATTGATTTGTGCCTGCAAAGCTTTTATTTCCGCAGTCTTTTGCGCCATCTTCTCCTCGTAGACTTCATTAACAAGTCTCTTTATTTCTCCAATCATATAATTATAGGAATCAATGAGAATTCCGACTTCATCCTTCCTTTTCGATTCTATCCTGCTGTCCAGATTTCCCGATTGCACTCTTCCCATCTCTTCGGAAAGCTGTTGTAAAGGTTTGGTTACCGACCACGCAAGAACAAGACTGACAATGACACCCATAATCAAAGCGAGAATGACAAAGAGATATATTTTTTCCTGTAAAACTCGAATTTGCGGAAAAATATCATCCATGGCAATAACGGAAAGAATCCTCCAACCGCTAACTCCATTTAGCTGCCCACAAGCAAAATATTGTTTTTTATCCCAAGTAAAACTGAATCTCCGCTCTCCCGCTGCATATCGCTTCTGAACCGTTTCCAAATAATCCGCCTTCACGCTGTTATTGGAGCAAACGGCCTTTCCCTCTTTGTCCAAAATAAAGGTATATTGGTGGCGAAATGTACTTAAGTTATTGATTAAAAGCTTCGTGAAAATATCCGGTGAAAATTCCAGAATGACCGTTCCGAGTACTCGTTCTTTCTCTCTTATACTTCGAAATAAGAAAATAGACTCCCCTTCTTTTCCTACAAAATACATTGTTTTTTCCGGACTCTTTTTTGCTTCCTCCAAAGAAAGGGCAAAATCATCCTCTCTAGGCAAAGTGCTCTTTTCCGAGCAAAAAACAAGTCCATTTTCCTGATTTAAAAGATAAATACCGCTCACCGAAGTAAAGGATGAACTTAAATCCTGAAGGTAGGCTTTATTTTTATCTTGTGATTGATTTTCCTTGATACACAAGATTTCTTTCACCGAATGGGACTCACTGAAAGAATCTACTATGGCATTAAATTGAAGCAGCTGCTCCGTTACGCTCATATCAATCAGATTCAGCACATTCTCTATATCATCCTCTTTGTTTTGTATAATCAATTTTTTTACTGTGCCATAAGAAGCAGTCCCGACAAACAGGCTCACACAGATTAAAAGCGAAACCAGTGCAATTGAGATTCTTTTCCAAAGTGCCATTTTTATTCCTCATCCAATTGTATTTTCCCCTGCTTTAAGTCTTCTAAGACTCTTTTTAAATCAAGATTTGTATCGTAAGAAATCCTATCCGTCTTCGTCACATAAAACAAATCCTGATTCATCCCGATACGGTACATTCTTCTCTTTTCCCGAGAAGTCTTAGCATACTCTTTCAAAATCCATGCATATAATTTTTGAAAATCAAATACAACAGAAGCAATCACTTTATCCCGATTTAACTCATTTTGATCCGTAACAAAGCCTATCATTCGGGCTTTTTTATCCCGAATTGCCTCTAATGCTCCGAGGCAAACTTTATTTGCATAAACAAAAAGGATATCCGCATCCTCCTCCAACATCTGCTCACTTATCTTCTTTCCCAGACTTACATTATCCCAACTGTTTGTATAAGCCCTAAGACTCCGAGCCTCGCTAAAGCCTCTTTCTTTTGCAATTTTCACGGCATTCTTTTCATATACATCCAGCATGTTCTTCATAGAATGGTTGGGATACCCTCCTATCACCGCAAACACACCCGTATCCGTCTCTCTTCCCGCTATTACGGATGCTATATATGCCGCCTCTTTTTCATTGATTTGAAGGGAAAGCACATTTTCCATATCGAAAATAGAGCCGTTAATAACACAAAAGAAGGTTTTTTTGTACCTTGGAGCAACCGCTTCTATGGAATCATTAAATTGAGAGCCTGCCCCAATAATTAAGTCA
Source organism: Oribacterium parvum ACB1 (assembly GCF_000238055.2). Classification (GTDB taxonomy): domain Bacteria; phylum Bacillota; class Clostridia; order Lachnospirales; family Lachnospiraceae; genus Oribacterium; species Oribacterium parvum. The sequence goes on from NZ_KE148312.1 coordinate 2,385,334, forward strand.
TATCCCTTCGCAGCGTATTCTACAAATATCCTTTCATAATCCTTTTCTTTTACGTTCTCAAGATATTCAATTTTTACATTCTTCTCCCGATTGCAAGCCTCTATCCCCTCAACATTTGCTTTATTCCAGCTCATATCGTCGGTGGATCCGGATAAGATGACCACTATTTTCTTTACTTTTACATCTACAGCGGTATTCCTTCTACATCCCGTTCCCGTAATAAACGAGAGGCCAATCGCTATGCATAAAAGCACCGGGAATGCCCAGGATATAGGGCACCTCTTCTCTACAATCTTCTTTATGGACAAAAGCTCCTTATTCATGCTCATTCTCTTATTCTTTCATATAGCGGCGCCTCTGTCATTACACCCTTTGCAAAATCTCCTCTTTGCAGCGTCACAAAATCCATATAGGGTATTCTATGCAAAAGATCTCGACAGCTTTCATAGATTTCCTTAAAGCATTCATGGCAATGTTCCTCCGGCATGTCCACAATAATCAGATAAGACTTTGTGCCATCCGGGTCGGACTTTAAAAGCATATCCAGCATTGCAATCTCGGAATGTGTCTTTGCAAAGGATATAAGTCTCCTATGCAAGGCTTCCACTTCTTCATTTTCCTCCGGATAGCCCAGCAGAACCTCCGTATCTTTCTTCACTTCCACGGACTGTACTTTCGCTTCCCCAAATTCACTTTGGTATCCCGGGGAACTCATCAGGTTATGGATAAGCTCCGGACTCACATAGAAGAGTTGCGGTCCATAGGGATTGATCACAAAGCCTTCTCCCTTAGTAAGCATGGACACAATTTGAGGGAAACCGGCAATCATGGTTTCTCTTTTCCATCCTGCCTCCATCTGCTGATTCATAGCCCCCATTTGCTGATCCATGGCGCCTAGTGCAAACCAATCTGTAAACACCGGAAGTGCTGATTCTCCCCGGTCCATGGTAACATGAGGGATGGTAATCTTCATCCCCGCCTTTAGTGTCACAGTTCCATCCTTCTCTCCCTTTGGCAGGCCTCTCTCTGTCTCTATCACCACCAAGTAATGACTCCGCACCAGCTCTCTAAAAAAGAGATTCAGAAACTCTCCCTCTCCCTGTTTTTCAAAAAACACGCAACTTAAACCCAAAAGATAGGGATTCTCCACCGCTTGATGCACATTCGCTTCAATCTGATAGGGAATGTCTGTAATTACGGCATATTTCCAATCCGGAGAAAGAGCCCCTTTTCGAGAGAAAAAGAGCTTTACCCTTCTCTGCCCTTGGGTTTCCTCTATCTTTATAATCGTGAGATGAGAAATAGTTCCATCACGATGCAGGGCATAAGCCTTTTCCCCTTCTTTGGCCTTTCCAAAGAGTTGGCCTTCTACAGAAAAACAATCTTCCTCTACAGCTGCATAGCTTTCCGCCATCAGAGTAAAACGGGTGCGCTCGCCCCCATTCTCACCATTCCTTTGATTTTCAGATTTAGACTCGTCTTTCCCGGTAAAAAACTTCTTTAACCCTTCTAACATTCTATCCTCCCGAAACTATGTAATTTCAAACTAAATCATCTGCGAAATTCTCTTCGCCCGATTCCTTTTGTGCTATACTGTAGGCAAATTATTATATCCCTTGAAAAAAATCTTGAACCAACAGCATTCTCTCTAATCTCAAAAAACATAAAAAATAATCCTATAAAGTTCTAAAAAATAGTCCTACTCAAGTATTTTATCTTATTATTCCTCTGTATTCCATACACTTATTTATCTTCTATTACTCTTTGATGCCCTATCAAATAGGGTGTATCATACTAGGAGATAACACTATGACAAGAACATTTATTCAGACCAACAAATTTTCCAAAAATTGGGACATCTTAGGTTTTGATGATGAAGACCTACGCTTATTGGAGCTAAAAAAGACCTTAGAGGAGGTACATAATGAGTAAAAAAACCGTATTCGACAGCATTTTATACGGACTGAATGAAGCACTGGAAGATGCAAAAAAAGAGACTCCTTCGTTAAAAAGACATCGAGTCACCGTCATTCCTCTCAAAGAATATGAAGCAAATGATATAAAAAAAATCAGAAATTCAACCGGCCTATCTCAAAAATGCTTTGCAAGTTATATGGGCGTTTCCATTAAAACTGTAGAAGCTTGGGAAGCAGGTACCAACCATCCTTCCGGTTCAGCCAACAGACTTCTTCACATGATGGAATTGGATAACGAACTCACAGAAAAATATCCCTTTATTTCCAAGGCCTCCTCCACCTAATATTTTTCACAAGAAAATCACACCCTCTACTATGAAATAGGTCTATACTATGCGGCGAAGAATAGCATGATTTCACGAAAAGATGTATAGTACTTGAACAATGCAGATTCCCCGAAGGGATGGAAGGTTGAAAGGAGTCGTTATGGAAATCCAAAAAACAGCCAGTGCCGGCACCACGGAGAAATGTGATTGCCTGGTAACCGTTTCCAAAGGAAGCGGCGGCAGAACGGTGCAGCTTAAGTCCAAGGTGCTCTACGAGTACGGAGACAGAATGGTCGCCTTGGTACACCAGTGCCTTACGAAAATGGGCATTCAGGATGCCCTCGTGGAGGTAGAGGACATGGGCGCCTTTGACCACATTCTTGTGGCAAGGTTACAGGCCGCTGTGCAACGCAGTCAGGATAAAACGGAAAATATTCCTTGGGGGGAGCTGCTCTATGAATCATAAAAATCGTCTGCGAAGAAGCATGATGTTTCTGAACGCACAGAAACCGAATCTTTTAAAGGATCCTTATATCTACGGGGCGGACTCCTTGATTTTCGATCTGGAAGATGCTGTTGCCCTTGGAGAAAAGGATGCTGCAAGGTTTACCCTCTTTCATGCCTTAAAAAAAGTAGATTATCAAAACGCAGAAAAAGTGGTGCGGATTAACGGCATCGATACCCCCTTTTGGAAGGAGGATATTCGCTGCGTCGTCTTTGCCGGCTGTGACAGCATTCGTATTCCTAAAACGGAATCCAAGGAGGATATTCTTTTGGTAGAAGCGGAAGTAGCAAAGGCGGAGCAAGAAGCCGGTGTGACTCCCGGAAGCACCCTTCTTATGGCGGCCATTGAGTCTGCCAAGGGCGTGGTACATTTGGAAGAAATATGCCATGCCTCGGAGAGACTCTTCGGGGTAGCTTTATCTGCAGGAGATTATACCAAGGATTTACATACAGGAATCAGCGGAAGCGGCGTAGAGCTAATCGGCGCAAGGCAACTGATGATTATTCATGCCAGAGCCGCAGGAATACAGTGCTTTGATACCGTTTATACCAATCTGGAGGATATGGAAGGCTTCCGAAAGGAAGTGGAACTGATTCACACCATGGGCTTTGACGGAAAATCCATTATAAATCCAAGACAGATTCCCGTAGTGCATGCTGTCTATACGCCAAGTGCAGAGGAAATTACCTTTGCCGAAAAAGTAGTACAGGAAATTGATGAGAAACGAAGTCAGGGCATCGGCGTATTTACCGTGGACGGGAAAATGATAGACATCGCCTTTTATGACGGGGCAAAAAGAACCCTTGCTCTTGCAAAGGCTGCAGGCGCTTTGGAGGAGGTACAAAATGATTAATGCAGTGGGGAGAGATATCCCGGATGTGGTTTTAGCGGAAACCGGGAAAACGGTATTTCAGGGAAGCAGACATTTTGACGACTATACTTATGAAAAGACAGCAGTAAAAGCGAGAGCACGAATCGGTGGCGAGGGCAGTAAACTGGAGAAGGATTTGCAGGAGGTTTTGCGAAAATGCAACGCCCATGACGGCATGACCATCAGCTTTCACCATCATTTTAGGGAAGGAGACCTGGTGGCTATGCAGGTTATGCAGGCTATTCATGAGATGGGCTTTAAGAACATTACCATCTGTGCCAGCTCCCTAAGCAAAGCACAGGACGAGCTCGTTCCCATGCTGGAAGACGGTACCGTAACCCATATCGAAAGCTCCGGAGTTCGGGGAAAAATCGGAGAAGCCATTAGTGAGGGTAAATTACAGGGAATCGCTATTCTTCGTTCCCACGGCGGAAGAGTTCGGGCCATCGAAACGGGAGAAACGAAAATCGACATTGCCTTTATCGGAGCCCCAAGCTGTGATGAATACGGAAATTGCCGCGCAGTAGGGGGAAACAGCAACTGCGGTGTGCTCTCCTACTCTGCCATTGATGCGGAGTATGCCGAGTATGTGGTGGTTTTAACAGATTGTCTTGTTCCCTTTCCGAATTTTCCGGCAGATATCAGTATGACTGACGTGGACTATGTGCTAAAGGTGGATGCTATAGGAGATCCGGAAAAAATTGCTACCGGTGCCGCCCGTCCCGTGACGGATAGAAGAAAACTGATGATGGCGGAAAGCTGTGCGGAATTTATTGCCGCTACCCCCTATTTCAAGGAGGGCTTCACCTTTCAAACCGGTATCGGCGGAGCAGCCAGTGCTACAGCACTGTGTCTTTCGGAGAAAATGCGGGAGAAAAACATTCATATGGGCTTTGGTGCCGGAGGAATGTCCAAGCCCATGTGCGATTTATTGGATGAGGGTTTGGTTTCCTGTCTTTTGGATACCCAGGACTTTGATTTGCCTTCTATCGAGAATCTGATTTCCCATCCGAAGCATTTTTCCATCAGCACCAAGGAATATGCGGATCCATTCTGTAAAGGTGCTGTGGTTAATAAATTGGACTTTGTGATTTTAGGCACTCTGGAGGCAGATGTACATTTTCACTGCAATGTGGTGATGAGCTCCGAGGGAGAATTAATGGGAGCACAGGGAGGACATCCGGATACGGCGGCCGGAGCAAAATGCACCATTGTCATCACGCCCTTGGTACAGGGAAGAATTCCTACTATTCGAAATGAGGTAACCACCGTTACCACCCCCGGAGAAACTGTAGATGTGATTGTTACTGACTATGGCATTGCCATTAATCCCCAGCGTCCGGAGCTTTTGGAGGCTGCAAAAGCCGTTAAGCTTCCCATAAAGAGTATTGAGGAATTACGAGATATTGCCTACAAGATCTGTGGTGAACCGGCCACGCTGGAATTCGAGGATAAGGTGGTTGCTATTATCGAAGCCAGAGACGGCAGCATTATGGACGTGGTGAGAAAACGGAAGGATAAAAATCTTATCGCCTTAAGTACGAAGTAAAACCGAGAGAAACTCAAGTAAAGCCAAGAGTAAATCGAATAAAACTGAGAATAGAAATAAATCGAGTTAAGCCAAGTGCCATTCTTATAAAACCAAGTATGTAATTTATGCCAAGGGAGTTCAAAATGGAATTTTATTGTAAAAGCGGAGAACGAATCCATGTGGATATTCTTGGGAAAGGCTTCCCTATTGTCTTCCTTCACGGAAACAATCTGCAAAGCGGATATTTTGCAAAGCAAAGGGTTCTCGAGAAAAGTTTTAAGCTCCTCTTTGTAGATAGTTTGGGGCATGGAAAATCCGGAGAGCTGCAGGGAGAGGCAAGCTTTGCGTATCTTTCCGACAGTCTGGATGAGCTCCTTTCCTCCCTTTCCATAGAGAAATGCCTTTTGGTGGGACACAGTGACGGCGCGAACCTCGCCCTGGAATACGCCGGTCGCCACGGCGAAAGAGTGGCCGGGATTCTGGCAAACAGCGGAAATATTTCCTTTTCCGGTCTAAAGTTTCTTCCCCGCTATGCCTGTTATCTGGAGGAATGGCTCTACCGCTTTTTGGGGCTCTTTCTTCCCGCCTTTAAACGAAAATCCAGGGTTTCTCCCCTTTTACGGGAAAATGTGGATGTGCCGAAGGAAGTTTTTCAAAAGGCAGCTTACCCTGTAGTGGTTTTGGTAGGCGACAAGGATATGATTAAACGGAAACACAGCATGGCTATTGCGAAGCTTTTCCCGAAAGGCAAATTTCTGGAAAGAAGGGGACAGGGGCATAACATCCCCAAAAAAGACAGTGCCTATTTTAACCGGCTAATAGAAAAAATGGTGCAAGGCATACAGCCATAATCTACCGCAACAAGCAAGCAATGCGGATATACAAGCAAAACAAAGTTCGTATAGAGTAAAGAAACTCCGGTTTCCATAGTAAGGAGGAAAATTTGAATAAACTGATTTATTTTTTCAAAAAATGGCAGAATGTTTTAAAGAGCATTCTTTTCCTAAGCATTTCTATTTTGGTGCTTTTGGAGCTGATTAAAATGGGAAAGACCATTTCCCCGGAAGCGGTAAAAGGCATATTGAGCGGCTTATCTCCTTTTCAAATTGTAAGTCTCTTGGTTCTCGGAATCCTTTCGGTTTCTCCGATGATGCTTTATGACTTTATCCTCTGTAAGGAACTGAAAAAGAAGATTTCTTTAGGGAAGCTGATAGAAAGCAGCTGGACCATCAACAGCCTAAACAACCTGATCGGCTTTGCCGGTCTTGTGGATGTGGGACTTCGCTACAGTTATTTTACGGAAGAGGATAAAGGGGAGGAAACCATGCAGGGCATTTCCAAGGTTATGCCTTATTTTATGTCCGGGCTCTCTCTGTATTCTCTGCTTTCCTTCGGACTTTTATTTGCAGTTCAAGAAAATGCCGTTTTAAAGCCCTACAGCTTTGTCCTCCTTCTGGCTTCTCTGATTCTCCCGGTCTTGCTTTTTCTTTCTACCAGAAAAAACTGGTCCTACTTTGGGAATCTGTCTAAGAAAAAGATTCTGGCTTTAATCGTAACTTCTCTTCTCGATTGGGGCTTTGTTTCTTGCTTTTTCTTTTATTGCGGAAGAACACTGGGCTACAGCGTTTCCCTTTTGAGTATCCTGCCTTTGTTCTTTATTTCCATTTGTATCGGCATCGTTTCCATGATTCCCGGAAGCCTGGGAAGCTTTGACTTAATGATGATGAGCGGTCTTTTACATTTTTCCGTAAATCGAAATGAGGCGGCAAGCTGGTTACTGCTTTTCCGTATCTTTTATTACATCATTCCCTTTGCCATCGGCCTCCTCTTTTTTATCAAAAGTATGGGCGGACAAATCAATCAAAAATTTTACGGTCTGCCCAAAAAGCTTAGCTCCCTACTGGGACAGGGCATCAGCCACTTTATGGCAAATTTCTTCGGCTTTTTTCTGATGGCCACCGCTATTCTTCCCGATGAAATTCATAATATTCCTCTTATCGGTCAAATGGATCCCATAAGAGGGCAGCTGCTTTGGCAGTTTCCAAGCTTTCTTCTGGGTTCTCTTTTCTTCCTGTTGGGAAGACTCTTAAAAAGAAAAGCCGCCTTTGCCAAGCCCTTTTCCCTTCTGCTTTGCCTTGTGACACTTTTCTATATCAATCTGGGAAGCCCTTCTCTTTTCAGTAGTCTCTACCTTCTGTTGTTTCTGCTGCTTCTCTTTTTTCGAAGAAAGGAACTCTCCAGAAAAGCCTTTTTTTACCCGTTGGAAGACCGTTTGAAGGACTTTTCCTATATCTTGGGAAGTATTTTCATTACTCTTTTCCTTTTATACCTTTCCAGCGGCAATACCGGAAAGGATAGTCTCGGCTTCCTGATTTTCCATAAGGGAGTTCTGCATAAGTTACATACTTTCTCAAAGCCCCATTTTTTCACGGTCTTTTTAGACTACTTTCTTCATCTTTTCGCCTATTTTCTGATTCCTACGCTTTGCTATATTACCGTGGGCGCACTGGCGAGAGATAAGCATTTTTCCTTTGGAGAAAAATTCAATCAGGAACGCTTTCAGAACTTTTTGCAAAGCTTTCCCAATACCAACTTAAATGCTTCTCTGGCCTTTCTCGGCGATAAGTTGCTTTACTATTATCAGGAAGAGGGAAAGGATAAGGTGGTTTTTCAATTTGCCATAGAAGACGGAAAGGCGGTGGTCATGGGAGAGCCCATCGGGGAAGAAAGATATTTTCCTGCTGCCATCTCTTCCTTTACTGCAGAAGCGGAAGAAAAAAATCTTACCCCTCTCTTCTATGAGGTGGGCCAGGATTTGACTCTTCTCCTCCATAACCACGGCTATGAATTTATGAAGTTCGGGGAAAGCGCGAAGGTTCCTCTTTCCGACTTTGATCTTGTGGGGAAATCCGGCAAGAAATTCCGCGCCGCGGTCAATAAAATAGAAAACAAAGGCTATACATTTCAAGTACAGTACCCTCCTTTTTCCGATGCCTTTTTACAGGATTTGGAAAAAATATCGGATGCCTGGCTTTCCGGAAGACAGGAAAAGGGATTTTCTCTGGGCTTCTTTGACAAAGGCTATCTCTCTCTTGCTCCCATTGCCTGCGTATTGGATTCCGAGGGAAAGGTGCAGGCCTTCTCCAACTTCCTCATTTGCAATGGAGAAAAAGAAGCCAGCATTGATTTAATGCGCTATAATCCGGGCACGGAAAGTAACGGCATCATGGACTATCTTTTCGTGGAGATTTTCCTGTATTTTAAAGAAAAAGGCGTAGAATACTTTGATTTGGGTATGGCACCCTTGTCCAATGTGGGACAGGAAGAACATAGCTTTTTCCAAGAAAAACTGGCCTTTCTGGTTTATGCCTTTACCAACCGTTTCTACTCCTTTTCGGGACTACGAAAATATAAGGACAAGTTCTCGCCCCTTTGGGAGGCAAGATACCTGTCCTATCCGAAAGACAGCAGTCTGCTCTTCAATCTGCTGGCTATTTATAAAATTGATAACAGAGCAGTAAAAGACTGAGTGTTCCTATTCCGAAATACCCATCCTATTCCGGAATACTATTTTTCATTCTTAAGGATTTATAATTTACTGTTCTAAAATCCCAAATCCTCATTCACCAAAATCACATGAATGCGCTCCGTATGACGAGAGTATCGGGTAATTAAGAACTGGCAGCAAATCGTATCCTGCGACTTACAGTCGGTACATTTTCCTGTCAGCTTACAGGGGGTTTTGATATCAAATCTCTGGGCGTTTGCCGGTGCAGCTATGTTTCTGGCACGTTTCATAGCACTATCCAAGTCTGAACAAATCTTGTTCATGCTCACAATAAAGAGAACCTTCTTCGGTCCTTGCGCAATGCAGGAAACGCGGTTCGCATTACCGTCTATATTGACAAGGATTCCGTCATCCGTCATGGCGTTTGCACTGGAAAGGAAAATATCCGCATCATAAGCTGCAAGTAGCGCTTCTCTTGGCTCTAACTTCGTTCTGTCAATAAAATGATAGTCCCCTTCTTCCAGGGCGGAAACCAGCCCGATTTCCTTCGCGCTCATACATCCGCCCATAGCTATACTGCTGCCTTTTTCGATGAGGCCCAAAGCAAGCTCCAAAGCTTCCTCTTTATCCTTCGCATAGTAGCCCGTCATATTGCGGGACTTCAGCCCTTTTATGACCGTCTCTGCCAAAATTTCGTTTCTTTTCTCCAAATGAATATCCATAGACTCTCTCAGTTTACCTTTCTCTTCTTTTCCTTGTAGAAAAATGCGAAGAGTCCGAATCCTGACGCAGCAAAGAAGAAGAGATATTGCAAGTTCCTGCTATAGTCTCCGGTTTTCGTATTTCTTTCCGCTCCGAGCACCTCTCCCTTAGCATCCTTATTTTCCTTATCGTCTTCGTTTCCCTTAGCCTCTTCTTTTTTAGTTTCCTTATCTCGAGAAACACCGAGTACGGAGGAAGTCTCTGCTTTTTCCTCCTTTTTCTTTGCAATTTTCTGATCGAAATGACTCGTTTCTGCAGGATTTCCTACTGTTACAGCATTTCCGGAAGGAAGCGGATTGGTCTTTAGCTTCGTATTTACAAAGATATTTTGATAGCCTGTAGTATTGTCTCCGGAAAGCTCCGTACTATATCCGGGAACCACATCCTCCGTTAAATTATATCTTATCTCCTGCCCGTCTTTATTTCTCTCCAGATTGGTAAAGGTATATTGCCAGTTATTGTCTGCAGAAAGCTGTTGTGTCGCAATTTCCTTATCATTTGCCATGAGACGCACGGTAACGGAAGCAGGATTCTCACCCTTTCCCTTCCACACTGCGGTTACCGGAATAGAAACCTTTGAGCTTACCGTATTGACCATGTTAAATCCTGAGTCCTGCGTGCCGGAAAGCGTCGGATAATAGCCGGCTACAGACTGTTCGCGGACACCGTACTGATACAGTTTTCCGCTATTATCATACTTTGGAAGTTCCCGGAAAAAGGCTTTCCACCCGGTTCCCTGCGTTAATTCTACCGTATCTCCGGTAAAACTTCCGTTTCGAAGAAGCTCTACAATCACTTTACCGGGTCTTCCCTGTGCCTGATTTCCGGCATCAACCCATTTCGTCGTAACGGGAATACTTCTGTTCTGACCGGATTTTACATTTTCCACCCTTAAGTTAGCAACTTTAGCAAGGTCAAAACTATCTGCATTGATCTGGTACTGCTCGGTAGAAAGAATATAGCCGCTAGGCGCTGAAATCTCCTGTACGGTATAGTTATCCCGCACAAGATTCTCTATAACGGCATCTCCGTTTGCATCCGTAGTCAGCTGTCCAACCTGCTGTCCGCTACTGTTTGCCACTGCAAAAACTGCACCGGATAGTGGCTGATTCTCTTCATTTACCTTCTTAATTTTAATCTTATAGTTATCCCCTGATGCAGATCCCAGAGCCTTTTGAATCGTTAGCGTTTGGCTTTTTCTGAGTGGCTCTCCGTTTCCGTCGGAAGTAAGCTCTGCAGTATTGGTATAATTAAAATTCTGTAAGGGCACGCCGTCAAATTTTGCATAATAAACGATCTCATAGCCTTCAGTACGATTGACATTTCCAAGATTTATACTAAAGCTTTTTCTTCCGGGAGCATTGTTTCGAAATGCCGATTCAGCAGCCATTTCATGCGTTGCAGCACCGGTTCTGCTTTGGTTTCTTAAATCAAAATTACTGCCGTTAATGGGGTCTGAAATCCAAGTCCCACCTTCGAAATGACCTCTTTCCCATACTCCTTTTCGTACGGAGACTGGATGATTATCGTCAATATAGTAGGAAAATGTACCTTCTCCCAGTGTGTCTCGAAGTATTAGATTACTCCGAGCTTCTCCGAGATTTATGAGTATTTGATAACGCGCCAGGTAAATCTTATTTCCGGTCTGCGGATCCGTTGCCTCTTCCAAGCTTTGCTTCACATTCTTTACAAAGTTGAAATCAGTCTCTTTCTCGATTCCCGTATAATTGATGCTCCCCGCAATCGGAAAGCTTGCATAATTATTAATCCGAATTTCTGTACTGATGCTTCTTGCTGTCGGCTCTGTACTCCGGTTCACCTGCATGGTCAGGAAGAGGTTAAACCGGATGTCACTTTTCTGCTCTACATAGGGCTCGTAGGTCAGAAGAACCGTGTTGCTTTCTGCTGCATAATGCGCTTTGGCAATGAGATTCTCTCCCTCTCGGATTTCAAAATCCTTTGCCGAAGGAGCGGTAAAGGAAGCCGGCATATTGACGCTGCTGGTATCTCCAACCTTTACCTGTGCATCACTAGGAATAGCAAACTCCATCTTAATGCCGAACTCCCCGTTATTGCTAAGTCCCGCACCGTCATAAGAGGCTGTCCCCTCCTTATTCGTATAACTTGCACTGATTGGGTTAAGCAGTATCACTTTACTGCTTTCCGTAGTCATTGCTTCAAGAGGTGTAAGCGCCAGATTCTGCCGGGCACTTGCTTCCTCCGCCTTCTCTTCTTCCGTCTTCGCTTGTGCTGCCCGAATATCCTCTTCTGATGGAATGCCGCTATTTTCCGAAGAATTGGAAATATTACTCTGTGACACTACGCCCGGCCCTATCTCTTCTGCCTGTGCGAGAGAAAATCCCTGCCATGCCATAGCAGCAGCCATGAAGATAGCCAGTAACTTTCTTTTTTGTATCATTTTTACTCCTTTTTGCTTTTTCAAAAAAAAGCATGCTTAACAGACTAATGCGCCGTTCTTCTTCTCCATCAAAGACTGATTCATTAAGCTTTGTTGTTTTAGTCTAGCACAATTTGTAAATAATTGAAATATTCTGTTTTTGTATCTTTAAAAAACTAAAAATAACTATAGATAAAAGTATGGAAAAATAAGAAATACCCCGTGAAAGTACAGAAAATAGCTCTTTCCGGGGGATATAGTTTGATTAAAATTTCAAAATATTTTATATTTTTTAACATTGCTCTTTTTTCAAAATTTTTAGCTATTGTTCTTTGATTTAACAATACTCTGTGTAACGGAACGCGATCCTAGTGCACTTCTCCCGCCTGTAAAGGACCTCCGAAAAGATAGCCCTGAATCATATCACAGTTATAGTCAAGCAACTTTTCGTACTGCCATTCCTCTTCAACACCCTCTACAATAACCACCTTTCCCAAGTCATGGATGATGCTGATCAGATTTCGCACCACATCTCCGTTATTTAGAAGGAAATTGTCAATGATGGACTTATCCATCTTAACTGTATTCAGAGGAATATAGGGCAGATAGCTAAAACTGCTGTAACCGGTACCGAAGTCATCCAGATGCAGTTGAATTCCGGCTTCCACAAGCTTCTTAAATACAGACTTGGTCTGCTTGCTTTCCTCAAAGAGAATACTTTCTGTAATCTCCAAAACGACATACTCATGCGGAATGGCAAAACGATTCAACTGGTACAAAAGGAATTCTACAAAATCATCATCATAGATTTGATAGCTACTGAAATTAATGGAAATCGGACGCAATCCCTTTCCTTCCTCTCTCCATCTTGCCAACTGTCGAATCACCTGCTCAACCGCAATCTTTCCCAGCTTCGTAATGAAGCCATATTGCTCTGCAACAGGAATAAACTGATCCGGATAACAGGCATCATTGTGTATACGCATCAAGGATTCAAAGCCCACAATTTTCTTTGTTTTGCAATCTATCTGCGGCTGGTAAACCATATAGAAGGCATTTTCCTCAATGGCCTTCTCCACCTTCTTTAAAATCAGATTGATCTTCTCTTTTTTATAGCGAAGCTCATCGGTGTAATACACCAAACGATTCTTTCCTTTTTTCTTGGCAGAGCTCATGGCAATTCCTGCAGAAACAACAATCTGCTTAGGACTGTCCTTTCCATTGGAAGTCGCCACTCCGCCGGACGAGTTCATATTGACAGTCTCTCCCCCTACCGTAATCGACCTTCTGAAAATGGAATGCAGCTCCTGTAGAACCTGAGAATCCTCCGGCAAAATTACTCCCGGAAAAACAATCAAAAACTCGTCTCCACCGTAACGGGAGGCTACTGCCCCGTGCGCTTTCTCCATCTTCCGAAGACGATTGGCCACAGCGGAGAGATACATGTCTCCGGTCTCATAGCCTCTTGACTCGTTTAACTCCTTCAGGTTGTCAATATCCATAAGAACGCAGGTGAACTCTTCGCTGTTTTTTAAAAGCTCTTCTATGCTCGCCAGAATCGTCTGACGGTTTAAAAGCTCCGTCAAATGGTCATAACTCAGCTTATGTTCCAGTTCGTCGCGCACCATTATAAGATTTTCATTTTTTTTCTCCAGTTCCTCTAAAAGCTTGGTACTGTGGAGCTTTCCGAGAAGAGAATATACAAGGAACAAAAGGATGGCGAGAATAGGTAAGAGAGAGAGGAGAAAATATCCGGCATATTTGGCTAAAAAATGCCCTATACTGTCCTCCAGAAATACATCTTTGGAAAGATGGCTCTTCGATAACCCGTAGGCAAGAAGAACTCTATTATTTATGACCATTTGTCCGGGACTGTCCATCTTACAGGAACGTTCCTCAATTTTTACTTTGGAGGACAAAATATCCAGCATCAAAAGAGTCGCATCCTTCGCCATCTGCCGATAGTCCTGTACCCTTCCGCCGATAAAGCCGGGGATATTCCTTACCATGGAATTTCCATAAACCGGTGTATCTACCGTATTTAAAATAAGCTTTACCATCTGGCTTTCAGGATAATTGTTTCCATCTCCATCCTGATATGCGGAAAGAAATACTAATATGGTTTTATCCTGTATTGCTTTCAAGGCCTGTACAAATTCTTCTCTCTTTAATTGAGAAAAGTTAATGCCGGCAAAACGGTAGGAAGAAAATTGTCTTTGAAGAGAGAAAAAGTCCTCCCTTGCCGCAATTCCGGAATAGCTGTTGTCATAAATTGCCATGATGGTTTCCGCTTTAGGCTGTAAAGCAGTCGCTGTCTCCAATGTCTCTTCCAAGAAAGACGGACAGTAATATCCAGTCATGCCGGAGTCTTCTCCCGCTTTCTCCGCCAGAGTTTTACTTCCTATAGAAAAAAACACAACCGGAAGGTTCGGAAACAATTCTTTTTTATACTCCATTATGAAGTTTAAAGCTCTGTCATCTCCTACAAGAATTCCGTCATACGAGCTTTCTCTGTTTTCAATTCTGCTTTTCACAAAGGCATAAAAAGCCTCTACATCCTCTTCGTGGTTAAAGTGTCGAAAGTCCATATTCACGATATCAAGATGTACATTGCTTTGGTTCAAGATTTCCTCAATCCCTTCCATCTGTTGCGGAAAAATGAGGTCTGACGGGTCATAGGAACTTAAAAAAAGAAGGCTCTTTTTTTCCTGGAGCTCATACGGCTCTTCCATCCCCTTCCATTCTCTCCATTGTCCCGGTTTAATACAAAAATAGCGATTCCAGGAAGCTACGGAAAGAACAATAAAAAGAAGCAGAAATAAAATTCCTGCTGCAAGTAAACTTCTTCTTATAAAGCGATTTCCTTCTCTTTTACTCATTCCCCGTCCTTGTTGTTTACCGCTTTCTTCTCTCATGCAAACTCGTCTGCTCTTTCCAAGCAATATATTTCAAGTAATCCTTAAATAAGCTTCATGATTTTGTTATACTTCCGGTAAGTATTTTCGTAAAAACATCTATAAAAAATAAAAAAGAGGTATATAAAAATAGTGAGTTTTACTATACCTCCTTCATTGTACAATATTTAGTTAATTATGCAAGATTTATTTCCAGTCCTCAGGGAGTTCCAATATCGCTCCTCTGTTTCCGCTTGTCACAAGCGCCTGGTAGCGGAGAAGATAACCCTCTGTCACCTTCGGCTTTCTCGGCTTCCAGAGTTTTCTTCTTCTTTCCAGCTCTTCCTCCGAAACCTTCATATCAAGTTTATTCTTCGGAATGTCAATAGAAATAATATCTCCTTCTTCCACTAAGGCAATCGGGCCTCCTACAGCCGCTTCCGGAGAAACATGGCCGATGGAGGCTCCACGGGATGCTCCCGAAAATCTTCCGTCCGTAATTAACGCTACCGTGCTTCCGAGTCCCATTCCCATAATGGCGGAGGTGGGATTTAACATCTCACGCATACCGGGGCCGCCCTTCGGTCCTTCATAGCGGATCACCACAACATCCCCTTCATGAATCTTTCCGCCTTTAATCGCCTTAATCGCATCGTCCTCACAGTCAAAAACTCTTGCCGGTCCCTCATGCACCATCATTTCAGGAGCTACAGCGGAGCGCTTTACGACCCCGGTATCCGGTGCAAGATTTCCCTTCAGTACCGCAATGCCTCCGTTTGGCATAAAGGGATTTTCAATCGGGCGAATGATCTCTTCATCGAGATTCACAGCTCTTTCAATATTCTCTCCCGTCGTTCTTCCCGTAACCGTGATGCCGTCTAAGTGCAGGAGATTTTTCTTGGAAAGCTCCTTCATGACTGCAGAGATACCGCCGGCTTCATTTAAGTCTTCCATATAAGCCGGGCCTGCCGGTGCAAGGTGACAAAGATTCGGTGTTGTATCGGAGATCTGATTGGCATATTCCATATCCAGTGTAAAACCGCACTCATGGGCAATCGCCGGAAGATGGAGCATGGTATTCGTAGAACAGCCGAGCGCCATATCCACACGAAGCGCATTTTCAAAGCTCTTCTTCGTCATAATGTCACGCGGACGGATATTTTCCTTCAGTAAATGCATGATGGCATAACCTGCCTGCTTCGCAAGACGGATTCGAGCGGAATAGACTGCCGGAATCGTTCCGTTTCCGGGAAGCCCCATACCGATAACCTCACTTAAGCAGTTCATGGAGTTTGCCGTATACATTCCCGAACAGGAACCACAGGTCGGACAGACATTTTCCTCATAGAGCTTTAGCTCCTCCATGCCGATTTTCCCCGCCTCATACTCTCCCACCGCTTCGAACATCGCGGATAAGGAGCGCTTCTTTCCGTGCACCTTTCCGGCAAGCATGGGGCCTCCGGAAACAAAGACGGTCGGTACATTAACACGAGCTGCCGCCATAAGAAGTCCCGGTACATTCTTGTCGCAGTTCGGAATCATAACCAGTGCGTCAAACTGATGCGCCTTTGCCATACACTCCGTGGAATCGGCAATCAAGTCTCTTGTCACAAGGGAATACTTCATACCGACATGACCCATGGCAATTCCGTCACAGACCGCAATCGCCGGAAATTCCACCGGAAGACCGCCCGCTTCGGCAATGCCCATCTTCACCGCCTCGCAGATTTTATCTAGATTGATATGCCC
Organism: Oribacterium parvum ACB1; assembly: GCF_000238055.2. Classification (GTDB taxonomy): domain Bacteria; phylum Bacillota; class Clostridia; order Lachnospirales; family Lachnospiraceae; genus Oribacterium; species Oribacterium parvum. Next base: position 2,401,794 of record NZ_KE148312.1, read on the forward strand.
CGGAACAATTTCATTATAGGAGCACACCACCCCGATCATCGGCTTCTTCATCTCTTCCTTGGTGTAGCCCAAGGCATTAAATAAACTTCTATGGGGCGCCTGCTGCACACCCTCTCTTACATTTTCACTATTCATCTTCTCTCCTCTATACAATCTCGTAGAAAGAGGCTTGTTCATACTTCGCTTGCCGCTCATGATGAACACAGTTCTCCATCCTCTCCGGTCAGTACTTATTCAGAATGAGATATTGCACGCTACGCAAGCGATACTCGTTATGAATCAAAAAAGGATTTTCCTTTATTTACCTCATGAAAATAAAGAAAAACCCTTTCTATAGACAGCTATTTTAAAGCCTTTTCCCTTATCGCGCAAGGAAAAGGGCTTTCTTTGCTATGCACTTTCGGAATGGGAGCTATATTCTCCATTCCCTATCCTTTCGAACTGTAACTTTTATTCGAACTGATCTGTAAGCTCTAGGCTGTGCTCCTTCTGCATCTTCGCGCAAACCTTTAAGAATACATCCAATGGCACATTGTTGATCTGCTTGTTGGAGCCTCTCATGTTAATGGAAACGGTATTTTCCTCCATTTCCTTGTCTCCAAGCACCAGAATGTACGGATCCTTGTAGTTCTTATAGGTCTTAATCTTCTCCTTCATATTCTTATCGGAGTAGTCGATTTCCGCACGGATTCCCATGTCGGAAAGAGCGTCATAAATCTTCTTTCCATATTCGTTATGCTCTTCCCGAATCGGCACAATTCCTACCTGCTCGGGAGAGAGCCAGAAGGGGAAGCTGCCCTTGAAATTCTCGATGATGATTCCGATAAAGCGCTCTAAAGAGCCGTAAATTGCACGGTGGATAACCACAGGCATCTCCTGTCCGCCCTCAGCAGTCTGGTAAGTTAAGCCGAAGTTATGCGGAAGCTGGAAGTCAAGCTGGATGGTTCCACACTGCCATTCTCTTCCGAGAGCATCCTTAATCTGCAGGTCAATCTTCGGACCATAGAAGGCACCGTCTCCCTCGTTGATTTCAAAACCGCCCTCTCCGTACTTGTCGGTCAGAATCTTCTTTAAAGCAGCTTCTGCTCTATCCCAAACCGCGATGTCTCCCATAAAGTCTTCCGGTCTTGTAGAAAGCTCTGCACGGTAGCTTACTCCGAAGGTACCATAGATTTCATCCGCAATGGAGATGATGTCGGCAATCTCCGCCTCAATCTGAGATTCCATTACAAAGGTATGATCATCGTCCTGACGGAACTCCTGCACACGGAAAAGACCGTTCATCTGGCCGGACTTCTCTTTTCTGTGAAGAACATCGTACTCGGAATAACGAATCGGCAGTTCCTTATAGGAACGATTTCTTCTCTTGTAGGTGAGCATCGCATTTGGACAGTTCATCGGCTTTGCCGCCATGGTGTCGATATTTTCACGGTTATAAATTACAGAGCCCGCCTGAATCTTCACCGTCTTTTCTCCAAGGCTTTCATCGGTCGGGTGCTCGAGCACTCCGGAGAGGTCCGCATCGGCTTTTAACCAACCGGAAACGCCGGGAACCATAAACATATTGTTGATGTAGTGCGCCCAGTGACCGGAAATCAACCACAGCTTCTTATTGTTGATAAGCGGTGCGGAAATCTCGGTATAGCCATGTCTTCTTTGTACCTCTCTGGAATACTGAAGTAGCGCCTGATACATCTTCCAGCCTCTCGGAAGCCAATAAGGCATACCCGGTGCAGTCTCGTCGAACATAAAGAGGTCCAGTTCTTTTCCGAGCTTCTTGTGATCTCTTTCCTGTGCTTCCTGTAACCACTTCAAATGTTCCTTCAAAGCATTCTTATCCGGGTACACAAAGAGATAGACTCTCTGCAGCTGGTCTCTATGCTCGTCACCTCTCCAGTACGCTCCGGAAACGGACTTTACCTGGAAAGCCACATTCATAAGCTCTTGAGAATTCTCTACATGCGGTCCGCGGCAGAGATCCACGAAGTCGGATCCGGTATGATAAACGCTGATGATTTCACTCTCGGGAAGGTCCTCAATGAGCTCCTTCTTGAACTTCTGCTTGGAAAAAAGCTTTAAAGCATTCTCTCTGCTAAGCTCTTCTCTCGTCCAGTCTTCTCTTCTCTTAATGATTTCCCGCATCTTGTTCTCAATAGCGGGGAAATCCTCTTCAGACAAATTCTTCGGTACTAAAAAGTCATAGTATGCTCCGTCCTCAATCTGCGGTCCGATAGCATACTGCACTTCCTCCCCGTAAAGCTCAATCATTGCCTTTGCTAAAACATGGGCGATGGAATGTCTGTATCTCTCTAAAAATTCTTCTCTATCCATAATTTAACCTCTTTTACTTACTTGATTCCTCGACTTTTCGGATTTCTTCTTCCGTATTTCCGAGCAAACTGTTATTTCCAATGAAATCTCTATTTCTTTAATCTCATCTTCAATACACTTAAATTAAGTATATTCTATCATTGTCATTAAGTGTTTGCTTCCAGTCTTTCTATAGCCGCCTTTACTCTCTTTAAGGACTCCTCTTTTCCGAGAACGGAAAGAATCTCGGTTGCTCCCGCAGGCGTCATCTGCTTTCCGGAAAGAGCAATCCGAATCGGCCACATGGTAAAGCCCGTCTTGTATTCCTTCTCCGTACTGAACTCCTGTAAAAGGCTGTAGAGGCGGTCATTGCTGTAATCTTCTTCCTTCTCCAAAAGGGGAAGCACTTCTTTCAGAAGACTAAGAGAATTCTCTAAATTGGTCTTGGCTTTTTTGTTTTGATAAAGCTCTAAAGAGTAGTCCGGCACTGCCTTAAAGAAGTCTACATGCTCCGGAATATCAGGGAAAATCTCAATACGGCTCTTCACCATCTCGGCGATTTTCTTTAAATCCACCTTCTCCCCGGCAGCCTCCTTCAGATAGGGGTAGGCTCTCTCATAGAACTTATCGAAGTCCATCTTCTTAATATACTCTCCGTTCATCCAACGAAGCTTTCCCATATCAAAGACGGCCGGGCTCTTCGAAATTCTGTGATAATCAAACTCCCGAACCAAATCCTGCAACGAAAGAATCTCTTCATTTCCTTCCGGACTCCATCCAAGAAGCGCGACAAAGTTTACAACCGCTTCCGGCACAAAGCCTTGGTCAATCAGGTCTTCAAAGGAGGAATGACCCGAACGCTTGGAAAGCTTTTTATGGTTCTCATCCGTAATCAAAGGACAATGCACAAGTTTCGGAGATTCCCAGCCGAAGGCATCATAGAGCCTCTGGTACTTCGGGCTGGAGGAAAGATATTCATTTCCACGTACCACGTGGGTAATCCCCATTAAATGATCGTCCACGACATTGGCAAAGTTATAAGTCGGAAAACCGTCGGACTTGATGAGCACCATGTCGTCCAGCTCCGCATTATCCACAGTAACATCGCCGTATAACTCATCATGAAAAGTCGTTGTTCCCTCTGTCGGGTTATTCTGCCGGATAACATAGGGAAGACCCGCAGCAAGTTTTTCCTCCACCTCTTCCTTGGAAAGAGAAAGACAATGTTTGTCATAGTGCATCAAAATCTCGCCGTTGACCTCAGTCTGTAAAGACTCGAGCCGATTCTTATCACAAAAGCAGTAATAAGCCTCTCCCTTTTCCACAAGTTTCTTGGCATACTGCATATAAATGCCGGTCTTCACACGCTCGGACTGTACATAGGGGCCGCAGGAGCCGGGATTATCCGGACCTTCATCCCAAAAAAGCCCCGTCTCTTCGAGGGTTCTCCGGATAATGTCCACAGCCCCCTCCACTTCTCTTTCCTGGTCTGTATCTTCTATACGAAGAAGGAAGTCTCCTCCCTCATGCTTGGCAATCAAATAGGCGTACATCCCTGTACGAAGATTCCCTACATGCATCCTTCCTGTGGGGGAAGGAGCATATCTGGTCCTGATTTTCATAAATGCCCCCTAACTTATATTATTCTGCTAAATCCTGCGGTCTCATGGAAAGATTGATTCTTCCCATCTTATCTACCTCAATAACCTTTACGCGTACCTTGTCACCAATATGTACAACATCCTCCACCTCATTCACTCTCTTATCGGAGAGCTTGGAAATGTGTACCATACCATCCTTTGTCGGGCTGAGCTGCACGAAAGCACCGAAGTTCATCATACGCACTACGGTTCCCTCTAAAATCTGACCCGGCTCAATGTCATTTACGATGGAAAGGATAATTTCCTTCGCTCTCTCTAAAGCAGCAAGGTCAATTCCGGAAATGGATACCATACCGCTGTCATCAATGTCAATCTTTGCACCGGTTTCATCAATAATTGCGGTAATCGTCTTACCCTGCTTACCGATAACATCTCCGATCTTGTCGGTCTCAATCTGTAAGGTAATAATCTTCGGTGCATAGGGAGAAAGCTCTTTTCTCGGCTCGGCAATCGCATCCTTCATTACCCCGTCCATGATGAAGAGTCTTGCCTCTCTGGCTCTCTTAATCGCCTCTTCCACGATGGGACGGGTTAGACCGTGAATCTTGATGTCCATCTGGATTGCGGTAATCCCGTCTCTTGTTCCCGTAACCTTAAAGTCCATATCGCCGAAGAAATCCTCAAGTCCCTGAATATCGGTCAGCACCAAATACTCATCATCGCTATCCCCTGTTACAAGTCCGCAGGAAATACCGGCAACCGGCTTTCTAATCGGTACACCGGCAGCCATCAAGGACATGCAGGATGCACAGGTGGAAGCCATGGAGGTGGAACCGTTGGACTCCATGGTCTCGGAAACGGAACGAATCGCATAGGGGAACTCTTCTACAGGAGGAAGCACCGGAATTAAAGCCTTCTCTGCAAGAGCGCCGTGTCCGATTTCTCTTCTTCCGGGACCTCTGGAAGCCTTTGCCTCTCCTACGGAATACCCCGGGAAGTTGTACTGGTGTAGATAACGCTTCTCCGTCTCAAATTCATTCATGCCCTCAACCTTCTGTACCTCGGAAAGAGGGGCAAGAGTAGTAATATTTAAAATCTGGGTTTGTCCTCTCTTAAACATAGCGGAGCCATGGACTCTCGGGAGAACATCCACTTCCGATTCCAAAGGACGAATCTCATTAATTGCTCTTCCGTCCGGTCTCTTGTGATCCTTTAAGATCATTTTCCGAACCGTCTTCTTCTCGTACTGGTAAATGGCATCCGGGAGAATCGCAAGCGCTTCCTCATCATCCTGGAAAGCCTCTACCAAACGTTCACTAAGAGCGGAGATGTTGGCATCTCTTTCCTGCTTCTCATCGGTAAATACCGCCTTTTCCATCTCTTCCGGGCTTACCACGCTCTTCATTTTCTCGAAAACGGCCTCAGGAATAGCGGAAGACTCGTAGCTGTGCTTCTCTTTTCCGCACTCTGCTATGATGCTCTCGAAGAAGCCGATAATCTGCTGGTTGGTCTCATGCGCAAGGTAAATAGCTTCAATCATCTTCTCTTCCGGAAGCTCGTTCGCGCCGGCTTCAATCATGATGACCTTTTCTTTTGTAGATGCGACAGTGAGCAGTAAGTCGGATACAGCTTTTTCTCCATTTCCCGGGTTCAAGATAAACTCCCCGGCAATCATACCTACCTGTGTCGTTGCACAAGGTCCGTCAAAGGGCACGTCGGAAATGGACGTAGCGAGGGCAGATCCGAGCATGGCCAGAAGCTCCGGAGAAGCATCCTGATCAACCGAAAGCACCGTATTGTTCAGAAGAACATCATTTCTATAGTCCTTCGGGAAAAGCGGACGCATCGGGCGGTCAATGACTCTTGCAGTAAGAATGGCATTGTCACTTGCTCTACCTTCTCTCTTTTTAAAGCCGCCCGGGAACTTTCCGACAGCATACATCTTCTCTTCATACTCTACAGAAAGCGGAAAGAAATCAATACCGTCTCTTGGCTTTTCCGATGCAGTACAGGTAGAAAGCACAGTAGTATCTCCATAGTGCATTAAAACCGCACCGTTACTTTGTGCACAGACTCTGTCCACATCTATCGTGAGCATTCTGCCTGCCAGTTCCATTGAATAACTTTTGTACATAAAGCCTCCTTTTTCTTCTTTCCTTCGGAAGCCCCAAAAGCACTGAAAAAGCTACGAAACTCGTCTATTTTTCAGTGATCTCGGTTGCCTTCCAAAGGAAAATTTTTGATAAAATCACCAATAAATCATTATACTAAAGGGAAGAAGTCGCCGCAAGAGTCGGATGAAATATATCAGGGAATCCAAACTTTTATCCAAGTCTCCTTTTGGCTCCTTGTCCTTTCTCAAAAAAAGCAAAACAGGGCAGAAGGGATAACCCCTCTGCCCTGAAAATATCTTACTTTCTGATACCCAGCTTCTCGATTAAAGCTCTGTATCCGTCTAAGTCCGTCTTCTTTAAGTAATCAAGAAGTCCTCTTCTCTGACCAACCATCATAAGAAGTCCTCTTCTACTGTGGTGATCCTTCGGATTGCTCTTTAAGTGCTCGGTAAGCTCTACAATTCTCTCTGTAAGAAGCGCAACCTGTACTTCAGGTGAACCGGTATCTCCGGGCTTTCTGCCGTACTTAGCAACCAACTCTGCTTTCTTCTCTTTTGTAATCATCTTTTCTCCTTCTTTGAGCCTAAGCTCGCTACTCACGAAAAACGGAACAAGCGTCGGAGTGCGCTTTGCTACGCCTTCGCGTCATAAAAGTTTCTTGGATTTCTCTCTTGTATGAAATCCGTCTGTGAAAAGAATTAAACAATCTCTTCACGAAAGAGTATATTACTGCATTCCCCTCTCAACTGTCAAGGTTTTCTTGGATTTAACACAATTTTCAACGGTACGTAAATCCGCCTTTAACTGCGCTTTCAAAGCATCAAGATTTGGAAAATGCTTTTGCTCCCGAATTCTCTTTATGAAACTTACTCGGATCTTCTCCCCATAGATATCTCTGTCAAATTCGAGAAGGTGACTTTCAATTGTTAAAGGATTTTCCGCGGAAATGCTGGGATTTCTCCCAATATTGGTCATCGCATCATACTCTTCTCCCAGAACCATAACTCTCGTGTAATACACTCCTTCTTCCGGACACAGCTTCCCTTCCTTCGGGAAAATGTTTGCAGTCGGAAAGGAAAGACTTTTTCCTATAGCTTTTCCGTGCACCACACTACCATTTATGCTATACGGTCTTCCAAGAAGTGCAGCCGCCTCTTCCACCCTTCCCTCTTCCAAAGCTTTTCGAATATAGGAACTCGAGACTTCCACTTCTTCTCCGGCAGGGTTTAGGGTCAGAACCTTATCCACTACTGTAAGCTTAAAGCCATATTTTTGCTGCAAACTTTCAAGGAGTTCTACGTTCCCCGCTCCTTTGTAGCCAAAGCTACAGTCCGTTCCCACAACAAGGTGTTTCACTTTCAAGGACTCTATCAAAATGATTTTCACAAAGTCCTCCGGGCTCATCCGGGCTGCCTCCACCGTTAAGGGGTAGAGATATACTTCATGAAATCCCGCATTTTTCAGTCTGGTAAAATGCTCCTCTTCCGTAGAAAGCATATCCTTTCGCCCTTGTAAAAAGAAGCTGTCTTTTTCCATGGTAAAGGAAAGAACGGCAGGCTTTAAACCTTCTTCCTTTGCAATGCCGAAAACAGAGGAAAAAATCTTTTGATGCCCGAGATGTACACCGTCGAACTTCCCGAAGGTCAGCGCTGTCGGAACTTTACTGTATAAAGCGGGCTTCAAGAAGGAGGAAAGATCTCCCTTCTTCATCTCCTTTTCAATTTCGGAAAGTGTCTTACTCTCTTTAAATTGAAATTCTCCGACCTCTTCTCGGAAAAGTGCAGACATACAGGCCTTCGTTCCCAGCTTCTCTCCTATCTCCGTACAAAGTGTACGAATGTAAGTGCCTTTCGAGCATTTTACACGAAACGTAATTCTTTGGTGCTTTTCCCGGCAGGAAAGTGCAGCAACGCTCTCCGGAGCCGTCATAGAAAGAAGCTCTATGGAAAAAATCTCAATTTGAGAAGGCTTTCGCTCTATCACGATTCCTTCTCTTGCCATACTGTAGAGTCGCTTTCCATCCACCTTCTTCGCGCTGTACATGGGAGGAATCTGCTCTCTTTTTCCAAGAAGAGCTTGAAAAGCGGATAGAACTTCTTCTTCCGTAACCGTCCTTTCTTCTTCCGATAAAAGCTTTCCCGTACTGTCTTCCGTATCCGTCTCTATACCAAGAAGCATTTCAGCCCGATAAACCTTCACTTCACTCATGAGGCTTTCGACAAGCTTTGTAGCCTTCCCCACACAAACAAGAAGCACCCCTTCCGCCATAGGATCCAAGGTGCCTGCATGTCCCATCTTCTTTTCATGGAGAATTCTTTTTAAAGCGCGGAGCACGTCAAAACTCGTCATTCCCGCTTCTTTATTGACATTGATGATTCCATCCATAGTTTGTATTATTTTCTCTTAGCTTCTCCCAACGGTATAAAGTCTAACTCATTTTAAACGTGGAGCTTATTATAAAAAATGATCTAAAATTTTTCTTGATTCGTCATAGCCTATTGATTACTGCCTGTTACTTACAAAGTCCGGTGCATCCATCTGCTTTCTAAGCTCTTCGATAATGTTTTCCAAAATGGATGCTGTATCCCCCTTTAAGCTGCAGCCTGCCGCCATCTTATGTCCGCCTCCGGCAAAGTGTGCCGCCACAGTGGAAACATCCAGTGCAGTATTGTTCGAGCGAAGGCTTACCTTATAGGTGTTATTTCCTACCTCATAGAGGAAAATAACACCGTCTACCTCCTTTGTTTCTCGAAGAATGCTGACGATGCCGTCCACATCTTTCTGGTCTACGGAAAAACTGTCCATATCCTTTATACTGAGGGAAGAAGCAAAAATACGCCCCTCCATATAGAGCCTTCCGTCAAGGAGCACCTTTCCGGTAACCTGCTGCTGGTTCACCGTCTTCATATAGAAACTGTCATCAATGATGGAGGAGAAATCAATCCCACGGTCCATACACTTTCCCGCTATTTCCATGGTGTGAGAGCTTGTGGAAGTATACTTAAAAACTCCGGTGTCGTGAATAATACCGGTATAGATACAGGTCGCCACATCCTTAGTAAAATACCGCTCATCCATTAAATCAAAGCTGATTTCACTCGTGCTGGAGGCATCAGGAAGTATCGTATGATTCGGAAACTCTTCTCCGCTGCTTGTGATATGGTGATCAATTACATAGCGCTCTTTCGCATTTTTTGCAAGGCGCCCGTACTCTCCCAATCTTTCGTAAACTCCACAATCACAGATGATTGCCAGGTCATACTCATCTTTTGGGACGTCATGGCGAATCCCGGAGAATCCCGGAAGGTAGGCAAATTTATTATTCGCTTCCATAAGAAACACCGTCACTTCCTTCTCCGGGAACCGTCCTTTGATATAATTTTTCCACCCAAGAGTGGATCCCAGGCAGTCTCCATCCGGACGGGTATGTCCCAATATACAGATGCTTTTTGCATTGCCAATTAGAGATTCCAGAACCTCTTTCATTTTTTCGCCTTTCTATTGTTCCATTTCCCCGGTATTTATTTCTCTATTTGAAATTATAAATTCCGTATTGCTTTATTTTGTAAAGCCATAATCGACTCAAGTTCTTTATTCTTCGTCCTCTTTATAATGATTTTCCTGATTCACCGCTTCTCCTACAGGGCGCGCTTCATCTTCCTCTTTTACCTTGTTGATTAAAGCATCCATACGGGAGCCGTATTCCACGGAATGATCGGGAACAAATTGCAGTTCCGGGGTATGACGAAGATTTAAGCTCCGCGCAAGCTCCCTTCTCAAAAAGCCCGCCGCAGCTTTCAAGCCTTCAATGGTCTTCCCCAGGCTCTCTTCACTTCCGAGACAGGAAACATAGACCTTACAGTACTGTAAATCCGGAGTCAAATCCACTCCGGTCACGTCGCAGAAGGGAGACACCCGGATGTCTTTTACTTCATTACGAATGAGGACGGAGAGATTTCTCCGCACGTCCTCATTTCTTCTTTGGTTTTTAAAACTCTGCCTTTTCAAGCTTCACCTCTATCTCTGTACTTCTTCCATGATGTAAACTTCAATCTGGTCGCCCTCTTGAATGTCAGTATAGCTTTCTAATACAATACCGCACTCCTGTTTGGTTCCCACTTCCTTCACATCATCTTTAAAGTGTCGTACGGAAGCAATATTTCCGTCAAAGAGCTGCTCTCCGTCTCTTGTAAGGCGCGCCTTTGCTCCTCTTTGTACCTTACCGTCCGTAACAAAGGATCCTGCAATCACACCCACACCGGAGGACTTAAAGATCATACGTACTTCGGCATGACCGATAACTTTCTCTTCAAATACGGGCGCAAGCATACCCTTCATAGCAAGTTCAATATCTTCAATTGCCTTATAGATGATGTTGTAGAGACGCACGTCTACATTTTCTCTCTCGGCAATATCTTTTGCTGTAGCATCCGGCTTCACATCAAATCCGATTACGATTGCATTGGAAGCGATAGCCAAGTTGATATCGGACTCATTGATTGCACCTACACCGGAATGGATAACCTTAACCTGTACTTCCTCATTCTGTATCTTCTGTAAGGAATCACGAACCGCTTCCACGGATCCTTGCACATCTGCCTTAAGCACAATGGGGAGATCCTTCAGCTCGCCTGCCTTAATCTGGTCAAAGAGTGCATCGAGACTGACTTTCTTTCTGGACTCTTCCACCATTCTCTGCTTTCCTTCGGAAACGAAGGTATCCGCATAAGCTTTCGCCTCTTTTTCGTTGTCCTTCACCTGGAAAATCTCTCCGGCGTTCGGTACGGAGTTCAGTCCCAAAATCTCAACAGGCATGGACGGAGTAGCCTTCTTGATTCGTCTTCCCTTGTCGTCAATCATGGCACGAACCTTACCGAAGGCGGATCCTACCGCCACAACATCGCCAATATGGAGTGTTCCCTTCTGTACAAGGAGACGCGCAACGGATCCTCTTCCCTTATCCAGCTCCGCCTCAATCACTACACCGTAAGCTTTACGATTCGGGTTTGCTTTTAACTCAAGCACATCCGCCTGAAGAGCAATATTTTCTAAAAGGTTCTCCAATCCTTCTCCTGTTTTTGCAGAAACAGGGCAGCATATGGTGCTTCCGCCGTAATCTTCCGCTACCAGATCGTATGCCATAAGTTCCTGCTTAACCTTATCAATATTCGCAGTAGGCTTATCTATCTTATTAATTGCCACAATAATCTCGGTATTCGCAGCCTTCGCATGATTAATCGCCTCAATGGTCTGCGGCTTAATTCCGTCATCTGCAGCAACAACGAGTACTGCAATATCGGTAGACTGCGCACCACGCATACGCATGGCGGTAAAGGCCTCATGTCCCGGAGTATCTAAGAAGGTAATCACTCTGGAATCCCCGTTTACCTTTACAGATACCTGATACGCACCGATAGACTGGGTGATTCCGCCGTGCTCTCTACTGGTTACATTGGTGTTTCGAATCGCATCAAGAATAGAAGTTTTACCATGGTCAACATGTCCCATAACGGCAACAACAGGCGGACGAGCCTCTAAATCTTTTTCCTCATCCACTTCCGAATCCTGCACCAGTTCCGCAATCACATCAACCTTTTCTTCCATCTCGCAAAGAATATCGTATTCTACCGCAATGTTCTCCGCTTCTTCATAAGAAAGCTCGGTATTTAAGGTCACAATCTGTCCCTTTAAGAAGAGCTTCTTAATGATGTCTGCAGATTTCTGCTTCATCTTATCAGCCAGTTCCTTAATGGTAATTACCTCAGGCAGGGTAATGGACTTAATTGTCTCCTCCACCGCCTTCACTACTTCCGGCTTAATAAAAGCACCCTTTCCGGTCTTCTTTGCCTTTACCTGGTCATCTCTCTCGTAAGACTGGGTTGCCCCGTACTTATTCTGCTTTCTCTGCGCTCTGTTCTTCTGGGAAATCGTTGCCTTCTCGTTTTCAAAGCTCTTATTGCCGTAAGTCTTCTTTACAGGCTTTACAGCATCGTGCTTCACGCGGCTCTGCTTCTCCACAATTTCCGGTGCAAAGGATTCCACAGCCGGTTTTCTTCCTGCAGGCGCTTTTCCTCTTCCGTCAAAGGGCTTTCTCTCACCATCTTTGGAGAATCCGCCTCTCCTATCGCCGTCTTTTCCGAAATCCTTATTAAATCCCGATTTTCTATCTCCCTTAAGAACCGCAGGAGCTCTGCCCTCTGTCTTCTCTCTTGAAGCACTTCTCTCTTTTCCTTCTTTGGAAACGGCATGTGCAACAATACCGGAAAGCTTATTTGCCTTCAGCTTAGCCGGCTTTTCAGTCTCTTCCGCTTTTTCCTTCTGCTCTTCCATTACTCTCTTTGCAGCTTCTTCCGCTTCACGCTTTGCCGCTTCTTCTCTTTCCTTGGCTTCCTTTAGAAGTCTCTCTTCTTCCAGCTTCTTCTCTTCCTCAGCCTGTTTTTTCTGAATGGCGTTCAAAGCCTTAAGCGGTGTAACTCTTGCTGTTCCGGGAGGAAGCGGCCTTCCGTTCGGAGACTTCTTATCCTCCTCCTTCTTCAACTCTTTGGCTTCCTTTACCTTTTTTGCCTTATCGGAAAACTTACCGCTAAGAGGGTGATTCTTATGGTTTACAGAATTTTGGGAATGGAAAACCACCGCCAACTTTTTCTTCTTAACGGTTCCTTCTTCCTTCTTTTCTGTACTGCCTTTTGCCTTATTCTCATCTAACATCCGCATTCCCTCCATTCATAATACCGATTATTCTCTTCCCGAAGCCTTCATCCTCTATAGATAGAGAAGAACGCATTTCCTTACCGATGATCTTCCCCAGCTCATCCTTAGTCCCAAATGTATAAAAAGGGACTTTATAATGCAAACAACTGTTACTGAACTTTTTTATCGTATTGTCCGAAGCATCTTCAGCAACAAGGACCAGTCTTGCCTTCCCGCCCTTTATGGACTTCTCTGTGGAAAACTCTCCGGCCTTTATTTTTCCGGCTTTCATCGCCAGTCCGATATATCCATAAATTCTATTCTGCAATTTCTCTGATTTCCTCCCTTAGCTTCGCTAAGCTTTCTTCGGAAATATTTTCCTTGAAGGCTCTGAAAAAGGCCTTTCTTTTTTCCGCTTTTTCCAAGCAAGAAAGCTTTGGGCAAATGTAAGCCCCTCTCCCGTTCTTTCTTCCGCTCAAATCCAGAGAATAACTTCCATCTTCCTCTCTCACTATGCGAAGAAGCTCTTTCTTCGTTTTTTTCTCATTGCAGGCAATACAGGAACGTAAAGGTTCTACTTTCATTTTTCCTCCGGCTTCATACTCGAATCTTACTCTTCTTCCTCATAAGACTCGCCGTCTTCATACTCTTCTTCATTGTAAGCATCTTCATCATAGCCTTCATCATAGTTCTCTCCGTCGCCATGATAATCAATCCCCATCTCATCAAAGATACCCTGCTCCTGAGCCTGGGACTCCGACTTGATGTCAATCTTATAGTTGGTTAACTTTGCGGCAAGGCGGGCATTCTGTCCTTCTTTACCGATAGCCAGAGACAATTGATTGTCCGGCACAATAACCAGCGCATCCTTATTGTCCTGATCCGCAATAACGGCGATTACTTTTGCGGGAGATAATGCATTCTCAATAAGATAAGCCGGGTTTTCGTCGTAATTGATGATGTCAATCTTCTCGCCTCTTAATTCCTCTACGATGGTATTGACACGGTTTCCGTTTAAACCGACACAAGCTCCAACCGCATCCACATCTTCATCGTGAGAAAGAACTGCCATCTTGGTACGGGAGCCAGCCTCTCTGGCAATAGCCTTGATTTCCACAATCCCTTCCTTAAGCTCAGAAACCTCATCAAAGAAAAGCTTCCTAACCAGCTCGGGATGGGTTCTGGAAAGCATAACCTTCGGTCCCTTGGGATTGTCCTTTACTTCTACAACGTAGACCTTGATTCTCTGATTCGGAAGAATCTTTTCTCCCTTAATCTGTTCTCCGTCAGCAAGATAACCGTCCACCTTGCCGAGATTCACAATTAACGCTCTTCCTGTATCCTTTTCCACCACACCGGATACAACCTGCTTTGCCATGGAGTAATATTCTTCAAAGAGAATCTTTCTTTCCTCTTCTCGAATCTTCTGTACGATAACACCCTTTGCATTTTGCGCAGCAATACGGCTAAAAGACTTGGAGTCAATCGGCACTTGAACGGTTTCTCCAAGAGAATAGCCGGCATCCACCGCCTTGGCATCTTCCAGGCTGATTTCCGTGCTTGGATTTCCCACGACCTCTACAACGGTCTTTTCCGCATAAAGCGAAAAGGCTGCCGTTTCCGGATTCATACTTACGCGAACATTGTCTGCAGATCCGAAGTGGTTTTTGCATGCTGTCTGTAAGGACAGCTCAATTGCCTCGATAATCGCCTGCTTGGAAATCCCCTTCTCCTTTTCCAACATATCCAGTGCCAATCGTAATTCATCATTATTCATTGCTTTACTCCTCTTCTTCCATTTGTAGAAAGACCTTCATCTATATCGTTATTCTTCCGTATCCTCTGTTGCTTCTTCTATTTCACTATCCCAATCCTCCGATTCTCCGGAAGGATTGTCTTTAAAGCCCAAAGAGCAGACTTCTAAAATATATTCTTCCTCAATAAAATCTTCCTTATCCAACCACTTGGACAGTCTTCTGGAAACCATAGCACAGTCATTGACTGTCATATCCTCTTCATCACTTCTATAGATAAATGCTCGAAGATAGTGGGTTCCCGCTTCCTCTGTGAAAGTTACGCTATCTAAAACATAACCCATATCCGGAAGGATTTCTTCTAAATAACTCGTTGTTCTCTCGATTTCCATGCCATTCTCCATTCAAAAAGACTTTCGCTTTATCGATTTTGCTCTTTATCATTAAAAGGAGCAAGCCAATGCTTGCCCCTTCTCCAGAATCAATAAAATACCGTTACACTCTAGCATATTCACAAAATAAATGCAAGGTTTTTTCGTAATAAATGCAAAAGACTCTTCTTTCGAAGAGTCTTTTTTCTATGCGTGCGACAGGATTCGAACCCACGACCTTCTGGTCCGTAGCCAGACGCTCTATCCAGCTGAGCTACGCACGCTCAAGAAATGCAAGAGTTATCTTATCAAATCGTGAAATCCATGTCAAGCACTAAGTTTATTTTTTTCTGCTTGATTTCTTTGTTTTTCCCTTTTGAATTGGAATCCGTTTTGAATCTTATTCCTCATCTTCTCCCTGCTGGCTCCTGTCCAAAATTCCCGGGATTTCAGCAAGCGAAACAATACGATAGCGAAACTCTGCTCTGGAACCGGCAAGCTCTTTTACTCTTCTGGAAAGTCGCTGGTAAATGATTGCACAGTCCTCTCTCTTCGTTCCAATCAACAGAATCAGATACTGTGAAGAAGAGTACTTCGTATAAACGTCACCCTTTCTTAAGCCCTCGGAAAGAGACTGCTGCAGAATCTCCGCCCTTGCGTTCAACTTCTCCTGATTCTGAATGGGCTTTCCTTCATAGTCAACAAGGGTACAGAGCATCATAAAGATGGAAGAACCTCTTCGTTCCAAGTTTCTTCTAAGTACATGATATACGTCAATAAAGCTGGTAAATGGACAGAGATAGGCTCCAATCTTCCTTGTTCCCATCTCGCTCTTCAGCTTTTCGTCCTTTCGAATGATGTTGGCCTGAATCTGACGAATGTCATCCGTAACCACTCTTACATTGTCTGACAGCCTTTCATAGCAGGAACGAAGAGCATCGGGAATGGGAACTTCCAACTCATCCTGATAATAATGCGCACACTTCGTATAAAGCTCATACGCCGTCTTATACTCTTTTCTCAAAATCAGAGCATCAATCATCTCGATCTGCCAGCCGTTGTCAGGGTAGATCTTGTTTGCCTTATCATATAAATCAAAAAGTGCCTCGAAGTCTTCCGCTTCCTTATAGTGCTTTCCCAAGAAATCCACTACATCATCGTAAAGTCTCTTTAAACGAACGCTCTCTAAAATAACCCAGTAATCTGTTGCAAACTCGGGAAGCAACTCTCCACCATAAATTCCGAAGGCCTTCTGATAATAGTAGAGTTTTTTATCGTCCTTCTTCTCGCTTTTTGCCTTAAGGCAAACATCTTCAAATTCCTGAACATCTAAGATATATTCATAATCCGGATTGTTCTCGGGTGCATACACCCCTCTTTTTCCGTCAATAATCTTTCTTCCCGGCATCCCGGCTTTTTTTAACTGGGTTCTTGCCTGATGAAGTAAATTGTTCAGACTGTTATTCTCATCTAAAAGAGACTTATGTCCGAAAATACCGTCAATCAAATCTCTTTTAGAGACTCCGCCCATTCCTCTTAATAATACAATTTCGGTCAGCTTTAAAAAATTAGCCTTGCTATTCGACCCCAAATCTAATTTTTCGTCTCCGACAGTTATGGAGAACCCGCCCAGCATCTGCACATAAATTTTAGTTTTCTTTTTCGTTTCCATAATGATCCTTCACCAATTTATCAAGCTTCCTACTATTCTCCTGTTATTTTAAGATTAGTCTTAAAGAAAGTAAAGTTTAAAATGGAAAAAAATTTTTATGTTTTTCATTCAAAAAGCGCAAATCTTCTTTTACTGTAATTTTAATATTTTCCTCTTCCCCTGCAATGAGACGAATCCTCTCCTTTGAAAATTCTTCCACAATCATAGCATCATCCGTAATTTTGTCTTTCCACTCCTCTCTTCTTGGAAGAAAACTTTTAAAAGCCCGAGAAAGAACTTGAAAATCAAAAACCTGCGGCGTTTGTACAGCGTAGAGTGTTTTTCTATCCAAACTTTTCTCAACAACTCCATCTCGCTCAACTTTGATTGTATCCTTCACCGGAATACCGGGAATAACCGCCTTAGAATATTGCAATTCCTTATACAGGTGTTCCAGTAAATCCTCCGTAAAGAAGGGACGCGCCGCATCATGGATAAAAACATAGTTTTCCGGCTTTCCCTTTTCTTCTATAAAATGAAGAGCTGCCGCCACCGAATCAAAGCGTTCCGCACCGCCTTCCACAATAGAGATCTTCTTCTCTTTTCTCCAGCCTTCTTGCTCCACGAAGCCATCTACCGTTTCTTTATCTTCCGCTCCCACAACAAGAAGAACCTCTTCACAGCGCAGCCAAGAAATAAAACGTTCCACGGAAGCACAAAAAAGAGGTTTTCCACAGAGGGGCAAAAACTGCTTTTTTTCTTCTGTATGCATTCTTTTTCCGGTTCCCGCCATAAGAATCACGGCAGTAACCGACCTGTTTACTGCTCCATTCTTCTTTTCCTTTTCTATACTTTCATTCTTATCTTTCCGTGTCCTTTTGTTCTCTTCTTTCTCTATTCTATCCGTTTTTCTATCCTCTTTTTCTGTTTCCATCTCTCTCTCCGGCTAAAGCAAACTCTTCTCGGTTTATGGCTTCTCTTCGTCTTTCACTTCTGATAAAGAAAGAGAGGGATAGGCGTTCACATCATGCCCTGCAAAATTTCCCTTCTTCCACTCATGATAGGCCGCCGCCGCAATCATGGCCGCATTGTCGGTACAAAGTATCAGCTTCGGACAGAAAAACTCCATTCCTTCCTGCTTGGCCTTTTCCTCCATCTTCTCTCTCAGCTTTCCGTTTGCCGCCACCCCTCCGGCAATGGAGAGTCGATTGATATGAAGCTCTTTACAAAGAGCGATTGCCTTCTCCGAAAGAACCTCCGTAACATTTTCCTGAAAAGAAGCGCAAAGATCCGCTACACGCACCTCTTCTCCCAGCATTTTTTTTCGATTCATTTCATTTAAGACTGCCGATTTCACACCGGAAAAGCTGAAGTCATAGGGAGCGTCCTCCATCTTCGCTGTTGGAAAATGATAGGCATGAGGATTCCCTTCTTTAGCCATTTTCTCAAGCTTCGGTCCTCCCGGATAACCAAGCCCCACCGCACGTGCCACTTTATCAAAGGCTTCTCCTGCGGCATCATCTCTGGTCCTGCCGTAAATTCGTATTTTCCCGTAATCCTCCACAAGAAGCAAGTGGCTGTGTCCTCCACTGGCTACAAGGCAGACAAAGGGCGGTTCACACTCCGGATTGGAAATAAAATTCGCGGCAATATGTCCTTCAATATGATGCACGGGAATAAGCGGTTTCCCAAGGGCAAAGGCAAGGGCCTTCGCCTCTGAAACACCGACAAGTAAAGCGCCCACAAGACCCGGTCCCACCGTAACCGCAATGGCTGTAAGTTCCTGCATGGAAATCCCCGCCTCTTTTATGGCAAGCCGTATAACTTCATCTATTTTTTCCAGATGGTTTCGGGAAGCAATCTCCGGAACCACCCCTCCAAACTCGGCATGCAGAGCTACCTGGGAAGAAATCACATTGGAAAGCACTTCTTCCCCGTTTTTTACCACTGCAGCCGCCGTTTCATCACAGCTTGTCTCTATTCCCAGTATCAAAACATCTTCCATTTGCTTCTCCGCTTCTCTTAGCCTTCCTCATTGACTCTACTTTTCTTTATTCCTAAACATCCCTTTTCGCTTTCATAGGTATATTTTTTATCCAAAAAACGATTTTATTTTCAAAAAACAATTTTATTCTCAAAGACCGTTTTTATCATCAAAAATCGGTTTCCTATGCTTCACATTCGGAAACTTCGCTACCGCTTCCTTACTGCTTTAGTCTTCAAAGACCAGTTCTTTACTCCAGCCGTCCTTCGCAAATTTTACCGGGAAAATGTCTTTGAACTTATCCTTGTACTGCTCCGGATATAACTCAGAAGGAGAATAGTGCGTTAACCACATTTCCTTCGGTTCCGCCTCTCTCCCGAGCTTTGCCGCTTCTTCCATCGTCATGTGCTTATGCTTTCGGGCGTTCGCCGCCTTATCTTCTTCCCCGTACATTCCCTCACAGATAAAGAGGTCCGCGCCCTTCGCCATATCGGAAATCCGAGATATGGGTCTCGTATCGGTACAATAAACAACGGAAATACCCTTTCTATCTTCCCCCATAACCATCTCCGGACGGTAGATTTTTCCCTCAAACTGCACGATTTCTCCATGCTGTAATCGATTCCAACACTGCAGGGGAATCTCCTGCTCCTTTGCTCTTTCCACGGAAAACTTTCCCTTACGGGGAATAGAAAGACGATAGCCATAGCAGGGAATACTGTGTTGAACCTTAAAAGCTTCAATCACAAAACTTTCCGATTCCAACTGTTCTATCTCTTCGCTAAGTTCTCTATACTCCAGTTGAAAGGGCAACTCCGGCGCAATAGTCCGAAGTCCGTCCACTACCCTCTGTAGCCCCTTCGGGCCGATTAGACGTACAGGCTTTGTACGCTCCGCATTGCCCATACTTAACAGCATCCCGGGTAGCCCCGATATATGATCCGCATGGTAATGCGTAAAGCAGATTGTATCAATGGGATAGGGACTCCATCCTTTTTCCCGCATGGCAATCTGTGTTCCCTCTCCGCAATCAATCAAGAGACTTGAGCCGTTACAGCGCGCCATAAGGCTCGTCAGCCATCTCTTCGGAAGCGGCATCATTCCCCCTGTTCCCAGCAAACTTAACTCCAACATTTACTCCATAATCCTTTCCATAAGAAGGGCATCTTCCACAGGGTCCCGATAATATGCCTTCCTTCGGGAAAATGTGCGAAAGCCCGCGCTTTCATATAATTGTATTCCTGCCTGATTTCCTTCTCGAACCTCCAAGAAGAGTTTCTCCGTTCCTGCAAGCTTAGCAAGCCGCAAGAATTCCGATAAAAGAAGTCTGCCATATCCCCTTCCTCTATACTCTTTCCGAACTGCAATGCTCTCCAGCTCCCCCTCCGTACCGAGAAGACGCAGGATACCGTAAGCTATAATCTGTTCTTCCTCTACAAGAAGAATCGCCCTATCATATTTTCCGGAAATAGCATAACGAAAATCCCTTTCACTATAGGCCATGGAACGAAAAATCTCCCGATCCAAAAGGAGGATTTCCGACAAATCCGCTTCCTCCATCTCTCTAAAAAACATCTTCTTCTCCTATCCTAAATAGGATAATTCTTTGCAGAAAGCCGGTCTTCCGTCTTTCCAATTGCTTCCGTGTCCTTTTCTTCTATCACTTGAAAATCCCTCAGTTCTCCGGCTTCTTTCTGCCTTTCCGCCTGCGGTTTTCGTAAATATTCTAAGCGGAATGCCTCTCTCTCCCCCGAAAGCCATTTCTCTTCCGTAAGAAAAGCAAGGGAAGAAGCTCTTTGCAGGATAGAGCCTGCATTCGGGAAAATGACATTTTCCGCACCGATTGTACGGAGAATATCTTCTTTAAATCGAACCGCTCCGTCTCCCATAAAAATCTGCTTTCCGGGAAGGTTACTTGCATAATCCAAAAGCTCTTCTAAAGAACAGGCTCTTTCCTTATTGATACATTGCCGCCCTTGGTAGGATGCGGTATAAACCTGCCCTCTTCTTGCATCCAAAAGGACGTGAATCGGCTCAGGCATAAAAGAAAGATTTTCTTTTATCATCTCTAAGGTACTGATTCCCAAAACCGGAATCTGCCTTGAAAGCGCAAGTCCCTTTCCGGTCGCTGCCGCAATTCGTAAGCCCGTAAAAGAGCCCGGCCCCTTGGAAATCCCGATTAAATCGATTTCTTCCATGGACAAGCCGCACTGCTTAAGCAAAGAGACACAGGCAGGAAGCAGCGTTTCCGAGTGTGTCTGTCCCAGCTTTAAATGAAACTCTGCAAGAAGTTCCGAATCCCGAACGATGGCTACGGCGGCAACCTGCCCGGAAGCATCTATCCCTAAACTAATCATGCTCTTCCCTCTTCTAAAGTTATTTTCCTATACTCGAAGCCTTTATCCAAATCTTTATCAATGCGTATCCACTTGGCAAAAGAAGGGATTTC
This sequence comes from Oribacterium parvum ACB1, assembly GCF_000238055.2. GTDB lineage: Bacteria > Bacillota > Clostridia > Lachnospirales > Lachnospiraceae > Oribacterium > Oribacterium parvum. Next base: position 2,422,718 of record NZ_KE148312.1, read on the forward strand.
TTCCTCAATCCGACTTGCCCACTCAATAAGACATACCGCGTCGCCCCCTGTCATTTCCTCGAAACCGATTTCCAAAAGCTCATCGATATCTTCAATTCGATAAACATCAAAGTGATAAAGCATAAACCTGCCCTGATATTCTTTTACGATATTAAAAGTTGGAGAATCGATTACAGCATCTATACCAAGCCCCTTTGCAAATCCCTTGGCAAATACGGTTTTTCCCACACCGAGTTCTCCTTCCAGACAGTATATTTCTCCTGCCTTTGCTTTCTTTCCCAGCTCCTCCGCTATTCGAAAGCTCTCTTCTTCACTTCTGCTTTCCAAGATTCTCATCTTTTCCCTCTTATCGCAATTCGTACTAATTAGATTCAATGATTTTTTGCAGCAGCACCGTACTGAAGTCTTTTAATAATCCTCCCCATGAAAACAGGGGCTAAAAAATATGAATTCTGCTTTCATATAGGATAGGTCTGAAATTCGGGTATACCCAGATTCCCCTCCTTTCAGACCTATCCCCGTTAAACGTTATGATTCATTTTTACTTTTATAGCCCTACTATTTATTCTTCCGTCATTCCCTTTATACGAATGAAATGGAAGACTCTTCTTCCTGTTTCTTCTTCAAACTCCCGCATCCTGGATAAAAAATCTTCTTCAAACAAGACGGTCGAAACAATCGCAAACTCATCCTGTCTGCCTTCCAAAACAATAGGACAAAGCTCTTCCCCTTCTCCAAGGAAATGCGCCTTAAGCGCTTTCTTGATTCCTTCTGCGGTTCCTTCTATACGAAGAAAGTAGCGGAAAGCGTTGGAACCCATGGGTTCAATTTCAATCATTTTCTCAGACCATCCGATTCCCTGAAAATGATCCTTATGTCTTGCTGCCGCAATAATATCGGAAACCACCGCGCTGGCTGTCGGAAGCTTTCCTGCCCCCTTACCGTAGAGCATAGTATTTCCAAGGCAGTTTCCTACAACACGGATTCCGTTATAGACCCCGTTTACAAAGTAAAGAGGGTCATCCTTTCCTACCATAATAGGAGCCACATAAGCAAAGTACTTGTCTTCCACCGTTTCTACCGATCCGAGAAGGCGGATATGATAGCCCATCTCTTTGGCATAAGACATATCGATATCGGAAATATTTCGGATTCCTTCAGTGTAGATATCCTCGTGACGGCAACGCATTCCCGAAGACATGGAAAGGAGAATCGCTGTCTTTCTGGAAGTATCAAAGCCGTCTACATCCGCAGACGGATCCTTCTCCGCATATCCGAGACGCTGTGCTTCCTTTAAAGTATCCGCAAAGGTAGAGCCTTCATCCTTCATTTTACTTAAGATAAAATTACTGGTGCCATTCAAGATACCGGTAATTTCCATCACATTTTCTCCTGCATAGTTGTGGTAGAGGGTACGAATAACCGGAATCCCTCCGCCAACCGATGCTTCAAAGTAGAAGTTACATTTGTGTTCCTTTGCCGTACGCACAAGCTTGGAACCGCAGGCATCCACCACTGCCTTATTGGAGCTGACTACATGTTTTCCCTTTTCCAAACAGCTTTTGATGTATTCGTAAGCCGGATGAATCCCGCCCATTGCCTCTACGACAAGTTCAATCTCAGGATCATTTTCAATCACGGAAAAATCCGTTGTAATCAGTTCATCGGGAATTCCGGGAATATGCTCCCGACGGGCAAGAATATACTTGATTTCAATCTTCTCCCCTCCCTTTTTTTCAATTTGCGCTCGATTTAACTCTAAAACTTCCTTCACTCCGGAACCCACTGTTCCGAATCCCATTATGGCAATCTTCATGCCTTTCCCCTTTCCTCCGTACATTTCCTTTTGTTTTCTCTTTTGCAGCTTATTTTTATGTCTTGTTTTTTCTGTCTAATTCTTTTCTATAATTTTTTTCATCACTTAGAGCCACGATTCTTCCGGTCCATTTCGGTAATTATTTTAGTCATTTCCGGCAACTTTTCTATCCGGACAGCCCAGCTGCATCCACTTTAGATATGCTGTAATGAAGCGATCGATATCTCCATCCAGTACCGCATCGGTATTTCCTGTTTCTTCTCCGGTACGAAGATCCTTGACCATCCTATAGGGCTGTAAAACATAGGAACGAATCTGAGAACCCCAGCCGTTATCCTTTACCTCTCCACGGATGCCGGCAAGCTTTGCCTCCTGCTCTTCTTTTTCTTTCAGATAAAGCTTGGTCTTCAGCATCTGCATCGCCTTATTTTTATTCTGTAACTGAGAACGTTCTTCCTGGCAGGCCACCACGATTCCTGTCGGAATATGGATTAAACGCACTGCGGAAGAAGTTTTGTTAATATGCTGTCCACCTGCACCGGAAGCACGGAAAACCTCCATTTTGATGTCCTCTTCCCGAACTTCGATATCGATTTCCGTTTCAATATCCGGCATAACGTCACAGGAGACGAAGGAGGTCTGTCTCTTTCCCTGCGCATTAAAAGGCGATATTCGAACCAAACGATGAATTCCCGCCTCGGAACGAAGGTAACCATAGGCATACTGCCCCACCACTTCCATGGTAACAGACTTAATTCCGGCCTCATCTCCATCCAGATAATCGAGGATTTTTACAGAAAATCCGTGTCGCTCCGCCCAACGGATATACATTCGGTAAAGAATACCCGCCCAGTCATTTGCCTCCGTACCGCCCGCACCGGCATTTAAACGCAGGATGACGTTCATACTGTCGTATTCTCCGGAAAGAAGGAGGGTAGTGTTCATATTTTCCAAGTCTTCCGAAAATTGACTCAGCATTTCCCGAATCTCCGGAATCACGGACTCGTCCCCTTCTTCCTTCCCCATCTGAATCAGGGCATCAATGTCCTCGTAGCTTGTTTTCAACTGATAAAAGCTCTCCGCCTCATCCTTCAGATGTCTTACTTCCGTGGATAAACGATTCGCCTTCTCCGCATCCGACCAAAAGTCGGGCTCTTCCATCATGCGATCCAGCTCCGCTATTCTTTTTTGTTTATTTTCCAAGTCCAGAGCCTGCTCTAAGGCTTTAAGCGGCTCCGTTTTTGTATTTAGCTCCGTCTTAAATTGATCAAATTCAATCATAGAGGCTCCTTCCTTTCTCATAATCCTTGCCTAAATTCCCTTTAAGAAAGGAGAAAAGATTCCTTCTCAAAGACAAAACACAGCCTTTCAGAACCACTTTCTTCCCCTCTCTTTAGTGATGTCGAAAATCATTCTACTGCTCTTTTTGATAAATGCTTTGTCCGTGGCAGTTCTTGTACTTCTTACCTGATCCGCAGGGACAGGGATCGTTCGGATAAATCTTTCTTCCCTCTCTCATCTTCGGTGTTCTTACCGCGGATTCGTCACGGTTTGTCGCCAGAGGCTTTGCCACCTGCTCTCTTTCCACCTTCTGTTCCAGCTTAATCTGGTAAAGCACTCTCACTGTTTCTTCCTGAATGCTTCTCATCATCTCCTGGAACATCTCATAGCCGGCAATCTTGTACTCTACAAGCGGATCCTTCTGCCCATAAGCCTGCAGTCCGATTCCGTCACGAAGGATATCCATGTCATCGATGTGACTCATCCACTTCTGGTCCATAACCTTTAAGAGAATAACGCGCTCCGCCTCTCTCATCTGCTCCGGATTCGGGAACTCCGCTTCCTTTTCTTCATAAAGGCGGATTGCCCTTTCCTTTAGCTTCTGCGCAAGCTCATCTCTGGTCATATGCGCGAATTCTTCCTCCGTAAAATTCAGCTTGCCTAAAGGAATAATCTGCATCAAGGTATCGTTTAAGCCCTGGAAATCCCAGTCCTTCGGACTATCGCTGTCCACGATGTTCTCATTGACATAGAAATCAACGATGTCCGTGATAAAGCGGGTAATGAGCGGACGCATATTGTCTCCTTCAAGAACCTTCTCTCTTTCCGCATAAACCACATCTCTTTGGTCGTTGTTTACTTCATCATATTTCAGAAGATTCTCACGGATACCGTAGTTGTTTAACTCAATCTTCTCCTGTGCCTTTTCAATCGCATTGGAAAGCATCTTGTGATGAATCTGCTCTCCATCGGGAACGCCCAGAGCCTCAAACATGCCCATCAGACGCTCGGAACCGAAGAGACGCATCAGATCATCTTCCAAGGAAATGAAGAACTGGGACTGTCCGGGATCTCCCTGTCTTCCCGCACGACCGCGAAGCTGGTTATCAATACGTCTGGACTCATGTCTCTCCGTACCCACAATATGAAGACCGCCCGCTGCTCTTGCTTCCTCATCCAGCTTAATATCGGTACCACGGCCGGCCATGTTGGTCGCAATGGTTACCGCACCGTGCACACCGGCTTCCGCAACAATCGCCGCTTCCTGCTCATGAAACTTTGCATTTAAAACATTGTGCTTAATTCCGCGTCTCTTTAACATGCCGGAAAGAAGCTCGGAAGTCTCGATGGCAATCGTACCCACCAGCACCGGAGCGCCGGTCTCATGAATCGCTTCAATCTCATCCACAACCGCCTGGAACTTCTCTTTCTTGGACTTATATACCGCGTCATCCAAGTCCACTCTCTGCACCGGTCTGTTGGTCGGAATCTGAATAACGTCCATGGAGTAAATGTTTCTGAACTCCTTCTCCTCCGTCTGTGCCGTACCGGTCATTCCGGCCTTTTTCTTGAATTTGTTAAAGAAGTTCTGGAAGGTAATGGTTGCCAGCGTTCTGGACTCTCTCTTTACCTTCACATGTTCCTTCGCTTCTATCGCCTGATGCAGTCCGTCAGAATACCGTCTTCCGTTCATAATACGGCCGGTAAACTCATCGACAATCAAAACCTCATCATCCTTTACGACATAATCCACATCCCTCTGCATAAGGTTATTTGCCCGAAGAGCAAGGATGATATTGTGCTGAATCTCGAGGTTTTCCGCATCTGCAAGGTTATTGATATGAAAATACTTTTCTACTTTTTCTACACCCTGCTGGGTAAGGTTTACGGTTTTTTCCTTCTCATTTACAATAAAGTCTCCACTCTCCTCGATTTCCTCTCCTAAGATGGCATTAATCTTGGAAAACTCGGCAGACTCCTCTCCCCTTTCTAGCTGTCTTGCCAAGATATCGCAAAGTTCATAGAGCTTCGTAGACTTCCCGGACTGTCCGGAAATAATAAGCGGAGTTCTTGCCTCATCGATCAAAACAGAGTCCACCTCGTCGATGATACAGTAGTTCAAGCCTCGTAATACCTGCTGATTCTTGTATATCGCCATATTGTCACGAAGATAGTCGAAGCCGAGCTCGTTATTCGTCACATAGGTAATGTCACAGGCGTAAGCAGCCTGACGCTCTTCAGTAGACATCTCATTTAGAACCGTTCCTACAGTAAGGCCAAGGAAACGGTGAACCTGCCCCATCCAATCCGAGTCACGCTTTGCAAGGTAATCGTTAACCGTAACAATGTGTACCCCTTCACCGGCCAAAGCATTGAGATAAGCCGGACAGGTCGAAACCAAGGTCTTTCCTTCACCGGTTCTCATCTCGGCAATTCTACCCTGGTGTAAAACTACTCCACCGATAAGCTGCACCTTAAAATGCTCCATGCCGAGCACTCTCTTTGCCGCTTCTCTAACCGTTGCGTAGGCTTCCGGAAGAATATCATCCAATGTTTCCCCCGCGGAAAGCCTTTCCTTAAACTTTCCTGTCTGGGCTTTTAAATCCTCATCAGACATTGCCGCCATCGTTCCCTGTAAAGAAAGGATTTTATCCACCTTCGGTTCTATCAGTTTCAATTCTCTACTCGAATGTGTCCCAAATATCTTTTCAAAAAGCTTCATTCTTATATGCTCCTTCTCCATACAGCAGTAGTATGGCATTTTATAAATCTATAACTCATAGATTCTACCATTAGTCCCCGCCTTTATCAAGGAAGAAGCCATGAAAATACTGTGAAATCCCACGCAAAAAGTTCAAGCTTTTCAGGCTTGATTGTATTTTCCTTTTTTCAACACCTCATCCATGAATATTTTGTGAAAAATATCTTTATTTTATGGATTTCGCTTTCTTTCTTTATAGAAAATGCTATACTGAAAGCAGGAAGAATCTTCCCTTGCAATACAGGGACTTACTTCTGAAAAACAAAGAAAGGAAGGATTCGATTATGAAATTTAGCATTACAGGAAGAACCATTAGTTTGACAGAGGGTTTGAAAAATATGGTGGAGAAAAAACTTGGAAAGTTAGATAAGTTTTTTCAGGCTGACACACCTTGTAATGTAACTCTTTCTACGCAGAAGGATATGCAGAAAATCGAAGTGACCATTCCCGTGAAAGGTAGTGTGATCCGCGCTGAGGAGTCTACCGAGGACATGTACCAGTCCATTGACCTTGTAGTGGACGTTCTAGAAAGACAGATCAGAAAATATAAGGATAAGCTGATTGCCAAGCACCAGTCCTCCTCCTTTACAGCAGCGTTTCTGGAGGAAGCCGCTGAATATGACGAGGAAGAAATCAAGATTGTACGTACAAAACAGATTGACTTAAAGCCCATGACTCCGGAAGAGGCCTGCCTACAGATGGAACTCTTAGGACATAGCTTCTTCGTATTCTTAAACGGAGACAGCGGAAAGGTCAATGTTGTATATAAAAGAAAGACAAAGAGCTACGGTTTAATTGAACCGGAAGAATAAACGGAAACATAAACCGGCCTCACTATAGCCGGTATAGTGAAGAGGCGGTTCCGAAAAACGATCGGAACCGCCTCTTTATTTTTTCTTATTCCTTGCTTATTTCACCTTTCCTATTGCTCTCACCTTTTCTCCAAGTCCCATGAAGGACAGGATAAAGATGACAGGCAAAACCATCGGCACCGCTATATTGATGACTGCCTGCGAAACATAGCAAAGAAGGCAGAGCCCTGCAGCAAAAGGAAATACCCTTTCCGAGAAATCCCCCTCTTCTCCCCTGTCATTCTTCGTAAAAAGAGTTTTGAAGGAGGAGAGAAGTAAGGAAAGATAGGAAATCAGGCCTATAACCCCTATCGTCAGTAAAAGGTTCAGATATTCATTATGAATGTTGTCAATGGCCTGATAATGGCTTTGCGAAATCGCAACCTTATAATTGTCATTTGTCAGCATAAGGTATCCGTCCGGTCCGTACCCAAGGAGAACCTGAGAGAAGGGCATCTTTTTTGTAAGATAATTTAAGCCCATCTTCCAGATAAAGCCGCGTCCGGATCCCCAGCTATCATCAAAGCGAAAATAATTACTGTAATTTTCTAAAAAAGACAAACGATGCGAGACATTGGCATCATAAAAAACAAAAACTACGGCAAAAAGAATCAGCACCACAATCAGGAAATAGATGGGTTTCAGTACCTTTTCGATTCTTTCTTCCTTTAGCTTTACAACAAGCAGTTTGATGATTCCCAAAACCGCGATAGCCAGGAAAGGAACCGTAGTGAATCCCAGCTGAAGAAAAAATCCCTTGTCGCCATATTGATAGGAACTGTTTGCTTTAGGAATGAAAAAGGTAGCCAACTTCATCACAAGAAAAAAAGCAATATATAAATCTATGCAATTTAACAGACGTTCTTTTTTTCCAAAACAGAAAAAAGGCAAGGCAAGAAATAGTACAAAAAGAGCAAATACAACGTTGTCACTCATTCCGTAGAAAGCCGCAAGAAGGGTAAAGGCATACATAAGCAGGAAAAGAAGGCTCCACTTCCCCTGCTTTTCTCCTATGAAAAGTCCCGCAAAAAGCCCGGTATAACTAATCATCAGAGAGGTATAGCCATTAATATTTCCTATTCCGCCTGCAAAAGATGCCTTAAGATAATCCGCTTCCACTAAATCAAAAAAATGAAATAGATTCATCCAAAAGAAATCACTGATACCCCAAGCTGCCTGTAAAGCGATAGAAATAGATAGAAAAAGAAGATGGATTTTCTTAAATCGGTAAAATCGGCTTACAAAAAAATAAGCAAAGAAAAGCAATAACCAAGTAAAGCTTCCCATATATCTGCCCGTGCTTCCCCACCAGGTTTCATAAATATAGCCGGAATGAATCATGGAAATCAAAAAAATAAGAATAAGAAAGAAAAAGGGAATATCCGTAGCCAAAAAAGGCTTTTTCTTCCCTTCCTCTTCTCGAATGAACAAGGAAAAATAAAGCGGCTTCCTCATCCCGTTCTTTAGGGTAAGAGCATGCAAAAGAAGAAAAGCAAGCATAATAACCGTATACGCCAGGGTCAAAACCCAAAAAAACTTAAACTTTACCTGCAAAATATCATAATACCCGTCATGTATGTATAAGGGATAAATCAAGAGGATTATGGCAAGGTAAATCATACTGATTCCCCCACCAATCTTATAAAAGTCCTTCTCGACTTTAGCCTTTTCTCGTTCTAAAAGCTGTTCCATATCCGCTCTCCAGTTCTGCTGTTATCTGTTTCTGTTTTACCGCTCTCCGGTTCTGCTGCTATCTGTTTCTGTTTTACCGCTCTCCGGTTCTGCTGCTATCTGTTTCTGTTTTACCGCTCTCCGGTTCTGCTGCTATCTGTTTCTGTTTTACCGCTCTCCGGTTCTGCTGCTATCTGTTTCTGTTTTGCCGTTCTTCCAAATCTAAACACGCATCTACTATACATGCTTCTTCTCATAAAAGAAACAATTGTCACAGTACTTCCTTGCAACAATTGTTTCTTCTTTACTATTTAATCCACTATAACGCCAGGACCGTCATTTCCACCACCTGAATCCGCAGTCGGTTCCACCCCGATACTGGGCTCCTGCGACTTTGTTTCACTCTTCTTCGTCTCGTCGGCGTTTTTCTTTGTTTCCTCCGTACTTTTCTTCTCATCGGAGTTTTTCTTTGTTTCCGAAGGACCTTGTGATTTGGTCTCCTCGGTGCTCTTTTTATTGTCCTCCACAGTCGGCTTCTGATCCGAATTTTTCCCGGACGAACTGCTTTCTATACTATTTCCGTTCGCATCCGTCTCCTGCTTTTTATTCTTCTCGGATTCGCTTTCCTCAGCAGAATTCTTCTTTTTCTTCGTTTCTTCTTGCTTACCGTCCTTGGACTTCGTGCCTTCCTCCTCATCCTCATTCTTTTTGGATTTTTTCTCGGAGTGTTTTTCGCTCGAGTCGCCCTTTCCGTTCTTGTAAGCCGCCGCATCGGAAGCGATGGTATCACTAAAGGTCCAAACAGCGGAACTCGGTTTATAATCCTCATCTCCAAAGAGATAAGCATGAAGCTTCGTTACATTGGAAGCCAAGTTAAGCGGAATAACACAATCCCCCTTCTTTCCCATCATTTGCGTACGAAGATCATACGGGAATCCCTCGGAACCGACAATATTGTAACGGTTTACCCCCTTCGCAAGTTCCAAAATATCTCCCACATCCACATTAAACGCAATCTGCGGAAGAACCGTGTCAATCACATTGGTCAGAGTTGCAAGATCCGCCTTCTTTGCATTCTCCAGAACCTGGGAAATAACTTCTCTCTGTCTCTTCGTTCTGGTAAAATCATCATCCATATAACGAAGTCTTGCATAAGCTACCGCCTGCACACCGTCCAGATGCTGCATCCCCGGCTTCTTAATATATTCCGCAGCGGGGTTTTTCACATTGACTTTAGACTCAATACTGGTTTCATGAATGTAAGCATTCATATACTTGAATTCTTTTTCCGTAATATCAATGTCTACGCCGCCCAACATATTGATTACATCCGCAACCGCACGCCAGTTAAAGGTCGCATAATGCTCAATATCCAAGTCCAAATTCTTATTCAATGCGGCAACAGCCTGCTCCGGTCCGCCATCCGCATAAGCTTCATTTATTTTCGCAAAGCGAGACCCTGCTGCGAGATTCAGATAGGTATCACGGAACACAGAGGCAAGTTTAACCGCTCCTGTCGCTCTGTCTATGCAGACAATGAGCTGTACATCGGCATTGGCCCCTCTACCTACTCCTCCGTCACGGCTATCCACACCGAAAACGGCAATGGTCCAGTAGCCTTGCATCTGCTCTTGCTTAGTTACATCAATATTCTCGTTCTTTACATTTTTTATATTAAACTCTACTTCCGGCTTAATATTCATGTACCGCACAATATAGGCTGTACAGAAAATAAAAACCAATGTCAGGATTTCAATAACGGAAAGCAGCAAAATCTTCTTCCAGCGGGATTTTTTCTTTTTTTCTTTTTTACTGTATACCTCATCCAGCTCTTCTTGAATATCCTTAGGCGTATTGACCTGCAGAATATCCAGATGTTCAATCCTTCTCTTTCCTTCCTTCTTTTCCTCGGGAAGAGTCACGATGGGAGCTTTTCTCCTTCCCTCTCCGGATATGGTATTTTCGCTATTTTTCTCGGTCGTATTTCTATTCAGCTCGCTATGGGGTCTTCTGCGTCCCCTATTCTGCTCTAATGCCAAAATCTACCTCCATCAACCGGATCGTTTAAGCCACTCCGGCATTTCCAATCAGCTTTTTACCTGTACTCTTTTTTTTGCAGCCGAAAACTCAGCTTTTTCCGATAGTGAAAATTCTAAAAGTTTTCTTCACACACGGAATGATAGAGTATATTACCACAAAACAAGAAAAAGTTAATAGGCATTTTTGTTAACAAATCCTTTCCATACGGTTAAAAAAAGAATTTTAATATCCAGACCGAGACTCCAGTGTTCTATATACCAAAGATCACAGCGAATTCTCGCCGGAATAGAAGTATCTCCCCTGAAACCGTTCACTTGCGCCCATCCCGTAATCCCCGGACGAACCTGATGTTTAATCATATAACGGGGAATCTGTTCCTTAAACATTTCAACAAACTGGGTCCTCTCCGGTCTCGGGCCGACAAGAGACATATCTCCCTTTAAAACATTAAAAAATTGAGGAAGTTCATCAATAGAAGTCTTCCGGATAATTTTTCCGATTCCGGTTACCCGCGGATCCCCTTTTACAGTCCATGCCTTCTTTTCATCCTCTGTTTTTTGAACGCCCATAGAGCGAAACTTGTACATCATAAAGGGACGGTTGTGAAGTCCAACTCTTTCCTGTTTAAAAATGATCGGTCCGGGAGAACTCAGCTTGACAAGCACCGCTATAACAAGCATAAGCGGTCCAAAAAGAATGAGCCCCACCAGAGCCCCGATGATATCGATCACCCTCTTCAGTAATGCATTGAAAGGCTCGGTCAACGGAACATTTCGAATATTGATAATCGGTAAGCCGTCCATGTCTTCCGCAATCGGTTTAGAATGAATGATTTCCTGATAGTCGGGAATGAACTTCGTATGTACTCCGGATTTTTCACATACCGCTACGATTCCGGGAAGCTTTTCGTAGGCAGCAAGAGGAAGTGTAATCGCAATCTCATCAATTGTATTCTTACTCAAAAGCTCTCCGAGATCCTTGATTTTACCAATTACGGAAACATCACGGTAAGACGCTCCCTGCTCCGTCAGATCATCAACTATTCCGTAGATACGATAGCCCCAATCCGGATTTTTCTTACACAAATCGATAAAACGATCTGAAACCGGAGAAAAGCCAACAAGAATAATATGCTTTTGATTAAAGCCTCTCTTTCGAAGAGAAGAAAGAGTTCTCCGTAAAGCATACCTTTCCACCGTCGTAATACAGATAGAAAAAATATAGAAAAATCCCAACATTCTTGTGGAATAATGTTCAAAATATCCACTCTTTCGAAAAGCAAAGAGAATGGATGCAGAAAGAAGAAGCCCTATGGAATTACTCTGAATAATCCTAAAGAGCGCCGTCTTCATGCGAATGGTTCTCATCGGCTTATACAACCCTAATATCCAGTACAAAAACAGATAAGCCGGAATCATAGGAATCAGCACAGTAAAATAAAACCTCGGAGAAAGCACACCATGCCCCTGAGGAAATATCGGATTCTTTATCGCAAAATACCACGCCAGGCTATAGGATAACGCCAAAACCAAGGCATCTAAAAGCACTTGCAATTGATTTAATTGTCTTTGGAAGTCCTTAATCATAGTGACGATTATACAATAGGATGAATCACTTGCATAGTAAAAGCAGGAGAAACTCCTGCTTTTTTAAAAGTCCATATTTGCCGTAATTTTTTAAATCTGATTCCGGTAAAGATTCTCTCTAGGAAACTGCAGAGCGAGCAAAGTTAATCTGCTCCTTTAAACTCTCTTCCGCTTCGACTAAATCCATGTGAAGTTCATAGTCATGCGGAAGATCTCCTTCCGGAAAATAAGAGCTGACCGGAATCCCCAACGCTTTACATTTTTTTTCAAAATCCAGTGCCTGCTCACGGAAAGAACCGATGCTTGCATCCGATAAAAATGTAGGAGGAAAGCTTCTGGTCAGGAAATCTTCCAATCTTGTTTCCTCTGCCTTCTTCCCGGAATAAAATTCATCATCTTGGAAATAATCCCTTCCCCAGGAAAGAAAAAGCTCATCATTTTCTTCCAAACCGGTCTGATGGAAGCGCGTGCAGTCCAATAAGCCGGAAAGAGAAATAAGACCGCAAACTCTTGCTCCTCTTCTTGTCAGGAAAGAGGGAATACCCAATTTCTTTCCATAGCTTTCATTGGTCTGCGTTAAAAGAAACTGACCGGCAAGATTTACCCCGGCACTGTCTCCCATTAAAATCAGCTTCCTCGGATTAATTCCCAGCTTGTCCCTGTCCTCCAAGATCTTTTGTACGCAGTACGATAGCTGCTTAAGCGCTGTAGGATAGGGATAATCCGGAGCCAAAGAATAGTCTACCGCAATGACCTGAAAGCCGGAACGGAGCCAAGCGAGAAAATAAGGATTGTCTTCCACAACCTCCTTGCTTCCCGAAACGAAGCCGCCACCATGAACATAAATGATGGTTCCCAAAACTTTCTTCCGTCTCTCATTGGGATAAACATAGGCATCATAATAATTGTTCGGATAAGTGGAGGGGTAAGGAATATCCTTATAGCAAGTAAACTCATAATAGGCGTCTCTTCTGCTGACCGCTATATTGACCGGCGCGGCCGCTTTACTGTATCTTCTTGAACCGGCCAAAGTATCGGATGTGCCGACAAAGCCCGCTATACAAAAAATAAACAAAGAAAAAAAGGCCATTCTAAGGAACTTTTGAAGCTTTTTCTTCCCTATGAAATGTACTTTCCCCATAATGCAATCCTTATTTTGCAAAATAACAAGCTAAAAACCCGCTATTCTATGCAAACTCCTTTTCCTTAATTTGAGAATGCCTTTTCGCCTGCTGTTATATCTAAAAGCAAGTAAATAAAAAGGCATGTTTTTTCCACAAAAATATCTCGTCAATCTTAACAAAAAAATAAGTTTTTATCAATAAAAATAAAAAAAGCCGGATTATAAGAAAGTTTTTTGTTTCCGTTCTCCGATGAATTTGGGACTTACGGAAGTCGTTCCTTTCTATAACACAGCTTTTTTATCGCATTTTATATCACAATTTCACTATTTATATATCGCAATTCTACTGTTTTTATATCGCAATTCTATTATTTTTTTAGGGAAAAAATTCCTTAGCCTCTCGTTTCTGATTGATTATTCTTCCCTAATGTTACCGAAACGGTCTTTTCTTCATACTCTCCCTTACCGGAAAGTCTCTGTACCGTGACTTCCACCTTTTCTCCTGCCTTATAGCGGGAAAGAAGGCCGGAAAGCTCCTCAAGGCTTGCCACAGACTGCCCGTCGAACTTTGTAATGATATCCTTCTCCTGTAAAGCGGAGTTGTCGATTCCCTCCCCCGTTAAGAGCTTAAAGATATAAATCCCCTCCGGCATATTGTAGGCTTCGGAAATACTGCTATCCACCGTTTTCCCTTGGATTCCGATATAGCCCTTTTCTTCCTGACTGACCTTTGCCCTTGTCGTTCTCTTGGAAAGCCCCTCCACGATTTCCTTTACTTTCTTCGACGGAATAGAATAACCCATACCTTCTACTGTAGTATCGGAATACTTTGCCACATTGATTCCGATGAGCTCCCCGTTCATATTGAGAAGAGCTCCGCCGGAATTACCCGGATTAATTGCCGCATCGGTCTGTAAAAGACCCGACTCCGTTCCACCTTCCGTGGAAATATCTCTATTCTTAGCGGAAATGATACCGGTGGTTACAGACTGTCCGTATCCTAAAGCATTTCCGATAGCCACCACCTGATCTCCAACACTTACACTGTCAGAATCTCCATACTTTGCAAAGCTAATGCTATTTAAAGTATCCTGAGAAATAGCGGAAAGCGGAATCGCAATGACCGCAAGATCTACATCGCTGTCTGTTCCCTTAATCTCCGCATCATAGGACTTTCCGTCTACAAACTGAACGGAAAGAGCCGTAGAATCCTCTACCACATGGTTGTTTGTAACAATCAAAAGCTCGGAATCATTCTTTCCGATTATCACACCGGAACCGCTTGCTGCTGCTTCCTGCTCTCCGCTCTGCCCGAAAATGGAGTATCCGTACTGCTGATAGCGAATGGTATTCGTTATGGAAACCACCTCCGGCATTGCATTCTTCGCAATCTCCGAAACCGACCCGCTTGCTTCCGAACGAGTGTTTGCAGAAGAAGAATTTAACTGCTGCGCAGAGTTCTTTTCCGTTTCCTTATTTGCAGCATCCTCACCAAAGAGTGTCGTTCCCTTATTCGCATTCGCTTGTCCCAAGACCTCCGATCGATACTGCGTGGATAACGCATTTACCCCAACCATTGTACCCCCGGCAACCGAGCCGAAGAGCATAGCCGATAAAACCAGTCCGGCAAATTTTCTTCCTCTATTCATATCTATACCTCCTAAACCATCTTTAATCGCCTCTTATTTCCGAAGGCGTTAAAACTTTCTTTGCTTTACGAGGCATAGAATAGAAAAAAAATATGTTTTAAAAATGGAGAAAGAGTGAAGATAATGTGTCTTCACTCTTTCCGATATGCTCGTCACTTTTCGATCTATAAAAAAACTCCTTTATGCTGTGCAGGTCCATATCGGAGGCACGCTCTCGCTATAGCTCCAGTATCGTCGCTTCATATCCGGACAGTCGTATTTTCTTCCCGAAAAGGCAAGGTTCGGCATTCGAGAGTATTACTTTCTTCACCTCGGAGGGAAGTTCGATTTCCCGTTCTTCTTTTCTGTAGTTCCCGAGGACAAGGATCGTCTTTTCGCCCTTTCTGTAAAATGCCATCAGGCGGTCTTCTTCCGGCATAAAAGGAATAAAGTCTCCGTAAACTATCGTTTCCTTATACTCCGGATTCTTTCTTAGAGCACAGAGCTTCTTATAATAGCTCAAAACGGAATCTTCGTCCCGCTCCTGTGATTCCACATTGATTCTTGTGTAATTCGGATTTACGGGAAGCCATGGCTTTCCCTTAGTAAATCCAGCATTTTCATCATCGCTCCACTGCATCGGAGTACGCGCATTATCTCTTGTGAAGCGGTTCACAATGGCAAGTGCTTCCTTCTCGGAAAATCCTTCTTCCAGACAGAGCGCATATTCATCAATGGTAGAAATATCGTCCACTGTGGAAATATTTTCCAGCACGATATTTTCCATACCGATTTCCTGCCCCTGGTAAATAAAGGGAAGTCCTCTTTGCAGCATCTGCATGGTAGCTAGGAATTTCTTCGCCTTTTCCGACAAATCTTCCTTCGGTATATAGAAGTTCACCCCGCGGGATTCGTCATGGTTTTCAATAATGGTGGAAATGAAACCGACCGGATTGACGAGCTTTTGCGTAAGGAAACAGCAATCTCGATACATATTCGGGCTAACCGTCTCTGCATCAAACCAGCCGATTTCAGAATGTGCGCTGGAATGTGCCCGGAAATCAAACATGGAAGAGAAATAACCATTTTCCCCGATAAACTCCGGAATCTGCTCCTCCGTCTCGTTAAACACTTCTCCCACGGTAAAAGCATGATGAGGCTTAAAGCAGCGGTCTCGCATCTCCCCCAGGAATTCGCCGATTCCTTTTGCAGCATAAATCATGTTGCGGCAGCTTGCCATGCCGTCTTCCCTATCTGCCGGGAAATTGTAGCCCTGAAGAGGAAAGACCTTTTTTAAGTTTAAAATCGCATCAATTCGGAAGCCGGCAATGCCTTTATCCAGCCACCAGTTGATCATCTTGTAGATTTCTTCCCGTACTTCCGGATTCTCCCAGTTTAAGTCCGGTTGCTTCTTATGGAATAGGTGCAGGTAGTAGGTATTCTCCGTTCCTTCCACCTTCTCCCATACCGAACCGCCGAAGTAAGATCTCCAGTTATTCGGTGCATGACCGTCCACACCCTCTTCAAAGTGAAAATAGTTTGCATAATGCCCCTTAGGATCGGCTACCGCTTTTTTAAACCACTCATGCTCATCACTGCAATGATTTACCACAAGATCGAGAAGGATATACATATCCCTCTTCTTCGCTTCGGAAATCAGCTCATCCATGTCCTCATTCGTACCGAAGCGCGGGTCAATCTTATAGTAGTCGGCAATATCGTAGCCTTGATCCGCAAGAGGGGAAAGAAAGCAAGGGGAAATCCAGATGATATCGATTCCCAGCCCTTTCAGATAATCGAGCTTTCCGATAATTCCTCTTAAGTCTCCGATACCGTTTCCTTTTGTATCCAGGAAACTCTTCGGATATATCTGGTATGCGACTTTTTCCTGCCACCATTCTTTTTTCATTTCTTCTCCTTTTACTCTATTCTTATCCATTTTAATCTTAGCAATTTAAATCTTAGCAATTTTACGCTATTCTTAGCAATTAAGGAAAATGTAAACTCGTCTTTTTCTCCAATTTACTCCTTCATTTGAATTTCCAAAACAAAAGCTTCATACGGTGCAAGTTCTCCGGAAATGGCATCCTGTCTCTCTACATTTCGAATAAGAACTTTTCCGGATCTGAACTTCTCCGGAACGCTGTAGCTTCGTGTATTTTCCGAAACATTGCAAACACATAAGAGCTTCTTTTTCCCAAGGCTTCTCTCATAAATAAAGAGATCCGGATCCTCCTCTTCCAAGAGGTGGAAATCCCCATAGACAATCAGCTCCGACTGGTGACGAAGTTGAATCAGCTTCTGATAATAATGGAACACCGAATCCGCCCTGCCAAGTTCTTCCTTAGCATTGATTTCCTTGTAATTGGGATTCACGGCAATCCAAGGCTTTCCGCTTGTGAAGCCTGCTTCCTTTGTATCATCCCACTGCATGGGCGTCCGCGCATTGTCCCTACTCTTATGGGCGATTAGCGGAAAAAGTTCTTCCATACTTAAATGCAGCTTTTCCGTAAGCTCCGAAAAAGCATTGATGCTTTCTAAATCTCTAAACTCGGAAAGGGCGCTGAAGGGATAATTCACCATCCCAAGCTCCTCCCCCTGATAGATGTAGGGGGTTCCCTGCATCATGTGAAGGAAGGTCGCGATACACTTCGCGGAACGCTCGCGAAGCACTCCGCTTTCCTCTCCAAGACGCGAAACAATACGAGGCTGGTCATGATTACAAAGATAAAGACTGTTCCAGGCAAGCTCATGAAGGCCGTTTTGCCACTTGGCAAGATTCTTTTTTAGAGGCACAAGGGGCATTTTTTCCGTAGCCCACTTAAAGCCGTGCTTCTTACTTCCGTCTAAATCCATGTGTTCAAACTGGAAAACCATGTTAAGCTCGGTTCCCTCACTATTCGCATAGCGCTTTGCCTCTTCAAGTGTTACCCCTGCAGTCTCCCCTACTGTCATGATGTCGTAGCGGGATAAAACCTTCTCATTCATTTCCTGTAAATAAGTATGTACCTTTGGCCCGTTTGCACAGGCAGCTCCGGAGTCTCCGTAAACAGCCCCTTTCGGAATCGGCTGATTCGGAAGTCCCTTCGGTTTCGAAATCAGAGAAATCACATCCATACGGAAGCCGTCTATCCCCTTTTCGCACCAGCGACTCATCATTTCGAAGACTTCCTTTCGAACAGCCTCATTTTCCCAGTTTAAATCGGGTTGCTTTTTAGAAAATAAATGCAGATAAAACTCTCCTGTCTTTTCATCAAAAACCCATGCAGATCCGGAAAAATAAGAGCCCCAGTTATTGGGAGGCAGTAATTTTTCTCCCTTATATTCCACGACATCCGACGAAAGACAGGCTTGCTCCTCCGGAGAAACTTCATTTAACTTTCTTCCCTTTCTCCAGATATAGAAATCTCTCTTCGGATTCTCTCGGTCTTTTCGGCTTTCCATGAACCACGCATGCTCGTCACTGCTGTGATTCACCACAAGGTCCATAACAATCTTTATGCCTCGATTATGTGCCTCTTTCAAAAGTTCATCAAAGTCCGCCATTGTACCGAATTCTTCCATGATGTCTTCGTAGTCGGAAATGTCATAGCCGTTATCATCATTCGGAGAACGATAAACCGGAGAGAGCCAAATGACATCAATCCCCAACTCCTTTAAGTAGTCAAGCTTTGAAATAATGCCCCGTAAATCTCCGATTCCGTCTCCGTTACTGTCGCAAAAGCTTCTCGGGTAAATCTGATAAACCACCGATTCTTTCCACCAACTCTTTTTCATCGTACTACTCCTTTTATCTATCTACTATCTAAGCCCTATCAAACAACAAAGTGGAAGATGCCATTTCTTAAACTTGATCCTACTGCTTTTCCATCGTCTGTCACTCTTTTCATTACTTCATCTGAATCTTCAAGACTCTATTCCAACTTTGATACAGTCTCACCGATGAACAATTTTGCAGGAAGACGAATATTCTTGCAAATGTGCTCCCTAACACTATATTCTCCATCATTATCTTCTCTATCGTTATCTTCTCTATCGTTATACTTTCTATTGCCGCATCCTTGCTCACTACCTTTTTTCCGCTCTTCACAAGGAGAAAGAAATTCTTCTCCCCTTATTAGAGATAGCAACTCCTTCACTGCTCTTCTTCCCTTTTCCGCACTATCCTGTTCCATCGTCGTGAGCATCGGGTGCAAGACCTTTCCTATCTTAATCCCGTCAAATCCCACTATAGAAAGGTCCTCCGGAATTTTGATTCCCCAATCTTCACAGAAACGAATGAGTTCCAGTGCCATGATATCCGCTGTAACAAAAAGGGCTGTAGCCTGAAAGAATTTTTCCTCATAAAATGAAAGGTACTGCTTCTTTCTCTCCACCTCCGTAAAAGATAGATTGTGCCATAAACCCGCAGAAAGCTTGACCTCCTCCATCGCCTCTTTATAACCCGCATAGCGCTCACTGTCGATATAACGTCTTTCTAAAAGATCTCCTCCTTCCGTCAAGGAAAAGAAGGCAATTTTTTGATGCCCCATAGAAAGAAGGTAGCGCGTCATTTCCTTTGCTGCATTAAAATCCTCTAAACCTACATTCACATAGGAGCGGTCATCCTTCGAAAAAGGGGTATCAATAGAAACCACGGGAACCGAAAGAAATTCTCGAATTTTATAGTAGCCCTCTCTTTTTGCCCCCAGAAGAATAATCCCTTCCACATTCCATTCTTTAGAAATTCTCGCACACTCATCCATATCCGGATTACTGTATAGAAGAAGAAAATAGCCTGCATTTTGCAGGGCGAGCTGCACTGCACCGACCACGGAAGATACAAAGGGATCTTCCACTATACTTTCTTTTTCTATCCTTTTATACGCAAGAATAAGGGCTATGAGCTTTGAACCCTTCTTCGACAGCATCCTAGCCCCCATGTGGGTAACATAATTTTCTTCTTCCAGAATCTTTTCAACTCTGGCATAGATTTCCGGGCTTACCTTATTCGCTCTTTTGTGAATGACATTGGAAACAGTTGAGGGGCTTACCTTTGCCAATTTTGCAATATCTTTAATTCTTGCCATTAGAAGCCTCTTTTAGCCCTTTACTGCACCTTCCACCATTCCGCTCATAATCTGCTTCTGTCCCACGATAAAGACAATAATCATCGGTAAAATCGCAAGAAGAGCGGCTGAAAGAATGAGATCCCACTGCTTAACATAAGAGCCGACAAAGGCCTGTACAGCGACCGGAAGAGTCTTTACCTTTCCGTTTTGTCCAAGCATCAAAGAAGGAAGTAAGTAGTCGTTCCAAATCCACATTCCGTTTAAGATTGTAACCGTCGTGATAATCGGTCTTAAGAGCGGGAAAATAATCTTAAAGAAGGTTCCTTCGGGAGAACAGCCGTCAATCGCGGCAGCTTCCTCAAGTTCATAGGGAATTCCCTTAATAAATCCGGTCAAGATAAAGACGGTCATTGCACCGCCAAAGCCCAAATACGCAAAAACTATTCCCTGCACAGACTGCAGCATACTGATTCCGATGAATTTTCCCACATCACGGAAAGTAGCAACCAGCGGAAGCATTACTACCTGAAAGGGGATAATCATGGACGCGATAAAAACCATATAAATCGCAGTCGCCCAAGCTTTCTTATTATTTCTGCTGATTACCCATGCCGCCATACTTCCCAAAACAACAAGAAGCACAAGTGAAATTAGAGTAACGGCAGTAGAAGTACCAAAGGCATACCAGAAATTAAAGTTCGAGTTATGGATTACTGCATTCAGGTTTTTTAAAAGTTGAGAAATACTAACACCGTTTGCACTTACCGGATTTGCCACAATATCCCCTTGCTTCTTAAATGCATTCATCAACACCAGATAAAAGGGGAAAAGAATATACAACGCAATACATGTCCCCACAAGTCCCAAAAGGATGTTTTTTCCGTTCTTTGTCTTATTCATCACATTTCCACCTCTCTACTATTACTGATTCGCACCTGAATCAAAGAAATTACAGCCAAAATAATGAAGAATAAAACAGCCTTCGCCTGCGCAAGAGCATAGCTGTTCTTCGCAATAGCGGTATTATAAATATTCAAAGCCAACATCTGTGTACCGTTAGAAAGATATGAACCGAGGAAGTTAGCCACGGATCCGGTACCGTTGGTTAAAGCCATGTTTACATCAAACTGCTTAAAAGCAGAAGTGAGTGTTAAGAAAGTACAAATTGTTACCGTGGATGCAATCATCGGGATTTTTACCTTAAACAAGGTTTGCAAAGCGCTCGCTCCGTCAATCGAAGCAGCTTCCAGAACATCTCCCGGTATCTGCGTTAGACCGGTAACATAAATCAACATAATGTATCCGCCATACTGCCAAATATACACAATAATAATGGCAAGCATCGCCCACCTTGTATCGGAAAGCATAGAAAAATTAAGATACTTTAAAAGTACATTGTTAAAAACAAACTGCCAGATATAACCAAGTACAATTCCTCCAATTAAGTTCGGAAGAAAGTAAGCCGCTCTGAAAAAAGCAACCCCTCTAAGCTTGGTTGTACAAAGAAGGGCCAGTAAAAAGCCCACAAGATTAATCAAAATAACATTCATAAAAACAAATCCGAAGGTAATCATCACAGACCAGATAAATGCCGGATCACTGAACATCTTCAGATAATTTTGAAGCCCCACTACTTTAGTGAATTTAATTCCCGTCCAGTCAGTAAATGAATACCCTATACCGAGAATCAAGGGAATAATTACCGTAACAAAAAATGCAAAAAGCAGGGGAAAGAGAAAAAGAAAGTAAACAATCTTCCTATGATGTTTGGTACTGGGTACTAAGTACAATCCCCTTAAAAATAAGATTGCTCCTATAATCAGTATCGTTCCTCTAAATGTCACCAAACTCTTTAATGCCCCACTATAAGTTGTTTTCATAGTAAATGCAAAAAAAAGAGCAGCAAGCATGAAAAAGGCCCCTACAAAAAGTAGGACTGTGGACTCGATTTTTGTATTTCGTCCTGTCATGTGTTCCCCCTTTTAAAAAATGGGGCAGCAGAGCTGCCCCGCTTATAAATACTCTATTCTTATTTAATGTAGTTTAAATTAAAATCGTGAATAAATAAAGGCTTTAATACATGATTTTAATTCGAAATTCTTACAATCCGGAATGCATCATTCAGATTGCAAAGGCAAATCAAATTTACCCTTCATAATACTGTGCAACTACCTTTTCTATAGCATCAACAAAGCCCTTTACATCCAGATTTCCGGAAGCAAAATCCTGATATACAACTCCTAAGGCATTTTGTGCAAGACCTTCCTTGTTTCCTAACCAATGCCAAGCAGAAGTCTTTCCTGCCTTTGTGTAGTCGGAAATCGTCTGTGCAAATGGATCGCTTGCTACGTAGCTAATAGACTTAAACGGACTTACAAAGCCGGCCTTCTCAACTAAAATCTTCTGTCCTGCATCCTCGGATACCCACTGTAAGAACTTCAGAGCCTCTTCCTTGTTGTCATTATCATAAACTGCCCACCAAGACGGAGAGTTAGTCTGAATGGTATCAATTCCTTCCTCGAAAGCATAAGGAATCATGCCAACCTTAAAGTTTCCTGCGGCATCATACTGCTCCTTATCATCATTGGTCATGGTTGCACCAATCCAAGAACCCTGGGTTACAAAAGCATACTTGCCGGAAGAGAAGTTCTGAATCTGCTGATCATATGTTCCGGAGACAAGAAGTGCAGGATCTGCATATTTATTGAATAAATCAACCATCTCTGCATACTTTGAGAAACGCTCGTTGTCAATCTTACCGCCATCCTGAAGAAGATCAAAATAGCTGGTATCATCCCTCTTTAATCCGCCATCTTCATATACGCCAAAAAGATGATTTCCGGTAGACCAGTAAAGGTTCGTAGCTTCGGCAACATACCCGATAACTGCTGTTAAACCAAGTTCATCCTTCTTGCTGTCAAGAGTTTCAAAAGCCTTCTTCATAGACTCCGGTCCTGTAATAGACTTCGGATCAATTCCTGCCTTTTCTAAAACATCAGCATTGTAAGCTAAACCAATGGCCTCAGTTGTATAAGGGAAACCGATTACTTTTCCATCAGCATCCTTAAAAGCAGCATCCGTATCGGAAACCCACTTCTCATTGGACATATCTACAAGGTGCCCTTCCCAGTTTTTAAAATCTGTTTCACCGCCATTAACGAAGATGTCCGGCATATTGTCGGCCTGGAAATAACCCTTAAGAGTACCTTGAATGTCAATTCCGCCACCCATGGACTCAATGTTTACCTTAACACCGCTTTCCTTCTCATACGCTGCGGCTAATTCCTTGAGCTGTGCATCGACTTCAATCTTACCGTTAACAAGACGAAGTTCCTTACCGGAAGAGCTTCCCCCTTCTTTAGCTGCCTCAGAGCCTTGAGATGCGTCCTTTCCTGCATCAGAACCGCCTCCACAAGCAGTTAGTGCAAAAGCAAGAAGCGCTGTCAATAGTGCCAGATTTCTTTTTTTCATCTACTTTCCTCCTTATTCTTCCTCAAAATTGAGGTTAATCTTTTCTAAACCAAGAAAAGTCGAGCTTTTTTACATTAGTAAAAATAAATACTATTATTTTTCGCTCACAAGATGAATAATAGCAGTTTTAAAGTTTAAATTCAAGAATAATTATGATAAATTGCACATAAAATCAGATAAATCAACTGGATAATTTGAAAGTATTTCATTACAATATTATTATTTAATAAATATCTCCTATAAAAAAATTATTTTATGCATTATGAGGCAATTACTATATTTTTTAAATTTATTTGAACATATATTCATTATAAAAACAACATTCCGACTGCAATAAAAGTAAAAAAAGCACATCCCTATAGAGATGTGCTTAAGCCTAGCGACCCGGAACGGATTCGAACCGTCGACCTCCGCCGTGACAGGGCGGCGCTCTAACCAACTGAGCCACCGGGCCATTTCGTACCTGCTTCTTATAATAGAAGTTTATATCTTACCGAGTACTTAGTAATCCCCGGAGTCTAATTCTCCAACAACTACCTTTCCTCAGAAAAACAACATATCAAAGAAATAACTCTAGAAGTAAAACAAATCAATCAGACGCATTGGATAAGCCCTCGACCTATTAGTAACTGTCAGCTGAATGTATTGCTACACTTACACCTCAGTCCTATCTACCTCGTTCTCTTCAAGGGGTCTTACTCTTAACGATGGGATATCTCATCTTGAGGTTGGCTTCACGCTTAGATGCCTTCAGCGTTTATCCATTCCCAACTTGCCTACCCTGCGATGGGATTGATTCCCAACAGGTTCAGCAGAGGTCAGTCCATCCCGGTCCTCTCGTACTAAGGACAGATCCTCTCAAATATCCTACGCCCGCGCCGGATAGGGACCGAACTGTCTCACGACGTTCTGAACCCAGCTCGCGTACCGCTTTAATGGGCGAACAGCCCAACCCTTGGGACCGACTTCAGCCCCAGGATGCGATGAGCCGACATCGAGGTGCCAAACCTCCCCGTCGATGTGAACTCTTGGGGGAGATCAGCCTGTTATCCCCAGGGTAGCTTTTATCCGTTGAGCGATGGCAATCCCACTTTCATACCACCGGATCACTAAGTCCGTATTTCTACTCTGCTTGGTCCGTCAACCTCGCAGTCAGGCTCCCTTATGCCTTTACACTCTTTGGATGGTTTCCAACCATCCTGAGGGAACCTTTGAGCGCCTCCGATACTCTTTCGGAGGCGACCGCCCCAGTCAAACTCCCCACCTGACATTGTCCCTTGACCGGTTTACGGCCTAAGGTTAGAAATCCAATAACATAAGGGTGGTATCCCAACAGCGACTCTGATAATACCGAAGTACTATCTTCTCAGTCTCCCACCTATCCTGTGCATACATTACCGAATCCCAGTATCAAGCTGGAGTAAAGCTCC
Source organism: Oribacterium parvum ACB1 (assembly GCF_000238055.2). GTDB lineage: Bacteria > Bacillota > Clostridia > Lachnospirales > Lachnospiraceae > Oribacterium > Oribacterium parvum. The sequence continues at coordinate 2,447,427 of NZ_KE148312.1, forward strand.
ATGGGGTCTTTCCGTCCTGGCGCGGGTAACCAGCATCTTCACTGGCACTTCAATTTCACCGGGTGCATTGTTGAGACAGCGCTCAAATCATTACGCCTTTCGTGCGGGTCGGAACTTACCCGACAAGGAATTTCGCTACCTTAGGACCGTTATAGTTACGGCCGCCGTTTACTGGGGCTTCAATTCAAAGCTTCGCTTACGCTAACCTCTCCTCTTAACCTTCCAGCACCGGGCAGGCGTCAGCCCATATACTTTACCTTACGGTTTCGCATAGACCTGTGTTTTTGCTAAACAGTTGCTTGAGCCTTTTCTCTGCGGCCCAGTTGCCTGGGCACCCCTTCTCCCGAAGTTACGGGGTCATTTTGCCGAGTTCCTTAACAATGCTTCTCCCGCCGGCCTTAGGATTCTCTCCTCATCTACCTGTGTCGGTTTGCGGTACGGGCTTACTAAACACTATAGCGGCTTTTCTCGCCACAGAGTTAAAGAGCTTCTCTACTTTATTTCGATCCGCATCAGGTCTTCAGATTATGTAGCGGTTTTTCCTACTACACTCCTACCTCCCTTGCACCGGTCTTCTCATTCCCGGCTCTCTCTTTCTCCATGTGTCCCCACATTTCTGATTTAGTAAGGTACTGGAATCTACACCAGTTGTCCATCGACTACGCGTCTCCGCCTCGCCTTAGGCCCCGACTTACCCAGGGCAGATCAGCTTTACCCTGGAAACCTTAGATATTCGGCCTGGAGGATTCTCACCTCCATCTCGCTACTCATTCCGGCATTCTCTCTTCAAAACAATCCACGGCTCCTTCCGGTACCGCTTCATCTCGTTTTCAATGCTCCTCTACCGATGGTTTACACCATCCCTAAGCTTCGGTGTCATGTTTTAGCCCCGTTAATTTTCGGCGCAGGACCTCTCGACTAGTGAGCTATTACGCACTCTTTGAATGTGTGGCTGCTTCTAAGCCAACATCCTAGTTGTCTATGAAATCCCACATCCTTTACCACTTAACATGTACTTTGGGACCTTAGCTGTAGATCTGGGCTGTTTCCCTTTTGACTACGGAATTTATATCCCGCAGTCTGACTCCCGCTTATATCTTACCGCCATTCGGAGTTTGATATCTCTTGGTAGACTTTGACGCCCCCTCAAGAATTCAGTGCTCTACCTGCGAAAGACTTATCAGCGAGGCTAGCCCTAAAGCTATTTCGAGGAGAACCAGCTATCTCCGGGTTCGATTGGAATTTCTCCGCTATCCACACCTCATCGCCACCCTTTTCAACGGATGTGCGTTCGGACCTCCACCAAATTTTACTTTAGCTTCATCCTGGACATGGATAGGTCACCCGGTTTCGGGTCTATATTTACTGACTTAACGCCCTATTTAGACTTGCTCTCGCTTCGGCTCCGGACCTAAAGTCCTTAACCTTGCCAGTAACTATAACTCGCCGGACCGTTCTACAAAAAGTACGCGGTTCAGCTTGCGCTGTTCCACAGTTTGTAAACACAGGGTTTCAGGTTCTCTTTCACTCCCCTCCCGGGGTCCTTTTCACCTTTCCTTCACAGTACTAATCGCTATCGGTCACTGAGTAGTATTTAGCCTTGGGGGGTGGTCCCCCCGTCTTCCTGCCAGGTTCCACGTGTCTGACAGTACTCTGGATACTGCTTAATCCTTTACGCTTCGTGTAAGGGGCTTTCACCCTCTATGGCGCCTATTTCCATCGGCTTCCACTCACTTACAGATCTTTATGCAGTCCGAACCCCGAGGTGCACGCACCTCGGTTTGGGCTCTTCCGATTTCGCTCGCCACTACTTTCGGAATCACGGTTGTTTTCTCTTCCTCCGCCTACTTAGATGTTTCAGTTCAGCGGGTTCCCTCCGTACAGTTATGTATTGGCTGTACGGTACTAGAGGTCTTCTCTAGTGGGTTTCCCCATTCAGATATCTGCGGATCAACTCGTATTTGCCAATCCCCGCAGCTTTTCGCAGCTTATCACGTCTTTCTTCGGCTCTCAGTGCCTAGGCATTCACCCTATGCTCTTATTGCTTAACCAATTCTCCACTTGACTTCTCAAGTGTTTTGAGATACTAGCGTGTATCTCTTTTCTGATTGTGAAGAAGATTTCTCTTCTTACTCTCGATTGTTTGTACAAGTTTTACCTTGTACCCTCGGATGTCTTACTCTATTTACTAGAATAATTATTTCTTTCTTGATATGTAGTTTTCAAGGTACGATGCTTACTTTCGTAAGCAGTACAATGGGAAGTCATGAACCTCCTGTGCTCCTCGCAGCATTGTATTTTATTCTTTTTTGTTTTTAAAAAAATGTCCGGCACCCACCTATCTTCCCGTGCCGTTACCAGCAAAGTATTTTCGGCCGTTTAAGTCTTAACCGTCGTGTTCGGGATGGGAACGGGTGTTTCCCCTAAACGCATCAACACCGGACAAAATAAACTATTTAATTTTTCACCTTGTAACCAACGATCGAATAACACACAAACCCCTACTTTATCCTTAGAAAGGAGGTGATCCAGCCGCACCTTCCGATACGGCTACCTTGTTACGACTTCACCCCAGTCATCAGTCCTGCCTTCGGCAGCTCCCTCTCTTGGG
>NZ_KE148313.1 GCF_000238055.2 Oribacterium parvum ACB1
GCAAAGAAATTTTATGCTGGAATGCTGTTATTTGGAATTTTGTATGAAACCATTATTCTTATTTGGCTTACTTATCAGTTTTTCTTCCATAAAGCCAAGTTATCAAATGTTTCAGAATATAAGGTTACAGATTATATCTCTATTCCAAGACCGGTGGGAAATGGGCAACATGGTAAAGCATGGTTTGCAGACGAACAAGAGATTCAATCCATAAGTAGTGATTTGAATGTTAAAACGCAAAATGAAAAAATTCAGTCTGGAATTGTTTTAGATTATAAAAGTAACATTGTCCGGTATATGAAAAATTTTGCTCATTCAATAACGATTGCTCTTACAGGAGCTGGTAAAACAAGAAGAGTACTTCTTCCTTCAATATGCTTACAGATCCTTGCTGGGGATAGCTTTTTCGTTACAGATGTTAAAGGGGAAATATTTTATTTAACTAGTAAATATGCAGAATCTCAAGGATACAAAATTGTAGTGATTGACTTTATTAATCCGGAAAAGTCGATGCAGTATAATTTTTTGCAACCAATTATAGATGCCCTTAAAGAAGGAAAGAAAAAGTGGGAAAAACAAGTAAAAGAACTGGTTCAAGAAATTGAGGAAATAAAAAAGCAAGAAAATCCTTCGCCAGAAGACGTTAGTGCCCTAGTCGCAAAACGTAAGGATTTGGAAAATGACTATTCTTGGACGGATCAGGCACAGGAGTATACGTGGGACTTAGTTTCTACAATGGTTGGAGAAGCAAAGGGGGAACCGCTTTGGTACAACGGAGAAACATCAACGCTTGCATCTTCAATTCTTGCAGTATGTATGGAAGCTCCTGAAGAATGCCAAAATTTATATAACGTGTATTGTTTCCTGGCATACATGAGTAAGTATTATCAAGAAATAGGGAAAAATCTGTTAAGTACATATTTGGCAAGGCTTCCAGATACACATCCGGCAAAACTAATTTATATGCAAGCTGAAGTTGCAGAAGTTAGAACAAGATCTTCATTCAATACTTCCGGGCTAGGTACGTTAAGACTGTTTTCATCCAATAAAATAGGAAAAATGAGTATGAAAACAGAGTTCAACTTAGAAGACATTGGAAAACAGAAGACAGCGATATATTTTATTGTCCCGGATGAGAAAACAACCTATCACCCATTAGCTTCTCTTTTCATGGTTCAACTTTATATTAAACTTGTTGAAGAAGCCAGAAAATGCGGTGGTAGCCTGAAACAAAAAGTTGTATTCGACTGTGATGAGATTGGAAATTGCCCCAGAATTCCTATTCTACCGGCAATGGTTTCTGTAGGACGTGGACGAGGTATATCTATAAACCTTGTTGTTCAAGACTATCAACAAGTACAGGCAAAATATAAAGATGACTTTGAAACGATTAAGAGCCAGTGTAAGTTAAAAATTTTTCTTCAATCTGACGGAAAGGAAACATTAAAGGATATATCAGAAAGACTTGGGGACTATACTACTGAAAATCCTAATGAGTCATCATCACGTTCAACGGAAGTTGGAAGTAGAGCAACTATATCCGGTGGATCAGGACTTACCGGAAGGCGATTGCTATTACCTAGTGAATTAGCTCTATTTGAAAAACCGGATGCTCTCGTAATGGTGACTGGGCACCGTCCATTTGTGTCACATCTGCCGGATATTTCGGAGACCGAATTCAATAACTTACTTGGATTGGGTGATGAGGAATTCACTAAAAAATTTATCCTGGACTATGAAAATAGCAGAAAAGAAAGAGATGATAAGCCATTAAAACAATGGGGGATTTGGATTAAAGAAAAAGAGCAAATGGAAGATAAGATTAAAAGTCTTATGGAAAAAACAATGTGTAGAATGTAAAGGAGAAAAATCATGAAAAACATTTTGAAAAGAGTAGATTTTTTGATACAGGCATTGATCCTCGGAGTATGGAGTGTGTTAATTGGATTTTCAGCTTATGCAGGTTCTTTTGAAACAAGTCTAAAGAATTCAAAGCTTTATACAGGTACTTTAGACATTCTGAAGGGTTCTATGAATGTTCTCTTAGTGCTGGTTATCCTAATTACAGCAGTAGTAGCTTTAATACATGGAATTGGTTGGGTTACGGCTGATCAGCATGATAAACCATCGAAGCGTAAAGCACTGATAACAACTCTTATAGTAGGAATTGTTGTAGCGTGTATTCCATCAATCGTTTTGATAATTGCGAATGTTTATGGAGCGAAAGGGACGGAAAATTTACCAACAAATGCCATATATCCAATATTTAAATATTGGAGGTAATTATTATGGACTTTCTTTTAAAAGCTTTAACAAAATTTGCTGCAAATGTAACGCTCCAGATTGTAAATATGGCCACTAGCGCGCAGTTATCACAGTTTAAAAATGCAATTTTTAATTTTGTACAGAACGAACTTGTGGTTGCTTCTCATAATACAATGCTTGTAATTTCTATAAGCCTAATTGTGTTTTTTTCAGTAAAACAGATATTCGATGTATATATATTAGAGATGTCTGGAGATCCAGAAGCAAGTCCTATTAATGTATTAGAAAGAGCAACTTATGCTACGGCAATTACATCATGTTCAACATGGATATTTTATAGCTTTTTAAATTTTACAGCATTACTAGCGACACAACTTGTTGAAAAAGATCAAGAAATAGATTTGAGCCAATTAAATATGACTATAGAGAGTATTCTTAGTGCTATGACTGCTAACAGTTTTTTGATAATTCTTTTCTTCTTTAGTCTAGTTCTTGGAATGTTAATTTTCTCCGTTATTGCTGTGATAAGAGCCGTCGAACTTGCAATGATGTATATTATTTTGCCTATATTTTGTGTTGAATTATGCTTTACAAATCGTGAAAGACTGAAAGGACTTATTACAAATATAGTTGTTACGGGAGTTTATTATTCACTTCAGCTTCTTTTATTTAAGGTTTATTTGATCACATTGGGTTTTACAATGACTGGAATTGTTTCTAACTCGGATTCCCCCCTTAGTATCAGTGCTTTTACATCTTTAGGATTGTTAATTGCGGTTTTAAAGTCGCCTAAATGGTTGGAAAAATTTGCTTATAATTCCGGTGTTGGAGATAGTGTTAAGAGGGGAACTTCCGCCACTATTCAAACTATTGGAAGAGTTATTCTAGGGGGTGCTTAATGATTTTGCTAACTGAGGAAAACGTTATCAATGAAACAAAAGAATATCTTGAAGGTGGACTTTATTCAAATAGTTTAAATGGATTTATATCTGATTTTACTGAGTTATTTCTTCTACTTATGATTATCGGATTGTCTCTGCGTCTTATTATTGGAGGAATTAAAGCAATTAATGAAGAAAATGGATTAAGTAAATTCTTGAAAGCAAGTAGAAAAAAAGTGATAGCAGTAATTATTGGGATATGCATGGAAAGCATCATTTTAATAGTTAAGGGGGTGTACAAATAGTGGAGTCTAAAAAACATCTTTATATTCCAGTTAAAACCCTTGATGCAGATGATTTTATAGAGGGTATTGGAATTCTAGAACTAGCTATCTGTGGAGTGTCTCTTGTCATTATTTTGATTATATCTGTGATTCTTGCCAAAATTTTTATAAATAATTTGGTTGGAATAGGATTTGCGATTTTTTCCACAATTGTAACTGTAAGTATAATTCGTCGAGATAGTAGTAATGAAAATTTAATTCAAAAAATTTTCATAATTTTACGATTTATCAGAAAACAAAAGATATATCTTTTTGAAAGGAATGGAGAGGAGATTTCATGAATAAATTACTGGAATATCTTTTTCATAATCCTCTATATTTTTTACCTTTTATTTTACTTCCGGTTTGCATTATTTTTCTTGGAGTTGCTTCGGTTAAAAAGAAATCCATGAAAAAGAGTAAACAAGAAGTCAAAGATGTAGAGGAAATATCGAAAGAAAAAAAGACGGCTAATTCACTAGTAGACGTTGCTGATATTGATGGTTGTTTTTTATATCGAAAAGATGACTATATTCTTGGATATTTAAGAATCGGTAGTATCAACTTGGAACTTTTAAGTAGTGAAGAACTATTAGCTCTTACGCAAAGGCTTTCTATGTCGTTTGAAGGTGATCGGAATAATTTTGATTACTTTACATTGCCTTCTCAGGTAAACCTAGACCCTAATAAAGATTTCATTAAAGAAATGAGACAGGGAACAGATGATTTAGGGAAAAGAAAAGGGCTTACACTTATGATGCAAGAGATGACGAGGCTTTCTACTTCAGGAGAAAACTTTGAACACCAGCATATAGTAAAGCTTTGGAAAAAAATAGGTTCTAATATTAAAGATACTGAAAAAGACTTAAGGAATCGCTTATCAGATTTCCGGGAAAGGTATCAAGCAGTAGGAATTCCTTGTGAAATTCTAAAGGACAAAGAAATTATCAAGCTTTGTAATCTTTTTGGAAATCCTTTACAAGCACCATATACAGGAGAAGTGTCCAAATTTGAAAACTATCCCTTCATAAAGGAGACCAACTAGGATGTTTGGAATAAAAGAGAAGAAAAAATCTAAGACAATTAAAAAATATGCTAAAGAAGTGAATCAAAATATATTGAATATGATAACACCTTCAGGTGTTGATTTTGATCGGTCGCACTTAAATGTTTCTGAAAACATTGGAACAGTTCTTTGTATCAGTCGTTATCCGGCAGAAGCCGGATTCGGCTGGCTCACAACAGTCTGTAACCTTGAATCTACACAAACAAAAATAGAATTTAGGTATACTGCACCGGACAGACTCTCAAAACAGCTAAATAAAAGACTTAGTGAGCTAAAAGAAGCTATGGAGCTTTCCAAGGAAGAGTCTGAAAAGCAGTCTTTAAATAATGCAATAGAGAATTTAAAAGAATTAGTAAATCGTATTGTAGTCAAAGGGGAACCGGTTGGCTATGTAAACATTCTGCTATATATAACGGCTGATAATAGGGAAGAGCTTTTAAGTAGATTAAAAAGAGTTCAAAGTGCTTTGTCGATTGTAGAGTGTGGAACGAGGACTTTATTGTTTAAACAAGATTTAGCCTTTTCTACACTGTCCCCGTATGGGCTTCCTAATTATGAAAAAATTAGTAATGTGGGAGAACGTCCCATGCCTATTAGTACGTTCTTTGGGGGCTTCCCTAATGCTTCATCCGGTCTAAATGATGTTAGTGGATATTATCTAGGAAAAACGAAAGAACAACGTTTGGTTATTCTAGATCAATGGATAAGAAGTAAGGATAGAACCAATTCTAATTGGATATTTACCGGTGTTCCCGGAGTAGGAAAATCTACAGCAGTAAAAGATATATTAGCGAAAGAATATTTTTACGGTACGAAAGTAATTATATTCGATCCGGAGAAGGAATATGTAGATCTATGTCATAGTGAATATATCAACGGAGATGTTATTGACTGTGTATCCGGAGAAAGTGGCAGAATCAATCCCTTACAAGTAAGGGTGACCGGGAAAATCACAAAGGACGATTTAGAATCCGGAGAAATTCTTGAAGAATATTACGGAGAACATATAGGATCTGATCTTGCCTTATACCTCCAGCAATTGCGATTATTCTTTGCTCTATACTTTGGGAAAAAAGAATACTCTTCAGATATTGCTACGATTCTTGAAATAACACTTATTAAGTTATATGAGGATTTTGGAATCACTTGGGACACAGATATCTCCAAGCTAAAGAACGAGGATTTTCCAATCATGGAAGATTTATATGAGCTTTCTAAAAAACTAGCCGATGAAGAGACGAATCCAGTTTATAAAGATCTTCGTACTGCTCTTTCTTTAAAATTATATAGTGCCGGAAAAGGAGCAGATCAATTTATCTGGAATGGTTATACCACCCTTAATCCGAAGAGTAATTTTATAGACTTAAATGTTTCTAATCTCCTAGATAGTGATGAAAACGTTAAAAAGGCACAATTCTATAATCTAATGATGTGGAGCTGGCATGAGATGTCCATAAATAGACAAGAAAAATGTTTGTTTGCAGTAGATGAAGGCTATTTATTTGTTGATGATGAATACCCGGATATGATGAAGTTTTTACGTAATATATCAAAACGTGCAAGGAAATACGAGGGTGGATTACTTTTTATAACTCATTCGGTGGTAGATATATTGGATCCAGCTGTCAAAAGATATGGTCAAGCTATCATTGACAATGCTTGTTATAAATTCCTAATGGGTACAGACGGAAAAAATCTACGAGAAACACAAGAGCTTTTTAATCTCTCTGATAAAGAGCTTGCAGTACTTTCAAGCAAAGAAAGAGGAAGAGGAGTATTTATGTGTGGATCCATGCGTATGAATCTTTCTATTGATCTTTCAGATGATATGCTAGAAATGCTTGGAAAAGGTGGAGGGAGATGATGAATGGCTTCCTTCAGAAAACACTTCGTTATATTCTTTTAACAGAAAATGGGCATAAAATCTTAAAGGGATTACTGATTATCATAGTCGGTTTAATGCTTTTACCAACAATATCGTTTTCCCCTGTTGCAGGATTCGTAAATGGAGTAAAAAACTTCTTTGAAGGAGAAGGAGATTTAGAGGATGATACTGATATTTCTGCATTTTTAGGAGACGAATTCTCTATTATAGAGATGCGGTATTATAAGACTGTTGAAGCTGTAAGAGCAAAACATGTAGAAGAAATTAGTGAAGAACAAAAAAGTCTCGCAGAATCAGTTCGAGAAGAACATAAATATACTGTAATAGTTACGGATGATAAAGGGAATGAACATGAAGAAACTCGCTATCCCACAGTAGATACTCCTCTTCCAAATCCGCCGATGGTTAGTGTTCTTGCATATTTTTGCACGACAGAAGAGATACAAATAGCGAACGGAAAGAACAAAATAAATGAAAGTAAAATAAAAGAGTTTTATCAAAAAATTGTAAAACGTCCTTTTCGAGTTATTGAAAGGAGCCAAGACCATTATATTGTAATGGTTGAGTATATGACGGAACAAGAGATTACCGAGTCACTTAAATCTGAAGGTGTTTTTAAAGATGAAGGAGATGTAGATCTTTTCGAAACCTCTATTGAAAGAATCAAAGAATTAATTGATGAAGCTGGAGGATTTAAATATGATGGTGAAGCTGTTGGTCAAATTAGTAATGTTGAGATTGCTAAACAAATATGGGATTATTTTAAAGGTTTAGGATGGTCGGATTATGCTACTGCGGGAATTATTGGTAATTTTGAAGCGGAATGTAGTTTACAGCCTAATTTACAGGAAAAAGGTGGAACCGGCATAGGACTGGGACAATGGTCTCATGGACGACGGAAAGCATTTTTGGCATGGCTAGAATCGAATGGAAGAAATATTTCTGATATTACTGCACAATTAGATTACCTTATTGTAGAAAATACTTGGTATGGAGGAAAAATCACTTTATACAAAAGTGGAGGACTCACCCATACTAGTAAGGCAAAATCTTTATCTGAATTTTCTACTTATCAATATAGTTCCGTTCAAGAAGCAACTGAAGATTTTCTTTGGCACTGGGAAAGCCCTAATTATCAAAAGGCACAAATAGGAAGAAGAATAGGTTCAGCTAATCAAGTTTACAATCTTTTTGCTTCAGGCGGATCCGGTAATATTTCTAGTAGTTCTAAAAAAGGAAAGGATCCAACACTGTATTTTCCAGCTGGGAATCTTCCTAGAAATGCATCTATGGCTGAAAAGCATATGCAAACAATTAGTTTTCGTAATTCTAAGGGAGTGATGAGGACTGTTAAAGTTAATTCTTCAATTGCTACTGATTTACAAACAGCATTACAAGAGATATCTGAAGCCGGATATGAGATAAAACAAATTGGAGGATACTCATTTAGGCAAAAAGTAGGATCCAATGGATTATCTTCCCATTCATACGGACTGGCTATTGATATTAATTGGGATTACGGTAATCCCTTTATCAAAAAGGGAAAAATACAGGCTGGCACCAGATATTTATCTCATGAATTATCCATGACAGAAGGGAGCATTCCTGTTCGAATATTGGAAGCTCATGGTTGGATATGGGGTGGACATTGGACTCATTCTAAAGATTATATGCATTTTTCTATTACAGGAGATTAGAAACAAAAAAATTCGCTACATAATTAGATGTAAAAATCATGCAATAATGGTAGAATTTAATAAACTTGTATTTGTTGATTCAGTAATAGAGAGGAGTTTTTTGTGAAAACGTGTAGACTATTTAAAACCTTTATAGTGCTATTTATTTTCCTATGCATCCCATTTTCTTTGGCTTATGGTAAAGAAGCTAAAAACTTCTATATAGATCCTATATTTGAGGGAGAACCGTTGTTTACCGGAATGGAGGTTTATGTAGAAAAAGACGGGAAATTCTTCGCCTTATACCAAACTATGGATTATTCAGATTATAGGTATTCTACGCATCTGGAGAAAGGAACATACACATTTCAGTGCCGAGTAATGTACAACACAAAAGCCCGGTATAAAGTAGAGCCTAAAAGCATTACATTAGTAATTGATGATAATAATTATTTAAAAGAAAACAAACTGCAATTTACTGTAATAAATAGAGACTGGAATCCGGAAGGATTAGAAGAAACAGAATCTGTGCCTGCTGATCCTGATATTGAAACATTGCCGGATCCTCCAGAGTGGTCAGATAAACAATTAGAATCTTATTTTGCATTAAGTGATGAAGATAAGAGCAAAGTCTTAGAAAGTCAGAATCAAGAACGGTGGATAGAGGAAAGCATCTGGGAAGAGAAAAATAGCTTTATTACAAAATATAACATTGAGCCGGGAACCAATTTATTAGGAGAAAGCGGAGATGGGGATATGCATTGGAGTCCGGATGATGTTGATGCAGATGGTCTTCCTAAATCCTCAAACACGGAAACCAATGAAATAATAGATGAAGAATCAAAATCAACAGATTCACTAGAAGGTATGGAAAGTTCTGAGAATTCTTCTGTTCCTTACATAGAGTCTAATAGTAGTGAAGTCCAAAAGAAAAGTAGAAATCAAAATATTATATTTGTCTTTTTAGTTTCTCTAATTGTTGTATTTGGTATTAGTTACTTTATGGTGAAAGGAAGGAAAAACAATCATGGAGAAGAGTCCTAGTTCACTCAAATTTCTAAAGATTTGTATTTATATTGTAATTACTATTTTTGTTCTCTTTTTATCTTCTACACGACCGGTAAAGGATAAAGGGTATTCGATGCAAGACTTTATAACCATATTAGAAGGGGGAAGTAATGGATAGATCCATATTATATATTTCCAGTAAAGCCTTAAAAATGACTTTGGACTACAGTATTAAAGATTCAAGTCTTCTAACTATAGATAGTAATAATCAAATCTCAAACCATTTCAATCTAGAAGATTTTATGAAGAAAAAGGCATTTTACTTTTCGGAACGCGATATTGATATTTTTGCAATAGATCTTTCTGCATTGGTTGATAAAGAAGATAAAATATTAGATTTAATACGTTCTTTCTTAACGCTCAATGAAAATATCCGCATTGTAATCATTGCACCGGATGCGAATCCTGGAGATGCCATTCTGGCAAATCTATTTGCTCTTGGTATTCGTAATTTTGCAAGTGGTAAAGATTTTGTATTGCTTAAACAAAACTTGGATAAATGCTTCTCTGAAGAAGGTATGTCTTACAAGGATGCTGTAGAATATCAGAAACTGAAGGATGCTTCAGCAGTAGAACATACGGAACTAAAAGAAATTAACTATGTTACAATTGGAGTAACTGGAGTTGATAGAAAAGCCGGATCTACTCATAACTCAATTGTTATTGCAAATCAGCTTAGAACCCTTGGATATTCTGTAGCTTGTTTCGAGTTTTCTCCACATCAGGATTTTGAACGAATTAGAAAAGGAGAAGAAATCAAAGGTGGTGGGGAAAAATTCTTTACCAGCAGAAACATAGATTTTTATCCTAATGCTTCAGAAAGCCTGATTGAAGAGGTTAAAAAGGACAAGCACTACCATTTTCTTGTACTAGACTTTTCCGGAAATACAGAAGAAATTCAATTTTTTAATAAGTGCCATATTAAAATAGTCCTTGCTAATATTCAGTCTTGGGAGATAGATAAGTTGGTGCAATTCTATAACAGGTATGATGAGGAAGCTAGAAAAGAGATTTCTTTCTATATAAATTTTTTACAAGCAGATAAAAAATCTCTTGAGAAAACTTTTAAAACACAATTTCATTTTGTCGGGTATGCTCCGGATCCCTTTAATACACCGGAATTTCCGGGATTGAAGGATTTGCTATATCCCTTTACTACCGGTGTTAGAAAGAAAAAGAAATTTGAATTTCCATTCTTTAAAGGGAAGAAAATAGCTGTATTATAACAATCAGATTAGTTTCCTGAAGAGGTATATATTTCATTTAATGAGCATAGCGTTTTTTAGCGATATACTGTATATAAGAAAACAGATATACAAATTATATTTTTATAGTTCCCTGTTTTCGGTAACGAAATCAAAACGCTAAAAATGAGTCTGTCAATGGTATCCCGAAGGGTCTTGGAATTAGCTGATTCCAAGACCATTGACAGATGAAAAGCGTGTATGCGGAAGGAGTAATGTATGGAAACCAAACACAGTGATGAGTTTTTATCTAATAAGGAATGGCTTCAAACTGCATTAAGTTCTGAAAAGGTAATTCTAAGGGGGATATCTGCTTTGGAGTATTTACAACTTTTTCCGGGCTATATTGGAGAAAAGAATATTGAGGTCTATTCTTTAACAGAAGGACAATATTCTAATATTCAATATAGCATTGTAAATAGCTTTGATGGGATAGAATATTTGGATGATGGTATTGTTTTATGCTCAACGCTTGAACAGACTATCAAAGATTTTATTAGAGATTATGACACATCAGATACTCATGTATTAGTTGAAGCTTTAGGAAATTATTATTATTTCAATAATTTTACATTTGATAAATTGATTGTAGATACTGACCAAGTTCTATTTGATGAAGTTAAGGAATGGGCTATAGGATTCGTGCAAGGAGCCAATTATGACTGAAAAAGAAGAATTAATGTATTCTATTTTAGCAGAATTAAATGATAGTGGAATTCCTCTTATATTCAAAGGTGGGCTAATTAGTAATCTATTTCTTCAAGAGCAATCATATAATGATGTATATAGAATGACTAAAGATATTGATGCCAATTGGGTTGGAATTCCTCCTACACTTGAAGAATTATCTTTATCTATAGCAAATGCAATTAAGGATAAGCATAGTAACTTAGAAGTTAAAGTAACCCGACCATTTGGTGAAAAACAATCAGCTAAAGTGGTATTTACTGATGTACATTCAGGTCTTGATTTGATTTCTATGGATATCGATATACATTGTGAATCCGGACGAAGAATTTATTCTTATGGAACTGCCAGTTTTAATGGCATTTTACCCATTGAAATATTACTTGACAAAATTTCAAGTTCTTCTACAGACTTAGTATATAAATGGAGAACTAAAGATCTATTGGATGTTTATATGTTTTGTCATTGTTTTTCTTTTAAAATAAAAGATATATTTGACTATAGTAAAAATAATAAAAGAGAAATTAAGGACTTTTCTGCTTTTTTCCAGAAAAGAAGTCAGATTGAGCATGCTTACAATAAACTTTTTAGTATTATTGGTAAGCCGGAATTTGATGAAGCGTATTCATTTCTTGCGGAATTCTTTACACCATTTAGAAAAGGGATTCAAAAAGACTTCTTCTGGAATTCTGAAAAATTAGAATGGCAAGATAGTTCTAAATACTTAGATCTTACTAAAGCATTTGTTTTAAATAAGAATGGAGAGGATATCCTAGAAGGAAAATTATATGATGTTGGAAGTAAATTTCTTTTAGATTGCTTAGAAAGTAACTTTAGTACTGTATATTTAAAATCTCCGGTATTTCAAGAAAAAACAATTATATTTGAACAAAAAGGAAATATTATCTGTGCAAATATAGATTCGTTGTCTGAAGAATATGATTTAAAGACAAATAAAAATTTAAAACATGAAATTTCAGCTTTTCTAGATAAAGCCGAAATTATAAAAATCATTGATTCTAATAATATCTTAGAAGAACATTCTGAAAGAGTAATTACGGCCAATGATACGGTTCATGATAATGAAGTTGCTTCTCTTAATCACAGAGATAATTCTTTTGATATTGAGAGGTAATTTATTATGCGAAAAGTTAGAAAAGATTCTCATGGAAGAGTACTTAGAACCGGAGAGTTTGAACGATATGATGGGATTTATGTATTTCAAAAAACTGTTTGCGGAAATAAGAAAACAATCTATGCATCTTCCTTGGAAGCGTTAAGACAGAAAGTATCTGAAGCTATAGAATATCGTTTTGATGAGTTAGGTAAAAATCTGAAGTCTATAACTTTAGATAAAGCTTTCGAACGCTTTATGCTAAGTAGAATAATTAGAAACACTACAGCATACGTTCAAAGAAATTTATATGATCACTATATAAAAAAACGACTTGGTAAAAAGAAAGTGAATGAAATTACTCATTCTGATATTCGGCAATTACTCATTTATCATTTTACTGAAAAGCATTTATCATTGAACACAATTAAATCTATTCAGGGAATGCTCCATGCTATTTTTGCTCTTATGGTTAGTGATCAGGTTATTACAATTAATCCAGCTCAGCAAGCAATGAAAGCTTTAGCTCACGCAGAGGGTAGTAGTCTAAGAGAAGAATCAAATGGGCAAAAAGTTTTAACGACTGATGAAGAAAAAGCATTTCTTATGTATGCAAAAGAAACTGATTCTTTCTTCTATCCGTTATGGCTTTTTATGTTAAGCACAGGTGCAAGAGTGGGAGAAGCTTCTGCAGTTTGCTGGGATGATATTGACTTTGAAAAAAAACTTGTTTCAATAAACAAAACTTTAGTCTGTTCTTATAAAGGAAAAGAGCGAATTTTTTCATTTAATCCTACCAAAACAAAAAATGGTGTCCGGAAATTACCGATTCTTTCAACGTTATATGCTGTTTTAGAAAAAATGAAGAATGATAAAAGCATAAGAAAATCCTTCCCTCATGAGGACAACCTTTTAATTAATGACCAAGAACTGATATTTTATTGTATAGTCAACAACAGAATAAGAGCAGTTTCAAATTTTGATGTGAATCATGCATTAAAAAAGCTTATCACGAATTATAACTCGGATAAGCTTTTTAAAGAAATGCATCCAGGTGTTCCAACTTCGCTTCCGTTGTTTTCATCTCATGCTTTACGTCATACCTTCTGTTCTAGGCTTTGTGAAAATGAGGTGAATTTAAAAGTCATCCAAGAAATTATGGGACATGGCAATATTCATATGACTATGGATGTATATGCTCAATCAAATGAAAAAAAGAATAGTTTATCTCTTTTACAATATGAGAAAAAAATACTAGGGGAATAAGTAAAAAAATATTTATTTTCTCTTGTATTTTATCATTTTTTATCTTAGAATAGCTACAGGAGAGAAGTTTGTTTAACCATATAACAATAATCTATGAAATTTATCATATAATTATTTTGTTTGTATGGAATTTTAATTATATTGGCTTATTCTAAGGAAATATCTGCTTAGCAAATAACTACTGTAGTTTTTTATGTAGCTTATGATATTGATTTTCCCAAAAAACAAGCCCAACAAACTTTTCGACGAGTTTGTTGGGCTTGTTTTATTTTTCATTATTTTTTGAAAAAAAAGAGACCCCAGTAAACTGCACCGGGGGCTTAGAGAAGTTTGTTTGTTTAAAATCTAAGCTATTTAAGCTTACTGAAATATAGAAGAAATGTCAAGAGGGATGATCTATGAAAAAGATATTAAGTGTAGTAAATAACAAAGGCGGTGTAGCTAAAACGACTAGTATTTTGATTTTTTCTGAATTGCTTGCTTATTTGGGTAAAAAAGTATTAGTCGTTGACCTTGATGGGCAAAGTAATTTGTCCTTAGCTTTACATCAGTATATCGAAGATACGTCCGCAAGTATTGCCGGAAGAATTGCTCCAAGTAAAAAGAATATTTCTGAAATTTTCAAAGAAAGACCAAAGAAGAAAGAGCAACTTTTAGACTTCATCTATCCTACACCAATAAAAAATATCTCTATTATACCCTCAAGTAAAAGGTTTAATTCGATAGAGTCAAATATGGATCCATGTTTTAAAAGTCCTTTCATTCTAAACAAAGCTCTTACTGCTATTAAGGAAGATTTTGACTTTATCTTGATTGATAACGCACCTGCATTAGATTTTTTTACTTTAAATTCTATTGTGGCTAGCGACTACATTGTTACTCCTATTAGAGAAGATGGGTTTTCTAAAAAAGGATTATTTGAAATCATGGAGACAATAAACAATTTAACAGAGGAATATGATCTTTCATTAACTTTCCTTGGGGCTTTTCTTACACAAGTAAATCCCTCGACGATTGCAGTAAAAGAACGAATCAGAGAATATAAGGAATCTATTCCGGATTATTTCTTCAACACTTATATCAGAAAAGATACAAAGATTGCTCAGATTGAAAGTGAATTTATACCAATTCTAGAGCATAGCTTAGACAGTAATGCTCTTTTAGATTATTCGCATTTGTTACTGGAATTAGGCATTTTAGATGATTTATCAAAACAGCGTTTAGAAATGAGTTTATAAAAAGAAAGGAATTAGTAAATGAAAGAAAAATTCAAAAAGCTTGATATTCAATCTACTGGGGAATTTGGCTTACAGGATGTTAAAGCAGATTCTCTCCTACTCTCGTCTGAGACTTACGATGATAGTATGACAGAAAATCAAGTTGAAGATTTGGGAAGTACTTCCCAAAAACAATCTTTAAACCCTTCTGGAACTCGTTTTCTAACCTTTAATAAGGAATCTATGGGGGAAGCATTTGAAGCATTCAATGGTAAAAATCCTTTTAACTTTAAACGAATTCCCCGGGAGAAAATTGTCTTTAACGAAAATAATGATTTTTCAATGGAGAATATTGAGGAATTGGCAAACAGTCTTTTAAAAAATGGATTGGAGCATAATTTAACCGGGCATTACGATGATGATAGAGACCTTTATATTCTTGAAAGTGGAGAAAGAAGAATCCGTGCATTAGACTTACTAAATTCTAAATTTGGTTCTGTAACACGGATTAACGAATTGCCGGAAAGTGAACAAGAGAATTTTGTTTTATTTAGAAGCAATATTTTACCTCTTCTAACAGAAGGCATTCCCTTTAAAGTTAATTCTTTTTCGAAAGAACATAACGACGAGAATGGAAATAGACTTGATGAAATTCGTTCGGAATTAAGGAAATACGCTACAAATTTAGATGTCCGTCAATTTACACCAAAAGAAAGATCTGAATATATTTCTAAAGTGAAAAAATTGCTGGAGGAGGAAGCTTCCCTTTTAGGGAAAAATAAAGTTACAAAAGATGAAATTGCTGATGCCATTGGAATAAGTAGAAGGCAACTACATAAGTACGAGCTACTGGATTCCTTAATTCCAAGATTTAAAGAATTATTTGAAAATAAGAAATTACGGATTGAAGCAGTATCAACATTATCCGGATTAACAGAAGAAGAACAACAGGCTATCTGTAATCGTATAGATAGCGAAGACGATGCACAAGCTATTTCTTTTGTAATTCAGGATTATGTTGAAGCAAAGGAATGCAAGAAACAAGTAGCTGAAGAATTGGCAAATTTAAGTGAAAACCCTGTGTTATTTAAAGAAAAGCAAAAAGAAAAAATAGCAACAGGATTTAGCAGAAAAAGATATCTATTATTTTAAAAATGTTGTTACCTTTAGAAAAAAACTTGATGAATTACTCGGCGTAATTGAAAGCTTAACAGCAATTAGAACAAGCTCTCTTGATATCCAGGACGTTCTTCCATATTCCGATATTCTGGATTTAAAGGATAGTTTATTTAGCAATATTAATCAGTTTGAACAATGGATTAATTCGTATGAGGATAATTAGCTATGGAACAAGAAATCTCTACTATAAAAGCCGAATTTATTACTAAATTAGAGATAGAAGGAATTAATTTCCAGGGCTATGGAATTATTCCTAAAGCTGTAATGCTAGACCCGGATCTCACCTTGGAAGCAAAAGCAATTTATGCTTATTTCTGTAGCTATGCTGGAGCCGGAAATTCTTCTTTCCCGGGCAGAGATAAAATTCTTGACGATTTAAATGTTTCAACCGGAGCATATTATCGCCATTTGAAATTGCTAAGAGATTTTGAATATTTAAAAATCATACAAAATCGAAAAGGAGCATATTTTAAAAATACTTATATCCTTCCTCAACGTCTTGAAAGGTATGAAATAATAAAACCGATTGCTAATACAAGTATTTATGTAGAAAAGAATTTTGTTCAACATGAAAAATATAGCATGAAAGCATTTGGCTATGGAATGATTCCCAAGGCTGTTATGAAAGATCCACGTCTTACCTTAAAGGCTAAAGGTATTTATGCATATTTCTGTAGTTATGCCGGAGCTGGTGATTTTATTAGTAAATATAGAGATCAAATGCTCCGTCACTTAGGTATCGGAAAAGATAGTTATTATAAGCATTTAGACCTACTAAAAGAATACAGGTATATTCAGAGCGAACTGTATAAAAAAGAAGGAAATTTTTATGCTAAAACTTGTTTTATCCTTTGCGAATTTCCAAAAAGTAACGTAAATAAGCCATTTTCTCCGTGTATCAATTTTCCGGACACTGCTAATAATTTAGAAAATGAACAAGATGTTTTTCCAAACTCTTCGAGTGCTAAATTCCAGAGTCCGGAATATGAAGATACTGGTATTGAGGATACTGAAATCTTAGACAATAAAAGTAACTCTTTCAAAAGTAACTCTTTCAAAAGCAACTGCTCAGTCAGTCTAAAAACGGAAAAAATGGGAAGTACTTCCCATTTCGAAAACACTCAGACGGACGGACGGAACAATTTGCAAAAGGATAAATTACAAAATATTGATTGGAAAAGTGAAATCATAAAAAACAATGGAATCCCCTACTTCTTTGCTACTCAGCCGGATTTACTTCAAACTGTAATTAAAAATTTTCTTAATTACGAACAAAGAATAGAACTGCTGAAAGATCCTATTGAAAAAGATTGTTTATCATTAATTACCAATATGATTGTAAACCTTTGTTTGGCTGACGAGTTTCGCCCAGTAAAGGTTAGACGCATAAATTACGCTAAATTCATAGATGCTTTAAATAGAACATATGATAAAACGTTCCAAAGTCTTCAGCTTGAAGATGTAGCTGAAAATGTGTTAAAGCGTGTTTGCAAAAAAATAGAAAACGACGAGATTAAGAGTCCAACGCTATACATTGCATCGTCTTTATATGATGAATTACTTTCTGATAATTTTAGGCTCCATGCAAATCTTCGCAAAGATTTTGGAATATAAGGAGGGACTACGAGAATTAGAAAAATACAAGTTGCTAACGATGTATCTGGTTATCTTCACCCGAATAATAAAGATGATGATAATTATGTTCTTGAATGGTAGAAATGGGAAGTACTTCCCATTTAAAAAAAGGAGACCTATGGGCAACACAGGAAAAAACAAAGAAGATGTTGATGTTCATTTTAGGATGACTAAAGAAAATTTAGCAATGTTAGATGCTTGTGCAGAAGCAGAAGGAATCAGTAGAGCTCAGTTTGTTCGTGACAATATTCTAAAACTAATTCATGGCACGATATCACAATATGCCTTTTCAGAATTAGATGGCAGAATTCGTCAGACGGTTAAAGAATTATTAGATGCAAATTTTCAAAGCGAAATAGATTTAAAGAAAAAAATATTATCTGAGTTGGAAAGAGCAAATCTTATGTCTTTGAAAAATTATATTCTTCAAAATCCCGGATTGGATCCAACAGAATATAAAGCATATTATTACCAATCTAAAGGCGAAAGCCAGAAAATTAGCAAAGGACAATTACAAGTAGAAAGTTTGATTGAAAGAACAAGAATGGAGAACGATTTAAAAGCTTTAGACGATTGGAAGAAGGCTATTACAGAGGGAGAAGATGAATAATATTGTTGTATCTAAAATAAGGAGTGAGTCTCCAAACAAAAGGAATACGGCAGTAAAAACTTATAACTACTTGTATTATATTGCAACAAGAGAAGGAGTTGATTTATCTCAACAGTCTGAAAATGAAACATATCTACAATATATTCATGAACGACCAAGAAGCCATGGGTTGTTTGGAAATATTGAAACTGATGATATTGATTCTGTTTTAAGCAATATTAAGGAACGTTCAAAGAAGCAAGTTGTATTTCGAGGAATATTATCTCTTGATGAAAGGGATGCCAGAGATCTTGGGTTTCTTGATAAGGAAAATTGGAGAAAGTATCTTTCTCAAGCCCTTCCCTTAATAGGCGAAAAATTTGGAATACAGTCTGGAAATTTACAATGGGTAGCAGCTTTTCATAGGGAAAAAAATCACCCTCATATCCATTTTATGATATGGGATCAGAATATCAATAATGTTCAAAATAGCTTTATATCTCAACCACAGCAACATTATTGCAGAGAATTATTCTCTAAGCTGTTTACGGAAGAAGAAAGAAAAAGCCTGGCTAACAAAAAATATTTATCTCGTGAAGAGCTGATTAAAGACAGTAAAACTGAATTACAAATGTTAGTTGATGATATTACTTTTGAAGAAGCTCGTCCCTTTATTAGTAAAATTGATAAGGAGTACAGGCAGAAGTTTAGTAGTGCATTTTCAGAATTATTAGACTCTCTTCCAAGGGATAAATTGAATAAATTTCAATATTTATCACCTAGTAATAAAGAAAAAGTTCTTTCTGTGGTACAGGTTCTTTTGACGAATAAAGTCCTAAAAAGAGAATATGATGATTTTCTAAATTATCATTATAGGATTGCGAAGGACTATAGCCCAAGTAAAAAAGAAATCAAAGTTGCAGTTCTAAAAGCAAAAGAGGATATAGAAAAACGACTTTGCAACCTTGTTCTTAGAGAAATTAGGGACATGGGAAGTATTACCCAAGAAGAATCCCGGGAGGCGAAAGGCACTAGCCCGGTGGAACCCCAAGAGCCGAAAGGCACCAGCCCGGTGGAGCCTCAGGAGCCGGAAGGCACTAGCCCGGTGGAGCCCCAAGAGCCGGAAGGCACTAGCCCGGTGGAGCCTCAAGAGCCGGAAGGCACTAGCCCGGTGGAGCCCCAAGAGCCGGAAGGCACTAGCCCGATGGAGCCTCAAGAGCCGGAAGGCACTAGCCCGGTGGAGCCCCAAGAGCCAGATTACCATTCAAAACAAGAGGTGTCGTATCATATGTACAGATTAGTCAATACATTTTTAGATGCTTTACTTTATGCCAATAATACTAGAACCCCCTCTTCTGTTTATTCTTCCGGAAAAGACAAAGGCAATGTGAAAGCTCTTAGAGAGTGGAAAAGAGAACAAGGATTTTCTATGGAAAATAGTAATTATTAGAAATTGTAGCCATATGAAAAATGGCTTGTATCAATGGTTTTATCTGCATTTTATATATTTTGTAGCCGTATAAAATGGAAAAAACAACATTTGTAGCCACAAAAAATAATGCTATAAAACCGCATGGGTACTGGCTTTGCCAGTACCAGTTCAGGCGATGCGTAGCCGTCCTATTCCTGCCTCAAGAAAATTGGTCGTTTTTTGCCAATTTTATTGTGGACTATCATTAGTTTTTTTTGGCTCAAATGGGCTGGAAAATATATGTAAAATCCAAAGAAATTTGTGCAATGAAAGGAGAACAAAATGAACAAAGTAATTTTATCCGGAAGACTTGTAGCAGATCCTGAAACTAAATATTTCAACAAAGACAATGGTGAGGAATCTGCTGTTAGCCGATACACATTGGCTGTCCAAAGGATCGGAAAGAAAGAGGAACATGATTCAGCCGATTTTGTTCGCTGTGTATGTTTTGGAGTAAGAGCATCTTTTTGCGAGAAGTATTTAAAGAAGGGAATGAAGATGCTTGTGTCCGGATATCTGCATACCGGGAGTTTTAAAGATAAAGATGGAAAAACTGTATATACCACAGACGTTAATGTAGACGAGCAAGAATTTGCAGAAACAAAAAAGAAAGAAAACGAATCCAACTATGTTCCTGGAGAAGATCTTCCGTTCAATTAAAGAGGTAATGATTTATGCAAACTAAAGGAAAACTTCCAGCATTTTTGATATCCATTTTTCTTTCTGTGTTTTTGGCTATTTACCTTTCTTACTTAACGGATCAGGTTATTCGTCTTTTTCTCCGGATTACGCATACAGATATTTTAAATTTACATTTCTCTGTAAATCCGCTGGACATCCCGCAATACGCAAAGAAATTTTATGCTGGAATGCTGTTATTTGGAATTTTGTATGAAACCATTATTCTTATTTGGCTTACTTATCAGTTTTTCTTCCATAAAGCCAAGTTATCAAATGTTTCAGAATATAAGGTTACAGATTATATCTCTATTCCAAGACCGGTGGGAAATGGGCAACATGGTAAAGCATGGTTTGCAGACGAACAAGAGATTCAATCCATAAGTAGTGATTTGAATGTTAAAACGCAAAATGAAAAATTACAGTCTGGAATTGTTTTAGATTATAAAAGTAACATTGTCCGGTATATGAAAATTTTAGCTCATTCAATAACGATTGCTCTTACAGGAGCTGGTAAAACAAGAAGAGTACTTCTTCCTTCAATATGCTTACAGATCCTTGCTGGGGATAGCTTTTTCGTTT